>CAVZNA010000001.1:0-690243 GCA_963776585.1 uncultured Actinomycetota bacterium
GGGAGGTTCTCGCAGTTGGTGCCTTCCTCCTCGAAGAGGTAGGGCACGGCATCGAGCCGGAAGCCGTCGATGCCCATGTCCATCCAGAACCGGACGACGTCGAACATCGCCTCCTGGACCGCCGCGTTCTCGAAGTTGAGGTCCGGCTGGTGGGAGAAGAAGCGGTGCCAGAAGAACTGCCGGCGCACGGCGTCGAAGGTCCAGTTGGAGACCTCGGTGTCGACGAAGATGATCCGCGCGTCGGCATACCGGTCGTCGGTGTCGGACCACACGTAGAAGTCGCCGTAGGGGCCGTCCGGCTCGCTGCGCGAGGCCTGGAACCAGGGGTGCTGGTCCGAGGTGTGGTTCATCACCAGGTCGGTGATGATCCGGATGCCACGGGCGTGCGCCTGGGAGATCAGCTCCTGGAAGTCGGGCAGGGTGCCGAACTCAGGCAGCACCGCCGTGTAGTCGGCGACGTCGTAGCCGCCGTCACGCAGCGGCGAGGCGTAGAACGGCGGCAGCCAGATGCAGTCGACGCCGAGCCACTGGAGGTAGTCGAGCCGGCCGATCAGCCCGGTGAAGTCACCGGACCCGGTGCCTGTGGAGTCGTCGAAGGCGCGGACGAGCACCTCGTAGAAGACCGCCTTGCGGAACCAGTCGGGGTCGTGCTTGAGGCCGGGCTGGTGCAGGTTGAGACCGCGGACCACCTCAGAACCTCCTCACCGAGATGATGTGCACGGGCTCGACGCCGACCCCGAGCCGTACGTAGTTGTGCTCGCCCCAGTGCCACTGGTGACCGGTGACGAGGTCGTGCGCGACGAAGCCGTCGTGCCATTCCAGGCCCAGCGCGGGCAGGTTCAGGTGCACCGTCGTCGCCCGCACCGTGTGCGGGTCGAGGTTGGCGACCACCAGCACGGTGTCCTGCTCGGAGCCGTCACCCGCGCCGCCGCCACGCTTGGAGTAGACGAGGAAGTTGTCGTCGTCGGCGGAGTGGAAGGTGATGTTGCGTAGCCAGTGCAGGCTGGGGTGCTCGCGCCGGATCTGGTTGAGCGTGGTCAGGTAGGGAGCCAGGTTGGGCCGGCCCTCGGCCTCGCCGGTGCCTCCGTCGGGGGTGTCCAGGTCCCAGCGACGGTTCTTGAACTCGTACTTCTCGTTGTCGACCTGCTCCTCGGCACCGGGCCGTGCGACATGCTCGCAGTGCTCGTAGCCGGCGTAGATGCCGTAGGTGGGCACCAGCGTCGCGGCGAGGGCGGCACGCAGCGTGAACGCTGTCGGCCCGCCGTACTGCATGTAGGGCGTGAGGATGTCGTGCGTGGTGGGCCAGAACGAGGGCCGCATGTAGGCGGCGGCCTCACCGGCGAGCTCGGTGACGTAGTCGCGCAGCTCCCACGCCTGGTTGCGCCAGGCGTAGTAGGTGTAGGACTGCTGGAAGCCGACCTTGCCGAGCACGTGCATCATGGCCGGCTTGGTGAAGGCCTCGGCGAGCCAGATCACCTCCGGATGGTCGACCGCGACGTCGGCGATGAGCCACTGCCAGAACTCCACCGGCTTGGTGTGCGGGTTGTCGACCCGGAAGATCTGCACCCCGTGGTCGATCCAGACCTGGATGACCCGGCGCATCTCGGCATACGAGCCCGCCGGGTCGACGTCGAAGTTCAGCGGGTAGATGTCCTGGTACTTCTTGGGAGGGTTCTCGGCATAGGCGATGGAGCCGTCGGCCCGGGTGGTGAAGAACTCGGGGTGCTCGCTGGCCCAGGGATGGTCGGGCGCGGCCTGCAGGGCCAGGTCCATGGCGACCGCCAGCCCCTCCTGCTCGGCCCGCGCGACGAACGCGTCGAAGTCGTCGAAGTCGCCGAGGTCGGGGTGCAGGGCGTCGTGCCCGCCCTCCGCGGCGCCGATGGCGTAGGGGGAGCCGGGGTCGTGCTCCCCGGCACCGAGGGTGTTGTTGCGGCCCTTGCGGTTGGTGCGACCGATGGGATGGACGGGCGTCAGGTACACCACGTCGAAGCCCATGGCGGCGATCGCCGGGAGACGTTCCGCCGCGGTGGCGAACGTGCCGCTGGTCCACAGACCGGTGTCGGGGTCCTGGGTGGCGCCCTCGGACCGGGGGAAGATCTCGTACCACGCCCCGGTCAGGGCCAGCGGGCGCTCCACCCACCAGGTCAGGTCCTGGCTCGGGGTGACCATGTCGCGCAGCGGGGCGTGCGTCATCACCTCGCGCACGTCCCTCCCGGTCCCGGCGGCCAGCCGTGCCTCCACGGGACGGCTCGTGTCGCGCAGGCCCGTCGCCGCGTCGGCGAGGACCCGCGACTCGGCGACCGGGCGCTCGACCTCGTGGTAGGCCCGCTCCAGGACGCGGGCGCCTTCCTCGAGCATCAGCTCCACGTCGACCCCCGCCTCCACCTTGATGACGGCGTCGTGGTGCCAGGTGCCGTAGGGGTCGGACCACCCCTCGACGCGGTAGTGCCAGATGCCCTGCCGGTCACCGTGGACCTCGGTGACCCACTGGTCGAGCCCGGGGTTGACCAGGCGCATCGGCACGTGCTGCTCGACACCGTCCGGGTCGGTGAGCACACAGGTGGCGTTGACCGCGTCGTGTCCCTCGCGGAACACGGTGGCGCGCACGGTGAAGATCTCGTTCACCACCGACTTCGTGGGTCGCGCGCCGCCGTCGACGGCGGGACGGACATCCAGCACGGGGATCCGCCCGAGGGGTTGCTGACCCACGAGCTCGAGCACACTGCGGTCGATCGGATCGGATGGGCTGCGTCGTTGCTCGGTCACGACCCAGACGCTACCGGTTTGACGCAGGAGAGTGCGAGGAGTGCAAGGTCCGGCGACGTGTCCCCTATCCTCAGCACCGTGAAGGCGATCCGCAGGTTGCACGTGCGCACCGTGCTGCCCCCCACCCTGGCCCCGTTGTCCGACCTCGCGCTCAACCTGCGCTGGTCCTGGCATCCCCCCACCCTCGACCTGTTCCGCAGCATCGACCCGGACCGGTGGGAGGAGGTCGGGCACGACCCCGTCACCATGCTCAGCCGGCTCACGCCCACCGACATGGACCGGCTGTTGGCGGACAGCGACTTCGTGGCGCGGGTCGACGCCGCGGGGGAGAGCCTGCAGGCTTACCTCACCGAGCCCCGGTGGTATCAGCAGCAGGCTGCGGCAGGGCAGGGCGAGGCCGGCTTCCCCGCCTCGATCGCCTACTTCTCCCCGGAGTTCGGCATCACCTCGGTGCTCCCCCAGTACTCCGGCGGCCTGGGCATCCTGGCCGGGGACCACCTCAAGAGCGCCTCCGATCTCGGCGTGCCGATCGTGGGGGTCGGGCTGTTCTACAAGAGTGGCTACTTCCGCCAGCGGCTCAACGCCGAGGGCTGGCAGCAGGAGTCCTACCCGGTCCTGGACCCGGACGACCTGCCGATGTCGATGCTCCGCGAGGACGACGGCAGCCCGGTCGTCATCCAGCTCGCGATGCCCGGCAACACCCACGTCCAGGCGCACGTCTGGCGGGCGCAGGTCGGCAGGGTCCCGCTGCTCCTGCTCGACTCCGACGTGGAGACCAACGACGCCGCTCGCCGCGAGCTGTGCAACCGGCTCTACGGAGGTGGCGGCGACCAGCGGCTGGAGCAGGAGATGCTGCTGGGCATCGGCGGGGTCCGCGCGGTGCGAGCCTGGTCGCGCCTCACCGGGGCACCGATCCCCGACGTCTACCACACCAACGAGGGCCACGCCGGGTTCCTCGGCATCGAGCGGATCAGCGAGCTCACCACCCAGCACGGTCTGAGCTTCGAGGAGGCCGTGCGCGCCGTGCGAGCCGGCACGGTCTTCACCACGCACACCCCGGTGCCGGCCGGCATCGACCGGTTCGGCGCCGACGCCATCCGCTCGCACTTCGGTGGTGCGGCCGAGCTGCCGGGCGTGCCCGTGCAGGACCTGCTCCGCCTGGGTGCCGAGACCTACGAGGGTGGCGCTGAGGGCGTCTTCAACATGGCCGTCATGGGCATGCGCCTGGCCCAGCGCGCCAACGGCGTGTCCGTGCTCCACGGCGCGGTCAGCCGGGGCATGTTCTCGGGCCTGTGGCCAGGCTTCGACACCGCAGAGGTGCCGATCGGCTCGATCACCAACGGCGTCCACGCCGGCACCTGGGTGGACCGCAAGGTCTACGAGCTGGCGGTGCGCCACCTGGGCCACGACGCCGTGCGCAGCGGCGAGGTGTGGTCGCGGGTGGAGGAGGTGCCGGCCGAGGCGCTCTGGGCGACCAAGCGCGAGATGCGCGAGCAGCTCGTGGCTGATGCCCGCATCCGGCTTCGCAAGTCCATGAAGCGCCGCGGTGCCACGTCGGCCGAGCTCGGCTGGGTCGACGACGCGCTCGACCCGGACGCCCTGACCATCGGGTTCGCCCGGCGCGGGGCGACCTACAAGCGGCTGACGTTGATGCTGCGTGACCCCGACCGGCTCAAGCGCATCCTGCTCGACCCCGAGCGGCCCGTGCAGCTGCTCATCGCCGGCAAGAGCCACCCGGCCGACGACACCGGCAAGGCGCTCATCCAGGAGATGGTGCGCTTCACCGACGACCCCGAGGTGCGCGACCGCATCGTCTTCCTGCCCAACTACGACATCGCCATGGCGCAGCGGCTCTACCCCGGCTGCGACGTGTGGCTCAACAACCCGCTGCGGCCGTTCGAGGCCTGTGGCACGTCGGGCATGAAGGCGGCGCTGAACGGCGCGCTCAACCTGTCGATCCTGGACGGCTGGTGGGACGAGTGGTACGACGGCCAGAACGGCTGGGCCATCCCGACCGCCGACGGCGTCGAGGACGCCGAGCGTCGCGACGACCTGGAGTCCGCGGCGCTCTACGACCTGCTGGAGAGCTCCGTCGTGCCCACGTTCTACGACCGTGACGAGCGCGGTCTGCCGCACCGTTGGCTCGAGATGATCCAGCACACCCTCGGCACGCTCGGCCCCAAGGTGCTGGCCGACCGCATGGTGCAGGACTACACCCGCACGCTCTACCTGCCGGCCGCCCGCGCGGGATGGGCCGTCAGCGAGGGTGACTTCGCCGGCGCCCGTGACCTCGCGGCCTATGCGGCCAAGGCGGTGGCGGCCTGGCCTCAGCTGCGGGTCGACCACGTCGAGGCGGACGGCGTCGGCGACACCCCGCAGGTCGGGGACGTCGTGCGCATGCATGCCTACGTCGCCCTCAACGGGATGGACCCCGGCGAGGTGCAGGTGCAGCTGCTCTTCGGCCGGGCCCGCGACAACGACGAGCTGACGGACGTCGAGACCGTCGAGCTGGAGCACGCCGAGACCTATGAGGGCGGACGGCACCGGTTCACGGGTGAGGTCACCCTGTCGCGCACCGGGTCGCTGGGCTGGACCGTGCGGGTGCTGCCGCGACACGAACGGCTCAGCTCCCTGGCCGAGCTGGGGCTGGTCACCGTCCCCTGACCACCCGGCCCCCCACCCGCGTTACCAGGGGTTGAGCCACCTCTCTGACGCGTTGCCAGGGTTGCGCACCCCTCCGGGACGCGTTGCCAGGGATCTCGAGTGCAGGTCCCGCAGGTGTCATCGTGGTTATCCACAGGTCGCCTGCGGGACCTGCGTCTGTTTCGCCACCATCGAGCCATGTGGTCAGCAGAGGGGTATGTCGTCCGGCGCGTGAGTGAGCTCCGGGCACAGGGTTGGGGGCGGGCGGAGCTGAGGCGGTGCGAGGTGCCGGCGGGAGTGCGAGGGGTAAGGGTGGTCGAGCGCAGCCTCGACCTCGCCGACCGCGAGGCGCGGATCGCTCAGGCCCTGGCGGTTGCCCCGACCGGCGGGGTTCTCAGCGGCTGGGCGGCAGCTGCGGTCTGGGGTGTGCCCGCCGAGTTCCTGGACGGCACCGCCGACGGGTGCAGAACCTTGCCGGTGGACTTCAGCGTGGCACGCGACGAAGGGACCTACCGGCGCGCGGGCATCAGACTTCGGTTCTCCCCGGTCCCGCCGGAGGACATCGACGTCGTCGGCGGGTTCGCGCTCACGAGCCCGCGGCGCACGGCATTCGACCTGGCTCGGTGGAGCCGGACGGAGGCGCGTGCGCTCGCCATGCTCGACCTGTCGGTGCGACATGACCTCGTCAGCAAGGACACCTTTGCCGACTACGTCGCGCCGCTTCGGCGGTTGCATGGCTTGCGGCGGGTGCGTCTGGTGCTGCCCGAGATGTGCGGAGCTGCGGAGTCGGTGCCCGAGAGCGAGCTGCGCTGGCACTGGCTGTCGCTCGGCCTGCCCAGGCCCGTGCCCAACGTGGAGGTGTACGACCGGTTCGGCAGCTTCGTCGGGCGCGTGGACCTGTTGGACCCGGTGACCGGGACCGGTGCGGAGTACCAGGGCTTCTGGCACCGGATGGACCTCGCCGAGGTGCGTGACGCCGCACGGTTTGCCCGTTTCGGCCGGATGAACCTGTCGATCGCTGAGATCTGGAAGCAGGACGTGACGGAGGGGCGGGTCCCCGACAAGCTCAACGACGCCTGGCGACGGGCGCGCGAGCGGGACGTGCGGCTCGACGCGTGGCGCTGCCCGCGCATCACCGGTCGCTGATGGGCGGTCCCGGGGACCACCGCCGTCGTGGGTCCGGGCGAAATCCCTGGCAACGCGGCTGTGCGGGGTGCCGAACCCCTGGCAACGCGGGTGTCCGGGGTGCAGAACCCCTGGCAACGCGGGTGTGCGGGGTGCAGAACCCCTGGCAACGCGGGTGTGCGGGGTGCGAAACCCCTGGCAATGGGCGTCAGGTGGGGGTGAGGACCGACAGGCTGGTCGGAGCACCCACCTGGCCGTCGGCGTGGCTGGACCATCTCAGGCTCCAGTCCTCGAGGCCGTGGACCTCAGGGAGCGCCGGCTCGACGGGGTCGACGCCGCCGTTGAGCACCAGCAGCACGGGGGCGCCACCGGCGTCGTCGTCGTGCCGGGTGTCGAACAGTGCCTGCACGACGCGCCTGCGCGGGTCGGTCCACTGCCGCTCGGTCATCACCTCGCCGTGCTCGTCGAACCACCGCAGCCGGACGCGTCCGGGCACCGCCTCGAACGTCGGGAACTCCCTCGGCCGCAGCACCGGGTGCTCCCGCCGCAGTGCCGCGAGCCGGCGCGTGTCGGCCAGCAGCTCCTCCTGCCAGGGCGCGAGGTCCCAGTCGAGCCAGCTGAGCTCGTTGTCCTGGCAGTAGGCGTTGTTGTTGCCCTGCTGGCTGCGGCCGAGCTCGTCACCGGCCGTCACCATCGGCACCCCTGGCGACAACAGCAGCGTCGCCAGCAGGTTGCGCGCCGAGCGCCGCCGCGCGGTCAGCACCTGCTCGTCGTCGGTCAGTCCCTCGACCCCGTGGTTCCACGACCGGTTGTCCCCGTGCCCGTCGTGGTTGGCCTCGCCGTTGGCCTGGTTGTGCCGGTGCAGGTATGCCGTCAGGTCGGCGAGGGTGAAGCCGTCGTGCGCTGTCACGTAGTTGACCGACGCGATCGGCCCGCGGTCCTCATGGCCGAAGAGGTCCTCGGACCCGGCCATGCGGGTGGCCAGCTCCCGGACCCCGTGGCCCGGCTGGCCCTGCAGGTCGCGGTGCACGTCGGGCAGCCAGAACGTGCGCACCGGGTCGCGGAACCAGTCGTTCCACTCCGCGAAGGGCGGTGGGAACTGGCCGGTGCGCCAGCCGTGCACGCCCACGTCCCACGGCTCGGCGACCAGCTTGACCCGGGAGAGCACCGGGTCGGTGCGCAGGGCGACGTGGAAGGCGTGGTCGCGGTCGTAGGCGTCGTCGCGCCCGCGCGCGAGGGCGGGCGCGAGGTCGAACCGGAAGCCGTCGATGTGGAACTCCTCCACCCAGTGCCGCAGCGAGTCCAGGACCATGCGCGTCACCAGGGGGTCCCGCAGGTCGAGGGTGTTGCCGCACCCGGTGACGTCGATGTCGTGACCGCCCTCGTCCAGGCGGTAGTAGGTGCGGTTGTCGATGCCTCGCCATGACAGCGTGGCCCCGCTGTGGCCCGCCTGCTCGCAGGTGTGGTTGTAGACCACGTCGAGGACGACCTCGATGTCTGCGGCGTGCAGGGCCTTGATCGCTCCCTTGAGCTCGCGGACCACGGCAGCGGGGTCCGTCGCGGCGGCATACGCCGGGTGGGGGGCGAAGAAGCCCAGGGTGTTGTAGCCCCAGTAGTTGGACAGGCCGAGACGGACCAGGTGCGGCTCGTCGGTGAAGGCGTGGACGGGCAGCAGCTCCAGTGTGGTCACCCCGAGCCCACGCAGATGCTCGAGGACTGCAGGGTGCCCCAGCGCTGCATAGGTGCCCCGGATCTCGGCGGGCACTCCCGGGTGGCGCATCGTCAGACCTCTCACGTGCGCCTCGTAGACGACGGTCTCGGTGAACGGCACGCTCGGCAGGCGGTCGTCGCCCCAGTCGAAGTCGTCGTCGAGCACGACGGAGCGCGGCATGAAGGCAGCGCTGTCTCGGTCGTCCTGGGTGGTGCCGTCGCCGACCCACCGGTCGTCGACGAGGTGGCCGTGCACCTCCGGTCCCCAGCTCACCTGTCCCTCCACCGCCACGGCATACGGGTCCAGGAGCAGCTTGGCCGGGTTGTGCCGGTGGCCCTCGTGCGGGGCCCACGGCCCATGCACCCGGTAGCCGTAGCGCTGGCCGCCGGCCACGCCCGGGACGTGGTCCCACCAGATGCCGTGGGCCCGGCGGGTCAGGGGCACCCGGCGCTCCTGGCCGGCCTCGTCGAACAGACACAGCTCCACCGCGTCGGCGTGCCGGGCGAGCAGGCAGAACTCCGCTCCGTCCGGGGTGAGCGTCACGCCCATGGGAGGGGGGGTGTCACGCGCTCGCCGAGGGTCGGGGATGGGCTCACTCATGGTCGGCACCTTATGTGGGAGGGCCGACGACTGGGTACGTTGGGCACATGAGCGATCCCACCTCCCTGCCCAACTTCCCGCCGCCCCCGGAGGAGCACCCGCTGCGTGGAAGGGTGCTCGACGCCCTGCAGGACCTGCAGTTCGGCCCCGACCTGGACGCCCAGGGCGACGTAGCCTTCACGGCCCAGGGTCAGAAGCTGTTCGTCCGCTCCCTCGAGGGGGGACAGGTCGACATCATGCGCACCTTCGGTCAGTGGCAGATCGCCGACTCGGTGCCCGAGGACATGGAGACCCGCCTCAACGCGTGCAACGACATCTCGCTGGGGATGAACCTCGTCAAGGCCGGGATCGCCGGCGGCACCCTCGTGCTGACCGTGGAGCAGATCATCGCCAAGCGGGAGAACCCCAAGGCCAAGGTCCAGATCAGCGTGGGGCTCCTGTTGCAGGCGGTGCAGCTGTGGCACAAGAACGTGCTGGCCAAGTCGCGGCGTGACACCGGTGAGCCACCTGCCGAGGGAGAGCAGGTGGCCGGGCCGTGGCTGTCCGAGGGCACCCCGCGCCCGCGCCGCGAGGGAGAGGGCGACGGCGGCGCCGCCGGCCAGGAGCCTCAGGCATGAGCGAGCAGTTCGTCCGCGTCGAGGTCGAGGGTGGCATCGCGACCATCCGCATCGACCGGGGCAAGATGAACCCTCTTGACATCGCGGTGCAGGACCAGATCGGGGCCGCGGCCCGTGAGGTCTCGGCCGACGACGACATCGCTGCGGTGATCGTCTACGGCGGCGAGAAGGTCTTCGCAGCCGGGGCCGACATCAAGGAGATGCAGGCCATGACCTACACGGACATGGTCGACCGGGCTTCGGTGATCCAGGAGTGCTTCCGGGCCGTGGCCCAGATCCCCAAGCCGACCGTGGCCGCGATCACCGGCTACGCCCTGGGGGCCGGCTGCGAGCTGGCGCTGTGCTGTGACTTCCGGGTCGCGGGGGACGACGCCAAGCTGGGCCAGCCCGAGATCCTGCTCGGGGTGATCCCCGGTGCCGGCGGATCGCAGCGCCTGCCGCGGCTCGTCGGCCCGAGCCGGGCGAAGGACCTCATCTTCACCGGACGCATGGTCGACGCCGCCGAGGCGCTGCAGATCGGTCTCGTCGACGAGGTGGTGGCTCCAGGCGAGGTGTATGCCGCGGCCCGCGCTCGCATGGCGCGCTACGTGCACGGCCCGGCCTATGCGCTGAGGGCGGCCAAGGAGGCGATCGACCGGGGGCTGGAGACCGACCTGCAGACCGGCCTGGCCATCGAGGCCATGCAGTTCGCCGGGGTCTTCGCGACCAAGGACCGGGAGATCGGGATGACCTCCTTCGTCAAGGACGGTCCGGGCCAGGCTGCCTTCGAGGGGCGCTGAGCCCTCGCTGAGGGCGCATCCGGCCCTGCGGGCCGGTTGGCACCTGCCGCGACGGCAGGTGCCAAGATGGAGCCAGATCCCACTTCCGCCCATGAGAGGTCGTGACACGTGAACATCGTCGTCTGTGTCAAGTACGTGCCGGACGCGCAGTCCGAGCGTAGCTTCGAGTCCGACAACACCACGGAGCGCGAGTCGGTCGACGGGCTGTTGTCCGAGCTGGACGAGTATGCCGTCGAAGAGGCCCTGGCCATCGCCGAGGCCGGTGACGCCGAGGTGACCGTGCTGACCATGGGCCCGGACCCGGCGTCCGCCGCCGTCAAGAAGTCGCTGCAGATGGGTGCTCACAAGGGCGTCCACATCAACGACCCGGCGATCGCCGGGTCGGACGCGGTCGGCACCTCCCGGGTGCTGGCCGCTGCCATCGCCAAGATCGGGGACGTCGACCTGGTGCTCACCGGTCTCGGCTCGACCGACGGCGTCATGAGCGTGGTGCCTGCCATGCTGGCCGAGCGTCTGGGTCTGCCGCAGGTCACCTTCGCCTCCGAGCTGACGCTCGAGGGCGGGACCGTGCGGATCCGCCGCGACGGCGACGTGGCCAGCGAAACCGTCGAGGCCACGCTGCCCGCGGTCGTCTCGGTCACCGACCAGATCAACGAGCCGCGCTACCCCTCCTTCAAGGGGATCATGGCGGCGAAGAAGAAGCCGGTCGAGACCTGGTCGCTGGCTGACCTCGGTGTCGACGCCGGTGAGGTGGGGCTCGAGGCCGCCTGGACCTCGGTGGTCTCCATCGAGCAGCGACCGCCGCGCAGCCAGGGCGAGGTCGTCACCGACGAGGGGCAGGGCGGCGCAGCGCTGGCCGACTTCCTCACCTCCCGCAAGTTCGCCTGAGCGACCCGACCGACAAGGAGTAGATCCCATGGCTGAAGTGCTCGTCCTGGTCGACCATGTCGACGGCGACGTCCGCAAGACCACCACCGAGATGCTGACCGCGGCCCGCCGCCTCGGGGAGCCGTCCGCGGTGTTCGTCGGGCCCGGCTTCGACACCGCCCGCGAGACTCTTGCTCGCTACGGTGCGGTGAAGGCCTACCGCGTGGAGTCGACCGACGTGACCGACCACCTCGTGGCACCCACTGCCGAGGTGCTGGCCCATCTGGTGGAGCAGACCTCTGCCGCAGCAGTGCTGCTGCCGGCCACCCTCGACGGCAAGGAGATCGCCGGCCGCCTGGCCATCAAGACCAGCTCCGGTGTGCTCACCGACGCGGTCGACGTGCAGGCCGTCGACGGCGGGGTGCAGGTGACCAAGTCGGTGTTCGCGGGTGACTTCGCGGCCGTGTGCTCCTCGTCGCACGGCTCGCCCGTCGTCACGGTCAAGCCCAACTCGATCCCGTCCGAGGAGGCGCCGGCTGAGCTCACCGACGAGCAGGTGGAGGTCGTCGTCTCCGACGCGGCCAAGACGGCCCGCATCGTCGAGCGCTCGGCCAAGCAGCAGACCGGTCGCCCGGCACTGAGCGAGGCCGCCATCGTCGTGTCGGGCGGACGCGGCACCGCGGGCGACTTCGGGCCGGTGGAGACGTTCGCCGACACCCTGGGCGCAGCCGTGGGTGCGTCCCGCGCGGCCGTCGACGCGGGGTGGTATCCGCACTCCAGCCAGGTCGGGCAGACCGGCACCTCGGTGTCGCCGCAGCTCTACGTGGCCGCGGGCATCTCCGGTGCGATCCAGCACCGCGCCGGTATGCAGACGTCCAAGACGATCGTCGCGGTCAACAAGGACTCTGAGGCGCCGATCTTCGAGATGGTCGACTTCGGCGTGGTGGGCGACCTGTTCCAGGTGCTGCCGCAGGCCTCGGAGAAGCTCAGCGGCAGCTGACCACCCGAGGGACGGTGCGTGCCGGCAGGGGTCAGGCTCAGCAGGAGCCGGCACCCGGGCCCGGGCCGTAGAATCTCGTGAAGTGAGTGCCTATCTCGACCATGCGGCGACGACCCCGATCCTGGATGAGGTCGTCGAGGTCGTCACCGCCACGATGCGCGAGGTCGGCAACGCCAGCTCGCTGCACGCCTCCGGCCGCCGGGCCCGCCGCACCGTCGAGGAGTCCCGAGAGTCGATCGCGGCCGACCTCGGCGTGCGACCCTCCGAGGTCATCTTCACCTCCGGTGGCACCGAGTCGGACAACCTCGCCGTCAAGGGCACCTTCTGGCGTCGTCACGGGGACGACCCCGTCCGACGACGGCTGATCGTCTCTGGTGTGGAGCACCATGCGGTGCTCGACCCGGTCGAGCATCTGGTCACCGCAGGGCAGGCCGAGGTGACCTGGCTGGAGCCTGACGAGGAGGGTTTCGTCGGCCCTGACGTGCTGCGCCGGGCGATCGAGAGCGACCCGGCCTCGGCTGCCCTGGTGTCGGTGATGTGGGCCAACAACGAGGTGGGCACCGTGCAGCCCGTGGCCGAGCTGGCCGCCATCGCCGGTGAGCACGGCATCCCCTTCCACACCGATGCGGTGCAGGCGCTGGGCCAGGTGAGCCTCCGGCTCGGCGACGTGCCGGCCGACCTGGTGACGCTGACCGGCCACAAGGTCGGCGGGCCCCTCGGCGTCGGCATCCTGGTGGCAGGCCGGGACCAGTCGCCGGTCCCGCTGACCCACGGCGGGGGACAGGAGCGACAGATCCGCAGCGGCACCCTTGACGTCCCGGGCATCGCCGGGTTCGCGGCGGCGGTGCGCCACGCGGTCACCCACCAGGGTGTGCACGCTGCGCACATGACGGCGCTGCGCGACCGGCTCATCGCCGGCGCCCTCGAGATCGACCCCACGATCGCGGTGAGCGGGCACTGGGAGCCGGGCGACGGCATACGCCGGCTGCCGGGCAACGCCCATCTGCGTCTGCCCGACTGCGACGGCGACTCCCTGCTCTACCTGCTCGACGCGGCCGGGGTGGAGTGCTCGACCGGCTCGGCCTGCCAGGCCGGGGTGCCGCAGCCCAGCCATGTGCTGCTCGCGATGGGCGTGCCCGAGCTCGAGGCCCGCGGGGCGTTGCGGCTCTCCCTCGGTCACACGTCCTCGGTGGCCGACGTCGACGCCTTCCTGGCTGCGCTGCCCGCTGCCCTGGAGCGGGCCCGCCGGGCGCGGCAGGCGACCGCGAGGGTGAGCTGATGCGGGTCGTCGCCGCCATGAGCGGGGGGGTGGACTCGGCCGTGGCGGCAGCGCGGATGCAGGACGCCGGGCACGAGGTGGTGGGTGTCCATCTGGCCCTGTCCCAGTCCGCCGCGACGCTGCGTGAGAGCGCCCGGGGCTGCTGCACCATCGAGGACGCCGGTGACGCCCGCCGGGTCGCCGACCGGCTCGGCATCCCGTTCTACGTCTGGGACATGGCCCAGCGGTTCCAGGCCGACGTGGTCGACGACTTCGTCGCCGAGTACGCCGCCGGTCGCACGCCCAACCCCTGTCTGCGCTGCAACGAGAAGATCAAGTTCGCCGCCCTGCTCGACAAGGCCCTGGCGCTCGGCTTCGACGCTGTCGCCACCGGGCACTACGCCCAGGTCAGCGAGGTCGCCGACCCCGACAGACCCGGCTCGGTGCGACGAGAGCTGCACCGGGCCGTCGACATGGCCAAGGACCAGTCGTACGTGCTCGGGGTGCTCGACAGCCAGCAGCTCGCGCACAGCTTCTTCCCGCTCGGCGACACGACCAAGCCCGAGATCCGGGCGGAGGCGGCGGCGCGCGGCTTCTCCGTCGCCAAGAAGCCGGACAGCCACGACATCTGCTTCATCCCCGACGGGGACACCCGGGGCTGGCTGCAGCGGCGGCTCGGGGAGCAGCCGGGGCCCGTCGTGGACACCCAGGGCGAGGTGCTCGGGGAGCATCAGGGCGCGTTCGGCTACACGGTCGGGCAGCGCCGGGGGCTCGGACTCACCGTGCCGCCCGCCGACGGGACCAAGCGGTATGTCGTGCGCACCGACACCCGGACCAACACCGTCGTCGTCGGCACGCAGGAGCTGCTCGGGGTCGACCGCATCGTCGGCGACCACGCCCGCTGGTGCGGTCCGCCCCCGCAGGGGGAGGTCCACGTCGGTGCGCAGGTGCGGGCACACGGCCAGGAGTATGCCGCGCGTGCCTGGGCCGACACGGCCGCGGGCACGCTCGTGGTGCACCTCGACGAGCGCATCCGCGGTGTGGCCCCGGGTCAGTCCGTGGTCCTGTACGAGGGCACCCGCGTGGTCGGCTCGGCGACGATCGCCGCTGCCGACCGGCTGCCCACCGACAACCGACCGGAGCACTGATGGCCTCGCTGGGCCGCTTCACCGGGTTCGGCACGAGCGCCGTGTCGTTCTGGCACGACCTCGAGGCCGACAACAGCAAGTCCTTCTTCGACGCCCGGCGTGAGGTCTACGAGGTCGACATCCGCGAGCCGCTGGAGCGGCTGCTGGGCGAGGTGGCAGCGGAGTTCGGTGACGGCAAGGTCTTCCGCCCGCACCGGGACGTGCGGTTCTCGGCGGACAAGTCGCCCTACAAGCTGCATGCCGGTGCCGTGATCGGTGACGGGGAGCGCCCGGTGGCCTACTACGTGCAGGTCAGCGGCGACGGACTGCTCGCCGCGTCCGGCTACCACCAGATGGGCCGCGACCAGCTGGACCGCTACCTCGCGGCCGTCGCCGACGACGAGACGGGGCCGGTGCTGGTCGACCTCGTCGACCGTGCCCGAGCGGCCGGGGCCGATGTCGGGGGCAGTGCGCTCGCCACGGCACCACGGGGCTACCCGCGCGACCACCCGCGGGTGGAGCTGCTGCGGCACCGGGGACTGACGCTGTCGCGGGCCTGGCCCGAGCACGGCTGGCTGCAGACCAGGGAGGCGCTGCGCCGGGTGACCGGACTGTGGCGTGAGGCCGGTGAGGTCAACGCGTGGCTCGACGCCCACGTCGGCCCGGCGCGCGAGCAGGACCGCCAGCGACGCTGAGGGCCGGTGCGGTCTGACCCGGCACTACGCTGTGACCATGGGCTCTGACCTCGGCGTCCGGGCGCCGGGCCCGCCCGTGCAGCCCGGTGACCCACCCTCGTCCCGACGCGGTTCTCCGACGGCCACCACGGTGGTCGCCCTGGGCCTGGCGGTCCTCTTCTTCTGGCTGTCGCTGACGCCCACACTGATGCCGCGGTCCGGGTTCTTCCAAGGCGCCATCGGCGGGGCGTCCGCGGCCTTCGGCTACGCGCTGGGGCTGACGCTGGTCCGGGCGTGGCGGTTCTTCCTGGAGCGGCCGGCCCCCGGAGCGGCCCCCCGGCCCCTGCTCCTCACCCTGCTCGGCCTCGGCCTCCTGGGCACGGTCGCGATGCTGGTGCGACACCGCGCCTGGCAGCGCGACCTGCGTGAGCTGATGGGCGTCGACCTGGTCGGATGGGCCCACCCCCTCGTCGTCGTGCTGGTCGCTGTGCTCGTCTTCGCGCTCTTCGTCGCGCTGGCCCGCGGGTTCCGCTGGGCCTATCGGCGGCTGGACCGGGTCGTCGCCCGGGTCGTCCCCCGTCGGGTCTCCGCGCTCATCGCCGTGGTCGTGGTGCTGGCGCTGACCTACGGCATCCTCAACGGTGTCGTGGTCGACAACGCGGTCCGCGCACTGGACGCCTCGTTCGCCGAGGTCAACAGCGAGCTCGAGCCCGACCGTCCACAGCCCGACCTCCCCGAGCTGTCGGGCAGCCCGCAGTCCCTGGTGAGCTGGGAGTCCCTGGGGAGGCAGGGCCGACGGTTCATGACCGGGGCGACCTCGGTCGAGGACCTCGAGGCCTTCAGTGACCGGCCCGCGACCCAGCCGGTGCGCGCCTACGCGGGCATCGCCTCGGCTGACGACATCGAGAGCACCGCCGCCCTCGCCGTGGCCGACCTCGAGCGCGCCGGGGGCTTCGACCGCGAAGTCCTGTCGGTGGTCACCACGACCGGCACCGGGTGGGTGAACGAGAACTCGGCGGTGGCCCTGGAGTACCTCTACCACGGCGACACGGCGCAGGTCAGCATGCAGTACTCCTACCTGCCGAGCCCGCTGTCCTTCCTCATCGACCAGGGCCGAGCGCGCGAGGCGGGTCGAGCCCTGTTCGAGGCGGTGTATGCCCGGTGGGACCAGCTGCCCCTGGACGACCGGCCCCGCCTGGTGATCGCGGGGGAGAGCCTGGGCTCCTTCGGGGGGGAGTCGCCCTTCGGCAGCGCCGCCGACATGCGGGCGCGCATCGACGGTGCCCTGTTCGTCGGACCACCGTTCATGAGCGACCTGTGGCGAGAGTTCGTCGACGACCGCGACGCCGGGTCGCCTGAGTGGCTGCCGGTCTACGAGGCCGGTCGCACGGTCCGCTTCGCCGCGAGGCCGGACGACCTGCAGCTCCCCGGTGAATGGGGCCGGACGCGGGTGGTCTACCTGCAGCACCCGTCCGACCCGGTGGTCTGGTTCGACTTCTCGCTGGCGGTGCGCCGGCCGGACTGGCTCGAGGGGCCGCGCGGCCACGACGTGCTGCCCAACACCGAGTGGTTCCCGTTCGTGACGTTCCTGCAGGTCGCGGCCGACCTCGCCCTGGCCGAGGGCGTGCCCCCCGGGCACGGCCACCAGTACGGGGCGGACCCCGCCGACGGTTGGGCCGCCGTCCTCCGGCCCGAAGGCTGGACCGCCGAGGAGACCCGGCGTCTGCGTGAGGTGCTGCTCGCCCGGGAGGAGTAGGCGCGGGTCGTCGGCACCATGGCGCAGACTGTGGCCCATGGTCGGAGTGAGCGGGATCGGGTCGTGGCCGGGCACGGACGTGCGGGAGACGCTGCGGGTGGTGCGGGACCTCCTCGGCGGCACACAGAGCGACGGCGTGACCGGCCTGCCGTATCTGCCCGAGCTGCCTGACCGCGGGCCCGGGGCCGACATGGTCGGTCGCACCGCTCACCTGCTCGTGGACCTCGCGGTCGACCTGCAGCCCCAGGGCTGGCGGATGGTCGACCGACCGGGGGTCGACGCGGAGCGTGCCGGGGCCCTCTGGCACCAGGACCTCGACGAGCTCGCCGAGGCCTATGACGGATGGTCCGGGCCGTTGAAGGTGCAGGTCACCGGGCCCTGGACGCTCGCGTCCGAGGTGTGGCTGCCGCTGGGCGACCGAGTGCTGTCCGACGCCGGAGCCACCCGTGACCTGGGCGCCTCGCTGGCCGAGGGTGTGGCCGAGCACGTCCGGACGGTGCACCGGCTCGTCCCGGGCGCTCAGCTCACGGTGCAGGTCGACGAGCCGAGCCTGCCGACCGTGCTGCTGGGGCGGGTGCGGTCTGAGTCCGGCTACCGGGTGCTGCGCGCCCCGGAGCCGGGGGAGGCCGTGGCGGCGCTCCGGCAGGTCCTCGAGGGTGCGGTGGCCGGCGGTGCGCACAGCACCGTGCTGCACTGCTGCGCCGACCGACCGCCCCTGCCGGTCCTGCGCGACGCCCGTCCCGACGCGCTGTCGGTCGACCTCGACCGGCTCGGTCCGCGGACGTGGGAGTCGGTCGCGGTCGCCGTCGAGGCGGGCACCAGCCTGTGGGCGGGCATGGTCGACACCGGTGCTGACCCCACGGCATACCGCCCCGCCCACGACGCCCTGCTCGCCAGGTGGCACGAGCTCGGCCTGCCCCGGCGCGAGCTCGCCAAGGTGACGGTGACCCCGGGGTGCGGGCTCGCCGGCGCCTCGCCCCAGCAGGCTCGCGCGGTGACCGAGGCCACGGTGCGCCTCGCCCAGGCCCTCGCCGAGAGTGCGCAGGCGTGAGCCGGCCTCAGGTGGAGGTCACGGAGTCCCACCGCCGGTCGCCATGAGCCCCACCCGGGTGCCCTGGCAGGTCAAGTTCCTCGCCCTGGCCCTGATCTGGGGGTCCAGCTACCTGCTGATGAAGGTCGGGCTGCAGGCGATGTCCGGGGTGCAGGTCGCCACGCTGCGGGTGCTCTGCGCCGTCGTCGTGCTGCTGCCGTTGCTGAGCCTGGCCGGCGGGAGGCTGCCCCGGGGGTGGCGGACCTGGGGACACCTCCTGGTCACCGGCACCCTGCTCTGCTCGCTGCCGTGGACACTCTTCGCGGTCGGTGAGGAGCGGGTCGACTCCCTCATCGCAGGCATCGCGAACGCGGTGACGCCGATCGCCACCGTCGCGTTCTCGATGATGCTGCTGCGCGCCGAGCCGGTCGGACCCCGGCGGCTGGTCGGGGTGGGCATCGGCTTCCTCGGCGTGCTGCTGATCCTGCAGCCGTGGTCGCTGGAGCGAGGCCCCGACCCGGTGGGTTTCGCGATGGTGCTGACCGCGTCGGCGAGCTACGGCCTGGGCTGGACCTACGTGCGCCGCTTCCTGCGCAGCGTGGACGCAGGTGGCCTGTCGATGCCGACCGCGCAGATCGTCGTGGCGACGGTCCAGATGCCGCTGCTGCTCACCCTGTGGTGGTGGCTCTCCCCGCAGGCGGGCGCGGCGCCGTGGGCCCTGCACACTCCGGAGGGCGCACTGGTCCCGGTGGTCGCCGTGGTCGTCCTGGGGGTGCTCGGCACCGGCCTGGCCCAGTCGATGCAGTATGACGTCGTGCGAGCCGCCGGTCCGACCGTCGCTGTGAGCGTGACCTACCTGATCCCCCTGGTCTCGGTGGCGCTCGGCGTGCTGGTGCTGGGCGAGACAGTGGGGCCCGTCGTCCTGGCCGGCGCCGCCGTCGTCATCGGCGCCTCGGTGCTGATCGGACGGACACCCCGGGCCGGAGCACCCCGGGTCCGTCGGACCCGTGCGCCACAATGACGGCGTGAGCGAGCCCGCACAGACTCAGGTGCCCGATGAGATCCGCCACGCGTGGACCGCCCTGGCCGAGGAGATCCGCGACCACCAGTTCGCCTACTACGTCCGCGACTCCCCGGTCATCACCGACGGCGAGTTCGACGAGCTCGTCCGCCGGCTGGAGGAGCTGGAGGACCGGCACCCGTCGCTGCGCACCCCGGACAGCCCGACCCAGCAGGTCGGCGGCACGTTCTCGACCGAGTTCGCCGCGGTCGACCACCTCGAGCGCATGCTCAGTCTCGACAACGCCTTCAGCCTCGAGGAGCTGCAGGGCTGGGCCGACCGGGTCGAGCGCGAGGCCGGGGGTGCCCAGGTGCACTACCTCTGCGAGCTCAAGATCGACGGCCTGGCGGTCAACCTGCTCTACGAGCGTGGCCGCCTCGTGCGTGCGGCCACCCGCGGCGACGGCCGCACCGGCGAGGACGTGACCCACAACGTCCGCACGATCCACGGCATCCCGCATCAGCTGGTCCCGCCCGAGCACCAGGAGGGCGCCGCCGTGGCGATCCCCGACGTGCTGGAGGTGCGCGGCGAGGTCTACTTCCCGGTCGCGGCGTTCGAGGAGCTCAACGCGAGCCTGGTCGCCGCGGGCAAGGCCCCCTTCGCCAACCCCCGCAACACCGCCGCCGGCTCCCTGCGGCAGAAGGACCCGCGGGTCACCGCCTCCCGCCCGCTGCGGATGCTGGTCCACGGCATCGGAGCCCGCAGCGGCTTCGAGATGACCCGCCAGTCGCAGGCCTACGACCTCCTGGGTGCCTGGGGGCTGCCTGTCTCCGACCGTGCCCGGGTGCTCGACGACCTCAGCGAGGTGCAGGAGTTCGTCGACTACTACGGCGAGCACCGTCACGACGCCGTCGAGCACGAGCTCGACGGGGTGGTGGTCAAGGTCGACGAGGTCGACGTCCAGCGCCGGCTGGGGTCGACCTCGCGGGCCCCCCGCTGGGCGGTCGCCTACAAGTACCCTCCCCAGGAGGTCACCACCAAGCTCCTCGACATCCGCGTCGACGTGGGTCGCACCGGACGTGTCACTCCCTGGGGGCTGATGACGCCCGTCCAGGTGGCCGGTTCCACGGTGGAGCGGGCGACCCTGCACAACGCCCACGAGGTGCAGCGCAAGGGCGTGCTCATCGGTGACACCGTGGTGCTGCGCAAGGCCGGCGACGTCATCCCCGAGATCCTCGGCCCCGTGGTCGAGCTGCGGGACGGCACCGAGCGAGCCTTCGTGATGCCGACCCGCTGTCCGAGCTGTGGCACCGTGCTGGCCCCGCAGAAGGAGGGCGACAAGGACATCCGCTGCCCCAACTCGCGCAGCTGCCCCGCCCAGCTGCGCGAGCGGCTCTTCTCCCTCGCCTCCCGCGGCGCGTTCGACATCGAGGCCTTGGGCGGAGAGGGGGTCAACGCACTGCTGGACGAGGGCGTGCTCACCAACGAGTCGACGCTCTTCTCGCTGACCGCGCAGGACGTCGCCCGCGTGCCGCTGTACACCCGGGCCGCGAAGAAGGACGATCCTGCTGACACCGTCGTCGACGGCCGGGTGCTGTCGGCCAACGGCCGCAAGCTCGTCGACAACCTGCAGCAGGCCAAGGCCCAACCGCTGTGGCGGGTCCTGGTCGGACTGTCGATCCGGCATGTCGGGCCGACTGCGGCCCGTGCCCTCGCGGGCGAGTTCGGCTCGATGGAGGCGATCCGCGCCGCGTCGGTCGAGGAGCTGGCCGCAGCCGAGGGAGTCGGGGGCATCATCGCGGAGTCGGTGCGCGAGTGGTTCGAGGTCGACTGGCACCGCGAGATCGTGCAGCGGTGGGCGGCGGACGGCGTGCGCATGGCCGACGAGCGTGACGAGTCCGTCGAGCGCACCCTGGAGGGCCGCACGGTGGTCGTGACCGGGTCGCTGGAGGGCTTCAGCCGTGACGAGTCGAAGGAGGCGATCATCGCGCGGGGCGGCAAGGCCGCGGGGTCGGTGTCCAAGAAGACCGACTACGTCGTCGTCGGCGCCAACGCGGGCACCAAGGCCGCCAAGGCCGAGGAGCTCGGGCTGACCCTCCTCGACGAGGCCGCCTTCGTCCGTCTGCTCGAGACCGGCGACCCGCAGACCGGAGACCCGCAGACCGGAGACCCGCAGACCGGACGCAGCGCCGCAGACCGATGACCCGCAGACCGGCGCCCCGCAGAGCGGCGACCCGTAGACCGGCGACACCCAGCCCCGAGCCTGCGCGAGGCGGGTTACCGTGGAGCGGTGCAGCGTTATCTGTGGGTGCTCGTCGCGGCGTTCGGCCTGTATGCCGCGGCGTCGATCGCCCTCGACGACCAGTGGCCGCTCGCGGTGCTGGTCGCTGCTGCCGCTGTCGTCTTCGCCTGGTGGTCCTCGCCCTGGAAGGGCGGTCGCAGTCTTCGTCACCGAGAGGTCATGGCCATGCCCGAGCAGGATCGTCCTGTCGTCGTCTACTGGCGTCCCGGCTGCGGGTTCTGCGGCCGGCTCAAGGCGGCCCTCGCCGGCCGTGCCGAGGACGCCCACTGGGTCAACATCTGGCAGGACCCGGAGGCGGCCGCGTTCGTGCGCAGCGTCAACGACGGCAACGAGGTCGTCCCCACTGTCGTCATCGACGGACTGCCGTTCACCAACCCCGACCCGGCGCTGGTGCTCGACCGCCTCACCACCTGAGCGCACCGGCCACGTCGGCATGCCGCATACACTGGCCCGCATGTCCGCACTGTCCCGCGACGATGTCGCGCACGTGGCCATGCTCGCCCGCATCCGGCTCTCCGACGAGGAGCTGGACCGGCTGGCCGGCCAGCTCGACCAGATCGTCGGGTGGGTCGGCCAGGTCAACGAGGTCGCAGCCGCCGACGTGCCCCCGATGTCGCACCCGCTGCCGCTGACCAACGTGACCCGCCCCGACGAGGTCCGCCCGAGCCTGCCCGTCGAGCAGGCCCTTGCCGCCGCACCGATGGCGCAGGAGCAGCGTTTCGCGGTGCCCCGCATCCTGGACGAGGACTGAGGCGATGACCGACCTCACGCGGCTCACCGCTGCCCAGATGGCCGACGGCCTGGCCGCCGGCGACCTCACCAGCGAAGCGCTGACCCAGGCCCACCTCGAGCGCATCGCGCGCCTCAACCCGGTCCTCAACGCCTTCCTGCACGTCGACGCCGAGGGTGCGCTGGCCACGGCCCGGGCCGTTGACACGGCACGCGCCGCGGGGGAGAGCCTGCCCCGGCTGGCCGGCGTGCCGGTAGCGGTCAAGGACATCGCCTGCACCGTGGGCATCCCGACCACGGCCGGGTCACGGATGCTCCAGGGCTGGGTCCCGCCCTACGACGCGACGATCGTGACCCGGCTCAAGGCCGCGCAGATGCCGATCCTCGGCAAGACCAACATGGACGAGTTCGCGATGGGCTCCTCCACCGAGCACTCGGCCTACGGCCCCACCCGCAACCCCTGGGACCTCGAGCGCATCCCCGGCGGGTCCGGTGGCGGCAGCTCCGCCGCGGTGGCGGCCTACCTCGCCCCGCTGGCGATCGGCTCCGACACCGGTGGCTCCATCCGGCAGCCCGCTGCGGTCACCGGCACGGTCGGCACCAAGCCGACCTACGGCGGGGTGTCGCGCTACGGGGTCATCGCGCTGGCCTCCTCGCTGGACCAGATCGGTCCGTGCGCGCGCACCGTCACCGATGCCGCGCTGCTGCACGAGGTCATCGCCGGGCACGACCCGATGGACTCCACGTCCATCGACGCCCCGGTGCCGCCGGTGCTGGAGGCCTCGGCCTCCCGCGACCTGACCGGCCTCAGGATCGGGGTGGTCCGCGAGATCTCCGGGGAGGGCTTCCAGGCCGGCGTGCTGACCAGGTTCGAGGAGGCCGTCGCCGAGCTGACAGCGCTGGGTGCCGAGATCGTCGAGGTCTCCTGCCCGCACTTCGTCTACGCCATGGCGGCCTACTACCTGATCCTGCCCAGCGAGGCCTCCTCCAACCTGGCCCGCTACGACGCCATGCGCTACGGCCTGCGGGTCGGCCCGGACGACGTCGACAGCCCCAGCGCCGAGCAGGTCATGGGCTCCAGCCGCGACGCCGGTTTCGGCGACGAGGTCAAGCGCCGCATCATCCTGGGCACCTACGCGCTGTCCAGCGGCTACTACGACGCCTACTACGGTCAGGCGCAGAAGGTGCGCACGCTCATCGCCCGCGACTTCGCCACGGCGTTCGAGCAGGTCGACGTGCTGGTCAGCCCGACGGCTCCGACCACCGCCTTCAAGATCGGCGCCAAGACGGAGGACCCCATGGCGATGTACCTCAACGACATCGCCACGATCCCGGCCAACCTCGCCGGCGTGCCCGGGATGTCGCTGCCGTGCGGTGTCGCCGACGAGGACGGGCTGCCTGTCGGCCTGCAGATCCTGGCGCCGGCCACGCAGGACCAACGCCTGTATGCCGTGGGAGCGGCCCTCGAGCAGCGGCTCACCGCGTCCTGGGGCGGGCTGATCCTGGACCGGGCCCCCGACCTCGAGACGCAGGAGGTGCCGGCATGAGCACGCAGACCAGGACGGCCGAGACCGTGGTGCCGTTCGAGGAGGTGATGCGCCGCTACGACCCGGTGATGGGCCTGGAGGTGCACGTCGAGCTGCAACACGGCCACGAAGATGTTCTGCGGGTGTGCCACCGAGTTCGGGGCCGAGCCCAACACGCAGGTGTGCCCGGTGTGTCTGGGTCTGCCCGGCGCGTTGCCGGTGGTCAACCGGGCGGCCGTCGAGTCGGCGATCCGGATCGGCCTGGCGCTGAACTGCGAGATCGCGCCGTGGTGCCGGTTCGCCCGCAAGAACTACTTCTACCCGGACATGCCCAAGAACTTCCAGACCAGCCAGTACGACGAGCCGATCGCGTTCGAGGGCTACCTGGACGTGGAGCACGACAACGGTGCCGGCGGCACCGAGACGTTCCGGGTGGAGATCGAGCGGGCGCACATGGAGGAGGACACCGGCAAGTCCCTGCACGTCGGTGGGTCCACCGGTCGCATCCACGGTGCCGACTACTCGCTGGTCGACTACAACCGGGCCGGCATCCCGCTGATCGAGATCGTCACCAAACCGCTGACCGGGGCGGGCGAGCGGGCCCCGGAGATCGCGAAGGCCTACGTGTCCGCGCTGCGCGACCTGCTGAAGGCGCTGGGTGTCTCCGACGTGCGCATGGAGCAGGGGTCGATGCGCTGTGACGCCAACGTGTCGCTGCGCGCCAAGGTCGGCGACGACCCCACATCCGCCGAGCAGGCCGCCGTGCCGTTCGGCACCCGCACCGAGACCAAGAACGTCAACTCCCTGCGCTCCGTGGAGCGCGCGGTGCGCTACGAGATCACCCGGCACGCCGCGGTGCTCGACTCGGGTGCGCCGATCCGGCAGGAGACGCGGCACTGGCACGAGGACACCGGGGTCACCACGCCGGGTCGTCCCAAGTCGGACGCCGACGACTACCGCTACTTCCCCGAGCCCGACCTGGTGCCGGTCGCGCCGACCCCCGAGGACGTCGACCGGCTGCGCGGCACGCTGCCCGAGCCCCCGCCGGTGCGCCGCAAGCGGCTGCAGGCCGACTGGGGCTACTCCGACCTGGAGATGCGCGACGTGGTCAACGCCGGAGCCCTCGAGGTCATCGAGGAGACGGTCGCCGCGGGTGCCACGCCGGCCGCTGCCCGGAAGTGGTGGACCGGCGAGCTGGCGCGCCGGGCGAACACCCAGGGTGTCGACGTCACCTCCATGGGCGTCACCCCGGCACACGTCGCCGAGCTCGACGCGATGGTGCGCGCAGGTCGGCTCAACGACTCCATGGCCCGGCAGGTGCTCGAGGGTGTGCTGTCCGGCGAAGGGTCGCCGGCCGAGGTCGCCGACGCGCGGGGGCTGGAGCTGGTCCAGGACGACGGGGCACTGGAGGCCGCCGTCGACAAGGTCATCGCCGCCAACCCCGACGTCGCCGCCAAGATCCGTGACGGCAAGGTGCAGGCCGCCGGTGCGCTGATCGGTCAGGTGATGAAGGAGATGAGGGGCCAGGCCGACGCCGCCAAGGCACGCAGCCTCATCCTGGAGCGGCTCGGCGCCTCCTGACGGCAGCCAGCCGTGGGGCAGGTCCGCCGCAGGCTGCGGCCAGGCATTGCTGCGTCGCCCGGCTCAGGTGCCGGGTTGTCTGACCGGTGTCGGGCTACAGCACAGCACCGGTCGGACACGGCGGCACCGGTCGGACACGACGGCACTGCTGGGACCAGGCAACCGGGTCGTCAGCGGCGCAAGGTCTCGGGGTCGAGGCGCAACAGCCGGTCGTCGTCCGGCGCAGGGTCCCCCCGGAACGTGTTGCTGGTCAGCACCCACAGCGCACCCGCGTCGTCGGTGACCACGCTGCGCAGCCGGCCGTAGTCGGTGAGCAGCCGCTCCGGCTCGCCAGCCCTCCCGGCGTCGTCGACCTCGACCCGCCACAGGGCCTGTCCGCGCAGGGCTGCGACATACACCGCGTCGTCCGGGCCGACAGCCAGCCCGGAGGGGGACGCCTCGTCGGTGCGCCAGGTGACGACGGGGTCGATGAAGTCGGGGGCGCCGCCGGGCCCCTCCACCTGTGGCCACCCGTAGTTGCCGCCCGGCTCGATGAGGTTGAGCTCGTCCAGGGCGTTCTGCCCGAACTCGCTGGCCCACATGCGGCCCTGTGAGTCCCAGCCCAGCCCCTGCACGTTGCGATGGCCGAGCGACCAGACGGGGGAGCCCGGGTCGGGGTTGCCCGGGGCCGGCTCCCCGTCGGCCGTGATCCGCAGGATCTTGCCCCCCAAGGAGCCGGGGTCCTGCGACGTGCCGAGGTCGGAGGCGTCACCGGTGGTGACGTAGAGATAGTCGTCCGGGCCGAACGCGAGGCGCCCGCCGTTGTGGTTGCCGGCCTTGGGTATGCCGTCCAGCACCACCTCGACCTGCGGCTCGTCACCGGAGGCCAGGTCGACCCGCAGCACCCGGTTGTCCTCGGCGGTCGTGGCGTAGACGTAGAGCTCACTGCCGTCACCGCCGGGAGGCACGACCAGCCCGAGCAGACCCCCCTCGCCGTCAGGCTCCACACCGGGGATCGTGGTGACGCGCTCCCGGTCGCCGGACAGGCTCACCCGCCAGACCTCGGCGGTGTCCCGCTCCCCGACCAGCGCGTCACCGTCGGGGAGCACGGCGAGCCCCCAGGGCACCTGCAGCCCCTGCGCCACGACCTCCAGCGGGGCCAGAGGCGGCGCCGCCTCCTCGGCCGGTGCGGGCTCCTCGGTCGGTGTGGCTGTCGCGGGGGCCACCTCGGAGGCCGTGGTGGTCGCCTCGTCCGTGTCGTCCGACGTCTCCTCAGGAGCGGCCGTCGCGCTCGTCGGGGTGGTGCTCTGCGCCTCGGGCTCATCCCCACCACACCCGGCGACCGCGAGCAGTGAGGCCACGACCAGCAGCGATGTCATCGACCGGTTCATCACCCCAGGGTCTCATCCCGAGCTCGTCGTAGGCTCGGGCGGGTGAGCCTCGTGACCCTGCCGCCGTCTCTGGTCGACCCCGTGGGCCCCGTCGCGGGGGTCGACATCGTGCCGTGGGACCTCACGACCGACCCTCCGAGGCCCGACCACGTCGAGGTCGTGGTGGTGCCCACGCACCGAGCGCCGTGGATCACCCGCCTGGGTGAGCTCCCGTCCCTGAAGGCCCTGCAGCTCGGCTCCGCGGGGCACGAGCACGCGGTGCGCTTCCTGCCACCGGGCGTGACCCTGTCCAACGCCGTGGGGGTGCATGACACGGCCACTTCGGAGATGGCGCTCGCCCTGATCCTCGCGGCCCAGCGCGACCTGCCGGACTTCGTGCGGGCCCAGAGCACCGGAGACTGGGCAGCGCCGCAGCAGCGACGCTCGGTCGCCGACAGCACGGTGGTCCTCGTCGGTTACGGCGGCATCGGACGCGCCCTGGCCACGCGGTTGCTCGCGTGTGAGGCGGAGGTGGTCGCGGTGGCCTCGACCGCCCGTCCCGGTGACGGCCTGGTCGACCGGGTGCACGCCGTGGCCGAGCTGCCCACCCTGCTGCCCGGGGCGGACGTGCTGGCCCTGGCCACTCCGCTCACCGACGCGACCCGGGGGCTGGTGGACGCTGCCGCGCTGGCGCTGCTGCCCGACGACGCCCTGGTGGTCAACGTGGGGCGTGGCGGCGTCGTCGACACCGTTGCGCTGCAGGCCGAGTGCGCCCGCGGCCGGCTGCGGGCGGCGCTGGACGTCACCGATCCCGAGCCGCTGCCGCCGGACCACCCGCTCTGGCAGACCCCGGGGGTGCTGGTCAGCCCGCATACGGCCGGCAGCACGGCGGCGTTCCGGCCGCGGATGGCCAGATACCTGCGGTCCCAGCTCACCGCATACGCGCAGACCGGCCGCCTGCCGCACGTCGTCGCCGGAGGCTGACCGGCTCGCCGACGAGCCGCCACCAGGCCGACACGTCGGCGAAACCCCCGGGAAACAGCCTCGTCCTAGCGTGAGCCCACGCCCCAACCCGCTGGGGCAGGACGGGAGGACGGGGCCTGTGTGGCAGGACGTAGACCCTTTCATCGGCACTGCGCGCACCGACCTGCCCGCGCCCATGGGGCTGGCCGCGACCTGGTGGTCAGCCAAGCCCCAGGTGGGCAACACCCACCCCGGAGCGACCTACCCGCTCGGGATGGTCTCCGCCTGCCCCTACTCCGGTGCCTACCCGACCGGCTACGGCTGCTACGACCTGAGCACCGAGGGCGACCCCGGGCTGCTGCACGACGAGCTGGTGGCCAGCGGCGTCACCCACTTCCACCAGTCCGGCACCGGTGCGATCCGCAAGTACTACAACTACGTGCGGGTCACCCCGATGATCCAGCCCCTGGACGACCTCGGCACCACCTGGAAGGTCACCGAGGAGCAGGCGCAGCCCGGCTACTACAGCGCCCTGCTGGCCTCCGGCGTCCGGGTCGAGGTCACCGTCGGGCCGAAGTCGGCCGTGCACCGCTACACGTTCCCCGAGCACCACGACGCCCGGCTGGTCCTCGACCTGTCGCACGGCGGGCTCACCATCCCCTACGGCACCACGGTGCCGCTGCGAGCGCACGTGCAGGCGCTGGGGCATGGACGGGCCGAGGCGGTCGTGGTGATGGAGGGCGTCCCGGTGGCCGTGCACGTCGAGGCGGACGTCGGCGACTGGCAGCAGATGCTGTGGCACGACCGGCGCCTGATGCCCGGCGGCGCCCGGCTCGAGCTCGACCACATCAGATCCACGACGCTGCGACCCTTCGGGCTGCTCTGGCGGGGGCCGGCCACGGCCGGGCAGGTCGTCGAAGTGAGGCTGGGGTTCTCGCTGCGCGGTCCGGAGCAGGCCCGAGCCAACCTGGAGCGGGACACCGACGGCGCCTCCCCAGGTTTCGAGCTGCGGCGTGCACAGACCGCCACCGACTGGGCGGCTGCGCTGGGGGCGGTGCAGGTGCGCACCGTCGTCCCTGCGGCTGCGCACGGTCTTCTTCACCGCCCTCTACCACTCCCTCATCAAGCCGTGCCTGGCCCCCGACGAGAGCCCGTCCTGGCCGGGGGAGGGGCCCTACGCGTTCGACGTCTGCACGATGTGGGACATCTACCGCACCCAGCTGCCCCTGCTGGCAGCACTCTTCCCCGAGCGTGCCGTCGAGCTCGCGCAGGCACTGCTGACCGTGTGCGAGGAAGAGGGGAACCTGCCCATCGGCTACCGCATGGGCAAGGGCGCCGACCGGTTCTGGCAGCAGGGCAGCGCCCTGGCCCACACCTTCCTGGCCGACCTGTGCCGAGCCGGGGTCCCCGGCATCGACTGGGACTGGGCGCTGAGCCTGATGGCGCTCGACCTGCGCCGCACGGTAGGGGGAGGACTTCCTGGTGCGCGGGATCGCCCACCCGGTGACGCACACGCTCGACCTGGCGTTCGGCTACCACTGCACGGCGGTGGTGGCCCGGCGGGTCGGTGACCACGACCTTGCCGCGCAGTGCGACCAGCTCGCCGAACGCTGGGTCAACGCCTTCGACCCCACGACCGGGCTCCTGGTCGACTCGACCTTCTACGAAGGCGGTCGCTGGAGCTACAGCTTCCGCCTCACCCACGACATGCGCGCACGCATCGACCTGGCCGGCGGCGAGGAGCGCTTCGTCGCCCTGCTCGACGCGTTCTTCGGGTATGACGCGGCGCCGGTGCGCCAGCTCGGGCGCGACCCCTCCCGGGAGGAGATCGAGGCAGGGACCGCCCTCAACCGGTTCCAGGGCCTCAACAACGAGCCCGACCTGGACGCACCGTGGGCCTACCACTACGCCGGGCGTCCGGACCGCACCGCCGAGGTCGTGCACGCCGTGGTGGCCCAACGGTTCGGCACCGGGCGCGGTGGCCTGCCCGGCAACGACGACTCCGGGGGCCTGAGCTCGTGGCTGGTGTGGGCCTGCCTGGGGCTCTTCCCGGTGGCGGGGCAGGGCATCTACCTGATCAACGCACCCGCGTTCGAGGAGGCCCGGATCCGGATGGGTGACAGCTATGTCGTCGTCAGCGCAGTCGGCGCCGTGCCCCCCACCCGGGGCGGCCCGGTCGGCTACGTCCGCTCCGTCACCTGGCAGGGCCGGCCGCTGGACCGCAGCTGGATCGCCGCCGCCGAGCTGCACCGCGGTGGCCACCTTCAGGTCGAGCTCGGCCCCTGTCCCACCGGCTGGGCCACCCGCACCCGGCCACCATCGAGGTCGCTCACGGAAGAGGTCATCACATGAGCACTGCCTACCTGCCCACTGCCCGTCACCTCGCCCCCGTCGACGCGGCCGGCTCGCGCCGGCTCGTCATCGTCGTGCGGGCCGACCCGGTCATCTGCGGCCACTCCGGCGAGGCCCGCAACCTCGCCGAGGCGGCCCTGCTGCGCGGGTTCACCGACGTGCGCATCGTCACCTGGAGCATCGACCGGCTGGTCGACTCAGGGCTGCCGCTGAAGCCGCTGGACGCCATCGAGCCCTACAGCCCGGGCATCGTCGTCGAGCGGCCGGAACCGGTCGGCGACTACCGGGTGCCCGACGGCCGTCACCTCGCCGGCATCGTCGGCAGGCTGGTCGAGCTGTTCACCGACGGGGTGCCGACGGTGTGCATGTCGCTCTATCTCAGCCCGCACCAGCTCGCGGTCAGCGAGGCGCTGCGGGTGGCCCGTGCCACCGGCCTGCCGGTGCGGGTCACCACGATCGCCGAGGCGGTGGGGTCCGACGTCACCAACGTCGTGCGCACCTCGCTCGCCGAGGGCCGGCTCGGAGCCGCAGCCCAGGTGCTGTCCGCCTACCTCGACGCCGACGTGCCCGTCGCCGTCTCGCGCTACACCCGGGACCTGATCCTGGACGAGGCCCAGGAGGTGGACCGCAGGTTCGGCACCCGCTTCGCGCAGGAGTGCCGCGAGCGGATCGAGGTGTCCTACCCCGCCATCGACACCGCCGGCTATGTCGACCTCGACCCCGAGGAGCGGGACCGGGTGCTGGCCGGGCGTGGCCTGGTGCGTGACGGCTACGTCTTCTTCCTGTCCCGACTGGTGCACGCCAAGGGCGTCGACGAGCTCATCGAGGGCTTCGCCGCCAGTGGAGCCTGCCGTGACCTGCGGCTGGTGATCGCCGGCAACGGTCCCCAGGCGCAGCACCTGCACGAGCGTGGCCGGCCGTTCACCGGCCGCCTCGCGCATCACCTTCCTGCACGACGTGTCCGACGCCGACAAGCCTGCGCTGATGGCCGGCTGCGCCGCCTTCGTCCTGCCGACCAAGCCGCGGCCGGAGTTCATCGAGACCTTCGGCATCGCACTGGCGGAGAAGATGCTCGCCGGGGGAGGACCGGTGGTCACCACCGACACCGGCGGGGTCGGCGAGGCCGTCGGGGAGCACGCCACCTTCGTGCCCGTCGGCGACCCCGGTGCCATCGCCGCGGCGCTGGACGAGGCGCTGGCCATGTCGCCGACGGCGCGGGCCGCCCTGGAGGAGCGGGCGCGGGCCTACGCGCTGCAGTTCGACCGGGGCACCGTGCTCGACACGCTGCTCGCTCGGCTGCCGGGCGGAGAGGACGAGCAGATGGTCTTTGCCTGACCCGCTCAGGGGTGTATGACGGTGCGCATGACTCTCGACCGCGCCGACTCGACCGATGGGGCACGCCGCACGCTGGTGCTCATCCGCCACGCCAAGACCGAGCAGTCCGGGCCACCGGACCAGGGTGACCACGGCCGGCGGCTGCTGCCGAGGGGGGTGGGTGACGCCGAGGCGGCGGGGCGCTGGCTGGCCGACGAAGGTCTCATCCCCGACCTGGTCCTGTGCTCGACCTCGGCACGCACCCGACAGACGTGGGAGCACATCACCACCGAGTCCGAGGGCCTGGCCGGGGCCGAGGTCTGGCACGACCCGCGCATCTACAACGCCTGGCCGGAGACCCTGCTCACGGTGCTGGCCGACGTCCCGGAGGAAGTGCGCACGGTGGCCGTCGTCGGCCACGCCCCCGGTGTGCCTGACCTGGTCGCCGGCCTGGCCGACGCCGATCGGTCCGACGTCTCGGCGGTGGCCCGCTTCGAGCTGGGCTTCCCGACCATGACCTGCGCGGTGCTGCAGACCGACGCCCCGTGGGACGGCATACCGGTGGAGTCGGCCCTGCTGGTCAGGGTGCACACCCCACGGCGCGGCGACTGAGGGGCTGCTGCCACGGTCGCCGCAGGGAGGTAGTTTGGTCGTGCCAGCGCCGGTGCCGGACCCAAGGAGCAGACGTGCAGACGCAGACCGCGAGCCAGTTCGTGATCGAGCCCCGCGAGGACCGCGCCTCCGCCGAGCGGGTCGCCGAGGTGCTCGCCAAGCCGGCGTTCGGCTCGGTCTTCACCGACCACATGGCGCGCATCGACTGGGACGCCGAGGCAGGCTGGCACAGGGGCCGGATCAGTGCCTATGCACCGTTGTCGGTCGACCCGGCGGCCGCGATCTTCCACTACGGCCAGGAGATCTTCGAGGGGATGAAGGCCTACCGGCACGCCGACGGCTCGATCTGGACCTTCCGGCCCGAGCGCAACGCCGAGCGCTTCGCTCGCAGCGCCCGCCGGCTCGCGCTCCCGGAGGTGCCCGAGGAGACCTTCCTGGAGGGCATCCGTGAGCTCGTGAAGCTCGACCAGGACTGGGTGCCGGCGCCCGACAGCGGTGAGGCGAGCCTCTACCTGCGCCCGTTCATGATCGCCACCGAGGTCGGGCTGGGCGTGCGGCCGAGCAAGTCCGCGGCCTACCTGGTCATCGCCTCCCCGGCCGGCGCCTACTTCGCCAGCGGGCTCAAGCCGGTCAGCATCTGGCTCTCCCAGGACTACAGCCGCGCCGCCCCCGGTGGCACCGGGGCCGCCAAGTGCGGGGGCAACTACGCCGCCTCGCTGATGCCGATGGCCGAGGGACAGCGGCACGGCTGCGACCAGGTGGTCTTCCTCGACGCCCTCGAGCAGACCTGGGTCGAGGAGCTGGGCGGCATGAACCTCTTCTTCGTCCACCGGGACGGGAGCATCGTCACCCCGGAGCTGACCGGCACCATCCTGGAGGGTGTCACGCGGGCCTCGGTCATCGAGCTCGCCCGGGAGCGCGGACATGAGGTCACCGAGCGGCGCTACTCGATCCAGGAGTGGCGGGACAACGCCGCCTCCGGTGAGCTGACCGAGGTGTTCGCGTGCGGCACGGCGGCCGTCATCACCCCGGTGGGCCGGCTGGTGTGGCACGACGGTGAGGTCCGCACCGGCCCGGCCGACGATGCGGGTGAGGTGGCGGCTGCGCTGCGGCAGGCGCTGCTCGACATCCAGTACGGCCGCGTCGAGGACACCCACGGCTGGCTCTACCGCCTTGTCTGAACGGCTCGGCAGGGCCGCCCTGGTGGTGGTGGACGTGCAGCAGGGTTTCGCCGACGCCCGCCACTGGGGGGCGCGCGACAACCCCGAGGCCGAGGCCAACATCGGGCGCCTGGTGGCGCACTGGCGCCGGCAGCAGCGGCCCGTCGTGGTCGTGCGGCACGACTCAGCAGACCCTGCCTCGCCGCTGCACCCGTCCTCGCCGGGCAACGCCTTGCAGCCGGTGGTGGGCAGCTCGTGGGACCTGCTGGTCACCAAGTCGGTGAACTCCGCCTGGCACGGGAGCCCGGACCTTGACGGCTGGCTCCGCGGCGAGGGGGTCGAGCAGGTCGTCATCTGCGGCATCACCACCAACCACTGCTGCGAGACGACCGCCCGGGTGGGCGGCAACCTCGGGTATGACGTGTGGTTCGCCCTGGACGCGACGCACACCTTCGACCGGGTGGCGCCGGACGGCGAGGTGGTGCCGGCCGCCGTGCTGGCCAGGGTCACCGCGACCAACCTGCACGGCGAGTTCGCCACGGTCGTCTCGACCGCCGACCTGCTGGCCGACTAGCCGCCGACCGCCTGCCGGCCGGCGCGGTCAGGTGACCCGGTGAGCCGGCGACCCGGAGGTATGGTCGGCCGACGCGGTCAGGTGACCGAGTGAGCCGAACCCTGCTCGGCTGCAGACGCCCCGAGGTCGCCCACGACCTCGAGCAGCCGGCGGCGGAGGGCCTGGGACCGCTCGCTGAAGCCGTGCTGCGCGGCGGCATACTCCGCCTTGCCGGCAGCGGTCTCGACCAGGATCGGCTCGTAGCCGAGCTCGGTCAGGTCGTAGGGAGCGGCGCGCATGTCGAGCTCGCGGATCTCGCGGGCCAGGCGGAAGGCGTCCAGGGTGAGGTCGCTGGGCACGAGCGGCGCGAGCTTGAAACACCATTTGTAGACGTCCATGCCGGCATGCAGGCAGCCCGGCTGCTCCATCGCGACCTGAGTGTCGCGCCGGGGAGTGAGCCGGTTGCGCGGCTGGGCGGGCGCGGTGAAGAACCGGGAGGCGTCGAAGTGCGAGCAGGCCAGGGTGCTGGTCTCGACCACCGCGTCGGTGCCCTGGCGGCCCAGCCGCAGCGGCCAGTCGGCGTGCCGGACCTGCTCGTCGGAGGCACGGTAGACCATGGCCCACTCGTGCAGACCGAAGCAGCCGAACCGCCCCTTGCGCTGCAGCGTGGCGCTCAGCAAGGCTCGCACGAAGTCGACCGCGCCGCCGCGCCGCTCCAGGAAGGCCGGGACGTCCACGGAGGCCACGCCGTCCACCACCCGGTATGCCGTCCAGCCGGCCCGGTCGTCGGCGCCGGCAAGACCGACCCCGGCCCCGGGGTGCCAGCGGGCCAGCTGCCCGGGACGGTGCCCGTAGTAGTCGAACAGGAAGTCCTCGACGGGGTGCTTGCGGCCGTGCCGTCGGCGGGCCACCCGGTCGGCGGTGAGCTCCCGCACCCGGTGGGCGTGCTGGTCGGCCAGGGCACGCCATACCGGCTCCTCCAGCACCCTCGGGGGTGCCTCGTCGACACTGCGCACCGCACTAGTGTGAGGCACATGCGCATCTGCAGGTTCACCACGGGCGAGGACCCCATGTTCGGACTGGTCGACGGGGCGGGCGAGAAGATCGCGGAGATCACCGGAGACCCGCTCTACACCAAGATCGAGCTGACCGGGCAGACGTTCCGGGTCGACGAGGTCCGGCTCCTGGCTCCGGTGATCCCGCGGTCCAAGGTCGTCGGCATCGGGCGCAACTACGCCGACCACGCGGCCGAGATGGGCGCCACGGTGCCCGAGGAGCCGATGATGTTCCTGGTCCCCAACACCGCGGTCTGCGGACCCGACGACCCGGTGGTCATCCCCCCGGTCACCGAGCAGGTGTCCTACGAGGCGGAGCTGGCCGTGGTCATCGGTCGCATGTGCAAGAACGTCAAGGCCGAGCAGGCCTCCACGGTGATCTTCGGCTACACCGTGGCCAACGACGTGACCGCTCGTGACCTGCAGCAGTCCGACGGGCAGTGGGCGCGCGCCAAGGGCATGGACACGTTCTGCCCGCTGGGTCCCTGGATCGAGACCGATCTCGACGTCGGTGACCTGGCGGTGACCAGCAGGGTCGACGGTGAGGTGCGTCAGGACGGGTCGACGGCCGACATGGTGCACGGCATCGGCGCCCTCGTCGAGCACGTGTCGGCCGCCTTCACGTTGCTGCCCGGCGACGTCATCCTCACCGGCACCCCTGCAGGGGTAGGGCTCGTCGAGGCGGGCCAGCGGGTCGAGGTCGAGGTGGAGGGCATCGGTGCCATGTCCAACCCCTTCGTCCGCGCAGATGTCGGTGACCAGGCGTAACCTGCGGCACGTGACGGACTCTCCGATCGGCATCTTCGACTCGGGCTTCGGTGGTCTCACCGTGGCCCGCGAGGTGCTCGACCAGCTGCCGCATGAGTCGGTGCTCTACCTGGGTGACACCGCACGCGCTCCGTACGGGCCGCGGCCGATCGCGGAGGTCCGGCAGTATGCGCTGGAGTGCCTGGACCGGCTCGTCGCGCACGGCGTCAAGGCGCTGGTCATCGCCTGCAACTCGGCGTCGGCCGCGATGCTCGCTGATGCCCGGGAGCGCTACGACGTGCCCGTGATCGAGGTCATCCGACCAGTGGTGCGCCGGGCGATGGCGGTCACCCGGACCGGTCGGGTGGGGGTCATCTCCACCCTCGCGACGCACCAGTCGAAGGCCTATCTCGACGCCTTCGCAGCTGCCCCGCCGCATGTGCACGTGCAGAGCCAGCCCTGTCCGAGGTTCGTGGAGTTCGTCGAGGCCGGCATCACCAGCGGCCCGGAGGTCATCCAGACGGCACGTGACTACCTCCAACCGTTGCAGGAGGCCGAGATCGACACTCTCATCCTCGGGTGCACGCACTACCCGCTGCTGTCCTCCGCGCTGTCCTACGTGCTGGGCGACGAGGTGACCCTGGTCAGCTCTGCGGAGGCGACCGCCGCCGAGCTGTTCCGGGTGCTCACCGACACCGGTCAGCTGCGCCCGGAGTGCCAGGGCGAGCCGACCCACCAGTTCCTCACCACCGGCGACCCGCACGGCTTCACGCCGCTGGCGCGCCGCTTCCTCGGCCCCGAGGTCGAGCACGTGGGACGGGCCTATGTCGGAAGGCCGGGGGAGTGAGGCTCACCGTCGTGGGCTGTTCGGGCTCGTTCCCCGGCCCCGACGGCCCCGCCAGCTGCTACCTGCTGACCGCCGAGCAGGACGGTCGCCCCTGGCAGATGCTCCTCGACCTGGGCAGCGGGGCACTCGGCACCCTGCAGCGACACATCGACCCGATGACCCTGGACGCGGTGCTGCTGAGCCACCTGCACCCCGACCACTGCATGGACCTCACCGGGCTTCACGTGATGCGCAGCCACCACCCGGCCGGTCCGGCCACCACACGCCTGCCCGTCCATGGCCCGGTCGGTGCCGCCGAGCGGCTGGCCCGGGCACACGGGGTCGGCGCCGCGACGTCGGTGGAGGACAACTACGCGTTCTCCGACCTGCGCTGCCGTGAGGACTTCACGATCGGGCCGTTCCGGGTGACGCCGTTCCGGGTCAGCCACCCGGTCGAGGCCTACGGCTTCCGGGTCGAGTCCGGCGGGGCGACGCTGGCCTTCACCGGAGACACGGACAGCTGCCCCGAGCTGTTGCCGCTGATGGCCGACGCCGACCTGGTGCTGACCGACGCGGCCTTCGTCGAGGGTCGGGACACCGGGCGGGGCGTCCATCTGACGGGGCGCCGCGCCGCCCTGGCGGCGCTGGAGGCCGGTGGGGTGCAGCGCCTGATGCTCACCCACATCCCCTCGTGGAACGACCCTGAGGTCTGCCGCGCACAGGCCGCCGAGGTCTGGCCCGGCGAGGTGGAGCTCGCGCGCCCGGGGATGGTCATCGACCTGGGCTGACGCGCCCTGGCGGCTGCGAGGCGAGGGCGGCGACGTCATGGTCTCGTCACCTCGGGGGCCAGGACCCGGTGCGACACTGGCGACATGGCTTCTCCGCTCGCCGCCCCGCTGAACGGCATCGCCGCCGGTGCGATCACCCTTGGCGTCGCCGAGGTCGTCGCCGTGGGCCTCACCCGCAGCGCCGGCTCCGACGGCACCCCGTCACCCGTCCTGGCCGTCGGTGAGGCGTTCGTCGACCGGACCCCCGCCTGGCTCAAAGACCTGGCAGTTGCGACCTTCGGCACCAACGACAAGGTGGCCCTCTTCGTCGGGATGGCACTCACCCTGGCGCTGGTGTGTGCCGGCCTCGGCATGGTCGCGGCTCGGCGGCGCACGGTGGGGCTGGTGCTCTTTGCCCTCGTGGGAGCGGTCGGCAGCGCCGCAGTGCTCTCCAGGCCGGGCGCCTCGCCGCTCGACGTGCTGCCCACCCTGGTGGGCACGCTCGCCGGGCTCGGCGTCCTGTCGTGGCTGACGAAGAGCCTGCACGAGCAGTCCGGACGCCGGGTCGCCGAGACGGCCGCCCCAGGCGAGGCCGACCGCGGGACGCCGAGCCGCCGCGGGGTCGTCGCCTGGGGGGGCGGTCTGACCGCGCTCGGCCTGCTCGGCCTCGTGGCCGGCCGGATGTTGACACAGGCGCAGGAGGTCGTGCGGGTGGCGCGCGAGCGCATCGGCGGCCCGACTGCGGCCGACCCGGTCGTCGTGCCGGCCGAAGCCGACTTCCGCGAGCCCGGCATCACGACCTACATCTCCCCGAACGACAACTTCTACCGCATCGACACCGCCCTGTCCGTGCCTCAGGTCGACCCCGCCGGCTGGACCCTGCGGGTCCACGGCATGGTGGACCAGGAGGTGGAGATCACCTTCGACGGAGCTGCTGGAGCAGGACATGGTCGAGGCCCTCGTGACCCTCACCTGCGTGTCCAACGAGGTGGGCGGCAACCTCGCCGGCAACGCGGTCTGGACCGGCTGGCCGGTGCGCGAGCTGCTCGCCCGGGCCGGCGTGCAGGAGGGGGCCGACATGGTGCTGTCGACCAGTGCCGACGGCTGGACCGCCGGCACACCGATCGAGGTGCTGACCGACGACCGTAACGCCCTGCTGGCGGTGTGGATGAACGGGGAGCCGCTGCCGGCCCAGCACGGCTTCCCGGTGCGCATGGTGGTGCCGGGGCTCTACGGCTACGTCTCGGCCACCAAGTGGGTGGTCGACCTTCTGGTCACCCGGTTCGACCAGGACCAGGGCTACTGGACGCCGCGCGGGTGGTCGGAGCGGGGGCCCATCAAGACCGCCTCGCGCATCGACGTCCCGCGGCAGGGCAGCGAGGTGGCGGCCGGCCCTGCGGTGATCGCGGGCGTCGCGTGGGACCAGCACACCGGCATCGAGCGGGTCGAGGTCAGGGTGGACGGACAGGAGTGGCAGGAGGCCGAGCTGGCCGCCGAGCCCACCGTCGATGCCTGGCGGCAATGGCGCCTGCGGTGGGATGCCGAGCCCGGCGACCACACCATCGAAGTGCGGGCCACGAACCGGGACGGCGAGGTGCAGACCGAGGAACGCCAGCCTCCCGCCCCCAACGGGGCCAGCGGGTGGCACACGGTCGACGTCACCGCGGTCTCCTGACCGGACCGAGCGACCCTCAGCTGCCACGACGCGGCAGTGCACCCGCCACACCCCACCGAGCCAGGTCGGCAGCGGCCCGCCCTTGCCTCCAGGCAACGTCGTCACGGACCGAGCCTGCGGAGGTCGTGGAGGTCGAGCCGAAGATCCGTCGCACCTCGGCCTGCACGTCGGCAGCGCGGGTCGCCAGGACATGCACCAGGGCATCAGGTCGGTCCGCGTCGGCAGCTGCCTGCTGAGCCTGGTCATCGACGACCGCACGAAGGCGTTCGCCCGAGCGCACGGCGAAGCCTGTCAGGAACGAGGAGCGGTAGGCGCGGCCACGCGTGTCCGTCGCTCGGTGCCCTTCGGCGATCTGGCGCTGCAGCGCGGAGGAGGCCTGCATCAGCAACGACGTGAAGAGCAGCTCGACGGACCGCAGGTCGCAGGGGTGACCGACGACAGTGCTGAGGCCGACATCCGAGGCCCAGACCGCGCGACACCCGTTGGCCTCGCTGATGTGGTGCAGGAGCAGGGCCTTGGGCGACTCGTAGGGCCGCTCGAGAGCGATCCGGATCGCCCCCGCCGAAGCCCGCTTGGCCCGCTCCTTCTGCTGGGCGGCGCGGTCGAGCATGGCCCGGTCGAGGTTGTGCCGCGCCATCAGGGCCTGCGCCCCGGCGGTGAAGGTCTCGGCCTCGGCCTCGTAGGGTGTCGACTCGGCCTTGGCGAGCAGGCGCCGGACCCGGGTGAGGATCTTGTCGTCGACGCCGGCCGGCGCCCCGGTGTCCGGCAGCGACTCACGGTGCTCCCCGGGGAGCGAGCCGAGGGGCTCGATCCTGGGGAGCTGGACCAGCAGCACGACGACCTCCGCGATGTCGGAGGCGAACCGCTGCCAGGCGGTCCGGCGGTTCTGCTGGTGGCGGCTCACCGGCCCACCCGGCATGCCCGCCCCCCGGTCCATGCCGCCGTGGCTCACCTGCTCCCACCATCGAGGGTCCACGGTGGACCGGGCGTAGGCCGACAGCTGGTCGACCACGAGCTCGTCGACCAGCCGAGCGGTGCGGGACCCCAGGCGACGACGTGCGACGTGGTGCAGCTCGGCGGGCTGCCAGCCCCGTTGCCACGCTCCCTCGACCAGTGCCCGAAGCGTGACTGTCAGGGCAGCCACGACCGGGGGCTGATCGTCCGGGGCGACGGACGACAACACGCCGGCGCACCCCCAGGACCCTCGGGTCTCGGCACGAGCCACCGCGCGCCGCACCGTCTCGGCGGCCTCCTCGCCTGGCCTCGTCGTCTGCCCCGTGGCTGGTGCCATGTCGCCCCTCCGCTCTCGTCGACCCGATGCACCCCACTGTGCCGACGGCGACCGACGCGGGTGGCCTCGCCGTCCACAGACGCTGCCTGCACCGCGGGGTGTGGACGAACGATCCCCGGGTTCTCCCGCCGGAGCAGCGTTCGCAGGGTTCGCCGCCGCCGATAGCCTGGGGCCATGACGACGCCCCAGCCCGCCGGCACCCGGCACGACGGACGCACTCCCGACCAGCTCCGCGAGGTGCGCATCACGCGCGGCTGGCTCGACCACGCCGAAGGCAGCGTGCTGGTGGAGTTCGGCCGCACCCGGGTGCTGTGCGCTGCGTCGTTCACCGAAGGTGTGCCCCGCTGGCGCAAGGGCAGTGGGCAGGGCTGGACCACGGCCGAGTACGCCATGCTGCCTCGCTCGACCAACACCCGCAGCCCGCGCGAGAGCGTGCGAGGACGCATCGGCGGCCGCACGCACGAGATCTCCCGGCTCATCGGGCGGAGCCTGCGCGCGGTGGTCGACCTGGGCGAGCTGGGAGAGAACACCATCCACCTCGACTGCGACGTGCTGCAGGCCGACGGCGGCACCCGCACGGCCGCGATCACCGGCGCCTACGTGGCGCTGGTCGACGCGGTGGAGACCGCCCGGGCCAAGGGGATGATCCGCGCCGACGCGGAGCCGATCACCGGGGCGGTCGCCGCGGTGAGTGTGGGCGTGGTCGACGGCGAGCCGGTCCTCGACCTCGACTACCCGGAGGACGTCGACGCGGACACCGACATGAACGTCGTGATGACCGGGGACGGGCGGTTCGTCGAGGTGCAGGGCACCGCGGAGGGCACGCCGTTCGACCGTGAGCTGCTCGACGCGCTCCTGGACCTCGCGGTCGAAGGCTGCGCCGAGCTCATCGCCCGGCAGGCCGCCTCCCTCGGTGCTGACGACATGGGCGGGGCCGACGCCCACGAGGCGGGAGCCGAGTTCTTGTGACCACGGCACCCGCCGACCGGCGGATCGTGCTGGCGACGCGCAACGCCCACAAGGTGGAGGAGCTGCGCGAGATCCTCGCCGACGCCCTCGACCGCACCGGTCTGGAGCTCGTCGGCATCGAGCACTTCCCGCAGGTCGGACCGGTCGTGGAGTCCGGGGTGACGTTCGCCGCGAACGCCCTGCTCAAGGCGCGGGCCACGGCCAGGGCCACCGGGCTGCCGGCCCTGGCCGACGACTCGGGCCTGGCCGTGGACGTGCTCGGCGGCAGCCCGGGGGTCTTCAGTGCGCGGTGGTCGGGGGTGGCCGACGGGGACCAGGACCGCGCCAACAACGCCCTGCTGCTGTCTCAGCTCGCGGACGTGCCCGCAGCGCACCGGAGCGCCGGCTTCGTCTGCGCGGCGGCCCTCGTGCTGCCCGACGGTCGGGAGGTCGTCCGGGAGGGGGCGGTGCGCGGACGCCTGGCGACCGAACCCCGTGGCCGGCACGGGTTCGGCTACGACCCCCTGCTGGAGCTGCCGGACGGTCGCACCCTGGCGGAGTACTCTTCCGCCGAGAAGCACGCCGTCTCCCACCGGGGGGCTGCCTTCCGAGCCCTGGCCGACGACCTGGCCCGGATCCTCGGACCGGCCGGCTGACGGCATACCCACGAGCGAGCGAAGGACACCATGGCCCACCAGTGGCGCGGCATCATCCGTGAGTATGCCGACCGGTTGCCCGACACCATCACCTCCACCGTGGTCACGCTCCGCGAGGGAGGCACGCCCCTGATCCTGGCCGAGCACCTGTCCGACCTGGTCGGCGCCCAGGTGCACGTGAAGTACGAAGGGCTCAACCCCACCGGGTCGTTCAAGGACCGAGGGATGACGGCGGCGATCTCGGACGCCGCCCGCAAGGGTGCCAAGGCCGTCATCTGCGCCTCCACGGGCAACACCAGTGCGAGCGCGGCAGCCTACGCGACCAAGGCCGGGATGACGTGTGGCGTGCTGGTGCCTGAGGGCAAGATCGCGATGGGCAAGCTCTCGCAGGCGATCGCCGGTGGCGCCACGCTGCTGCAGGTGGCCGGCAACTTCGACGACTGCCTGACGCTGGCCCGCAAGCTCGCCGAGGCCTACCCCATCGAGCTCGTCAACTCCGTCAACCCCGCCCGGATCGAAGGCCAGAAGACCGCGGCGTTCGAGATCGTCGACGCTCTCGGCGACGCTCCGGACATCCACTGCCTCCCGGTCGGCAATGCCGGCAACATCACGGCCTACTGGAAGGGCTACACCGAGTACACCCGCGACGCGGACCAGCCCGGTCCGGCCACCCACACCCCGGCGATGTGGGGCTTCCAGGCCGAAGGTGCCGCGCCCATCGTGCTCGGGCACCCGGTCGACCATCCCGAGACGCTGGCCACGGCGATCCGGATCGGCAACCCGGCATCGTGGCAGCAGGCGCTGGACGCCCGCGACGAGTCCGGAGGGGTCATCGACGCCGTCACCGACCAGGAGATCCTGGGTGCGCACCGGCTGCTGTCCTCGCGCGAGGGCATCTTCGTCGAGCCGGCCTCGGCGGCGTCCGTGGCCGGCCTGCTCAAGATGGCGGCCGCCGGACGGGTGCCGGCTGGGGCCACGGTGGTCTGCACGGTCACCGGCCACGGTCTGAAGGACCCGCAGTGGGCTCTCAAGACGCTGGACGGCGCCGATATCGAGCCGACCCGGGTCGCCGTCGACGCCTTCAGCGCGGCGCAGGCACTGGGCCTGCAGGACTGAGCCGGTGCGCACGATGCTGGAGGCCGGACGGTCGGTGCGGGTCAGCGTGCCGGCGAGCTCGGCCAACCTGGGGCCCGGCTTCGACACCGTCGGCCTGGCTCTCGGGATCCGTGACGAGTATGCCGGGACGGTCACCACGACCCCCGGGCTCACCGTGGTCCTGCGCGGCGAGGGTGCCGACGCGCTCCCGAGCGACCAGACCCACCTCGTGGCGCGGGCCGTGCGACAGGCCCTGGAGGTGATGGGCGTCGGCTGGCTGGATGAGCTCGGTCGCCGTGGGCTGGGCCTGCGGCTCGACTGTCACAACGTCATCCCGATGTCGGCCGGCCTCGGCTCCTCGGCCACGGCGGTCGTCGCCGGCCTCGGCCTGGGGTTCTCACTGGTCTCCCGCGGGCCGCTGACCGACGCCGAGCTGGGCCTGGTCAACACGCACGCCGGGGTGTGGGAGGGACACCCTGACAACTCCTCCGCGAGTGTCTACGGAGGGCTGACCGTCTCGTGGATGCCGGCCGCGCGGGTCGTGCGCACCGCTCACCTGGTGGTGCACCCCGACGTCGAGCCCGTGGTGCTGCTGCCCCGCGGAGACCGGCTCTCGACCACCACGGCCCGTGCCGTGCTGCCGACCCACGTCTCCTACACCGATGCGGTGCAGCAGGCGGGCCGGTCAGCGCTGCTGGTGCACGCGCTGACGACCGACCCGACCCTGCTGTGGGACGCCACCTGCGACTGGCTGCACCAGGAGCAGCGGCGCACCGCCTACCCCGGCTCCATGGCCGCGGTGGACGCGCTGCGGGCCCAGGGCCACGCCGCCGTGGTCTCCGGTGCCGGGCCGACGGTGCTGGCCCTCGTCCGCCGCGACATCGGCGACGCCGTCGCGGCCGAGGTGCGAGGGTGGGGGCGGTCGTGGAAGGTCATCCGGCCGGGCATCGCGCTGCACGGGCTGATCGCCACCTGAGACCGCAGCGGTGAGCGCCGTCCGCCGGCTCCGGTGGCGGCCAGGCGTGGCAGCGGTGCGCCCGGCGGGACTCGAACCCGCACACCCTGGGGGCACAGGAACCTAAATCCTGCGTGTCTACCAGTTCCACCACGGGCGCGTGCCTCGACAGTATGGAGGAAACTCCCAGGTTGGTGTCACAGGGACATGGCATATTGGCCCCGTGAGCATGCGAAGCCGGGTCGTCGGAGCCGCCCGCCGCACTGCCCTGGAGGTCCTCGGCTGGACCCTGGTGGCGGCCGGCATCGCCATGCTCGCCCTGCCCGGCCCGGGCCTGCTCACCGTCGTGGCCGGGCTGATGGTGCTGTCCCAGCAGTACGAGTGGGCCCGGCGTCAGCTCGTCCCCATCAAGGTCCAGGCCTACCGGGCGGCCAAGGAGGGGGTGGAGACCTGGCCGCGCATCATTGCCAGCGCGCTGGCCGCCCTCACCGTGATGGGCGTCGGGGTGCTCGTGATCGTGCGTCCGCCGGCCCCCGGCTGGTTCCCGCTCGACGAACGGTGGTGGCTGCCCGGCGGCCCGTTCGGAGGGGTCAGCATCATCGTCTCCGGCCTGATCGGTCTCGGCCTGCTCGCCTACAGCGTCCGGCGCTTCCGCTACACCGTCGTGCCCGGCGTGCAGGAGCCGATCAGCTCGGCGCCGGAGCAGAGCGACGACTGAGCGGTCGGCTCACCCCAGGTCGACCTTCAGCGCCTTGGCCAGCGACGCCACGTGCCCGGTGGCCTTGACGTTGTACTTAGCCAGCGTGACCTTGCCCTCCCCGTCCACGACGACGGTGGACCTGATCACCCCAGTCACCGTCTTGCCGTAGAGCTTCTTCTCGCCGAAGGCCCCGTATGCCGTCAGCACCGACCGGTCGACGTCGGACAGCACCGGGAAAGGCAGTCCCTCCTGCTCGACGAACCGGGCGAGCTTGGCGGGCTCGTCCGGGGAGATCCCGACCACGGCATACCCGTGCTGCTCGAAGACGGCCAGGTTGTCCCGGAAGTCGCAGGCCTGGGTGGTGCATCCGGGCGTCATGGCGGCCGGGTAGAAGTAGATGACGAGCGTGCGTCCGGCGTAGTCCGTGAGCGAGACGGGTCGGCCGTCCGCGTCGGGCAACGTCCACGTCGGCGCCTGCTGGCCTACGTCGAGTCGGGACATGGGTGGCCTCCTGGGAGTCGTGGCGGCGGGTTCTGCGTTATCGTCTCAGGCGTCTGCTGCCGATGCTGAGGCAGCCCACGCACGTCCTGATGAAGGGAAGGCACATGGCCGACAAGCAGCCGACCGCCCCGGCGAAGCCAGCGCGCTCCACGCAGGAGATCGAGGCGGACCTGGCGGCGACGCGGGACCGCCTGGCCCGCACGGTCGACGAGCTCGCGTTCCGCGCCTCGCCCGCCGAGCTCAAGCGCCGCCAGGTGGAGAACCTCAAGGCGAAGGTCCAGCACGCTGCCTTCGACGAGCACGGCAACCCCCGGTTGGACCGCGTTGCGGTGGCCCTGGGGTCGGTCGCCGGACTGGCGCTCGTGCTGGGTCTCGCGCGCCGCGTCTTCCACAAGGGCTGAGCGTCAGCCACCGATGGCCGAGCACGGCAGGCTGCCGATCCGGATGCTGCACGACCGGGTGCTCGTCTCCGGGGAGGACGAGCACGGCGAGCGCCGCTCCGGGGGCGGCATCGTGATCCCCGCGACGGCGTCGGTCGGCAAGAGGTTGTCCTGGGCCCGGGTCGTGGCCACCGGTCAGAACGTCCGCCAGGTGCAGATCGGCGACCGCGTCCTCTTCGACCCGGGGGACCGTGCCGAGGTCGAGCTGGCCACCACGTCCTACCTGCTGCTGCGCGAGCGTGACATCCACGCGGTGGCCGCCGAGCGGGTCGAAGACGGCCGCACCGGCCTCTACCTGTGAGCGGGCCGGCCGCATGATCGTGGACCAGGCCGTCTATCGGCAGGGTCACCGGCACACCTGCGAGGACCTGGCCGCCACCCTGGCGGACCTCTCCCAGAGCGCCCACCGGGACTTCGTCTGGATCGGGCTGAAGGACCCCACGGACCGCGAGTTCGACCTCGTCAAGGACGAGCTGGGGCTACACCCGCTCGCAGTCGAGGACGCCGTGCACGGACGGCAACGGGTCAAGGTCGAGCAGTACGACATGACGGTGTTCGCTGCGTTGAAGACTCTGCGCTACGTCGAGGAGACCTCGGACATCGAGACCGGCGAGGTGATGGTCTTCGTCGGGGAGCACTTCGTCGTGACCGTCCGTCGCGGCGAGGCCGCACCCCTGACCGGGGTCCGGCAGCGGCTGGAGGTCCAGCCCCAGGTGCTCGAGCACGGGCCGCTGGACGTGCTGCACGCCGTGCTCGACGCCATCGTGGACACCTACCTGGAGATCGACACCGAGGTGCAGCAGGACCTCACCGAGATCGAGGCCGACGTGTTCGGCGGTGCACACCAGGCGCACTCGGCGACGATCTACCGCCTCAAGCGTGAGGTGCTGGAGTTCAAGCGTGCCGTGCTGCCCCTCATCCGGCCGCTGAACTGGCTGCACGAAGAGGACGGCCCGATCGAGGACGCCGAGCTGCGGCTCCGGTTCCGTGACGTCGCCGACCACCTGCTGCGGGTCGCCGACCATGTGGAGACCTACGACAACCTGCTCAGTGATGTGCTGGCCGCGCACCTGGCCCAGATCTCGGTGCGGCAGAACAACGACATGCGCAAGATCTCGGCGTGGGTGGCCATCGTGGCCGTGCCCACGATGATCGCCGGCATCTACGGCATGAACTTCGAGCAGATGCCCGAGCTCGGCTGGGACTTCGGCTATCCGCTCGTGCTCGGGGTGATGGCGGTCATCTGCGTGGCGCTCTACCGCGCGTTCCGTCGTTCCGGCTGGCTCTGACCCCCGACGACCGTTGTGCGGTCCACCTGGGCCCGACTCGCCGCGCGGCGAGCGCACAACGGTCGTCCGGCGGCCGGTGACGCGCAGGGGGAGCGCACATCGGTCGTGAGCGGGGTGCGGGGTATGCGGTGGCCGGCCACCCCTGGTCGGACTCGTTCAGGCCGTGCGCGCCTGGGACCGCGCGAACGCCGCCAGGATGCGCGCCTTCACCGTCTCCGGTCGGGCCAGGTCGGCCCACGTGACGCGGACCACCTCGTAGCCCAGCTCTCGGAGCCGGTCCTCACGCGCCTTCTCCCGACGAAGGTCCTCAGGGCTCCCGTACTTCAGCATCCCGTCGAACTCGACCACGACCCGCTGGTCCCGGAAGAGGAAGTCGACCCGGGCGGACCACCCGTCCGGTGAGCCGATCTCTGCCTGCAGCTCTGGCACCGGCAGGCCCAGGCCGTGCATGAGCCAGCGTGTCCGGCTCTCACCGGCCGACTCCGACCTGCTGTCGGCGTGCAGCACCACGGTGGCAGCCCGAAGCGTCCCGTTGCCGAGGCGGGCCGCGGCCAGGGAGGCGAGGAGGTCAGCCTCGGGGTCCGCGTGGAGCACGCCGTCTGCGCTGACCAGGCCGGCCTCGACCCCGAAGAGTGCTGCCACCTGCAGGCAGGCCAGGGCGGGCCGGACCACGGGGACGTCGGCGACGGCCGTGACGAACGCAGCGGGGACGGGCGCGTGGATCTGGGTCGCGGATCCGCTGCGTCCGCTCCCCTCGCGCAGGCGTGCCAGGTGGACCCGGTCATCCACACCGTGGAAGGGCAGGCCCTGCACAGCCAGGGCGCTGTGGTGACTGGGAGACCCCGAGCTCCAGCTGCTCGGTGACCGAGGTCACCCCGCCGTGGGCACCGAGGCGCAACGCGATGCGCGGATCCATGACCACACTGTGCCCGCCGGGGCCTGCGCCGCCCACGGTTGTCCACAGCTCCTGCCCCCCACGACCGATATGCGGTCTGCGTGCGGCGTGTTGGGGCCGGGCAGAGCGCACAACGGTCGTTGGGAGGGGGTCAGCCGACGGCGTCTCGGGCGGCGACGAAGGCCTCGACACACGTCCGCACGTCCTCCTGCGAGTGCGCGGCGGAGAGCTGGACGCGGATGCGGGCCTTGCCCTTGGGCACGACCGGATAGCTGAACGCGATGACGTAGACCCCCCGCTCGAGCATGGCGTCGGCCACCTGAGCCGCGCGCCGGGCGCCGTCCTCACCGGGGAACATCACCGGAGTGATGGGGTGGCTGCCCTCGCAGCACCTCGAACCCGGCCTCGTTCATCAGGCTGCGGAAGAGCGTGGTGTTGGCGCGCAGGCGCTCCCGAGGCTCAGCCGCCTCACGCGCGATCTCCAGCGCCTTCAGCGAGCCGGCGACGACCGAGGGGGCCACGGCGTTGGAGAACAGGTAGGGCCGGGCCCGTTGCCGCAGCAGGTCGACGACCTCGGAGTGCGCGGCGACGTAGCCGCCACTGGCGCCGCCGAGCGCCTTGCCCAGCGTGCCGGTGAGGATGTCGACGCGGTCGAGCACACCACAGTGCTCGTGGGTGCCCCGACCGTGCTCGCCCACGAAGCCCACCGCATGGGAGTCGTCGACCAGCGTCATGGCGCCGAACTCCTCGGCCAGGTCACAGATCTCCTCCAGCGGGGCGTAGTAGCCGTCCATCGAGAAGACCCCGTCGGTGACGACGACGGTGCGCCGGGCGCCGGCCGCACGGGCGGCCTCGAGCTGGCTGCGCAGGTCATCCATGTCGCGGTTCTTATAGCGGAAGCGCTGCGCCTTGGACAGCCGGATGCCGTCGATGATCGAGGCGTGGTTGAGCTCGTCGGAGATGATCGCGTCCTCGGCCTTGAAGAGGACCTCGAAGACCCCGCCGTTGGCGTCGAAGCAGGAGGAGAACAGGATCGCCTCCTCGGTGCCCGAGAAGTCGGCGATGGCCCGCTCCAGGGCGCGGTGCTGGGTCTGTGTGCCGCAGATGAAGCGCACCGAGGCCATGCCGAAGCCCCAGGTGTCGAGGGCGTCGCGGGCGGCGGTGACGACGTCGGGGTGGTCAGCCAGCCCCAGGTAGTTGTTGGCGCAGAAGTTGAGGGCGTCGGTCTGCGTGGTGCTCACGTGCGACGACTGCGGGGTGGTCAGCTCGCGCTCGACCTTGTAGAGCCCGTCGGCGCGGATCTGGTCGAGCTCGGCGACGAGCGAGTCCTTCACGGCATACATCTGATCTCCTGTCCTAGCTCCAGTCCATGATGACCTTGCCGCACTGGCCGGAGCGGGCGGCGGCGAAGGCGTCGGCCCACTGTTCCGCGGCGAAGCGGTGCGTGATGACCGAGCGGATGCGCTCGCGCAGGACCTCGGAGGTCTGCAGCATGAACGTCATCCGATACCACGTGTCGTACATCTCCCGGCCGTAGATCCCCTTGATCGTGAGCATCCGGGTGATGACCGGGCCCCAGTCGATCGCGAACGGCTCCTTGGGCAGCCCCAGCATCGCGATCTTGGCGCCGTGCGTGCAGTTGTCGATCAGCTCGGACATGGCCGAGGGGAAGCCGCTCATCTCCAGCGCGACGTCGAAGCCCTCCGCCATGCCGAGGTCGGCCTGCACCGGGGCGACCCGCTCGCGGGACACGTTGACCACCCGGTCGGCGCCGGCGGCCAGCGCCAGGCCGAGGCGGTAGTCGGACACGTCGGTGGCCACCACGTAGCGCGCCCCGATGTGCCGCGCGATCGCCACGGCCATCACGCCGATCGGGCCGGCGCCGGTGACCAGGACGTCGTCCCCGCTCATCGGGAAGCTCAGGGCGGTGTGCACCGCGTTGCCGAGCGGGTCGAAGACGGCACCCAGCTCGGGGTCGATGTCCTCGGGTTGCACCCAGACGTTGGTATGCGGCACGCACACGTAGTCGGCGAACGCCCCGTCGCGGTTGACGCCCAGGTTGGAGGTCTGCACGCACATGTGCTGGCGGCCCGCCCGGCAGTTGCGGCAGACCCCGCAGATGACGTGGCCCTCCGCCGAGACCCGCATGCCCACCTCCAGGTCGTACTTGCCCCCGTGGCGCGGCACACCGGGGCCGATCTGGACGATCTCACCGTAGAACTCGTGACCGATGATGAGCGGGGGCCGCAACATCGAAGCCGACCACTCGTCCCACGACTCGATGTGCAGGTCGGTGCCGCACAGGCCGGCCCGCAGCACCCGGATCTTGACCTCACCGACGCCGGGGGAGGGCTCGGGCACGTCGAGCAGCTCCAGCCCGGGGCCGGCGTGGGTCTTCACGAGTGCGCGCATGAGCACATCCTGTCCCACGGCTGCTGATTTCCTGGCTCGGGGCCCCTGCTGCTACTGTTCTCTGCTGTTGCGCCAATAGCTCAATTGGCAGAGCAGCTGACTCTTAATCAGCGGGTTCGGGGTTCGAGTCCCTGTTGGCGCACCACGACGACGCCCTTGGGACCACCGGTCCGGAGGGCGTCTCGCTGCCCCGGCACGCAGTGCTCCCCCAGGGATGCCAGACTTGCTCAGCGTGAGCACCTCGAGATCGTCACCCCCCGAGTACGACACCAAGCCCAACCTCAAGAAGGCCTTCCTGAGGGCGCTGCGCCAGTTCACCCGGGACGGTGGCACCGACCTGGCGGCCTCTCTCACCTACTTCTCCGTGCTCTCGCTGTTCCCGGCGCTGCTGGCGCTGACCTCACTGCTGGGCCTGCTCGGGGACAGCACCGAGATCGTGAGTGACCTGCTAGGCATCGCCGAGGACCTCGGAGCGCCGGACACCGTGACGTCCCAGGTCGAGTCGTTCGTCGCGGCAACGGCCGACTCCGGTGGGGCGGGGACCGCCTTGGTCATCGGCGTCCTCGTCGCACTGTTCTCGGCCTCCAACTACGTCAACGCCTTCTCGCGGATGATGAACAAGATCTACGGCGTGGAGGAAGGGCGGCCGGTGTGGAAGCTGCGCCCCTGGACCTACCTGATCACGGTCGTGCTGGTCGTCGGTGTGATCATCGTGGCCGCGGCCCTGCTGCTGAGCGGGCCTATCGCCACCGCAGTGGGGGAGGTCGTCGGGCTGGGCGAGACCTCTCTGTCCATCTGGAACCTCGCGAAGTGGCCGGTGGTGGTGCTCATCGTGATGTTCCTGGTGGGCTTCCTCTACTGGGCGACGCCGAACGTCACGGCCAAGTTCCGCATCCTGAGCATCGGGTCGGCCTTTGCGATCGTGGTGTGGGGGATCGCGACCTTCGGCTTCGGGCTCTACGTCTCCTCACCGCTGGCGTCCTACAACGCGACCTACGGCGCCCTGGCCGGTGTCATCATCCTGCTGCTGTGGCTCTGGATCACCAACCTGGTCCTGGTGCTGGGGGGCGAGCTCGACGCGGAGCTGGAGCGCTCCCGTCAGCTGCGGGCGGGCCTGCCCGCAGAGCAGCGCATCCAGCTGCCGTTGCGCGACGGATCGGGTGTGGAGAAGAAGGTCGAGCAGCGCGAGGAGCACATGCTCGAGATGCGCCGGGTGCGGATGGAGGCGAGCGGACAACGACCCACCGCCGACTGAGCGCGGGTGGTCGGGACCATCGCCGGGCAACAGGTACGATGGTCCGCGTTGCCCGGACGGGATGAACCGTCCGAGCACGGCATGGTGGGTGTAGCTCAGCAGGTAGAGCGCCGCGTTGTGGTCGCGGATGTCGCGGGTTCAAGTCCCGTCACTCACCCCAGGTGATGCCGCGAGGCACCCGCAGCGACCCCCAGTCACCGGCTGGGGGTCTCTTGCGTGGTGGGTATGCCGCGGCGACGGAAGCTGGTTGCGAAACGGTAACGATCGGTTGGGTCGGATCGGCGCGGTCCGAGGCGTTCTCCAGGCCGTCCGAACGCACCCTCCAGGCCGCGCTACGGCCCAGGTCAGTCCATCTTTAGGGAGGCGGCCACGACTGCTGCCTGCAGACCCGCAGCCGGTGCCGAGGGCGGTCTGGCGGCGACTTGAGACCGGCTGGACTCGCCTTCTACGGTCGAGGCACACCCCTCTGTCCGATCGGGGCGACGTGTTCTGTGCGGTGACGAGACTGCGCAGAGGGCGACTGCCTCGTCCAACCGAAAGGACGCACCACATGAGCCCCACCCCCACCCGCACCCACACCTTCGTCGCCCTCGCCGCTGTCGGAGCGCTGACCCTGGCCGCCTGCGGAGGAGACGACACCAGCAGCAGCGACACCGCCGAGGGCGGGACGACGACGCTGGAACGGCTTCAGGAGGAGGGCACCATCACGGTCGGTTTCGCCGGCGAGGAGCCCTACAGCTACACCGACGACAACGGCGAGCTCACCGGCGCCACCGTGGAGCTGCACCGAGAGGTCTTCGGTGCCCTCGGGATCGAGGAGGTCCAGGGCCAGGAGGTCGAGTGGGACGCTCTCATCCCGGGCCTCAACGCCGGTCGGTTCGACGCCATCAGCGCCGGCATGTCCATCCTGCCGGAGCGCTGCGAGCAGGCGGCGTTCGGTGACCCCGAGATCATGTACACCACGGCGCTGCTGGTGCCGGAGAGCAACCCGATGGGCCTGCAGGACATGCAGGACGTCGCGGAGTCCGACGTCACCTTCGCGGCGATGAGCGGTGCCATCGAGCAGGGCTACGCCGAGGACCTCGGCATCGAGACGATGACGGTCTCCACCCCGCAGGACGGCATGGACGCCGTGGTCAGCGGCCGTGCGGACGTCTACGCGCTGACCGGCATCTCGCTGCGTGCCATGGCCGAGAACAACCCGGACGCCCCGATCGAGGTGACCGACGCCTTCGTCGCCGAGGTCAACGGGGTCTCCCAGGTCGGAGCCGGTGCGACCGTCTTCCGCACCGAGGACGAGGCCCTGCGCGAGGCCTACAACGAGGAGCTCGCCGCGATCATCGGTGACCCGGCGGAGTACGAGCGCGTGCTCGGCCCGTTCGGCTTCACCGACGCCGAGCGCCCCTCCGAGGACATCACCACCGAGATGCTCTGTGCAGGCGAGCTGCCCGCCGCCGACGGCGCCGAGTCCACGGGCTGACGTCCTGCAGTGACCGACTTCTTCGAGACCCTGACCGCGGCGGCGCCGCGGCTGTGGGAGGCCACCCTGGTCACCCTGCAGCTGTCTATCGGCGGCGCCGCGGTCGCGTTCGTGGTGGCCGTGCTCCTCGGCCTGGCCTCCCTGAGCCCGTCGGCGCTGGTGCGTGCGACGAGCCGGGTGGTCGTGGAGTTCTTCCGCGGCACCTCGCTGGTGGTGCAGCTGTTCTGGCTGTTCTTCGTGCTGCCACAGCTGGGGGTCGACCTGCCCTCCATGACCACCGGCATCCTGGCCCTGGGCCTCAACTACGGCGCCTACGGCTCCGAGGTGGTGCGTGGGTCGATCAACGCGGTGCCCCGAGGGCAGTGGGAGACGACCGTCGCCCTGTCGATGTCCAAGGTCACCACGATGCGCCGGGTGATCTGGCCGCAGGCCTGGGCGCTGATGCTGCCCGGCTTCAGCAACCTCACGATCATGCTGGTCAAGGGGTCGGCGCTGGCCGGCTTCATCTTCCTGCAGGACCTGACCTTCGTCACCGAGCAGCTGCGCCGCACCACCGACACGTTCGTGGCGTTCGGGATCGGCATGGTCATCTACTACCTGATCGCGCTGGCGGCCTCGGGGGCGCTGCGCTGGCTGGAGCGACGCGCGCAGCGCAGGCTGGGGCTCGCACCGCCGCCTCGTCGCCAGCGGGCGAAGGCCCGGCGCCGGGGCGGCGGTCACGCCGAGACCTCGTCGGCGGCTGCGGGGGTGGCGTCGTGACGTTCGACACCGAGTTCGCCCTCGACATCCTCCCCGACCTGCTGGCAGCCTTCGTCCAGGTGACCCTGGTCGTCACGGTGGTCGGCTCCCTGGCGGCCGCGACGCTCGGCCTGGTCTGGGCCATCGGCCTGCGGTCACTGCCCGGCTGGGCCCGGCGACCGCTGGCCTTCGTGCTCGACTTCATCCGGATGACCCCGCTGCCGATCCAGCTGCTGTTCGTCTACTACAGCTTCAGCAACCTCAGCGCCCTCACCGTGGGCATCATCGTCATCGGCATCCACTACTCCACCTACATGGCCGAGTCCTACCGGGCGGGCATCGAGTCCATCCGCCAGGGTCAGTGGGAGGCGGCCACGGCCCTGTCGCTGCCACCGCACCGCACGTGGCGAGCGGTGATCCTGCCGCAGGCCCTGCGGGCGACACTGCCCTCGCTGGGCAACTGGGCCATCGCGATGTTCAAGGACACCCCGTTCCTCATCGTCATCGCCGTCCCGGAGATGGTCACGATCGCCAAGGAGATCGGTGGCCGGACCTTCAGCTATGTCGAACCCTTCACCCTGGCCGGGCTGATCTTCCTTGCCGCGAGCTATCCCACCGCAGTCCTGATGCGAAAGCTGGAGAACCGCCTTGCCTACTGACAGCACCACCCCCATGATCCGGTTCGAGGACGTCGTGAAAAGGTTCGGCGACACCACGGTGCTCGACGGGCTGGACTTCACCGTCGAGCGTGGCGAGCGGGTGACCCTGATCGGACCCAGCGGCTCGGGCAAGACCACCATCCTGCGGCTGCTCATGACCTTGGAGCACCTCACCGACGGCTACATCTACGTGGACGGCGACCCGCTGACCCACGAGCGACGGGACGGCCGTCGGGTCGAGCGGCGGGCCAAGGACGTCGGCCGCATCCGGCGCCGCATCGGCATGGTCTTCCAACAGTTCAACCTCTTCCCCAACATGAGCGTGGTCGACAACATCACCGAGGCACCGATCCACGTGCTGGGGCAGTCGCGGGAGCAGGCCAGGGAACGCGCCCATGCGCTCCTGGACCAGGTCGGGCTCAAGCACCGGGCCGACGCTCACCCGATGGAGCTGTCCGGGGGTCAGCAGCAGCGGGTCGCGATCGCCCGGGCGCTCGCGATGGACCCGGAGATCCTGCTGCTCGACGAGGTGACCTCGGCCTTGGACCCCGAGCTGGTCAACGACGTGCTGGAGGTGCTGCGGGACGTCGCCCGCAACACCGACATCACCATGCTCATCGTCACCCACGAGATGCAGTTCGCCCGGGACGTCTCCAACCGGGTGCTCATGTTCGACAACGGGCACATCCTGGAGGAGGCCGCTCCTGACGTGATGTTCACCAGCCCGGAACACGACCGCACCCGCCAGTTCCTGCAGGCGGTCCTGTGACCTGCGGGTATGCCGTGGCGCCGGCACCTGGCCGCGGCGCCGACGGTTGTTACCGTTCGTCGCTGGTTATCCACAGTCCGTTACCGAACCGTGACAGAACCCACTAGGGGCATGTACGTTGGGCATCGCTCCTCTCCCCTGGAGGAGTCCCCGCAGTGGTCGCCGAGTCCTGTCACCACGTCGTCGGGGCCACACGTACTACCGCATGACAGGAGCGGGGGACCCACGTTTTCGTGCGGCGTCGTGAGACGTCCCTTGGGGTGAAGTCCTCTCGGCCCACACCAGCAGCTCTGGGAGTGCCGTCAGGACCGGGTGATCTCCTCCCACCCGAACCCGACAGCTGACCCCGTAGGCGCAAGTGAGGTCGTCAATGTCATCCAGCCTTCCCGGGCGCCACCGTGCCCCGCGTCGCAGCGTCATCAAGCCCATGGCCCGCACCTCCGCCACCCTGATCGCCGCCGGTGGTCTGGTGGCGTCCATGTCAGGAGGCGCGCAGGCCACGCCCGCACCCGCAGCGCCGGTGGCGCCGGTCACCCAGCCGGCGGCTCTCCCCACCTCCCCGAGTGCCCTGCCTGCCGCGCCCGTCGTCCTGCCGGCCACCCCCCGGTGGAGCACCATCCGCTACGGGGCCCGGGGCAGTCGGGTCAAGACGGTGCAGCGCATCGTCGGTGCCTATGCGGACGGTGTCTTCGGACCCAAGACCCTGGCCGCGGTGAAGCGATACCAGGCGCGCAAGGGCCTGGTCGTCGACGGCATCGTCGGACCCAAGACGGCGGCCAAGATGGGGCTGACCACGGCAGCGGCGTCGCGCAGCAGCGCGACCCGCACCACGAGCTCGAGCAGCGGCAGGTCGAGCAGCCGCGTGGTCAACATCGCGGCGTCCTACACGGGGATCATGTACCGCTACGGCGGCAGCACCCCGGCCGGCTTCGACTGCTCCGGCTACACCCAGTTCGTCTTCGCCAAGGCCGGCATCCGGCTGCCCCGCACCACCGAGGCGCAGCGCCGGGCGACCACCCGGGTCTCCAGCCCGCGACCCGGCGACCTGGTCTTCTGGGGCGCCCCGGCCTACCACGTCGCGATCTACGCCGGCAACGGCATGATCTACGACTCGGGCCGTCCCGGTCTGCCCACCCAGAAGCGCAAGATGTTCTCCGGTCCCAAGACCTTCGGGCGCACGTTCTGAGCCTGGTCGGCTGAGCCCGGCACCCCCGGGTCGGGCTCAGCCGGGCCGATCTGCCGCGTGGCGCAGGGCGATCTGACGCAAGGTGCTCGTGTCGAGCCCCGGCGGGCTCTGGAACACCGCTTCGCGGTAGTAGCGCAGCTCGGCGATGCTGTCGAGGATGTCGCCGAGTGCGCGGTGTCCGCCGGTCTTGGCCGGGGAGTTGAAGTAGGCGCGGGGGAACCACCGCCGGGACAGCTCCTTGATCGAGGAGACGTCGACGATCCGGTAGTGCAGGTGCTGTTCGAGCTCCGGCATGTCGCGCGCCAGGAAGGCCCGGTCGGTGCTCACCGTGTTGCCCGCGAGCGGAGCCTTTCGGGCCTCGGGCACCCACTCGCGCACATAGTCCATGACCTGGTCCTGGGCCTCCTGCACGGTCGTGCCCTCGGCGAGGACGTCGAGCAGCCCGCTGTCGACGTGCATCTGGCGCACGAACTCGCCCATCTGTGTGAGTGCGGCCTCCGGAGGGCGGATCACCAGGTCGACGCCGTCGCCGAGCACCTGCAGGTCGAAGTCGGTGACCAGGGTCGCGACCTCGATCAGCGCGTCGTGGACGACGTCCAGACCGGTCATCTCGCAGTCGATCCAGACGAGCCGGTCGTTGGACTGGCGGGGGGTCACCTCGTTGTTCACAGGTTTCACCCTAGCCAGGCCAGGTCGACCACTGGGCGGGGTAGGGTCTGCCGTCATGACCGGACCTGTCCTCCCGGTGCTCGAACCCAACGCCACAGCGCGCCCGCGGATCCGCCGGCTGCTGCTCGTGGGCGTGATGACCACGGTCTTCCTGGTGGCGGCCCTGCTCCTGGCCGTCCTGGTCACCGAGAGTGTCGGGCTCACCGTCGCCCTGCTGGTCGCGGCGGTCAGCACCACCGCCATCGGAGTCGTGCTGCCGGTCTTCCTCTGGGTCGACCGGCTGGAGGCCGAGCCGGCCCGGATCCTGTGGTTCGCCTTCCTGTGGGGGGCGCTGATCGCGACATCGCTGAGCCTGGTCGTCAACACCGTGGCAGGTGAGGTCGCGTATGCGGTGGGGCTGGACCCGGACATCACCGCGGCGGTGGTGTCGGCACCGGTGGCGGAGGAGCTCTTCAAGGCATGCGGGCTGCTGGTGATCTTCTTCTTCGCGCGGCGTGAGTTCAACGGCGTCGTCGACGGCATCGTCTACGCGGGGGTGGTCGCCCTGGGCTTCGCCTACGTGGAGGACATCTTCTACCTGGCCCAGAACTACGAGTCGCTCGGGCAGGAGGGCCTGGTCGTCACCTTCGTGCTGCGGTGCCTGGTCACCCCGTTCGCCCACCCCATGTTCACCATCTGCACCGGCATCGGGCTGGGGCTGATCGCCCACCGGCGCACATGGTCGCGCGCGTGGGTGCCGTTGCTCGGCTACGTCCTTGCCGTGGCCGGCCACGCCTTGTGGAACGCCTCGACCCTGTCGGGGGCCTGGCTCGTCCTCTTCCTCGTGGTGCAGGTGCCCTTGTTCGTCGGGTTCACGCTCGTCGTCGTCTACGCGCGACGGTCGGAGGTGCGGATGATGCGAGACCACCTCACCGGCTACGGGCTCAACGGGTGGTTCACACCGGCCGAGGTGGCGATGCTCGTGTCCCCTCGGGAGCGGCGCCGGGCGCGGGTCTGGGCCAGGCAGCGGGTCGGCCCCCATGGCGCGGAAGCCATGCAGGCCTTCCAGGACGAGGCGGCCGAGCTGGCCATTGCCCGCGAGCACCTCGAGCGCGGTGACCTCGACCATGTCTGGGTGGAGCGCGAGCGTCGGCTGCTGGCCTCGGTCACCGACCACCGGCAGGTGTTCTCGGGGGGCACCGGTCCGCTGAGGCCCCCGGCGTCAGCGGGTGGAGTCGGCGTGCGCCAGCAGTGAGCGTGACTCGTCCAGGAAGCGCACCGCATACGAGCCGAACCACTCGCCGATCTCCTGGAAGCGGGCGGTGAAGCCCGCGCTGTCGCCGGCCCGCAGCAGCCGCAGCGCCTCGCCGTAGCGCTCGTGGTAGCGCTCGATCAGCTCGAGGTTGTCGGGGGAGGCGGTGATGATGTCGAAGTAGAGTTCCGGACTCTGCGCGAACAGGCGGCCGACCATGACGAGCTCGAGGCGGTAGATGGGCGAGGACAACGCGAGAAGGTCGGCCAGGCCGGTGTCCTCGGAGGCCAGGTGCGACCCGTAGGCGAAGGTGGAGAAGTGGCGAAGGGCCTGGATCAGGCCCATCGCCGCGTCGTGGTCGGTCGCCGAGACCTCGTGAACGCGGGCACCCCAGAGCCGGATCTGCCGCACCAGCCACTCGCTGGCCTCCGGGTCACGACCCGGACAGGAGGCGACCACCTGCTTGGCGAACGACTCCTGGTCGGGGCCGAACATCGGGTGCAGCCCGAGCACCGGGCCGGGGTGGGCCTCCAGCATCGCCTGCAGCGGTGCGCGCTTGGTCGAGGTCAGGTCGGCGAGCAGGCAGCCCGGTGGCAGCGGCGGCAGGCGTCGGACCACCGCGACGGTGTCGTGGATCGGCACGCTCACCAGCACCAGCCCGGCACCGGTCACGATCTCCGTGGCGCGGTCCCAGTCGTCGCGGTCCAGCACCCGCACGGCATACCCCGACAGTGTCAGCATGCGGGCGAACATCGCGCCCATGCGCCCCGCGCCACCCACCACCACGACCGGACCCAGGTCGGGGGCCTGCTGGGTGAAGCCCATGTTCTTCTCATGGGAGTAGGCCTCCCGCATGCACCGGCGCAGCACGTCCTCGATCAGGTCCGGCGGCACCCCCAGCTGCTCAGCCTGCTCACGCCGGGCCGCGATCATGGCCCGCTCACGGTCGGGGGCGTAGATCGGCAGCCCGTGCCGGCCCTTCACCTCGCCCACCTCGGAGACCAGCGTGAGACGCCGGGCGAGCAGGTCGAGCATGGCGCTGTCGACATCGTCGATCTGGGCACGCAACGCAGCGAGGGGCTCGTCCATGACCGCTGATGCTAGTCGTGCCTACACTGCTGACCCGGCCCCCGTAGCTCAATGGAGAGAGCAACGGCCTTCTAATCCGTAGGTTGCAGGTTCGAGTCCTGCCGGGGGCGCAGCACAAGAGGCCGCTGACCTGCCACAACAAGGTAGAGGCTCCTCGCGCGTGCACCAGACGGGCAACAGGCCGTCGGATGCGCCGCGGGTCGAGCTCGGCCGGCGGTGGTCATCAGCGCCAGTGACCTCGAGTCGTTGGAGGAGACGCTGAAGGTCGTGAGCCGACCCCGACTCATCACCCAGGTCCGAGACAGCCTCGCCGAGCTCGCGGCCGATGAGGCCGAGGTCTTCAGCAAGGATGACGACCCCAGCCCAGGTGCGGCACCCTGGTGAGTGAAGGCGGCTCTTGCGGGCCTGGTCTCTGACAGGAGTGAGGTGGGGTCTGTGGCCGCGGCAGTCGATCTGAAGTATCCGTTCCGCGGGCGATGGTCGGTGCGGAACAGCCCGGCCAACCGAGTGCCGAGCCATGGCACCCATCGCTTTGGCACGACGTTTGCCATCGACTTCGTCCCGGTGGACGCGCGCGGGCGCTCGGCCCCACGGAGGCTGGGGGCGTTGCTGCGTCCTGAGTCGCCAAGCCAGTTTTTCGGGTTTGGGCGGCCGATCCTGACACCGTGTCCGGGTGTCGTGGTGGCGGTCCATGATGGGGAACTCGACCACGACACCTTCCGTGGCTTTCCCTCGGTGGGCTACGCACTCACCCAGCGTCATCGAGCGGCACGTGGCTGGCGTGGCCTGGCAGGCAACCATGTCGTTGTCGAGCTGCGCCCCGGTGCTCTGGTCGCGCTGTGCCACCTGCGCGAAGGCAGCATTGCTGTCCAGGTCGGTCAGGTCCTCGAGGTCGGCGAGGTCGTGGGCCAGTGCGGCAACTCGGGCAACAGCACCGAGCCACACCTGCACCTCCAGGCCATCGACAGCCTCGACATCGATCAGGCCCACGGGCTGCCCCTGTCCTTGCCCTGCGGACTGCCTCGCAATGGCGACATCGTCGAGGCACCATGAACAGCGGCCCTGGTGGCCGTGGCCCTCGTGACGGTGCGTGCGGTGTCACGGGTAAGGACAAGGGCGTCGTAGCTCGTGTACTGATGCCGCAGATCCCAGATGCGCTCGGCCAACGGCGCTGCTTCATGCCTGTCGATGACAAACCGAAGTGGACGCTGCGGGCGGCGCTGGCCGCGTGCTCGCCTAGTTTCCGACCCAGGAAGAGTCCTCGCAGCACGGAGAGGACTTCGACGTCGAGGACGTGAGGCGCTGCGACCTCGCCGGCCAACGCCTCGAACAGCATGTCATCGACATCGCGACCCACCAGTGCCTCGACCATCGCGGAGGCGTCGACGACGCTCACCGACGCGACTGCCCAAGCGCCTGCACGATGTCACCGCTGGTGGGCCCCTCGCCGCGGTCGAGATCGCGTAGTCGCTGGACGATCTCAGCGTTGGTCGGCCTGGAGGCGATGCGGCCGAGCTCAGCGCCCGGACCGGTAGCGTGAAACGCATGCCTATCAAACTCGAGAACGTAGGCATCGCCGTCCGCGACCTCGAGGCGGCGATCGCCTTCTTCACCGACCTCGGGATGACCGTGCTCGGCCGCGACACGGTTCGCGGAGAGTGGACCGAAACCGCGGTTGGTCTCGACGGCAACCATGCGAACATCGCCATGCTCCAGACGCCAGACGGAAACGGTCGGCTCGAGCTGTTCGAGTACATCCACCCCGCCGCGCTTGAGACGGAACCCACTCGACCGAACGAGATCGGCATGCACCGCGTCGCCTTCTCGGTCGACGACATCGAGAAAGCCCTGCAGATCGCCGCGGTGCACGGCTGCCACCCGTTACGCGGGGTGGCGACCTACGAAGATGTCTACAAGCTGACCTATGTCCGCGGCCCCAGCGGCATCATTGTGATGCTTGCGGAGGAGCTCAAGAAGGGTTGACCGCGGTTTCATCCCGCAGCAGCGCTCCGCGTGATAGTCCTCTCGGCGCCTATCTGGCCAGACCGAGGAACGCCATCAGGGCCCGTTCGACCTCCACGAGGCTTTCGGGGGCCAGTCGGCCAACGCGAGTACCCACGTGCTCGCGGCGGACTGTGGTGATCTTGTCGATCATGACCTGGCTCTCGTGCTGAAGCCCGGTGAGGTCATCCGCGGCGACGCGCACCCGTAGCAGAGGAGCATCGACCGAAGCTCTCGTCAGCGGCGCGACGGTCACCGAGGCGGTGCCCGCGAACAGGTCGTCCTGCACGATCAGCGCGGGCCTCGGCTTGGACGCGGACACACCCCCGGCGACGGTCCACAGCTCGCCGCGCCTCACTCCTCATCCCAGGAGACGGTGACCGCCTCGACGAACTGCTGGTCGTCGGACTGCTGGTCCACCCTGGCGACCAGCGCTGCCTGACGGTGCGCCTCCTGAACGAATCGCTCGCTTCGCACGTCAGGAACCCAGATCTGCACGGGCCGAAGGCCGCGTGCGCGCATCCTGCGCCGGTACTCAGTGACTCGATGCTTCACCGTCATGCCCACTACGTTACATGTAACGGGCCTGCAGCCGGGGGTCGCCGGCATTGAGCGGCACACCCCTCAGCACTACCCGCGATCTCAGAGCGACCAGCGGCAAATGAGTGGACAGAGCCCCGCGGGGTGGTGGGCCTTGAGGTGGTCCTCGGTGCCCTACTGGCCGCTCTCGATGGCGGCGTGATCACGCGTATCCACGGTCCCGTCGAGCATCGCCATGGGCGCTCTTCGCCCTGTCGGCCTCGCCGCGCCCGGTGTTAAGTTTCTCTGAGTGCTCTCATCCGGGGGCGGAGAACGCGAAGGTGAGGACCCCCAATGTCGGACCGGCCGAACATCCTCGTTATCTGGGGCGACGACATCGGGGTGAGCAACCTCAGTTGCTACTCCGACGGGATCATGGGCTATCGCACCCCAAACATCGACCGGATCGCCGCCGAGGGCGCGCGGTTCACCGACTACTACGGCGAGCAGAGCTGCACGGCCGGCCGGGCGGCGTTCATTACCGGTCAGAACCCCTACCGCACGGGCCTGACCAAGGTCGGGATGCCGGGCGCCGACATCGGTCTGCGCGCTGAGGACCCCACGATCGCCACCGCCCTGAAGGCGCTCGGCTACGCGACCGGGCAGTTCGGGAAGAACCACTTCGGCGACCGCGACGAGTTCCTGCCCACGGCGCACGGGTTCGACGAGTTCTTCGGCAACCTCTACCACCTCAATGCGGAGGAGGAGCCCGAGCTCGACGACTACCCGACCGACGAGGACTACCCCGACTTCCACAAGAACTTCGGCCCCCGTGGGGTCATCCACTCGTGGGCGAACGGCGACGGGACCTCGCGCATCGAGGACACCGGTCCGCTGACCAAGGAGCGGATGAAGACCATCGACGACGAGGTCGTGCCCGAGGCCAAGCGGTTCATGACCGATGCGGATGCCGCTGACACCCCCTTCTTCGTGTGGCTGAACACCACCCACATGCACTTCCGCACCCACATCAAGGACGGCAGCAGGGGCAAGGCCGGCCGGTGGCAGTCGGAGTACCACGACACGATGGTCGACCACGACGAGCTCGTCGGTGACGTCCTGGACTACCTCGAGGAGAACGGCCTCGCCGAGAACACCATCGTCATGTACTCCACCGACAACGGCCCCCACATGAACACCTGGCCCGATGCCGGGATGACGCCGTTTCGCAACGAGAAGAACTCGAACTGGGAGGGCGCCTACCGCGTCCCGGCGATGATTCGCTGGCCCGGACATATCGAGGCCGGTCAGGTGCTCAACGGCATCGTCAGCCACAACGACTGGTTCGTGACCCTGCTGGCCGCTGCCGGCGACCCCGACGTCGCCGACCGGCTCAAGGCCGGCGGTGACCTCGGCGGCACCACCTACCGGGTGCACCTGGACGGCCACAACCAGCTCCCCTACCTCACCGGAGAGGTCGACAAGAGCCCGCGCCAGCACTTCTTCTACGTCTCCGACGACGGGGAGCTCACCGCGTTGCGCTACGACAACTGGAAGGTCGTCTTCCTCGAGCAGCGCGCCACCGGCACGCTGAACGTGTGGGCCGAGCCCTACACCGAGCTGCGGGTGCCCAAGGTGTTCAACCTGCGCACCGACCCCTACGAGCGCGCCGACATCACCTCGAACACGTACTACGACTGGCTTCTGGACCACGCCTGGGTGCTGGTGCCCGCGCAGACCTACGTGGCCCAGATGCTGCGCACTCTGGTCGAGTTTCCACCCCGGCAGGAGCCCGCCAGCTTCACCGTGGCCAAGATCATGGAAAAGCTGCAGCACGGCATCGCGAGCTCGTGACGGGCCGACACCGCCGACACGTTCCAGGCTCCTGACGTGGGCAAGGCATCGAGGACAGCGCAGCGCCGCCATACGGCACGGCGCGTCCACCCGGTGGACCTGCCGGGTGGCCTGTTCACCATGGGTTCCGATGACCACTACCCCGAGGAGGCGCCGACCCACCGGGTGCGGGTCGACGCGTTCTCCATCGACCCTGTTCCGGTGACGAACGACAGGTTCGCGGCCTTCGTCAACGCGACTGGTTACGTCACCGTCGCCGAGCGGCCCGTCGACCCGGCCGACTTCCCCGGCGCGCCACGGGAGAACCTGGTGCCCGGCTCGTTGGTGTTCACCCCCACGACCGGGCCGGTGGACCTACGCCACCTCAGCCAGTGGTGGACGTGGACGCCCGGGGCGAGCTGGCGGCATCCGGAGGGCCCCGGCAGCGGCCTGAAGGCCCGCGGCGACCACCCGGTCGTGCACGTCGCGCACGAGGACGCGGCGGCATACGCCGCGTGGGCGGGCGCCGACCTTCCGACCGAGGCCGAATGGGAGTACGCCGCCCGCGGCGGCCTCGACGGCATGCCCTTCACGTGGGGCGAGGGGGCCCGGCCCGAGGGCCGGGTCATGGCCAACACCTGGGACGGGCTGGACTTCCCGTGGCGCAGCACGGGCGAGAGCGGGCACTTGCGCACCTCGCCGGTCGGCAGCTTCCCCGCCAACGGGTACGGCCTGTTCGACATGGCGGGCAACGTGTGGGAGTGGACCGACGACTGGTGGACCAGCCACCACCCCGACGACGCCGGCTCCCCGTGCTGCGTGCCCCGCAACCCGCGCGGCGGCGACCTCGACGCCAGCTACGACGCCCGGCAGCCGCAGTTCCGGGTGGGGCGCAAGGTGATCAAGGGCGGCTCACACCTGTGCGCCGATTCGTACTGCCTGCGATACCGCCCCGCCGCGCGTCGTCCGCAGATGATCGACACCGGCATGAGCCACGTGGGCTTCCGGTGCGTCCGACGCCCGGAACCCGAGACCGGAGGACGCCACGAATGAGCTCGGCGCCATCGTTGCTGCCCTCTTGGCGGGCCGGCACGACCCGTGACCGCATCCTGTCCTTCCTCGACGCCGCCGAGTCGGTTCCCGTCGAGCACCGGGTGGCGTGTTTCGACAACGACGGCACACTATGGTGCGAGCGACCCACGTACGTCCAGTTCGACTTCTTCCTCGACGCCCTGCGACGTCGGCACGCCGCCGACCCCTCGCTGCAGGACCGCCCCGAGTTCGCGGCCCTGCTCGACGGGGACGGCGGGACGCTCGGGGATCTCGGGCTCGCCCGCGTGGCCATGGCCCTGCTCAGCCTCTTTGAGGGTCTGTCGCCGGAGGAGTACACCACCGAGGTCCGCGACTTCATCGACCGTGGGACGAACGCAGCGCTGGGTCGTCCCCTCCGGACGATGGTCTACCAGCCCATGCTCGAGCTGATCGATGAGCTGCGTCGGCGCGACTTCACCGTGACGATCGTCAGCGGCGGCGGGTGCGACTTCGTCCGGGCCGTGAGCCAGGACTTTTACGGTGTGCCGCCCGAGGCGGTCGTGGGCACCCTCCTGGCCTACACGTACGCCCGCGACGACGAGGGGAGGCCGACGCTTCGCCGGTCCGGCCACCTCGTGGCCGGTGCGAACGAGGGCGAGGCGAAGGTGTCAGCCATCCAGTCGCAGCTGGGCCGGCGCCCGATCCTTGCCGCTGGCAACACGGGAGGGGACCGCGAGATGCTCGAGTACACCACGGCATCTCGTGGCCCCTCGCTGGCTCTGCTCGTCGACCACGACGACGCGGAGCGCGAGTTCTGCTACCTCGGCTCGGCCGAGTCGCTCGCCGACCCCGAACCCATCACCGATGTGGCGAAGCGCCAGGGCTGGACGGTGGCCAGCATGCGCGACGACTGGTCCCAGATCTTCCGGGCATCGGAGCACACCCCCAACAACTGCTGACATGGGAACGAGCTGCGGATGGCCGCGGCCGAGCCGTCCGTATCCACACCGGTCCCGTGACTGAGCCCGTCCTCATCAAACAATCGCATTCGCAGTGCCTACGCGGTCGTGAGTTCGTCCGTGTTCGGCCGTGAGCCAGGATCGTCGCGCGGGTCGCGCTCGCATCAACGCGACTCCGCCTCAGCGGTGAGCCGGCGGGCTACTGTGTCGACATGAACGTCACCGTCGTCGGTTCTGGCAATGGTGGTCTCGCGACCGCCTTCGACTTCGCGGTCCACGGCCACACCGTGCGGCTCTTCGACAGTCCTGCATTTCCCGACCAGGTCGCAGAGATCGCGGCCGCCGGCGGGATCCACGCCACCGGTGAGATCGAGGGCTTCGCTGAGATCGCCTACGCCGGTCACGACGTCGAGGTTGCCCTCGGCGGGGCCGAGCTGGTCGTGCTCGTCGGCCCCGCGTACAGCACCGAGCACCAGGCCAGCGTCGTCGCGCCGCACCTCGTGCCCGGGCAAGCGGTGTTGATCTGCCCGGCCTCGTGCGCCGGCGCAATCACGTTCAAGCGCACCGCCGGCCTGGCGCTGGATGACGAGACGATCACGGTGGGGGAGACCAGCACGCTGCCGTACGCGGTTCGCATCGTCGCGCCGGGGCGGATCAATGTCTTCCACAAGCTGAGCGGCGGAGTGTTCGTCGCCGGCCTCCCCCGCTCAAGCACGGACCGACTGCTGTCGATGATCCATCACGTCTACCCCGGAGCGGAGGCCGCCGACAGCGTCTTCCAGACGACTCTGCAGAACGGCAACCCGGTGATCCACCCCGCCGTAACCCTCCTTAACGCCGGTCTCATCGAGCGGACCGCCGGCGGGTTCCTGTTCTATGAGGAGGGGGTCACCCAGGGCGTCGGCCGAGCGATCGAGGCGGTCGACCGCGAGCGGCTGGCCATCGCCGAGGCGCTCGGCGTGCGAGTGCTGTCCGAACCTGACCTCGGGGTCTTGCAGGGATACATGCGTGAAGCCGACTACTCGACCGGCTACTCCACCGCTCCAGGCTTCCTCGGGATCGGCGCTCAGAGCCAGCTCGACAACCGCTACCTGACCGAGGACGTCGGCTACTCCCTGGTCTTCCTGAGCGACCTTGCCGGCCGAGTCGGCGTCGAGACGCCGACGATGGAGGCGCTGATCACCCTGGCATCGGTCGTGCTAGGTCGGGACTTCCGCGCCGAGGGGGCGCGCACCCTGGCGACCCTGGGTCTGGACAGCCTGAGCGCCGGTGACCTCGCCGCCCTCTGATAGACGGATCAATCCTGCGCGCCCTGTGGGTCTGATCGCTGAACGCCGAAGCGCAGGTGATCGAGTCGCCGCCAAGAAAGATCGCGTCCGAGGGCACGCAGCCCGCATGCTGTGAAGGGGGCGACAACAGCAACACTTGTCAGCGCGGCAGGGTGAGCATCACCCCCGTTCACCCTCGCGTCTAGCGGGGGCCACCGACATCGGGTGCCATCGGCCTCGACGCACTCACCCGCGCCCGAGCAGCCCTCACCCCGACCCCCGAACCGACCGAGGAGGTGAGCACGACCCCCGCCCCGCACTGACCGCCTGACCCCCAACGAGGGATCACCGCCGTACACCACTCCACCGGACTTGACCGCCGGGGCCCGGGAGCGACCCCCCGCGGTTGGGCGGAGGGCCGCTGGCTGGTGCGGTCGGGTGGGGTCAGCGGCGCAGCAGTGCCATCCCGAGCCAGGTGAACCAGAGCAGCAGCCCGAGGCCGAAGATGGAGGCCGCGGCCAGTCGCTCGCCGACCCCGAGTGAGACCACGGCCATGGCTGCCCCACCGAGGAGGTAGAGCACCAAGTACGAGCCGGCCAGCGGGGCCTGGTGGTCCAGCAGGAAGCTGAGCGACCCCGCCGGGTCGTCCACGGGCATCGTGAAGCCGCGGGGACCAGGTAGGCCGCCATCGCGAGGAGGCCCACGACGTAGGTACCGGCGACGACCTGGGCGGCAACGCCTCCGGCGCGGACGAGGGCGGACGCCGCCGGTGCGGGGACCGACGGCGGGACGGTCGTGGCAACGGCTGGGGCAGTAGTGCTCATGGGTCCTCCTGAGGACGGCCGCCGAGACGGCGCGAAGCGGGGGTAGAGACAGTCAGGCGTTTCCTCTCGCCATGCTGGGGGAGCGGACTGATGACGTCGACGTCCAACACCTGCCTAGACGTCTTCGGCCCGGCCGACGTGTTCTACTTCGCCAACTACCTCGCTGACCGCGATGGCCTGGCGGCTGTGCCGTACCGCGTCGAGCTCGCCGCCCGCCGCGTCGGGCCCGTGCGCACGTCAGCTGGCCCGGCACTGCGCGCCCAATGGTCGGTGACCGACCCGCATCTGCGCCCTGACCTGTTGCTCGTCGCCGGGGGGCTGACGGTCCAGGACGTCACGGACGATGCGGAGTTCGTCGGTGCGCTGGGGCGCCTCGCTGCGCGCAGTGACGAGGTGGGCTCGACCTGCACGGGTGCCGCGCTTGGGGGCAGTCTGCTCGACGCGCCGACCCCTCCCTCCCTCTCTCCGCCGGCATCACGGAACGGCCATGGCCGCCCAGCGGGCGACCGATGGCACCGTCCTAGACCTGCTCGCGCACATCGCCGACCACCCGGGCAGCGACCTGAGCGTGAACGCGTTGGCCGACCAGGTCGGGATGGCACCACGGTCGTTCCAGCGGCTGTTCTCACGCGAGGTGGGGACGAGCGCCGGTGCCTACGTCGAGCGGGTGCGCATCGAGGCTGCCCGGCGACTGCTGGAACGCACCGACGATGGCATCGCACGCGTCGCACGCCAGTGCGGCTACCGCACTGTGGAGACGTTCCACCGGTCGTTTCGTCGCCTCACCGGAGTGACCCCCGGCCAATACCGGGAAAGGTTCCGCGGTCAGAGCAGCCAGGAGATGCCGAAGGTCAAGGCGAGGAACTGTCCGAGCCGGCGACGGTCCGACGGTGAAGCGCCCACGTGGCTCAGCCGGGACCCGGCAGCTCGCCGGCACCGTCGCGCGAGCGGATGGGGAGCTGCGCCAGCCAGTCGACCAGCCGCGTCGTGACGCGCGGGTCGATCGGTTGGGTCGCCTGCTTCTTGTACCGCCGGACGTCCGATCTCGGCCGTGGTTCGTGGCGCAGGATATGGTCGACGTCCGCCACGACGTGGGCATGCGCCGACGGCAGCAGCGCGGCGACGGCACCGATGTCGTCGGGGTCGACCTGGACGTCCTTCGACCCAGTCATGGCCAGCACCGGAACCGTGATACGACCCAACGTGGGGACCGGGTCGTAGGCGATGAACTCCCGCATCCATCGGGCGTTGATCTTGGCGCCTTGGATGCGTGCGACGTCACCATCGCTTGCCATGATGCGGTCGAGGGCCTTGCGCTGCTGCCGCAGGACATCGGTGCGCATCAGGCGCAGCACGCCTCGCGCCAGCGCCGGCAGCGTCGGGGCGATCTGTGCGGCCTGCCAGATCAGCGTGTTCTCCCCTGTCTGCGCGGTGACCGCGAGCAGGACCACCCCGTGGACTGCGTCGTCACGGACAGCCAGCTCGGCGGCCATGTTGGCACCGGCGCTGTGCCCGACGGGAACAATCGCCGAGACGTCCGGTCGCCGCGCCAACCACCTGAGGACGGCTTCGGCGTCGGCCAGCTCCTCGTAGAAGCCGGTGGTGAGGTAGTCCCCGGTCGATGCGCCCACGCCCCGCTTGTCGAAGCACACTGACGCCCACCCGTGCTCGGCCATCGTGCGGGCGAGGTCGCGGCTGAGGTTCAGGGCCAGCGGCTTGGCGTTGCCGTTCCGGTCCAGCGGTCCTGAGCCGGCCAGGATCAGCGCCGCGGGGTAGGGCCCGGGGCCGTCCGGAGCCGTGTACGTGCCGGACAGGGTGGCCTCGCCCGACGCGACGGTGATCTGCTCGGCAGTCACGATACCCTCCCTAGTGTTCTCATAGGTGCGAACATTATCACTAATGATAGAAATGGTCTAGGCTTGACTTGTGGCTACCAGTGAAGCGGACCTGCTCCTGCACCCGGTGCGGCTACGGATCATCCTGGAGGCATCCGCCGACGAGATGACCGCCGGTGAACTGGCTCGCCGGCTTCCCGACGTCCCGCAGGCCACCCTCTACCGCCACATCGCCAGGCTCACCGATGCGGGGGTGCTGGTGGTCGTTGCCGAACGCAGGGTCCGCGGCGGTGTCGAGCGCACCTTCCGGCTGGTCACCGAGCGGGCTGGGCTCGGACCCGTTGATGCGGCCAGTGCGAGCCCTGGTGAGCAACTCACCGCGTTCGTCACCTTCGTCGGGTCACTTGTCGCGGCTTTCGCGCGCTATGTCCGCCAGCCCGAGGCCGATCCGGGGACCGACCCCGTCGGCTACCGGCAGGTCGCCCTGTGGCTCACCGAGGAGGAGACCAGGCATCTCCTCGACGAGCTGGGGGAGGTTCTCGGTCGCTACGCGGCACATGAGGCTGCCGCGGGTCGCCGCCGTGTCCGGCTGAGCACTTCCCTCATCCCCGACACGATGACCGGCGACGTCGGGCCGCCAGGCTCGTCGAGGGAGGCCGGCTAGCTTTCGCCGGCGGCGAGGCGACCATGATGCGACCAGCCAGCGCAAGCCTCACCCTTCTACTGTTTCGGCTGGTTCCTGGACTCCGGCGCCACAACCGTCTGGCACGGCGGGACCAGCCCCGGCTACGAGTCGACCGCCACGATGATCCCCGCCGAGAACACGGCGGCTGTCGTGCTCGGCAACGGCGGAAGCGGGGTCGGCTTGGGAGAGACCTCGCAGCTGCGCAACGTCATCACCGCACAGGTGCTCGACCTGGGCTAGGACGGCGCCGGGTTCCGGTTCCCACAGAAGGACCTAGGCACGGCGCCCATCGCCACCGGGATCACCGGTGTCCTCTGGGCCCCGTTCAGGCTCGGCGTGGCCTACATCGGCAAGTCCCGACCGGCCTAGCGAGCGCAGGTGCCGCCCCGCTTGCGCACCCAGCGACGTCTCTTCCGCAAGGCCAAGCTCGACCCGACCCGGAAGAGCGATGGTCAGGCGGCGCGTGCTGGTGCGGGACCGGCAGGCCGCCAGCCCAGCGCGGGCCCACTGCACGGGCGAATCAACCGATGGGTTGACTCGCCCGCCACCCATCGAGCGATCGAGGTCCCGCCCTCTGCGCGATGGAACCCCCACGGTGGCTCCCTAGCGTCGTACACACCTAGATGAAGGAGTTCCCGATGGACACTCAGCTGACTCACGCCCCGGCCGACCGAGCCGAGAAAGGCGCCACCATGTCGGGCGGTCCCGGGATCAAGACCGCCGCCACGAGGCTCGCCTGGCTCCTGCCCGCAACCATGCTGAGCGTCAGCGTGGCCGACATCGCCCTCTATGAGGTGGCCGGGGTGTTCGACCCTGACGTCACCGGATGGGCGGGAGCCGGCGCCGCGCAGGTCCTCGGCGCCAACGCGGTGTACCTCTTGATGGCTGCCGCAGCGTTGCTTGTTCTGGTCAAGCTCACCAGAGCACCGGCCCGTTGGTTCGTCGTCCTCGCGACCGTCGGCATGGTCGCCTCGCTCGCGCTCCCCGTTGCTGCCGGCCTCGGCGAGGGCACGGTCGCGGTCCCTGCACCGGGACTGACCACAGTCATCGCCTTGTCGGCGATGCACCTGCTCTCGTACGCGATCGCAGTCCCGATGTTCTTGCGCTTCGGGCTCACCGAGCGAGGCTGAGCCCCGTGGACGAGATCTTCTGGGCCCGTACCTACGCCTACTCGCTCCTCCCGCTGCTGCTGTTCGCCGTCCACCTGCTGGCAGAGCCGGCAGCGCGGACGTCGTCGCGGCGAGTCGAGCTGCTCACGATGTACGTCCTCGGAGTCGGCGTCGGGGCGGGCGGGCTCGGCGGCGCGTTCGGGCACCTGATGATGCCGGACGTCGTGGCGAGGGGGATCGGGTGGGAGACGGGCAGCCCGTTCCAGCTCGAGATGGGCTTTGCCAACCTCGCCCTGGGGTTGCTGGGACTCGTCGCGGCCAACCGCCGCGACGGCTTCCGTCCCGCGACCGTCCTCGCGGTCACGGTCATCGGCGTCGGTGCGACCGCAGTGCACCTGGTCGACCTCTCCGCCAGCGGCAACCATGCAGCGGGCAACACCATCCAGAACATCGGCAACCTGCTCGACCCTCTGCTGCTGGTCACACTTCTGTGGCTGGCCTCACGGCTGCGCGACGAGGAGCGACGAGACGCACGCTTCGACACGTGGCAGGTCAGTCAGCGGCCGATCGTCGCCGGCGCGGCGATCGGAGTCGGGGTCGGGTTCGCCATCGGATACGCGCTCGATGCGCTCTGGGTCGGCAGCACTCTCGGCGCAGTCCTGGGAGTCGCCGGCGCTCGGGCAATGCACCCTCGCGCGACGAACCACGTCGTCCGGGGCGGCTCGAGCGAGGGCGAGCACGAACGGGTCCATCCATGAGCACGACCGTCGTGTCAACGCGTACGCGCCGCCTGGATCTGCCTCTCGTTGCCTTCTTCGCCCTCGCCACCGGTATCGCGTGGTCCGCGTTCGCAGCCGTTGGCTGGTTGGCGGGAGCGTCGACCCTGCTGGAGACCCAGGAGGCGTTCGCCAGCGCCGAGTCGGGCGATCCAGGGTCCGAGGTCAACGCACCGACGTGGGTGCTCTACCTCCTCACTCGCCTTGGTGACTTCGCGTTCTCGATCGCCGGTGTCGTCATGATCGCCGCGACGGCTGGCGCCCGGGCCTCAGGCAGCTGGCCCGACGGCTGGTCCAGCCGATCGGACGACGGTGGTACGCGGTCGGCCTGCTACCTGTCTTCCTCTACCTGCTCGCTGCCGCGGCAGCGGGAGCGCTGCCGTCCTTCGAGCTCTCGCCGAGCACCATCACCACTGCCCTGTTCAGTGTTCAGGCGGGCCTGCTGGTCTCCCTGCTCCTGCGCGGGGCGCTCGGTGAGGAGCTCGGGCTGCGCGGGTTCGCCCTCCCTCGGATGCAGGAGACCATGTCCCCCCTGCGGGCGAGCCTGATCATCGGTGCCCTCTGGGGCGCCTGGCACCTGCCGGTCGTGATCGGCCGCCCGGCCCTGTCGGTCATCACCTTCGTTCTCATCGCCCTGGCGGCCAGTGTGCTGTCGACGTGGATGTTCAACGGCTCCGGGGGGTCACTCGTCCCGGTGCTGATGTTCCACGCGACGACCAACTGGGAGGAGGGCATCGAGACGTTCTTCCCTGCGTTGGCCGGCGTCGAATGGGAGGCGCCCGCCGTCCTGGGCCTGCTCATTGCGGGGGTGGCCGCGGCAGTCGCTCTGCAGCGCGGTGCGCATGGAGCACACTGATTCCATGCCCGAGGACCGGCCCAAAGACGCGTGGGAGGCTCTCCCGTGGGCGTGGACGGCCCTCTTCCATGTGACGGTGCTGGGTTCGCTGGCGATCGCGCTCGTTGACGAACAGCGCAATGGCCCGCCCTGGGCAGTGGTCTCACTCAGTGTCCTGCTGATGGCCTGGCACGAGATCGGTCTCCGGCTGGCCGGTGGGCCACCGGAGACCTGGCGCCCACGGGCAACTGCACGCCTCGGCGTCCTCGTCGTCGACATCGCGCTCTGGTCCGTCCTGGTCAGCTTGTCGCCGGCGTTCTACCTCGCGCTGTTCGGCCTCGTGCTCCAGATCTTCCGCCACCTGCCGGTGCGCCAAGCCGCCATCGCCATCGGACTCACCACCGCTGCCGTCATCGTCGAGCAGGTCGGCGGCATCGACCAGGCCAGCCCGACCGACACCACCCTGTGGCTCGCCGCGCTGATCGCCGTTGCCGTTCTCGGGCTCGGCGGGTGGATCGGCTCCGTGATCGAGCAGAGCACCCATCGCCGCGAGCTCATCACCCAGCTCCAAGCAGCCCAGCGACAGCTCGCGGAAGCCGAACGCCGGGCCGGGGTCCTCGAGGAGCGCAGCCGGCTGGCCCGCGAGATCCACGACACCCTGGCGCAAGGGTTCGTCAGCATCGTCCTGCACCTCGAGGCGGCCGAGGAGGCCGGACGCCAGAACCCCGACGTCGCCCGGCGACATCTCGACCAGGCCCGGACGACTGCCCGGACGAGTTTGAGCCAGGCCCGCCGCGTCGTGCAGGATCTGCGGCCGCCGCAGCTCGAGGACCAGCCGGTCCATGACGCCATCCGCGACTGGGCCCTACGGTGGGGTGATGAGGTCGGCCTCGACGTCAGCGCGGAAACCACCGGTGCCCCCGTCCGGCTCACTGAGGACGCTGAGGTGACGCTGCTGCGGGCCGCGCAGGAGGCCCTGAACAACGTGCGCCGGCACGCGTCCGCATCCCGGGTCCGGGTGACGGTCTCCTACATGGGCGACGTGGTCGTCCTGGACGTGCAGGACGACGGCGTGGGGCTGGATCACGCCGATCCATCACCCGGCGGCGGCTTCGGACTGACCGCGATGCGGGAGCGAGTCGATGACCAGGGCGGCTCGGTGGACGTGGAGAGCGAGCCCGGTGAGGGGACGACCGTCGCCGTGACTCTCCCGACGTCCGCTGCGGCCACGGGAGAGCCATGACTCAGGTGCTCCGCATCCTGGTCTGCGACGACCATCCGGTCGTGCGCGCAGGCATCGTGGGGATGCTCGCCAGCCAGGACGACCTCGAGGTCGTCGGTGAGGCAGCCGACGGTGCCGCGGCTGTGCGGATGCATGCGTTGCTGGAGCCAGACGTCACTGTGATGGATCTGCAGATGCCGCTCCACGACGGGGTCAGCGCGATCACGAGGATCCGTGAGCAGCATCCTGACGCGAGGATCCTGGTGCTGACGACATACGACACCGAGAAGGATGTCGAGCGTGCCCTCGAGGCCGGCGCGGCAGGCTACCTGCTCAAAGACACCGCACGCGAAGAGCTCTACCGCGCGGTGCGCGTGGTGGCCTCCGGCGAGGCCATGCTCTCCCCATCCGTCGCCAAGCACGTGCTCCGGCGGATGCGCAAGCCCGCCGAAGACGATCTCAGCAAGCGCGAGGTGGAGGTCCTCGAACTCGTCGCTCGGGGAAACACCAACCAGCAGGTCGGCAGAGCCCTGCACATCAGCACGGCAACCGTGAAAACGCACCTCGTGCACATCTACGCCAAGCTCGGCGTCGATGACCGCACCTCCGCCGTGACCACTGCGCTCTCGCGCGGCACCATCACGCTGTGAGGTGACCACTACCGGGTCGTGTGCCGCTCACGCGGGATGATCGGCACGCGGAGCGTGCCGCACTGGATCGGCGAGTTGTCCCCGACCACCCGCTCGACGGCCTGCGTGGCGGTAGCCCACAGTGGGACGGAGCCGACGCGGTCGGTGGTGTCAGGTCCGGTGAACCTCATGAGTGCCGAGGCGAAGGGCGTGATGGTCCAGGGTCCGGGAGTGCTGCAGTCGGCCGTGGTGCGGTGGGCCGACTCGTCGTCGCTGTGGGGGTGGTTCTCTAGTGTCTGGGCGGGTGCGCGGATCAGCTGAGTCTGAAGGGCGGGTACTGGTCGGTGACCAGGAGCGTGGCGTAGGCGGTCACGCGCAGCGCCCAGCGTCCGACGCCGACGACGTAGTCGAACAGCCCGCGGGGGTAGCGGCCGGTGATCAGGATCGCGAACCAGGCGAAGATCACGGCGAAGACCGCCCCGAGGCCGAGGAAGATCAGAACCACGATGTGGGGGATGGCCAGGAGCCACTTGACAAGCGGTAGCCACCGATTGAGGTCCTCTTTGGCGTCGGGGTAGTCCAGCTCCAGGTGAACGGACTGCTCGTCCTCGGTCGACGGGTAGGTGTCGGTCAGCAGCGCGGCGTAGGCACCGATCCGGGCGAAGAACCGCTGGAGCTGCAGGGCGAAGTCGAACCACCAGCGCGGGTAGCGCTGGCGGAAGAGGATCATCAGCAGGGTGGCGGCGAACAGCCCGCCGACGATCCCGCCGGCGTCCCGGGTTGCCTGCGAGATCACTTCGCCGGTCTCGGTGATCACCGTTGTCGTCGACGTGGCTGTCGATGACAGCACCATGGCCACGATGGCGATCGGGATGATCCAGATCAGGCGGAGCGCGGTGCTCACCCGGTCCAGCTTCTGCGGGTAGTCGATGTCGAGGCGGGCGGCGTAGGGCTCGGTCTGCGTGCTCACTGGCTTCCCCTCACAGGTTCGGCACGGAGACGGCGATCTTGCCGCGCACGCGGCCGGCTTCGAGGTCGCGGATGGCATCGGGCACGCCGGGCAGTCCGACGGTGCGTTCGATGACCGGGACGACGGCACCTGATTCGAGGTGCTCGGCGAGCCGCTCGATCGTGGTGTGGTGTTCCTTCTGGATGAAGCTCTTCAGGTTCTGGCGGATGAACGGCGAGACCAGCATGGCGCGGATCTGACGCCCGATGCCTCCGGTCACACGTCCGCCGTCCTCGCCGCCGACGATGACGAGGGTGCCGGTCGCGGTCAAGGCGTGCCGTAGCCGGGCCACGCTGGTGCGCCCCCCGATGTCGAGGATCAGGTCGTAGGTCGTCGCGCCGTCGAGGTAGTCGTCGTGGGTGTAGTCGATGACGCGATCGGCGCCGATGCCGCGCACCAGATCGATCTTGGCGGGGCTGCACACGCCGGTCACATCGGCGCCGAGCGCCTTGGCCAGCTGCACGGCATAGGTCCCGACACCTCCGGAGGCGCCGACGACGAGGACTCGCTGACCGGCCTGCACTCCGCCGACATCGGTGAGCGCCTGCAACGCGGTGCCACCCGAGATCGCGGCCACTCCCGCCTGCTCCCAGGAGACGTTGGACGGCTTAAGGACCAGCTTGGTCTCCTCCGCGGCGGCATACTCGGCGAAGGAGCCGCTGGCGATCCCGAACACCTCGTCGCCAGGCTGGAACCGGGTGACCTCGGCCCCGACGGCGACCACCCGCCCCGACACGTCCAGGCCGAGGACCCGCTGCTTCGGCTTGGTGAGGCCGATGGCGAGGCGGACCAAGTAGGGCTCCCCGGTCATCAGGTGCCAGACGCCGCGGTCGATGCCTGCGGCCTGGACCTGGATGAGCACCTGACTGGCGGAGATGGTGGGGCGGGCGACGGTGCGCATCTGCAGGACGTCGGCGTTGCCGTACCGGTCGCGTACGACCGTCTGCATGTCCTGAGCATGCGTCGTGCCGTCTGCGTTGTGCGTGGTCTCGGGGACGGGTCGCATTCGGGATGCTCCTTGGTGGGGTGTGGTTGTCGCAGCGGACTGTACTTAGTACGCTACACGGTAGACGTACTAAGTAGAGTTGCACAAGTGCCAACCAAGGGAGGCTCGACCATGACGACAGGAGCGCCCGCCGGGCAAGACGTCCGCCCGGCGCTGTCCGCCGCTCGTGTGCTGCACGGCGCGATGCGGCTCGCCGACCGGATCGGGATCGAGAAGCTCACGATCCGCAGGCTCGCCGACGAGCTCGGGGTCACGCCTATGGCGATCTACCACTACGTGGCCGGCAAGGAGGAGATCGTCGACGGCATGGTCGAGGGCGTCTTCTCCGAGATCGACCTGCCCCCTGTCGAAGAGGACTGGAAGACAGCGATGCGTCGCCGCTGCATGTCCCTGCGCGAGGTCTTGCTTCGACACCCGTGGGCGCCCCCACTGATGGAGTCGCGCCCGTCACCGGGACCGACCCTGCTGCACCACCACGACGCCGTGCTCGGCTGCCTTCGACGCGGCGGCCTCCCGCTTCCCTGGGCGGCCCACGCCTACGCCGTCCTGGACAGCTACGTGTACGGGTACGCCATGCAGGAGGCGAACCTGCCTTTCGGCGGGGACCATCAGATCGCAGACCTGGCCGAGGCCATCCTCACTGCCATCCCCGCCGACCAGTACCCCTACCTGCGCGAGTTCACCGCCGACCACGCCCTCCAACCCGGCTACCACTTCGGGAACTCCTTCGAGGTCGGGCTCGACCTGATCCTCGACGGGCTCGACACCGCCGCGGCAGCGGCACAGCCCGGACCGTGCTAGAGCCATCCCGACAGCCGGACAGACCGTGCTTCATCTGCGGACACGACCAAGGAGAACGAATCATGTTGCGACTCGTGGTGATCCTCGCGCTTGCCCTGGGCACGACCGTCCCAGCAGCAGGTTCTCATGGCACGGTCGAGGCCGTCATCGATGTTGAGATGCCCGCGTCGGGTGTTCCGGGCCTGTCCTACGCCGTGGTGACCGACGATGAGATCACCTCGGCTGGTGCGCGGGGCGTGGTCGAAGCTGGGACCGACAGGTCGGCCACCCCAGACACACCGTTCGCGGCCGGGTCGATCACCAAGAGCGTGACGGCGTTGGCGGTGATGCAGCTGGTCGAGGCGGGCCAGGTCGACCTGGACGCGGCGTTGGCGCAGTACCTGGACGGGTTCGCCGGCCAGCCGGCCGGCGAGGTCACGATCCGGCAGCTGCTCAGCCACACCAGCGGCTTCTCCACCCTGCAGGGCAACGCCTCGCACACCGACGCCACCGGAGACGAGGATGAGCTGGCGCGCCTGGTGGACGGGCTCGCCGAGGTGCAGCCAGCCTACGCGCCGGGTGAGCGGTGGGAGTACTCGAACACCAACTACCAGATCCTGGGCCGGCTGATCGAGGTGGTGAGCGGGCAGGACTACCAGACCTACGTCACTACCAGCATCCTTCAGCCAGTCGGCATGGACCACAGCTTCATCGCCGACGGCGAGATCCACGACGAGATGGCGACCGGGCACCGGCCCTGGTTCGGCACCAAGCGGCCGCTGCCCGAGCAGCGGACCGACCGGGCCACAGCCCCGCAGGGCGGGCTCGTCGCCAGCGCGAACGACCTGGCGCTCTACCTGGCGATGATGATGAACGGGCAGGACGACGTGCTCAGCGCTGAGGGGAAGGCGCAGATGATGCGCCCCGCCAGCCCCGCTTCCCCCTTCTACGGGCTGGGCTGGTTCATCGATGCCGGCAGCGGCACGGTCTGGCACTCCGGTTCGACGCCCGGCTTCGAGTCGCTGGCCACCATGGTCCCGGCCGAGAACGCCGGTGCGGTGGTGCTGGTGAACGGGGGCAGCGGGATCGGCTTCGGCGAGACCACCCAGCTCCGCAACGGCGTCACCGCCGCGGCGCTGGGCCTGGACGACGACGGCGAGGGCTCCCGCTGGTCCCAGCAGGCCCTGTTCGTCGGCCTGGTTCTTCTGCCGGTCGTCTACCTGGCCGCCATGGTCTGGGCCTGGCGGCACCGCGCCGCCGTCCGCGCCAAGTCGACGAACGCCTTCGGCCGGTTCAGCCTCTGGTTCCCGCTGCTCACCACCGTCGTCGCGGCGTGGGTCATCCTCTGGCTGGTACCGACCCTGCTCGGCGCCCCCCTGGACACCCTGCGCCTTTTCCAGCCCGACCTCGGACTGATCCTCATCACCAGCGCCGTCACCGGTGTGCTCTGGGCCGTCTTCAGGCTTGGCATCGCCTACATCGGCAGACCCGACACCGCCTAGCGGCGAGATCAGCCGACGCACGTCCGCAGAGGGACGCCCCGACCAGCCGCGACGAGTAAGGCATGCCGTGTCCGGTCATGGCACATGTCGGGCGTCTCTGGTCGTGCTGCGAGGCTGGCGACACGCGGCGCCCGCCCGCCTGGTGCCGGGCAGGGACAGCACGTACGGACAGCTTCGGGACAGTGACGACGGGCAGGCCGACGAGCACGCCCCGCTGCGGTGGCCGGCGGGCACAACCGACTGGAAGCTCTCCCCGTCCTCCGCCAGGCGGCGGTGCAGGGTGCGCTCGCTCATCCCCATTCTGCGGGCGACGATCGCCTTCTTCGGCCCGTCGGGGAGCAGGTCGGTGACCACCGATTGCACCGAGGCGACCAGGGAGCGGTCGTCCTGCTCGGCGCGAAGCTGCTCGAGGTGGGCGAGCACGAACGCTGAAAGGCCTTGGTCGGCCAGCCGCGCCCGCACGGCCAGGGTGCGCTCGTCCCACTCGATGGCGTTGCGCTGGGCACCGAACCGCGCCGGGCAGCCGAAGAAGGAGTGAGCCTCGGTGATCGACGCCGGCCGTTCGTGGCGGAAGGTCACGACGGTCGGGACAACGCGCCGTCCGGCAGCCACACGGAGCACCTTCGTGACCGCAGCGAGGGCACACTCGTTCGCGAGCCGTGCGCCCCGACGGTAGTGCGGGCGGCTCAGGACCAGGACGGCGGATCCCCCTGGACCGTCGATGAGGTCGTACTCCAACGTGTCGCTCAGCAGAAGGATGTAGCGGACGAGACGCTGCATGGCGACGCGCAGGGTCCCCGCCGTCTTCAGCGCCAGCCCGAGGGCGCTGAGCTCGTCCGGGTCCAGCTCATCGGCGTAGCGGTAGGGCAGCCCGTGGTCGTCCGGGGACGTCGCCCGCTCGAGGAACCCGTAGTAGGCCTCAGCCTCCACGCTCTCCCGGGATGCCGTGTCGGGGTCGGACCGCGGAGTGAGGCCGACACTGCTCGAGCAGCGTCTCGGCATCGTCAGGCCCGCTCGCGACCCGCGCGACCACCCTGAGCACCGAACTGCGCACCGTGCTCACGATGGATCGCCTCTCGCCGGGACAGGGCCAGACCCAGCCTAGGGACCCCGTGGCCGGATCGGTCAACGGATCGGCCCGTGATGCCAAGACCCGAGCTCGCTGCCCTTCGTAGCGTCGAGACAACAGATCGACCCGGCTCACCGCCCCGCGACTGCCGCGGGTGCGCCCGACGAAAGGACCCACCATGGAGCAGCAGCTGCCGACGACCGCCAGGGCCGTTCACCTCGACCACTACGGCCCCCCGACCCTGGTGGAGCAGCGGGACCTCGACGTCCCGGTGCCCGCGCCGGACGGTGTCGTCCTCCGCGTGCACGCCGCCGGCATCAACCGCGGCGACGCACTGGCGATCGAGGGCATCCCATATGCGGCCCGGCTCTCCTACGGGGTCACCCGACCGAAGAACCCGGTGCCCGGGACCGACGTCGCGGGAGTCGTCGTCGCGGTCGGTGACCAGGTCGCCTCCTTCGCTCCCGGTGACCGCGTGTTCGGCTGGGCCCGGGGCGCCTTCGCCCAGTACGCCGCTGCGACCGCGTCCGACCTCCTGCCCACACCGGACGGCCTCACGCACGAGGAGGCAGCCGCCACCCCGACCGCGGCGGTGGCCGCGCTCCAGGCTCTCCGGCTCGGAGACGTCCGCGCCGGACACCACGTGCTCGTCCTCGGTGCCTCGGGCGGCGTCGGGTCGTTCGCCGTGCAGCTCGCCAAGGCCCTCGGCGCCGAGGTCACCGGGGTGGCCAGCACTCGCAATGTCGACCTCGTGCGCTCCCTGGGCGCCGATCACGTCATCGACCACACGACGGAGGACCCCACGGCCGCGAAGCGTCGCTACGACGTGGTCCTCGACCTTGCCGGGCGGCGTCCGCTCTCGGTGGCGAGGCGCACCCTGAAACGGAGCGGGACCTACGTCGTCGTCGGCGGCGGCACGCCCCGGTCGCTCACCGGGATGAGCCGCTTCCTCGCCGCGTTCGCTCTCTCGCCCTTCGGCCCGGAGCGGCTGCGCCCGTTGTTCGCCACCCCGGACCCGGATGACCTCGCAACAGTCACGCAGCGGCTAGCCACCGTCGACGTCCGACCCGTCGTCGAGGCCGCCTACGACCTGCGTGACGCCGCGGACGCCATCGACTTCGTCCACCGCGGGCAGGCCCGCGGCAAGGTCGTCCTCCTTCCCTGACCGCCCGCCCCTGTCGACCACCCGGAGCAGACCATGAGCGTCAACGACACCGCACCCACCCTCCACACCCTGTCGACCACGGGTCCGCAGCACCCTCGGCTGCGACGGCTGACCAAGGCCGCCGGCGTGCTGTACCTGACGATCTTCATCGTCTACCCGGCAGCGACGCTGGTGAGGTCTAGCCTCGTCGTCCCTGGCGACGCCGCCGCGACGGCCGCCAACATCCGGGACAACGAGGTGCTCTTCCGTTGGGGAATGGCAGGTGAGCTGCGTGCTCACCAGCATCTTCAGCCTCGTCGCCGTGAGCGCCGGCGGTCACCTCGACGCCTTCGACCCCGACCAGCGGGACGCCCTCGCGCTGTTCTTCCAGGAGAGCAACGACGACGTCGTCCTCGTCTGGGGCCTGTTCTTCGCCCTCTCGCTCGTGCTCACCGGCTGGCTGGTGCACCGCTCGGGCTTCCTGCCCCGGTTCGTCGGCATCCTGCTCGGCCTCGCCGGGCTCGGGTACCTCGTCCAGAGCTTCGGCACGATCCTCGCGCCGGCTCTCACCGACACCTGGGCCATGGTCGTGCTCGTGCTCGCGATCCCGGGCGAGCTGGTCTTCGCGGTCTGGCTCCTCACCAAAGGCGTCGACGAGGACCGCTGGAAGGCAGCGGCAGACCGCGCCGGCGCAGCACAGGTCTGAGCGCCGCCACGCAGGTCATCCACCTCTGACGCGGCCGCTCTCGTAGGCCCAGATCACGAGCTCCACTCGGTTGCGGGCCATCAGCTTGTTCATGAGCGCACCGACATGTGCTTTCACCGTGCTCAGTGAGACATAGAGGTCATCGGCTATCTCGGCATTGGTCCGGCCGGCGGCCACGAGGTCCAGGACGGCCTCCTCGCGTGGGGTGAGCGGCTCTGCGGGCTCGGGCGGGACCGGGGACCGCGAGGAGGCGAAGGTCGCCAACAGCCGCGCGGTCACGGCCGGTGCGATGACCGCGTCACCCTGAGCCGCAGACCGGACCGCGCGGGCCAAGAGGTCGGGGTCAGCGTCCTTGAGGAGGAAGCCGCGGGCCCCGGCCCGCAAGGCGTCGTAGACGTACTCGTCCTGGTCGAAGGTGGTGATGACGATGACGGGGACGGGGTCGTCGACCCCAGGGCCGGCGACCCGGCGTGTGGCCTCGATGCCATCGAGGTGGGGCATCCGGATGTCGAAGAGGCAGACGTCGGGCCGCAGCGACCGGGCCAGCGCCACGGCCTCCAGCCCGTCCCGAGCCTGGCCCACCACGTCGATCGAGGGCTCGGCGTCGAGGATCGTGGTCAGCCCGATGCGGACCATGTCCTGGTCGTCCGCGATGAGCACCCGCACCGGGAGCGTCATCGGTTCACCGGGTCGGAGTCGGTGGTAGCCGGGATCGTGGCCTCGACGGTCCAGCCACCGGCCGGGTCCGGCCCGGCCTGGACCTCGCCGCCCAGGAGGGAGAACCGTTCCCGCATCCCGGCGAGACCGTAGGACGCACGGGCCCGCCGCGCTCGGACGGGAGGCACCGGTCGGCCGTCGTCGTGGACCCGAAGCCGGACGCGGTCGTGGTCACGAGACAGCTCGACGGACACGACCGTGGCCTCCACCGCGTGCTGCCGGGCGTTGGTCACCGCCTCCTGCACGGCCCGGAACACCGCCGACCCGATTGGTGCCGGGAGCCTCTCGAGGTCGCCGCCGGTGTCGATCTCGACTCGGGGTGGCGTCCCGTCGTCGCGGGCGAGCAACGGGAGGTCCGTGACGCCATAGGTCGGCTCCAGCCCCGGGCCGGCCTGCCCTTCCTGCCGGAGCACTGCCACCATCGCGCGCATGTCGTCCAGGGTCCGCGCGGCCGCGGCCTCCACCCCGTCCATCGCCGCGGCCGCAGCCGTCGGGTCGGTGCGGGCCCGCACCTTGGCGGCGCGCGCCTGGATCAGGATGCCGGAGACGTGGTGCGCCACGGTGTCGTGGAGGTCGCGGGCCAGCCGCTCGCGCTCACGCATCCGGATCTCCTCCCTGGCCTGCCCCTCGGAGGTGACCCAGAAGCGCACCAGGGCACCCAGGGCCACGGGCAGCATCAACGCTCCGACCCCGATGAGTATGGAGGAGCCGCTGGAGCCGTAGAGGGGCTCGCGCGCCAGGTGCACCACCAGCAGGTAGGCGCTGCCGGCGACGACGCTCCGGCCACTTGCCCAACGCCCCAACGAGTAGGCGACGAGCAGCACCACGGCGGTGACGTCGAGGACGCTGTTCGGCTCTCCCGAGATGGCCGGGACCACTCCGCCCACCGTCTGCGCTCCGTAGGCCAGGACGAGCATCGCCAGCGGGTGCTGGGAACGCCACAGCACGGTGACGACGCAGACGAGTGCCCAGGCCGCGTGCCAGACCGGCCAGACGACGTCGGGACGAAGCCACGCCTCGAGCACCGTGACCGGGACCAGCCCGGCGACCAGAGCTCGGTCCCACCACGGGATGCCCGGGGGCGCGGACGCCCGCGGTTCGTTCCACAGCGCACGCAGCGCACCGTCAACCATCGGGTCCAGCGTAAGCGGATCGGGACGATGGGCGCATGACACTTCCGGCCGGCCTCGTCTTGGACTTGTGGCCAGTGACGAGTGTCCTCGGGAGCAGGTCACAACTGGCCACGATGTCGATGTGCCGGCACGCGTTCGTGGCGACAGTGGAGGCATGACATCACACACCACATCCACCGCCGTCCCATCCCCCACCGGCTCGGCGCAGAGCGTCACCACCAGGGCCCCGGGGCTCGTTCGCGCCGGAGGTGTCGCCGCCCAGGTCGTCGCCGGCACCTATGTCATCGGTTTCCTCGCGATGGCGGTCTACCTGCTCCCTCGTGGCTTCACCGGACCTGTGTCGGACCCCTCCGGCTCGCTCGGCTTCCTGCTGGAGCACCAGGCCGAGCTGGCCGTCTGGTATCTCGTGCTCTATCTCCTGGGCGGGGTGGCCATGGCCGTGGTCTCGCTCGGCGTGGCACAACGACTGGCGGCGGCGCCGGCTCTGGCCCGGGTCTCCGCAGCTCTGGGGCTCATCTGGTCGGGCCTGCTCATGGGCAGCGGGAGCATCGCCCTCGTCGGGCAGCAGGCCGCTGTGCAGCTGCACGCGCAGGACCCGGAGCTCGCCCTGAGCACGTGGGTGTCGACCAGCGTGGTGCAGGACGCCCTGGGCGGCGGGATCGAGGTCGCCGGAGCGATGTGGGTGGCCGTGGTCGGCTACACCGTGCTCCGGACACGTGCGCTGTCGGCCGCGCTCGGAGGCCTCGCTGTCGGTCTCGCCGCCGCCGGACTGGCCACCGTCGTCCCGGCAGCCGCTGACGCCGCGACGTCGGTCTTCGGGCTCGGGCTCATCCTCTGGTTCACCTGGCTCGGTCTCACGCTGGCACGGCGATGACGAGAGCCCCTCGACGGCAGGCAGCGGCCCCACGGCGGGCCGCTGCTTGCCGTCCGGGTCGCCATCCACCAAGATCTGGAGGCATCATGCGCAGCACCTTCCTGGCCCGAGGGCTCCCCCCGCAGCGCCGACGCGCGGTTGCGGTGGCGGGGTCGGTGCCCCTTGTGGCCGTGGCCGGCTTCCAGGTGGCGCTTGCCCGGGGCGCGCCATACGGCAACGCGGTCATGGGGGGCCGCGCACCGACGGTGGACGGCGCCCTCACCCCTGCCTACCGCGGGGCGGCAGCGGCGCAGGCCGCGGTCCTGCTCGGCATGGCCGGCTTGGTGCTCGGCCGAGGTGGCTTGGTCGACGTGCCTGTCCTGTCCCCGCGCGGGCTACGCCGAGCCGTCTGGGGGGTGGCCGGGTTCATGACCCTCAACACCGTCGCCAACGTGACCGCCCCGCACCCGCTGGAGCGCCGGCTGGGTGCCGCCACCCTGGTCGTCGCCGTCGCCAGCGCCACCCTCGCGGCCTCCCCGACCCCGGAGGAATGACCCCACCGGCAGTGTCAAGGCCTGCCACGAGAGGCTGTCTGTCGTGCTCCGCCGGTGCAGCGTGGCGGTGAGCTCGCGTACGGCGGTGACGATGACGGGGTCGGCGTCGTGACGCGCCGTGAGCCACTCCAGCACAGCCTCGGCAGCGTCGAGGTTGCGGGTGTAGCCCGGGACCATCCGGTGCAGCGGGAGGCCGCCGGGCGGACGTGCCCCTTCGATGCGGCGGGTCGCCTCGAAGGGGTCCGGGTGGTCCAGCGCCGTGGCGGGCTCGAGCCGCACCAGCGCCAGGACGCGGTCGACGGCATACACCTGGATGAACCGCATGGCCGCGAGACGCTCGCCCCGCAGCTCGCGGTGCAGACCGACGAGGAGGTTCGTCAGCGCCTCGTTGAGGTGGAAGTCGACGGTGTCGATGGCGGTGGCGGCCGGCAGGGCCGCGACACGGGCGAGGGGGTCGTAGCCGGGACGTGCCCAGACGACCCGGGCGCCCGTGAGCGGCAGGGCCGCGAGCTGGTCGGGAGTGAAGACCGCGTACTCCAGGAACAGCCCGTCGGCCAGCAGTGCCTTGCGGCCGTTCGGGTCGTTGACGAAGCTGTAGGCGACGTGGCCGCCGAAGCCCTCGAGCCAGGTGATGTCCTGCAGGTATCGGTGCTTGGTGTCCGGGGTGTCGACGACGAGGAAGAAGTCGATGTCGGAGTGGTCGTCGAACCGGTGCGTCTCGACGCCGGCCGACCCCAGGCCCAGGACCGCCACGAGGTGCGGGTCGGCGGCCAGGTGCGCGGCGAGCTGGTCCAGCCGGATGAGGTGGGGGTGCATACTGTCGTCCCTTCGGTGAAGGTCGACGTTGCTGCCCGCACGGGTGACTCCCGCCGAGGTCGCGACACCGCAGACGATAGACCACCCATCGACACCCGCGCACCGCCCGAGCCTCCTCACCTCACCCTGACCGTGCGCCCTCGACGCGGTCGCGCACGCACCGCAGCATCCGCTCGGTCATGACGAAGCTGGCCACTGACACCGTCTCCACTGCTGTACAGCGTCTCCAACGTGTCCCGGGGCGCTACATCGACGCCACGGTAAGCGGCGACCAGGTATGAAGCGCGCTCGACAGTCGCGTCCAAGGAGACGACGGCGGCACCCCTGCTGTACCGGCCGGCGGTGCGAGCGCGCGCGATCGCCGACTCAAGCATGAGGCGAAGAGCAACCAGATCGCGCACCGCCTGGGCATCGAGGCGCGGCGGTCGACTATCGGGCAATAACGGTATGGCGCGACACTACCCAAGCAAGCGCGGTCCACCTGCTACGGATATCGCCTTAGCTGCGTCGTTCTGGGCGGAACTGACGTCGTCGGGCCACTCGCCTATACGCCGGCGACGTAGGCGGTGAGGAAGTGGACGCCGTGGCGGTCGAGGTTGCCGCGGGCTCGGTCGTCGTGCTCGGTGGTCCTGGGGTCAGCGTGCCGGGCGAGGATCTGGCCGTCGCGTAGGGGTACGCCGGCGTCGAGGGCGTTGGTGATGGCGGCGTGTCGTAGTGAGTGGGCTGATGTGCCGGGGGATCCGCGCGGTCTTGGCGATGCGTTGCACCATCCTGTAGACGTCGCGTCGGTCGATCGGCTTGCCCGAGAGCGGGCGTAGCACCAGAGGCCCGGTGGTGCGCTGCCCGCGGCAGGCTTCCAGGACCCGCAACACGGGAACGGTCAGTGGCGGCCTCACAAGGCCGCGCGCACGGCCACGAGCAGGTCGTCACGCTGCTGCCGGGCGACCCGTAGGGACAGCCCTCGGCGCCGCGAGGTGGCCCAGCGTCGCAGGGCCCGCCACAGCAGCACGGCCCGTTCGGCGACCAGCACGGTGGCGCCAGCGAAGGCTGGCTGCAGAAGGGCGATGACCGCTCCGCTCTCAGGGCCTTGACGTGAGGCGACACTGACCGAGAGCCACGCCCACTCGGTGAGGAATGCCAGCAGGCGACGATGGGCAGGATGGTCGCGCGCACTGCCGGTGCCGCCGGGATGAGCCGCGTGGCCCGCACGAGAAGGTAGGGAACCGCGACCGCGAGCGCCCCGACGATGGCGTAGGGGATCAGCAGCACCGTGAGGACCGCGTCGAGCACGGTCCTTGGTCCCAGTCGCGGTAGTCCGGTCCCGCGGAGCGCATCCCGGTGGAGATCTGTTCGGTCAGCGACGTGACGGCGGCGCGGTTGTCGGCCGTCACCCGCCCCCCATCGGGGTTCAAGGTGGGTGCCACGTCGTCGAGGTCGATCGGCTCACCGGAAGCGACCAGCACCCGGCTGCGGAACGCTGCCTTGTTCTCGTAGTGGATGCCCACCACCGGCAGGATCGTGATGCCGGCCACCCCGGCTGCGCGCGCCCCCAGGGCGATCCGGGCGGCACCTGTCTTGACCGGGGCGAGGTGGGGGTCGTCCTGCGTGACACCCTCCGGGAAGATCAGCACCAGGGACCCGTCGGCCGGCGCGTCGTAGCACGAGCCGAACATCGCGTCGTTGGCCGAACGGGCCGGACGGCGTCGGCCGCTCCGCCGAAGTGGTTGGACACCGCGAGGACCGGTCCATGCCGTGGGCTGTGGTGCGCGAGCACCTCGATGTCGCGGTACGTCAGCCGGGCAGCCATCTCGGCCGCACGACGGACCAGCGTGACGCCGATCACCGCGCCGCCCCCGTCTCGGGTCCGGGCGGGCCGCCGGGCCACAGAGCAGCTCCCCACAGCGCGAGCGCGGCGGCACTGAGGACGTGCCAGGCAGCGTGCGGCTGCGCCAGCGAGTCCGGATCACACCACGGGGCACTGGTGCGCCCTGTCGCGTAGGCAGCGGTAGCCAGGACGGCAAGACTTGCGGCGGCAATCACCCGAGAGCGGCTGCCCCGGCGCAACACGGGACGACGACGGATCCGACGAGACAGCGGAACGGCGACCGCCTGCCCCAGCACCAGCGCGATCGGCAGGTCGTGCAGGGTCTGGGCCGCCGGGCTCTGCAGGCCGTGGAAGTCGACACTGCCCGCTCCCACCAGCACCAGCAGCCCCGCGTAGGCGCTCGCCGGCCAGCGTTGGGGTGTCGGCAGGTCGCGCCAGGCCCACAGCAGCAACCCCCCGGCGGCCACGAAGCTCAGACTCGACACCGCAAGAACCGGCTGGCTCAGCAGCGAGTCACGCACCGCCTCGCAGTCCGACGTCCCGTAGACGACGCTGATGGGCCCGCTCACCTGGACCATCCTGACACCGGTCGTCACGGGCCAGCGACCGCGGTGCCGGCCCGACGTCCCGCTCGCCGCTCGCGCAGCAACAGCCCCGCCCCCATCAGCACCTGCGGAAACAGGCTCACCGCACGCCACACCATCACGGCAGCCGGCGCGTCGTTGTCGGGCTCGCCGAACCCCTGCAGGATCGCCACCATCGCCGCGTCCACCGCACCCAGACCTCCGGGCACGACGGGGGTGAACGTGAACAGCCGGCCGATGGCGAACGCGGCGAACGCCTGCAGCAACGACACCGACGCCGACCCGCCCCCCACCCCGATCAGAGCCACCCACAGGATCAGGAACTGCGTGACCTGCTGCAGCAGGCTCGTCCCGGGTGGACCCGATGGGGGAGCCGGTTGAGGCAGTCGCTCGTCTCGGGCTGGTGCCGTAGCCGGGGTGGGACGTCGAGCAGCTAGGCAGGCCCATCACGGTGCGAGGGTGGGGAAGTCCCGGCGATGGACTGCGTGCTGCGGTCCCAGGTGGTCTGCCGGATCACGGTCTGCGGTGCGGCGTCGACGGACATTCAGGTCCCGTTCACCTCCGCGACACACATCGCCACCACAGGGGTCACGTGGCGTCCTTAGCGTCCACCTCAGCAGGGCAAGGTCGCCCGCTTCGGCGGTGCACGCCTGCCGCCGGTCACGACCACCGACTTCTTCTGATCGCGCTGAAAGGCTCACCAGTGAAGCTTCACCGACTTGCACCGACCTTGGCCATCACCGTGGCCTCTGCTCTGGCACTCACCGCCTGTGGTGATGACAACCCGACCGAGACCGCCACCGAGGGCGGCGGCGCTGCCAGCGAGGACGGGGCCTCCACCGAAGAGGACATGGGCGGCAGCCTGTCCGGCCAGATCTCGGCGTCGGGGGCCAGCTCCCAGGCGTCCGCGATGACCGCCTGGATCGCGGGCTACCAGGACGTCCAGCCCGACGTCACGTTCCTGTACGACGCGATCGGCTCGGGTGGCGGCCGGGAGAACCTGATCTCCGGGGCCTCTCCGTACATCGGCTCGGACGCCGTCCTCGACGAGGAGGAGCGCGAGGCCGTCACCCAGACGTGTGGCGAGAACGGCGCTCTGCACTTCCCGCTGTACATCGCCCCGATCGCCATTCCCTATAACCTGCCCGGTGTGGACTCGCTCAACCTTGCGCCGGACACGCTCGCGCAGATCTTCGACCAGCAGATCACGACGTGGGACGACCCGGCCATCGCCGAGGACAACCCCGACGTGGAGCTCCCGGACACCGAGATCACCGCGGTCAACCGCTCCGACGAGTCGGGCACCACCGAGAACTTCCTGGAGTACCTGACCGCCGCCGCCCCGGACTCCTGGTCCTACGAGCCCTCCGGCGACTGGCCGGTCAGCGGCGGCGAGGCCGCCGCTCAGACCACGGGCGTCATCGAGGTCGTCGGCTCCACCGAGGGCGCGATCGGCTATGCCGACGCCTCGGCGGTCGGCAACCTCAGCACCGCCGCCATCGGTGTCGGGGACGAGTTCGTGGAGTACTCGGCCGAGGCTGCCGCGGCAGTGGTCGAGAACTCCGAACCCATCGACACCGGTGTCGAGGGTGACATCGCACTGGAGCTGGCCCGGGACACCACCGAGTCGGGCAACTACCCGATCGTCCTGGTCTCCTACCACATCGCCTGCTCCTCCTACGATGACGCCAACACCGCCGACATCGTCAAGGACTTCGTCACCTACGTCTCCAGCGAGGAGGGGCAGCAGGTCGCCGCGGAGGCAGCCGGCTCGGCACCGATCTCGGAGAACCTGCGGACGCGGGTCCTGGAGTCCGTCGAGCTGATCGAGGGCGGCAGCTGACCCTGGCGGCCTGACTCGGGCTGGGGTCGGCGCACCCGGCCCCAGCCCGAGACCACGGAGCAACATCCGCTGCAAGGAGCACCATGAGCACATCTGAGGACACGACGGCTCAGGACGCCGCCGACACCTTGTCGACCCGGCCCGAGGGCCAACAGCCCGACCGGCCGGCGAGGTCCGTCCGCGAGGGACGCAGGTCGAGCCCGCGACGGCCAGGGGACGTGATCTTCGGGGGCACGTCGCTGGCCGCCGGCCTGCTGATCATGGCGACCCTGGCCGGGGTCGCCATCTTCCTGGTCGCCGAAGCCCTCCCGGTCGCCTCTGCTGCTGCCGAGGACATCACCGGGGGGGAGGGGTTCGCACAGTATGTCTTCCCGTTGGTGGTCGGCACCGTCGTCGCCTCGGTGATCGCGCTGACGTTGGCGACTCCCGTCGCGGTGGGGATCGCCCTGTTCGTCTCGCACTACGCCGAACGCCGGACCGGACGGGTGATCGGGTTCGTGATCGACCTGCTGGCGGCCGTGCCCTCGGTCGTGTTCGGGATGTGGGGTCTGCAGGTGTTCGCCCCGGCCCTGGTGCCACTGTTCCAGTGGCTGGAGGACAACCTCGGCTTCCTTCCCTTCTTCGAGAGCGCGTCGGCGACCGGTCGCACGCTGATGACCGCCTCGCTGGTGCTCGCCGTGATGATCCTGCCGATCATCACGTCGGTGTCCCGCGAGGTCTTCCTGCAGACTCCTCGGCTGTACGAGGAAGCCGCCCTGGCGCTGGGGGCCACCAAGTGGGAGATGATCCGCACGGCGGTCCTGCCCTTCGGGAAGCCGGGCGTGATCGGGGGGACCATGCTCGGCCTGGGCCGGGCGTTGGGGGAGACGATGGCGGTGGCGATCATCCTGTCCCCGGGGCTGCTCACCGCCAACCTGATCGGCACCGGCAACTCGACCATCCCTGCCGAGATCGCCCTCAACTTCCCCGAGGCCTCGGGTCTGCGCCTGTCCGAGCTCATCGCTGCCGGCCTGGTCCTGTTCGTCATCACGCTCGCCGTCAACCTGTTTGCCCGGTGGATCGTCGAGCGCCGCGCCGACTTCTCTGGAGCCAACTGATGCCCCCCCGCAGCACCGACTACGTCACCACCCGCCTGGACAGCTGGGAGGGGGTGGTCCCCTCGCACGTGCGACCGGCCTCGCGGTCCATCCTGTGGTGGTGCCTGGGCGGAGCGCTGGTCCTGGGACTGCTGCTCTGGACGGCGCTGTCCACCAGCGCGGCCCTGGCCGCCGTGGTGGCGTACCTGACCTTCCTCGTGGCCGTCTACGTCTCCTACCGCAGGGCCGCCGGGCCTCGGGTGGCCCTCGACCAGCTGATGCGTGGCCTGGTCTACGGGGCGTTCACGCTGGCGCTCATCCCGCTGGTCTCGCTGATCCTGACCGTGCTGGTCAACGGGGTGGGCCGCGCCCTCGACGCGGACTTCCTGACCCAGACCATGAACGGTGTCACCGGGGTGGCCGACCAGGCGTATGCCGAGGAGGGTGCGCCGTTCATCGGCGGTGTCTACCACGCCGTGCTCGGCACCCTCATCATCACCGGTCTGGCGCTGTTGATCTCCGTGCCGATCGGGATGTTCGCCGCTATCTATCTGGTGGAGTATGCCGGTCGCTCGCCCCTGGGGAGGCTGATCCGCTTCCTGGTCGACGTCATGACCGGCATCCCCTCGATCGTCGCCGGCCTGTTCGCCTTCGCGCTGTGGGCCACGATCTTCGGCATCGGCACCAAGAACGCGATGGCCGGAGCCGTGGCCCTCACCGTGCTCATGGTCCCCACGGTCGTGCGCAACAGTGAGGAGATGCTGCGGATCGTGCCCAACGAGCTGCGCGAGGCGTCCCTGGCCCTGGGGGTGCCCAAATGGCGCACCATCTACAAGGTGGTCCTGCCGACCGCCGCGTCGGGGCTGGCCTCCGGGGTGACCCTGGCCATCGCCCGCGTCATCGGCGAGACCGCCCCCCTGCTGGTGGCGGTCGGAGGCTTCTACGCCCTCAACACCAACCCGTTCCAGGGTCCGATGCAGACGCTGGCCGTCTACGCCTACGAGATGTTCACCCGGCCGCTGAACCCGGGGTTCCGCGATCCCAGCCTCGAGCGAGCCTGGGCCGCCGCGCTCATCCTCGTCGTGATCGTGATCGCCCTCAACCTCATCGCCCGCCTCATCGCCACGTTCTTCGCGCCGAAGACCGGCCGCTGACCCCTTCCCGAACCGGAGCTCCCAGACCCATGTCAAAGCGCATCGACGTCAACAACCTCAACATCTTCTACGGCAGCTTCCAGGCGGTCCAGGACGTCACGATGGTGATCGAGCCGAAGTCGGTCACCGCCTTCATCGGCCCGTCCGGTTGCGGCAAGTCCACGTTCATCCGCACCCTCAACCGGATGCACGAGGTGATCCCTGGTGCGCGGGTCGAGGGGGAGGTGCTCATCGACGGCCAGAACCTCTACGGCAAGGGCATGGACCCGGTCGACGTGCGCCGGGAGGTGGGCATGGTGTTCCAGCGGCCCAACCCCTTCCCGACCATGTCGATCAAGGAGAACGTCCTGGCCGGGGTGCGCCTGAACAGCAAGCGGATCTCCTCCTCGGCAGCGGACGAGCTGTGCGAGAGCGCCCTGCGGGGTGCCAACCTGTGGAACGAGGTCAAGGACCGGCTCGGCAAGCCGGGCTCGGGGTTGTCCGGCGGGCAGCAGCAACGACTGTGCATCGCTCGGGCGATCGCGGTCCAGCCCGAGGTGATCCTGATGGACGAGCCCTGCTCCGCCCTCGACCCGATCTCGACCCTGGCCATCGAGGACCTCATCGAGGAGCTCAAGGCCGACTACACCGTGGTGATCGTCACGCACAACATGCAGCAGGCCGCGCGCGTCTCCGACCGCACCGGCTTCTTCAACATCGAGGAGACCGGCCGGCCCGGACAGCTCGTGGAGATGGACGACACCCAGAAGATCTTCAACAACCCGTCCCAGCAGGCGACCGAGGACTACATCTCCGGTCGGTTCGGCTGAGTGATCGCCTTGGGGGGGCTGCCTCTGCCGGAAGCGGCGTGGCCGTTGCACGTCCTGGCGGTGGAGTCGCCGTCGTTGCCCCGGGAGTCTGTGGCGACGGCCACAGCGACACGAGACCTGAGGGTGTCCTTTGCCGCTGACGTGTTCGACGCCCTGCTGACCTTGAGCCTGGACGCTCCTGCTGCCGTCGTGATCCCCACCGACATCGTCGGGGCCGACCCCGCCCTGGTGACGGCCGCCATCGTGGCCCGTCAGGACGTCACCGTCCTGATCGCGGTGGCACCCGACACGGGCGCCCCAGGCATCGCGGCTCGGGCCGTCGAGCGAGGGTGCAGTGGCCTGGTCCCCATCCCGTTCGCGGACGACCACCTGCGCAGCGCCGTCTCCCGGGCCGCACGTCGTGAGCGGGGTGGCCCTGGCGACCAGCTGTTGCTCGACGGCGTGACCATCGACCTGGCCGGACTGACGGTGACCGGCAGCGACGGGACCAGGGTGCAGCTGTCCGGGGCACAGTTCACCTGCCTCTACCTGCTGGCGCGTGCCTGGCCCCGTCCGGTCAGGCTGGAGGCGTTGGCCACCGAGCTGGGCCTCACCGGAGACCACGACCAGGACCGGGCACGCCGGCTGGTTGCCCGGCTTCGTCATCACATCGCGCCCGCCACCGGTGACGAGGACTTCATCGAGAACGTCCGCGGGGTGGGCTACCGCATCCGCCGCCGCGCGGAACGGCTCACCTGACCGTATCGCCGGACGCCCCCGAACGGGTCCTCACGGGTTTGAGGAGGCGGCTGGGGCGGCTCCGAGCTCGGTCAGCAGGGTCTGCACCCGCGACCGGATCTCATCACGGATCGGGCGCACACTGGCCACCCCCTGGCCGGCGGGGTCGGGGACCGCCCAGTCCTCGTAGCGCTTGCCTGGGTAGATCGGGCAGGTGTCGCCGCAGCCCATGGTGATGACGACGTCCGACTGCTGCACCGCCTCGTCGGTGAGGATCTTGGGTGTCTCGGCCGTGATGTCGATGCCCTCTTCTGCCATGGCGGCCACGGCTGCGGGGTTGACCTGCTCAGCGGGGGCAGAGCCGGCCGAGCGGACCTCCACGGCGCCGCCAGACAGTGCCTGCACGTAGGCGGCAGCCATCTGCGACCTGCCCGCGTTGTGGACGCACACGAAGAGCACCGACGGTCGGGTGCCCGGGGCCACCGCAGCATCAGGAGACGGGACGGGGGTCATGGTTCCTCCAGGTCGATGTCGGGTTTGACGGTCAGTCGGGGTTTGACGGTCAGTCGAGGATCTGACGCAGCAACGTAGTGACTCTCGTCTGGATGTCGTCGCGGATCGCCCGGACGGCCTCGATCGGTTGTCCGGCAGGGTCGGCGACCTGCCAGTCCTCGTACCGTTTGCCGGGGAAGACCGGGCAGGCGTCTCCACACCCCATCGTGATGATGACGTCGGCGGCCCGGACGACGTTGCCGGTCAGCGGTTTGGGGTAGGGAGCGGTGAGCGAGATCCCGCGTTCGGCCAGGACCTGGACGACGAGCGGGTTGATCTGCCCGGTGGGAGCCGACCCGGCTGAGCGCACGTGCACCCGTCGTGCCGAGAGGTGCTCGGCCAGGGCTGCCGCCATCTGCGAGCGACCCGCGTTGTGGACGCACACGAACAGCAGCTCCGGGACCGTCTTGGCGATCCGACCCTCCCCCTGTGCCGCCGACATCAGCTGCTCCTTGGCCTGGCGGGCGACCAGGACCGGAAGGTAGGTCCGGACCGTGGAGACCGGCTCCAGCACCTGCCGGGCCTCGGCGACGGCTGCTGCCACGCTGTCGCGGGAGAAGACCCCTTCGTAGGAGTAGGCCAGGTCGTTGACGATGTCGGCGAACGGGTCCCGTGTCGTCTCATGCATCTGGTGGCTCCTGATGTCGAACGGTCCGACGCCCTCCGATCGAGGGGGTGTGCCGGGGCGTACAGCCATGTTGACCGGGGTCAGTTGCTCAGTCAAACTTGAGTCAATGAACATTGAGCAAACATCCACGGATGTGGCCCGCCGCGCGGCCGTGCACGCGGCCCTGGCGGACGTGACGCGCCTTCGCGTCACCGACCTGCTCAGGACGAGCGATCACTCCTCCTCCGAGCTGGGAGCCGCCCTCGCAGTGCCCTCCAACCTGCTGGCCCACCACCTGAAGGTGCTGGAGCGTGCCGGGGCGATCCATCGGCACGCTTCGGAAGGAGATGCTCGACGTTCGTACTGGGCGTTGTGCCACGAGCTTCGGAGCGCGCCTCTCGTGGCGTCGGCAGCGGAGGCCGTCTCAGCCCGCCGGGTGATCTTCGTGTGCACGGCCAACACGGCGCGCTCGCATCTGGCTGCTGCGGCATGGAGGCTTCACAGCGACCTCGACGCCGGCTCTGCCGGCACTGACCCGGGCCCAAGCATCAACCCCGGAGCGTTGGCAGCCGCCCAGCGCCATCGACTGACGCTTTCCGACGTCTCGCCGCGGCATGTATCGGAGGTGGTCAAGGACGGTGACCTCGTGATCACGGTCTGCGACCGGGCCCACGAGCAGCTGGGCGAGCTTGCGTGGGCCCACTGGTCCGTCCCGGACCCCGTGGCGGCCGGCACCACCGCTGCGTTCGACGCCGCGCTGGCCGACATCATGCTGCGCGTGCGGTCATCGGCCGCGACAGTCCTGCCCCAGGGCTTGGCCCTGACCCGGACATCGTCGCGGGCGTGGCCTCAGCACCCGGTGCCGAGGAGCTCTTCACGGCATGCGGGCTGCTGGTGACGTCTTCTTCGCGCGGCGTGACCGATGGCTCGAGTCCCACGCTCCTCGCCAGACGGGGTGGACGGATCATCCCCGGGGGATGAGAGGCCTCCCGCACAGGCGCGTCAGAGGAGAGGCGGCAGGCCCTGGGACACCAGGTTGACGCCGAGCACCAGGAAGAGCACCGTCATGACCGCGTCGTTGTGGAACGCCAGCCACTCCTTGACCGTGTCGAGGCGGCTGCGCGCCCGTTGACCGCCGAGGAGGTAGTAGACGACCGGCCCGGCGATGGTCAGGCTCGCAAGGACCACGAAGACGCCGAGGGTCACCGCTGCACCCGTCGCCGGCAGCGCCAGTCCCGCCACCGCCGCGCCGGCACCCGCCGCGAGGAGGAGGTTCTTGGGGTTCACGCCGGCCAGGAGGAGGGCGAGCACGAGGGCCCTGCCGGGCGAGAAGCTGTCGATGCCGGCCATCCACGCCGGCCGGTCGGCCTCCTCCCCGGGCGCCGGCCGCGAGTGCCAGCTGCGCGCAGCCAGGAGCAGGAAGAGTGCGCCGATGATCACCTGCGCCCAGGACCCGGTGTCCGCGCCGCTGCTCGCAGTCGCGGCGTCCCCCGCCGCGAACGAGACACCGCTGACGACGGCTAGTGCCACCGCCCACCCGAGCAGGAACAGCGGGCCGTTGACCCTGGCACGGCTGGAGAACAGCATGAGGATCACCGCGATGATCGGAACCGGGCTGACGGCGACTCCGACGGCGTAGGGAAGAACAGCGGCGATACCGTCCATGTCAGGCCTTTCGTCGACAATGTCCCTGCAGCCGGCGTCATCTGTGAGGAAACCGGCCGACCGGGCGCTTCCTCCATCGTCCTGGCCCCACCACCCACGTGACATCATCCTCAATGGATGACCGCGAGCGTGACGACACATCCTCCGCAGGGGCGGCCCTTCACAGCAACCCCAGCTCGACCGGTAGGCGTCGTGCATCTCACGGGGGCCGTCGATGGAGGCCGACGAAGAAGTCGTTCTCCTTCAGGAACGCGCACCACCCGGTCGTCCAGGAGGGGCGCGTTGGTCTGGACCGTGCTGTGAGCAGGCTCGACCACAGTGGATGGTCGGGCCGGGTGCGGCGGTTCGCTTTGGTTGCGGAGCCCGCACCAGGCAGGCTGGGGTCGTGACGGAGAAGGACTCGAACACGGCGTTGCTGACATCGGTCGAACGCCTGCGCGCAGCCGCGGACACGGTGCGGCTGCCCTTGGACCTGCCTGACGCCGACGTGGCACGACAGGCACGGGGGGCACTCGTCCGTCAGCTGGACGACTACGTGCTGCCCCGGTTGCGCTCGCTGGACGCGCCGCTGCTGTGCGTGGTGGGTGGGTCCACCGGGGCCGGCAAGTCGACGCTGGTCAACAGCATCGTCGGCGAGGTGGTGAGCCGCACCGGTGTGCTCCGTCCGACCACGCGTGCCTCGGTGCTCGTGCATCACCCTGACGACGAGGCCGCGTTCACCGGCTCCCGCATCCTGCCCGGCCTGGCTCGGCTGACCGGTGGCCCGACCGACCAGGACGACCCCACGTCGGTGCGCATGGTCACCACCAGCGCGCTGCCGTCCGGGCTGGCCCTGCTCGACGCCCCGGACATCGACTCCGTGGTGCGCGCCAACCGGGACCTGGCGCGGCAGCTGCTCGCCGCCGGTGACCTGTGGCTCTTCGTCACCACAGCCGCAAGGTATGCCGACGCCGTGCCGTGGGACCTGCTGCGTCAGGCCGCCGAGCGTGGCACCTCGGTCGCCATCGTGCTCAACCGGGTGCCCCCGGAAGCCATGCAGGAGGTCCGTCTGCACCTGGCGCAGATGCTGCGCGAGCAGGGACTGGGCAAGTCGCCGATCTTCACCGTGCCGGAGGTCGAGCTGGACGAGCACAAGATGCTGGCGGCGCAGCACACCACCCGGCTCAACGGCTGGCTGCACTCGCTTGCTGGAGACGCCCGGGCGCGCTCGGTCGTCATCCGTCGCACCCTGTCCGGGGCGCTGAGCTCGCTCGGCACCCGCGCGAGCGAGATCACTGCCGCCGCCGACGCCCAGGTGCAGGCCCGGGACCATCTGCGCGCCGTCGCCCACACGGCATACCGTGACGCCCGTGACGGCGTCGAGGCCGGCATGGAGGACGGCTCGCTGCTGCGCGGTGAGGTCCTGGCGCGTTGGCAGGAGCTCGTCGGCACCGGGGAGTTCCTCCGCCAGGTCGAGGTCGGCATCGGCCGGGTGCGGGACCGCCTCACCTCGTTCTTCACCGGCAAGGAGGCCTCGACCGAGCCGCTGGGCGAGGCACTCCAGTCCGGTGCCGCCGCGCTGATCACCTCGCACGCGCAGGTGGCGGCGAGCACCGCTGCGCGAGGCTGGAAGTCGAGCCCCGGAGGAGCAGACCTCATCACCGCCCATCCCCAGCTGGCCAAGGCCGGCCCGGACCTGCAGCCTCGTGTCGAGCGCCTGATCCGCGACTGGCAGTCGCAGGTGTTCGACATGGTGCGGGACGAGGCCGGCAAGCGCCGCACGACGGCGCGCTACCTCGCGTTCGGGGTCAACGGGCTCGCGGTGATGCTCATGCTGCTGGCGTTCAGCGCCACCGGTGGTCTGGTCGGTGCCGAGATCGCCATCGCCGGCGGCTCCGCGGTGCTCGCTCAGCGTCTGCTCGAGGCGGTGTTCGGTGACCAGGCCGTGCGGGAGATGGCCCGGCAGGCACGCCAGGCCCTGCTGCTGCGCGTCGAGGCGCTCATGCAGGAGGAGCAGACCCGCTACGACGGCGTGCTCGACGAGGTCCCGCTCTCCAGGGGCGCCATCGAGCAGGTCCGTTCCGCTGCCCATGACGTGGAGGCCGCCCGATGAGCCGCAGCCCCGGTGCCCGCAAGGACACGCTCTCCTGGCGGGCCGACCAGCTCGAGGAGGCCCTCGAGATAGGCGGCCTGGAGCTCGACCCCGAGGCGGCCCAGGAGGCCCGGCACGTGGTCGGTCGCGTCCGGGAGCGCTGGGCCCTCAAGGGAGGGCGCACCGTCGTGAGCCTGGCCGGGGCCACCGGGTCCGGCAAGTCGAGCCTGTTCAACGGGCTGATCGGTGACACCGTCTCACCGATCGGTGCCCGTCGTCCGACCACGGCCACCGCCACCGCGGCCGTCTGGGGACAGGAGCAGTCGGCCGACCTGCTCGAGTGGCTCGGGGTGCCTGCGCGTCACCAGGTCGCCACGAACGGTGGGTCCGAGCAAGGCGAGGACCTGGACGGCCTGGTGCTCATCGACCTGCCCGACTTCGACTCCCGGGAGACCTCGCACCGGGTCGAGGCCGACCGCATCCTGGAGCGCTCGGACGTCTTCGTGTGGGTGACCGACCCGCAGAAGTATGCCGACGCGAGGCTCCACGACGACTACCTGGCGACCCTGCGCGACCACGACACGGTGATGATCGTGGTGCTCAACCAGACCGACCGGGTGACCGAGGCCGGAGGTGCGACCCGCATCAAGCACGACCTGCGCCAGCTGGTCGCGGCCGACGGCGCCGGCGACTTCGAGGTGATCGGCACCTCGGCCCGGCTCGGGCTCGGCGTCGACGACCTTCGCGCCGCGATCGGCGACGTGGTCCAGGAGCGGCACGCGGCGGAGCGCCGGCTGAAGGGCGACATGGCGGCGACCGCCCGCGCCCTGCTGCGCAGTGTCGGACCGACCGAGCCCGCCGTCACTGACGTCGCCGACGACGAGCTGCACCGGGCGCTCAAGCGTGCGGCCGGCATCCCCGTCGTGCTCGACGCCGTGCACAAGGACTACCTGAGGCAGAGCACCGCCAACGCCGGCTGGCCCTTCACCCGGTGGGTCGCAGCCTTCCGTCCCGACCCGCTCAAGCGCCTGCGCCTGGGTGACGACCGGGCGGGCACAACCGGCATCTCGCCCTCGGACGTGCGCACGGTGCTGGGTCGCTCGTCGCTGCCTCCGCCCTCTCCGGCTGCCCGGTCGGCGGTGGAGCTGGCCACCCGGCAGGTGGGGGAGCGGGCCGGCGCCGACCTGCCACCGCGGTGGGCCGATGCCGTCGCCGACGCGGCCAGCCCCGACGACTCCACCCTGGCCGACTCCCTCGACCAGGCGGTGATGTCGACGTCGCTGCGCGCCCGTGACCCGTTGTGGTGGGGCTTCCTCCGGTTCGTCCAGCTGCTGCTCGCCCTGGCAGTGGTCGGTGGCCTGGTCTGGCTCACCGTGCTGGCGGTGCTGGGCTACCTGCAGGTCGACGCCGACGTCCCGCAGTGGGGGCCGCTGCCGGTGCCGGCCCTGATGCTGGTGGGCGGTCTCGTCGCGGGTCTCGTCCTGGCCGCCCTGGCCAAGGCGTTCGCGCGGGTGGGAGCCCGTCGTCGGCGCGACCTCATCGAGGAGCGGATGGACACGGCGGTCGCTGCGGTGGCCAAGGAGCACGTCAGGGTGCCGGTGGCCCGGGTGCTGGAACGGCACCGCCAGACCCGCCAGCAGCTGGAGGCAGTCGGTCGCTGACCGTCCACATCCGTGGCACGTGTCGGCGACCGTCCACAGATGGCGGAGCCGTCGTGTCCGCTGCGCCGGTGGTCCGCGAGCGTGGGTGCACGAGCCGCACCACCGGGCGCGGCCGGACACTGAGGGGTGGACACACATGAGTGATGGGTCATACACGGTCACCGGCAACGTCACGTACGAACCGCGGCGCCGGGTGGGCAAGGAGCACGGCACGCCGTTCACGACCTTCGGACTCGCCGAGAACCGCACCCGGTTCGACGCCGGGACCGGCGAGACGGTGCCGCTGGGCACGCACTTCTACGAGGTCATCGCGTTTCGGTCTCTCGGTCAGAACGCCGCGGACTCTCTCAAGGTCGGTGACCCGGTGGTCGTCCACGGCCGGCTGAAGGTCGACGAGTGGGACAACGGGGAGCGCCAGGGCACCACCGTGCAGATCGACGCCGCAAGCATCGGGCACGACCTGACCTTCGGGACCTCAGCGTTCACCAAGCGACGCAAGGTGCGTGCGGCCAGCCAGGACCGGGTGAGCACGGAGGTGTCCGGCCCGAGGGTCGACGTCCGCACCGGAGAGGTCATCGACGAGCAGCAGCGCGAGGGGGGCTGGGCGGCCTCGACGGAGCTCGGTCAGGACCAGCACCAGCCCGAACCCGAGGCCGGACTGCAGCCGGGGGACCACGCGGCCTGAGGCGGGGGCTGACCGACGCCACACCGGGCCACGGCCGAGCCCAGATCGTCACCGAGGCCGGCCCGGGCACCCACGAGGTCGCCGGCGGCGGATTCTTCACCGTCCGCCACCGGCGGCTAGCCTGAGCGGCATGGCTGAGTTCATCTACACCATGAGTCGCGCCCGCAAGGCCCACGGCGACAAGGTGATCCTCGACGACGTGACCATGTCCTTCTACCCCGGCGCCAAGATCGGTGTCGTGGGTCCCAACGGAGCCGGCAAGTCGACGATCCTGAAGATCATGGCCGGACTCGACCAGCCGTCCAACGGTGAGGCTCGCCTCACGCCCGGCTACACGGTGGGCATCCTGCTCCAGGAGCCGCCGCTCAACGAGGACAAGACCGTCCTGGGCAACGTCGAGGAGGGGCTGGGCGAGATCAAGGAGAAGGTCGACCGCTACAACGAGATCTCCGCGCTGATGGCCGAGCCCGACGCCGACTTCGACGCCCTCATGGCTGAGATGGGGCAGCTGCAGGAGGCCATCGACGCCGCCGACGCGTGGGACCTGGACTCCCAGCTCGACCAGGCGATGGACGCGCTGCGGTGCCCGCCGCCGGACGCCGACGTCACGGTGCTCTCCGGTGGCGAGCGACGACGGGTCGCCCTGTGCAAGCTGCTGCTGAGCAAGCCGGACCTGCTGCTGCTCGACGAGCCCACCAACCACCTCGACGCCGAGAGCGTCCAGTGGCTCGAGCAGCACCTGGCCGCCTATCCCGGTGCCGTGCTCGCCGTCACCCACGACCGGTACTTCCTGGACAACGTGGCCCAGTGGATCGCCGAGGTCGACCGTGGCCGTCTCTACCCCTACGAGGGCAACTACTCCACCTACCTGGAGAAGAAGCGCGAGCGGCTCGCGGTCCAGGGCAAGAAGGACGCCAAGCTGGCCAAGCGCCTGGAGAAGGAGCTGGAGTGGGTCCGCTCCAACGCCAAGGCCAAGCAGACCAAGAGCAAGGCTCGCCTGAACCGCTACGAGGAGATGGCGGCCGAGGCGGACAAGACCCGCAAGCTCGACTTCGAGGAGATCCAGATCCCGCCGGGTCCCCGCCTGGGGGCACAGGTCATCGAGGTCCACGACCTGCGCAAGGGCTTCGGCGACCGGGTGCTCATCGACGACCTGTCGTTCACCTTGCCCCGCAACGGCATCGTGGGGGTCATCGGGCCCAACGGTGTCGGCAAGACGACATTGTTCAAGACCATCGTGGGCTTCGAGGAGCCGGACGCCGGCTCGGTCAAGGTCGGTGAGACAGTGACCATCTCCTACGTCGACCAGAACCGTGGCGGCATCGACCCGGACAAGAGCCTGTGGGAGGTCGTGTCCGACGGTCTGGACTACATCCAGGTCGGGCACGTCGAGATCCCGTCGCGCGCCTACGTCTCGCAGTTCGGCTTCAAGGGCCCTGACCAGCAGAAGAAGGCAGGGATCCTCTCCGGCGGCGAGCGCAACCGGCTCAACCTTGCGCTCACCCTCAAGCAGGGTGGCAACCTGCTGCTCCTGGACGAGCCCACCAACGACCTCGACGTGGAGACGCTCGGCTCCCTGGAGAACGCGCTGCTCGACTTCCCGGGGTGCGCGGTGGTCATCAGCCACGACCGGTGGTTCCTGGACCGGGTCGCCACGCACATCCTCGCCTACGAGGGCAGCGACGAGGACCCCGACGCGTGGTACTGGTTCGAGGGCAACTACGGCGCCTACGAGGAGAACAAGGTCGAGCGGCTCGGCGCCGAGGCGGCGCGGCCGCACCGGGTGACCTACCGCAAGCTCACCCGCGACTGACGGGCGGCGGACCGGAAGGGACGGCATGACGCGACGCCGTGCGCGCTCGCCGCTTCCCCCGCGCGGCGGTCTCGACGCGGCACGGGTGCGGATGCCCGTCGACGGCAGGTGGGCCACGGTGGGCGACTTCCTCGCCGTGCGCACTGGTGACCCTGCCGGCGTGGCTCGCCGGCTGGCCGACGGCGAGATCCGGCTCGGCGACGGCGCGTGGGTCACCCCGCACACGGCATACCGGCCCGGTGCCACGGTGCACCTCTACCGGGACCTGCCGGACGAGGTGCCGGTGCCCGAGGCCGTCGTGGTGCTGCATCGCGACGAGAGTCTCGTGGTCGTCGACAAGCCGCACTTCCTGGCGACCACGCCCCGCGGCCGGCATGTCGCCCAGACGGCGCTCGTCCAGCTGCGACGGCACCTCGACCTGCCGGAGCTGGCCCCGGCCCACCGGCTCGACCGGCTGACCGCAGGGGTGCTGCTGCTCACCGCCCGCGCCGAGGCGCGGCGCCCCTACCAGGAGCTGTTTGCTGCTGCCCAGGTGTCCAAGACCTACCTCGCGGTCGCGCCGGTGCGGGCCGACCTGCGCCTGCCCGTGGAGGTGCGGGACCGGCTGGTCAAGCGTCGCGGCAGCCTGCAGGCCGTGCGGGAGGACGGTCAGCCGAACGCGCACACGGTCGTGGAGCTCCTGCAGCAGCGCGGTGGCCTCGGGCTCTACCGGCTGACGCCGCGCACCGGGCAGACGCACCAGCTCCGGGTGCACCTGGCCGGTCTGGGGGTCCCGATCCTGGGTGACCCGCTCTACCCCGTGGTCCGTCAGGTCGCCCCCGACGACTTCTCCGACCCGCTGCAGCTGCTCGCGGCGCAGGTCAGCTTCCGCGACCCGCTCTCGGGCGAGCAGCGCCGCTTTGCCAGCGGGCGGTCCCTGGCCCGATGGCCGGCCTCCGGCCGAAGGCAGACAGCGTGTGCGGCCGGCCCGACATAGGTCAGACTGAGCAGATGGAGCTGGGTCTGCAGGTGTCCTCGTTCAGCTGGCCGGGAGCCCCCGAGTCGATCGGCCCGACCTTCGGGCGGATCGCACGGGGCGCCGAACAGGCCGGTCTGGCCAGCCTGTGGGTGATGGACCACTTCTTCCAGATCAGCATGATCGGGCCGCCGGAGGCCGAGATGCTCGAGGGCTACACGGCCCTGGCGTTCGCTGCCGGCCAGACCTCCCGCATCGGGCTCGGCACCCTGGTCACCGGCGTGACCTACCGCCACCCGGGCCTCCTGGTCAAGACGGTGACCTCCCTGGACGTGCTCAGCGGCGGCCGGGCCTGGCTCGGCATCGGTGCAGCCTGGAACGAGGAGGAGCACCGCGGGCTGGGGGTGCCCTACCCCTCGACCTCCGAGCGGTTCGAGCGGCTGGAGGAGACCCTGCAGATCGCCCACCGGATGTTCGCCGGTGACGACTCGCCGTTCTCCGGGCGGCACTACAGCCTCGAACGCCCGCTCAACGTGCCCCGCCCGCTGGCCCGCGCAGGCACCCGGCCGCCGATCCTGGTCGGTGGTGGCGGAGAGCGCAAGACGCTGCGGCTGGTGGCGCAGTATGCCGATGCCTGCAACATCTTCGACCTCGGTCCGGCGGGTGTCCGGGCCAAGTATGACGTGCTGGACCGGCACTGCGCCGACGTCGGCCGGGACCCGGCGCAGATCACCCGCACCGTGCTGGCCTCGGTCACCCTGTCCACCCACGGCGGCACCACCGATGCCGGGGTGCTCGACCCTGAGCGTGGCCCAGGCCGTCGACAAGGTCGGCGCGCTGGGGGCGGTCGGCACGGACACGGTCATCCTGAGCATGGCCGACCCGACCGACGCGGCGGCCTACGAGCTGGTGGCCGAGCTCGTCGAGCAGGTCGCGTCGCTGTAGCGGCAGCTAGTCCTTGATCCGCACCATGCCCTCCTGGGCGACGCTGGCCATCAGCGTGCCGTCGCGGCCGAACATGAGCCCGTGGCCCAGCCCCCGGCCGTTCTGGGCCGAGGGCGAGGCCTGGCTGTAGAGGATCCAGTCGTCGGTCCGCGGCGTGCGGTGGAACCACATGGCGTGGTCCAGGCTGGCCGGGCGAAGGCGCGGGTCACCCCAGGTGATGCCGTGCTTGCGCAGGATCGGCTCGAGCAGGCTGTAGTCCGAGGCGTAGGCGAGCACCGCCGCGTGCAGCAGCGGGTCGGCGGGCAGCTCCCGCGGCACCCGGAACCAGACGTGCTGCTCGGCCACCGCATCACCGGTGTCGAGGTAGAGCGGCCCCTCCACATGCTTGATCTCCACGGCGCGGCGCCGGGCGAAGTGGCGCGCGGCGGGGTGGTCGATCCCGTCCAGGATCTTGGCGTCGGAGGTGAGCTCCTCGGGTGGCGTGACGTGCGGCATCCGCGTCTGGTGGTCCAGGCCACCAGAGGCCTCCTGGAAGGAGGTGATCATCGACAGCAGGATGCGACCGTCCTGCACCGCGTGGACCCGGCGGGCCGAGAACGACGCGCCGTCACGCATCCGCTCCACCAGGAACCGGATCGGACGGTCGGCGTCGCCGGGCCTGAGGAAGTAGCCGTGCAGCGAGTGGATGAGACGCTGCCCGTCCCCGTCATCGATCTCCTCGACGGTGCGCCCGGCCGCGACGACCGACTGTGCCAGCACCTGGCCGCCGAACACCCGCCCGTGCGGCTGCGGCTGCGAGCGACCCAGGAACACGTCACCGGCGGAGTCGCTGAGGTCCTCCCCGGTGCCACCGGGGGAGGCGACGTGGATGGTCGTCGAGCCCTCCCGCGTCAGGTCCAGCACGTCGAGCAGGTCGTCGATCGGGTCGTCGAGGGTCACCCACGCAGACTAACGATGCCGTCCACGGACGGGCCATCCGGCTGACAGGATGGCCGCATGCCCACCGACCCCTACTTCGTCGACGTGCCTGTGCGCTGGTCCGACATGGACGCCTACGGTCACGTCAACAACGTCATGTTCGTCCGCCTGCTGGAAGACGCCCGCGTCTACGCGCTGCGCGACTGGTTCGGCCACGACCGCGACCTGATCGACGACGGGCTGCTGGTCGCCCGGCAGGAGATCGACTACCTGGCGCCGATGACGTTCAACTACCACCCTGCCCGCATCAGCATGTGGTGCAGCCGGGTCAGCGGGGCCTCCTTCGACATCGGGTATGCGGTGCGTCAGCCGGAGGGCGAGGTCACCTTCGCGCTCGCGGAGGTGACCCTGGTCGCCTACGACCTGCAGGCGGAGACCCCGCGGCGGCTCACCGGGCAGGAGCGGGTAGCCCTGGCCAGGATTGCCGGCGACCCGGTGCCGCTGCGCAGCCGGTCACGGGGCTCCCGGTGACCGGGCACGAGCTGCGCTTCGCCGACGTCGAGGCGATCCAGGACCTCGGCACCTACGTGGCGCGGGCCCGGCACCTGGAGGGCGAGGGCGCGCTGCGGCTGGTCGCCACCGGTGACGTGCTCGCCGCGTGGGTGCGGGTGCTCCCCGGGCAAGGCCTGCTCGGCCAGGGGCTGGTGCTGGGGTTGCGGGTGATGCCCCTGGACGGGCCTCACCAGCTCGACGTGACCGTGCCGCTGGGGGGTGTCACCGACCGCCTGGCCCGGCGGGCGGCCCAGGCCAGGGTCGACACCGTGCTGCCGGTGCCGCCGACCACCGTGCCGGCTCCGTGGACGGCGCTGACGCCTCCGCGCAGTGGCTGGGAGGTGGTGGCCGAGGCGGACCCCGACCTGCTGGTCGAGGTGGCCCGCCAGGGCATCGCGGCCGTCGCACAGGGCACCCCGGCCGGGGCGGGTGCCGCTGCGGTCGCGGCTCTGCGTGCGCGCATCTGGGGTGCTGACCTGCCGGGTGCCCCCACCGGCACGCCCGCGGGCGTGGCCTTCGCTGCCTACAGCCTGGGCTTCGTGCGTGCCGGGGAGCCCGGGGTGGTCCGGCGGCACGGGCCGTGGACCCGGCTGAGCACCACCGTCGGTCACGTCCTGGCGCGCTGACGCTCAGCGGTCCCGGTCCCGGTCCCGGTCCCGGTCCAGGTCCCGGCGCGGTGCCGAGGTGTCGGGGTGCAGGGCGACGAACAGCGACATCGGCCTGCCCGAGGGGTCCCGCGGCCGGTCGTGCATCTCGCGCAGCAGACCGTAGAGACGCTGGGTGAACTCCTCCAGGTCGTCCTCGGACAGCCGCAGTCCCAGACGGGCCAGGTCACGCTGGTCCTCGGGCACCGACTGGATCTCGGCGAGGAAGGCCTCGAGCATGGAGCCGGCGCCGACGTGGGAGCTGACATACCAGGACTTGCCGGTGGCTCGGTAGGGCACCTCACGGGCTCCCCGAGCCCCGCGCCGTGGGGCTTCGGCCCGGAGGTAGCCGGTGCGCACGAGGGTGCGCACATGGTGCAGCACCGATGCCGGAGGCCGGCCGAGCTCGTCCGCGATCTCCTTGTTGGTCAGGGCCTCGTCGAGGGTGAGCCGCAGGATGCGCAGCCGCAGTCCCGAGGCAAGGGCCCGCGCCTCGGCGTCGGTGGCCTCGCGCGGCTCGAACATCTGCGCCGGCTCGGTGGCGGCCTCCGGCGGCCCGGGGCCCTCCGGCGGCTCGAGAGGCGGCGGAGCGGACGGCATACGCCGAGTCTAGCCAGACTCCGCCCACTGATTGACAAATCCCAATCAGTGGCGGCAGAGTGCTCCCATGACCACCCGCCCGGCCTCCCTGTGGCGCCACCACGACTTCCGTCTCATCTGGGCCGGCGACACCGTCAGCGTCTTCGGGATGCAGCTCGTCGGGCTCGCCGTCCCGGTCATGGCGGTGCAGGTGCTGGAGGCCGACGAGGTGCAGATGGGGCTGCTGGGCGCCTTCCAGATGCTGGCCTTCCTGGTGCTCAGCCTCCCGGCCGGGGCGTGGGTCGACCGCTGGCGCAAGAAGCGCGTCATCGTGCTGGGCGACCTGACCCGTGCCGCAGTCCTGCTCTCGCTGCCCCTGGCCTGGTGGGCCGGCGCGCTGGCGATGTGGCAGGTGTATGTCGTGGTGCTGGTCAGCGGTGCCGTGACCGTCTTCTTCGACGTGGCCAACCAGTCCTACCTGCCTGAGATCGTCGAGGCGGACCAGATCGCGGATGCCAACGGCAAGCTCTCGGCGAGCCAGCAGACGGCCGGCGTGGTCGGCCCCGCCCTCGGCGCCGGACTGATCCGCATGGTCGGCTCTCCCTACGCCATCGCCCTGACGTCGCTGTGCATGGCGCTGTCGTCGCTGTTCGTCAGCCGGGTCAGGCACGTCGAGGAGCCGAAGCCACGGGAGGGCCGCCGGCCGCTGGTGCAGGAGATCCGGGAGGGGCTCTCGTTCGTCCTCCGGCATCCGCTGCTGGTGCGGATCACCGCGTGCACGGGGCTGTCCAACTTCACCAGCGGCTTCACCGAGGCGCTGTTCGTGATCTACGTGCTGCGCACGCTCGACCTGTCCGAGACCACCCTCGGCCTGGTGCTGTCGGTCGGGGCGGCCGGCGGGCTGCTGGGCGCGGTGAGCGCCTCCCGGTTCGCCCGTTGGGTGGGGGAGGGTCGCTCGATCCCCTTCGCCGCCCTGGTCGTGCCGGTCGCCGCGACCGCCACACCGCTGGCCAGCGTGCTCCCCGCGGTGCCGGTGCTGCTGGCCGGCAGCTTCATGCTGGGCTGGTCGGTGGTCGTCTACAACGTCGTGCAGGTGAGCTTCCGGCAGCGGCTGTGCCCCCCGCCGTTGCTGGGGCGGATGAACGCCTCGATCCGCTTCCTGGTGTGGGGGCCGATCCCGGTCGGTGCGCTGATGGGCGGCGTCGTCGGCGCGGCCATCGGGGTGGTGCCCACCCTGTGGGTGGCAGTGGGCCTCTTCGCGCTGGCGGCCCTGCCGGTGGTGCTCAGTCCGCTGCTGACCATGGGCGACCTGCCGCGCTCGCTCGACGCTCTGTCGGGGGAGGCCGAGGGCGACGCCGTGGACGCGGCGGCGCGCTGAGCCCGGACCCGCCGGGTCAGCCCCGGAGCCACACCGTGGTGTCGGTCGGCACCGCGTCGTCGACGACGGGCTGGGTGCTGACCAGCACCTCGGCGTCCTCCGGCAGCGGCAGTGCCTTGTCGCCCAGGTGGGTGAGCACGAGCACCGCGCGACCGTCCGGCAGGGTGGTCCGCAGCGCCACGGTGTCGGGGCCGTAGCCCTCGACCCAGTGCAGCTCGCCGACGCCGAGGTCGCCGTCACGGCGCAGCCGCAGCAGGGTCCGGTAGAGCTCCAGGGTCGAGCCCTGGACCCCGGTCTGCCTGTCGACGGCCAGCGGGCCGTAGGTCTCGGGCTGCGGCAGCCAGGTGTCCCAGGTGCCGCCGAAACCGTAGGCCGTGGCGCCGGCCTCCCAGGGCATCGGGATGCGGCAGCCGTCCCGGCCACGCTCGGTGTGCTCGCTGCGGAACCAGGCCGGGTCCTGGCGCACCTCGTCGGGCAGGGCCGTGTGGTCGGGCAGACCGAGCTCCTCGCCCTGGTAGAGGTAGGCCGACCCGGGCAGCGCCAGCATGAGAGCCGTCGCGGCCCGCGCCCGCCGCAGACCCAGGACTGCGTTGGGCTGCGGGTCGCCGGTGCCGATGCCGTTGGGCCGGGGCTTGCCGACCGGCAGGCCGAGGCGGCTGGCGTGCCGCACCACGTCGTGGTTGGACAGCACCCACGTGCTCGGCGCGCCGACGTCGTGAGCCACCCGCAGCGACTGGGCGATGACGTCCTGCAGGTCCGCGGCCCGCCACGGCGAGTCCAGGAACGGGAAGTTGAACGCCTGGTGCATCTCGTCGGCACGGGTGTAGTGGGCCAGCCGCTCGATCGGCTCGACCCAGGCCTCGGCGCACAGGATGCGGTCGGCGGCGGGGTCGCCCTGCGGGTTGTAGCCGTCGAGCACCTCGCGCCAGCCGCGGTAGATCTCGTGCACGCCGTCCTGGTCCCACATCGGGTGCGGGGTGTGACCGTCCCCGTCGGACTCCAGCATGCGCGTCTGGTGGTCGACGTCCGGCAGGCCCTCGCCCTTGACCAGGCCGTGGGCCACGTCGACGCGGAACCCGTCCACACCCCGGTCCAGCCAGAAGCGCAGCACCTCGTGGAACATCTCCCGGACCTCGGCGTGCTGCCAGTTCAGGTCCGGCTGGGTGACGTCGAAGATGTGCAGGTACCACTGGCCGGGGGACCCGTCGGCCTCGGTCACCCGGGTCCAGGCCGGCCCGCCGAAGACGGAGCGCCAGTTGTTGGGTGGCTCGGAGCCGTCGGCACCCTTGCCCTCCCGGAACATGTAGCGGTCGCGCTCGGCCGACCCGGTCCCGCCGCCAGTGCCGCCTGGAACCAGGCGTGGGCGTCGGAGGTGTGGTTGGGCACCAGGTCGACGAGGACCCGCAGGCCCAGGTCGTGAGCCGTGGCGATGAGGGTGTCGGCGTCCTGGAGCGTGCCGAAGATCGGGTCGATCTGCCGGTAGTCGGCCACGTCGTAGCCGGCGTCAGCCATGGGGGAGATGTAGAACGGGCTGATCCAGATGGCGTCGACGCCCAGGTCGCGCAGGTAGGGCAGCCGGCTGGTGATGCCCGGCAGGTCACCGACCCCGTCGGCGTCGGAGTCGGCCCAGGAGCGCGGGTAGACCTGGTAGATCACGGCGTGGCGCCACCAGGCAACGGTCTGGGTCGAGTGCGACGGGGCGGTGCGGGGGGCAGGTGTGGGCGCGAAGGTCACGGGCGTCCATGATGCCTCACCAGGGGCCGGGTTGGAAGCCCTTCCACGTGATGCAAGATCATGCAGAGTCGGCGTTGACCATGAAGTGCGCCGCGTGGGCCATGTAGGCCCGCATCTGGTGGTCGTCCATCGGGTCCAGGTCCAGGGTGTCGATGGCTGCGTTCATGTGCCGCAGCCAGCGGTCCCGTTGGTCGGGCGTCACGGCATACGGCATGTGCCGCATCCGCAGCCTCGGGTGGCCGCGCTGCTCGCTGTAGGTGGTGGGTCCACCCCAGTACTGCTCCAGGAACATCCGCAGACGCTCCTCCGCGGGGCCGAGGTCCTCCTCGGGGTAGAGGTCGCGCAGCGGCTGGTCGTTCGCCACGCCCCGGTAGAACTCGTGCACCAGCCTGACGAAGGTCTCGTGGCCTCCGACGCGTGCGTAGAAGGTCTGCTGCGGATCTGCGGACTGGGGCTGCTGGCTCACCGACCCAGTCTCGCACTGCGCCGGACCGGCCGAGGGTGGGACCGGATCAGACCTGGGAGTTGCCGTAGGGGTTGACCTGGGGCCCACGCACGCCGGCGTCGTCCAGGACCGTCTTGGCGCGCTGGCGGATCAGGCGGGGCATGGCCCACTGCTCCCCGGGCTGGCACTTGGCGAAGATGCGCAGCGTCATGACTCCGCCGGACACCGACTCGACCCCGGCCACGGTGGGCGCCTCGACCAGCTTCGCCTGCTGCTCAGGGTCGGCCCAGACCTCCTCGACGACCTGCTCGAGCAGGGGTATGACGCGCGCCGGGTCCTCGTCGTAGGCCACCGGGATGTCGATGGTCGCCATCGCGTAGCCCATGCTCTTGTTGCCGACGCGGACCATCTCGCCGTTGCGGATGAACCACACCACCCCGGTGGCGTCACGCAGTCGGGTCACCCGCAGGGTCACCTCCTCGACCGTGCCGGTGGCCTCGCCGGCGTCGATGACGTCACCCACCCCGAACTGGTCCTCCACGATCATGAAGATGCCGGCCAGGAAGTCCTTCACCAGCTCCTGCGCGCCGAAGCCCAGGGCGATGCCCGCGATGCCGGCCGAGGCCAGCAGCGGCGCCAGCGAGACGTCGAACTCGGCCAGGACCGTCAGGAACGCCACCGTGAAGATGACGATCGCGGCGATGTTGCGCATCAGCGAGCCCAATGTGAGGGCCCGCTGGCGGCGCCGCTCCACCTCGGCACCGGTCGCCGCGTTGAGCACGCGGTCGAAGTGGCCGCGTTGGTGCTGCTCGGCCCGGCCGACCATGGCAGCCTCGACACCCTTGATGGCGCGGAAGACCAGCCAGCGGGCCAGGAGGGCCAGGACGATGATGAGGATGATCCGCAACGGGGGGCCCAGGAGCCAGCTCCCGAACTCTTCCCACGACGTGAACGGCATACGCAGCATTGTGGACTATCCACGGTGCGGGAGTGACAGACTGGCCCCACCCCGCCGCACCCATGAGGCACCACACGAGAGGTCGACCTGTGACTGAGCCCCTGCCCGCGAGTCTGACCGAGCTGGCGCACGCCCACGGGGTCGCCACGGAGTTCTGGGACTGGCAGGGCCGGCACACCCCGGTCAGCGCCGAGGCGATCCGCGCGGTGCTCCTGGCGCTGGGGGTCGACGCCTCCGACGACGAGGCCGCGGGTCGGGCGCTGGCCGAGCGCGAGGTGCAGGGGTGGCGCCGCGCGCTGCCGCCCGTCTACGTGGTCCCGCAGGGTCGCGAGCCCCAGGTGCCGCTGCACGTCGACGCCGGTGATGAGGCTGTCTCGGCCTCGGTGCGGCTGGAGAGTGGAGAGGTGCGGGGGCTGTGGCTGGTGGAGGGCGACCGTCCGACCCAGGAGGTGGACGGGGTCACCCGGGTGCGGCTGACCATCGGGGTGCCCGGAGACCTGCCCCTGGGCTGGCACGAGATCGAGGTCGTCCCGGCCGGGGACTCCGACGAGCACCTGCGCATGCCGCTGGTGGTCTACCCGCACAAGCTCGAGCTGCCTGCGTCCCTGCAGGGGGAGGGCACCCAGCGTTGGGGTCTGATGACCCAGCTCTACGCCATGCGGTCGAGCAACTCCTGGGGCATCGGCGACCTGGCCGACCTCGGCGACGCCGGTGCCTGGGCCGCCGGGCTGGGGGCCGACTTCGTCCTGGTCAACCCGCTGCACGCTGCCGAGCCGGTGCCGCCCCTGGAGCCCTCGCCCTACCTGCCGACGTCGCGGCGTTTCGTCAGCCCGCTCTACATCCGGGTCGAGGACGTGCCCGAGGTGGCCTACCTCTCCGCGGCGGAGCGGCAGCTGGTCGAGTGGCACTCCGACGACGCCAAGCGCTTCCTCGACCTGGAGCTGCTCGAACGTGACTCGGTGTGGGAGTCCAAGGAGGCGGCCCTACGCCTCGTCTTCCGCCAGCCACGCTCGCTTCGCCGGGAGCGGGCGCTGCACGCCTACATCGAGCGGGAGGGTCAAGGGCTGATCGACTACGCCACCTGGTGCGTGCTGGTCGGCGTGCACGGCCAGTCCTGGCACGACTGGCCGGAGGAGCTGCGGGACCCGCAGAGCCCTGCCGTCGAGTCCTACCGGGAGAAGCACTCCGACGCCGTGGAGTTCCACTGCTGGATGCAGTGGATCCTGACCGACCAGCTCGGCAAGGTGCAGCGGGACCTGCTCGACACCGGCATGCAGATCGGTGTCGTGCACGACCTGGCCGTCGGGGTGCACCCGCAGGGCGCCGACTCCTGGATCCTGGGCAGCGCCCTGGCCCGCGGGGTCACGGTCGGCGCGCCGGGTGACCAGTACAACCAGCGCGGCCAGGACTGGAGCCAGCCCCCCTGGCGGCCGGACCGGCTCGCCGAGGCCGGCTTCGCGCCCTACCGCGACATGCTGCGCAACGTCCTGCGCGACGCTGGCGGCCTGCGCGTCGACCACGTGATCGGGCTGTTCCGGCTGTGGTGGATCCCTGAGGGCATGGAGGCGCACCAGGGCACCTACGTGCGCTACGACCACGACGCAATGGTCGGCATCCTGATGCTCGAGGCACACCGGGCCGGCGCGGTCGTCGTCGGTGAGGACCTCGGCACCGTCGAGCCGTGGGTGCGTGACTATCTGCGTGAGCGCGGCATCCTGGGCACCTCGATCCTGTGGTTCGAGCGCGACGCCGACGGGCCGCTGGCGCCGGAGCGCTACCGCGACCTGTGTCTGGCGACGGTCACGACCCACGACCTGCCGCCGACCGCCGGCTACCTCACCGGCGTGCATCTGGACCTCCGGCACGGGCTGGGGCTGCTCACCCGCTCGCTGGAGGAGGAGCGCGCCGAGGACGAGGGCGCTCGCGAGGAGGTGCTGCAGGTGCTGCGCGACCGCGGGCTGCTGCGCGACGGGGCTGGGGTGTCCGAGCAGGTCGAGGCCCTGCACCGTTACCTGACCTGGTCGCCGGCGCGCATGCTCGGGGTGTCGGTCTCCGACCTGGCCCAGGACCGTCGCGTGATCAACCAGCCCGGCACCGACGAGGAGTATCCCAACTGGCGAGTGCCGCTGGCCGGCCCCGAAGGTCGCCCGGTGCTGCTCGAGGAGCTCTTCACCTACCGTTCGGCGCGCCGGCTGGCCCGGACGGTCTCGCGCCGCTCCTGACAGGCACTCTCCCTGCCGGGGCGTCGGCTGAGGCGGTCACCTGACCCCGTGAGCCGCCGGCTGGTCTCGTGCGTCGGCTCATCAGGTCAGCTGACCTGATGAGCCGACGCTCTGTCGCCCACCCCGACGGGTCAGGCGTCGGCGCTCTGGGCCCGCACGGCTCGGGCGACGGCGTCCCGGTTCTCGGCCACGGTGCGGCGCAGGCCGCCCGGGACATCGGGGTGCTCGTCGAGCCACGCCTGGGTGGCGTCCAGCAGCCCCTGGTCGGCCAGGGACTGGGGATAGAAGCCGGTGGCGAGGACCTCGGCGATGTGATGGGTCCGGACGGCCCAGACCTGCTCGATCATCTCGTGGTAGCGCTCGACGTACGGGCGAAGCAGCTCCGGGTCGTGGGCGGTGCCGAAACCGAGGGCCGTCGCGGAGATGACGGCGTTGGGCAGCTCGGTCCCCCGGACGGCGGCGTCCCACGCCTCCTGCTTGGCCTCGGGGGTGGGGCGGGCAGCCATCGCCCGGGCCGCCTTCTCACGGCCGGTCGCGGTGTTGTCGCGCTCCACCTCGGCCTCGATCTGCCCCGCCTTCGCAGCCCCGGCCGCGGCCAACGAGGTCAGGAGCGTCCAGCGCATGTCCTGGTCGAGCGTCAGCCCCTCGAGCCGGGTCTCCTGCGTCAGCAGCCCTCGCACCGTCGCGACGTCGGCATCCTCCCGGGCGAAGGAGGCCCAGGCACTGACGAGCTGCAGCTGGGCGTCGCTGCCTGCGGTGGCGGACCACGCTGCCTCGCGCAGACAGCCCGACAGCTCGCGGACCACGGCGGCGCGACGTCCCGGGGCGGTGTAGGACAGCGCCGCCACCGTGACCTGCTGCAGCAGGGTGCGCAGCAGGGTCGAGTCGGTCTCGCCGGGCAGCACCCGCTGCACCAGGCGCACATAGTCGGTGGCCGGCAGCTGGGCGTCACGGGTCATGTCCCAGGCGGCGCCCAGCACCAGGGCGCGCGGCAGCGACTCGGTCAGCGCACGGGGGTCGGCCAGCGCGGTGGCCAGGGAGTGCTCGTCGAGCCGGATCTTGGCGTAGGCCAGGTCGTCGTCGTTGACGAGCAGCAGGTCGGGCATCGGGCGACCGACCAGCTCGGGCACCTCGGTGCGCTTGCCGTCGACGTCCAGCTCGACCCGGTGGCTGCGCCGGAGCTCGTGGCCGACGAAGTCGTAGCAGCCGATGGCCAGCCGGTGCGGGCGCAGGGTCGGGTGCTCCGGCGGGGCGGTCTGGACGACCGCTGCGGCGGTGACCACCCCGTCCTCGACGACCAGCTGAGGGGCCAGCGTCGTCACCCCAGCGGTCTCCAGCCACAGCCGCGACCAGGTCTGCAGGTCGCGACCGGAGGTCTGCTCGAGCTCGACCAGCAGGTCACGCAGGGTCGTGTTGCCCCAGGCATGCTTGGCGAAGTAGGCGCGCAGCCCGTCCCGGAAGGCCTCCCGGCCGACGTAGGCCACCAGCTGCTTGAGCACCGAGGCGCCTTTGGCGTAGGTGATGCCGTCGAAGTTGACCTCCACGGCGTCCAGGTCGACCATGTCCGCCGCGACCGGGTGGGTCGAGGAGAGCTGGTCCTGCCGGTAGGCCCAGGCCTTCTCCGACGTGGCGAAGGTCGTCCAGGCCTCCGTCCAGCCGGTGGCCTCCGCCTGGCAGGTGGTCGAGGCCCACTCGGCGAACGACTCGTTGAGCCACAGGTCGTCCCACCACTGCATGGTCACCAGGTCGCCGAACCACATGTGTGCGAGCTCGTGCAGGATCGTCAGCGCCCGACGCTCCACCAGCGCCTCGGAGACCTTGGACCGGAAGACGTACTGCTCGACGATGGTGACGGCGCCGGCGTTCTCCATCGCCCCCATGTTGTACTCCGGCGTGAAGATCTGGTCGTACTTCTCGAACGGGTAGGCCTGGTCGAACTCCCGCTCGAAGAATGCGAACCCTGCCTTGGTGGCGTCCAGGATGTTGTCGGCGTCCAGGTAGGCCCGCAGGCTCTTGCGGCAGAACACCCCGAGCGGCACCGTGCCCGCCCGCGTCTGCACCTCGTCGCGCACCACGTCGTACGGGCCGGCCACCAGGGCGGTGACGTATGACGACAGCCGCGGTGTCGCAGCGAAGTCCCAGCGGGAGGCACTCACCGTGTCGGTGGTGGCCGACTGCGCAGCAGGCACCGGGTCGGGCGTCGGCTGGTTGGAGATGACCTGCCAGTGCGAGGGGGCGGTGACGCTGAAGGTGAAGGTCGCCTTGAGGTCCGGCTGCTCGAAGACGGCGAAGACGCGGCGGCTGTCCGGGACCTCGAACTGCGTGTAGAGGTAGACCTCGCCGTCGGCGGGGTCGACGAAGCGGTGCAGGCCCTCCCCGGTGTTCATGTACACCCCGGTGGCGTGCACGGTCAGCACGTTGTGCGGCTGCAGGTCCGGCAGGCGGATGCGCCCGTCGGCATAGTGGGCGGCGGGGTCCAGCAGCTGACCGTTGAGCTCCACGGACTGCACCGACTCGGCGATGAGGTCGATGAAGGTCTCGGCACCCACCTCGCGGCAGTCGAACTCCACTGTCGTCACCGTGCCGAAGGTGCGCGGTCCACAGGTCAGGTCGAGCGAGACGGCATACGCCTGGGTCGAGATGAGCTGGGAACGCTGACGAGCTTCGTCGCGAGTCAGGTTCGTGCCGGACATGCAGGAGCCTCCTGGTGAGGGTGAGGGGAGTCAGGTGCCACGATGGTCCCACGAAGGCGGCCGCTGAGCGCACGGCGAGGCCGCGGAGTGGAGGAGGAGCACCATGCGGGTCCACATCGGCGGCGACCACGCCGCCTACGAGCTGCAGCGAGACCTGGTGACCTGGCTGGGGGAGCAGGGTCATGACGTCGTCGACCACGGACCGTCCGCCTACGACGCGATGGACGACTACCCCACGTTCGTCCTTCGTGCGGCCGAGGCGGTGGCGGCCGACGCGAGCTCGCTGGGGGTGGTGCTCGGTGGGTCCGGCAACGGGGAGCAGATGGCCGCCAACAAGGTGCGGGGGTTGCGGGCCGCACTCTGCTACAGCACCGAGCTCGCCGGCCTGGCCCGGGAGCACAACAACGCGCAGGTGGTCTCGATCGGGGCGCGCATGCACACCGTCGAGGAGGCCCGCCGGATCGTCGCGACGTTCCTGGCAACGTCGTTCTCGGGTGAGCCGCGGCACCAGCGCCGGATCGACATGATGCGCGCCTACGAGGACGACGGCACCCTGCCCGACCTGCCCTGAGGCCCCGCCGCGGCACGAGACCCCCAGAGAGCGAGGCTCCGGGGGTCTCGTGGTCTGGGGGGACCCCAGAACGGCTCAGCTCGCGTGACTGACGGACGGATGGGCCCGGTGCGCTCGCGCCGGGGCGCGGCAGATCTCTCAGTGTGCACGCGTCCCGGCGCGATGTCGAGGTCGGGTGGTGGCTGTCAGGCGTCGAGCACCTCACGGGCCCGTTTGCGCCGGCGTTCGGTGCGGGTGCGCACGCTGAAGGCCTCTTCGCCGTCCTCGAAGATCGCCTTGAGCAAGGCGACCAGCATGATGAACACCAGGATGAAGATCGGCAGCCCGATCACCGTGATCACCTGTTGCAGCGCCGCCAGACCCGCGTCGCCGCCGAGCACGATGAGGGAGGCGGCCAGGGCGCCCTCGGAGACACCCCAGAACACGCGCTGACGCACCGGCCCGGCCTCGGCGTCACCGGCGCAGAGGATGTCCACGACCAGGGAGGCGGAGTCGGACGAGGTGGCGAAGAAGAGGGCGACGATGACCACGGCGATGCCTTGGATGAGCGTCGTCGCAGGGTAGTTGGTGAAGAACTCGAACATCGCCAGGGGCACGCTCTCGGCGACGGCCGCCGAGATGTCCCCACCGTCGCCACCGATGCCGTCGATCTCCATGGCCGACCAGCCGAAGATGGCGAACCAGACGAGGGTGAACACCGAGGGGGCGATGAGGACGCCCAGCACGAACTCGCGGACGGTGCGGCCCTTGGAGATGCGGGCCAGGAACAGGCCCATGAACGGCGCCCAGGTGACGGTCCACGCCCAGTAGAAGACGGTCCACCCGCCCTGCCAGCCCCAGCCGGCGTCGTCGGTGTAGGGCGCCATGGAGTCGTTCCAGAACGACAGCTGCACGATGTTGGAGAAGTAGATGCCCACGCTCTCGATGAGCTGACGGAGCAGGAAGACGGTCTCACCGGCGAAGAGCACGAAGAACATCAGCGCGATGGCCATGCCGATGTTGAGGTTGGACAGCCGCTTCACGCCCTTGTCCAGGCCGACCACGATCGAGGTGACGGCGACCAGGGTCAACACCGTGATGATGATCACCTTGGGCCAGACGGCGTCGGGCCAGCCCAGCAGCTCGGTCAGGCCGGCGTTGATCTGGGAGGTGCCCAGGCCGAGGGAGACGGCCAGGCCGAACAGGGTGCCGAGGACCGCGAACACGTCGATGGTCTTGCCGATCGGGCCGTAGATGCGCTCCTTCAGGAACGGGTAGAACGCCGAGCTCATCCGCATCGGCAGCCCGCGGCGGTAGATGAAGTAGGCGAACGCCAGGCCAGGCACCGTGAAGATCGCCCAGGTGTGCAGCGACAGGTGGTAGAGGGAGAAGGCCATCGCGTCCTGGGAGGCCTCGACGCTGAACGGCTCGACGTCGCGCGGCGGGTTGCTGAAGTGCGAGATGGGCTCGGCGACCCCCCAGAACATGAGGACGGTGCCGATGCCGCCGGCGAAGAGCATGGCGAACCACGACACGTTCTTGTACTCGGGCTTGGCGTCGTCACCGCCCAGCCGGATGCCGCCGTACTTGCTGAAGGCCAGCCAGAACAGGGCGAGGAGCCAGGAGGTGACGCCCAGGATGAAGAACCACCCGAGGTTGGTCACCACCCACTCGCGTCCGGAGCCGAAGGCTTCGCCGATGGGGTCGGGGAAGAGCAGGAGCAGCACGAGGATCACGATCATCAGCCCGGCTGACCAGAAGAAGATGTGGGCGTTGGTCCGCAGTCCGAGGCGGCGGGCGAGGTCTTCCATGGTTCGAGCACCTTTCACCGTGGTGGCTCGGCGAGGTCGTGGACGGTGTCGCTCTGCTCTAGGACGGTGCGGGGTGCCGGGCCGTTGGTCCAAGGTTTGTCCAATTGTCAACAAATGTCCAGTACAGGCGGGCGCCGGGCCATCGGTCCGGACGACCTGCACACCACAGGCCCCGACTGTCGCCCTGTCGCTCTTGAGTCACAAGTAAGGTAGAACCATGTCGGAGTCGTCGCCCGTCCTCCCGTTGCGTTCGGCGTGTCCGGTGGCAGCCTCCCTCGATGTGCTGGGTGACCGTTGGACCTTGGTCGTGCTGCGCGATCTCCTGATCGGCGGGCGGACACACTTCGCCGAGTTCGCGGCTGACGAGTCGATCGCGACCAACACGCTGGCTGAGCGGCTGCAGCGCCTGCGGGACGCCGGCGTCATCGCCCGAGTGCGTGACCCCGAGGACGGTCGTCGCTGGATCTATGCGCCCCGTCGCCCAGCGATCGAGCTGATTCCGGTGCTGGTCGACCTGATGATCTGGGGCAGCGCCAACACGGCCGTCGTCGTGCCCCCTGAGCTGGCCGATGTCGCCGAGCACCGTGCTGAGCTCATCGCCCAGGTCACCGAACAAGCAGCCACCCGGATGGTCGACTGATCCAGGGCCCCCGCGGGGAAGCAGCCGCTTCTGGAACCGGGACATGCCAGGCGCACTGCCGCGTGATGGACATCTCGCTTGCGATTCAGTAGTGAGTTCAGTAGTCTCACTGGCGAGTCACAAGCGACCAGTGGCCTGGACGCCCGGCTCGACACCCGAGGAGCAGACGAATGCAGCGACGTGTGTATGTGAGCCTGGCGGTGGTCGGTTCTGCGATGTTCACCGGCGTGATGCTGACGATCGGTCTGGCCCTGGGTCGGTACTGGGTGGGCCTGGAGCCGCAGGAGTTCGCTGGGTGGTTCGACGCCAACTTCATCCTTCTGCTGCCCTGCGTGGCGCTGACACTGATTCCGGCGTTCATCGGCGTCGGCTGGTTGCTGAAGCAGGACTGGCGCGTGCCAGCACTGCGTCGAGGGTGGCTGATCGCGCTCGCAGGCCTCGGCGTCGCCTCCCTGATCACCGCGTTCTACCACCTCCCGGCCAACTTCCGTCTCTGGGGGCTGGACCAGACTGATGCCGAGGTCACCGCCGAGCTGCGCTGGTGGCTGATCGTTCACGTCCCCCGCACCCTGGCCGGTCTAGTGGGCGCCGTGGCCGCGCTGGAGACGGCACTCAGGTCAGCCCAGCTGCTTTCTGCCCCTCCGGAGGCAGCGGCCACGCCCACCGCAGGGCCCTGACCCTCGGAAAGAAGGAACCTCCTGTGACCGAGACCGCCGACCACCGCTCCCAAGGGGACGCCTACGGCCAGCTCTGGACGACCACCGACGCTGACCAGCGTGCCGCGGCGAGTGACGCGTCGTCAGCGACCGGCTTGTTGAGCCCGCGACGAACGAGGAGCGCGGCCTCGCCGAGGTGCGCTGCCACCGACAGCTGGCGATCGACGAGGGCTGTCTGTCCGGCCGCCCCGCTGGCGATCGACGTTCGCGTGCGACGTCACCGATGACGGCCAGATCCACGCCCTCCACCAACACCTCGCGGGCACTGGGGGGATCGACATGCTGGTCAACTGCGCCGGCGTGATGCACTTCTTCGACGTGACCTCCGACTACCCGCTGTCCCGTCAGCTGCAGGAGATCGATATCGACGTGTCGGGCCCCGTTCGCTTGGTCGGGAGGTTCCTGCCTGACCTGCTCGAGCGACGGTCGGCCATCGTGAACGTCAGCTCGGGTCTGGCGTGGGTGCCGTACGTGCAGGCACCGGTCTACTCCGCCGCCAAGGCGTTCCTGCACGCGTGGACGATCTCGTTGCGTGAACAGCTGAAGGGCACGTCGGTTCGAGTTGTCGAACTTCTTCCGCCGGTCACCGACACCCCCCTCGCCGAAGGTCTCAACCCGAGCTTTCGGCGCATGCCACCTGACGACCTCGCCACCGCGTTCATCGACGGCTTCCAGCGAGGCCGCGACGAGATCGCTCCGGGACAGTCGGCGCAGCTGAAACGGCTCAGCCGACTCGCCCCGGGACTCATCTTCAGGCAGCTCAACAAGGAACAACGGTGACGGTTGACCCGCGGCGGGGACGTCCCTGCTGACCCCTCGGGTGCGTCGGCAAAGGTTCGCGACGGCGACGGCGACGCGGGGCGAGGGCGCGACTACCCAGGGACGACGTACCGTGCGTCTGTCCGCCGCCACTCGGGCGGAGCGCTTCGTCCCCTGTGGCGTGATCGGTGGCATGAGTCGCACGCGCTTGAGCACCACGGTGGACGCGGACCTGCTGGACCGTGCCCGGAAGGCGTCCGGGAAGCCGGACTCCGCGCTCATCGACGAGGCGCTTGCTGCTTTGATGGCTCGGCGTCGCGCCGCCGAGGTGGACGTCAGCTACGCCGCCTATGACGCGCACCCGCTCGACGAACCGGACGCGTGGGGGGACCTGGCCTCCTTCCGACGTGCGGTTGCGGCCTCGTGACAGGCCTACCTGCGCGCGGGGACGTATGGTGGTGCGAGACGGCTGAGATCGGGAGCAGACCCGTGGTCGTGCTCTCTCGCACAGCGTCATCCCGCGCCATCGCCGCGCGCTGGTCGCACCGTGCACGACCACCATCAGAAACCTGCCCAGCGAAGTCCTCCTCGAACCTGGCGAGGACCCGGTGCCGCTTCGCTCGGCAGTCAACCTGGACTCGGTCGAGAGCGTCTCGGTCGCGATCCTCGTCGAACGTCTGGGCCGGCTGGCCGACGAACGGATGCGGCAGGTCTGCGCTGCGCTCGGCGTCGCCGTGGACTGCTCGGACTGAGCCTCGCCCCTTACCGATGACGGGGCCTGTCGTGCCGAGGCCGGCTGGCCGTGCGACCTGCGGAGGCTTTCGGGAGCGGGTGACGAGAATCGAACTCGCGTAGCCAGTTTGGAAGACTGGGGCTCTACCATTGAGCTACACCCGCGTGCTGCCGGGACGGTCGCCCGGCAACGGGGCGCTAGTCTAGCCCCCGCCCCGACGTCCCTTCCACACGGTCGAGACGGTCGAGGCCTGCACGGGGTATGGCGCAGCTTGGTAGCGCGTCCGCTTTGGGAGCGGAAGGCCGCCGGTTCGAATCCGGCTACCCCGACGACATACCATGCCCTGACCGTCTCTGTGTGTCCGGCCGTCGAGCCGTGCCCCGATCCGACTTTGGAGTGCCTTGCAGTGAAGAGTGCCGTCGAGAACCTCAGCCCGACCCGGGTGAAGCTGACCGTGGAGGTCCCCTCCGCCGACCTCAAGCCCCGGATGGACGCGGCCTACAAGACGATCGGTGAGCAGGTGACCGTGCCGGGCTTCCGCAAGGGCAAGGTCCCCACCCGCATCATCGACCAGCGCTTCGGCCGTGGCGCCGTGGTCCAGGAGGCCGTCAACGACGCCCTCCCGGAGTACTACACCAAGGCCATGCAGGACAACGACCTCACCCCCCTGGGTCAGCCCGAGGTCAGCTTCACCGAGCTGCCCCTGGCCGAGGGCCAGGACCTCAAGTTCGAGGCCGAGGTCGACATCGTGCCCGTCTTCGACCTGCCCGACTTCGGCGCGATCGCCGTCGAGGTGGACCCGGTGACCCTCGACGAGGACGATGTCCAGTCCCGGCTGGACAACCTGCGTGCCCGCTTCGGCACGCTCGTGTCCGTGGACCGCCCCGCCCAGTCCGGCGACTTCACCTCCGTCGACCTGAGCGCCTCCATCGACGGCGAGGAGATCGACTCGGTCACCGGCGTCTCCTACGAGATCGGCTCCGGCACGATGCTGGAGGGCCTCGACGAGGCGCTCGTCGGTGCGTCCGCCGGCGACACCGTGGAGTTCACCAGCCCGCTCGCCGGTGGCGACCGCGCCGGTCAGGTGGCCGATGTCGTGGTGACGCTGCAGTCCGTCAAGGAGCGCGAGCTGCCCGAGCTGGACGACGAGTTCGCCCAGCTGGCTTCGGAGTTCGACACCCTCGAGGAGCTGATGGCCGACCTGCGGGCTCAGGCCGAGCAGGGTGCCCGGTTCGAGCAGGGCGTCCAGGCCCGCGACAAGGTGCTCGAGCAGATGCTCGAGCTCACCGAGATCCCGCTGCCGGACAACCTGGTCGAGCAGGAGGTGCACGAACACCTCGAGAAGGAGAACCGGCTGGAGGACGAGGAGCACCGCGGCGAGGTCGAGGAGTCGACCCGCAAGGCGATGCGCACGCAGTTCCTGCTCGACGCCCTCGTGGCCCGGCACAACGTGCAGGTCGACCAGGGCGAGCTGATCGAGTACATCATGATGACCGCGCAGCAGTACGGCATGAACCCCAACGAGTTCGCCCAGCAGATCGACAGCCAGGGCCAGGTGCCCGCGATGGTCACCGAGGTCGGCCGCCGCAAGGCGCTTGCCACGGTGCTCGAGGGCGCGACCGTCACCGACACCGAGGGCAACGCGGTCGACCTCAACGAGCTCGACCCGGGCGAGGAGGCCACGGACGACGACGCCGCGCTCGAGGTCACCGCCGAGGAGACCGCCCAGCAGGTGGCCGACGACGCCGAGGCCGCTGCCGACGTGGACGCCGACGACTCCGCCGCCGCGGACAGGGCGGCCCAGGACGCCGACGACACGGCGGCCAAGAACGCCTGAGACCCCGAGCACCCACGGGGTCGCCCCGACCGCCCGTCAGCCGCCGGCTGACGGGCGGTTGTGCGCTCACGGCGAACATGGCCGGATCGAGGGAGTGAGGGCGGTAGGGCGGACGTTAGTGTCACTGACGAGGCCCGGTCAGGGCGCACCCGACGTTTCACGAGCAAGGGAGCACGCATGAGCAACACCGAGATCGTCTCGGCAGGTGACCGGCCGGTCGCCGGGCTGGACGACCAGATCTACAACCGCCTGCTGAAGGAACGCATCATCTTCCTGGGCTCGGACGTGCGCGACGACAACGCCAACGCGATCTGCGCCCAGCTGCTCCTGCTGGCCGCCGAGGACCCCGAGGCCGACATCTGGCTCTACATCAACTCCCCGGGTGGGTCGGTCACCGCCGGCATGGCGATCTTCGACACGATGCAGTGGGTGCCCAACGACGTCGCCACGGTGGCCATGGGCCTGGCCGCCTCGATGGGCCAGTTCCTGCTGTCCGCCGGGGCCAAGGGCAAGCGCTACGCGACGCCGCACGCCCGGGTGATGATGCACCAGCCCTCGGGCGGCATCGGCGGCACGGCGAGCGACATCAAGATCCAGGCCGAGCAGATGCTGCACATCAAGCGGCAGATGGCCGAGCTCATCGCCGAGCACACCGGGCAGAGCATCGAGCAGATCGAGACCGACTCCGACCGTGACCGCTGGTTCACGGCGCGCGAAGCCAAGGACTACGGCTTCGTCGACCACGTCTACGAGCGCTCCGACGACGCCGGCGCCAAGGCCTGAGACCACCGACGAGATTGTGGAGACTCCCATGACGCAACCCCAGTTCCCGTATGCCGGTGGGCAGGCCGCCGCCCCGGCGGGCCCGAGCAGCCGCTACATCCTCCCGCAGTTCGAGGAGCGCACCTCCTACGGCACCAAGCGGCAGGACCCCTACACCAAGCTCTTCGAGGACCGCATCATCTTCCTCGGCGTGCAGGTCGACGACGCCTCGGCCGACGACGTGATCGCCCAGCTCATCGTGCTGGAGAGCCAGGACCCCGACCGGGACATCCTGATGTACATCAACTCCCCGGGCGGCTCGTTCACCGCGCTCACGGCGATCTACGACACCATGCAGTACATCCGACCGGACGTGCAGACGTTCGTCATCGGGCAGGCGGCCTCGGCGGCGGCGGTGCTGCTGGCTGCCGGTGCGCCGGGCAAGAGGTTTGCGCTGCCCAACGCCCGGGTGCTCATCCACCAGCCCGCGCTGGCCGGCGGCGAGTACGGCCAGGCCTCCGACATCGAGATCCAGGCCAACGAGGTGCTGCGCATGCGCATCTGGCTCGAGGAGACCTGGGCCAAGCACTCCGGGCGCAGTGTGGAGCAGGTGCGCAAGGACATCGAGCGCGACAAGATCCTGACCGCCGCCGAGGCCAAGGACTACGGCCTCATCGACCAGGTGCTCGACTCGCGCAAGGCCTCGCTGGAGGAGTGAGCTGCCGGGGTGCCCGGGGCACCCCGACGACCCGCCTCCGACGACCCGGCCAGGACGTGCGACGACGTCCGGGCCGGGTCGTTTCCCCTGTTGCGCTGACAGCGGACACGGACCCCCCACACACGCCACGACCGCACATATGGCTGTTATCTGTCGTGGCGGGAAGGTAGCGTCGGGACCAGCGTCACAGTGCAGGGGCGACCAGCGACCCGGCTTCGAGGAAAGGACCACCGAGTGGCACGCATGGGTGAGAGCAGTGATCTGCTGAAGTGCTCCTTCTGTGGCAAGAGCCAGAAGCAGGTCAAGAAGCTCATCGCGGGCCCGGGGGTCTACATCTGCGACGAGTGCATCGACCTGTGCAACGAGATCATCGAGGAGGAGCTGGCCGAGACCAGCGACCTCGGGCTCGGCCAGCTGCCCAAGCCCCGGGAGATCCACGAGTTCCTCGAGCAGTACGTCGTCGGCCAGGACGGCGCCAAGCGGGCGCTGGCCGTGGCGGTCTACAACCACTACAAGCGGATCCAGGCCGGTGAGGGACGCAAGGGCGAGGACGCCGTCGAGATCTCCAAGTCCAACATCCTGCTGATCGGCCCGACCGGCTGCGGCAAGACCTACCTCGCCCAGACGCTGGCCCGCATGCTCAACGTGCCTTTCGCCATCGCCGACGCGACGGCGCTGACCGAGGCCGGCTATGTCGGTGAGGACGTCGAGAACATCCTCCTCAAGCTCATCCAGGCCGCCGACTTCGACGTCAAGCGCGCCGAGAGCGGCATCATCTACATCGACGAGATCGACAAGATCGCCCGCAAGAGCGAGAACCCGTCGATCACCCGGGACGTCTCCGGTGAGGGGGTGCAGCAGGCCCTGCTGAAGATCCTGGAGGGCACCACCGCCTCAGTGCCGCCGCAGGGTGGGCGCAAGCACCCGCATCAGGAGTTCATCCAGATCGACACGGGCAACGTCCTCTTCATCGTCGGCGGGGCGTTCGCCGGTCTGGAGAAGATCATCGAGGCCCGTGCCGGCAAGCAGGGGCTGGGTTTCGGGGCCGAGCTGCACTCGCCCAAGGAGCCTGCTGAGCGCTACGACGACGTGCTGCCCGAAGACCTGATGAAGTTCGGCCTCATCCCGGAGTTCATCGGCCGCCTCCCGGTCATCACCACTGTCTCCCCGCTCGACCGCGACGCGCTGGTCAACATCCTGACCGAGCCGCGCAACGCGCTGGTCAAGCAGTATCAGCGGATGTTCGAGATCGACGGGGTCGAGCTCGAGTTCACCGAGGAGGCCGTCGGAGCCGTGGCCGAGCAGGCGCTGCTGCGGGGCACCGGGGCGCGCGGGCTCCGAGCCATCCTCGAGGAGGTGCTGCTGCCGGTGATGTTCGACGTGCCGAGCGAGGAGGACATCGCCAGGGTGGTCATCACCCATGAGGTCGTCCTCGACAACGTCAACCCGACGATCGTGCGCCGCGAGGTCGACACCCGCTCCCGCAAGCGTGCCCAGCGCAAGGAGTCTGCCTGAGCGGCTCAGCCGGTGCGACCCCTGCTGAGCGCGAGGTAGAGCGCGGCATAACCGGTGGCAAGGGCTGCGAGCCCCACCAGGGCAGCTGCGATGCCCCCCGGCAGGTCCACCCCTGAGACCAGCCACGTCAGACCCCACCAGCCCGTGGTGGCTGCGGCGACGACGCCGACCCGTCGGCCGTGCAGCGTCCAGTAACCCCGGGGGAGGGTCGCCGAGGCCGGCACCGCCGCCGCCAGGGCGCAGGCGGTGTGCAGCGCGAGCAGGCTGAGCGCGGCAGGCAGCACCAGCGGGGTCCAGCCCCCCTCGACGGCGGCCACCCAGCCGGCCACCATGTAGAGGACGGCGACCAGAGGCATCAGCCCCTGCGGCAGGGCCGCCGCCAGCCCTCCGGCGAGGAGCACCGCGGTGAGTGCGCCACCGCCCGGGTCGCCCGCGACGGCCAGGGTGACGGCATACCCGGCAGCGGCGACGACCGGCACCACCCGCAGCCCGAGCTGGCCGCGGCTGAGGGTGCGCGCCTCGTAGATCACCGTGGCCATGGGGTTGTCCCTCATGCCGCCCCTCCGGCGGGGCGCCGGCTCAGCTCACGCAGCACCGCGTCGAGGCTGCCCGGTCCACGCCACGGCACGACCGGCACACCGCGCGCTTGGACACCGCGGATCTCGGCGTCCCGTTCGAGCATCCGCAGGCGCCAGGCCAGCAGCGCCAGCGCCTCGTCGTCCTGAGGCTGGATGCGCTCGTCGAGGGTGTCGACGACGACCACCGACAGGCCACTGCGCGCCAGCACCGCGGCCTGGGTCACCGCGTCGGGAGACACCAGCGCCGAGACCATCACCACCAGGGTGCCGGCTCGCATCCCGGTGCGCAGGCGGTGGCGCTCGCTCTCCTCGCGCGGTCCCGGCTGCACCGAGGCGAGGGTCTGCAGGATCCGCACCAGGTGGCGACGACCGGTCCCGACCGGCACGAAGAGCGGTGTGCGCTTGGACATCACCCGAAGGCTCACCCGGTCGCCCTGCTGCAGGAAGTGCTCGGCGACCGCCCCGGCGGCCCGCACCGACAGGTCCAGGCTGGAGGGCCGGCCGAGCACACCCTCGGAGCGGCCCAGGTCGTAGTGCGCGTCCAGGATCACCGCCACGTGGGTGTCGTGGTCGGCGTAGGTGGTGCTCACGTGGAGCGATCCGGTGCGCAGGGAGCGGGCCCAGTGGATGCGCTTGAGCCGGTCACCCCACTGGAAGGGGCGGATCGTGGCGAACTCGCTGCCGTCACCACGTCGGTCGGAGCGGTGCAGCCCGACGATCCCCCGTGGGTGCGGCGCCGGCGCCGAGGAGTCGAAGGTCGAGGTCTGCGGCACCGCAGTGAAGGGAACGGCCGGCAGCGACACCGGTCCCCACCGGAAGGCGGCCCAGGGGCTGGCCCCGGCCACCATTGCTGGCCCGGCCTGGCGGGCGCCCCAGCGGTCCGCGACGACCCCGATCGAGGAGCGCACGGGTGCCGCGCCGTCGGTCATCGCGACCCGGGTGCCGTGGTCCGGCTCCAGATGGGTGTAGGGCGGTGCGGACGCCGACAGGGCGACGGTGTCCAGGTGCTCGACCGGGGTCACCGTCGTGGTGAGGTGGCCGTTGCGGCCCTCGGCCACCTGGAGTCGGGAGAAGCGGAGCCTCGCCGTCGGGACAGCCTCGGGGCGGGTGAGCATCCCCCACACCGCCACCGCTGCGAACGGCGCGGCGACGACGACCAGGTCGAGACGCTGCAGCAGCAAGGCGGCCAGCGCCACGACCCCGGTGACGAGCAGGGCCCGCAGCTGGGCAGCGGTCAGCTGCCACCGGTCCCGGCTGCCGCTCACGCTCCGACGCCACCGCGCGCCGCCGGCACCGGGACCTCGGCCAGGACGGACTCGACGACGGCGTGGCCCCCGGTGTCGGACATCCACAGCTCGGGCTTGATCGTGATGCGGTGGTCGAGCACCGCGTGCGCGACGGCCTTGACGTCCTCGGGGGCGACGTAGTCGCGTCCGTGCACCACGGCATACGCGCGGGCGGTGATCATCAGCGCCAGCGACCCGCGTGGTGAGGAGCCGACCTGCACCGACCGGTGTCGTCGGGTCGCCGCGGCGAGCTCGACGCAGTAGCGGCTGATCTCGTCCTCCACCGGCACGGTCTCGACGGCACGCTGCATGGTCGTGAGGCCGGCGGCGTCGGTGAGTGCCGGCAGGTGCTGGTCCTCGGTGCGCCGGGCCACGCGGCGGCGGAGCACGTCCCACTCCTCCTCGGCCGTGGGGTAGCCGAACGAGACCCGCATCAGGAAGCGGTCCAGCTGGGCCTCAGGGAGGGGGTAGGTGCCTTCGTACTCGACCGGGTTGGCCGTGGCGAGGACGTGGAAGGGCTGGGGGAGGGCGAAGGTCTGCCCTTCGACGGTGACCTGGTGCTCCTGCATCGCCTCCAGCAGCGCGGACTGGGTCTTGGGCGGGGTGCGGTTGATCTCGTCGGCAAGCAGCAGCCCGGTGAACAGGGGGCCGTGGCGGAACACGAACTCGCTGGTGCGCTGGTCGAAGACGAACGCACCGGTGAGGTCGGCGGGCAGCAGGTCGGGGGTGAACTGGGCTCGGGTGAAGTCCAGGCCGAGGGTCTGCGCGAAGGAGCGTGCTGCCAGGGTCTTGCCCAGCCCGGGGTAGTCCTCGAGCAGGACGTGCCCCCCGGCGAGCACGGCGCTGAGCACCAGCGTCAGGGCTTCGCGCTTGCCCACCACCGCCTTCTCGACACCGTCGAGCACCCCCTGCGCCACACGGGACACCTCGGCGAGGTCCGGTGCCTGGTCGGCGGCCTGCGTGCTCACGGGTGCTCCCTGGGTCGTGGGTGAGCCGCCCGGAGGGCGGTGGTCGGTGCCGGAGTCAGAGACTGCCACACGCGACAGGAGTATGCCGTCACAGGCGCTCGATCTCCTCCAACGCCCTGCCGAGCTCCTTGCTGCTGCGCCGGGCCGTGCCGGACGGCGGGGTGGTGAGGTAGCGCCACAGCTCCGGGGACAGGACGGCCTGAGCCGCGGCGGGGTCGGTGCGGGCGTCGATGCCCTGGTGCGCTCGCAGCCGCTCGACGGCCAGGTCGCAGACGAGCGCGTGGACGGTGTCGGGCCGGTCGTTGCGTTCGAGCGCGTCGCGCAGGTCGCGGCGCAGACGCACGAGGCGGTAGTCCAGCGCCATGGGCGGCGCGGACTCCTGGCGCAGCGGCAGGTGCCAGGTGGCCGGCTCGGTGTCCTGAGCGTGGTCACCGAACGACCAGATCATGAGCCCGCCGGTGAGCGTCACCAGCAGCATGACGAGCGCGGCCAGCCACGGTTGCTCCGGCAGCGACCCGACATACCACAGGAGGCCACCGACCACCACGAAGAAGGTCCCGGCGGCGGTGACCCGGTCGCGCCAGGCGGGGTGGCTCACGAACCCTCCTCGGCGGGGTCGCTCGCCACGGCCGGCTCGAGCGTCTCGGCCTGCCGGCGGCGCTCCACGGCAGCTCGCAGGTCGGCGTGGATGCGCTCCAGCGCAGCCACCGCCCGGGCCCGCTGCGGCTCGGTCACGGGGTGTCGTGAGAACCGCGCCTCGCGGTAGAGCTCGGACAGCTCGGTCACCGCCGCCGCGTCGACCTGCCAGGTGCCGAGCACCCGGCGGGCCAGGTCCACCGAGGTCTCGGCGGGTGAACGTTCCAGCCCGGCCCGGGCCACCCCGTCCTCGAGGACCACCCAGCACGCCACGACGGCGTTGCGGGGGTCGCCCTGCGCGAGTGTCGCTGCCCGCGCCGGCTCGGCCGTGGCGTCGACGAGCGTGTCGAGCTCGTCGTCGATGACGACCGGCTCGACGTCCTCCTCGCGCCGGCGCAGCAATGCACGCACGATGAGCCCGAGCATGAGCAGGACCAGGGCGAGACCGCCGACCACCAGCCAGTCGAACTCGATCTGCACCGGCTCTTGGTCACCCTCGGCCTCCGTCGGCAGCGGCTCGACGGGGGCGCTCTCCATGGTGGCCACCGGTGCCTCCGCCGTGGGCAGGGTGGGGGTGGCGTCCGAGCTGGGCGGCACGAGCAGGGGGTCACCGGAGGATGCGCCCCACAGCAGCAGCAGCAGACCGAGCGCCGTCAGCGCCACCGTGGTGACGACCCTGCCTCTGCGTGACATGCCTGGGGTCAGCCCTCCACGAGGGCCACGCCCTGCACGCCGAACGTGTCGGCGGTCCGCAGCACGAGGTCGCCGGTGACCTTGCCGGCCGCGCAGAGGTCACCGGTCGCCTGGCCCAGCAGGTCGAGGTCGGCCTGAGGGGCCAGCACCGTGGCCGCCGAGATCTCGGTGCGCATCTTGACCTTGGCCTCCGACTTGGCCTTGCGCAGCCCGGTCAGGGCCCGGCCGACGACGTCGAGCATGCGCGCCTCCCCGCCCTGGGCGGCGGGAGCCAGCTCCTCGGCGGTGGGCCACGGCTGGGTATGCACCGAGTCGGTGTGCCACCACGACCAGACCTCCTCGGTGGCGAAGACCAGCACCGGGGCCAGCAACCGCATGTAGACGTCCAGCGCCACCTGCAGGGCGGCCCGGGCCGACGAGGTGGCGGCGTCGTCGATGCCCTGCGTGCTGCCGTAGGCACGTTCCTTGACGAGCTCGAGGTAGTCGTCGCAGAACGTCCAGAACGAGGTCTCGGTGACCTCCAGCGCCTTGGTGTGGTCGAACGCCTCGTAGGCTGCCGTGGCCGCCCGGACGACATCGGCCAGCCCCGCGACCATCGCCCGGTCCAGGGGGGCGGTGACCCGGGTGACCAGGGTCTCCAGCGGCTCAGGCTCGGGCAGTCTGCCGTCCTCGGCGGCACCCATCGACAGGGCGAACCTGCTGGCGTTGAGGGCCTTGATGGCCAGCCGACGGCCGACCTTCATCTGGCCCTCGTCGAAGGCGGCGTCGGTGCCGAGGCGGCCGGAGGCGGCCCAGTAGCGCACGCCGTCGGACCCGTGCGTGTCCAGGATGCCCTCGGGCGTCTGGGCGTTGCCCTTGGACTTGCTCATCTTCTTGCGGTCGGGGTCGAGGATCCACCCGCTGATGCCGGCGTGCTGCCACGGGAGCGAGCCGTGCTCGTAGTGCGCGCGCACCACCGTGGCGAACAGCCAGGTCCGGATGATGTCCTGCCCCTGGGGGCGGTAGTCCATCGGGAAGGTGGCCGCGAAGAGGGCACGGTCGTTGCCGAGCTGCCCGTCCGGCAGGTCACCGACGGGCCAGCCGGAGGCGATCTGCGGCGACAGCGACGAGGTGGCCCAGGTGTCCATGATGTCGGGGTCACCGGTGAAGCCGCCGGGCCGGTCACGCTGGTCCTCGGTGTAGCCGCGCGGCGCCTGGCTGCTGGGGTCGACCGGCAGCTCCGCCTCGGTCGGGGTCAGGTGCGTGTCGTAGTCGACCTCGCCGTCCGCGTCGACCGGATACCACACCGGGATCGGGACGCCGAAGAAGCGCTGTCGGCTGATCAGCCAGTCGCCGTTGAGGCCGCCCACCCAGTTGGCGTAGCGGGTGCCCATGAAGTCGGGGTGGAAGTCGAGCTCCTCGCCTCGCCGCAGGAAGGTGGCCCGCAGGTCCTCGTCCTTGCCGCCGTTGCGGATGTACCACTGCCGCGTCGAGACGATCTCCAGCGGCTTGTCGCCCTTCTCGTAGAAGTTGGCCTTGCGCTGGGTGCGCACCGGCTCGCCGTCGAGGTCGCCGGACTCGCACAGCGCCGCCACCACGGCCTCGCGGGCGGTGAAGACGGTCTTTCCGGCCAGTCCCTCGGCATACAGCTGCTCCCCAGGTCCACCGGCGATCCACTCCGGCACCTCGGCCTGGAGGCGGCCGGAACGGGTGACGACCGACCGGTTGGGCAGGCCGAGCTCCCGCCACCAGGTGACGTCGGTGAGGTCGCCGAAGGTGCAGCACATCGCGATGCCCGCGCCTTTGTCCCGCTCGGCCAGCGGGTGCGCGACGACGGGGACCTCCACGCCGAACAGCGGCGAGGTCACGGTGGTGCCGAAGAGCGCGGTGTAGCGCTCGTCGTCCGGGTGGGCGATGAGCGCGACGCACGAGGGGATGAGCTCGGGCCGGGTCGTCTCGATGTGCACCGGGGTGCCGTCGGCGCGGTGGTAGGCCACCCGGTGGTAGGCGCCGGGGTAGTCGCGCGCCTCGAGCTCGGCCTGGGCGACCGCGGTCTGGAAGGTCACGTCCCACAGGCCGGGCGCCTGCGCCTGGTAGGCCTCGCCCCGGGCCAGGTTGCGCAGGAAGGCCTGCTGGGAGACGGCACGCGAGCGCTCGTCGATGGTCCGATAGGTCAGTGTCCAGTCCACGGACAGGCCCAGCTTGCGCCAGAGCTGCTCGAACTTCTCCTCGTCCACCACCGTGAGCTCGTTGCACAGCTCGATGAAGTTCGCGCGCGAGACCGGCTGCTGGTCCTGGGCGCGGGGGGCCTTGGCGGAGGGGTCGTCGCTGCCTCGCATCGGTGGTGCGAAGCCGGGCTCGTACGGCAGCGTCGCGTCGCCGCGCACGCCGTAGTAGTTCTGCACCCGCCGCTCGGTGGGCAGGCCGTTGTCGTCCCAGCCCATGGGATAGAACACGGTGAGCCCCCTCATCCGCTTGTAGCGGGCCAGGCAGTCGGTGTGCGTGTACGAGAAGACGTGACCGACGTGGAGCGCTCCGCTGGCCGTCGGCGGTGGGGTGTCGACCACGAACAGCTGGTCCCGCGGGGCGGACAGTGCGGTGGTGCGGTCGAAGTCGTAGGTGCCCTGCTCGGCCCATACCGCTGACCAGGTCTGCTCCAGTCCGTCGACCGAGGGGCGGTCCGGCAGGGTGATGGGGCGCAGGCGTGATCGGGACGGTGCGGAGTGGGTCATGCGCGGCATTCTCCCAGACGGCGTGTCCGGGTCGACGCAGCCGCCGCTTCACGCCAGGATCGAAGTGACGAGCACACCGCCGTGATGGTTCCCTCGCAATGTCACGGTTTGGTCACGTATGTGGTGGCGCGCTTGCCGTGTGGCCCATGCCACGGTTCGGTAGCGTCATGTTTACGCAACCCGTGATACTCCCGCTGCAGGACGGCGTCGTCGACGAGCAAAGCACGCTCGCGCAGATCGAGGAGGTCGTCAACTCGGCCTTCACCGATGTCAACCGCGTGGCCAACGAGATCATCTTCTGGTCACCCGAGTGGTTCCCCATGCCCTGGATCGTGATGTGGCTGCTCATCGGTGGCATCGTCATCACCGGCTACCTGGGCTTCATCCAGTTCCGCGGACTGAAGATCGCCTCCGAGGTGGTCCGCGGCAAGTACTCCTCCCCGGACGACCCCGGTGAGATCCCGCACTTCCAGGCGCTGACCTCCGCCGTCTCCGGCACCGTCGGCCTGGGCAACATCGCCGGTGTCGGTGCCGCGGTCACCATCGGCGGCCCGGGTGCCACCTTCTGGATGATCCTGGCCGGCCTGCTGGGCATGGCCACGAAGTTCGCCGAGTGCACCCTGGGCGTGAAGTACCGCACGGTCTACGACGACGGCACCGTCTCCGGTGGTCCGTTCAAGTACCTCCCGGTCGCGTTCGGGCGCTTCCCCAAGTTCGTCGCGGTCGGCCTGACCGGCCTCTTCGCTGTCGCCATCCTCTTCTTCGGTGTCGGCGGCGGCAACATGTTCCAGGCCAACCAGACCCTGTCCCAGGCGATCGAGGTCACCGGCGGGCCGGAGGACAGCTTCCTGGCCAACCCCGGGTCGGCCTTCATCTTCGGCCTCATCCTGGCCACCATCATCGGACTGGTCATCCTCGGTGGCATCAAGTCCATCGGCCGGGTCACCTCGACCCTGGTGCCGTTCATGGGCGGCATCTACGTGCTGGCCTGCTTCATCGTGATCCTGGGCAACATCACCGAGGTCCCCGCCGCCATCAGCACCATCGTCAGCAGCGCCTTCAACCCCGACTCGCTGACCGGTGGGTTCATCGGTGTGCTCATCGTCGGTCTGCAGCGTGCGGCCTTCTCCAACGAGGCCGGCCTGGGCTCGGCTCCCATCGCGCACTCCGCGGTGAAGACCCGGCGTCCGGTCTCCGAGGGCTTCGTCGCGCTGTTCGAGCCCCTCATCGACACCGTCGTCATCTGCTCGTTCACGGCGCTGACCATCGTCATCGCGGACACCGCCTTCTGGAACGACACCCGCGAGCAGCTCGCCGCGGACTCGACCTACCAGTACGGCGGTGGCGTGGCCGTCACCTCGGACGCCTTCGAGAGCGTCATCTCGTGGTTCCCCTACGTGCTGGCCGTCGCGGTCGTGCTGTTCGCGATCTCCACCCTGATCACCTGGTCCTACTACGGCAACAAGGCGTGGAACTACCTGTTCGGTGAGTCGCGCGTCTCCAACATCATCTACAAGTCGGTCTTCCTGAGCTTCACCGTCATCGGCTCGGTGCTCACCTTCGGTGAGGTGCTCTCCTTCGCCGACGCCTTCCTGTTCGTGTGCGGCTTCGTCAACCTGCTGGGGGTCTACTTCCTCCTCCCCAAGATCCGCACGGAGATGAAGGAGTACATCGCCGACCGCAACAGCGGTCGCCTGGCCCAGCTCGGTCTGACGGACGACGAGAAGGACATCCCCGCCGAGCAGATCTGACCTACCCCCGCTCGTCGAGGACGACGGGTTGCCTGAGGGGCCGGGAGCGTGTGCGCTCCCGGCCCTTCGGCGTGCCCGGGGGCTCCGCGGTGCAGTCCGGGCGACCTCGGACGGTATGCTGTCGACCCTGGCGTCTGAGCCGTTATCAGCGGCGAGCCATCCGGAAGAACAGAGCGCACGACATACCTGCCGGTTGCCATGCGCTCCCACTAGAACCGGACGGGTGGGCCCGTCACAGCCTGGAGAGTCGAGCGGTCGCGTCGTGCCGGGAGTCCCGGGGCGGCACGGCAAGCGAGGTGGTACCGCGGCGCGTCCGACGTGTCGTCCTCGTGGCACGCAGCACACCACTCGCAGCGCACCAGGAGACCGCCGATGACCTATCCCCAGGTCGACACCGCAGGCCAGGGCATGACCCCCTCGCCGCGATTCCCCGACCTCGAGCTGCGCGTGCTCGAGCACTGGGCCGAGCACGGCACCTTCGTCAAGAGCGTCGAACAGCGCGACGCCGGCGCGGACGGCTCGGGGGAGTACGTCTTCTACGACGGTCCCCCTTTCGCCAACGGCCTGCCGCACTACGGGCACCTGCTCACCGGCTACGTCAAGGACCTGGTCCCGCGCTACCGCACCATGCGTGGTGACCGCGTCGAGCGTCGGTTCGGCTGGGACACCCACGGCCTGCCTGCCGAGCTGGAGGCGATGAGCCAGCTGGGGATCAAGACCAAGGACGAGATCGTCGAGCTGGGCATCGAGGCGTTCAACGCCAAGTGCCGCGAGTCGGTGCTCAAGTACACCGACGACTGGCGCGACTACGTCACCCGTCAGGCACGCTGGGTCGACTTCGAGCACGACTACAAGACGCTCAACCCCGACTACATGGAGTCGGTGATCTGGGCGTTCAAGACACTTCACGACAAGGGTCTGGTCTACGAGGGCTACCGCGTCCTGCCGTACTGCTGGAACGACCAGACGCCCCTGTCCAACCACGAGCTGCGCATGGACGACGACGTCTACCAGGTGCGCCAGGACCCGGCCGTGACCGTCGGCCTGCGGCTGGAGACCGGCGAGCTGGCCCTGGTCTGGACGACGACCCCGTGGACGCTGCCGGCCAACCTCGCGATCATGGTCGACCCCGACATCGACTACGTCGTGGTCGAGTCCGACGAGGTCACCGGCACCAGGGAGCGCTACGTCATCGCCCAGGCCAGGCTCGGGCACTACGCGCGTGAGCTGGGGGAGGAGCCCACGGTCGTCCAGCACCTCACGGGTGCCGACCTCATCGGGCGCTCCTACACCCCCCCGTTCTCCTACTACGCCGGGCATGCCCGGGCGCACCGCGTGGTCGAGGCAGACTTCGTCACCACCACGGACGGCACCGGGCTGGTGCACAGTGCCGGCGCCTTCGGCGAGGAGGACAAGCTCGTCACCGACCGGGAGGGCATCGAGCCGGTCATGCCGGTCGGTCCCGACGGCGCGTTCACCGCACCCGTCGAGGAGTACGCCGGGATGCTGGTCTTCGACGCCAACAGCCACATCATCGACCACCTCAAGGCGCAGACCTGGGGGTCGGGTGAGGCCGGCTCGGTCACCGAGGGGACGGTCCTGCTGCGCCGGGAGACCTACGACCACTCCTACCCGCACTGCTGGCGCTGCCGGCAGCCGCTGATCTACAAGGCCGTGTCCAGCTGGTTTGTCGCCGTCACCGAGCTCAAGGACCGCATGGTCGAGCTCAACCAGGAGATCAGCTGGGTGCCGGAGCACCTCAAGGACGGCCAGTTCGGCAAGTGGCTGAGCAACGCCCGGGACTGGTCGATCTCACGCAACCGCTTCTGGGGCAGCCCGATCCCGGTGTGGCGCTCCGACGACCCGGCCTACCCACGCATCGACGTCTACGGCTCCTTCGCCGAGATCGAGCGCGACTTCGGCCGGGTGCCCCGCAACGCCGAGGGTCAGCCCGACCTGCACCGGCCTTTCGTCGACGAGCTGACCCGCCCCAACCCGGACGACCCGACCGGAGGGTCGACGATGCGCAGGGTCGAGGACGTCCTGGACGTCTGGTTCGACTCCGGCTCGATGAGCTTCGCCCAGGTGCACTACCCGTTCGAGCACGCCGAGTGGTTCGAGCACCACTTCCCGGCCGACTTCATCGTCGAGTACATCGGGCAGACCCGGGGGTGGTTCTACACCCTGCACGTGCTGGCCACGGCACTGTTCGACCGGCCGGCCTTCGCCACCTGCCTGGTCCACGGCATCGTGCTCGGCAACGACGGGCAGAAGATGTCCAAGTCGTTGAAGAACTACCCGGACGTGCGTGAGGTCTTCGACCGAGACGGGGCCGACGCGATGCGCTGGTTCCTCATGTCCTCCCCGATCCTGCGCGGCGGCAACCTCGTCGTCACCGAGCAGGGCATCCGTGACGGGGTGCGCCAGGTGCTGATCCCGCTGTGGAACGCGTGGTACTTCTTCGGTCTCTACGCCAACGCGGAGGGGCGTGAGGCCTCCTGGCGCTCGGACTCCCCGGACCTGCTGGACCGCTATCTGCTGGCCAAGACACGCGAGCTCGTCCTGGACGTCCAGACCAGGATGGACGCCTACGACGTCGCCGGGTCCTGTGACGCGGTGCGCGGTTTCGTCGACGTGCTGACCAACTGGTACATCCGCCGGTCCCGCCCCCGCTTCTGGGGCACGACGGGGGCCGGGGAGGACGGTGCCCAGCACGCCTTCGACACGCTCTACACCGTGCTGGAGGTGCTCTGCCGGGTGAGCGCGCCGCTGCTGCCGCTGACGACGGAGCAGGTATGGCGGGGGCTCACCGGGGGCGAGTCGGTGCACCTGACCGACTGGCCCGTCGCGCAGGACCTGCCCGAGGACCACGACCTCGTCGAGGCCATGGACACGGTGCGCGCCGTCTGCTCCACCACGCAGGCCCTGCGCAAGGCGGAACGGCTGCGGGTGCGGCTGCCCCTGCAGTCGCTGACCGTGGTGACGGAGCACGCCTCGGGCCTGGAGCCGCTCAAGGAGATCGTCCTGCAGGAGGTCAACGTGCGTGAGGTGCGGGTGCTCCTGCCCGACGACCCGGCGGCTGCCGAGTTCGGCCTCGGGCAGCGGCTCAGCGTCAACGCCCGTGCTGCCGGCCCACGGTTGGGCCGGGACGTGCAGGCCGCGATCAAGGGCAGCAAGTCCGGTGACTGGTCGGTGGCCGCGGACGGCACGGTGACCTCCGGGGGCCTGCAGTTGCACGACGGCGAGTTCGCTCTCGAGACCGTCGTCGGCGGGGGGTCCGCCGGGTCACAGGCCACGGCGATGCTGCCGGGCGGCGGCTTCGTGGTGCTGTCCACCGAGGTCACCGACGACCTGGCCCGGGAGGGGCTGGCTCGCGACCTCATCCGCGCAGTGCAGCAGGCCCGTCGCGACGCTGACCTGCAGGTGACCGACCGGATCAGCCTGACCGTGGTCGGCGACGACGAGGTGTGGCAGGCCGCCACCGAGCACCAGGGGCTGATCATGACCGAGACGCTGACCGTGCAGTTCGGGGCGGCCGGCGCCGGCACGGCACTACCCGCACCTCGCGGCAGGGCCGGAGCGAGCGCATACACCTGCCAGGCCGAGCTCGACGGCGGCCGCACCGTGCAGCTGCTGGTCGCCCCGGTGAGCGCATGAGCACGCCGGCCTCGGACGACCTGCGGCTGCGGATGGCCCTGGTCGCCGAGGAGATCCTGCAGCGTTCGCCGGAGAACGTCGTCGAGCCCACCCTGGACCGGGTGCGCCAGGTGATGGACCTGATGGGCGAGCCCCAGCGCACCTTCGGTGTCATCCACCTCACCGGCACCAACGGCAAGACGTCCACCACCCGCATGGTGGAGCGGCTGCTGCGCGAGATGGGTCTGACCACAGGCAGGTTCACCAGCCCCCATCTGCACGACCTGCGTGAGCGCATCGTCATCGGCGGGGAGCCGATCGGGGAGCAGCGCTTCCTGGACGCCTACGACGAGGTGCTGCCCTTCGTGCACCTCGTCGACGCAGGGTCGCAGGCACAGGACGGCCCGAGGATGACCTACTTCGAGGTGCTGGTCTGCGTCGCCTACGCGGCCTTCGCTGACGCCCCGGTCGACGTCGCCGTGGTCGAGGTCGGCCTCGGCGGGGTGTGGGACGCGACCAACGTCGCCGACGGCGCCGTGGCGGTCGTGACCCCGGTGTCGATCGACCACACCCGGTTGCTGGGCGACTCCCTGGAGGCCATCGCCACCGAGAAGGCCGGGATCATCAAGGAGGGTGCGATCGCCGTCGTGGGCGTGCAGGAGCCCGAGGTCATGCAGATCGTCCTGGACCGGGTCGACGAGGTCGGCGCCACACTGCAGGCCGAGGGGGTGGCCTTCGGCGTGCTCGAGCGCGAGGTCGCCGTGGGTGGCCAGCTGGTCACCCTGCGGGGACTGTCCGGCGACTACCGAGAGCTCTTCCTGCCGCTGTTCGGAGCGCACCAGGCCCACAACGCCGCCCTGGCCGTGGCCGCGGTCGAGGCCTTCGTCGGTGGCGGCGAGCAGCCGATCACCGACGAGGTGATCCGCACTGCCTTCGAGGACATGTCCTCCCCCGGTCGGCTGGAGATCGTGCGCCGCAGCCCCACCGTCATCGTCGACGCAGCCCACAACCCGGCCGGCATCTCGGCCCTGGTGGAGGCCGTGCGCGAGTCGTTCACCTTCGGCCGGCTGGTCGGGCTCCTGGCCGTGCTCCAGGAGAAGGACGCCGAGACGATGGTGGGCCTGTTGGAGCCGGTGCTCGACCATGTCGTCGTCACCCGCACCACGTCACCGCGAGCCATCCGACCGGAGCGGCTCGCCGAGATCGCCGTGGCCTACTTCGGGGAGGACCGGGTCACCGTCGTCCGCGACCTGCCCGACGCCCTGGACACCGCGGCCGGGCTGGCCGACGACGGGGGCATGACGGGGGCCGTCCTGGCGACCGGGTCGGTCATCACGGCCGCCGAGGTGCGGATGCTCCTCGGCGTCACCGGCACATGAGCGCCTCCCGCGCTGGCGGTCGCTCCTCGGCGCCGGGCAGGATGACCCGCCGTCTCGCGGCGATCACCCTCGCCGGGCAGGCCATGACGGTGTTCTTCGGTGCCCTCGTGGCCCGGCAGTTCGAGCTCGCGGCCGGCGACCCGCAGGGACGCGCCAACGCCTACTTCGTCGGTGGCTGCGCCCTGGCGGTGTTCTGTCTGCTGGTCTCCGGTCTGCTGCGGCGCCGAGCGGGCATCTGGCTCGGCTGGCTGGCCCAGGCGTTGACCCTCGCGACGGCCGTGGTGCTGCCGGCCATGGCCATCGTGGCGGTCATCTTCGGGGTGCTGTGGTGGCTGTGTCTCTCGCAGGGCCACAAGATGGACGAGCTCACCGCTCGGTTCCAGGCCGAGCAGGCCGCCGGGCAGACCGGGGACGCACCGTCACCACCGGCTGACGGCGAACCGCATACCGACGCAGCGAAGGACGACTGACGCCGATGGACTACCTGACCGCCCTCGTGCTGGGACTGGTGCAAGGACTCACCGAGTTCCTGCCCATCTCCAGCAGCGCACACCTGTCCATCGTCGGGCAGCTGGTCGGTGGCGAGGATCCCGGAGCGGCGTTCACCGCGATCAGCCAGCTCGGCACCGAGGCAGCGGTGCTGGTGTTCTTCTGGCGTGACATCACCCGGATCATCTCGCGATGGTCGCTGGCCCTGGTGGGCAAGATCCCGCAGAGCGACCCGGACGTGCGGATGGGGTGGCTGGTCATCGTCGGGTCGATCCCGATCGCGGTCCTGGGCTACACGCTGCAGGACTGGATCGAGACCGACCTGCGCAACCTGTGGCTCACCGCGACGATGCTGCTCGTCTTCGCGCTCGTGATCTTCGCCGCCGACCGTGTCGCCCGCAACGAGCGGCCGCTGGAGTCACTGACCTGGAAGCACGGCATCTACTTCGGCCTGGCGCAGTCGTTGGCGCTGGTCCCCGGCGTCTCCCGCAGCGGCGGCACCATCGCAGCCGGGCTGTTCATGGGCTACAAGCGGGAGGCGGCAGCGCGCTACTCGTTCCTGCTGGCCATCCCGGCGGTGCTCGGGTCAGGCTTCTACCAGCTCGCCAAGATCTCCGAGGACCCGGTGACGCCGGCCTGGGGTCCGATCTTCCTGGCCACGGCCGTGGCCTTCGCCGTCGCTCTGGCCGTGATCGCCTGGTTCATGCGCTACATCTCCACGCACACCTTCACCCCGTTCGTGATCTACCGGGTCGTCCTGGCCCTGGTGCTGTTCGGGCTGTTGGGCACGGGTGTGCTGGAGGCTCGCTAGGCTGCAGCCCGTGACTGACCAGACCCAGCAACAGACCGAGCGCACCCTCGTCCTGGTGAAGCCGGACGGATACCGCCGGGGGCTCACCGGCGAGGTCCTGCGGCGCATCGAGGCCAAGGGCTACACGCTGACCGCCCTGGCCGTGGTGCACCCCACCCCGGAGCAGCTCGCTGCCCACTACGCCGAGCACAAGGGCAAGCCGTTCTACGAGCCGTTGGTCGAGTTCATGTCCTCCGGCCCGGTGACCGCCGTCGTGGTCGAGGGGCAGGGCTGCATCGCCGGCTTCCGGGCCCTTGCCGGCGCCACCGACCCGACGGCTGCCGCGCCCGGCACCATCCGCGGTGACCTCGGTCGTGACTGGGGCCTGAAGGTCCAGCAGAACATCGTGCACGGGTCGGACTCGCCGGACTCGGCAGCCCGCGAGATCGCCATCTGGTTCCCCGGACTCTGAGGTCCCGGACCAGCGCTCGCGGTGCCGACCGGACACGTCTGCGGTTGCGTCGTCGGTCCCTTCGTGTAGACATCTCAGTGATGCCGGGACGCCGACGTCCGGGCACGTGACCACCAGGGAGGCAGCCATGACCGACCCCATGAACCACCACGACGACTCCGACGAGACGCCCACGCCGACCAACGAGGACGACGTCAGCCACGAGAAGCCGTACAACGAGGAAGACATCATCGACGCCACCCACGTCACTGACCCCACCGCGGGCCACGGGCCCGCCGATGGCGGTGCGGACGGTGGTGCTGACGGTGGCGCCGATGGCGGCGCGGACGGTGGTGCGGACGGTGCCGCAGGCCACGGTCCCGCTGACGGTGGTGCAGGCCACGGTCCCGCTGACGGTGGTGCCGATGGCGGTGCTGATGGTGGCGCCGATGGCGGTGCGGACGGTGGTGCCGATGGCGGTGCGGACGGTGGTGCCGATGGCGGTGCTGACGGTGGTGCCGATGGCGGTGCTGACGGTGGTGCCGATGGCGGTGCTGACGGTGGTGCCGATGGTGGCGCTGACGGTGGTGCCGACCGGAGCCTCTGAGTGAACGCACTGCAGACGCACGACCCACGGGTGGGGGTCGGTTCGCCGGCCCTCACCCGCCTGGTCGGCGAGGCCGTCGACGACTTCGCCCGGCACGACTGGGGTCGCCGCGCCGTCCTGACCACGGCCGCGCAGCGGGGTGGGGACGACTTCTCGGACCTGTTCTCGGCGGCTGCGGTCGACGAGCTGCTGTCCCGCCGGGGGCTTCGCACGCCCTTCCTGCGCATGGCCAAGAACGGCACGACCCTGCCGGAGTCGGCCTACACCACCGGCGGCGGTGTCGGAGCCGGCATCGCCGACCAGATCAGCGACGACCGGGTGCTGGCGCTCTTCGCCGACGGCGCCACGATCGTGCTGCAGGCCCTGCACCGCACCTGGGGTCCGGTCGTCGACTTCAGCCAGCAGCTGGCGGCCGACCTGGGTCACCCCGTGCAGGTCAACGCCTACATCACGCCGACCCAGAGCCAGGGCTTCAGTGACCACTACGACGTGCACGACGTCTTCGTGCTGCAGATCGCGGGTGCCAAGCGGTGGGCCGTCCGCGAGCCCGTCATCGACGCCCCGCTGCGAGACCAGCCGTGGGCGGAGCGTCGGGCCGAGGTCGAGGCAGCGGCGCAACAGCCGCCACACCTGCAGGAGACCTTCCAGCCCGGTGACTGCCTCTACCTGCCCCGCGGTTACATCCACTCGGCGCAGGCCCTTGGCGGTGTGAGCATCCACCTCACGGTCGGGGTGCACGGTTGGACTCGGCACCACCTCGCCGAGAGCCTGCTCGACCAGGCCCGGGTCCGGCTGCGCGACGATCCGAGCGTGCGAGCCTCGCTCCCTCTGGGGTCTCCCGCCGTCACGGCCGAGGACGTCGCACTGGCCCGTGAGCTCCTGGTGCGGGCCATCCACGACGTGCCCGACGAGGCGGTCGCCTCCTGGCTGACCGGTCGGGCTCGTGCAGCCCAGCGGCCCGAGCCGGTGGCCCCGCTGGCCCAGCTGGCCGCCGTCGACCACGTCACCGCGGCATCGACGGTGCGCCTGCGCGACCACCTCATGGTGGAGGTCCTGCCGGCGGCGGGTGACGAGGTCATCGTGCGCTCCCGCGCCGGACGCTTCCGGATGCCGTCTCGACATCGCCCGGTGCTTGACACGCTCATCGAGCGTGGCATCTCACGCGTCGGGGCTCTGGCCGAGGACGAGTCACGAGCCGTCGAGGCCGTCCGGCTCCTGGTCCGACACGGGATCGTGGTGGCCGAACCCGTAGCGTGAGCCACCATGACCGACTTCCGCTGCTCCACTGAGGCACGGAGGCGCCAGGACCCGTTGGTCGGGACGGCGCCCCCAGCGCGGCGCTGGCTGCTGCTGGAGCAGGACGGTGGGTGGACACCTCAGGCCTTCGAGGGGATGTCACTCGACGCCGCGGTGCGGGCCGACCTGACCGATGCCGCCACCGTGTCCGGGGCTCGCATCATGCTGATCCGCCGCCCCGGTCGACGCGCCTCCCGGGTCTGTCTGGAGCGTGCGTGGTGCGTGGTGGACGGCGCTGCACAGGCTGCGGTGACCTGGGGCACGTGGTCCTACGACAGCGACCTGCATGCGGCCGCCGACCGGCTCCGAGCCGCCGCGGACGGCGACGCCGCACCCGCCTCACCGGCGCCCCTGCGGGCACCGGGACCGGAGCCGGAGCTGCTGCTCGTCTGCACCCACGGGCGCAAGGACGTCTGCTGCGCCGTGCGCGGTCGGCCCGTTGCCGCGGACCTGGCGACGCGCTGGCCGGAGGCGACGTGGGAGTGCTCGCACACCGGTGGCGACCGCTTCGCGGCCAACGTCGTGGTGCTGCCCGACGGGGTGATCTACGGCGGGCTCGACCCGGGCTCGGCAGTCGAGGCCGTCGTGGCCCATCACGCCGGCGCTCCGCTGACCACCCACCTGCGCGGGGTCACCGGCCACGCTCCGGCTGTGCAGGCTGCGGTGGTCGCGGTCCACGAGCAGTGCGGGCCACTGGCGTGGGGCTCGGTCCAGCCCCGTGAGGTCAGCACCCGGGGCGGCACCCACCGGGTGGTGCTGACCACCGGCACGGCGACCGTGGAGGTGTCGGTCACGGAGAGGGTCACCGAGCCGCACCAGCTCACCTGCAGCGCCGTCGCGCCCGGCCGCGCCTCGGTGCCGGTGGCCGGGGCCGTGCGTACGATCGCGGGGTGAACCCGGCGAGCTCCGGTGCGACAGTTTGAGGCGTGGCGTCACGAGAACGGCGTCAGACGCCAGTCCTGAGTGCGTGGGGCACCCGGGTCATGCACCATGGGGCCCGTGGAGAACCCGAGCAGACCTGAGCCGAGCACCGTCGTCCGACGACGCGCACGTGGGGTGGCGAGGAGGGTTCGCGACGCGGGCCTTCTGCTGGCCACCGGCAGCGTGCCGGGTGGTCGCGCCACTGTGGTCAGGTCCCTTGAGCCTCCACCCGCCTACTTCGGCTGGACGCGCTACAGCGCCCACTTCAGCAACAACCGGGGGCTGGCCTTCAAGGCCTCCCGGCGCTTCGAGGACGAGCGGGCCTTTCTGGACCACCTGTGGTCGCCCGAGCGCATGACCGACCGCGAACACATCTTCCTCGACCTCGCCGTTCCGGTGCTGCAGCGATGGACCGAGAAGCACGACTACCGTCACGTCGTCACCTACTCCCCGGAGATGCCGGAGCCGTGGCTCGGTCGGCTCCGCGAAGCCGCGGAGCGCTACCCGGTGCTAGCCCTGCACCCGACCGAGGACGGCAGCATCATCGACATCATCCAGCGTACGCTCGAGGACGAGCGGCCCAGCTCGAGGTCCGTGGTCTGGCTCCGGGTCGATGACGACGACCTGCTCAGCCTGGACTTTGTCGACATCCTGGACGGCCACGTCCGACGGCACGGACCGGGCTGGGCGGTGTCGCTCTCCAAGGGCTACGAGGCGATTTATCACGAAGGTCGCGTCTCCCACCTACGGGCCCGGCACTACGTGCTGGGGGCGCTGGGTCAGGCGGTCGTGGGGCGCTGGGACGACGCAACCGGCACCCTGGACCTCGTGGGGCCGGGCAACCACATGACCGTCGACACCCGCGTCCCCACCGTGCTGGACTCGCGACGGGCCACTTTCACCCATCTCAAGCACACCGGCCAGGACTCGCGGACGCCGAAGCCGGTGAAGATTGAGGAGCTTGTGCAGGCACACCTGCGCAACAAGGCTGTAGTGAAGCGCCCGCAGAACGTGCTGACGCGCTTTCCCACCCTTGCGGAGGTCTACGACCCTGAACCATGACTGTGCGTCAGGTCCGGACAGGCACCAGCACTGCGACCCGGCTCACCGCTCCGCAAGGCCGGGGACGTCCACGTCGGCCGCGCCTCGGTGCCGGTGGCCGGGGCCGTGCGTACGATCGCGGGGTGAGCACACGACGGGGCGCGGCGCTCCTCGGGCGTGATCTCGCCGTGGACCTCGGCACCGCGACCACCCTGGTGCACCAGCGCGGCCGGGGCATCGTCCTGGAGGAGCCGACGATCGTGGCACTGGACGCGGTCACGGGCCGGCTCGTGGCTGCGGGCAGCACCGCCTACGAGATGGTGGGTCGCACCCCTGCGGCCGTGCTCACCCGGCGCCCCCTCTCCGACGGTGTCATCACCGACGCCGAGGTGACCGAGCAGATGCTGCGGCACTTCGTGGGTAGGGTCAGCCCGTCCCGACTGGTCCGGCCGCAGATGGTCGTGTGTGTGCCCAGCGGGGTGACCCCGGTCGAGCGCCGGGCCCTGGAGGACGCCGCGATCCGGTGCGGGGCGCGGAAGGTCCACGTGCTGGAGGAGGCCATGGCGGCGGCGATCGGCGCCGACCTTCCGGTGCACGAGCCCACCGCCTCGATGGTCGTCGACATCGGTGGGGGCACCACCGACGTCGCGGTGATCAGCCTGGGTGGGGTGGTCAACGCTCGCAGCCTGCGGGTGGGTGGCAACGAGATCGACGAGGCGGTGGTGGCGGGGGTGAAGGCCCGCCACGACCTGCTGCTGGGGGAGCGCAGCGCCGAGCACATCAAGCTCGCCGTGGGGGCCGCCGCTCCTCGGGACGAGCCCCTGCGCACCAGGGTGCGGGGCCGTGACCTCAGCACCGGGCTGCCGCGCACGGTCACGCTCGACTCCACCGAGGTGCGCGAGATGATCGAGTCCGTCCTGGCCCGCATCGTCGGTGTCGTGGTGGAGGTGCTCGACCTCTGCCCGCCCGAGCTGGCCGGGGACCTCCTCGACCGGGGAGCGGTGCTCACCGGGGGAGGAGCCCTGCTGCGGGGCCTGGACCAGCGACTGCACCACGAGCTGGGGCTGCCGGTGCGCGTCGCCGACGACCCGCAGCGGGCGGTGATCCGGGGGGCCGGTGCCTGCGTGGAGGACCTCGGTGCGTTGGAGCGTCTGCTCGTGAGCCCTCAGGTGTGGTGACCAGGTCGATGCGACGACTGCTCACCGTCCTGCTGGCGCTGACGATCGCGCTGCTCCTGGTCGACCTGGCCCGCCCGGCGTGGACCGCACCGCTGCGGCAGGCGGCAGCAGAGGCGACCGGTCCGCTCCAGCGCTGGGTGGGCTCGTCCGGGGAGCTGGGCCGAGTGCGGGCCGAGCGCGACGCCATGCAGGGCGAGCGGGACCTGGCCCGCGCCGAGCGCGCGGACCTCGCTGCGCGGCTCGCGCTGCACGAGTCGTGGGCCGGGCGGCCGGAGCACCGTCTGCTGAGCGCCCGGGTCGTGGGGTTCGCCGGCGGGTCGGCCCCCATCGGGTCGCGCACCGTCACCGTCGACCGCGGCGCAGTCGACGGCGTGCGGGCCGACCAGAGCGTCGTCGCACCCGAGGGACTGGTCGGGCGGGTCCTGCGCACCACCCCGACCACGGCCGACGTGCTGGTGCTCGGCGACCCGCGGGTGGTGGTCGGGGTCCGCTTCGGGCAGACGGGGGCGCTCGGCTCGCTCGACGCCCGCGCCGCCCCCGGCCTGCCGCTGAGGCCGTTCGGCGCCCTCACCCTCACCGCGCTCGGGGACAGCGCAGTGACCGTCGGTGACCAGGTCACCACCCTCGGCAGCCCCGGCTCGGTGCCGTTCGTCGCCGGTCTTCCGGTGGGCGAGGTCACAGCCGTCGACGCCGACAACGGCGAGCTCGGCCGGACCGCGGAGGTGACTCCCGCCGTCGACCTCGACACGGTCGAGCACGTGGGAGTGGTCATCGTGGAGGCGCCGTGAACCGCCTGCCGAGCATCGCCTGCAGGACGCTGCTGATCCTCGGGGCGGTCCTGTTCCCCGCTCTGACCCCGCACCTGCTGCCGGCCCGTCCCGATCTGGTGCTGCTGGTCGTGGGGGCCGCGGCGCTCCTGCACGGACCGGTGACCGGAGGGCTCGTGGGCCTGGCCGGTGGCTGGCTGGTCGACCTGACCCCGCCCGGGACCGAGGTGCTCGGCAGCGCTGCGCTCGCCTATCTGGCCGTCGGAGTGCTCATCGGCCTGACCCGCCGGTATGCCGCGTGGTCGCCGCTGCTGCCATGGCTCGCCACCGGGGCCGGGCTCGCCGCGCTGCTGTTCGTGCGGGGGGTCTCCTCAGCGGCCGGTGTGGGCCTCGCGGCCCCGGCCGACCTGGTCTGGACCTTCCTGGTCACCATGCTGGTGTCGGTCGTGGCCCTGCCCGTGCTGGTCGGGCTGGAGCGCTGGTGGACGGTGCGCGGATGGGCCTGACCAGCCGGCGCACCCACGGCCTCGGCGCCGTCTGGGGCCTGGTGGCCGTCGTGCTGGTGCTCGGTGGCCTGCTGGTCGGACGGCTGGCGCAGTGGCAGCTGGTCGAGCCCCCGGAGCCGACGACCCAGAGCGTGGCCGAGACCACCCGGGAGGTGCTGACACCTGCCGTGCGCGGCCGGATCCTGGCCGCCGACGGCACGCCCCTGGTGACCAACCGGCCCACCACGGTGGTCACGGTCGACCCGGAGGTCCTGCTGGAGGCACCCGACGAGGGGCGCTCACTCATGGTCTCGGTCGCCGTGGCCCTGCACCGTCCGGTGGAGCAGGTCTGGGGCCGCACTCGGCTGTGCGGCACACCTGGGGCCCCCCCGGTGCCGTCGTGCTTCAGCGGCTCGCCCTACCAGCCGATCCCGGTCGCCGACGACGTCGACCCGGTGCGCGCCCTGGCCTTGCTCGAGGATCCCGAGAGCTTCCCCGGGATCGCCGTGTCGACGCGACCGGTGCGTCAGCACCCGGACGGGGACGTCAACGCGGCGCACCTGCTGGGTTATCTGGGCCCGCCGACCCAGGCCGAGGTGGACGCCGCGGGGGGCGCGCTCGGCCCCGAGGACCTCGTGGGGCGCAGTGGCCTGGAGGCGGCCTACGACAGCCGGCTGCGCGGCAGACCCGGCCGGACCACCCTGACCGTCGACCCGCGTGGTGTCGTCACCGGGCAGGTGGCGCACTCCCCGCCGCAGGCCGGGGCTGACCTGATCACCCATGTCGAGCCGCGGGTGCAGGCCACCGTCGAGGAGGTGCTCGCCGACACGGTCGAGGCCGCGCGGGCGGAGGACTGGCCGGCCGACTCGGCCGCGGCCGTCGTGCTCGACGTCGACACCGGCGGGGTCGTCGCCGCCGCGAGCTGGCCGACCTACGACCCGGGCATCTGGTCCGGCGGGGTGACCCAGCAGCAGTTCGAGTCGCTGACCGACCCCACCCGCGGCGAGCCGCTGCTGGACCGGGTGCTGGGTGAGACCTTCCCGCCGGCCTCCACCTTCAAGGTCGTCTCGCTGCCTGCGGCGCTCGCGTCCGGGATCGACCCCGAGGCCAGCTATCCCTGCCCCGGGTCGGTCAGCATCGCAGGACAGCGGTTCACCAACTACGAGTCTGCGGCCTACGGCGAGCTCGACCTCCAGCGCATCATGGAGGTCTCGTGCGACACCGCGTTCTACGGCTGGGCCTACCAGACCTGGCGAGACCTCGGCGGGCTCGACCAGGAGGAGGACCTGCGTGACCCCTATGTGCTGCTGGCGCAGGACTTCGGGCTCGGGCGGGCCACCGGTGTCGACCTGCCCGGGGAGGTCAGCGGTCTGGTGCCCGGCCGGGAGTGGAAGCGGGACTACTGGGAGGCCACCCGGGAGCAGTCGTGCGAGCGCGCCGAGTCCGGCTATCCGGAGGAGCGCGACGCCGAGCGTCGCGCCTTCCTCGAGCGCCTGGCCCAGGAGAGCTGCACCGACGGCTGGCAGCACCGCCCCGGCGATGCCGTCAACCTGTCCATCGGCCAGGGCGACCTGGCGGTGACCCCGCTCCAGATGGCCGTCGTCTACGCCGCCGTTGCCAACGGGGGCACGCTGGTCACCCCGCGGGTCGCAGCCGGGACTGCTGCCCCGGACGGCACCCTGGTCGAGGCTGTGGCGCCCGCGACCGGAGGCCAGGTGGGCCTGGACGACCAGGCCCTGCAGATCGTGCGCAGCGGGCTGGAGGGCGTGAACACCGACGGCACGGGAGCGCCGGCCTTCGCCGGTTTCGACCTCGAGTCCTACCCGGTGGCCGGCAAGACCGGGTCGGCCGAGTCGTTCGGTCGGCGCTCCACGGGGTGGTATGCCTCATACGGGCCGGTGGACGACCCTCGCTATGCCGTCGTGCTCGTCGTCGAGCAGGGCGGCATCGGTGGCGAGGTCGCCGCGCCCGCGGCCCGGCGCATCTGGGAGGTCTTGCGCGAGCTGTGAAGGCCGGTATGCCGAGCACGGGTGATGCCTGCGGCGCAACCTCGGCGAAACACGGCTCTCGGTAGGGTTTGGCGTGTGAACCAGGATCCGATCAGTCCCGAGCTTCGCGCCGACGTCCGCCGGGTCTCCACCCTGCTCGGCCAGTCCCTCGTGCGTCACCACGGACAGGAGCTGCTCGACCGCGTCGAGCAGGTGCGCCTGACCACCAAGGAGAGCAAGACCGGCGACGAGGCCGCGGCCGCCGAGGTGCGCGAGCTGCTGGCCGGGCTCCCGCTGGAGCAGGCCTCCGACCTCGTCCGGGCCTTCGCGGCCTACTTCCACCTGGCCAACGCCGCCGAGCAGGTGCACCGGGTGCGCACGCTGGCCGCCCGACCCGAGGAGGACGGCTGGCTCACCAGCACGGTCGCCGACATCGTCGCCGCCGGGGGGCCTGAGCTGCTCGCCGAGGCCGTGCAGGAGCTCGACGTCCGACCGGTCTTCACCGCCCATCCCACCGAGGCCAGCCGCCGGTCGGTGCTGACCAAGATCAGGCACCTGTCTGACGAGCTCGCCCACGACACGGCACCCGAGAGTCTGGCGCGGCGTCGGCAGGACCGCCGGCTCGCCGAGCTCGTGGACCTCATCTGGCAGACCGACGAGCTCCGCCAGTCGCGACCGACGCCCATGGACGAGGCGCGCAACGCGATGTACTACCTCGACGAGGTGCTCACGGCGACGGTGCCCGACCTGCTGGGCGACCTCAGCGACGCCCTCGCCCAGCACGGTGTCGCGATGGACCCGGCCAAGCCGCCGGTGCGTTTCGGCTCGTGGATCGGTGGCGACCGTGACGGCAACCCCTACGTCACGCCCGCGGTGACCGCCGACGTGCTCCGCCTGCACAACCAGCACGCCATCCAGGTGGCACTCGGCCTGGTCGACGTGCTCGTCTCGCAGGTCTCCAGCTCGACCGTGATCGTGGACGTCGATCCCGAGCTGCTCGAGTCGCTGCAGCAAGACCTCGAGCACCTGCCCGGCCTGGACCCCCGGGTCAAGGAGCTCAACGCCGCCGAGCCCTACCGCCTCAAGCTGACCTGCGTGAAGGCCAAGCTGCTCAACACCCGACGTCGTGTCGAGGCCGGCACCCCGCACGAGCCCGGCCGGGACTACGAGCGGGCCGACGAGATCGTGGCCGACCTGCGGGTGGTCGCCCAGTCGCTGCGCCGGCACGGGGGCTCGCTCATCGCCGAGGGCCGGATCGCCCGCGCGAGCCAGACGCTGGCCGGCACCGGGCTGCACCTGGCCACCCTCGACGTCCGCGAGCATGCGGAGAAGCATCACGAGGCGGTCGGCGGCATGCTCGACGCGGCCGGTGGACTCGAGCGGCCCTACGCCGAGCTCGACAAGCACGAACGGTTCTCCGTGCTGGTCCGCGAGCTGGCCTCCCGGCGGCCGCTGCTGACCCGCGCAGCCGAGCGGGGCCAGACGTTGGAGGTGTTCGACGAGATCCGGCGGGCCGTCACGACCTACGGGCCGGACGTCGTCGAGACCTACATCATCTCGATGACCCAGGGGCCGGACGACGTCGTGGCGGCCGCGGTGCTGGCCCGGGAGGCAGGGCTCATCGACCTGCACGGCAACGTCTCCGGTGAAGGTGCCTTCGCCCACGTGGGCTTCGCGCCCCTGCTGGAGACCATCGACGAGCTGCACGGCGCGGCCGAGCTGGTCGACGCACTGCTCACCGACCCGTCCTACCGCTCCCTGGTGCGCCTGCGCGGTGACGTGCAGGAGGTGATGCTCGGCTACTCCGACTCCAACAAGCAGGCGGGTGTGCTCACCAGCCAGTGGGGCATCCACCAGGCGCAGCGGGCGTTGCGGGACGTCGCGCACCGGCACGGCGTGCGGCTGCGGCTCTTCCACGGTCGCGGCGGGTCGGTGGGTCGCGGTGGGGGTCCCACCTACGACGCGATCCTGGCGCAGCCCCCCGGTGTGCTCGAGGGTGAGATCAAGTTCACCGAGCAGGGCGAGGTCATCTCCGACAAGTACTCCCTCCCCGCGCTCGCTCACGAGAACCTCGAGCTGTCCCTCGCCGCGGTGCTCCGGGCCACCGCGCTGCATCGTGACCCGCGCTCCTCGACCGAGCAGATCGCGCACTGGGGCCAGGTGATGGACCTCGCCTCCCACGCCGCCTTCACCGCATACCGGCGGCTGATCGACGACCCCGACCTGCCTGACTACTTCGTGGCAGCCACTCCCGTCGACCAGCTCGGTGCGCTCAACATCGGCTCGCGGCCGAGCAAGCGCCCGGACACCGGCAAGGGGCTCGACGGGCTGCGCGCCATCCCGTGGGTCTTCGGCTGGACCCAGACCCGGCAGATCGTGCCCGGCTGGTTCGGCGTCGGGTCGGGCCTGCGCGCGGCGCGCGAGGCGGGGCACGGCGAGGCCCTGGCCGAGATGCTGCGCGAGTGGCACTTCTTCGCCGCGGTGCTGTCCAACGTGGAGATGACCGTCGCCAAGACCGACCTGGAGGTGGCGGCCCACTATGTCGAGACGCTGGTGCCGCCGGAGCTGCGGCACGTCTTCGACACGATCCGGGCGGAGTTCGACCTGACGGTGGCCGAGCTGCGTGCCCTCACCGGCAAGCACGAGCTGCTGGAGGACCAGCCGGTGCTGCAGCGCTCACTGGCCGTCCGCGACCAGTATCTCGACCCGATCTCCTACCTGCAGGTCGAGCTGCTGCGCCGCCTGCGCGAGGGACACGACGGGGCAGACGAGGCGGGCCTGCAGCGTGCGCTGCTGATCACCGTCAACGGCGTGGCCGCGGGTCTGCGCAACACCGGCTGAGTGGCGTCCTGCTGCACGTAGGCCTGCAGCAGGGCAGCACCACGGGCCCTGCCCTGGTCGGCACTCACGTCCCCGCAGCCACTGACGAGCGCGGCGGCGACCCGGTGCGCTCGCCGGCCGGGCCGGCAGCGACGATGGGCGCATGCCTGAAGGCCACACCATCCACCGTCTCGCCGCCGACCTGAGCACGGCGTTCGCCGGGCGGTCGCCCCGTGCCAGCAGCCCGCAGGGCCGGTTTGCCGAGGGGGCCGCGCTCCTGGACAGGCTCGAGCTGGTCGGTGCCGACGCCTGGGGCAAGCACCTCTTCGTCGACTTCGCGGGGGAGCGCCGGCTGCACGTGCACCTCGGGCTGATCGGCAAGTTCGACGTCACCCCGGTCGGCGCCGACGCAGCCGAGCCGCCTGTGCGAGGCCAGGTCAGGCTGCGCCTGGCGGACGAAGGACACGTCGCCGACCTGCGGGGGCCCATCATCTGCGCGACCCGCACCCCGGACGAGGTGGCCGAGGTGATCGCCCGGCAGGGGCCCGACCCGTTGCGTCCCGAGGCGGACGCCGACCGGGCCTGGGCCATGATCCACCGCGGACGCCGCAGCATCGCCGAGCTGCTGATGGACCAGAAGGTCCTCGCGGGCGTCGGCAACGTCTACCGCAGCGAGGTCCTGTTCCGGCACCGGGTGGGGCCGATGCACCCCGGCAACCGCATCAAGCGGCAGACCTGGGAGGCGATCTGGGCCGACCTGGTGCGGCTGATGCCGCTCGGGGTCGCGACAGGTCGCATCGTCACCGAGGAGCGCCAGGTCGCCGCCGTCGAGGACCAGCTGTCACGCGGCGTCCAGCCGCGCCCCGGGCGGCGTCGCTACTACGCCTACAAGCGCACCGGCCAGGAGTGCCTGCGCTGCGGCTCCACCATCCGCACCGCCGTGGTCGCCGGACGCAACCTCTTCTGGTGCGCCAACTGCCAGCGGCGCACCTGAGCCGGCGGCTCAGCGCTGGTAGGCCTCGAGCCGAAGGGTGTGCTCACCCAGCCCGGGGTCGTCCTGCGAGCCCAGGATCATCCCGAGCAGGTCGCGGGGCGTGGGGTAGCCGGAACCGAGGGCGTCGAGGTACTGCCGGTGCGCCTCGAGGGAGGACACCGCGGCGTCGAAGGTCTCGGACACGTCGACGCTGTGGGTGGCCTCGGCCGACCCGGCGAAGGCGAGCCAACGGACCCCGGGCCATGGCTCCAGGCCCTCGTCGAGGAGGTCGGTGAAGATCCACCGGTTGCCGGCGTCCGCGCAGGCGTCGAGCGTGGCCAGCGACACCGCCCGGTGGTCGGCCTGGTTGAGCCCCCCTCCGGCGAAGGTCTCCCGGAAGGTGCCCACCAGCACCACGTCGGGCCGACGGCGACGGATCTCGGCGGCGATCGCCCGGCGCAGGTCCAGGCCGAACTGCAGCACGCCGTCGCTCAGGCCGAGGAAGTCCACGACCTCGACGCCGACCTCGGCGGCACCGTCGCGCTCCTCCTGCTCACGGACCGGCCCGGCCTCGTCGGGGTGCATTCCGTCGATGCCTGCCTCGCCGCGGGTCGCCAGGAGGTAGGTCACGTTCTTGCCTTGACCCGTCCACCGGGCGACGGCGGCGGCGATGCCGTACTCGAGGTCGTCGGGGTGGGCGGCGACGCACAGGGCGCTCTGCCAGTCCTCGGGAAACGTCTCCAGGGTTGCCATGCGTCTACCTTCTCACCCGGCGGCAACCCCTGCCTGGTCCGGTCGGGTGAGTGATTAGGGGGTCCTGAGGGCCGCTGGTAGATTAGCCCCCGCCGTCCGAACGGCCGCGGACCCAGAGTGCCCTGGTGGACATGCCCAGGCGCGCCGCGCAACGAGATCAGAAGGAGTCGCCCATGGGGCTGGACGCTGCAGTGAAGAAGCAGATCATGGATGAGTACGCCACCACCGAGGGTGACACCGGGTCGCCGGAGGTGCAGGTCGCGCTGCTGACCCAGCGCATCCGCGACCTCACCGAGCACTCGCGTGAGCACAAGCACGACCACCACAGCCGCCGCGGCCTGCTGCTGCTGGTCGGCCGCCGCAAGCGGCTGCTGCGCTACCTCGAGGAGACCGACATCGAGCGCTACCGCGCGCTGATCAAGCGCCTCGGCCTGCGCCGCTGAGCCACGCAGGGGAGCGACTCCCGGGATCGTCCGGGGGTCGCTCTTCCTGCGTATGACGGGCCCGTCCCGTCATACGACCCGCACCGCGGGTCACCACAGAAGAACAGAGCCGGGCACAACGACGATGTCCCGCGCGCAGAGATGAGAGAAAAGGAGGACCCGATGGAGGGTCCAGAGATCACCTTCGCCGAAGCCACCATCGACAACGGCAGCTTCGGCACCCGCACCGTCCGGTTCGAGTCCGGACGCCTGGCCCGTCAGGCCGGTGGCGCCGTCACCGCATACCTGGACGAGGACACCATGCTCCTGTCGACCACGACGGCGGGCAAGCACCCCAAGGACCACTTCGACTTCTTCCCCCTCACGGTGGACGTCGAGGAGCGCATGTATGCCGCGGGCAAGATCCCGGGCAGCTTCTTCCGTCGCGAGGGCCGTCCCTCGACCGACGCCATCCTCACCTGCCGGCTGATCGACCGCCCGCTGCGCCCGAGCTTCGTCTCCGGCCTGCGCAACGAGGTCCAGGTCGTCATCACGGTGCTGTCGCTCAACCCCGACCACCAGTACGACGTGCTCGCGATCAACGCCGCGTCGGCCTCCACGCAGATCTCCGGCCTGCCCTTCAGCGGCCCGATCGGTGGCGTCCGCGTGTCGCTCATCGACGGGCAGTGGGTGGCCTTCCCCAACTTCAGCGACGCCGCACGCTCCACCTTCGACATGGTCGTCGCCGGCCGTGTCGTCGACGCGGACCGCGACGGTGACGGCAACCCCGACGTCGCCATCATGATGGTCGAGGCCGAGTCCACGGACGCCACCTGGGACCTGGTCCACCACCAGGGCAAGCAGGCGCCCACCGAGGAGGTCGTCGCCGAGGGCCTGGAGGCCTCCAAGAAGTTCATCGCCGAGCTCTGCCGTGCGCAGGCCGACCTCGCCGCCAACGCGGCCAAGGAGGTCCAGGAGTTCCCGCGCTTCCTCGACTACCAGGACGACGCCTACGCGGCTGTCGAGTCCGCGGTGTCCCAGGACCTGGGTGCTGCCCTGCAGATCGCGGGCAAGGCCGAGCGCGAGAGCCGGCTCGACGAGATCAAGGAGACCATGAAGGCCTCCCTCGCCGGCTCGGACGATGCTGCCTTCGCCGGTCGCGACAAGGAGCTGTCCGCCGCCTACCGCTCAGTGCAGAAGAAGCTGGTCCGCCAGCGCATCCTGCGCGACAAGGTGCGCATGGACGGCCGCGGACTGGCCGACATCCGGGCCCTGTCGGCCGAGGTCGAGGTCATCCCGCGCGCTCACGGTTCCGCGATCTTCGAGCGCGGCGAGACCCAGATCATGGGTGTCACCACGCTCAACATGCTGCGCATGGAGCAGCAGCTCGACACCCTGTCGCCGGTCAGCCGCAAGCGCTACATGCACAACTACAACTTCCCGCCCTACAGCACCGGGGAGACCGGGCGGGTCGGCTCGCCCAAGCGTCGCGAGGTGGGTCACGGCGCGCTCGCCGAGCGCGCCCTGATGCCGGTGCTGCCGACCCGCGAGGAGTTCCCCTACGCGATCAGGCAGGTCTCCGAGGCCCTGGGCTCCAACGGGTCGACCTCCATGGGGTCGGTCTGCGCCTCGACCATGTCGCTCTACAACGCCGGTGTGCCGCTGCGCGCCCCGGTCGCGGGGATCGCGATGGGTCTGATCTCCGACACGGTGGACGGCCAGACGGAGTATGCCGCGCTGACCGACATCCTCGGCGCCGAGGACGCGTTCGGAGATATGGACTTCAAGGTCGCCGGCACCCGCGAGTTCGTCACGGCCATCCAGCTCGACACCAAGCTCGACGGCATCCCCGCCTCGGTGCTGGGGTCTGCGCTGACCCAGGCTCGTGATGCGCGGCTGCACATCCTCGACGTGATGACGGAGGCCATCGACGCCCCCGACGAGATGAGCCCCTATGCTCCTCGCGTCATCAGCGTCAAGGTCCCGGTGGACAAGATCGGTGAGGTCATCGGCCCGAAGGGCAAGATGATCAACCAGATCCAGGAGGACACCGGCGCCGACATCTCGATCGAGGACGACGGCACCGTCTACATCGGTGCCACCGACGGCCCGTCGGCCGAGGCCGCCCGCGCGGCGGTCAACGCGATCGCCAACCCGCAGATGCCCGAGATCGGTGAGCGCTTCCTGGGCACCGTGGTCAAGACCACGACCTTCGGTGCGTTCATCTCGCTGCTGCCCGGCAAGGACGGGCTGCTGCACATCTCCGAGATCCGCAAGCTCGTGGGTGGCAAGCGCATCGACGCCGTCGAGGACGTCATGTCCATCGGGCAGAAGGTGCAGGTCGAGCTCAAGGAGATCGACCCGCGCGGCAAGCTCTCGCTGGCCGCGGTCGTGGCGGACGAGCCGGTCGCCGAGCCCGTCGCCCCCGCCGTGGAGGAGCCCGTCGTCGTGCGGGAGCCGGCCGTCGAGACGGCTCCGGCCGTGTCGACCGGGGCCGACCCGGCCTCGGCCGAGCCCACGAGCGAGGCCGACACCGGCGACTCCGACGAGGGTGGCGAGCGGCCGCGCCGCAACCGTCGCCGTCGGGGTGGCCGTGGCCGAGGCGCCGGTGGCGACAGCGCCGACACCGGCGACGGTCAGGGCTCCGACGCCTGAGCACCGCTGAACACCAGCAGGTGGGCGGCACGGTCATCGAGACCGTGCCGCCCACCTGCTGTCTGTCGGGCGCGCGCCTGTGGCGTGGGGGTCAGGCGGCGCTGGCTGCCCGCGGCACCGCCTGACGGGTCGGCCTGCCCACCTGCCAGCGCATCTCCATGCGGACGTGCCCAGCACCGTCGGTGACGCAGACCCAGCTGACCACCGGGGCATGCCGGTGGGGCGACATCGCTCGGAACTGACTCATGACGTCCACCTCCCGTTAACCTTGTGTTCATCCAAGTTACCGCACGGCGTCGCCAAGGTGGACAGCACGGTGCGGCGTGTCGGGTTGGGGCCTGGCCAGGTGGCGAGTTCGCGCTCACGCGTCACGCGTCACGCGTCACCGGTCAGCGTCGTGGGAGCGGAGGCGCAGGGCGGGCGGCGCTGCGGGACACCTCCGCCACGAGGATCTCCAGCGGGCCGCGCGACCGTGCCGCGACGAAGAGCGCACCAAGACCCAGCAGGCCGAGGAGATGCGCGGTCGTCGAGTGGGCCAGTGTCCAGCTCTCGGGAGCCGACAGTGCGGCGACGTGCACGGCATACAGGGTCAGCGTCATCGTCCCGGCACCGAAGGCGACCGCGACCGCGCGGCGCCCCCGGCCGCGCAGATGTCCGGTCAGCAGCAGGCAGGCCCCGGTCACCAACAGTGCGGTGCCGGTCGTGTGGGCCAGGCTCACGATGCTGCCGCTGTGGGGTGACCAGACCAGCAGCCACCAGGCCGGCTCCGTCGGGTGCGTGCCGAACATGCCCCGGCGCAGCATGGTGTCGAGGGCAGCCCAGTCCTGCTGACTCGATGTAGCCAGCAGGGCCTCGCGCACCGTCGGCACGCGGGTGACGGCGGCGGAGAGCCCGAGGCCGGCGGCCGCGAGCAGGGCGCCGCCGACCATGAGGGCGCTGGCGACCCGGGGGGAGCGCAGGTCGAGGCGGCCGACGGCCAGCCCGGCGAACAGGTAGGTGCCCCAGGTGAGCACCGGGTAGTAGCCGGTCACCAGCAGCTCCAGGGCCAGGCCCACCGGGTCGGTCAGCGACAGCACACTGGGCACGGCGTAGGACGGGTCGGGCAGGTGTGGACGCACCAGCAGGCTCAGGACCGGTCCGAGCAGCCCCCATCCCAGGGCCAGCAGGGCGAGCCCCCGCGGTCTCCAGTCCAGCACCGGGACCGCCATCAGGAAGAGCAGCCCGTAGGAGGTGAGGATGACCGCCACGTCGGTGTCCAGGCCACCCAGCACCAGTCCGACACAGGCGACGAGCAGCGCTCGCGTCGCCACCTGCGGCCGGTATGCCGTCGACCGCCCGACGTCCCGGGGTGGGGCGTCGCGGGTCAGCAGAGCGATCGAGACCCCGGCCAGCACCGCGAACAGGGCCGCAGACCGACCCGAGACGAGCTGGAACCAGGGGTCGACACCGCCGGGAGCCGAGGGGTCGAGCTCGTCGACGGTGTGGGCGACCACCATGCCCAGCAGGGCGAGCGCGCGGGCCACGTCGACACCGACCAGGCGACCGGTGGTGTGCTGCGTCGGCACCGGGGTCAGCCCGCGACCAGGCGCACGAGAGCTGCGGTGGCCGCGGCCAGCACCACCACCAGCAGGAACGGCGCCCGGAGCATGAGCGCGACCACCGCCACCCCCACCCCCGCGGCGCGCGCGTCCAGGGTGACCGTTCCGTCCTCGGTGAGGAAGGCCTGGGTCACCACGAGGGCGGAGAGCAGGGCGACCGGCAGCAGCGCGCTCACGCGTCGCACCCACGGCCGGGCCAGCACCGAGTCGGGCACCAGGTAGCCGGACAGCTTGAGCAGGAAGGCCAGGGCGCAGGCGGCCAGCACCGCGACCCACAGGCTCACGGGCGCACCCCGCGGGTCCCCGGAGCGGGGTCGTGGGGTGCCAGCCCCACCACGAGGGCTGCTGCCGCCGCGACCAGCACCGGCACGCCAGTGGGGGCGAACGGGGCGACAACGACGGTGAGGACCACCGCCAGGACCGCGGTGGCCACGGGGTCGCGCCCCCGCAGCCGCGGCCACAGCAGGGCCACGAACGCTGCTGCCGCGGCGGCGTCGAGGCCGTAGGTGCGCGGGTCGCCCATGGCCTCACCGGCGAGGGCCCCGAGCAGGGTGGTGAGGTTCCACAGGACGAAGACCGCCGCACCGGTGACCCAGAAGCCGATGCGCGCCTGCCGGAGGTCGCGCTGGGCGATCGCCACGGCGGTGGACTCGTCGATGGTCAGGTGGGCGGCGACCGGCCGGAGGAACCTGGGGAGGTCGAGGACCCGCACCATCTGCAGGCCGTAGAAGGCGTTGCGCACCCCCAGCAGCGTCGAGGCAGCCACCGCCGCCACCGGTGAGCCACCGGCGGCGACGACCCCGAAGAAGGCGAACTGCGACCCGCCGCTGAAGAGCAGGAGCGAGGTCGCCATGGTCTGCCCCACGGACAAGCCGGCCGCGACCCCCAGCGCACCGCAGCTGACGCCGTAGGCACCGGTGGCCACGCCCACGGCCAGGCCTTGGCGCAGGGCCGGTCCCGACAGGTCGGCCAGACGGCGGGGCTCGGTCACAGGTCGGCCACCACGCGGATCTCGCGCAAGGTCTGGCCGTCGGGGCCGATCACCCGCTCCCGCCAGGCGCCGTCCGGCTGGAGGCCGCCGGTGGCCAGGAAGGCGCGGCCCGCCTCGTCGCCGGCCGGCACCCAGGTCACCAGCGCGGTGTGGTCGTGAGCACGCAGGGTGTCGGCGCAGGCGTTGAGCAGCCGCGAGCCGTGGCCCTGACGACGGGCGTCCGGATGCACGCCGAGCACCAGGATCTCCCCGGCGCTCGCGGGCAGACCCGGGTCGACGTCCTGCGCCGGCCCCAGGGCTGCCAGCCCGACGACCTGGTCACCCGCACAGGCGACGAGCGCGCGGTGGGCCGGCGTGGGCGGGTGCTCCAACGAGCGGCGCCACACGGTCGCGAAGCGCGGTCCCTCGAACTGGTCGAGGGCCTCCTGCCCCAGCACCGCGGCATACGTGTCACGGAAGACCGTGGCCTGCACCAGGCCGATGGCGGGGGCGTCGCTCGGGCGGGCCGTGCGCACACTCGCGTCGGCAGTCGGTCCGGGGGAGTGGGTATGGGGGTGGCTCACCCCGTCAGTGTTCCATCCGCCGCCGACGGTGAGGCGGCGTGCAGGGCCCCGACCGAGCCGTGGGGAGGTATATGACAGTTCAATCGTCAGCAGACGTCGTGGTGTAACAGATTGTCGCCGGATGCGGCATAATGGAGGGATGTACGGCAACGACTTCTCAGAGCCGCTCAACGCCGCCGAGACCGAGGACTACGCGTCCGCGGTGCAGGACTACTTCGACGGCCTGATCGCGGACGACCTGCGCATCGAGCCCCGGGACGCCATGCCCGAGGGCTACCGCAAGACCCTGGTCCGGCAGATCGCGCAGCATGCGCACTCCGAGATCATCGGCATGCAGCCGGAGGCCAACTGGATCACCCGTGCCCCCAGCCTGCGGCGTAAGGCGATCCTGATGGCCAAGGTGCAGGACGAGGCCGGTCACGGCCTCTACCTCTACTCCGCTGCCGAGACGCTGGGCGTGGACCGGGCCGAGCTGCTGGACAAGCTGCACGACGGCCGGCAGAAATACTCCTCGATCTTCAACTACCCGACCCTGACCTGGGCCGACGTGGGCGCGATCGGCTGGCTGGTCGACGGCGCCGCGATCATGAACCAGGTGCCGCTGTGCCGCTGCTCCTACGGGCCCTACGCACGCGCCATGATCCGGGTGTGCAAGGAGGAGTCGTTCCACCAGCGGCAGGGCTTCGAGATCCTGTGGACGCTGGCCCGGGGCACCGACGCCCAGAAGGCGATGGCCCAGGACGCCGCCGACCGCTGGTGGTGGCCCGCCCTGATGATGTTCGGCCCGCCCGACTCCGGGGAGGCCGCGTCCAAGGGTCACACGGCACAGAGCATGGCGTGGGGCATCAAGCGCTTCAGCAACGACGACCTGCGCCAGAAGTTCATCGACATGACGGTGCCCCAGGCGGACAAGCTCGGGCTGACCCTCCCCGACCCCGACCTGCGCTGGAACGAGGAGCGCGGGCACTACGACTTCGGTGCGATCGACTGGGAGGAGTTCTGGCGGGTCCTCGGTGGTGACGGGCCGTGCAACGCCGAGCGCGTGGAGCACCGGCGCACCGCCCACGAGGAGGGTGCGTGGGTGCGCGAGGCGGCCGCGGCGTATGCCGCCAAGCACGCCCGGCCGGTCGCCCAGGGGGCGGTCGCGTGAGCGAGCAGAGCACCCCCGGGCCGGTGAGCCCCGGTGCCGACACTCAGGGCTGGCCGCTCTACGAGGTGTTCGTCCGCGCCAAGCGCGGACTGTCGCACGTGCACGCCGGCTCGGTGCACGCTCCGGACGCCACGATGGCGCTGCGCAACGCACGCGACCTCTACACACGACGCCAGGAGGGTGTCTCGTTGTGGGTCGTCCGCTCCGACGACATCACCGCGAGCAGCCCCGGCGAGCGTGACGCCTTCTTCGACCCGGCGGCCGACAAGGTCTACCGCCATCCGACGTTCTACGACGTCCCGGCGGACGTGGAGTACCTATGAGCACGACGCAGCACGACGACGCGCCGGCGACGGCCACCGCACCCGAGCACGTGGCCTACGTGCTCGGGCTGGCCGACGACGCCCTGGTCTACGCCCAACGGCTGGGGGAGTGGCTCACCCGGGCCCCCCAGATCGAGGAGGACATGGCCCTGGGCAACGTGGGCCTGGACCTGCTCGGCCAGGCCCGGTCGCTGCTCACCCACGCCGGTGGGCTGGAGGGGGAGGGCCGCGACGAGGACGACCTCGCCTACCTGCGCGACGAGCGTGACTTCCGCAACGTCCAGCTGGTCGAGCAGCCGCGTGGCGACTTCGCCGACGAGATGTGCCGGCTCCTGTGGTTCGCGAGCTACCAGCACGCGCTCTACAGCCGGCTCGTGAAGTCGGTCGACGACGAGCTGGCCGGGGTGGCCGGCAAGGCGGTCAAGGAGGTCACCTACCACCGTGACCACGCCGCGCAGTGGGTCGTCCGGCTGGGTGACGGCACCGCCGAGTCGCACGCACGGACGGAGCGGGCGCTGCAGCAGGTCATGCCCTTCGTGGGTGAGCTGACCACCGACGACGAGGCCTCTGTCTGGGCGGCCGAGCGGGGCATCGGCGTGCTGCCCTCGGCCCTGGAGGACGACGTCATGGCCTATGTCTCAGCCGTCCTGGAGCAGGCCACGCTGAGCCTGCCGGGCCCTCCTCGCTGGCACGCCCGGGGTGGCCGTCACGGCATCCACTCCTCGCCGATGGGCTACCTCCTCGCCGAGATGCAGCACATCCACCGCAGCCACCCCGGCGCCACGTGGTGACGACGATGGTCCGGACAGGCACCGCGACAGACCGCGACGTGCGGTCCCTGGAGCAGGCCATCCGCGACCTGCCCGACCCCGAGATCCCGGTCATCACCATCGACGACCTCGGCATCGTGCGGGACGTGGCGCTGGACGGTGACCGCGCGGTGGTGACGATCACCCCGACCTACAGCGGCTGCCCCGCGATGCGAGCCATCGCCGACGCGATCGAGGTCACCGCACGCCGCCACGGCGTCCAGGCCGAGGTGGTCACCCAGCTGTCCCCAGCCTGGACCACCGACTGGATGAGCGAGTCGGGCAAGGACTCACTGCGGCGCTTCGGCATTGCTCCGCCGACCGGCACCGGCCCGGTCCGCCCCGCCGGGCCCGTCGTGGTCGACCTCAGCGTCCGGCAGGTGCGCTGCCCGCAGTGTGGGTCGACGGACACCGAGGAGACCTCACGCTTCGGGGCCACGGCCTGCAAGGCGCTGCGGCGCTGCCTGGCCTGCCGGGAGCCGTTCGAGGAGTTCAAGCCCATCTGACCTGCGCAGTCGGCCGCGCCGCCGTGCGGGCCGGCCCCACGACCTACCGAAGCATCGAAGGAGCCCAAGCGTGAGCGTCACCCTGACCCGGCCCACCCGGCGCCGAGCCGTCTTCCACGACCTGCGGGTCACTGCGGTCGAGCGGCTGACCGACCAGGCGGTCGCGGTGAGCTTCGCGGTGCCCGAGGAGCTTCGCGAGGAGTTCGCCTTCGAGCCCGGCCAGCACCTGACCCTGCGCGCCGAGGTCGACGGCCAGGACGTGCGCCGCTCCTACTCCATCTGCCTGTCCCGGACCGAGGCGCGGCGGCGTGGGGAGCTCCGGGTGGCGACCGCACGGGTCCCCGGCGGCGTGATGAGCGCCTGGCTCAACGACCGCGTGACGGCAGGCGACACGATCTCGGTGATGACCCCGATGGGCTCGTTCGTGTGCCCGACCGACCCGGCGGCCACGCGCCATCACGTCGCGGTGGCCGGTGGCTCGGGCATCACCCCGGTGCTGTCGCTGCTGAGCACCGCCCTCGAGGAGGAGCCCGGCTCCCGGGCCACGCTCGTCTTCGGCAACCGGCGCACCGACTCGATCATGTTCCTCGAGGAGCTGATGGGGCTGAAGAACCTCTATCCGGGCCGCTTCACGCTGGTCAACGTGCTGTCCCGGGAGGCACAGGACGTGGAGCTCTTCCACGGGCGCATCGACCGGGAGCGCTTCGAGCAGTTCCTGGCCACGCTGGTGCCGGTCGACGACGTCGACGAGTGGTATCTCTGCGGGCCGTTCGGCATGGTCGAGACCGTCCGGGAGGTGCTGGCCGAGCGCGGGGTGGACGAGCATCACGTGCATCACGAGGTCTTCCACGTCGAGGATGCCGCGAGCCCGGCCCGGACGGTCATCGACGACGTTGCCGAGCAGACGGACGCCCCGGCCGCGACGGTGACCATCACGCTGGACGGCCGCACCACCCAGGTGCCGATGCGCTCCAGGGCCGAGACGATCCTGGCGGCGACGCTGCGGGAGCGGCCCGATGCACCCTTCAGCTGCACCGGCGGGGTCTGCGGCACGTGTCGTGCACGGGTGGTGGACGGTGAGGTCACGATGGACCGCAACTACGCCCTGGAGCCGGACGAGGTGGCCGCCGGACTCGTGCTGGCCTGCCAGTCACACCCGGTGACCGACACGGTGACGCTGGACTACGACGCCTGACGAGGCTGGTTCGGTCACGGCCCGGTGGGCTGCACTGTGGCGACGGTCGTGCCAGGCCGACTACCTGCCGGTGCGGTGGCGGGTCCGACCCGCCTGGTCCCGGGGTGTCAGCGGCGCTCGTAGGTCACGAAGGCGAAACCCTCGTGCGGCTCGCGGGCGGTCTCGCGCCAGCGGGAGCTGTCGATGTCAGGGAAGCGGACGGTGCCCTCAGGTGACCGGTCGACCTCGGTGACCACGAGCCGTGACGCGAGGTCGATGGTCTGGGAGTACACCTCGCCTCCTCCCACCACGAAGACCTCGTGGTCACCGGCGACGAGCAGCGCCTCGGCCAGCGAGTGCGCCACCTCCGCGCCGTCGGCCGACCAGCGTCGGTCGCGGGTCAGCACGATCGTCCGGCGGCCCGGCAGCGCCCTGCCGATGGAGTCCCAGGTCCCGCGGCCCATGACCATCACGCCGCCCAGGGTCGTCCTACGGAAGTGCTGCAGGTCCTCCGGCAGGTGCCACGGCATCGCGTCGCCGTCCCCGATGACACCGTTGCGCCCCACCGCGGCGACGAGGGTCAGGGTCTGCCCGAACCCGCGCGTGAGCACCGCAGCCTGACCGCTGCGCACCAGCACGTCCAGCGCCTGCTGTTCGTGAGGGACGACGTGGGCCGGCAGTGCGTGGAAGGGCCACCAGCGCAGGTCGGCGGCCTTGTCCGGCTCCGCCACGTGCGGCGTGCCGCTCCATCGCCCGAGGCGGAAGAACAGGTCGACCCGCTGCTCGACGGGGTCGGGGAGGGCGCAGGTGCGGTGCAGTGTGGCGACCGGCTCGAGGTCGGCGGGCTCGACCGCGATGCCCAGCTCCTCGCGGGCCTCGCGCACCGCGGCGTCGTGCACCGACTCGCCGGGCTCGACGTGACCGGCCGCACCGCACGCCCACCACCCGTCCATGTAGGGCGTGCCTTGGCGCAGCTGCAGGAGCACCTCGGGCCCGTCGGCGCCCTGCCGGACGAGGAACAGGTAGGCCGAGGGGACCAGCGCGTGCCGGGCCTGCGTCATACCGCGATCGGTGCCTTGATGCTCGGTGCGGCCACGTAGTCCCGCACGTCGACGTCGGCCAGGTCGAAGCCGTCGATCTCGCGGATCTCGGGGTTGAGCCAGAGGGTCGGCAGCGGGCCGGGGGCACGGGTCAGCTGGAGCTCGGCCTGGTCGAGGTGGTTGAGGTAGAGGTGGGCGTCGCCGAGGGTGTGCACCAAGTCGCCCACCCGCAGACCGGTCACCTGGGCGACCATGTGCGTGAGCAGCGCATAGGAGGCGATGTTGAACGGCACCCCGAGGAAGACGTCGGCGCTGCGCTGGTAGAGCTGGCAGGACAGCCGAGCAGGAGCGCCCGGGCCGTCGTCACGCCCCGGCGCGACGTAGAACTGGAACAGGGTGTGGCAGGGCGGCAGCGCCATCCTGCCGACCTCGGCGACGTTCCAGGCCGACACGATGTGACGCCGTGAGTCGGGGTTGTCGCGGATCGAGGCGATGACTGCGGCCAGCTGGTCGACGGTGCCACCGTCGGGGGTGGGCCAGGAACGCCACTGGTGCCCGTAGATCGGACCGAGGTCGCCGTGCTCGTCGGCCCACTCGTCCCAGATGGTGATGCCGCGCTCGTGCAACCAGCCCACGTTGGTGTCGCCGCGCAGGAACCACAGCAGCTCACCGATGATCGAGCGCAGGTGCAGGCGCTTGGTGGTCAAGGCGGGGAAGCCCGACTCGAGGTCGAACCGCATCTGATGGCCGAAGACCGACAGCGTGCCGGTGCCCGTGCGGTCGTCCTTGCGCACGCCCTCGTCACGCACGCGCTGAAGCAGGTCGAGGTACTGGCGCATGCGGTCATCGTATGCCGACGCACCAGTGTGACCCAGATCACGTCCACAGCCCGTAACGTCGGGTGGCTCCGGCGCGATGTAGTCAGTGATCGCGCCGTCACTCGGACCCCCCGAGCGAGTGACGGCGCGTTCACTCCACACAGTTTCCGCCCCCCGCGCCGTGACCGCCGGGGGGCGGACTGCTCGGTAGGGTGAGCCCCATGAGCCACCCACATCCTGAACTCACCGAACCCGGCCCGATCCCGGACGGGGGAGTGCGCATCGTCGCCCTGGGTGGTCTCGGTGAGATCGGTCGCAACATGACCGTCTTCGAGCACGCAGGCAAGCTGCTGATCGTCGACTGCGGCCTGCTGTTCCCCGAGGAGAACCACCCCGGCGTCGACCTGATCCTGCCCGACTTCTCCTACATCGAGGACCGGATGGACGACGTCGTCGCCATCGTCCTCACCCACGGGCACGAGGACCACATCGGCGCCGTGCCCTTCCTGCTGCGGCTCAAGCAGGACATCCCCATCGTGGGCTCCACCCTGACCCTGGCCCTGATCGAGGCCAAGCTCAAGGAGCACCGGATCAAGCCCTACACCCTGTCGGTCATCGAGGGTGACGTGGAGCAGCTCGGTCCCTTCGAGTGTGAGTTCATCGCCGTCAACCACTCCATCCCCGACGCCCTGGCGGTCCTCATCCGGACCCCTGGCGGCAGCATCCTGCACACCGGGGACTTCAAGCTCGACCAGATCCCGCTCGACGACCGCATCACCGACCTGCGTGCCTTCGCTCGGGCCGGCGAGCAGGGTGTCGACCTCTTCCTCGTCGACTCCACGAACGCCGACATCCCGGGGTTCACGATGGCCGAGCGGGCCATCGGCCCGGCCATCGAGCGGGTCTTCCACCAGGCGAAGCGGCGCATCATCGTGGCCTGCTTCTCCTCCCACATCCACCGGGTGCAGCAGGTGCTCGACGCCGCCGAGCAGTCGGGGCGCAAGGTCGCGATGGTGGGTCGCTCGATGATCCGCAACATGGGCATCGCCGCAGAGCTGGGCTACCTGCACGTGCCCGAGGGCGTGCTGATCGACCTCAACAAGCTCACCCAGCTGCCCGACGACAAGCAGGTGCTCATCAGCACCGGCTCCCAGGGGGAGCCGATGGCGGCGCTGTCTCGGATGGCCAACCGTGACCACAAGATCGAGGTCGGCCAGGACGACACCGTCCTGCTCGCCTCCTCGCTCATCCCCGGCAACGAGAACGCCGTCTACCGGGTCATCAACGGGCTGACCCGGCTCGGTGCCAACGTGGTGCACAAGGGCAACGCCATGGTCCACGTCGGTGGCCACGCCAGCGCCGGAGAGCTGCTCTACGTCTACAACATCGTCCAGCCGGGCAACGTCATGCCGGTGCACGGGGAGTGGCGCCACCTCGTCGCCAACGGGGACCTGGCGGTGCAGACCGGCGTGCCCCGCGAGCGCATCATCCTGGCCGAGGACGGCGTCGTGGTCGACCTCGTCGACGGGGTGGCTCGCATCGTCGGGTCGATCGACTGCGGCTACGTCTACGTCGACGGCTCCTCGGTCGGCGGCACGACCGAGACGCTGCTCAAGGACCGGCGCATCCTGCGTGACGAAGGCTTCGTGACGATCATCGTCGTCCGCGACACCGCCACCGGCAAGATCGCGGCCGGCCCGGAGATCCAGACGCGTGGCTTCGCCGAGGACGAGGCGATCTTCGCCCAGGTGCTGCCCCGGCTGGAGGCCGCGCTGGAGGACGCCCGGCAGAACGGCGCCAACGACACCCACCAGCTGCAGCAGGTCATCCGCCGCACCGTCGGGTCGTTCCTGGGTGGCAAGCTGCGTCGGCGTCCGATGGTCATCCCGATCGTCATCGACGCCTGAGGGCGCCGGCCCTGGCGGCACGGTCCCTGGATCAGGCGGCGAAGGGAATCCCCACACAGTCAGGTCAGCACGGCGAGGGCGAGGGCGCTCAACGCGACGAGCCAGCTGACGAAGCTGCCGACCAGGAAGTACTCGGTGACCTCGTCGACCCCGACGGCCGTGTGCGGGTCGTCGTCGGGGGACTCCCGCGTCTGCTGCAGCTCGGGCCAGCGGATCAGCCCCTTGGCCGCGATGACCAGGCTTGCCGCGGTGACCTCTCCGGCCAGCCCCAGGCCGAGGATGACCAGGCGTTCCATCGGCCCGAGCAGGCGCCCGCCGCGGAGCCGGTCGGAGGCCTGCGGCGTGCCCCGGCGGCGGATGGCCCCGACCTGGACCAGCACCAGCCGGACGACGACGTTGCCGGTGGCCAGCTGCACGAGCAGGAGACCGGACAGCAGCAGGGCGCGCTCCGCATCCAGTGCCGGGCTCGCCGGCAGGCCCGACCACGCCAGCCACCGCTCGACGGACCCCCCGGCGGTGGAGGCCCAGCCCGACAGCAGCACCAGGAGGGACCCGCCGAGAGCGAGGACCAGCAGCGGCAGGGCAGCCCCCCTGGCCCGCACGACGTCCTCGGGGGAGGTGAGCACCCAGGCGACCACGATGCCGGCGGCGAGCACGGCGAGGGCGACATCGGCTCCGGTGGTCAGGTCGGCGAGCACGGACAGCACCGCCAGCACGCTCAGGCCGCTGAGGCAGGAGATGACCCGGGTGCGCCCCGGGTCGCCCCACTCACGGGTGCGGAGCACGTCGGCCGCTCCCACCGCGAGCAGCAGCAGTGCCAGGATGCTCATGGCAGCCCCGTGAGCCAGTCCTGGGCCTGGAGCAGCATGGGCAGCCCGGCGGCCTTGCGCCGTTGCTGCACCGCCTGCCGGCTCACCCCCAGGCCTGCGGCGATCTCGGCCTGGGTGTGCTGTGCCATGAGCCCCCTCACGATCGACCAGTCCGTGCTGTCCCACGATCCCAGCACGAGGTCCTGACAGACCAGGGCGGCGTTGACCGCGGCCGTGGTCGCCGGGTCGGCACCCTGGGCTCGGTAGGCGCTGCGGAGCCGCTGCCACCCCGTCGTCGCCGACTGCGCCTTGACGTGGTCGATCGCCTCGCGCGCCGCCCACCATCCCGGGCCGTCCTGGATCCCTGACCCTGCGTCGAGGACCAGCACGTCCCCGCGCCCCACACCGAACCGGAGGTCGGTGTCGGGGGAGGCGAGAGAGCGGGTGAGGACCAGGGCGCTCAGTGCCTCACCCAGCGTGGGATAGCTGCCCTGGAACTCGTCACCGACCGTCAGCTCGAGCGGCTGGTCGGTGGGGGCCTGGTCGTTCACGGTCCGGAGCACGACCGTGAGCGTGTCGTGGAGCTGCTGCCGGTCCCGATGGTGTCGGGAGTCCACCACGTCTCCCAGCAGGGTCACTCGTTCGGCCATGAGCAACAAAATACCTTGCGTTTAGAGAAAGGCAAGGTGGAATGTTGTCCTCATCAGGCGCCGCCGGGAACGGAGGGTTAGCGCGTGTGACACGTGATACTCCAGTGAAACTCGCGTACCGTGCGAACGTGGCCAAATCTGCGACGACCTCGCGTGCCCGCACCGGCGGCAGGACCGGGAGCACCCGCCCGGCCAGCCGGTCGGGCGCGTCGTCCTCGGCCGGCACGGGCCGGAGCGCACGCTCCCGGACCCGCCCGGCGGCCACCACGACCCGCGACCGTCGGGCCCCGCTGCCGTGGCGGGCCGCCCGCGGCGCCTGGATGGGAATGGCGCACGTGACAGCAGGAGCCGTCCGCAAGATGGGCGCGAGCACACCGACTGAGGGGCTCGAGCCCGAGCACCGCCGTGACGGGGTGGGCTTCCTGCTCCTGGCGCTGGCGCTGGTGGTCGCCCTGCGCGAGTGGTGGGGCCTGGACGGACCGGTGGGCGGAGCGATCCACGCCGTGGCGGCCGGCACCTTCGGCCTCGTCGCCCTGGTGCTCCCGGTCGTGCTGCTGTTCTTCGCGCTGCGCATGCTGCGCCGCCCGACCGAGGGTGCCGCCAACCACCGGATGGGCATCGGCACGGTCGCGCTCCTGCTCGCCGCCTGCGGGCTGACCCACGTGGCGCTCGGGGCCCCCGACTACGGGGAGGGTGTCGACGTGCTGCAAGGGGCCGGAGGCATCCTGGGCTTCCTGATGGCTGCTCCGCTCACCGCTGCGGTCACCACCTGGGGGGCGGTCGCCCTCCTGGGGCTGCTGGGCATCTTCGGCTTCCTCGTGCTCACCGCGACCCCGGTCCATCGCATCCCGGACCGCATCCGGGAGGTCGAGGAGCACCTGTTCAACTCCAGCCGCTTCGACGACCCCGCCCATCCCACCGGCAAGGAGCGGCGGGCGCGCGGCCGCACCGACGCCGACGGCGAGCGCGTCGGCGACCGTGCGTTCGACCAGGCTGCCGAGGTCCAACGGGGCAAGGGGCGCTCGCTCCGAGCACGCCCCGCAGCCGCCGCGGGGCCGGCGGCCGCCGCGGGGCCGGCCACGCCGTCGGCGCCCGCCAAGGCCGAGTCGACCGAGCCCATCCCCAGGGTCGACCAGGCCTCGGCGGCCCCGGCGGGGACCCCTGCCTCGAAGGCACCTCTCGAGCCGCCGCCGAACAACCCGCTGCCGCAGCGTGTGGAGCAGCTGGTGCTGGCCGGAGACGTCACCTACGCCCTGCCGGACAACGGGCTGCTCAAGCCGGGCAGCCCGCACAAGACCCGCTCGGAGGCCAACGACAAGGTCGTCGACGCGCTCACCGGGGTGCTCGACGACTTCGGGGTCGATGCCCAGGTCACCGGTTTCATGCGCGGCCCGACGGTGACGCGCTACGAGGTCGAGCTGGGACCCGGCGTCAAGGTCGAGCGGATCACCGCGCTCTCCAAGAACATCGCGTATTCCGTCGCGTCCGCCGACGTGCGCATCCTGTCGCCGATCCCCGGCAAGTCGGCCGTGGGTGTCGAGATCCCCAACACCGACCGCGAGAACGTCAGCCTCGGCGACGTGCTGCGCAGCCAGGCCGCTCGCAACAACACCCACCCGATGGTGATGGGCGTGGGCAAGGACGTCGAGGGCGGCTACGTCATCGCCAACCTGGCCAAGATGCCCCACCTGCTCGTGGCCGGCGCCACCGGCTCGGGCAAGTCGAGCTTCGTCAACTCGATGATCACGTCGGTGCTCATGCGCTCCACGCCCGACGAGGTGCGGATGATCCTGGTGGACCCCAAGCGGGTCGAGCTCACGGCCTACGAAGGCATCCCGCACCTCATCACGCCGATCATCACCAACCCCAAGAAGGCCGCCGAGGCGCTGGCCTGGGTCGTCAAGGAGATGGACCAGCGCTACGACGACCTGTCCGCCTTCGGCTTCAAGCACATCGACGACTTCAACAAGGCCATCCGCACCGGGTCGATCACCCCGCCGCCGGGGTCCGAGCGGGTGCTCCAGCCCTATCCCTACCTGCTCGTCGTCGTCGACGAGCTGGCCGACCTGATGATGGTGGCCCCGCGCGACGTCGAGGAGTCGGTGGTCCGGATCACCCAGCTCGCCCGCGCCGCGGGGATCCACCTGGTGCTGGCGACCCAGCGGCCCTCGGTCGACGTCGTGACCGGCCTGATCAAGGCCAACGTGCCCAGCCGCATGGCCTTCGCCACCTCCTCGGTCACCGACAGCCGGGTCGTGCTCGACCAGCCGGGTGCGGAGAAGCTCATCGGTCAGGGCGACGCGCTGTTCCTGCCCATGGGGGCGTCGAAGACCATGCGCGTCCAGGGCGCCTGGGTGACCGAGTCGGAGATCAGCAGCGTCGTCACGCACGTCACCGGGCAGCTCAAGCCCGTCTACCGCGAGGACGTCACGGTCACCGCGCCCAAGAAGCAGGTCGACGAGGACATCGGTGACGACCTCGACCTGCTGCTGCAGGCTGCCGAGCAGGTCGTCACGACCCAGTTCGGCTCGACGTCGATGCTGCAGCGCAAGCTGCGGGTCGGCTTCGCCAAGGCCGGGCGCCTCATGGACCTGATGGAGTCGCGGGGGATCGTCGGCCCGTCGGAGGGCAGCAAGGCCCGTGACGTGCTCGTCAAGCCCGAGGAGCTCGACGCCACCCTGGCTGCGCTGCAGGGGCAGGAGCCGCCGCCTGACCCCGACCCGGTCCAACGGTCGGAGGAGCACGTGTCGGTCGACCCCGTCGAGGCCGGCTTCGACGACGGCGTTGCCGAGGAGGAGTCCGAGGACGCCTGGGAGCTGACGGGCCGCGGGTGATCCCGAGCGTGAGTAACTAGGGTCGTCCCATGTTCGACTACGCCGGTGCCGCCGGGCGCAACCGTTTCCAGCGCTCCTGGGATGCGATCCGGGAGCACCCCTCGGGAGTGCTGCTGGCGACCCAGCTCGTCGGCATCGCGGTCTTCCCGTTCACCGACAGTGGTGGCGCCGGGCGGACCACCATCTCGATCTTCGGCCTGCTGGTGCTCGCGCTGGCGGTGCTGGCCGTCAACCGCACCCCGTCGACGCGGTTCGTGGCCTGGTCGCTGGGGGCGCCGGTCGTCGTGCTGACCATCGCGGAGGCGATCACCGCCAACGAGACGGTGGCGCTGACCTCCAACGTCTTCCATGCGATCTTCTACTTCTACACGGCGATCTCGCTGCTGCGCTACATGTTCGCCGATGCCTGGGTGAGCCGTGACGAGCTGCTGGCCACCGGGGCCACGTTCACCGTGCTGATCTGGGCGTTCGCCTACACCTACGGTGCGGTGCAGCTGGTCTGGGCCGGCTCGTTCACGGTCGCCGGCAGTGTCGAGCAGCTCACCTGGTTCCAGCTGCTGTTCCTGTCGACCACCACCCTGACCGGCACGGGGCTGTCCGACATCGCGCCCGAGGTGTCGGCCAACCCCGCCCGCGCGGTGATCATGCTGCAGATGTTGGCCGGGATGAACTACATCGCCCTGGTCATCGCCCGGCTGCTGGGGCTGACCCTGGTGAAGTTCCGTCGGTGAGCGCCCGTCGGTGCTCCAGGTGCCGGCGCTCCACCGCGTTGGTGCACCGGCGCACCGCCTCGTCGTAGGCCGCGCGCGCCTGCTCGAGCTCACCGGTCCGCAAGAGCAGCTCCGCCTGCACGGCGGCGAGGCGGTGCGAGCCGGGGAGCCGGCGCTCCAGGCCCGTGAGGAGGGCGAGGCCGGCCTGCGGTCCGTCGGACTCGGCGACCGCCACGGCCCGGTTGAGCCGGACGACGGGGGAGCCCGTCAGCTCCTCGAGCCGGGCGTAGGTGTCGGCGATGCGGTCCCACCGGGTGTCCGAGGCCCGGCGGGCCACGGCGTGCTCAGCCGCGATGAGCGACTCCAGGAGCCTGGTGCCGGCCTGCCCGGTGGGAGGATCGGTCAGCAGAGGCGTGAGCAGGCTGAGCGCCCGGGCGATCTCGTCGTGGCGCCAGCGTGACCGGTCCTGGTCCGGCAGCAGCACCAGCCCCGTCCCGTCGGCGTCGACCCGGGCGTCGCGGCGGGCGTGCTGGAGCATCATCAGGGCCAGCTGGCTGTCCACCAGAGGGGAGGGCCCCGCCAGCTCGCGGGTCTGGGCGAGCAGCCGGACGGCCTCGCCGGCGAGGTCGGCCCGGAAGAGGTCGGCCCCCGGGCCAGGCACGTAGCCGGCCGTGAAGGCGAGGTAGGCGACGTCGGCCACCCGGTCGACCCGCTGCGCCAGGTGGGCGGCATCGGGGAGGGCGAACGGCATACCGGCGGTCACGATCTTGCGCTTGGCGCGCGTGATCCGGGCGGCGACCGCAGACTCCTGGGCCAGGAAGAGCCGGGCGATGTCGCCGACAGCCAGGCCGATGACCAGGCGCAGGGAGAGCGCGCTGGACGACTCGACCGACAAGGCCGGGTGGCAGCACAGCAGCACGAGGCGCAGCCGCTCGTCGCCGACCAGCCCGCCGGGGTCGGCGCGCGCCGTGTGCGTCTGCTGTCTCAGCCCGGACTCCACCAGGAGCAGCGGCTCCTTGCGCGCGGCCACGGCCTCGGCGCGCAGCCGGTCGAGCACCCGGCGACGGGCCGCGGTCAGCAGCCAGGCTCCGGGGGAGTCCGGCACGCCGTCGCGGGGCCAGGTCCGTGCCGCGCTCTCGAACGCGTCGGCCAGCCCGTCCTCGGCCAGGTCCAGCCGGCGGTAGCGGGAGGCCAACAGGGCCAGCAGCCGCCCCCAGTGCTCCCGCCACGCACCGGTCAGCGCCTCCTGGGCCGCGGTCGTGCTCAGAGGTCGACCTCGACCACCGGGCGGACCTCGAGCGTGTAGTAGCCGGGCAGCTCGTGGCAGAGCTCGGTGACCAGGTCCAGGTCAGGTGCCTCGACCACGTAGAAACCGCCCAGCTGCTCCACGGTCTCGGCGTACGGCCCGTCGGTGAGCTCTCGGCGACCGTCATCGCCGGCCGGGCGCAGCGTGGTGGTGGTGTCGGCCGTGGCCAGAGCCTCACCCGAGCACAGGGTGGCGCGCTCGGCCACCGCCGCACTGAAGGCCCGGTGGGCGTCCACGATCGCGTCGCGCTCGGTGTCCGAGGCGGTCTCCCAACGCTGCTCGTCGCCGTACATGAGCACGAGGTACCTCACGAGACGGCCTCGGCGGCGGCGCTGCCGTTGGCCGCGACCGGACGCACCTCCATGTGTGCGCCGCCCACCATCGTGTGGCCACGCTCGGCCAGCATCCGGGCGAAGCGGTGGTGCTGGTCGTAGACCGCGGCCTGCTGCTCGGGGCTCGCCTGCTCCCACGACGTCTCGTCGCCAGGCAGCAGGATCAGGTAGTCGTCCATGGTGGTGCTCCTTGTCATCGGTGCTGCGGGAGCGGTCGCTCCCAACAGGATGACGCACGAGCAGGGGCAGGTTCGACATGACCCCGCGACCGTGTGGACCCGTAGGGTGTGGGACATGACCCAGCGCAGCGTCGCCCTCGTCACCCTCGGGTGCACCCGCAACGAGGTCGACTCCGAGGAGCTGGCGGGGCGGCTCGCCGCGGAGGGGTGGCTCCTGGTGGACGACGCGGCCCAGGCGGACGTCGCCGTGGTCAACACCTGCGGTTTCGTCGAGCAGGCCAAGAAGGACTCGATCGACATGCTGCTGGAGGCCGGGGACCTCAAGGAGTCGGGCCGCACCCGAGCCGTGGTGGCCGTGGGCTGCCTGGCCGAGCGCTACGGCACGCAGCTGGCCGAGCAGCTGCCCGAGGCGGATGCCGTGCTCGGCTTCGACACCTACGCCCAGATGTCCACCCACCTCCAGGCTGTCCTCGACGGCCACGCCCCGGCCTCCCACGTGCCCCGTGACCGGCGCACTCTGCTGCCCCTGGCCCCGGCTGCACGGCATAACCGGAGCGCGTCGGTGTCGTTGCCCGGCCACCAGCAGGCACCGCTGTCCGAGGTCGCCCCCGCCTCCGGGCCCCCGGTGGTGCGGGCGCGTCTCGACGGTCGCCCCTGGGCGCCCCTCAAGCTCGCCTCCGGGTGCGACCGCCGGTGCGCCTTCTGCGCGATCCCGATGTTCCGAGGGGCGTTCGTGTCCCGCCGGCCCGAAGAGGTGCTCGCCGAGGCCCGATGGCTGGCCGAGCGCGGCGTCCGGGAGGTCTTCCTGGTCAGCGAGAACACCACGTCCTACGGCAAGGACCTCGGCGACCTGCGGCTGCTCGAGCAACTGCTCCCCGAGCTCAGCGCCGTCCCGGGCATCGAGCGGGTGCGGGTGTCCTACCTGCAGCCGGCCGAGATCCGGCCGGACCTGCTCGACGCCATCGCGGCGACGCCGGGGGTGGTGCCCTACTTCGACATCTCCTTCCAGCACGCCTCCGGACCGCTGCTGCGACGGATGCGCCGCTTCGGTGACCGGGCGTCCTTCCTCGGCCTGCTCGAGCAGGTCCGGGCCCGGGTGCCCCAGGCGGGCATCCGGTCCAACGTCATCGTGGGCTTCCCGGGGGAGACGGAGGAGGACCTTGCCGAGGTGGTGGCCTTCCTCGAGGAGGCCCGCCTCGACGTCGTCGGCGTGTTCGGCTACTCCGACGAGGACGGCACGGAGGCCGAGGGCTACGACGGCAAGCACCCGCCCGAGGTGGTGGCCGCCCGCGTCGCCGAGCTCTCCGCACTGGTCGAGGAGCTGACCGCACAACGCGCCGAGGAACGCCTCGGGGAGCAGGTCTCGGTGCTGGTCGAAGAGGTCGACCAGGACGGTGACCACCCCGCGGCGGAGGTCACCGGGCGGGCTGAGCAACAGGGGCCGGACGTCGACGGCATCACCGTGCTGGTCGGGCCCGAGGCGTCCGGGCTGCGGGTGGGAGACATCGTCACCGCGACCGTGGTCGGCACCGAGGGCGTGGACCTCGTGGCCGAGCCGCTCGCCGCACCAGCAGGGGAGGACCGCCGATGACGTCGCCACCACCCGCGCAGGCCAGCGTCTGGAACATCCCCAACGCCCTGACCGTCCTGCGGCTCGTCCTGGTCCCGGTGTTCCTGTGGCTCCTGCTCGCCGACGGGGGCGACTCCACGGCGATGCGCATCTGGGCTGCGCTCGTCTTCGCCGGCGCTACCGCCACGGACTGGCTCGACGGCGACATCGCCCGCCGGCAGGGCCTGGTCACCGACTTCGGCAAGATCGCCGACCCCATCGCCGACAAGGCGCTCATGGGATCGGCCCTGATCGGGCTGTCCGCTCTCGGTGAGCTGGCGTGGTGGGTCACCGTGGTCATCCTGGTGCGAGAGATCGGCATCACCCTCATGCGTTTCGTGGTCATCCGCTACGGCGTGATGGCGGCGGGTCGCGGCGGCAAGCTCAAGACCCTGCTCCAGGCCGTCGGGCTGCTGCTGCTGATCCTGCCGCTGACCGGGCTGCTCCACACCGCAGGGCTGTGGGTCATGTATGCAGCAGTCGTCGTGACGGTGGTGACCGGACTCGACTACGTGGTGCAGGCGTGGCGCCTCTACCGCGGCGCCACGGCCGGCACGTGAGCGAGCCGGCACCCGGCGACGGGTCCCGACGACCGGCACCCGGCGAGCGGGTTGAGCTGTCCCTGGCCGAGCAGGTGATCGCGGCGTGCCAGGAGCAGGGGCTCACGGTGGCCACGGCGGAGTCGCTGACCGGAGGCCTGGTCGCAGCGGCGCTCACCGACGTGCCGGGGGCCAGCGAGGTCGTGCACGGCGGCGTCGTGGCCTACGTCACACAGGCCAAGGAGCAGCTCCTGGGGGTCCCCGCTGCGGTGCTGGCCGAGCACGGCGCTGTCTCCGAGCCGACGGCCCGGCTGATGGCGGCGGGTGCGTCCGCCGTGCTGGCGGCCGACTGGGCGGTGTCGACCACCGGTGTCGCCGGCCCTGACCGCAGCGAGGGCCAGCCGCCGGGGACCGTGCACATCGCCGTGCACGGCATCCGGGCCGGCGGGGAAGAAGTGCAGGCCCACCGGTTGTTGAGGCTGCACGGCACGCGCGCCGACATCCGGCAGGCGACCGTCGACCAGGTCCTCGGCCTGCTCCTGGAGTCCGTCTCCCGGGGCTGACCCGGTGACCTGTCAGGCAGTCGCGGTACGGTGGAGGGGAACGACGTGCCGAAGAGGTACAGACGCCGCGACGCGTGAAGGAGGGTTCGGCGATGGTTCTGCTTCGACGAGAGGTGGGCGACGTCCTGCGCGAGAAGCGCCAGGACCAGGGCCGCACCCTGCGCGAGGTGTCCGCGAGCGCCTCCGTCTCCTTGGGCTACCTGTCCGAGGTCGAGCGGGGCGAGAAGGAAGCCTCCTCCGAGCTGCTGGCCTCGATCTGCCGGGCGCTGGACCTGCCCATGGCGCAGATGCTCAGCGACGTCGCCGACCGGGTCAGCCTGGCCGAGGCGGCCGAGCGCCAGGTCACGACGATGCTCACCGAGGGCCTGGCCAAGCCGATCCACCACGGTGTGATCGCCCGGGGCGAGCGCACCGTGGTGTCCGCGGCCTGACTCAGGTCGTGCCCACCACACGCCCCCAGGCGGGGATGGTCAGCCTCGCACCGCTGCGGTAGTCGACGGCCTCCCCGGTCCACGGGTCGTGGAAGGTCCGGTCCTGGGCCGGCCCGTCGGCGAGGGTGAGGGTGACCTCCTGGCCGCTGAGGTTGAAGGCGCCGAACACGGCGTCGTCGCCGTGGTCACCGTCATGAGCCCGGACGAAGCTGATGACCCGGTCCTCGGCGTCGTTGGGCACGCGGACCATGCGGGCCCCCCAGGCCCCGTTCCAGAGAGCGGGGTGCGCCTTCTTCAGCGCGAAGAGCGAACGGTAGAGCTCGCCCTGCGGGTCGTCCCGCCAGGTGATCTCGTCCTTGTCGAAGAAGACCAGGCGGCGGTCGTTGCCCGACTCCTGGCCGCTATAGATCATCGGGATGCCCTCACTGACCACCGACATCACGATCGCGGTGGCGAGCATGTCGCCGAACTGCTCGTACTCGGTGCCGTCCCAGGCGTTCTTGTCGTGGTTGGAGACGAAGAGCATGCGCATGATGTCGCGGGGGTAGGCCCGCTCGTTCCACGCGTAGTAGACCTTGAGCGCTTCGGCTCCGGCCTGGCCGTGGGCGATCTTGTGCATGGTGTCGTTCCACGACCAGGCGTAGGTCGCGTCGAAGGCCGCGACGTGCAGGTCACGGGACTCCCACTCGGCCAGCAGGAAGACCGGCTTGATCTTCTCCAGCTCGCTGCGAGCGTGCTCCCAGAAGTCCGTGGGCACGTAGCCGGCGACGTCGCAGCGGTAGCCGTCCACGTCGGCCTCGCGCACCCAGTAGGTCATCGCCTCGGTCATGTAGCGGCGCAGGCCGGGCTGCGTGTAGTCCAGGTCGATCACGTCGTCCCAGTCCCACCAGGGGGTGGGGCAGAAGTCGCCCTTGTAGTCGCGGGCGTACCACTCCGGGTGCTCGGTGGTCAGCCGGTTGTCCCAGGCGGTGTGGTTGGCGACCCAGTCGAGGATGACCTTCATGCCCAGGTCATGGGCGGCGGCGACGAAGTGCCGGAGGTCCTCCAGGGTGCCGAACTCGGGGTTGACGGCAAGGTAGTCCTGCACGGCATACGGGCTGCCCAGGCCTCCCTTGCGGTTCACCTCGCCGATGGGGTTGACCGGCATCAGCCAGAGGACGTCGACGCCCAGCCCCTGCAGCCGGGGCAGATGGGCCTCGGCGGCGGCGAAGGTGCCCTCGGCGGTGAAATGGCGCTGGTTGATCTGGTAGATCACCGCGTCCCTGGTCCACTCGGGGTGGGTCAGCCGGACGGGCGGGGCAGGGGTGTAGGGGTCGGAGGTCTGCACGGCCCCAGTCGACCACATCGGGCGTTCGCAGGGAACCGTCCTGGCCCTAGCGCCGCAGGAGGTCGGAACGGCCGTGGCCCAGGGGACTCTGACGGCGCCCGTCGTCGGTCGGAGCCGGCCCACCCTGGCAGGTGGGGCAGGAGAAGACGACCCGCTGCCGCGGCTGCTCACCGATCGGCGCCAGCCGGATCGTGTCGCCGCACCGCTTGCAGGGCAGCCCCACCCGGCCGTGCACCCAGGCGTCATCGACCAGGTCGGTGCGACCGGTGATGGTGGTGCGGCCCAGGCGGCAGCTGGTGACCAGGAGCCGGCGGGCGGTGTCGACCACGTCGGCCACCTGGTCCGGACCGACCTCCGCCACGGTGGCCCAGGGGTGGATCCCGTGCAGGAAGAGTGGCTCGCTGGCAAAGATCGTGCCGATGCCGGCGAGGTTGCGCTGGTCCAGCAACGCCTCCATGACGGTCCGCTCCGGGACGCTCGCGAGGTTGCGCAGGGCGAGGTCCCGGTCGAACGCCGGGTCCAGCAGGTCCGGACCGAGGTGCCCGACGACCCGCTGCTCCTCGCTGGTGCGCACCAGGTCCAGTGCGCCGAGGCTGTCTCCGACGGCGACGGAGGTGGGGGTGCGGAGCACGGCCCGGACGGTATGCCGTGAGGCGGCGGCGGGGGTGCGGGGGCCGCGGTGCACCCGCCAGCTGCCCTCCATCCGCAGATGGCTGTGCAGTGTGAGGTCACCCTCGACGCGGTGCAGCAGGTGCTTGCCCCGTGGCACGACCTCGAGGGTCCGTCGGCCGCTCAGGTCGGCGGTGGCCAGGCGCGGGACACGCAGGTCGGCGGCGAGGAGGACCTGGCCGACCAGACTCTGGTGCAGCCGGCGGGCAGTCCGCCACACGGCGTCACCTTCGGGCACGGCCTGCCGTCCGGGCGTCCGGGTGCGGTCTCATGGTCCTCACGGTAGGCGACCCGCCAGGCCGGCGCGGAACAAGGTCGGTTGCGAGGACGTCATACAAGGCGATGGCGACACCACGGGACAGGACGAGGCAGCGTGGACCCGGGTCCCGCCCGTTGACGCTGGTGGTGCTGGCGGTCGTGGTGGCTGCGGGCGTGGTGGCGGCCCCCGCGATCGGTGACCAGGCGGCCGAGCTGCGGGCGCGGGTGACCGCCGAGTGCACGGTGGAGACCGGGGGCTCGCCGGTGCGCCTGACCGCCGACCAGGCCCAGCGCGCCACCACCGCGGTCGCCCTCCGCGGGCCGGGCGCGCCCCCGGTGACCGACGACGTCGACCCTGAGGTGCTGCAGTGGTTGGCCGACGGACCGCCTGGCGACGCGGGGCCGGTGCTGACCTGCCGTGCCGAGCAGGACACTGCGCTGCGGGTCGAGGAGATCGGCGACGACGGGCTCACGCCCAGGGCGCGGGCCCTCCTCGACGCCATGACAGAGGTGTTCGGCGACCAGTCCCTGGGTGGGTTCGCACCCGGTGGGGTGGACAGCGGGCATGGCGCGGAGTCCACCCACTATGACGGGCGCGCCATCGACGTCTTCTTCCGTCCCGTCACCGAGGACAACCGACGTCAGGGCTGGGTGGTGGCCCACTGGCTGGTCGCCCATGCCCAGGACCTCGACATCCAGTACGTCATCTGGGACGACCGCTACTGGGGTGTCCGGGGGTCTGGCCGCGGGTGGCGGGACTACGACGCCCCGCCGCCACGGAACGAGGTCCTGCGACACCTCGACCACGTGCACGTCGACGTGCTCCGCGGGTCCTGACGCCCCGCGAGGTCACCGGCGTGCCCTGGGTGGGTCGCCGGCTCACCGACGCAGCCGCAGCCCCTGGGGTGCGGTGTGGAAGCCTGCCTCCTGCAGGGCTGCGGCGAACGGGTGGTCGCCCAGGGCAGGGGTGCCGTCGATCCGATGCACCGTGAGGGCGGCCAGCGCGCGGTGCCTGACCTGGTCGGCCAGGGCTCGAGCTGCCAGCGAGAGCGTCACGGGGTCGTCCGTCCAGGTCAGTGCGGTCCGGCCACCGCGCTCGAGGTAGGTGACCAGGGCTCCGTCCACCATGACCACGAGGGCCCCGGCCTTGCGCCCCGGCCGGTGGGTGGCCTCAGTGAGGTCGAGCTGCTCGGGCCATGGCACGGCAGCGCCGTAGGGGCTCGCCGGGTCGGTGGCGGCCAGCACGTGCGTCTCCGGCTGCTGCTCGGCGGGCCGGTCGCTGAGAGCGCGGAGGCGGTCCACGGCTCCCGTGGTGCCGAACTGGGCCGCGCCCAGGTGCTCCACGAAGTAGCCTCGGCGGACTCGGCCCGCCTCCTCCGCTCCGGCGAGGACCTTGTAGACCCCGGCGTACCCGCCGACGATGCCTTCGGCGACGACGCTGCCGCGGGTGAGCACCCCGTAGCGGTCGAGGAGCTGCTCGGCGGTGGCGAGCCCCCGGACGGTCGGGTCGGTCTCGACGGGGGGTAGCGCGGACCACCGGCCGGCTCCTGTCGGCGGTCCGGTGCGGGTCGGCAGGCCGGGTCGCCCTGGCCGCGAGGCCAGCGCGACCGAGGTGCGTGACCACCGGGTCGACCGCGCGCCGGCGCGCCGTGACCGGTGGGCGGTCCGCCCACCGGACAGCAGCGCCCGCAGGGGAGCCATGGTGTCCCCGGTGAGATGACCGCTCCAGACGAGGTCCCACAAGGTGCCGAGCAACAGCTGGTCGTCGACGACCCCCTCACCCGTGCCGAGCGTGTCGGACAACGACCGGAAGAAGAACGCGCCACCGTGCTCCAGGAGGTCGACGACCCGCAGGGCGAGGGCGTCCTCGACCGGATCGGCGGGAGTCAGGGTCAGGTGGGCGGTGTCCGCCAGGTGCAGGGACACCCATCCGTCGTCACCGGGCAGCGATCCGTGACCCTGCCACAGCACCTCACCGGCACTCATCAGCTCGTCGAGGTGACCGGGGGAGTAGTCACGCACCCGGGACGGGAGCACGAGGGACTCCAGGGCGCTGGCGGGCAGTCGTGCCCCCGCCAGCTGCTCGGCTGCTCGGTGGACCCCGTCGACGCCTCGCAGCGCCCCGACGGACTGCCACTGCGGCAGGAACCGTGCGTAGGTGGTCTGCGTGACCGGCTCCACCTCCTGACGGAGCGCGGCCAGCGAGCGGCGACGCAGCATACGCAGGACGTCGGCGTCGCACAGGTCCGGTGCCGCGGGGCTGGGCTCGCCCCCGTGGAGCGGGCGCAGCGCACCCTCGACGAGACGGCCCGAGGAGACGAGGCGGCGCACCGCGTCGTGCAGGACGGCCCGCCCCAGGCCCAACCGGTCGGCGAGTCCGTCGAGCGTGAAGGGAGTGTGGGTGCGGGCGTAGCGGATGACCAGGTCACCGATGGGGTCCTCGACCGGCTCGAGGAAGGCGCCGGCGACCCCGACCGGCAGGGCGACGCCGAGCGCGTCGCGCAGTCGTCCGGCGTCCTGGGCGTCGGCCCACCGCTGGTCTCCGGCGATGCGCACCTCGATCACCTGGCGCTGGTCGGCCAGCGCGGCCAGCCAGGCCGGAACCTCGCTGCGCGACCCCTCGACCGTGCGCTCGGTGATCTCACCCGTCGACAGGGGGCCGAGGGTGCGCAGCAGGTCGAGGATGTCGTGCCGGTCGCGGCAGGCGCGCTCGGGCACGAGGCGCTGCAGCTCGGCCTCGGTGCGGGCGACGACCTCGGGGTCGAGGAGGTCGCGCAGGGCCGCGCCCTCCCCCCGACCGAGCAGCTCGGCCAGCAGTGTCGGGTCCAGCGAGAGGGCCGCGGCACGCCGCTCCGCCAGCGGCGAGTCGCCCTCGTAGAGGAACTGTGCGATATAGCCCATGAGCAGCGAGCGGGCGAAGGGCGAGGCCGTCTGGGTCTGCACCGACACCAGCCGGATCGACCGGCCGGCCAGGCCCCGCATCATCTCCCGCAGCGCGTCGACGTCGTAGACGTCCTGGACGACCTCACGCACCGCCTCCAGCACGATGGGGAAGGTCGGGTAGCGCGCGGCCACCTCCAGCAGCTGCGCCGAGCGCTGTCGCTGCTGCCACAGCGGCTGGCGCCGGCCAGGCTTGCGGCGTGGCAGCAGCAACGCCCGGGCGGCGCACTCACGGAAGCGGGCCGCGAACAGTGCGGACCCCCCGATCTCGCGGGTGACCAGGTCGTGGACCTCGTCGGGGTCCAGAGCCAGCATCTCCGCCAGGTCGGCGTCGAACGTGCTGGTGGAGCCGTCGCCGTCGTCGCCGAGGTCAGGCAGGCGGAGCACGATCCCGTCGTCGGCGGCCATGGCCTGGACGTCGGCGCCGTAGCGCTCCCGCATGCGGGCGGCCAGGCACAGCGCCCACGGTGCGTGCACGGGAGTGCCGTAGGGGGAGTGCACGACGACGCGCCAGTCGCCGATCTCGTCGCGGAACCGCTCGACCACGATGGTCCGGTCGTCGGGCAGCGCTCCGGTGGCCTCCCGCTGCTCGGTGAGGTAGTCGAGGAGGTTGTCGGCCGCCCACTCGTCGAGGCCGCGATCGAGGAGGGCCGCGTGGGTCTCGTCCCGGGGGCCGCCGGCCGTCTCCCGGACGAAGGCACCCACGGCTCGGCCGAGCTCGGCGGGGCGCCCGAGGCTGTCGCCCTTCCAGAACGGCAGCCGGCCGATCTGGCCCGGAGCCGGAGTGACGAGCACCTGGTCGTGGGTGATGTCCTCGATGCGCCACGACGTCGTGCCCAAGGTGAAGACGTCACCGACCCGCGACTCGTAGACCATCTCCTCGTCCAGCTCGCCCACCCGACGGCCCGGTCCGTCACCGGTCGCGAGCATCACGGCATACAGGCCACGGTCGGGGATCGTGCCCCCGCTGGTCACGGCAAGCAGCTGGGCCCCGCGACGGGCGGACAGCGTGTCGGTGATGCGGTCCCAGACCACCCGGGGGCGAAGGTCGGCGAAGTCCTCGCCCGGGTAGCGGCCCGGCCAGCATGTCGAGCGTGGCCTCGAGCAGCGGCCGAGGCAGCGCGGCGTAGGGAGCCGAGCGGCGGACGAGGTCGTGCACGTCGGTGACGGTCCAGTCGTCCATCGCCACCATGGCGACGACCTGCTGGGCCAGCACGTCCAGGGGGTTGGTGGGCACCCGGAGACGCTCGATGTCGCCGCTGCGCATCCGGTCGACCACGACGGCCGTCTGGACGAGGTCGCCGCGGTGCTTGGGGAAGAACACCCCCCGGGACACGGCCCCCACCTGGTGCCCGGCGCGGCCGACCCGCTGCAGGCCGCTGGCCACGCTGGGCGGCGACTCGATCTGCACCACGAGGTCGACTGCGCCCATGTCGATGCCCAGCTCCAGCGAGCTGGTAGCGACCACCGCGGGCAGGGTTCCCGACTTCAGCGCGTCCTCGATCTGGGCCCGGTGCTCCTTGCTCACCGACCCGTGATGGGCCCGCGCGAGCAGCGCAGGTGCGCCCTGGGAGCTGCCGGACTGGGCCATCACCTGAGCCGGTGGTCGTCCGCCGGACGGCCGCCCGTCCGGCGTCTCCTCCGGCTCCTCAGTGGTATGCCGCTCGACCCAGATCTCGTTGAGCCGGCTGGTCAGCCGCTCGGCCAGGCGCCGGGAGTTGGCGAAGACGAGGGTGGACGTCTGCTGCGCGACGTGCTCGACCACCCGTCGCTCGACGTGCGGCCAGATCGAGGCGCGCTCGGTGGGGTCGGGGGCGGGCATCCACCCGTCGTCGGCGTCACCGTCGAGGTCGGGCAGGACCGGCCCTGGGCCGACCTCCAGGTCGGCCACGGCGCCCGTGCCGTTGTCAGGACCGGTGGCCGCGGCCTCGGTCTCGGTCTCGGTCTCGGTGCCGGTCTCGCTGCGGGTGTGAGCAGCGTCCTCGCCACCCGGCGTGCCGTCCCAGAGGGCTGGTGCCGGGGGCGCGCCGGAGCCGGCCGGGGTGCCGGGGTCGGTCATGTCCGGCACGGGAACGACGACCCGCAGGTCCCACTGCTTGGTGGAGGCTGGCTGCACGGTGGTGACCGGTCGCCCGCCGGCGAGGTATCGCGCGACCTCCTCGACCGGGCGCACGGTGGCAGACAGGCCGATGCGCTGGGCGGGTCGCTCCAGCAACGCGTCGAGCCGGTCCAGGGTGACCGCGAGGTGGGCGCCGCGCTTGGTGCCGGCGACGGCGTGCACCTCGTCGACGATGACGGTCTCGACCCCCGTCAGGGAGGAGCGTGCTGCCGACGTGAGGAGCAGGAAGAGCGACTCCGGGGTGGTGATGAGCACGTCAGCGCCGTGCTTGGCGAAGAGCCGGCGTTCGGCCGCCGGGGTGTCGCCGGAGCGGACAGCGACGCTGACGTCGGGCACGGATCCGCCCAGTCGGGTCGCCGCGTGTCGGATGCCGGTCAGCGGAGAGCGCAGGTTGCGCTCGACGTCGACGGCGAGGGCCTTCAGCGGTGAGACGTAGAGCACCCGGCAGCGGGCCTCGTCATCCCGCCGGGGCACCGCCCAGATGCGGTCGAGCGCCCACAGGAACGCGGACAGGGTCTTGCCAGAGCCCGTGGGCGCGACCACCAGCGTGTGGTCACCGTGGCTGATCGCCTCCCACGCACCGAGCTGGGCCTGGGTAGGCCCCGCGAACGACGCGGCGAACCACGCCCTGGTCGGAGCGGAGAAACGTCCGAGGACGTCGCTCAGCGCTGGCCGTCCTCACGCTGCGGGACGAGGCGGGGGCCCTGCTCCCGGACCACGGTGTTGCCGTAGGCCCCCGTGACCGGCGGCGGCACCGGGCGCTCGGCCTGCTTCATCTGGTGGTGCAGAGTCCGGTGCGGTGGCCGCCAGACCTTGGCGGCGACCAGCGCCTTCTGCCACCAGGCCAGCTCGGGGTCGGGGGGTCGTGTCAGCACAGCGTGTCCTCCAGTTCTCCGGGATGAGAGTCTGCCGACATCCTCTCACCCCCCACCGACAACGGGCCGCCTGTGCCCGGTGGCAGGAGGTGCCGCAGATGGCGGTGAGCATCCGGTGCGGGCACGTGCCGATCTCACGGAAAACCCGTGGTGGACTGTCGGCGCGGCGACCTAGTCTTGATGGGTTATGCGCGACTTCCCACCACCCTTCTCGGCCTTCACCGAGGACGCCACGCACCGCCCTGACGTGCGCTCACCGCTCCGCCTGCTCTGGTGGATGGTGCGGCAGCAGGGCGACCTGATGCTGGCGGCCTCGGCCTTCAGCGTGCTCTGGATGCTGCCCACCGCCCTCACCCCGTGGGTCTTCGGCCGCGCGGTCGACGAGGGCATCGTGGCCGGCGACGCCTCCCGCACCATGGCGTGGACCGGGGTGCTCCTGCTGGTGACGTTCCTGGGGGCCGGCAGCGGCGTCTTCTACCACACGGTCGTGGTGCGCTCCTGGCTGGTGGCGCTCTACGGCACGACCATGCTGGTGGGGCAGAAGACGGTCCAGCTCGGTCATGTGCTGACCCGGCGCAGCCCCACGGGTGAGGTCCTGAGCATCTCCGGCAGCGACGGCGACCAGTTCGGCGGGTTCATGGAGATCGTCTCGAGGGCGGTCGGCAACCTGGTGGCCTACCTCGTGGTTGCGGTCATCGTGCTCCAGATCTCGCCGCCGCTGGGTCTGGTGGTGCTGCTGGTCGCGCCGCTCCTGGTGCTCACCTCCACCCCGCTGCTGCGCCCGATGGGACGCGCCCAGACACGGGAGCGCTCCCGCGACTCCGAGCTGACGTCGATGGCCACCGACATCGTGGCCGGCCTGCGCATCCTGCGGGGCATCGGCGGAGAACGCATCTTCGGCAACAACTACGCCACCCAGTCCCAGGGCGTGCGAGTGGCCGGGGTGCAGCGCCGGAGGCTGGGCTGCCCTGGTCGAAGCGGTCGGGGTGCTCTTCTCCGGACTGTTCATCGTGGCCCTGATGTGGCTCGGCGTCCGCGAGGTCCAGGAGGGGCGGCTCACCGTGGGTGAGCTCATCACCTTCCTGGGCTACGCGCTCTTCCTGGTCCAGCCGATCCGGGTGTTCTTCGAGTTCGCCCAGAAGGTCACCCGGGCGCTGGTCTCGGCCCGCAAGGCGGTCGCCGTGCTCGGCCAGCCCCAGCCCTGGCCCGAGGCTTCTCAGGACAGCGTGCCCGAGGGGGCCGAGCTCTACGACGCCCGGTCCGGTCTGCTGGTGCGCCCCGGGCTGCTGACGATGGTCGTCAGCGGTGATCCGGAGGAGAGCGCGGCGCTGGCCGACCGGCTGGGGCGCTACCTCCCCGGGGGGGTCGAACCGGCACCTCTCGACGGCGCGGACGACCTGTCCGGGCGGGCGGCGCGCAAGGCTCGTCGAGCCGCTGAGCAGCAGCGGCGCGACCTGCTGGAGCGTGACTCCGCCCGCGCCGAGGAGCCCTGGGGAGTGCTGCTGGGCGGGGTGGACCTGCGCGACCTGCCGATCGAGCAGGTGCGGCGCGCCATCCTGGTCAGCGACACCGGAGCCTATGTCTTCGGCGGCACCCTGCAGGAGGCTCTCGACCCACACGGCCGGCTGACCCGGCAGCAGGCTGAGGAGGCTATGCACGCCGCCGCGGCCGAGGACGTCTACGACGTGCTGCCCGGCGGCTGGCAGGGCGTGCTCGACGAGCGTGGCCGTGGGCTGTCCGGCGGCCAGCGGCAGCGACTGGTGCTGGCCCGGGCCGTGGCGGCCGACCCTGAGGTGCTGGTGCTGGTCGAGCCGACCTCGGCGGTCGACGCCCACACCGAGGCGCGGATCGCCCAACGGCTGCCGCTGGCTCGGCAGGGTCGCACGACCGTGGTCATGACGGCCTCGCCGCTGCTGCTCCACCACGCCGACGAGATCGCCTTCGTCTCCGCAGGGAGGGTGGCCGCGGTCGGCAGTCATGACGACCTCGTGGCTCACTGCCCCGACTACCGACGGGTGGTTCTGCGCGGCGACCAGGGCGAGGACGCGACCTCGGACCGCGCGCACCGCATACCGACCACCACACCGCAGGACACCGCTGACAGCCAAGGAAGGAGGACCCCATGACCACCCTCGACCAGATGGAGGGCCGGCCCGTCACCGGCGGGGCCCTCGCCGACTCCGCAGACACCTGGCGGGATCCCGGCACCCGCGAGCCGGCCGTGCCGGCCTCGCTCGAGGTGCCGACCGGACTGGGCTGGCGGCAACGTCACCGCGCGTTGTGGCAGCGCCACCACGTGCGCCGTCGCCGCGCCCAGGAGCATCTGGCCTCGTCCCAGAACCCCGAGCGAGGCCTGCCCGTCGCGCCGCCGAGCACCGTGGTCACCTACGTGGGGGACCTGCTCCGCCGGCGCAAGGGCCTGATGACGATGGTCATCGTGGCCAACGCGCTCGCGGCCGTCACCGGGCTTGCCGTGCCACTGCTCCTCGGCGACCTCGTGGACGTCGCGGTGGACACCGAGGGGCAGGTGCCCCAGGACGTCCTGACCCGCTTCGTGGTGCTGGTGACCCTGGTGCTCGTGGCCCAGGCCGTGACCACCTTCCTGGCCAAGTGGCTGGCGGCCCGACTCGGCCATGGGGTGCTCGCCGAGGCCCGCGAGCACGTCATCCGGGCGGTCCTGCGGCTGCCGCTCGGCAAGGTCGAGAGCGCGAGCACCGGTGACCTGGTCACCCGCGTCACCCGCGACGTCGGCGCCATGAGCCAGAGCGTGCGCTGGGCGCTGCCCGAGTTCGTCATCGGCATCGTCACCGTGGTGCTGACCATCGTCGCCATGCTGGTCAACAGCTGGGTGCTCGCCGTGCCGACGCTGGTGATGGTGGCCCTGTCGGTGTTCCAGATCCGTGCCTACCTGCGGGATGCGCCGGCGGCCTACCTCACTGAGGGTGCGACCTACTCGCGGATCAACACGACGCTGACCGAGACGGTCGAAGGTGCCCGCACGGTCGAGGCCTTCGGGCTGCAGCGCGAGCGCAGGCGGGTCTCGGACGAGGACATCGCCGTGTCGTCCCAGGCAGAGCGCTACGGCCTGACCCTGCGCAACGTGCTCTTCCTGGTCATGGACATGGCCTTCAGCCTGCCTCGGGTCATCACCCTGGGCGTCGGGTCTCTTGGCTATGTCCAGGGCTGGGTGAGCCTGGGGCAGCTGACCACGGCGATGCTCTACATCGAGACGTTCTACGGGCCGTTCGACAGGCTGGTCGGCACCATCGACGAGCTGCAGGTCGGGGTGGCGTCCACGACCCGCCTGCTGGGCATCGCCGAGGTGCCCCCGGACCGCACACCGGGCGAGGAGCTGCCGCACGGCCGGCGCCTGGTCGGTCACGATCTGCGCTACGCCTACCGCGAGGGTCACGACGTGCTGCACGGGGTGAGCCTCGACCTGCGCACCGGCGAGCGGCTGGCCGTGGTCGGCCCCTCCGGGTCGGGCAAGTCGACACTGGGCAGGCTGCTGTCGGGCATCCACGCCCCGCGCAGCGGTTCGGCCCAGGTCGGCGGCGTCGAGCTCACCGACCTGCCGCTCGACGTGCTGCGCACGGAGGTGGCCCTGGTCACCCAGGAGCACCACGTGTTCCGCGGGTCGGTGCGTGACAACGTCGTGCTGGCTCGGGACGGCTCGTCGGACGAGGCCGTCGTGACGGCGCTGCAGACGGTCGACGCGTGGAGCTGGGTCTCCCAGCTGCCGGACGGCCTCGACACGCGCCTGGGGTCGGGCAACCAGCCGCTGACCCCGGCGCAGGCCCAGCAGATCGCACTTGCCCGGCTGATCCTGGCCGACCCGCACACGCTGGTCCTGGACGAGGCGACCTCGCTGATCGACCCGCATACGGCGCGCCACCTCGAGGGGTCGATGAGCTCGCTGCTGACCGGCCGCACCGTGGTCGCGATCGCGCACCGGCTGCATACGGCGCACGACGCCGACCGCATCGCCGTCGTGCAGGACGGCCGGATCATCGAGCTCGGCAGCCACGACGAGCTGATGGCCGCGGACGGCGAGTACGCCGCGCTGTGGCGGGCCTGGACCTCCTGAGGTCCTCACCCCACGGAGGGTTCCCGCACCGGGGATACTCCGTGGGGTGATCGCCGTCCTGCAGGGCTTTGCGCTCATCGCGGCGGTGGTCGCGGTCGGCTGGCTGCTCGCGCACACCGGGATCTTCGGAGAGGCCGAGCAGCGGATGCTGGCCAAGCTCACCTTCTGGGTCGGGTCTCCGGCGCTGCTGTTCGTGATCATCGCCCGCGCCGACGTGCGCGAGATCTTCTCCGGCTTCCTCGTCGCGACGACGGCGGGGGTGCTGCTCACGACGCTGGTGTATGTCGTGGTCGCGCGGCTGGTCTGGCGACGGGGGCCCGGACACCTGGTGATGGGCGCCATGAGTGCCTCCTACGTCAACTCCAACAACCTCGGCGTGCCCATTGCCGCCTACGTCCTGGGCGATGCCGCCATCGCAGCGCCGATCCTGTTGCTCCAGCTGCTCGTGCTGCAGCCGGTCTGGCTGGCGGCGCTCGACCTCACCTCGGGCCGGCACTCGTTCGGCTGGCGGGTGGCGGCACGTCCCCTCACCAACCCGATGACCGTGGCCTCCGCGTCGGGTCTGGTGGTGGCGCTGACTGGTGTGGCGGTGCCCCCGCCGGTGCTCGACCCGATCGAGCTGCTGGGCGGCCTGGCGATCCCCGGCATGTTGCTCGCCTTCGGCGTCTCGCTGCGGCTCTCGCCCCTGCCGGGTGCCGCGGGGACCGGGCCCGAGCTGGTGCTCATCGTGCTGGCCAAGCTTGTCGTGATGCCGTTGGCGACCGCCCTCGTCGCGCGGGACGTGCTCGGCCTGTCCGACGCCTCGGTGCTCGCGGCGACGGTGATGGCGGCGCTGCCCACCGCCCAGAACGTCTTCATCCTCGCGGTGAGCTATGGACGCGGGGTCGCCCAGTCGCGCGACGCCATCTTCCTGACGACGATGCTCGCGATGCCGGTCATCCTGGTGACGGTGTGGTGGGCTGGGGGTTGACGGGCTCGGCTGTGGATGGCCGGTCGGGTGTGTCGGTGGTGGGTGTCATCGTGGACGTATGTTCGAGGACGAGCCGAGGGGGGTGCCGCACCTCAGCGTCGACGCGCTGAGCGGCGGGTCGCCGGCCGGTGACGCCGACGGGGTCCGACGGGTCCGTCGGGGTGGGGTGGCGTCCGCCGGGGGTGGTGCTGGCGGGTCATCTGGCTGACGGGGGTCGTGGGTTGGTGTTGGCGGCGGCGGTGGGCCAGGACGCGCCCCGGCTGGGAGGGGCGCGAGCTGGCCGGTGCGTTGGAGGCGGTGGACGTGGTCCGCGCGCACACCGAGACGGTCACGGTGCTGCTGGTGACCGAGGCCCTGTCCCGGGGGGTGCCTGGTGAGAGCGGGTTGTCCGCGCAGGACTGGGTGACCCGACGGTGCCCGTTCCTGTCCCCGGCGCAGGCCGCCGAGGTCGTCACGGTCGCCCGGGGCATCACCGAGGGTGCGCACGCCCCGGTCCGGGACGCGGTGCTGGGTGCGGTGCTGCCGGTGCGGCGGGCCGCGGGCGTGCTGCGGGCGTTGGCGCGGGTCGCCCCGTTCCTGGACGCTGCCGGGTACGCCGCCGCGGTGGAGGAGCTGCTGGGCGTGGCGACCCAGCCGGGGTTCACCGACCGGGACCTGCGCCGGGTCAGCGACCACCTGGCCTGCGTGGTGCTTCCCGACGCCGACCACGACACCAAGGACCGGGCCGCGGCGCAGCTGCGGGGGGTGAACGAGTCGTCCCTGGCCGACGGGTCGCTGACCCGGTTCGTGCTGACCTGCGAACCCGAAGGTGCCGCCCTGATCCGGGCCGTCCTGACCTCCCCGTTGACCGCGCCGGTGCCGGACGAGGCCGGCCCGGACCCGCGGACCGCGGCCCAACGCCGCTACGACGCGGTGCTGACCGTGCTGGCCCGGGGCCTGGCCGGTGGGGACACCACCCCGACCTCCCCGAAAGCCACGGTCGTGGTCACCCTGGCCTGGGACACTCTGCGGCAACAGCTGACCGGCACCGGCAGCACGGCCACCGGGGACGTGCTGTCCCCGGCCACGGTGCGGCGCCTCGCGTGCCAGGCCCAGCTGATCCCCCAGGTCCTCGGGTCCGACCGGGAGGTCCTGGACCAAGGTAGGGCCCGGCGCCTGGTCACCCCCGGACAACGCCTCGCACTGGCCCACCGCGACCAAGGGTGCACCTTCCCCGGGTGCAACACCCCGCAAGCGTGGTGCGACGCTCACCACGTCGTGCACTGGTCCCGCGGCGGCGCCTCCGACCTGACCAACTACGCCCTCCTCTGCCGGCGACACCACACCCTGGTCCACGACCGCGACCTCACCGCCACCGTCAGCAAGACAGGTGTGACCTGGCACGTCTAACCACCCCGCCCCACACCCGGCCCCCACGGCCGGGCTACCGGTATGCCCGCCGACAGGTGAGCTCAGGGCACGGACAGGGGTGCACGCGGTCGGGAGGCTGGGTGTGACGGGGTAGCGTGGTGACCATGCGGCTGAGCCATTTCTGGGCGTTGATGGAGCAGGAGTTCGGGGGGCCCTACGGGCGATCCGTGGCCGGCTCCCACGTGCTGCACGCCCTCGGGGACCGCACGGCCACCGAGGCCATCGAAGCCGGGCTTCCGGTCCGCGAGGTATGGACGGCATTGTGCGACGACCTGCGCATCCCCGAGGAGCGTCGCCGCCTCGCCGACCAAGCCACACCGCGCCGCTGAGTCCGGCCTGTCTGCCGCCCTGGGAGCGGCGGACGACCGGCGGAGGATCGGCAGGCAGCGGGACCCCTCAGGCTCGGGAGGCAGCAACGTGTGAGGCGAAGCGGGCGATCAGACAAGCCCGCGAGCTGCCAGAGCCTCCACGATCTGCACGGCGTTGAGCGCCGCGCCCTTGCGCAGGTTGTCGTTGCTGACGAACATGACCAGGCCCCGACCGTCCGGGACGGACTGGTCGGCGCGGAGGCGACCGACGTAGGACGGGTCCGAGCCGGCCGCCTGCAGCGGCGTGGGCACATCCGAGAGTGTTACCCCTGGCGACCGGGCGAGGACCTCGGTGGCTCGCTCAGGGCTCAGCGGCCTCGCGAACTCCGCGTGGATGGCGAGGCTGTGACCGCTGAACACCGGCACGCGCACGCAGGTGCCCGCGACAGCCAGCCCGGGGATCCCCAGGATCTTGCGCGACTCGTGGCGCAGCTTCTGCTCCTCGTTCGTCTCCCCGGACCCGTCGTCGACGAGGTCTCCGGCCACGGGGATGACGTTGAAGGCGATGGGCGCCACGTAGACGTCCGGCTCGCCCAGGTCGACAGCGGCACCGTCGTGAGTGAGAGCCTCCACACCGCCTGCCACCGCCGCGCGCGCCTGTCCAGCGAGCTCGGCGACGCCGGCCAGACCGGAGCCCGACACTGCCTGGTAGGTCGCGACGACCAGCCGCTGCAGGCCGGCTGCCTCGTGCAGCGGCTTGAGCACCGGCATCGCAGCCATGGTGGTGCAGTTGGGGTTGGCGACGATGCGGATGCCGTCGGGGGAGACCGCCTGGTCGAGCGCCTCGGGGTTGACCTCGCTCACGACGAGAGGGACGCGGTCGTCCATGCGCCAGGCCGAGGAGTTGTCGACGACGACGGCCCCGGCGGCGGCGAAGCGCGGCGCGTGCTCCTTCGAGGTGCCACCGCCGGCCGAGAAGATCGCTACGTCGATGCCGCTGAGGTCTGCGGTGGCCACGTCCTCCACCACGAGCTGGCGGGGGGCGTCGGCATACGGCTGGCCGTCCCACTGCCCGTCCCAGGGCAGCTCGGTGCCGGCCGACCGGCTGGAGGCGAAGTAGCGGATCGAGGCGACCGGCACATCACGGTCGGCCAGCAGGCGTCGCATCACCCGGCCCACCTGACCGGTGGCACCGACGACTGCCAGGTGCAGGGGCCTGGGCGCGGCTGCGGTCATCGGCCCGACCCTCCGTAGACCACAGCCTCGGCCTCGGCGTCCAGGTGGAAGGCGGTGTGCACGGCACGGACGGCCGACTCCAGGCGCTGCTGGTCGGTGATCACCGAGATGCGGATCTCGCTGGTCGAGATCATCTCGATGTTGACCCCTGCCTCGGCGAGGGCGCCGAAGAGCCGGGCGGCCACGTTGGGGTTGGACCGCAGACCGGCACCCACGAGAGAGAGCTTGCCGATGTGGCTCGTGTACAGCACGTCGGCGAAGCCCATCTCGTGCTGCAGCGCCCGCACCGCGGCAACCGCCCGGGTGCCGTCCGCCTCGGGGATCGTGAAGGAGATGTCCGAGGTGCCCGAGTGGGAGGTCGAGACGTTCTGCACGATCATGTCGATCGAGACGTCGACGGCAGCGACCGCACCCACCACCTTGGCGGCGGCCCCGGGCCGGTCCGGGATGCCGACGGCGGTGACCTTGCCGAGCGACTTGTCGTGGGCGATGCCCGAGATCAGGGGTTCTTCCATGGTGTCCTCCAAGGCAGAGGTGAGCGGGCGGCCGACGAGGATCCAGGTGCCTTCCCTGTCGGAGAAGGACGACCGGACGTGGATCGGCACGGTGAAGCGGCGGGCGTACTCGACCGCGCGAAGGTGCAGGATCTTGGCGCCGTGCGCGGCCATCTCGAGCGTCTCCTCGATCGTGATGCGGGTGACGCGGGCGGCGGAGGGGACGATGCGCGGGTCGGCGGTGTAGAGACCGTCGACGTCGGTGTAGATCTCGCAGACGTCGGCGTCGAGGGCGGCGGCCAGCGCCACCGCTGTGGTGTCGGAGCCGCCCCGGCCGAGTGTGGTGACGTCCTCGTCCTCGGAGATGCCCTGGAAACCGGCGACGATGGCGACGCCGCCCTTGCGCAAGGTCGCGCGCACCCGGTCCGGGGTGACGTCGAGCAGCCGGGCCCGGCCGTGGGAGCTGTCGGTGCGCATGCCGGCCTGCTCGCCGGTGAACGAGCGTGCAGGCACGCCGAGGTGTTCGATCGCCATGGCCAGCAGCGCCATCGAGATCCTTTCACCCGCGGTGAGCAGCATGTCCATCTCGCGCTCAGGCGGGGGACCGGGGCTGATCTCGCGGGCCAGGTCGAGCAGCTCGTCGGTGGTGTCGCCCATCGCGGAGACGACGACGGCCACGTCGTGACCGGCACGGTGCGTGTCGACGATCCGTTGGGCGACGCGACGGATGGCGGCGATGTCGGAGACCGACGAGCCGCCATACTTCTGGACGAGCAGAGCCATGAGGCAGATGTTCTCCGACGATCGGGGCAGGGACGCGAGCAGGTATGGAGCAGCGCGGGCCGCCGACACCGCTGTCGGACCCGCGCATCTGGCGGTTCAGTGTAGGGCTGGATACCTGACGCGGCGTAAACCGGTGGGGGCTGTCGGGGGTGCGGCCTACAGTCAGCATGTGGACGCGGCGTTGATCGAGGCTCGGGGCCTGCGCAAGCAGTTCGGGGCGTTCACGGCCGTCGACGGCATCGACGTGACGGTCCACCGCGGCGAGGCGTTCGGGTTCCTCGGACCCAACGGTGCCGGCAAGTCCTCGACGATGCGCATGATCGCGGCGGTCTCACCGCCCAGCGGCGGCACGCTGCGGCTGTTCGGGCTCGACCCGTCCACGCACGGTCCGCAGATCCGTGCCCGGCTGGGAGTGGTGCCCCAGCGCGACACCCTCGACGAGGAGCTCACCGTCGCCGAGAACATCCAGATCTACGGTCGCTACTTCGGCCTGAGCCGGGCCGAGGTGCGTCGGCGAGCCGGCGAGCTGCTCGAGTTCGCCCAGCTGGCCGAGCGGGCCGACTCCCGGGTCGAGCCCCTGTCCGGGGGCATGAAACGGCGCCTGACCATCGCCCGTTCCCTCGTCAACAACCCCGAGCTGCTGCTCCTGGACGAGCCCACGACCGGCCTGGACCCGCAGGCTCGGCACGTGCTCTGGGACCGGCTGTTCCGCCTCAAGCGCTCCGGCGTCACGCTGGTGCTGACGACGCACTACATGGACGAGGCCGAGCAGCTGTGCGACCGGCTCGTGGTCATGGACCACGGACGCATCGTGGCACAGGGGTCACCGCGCGAGCTGATCCAGCAGCACGCCACCCGTGAGGTGCTCGAGCTGCGCTTCGCCGAGGACGACCTGTCCGGTCATGCCGTGGCTGTCGAGGGCGTCGGCGAGCGGGTCGAGGTGCTCCCCGACCGGCTGCTGGTCTACGCGGCGGACGGTGACGAGGCAGCGGCGGAGGTGCACCGGCGAGGGGTGCGGCTCCTCTCCTCGCTGGTGCGGCGGGCGACTCTGGAGGACGTGTTCCTGCATCTCACCGGCCGGACCCTGGTGGACTGATGGGTCGCCTGACATGAGCGTCGTGACGGCCGCGCGCTGGGTGCCTGCGTTCGAGATGTGGTGGCTGCTCTACAAGCGCACCTGGAAAGGCAACGTGATCAGCCGGTTCCTGATGCCGGTGCTGTTCCTGGTCTCGATGGGCGTGGTGCTCGGGGACCTGGTCGACGAGCGCGCCGGTGGGGTCGGCGGCGTTCCCTACCTGCAGTTCGTGGTGCCGGGCATCCTGGCTGCGCAGGCGATGTGGACGTCGATGAGCGAGTCGACCTACTCCGTCACCGGCGCGATCCGGTGGAACATGGGCTACCACGCGATGCTCGCCACGCCGCTGGGCGTCGGTGACGTGCTGCTCGGTCACCTGCTCTACGTCACGGTGTCGGTGACCATGGCGACGGGTGCGTTCGTGCTGGTCGGCGGTCTGTTCGGGGCGTGGGTCTCGTGGTGGGTGGTCGCAGCGATCCCGGTGGTGGTGCTCACGGGCATGGCCTTCAGCGTGCCCTGCTTCGCGCTGTCGGCGACACTGCACGACAACGTCGAGCTCGGCTACACCGTGCTGTTCCGGTTCGTGATGACGCCGCTGTTCCTCTTCTCGGGCACGTTCTTCCCGATCGACCAGCTGCCCCTGCCGCTCCAGGCGGTGGCCTGGGTGACCCCGTTGTGGCACGGGGTGGACGTGGCCCGTGACCTCGCACTGGGCGGGCCGGACTGGACCGCCGTCGCCGGACATACGGCATACCTGGTGCTGCTGGTGGCTGCCTCGTCCGTCTGGGCGCTGCGCGCCTTCCGTCGCAGGCTGGTCGTATGACGTCGAGCCCGCACACGTCCCCGCCGGCCGCCCCCGGTGGGCCGCCCCGCGCCGTCTCGGTGCTGACCCGCGCCCTGCCGGTGCCGGCGGGCGCCGGCATGGCCCGGATCCTCGTGGAGCGCAACGTCATCGCGTTCAGGCGAGGCTGGCTGCTGCTGCTGTCGGGGTTCGTCGAGCCGGTGTTCTACCTGTTCAGCCTCGGTGTCGGCCTGGGGGCGCTGGTGCAGACGGTCACGACCGACTCGGGCACCGAGGTGCCGTATGCCGTGTTCGTGGCGCCGGCGCTGCTGGCCGCCTCGGCGATGAACGGGGCGATCTTCGACTCCACGTTCAACGTCTTCTTCAAGCTGAAGTTCGCCCGGCTCTACGACTCCGTGCTGGCTACGCCGCTGGGCCCGCGCGACGTGGCGGTCGGCGAGGTCACCTGGGCGCTGATGCGGGGCACGCTCTACTCGACGGCCTTCCTCGTGGTGGCCACCCTGGCAGGGTTCGTGCGCTCGTGGTGGGCTCTCCTGGCACTGCCCGGGGCCGTGCTCATCGGCTTCGCCTTCGCCGCCGTCGGCATGTGGGCCACGACCTACATGCGGTCGTGGACCGACTTCGACTACATCACGCTGGCGATCCAGCCGCTGTTCCTCTTCTCGGCGACCTTCTACCCCTTGGCGACCTATCCCGAGGCGATCCGGTGGGTCGTGGCGTGGACGCCGCTCTACCACGGTGTGGCGCTGGAGCGGGCGCTGATGCTGGGCGAGGTCGGGCCGGGTCTGCTGACCCACGTCGGCTACCTGGTGCTGATGGGCCTGCTCGGCGTGTTCGGGGCGGCCCGGCGGATCGAGCGACTGCTGCTGTCCTGAAGGCGGCGCCCGGCGACTGCCGGCACGGACCTTCCCACCGGGCGCGGCTCCGACGTGGTGGGATGAGGTCGTGGAGGTGACGGCCGAGACGGTGTCCGGCCTGGTGACCGCTCTGGGCATCGGGTTGCTCATCGGGCTGGAGCGCGAGCGACGCAAGGGCGAGGGGGCCGTGCGCGCCGCCGGGGTGCGCACGTTCTCCTTTCTCACCCTGGCGGGGGCATTGGCCTCTCTGCTGGGCGAGATCCCGCTGCTCACGACCGGGCTGGCAGTCGGGGTGCTCGCGGTCGTCAGCTATCTGCGGACCGCCGGTGACGACGCGGGTCTCACCAGTGAGATCGCCATGCTCATCAGCTTCCTGCTGGGTGTGCTGGCCATGGAGGAAGCAGCGCTCGCTGCCGGTGTCGGCGTGGTCGTGGCGGTGCTGCTGGCCTTCCGGGGCACCCTGCACCGCTTCAGCCGGGAGGTGCTCAGCGTCGAGGAGGTCCACGACCTGCTGCTGCTCGCCGGTGCGGCGCTCGTCGTGCTGCCGCTGCTGCCGGACGAGACCATCGACCCGTGGGGGGTGCTCAACCCGGCGTCCGTGTGGAAGTTCGTCGTCCTGGTGATGGGGGTCGGCGCCGCGGGCCACGTCGCGCTGCGGCTCGTCGGCGCCCGGCGGGGGCTGCCGTTGGCGGGGTTCTTCGCCGGGTTCGCCTCCTCGACGGCGGCCGTGGCCGGCTTCGGCCAGCAGTCCAAAGAGCTGCCGGCCACCCGTCGTCCGGCGATCTCGGCTGCGCTGCTGGCCAACCTGGCCTCGTTGCTGCTGTTCGTGGCTGTGGTCGGGGCGGGTGCCCCCGGGCTCTTGGCGGAGGCGTGGCCGACCTTGGTCGCGGCCTGCGTGGTGCTGTTCGGGGCGAGCATGGTGTGGCTGCTGCTCCGCGGGCCGCGCGAGGGCAAGGCCGACCCCGGAGGCATCCCCTCCCACGCCTTCCGGCTCAGCCACGCGCTGGCGTTGGGTGCGGTCATCACGGTCGTGCTGCTGCTGTCCGGCTGGCTACAGGAGCTGGTCGGTGACAGCGGGGCGCTGGCCACGGCCGCGCTGGCTGCCATGGTCGAGCTACACGGGGCGGGGGCGACCGTGACCCAGCTCGCCGCCACCGGGAGCCTGTCGGTGCAGAGCGCAAGCTGGGGCCTGGTCGGTCTGCTCGCGGCCAGCAGCGTGGTGAAGTCGGTGCTGGCCTTCAGCGCCGGCGGCCGGGCCTACGGGGCCGGGGTGAGCATCGGGCTGGGGAGCATGGTGGTCGCAGCGGCCCTGGCGACCCTCGTCTGAGGCCCCGTTCCGGGATGGACGGACGGCATACCTCGTCGTGGCGCGGGAGGACCGGGCCGACGCGTAGTCTCTGGGCGTGGACGACGAAGACCGGATTGCCCTGTTCCTGGACTACGAGAACCTCGCCCTCGGGGCGCGGGACCATCTCGGGAACCCCTTCGACCTGCGCCCGGTCAGCGACGCACTGGCCGAGCGCGGCCGGGTCGTGGTCCGCCGGGCGTATGCGGACTGGTCCTACTTCGACGAGGACCGCCGGATGCTGACCCGCTCGCACGTCGAGCTCATCGAGATGCCCCAGCGGATGGGCGCCTCGCGCAAGAACGCCGCCGACATCAAGATGGCCGTCGACGCCATCGAGCTCGCGTTCGTGCGTGACTACATCTCGACGTTCGTCATCTGCACGGGCGACAGCGACTTCACTCCGCTGGTGCACAAGCTGCGCGAGCTCAACAAGCGGGTGATCGGCTTCGGCGTCCGTGACTCGACCTCCGCGATGCTGCCACCCTCGTGCGACGAGTTCCTCTTCTACGACGACCTGGAGGGTGTCGAGCCGGCCACCGAGGCGGCACGCAAGCGCAACGCCGCCGGCTCGGGAGGCCGCGGCCGCAAGGGTCGTGGCAGCGGGGGAGGGGGCGGCGGGAAGCCGGCCCCTCAGCCTGAGACGCCGGTGACGCCGGTCGTGGAGGAAGCACAGTCCGAAGAGGTCGAGGAGGCTGCTCCCAGGGAGGTCCCCGACATCGCAGTGCTCGTGGCACAGACGGTCGCGGGCCTGCAGCAGTCGTCCGGGGGAGCGGTGACCGCTTCGGTGCTCAAGCGCACCCTCCTGCGCAAGGACCCGACCTTCACCGAGGCCAACCACGGCTTCCGCGCGTTCGGCGAGCTGCTGGAGAACCTGTCCAACCGGGGGGTGATCGAGCTCGCGACCGGCCCGGCCAAGGGTGACCCGGAGATCCTGCTGCCTGAGGTCGGGGACCGCTCCCACGCGTTCGGACTGCTGCGGGAGGTCGTGGCAGACCTGGCTGCCGACGGCGAACCGGTGGGCCTGTCCGGGTTGAAGAACCAGGTGCGGGTGGCTCAGCCGGGGTTCAGTGAGAAGAAGCTGGGCTACCGCTCCTTCCTCCAGTTCTGCAAGGCCGCTCAGGCCGACGGCGTCATCGAGCTCGACTGGAGCGACGAGGACGACGACTACCTGCTGACGGTGCCCTCCGACTGACCGCGGCGTGTCGGCGCGCCGCTGCGTGAGTCGTACACACTTTCGACCTATCGTGGTCCACAGGTGCTCTTGCGTCAGGCCGTTGTCCACAGCACACAGGTGGTCGCACAGGTCTGTCGGTGGCGGCGCCTAGCGTCTGACTGACACGGATGAGGCGTCTCCACCCGGAGGGGTCGACCCACGGCGTCGGTCGAAGGTAGGCGCGCCCACCCACGGCAGCGAAGGAGCAGCAGATGGCACAGGCAAGCAAGGTCACCTCGATCGGTGGAGACAAGTTCAAGGCCCTCGACACCGTCATGGCCCAGATCGAGAAAGCGCACGGCAAGGGCTCCGTGATGCGTCTGGGTGACGACATCCGTCCCCCGATCGAGGTCATCCCCACCGGTTCCATCGCCCTCGACGTGGCGCTCGGCATCGGTGGGCTCCCGCGGGGCCGCGTGGTGGAGATCTACGGCCCGGAGAGCAGCGGCAAGACGACGGTGGCGTTGCATGCGGTCGCCAACGCGCAGAAGGCCGGGGGCATCGCGGCGTTCATCGACGCCGAGCACGCCCTCGACCCCGACTACGCCAAGAAGCTCGGGGTCGACACCGACGCGCTTCTGGTCAGCCAGCCCGACACCGGTGAGCAGGCGCTCGAGATCACCGACATGCTGATCCGCTCCGGGGCGATCGACGTCATCGTCATCGACTCCGTGGCCGCCCTGGTGCCCCGCGCTGAGATCGAGGGCGAGATGGGGGACAGCCATGTCGGTCTGCAGGCCCGTCTCATGTCGCAGGCGCTGCGCAAGATCACCGGTGCGCTGAGCAACACCAACACCACGGCGATCTTCATCAACCAGCTCCGGGAGAAGATCGGCGTGATGTTCGGTTCGCCCGAGACCACGACCGGTGGCAAGGCCCTGAAGTTCTACGCCTCCGTCCGCATCGACGTGCGTCGCATCGAGACCCTGAAGGACGGCTCCGACCCGGTCGGCAACCGCACCCGCGCCAAGATCGTGAAGAACAAGGTCTCCCCGCCGTTCAAGCAGGCGGAGTTCGACATCCTCTACGGCCTCGGCATCTCCCGGGAGGGTGGCCTGATCGACATGGGAGTCGAGCACGGCTTCGTGCGCAAGGCCGGCGCCTGGTACACCTACGAGGGAGAGCAGCTCGGCCAGGGCAAGGAGAACGCCCGGGCCTTCCTCAAGGACAACCCGGACATGGCCGACGAGATCGAGCGGCTCATCAAGGAGAAGCTCGGTGTGGGGCCGCGTCGCGAGGAGGTGCCTGAGGGAGTCGACCCTGTCACCGGTGAGGTCTCGGTCAACTTCTGAGTCCGATGGCTTCTCCGACATCGTCCCGCGATGACGACGACGGCCGGCTCGCCGCGGCGCGCCAGGCGCTGGCTGATGCGGAGCGTGCAGCCGGCGAGACACCCCTGCGCGGCGGCTCCACCCTGACTCAAGAGCAGCAGGACAGGGGAGTAGCGGCGGGAGACCGTCGCGGGCTCCGTCCCGACAGGGCCCCGGCTGCGCAGCCCGCGTCCAATCCCGACCAGGTCGCTCGTCAGATCGTCCTACGACAGCTCTCGGTCGGACCGCGCACCCGCAAGCAGCTCGCCGAGAAGCTCCGAGACCGTGGCTGCGACGACGCCGTGGCGGCCCGGGTGCTCGACCGGATGACCGACGTCGGCCTGGTCGACGACGAGTCGTACGCCGAGATGTTCGTCCGCTCACGTCGGGAGACCAAGGGGCTGGCCACCCCGGCGCTGCGGCACGAGCTGCGCCAGAAGGGGGTGCCCGACGAGGTCGCCGAGAAGGCCCTGGAGGAGGTCCAGCCCGAGCACGAGCGCGCGAGTGCCGAGGCTCTGGTCGCCAAGCGGCTGCCCACCTTGCATGGGCTGGACCGAGAGGTGCAGACCCGTCGGCTCGCGGGCTTCCTGGCGCGCAAGGGCTACTCGGCGGGGCTGTCGTACGAGGTGATCCGGGACGCCATGGTCACGGCGCAGGAGCACCGCCGAGACTGAGGTGCCGCAGGCTGCCGTGCAGGAGCACCCGGAGCCGAGGGAGTTTCGCCGGCTGGCCGTGCACCCCGGCCGGCGTTTCCCCTACGGCTGGCGGTGCACCCCGGCCGCTGGCGCTGTCGGCCGTCGGTGTGCCGGCGTCCTGCCTCGGGGCCAGCTCATTCTCCCGGGCGGACGATGCTCCTGATCGTGCCCGGCATCCGGGTGCTGCGCAGTGCCGCGTCGACCTCTGCCAGGCCGTGGTGGCCGGTCACCAGCTCGTCCAGGGAGAAGGCTCCGATGGCGGCCTGGGTGATGGCTGCCGGCGCACCACATACGGTCCGATCCTGCCGTGCTCGTCGTCGTGCACCTCCGAGCCGCAGATGCCCACGGAGGCCACCGCCACGAGCACCTCACCCCCGGCGGGGTCGGGCACGGGCGCTCTTCGACACGCACCGAGCCGGGGGCGCTGAGCCGCTCACGCGCACGGGTCAGTCCTCGAGGTCGTCGGAAACGTAGTGCATGGCCCCCTCTTCGACAGAGTCCCCGGATGACCAGCGATCGGAGCTGCGCCGCGAGTCCCCGTAGTAGTCCTGGTCGACCGGGATCGCGTCGGGGTCGTCCCCACCGATGGTGTCCGGCCGGTCCATGCCGCTCTCGTTGTCGGGTGCGCCGTAGGCGGAGTCGGGGTCCGGGATCTCCTGCCGGATCCGTTGCTCGATCGTCTCGTCCTGCGCCTGCTCCTCGGCCGTGGTGCCGAACGCCATGGACCCGCGCGCCCGGTAGGCAGCCTCGTAGCCCGAGTCGAGCGGGTCGCCCCCCTGTTCCAGCGTGTCCTCGGGCTGCAGCTGGTCCTCGTCGTCCACGCTGTAGGTCGTGAGATCGTCCCCCATGGACTCACGGCCTGGCTGGTCGCTCATCTGTCACCACTCCTTCGTCGTGTCCTGCCGAGCGTAGCCCCCACCACTACGGTGAGCGGATGGGCGCCACGGGGAGGTCGAGGTGCTGAGCGCGCCCCTGCTCGTCGCCATGGTCGCGGCCCTGCTGGTGGGCTCGGGCCTGCAGCGCATCGCGGGGATGGGGATGGGCATGGTCGTGGCTCCCTCGCTGACGGTGCTGCTCGGGGCGGCCAGTGGTGTCGCGATGAGCAACGTGGCCGCGGTGCTCACGGCGTTGCTGATCCTGGGAGTGATGCGCGGCGACGTCGACTGGGGCCGGTTCGCCCGGATCGCCCCCCTGATGCTGGTGGGATCGGTCCTCGGCGCTCTGGTGATCCTCGCCCTCGACGCGGCCTGGCTGGACGTGCTCGTCGGCGGCACCATGCTGGTGGCCCTCGGCTGGACCCTGCTGGTCGGGCCCCGGTCCCGGGTGCACGGCACCGGCGCGGCGTGGAGCGCCGGGGCGGTCGGAGGCTTCATGAACGCGACGGCGGGCATCGCCGGACCGGCGATGACGGTGTATGCCGTCGCGACCGACTGGGACCAGCGGTCCTTCGCCGCGACCCTCCAGCCGATCTTCCTGCTGGCCAACACGGCGGCCCTGGTCGGCAAGGCCGCTGTCGGAGCCATCCCCCTGGACGCGGGCCTGCCCTGGGGTGCCTGGCTGGTGGTGGTGGTTGCCGTGCCGGCCGGCGTGCTGGTCGGCGGGGCGGTCTCGCGCTCGGTCAGCATGCGTGCGGCCAGGCGCGCGGCGGTGACGATCGCGGTCCTGGGAGCCATGGTCACCCTTGGGCGTGGCCTGGGCGCACTCTGAGGTGCCTCCCCCCGGTTATCCTGGGAGGCGCGATGGACACGGCGACTGCATCCCCCAAGACCTATGACGTCCGCACCCACGGGTGCCAGATGAACGTCCACGACTCCGAGCGACTCTCCGGGCTGTTGGAGACCGCCGGCTACGTGGACCTGGCCAGCCTGCCTCTGGGGCAGCGTCCGCAGACCGCTGACGTGGTCGTGTTCAACACCTGCGCGGTGCGCGAGAACGCCGCGAACAAGCTCTACGGCAACCTCGGCCAGCTCCGGCCTGCCAAGACCGCCAACCCCGACATGCAGATCGCCGTCGGTGGCTGTCTGGCCCAGAAGGACCGCTCGACGATCGTGGAGCGTGCCCCCTGGGTCGACGTCGTCTTCGGCACCCACAACATCGGCTCCCTGCCGGCGCTGCTGGACCGTGCCCGGCACAACAAGGCCGCCGAGGTCGAGATCCTGGAGGCGCTGGAGACCTTCCCCTCCACGCTGCCCACCAGGCGCGACTCGGCCTACAGCGGCTGGGTCTCGATCAGCGTCGGCTGCAACAACACCTGCACGTTCTGCATCGTGCCGGCGCTGCGGGGCAAGGAGCGGGACCGTCGACCCGGGGAGATCCTCGCCGAGGTCGAGGCGCTCGTCGCCCAGGGGGTCGTCGAGGTGACCCTGCTGGGGCAGAACGTCAACACCTACGGGGTGGAGTTCGGTGACCGGCTGGCGTTCGGCAAGCTGCTGCGCGCCTGCGGCCAGGTCGAGGGCCTCGAACGGGTGCGCTTCACCAGCCCCCACCCCGCAGCCTTCACCGAGGACGTCATCGCAGCGATGGCGCAGACCCCCAACGTCATGCCGAGCCTGCACATGCCCCTGCAGTCCGGCTCCGACAAGGTGCTCAAGGACATGCGTCGGTCCTACCGCAGCTCGCGGTTCCTGCGCATCATCGACCAGGTGCGCGAGCAGATCCCGGACGCTGCGATCACCACCGACATCATCGTGGGGTTCCCCGGCGAGACCGAGGAGGACTTCCAGGACACCCTCGACGTGGTGCGCGCCAGCCGCTTCTCCAGTGCGTTCACGTTCCAGTACTCCATCCGCCCGGGCACACCCGCCGCCGAGATGGACGACCAGGTGCCCAAGGCCGTCGTGCAGGAGCGGTTCGAGCGCCTCATCGCCCTCCAGGAGGAGGTCTCCTGGGCGGAGAACCGCACCCAGGAGGGTCGCGAGGTCGAGGTGCTGGTCGCACCCGGCGAGGGCCGCAAGGACGCGGAGACCCACCGCATGTCGGGGCGGGCCAGGGACAACCGGCTGGTGCACTTCGCGGTGCCGGCTGGCGCCGAGCCGCCGCGCCCGGGTGACATGGTCACGGTCGCGGTGACCTACGGGGCCCCGCACCACCTGGTCGCCGACTCAGGGGTCGACGGCGGCGTGTATGCGGTGCGCCGCACCGCCGGGGGTGAGGCGTGGCAGGCCCTTCAGGGCGGGGACGAGCCGGCCGGGGCTGCCAAGCCCGCGGTGAGCCTCGGTATGCCGTCCGTCGGCAGGCCGCACACGCCACCGGTGCCGGTTGCCGCCTGCGGTGTGAGCGATGTCGGCTGAGGCAACCGCGTCATGACCCGTGGAACCGCGCCGGCCGCCCGTCTGGCGGTCTTCGCCTACGGCTCCCTGGTGGACGTCGCGAGTGCCTCAATGACGCTGGGCCGCTCGGTCGAGCGGGTCCGGCCCGCACGCCTGCACGGGTGGCGGCGTCGCTTCTCCACCGCCCGTGACAACCTGCGTTCGGAGAAGACCTTTGCCCGGGTGAAGGACGGCTGGGTGCCGCCCACGGTGCTGGTGCTGAACCTCGAGCCGCACCCCGAACCCGCGGGAGAGCCCGTGAACGGTGGGCTCATCGAGGTCGGTCACCACGAGCTGGCCAGGCTTGACGCCCGCGAGCTGCGCTACGACCGGGTGGACGTCACCGGTTCGGTGCAGGTCGTCGACGGGTTGGACGAGGTGGGCCTGGTGGGGCTGGAGCGGGTCTACGCCTACACCGCGCGCACCGAGCATCGTGCCGAACAGCCGCCGGAAGGCAGCGTCGTGCTCACCGGCTATGCCGGCGCAGTCGAAGCGGCCTTCGCCACCCTGGGGGACGAGCACGTCCGGGCCTACCGGCACAGCACCCTGCCTTACCCTGCTCCGCTCATGGACGGCCGACTGGTCGGCGACGACGTCCCCGAGGGCAACCCACGAGCCTGGTGATCCCCGCAGGGTGAAGGCGTGGGGGGCGTCAGCTCTTCTTCGGCGGCCGCGGGAAGAAGTAGGCGGTGCGCTTCATGTACTCCTGGAAGGCCGGGCGCTGCGACATCGACTTCTCCAGCAGCTTGGCGCCCGAGACGTTGCGCAGGAAGTGCGTCATCGCCAGCGGCGCGATGACGGTCCACGCCGTGCCCCAGGTGGCGGCGGAGAGGGCGATGAGCCACAGGCCCCACCACACGCAGGCGTCACCGAAGTAGTTGGGGTGCCGGGTCCACGCCCACAGCCCCTGGTCCATCACCGCGCCCTTGTTGGCCGGGTCGGCTTTGAAGCGGGCGAGCTGGGCGTCCCCGACGGCCTCGAAGAACAGACCGGTGGCCCACGCGGCCACGCCCACGGCGAGCACGACCCACCACAGGCCCTCGGTGCGGCCGGCCGCGGCGGAGGCCTGCAACGGCATCGAGATGACCCACTGGAGCAGTCCCTGCACACCGAACACCCGCAGGGCTGCCTCGAGGGGCCCCTTCTGCCCATACAGCTCGGTGTAGCGCGGGTCCTCACCCTTGCCCTTGGACCGCTCGAAGATGTGCCAGGACAGCCGCAGGCCCCAGATGCCCACGAGGCCGGCGAGCAGCAGGCGCCGGGTGCCGTCACCGGCACCGGCCAGCAGGGAGACCAGGCCGACCACGACGAAACCGGCGCCCCAGACCACGTCGACGACCGCGAGCTTGCCCACCCTGCGGGACCAGACCCAGGTCAGGGCCTGCATCACTGCGAGGGCGAGCAGGCTCAGTCCGCTGACGAGCAGGAAGTTGGACCAGTCCATCAGGACTCCTTCATGGCGGACCAGGTGACCGGCCGCGCGTTGGGCAGGCCGCTGGGCCCGTCGTCGTGGCGGCGCACCATCAGGATCTGGTCGACGCCCATGCGGCCCTGCTCGAAGGTGAGCGCACCTCCGGCGAGGTAGAGCTCCCACACCCGGCAGACCTCCTCGCCGACCAGGGAGACCAGCTGGTCGCGGTGTGCCTTGAAGCGCTGCTCCCACGCGCGGACGGTCCAGACGTAGTGCTCGCGTAGGGCCTGCACGTCGCGGACCTCCAGCCCGCCCTGCTCCAGCAGCCGGATGGTCGCCCCGAGCGGGCGCATGCTCATGTCGGGGGCGATGAAGGACTCGATGAAGGGTCCGCCACCTGGGTTCTTGCCGGGTCGTGACATCTGCTGCACCAGCACCCGGGCACCCGGCGCGGCGAGCCGGTGGAGGGTCTCGGCATACGTCGGGTAGTTGACGTCGCCGACGTGCTCGCCCATCTCGATGGAGGTCACGGCGTCGAACCCGGTCTCGGGCACCTCGCGGTAGTCCTGCAGGCGGATCTCCACCAGGTCGGTCACACCCTGCTCCGCGGCGCGCTTCTGGATGAAGGCCTGCTGCTCACGCGAGATGGTGACACCGAGCACCTGCGCTCCGTAGACCCGCGCCGCGTGCAGCGACAGCGAGCCCCAGCCGCAGCCGACGTCGACCAGACGCATCCCGCGACGGGCGTCCAGCCCGACCTTCCGGCAGACGAGGTCGAGCTTGTCGCGCTGGGCGTCCTCCAGCGTGTAGGTCGCGGTCTCACCACCGTGGACGAGGTCGACCGTCGGGTCGGTGACGTAGCCGCAGGAGTAGGCCATCTGCTCGTCGAGGATGGTCTCGTAGAACTCGTTGGACAGGTCGTAGTGATGGCTGATCGCCGACCGGTCCCGCCGCAGCGAGTGCAACCGCCCGGTCAGCCTGGCCTGTGACGCCGGTGGCTCGGGTGGGGCACCGAGCACGCCGAGGTCCTTGGCGGCCTTGACGGCTCGGGCGAGGAGCGCCGGGCTGGGACGCAGCGAGGTGACCCCCCGCTCGGCCAGGATGCGACGGACCTCCCGCAGTCCGTCGCCGAGGTCGCCCTCGACCTCGACCTCCCCGGTGACGAACGCCTGCGCGGCACCGAGCTCGCCGGGATGCCACAGCAGGCGCCGCAGCGCGTCCGGGGAGTTGAGCCGCACGTGCGGTGTGTCGACGGGCCCGGCGCTGCTGCCGTCCCACGCGATCACGTGGCAGGGCAGGGATCCGCCGGTGAGCGGGCTGATGAGGTCTGCGAGGGTCGATGCGACGGTCACGCGGGCCAGGGTATGCGGTGATCCTGACGGGGTCACGACTAGCCTGCTGGTCGTGAGCACTCCGGCTGCACCGACACCTCGTCAGACCGCCTCGGGGCAGGTGGCTGCAGGCATCGTCGGCCTCGAGGCGCTGGCGATCGCCGGGTTCGCGGTCTTCTATCTCCTCGAGCTGCTCCGGGGCGAGGGCAGCGACCCGATCGTCGTGATCATGTCGATCGTGACCATGCTGGTCTTCGTGGTCGGGCTCGGCTATGTCGCCTACGGACTGTGGACCCGGCATCCCCGTTCGCAGGCGCCGGCCATCGCCGCGAACGGGTTGCTCGTGCCGTTGGGCATTGCGATGTTCCAGTTCGCGCCGCCGCTGCTGGCCGGGGTGGTGCTGGTGGGCGCCGTGACGGTGATCGCTGCGACGGTCGGCATGGGGCAGCTCGACGACTGAGGTGGGGGCGTGCCGGCCATCGGCCGGTGCCCCGACGCGCCTCGTCAGTCCTGCGGTGTCAGTCCTGGGTTCTCCCCTCCTGCGGCGCCAGGGCGACCGGGGAGGGCCACCTGGAGCGGCGTGCACTCGCCTCGGTGCACCAGGACGCCCCGGCCGGGCCACACCGCGCCTCCCGCGGGCACGGTGACCCCGAGCGCGGCCCCGTCACCGGCATGGCGCGGGGTGAGGACGACTCCGCACCGTGACCGCCCCGCCAGAGGCACCAGACCCCGGTAGGTCGTGCCGGCCCGTTCGGTGTCGGCCGCCACGACGAGAGCACCCCCGTGGGTCGCCAGGTCGGTGGCCCACCCGAGCACCGCAGCCTCGACGGCACTGTCGGTCAGGGCGTCGGCGTCGTCGACCAGGACGCACGGGGCAGGCCGGCGGGCCAGGTCCGCGCGCACGGCGTCGGGGTCGCGGCCGGGGTCGACCAGCACCACCCGGTGGCCGGCTCGACGCAGTGCTGCCCCCACGGTCTGCAGCGTTGTGCTGCGACCGCTCCCTGGGGGGCCCAGGACCAGCGCGGTCCGGCTGCGGGCACCGCGGCCGGCCTCCATGGACAGGTCAAGCCCGACGGGGGTGCCGCCGTCGCCGCCGAGGCCGATGGTCAGGGCGCCCTCGGCCCCGCTGGTCGGCTCGGGCACGCTGATGCCGTCGAGGTCGCACCTGGTGGGCAGGTCCACGACACGCCAGGCCCTGCGGCCGGCCGGTGCCTGGGCGTCGCGCGCGTGGTGCCTGGTCAGCAGGTCTGTGACCGAGCTCACCTGGGCCGCACCGTCTGGTTGACCGCTGACTGTCGCGACCTGGCCCACCACGCCGTCGGCGGTCCGGATCGCCCGGCCCGGCGGCATCGTCGAGGGGATCTGCCGGCGGCTCAGACCCGAGAGCAGCAGGTCTGTGGGGTCGCCCAGGCGCAGGGCCCACATATGGGGGAGGGTGGCGGCAACCCGCCCGCTCAGCAGGGCACGGTCACCGGTCACCAGGGCCACGATGCCGACGGCAGGGCCTTCGGCCAGCAGCTGGTGCGCAGCCTGCAGACCGGCACCCCGGTGGTGCTCGGTCAGGCAGTCGGCGAACCGGGCCCACCCGTCGACCACCCACACCACGAGAGGCCACGGGTCCTCGCCCTGGCGTTGCTCGTCATACGAGGTCAGGTCCGCCGCTGTCAGCGCATGACGACGCCGTTGCAGCGTGTCGAGCAGTCGGTCGAGCACCCGCGCCGCCCGCGCCGGCTCCTCCGGTGTGACCCTGGCCCCGGTGTGCGCGGCCCCCGTCAGCGAGGTCAGCCCCGCGCCGCTGTCGAAGAGGTAGAGGTGCACGGAGCCCGCGTCGTGGCCGTCGATGAGCTGTGCAAGCACTGTGCGCACCATCGTCGTGGCGCCCGCGCGGGGGGCGCCGACGACGCCGAGGTTGCCGTCGCGGAGCGGGTGCCAGGCGGCGGTGGCCTGACGTTGCTCGGCGGGCAGGTCGAGCAAGCCCCACGGGATGTCGAGGGGGTCCACTGGCACAGGTGCCCGAGCGGCCAGGTCGTCGACCCCGAGGGATGGCGGAAGGGGGTCCAGCCACGGTGAGCGCGGCACGGTGACGCCGAGCGCGGCAGCGGCCTGCGCTGTGGCCTCGGCCACGGCCGGCAGCAGGCTCTGCAGTCGTGGCTGGCGACCCGCCGAGGGCCCGTCGCCCTCCGGCGGGTCCCAAGGGCTCGCCAGCGCGTGCACCTGGACTGATGCCCCGGCCGCCTCTCCTGGAGCCGAGCCGTGGTCCGGCAGCCCTGCCGCAACGGAGGCATGCCCGGTGGTGCACGCGACCTGGAGCACGCGGGCGGGCGCGTCACCGGTGCGCAGGAGCGCCCGCCCGGGCACCCCCTCAGGCAACCTCGCCGCGTCAGGGGTGTCGAGGACGTCGAGGGAGTCCGCCGCGTCTCGCAGTCGCAGGGCGATCCGCAGGTTCAGGTTGGCCCGGACATCGGCTGAGACGATGCCGGAAGGCCGCTGGGTCGCCAGCACCAGGTGGATGCCCAGCGAGCGACCCAGCGCCGCGATCCGGACCAGACCCTCCACGAACGCCGGCAGCTCCTCGGCCAGGGCCCGGAACTCGTCGATGACGATGACCAGACGGGCAAGGGAGGGCACACCCTCGAGCTCGCGAAGCTCGCCCAGGTCGCGGGCGCCGGCTTCGGCGAGCACCCGCTCCCGACGGGTGAGCTCGGCGCGCAGGGAGGTGAGCGCGCGGTCGGCCAGGTGGGGGTCGAGGTCGGTCACGAGCCCGACGGAGTGCGGCAGCGCGGCGCAGTCGCCGAACGCCGAGCCACCCTTGTAGTCCACGAGCACCATCACCAGCTCGTCCGGCCGGTTGACCAGCGCCAGGCCGGTGACCAGGGTCCGCAGCAGCTCGGACTTGCCGGCGCCGGTGGTGCCGGCGACGAGGGCGTGCGGCCCGTCGTCGGCCAGGTCCACGGCGACCGGTCCGTGGGCATCGACTCCGAGGACGCAACGGGTGCTCCGAGGGGCCGTCGTCCAGCGTCGCTGCAGGGCGACAGGGTCGACGGCTTCGGGGACGACGTCGGCCAGACCGACCTGCGTGGGCAGGACGGCTCCGCCGCGGTCGTCGCCCTGGGTGCGCCACGGCGCCAGGTGACGCACTATGCGTGCCGCCTGCTCACGACCGAGCAGGTCAGGGCTGAACGGGTCCCAGGTGCCGGGTGGACGGCTCACGACGGCGGTCCCGCTGTCGAGGATCTCCACGAGGTGGTCGACGTGGCCCAGGTCGGCGCGCGAGTCGGCCAACCGCAGGAGCAGGCCACGCCCAGCGCTGTCGGCGGCCACGCCGCCGTCGCTCCTCCCGAGCCGGTCCTCGAGCCGCATGGTCAGCGGCTGCCTGCAGGCGGCCCGGTGCGGAGCCCAGGCGAGCCAGTCCCACTCCGTGGCAGACGGGCACACCCCGAGCCGCAGCGCACCGGGGTCATGGGCCAGCAGCACCTGGCACAGCAGGCTCCGCGCCAGTCGTCGGACCAGCACGGGTGACCCGACCACGCCGAGCGTGCCCGTCCATGTCAGCGTCACAGGCCCGTCGTCCCCGCGCTGCATGCTGTCGTTGAACCGGACGGCGGTGGGCACCTCACCGCGTCCCAGGCGCACCGTCACGGCCCCCTCGACCGGAGCTCTCGACCACAGCGGGTGGGCCGGGCCGTCGCGCACAGCGGCCCACCACCTGGCCAGGTCAGGATGCGCCTCTCGCACTGCCTGCAGCTCGGCATCCACCGCCCGGTCGACCTGGGCCCGGGCCGCGGACAGGGTTCGCCGGTGCGCGGCACACGCGTCCCGGTGCGCCCGCTGCCGCAGGCGGCGCTCGCCGACGTGCCCGCCCAGCATCATCGCCGGTGCCATGAGGCCGAAGATCAGGAGCATCGGCATCTGGAAGGCGAAGGCGAGCCCCATCGACAACACCAGCGGCAGCGCCCAGCCCAGCACCGGCGGTGCCGACAGCGACGGAGGGGCAGGGGGCGGGGGTGTGCGCACCTCGAGCACCTCCGGTGCCGGGGAGGTCGAGGGCGTCGGGGTGACGACGAGGTGCCCCTCCCCGTCGGGGGCGACGTGCAACGGCAGCGGAGCCTGCACGAGGAGCTCGAGGACGCTGCCCCCGACCAGGAGCCGCTGGCCGGGGACCCACGTCGTCGGGCCGGTCACGGTGCAGCCGTCCAGCGCGACACCGTTGGTGGACCCGAGGTGGGTGACCTCGACCCCACCGCGGGTGGCGCGCACGGTGCAGTGGCGGCGGGACAACGCCTCGTCAGCGATCGTCAGGCTGCACGCGGGGTCACGGCCGATGCTGACTCGCCCGCCGGCCGGCAGAGACCGGCTGTGGCCGCAGTCCGGGCCCTCGATGACCCGGATCTCAGCAGGGGAGCGGGTCGCCGGTCCCCCGCGCGCCGTCCCCTCGAGGGCGTGGGTGTCGCTCGCGACGGTCGCCAGGCACACGGTGCAGCCGTGCAGCAGGGGTGGACGCCCGACCGCCGAGGCAGCGTCCAGGGGGGTCGCCGCCTGCCCGGCGACCCTGACCGCATACGCGTGGGGGTCCCGCGGCCAACCGTGTGGGAGCAGGCGCACGACCGCTCCCCAGGTGCTCGCCCCGACGCCCGCCACACACACGTGCTGGGCGCGTCGACCGTCGGTCAGGGTGATCACCAGGCGCATCGCCGGATCGTGACAGGAGTCGGAGACGCTGCGCTGAGGTCGTCCACAGCCGGTCTCGTCCACATCCCTCACCCCGTCCACAACGGTCCCGAGCGCAGCGCTGGCACCGCATACCCTGGGTGCGTGCCCACGACCACCACGCCCGACCTCGACAGCCTGCTCCGGGCCGCCGTCGCCTCTGTCGGGGGCACCCAGCGGCCGGGCCAGGTCCAGATGGCGCAGGCCGTGCGCGACGCGGTGGAGCGCGAGGAGCACCTGCTCGTGCAGGCGGGCACCGGCACCGGCAAGTCCCTGGCCTATCTGGTGCCGGCGATCGCGCACGCCATGGCCACCGGCAAGCCGGTGGTGGTCGCCACCGCCACCCTGGCGCTGCAGGCGCAGATCATCGACCGAGACCTGCCCCGGATCGCCGACGCGCTGCGTCCGCTGATGGGTCGTCGCCCCACGTTCGCGCTGGTCAAGGGCCGAGCCAACTATCTGTGCAAGCACAAGCTGGTCGGCGGGTTCCCCGACGACGACGAGGACAGCCTCCTGTCGATGGGAGCCGTGGACGCCGACCGCTCCCGCCTGGGGGGTGAGATCGTCCGGCTGCGCGACTGGTCGGAGGTCACCGACTCGGGCGACCGTGACGAGCTCGTCCCGGGCGTCAGCAACCGGGCCTGGCGGCAGGTCTCGGTGAGCGCCCGAGAATGCCTGGGCTCGCGATGCCCGGTCGCGGGCGAGTGCTTCGTGGAGGTGACCCGCCAGGCCGCGCATGACGTCGACGTGATCGTCACCAACCACGCCTTCATGGCGATCGACGCCTTCGAGGGCCGACAGATGCTGCCCGACCACGACGTGCTCGTCATCGACGAGGCCCATGAGCTGACGGACCGCGTCACGTCCACCATCACCGACGAGCTCACCGCCTCCACGGTCGTCGCGGCCGCCAAACGCGCCGCCCGCTATGCCGACACCGACCAGCTCGGCGACGCCTCCGACGACCTGCAGGCCGTGCTGGACCAGATGCCCGAGGGACGGCTGACCAGCGGTCTCCCAGAGCGGCTGTCCACCGTGCTCGCCGCCGTGCGGGACGCGGCGCGGGGTCTGCAGAGCGAGCTCAAGGGCGACGCCAAGGAGGCCAACGACGGAGCGAGGCAGGTCGCTCGCGCGGCCGTCGACGAGCTCTTCACGACCGCGGAGCGGGTGCTGTCCGAGCGTGAGCTCGACGTCACCTGGGTGTCCCAGGACCCGCGCCGTGGTGCGGTGCTGCGGGTGGCTCCGATGAGCGTGGCGCTGTTGCTGCGCGACAAGATCTTCGGCGACCGCACGGTGGTCATGACCTCGGCCACGCTCGAGCTCGGTGGCTCGTTCGACGCCGTCGCCGGCACGCTGGGGCTGCGCGGTGACGAGGCACCGCGGTGGCAGGGGCTGGACGTCGGGAGCCCCTTCGACTACCCGCAACAGGCCATCGCCTATGTGGCTGCGCACCTGCCCGCGCCCGGCCGCGACGGGGCCGCGCCCCAGGTGTTCGACGAGATCGAGGCGCTGGTGCGCGCGGCCGGCGGCCGCACCCTGGGTCTGTTCAGCTCGCGTCGGGCCGCGGAGAGCGCCGCCGAGCAGATGCGCACCCGGCTGAAGGACACCGGCATCACCGTGCTGTGCCAGGGGGACGACCAGACGGCGACGCTGGTCCGTCAGTTCGCCTCCGACGCGACGACCAGCCTGTTCGGCACGTTGTCCCTGTGGCAGGGAGTGGACGTGCCGGGGTCGGCGTGCCAGCTGGTGATCATCGACCGCATCCCGTTCCCTCGTCCCGACGACCCCCTGTCCTCGGCGCGCACGGAGGCGATCGGGCGGATGGGGGGCAACGGCTTCATGGCGGTCTCGGCCACGCACGCGGCCCTCCGGCTCGCTCAGGGCGCCGGCCGGCTGGTGCGTCGCAGCGACGACCGTGGCGTCGTGGCGTTCCTCGACTCCCGGATGATGACGGCCCGCTACGCCGGTTTCCTGCAGCGCTCGCTGCCGCCCTTCTGGCCGACGACCGACCGCGACCTGGTGCTCAGCGCCCTGCGCCGGCTCGACGAGACCGCTTCGGCACCCGTGCCGGTCCAGCAGCCCGGCACCCGGCCCGCGGCAGGGCCACCGCCGGTGGCCCGGTCCCCCCGCACGGCTGTGACCGGCGGGCACGCCTGGAGCGACGAGCAGGACGCCGAGCTGCGTGACGGCCTGGAGTCCGGGGTCAGCGTCGAGGAGCTCGCCGAGCATCTCGAGCTCGCCCCCGACCTGGTCACCACGCGCATCAACCAGCTCGGCCTGGTCGCGGGTGCCACGTGAGCGGCACCGCACCCCCGCCGCTGACCCTGGTCACCGGTCCCGAGGAGGTCCTGGCCGACCGCGGTGTCGACAGCGTGGTGGCTCTGGCACGCCAGCTCGAGCCGGACATCGACGTCGTGCGGCTCTACGCCTCGTCCTATGCCCCGGGCGATCTGGGCGTCCACGCCGGCCCCTCGCTGTTCGGCGGTGGGTCGGTCATCGTGGTCCACGACCTCGACGAGGCCGACGACGCGTTGCTCGAGGATGTCCTGCAGCTCATCGAGCAGCCTGCCGAGGGCGTTCACCTCGTGGCTCGGCACAAGGGCGGCAACCGTGGCAAGCGGGTGCTCGACGCGCTCCGGAAGGCCGGCGCGCGCGTCATCGAGGCCAAAGCGATCAAGACCGAGGGCGACAAGCTGCAGTTCGCGCTCGAGGAGTTCCGCACCCAGCGACGACGCATCGACCGGGAGGCTGCTCTGGCGCTGGTGCATGCGGTCGGCAAGGACGTGCGCGAGCTCGCGACCGCCTGTGCGCAGCTCGTCCGCGACACCAGCGGCATCGTCACGGTGGAGCAGGTCGAGACCTACTACGGCGAGAAGGTCGAGACGACCGGGTTCAAGGTGGCCGAGGCCGCCTTGGGCGGTGACGAGGCCGAGGCGCTGCGTCTCCTACGACATGCGATGACCGGAGGGCTCGACCCGGTGCCGATTGTCGCCGTGCTGGCCATGCAGCTGCGGCAGGTCGGACGGGTCGGGGCTGCCGGTCGAGCGAGCTCGGCGACCGTGGCCAAGGACCTGGGCATCGCGCCGTGGCAGGTCGACCAGGCCCGCAGGGTCGCGCAGGGCTGGGACGGGGAGCGCCTGGGCCGGGCCATCGAGGCCGTGGCCGCCGCGGACGTGGACATCAAGGGAGGGCTGCGCAACGCCCTGACCGTCCCCAAGTCGCCGGAGTATGCGGTCGAACGCGCGGTGATGACCATCTGCCGGGAGCGTCGCAGCCGGTGAGCCCACCCGCGGGTTTGGGCGCCGGAGCACCGGGGCGGTAACGTTGGTCCTTGCGTGCGCGCTCAGGTCGTGCGCGCATGCAGCACCACCACCGCGAGACTCTTCCCAGGGTGCCCCACGCCCGGTCCCGAGTCCCGCGACTGTCGCCCTCAACGACACCTACCTACCGACCGAGCAGGAAGACACTTCGTGGCAAACATCAAGTCCCAGATCAAGCGCGTCAAGACCAACGCCAAGCGCACCGAGCGCAACCGCGCGTACAAGTCCGAGCTGCGCACCTGGATCCGCAAGTTCAAGACGGCCCACGCCAGCGGTGACGTCGACGCCACCCAGCAGGCGCTGCGCGACGCGTCGCGCAAGCTGGACAAGGCCGTGACCAAGGGGGTCCTGCACAAGAACCAGGCCGCCAACAAGAAGTCGGCGATGGCCAAGCAGGCCGCCGAGCTCGGCTGATCCGACCGGACCGGCCCAGCTGGGCCGACCACGCTTCGCAAGGGCGTCCACCCCGCAGGGGTGGGCGCCCTCTGCGCTACCATGACGCACATGACTTCGGCCTGCGTGCAGCTCCTGCTTACGCAGCCGCGCTGACGACGCACGACCCAGCGCGGCTGACCCCTCGGGCACCGGGGGGCTTTTTTGTGCACGCAACACCCGCGCCAGACGAGCAAGGACGAGCTGATGAGTGACGACACCCCCCGCCACCGCTACACCGCGGCCCTGGCAGACCAGATCGAACAGCGCTGGCAGGACCGCTGGGAGAGCGAGGGCACGTTCCACTCGGCCAACCCCGCCGGGCCCTGGGCCGAGCCGGACGACCCCCGTCTGCAGGAGGACCGCGGGCACCTGATGGTGATGGACATGTTCCCCTACCCCTCGGGCACCGGGCTGCATGTCGGGCACCCGTTGGGCTTCATCGCCACCGACGTCTACTGCCGCTACCAGCGCACCACCGGTCGCAACGTGCTGCACACGATGGGCTTCGACGCCTTCGGTCTGCCCGCCGAGCAGTATGCCGTGCAGACCGGCCAGCACCCACGCGTGACGACCGAGCGCAACATGCAGAGCTACCGCTCCCAGCTGCGACGGCTGGGGATGGGCCACGAGCTGCGCCGTTCGTTCGCCACGATCGACCCCGACTACTACCGGTGGACCCAGTGGATCTTCACCCAGATCTACCAGAGCTGGTACGACCCGGAGGCGGTGCGCCAGGACGGGGGCACCGGGGCGGCGCGTCCTATCAGCGAGCTGGTCGCGCAGCTCGCCTCGGGCCGGCGCGGGACCCACGACGGGCAGCCGTGGGCCGAGCAAGACGGCGAAGCAGCAGGCTCTCGAGCTGGACCAGCACCGGCTGGCCTACGTCTCCTCGGCACCGGTCAACTGGTGCCCGGGCCTGGGCACCGTGCTGTCCAACGAGGAGGTGACCAGCGAGGGCAAGTCCGAGCGCGGTGACTTCCCGGTGTTCAAGCGCAACCTGTCCCAGTGGATGATGCGCATCACCGCCTACGCCGACCGGCTGGTCGACGACCTGGACCGGCTGGACTGGCCGGAGAAGGTCAAGCTGATGCAGCGCAACTGGATCGGCCGCTCCACCGGGGCCACGGTCCGCTTCCCCGTGCCGTCGGCGAGCCCAGGCCACGACGGCGGCTGGCCGATCCACGTCTTCACCACGCGGCCGGACACCCTGTTCGGAGCCACCTTCATGGTCATGGCCCCGGAGCACCCGGGCCTGACCGAGATCGTGCCCGATGCCTGGCCCGAGGGCACCGACCCGGTCTGGACGCACGGTGCGGAGTCACCGCGGGCCGCGGTGACGGCATACCAGCGGCAGACCTCGACCCGCAGCGACCTGGAGCGCCAGGCCGACAGCAAGGCCAAGTCGGGGGTGTTCACCGGGGCCTTCGCGACCAACCCGGTCAACGGGCAGCAGATCCCGGTGTTCGTCGCCGACTACGTGCTGATGGGCTACGGCACCGGCGCGATCATGGCCGTCCCCGGGCAGGACCAGCGCGACTGGGACTTCGCGACCGCCTACCACCTGCCCATCGTGCGCACGGTGCAACCGACCCCGGACCACCCCGAGGACCAGGCGTTCACGGGCGAGGGACCCGCGATCAACTCCGCCAACGACGCGATCAGCCTGGACGGGCTCGACGTCGCGCAGGCCAAGGAGCGCATCATCGCGTGGCTGAGCGAGCGCGACCTGGGCGAGCCGACGGTGACCTACCGGCTGCGCGACTGGCTGTTCAGCCGCCAGCGCTACTGGGGGGAGCCGTTCCCGGTCGTCTGGGACGAGGAGGGCGTGGCGCACACCGTCCCTGACCACATGCTGCCCGTCGAGCTGCCCGAGGTGCCGGACTACAGCCCCCGCACCTTCGATGCCGACGACGCCGGCTCCTCGCCGGAGGCGCCGCTGGACCGTGCCCAGGACTGGGTCTCGGTCGAGCTGGACCTGGGTGACGGTCGTGGCGTGCGCTCCTACCGTCGTGAGACGAACACCATGCCCAACTGGGCCGGCTCCTGTTGGTACTACCTGCGCTACCTCGACCCGGCCAACGACGCCGTCCCGGTCGACCCCGTGGTGGAGGAGTACTGGATCGGCCCGCGCGAGCAGACCGTGCCCGGTGCCCCCGCCGGGGTGCAGGACCCCGGTGGGGTCGACCTGTACATCGGCGGTGTGGAGCATGCGGTGCTGCACCTGCTCTACTCGCGCTTCTGGCACAAGGTGCTGCACGACCTGGGCTACCTGAGCAGTGAGGAGCCGTTCCGTCGTCTGATCAACCAGGGCATGGTCGAGGCCTACGTCTACCGCGACGAGCGCGGCTTCCCGGTGCCTGCGGCGGAGGTGGAGGAGCACACCGATGCCGCGGGGGGTCCCTCGACCTTCACCTGGCAGGGCCGGCCGGTGACCCAGGAGCACGGCAAGATGGGCAAGTCCCTGAAGAACGTGGTGACCCCCGACGAGATGTGTGAGCAGTACGGTGCGGACACCTTCCGGGTCTACGAGATGTCGATGGGTCCGTTGGAGCAGTACCGCCCCTGGGAGACACGTGCCGTGGTCGGATCGCACCGCTTCCTGCAGCGGCTGTGGCGCAACGTCGTGGACGAGGAGACCGGGGAGCTGCGGGTGGTCGACACCCCGATGGATGCCACGACCGAGCGGGCGTTGCACCGCACGATCGACGGGGTGCGGCACGACTTCGAGGGCATCCGCTTCAACACGGCCATCGCGAAGCTGATCGAGCTCAACAACGTGCTCACCAAGCTGTCGGAGGTGCCTCGCGCCGCGGTGGAGCCCTTGGTGCAGATGGTGGCGCCGGTGGCCCCGCACCTCGCCGAGGAGCTGTGGATGCGTCTGGGCCACCGCGCCTCGCTGGCGTACGAGCCCTTCCCGCAGGCCGACCCGGCACTGCTGGTGGAGGAGACCGTCACCGCCGTGATCCAGGTCAGGGGCAAGGTGCGTGACCGCATCGAGGTCCCGGCCGACATCAGCGAGAGCGACCTGCGCGAGCAGGCGTTGGCCACCCCACGCATCCGCGACCTCATCGGGGACTCAGAGCTGCGCACCGTCATCGTGCGAGCCCCCAAGCTGGTCAACATCGTGCCGTCCTGAGGAGGTCGACGACGTGAGCACCGTGGTCGTGACCGACTCGACGGCCTGCCTGCCGGTCGCGATGGCCCAGCAGCACGCGATCGAGGTGGTGCCGCTGCACGTGGTCGTCTCGGGACGGACCTACGCCGAGGGGGTCGACATCACCTCGACCGAGGTCGCCGAGCTGTTGCGACGCGGCAAGGAGTCGGTCAGCACCTCCCGCCCGGCACCGGGTGAGTTCGTGCAGCGCTACCAGGAGATCGCCGCGCGGCGGGGAGCCGAGCACATCGTGTCGGTGCACCTCTCGTCGCGGGTCAGCGGCACGCTGGAGGCGGCCGAGCTGGCGGTGGCGACGATGAGCGGTGAGGTCGAGGTCACCGTCGTGGACAGCCGGACCCTGGGCATGGCGATGGGGTATGCCGTGCGCGCCGGGGCCGACGCGGCGGCCGGCGGCGCCGGGCACCAGGAGGTGGCCGAGATCGTGCGGCGCCGGGCCGCGGAGGCCCGGGCCTGGTTCTATGTCGACACCTTGGAGTATCTGCGCCGTGGCGGTCGGGTGGGCACCGCGCAGGCGCTCGTCGGCGGTGCCCTGGCGATCAAGCCCCTGCTCCAGGTCAGCGACGGGCAGGTGCTGCCGTGGGAGAGGGTGCGCACCCGTGGCAAGGCGCTGGCCAGGCTCGAGGCACAGACGTTGCAGACCGCCCAGGGGTTGCGCGACCAGGGGCGCGAGGTCAGCGTGGCGGTGCACCACCTGGGCTTTGCCGACCGTGCGGAGGAGGTCTGCGCCCGGCTGCGTCAGGCGCTGCCCGCCTGCGAGGTCGACCTGGTCGAGCTCGACGCGGTGCTCTCGGTCCACACCGGGCCCGGCACGCTGGCGGTGGTGGTCTCTCCGCACTAGTGGGCCTGAGCCCAGGTGGGCCCGACTGCCTAGTACGCCACCGTCCACAGGGCAGGGTGCCGGTCGGACAGGTCCACAGTGACGGACCGACAGCGCCTGCCGGCGCCCGGCGCTGCCTAGCGTCGCGTCATGGGCCACGGGAGCGAGAGGGTGACGCGCATGCTGGGGGCGGTCGCCGCCGACAGCGACCGCCCGGACGCAGGTGAGCCGGAGCCGGGGCGGCACCGCCCCGGCCGGGTCCCCCTGGTGTCGGTGCCGTCATCGCTGCGCACCGCCCAGCTGCGAGTGCGGCCTGCGGCAGTGTGGGGGCTGGTGCTGCTCGTCATCGCCGTGGCGGCAGTCCTGGGGGTCCGGGTGGCGTGGGCGGAGCGGTCCGCCCAACCGACCCCGGTGCCCGTGTCGCCCGCGGCCGCGGACCCGGGTTCGAGCGAGCTCGGCCCCGAGGAGGGCTCCGGCGCTGAGGGCGCGGCGCCTGGCGATGATGCCGGCCCGACCCAGAGCGACAGACCGGGCGAGCAGGGTGACAGCACGAGCGAGCAGGCCGACCTGGGTCCACACTCAGGGCAGGAGCCGGGCCACGCAGACACCGCGACGGCTCCGGGACCGTTGGTCGTCCACGTGATCGGAGCGGTGCGCCGGCCCGGTGTGGTGCCGCTGCCGCGGGACGCGCGGGTGACGGACGCGGTGGACCGTGCGGGCGGACTCAGCGACGACGCCGACCTGAGCCGCATCAACCTCGCCCGTGCTGTCACCGACGGTGAGCGCATCTGGGTGCCGGTCCGAGGGCAGGAGCCGCCCGAGGACGTGGCCGGCAACCCGCTCGCACCGCCAGGGGCTGCGCCGGGGGCGGCGGAGAACGGGGCAAGCGGCGTGGCGCCGGGCCAGGGTGGGGCCGGCGCCGGAGGCTCTGCGACGCCGCTGGTCGACCTCAACAGTGCCGACCAGCCGCTGCTGGAGACTCTGCCCGGGGTCGGTCCCGTCACGGCCCAGCGGATCCTGCAGTGGCGCACCGACCACGGGCGCTTCAGCGCACCGGAGGAGCTGCTCGAGGTCAGTGGCATCGGGCCCCGCACCCTGGAGCGGCTGCAGGCCCACATCACGGTGGGGGGTGACCGGTGACCCCAGGGCCGGGACGGGTGGTCCACCCTGAGGAGGCGCCGGCCAGACCCTCGCCGCTCGACCTGCGGCTCCTGCTGCCGACCCTGGTCGCCTGGGCCGTCGCCGTCGTCCTGTTGCCGCACGGCCCCGGCGCCCAGGCTGCCGCAGCCGTCTGCGCCCTGGCGGTCGGTGTGGCGGTGACCGTGCGGGGGCGTCTCACGACGGCATGGGCGCAGGCGGCGATGGCCTGTGTGGCCACGGCACTGGTGCTCTTCGCCGCAGCGGGGCACGGGGCTGTCGACCGGGCCGGGGTCGTGGTGGACCTGGCCCGCTCCCGCGCCATGGTGCGGGTCACCGGCACGGTGCTGAGCGAACCACGGGTGGTCCACCGCGGTGACGAGCGACCGGACCTGGTGGTCGTCAGGTTGCGGGTCGAGGAGATCACCGCCCGCGGTGTGGTGAGCACCCCGAGCACCCCCGTCCTCGTCTTCACCGAGGCGGGCAACGGCTGGGAGGAGGTGCGCTGGCGCGCCCGGGTGCACGCCCTCGCCCGGCTCTCCCCGTCCCGGGAGGCGGGCGCCGACACCGTCGCCGTGCTGGCTCCTGAGGGGGCCCCGACCACACTGTCTGGACCGTCCCCACTGCTGGGCTGGGCCGAGCCCGCACGGGAGCGGCTGCGAGCGGCCGTGGACCCGCTGCCGGCCGATGCCCGCGGGCTCATCCCCGGGCTGGTCATCGGGGACACCTCGCTGACACCCCCTGAGCTGACCGACGCGATGCTGGCCACCGGCATGAGCCATCTGTCTGCCGTGAGTGGTAGCAACGTGGCGATCGTCCTCGGCGCGGTGGTGCTGCTCTGCCAGTGGACCGGGGTGGGGCGGCGGTGGCGGCCGGTCATCGCCCTCGCCGGACTGGTGGGCTTCGTGGTGCTCTGTCGCCCGGAGCCCAGCGTTCTGAGGGCGGGGGCGATGGGGGTGGTCGGTCTGGTCGCCCTGAGCACCTCACGCAGACGGGTGAGCCTGCCCGCCCTGGCGGTGGCGGTGCTCGTGCTGCTCTGCGTCGACCCGTCCCTGGCGCGGTCCTACGGGTTCGCGCTCTCGACCCTGGCCACCCTCGGCCTGGTGGTGTTCGCCAGACCGTGGGGTGACGCCATCGCCCGTCGGCTGCCCCGCCGGGCAGCGCTGATGGGTGACGCGATCGCGATCCCGCTGGCGGCACAGGTGGTCTGTGCTCCGGTCATCGTGCTGCTGCAAGGAAACGTCAGCACGGTTGCGGTGCTGGCCAACCTCCTGGCGGCTCCGTTGGTGGCGCCCACCACCGTGGCCGGCATCGGTGCGGCGGTGGCCGGGGTGGTCTGGGCTCCCCTGGGGGTGCTGCTGGCGTGGGTCGGCGCGCTGCCCGCGTGGTTGATCGGTCGGATCGCGCGGGCCTGCGCCACGGTGCCGATGGGTCAGGTCGACTGGGTGGACGGGACGGTCGGTGCCTGGCTGCTGGCCACCCTGACGGTGACCGCCCTCCTCACCGGACCACGCCTGAGGTGGGAGTGTGCCCGGCATCCGCAGGCGGCCACGGCAGCCGGCCTGCTCCTGGCCGCTGCGGTCTGGCCCCTGCCGGGCGCGGGCGGCTGGCCACCGCCCGGGTGGGTCGTCGTGGGCTGTGACGTCGGACAGGGCGATGCCTTCGTGGTGCCGACCGGTCCAGGGTCGGCGGTGCTGGTCGACACCGGCGCCGACCCGGGGCCCGTGGTGGCCTGCCTCGACAGGCTCGGTGTCGAGCGGCTCGACGCAGTGGTGCTGAGCCACTTTCACACCGACCACGTGGGCGGGCTCACCGGTGTGGTGCAGGCGCTCCCGGTGGCCGCTGCCTACGTCACCCCCGTCCGCGACCCTCCGGCGGAGGCGGAGCGGACCCTGGCCGTGCTGGCCGCCGCGGGAGTCGCGGCGCACGAAGTCGTCGCGGGCGACCGCCTGGTGTGGGGTGAGGTCGAGGCCCGCATCGTCTGGCCGGTCGAAGAGACGAGTGCTCTGGTCGGTGCCAATGACGCCAGCCTGGTGCTGGATGTGTCCGTGCAGCGGTCTCGCGTGCTGTTCACCGGCGACATCGAGGAGTGGGCGGCGGGTCAGGTGCGGCGGCGCCTGAACGGCGAGAGGTTCGACGTGCTGAAGGTGGCCCATCATGGCTCGGCCGACCAGGACCAGGCTCTGGTGGAGGGCCTGGGTGTGCAGGTCGCGATGATCGGTGTCGGGGGTGACAACAGCTTCGGACACCCCACGCCCAGTGCCCTGGCTCTGCTGCGCCGGGTCGGTGCCGTGGTGCTGCGCACCGACCGTGACGGCGACATCGCGGTGGTCGAGACGTCCGGTGGCTGGGGGGTGGCCACGCGCAGCGGGTGAGGGCCGAGTGCGGCACGATGTGACGCACGCCGGCGGATGGACAACCGGAGGATGGACCACACACGAGGAGCCGTTCCATGAGCGACCAGCAGGCAGACACCCCTGTCGAGTACCAGGACAGCACGCAGGACACGACGCCCGACACGACGCAGGACAGCGGGTCTACCGGGTCCGGTCACCCGTCGGTCGGCAAGCCCACCTCGACCGGAGGACCCGACGCTCCGCCTGTCGTGCACCAGCCTGCGCTCGGGCACGAGCACGAGCGGCATGACGGGCCGGACCAGACGGAGGGCAACCTGGTGCAGCTGCCGGAGGGCGCCACGTTCGGCAGCGAGGGGGAGCCCTCGGCCGCGGACCGAGAGCGGCTGGCCGGTTTCGCTGCCGGCGTCGAGCGCGAGATGCAACGCGAGGAGGAGACCCCGGCCACGCCGGAGTAGGGGTCGGCAGCTCTCAGGTCTGCAGCTCAGGCGTCCTCGGTGTCGAGCTCCGTGGCGCTGGCGCAGAGGGCGTCCAGAGTCGCCTTCACCGCCGGGACGCGCTGCAGGTCGGGTGTGGTCACGACTTGGACTGCGCGCCGCGAGGCGGGGTGCACCGGCCGGGTCACCACGTCGGGGTGCGAGACGGAGTGCAGGATGAGCGCGGGCATCAGCGCCACGCCCAACCCGGCGGCGACCAGGCCCAGGACGGCCACGTAGTCCTCGGTCTCGAACGCCACGTCCGGGCGGAAGCCCGCGTCGTGCGCCAAGGACAGCAGGTGGCCGCGACAGCGCGGGCAGCCGGCGATCCACTGCTCCCCGGCCAGGTCCTCCAGCTCCACGACGTCGTCGTCGGCCAGCCGGTGACCGGTGGGCAGCGCGACCATGACGGGGTCGGTCAGCACGTCCAGCACCACGAGCCCGTGCAGGTCGTCCTCACCGCGACCGACGTCGGTGCCGTCGTAGGTGAAGGCCACGGCGAGGTCGCAGGTGCCCTCACGCAGCGCGGCCAGGGACTCCGGCGGCTCCGCCTCGGAGAACTGCACGGTGATGCCCGGGTAGTCCGCCTTGACCTTGGCCAGGGCGCGGGGGACGAGCGTGGCCGAGGAGGACGGGAACGCCATGAGGCGCACCCGCCCGGCCTGCAGGCCGGCGATGGCCGCTACCTCTGCCTCGGCGTTGTCGAGAGCGGCCAGCACATGCACGGCGTGCCGTGCGAGGACCTCGCCGGCCTCGGTCAGCCGGACGCTGCGCCCGTTGCGCTCGACCAGGATGGTGCCGGAGCGCTGCTCGAGCCGCCGCACCATCTGGGAGATCGCGGGCTGGGTATAGCCCAGGGAGTGCGCAGCAGCGGTGAAGCTTCCCTCGTCCGCGATGGCCCGCATGACCCGTAGTCCCGCAGCATCGAACATGCTCTCAAGGATAACCGCAGGTGATGACGGTCAGTATCCTGGTGGCGGCGGGGGCGGCGGGGGCGGCGGAGGTGTGGACCCGGGCGACGGTGGGGGAGGTGGAGGAGGTGGCGGCCCGGACCCCGGGGGCGGCGGGGGTGTGCTGGAGGCCGCCAACGAGCCCAACCGGCCCTGGCTCTCCAGGTCTCGCAGCCCCGCCAGGGCCCGCCGCCGGGCCTCCTCGTCGACTTGGCGCCCCTGCTGCTCCAGGAAGCTGGCGATGCCGAGGTCGCGCAGGTAGCGGTCGGTCTCGTGCTGGCCGCCTCCCTGTGTCGCCTGGCTCAGGGCGCTGTCGGCCTGTCGGGCCAGGTCCGTGGCAGCTGCCTTGGCCTTGTCCAGAAATCCCATGCGACTCTCCTCGATCCGTCTAGGGTCTATGCCAGGCCCGCTCCTTCGGAGGATAGTGACGACCGAGCCGACACGAAAGGGATGCTGACGACATGACACTGCACGGATCACTGTTCCGCGACCACGAGGAGAACCCCTCGACCGACCCCTTCGTCCTACAGAACAAGAAGCTGCTCAAGGTCTCGATGGCTTACGGTCCGGTGCTGGCTCGCAGCGGCACCATGGTGGCCTACCAGGGCGATGTCCGCTTCACCAACCGGGGGTCCGGGGGGCTCAACAAGCTCATCAAGTCGAAGGTCACCGGTGAAGGGGTCTCCGTGATGACCTGCGAGGGGCAGGGTGAGCTGTTCCTGGCCGACCGGGCCTCCGAGATCCAGGTCCTCTACCTGGAGAACGACGAGATCTCGGTCAACGGGCGTTCGGTGCTGGCCTTCTCGTCCTCCATCGACTGGGACATCCATCGGATCCAGGCGCGCGGGGCGATGACGACGGGGGGCCTCTACAACGTGTCACTGCGCGGCACCGGGTATGTCGCGATCACCACGAAGGGGGAGCCGGTGGCCTTCGACGTCGCGCTGGCACCGACCTTCGCGGATGCCGAGGCGGTGGTCCTGTGGACGGCCGGGGTGCGGATGGACCTGAAGATCGACACGGGGGGCCTCGGTTCGGTGATGCGCGGCGGCACCGGGGAGCTGGTGCAGATGGCCTTCTCCGGTCAGGGGTATGTCGTGGTGCAACCCTCCGAGAACGTGCCACAGGGAGCCCAGCAAGGGTCGCAGCAGTCCGGCCTCGGCAACCTCCTCGGGTGACATCACTGTCGGTGACACTATGGCGAAGAAACTCGTCGTTGTGTGATCTGACAGGGTCGGCCAGGCTGGGGGTATGCAGCAGCTCGAGGCCGCTCGCGCCATGTTCGCCCCCACCCGCGGCTACCTCAACGCGGCCACCATGGGGCTGCCCCCACGCCAGGTGGTCTCAGCCATGCAGGACGCGCTCCTGACGTGGCAGGCGGGCCAGGGCGCTCCGGTGGTCTACGACGAGGCGGTGAGCTCCGCCCGCACGGCATACGCACGCCTGGTGCGGGTGCCGGCCGGTCAGGTCGCGGTCGGGTCGCAGACATCGGTCTTCGCCGGCACGGTCGCCGCCTCACTGCCCCCTGGCTCCGAGGTCGTCGTGGTGGCCGAGGACTTCACCTCGATCGTCTTCCCGTTCCTGGTGCAGGAGCAGCACGGTGTGCACGTGCGCCAGGTGCCCCGCACCGAGCTTGCCGGGGCCGTGCGTGCCGGCACCGACCTGGTGGTGTTCAGCCTGGCCCAGAGCGCCTGCGGGCGCCTGGTGGACCTGGACGCGGTCACCGACGCCGCGCGCCGACACGGTGCGCTGACGTTCTGCGACGTGACGCAGGCTGCGGGCTGGCTTCCGCTGGAGGCCGCCCAGTTCGACCTCACGGTGTGCTCGGCCTACAAGTGGTTGTGCCAACCGCGGGGCACGGCATACCTCACGGTGCGTCCTGAGGTGATGGACCGCATCCTGCCGGTGAACGCAGGGTGGTATGCCGGGGAGTCCGTGTGGGAGTCCGTCTACGGCCCGCAGATGCACCTGGCCCAGGACGCCCGCCGTTTCGACGTCTCGCCGGCCTGGCTCTCCTGGGTCGGCGCGGCCGCCGCGGGTGAGGTGTTCGAGGGTGTGCCCACGGACCAGATCCGCGACCACGACGTCGCTCTCGCCGACGCCCTGCGCGAGCGGCTGGGGATGCCCCCGCAGGGTCGCCCGGTCGTCACTGTGCCCGATCCGGACGGACAGGTCTCGCGCGCACTCGAGCATGCCGGTGCCACGGTGGCCTCCCGAGCCGGTGCGGTGCGCCTGGCGTTCCACCTCTGGAACGACGAGGACGACGTCGATCTCGCGGCCACGGCGGTCCGCGCGGCGACCGCCCACGCCGCGCCGGTCCGCTGACCGACGAGCCTGTGCCGCAGCCCGACCCGAGACGGGGGCCGAACGTGGCATCGTCTGAGGGTTACTTCCCAGTATGATCACAGGTCAGTAACAGCCTTCTCGGGGAGAAATGAGCTCAACTTCAGTCATGCTCGCTCCTGCTGCCGCACCCTCACGCGCCCGCGCCCACGGTGGCCCGATCCGCGTTCTCGTCGTCGACGACGAGACCCATCTCGCGACCCTGGTGACCAAGGCCCTGCGCTACGAGGGCTGGCGCGTCGAAACCGCCCGTTCGGGCATCGATGCCGTGCGGGCCGCGCACCGGTTCGCCCCCGACCTGGTCGTGCTCGACACCACCCTGCCCGACGTGCCCGGTCGCGAGGTGGCCCGGAGGCTGCACCATGCCGGGCTGAGCATGCCGCTGCTCTTCCTCACCCCGCCGGACGCCGGCGATGCCCACCTGGGCCTGACCTCGGGTGCCGACGACTACGTCTCGAAGCCCTTCTCTGTGGAGGAGGTCATCGCCAGGTTGCGCGGGCAGATCCGTCGGCTGGGCCTGGTGGAGGAGGGCGTGCCCTCGGTGCTGCAGGTAGGTGACCTGGTCCTCGACGAGGACACCCGCGAGGTCGAGCGGGACGGCGAGGAGATCCACCTGACGGCCACCGAGTTCGAGCTCCTGCGCTTCCTGATGCGCAACCCGCGTCGGGTGCTGTCGAAGGCGCAGATCCTGGACCGGGTGTGGTCCTACGACTTCACCGGGTCCACCGCCGTCGTCGAGCTCTACGTGTCCTACCTGCGCAAGAAGATCGACTCCGACCGTGACCCCATGATCATCACCAAGCGTGGGTCGGGCTATCTGCTCAAGCCGGCCACCTGACCTGCGGTTCCCGGGCACCCTGACCTACCCTGGTGCCGTGACCGACGTCACCACGCTCCCCCCGCGCACCCCTGTCGACGAGCAGGGATATGTGGTGGTGCGCCAGATGCTGCAGCAGGGTGAGGTGGCGGTGCTGACGGGAGCGGGCATGTCGACCGCCTCCGGCATCCCCGACTACCGCGGCCCGGACGGGCAGCGTCGGGTCAGGCCCATGCAGTACGACGAGTTCCTCGCCGACGCCGAGGGTCGGCGCCGTTACTGGTCACGCGCCTTCGCCGGCTGGGAGCGGTTCGCCGCCGCGCGCCCCAACGCAGCTCACGAGGCGGTGGCGGACTGGCAGCGGCTCGGCGTGTTGCGCGGGCTGGTCACCCAGAACGTGGACGGTCTGCACCAGGCCGCCGGCGCCACCGACGTCGTCGAGCTGCACGGCAACCTGGCCCGGGTGGTCTGTCTGGACTGCCGCCGCAGCTATCCACGTGCGCAGATGCACGCCTGGCTGCGGTCGGCGAACCCCGACTTCCAGACGATCAGCACCGAGGTGCGCCCCGACGGTGACGTGGTGCTCAGCGACGGCCAGGTGGCAGCCTTCCACCTGGTGCACTGCCCGGCCTGCAGCGGCGACCGGATCAAGCCCGACGTGGTCTTCTTCGGCGGCACCGTGGAGCGCACCGTGGTGGACCAGGCGTATGCGGTGGTGGAGGCCGCCCGCTCGCTGCTCGTGCTCGGCTCGTCCCTGCAGGTGATGAGTGGATACCGCTTCGTGCGCAGGGCAGCGGCACTGGGCATCCCCGTGGCCGTGGTGACCCGCGGCGGCACGAGGGGACACCGTGAGACCGGGGTCCACCTCGATGCTCTCCTCGGTGACGTGCTGCCGCGCTTGACGGCAGACCTCGCCGCCGGCTGAGTCGCACCCGACCGTGAGATCCGACGCAGGACGAGTCAGATCCGACGCAGGACGGCGGTGACCTTGCCGAGGATGACCGCGTGCTCACCGTCGATGGGGTCGTAGGCGTCGTTGTGGGGGAGCAGCCAGACCTTCGTCGCCGTGCGTTTGAAGGTCTTGACGGTCGCCTCGTTGTCGAGCATCGCCGCGACGATGTCACCGTTGTCGGCGGTGGGCTGTCGGCGCACGACGACCCAGTCACCGTCGCAGATCGCGGCGTCGATCATGGAGTCACCCACCACCCGTAGCAGGAACAGGTCGCCGTCTCCGACGATCTGCTTGGGCAGCGGGAAGACGTCCTCGATCGCCTGCTCGGCCAGAATCGGACCGCCCGCGGCGATACGCCCCACGACGGGCACGTAGGAGGCCGCCGGACGGTCGTCCCCGATGCCGGTCTGGTCGGCGGCGTCGCCGGGAGCCGCATCGGCCTCCGTGTGGCGGCGGTAGCCGGCGGGCGCACCCTGGCCGACGGCCGGCAGCACGACCTCGATGGCTCGCGGCCGGTTGGGGTCGCGCCGGAGGTAGCCCTTGCGCTCGAGCATCTTCAGCTGATGGGCCACGGAGGAGGGGGAGGTCAGTCCGACGGACTCACCGATCTCACGCAGGCTCGGTGGGTATCCGCGCTGGTCGACGGAGTCACGGATGACCTCCAGCACGCGGCGTTGCCGGGCAGTGAGCTCGGCGGCACCCTCCCGCTCCGGCAGCTCGTGGACCTTCGCCATCGACTCCAACCCCTCTCCGTCCGAAAATCCCAGGTCAGCAGGTCTGTCGGTGGTGCCTGCTCGAATACCTGACATGAAGACATCGTACGAGTTTGCGACACCCGCGACAAACATGTGTTCGATGGGCGTGTCGACATCCCCGTACATCCGTGCTACAAAGTGGACAGACGTGCGATCGAACGCATGTGTGAACGGAGGACATACGATGAGTGCTGCAGCAGCCGTGCCGGACCCCACTGCCCTGACCTGGGACGGGCGTCAGAGGCGTGGGCACCTTCGCCTGGTCTCGACCCAGACCCCGGTCCCGTCCACGGGCGAGCCGGCGGCCCTGCGCCTGACCCGGCGTGGCCGGCTCACGGTGACCCTCGGCGCGCTGCTTTCCCTGGTGCTCGCTATGGCGGCGATGGTGCTGGCGGTCCTGCCTGCCGATGCCGGCACGGAAATCGTGGTGCGACCCGGCCAGACCTTGTCGGAGATCGCCCTGACGCATCTGCCCGAGCTGACACCGGACCGCGCCATCGTGCAGATCCAGCGCGCCAACGGCATGAACACCGGTCATGTCCAGGCCGGCCAGACCCTGGTCATCCCGAGCCGGTAGCTGTCAGAGGTGGTCTCGTCAGGGCCGACGTCTCAGCCCGACGTCTCAGCCCGGCGGCTGATCCCGGGGGGTCCACTGGTTCGCTCGTTCCCCTCGACCTGCGTGCTCTGCGGTGCCGGCGATGCGCCGGGCCCGGGTGGCGGGGCGTTTGGCCTGCACGATCCACTCCAGGATCCCCCGGCGGGCTGAGCGCGGGAAGCGGTCCCAGTGGTCTCGGGCTCCGGGCACGGCCTCGAGGGCGACAGCCAGGTCGGCGGGGACGACGAGGTCCTCGACGTCGTCCAGCATGGTCCAGCTGCCGTCGGCCATCGCGGCGTCGATCACGCGCTGGCCGGCGGGAGTCATCAGCCCGTCCTGCTGCAGCGCGGCGATGCGCAGCTTGTTGGGCCGGGACCAGCCGCTGCCCGCCTTGCGCCGGGCGAAGTAGAGCATGGTGCGCTCGTCGTCGAGCCGGCGCTGCACGCTGTCGACCCAGCCGAAGGCCAGTGCCTCGCTGACCGCGTCGTCATAGCTGACGGCAGGGCGGCCGGTGGGTCTGCGCCAGGAGACCAGCCAGGCGGCACGCTCGGTGTTGTGGTGCTCGGCCAGCCATGCCCGCCACTGGGTGCGCGACTCCAGATGCACCCGGGGCGCGTCATCCGCAGCGGTGCGCCGTGTGCTGGTCATCGCAGCTCCTTGCCGGGCCCTGCCCTTCGGTCACGGTCCCAGCCTAGGCTGGCGTCATGACCCATCCGCGCATGTTCTGCGACGACGACCCGGTGCTCGGTCAGGTCCGCAGGCTGGCGCTGGGCCTGCCTGAGGTGCACGAGAAGGTCTCGCACGGGCGACCGGCGTTCTTCACGGGCAAGGTGTTCGCCTACTACGGCGGCGCGGTGCGCACGGACGAGGGGTGGGCCCAGCACCCGCAGGCTGTGCTGGTGCTGGCGGAGGAGTCGGAGCGGTGGGCGCTGCTGGACGAGGAGCGCTCGTTCGTGCCGGCCTACCTGGGTCCCTCCGGATGGGTCGGCGTCGACCTCGACGAGGACAGCGACTGGACCGAGGTGGCCGAGCTGCTCGAGGAGTCCTACCGCCGCACCGCGCCCCGCCGGCTGGTGGCCCTGCTGCCGGGCCGCTGAGGTCAGGACCGCTCGGAGGGGCTCTGCACCGCCTGGTGCACGACGGGCAGCTGGGTGGAGGGGATGAAGTAGCCACTGATGTGCGGGTCGAACATGAGGCCGTCGATGCCTGCCGCCACGTAGTCGTCGGCTGCCTCGACCACCTCGTCGGGGCGCAGCGCGATGGCGCTGAGGTGGTCGGCGGGCCCGATCATGCCCTGCTGGACGGCGAAGTGCCGGGCCCGCTCGCTGTCGGTGAAGCTCAGCAGCATCAGCTGGTCGTCGATCTCGGCCGCAGCAGGTGACTCCTCGCCCGGCTCGCCCACGGCGATGAACCACCAGTGCTCCAGGCCCATCGTGACGCGCCACAGTGCCGCCATGCCGACCTGGTCGTCGGCTCCGCTGATCTGCGCGACGAGCCGGTCGGTCTCCGACTCGGCGGGGGCGGGCAGCGCTTCGTCCGCGGGGCGCGGGTCGGCCGGCATGCTGTCCGTAGGTTCAGTCATACCCGGTATCGCACCACAGGATGGCTGGTAAGCCGAACTCGAGGGACCAGCCCATACCAGATGTTTGCCCGATCGTGACCTGCGGCGGAGCTTTCCTCAGGCGCCGGAGTAGGCCCCCGGGTGGTGCGGGTTGGGCTCGCCGTTCCATGAGTGAGGGACGATGGCGGTGATCGTGCTGCCGTCCGGACGGTGCTCCCCGAGCAGGGGCTCCAGCGTGAGCAGACCCTGCGTGCGGGGTCCGTGGCCGCTCAGCGGCACGGTGACCAGGTCGGCGCCGATCGTGAAAACCTCACCCCGCACCGACAGCTGCACCTTGCCGCCGTCGAGCACCTGGAAGGCGATCGCGTCCTGGGTGACAGTGATCTCGATCCGCGAGCCCTTCCAGAGCATCCGCCAGCTCAGGCTCTCCCACTCCTCGGGCAGCCGTGGGTCGAAGGTGAGCTGGGCGTCGTAGTCCCGCATCCCCCCGAAGCCGCTGCTGAGCGCCGCCCACACGCCGCCGGTCGAGGCGATGTGGGCCCCGTCGGTGGTGTTGCCGTGCCGGTCGTCCAGGTCGACGAAGAGGCCGGCGTAGAAGTAGCGCAGGGCGAGCTCGGAGTAGCCCACCTCGGCCGCGACGATCGACTGCACGACCGCTGACAGGGTGGAGTCGCCGGTGGTGATCGGGTCGTAGTACTCGAAGTTGGCGCGCTTCTCCTCGGCGCTGAACTGGTCTCCGGCGAGATACATCGCGAGCACCACGTCGGTCTGCTTGAGCACCTGGAAGCGGTAGATCACCAGCGGGTGGTAGTGCAGCAGCAGAGGCCGCTTGTCGTTGGGGGTGTTGTCGAGGTCCCACATCTCCCGCTCGAGGAAGTGCAGGTCCTGGGGGTGGACCTTGAGCTCCTCGTGGTAGGGGATGAACATCCCGTCGGCGCAGCGGCGCCACTCCTCGGCCTCGTCCGGACGCAGCCCCACCCGAGCAGCCGCCCGGGCGAACTCCTCGGGCCGGGTGCGGGAGAACTCCTCGACCGCCTGCGCGGCCACCCGCAGGTTGAACTGCGCCATGACGTTGGTGAACAGGTTGTCGTTCACGACGGTCGTGTACTCGTCCGGTCCGGTGACGCCGTGGATGTGGAACGTGGAGTTCCCGTTGCGGCGCCAGAAGCCGAGGTCGGCCCACAGCCGAGCCGTCTCCACCAGGATGTCGATGCCTTCGCGCAGCATGAACTCGCAGTCGTCCGTGGCCCGGACATACTTCATCAGGGCGTACACGACGTCAGCGTTGATGTGGTACTGCGCGGTGCCGGCGGCGAAGTAGGCCGAGGCCTCCTTGCCGTTGATGGTCCGCCACGGGAAGAGCGCGCCGTGCTGCGCGAGCTCGCTGGCCCGCTCACAGGCGGCCTCCAGCATGTTGTGCCGGAACCGGAGCGCGTTGCGGGCAGACTGCGGGTCGGTGTAGACGAGGAAGGGCACGACGTAGCACTCGGTGTCCCAGAAGTAGTGCCCGCCGTAGCCGGACCCGGTCATGCCCTTGGCCGGGATGCCGTGGCTGCCGGCGCGGACGGTGGCCTGGGAGAGCTGGAACAGGTTCCAGCGCACCCCCTGCTGCACGGCGGGCTGTCCGGCCACGATGACGTCGGCGTTGCTCCAGAACCGGTCCATCTCCTCCCGCTGGTCCTGGTGCAGCGCCGCCACGCCGCGTGCGGCGGCCCGGTCGAGCGTGCGGTGGCAGCGGTCCGCCAGCTCGCGCACAGGCACCCCGCGCGAGGTGTGCAGGGCGACCAGCTTCTCGATCCGGATGGGTTTGCCCTGTTGGGCGTTGACATGGAAGACGTGCTTGGCCACGTCGGCCTCGGCCGTCAGCTCCTCGGTGAAGAAGTTGTCCGTCTCGATGCGATGGTGCGCCTCGACCGCGATGGTCATCCGTGACTCGTAGCAGCGGTAGCCCAGCAGCAGCCGGGTGCCGGAAGCGGCATGCTCGCGCGGCTCCAGGACGCGCCGGTCGAAGCCCTCGGCCTTGCGCGGGTCCGCACCCTCGCCCATCGCGGCGGAGCGCACGTGGTACTCGTCGCCGCCGTCCTGGCGGTTGAGGAGCTGGGAGGAGATGACGATGGGTGCGTTGCCGTCGAGCAGCTCCACCTCCATGGTCATCACGGCCAGGTGCCGGGCCCGCGCGCTGGCCATCCGGGTCGTGGTGACCTTGACGCGCTTGCCGGCGCTGGTGCACCACACCAGCTCACGGCGCAGCAGCCCGGCGCGGAAGTCGACGGAGCGCTCGTAGTGCTCGAGGTCGGCGATGTCGAGCAGCAGCGGCTCGTCCTCGACGTAGATCTTGAGCACCTTGGGGTCCGGGACGTTGACCAGCGTCTGGCCCACCCGTGCCAGCCCGTAGGCCTCCTCGGCGTGCTGGATCGGCCAGGTCTCATGGAAGCCGTTGACGTAGGTGCCGTGGGTGTGGCTGTCCCGGCCCTCCTCGGGGTTGCCGCGCATGCCGAAGTAGCCGTTGGCCACTGCGAAGAGCGTCTCGGTCGTGCCCAGGTCCTCGCGGCTGTAGGCCGTCTCCACGAACCGCCACTCCTCGACCGGGAAGCGGGTGCGGTCAAGGGGATCCGTGGCCGGCGGCGGGATGTGCGGGGAGGGGTACTTGTGGCCCATCAGATCAGCTCCGCGAGATCGGACACGACGACGTCGGCGCCGTGCGAGATGAGGATGTCGTGGCCGGCACCGCGGTCGACGCCGACGACGAGGCCGAACTCGCCGGCGGCTCCGGCCTGGACACCCGAGACCGCGTCCTCGAAGACGACGCACTCGGTGGTGGGCACGCCGAGCTGCCGTGCGGCATACGTGTAGGTGTCGTGGGCGGGCTTGCCCGGCAGGCCCTGCTCGGAGGCGATGCCCCCGTGGACGACGACCGTGAAACGGTCGGCGATGCCGGCCACCCGCAGCACGTCGGGGGCGTTCTTGGAGGAGGACACCACGGCCATGGCCACGCCGATGGTCTCCAGGTGGTCAATGAGCTGCAGCGAGCCGGGGTAGGGCTGGATGCCGCCCTCCTGCAGCACGGCGGTGAACAGCGCGTTCTTGCGGTTGCCCAACCCGCAGACGGTCTGTGCCTCGGGGGAGTCCGACGGGTCGCCCGAGGGCAGGTCGATGCCGCGGGAGGCCAGGAAGTCGGCCACGCCCTCGTAACGGGGCTTGCCGTCGACGTGGTCGAAGTAGTCCTGGTCGGTGTAGGCCGCCTGGTCGGGATGGTCGGCGAGCAGCTCGCCGAACATCTGTGCCCAGGCACGCATGTGCACCTCGGCGGTCGGGGTGAGCACCCCGTCGAGGTCGAACAGGGCAGCGTCGTAGTCGTCCCACTTCACGGTGGACCAGCCTAGGGCCTGTTTCGACCTTCGAACGACACCCAGCCTCGCCTATCCCCCGCACCGTCCACAGGTATGCCGTGAGCCGGCTGCGGTCGGTCGGTGGCAGCACCTAGCGTGGAGGCCATGACAGACCCAGCACTGAAGGCCCTGCGCACCCTTGTCGGTCGCGACGACGCCCACTTCCGGGAGGGCCAGCTCGAGGCGGTGCAGGCGCTGGTCGCTGACCGCTCCCGGGTCCTCGTCGTGCAGCGCACCGGCTGGGGCAAGTCGGCGGTCTACTTCGTCGCGACGAGCCTGCGACGAGCCGAGGGTGCGGGACCGACCGTCATCGTCTCCCCGCTGCTGGCGCTCATGCGCGACCAGATCGCCGCGGCGGAGCGCGCGGGGGTGCGCGCCGTGACCATGAACTCGGCCAACGCCACCGACTGGGACCAGGTGCGGGCCGCGCTGGCCGCCGACGAGGTGGATGTGCTCCTGGTCAGCCCCGAGCGGCTCAACAACCCACGCTTCCGCGACGAGCAGCTGCCCGACCTGGCCCGTCGGTGTGGGCTGCTCGTCGTCGACGAAGCGCACTGCATCAGCGACTGGGGCCACGACTTCCGCCCCGACTACCGGCGCATCCGCTCGCTGCTGGGGGAGCTCCCGCCGGGCACGCCCGTGCTCGCGACCACCGCGACCGCCAACGAACGGGTGGTCCACGACGTCGCCGAGCAGCTGGGCGTCGGCGGCGCCGCGGTGCGCACCGTCCGAGGTCCGCTGGCCCGGGCGTCGCTGCGGCTGGGGGTGCTGCGTCGGCTCACCCCTGAGCAGCGCATCGGCTGGCTCGTGGCCCATCTCGCCGACCTGCCGGGCAGCGGCATCATCTACTGCCTGACGGTCTCCGCCGCCGAGGACGTCGCCGAAGCGTTGCGGTCGGTCGGTGCCGAGGTCGCCGCCTACACCGGGCGCACCGACCCGGAGGAGCGGCAGCAGCTGGAGCAGGCGCTGCGCCACAACCAGGTCAAGGCCCTCGTGGCCACCAGCGCGCTGGGCATGGGCTTCGACAAGCCCGACCTCGGCTTCGTCGTGCACCTGGGGGCGCCGTCGCTCCCCCGTGGCCTACTACCAGCAGGTCGGCCGCGCCGGTCGGGCCACGGAGCGAGCCGACGTGATCCTGCTCCCGGGTTCGGAGGACCGCGACATCTGGTCCTACTTCGCCACGGCCGGGATGCCCCGACAGGACCACGCCGACGCCGTGCTGACGGCGCTGGCCGAGTCGGCGCGGCCGCTGTCGACGCCGGCGCTGGAGACGATGGTCGACGTCCGCCGCACCCGGCTCGAGCTGCTGCTGAAGGTGCTCGACGTCGACGGGGCGGTCGACAAGGTGTCCGGCGGATGGGTCTCGACAGGGCAGCCGTGGACCTACGACCGCGAACGCTACGCGCGGGTGGCCGAGGCCAGGCAGCGGGAGGCGCAGCTGATGCTCGACTACGAGGCGGCGGTGACGTGCCGCATGGCCTTCCTGCAGGAGTGTCTCGACGACCCCAGCGCCGAGCCGTGCGGCCGCTGCGACATCTGTGCCGGGCCGTTCTACCCCACCGACATCCCGGAGCAAGCCAAGGAGGTGGCCCGACACCGGCTCGCCGGGGTGGGCGTGCGTCTGGACCCCCGCGCCGCCTGGCCGACCGGCATGCCCCGGCTCGGTGTCGACGTCAAGGGCAGGATCTCCCCCGACGAGGTCGCCGAGCCCGGTAGGGCCCTGGCCCGGCTCAGCGACCTGGGGTGGGGACAGCGGCTGCGGGGCCTGCTGCGCCAGGACGCCGCGGCGCCCGAGGACGTCGTCCGGGCCTGCGTCCAGGTGCTGGCCCAGTGGGACTGGGCCCAGCGACCGGTCGGCGTCGTCGCCGTCCCTTCGCGGCGGCACCCGATGCTGGTCGCCTCGCTGGCCGAACAGGTCAGCAGGATCGGCCGGCTTCCACATCTGGGGACCCTCGACCCGGTCGAGGGTGGTCCGGTCGGTGAGCCCGGCGGCAACAGCGCGTTCCGCCTGGCCGGGGTGTGGGAGCGGTTGGTGGTCGGGCCAGGGCTGGCGCAGGAGATGGCGGTCGTCGCAGGGCCGGTGCTGCTCGTCGACGACTTGGTCGACTCACGCTGGACGATGACCGTCGGCGCCAGAGCCCTGCGTCGGGCGGGCGCTCCGGCCGTGCTGCCGTTCGCCCTGGCCACCCAGGGCTGACACCGTCAACCGCCCAGCGGGCAGGGGTTCAGTACGGGACCGCGTCGGCGAAGCGGAGCCAGTCCTCGAACGGCGACTGGGCCTGCGGGTGAGGGATGCGGGTGCGCACCATCGGCCATGCCGCGTCATCCCGGCACCGGAACAGGTCGTGGCAGCTGCCGTCGTCGAAGCCGGCGCGCGCGGCGTCGGCCCGGGTGGCCGCATACACCACCCGGTCGAGCCGGGCCCAGAAGATCGCGCCGAGGCACATCGGGCACGGCTCGCAGGAGGAGTAGAGCGTGCACCCGGCCAGGGAGAAGTCTGCGAGGTCACGGGCCGCAGCACGGATGGCCTCGACCTCGGCGTGCGCCGTGGGGTCCGGGGTTGCCGTCACCCTGTTGACGCCCCAGGCCAGCATCGCGTGTGCCGGGTGCACGACGACCGCCCCGAAGGGGCCACCTCCGGAGGCCACGTTGGTGCGGGCCAACGAGATCGCCTCGGCCAGGAAGTCGTCGTCGCGGTCCGCTAGCCGGGCCTCGCTCATGGCCCCGAGGGTACCCGCGCACCGGTCACCCGACAGGTCGACCAGGTGGGAGTGTCTGCCCGGCAGGCCTCGACAGGTCGCCGGCCACAGGTGATCATGGAGACAGGCCCGGTGGGACGGCGGAGTCCCCGCGCATTCGGGTCGACCCGGGAGCGCGATGATGGACCCGCTGATGACCCTCTGGGGCCTCTGCCTGCTGTCCCCGCTGATCTTCTGGGGTGGCGACAGGGTGTGGGAGGCACGCCGGGCCCGTCGCCGTGCCGGTGCCGTCCGGGGTCGGCCACCGGGGCTGCCGCGCGACCGACCCAGCCTGGAGCAGCTGGTCGCTGACCTGCGACGGTTGGAGGAGGAGTATCGCAAGGTCGAGCACTCGAACCCGCCGGCCAAGGTGCAGCGGCTCAGGGCGATCAGCATGGCGTACGACGACGTGCTGTGTGAGTGCTGCCTGGCCCTCGGCCTGCCGCCCCCCGAACAGCGTCCCCTCAGCGGGGTCGACCGCCTGCAGGCGGAGTGCGAGCTGGCCCGGCACGGCCTCACCTGGTGATCGCGGGGGGTCTGACGGCGACAGGGCTGGACAGGTCGGTCGGGACCCTGCTGACGTTCCGATGTCCGGCCGCGGTTGGCCCGGCGGTCGCGCGTCGTCGACACTACCGACATGAACACGGGCGAGAAGAACACGCGTGCCACGGCTCTGGTCACCGGTGCCTCCAGCGGGATCGGTGAGGCGCTGGCGGTCGAGCTGGCCGGCAAGGGTTGCCCCCTGGTGCTCGTCGCGCGACGCCGCGAGACCCTGAACTCCCTGGCCGCGCGGTTGCGGGAGGAGCACGCTGTCCGGGTGGACGTGGTCGCGGCCGACCTCGGCGTGCCGGGCGCCGCCGATGCGCTCGTCGCCGAGCTCACCCGCCGCGGGATCGTGGTGGACGTGCTGGTCAACAACGCCGGCTTCGGCGACTTCGACGCCTTCGCCGAGGCCGACCCCACCGAGATCGAGACGATGATCCACCTCAACATCGGCACCCTGACGATGCTCACCCGCCACCTCCTGCCGGGCATGCTGGCCCGTGGTCACGGCACCGTGCTCAACGTGGCGTCCACCGCGGCCTTCCTGCCTGGGCCGCTGATGGCCGTCTACTACGCGTCCAAGGCCTACGTGCTGTCGCTGTCCGAGGCGCTCGCCGAGGAGGTGCGCGGCACCGGGGTGACCGTGACCGTGCTGTGCCCCGGGCCGGTCGCCACGGGCTTCCAGGAGCGTGCCGAGCTGCACCGTTCCGAGCTGCTGAAGGGGGGTGCCCGCATCATGGACGCCCAGACGGTGGCGCGGGCGGCTGTCGCCGGCGTGGAGCGCGGCGCCGTGCGGGTCGTCCCCGGGGCGACCAACAAGGTCACCGCCGTGCTGCCCCGACTCGTGCCCCGAGCGGTCGTCCCGCGGCTCGTCAGGGGGCTGCAGGAGCACAGCGACTGACCCGGCGGCGGTGTCCACCACCGCCGAGCCGAGAAGCACCGGGAAGGTCCGCCCCCGCCACAGCGACCAGTGGTGTCCGTGGCACGCGGTGGTTGACGTCGGCTGGTCCGAGGCGTTGACTGACGTTCGTGGACACCGACGAGCAGCCCGAGGTCGTCACCGTCGAACCGGCTGTCACCGCGGTGGTCCGCGGCACCGTGCCGACAGCAGAGCTGGCCTCCTTCTACGACTCCTCCTTCCACACCCTTGCCCGGGTGCTGGCCGACCAGGGGGTGGAGCTGGCCGAGGCGCCGTTCGGTCTCTACCACGGCCAGCCGGCGGACACGGTGGACCTCGAGGTCGGGTTTTGCACCGCCGAGATCATCGAGAGCTCCGGAGATGCGCACCCCAGCCAGCTGCCGGGTGGGCGGGTCGCCCGACTCGTGCACGCCGGGTCCTACGAGTCTCTGGGCGAGGCGTGGGGCCGACTCGGCGCGTGGATCGGGGAGCACGGACTGACGCCCGGAGGCGCGCTGTGGGAGGTCTACCTGACCGAGCCCTCCCCAGAGATGGACCCCAGCGACCTCCGCACGGAGCTCAACTGGCTCCTGCAGGACGAGCCCGCACGTGCATCCGCTCACCCTGAGGACCGAACAGGCTGATCGCCTCTCCCGGACCGGGTCCGGGGTTGGCGAACCAGTGCGGCACCCGGGTGTCGAACTCCGCGACCTCGCCGGGGCCCATCACGACGTCGTGCTCGGCGAGCACCAGACGCAGCCGTCCGGAGAGCACGTAGAGCCACCCGTAGCCCTCGTGCAGCGGCGACCCGCTCGCCTGCGACGCCGTGGTGGTGGCGCCCCGCTTCACCGCGCGAGCCTCGTTGCTGGGCGTCGCTGAGCGTGGAGGTGGTGGAGATGGTGCACCAAGGCCACCTCATCGGCACCCATGTGTCCACGGACGGGCTGGGGGCCACCAACGTGCCCGGCGTCTGGGCTGCCGTCAACGCCGACCTCGTGACCGAGGACACCCGCCTGGCGGTCGAGGCGCGCCGTGCCGCGGGTGCCAACGCTCAGGCCGCCAGTGGCAACGCCCAGGCATCGGCCAGCATCGCGTAGGACCGGCGACGCATCGCCGGGTCGTGTGTGTAGGTCGTGACGATGAGCTCGTCGATGTCGTAGGCGGCGACGAAACGCTCCAGGTGTGCCACCACCTCGTCGGCGGTCCCGACAGCCTGGACGGCCTCGTGGCCACGAGTGAGCTCGAGCAGCTGCGGGGGGAGCACGGCGGCGAGGTCGTCGACCGGCGGGTCCAGCAGCGCCGGCTGCCCGGTGCGGATGCGCACGCCCATGAGCTGCTGGGTGGTGAAGAGATGGTGTGCCTCCGGCGTCGAGGGGGCCGCCAGCACGTTGATGCCCGCCATGACGGTGGGCCGGTGGACCTGCGCCGTCGGGACGTCGGATCGGAAGCGGTCGCGGTAGGTCGCGATGGCCTCTCGGATCTGCTGGGGCGCGAAGTGGGAGGCGAACGCGAACGGCAGCCCGAGCGCCCCGGCGACCTGGGCACCGCCGGTCGAGGAGCCGAGCATCCACAACGGCACGTGGGTGCCCTCACCGGGCAGGGCGCGGACCCGGGCGCCGTCCCGCGGGTCGCCGAGATAGGCAGCCAGGTCGGCGACGTCCTGGGCGAAGGTGTCGAGTGCGCCGCTCCCGCGGGCCAGCGCCGCCGCGGTCATCGGGTCGGTGCCGGGTGCCCGGCCCAGCCCCAGGTCGAAACGGTCGCCGTAGAGCGTGGCCAGGGTGCCGTAGTACTCCGCGACCATCAGCGGGGAGTGGTTGGGCAGCATGACGCCACCCGAGCCGAGGCGGATCCGGTCGGTGTGCTCGGCGAGGTGTCCCAGCAGCAGCGACGTGGCCGAGGACAGGAAGGTGGGGGTGCCGTGGTGCTCGGCCATCCAGTAGCGGTGGTAACCGAGCCGGTCTGCGTCCTGGGCCAGCTGCCGCGACGCCGCCAGCGCCTCCGGGGCGGACATGCCCTGCGAGCGGGGGGCGAGGTCGAGGACGGACAGGGGTATGCGGTGGGAGGCGGGCTGCATACCCGTGCAACCGCGGTGACCGGCCAGTCCTTCCCGCTCGGCACGGCCCCGCAGGGCTGGGCAAGAGGTCCATGGGCGGCGTGGCCTGGCCGCACGGCGCTGGTCAGTCGCTGTAGAGGCGGTTGCGTGAGGTCAGCACCTCGACCGGGGTCGCTGGGCCGTCGATGGTGACACTCGCCGGGATGGTCGTCCAGGCGGCGCCGTCGACGCTCACCTCGCCCCCGTAGGTCACGCTGATCGAAGGGTTGACCACCTCGGCTGCGAGGTAGGTGTGGGTGATGTCGCCGTCCGGGTAGGGCCCCCCGAGCGAGGTCGTCGGACCGTGGGCCTCGCCGTCCCCGAAGACGTAGGTGACGTCCTGCAGGGTGGGGCGGATGCGCACCTCGCGGCCGACGAGGCTCGTCGTGTCGACCTCGTCGGGGGAGTAGCCGGCCTCGGGCCACGCCAGCTCGAAGTAGACCGGCAAGTTGACCAGCGCCTTGTTGTCCACGGGTTGCAGGGCGACCTGAGGCTGGGCGAACTCGGTGCGATGGAACTGCTCGACGATCATCGCCTCGGTCAGTCCTGGCTTCCTCCCCGGAACGCGTCGGGATGGCGGCGGGGAAGCACGTGTGGCCGTAGCGGCTCCATGACGAGGCCGTCCCGTCAGCGGAGACCACGCGCCGGAAGATCCAGTGGTGTGGACCCGGTGCCCCGGGGTCGAGCATCGTGCAGGCGGCGAGGGCAGCAGCGCAGGCTGCCTCACTCGGGTCGTCGGGGTAGTTGCCCTCGCAGGCAATGATGACCCTGTACTCGTACCAGCTGCTCTGATCACGCGCAGACTCGCTCGCACCCTCCGGATACTCCGAGGCGAGTGAAGAACCTTGTTCGGCTGAGGCAACGTAGATGCCCTCGCCCGATAGGTCGCAGAAGAACCCGCCGGTACCGCAGCCTCGGGGAGTCCGTCCTGGAGGGCATAGGGCGCCGCTGACAGCAGCGCCAAACTGCAGGCGCAGCACGGTCATGACGCCTGGGCGCTGATTTCAGCGATTTTCCAGCGGTCACCCAGCCAGACGAGTTCCATCAGCAGAGAACGTTCCACCTCGGAGGCTGCGCCTCCTCAACTATCTCGCCGCTCGCTGTCCACGATGTCCGGGCCCAGTTGTCTGAGGTCTACGTCGGCACCAGCCGAGTCTCCGACAACGGTTATGCGCCTCACGTTGGCATCCGCGAAGGGACCACCTGCCGCTGCGATCCTCACTGACTCAAGTCCTCGATGGTTCCTGGCGAACATCGAGCAGGCAGAGCAGCCGTGGGCCTCGTAGGTGGTGAGTACCGACGGCTCCGGATTCTCGCCCAGGGCGTTGAGGGTGTCGAAGTAGTACTGGACGAAGGCTGCGGCGCCGGCTTGGGTCTGCTCGCGCGCCTCATCGGGCATCTCGGGGGCACTGCTCGCGTCTTCTGGGGGTGACGCGGTGGCCGTGGTGATGTCCTCGGTCGGGGCCGCCGACGTAGCGCCGACGGAGTCGGCAGGGCTGGGTGGCGCACTGGGCTCTGCGTCGCTACCGCACGCGGCAGTGGACAGCAGGGCAAGGCACAGGACGGTGGCCGCGGTGAAGCGCACGGGATCCCCTCAGGTCAACGGTCTGTTCGCGCTGCGGGTCGCGCAGCGGTCCCCAGTGTCACCGATCGCGTCCCACCGTGCCGTCATCCACAGGTAAAGAATCGGTAAGGAAGCCGGGCCCGCCAGACGGGCGTCGACGGCCCGCACCCCGGATCGCGCGTGGCGGCTCTCGCTCGTGCTCAGCCCCGGCCCGACACGCCGACGAGCCTGCCGGAGCTGTTGCTTCCCGGGGCACATCGTGGTTACATCCCTATATCTAGTAGTTACATGCATGTGGTTCCTCCACATGTTGTGCACACCGAGAAGGCATCACCCACAAGTCGTCCACAGGCCGTCCCCAACGCCATACCCGAGCACACCCCGTCCACGGGTTGTCCTGCTGTGCCCTGCGACCCGCGAAGGAGGAGTCATGCACTGCCCGTTCTGCCGCCACACCGACTCCCGCGTCGTGGACAGCCGCGTGCAGGAGGAGGGGACGGTCATCCGCCGTCGCCGGCAGTGCCCCGAGTGCGGCCGCCGCTTCGGCACGGTCGAGACCGCGACCCTCTCGGTCATCAAGCGTTCGGGCGCGACAGAACCGTTCAGCCGCGACAAGGTGCTCGCCGGGGTGCGCAAGGCGTGCCAGGGCCGTCCGGTCACCGAGGACGACCTCCAGCGACTCGGGCAGACCGTCGAGGAGACGATCCGCTCGTCCGGACAGGCCGAGCTCGACGCGCACGAGGTGGGCATGGCCATCCTGGCCCCACTGCGAGACCTCGACGAGGTCGCCTACCTGCGGTTCGCGTCGGTCTACCAGGCCTTCGACTCACTCGAGGACTTCCAGGCGGCCATCACCCTGTTGCGCGCCGAGCGCGACGCAGCGGGTATGTCAGTGGGCCCTGGCAACGTTGACAACTAGAGACCTGAAGCACCAGATCCACCCACCACCGAGGCAACAAGGAGCAAGGGACATGACGGAGACGACCGGGGCAAAGTCCCGTTCGCGGCGGGCCGACAGGGGCCTGACCATCGAGCGCATCTTCACCACGCCTGGGGTGCACCCCTACGAGCAGGTCACCTGGGAGCAGCGCGACGTCGTGCAGCAGAACTGGAAGACCGGGGATGTCATCTTCGAGCAGCGCGGTGTGGAGTTCCCGGACTTCTGGTCGGTCAACGCCTCGACGATCGTCACCACGAAGTACTTCCGGGGCGCGGTGGGCACCCCCGAGCGCGAGAAGAGCCTCAAGCAGCTCATCGACCGTGTCGTCCTGACCTACACCGCGGCAGGCAAGGAGCACGGCTACTTCGCCACCGAGGAGGACGCCGAGGTCTTCGAGCACGAGCTGACCTACGCACTTGTGCACCAGATCTTCAGCTTCAACTCCCCGGTGTGGTTCAACGTGGGCACCAAGAGCCCTCAGCAGGTCAGCGCCTGCTTCATCCTCTCGGTCGACGACTCGATGGACTCGATCCTCAACTGGTACAAGGAGGAGGGGTTCATCTTCAAGGGCGGCTCCGGTGCCGGCCTCAACCTGTCCCGCATCCGTTCGTCCAAGGAGCTGCTGTCCTCCGGGGGCACCGCCTCCGGTCCGGTCTCCTTCATGCGCGGTGCCGACGCATCGGCAGGCACCATCAAGTCCGGTGGCGCCACTCGTCGCGCGGCCAAGATGGTCGTGCTCGACGTCGACCACCCGGACATCGAAGAGTTCGTGATGACCAAGGCGCGCGAGGAGGACAAGATCCGCGCGCTGCGCGACGCCGGCTTCGACATGGACCTCGGCGGGGCCGACATCGTGTCGGTGCAATACCAGAACGCCAACAACTCCGTCCGGGTCAGCGACGCGTTCATGCGCGCGGTGGAGGACGGCACTGACTTCGGCCTGACCTCCCGCATGACCGGTGAGGTCATCGAGACGATCGACGCGCGCGGCCTGTTCGACAAGATCGCCCAGGCTGCCTGGGAGTGCGCCGACCCGGGCCTGCAGTACGACGACACGATCAACGACTGGCACACCAACCCCGAGACCGGGCGGATCACTGCGTCCAACCCCTGCTCGGAGTACATGTCGCTGGACAACTCCAGCTGCAACCTGGCCAGTCTCAACCTGCTGAAGTTCCTGCGCGACGACAACACGTTCGACGTGGAGACCTACCAGAAGGTCGTCGAGCTGGTCATCACCGCGATGGACATCTCGATCTGCTTCGCCGACTTCCCGACCGAGTCGATCGGTGAGACCACCCGCGACTACCGTCAGCTGGGCATCGGCTACGCCAACCTCGGCGCGCTGCTCATGGCGACCGGACGGGGCTACGACTCCGAGGGTGGCCGGGCGCTGGCTGCGAGCCTGACCTCGCTGCTCACCGGTGCTGCCTACAAGCGCTCGGCTGAGCTGGCCGGGATCGTCGGGCCGTATGCCGGCTACGCCCGCAACGCTGACCCGCACAAGCGCGTCATGCGCAAGCACCAGGCCGCCAACGACGCGCTGCGTCCGCTGCACGCGATGGACTCCGAGATCCACAAGGCCGCCACCAAGGCCTGGGACGCCGTCGTGAAGGTGGGCGAGAAGAATGGCTACCGCAACGCCCAGGCTTCGGTGCTGGCCCCGACGGGCACCATCGGCTTCATGATGGACTGCGACACGACCGGCATCGAGCCGGACTTCTCGCTGGTCAAGTTCAAGAAGCTCGTGGGTGGCGGTTCGATGCAGATCGTCAACCAGACGATCCCGCGCTCCCTGGACATGCTCGGCTACACCGAGGAGACCATCGAGGCGATCGTCGAGCACATTGCCGAGAAGGGTCACGTGATCGACGCCCCGGGCCTCAAACCCGAGCACTACGAGGTCTTCGACTGCGCGATGGGGACCCGGGCGATCAGGCCCATGGGGCACGTCCGCATGATGGCCGCGACGCAGCCCTTCCTCTCCGGTGCCATCTCCAAGACGGTCAACCTGCCCGAGTCCGCGACGGTCGAGGAGATCGCCGAGGTCTACCTGCAGGGCTGGAAGCTGGGCCTCAAGGCGCTCGCCGTCTACCGCGACAACTGCAAGGTCGGCCAGCCGCTGTCCGACGGCAAGAAGGACGAGGCCAAGACCGACGAGTCCGTCGCCACGGTCGAGAAGGTCATCGAGTACCGTCCGGTGCGCAAGCGTCTGCCGAAGCGTCGCACCAGCCAGACGACCTCCTTCGCGGTGGGCGGGGCCGAGGGCTACCTGACCGCCGGGACCTACGACGACGGCCAGCTGGGGGAGATCTTCCTCAAGTTCGGCAAGCAGGGCTCGACCCTGGCCGGTGTCATGGACGCCTTCTCGATCGCCGTCTCGGTGGGTCTGCAGTACGGCGTGCCGCTGGAGACCTACGTCGAGAAGTTCACCAACCTGCGCTTCGAGCCGGCCGGTCTGACCGACGACCCGGACGTGCGGATGTCCCAGTCGCTGATGGACTACGTCTTCCGTCGGCTCGCCCTGGACTACATGGACTTCGAGACCCGGTCGTTCATGGGCATCCACACGGCCGAGGAGCGTGCCCGCCAGCTCGAGACCGGCTCCTATGCCCAGGGGGAGTCCGGTTCGGACGACGAGGACTACGAGGACGAGCTGGAGTCCTACAGCCAGTCCCCGGCTCCGGCGACCCGACGCCATGAGAAGGCCGAGGAGCCCGCCGTGGCGCAGTCCGGGGCCGGCAGCGCCTCGGCGAAACCTGTTGAGCCGACAGTCCACTCCTCGACCGAGCTCCTGGAGCAGTTCCAGGGCAAGTCGGCTGACGCGCCGATCTGCATGACCTGCGGCACGAAGATGCGGCCAGCCGGCTCCTGCTATGTCTGCGAGGGCTGCGGCAGCACCAGCGGCTGCAGCTGACCGCCATCGCGGTGGGGCCCGGTGTCACTATGACGCCGGGCCCCGCGTCAGAAGCGGACCGACGATGCCCTGACCGACGCGGGGGAGCCCCTAAACTCCGAAGCGTGCCAGCTCGAGCCGTTCCTGCGGAGCCTGTCTTCACGACGGAGTCCGAGGCTATGGTCTGGCGCCACGTCGTGAAGGCGTTGAGTCCCGACGACATCGTGCTGGCCAACCTGCGGCTCACGGACGAACGCAAGGACCACGAGCTCGATCTCGTCGTGCTCATGCCCGACACCGGCATCGTCGTGGTCGAGGTCAAGGGCGGCTCGGTCTCGGTGGACGACCGGGGGAGGTGGAAGCAGAGCCGCGGCCAGACCCAGCGGCGGATCCGCCCGGTCGACCAGGCCCGCGACGGCAAGTACGCGCTGCGCCACTACGTCGAGAGCGACCCCCGCTGGCGCGACTCCTCACGCAGCCGGGTGAGGTGGGCGCACTCCGTCGTGACGCCGTACACGGCGCTCGATGACGACTTCGCGACCCCGGACTGCCCACGCTGGGCGATCCACGGTCGCGAGGACATGCCTGCACTGACGGACCGCCTCCGCGACGTCGCGGACCGGCAGGAGTCAGGACACCGGGTCCCGACCCGCGATGACATCGCACTCGTCCTTGAGATCGTCCGAGGACGCCACCTGCCCGCACCGGACGTCGTCGCCGAAGCAGGGGAGCGGGAGACCATCGCCGACCGGCTCACGCAGGAGCAGGCGACGCTGCTGAAGGTCACCCGGCTCCTGCGTCGTGTCGAGGTGCGAGGCGGTGCCGGCAGCGGCAAGACGGTCCTGGCGCTGACCCAGGCCAAGGACCTCACTCGCGGTGGCGACGGGCGACCGACCCAACGGGTGGCCCTGCTGTGCTACTCGATCGGACTGGCGGCATACCTGAAGCGCCAGGTCGCTGCCCTGCCGCGCAACCACCGGCCCGCGTTCGTCGGCAGCTTCCACGAGCTCGGTATGGCGTGGGGGGCGCCGGACGGGGACCGCACCGACAGCAACTTCTGGGAGGTCTCGCTCCCGGGGCTGATGAGTGACCTGGCGGATCGGCTGCAGGACAGGGACAGGTTCGACGCCATCGTGGTCGACGAGGCACAGGACTTCGCCGAGGCCTGGTGGGCTCCGCTGCTCAAGGCACTGCGCGACGAGGAGACCGGAGGTCTGTTCGTCTACTCCGACGAGAACCAGCGGATCTTCCCGCGGTTCGGACGGCCCCCCGTGGAGCTCGTGCCGCTGGTGCTGGACCACAACCTGCGCAACACGACCCAGATCGCCCAGGCGTTCGCCCCGTTGGCGCCCATGAGGATGCGGTTGTTGGGCGGGTCCGGTCCCGAGGTGGGCTTCGTCGCGGCCACCCCTGAGGACGCGCTCGACAGGTCCGACGACCAGGTGGAGGCGTTGCTGGACGAGGGGTGGGAGCCGCGGCACATCGCCCTGCTGACGACCGGGCACCGGCACCCGCAGCAGATCGAGCTGCAGGAGAGCAGGGGCCAGGACGGCTACTGGGAGAGCTTCTGGGACGGCGACGACGTCTTCTACGGCCACGTGCTCGGGTGCAAAGGCCTGGAGCGCCAGGCCGTGGTGCTGTGCCTCAACGAGGCCACGCCTCGGGACCGGTCGCGGGAGCGTCTGTATGTCGGGATGTCCAGGGCCACGGACCGGCTGGTGGTGGTGGGAGACCCGGCCGTGGTCCGACAGATGGGTGGCGACCGGGTTGCGCGGCAGCTCGGCCTCTGACCTCGCGGGCGCGGACCCGACGGCAGTGGTTGCAGCGTCAACTACTTGCCGAACCCTTGCCAAGAAATGACCTGTCTCACCGCGACACCGTGCTGACGGGCTGCCTACCGTGGTGGTCATCCGTCCGGTGCGATCGGCGCTCCGGTGCCGACCACCCCTGGAGGACTCATGACCCGCCGCCCATTCACGCTCCTGGCAGCCGCAGCAGGGTCTCTCATGGTGGCCGCGGGTATGGCGCCGGCCGCCGGGGCCGGCAACGTCCCTGACCATGCCGTCGAGCGTCACGCGGCCGCGACCACCAAGGCCGAGCAGGCCGCGGTCGCCGCCTACTGGACGCCGGCCCGGATGGCCGCAGCCACCCCTCGTGGCGCCACCATCAACCCGAAGGCCCCGCCGCCTGGCAAGGGCCCCGGTGGCGGTGGCGGTGGCGGCGGTGGCGGCGGGGGAAGTTCGGCTGACGCTGTCCAGGTGCCGGCCGACTCCCGCCACGGCAAGGTCTTCTTCACGATGAGCGGCTCCAACTACGTCTGCTCGGGCACCGCGACCTCCAGCAGCAACGGAGACGTGGTGACCACCGCTGGGCACTGCCTGAACGAGGGCCCGGGCGGGTATGCCACCAACTTCGCCTTCGTGCCGGCCTACGACAGCAACAGCCGGCCCTACGGCACCTGGGTCGCCGAGGAGCTGGTGACCACCTCGCAGTGGGCCAACAGCGGCGACTTCAACCACGACGTGGGCTTTGCGGTCATGGCGGAGAGCGGCGGCCAGAGCCTGACCCAGGTCGTCGGCAGCTTCCCGGTCGCGTTCAACCTCGGCTACGGCCTCAGCTTCGAGGCCTACGGGTACCCGGCTGCGACGCCCTACGACGGGCAGAAGCTGTGGAGGTGCTCCGGCATCGCCGGACGCGACAGCCGAGGCACCGACGACCACCGCCTGCCGTGCAGCATGACCGGTGGTTCCTCTGGCGGCGGCTGGATCACCAACGGTGCGCTCAACTCGGTCAACTCCTTCGGCTACCGCGGCGAGAAGAACGTCATGTACGGGCCCTACTTCGGCAACACCGAGCAGCTGGCCTACCAGGCAGCCGCCACATCCTGACCTAGCGTCCTGTCGCGGGCCCTGCCCCCACCCCGGGGGCAGGGCCGTAGCGTTGCGAGACCTCCACGTTGACGCCAGCGGGCGGGGAGGCGACGATGCTGCCACGAACGGAACGCGGTCTACCGACGGAGGGGAAGTATGGCCAAGCAGTGGAGCGACCTGGACGAGGGGCAGAAGGCCAGCGTCATCGTGGCGGTCTCGACGCAGGTCGCACTGGCGGTCTCGGCGTGGACCGACCTGGCGTTCCGCCCCGCCGAAGAGGTGCGAGGCAGCAAGGCCAAGTGGGCTGCGATCATCGCAGTCAACTACGTCGGGCCGATCCTCTACTTCACCCGTGGCCGTCTTCGGTCCTGACCCGACTCCCTTCGACCAGACCGCCGGGTCCGGTCAGGCCAGCACCGACCGGGCGATGAGCTGGTCGAGCCCGCGCACGTCGATGCCCTTGCGCACGCTGACCTTGATCCGACCGGCCCGGGTCCACAGCTCGATCTCGCCGCTGAAGTCCAGCGTGCGGGCGTTCTCCGAGGACCACATGTGGATCGAGGAGTAGGGCAGCGAGTAGATCTCGACCTTGCGACCGGTCATCCCTTGGGCGTCGCGCACGATCAGACGGCGGTCGGTGAAGATGGCGGTGTCTCGGACCGTCGTGTAGGCCGCGATGGGCTGTTCACCGTGGACCAGCAGCTCGCCGGCGTCGTGGGGGACTGGGGTCTCCGACACGAATGTCCAGGTGAGAGCTCCGAGGTCGTGCATGCTGCGTCTCCTTGCTCGCGGGGTCTCGTCTGGACCCTACCGACGGCCGGCTCAGCAGCCAGGGTTACCGTGGAACGGTGACGCAGACCACGCAGTCCACGCCCCCACCAGCGATCCGCACCCTGGCGGAGCTGCGCGCCTGCGGACATCAGCCCACGGGGCTGAAGCAGGAGGTCAGGAACAACCTGCTGGCGATGCTCTCCGCGGGACAGGATCCCTGGCCAGGTCTGCACGGCTTCGAGGGCACTGTCATCCCACAGCTGGAGCGAGCCCTGCTCGCAGGCCACGACATCGTGCTGCTCGGGGAGCGCGGCCAGGGCAAGACACGGCTGTTGCGCACCCTGGTCGGCCTGCTGGACGAGTGGACCCCGGTCATCGAGGGCTCGGAGCTGGGCGAGCACCCGTTCCACCCGATCACGCCCGTCTCCATCCGGCGGGCGGCCGAGCTCGGTGACCAGCTGCCCGTGGCCTGGCGACACCGCACCGAGCGGTATGCCGAGAAGCTGGCCACCCCTGACACCTCGGTCGCCGACCTCATCGGTGACGTCGACCCGATGAAGGTCGCCGAAGGGCGCTCGCTGGGCGACCCCGAGACGATCCACTTCGGTCTCATCCCACGTTCACACCGCGGCATCGTCGCGATCAACGAGCTGCCCGACCTCGCCGAGCGCATCCAGGTGGCGATGCTCAACGTGATGGAGGAGCGCGACATCCAGATCCGTGGCTACGTGCTGCGCCTGGACCTCGACGTGCTCGTCGTGGCCAGCGCCAACCCCGAGGACTACACCAACCGCGGCCGCATCATCACCCCGCTCAAGGACCGGTTCGGTGCCGAGATCCGCACCCACTACCCGGTCGAGCTCGACGACGAGATCGCGGTTATCCGCCAGGAAGGACACCTCATCGCCACGGTGCCCGACCACATCATCGAGATCCTGGCTCGCTTCACCCGGTCGTTGCGCGAGTCCAGCGCCGTGGACCAGCGCTCGGGGGTCTCGGCGCGCTTCGCCATCGCCGGGGCGGAGACTGTCGCCGCCTCCGCCCTGCACCGCGCGACCTCGCAGGGGGAGCCACAGGCGGTGGCCCGGGTCGTCGACCTCGAGACCGCGGTCGACGTGCTGGGCGGCAAGGTGGAGTTCGAGTCCGGTGAGGAGGGCCGCGAGCGGGAGATCCTCGACCACCTGCTGCGGCGGGCCACCGCCGACACCGTCCGGCACCGGCTTCGCGGCATCGACCTCGGCCTCCTCGTCGACGCCATGGAGGGCGGGGCCAGCGTCACGACGGGGGAGCAGGTGACCGCCTACGACGTGCTCGCCGGGCTGCCGGTGCTGGGTGAGTCCGACGTCTACGACCAGGTGATGGACCGACTCGGCGCCACCGACGACGGTGAGCGGGCCAGCGCCGTGGAGCTTGCGCTGGAAGGGCTCTATCTGGCCCGCAAGGTGTCCAAGGAGGCCACCGGACCGGGCCGGACGACCTACGGCTGAGGTTGCGGGTGCGCCTCACCGGGAGAAGACTCGGGACTTCCCCCGACAAAGGAGTCGCCATGAGCACCGTCGCCCGCATCACCACGATCAGCTCCCGGTCCGAGACCAGCTTCGAGGACGCCGTCCGTGAGGGGGTCGCCCGCGCGAGCTCGACCCTGCGCAACGTCTCCGGGGCCTGGGTCAAGGAGCAGAAGGTGGAGATCTCCGACGGCACCATCACCGCCTACAACGTCATCCTCGAGGTCACCTTCGTCCTGGAGGACTGACCAGGCGGCCGGCCCGCCTGAACTGGACCCTGCCTGCAGGGTTACCGTGGGGATGTGAGCGCCCGGCCCGATCGGCACCGCTCCCGCTACGGCAGGTATGCCGGCGGGCCGGACCCCCTTGCGCCCCCGGTCGACCTGGCCGACGCGCTCGCCGCCATCGGCGAGGACGTGATGGCCGGGGCCTCCCCGGAGCGCGCGATGCAGGAGCTGCTCCGCCGCGGGAACCGAGACCAGCAGGGACTGGACGACCTGGCCCGCCGGGTCGCCGAGAAGCGCCGCGAGCTGCTGCAGCAGCACCACCTCGACGGCACGATGCAGCAGATCCGCGAGCTGCTCGACCGTGCCGTCCTCCGGGAGCGCCAGCAGCTGGCCCGGGAGATGGGCGACGACGCCCGCTTCGACGAGATGCGGATCGAAGGACTGCCGGCTTCGGTGGCCGCGGCGGTCTCCGAGCTGAGCGACTACCGGTGGCACAGCAGCGACGCCCGCGAGGACTTCGAGCAGATCAAGGACCTGCTGGGCCGGGAGATGCTCGACCAGCGCTTCGCCGGGATGAAGCAGGCGCTGGAGGGCGCCACTGAGGAGGACCGCGCCGCGGTCAACGAGATGCTGGCGGACCTCAACCGGCTGCTCGAGTCGCACCGGCTGGGGGAGGACACCGACGAGCAGTTCCGCGAGTTCATGGACCGGCACGGCGACTTCTTCCCCGAGCAGCCGCAGACCATCGAGGAGCTGCTCGATGCGCTCGCGGCCCGGGCCGCCGCGGCGCAGCGGATGCGCAGCTCGATGACCCAGGAGCAGCGCGACGAGCTCGACGCCCTGGCCGCTGCGGCCTTCGGGTCCCCGGAGCTGATGCAGTCGCTGTCCCAGCTCGACGACAACCTGCGGGCTCTGCGGCCCGGCGAGGACTGGGGTGGCTCGGAGCGTTTCGATGGTGAGCAGGGGCTGGGTCTGGGCGACGGCACGGGGGTGCTGCAGGACCTCGCCGACCTGGACGCGCTGTCCGAGCAGCTGTCTCAGGAGTATGCCGGCGCACAGATGGGGGACGTCGACCTCGACCTACTGGCCCGCCAGCTCGGGCCGGAGGCCGCGGTCGATGGGCGCACCCTGGCCGAGCTCGAGCGGGCGCTGCGCGAGACGGGCCTGCTCCAGCGCGGGACCGACGGCCGGCTCCGGCTCTCGCCTCGGGCGATGCGCCAGCTCGGCAAGTCTCTGCTCAAGGATGTCGCCGACCGGATGTCCGGGCGGGCCGGTGCCCGCGACCTGCGCCGGGCCGGTGCCGCCGGTGAGCGCAGTGGAGGGACGAGGGAGTGGGAGTTCGGCGACACCGAGCCGTGGGACGTGACCCGCACCCTGCTCAACGCACACACCCGCACGGTGGCCGAGGGGGGTGGGCCGGGGCGGCTCACCGTCGGTGACGTGGAGGTGCACGAGACCGAAGCACGCACCCAGGCTGCTGTCGCGCTGCTGGTCGACACCTCCTTCTCGATGGCCATGGAAGGCCGGTGGGTGCCGATGAAACGCACCGCCCTGGCGCTGCACCAGCTGGTCTCGACCCGCTTCCGAGGAGACGCCCTCCAGCTCATCGGCTTCGGCCGGTATGCCGAGGTGATGCAGATCGAGGCGCTCACCGGCCTCGACGCCCGGTGGGACAAGGGCACGAACCTGCATCACGGCCTGCTGCTGGCGAACCGGCACTTCCGCAGGCATCCGAGTGCGCAGCCGGTGCTGCTCGTCGTGACCGACGGCGAGCCGACAGCGCATCTGGAGCCCGGTGGTGAGCCGTTCTTCGACTACCCGCCGCACCCGCTCACCCTGGCGCTGAGCGTGCGCGAGCTGGAGACCTCGGGCAGGCTCGGCGCGCAGACGACGTTCTTTCGGCTGGGCGAGGACCCCGGCCTGGCCCGGTTCGTGGACTCGATGGCGCGACGGGTCGACGGCCGGGTCGTGGCCCCCGAGCTCGACGACCTCGGGGCAGCCGTCGTCGGCAGCTATCTGGGCTCCCGGCGCCCGGGCTGGGCGCAGGACGGCTGGGGCTGGGAAGCCTGAGGCTGTCCACGGCACGATCCGCGTTGGGGCAGCGTTGGATCGGTACTACCGTGTCCATCGAACCAGGGAGGAGGACCGGTGGGTCTGGTCAGCTACTACGACGTGCTCGGGGTGCCGACCGACGCCTCTGCTGCCGAGATCAAGGCGGCCTACCGCCGGCTGGCTCGCACGGCCCACCCCGACCTGGGCGGCAGTGCCGCCCGCTTCGACGAGCTGACCTCGGCCTACGAGACGCTGATGGACCGCGGGCGCCGGGCGCGGCACGACGCGGTCCTGCGAGACCAGGCCGCCGGTGGCACCGGCTGGTCACCGCCGCGGAGCAGGGCGGCGTCGACCGGTGCGACGCACGCCGAACGGCGCCGCGCTGCCGCTGCCCGCTCCGCTGAACGGGCTCGGGAGGCGGCCGAGGAGGCGGCTCGGAAGGAGGCACAGCTGCGGGCCGAGGCCGAACAGCGGTGGCAGGCCGAGCTGCGACGCCGTGACCGGGAGGCAGCACTGGCGGCGTGGGAGCAGGCGCGTGCCCGGGCCCAGCGGTTCCCTTGGCGTGCCGCCCCGATCACCCTGGCGGTCCTCACGGCCGGCTATGCGGCGATGCCGCCCACGGCGTCGGCGATGGTCGACGACAGCGGCCTGATGCGCAGCCTCGTCCCCGTGGTCACCGAGGTCGTGCCCCGGGACTGGGCACCGGCCGTCCTGGTGCTGCTGATGACGACGGTGTTCCTCACCGCGCTGGCATGGCTGCGCAAGCTGGGCAACCCCGTGTCCGTCATGGAGTGGCTGGCCGGGTGGGGTCTGCTCTACACGTTCGCGGTCACGGCCGACCGATGGCCAGGGCCGGTGACAGCGGCCGCCACGGTCGCCGCGCTGGTCGTGGTCTGGGGTCTGTGGGTGATCTGGCAGAGCCGGCTCCCCGGCCCGCGCACCCCCGAGGAGTGGCGCTCCTGGCGCATCTGGATGGCCGGCGCGCGTGAGCGTCGTCGCGACGCGACGACGGGCAGTGACAGCTCGACGCGCGCCGCGGCACGCTGACGGAGCGCCTACTCCCGACGGCAGGTGAGCATGCGCGCAGGCGGGCTGGAGGTGCCGGCCGGACAGGGTGGTGTGCGGGTCTCGGGCACGCGAGCAGACGGTGCGGGCGGGGGTTGTCGCGCGATGCGACCGACCTGGTCGGAGGGGTGGGTCATGGGGTGTCCTCGGGCTGGGGGCGGGTGGCGTGTCGGGCCGAGAGGATGTGGGCTCGCATGACGGCCTCGGCCCACTCCCCGTCCCGGGCTCGTGCTGCCTCGACGAGCTCGGCGTGGTGCTGCATGCTCCGGCGCAGTGCGCGCTCGTCGTAGCGTCGGAAGGTCCGGGTCACCACGGCCGGGCGGAACAGCGCCTGCAGGGCGATCGCCAGGTGGCGGTTGCCTGAGCCGTCGACGAAGACGGCGTGGAACGCGTTGTTGAGCGAGGTGAGCCCGCCGGGGTCCTGCCCGTCATCGACGATGGCTTCCATCTGGGTGGACAGCCGCTCCAGGTGCGCGACGTCGTCGTCGCTGAGCAGCGGCACCGACAGCCGTGCGGCGATCGGCTCGAACTCCGCCCGCATGGCATAGAGCGACGCGACGTCCTCGGGGGTGAAGGACACCACCTGGGCACCCCGGTTGGGATGGATGTCCACCATGCCCTCAGCCGCCAGCCGCTTCAGCGCGTCACGGACGGGTGTCCTGCTGACACCGATGGCCCTGGCCAGCGACTGCTCGAAAAGGCGCTCGCCGGCTGAGAGCTCGCCGGCCGAGATCCGGGTCAACAAGGCGGTGTAGGCGCGCTCGGAGGCGTCGGCCGGCGTAGGTGGGTCACCGTCGGTGCCTGCCTCGGTCGTCGCCGGTGTGGCCAGCGGGGTGTCGTGGTTCACGCTGCAGCTCCCGAGGTCATGACTCGTCGGGCCAGGAGGCCCCCGCCAGATCATCGCGCGTGCCGCCCCGGGTGACGAACGAGGTGGACGCGATGCCGGTCAGCTCCTCGCTACGCCGCACCACCTCCAGGTATGCCGTCAGGTCGATCCCGGTGCGGACACCCAGCCCGTCGCACAGGTGCACCAGGTCCTCGGTGGGTGCGTTGCCGAGCACCGTCGGGTCACCGGGGAACCAGAGGTCGCCACCGAGGCCGGCGAAGGAGCCTTCGAGCCACGACGCGCCCGCCTGCATGGCGACGAGGGCGTTGGCCGGCGCGAAGCCGTTGCGGTTGTGCAGGTGGACCCCGATGTCGAGGTCGGGGTGGCGCCGACGGGTGCCGACGATGCCAGCGGCGACCTCGCGTGGGGTCTCCTGCCCGGAGGTCGCCGCGAGGTAGACCGCGGAGGCGCCGATGTCCACGGCCGTGTCCACGACGAGGTCACGCTCCACCGCCGGCACCGGACCGCGCGCGGGAGCGAAGAAGGCGCAGGCCACCGCCACCACCAGCCGCGAGCCCGCCTGCTCGGCCGCCCGGGCGATGTCGGGCAGCTCGGCCAGCACCTCGGCGGTGGTGCGGCGCTGGTTCCTGACGCTCACCGTGTCGTCGGCGGAGACCACCACAACCATCTCGTTCAGACCGCAGTCGGCCGCGCGCTGGGCTCCCCGCAGGTTGGGCACCAGGCCCCGGTAGGTGACGTCGTCGCGCCGGGGCACCGCCGCCATGACCTCTGCCGCGTCCGCCAGCTGTGGCAGCACCCGGGGGTGGGCGAAGGAGACCGCCTCGATCTCGCGCACCCCGGCCTCGATGAGCAGCTGCACCAGCTCCACCTTGTGCTCGGTGCTCAGGGTGGTGCCGACCGCCTGCAGCCCGTCGCGCAACCCCACCTCGACCAGGCGGATCGACCCCGGCAGGCCGAGCACCGCTGCCTCGGGCGCGGCCGTCGTCATACCAGGCCTCGCTCGCGCAGCGAGGCCACCTCGGCGGCGTCCACGCCGATCCCGGCAAGCACGGCGTCGGTGTGCTCACCCAGCGCCGGCCCGGGCCAGCGGATCGTGCCACCGGTGCGGGAGAGCCGCGGGAACACGTTCTGCATCTGCACGCCACCGAGCACCGGGTGGTCGACCTCGGTGATGGTCTGGCGAGCGCGGAAGTGCGGGTCGGCCAGCATCTCGACCGGACGGAAGATCTTGCCCACCGGCACGGCGTGCTCCACGAGCAGCTCCTCCAGGACGTCGGCGTCGAGGGTGGCGCTCCACTGTCCGATGAGCACGTCGAGCTCGTCCTGATGCTCGCCGCGTGCCCCATGCGTCGCGTAGCGCCCGTCGGCGGCGAGCTCCGGACGACCCATCGCGGTGGCCAGGCGGGCGAAGACCGTGTCCTGGTTGGCTGCGATGAGCATCCAGATGCCGTCGCGCGTGGGGTAGACGTTGCTGGGCGCGATCTTGGGGAGCACGGCACCCGTCCGTTCCCGCTGGTAGCCGGTCAGCTGCCACTCCGGCACGAGGGACTCCATGACGCCCAGCACGGCCTCGTAGATCGCCGAGTCGACGACCTGCCCGCGACCGCTGGAGTCGCGCTCGCGCAGCGCCGCCAGTGCACCGATCGTCGCGAACATCGCCGCGAGGGTGTCCCCGATGGAGATGCCCACGCGTGACGGGGGAGCGGACGGGTCACCCACGACATACCGCAGTCCGCCCATCGCCTCGCCGACGGCACCGTAGCCGGGGCGCTGGGAGTAGGGCCCGTCCTGACCGAAACCGGAGACCCGGACCATCACCAGGCCCGGGTTCAGCTCGCGCAGGGCCTCGTATCCCAGACCCCACCGTTCCATGGTGCCGGGGCGGAAGTTCTCGACCACGACATCGGCCTGGGCGATGAGCCGGCGGGCGATGTCCTGGCCCTCGGGCTCACGCAGGTTCACGGTGACGGAGCGCTTGTTGCGACCCACGATGGACCACCACAGCGACTCCCCCTGCGGACGTTCGCGTCCCCACTGTCGCAGCGGATCTCCCCGACCGGGGTCCTCCAGCTTGACGACCTCGGCCCCCAGGTCGCCCAGGAGCTGGCCACAGAACGGGCCGGCCAGGAGCTGGCCGACCTCGACGACCCGGATGCCGTGCAGGGGGCCGGGACTGGCGACGGGCTCGTCGGGCGAGGTGCTCACCGGTCGGCCTCCTGTGGTGATGCGGACGACCGCCTGGCGACAGGTGCCGGCGGTGTTGCATGCAATCTGGCAGATATTCGCCGTGGAGACAACCCCTGGTGAGGAATAATTGGCACCAATTGCATGCACACCCTTGACGAGCGCGACACCCCTCCCTAGCGTGATCGTCAGTGAACGGGTCGAGGACGACCGCACTGGCCCTTGAGGAGGACCCATGACCTTTCGGCTCGGCGTCGATGTCGGCGGCACGTTCACCGACATCCTGCTCATCAACGAGGGCACCGGGGAGACCTTCCGGGGCAAGACCTCCTCGACCCCGCAGGACCAGTCGGTCGGGGTGCTGCGTGGCATCGAGCAGGTCTGTCGTGCCGCCGGCGTGAGCATGTCCGAGGTGGGGGAGGTGCTGCACGGCACGACCGTCGCGACCAACGCCATCCTGGAGAAGAAGGGTGCCCGGGTCGGCCTGGTCACCACGAAGGGGTTCCGGCAGGTGCTGCAGATCGCACGCTCCTTTGTGCCCGGCGGCCTGGCCGGCTGGATCATCTGGCCCAAACCCGAGCCGCTGGCCGCCCTCGAGGACACGGTCGAGGTGATCGAGCGGATGGCCGCCGACGGCTCCGTGGTCACCGAGCTGGACGAGGACGACGTCCGCACCCAGCTGGCCAGACTCAAGGCGCGGGGTGTGGAGGCGCTGAGCATCAGCTTCATCAACGCCTACGCCAACGACGCCCACGAGCGCAGGGTCGAGGAGATCGCCGCCGAGGAGCTGGCCGGCATCCCGATCTCACGGTCCTCAGCAGTGCTGCCCGAGCTGCGTGAGTACGAGCGCACGCTCACCACCGTGGCCAACGCCTACGTGCAGGGCCAGGTGTCGCGCTACGTCGGCAACCTCGAGCGCCAGCTGGACAGCTCGGGCCTGGACTCGCGCCTGTCGATCCTGCGCAGCGACGGCGGGCTGGTCTCCGCCCAGGTCGCCGCCGAGAACCCCGTGTCGCTGCTGCTGTCCGGACCTGCCGGTGGGGTCACCGGTGCGGTCTGGGTCGCCGAGCAGGCCGGGTTCACCGACCTGCTCACCTTCGACATGGGCGGCACCTCCACCGATGTCGCTCTCGTGCAGGGACTGACCCCTCGGGTCGGCCGGGAGACCACGGTCGGTGACCTCACCGTGCGTGCGACCTCCGTCGACGTCCGCACGGTCGGCGCCGGCGGTGGCTCCATCGCACACGTGCCACCGCTGACGCAGGCGCTGCGGGTCGGGCCCCAGTCGGCAGGCGCGGTCCCCGGGCCCGCGGCCTACGGGGCAGGCGGGGCCGAGCCAACCGTCACCGACGCCGACGTCGTCCTCGGCTATCTGCCGACCCAGCTCGCCGGCGGTGAGATCACGCTGGACGAGGAGGCGGCACGGGCCGCGGTCACGACGATCGCCGACGCTGTCGGGCTGCCGTCCGTCGAGGCCGCGGCAGCGGGCATCTACGACATCGTCAACGAGAACATCTTCGGTGCGCTCAAGCTCGTCTCCACCCAGCAGGGCTTCGACCCCCGCGACTTCGCGCTCATCGCCTTCGGGGGTGCCGGACCCCTGCATGCCAACGCGCTGGGCAAGCTGACCGGTGCCTGGCCGGTCATCGTCCCGCCCTCGCCTGGGGTGCTCTGTGCCTACGGCGACGCCACGACCAGCCTGCGCGACGAGTCGGTGCGCACCCTCATCCGTCGGTTCAACGAGATCACCGACACCGAGCTCAGCGACATGCTCGGCGAGCTGGCCACCGCCGCCAAGCGCTCGCTGCTGGAAGCCGGGCTGGACGAGGACGACCTGACCATCACCTACGCGGTGGACCTGCGCTACCACGGCCAGGGTTTCGAGATCCCGGTCGCGGTGGAGGCAGACTCCCTCGCCGGAGGTGCGCTGGACACGCTGAGGTCGGCCTTCGACGCTGAACACGACCGGCTCTTCAACTTCCTGCTCGACAACGAGCACGAGCTCGTCACTGCCCGTGCGACCGCCAGCGGGCCCCGCCCCAACCTGGCCGCCACCACGCTGGCTGAGGGAGGGACCGACCCCGCCGCGGCAGCCCGAGACGCCGTGCATGAGCTGTGGGTCGAGGGGCAGCAGGTCGAGGCGGTCGTCTACGACCGAGACAAGCTGCTGGCCGGCAACGTCGTGACCGGGCCGGCAGTCGTGGCGGAGATGGACTCGACGACCCTTGTGCTTCCCGGACACGCTGCGACCGTGCATCCCAGCGGGAGCCTGCTCATCCGTCCCCTCGACAGCACCGACACCCCGGAGGCCTGAGACATGGCACAGCTGATCCAGACCACCACGGAGCCGCCGGAGTCGGTGGACGTGGATGTCGTCACACTCGACCTGATCGAGAACGGCCTGCGCAGCGCTCGCTACGAGATGGACGAGGTGCTGTTCCGCACCGCGCTGTCACCGGGCATCCGGGAGCAGCACGACGAGTTCCCGCTTATCGGTGACCCCGAAGGGAAGATGGTCGTCGGTCAGTTCGGCCTGTCGATCCCGGACTTCCTCGACAACTTCGACGGCACGATCGAGGAGGGCGACGTCCTGATGACGTCCGACCCGTACTCCTGCGGGGCGGCGATCAGCCACGCCAACGACTGGCTGGTGGTGATGCCGATCTACTTCGAGGGCCGCATCGTCGGGTGGGCCTCGCAGTTCGGGCACATGTCCGACGTCGGCGGCAAGACCCCGGCCTCGATGCCCACCGACGCGCGCACGATCTTCGAGGAAGGGGTGGTGATCCCGCCGTTCAAGCTCTACAAGAAGGGGGTGCTCGACGAGGACGCCCTGCGCATCATCCTCAACCAGGTCCGCAAGCCCGACTGGAACCGCGCCGACCTCAACGGCATCGTCGCCGCGTGCCGCACCGCGTCCCGGCGGGTGCAGGAGATGTGCGCCAGGTTCGGCGTGGACACCTACACCTCCGCGCTCGACGCGCTCCTCGACCGCAACTACCGGGCGATGAAGACCCTGCTGGCGCTGGTGTTCGAGGAGGGCAAGCCGCTGTCCTTCACCGACTACATCGACGACGACGGGCGGGGGCACGGCCCGTTCGAGCTGAAGATGACGATCACCCGGACCGGTGACAAGGTGCTCATCGACCTCACCGGGTCGAGCCCGCAGGCCGAGGGCCCGGTCAACTACTACATCAACGAGAACCTCATCCGGATGTTCTTCGGCATCTACATGATCACCGTCGGCGGACCCGCAGATCCTGTGGAACGACGGCTACTACCCGCTGGTCGACGTGGAGATCCCCGAGGACTCCTTCTGGAAGCCCCGCTACCCGGCGGCCCTCAACGGCCGCAACCACGGCATCGGTCGGCTGTTCGACCTCTTCGGCGGCCTGCTCGGCCAGTCCAACCCTGACCTGCTCAACGGCGCCGGCTTCTCCTCCTCGCCGCACTTCATGTACTCCGGCAACTACGGGGAGGGCGAGCGCAAGGGGGAGTGGTTCCAGCTCTACTCCATCGGCTTCGGCGGCATCCCCGGCCGGCCGGTGGGCGACGGCCCCGACGGCCACTCCCTGTGGCCCTCGTTCGTCAACATCCCCTGCGAGTACCTCGAGTCGTACTACCCCCTGCGGATCGACCGGTGGGAGACGGTCACGGACACCGGTGGCGCGGGGCTTCACCGGGGCGGCAACGGCGTCGACGTCTCCTACCGCTTCCTGGAGGCGGGGACGATCGCGATCCACGACGACCGGTGGCTCACCTACCCCTGGGGGGTGCGCGGTGGCGAGCCCGGGGCCCGCGGGCGCAAGTGGATCGACCGCGCCGACGGCACCACGCAGATGCTGCCGAGCAAGGTCCACGACGTGGAGGTCGGCAAGGACGACGTGCTCCACTTCGTCACCTGGGGGGGTGGCGGGTGGGGTGACCCGCTCGAGCGCGACCCCGAGACGGTGGCTCTGGAGGTGCGGCGAGGGCTGGTCAGCGCCACCGGTGCGCGACGCTACGGCGTGGTCTGCAGCGAGGCCGGCGAGCTGGACACCCCGGCCACCGACCAGCTGCGCTCTGAGCTGCGCTCGGCCCGCGGTGGCGAGGAGCTGCCCTTGTTCGACAAGGGCCCGGACCTGCAGACCATCCTCGACCGGGCCGAGGAGGAGACCGGCCTGAAGCCCCCGACCCCGCCGCGAGCACTGTGACCCGGCCCGAGCGCGCCTTCGACGACGGCTTCGCGGGGTCCCTGACCCCCGGGCCCCGTCCGGCGCTGCTCGTCGTCGACCTCATGCGGGCCTACTTCGACCAGGGGAGTCCCCTGTGCCTGCCGTCGGAGCAGGGTCTGGCAGAGGCGGCCGAGGTGCTCGCGGCGGCCCGGGGGGCAGCAGTCCCCGTGGTGCACACCAAGGTGCGCTACGGCGAGGACGGCCTGGACGGTGGCATCTTCCTGCAGAAGGTGCCCGCTCTGCGTCAGCTGGTGGGGGACAGCCCGCTGGGCGAGCTCATGCCGCAGGTCGCTCCGCAGCCGCACGAGGCAGTGATCGTCAAGCAGTATGCCAGCGCCTTCTTCGGCACCTCGCTGGCCTCGATGCTGCAGGCCCAGCGGGTCGACACGGTCGTGATCGTCGGCACCAGCACGAGTGGGTGCGTGCGGGCCACGGCCGTCGACGCCCTTCAGCACGGGTTCGTGCCGGTCGTGGTGCGCCAGGCGTCGCTGGACCGTGACCCGGCCGTGCACGACGCGTCGCTCTACGACCTGCAGGCGAAGTATGCCGAGGTGGTCGATCTGCCCACGGCGCTGCGATACCTGCGCTCGGTCGGACCCGGGTCTCCGGGGGCCGACGAGGAACCGCCCCAGGACTGACCGCACCGGGACCTGTCCCGCAGCCGCAGCCGCAGGCTCAGCGGCAGGGCACCTGGCCCAACGTCGCCAGGCCGGTCAGGTCGCCGGCTCCGTAGTCGGTGCGCACCGGCGTCTGGTGCATCAGCTCACCGGTGGACTCCACGTGACCCAGCCCCACCAGGTGCGCGAACTCGTGGTCGAGCACCGACTGGGCGACCTGTCCGCCCCGGTTGAGCAGCGGCACGTCGACGTCCAGGACGACCATGCCGGTCACGTAGTGCCGCACCCCCGCGCGCTCCAGTGCCACGCTGCCGCCCAGTCCGACGGTGCTCCCGGCCAGCTCGGGCACCTCCTCCTCCGAGGCCCACCCGACGAGCACCGGGTCGTCGACGCCGCGCCTGAGGAAGTCACGGTCCTCGCTCTCACCGACAACGCGCATGGTCAGCCCCGTCGCGGCAGCCGTCCGTTGCACCGCGGTGTCGACCATCTCGGCATACCCCTCCGGGGCGCCCTGGGGGTTGACCACGATCTCGATGTCACGGCAGGGGTCGTAGCCGACCGGGTCCTCGCTGCCCGGCTGGGTCATCGCAAAGGTGAACTCGCCGGGGCCAGTCGCCGCCAGAGGCTCGGACACCACCGGCACCCGGCCGTCGAGCAGGTCGGTCACCAGGCTGCGGATCGTGCGTGCCTCGTAGCCCGGGTGCACCGCGATGACGCCGCTCAGCACGGCCGCCACCACAAGCACCGTCACCAGCACCCCGAGCCCGCCACCCGAGCGGCGACGCGGCGGCGGAGGAAGCGGGGCTGGGTACACCCCGCCATCATCCGCCGCTCACCTGGACGAGTGCTGAGGCTGCTCGGCGACCTGCCCCCGGGACCCCTCGCGGGTGCTGTCGCGGTGCTGACGCTCGGCGGCCCCGGGCCGGGTTGCCAGCAGGGCCCAGCCGATGCAGGCCAGGTCGACGAGCTCCTGCATCCAGGCCCCCGCCACCGCTGGGAGGTGACCCAGGGCCGCCACCAGCATCAGCGCCACCGACAGGCCGACCCCGAGCCCGATGGCCTGCCAGGCCACCGCCAGCGTGCGCCGGCCGATCAGGACCGCCGCCACCACCCGTCGAAGGTCCTCGACCATGATGACTACGTCAGCCGACTCACTGGCCGCGGTCGACCCCCGCGCGCCGAGCGCGACGCCCACGTCGGCCACCGCCAGCACGGGTGCGTCGTTGACACCGTCGCCGACCATCAGCACGGGGCGGACCGGTGCCGAGGTGACCGCGTCGACCTTGTCCTGCGGCAGGAGGCCGGCCCGCACGTCGTCGATGCCGATGGCGCCGGCGATCGCCTGCGCGGTCGGCTCGGCGTCGCCGGTGATCATCATGGTCGTGCGGATCCCGGCCCGGTGGAGGGCAGACAGCGTCTCCGGGGTCTCGTCGCGCACTCGGTCGGCGAGGGCGATCACCCCGGCATACCGGCCGTCCACCACGACGTGCACGCGGCTGTGCCCCGGCTCGACGACCAGGCTCGGGGTGGGAGCGGACGTCCCCGACGTCACAGCCTCTGCCACGAAGGCCTCCTTGCCGACGGCCACCCGGTGCCCGTCGACGGTCGCCACCACACCGTGTGCCGTGGTCTCCCGGGCGTCGCCGGCCACCGGCACCACCAGGCCCCGCTCACGCGCACCCGCGACGATCGCCTCGGCGAGCGGGTGTGCGGAGGTCTGTTCGACGGCAGCGGCGTAGGCGAGCACGAGGTCAGGGTCGAGACCACCGACGGCCTGCACCTGGGCGACCTCCGGGCGACCGTGGGTCAGGGTGCCGGTCTTGTCGAAGGCCGCGGTGCGCACTCGGGCCAGCTGCTCCAGGGTGCCGCCACCTTTGACGATGATGCCCTGGTGGGCCGCCCGCGACATCCCGGCCATGAAGGCCACCGGCGCGGCGATGATCAGCGGGCAGGGGGTGGCGACCACCAGCACCTCGGCGAACCGGGTCGGGTCGCCGCTGACCCACCAGGCCAGCCCGGCGATCGCCAGGGACAGGAGCGTGAACGGCAACGCGATCCTGTCGGCCAGCCTCACGAACGGTGCCCGTGACTCCTCTGCCGTGCGGACCAGGTCGATGATCCGCTGGTAGTGCGAGTCCCGCGCGGCAGCGCTGACCCGCAGCTGCACCGGCGCCGAACCGTTGACCGACCCCGACAGCACGTCGTCGCCGCGGGCCCGCTCGACGGGCAGGGACTCTCCGGTGAGGGACGACTCGTCGAACCAGCCCTCGGCCGACAGCAGCACCCCGTCGGTGGGCACGACCTCGGCCGCGCGCACCATCAGCACCTGGCCCACGCCCACCTGGTCGACCGGCACCTCGCGGAGCGTGCCGTCGGCGAGGATCCGGTGTGCGGTCTGCGGTGACCGCGCCAGCAGCGCTGACAGCTCGCGCTCTGCGCGGCCCACCGCATAGTCGTCGAGCGCCTCTCCGGTGGTCAACATGAGACAGACGACGAGGGCGGCCCAGTGCTCCCCGACGGCGACAGTGGCGACGATCGCGGTGACGGCGAGGAGGTCGATGCCGTAGCGGCCCCGGCGCACGTCGGCCACCATGTCGCCGAGCTTGAGCACCGCGATCAGCAGGGCGTATGCCGACACGCCCCACCGTGCGGCCGGTGCCTGGCCGAGGGCCACCAGGACCCCCGCCACGGCTCCCAGGGCGAGGGTCAGCAGCACCAAGGGGTAGGCGCGAGCGGCTCGCGCGATGCGCCGCATACCTCCGTTGTAGCCCCCTGGCCCCGACCCACGCCACCAAGGACAGGCTCGGCATACCCGGGCGGGATAACCTCCCTCATGACTTCCGTCAGCGACGAGGTGGAGCTCAAGTACGACGTGGACCCCGACGTCGACCTGGCGCCGGTGCTGTCCCGCGCGGCCGCGGCCGTGGAGGGCGTGCTGTTCGAGCCGGGCGTCGGTGGGCGCCACCACGAGGCGACCTACTTCGACACCGAGGACCACCGCCTGCAGGCCGGGAGGCTGACCGTCCGCAGACGCACCGGGGGTCCGGACGCGGGCTGGCACCTCAAGGTGCCCGGCGGGGAGGCGGCGCGCGTCGAGGTGAGGCTCCCCCTAGGTCGCGCGGTGCGCACCGTCCCCGCTCCGTTGCGCTCCCTGGTGTGGGTGCGCTCGTGCGGCGAGGCCCTGGTGCCGGTCGCCGAGATCATCACCGACCGCACGGTGAGCACGTTCGTCGCCGAGGACGGGCGGGTGCTGGCCGAGGTCGCCGACGACCGGGTCTCGGCGCGCCGCCTGGGCACGGCCGAGGACCGGATGGTCAGCTGGCGCGAGATGGAGGTCGAGCTGGTCGAGGGAGATTCGTCGCTGCTCGCGGCGCTGGACGAGCAGCTGCGCGAGGCCGGCCTGGCGCACGCCGGCAGTGCCTCCAAGCTGGCACGGGTGCTCGGCCGTGCCGGGGACGGTCCGGAGGTCGCGCCGTTGACCCCGGACTCCGCGGGTGGCGAGGTGGTGCTGGCCTACCTGGCCGCCCAGGCGGAGCAGCTCAAGGCTCAGGACCCGCTGGTGCGCCTCGACCGTCCCGACAGCGTCCACAAGATGAGGGTCGCGACCCGGCGCCTGCGCAGCGGGCTGCAGACCTTCGGGCCGTTCCTGGACAAGGCCACGTCCAGGCCGCTGCGGGAGGAGCTGAAGTGGCTGGCGGGTCGGCTCGGAGAGGCCAGGGACGCCGAGGTCATGCGCGACCGGCTGGACCGCGCTGTGCGCGCCGATGACAGCGGCCCGCGGGCCGCAGAGCCGCCGGCGGGGGTCGACCAGCTCGCCGAGACCTACCGGGAGGCCCACGACCGGGTGCTGCTCGACCTCGACTCCGAGCGCTACCACGGGGTCGTCGGGTCGCTCGACGCGCTGCTGGCTCAGCCGGCCCTGCGCGGCAAGGCCGAGCACCCGGCACGCGAGGTGTTGCCGCCTCGGGTGAAACGCAGCTATGCCGACCTGCGCGCCGAGATGCGCACCGCTGCCTCGGCGCCGACCTCCGAGGAGCGAAGTCACCACCTGCACGAAGCCCGCAAGGCTGCGAAAAGGGCTCGGTATGCGGCCGAGGCGCTGGTCGACGCTTTCGGCGAGGAGGCGGTGGCCTTCGCCGCAGCCATGGAGGGGCTCCAGGAGGTGCTGGGGGAGCACCAGGACAGCGTGGTCATGCGCGAGCACCTCACGGAGCTGGTCCCCGGGGCGACGGCCCAAGATGCGTTCACCTACGGACGGCTGCATGCTCAGGAGCAGGCGCGGGGCGACCTGGCCCGCGAGCAGGCGATGCAGCGGTGGGAGGAGGCGTCCGCCAAGTCCCTGCGCCGCTGGCTGCGATCCGGACACTGACGACAGGAGCGCCGATGACGGTGGCCGAGCGGCTCGACCGGCTGCAGCGGTGGCGCCCGTGGGCCGGCTATCCCATCGCGGTCGTCTACAAGTTCGTCGACGACCAGGGGGTCTACCTGGCGGCACTGATCACCTACTACGGCTTCCTCTCGCTGTTCCCCCTGCTCCTGCTGCTGACGTCGGGCCTGGGGTTCGTGCTGCAGCGCCAGCCCGAGCTGCAGGAGCGCATCCTGGAGTCGGCGGTCGCCCAGTTCCCCGTGATCGGTCAGGAGATCGGCCGGCCGGCCGGGCTGGAGGGCAGCGGGGTGGCTGCGCTCGTGGGAGGCCTGGTCGCGCTCTACGGTGCGTTGCGCGTGGCGCAGGTCACCCACCACGCCATGGACGTGTGCTGGGCGGTGCCGCGGCACCAGCGGCCCAACCCGGTCGTGGCACGGCTGCGCAGTCTGACCATCATCGCCGTCCTCGGCCTGGCCCTGCTGGGCAGCACGGTGCTCGCGGCGGTCGGTCGCGGCATCGCCGAGTCGGGTCTCGACCTCGGCGGGCTCTCTGCGCTACTGCTCGCCCTTGCCTCCATCGCGGTCAACTCCGTCGTCTTCGCCCTGGCCCTGCGGTTGTCCACCGTGCAGCGGCTAGCCCTGCGCCAGGTGTGGCATGGTGCAGTCTTCGCGGCGGTCGGGTGGCAGCTCCTGCAGACGTTCGGCACCGCCTACGTCAGCGGTGTGGTGCAGCAGTCCGGCGACACCTACGGCGTCTTCGCCGTGGTGCTCGGGCTGCTGACCTGGCTGTTCCTGGCGGCCTGCATGATCGTGATGGCGACCGAGATCAACGTCGTGCGGGTCAAGGAGCTCTTTCCGCGCGCCCTGCTCGCGCCGTTCACCGAGGAGACCGACCTGACCGGGGCCGACGAGCAGTCGTTCACGGACACGGCGACGTCGACGCGGGCCAAGGAGTTCGAGGAGGTCGATGTCACGTTCGACCGCGAGGCCGAACAGCCGGCCGGGCCCTGAGCGCTCAGGACCCGGCCGGCCCGGGAGTGGAGCCGACGGCACGGTCGCCGGTGAGGAGCCGCACGGCGGTGCCGATGTAGATGAGGTTGAACAGCATGTGGGCCGTCACCAGCGCCCGGGCGAAGTCGCCTTCGGCATGGACGTCGCCGAAGCCGACCGTGGCCATCAGCGTCACCGAGAAGTAGAGGGCGTCCATGCGGCTGGACAGCTCCACGAACTGCTCCGGGGCGTTGACCGCGATGACGGCATAGGTGAGGGCGAAGGCCAGGATGATCAGGTAGAGCGCGGCCAGGAGCCACTCGACACGCGCGTAGGGCATCGACCGCAGCTGCAGGCTTGCCCTGATCTTGTGACGGAACAGGAAGAAGAGCGCGACCAGGGCGACCGCGGACACGGCGATCTGGGCATAGAGCGAGGGTTCGCCCCAGTCGAGGTCGAAGGGGAGCGCGAAATAGCCGACCGTCAGCAGCACCAGCGTCGTCGTGGTGCGCAGCAGCACCGCCAGCATGGGGTGCAGCGGGACCTCCGCGGGTGCTGTCGTCATCGGGCCTCCACTCCTCGTCGTTCCGATCTGGGTCCCAGGATGTCGCACGCGGCACTGCGCGGGCGGGAGCCAGCCCGGAGCGTCGAGAATGACCCTCGACACGCACCGGGCAGCGGGCTGCCAGGATGGGCCTGTGCAGCGCACGCACCTGGTCACGGCAGCAGCCGTGGTCACCCCCACACAGGTCCTGCGCCCGGGGTGGCTGGAGGTCGCGGGTGACCTGGTCGTGGCCGTGGGAGCAGGGGACCCCGGCCGTCCTGCTGACCTCGCCCTGCCCCGAGCCACCCTCGTGCCCGGCTTCGTGGACATCCATGTCCACGGTGGCGGGGGCGCGGCGTTCACCTCCGGCGACCTCGCCGAGGGGGCGGCCACGGTGCGCTTCCACCAGAGCCACGGGACGACCAGCATGCTGGCCAGCCTGGTCAGCGCTGGGCCGGCCGAGCTGCACCGCACCGTGGCCGCGCTCGCCGACCTCGTCGAAGACGGGTTGCTGGCCGGCCTCCACCTCGAAGGGCCGTGGCTCTCGCCGCGGCGGCGCGGTGCGCACGACCCGGCCAACCTGCGCCACCCCGACCCCGCCGAAGTCGACCAGCTGCTCCGGGCAGGCCGTGGCACCGTCCGCATGGTCACCGTGGCTCCCGAGCTGCCCGGGGGGCTGGATGCCGTGCGGCAGCTCGTCGCCGCGGGGGTGACGGTCGCCGTGGGTCACACCGACGCCGACTACGACCTGACCCGGCAGGCGGTCGAGGCCGGGGCGAGCGTGGCGACCCACCTCTTCAACGCCATGCCAGGTCTTCATCACCGCGAGCCCGGTCCGGTGGCGGCCCTCATGGAGGACCCCCGGGTGGTGCTCGAGCTGGTGGCTGACGGCACCCACCTGCACCCGTCATTGCTCCGGCAGGTGGTGCACTGTGCCGGCCCGTCCCGCGTCGCGCTGGTCACCGACGCGATGGCTGGAGCGGGCATGCCGGACGGCGACTACACCCTGGGCAGTCTCGAGGTGGTCGTCACCGGTGGGGTCGCTCGGCTGGCCGACGGCACGATGGCTGGCAGCACGGCCACCGCTCTTGCGCTCCACCGGGCCGGCCTGGCGGCACTGGCCGGCACCGTCGAGCCACTGCTGGGGGTGAGCGCCCTGTCGTCGTCCACCCCCGCCGCAGCTCTCGGTCTGCAGGGCGTCGGTGCTCTCGCCTGCGGGCGCCGCGCCGACGTGGTCGCCCTGGACGGGGACACCGGTCCCGTCGCCGGCGTGATGCGGGCAGGGGAGTGGGTCAGGCCGCCCACCGGGTGAGCGTCACCGGGTCGCCCGCACCAGCGCCTCGAGCACGTGCACGTAGGGACGGCCGGTGGCGCGGGTCATCCCGATCTCGCAGGTGCGGTTGCTCGAGACGTAGGTCGTGGCATCGGCGGTCGCGACCTCCTCGGCCTCGCGTCGGGTCGCGGACGCCGTGAGCTCGGGGTGCAGCATGCCGCGGTCCCCGGCGAAGGCACAGCAGCCCCACGAGGTGGGCACGATGACGTCCGTGCCGACAGCCCCGGCCAGCCGCACCATCGCCTCGGTGGTGCCCGCTCGGTGCGTGGAGCAGGTGGGGTGGACCACGACCGAGTCGACCGGGTGGGTGAGCCTCAGGCGGGGCAGGACCCGGTCGGCCACGAACTCCACGGCATCGAGCACACGCAGCTCCGGCGCCCTGGTCGTCAGCATCTCGACGAGACCCTCGGCACACGACGAGGCGTCCACGACGACGGGGAGCCGGCCTCCGTCGGTGGCCGCCCGCAGCGCGGGCACGACCTTGGCTGCCATCGCGTCGTAGCCCTGGGTGAAGCCCTTGGACTTCCAGGGTGTGCCACAGCACAGGCCACCCAGACCCTCGGGGGTGCGCACCTGGACCTGCGCCCGCCGGCACAGCTGCAGCAGGGCGTCACCGGCCCCCTGTCCGTCGGCCTCGGCACCGAACAGCTGCCCGACGCAGGCGCCGAAAACGACGGCCTCCGGGGCGAGGTCGTGCTGCTCGACGCGGCGCCCGCCCCCGGCAGGCAGACCGGCGTCATACAGCGGCACGGTGTCGGCTCCGACGACGCGGCGCCCGAGGGCGGTCACCGCCGTGGGCAGCCCGCTGGGCAGGATCCTCGCGATGCTCAGACCTGCGCTGCCCAGCAGCGCGGCCCCACCCCAGCCCCGGGCCGCCACGGCCCAGGCGGTCTCGGCAGGCCGTGAGGTCGACTGACGGCGCAGCCGACGCACCAGGTCACCGGTGTTGATGAGCACCGGGCAGGCGGTGATGCACATCCCGTCGACGGCGCAGGTCTGCTCCCCGGCGTAGACGTAGTCGCGCTCCAGCTCCTCAGCCAGCGCGTGGTCGCCGCGGCTGCGTGCGCCGACCATCTCGCGACGCAGCACGATGCGCTGGCGTGGTGTCAGCGTGAGGTCTCGGGAGGGGCAGACCGGCTCGCAGAAACCGCACTCGACGCAGCGGTCGACCTCCTCCTCGACCGGGTGGGCGGGCTTGAGGTCCTGCAGGTAGGACGTCGGGTCGTCGGACAGGATGTTGCCGGGGTTGAGCAGCCCTCGCGGGTCGACGAGGTCCTTGAGCTCGCGCATCACGGAGTAGAGCTCGTCACCGTACTGGCGCCGCACGAAGGGTGCCATGATCCGACCGGTGCCGTGCTCGGCCTTGAGCGTGCCACCGTGGCCCAGCACCAGGTCGACCATGTCGTCGGTGAACGCCGCGTAGCGCTCCAGCGACACCGGGTCGTCGAAGACCTCGTTGACCAGGAAGTGGACGTTGCCGTCCTTGGCGTGACCGAAGATCACCGACCCGTGGTAGTCGTGCCGGTCGAAGAGCTCGGTGAGCGCCACGCAGGTGTCGCCAAGGAGGTCGACCCGCACGCAGACGTCCTCGAGCAGGGCGCTCGTGCCAGCCGGGCGGTTGCCGGCCACGGCCGTGTACAGACCCTTGCGCACGCGCCACAGCCGGGCTCGCTGGACGGGGTCGGTGCTGAGGTCGAACGGGCGGACCGGCAGGGCGGTGAGCTCGCCGAGAGCGGCGGAGGTCCGCGCTGCCAGCTCCTCGGCCGAGGAAGCCTGGTATTCCACCAGCAGGGCGGCATGGTCGCGGAGGTCGAGCTGCCGGATGACGTCAGGACAGGTGGGGTCGATGCGGGAGGCGAGCAGCGAGGCGGCGTCGAGCAGCTCGGCGGTGGCGGTGCCGGTGCCGACGAGGTGGGGCACGGAGGCGGTCGCCGTGCCGACGTCGTCGAAGATCAGCAGCGCCGTCGCCTGGTGGGTCGGCACCGGCACGGTGCGGAACACCGCCTCGGCGACGAAGCCGAGGGTGCCCTCGCTGCCGATCATGAGGTGCCGCAGGATGTCGACGGGGTCCTCGAAGTCGAGGAAGGCGTTCACGCCGTAGCCCATGGTGTTCTTCATCGCGAACAGCCGCCTGATGGTGGCCACCGACGTGGGGTTCTCGACCACACGCCGGCGGAGCCGGGCCAGTCCCTCCCACAGCTCGGGCCGGTGGGCCCGGAGCGCCGCGGAGGCGTCCGGTGCTGCGGTGTCGACGCGATGCCCGGTCGGCAGCACCACCACCATCGACTCCAGCGTGGAGTAGGTGTTGAACTGGGTGCCGCACTGCATACCGCTGGAGTTGTTGGCGATGACACCGCCCATCGTGCAGGCGCCTTCGCTGGCCGGGTCGGGCCCGAGCGCGGTGCCATAGGGCCGCAGGACGGCATTGACATGGCGGACAGTCGTGCCGGGCAGCACGCGCACCCGGGACCCGCCGTCGAGCACCTCCACGCCCTCGAAGTGACGGCGGGTGTCCACCATCACCGCGTCGCTGAGCGACTGCCCGGACAGGCTGGTGCCGCCGGCGCGGAAGGTGACCGGTGCACCCGCGGCGTCGCAGGCCCGCATGACCGCGGCCACCTGGTCGCTGGACGTGGGCCGGACGACGACCTCGGGGGTGAGCAGGTAGTGCGAGGCGTCGTGCGCCATCGCGTGGCGGTCCAGCGCCCGCCGGCTGACAGCCCCCGGCCCCACGTCTCGGCCGAGCCGGTCGGCGAGGGTTTCCCAGGTGTGTCCTGCAGCAGGCCTCACAGGGGACACCATGGCACGGATCGCGGCAGCGTGAGGGGTGGGCGGACGTTGCCGTCCACCCACCCCTCGCGTCGCTCCGGTCAGGTCACTCGCTCACGTGGTCGTGGTCGTGACCGTGGTCGTCGCCGCCGAGCGGGCCGGCGAAGGTGTGCTCCGGGCCGGCCGGGGCCGGGATCCGGAAGTTGCCCGGGATCTTGGCGCCCTTGACCCCGTTCACGTCCTGCGTCGAGGCGGCGTAGGTGAACACCGCGAACGCCACGGCGTCGGAGTTGACCTCCAGCGCGTGCGGGTCGTAGTTGTCGATCGTGTCGCAGGCCAGGTGGTAGCACGGGTCGAACTGCTCTCCCGCGGTGCCGCCCCAGATCGCCTCCTGCTCCGGGGTCTTGACGACCTCGGCGCCGGTGAACAGGCCACCGGAGGGGATGCCGTTGTTGATGAAGGCCTGGTAGTCGCTGCGGCCGCTGAACGCCGAGTCGTCGTAGGGCTCGCCGCGCAGCGTGTAGAACGACTCGAAGGTCTTCTCGATGTCGGTCGAACCGTCCGGCACGGCGACCGGCGCCACGAAGCTCGACTCGTTGGCGTCGTAGACGCCGAAGTAGTAGTTCGGCGAGCCGATCATGTCGAAGTTGAGGTAGAGCGCGATCTCGTCGAGCTCCTCCTGGCGTGCGCTGACCGACCCACTCCGTCGAGCCGATCAGGCCGAGCTCCTCGGCACCCCACCAGGCGAAACGCACCGTGTTCTGAGGCTTGGACTTGCTCATCTGCTGGGCGACCTCGAGCAGCGCAGCCGAGCCGCTGCCGTTGTCGTTGATGCCCGGCCCGGCCGGCACCGAGTCGAGGTGGGCACCGGCCATGACGACGTTGCCGTCGGTCTTGCCGGCCAGCTCGCCGATGACGTTGTAGGACGTCGCCTCGAAGAAGTCGACCTTGACCTGCGCGGTCGGAGCCGTCCTGCGGCCAGCGCTTCGCCGGCGGCGAACGTGGTGCCGACGACGGGGATGTCGACGATGTCCGGCCCGCCGAGGGTCGGGTTGATCGCGTTGTAGCGGTCGCACGGGCGTCGGTGTCGCCCTGGTTGAAGATGATGACCGCCACTGGCCCCGGCAGCCTCGGCGTTGATGGCCTTCAGCCCGAAGGCACAGGAGCCCCGCTGGACGAGCGCGATGGCGCCGACGGGGAAGCCGGCGAAGTCCGCTGCCTCGCAGCCGCTGGTGTTGCCTCGTGGCGGTGTCAGGTTGATGTCGACCGGGACGACGGCGGCCGTGACATCTCCTTCGCCCGTTCCTGTCGCGACGTTGTGCTGGTAGTCGGCCGACACCGGCGAGAGCTGCTCAAGCGCCGAGTCGGTCGCGTCGTAGGTGAAGGGCACCACGTCGGCGCTCCAACCGGCACCTTCGAGCACGTCGACGACGTAGTCGACGCTCGCCTCGTAGCCGGGCGTCTGGTCGGCGCGGGTGTCGTCGTTGGCGTCGGCGATGTCCTGGAGCTCCTGCATGTGCTCGACGACGCCGTCGAGGCGCACGCACTCCAGGAGCTTGGCGTAGGTGTTGTTGGTGCGGTTGTCGCACCCCTTCTGAGCGGGTGCGGCGCCGGACGGGGCAGCGACGAGCGCGGTGCCGAGCAGCGCCCCGATCACCCCTGCCGTGCCCACCGTGCGCGTGATGCGCGAACTGGTCATGAGGACTCCTTTGTCTCTCTCCAGGCGGGTGCCGCTCTGCCGACACCCGACGGCAGAACATAACCCGGCCACGGCAGGTCGGCGACCGGAAGACCTCATGGCAGGGTGGACCCATGCTCAAGAACGTGTGGGGCCAGGTGGTGGTCGTCATCCTGACCTTCCTGGCGATCGCCGCCCTGTCCATCGCCGACGGCCGCGCCGAGCAGGAACTGGCCCTCAGCTACGGTCGCGCGGCGATCGCGGGCGTGATGGCCGCGGTGGTGCTGCAGCGGCTCGTGCGCATGGCGCGCAGCACGCCCCCCATCCCGCCGAACCGGTCCCTGGTGGTGTTGGCGGCCGTCGAGCTGGGGTTCGTCGCGGCTGCCGTCCTCGGTCTGGCCACCGGGTCCGCGGTCGTCGACGGGCCGGTGCCGGTGCTGCTCGGCCTCTTCCTGCTGGCGGTGCACGGCACCTTCGCCGGCGGTCTGGCCACCCGTCCCGTCGAGGAGACACCCCCCGCAGGCCGGTGAACCCCGAACCCGTGGTGCCGTTGGTCTGTTCCGGCGGGCCGGACGACGACATACTGTAGTGACAACTACAGGAGGCACCATGGGCACCAGCAAGACAATGGGCACGATCGTGGCCATCATCGGGGTCTTGATGATCGTGGCCGGAGCAGTCACCTACTACATGGTCCACAGTGAGCTGGCCAGCGAGAACATCACCGTGGCCGAGGACGCGGACTTCCTGGCCGGCGACACCGTGGACGGGCCGTTCTCCGCCTACGCGGAGGCGCAGATCATCGGCACGCACGCCGAGGAGTCCACCGGCGGTCTGACCTACGCCGAGCTCGACCGGGAGGACCCACTGCGTGAGGTCGCGATGAACGCGTCCTTCCTGCGGGCCTCGCTGTTCACCTCGGTCGTGGCTTTCGGGGTCGCGGCGATGGCGATGGGTGTGGGCCTGGCCTTTGTGCTGACCGGCATGGGGTTGATGGCCGCCGGACGACCGGTGCGGGTCGACGAGCGCCATACGACGAGCGTCTGACTGGCGCGTCGCGCCGGCCCCGGGCACTCGGGCCCGGACCACCGCACGATGACGCATGCCCCCCGACCGGAGAGAGTGGGTCGGGGGGCATGCGTGTCCGGGGGCTCAGATGAAGAGCAGCTGACCGCCTTCGCTGATGTCCATGAAGTCGGAGGCGCTGATGACGCCCTCGACGCCCTCATAGAGGTCGCCCTCGGTCATCCCCTGCATGTCGTAGGACATCTTGCAGGCCCAGAGGTGGGCGCCCATGGCCTGGATCTGCTCCAGCATCTCGGGCACCGGCGGGATGTCGAGGTCCGCGATCTGCTGTTTCATCATCTTGGTGGCGACCGTGGTCACCCCGGGGATGGCGGTGACGACCTGCGGCACCGACTTCCAGCGCCAGGTGGGGCGCACCGCGCCGGCCTGGGACACGTGCATCGCCGTGTTGCCGACAGGGGTGAACTTCAGGTCGCTCATGGTGTGCTTGTTGATCATGTCGAAGCCCCAGAAGGTGAAGAAGAGATGCGTCTCGATCCCTTCGCCCAGGGCGGCCGTGGCCAGGACCAGGGCCGGGTAGGCCATGTCCAGGTTGCCCTTGGAGCAGATGATGACGAACTTGCGGTCCACGTCGTCGTCCCCGAAGTCGGGCACGACGGTGGGTGCGGTGCTGGTGGCGGCGGTCATGACGGGGGTCCTTTCACGGACTGCGGGTATTCGGTGTGCGGGCCGGGCTGGGGACGTGGGTCAGACGCAGCCGACGGGCTTGGGGACACCGGCGATGTAGGACATCTTCTTGGCCGGCTTCTTGGGGAAGAGCTGGAACAGCTCTTTGATCGGGATGCCGCCGACGGTGGAGACCCGGCGCAGCGTCGGGGTCTCGCCCTTGGCCGCGTGGTCCTGGCGGACGAAGCGGATCGCGCGCCAGTGCGCGTCGGTCATCGTGACGCCGATCTGCTCGGCGAGGGCGACCGCGAGCTCCTCGTCCCACTGGGTCGGGTCGGTGAGGAACCCTTCCTCGTTGACGTCGAGCTGTCGTCCCGCGAGTGTCGTGGTGGCCATGGTGGTTCGTCTCTTTCTCTGCTGGTCGAGGGGTGGGGGAGGGGGAGGTCAGGCGGCCGGGAGCTTCTTGCCGGCCATCGACATCTGCGTGGGCACCGGGAGCCGGTGACCGGGGAGCAGCATGTTCCAGTAGGCCCAGCGGAAGCTCAGCTTGCCGACGTGGTTGAGCCGGGACTCCTTGAGCAGGCTCATCGGGCCGACCCTGGCCAGCGGGAAGGTGCCGGTCAGCGGTTCGGTGTCGTAGTTGAAGTCGAGCAGCATGCCCTTGCCGTAGCCCGACTCGATGAAGCAGTTGGCGTGCCCGTCGAAACGGTGCGTCATCGGCTTGCCCTGGATGAGCTCCAGGAAGTTGTCGACGAAGATCTCCACGGAGAAGTGCGCGACGGACCCGGCCTTGGAGGTCGGGATGTCGGAGGCGTCACCCAGGGCGAAGATGTTGGCGTGGGCGGTCGACTGCATGGTGCCCTTGTCCACCGGCACGAAGCCGAGCTCGTCGCCGAGGCCGGAGCGCGTGACGAACTCGGCACCCATGTTGAGGGGCACCGTGACCAGGAGGTCGAAGGGCACCTCGCGCTCGTCGTAGGAGACGAGGGTCTTGGTGTCGTTGTCGATGCGCTCGACCATGAACTCCGGCTCCAGGGCGATGCCGCGGTCGGCCAGCAGGTGCCCGATGGTGGCCGAGGCCACCGGCTTGGTGAAGGCGCCGTCCAGCGGCGTGACGTAGACGATCTCGACCTTGTCGCGGATGCCGCGCTCGGTGAAGTAGGCGTCGGCGAGGAAGGCGAACTCCAGTGGGGCGACCGGGCACTTGATCGGCATCTCGGTGATGTGCATGACCAGGCGCCCGCCGGTGAAGGCGGCCAGCGCGTCCCGCAGAGCGGTCGCACCCTCCAGGGTGAAGAAGTCGAAGATGCTCTTGCGCCACTCATCCTCGGCCATGCCGGGGGTCTGGTCCGGGCGCGGCGTGGTGCCGCTGGCGATGACCAGGTAGTCGTAGCCGAGGGTGCCGCCGCCGGTCAGGTGCACCGTGTCTGCCTCGGGGTCGACCCGCTCGACCTCGGCCTCGACGAAGGAGATGCCCTTGTGCAGGTGCCGTCGGCGGGTGTGCACGACATCCTCGGGGTCCAGCGAGCCGAACGGGATGAACAGATATCCGGGCTGGTAGTGGTGGCGGTCGTCGCGGTCGACGACGGTGATGGCCCACTCGCTCTCGGGGAGGGCCTTGCGCAGCTTGTTGACGATCATCGTGCCGGCTGTTCCGGCACCCAGGACGACCAGGTTCTTCATGTTGTGCCTCTCTCTCGGGGGTCTGCGGGGGAGGGCACGTCGCTGGTCGGTGGCGTGTCCTCGTCGCCGAGGACCTCATGCACCCATCATACCGGTGGGGGTATTGGGTGACCACATGATGATGATCACGGACCAAAGCCCCTAGCGGCGCCGTCTGTGCAGGTCAGAGGCTTGGTCAGCCTGGCCTACCCATGTCCCGGGCGCCGGGGTGACAGGTCAGCCCGGCCACCCGGTGACGTCCTGCAGGCTCGACCCGTCGCCCAGGGCGCTGCGTGGGACGATGCTGAGCGACCCGTCCGGCTCGAGCACGACCGCGGCCACCTGCTCCACAGAGCCCTGTCCCTGGGCCCGGAGCGCCTGGTCCAGCTCACCGCGGGTGAGACGCACCCGCGCCAGCTCGTCCGCCAGCACCTGACCCTCCCGCACGACCAGGGTGGGGGAGGCGTTGACGAACCAGCGACCGCGGGGCAGCCAGGTCGTCACCCGCGCGACCACGAACTGCGCCCCGACCAGGACCGCCATCGCAGTCAGCGCCGCGAGCCAGGTGGTCTGCGGGTCGAGCACCGCCGTGGCCAGCACGGAGCCGAGGGCGACCGTGGCCACGAAGTCGAAGGCGTTCAGCTTGCCGAGGGTGCGCTTGCCGCTCACCCGCAGCAACACCACCAGGGTGGCGTAGGCGGCCACTCCGACCAGCAGGATGCGCAGGATGACCGACCACTCGGCGAGCCACATGTCAGGACCTTTCGTCGGGGGCCTCGTCCTGACATGACAGCAGAGATCGGCTCGAGTCGCGTGGGCCGGGGGCCGGTGGTTGCCTGGAACGCATGACCAAGGACCAGCTGACCTTCGACAACCCCGTCGACCGCCACCCCACCGTCGAGCCACCGAAGCAGGACCAGCCCATGCCGGGCCTCGACGCCGACCTCTCACCCCAGGCCGACCGTGGTGAGACGTCCTACCGCGGCACCGGGCGTCTGAAGGGTCGCAAGGCGCTCGTCACCGGGGCCGACTCCGGCATCGGCGGAGCGGTGGCCATCGCGTTCGCCCGCGAGGGCGCGGACGTGGCGCTGAGCTACCTGCCGGCCGAGGAGGAGGACGCGGCACGCGTTGCCGAGCTCATCGAGGCCGAGGGGCGCACCGCCGTCAGGCTGCCCGGTGACGTGATGGACCGGCAGTGGTGCGGTGACCTCGTCGAGCAGGCCGTCGCGGGCCTGGGCGGCCTCGACATCCTGGTCAACAACGCTGGCCGGCAGGTCGCCACGGACCGGCTCGAGGACCTCACCGACGAGCACCTCGACGAGACCATGAAGACCAACGTCTACGCCATGTTCTGGATCACCCGCGCAGCGCTGCCCCACCTGCCGCCCGGCTCCGCCATCATCTCCTCGACGTCGGTGCAGGCCTACAGCCCCAGTGAGCACCTGCTCGACTACGCCTCGACGAAGGCGGCCATCAACGCGTTCACCAAGGGCCTGGCCAAGCAGCTGGCGCCCAAGGGCATCCGGGTCAACGCCGTCGCGCCCGGCCCGGTCTGGACCCCGTTGCAGGTTGTGGAGGGCCAGCCCAAGGAGGCCATCCCGGAGTTCGGTCAGAGCACTCCGCTCGGCCGCGCCGGTATGCCGGTCGAGCTCGCGCCGGCCTACGTGTTCCTGGCCTCGGCCGAGTCCAGCTATGTGCTCGGGGAGACCCTCAACGTCAACGGCGGCCAGGACTCGCCCTGAACCATCGCCGGACGCGACCGAGGGCCCGCAGCCGGGTGGCTGCGGGCCCTCGTCGGAGGCACGGTCACAGGCTCGTGGCCATGCTGCCCATCGAGAAGTCCGAGCTGGTGACCACGCCCAGCGACAGCAGCGCGACGAACGCCACGATGCCGACCACGAGCAGCACCAGGGCCACGACGCCGAGCCAGAAGCCGACGGTGCCGAGGGTGCCGTTGTTGGCGGTGCCGGAGGCCTGCGCCGCCTGCGCCTTGCGGCCGTAGATGATCGCGACGACGCCCAGCGGGGCGCAGGCGATGAGGCCCAGGATGCCGGTCACCAGCGCGATCACGCCGAAGTTGTTGTCGCGGTCGTTGGGCGCACCGCCGCCGTAGTAGCCGGGCGCGGGCTGGTAGCCACCGCCCCCGCCGCCGTAGGAGGGGGTGCTGCTGTAGCCACCCTGCTGCGAGCCGTAGGACTGGTCGCCCCCTGAGGGCGGGGTGCTGCCGTAGGGGTCGCTCGACCCCTGGGACTGGTCGTCACCGCCGCTGTAGGGCGGGGGAGGGGTGCTGGACATGTGTGTCTCCTGCGGTCGTGGGATCAGGTGAGAAGGGCCAGGTGCGGCTGGAGCGTCGGGAGGTTGCGGAGGACTCCGAAGGTGACGATAGCGATGATCAGCACCCAGACCGGCCCGACACGGTCGAGGAAGTCGGTGTGTCGTCCGCCAGCGGCCCGGGCCACCCACAGACCCCACGCGAGCACGGTGAGCGGCGCCAGCAGGGTGACCAACGGGTTGAGACCCATCGCCTGGCCCCACTCCCCGTGCGTCATCGCGTGGAGCGCGCGGGTGGCGCCGCAGAACGGACACAGGAGCCCGGTCGTGAGCCTCAGCGGGCACAACCCGTAGCTGCCCGGCTGGTTGGGGTCGTAGAGGTGGACCACGAGCGCGCCGACGGCCATCGCGCCACCGGTCACCAGGGCCGTGCCCAGTCCGGGTCCCCGCCGAGACGCCGGTGCTGCCGGTGTCGCCACGGTGGCGCTCCTGGTGGTGCTCATGGACCCACCCTACGGCGGGCGCGGTGCTGTCGGTGGCCTGTGTCACAGTGATCTTCATGAGCGACGCGACGACCCCGATCTCCGCCCGGCAGCTCGCGGCTGACCCGCGCCTGGCCGACTGGCGACCCCTCCTGGGCAGCCTGCAGGCCCGGTTCGACACCGGCTCCTTCGGCGCGGGTGCCCGGTTCGTCAGTGCGGTGGCCGAGGCCGCTGACGAGCTCGACCACCACCCCGACGTCGACCTGCGCTACGGGCAGGTCACGGTGCGCACGGTCAGCCACGACGTCGGGGCCGTCACCGACCGCGACGTCGCCCTGGCCCTCCGGGTCAGTGAGCTGGCCGCGGCAGCTGGGCTGCCCGCCCGACCTGAGGGTCTGGCCGTGCTGGAGGTCGGCCTCGACGCCGTCGACATCCCGGCCTGCCGAGCCTTCTGGCAGGCCGTGCTGGGCTACGACGAGGTCGACGGCGCGCTCGCCGACCCGGCGGGCCGGCTGACCCCGCTGTGGTTCCAGCAGATGCATCCCCCTCGCACCGAGCGCGGTCGGTTCCACCTCGACCTCACGGTGCCGCCGGAGGCCGTCGAGCCCCGCATGACGGCTGCGCTGGCGGCCGGCGGTCGACTCGTCACCGAGGCTTTTGCGCCGTCGTGGTGGGTGCTTGCCGACCCCGAGGGCAACGAGGTGTGCCTGTGCACCTGGCAGGCTCGCGACCTCAGCGGAGCGCACGACCCCCGGCTCCGGGACTGAGCCACCCGTGCAGCTGCGCGACGGGCTCCTGGTGCTCAGCCCGAGGCACGTCACCGAGCACGTCGCCTTCCCGCACATCACCACCGTGGACCGAGCGGTCCTCGACGCGGCCGTGGTGGTGCCGTCCTGATGTCCGCCGACCTCACGGGGGACGCCAGAGTGACGGTCGCTGTGATGACAGCCGCTGTGATGGTGCTGGCGGGGTGCAGCGCGCAGGTTCCCACGGCCGTGCCTCCGGAGCCGTCGAGCCCTGAGGTCGCGTCGGCCTGTGCCGAGCCTGCGCAGGTCGTGGTCGAGGACGACCTCCCGGGGGCCCGCGACGTGCGATACGACGAGGTGGCGAGCCTCACCCAGGTCGACAACGAGGTGACCCGGGACGACATCATCGAGATCACCGTCTCTGAGCCTGCCCTGGTCGAGCTGTCTTCCCAGGCAGGCGCGGTCACCTCGGAGGTCGGCTGGCAGGTGCACGTCGGCACGCGGCAGATCTCGGGCACCCCCGCCCTCAGGGTGTTCGACCTCCTGCTGGTCGACGCCACCGGCGGGTCGTGCAGACTGCACTCGGTCGACCCCGACTCCGCCCTATTGGCCCCCGGCGAGGCACAGCGTCGGGACGCCGTCCTCACCTTCGCCGTGCCGGGCGGTCCCGCCGACGACTACGAGCTCTACCTGCTCGACCCACAAACCAGGGAGGTGGTGCTGCGATGGCCATGACGGCTGTCTCGGCCGGAGACCAGACCCGGCTGCGCGACCTGCGCCGGATGCGCGCCGTGGCCACCGGCCTGTTCGGGCTCGCCGCCCTCGTCTTCGTCCTGACCCTGGGAGGCGAGGGGGCGTGGGGCTACGTGCACGCGGCCTCCGAGGCGGCGATGGTGGGGGCGATCGCCGACTGGTTTGCCGTCACCGCACTCTTCCGCCACCCGTTGGGCATCCCGATCCCGCACACCGCACTCGTGCCCCGGCGCAAGGACGCCCTCGCCACGAGCCTGGAGCAGTTCGTCTCGGAGCACTTCCTGACCCCGCAGGCACTGCGGGAGCGCTACCTCGACGCCGAGGTGGTCCTGCGCACGGGGGAGTGGCTGACCGACCCGGTGCACGCCGAACGGGTGGTCGCCGAGGCTGTTCCCCTGGTGCGCCAGGGCTTGGACCGCATCGGGCACGACGAGGCCCTCGAGTTCGTCGACGAGACGCTGCTGCCCCGGCTCCGCGCCGAGCCGGTCAGCCCGGTCGCCGGGCACCTGCTCGAAGCGGTGGTGCAGGACCGCTCCCACCACGGGCTGGTCGACCTCGCCGCGCGCGAGCTCCACGAGTGGCTGAGCACCCACGAGACCGACGTGGCCCGGATCGTGTCCTCCAGGGCGCCCTGGTGGTCGCCGTCGTGGGTCGACGACAAGGTCGTGCACCGGGTGTATGCCGAGCTGCTCGCGTGGTCGCTGGAGGTGCGGGACGACCCGGGCCACCAGGTGCGGGCCGCCCTCGACTCCTACCTGGCCGACGTGGCCCGGGACCTGCAGCACGAGCCCGCCACCATGGCTCGCGCCGAGGCGCTCAAGGAGCGGCTGCTGGAGCATCCCCAGGTGGGCGAGACGGCGGTCGCCGTCTGGGAGACCATCAGGTCCACGGTCGTCGAGGCGCTCGAGGACCCCAGGGGGCACCTGCGCACGCGTCTGGCGGCCGAGGTCGCCGGGCTGGGTGCCCGCATCACGACCGATGCCGCACTGCGCTCCAGGCTCGACGCCTGGAGCGCCGACGCGGTGGTCGCCGTGGTCGAGCGTTACGGCACCGAGGTGACCAGCGTCATCTCCGCGACCATCAAGCAGTGGGACGGCAAGCTCGCCTCCGACCGCATCGAGCTGCACGTCGGCCGCGACCTGCAGTTCATCCGGATCAACGGCACGGTCGTCGGCGCGCTGGTCGGGCTGGTCCTGCATACCGTCACCCAGCTGGTGACCGGCTGACCCTCCGGCGCCGCCAGGCACCGGCCCGTCGGGGACCACCGGGCCGCACCACGGCTTGTGGACAACTTCTGCGGCGCCACGCGAGCGCGCGGCAGCATCGCGACATGAGCTACCACGACCTCCCGGCCGACTGGCCGCGCCGTCCGCTGACCGATCCCGACTTCGTGCACGACGTGCTCGACCTGTGCGTCTCCGACGCCGACCGCGCCGAGGGCGGTCTGGCCGTCCTGGCGCTGCGCGCCGACCTCACCCTGGCCCAGCCGGCTTTCGTGGCCGGCCGGCTGCCGCGCCTCGAGCGGCGCACCCTCGTGCGCAACCTCGTCCGTGCCTGCACCGAGGCCGAGCCGGACGCGGCGTTCGTGCTCGGCATCGCCCACGAGGGCTCGGCCCTCACTGACGACGACCGTGAGCTGCACCAGGTGCTGCTGGAGGTGTGCCGGGAGCAGGGCGTGGTGCTGGTGAGCACTCACCTGGTGACGGCGGCCGGCATCAGCGCTCTGCCGGTGGCGGCCCGACGGGCTGCCTGAGGCCCACCAGCATGGCCCACGACCTATCCTGATCGGCATGTCCCCCCGTCGCGCTGCCCCGGATCAGGCTGCCCGGTCGGCGCGGCAGCAGGACCGTGTGGCCGCTCGCACGGCGGCGCGGCCGGCGCAGATCCGTTATCCCGCCGACCTGCCGGTCGTGGAGCGCAAGGACGACATCGCTGCCACCATCCGCGACCATCAGGTCGTGATCGTGGCCGGCGAGACGGGGTCCGGCAAGACCACCCAGCTGCCCAAGATCTGCCTGGAGCTCGGGCGTGGCGTCGCGGGAACCATCGGCCACACCCAGCCCCGCCGGATCGCCGCCCGCTCCGTGGCCGAGCGGATCAGCGAGGAGCTGGGGGTCGAGCTCGGGACGACCGTCGGCTACCAGGTGCGTTTCACCGACCGCTCCCGCCACGACACCCTCGTCAAGGTGATGACCGACGGCATCCTGCTGGCCGAGTTCCAGCGCGACCGCGACCTGCGCCGCTACGACACCCTCATCATCGACGAGGCCCATGAGCGCAGCCTGAACATCGACTTCATCCTGGGCTACCTCAAGCAGCTGTTGCCACGTCGTCCCGACCTCAAGGTCATCATCACCTCGGCGACCATCGACGTGCACCGCTTCGCCGAGCACTTCGCCCGGCCCGATGGCACCCCGGCACCGGTGGTCGAGGTGTCCGGACGCACCTACCCGGTGGAGGTCCGTTACCGCCCGCTCGTGCGGCCCGGGCCGCCCGGCGCCACGGGTGAGGCCGACCAGGTCGTCGACATCGACCAGGTCACCGGCATCTGCGAGGCCGTCGAGGAGCTGTGGACCGAGTCGACCGCCGACGGCGCGGGTCACGACATCCTGGTCTTCTGCTCCGGCGAGCGCGAGATCCGCGACGCCACCGAGGCGCTCACCGCGATGACGCTGCCCGCCACCGAGGTGCTGCCCCTCTACGGCCGGCTCTCCGCTGCCGAGCAGCACCGGGTGTTCGCCCGCCACGGGGGCCGCCGCATCGTCGTGGCCACCAACGTCGCCGAGACCTCGCTGACCGTCCCCGGCATCCGCTACGTCGTCGACACCGGCACCGCCCGCATCTCCCGCTACAGCCAGCGGCTCAAGGTCCAGCGGCTGCCCATCGAGCCCATCAGCCAGGCCAGCGCCAACCAGCGCTCCGGCCGCTGCGGCCGGCTCGCCGACGGCATCGCGATCCGGCTCTACTCCGAGGACGACTTCGCCGCCCGTCCGGAGTTCACCGACCCCGAGATCCTGCGCACCAACCTCGCCAGCGTGATCCTGCAGATGACCAGCCTGGGTCTGGGCGAGATCGACCGTTTCCCCTTCCTGGAGCCACCGGACTCCCGCCAGGTCGCCGACGGCGTGCGGCTCCTGGAGGAGCTGCAGGCGATCGACCCGAATGCGCCGGCGCACCTGCCCCGCAAGCGGCTCACGGCATACGGCAAGGCCATCGTCACCCTCCCGGTCGACCCGCGGCTGGCCCGCATGCTGGTCGAGGCGGAGCGCAACGGTGCGCTGCGGGAGGTCCTGGTCATCGTCGCGGCGCTGTCCATCCAGGACCCGCGTGAGCGCCCCAGCGACAAGCAGGCGCAGGCCGACCAGTCCCACGCCCGGTTCAGACAGGGCCGAGCCGAGGAGTCCGACTTCCTCGTCCTGCTCAACCTGTGGGACTACCTGCGGCAGCAGCAGAAGGAGCTCTCCGGCAGCGCCTTCCGCCGGATGTGCCAGCGTGAGTTCCTGCACTACCTGCGCGTGCGGGAGTGGCAGGACCTGCACACCCAGCTGCGTCAGGCCACGAGGTCGCTCGGTCTCACGCTCAACGACAGCGAGCCCTCTCCCGACCAGATCCACCAGTCGCTGCTGCCGGGGCTGCTCTCGCTCGTCGGGCTCTACGACCGTGACAAGCGGGAGTATGCCGGGGCGCGTGGCGCGAAGTTCCACCTCCAGCCCGGGTCGACCCTGTTCCGCAAGAACCCGGACTGGGTGATGACCGCCGAGCTGGTCGAGACCACGCGGCTGTGGGCGCGGGTCAACGCACGCACCGACCCCGCGTGGGTCGAACGCGCTGCTGCGCATCTGGTCAAGCGCTCCTACTCCGAGCCGCGCTGGTCACGGTCCCGGGCGAGCGCCATCGCCGACGAGCGGGTGACCCTGTACGGCGTGCCGCTGGCGGCGGGGAGGCCGGTGCCGCTGGGCCGGGTCGACCCCGAGACCGCTCGCGACCTGTTCATCCGGCACGGGCTGGTCGAGGGTGACTGGGACACGCGGCACGAGTTCTTCCACGCCAACCGACGCCTCGTGCGCGAGCTCGGTGAGCTGGAGGCCCGAGCCCGGCGCCGCGACATCCTCGTCGACGACGAGACGTTGGTGGAGTTCTACGACGCCCGCATCCCGGCGGAGGTGGTGTCCGGGGCCCACTTCGACGCATGGTGGAAGCAGCAGCGTCGGCAGGACGCCGGGCTGCTCACCTTCACCGAGGACCTGCTGGTCAGCGACAACGCCGACGCGGTCAGCCACACCGACTACCCGGGCACCTGGCGCCAGGGCGACCTCGAGCTGCGGGTGACCTACCAGTTCGAGCCCGGGTCGGACGCGGACGGGGTGACCGTGCACGTCCCGATCGAGGTGCTCAACCAGGTGCGCCCCGACGGGTTCGACTGGCAGGTGCCGGGGCTGCGGGAAGAGCTGGTGACCGCCCTCGTCAAGGCGCTGCCCAAGGGCCTGCGCCGCAACTTCGTGCCCGCACCCGACCACGCCCGCGCCGCGCTGCGGGAGATGGACCCGTCCACCGGGCCGGTCGACCTCGCGCTGGCCCGCCGGCTGACCTCCCGTGGGCTGTCCCGGGTGCGTGCCGACGACATCGACTGGGCCCGCGTGCCAGACCACCTGCGGGTGACCTTCCGGGTCGAGCGCCGGCTGGGTCCGGGGGGCCGCAAGGGCCGACCGCGCGGCCGGGTCGAGATCCTCGGGGAAGGCAAGGACCTGGCCGCCCTGCAGGCTGAGCTGGCCCCGGTCGTGCGCACGACCATGGCCCGGGCGGCAGCGGGCGTCGAGCGGCAGGGCGTCACCAGCTGGAACTTCGGGCGCCTCCCCGACACCTTCGAGCAGCAGGTCGCCGGTCGCACCGTGCACGGCTACCCCGCGCTCGTCGACACCGGGGCCGCGGTCGACGTCCGGGTGCTGGCCAGCCGGTCCGAGGCCGACCGGGAGACACTGCTGGGCGTGCGGCGGTTGCTGCTGCTCGGCACCACCCCACCGTGGAAGCGGGTCCTCGCCCTGCTCACCAACCAGCAGAAGCTCTCGCTGGGGCACAACCCGCACGGTTCCGTGCCGGCCCTCCTCGAGGACGCCCTGGCGGCGGCGGTCGACTCGGTGGTCGCCGAGATGCCGGGGGCGACGGTGCGCACCCCGGAGGACTTCGACCGTGCCCTGGCCGGCGTGCGGCAGCAGACCACGGGCAGGGTGGTCGAGATCGTCGAGCACCTGGTCCCCGTCCTGGACACCGCCCGTGAGGTCTCCCTGCGCCTCTCCCGGCTGACCGCCCCGTCGGCTGCCGGTCTGGCGCAGGACCTGCGGGCCCAGCTGGACGCCCTGATCCGGCCCGGCTTCGTCGCCGACACCGGCTACCGCCGGCTGCCCCGGCTGGTGACCTACCTGCGAGCCATGGCTGAACGGCTCGACAAGGGGGTGCAGGACCTGCCTCGTGATGCCGACCGCATGGAGCAGGTGCACCTCGTGGAGCAGGAGTATGCCGACTTCCTCGCGGGGCTGCCCCCGCACCGTCGAGGTGACGCAGACGTACTGGCCATCGGCTGGCAGATCCAGGAGCTGCGGGTCTCGCTCTTCGCGCAACGGCTGGGCACCCCGCAGCCCGTCTCGGCCAAGCGCATCTACGCCGCGATGGACGCCGCGGAGGACCGCACCGGCTGACCTTCGGTGAGACGAGCCGGGAAGCCATGATGGCCCACCTCACGGCAAGTGCGGGAACCCTTGGAGGCGCCCGGACGTCTTACCACTCGCCGGATCCCGCAGCACGAAGGAGACACTCATGGCTGCCACCTCAACCCGTCGCGCGTGGCGCTGGGGCGCACTCGCCAGCGTCGCCACCGCAGCCCGTTCCGCCAACAGCACCGGGGGCCACAGCCTCGGCACGCGGCTCGCCGCCCTACCCAGGATGGTCCGCGCCGTCCGCCGTGGCGAGTACCACGGAGCCGACATGGCCAAGCTGATGCTGATGCTGGGGGCGGCGGGGTATGTCGTCTCGCCGGTCGACCTGGTGCCTGAGGCGATGTTCCTCCTCGCCGGGCTCGCCGACGACGCGCTGGTCGTGGGGTGGCTGGCTGTCACGTTGGTGCGGCTGACCGACGACTTCATCGACTGGGAGCGCAACCGGCAAGCCGTCCCCGGCGAGGTCGTCGGCTAGCAACCGGGGCCGAGCGTGCAGCAGGCTACCGGCCCCTAGGGTGGGGGCATGCTGCGCGTAGGCCTGTCCGGAGGGATCGGGTCGGGCAAGTCCACCGTCTCGGCCCGGCTCGCCGACCGCGGGGCGCTCGTCATCGACGCTGACCAGCTCGCCCGTGAGGTGGTCGCCCCGGGCACCCCCGGCCTGGCGGCGGTGGCCGAACGGTTCGGCCGCGCCGTGGTCGCCGGGGACGGGTCCCTGGACCGGGCAGCCCTGGGAGCACTCGTCTTCGCCGACCCAGGTGCCCGCTCGGACCTCGAGGCCATCACCCACCCCGCTATCGCCCGCCGCACCGCTGGGCTGATGGCTGCGGCGGCACCCGACGCCGTGGTCGTCCACGACGTCCCGTTGCTGGTGGAGAAGCAGATGGGTGCGGCCTACCACCTCGTGGTGGTCGTCGGTGTCGACGCGCAGGAGCGGCTGCGGCGCCTGGTCGAGCTCCGCGGGATGGACCCGAGCCAGGCGCGCAGCCGGATCGCCAGCCAGGCAGATGACCCGCAGCGTCGAGCCGCCGCCGACGTGTGGCTCGACAACCACGGCACGGTCGGCGATCTCCACGCCGCCGTGGACCGCCTCTGGCACGAACGGCTGGTGCCCTTCGAGCACAACGTGCGCCACCGGGTGGCCGTCAGCCGCCCTGAGCGGGGGAGGCTGCACGACCCGGACCCAGCGTGGCCGGCCCAGGCGGCGCGGATGGCCGCCCGGCTGCGGCGGACCCTCGGTGGCACCGCCCTGGCCGTGGAGCACATCGGCAGCACCGCAGTGTCAGGGATGCCCGCCAAGGACGTGATCGACCTGCAGGTCGTCGTGCCTGAGCTGGAAGCCCTCGACGACGACACCGTCCGAGCGCTGTGCGAGGCCGGTTTTCCGCCGGTCCCGGGGCGCTGGTGGGACCAGACCCACGGCGGCGGCGCTGCCGAGACGACCTGGCCCAAGCGGATGCACGGGCACGCCGACCCCGGCCGGGTCGCTCACGTGCACATCCGGCCCCTGAGCAGCCCGTCCCGGCGGCTGGCCCTGCTCTTCCGCGACTGGATGACCTCGGTGCCCCAGGCCCACACCGACTACGCCGCGCTCAAGGTCGCCCTGACCGGGCCGGGGGTCGGCACCAGCGAGTATGCGCAGGCCAAGGAGCCCTGGTGCGTGCACGCCGTCGCCCGGGCCGAGGAGTGGGCCGCCGCCACGGGGTGGCGACCGCCGGCTCAGCGCGGCGGGTAGCCCGGGGGTGGGTAGCCCTGGTATCCGGCGGGCCCCTGGGCGGCCTTGCTCGACTGCGAGCGCCCGACAAGCCACAGCACGAGACCGATCAGGGCCAGGGTGAGGCCGAACCCCATGCCCAGCACGCCGGCGACAAGGACGAAGGCGCCCCCGAGCAGGCCGTCGACCCCGACCGGCGGGATCAGCGTCGCCGCCGCACCCTCGCAGCTGACCGTGTGCTCGCCGCTGGCGGTGGCCTCGAAGTCGGCCACGACGAGGAAGCTCAGCATGCCCCACTGCGAGGACAGCTCGTCGGCACCGCGCACCGGCAGGTCAGCACCGTCGGGCCCGGTGACCGTGCAGGACGGGTCGGCGTCCTGGGTGCTCTCCTTGACGATGCCGCGGAGCTCACCTGCCTGCAGGGTGACCGAGGTGCTGCCCACGATGGCTCTGGCATCCTCGAGCCCCTCCGCGTTGCGAGCGAGGCTGAAGCCGCTGGCCGCGGTGACGACCAGCGAAACCACGGTGATGACCAGGCCGACCCAGAAGAGCCCGGCTCCCCACCGGCGCAGGCCACGTCCGGGTGGTGGGGCGGTGGAGTAGGCCATGTCGAGTCCCCGCTCTCTGGGTCCGGCGGTCAAGGACCGCTCAGGCGTCGTCCTCCGATCCTCCCACGCTCTGCAGCTGCTCGGCAGTAGCGGGGGTGCGGCCCAGCACGGTCGGCAGGGGTGCCGGCTCCTGGCTGAGCACGTGCTCGGCCAGGAAGCCCAGCACGACCTCATACCAGACCTTGGCGTGCTGGGGGGCCAGGACCCAGTGGTTCTCGTGCGGGTAGAACAGGAACCGGTGCACCGTGGAGCCGTCCTCGGCCGCCGGGAGCCCGGAGTGCGCCAGCAGGTCGTACCAGAGACGCAGGCCCTCACCGATGGGAACGCGGTAGTCCTTGTCGCCGTGGATGACGAGCACCGGCGTGACGATGTCGGCCACGTGCCGGTGCGGGGAGTTGGCCAGGCCCATCTCGTCGGTCATCTCCCGCTGCCAGTAGAAGGCGGCGTCGGTCGTCGGACCGAACCCGTCGAGGGCCCACAGCGACGCGTGCGTGACGATGGCCTTGAACCGGTCGGTGTGGCCGGCGATCCAGTTGGCCATGTAGCCACCGAACGACCCGCCCATGGCAGCGGTGCGGGTCTCGTCGATGTCTGCGCGAGCCTCGACCTCGTCGGTGATCGCGATGAGGTCCGTGTAGGGCGCCGCACCCCAGGCGCCCCAGCCACGCTGGATGAAGTCCTGCCCATAGCCGGTGGACAGGGCGGGGTCGGGGAGCAGCACGGCATACCCGCGCGCGACCATCAGCCAGGGGTTCCAACGCCAGGTCCAGGCGTTCCACGAGGCCAGCGGTCCGCCGTGGACCCACAGCAGCAGCGGGGCACGGTCGGTGGAGTCCGGCAGCGCCAGCCATCCGCGCACCCGGACCCCGTCCTCGGTCGTGGTCTCGACCTCCTCGAGCCGACCCGGCAGCTCGGGACGTGCGACCGGGCCCGGCAACGTGGTCACCTCACCGGTGGCCAGGTCGATGCGCACGACCTCGCTGGGGAAGGCATAGCTGCTGCGCACGCCGTAGGCCGTCGCGCCGTCCGGGGCCACCACCACGTCGCTGTAGGCGGCGTCGTCGTGGGTGACCTGGGTGACCGCGTCGGTCGCGACGTCGACGCGGAAGACCGGGCAGCGTCCGTCCTGGTCGGCGACCGTCAGCACGGCGGAGCCGTCCGGGAGCCAGGCGACCGGGCGGGCCCACCGGTCCCAGGCATGTGCGAGGGGGGACAGCTCACCGCTGTCCAGGTCGAGCACCGACAGCTGCGGATGGGGTGCCCGCTCGGGCGTGCTCTTGCGGTCGCTCACGACCACCGCACGGCGGCTGTCGGGGCTGATCACGGGCCCGAAGAACTCGCGGTCAGGGTCGTCCAGGACGACCCGGCGCTCCCCGCTGGCCAGGTCGATACGCACCAGCGCGGTGTGCTGGTCGCCGCGCTCCTGGAACACGGTGACCGGCACCAGGGCGAAGGTGCCGTCCGGGCTGACCGCGGGGGTCTGCTCCTCGAGGGCACGGCCCAGGCCCTCGCTGACCATCCGCAACCGCAGCGGGTCCTGGTGGTCCACGGTCGTCGGTGTCAGTGGCGTGTCCGCGTCCGGGTCAGGCTCGGCGACGAAAAGCGAGGGATGCTGGGGGCCCAGGTCGTGGTCCCAGAAGCGGATCGGGTAGCCGTCGTGCAGCACCGCGTCGACGCAGGAGTCCTTGCGGATCTTGCTGAGGACCCGGTGCTCGGTCTCGGTGCGGGCCCCGGCCAGCAGACCTGCGGAGACCACGGTGGTGTCGGCGTCGCGGGCGCACATCACCGCACCGACGCCGCCCGGCCGGCTGAGCACGACGCGAGCCTCGCCACCGACTGCAGGGATGCGCCACAGGGCAGAGGTGGGCTCCTCGCCCTCCTTGCCGTCGGGGTCGGGCCGGGCAGAGGTGAAGTACAGGTCACCGTTGTGGGCGAAGGTGGCACCGGTCTCACCCTTGGCCGAGCGGGTCAGCCGGTATGCCGTGCGCTCCCCGGCCGGGTCGACCTCCCACAGGGCGCTGACGTGGCTGGTGCCCTTGGGGTCCAGCGTCGAGACGCTGGTCACCAGACGTGCTCCGTCGCGGGACAGGGACAGACCGGACAGACGCGGGACGGCCACGTAGTGGTCGAGGTCGTGGAACACGGTGGCCGGGGCCGGCAGGGCGTCACCAGAAGTCATGCAGTCAGTCCTATCATCGACCGGCCTCGGAATCAGTCTGTGATCCACAGCGTTGGACCGGCCGTGACATCCGACCCATCAGGAGGAGACCCGGTGACCCACCACTCGAGCCTGTTCCGCCTCGAGAGCGACGTGCAGCAGCAGCCCCCCCACGTCCCGCTGCTGCACCTGTCCATCGACGGCTTCATGGACGCCGGGGAGGTGCGCGAGCAGATCGCCGACCACATCCTCGGCACGCTCGACCACCGTGTCGTCGCCTCCTTCGACGTCGACCAGCTCATCGACTACCGCTCGCGGCGGCCGGTGATGACGTTCGACTCCGACCGCTGGGTCGACATCGACGAGCCGAGCCTGGTGCTCTACCGCGTCGAGGACTCAGCCGGACATCCGTTCCTGTTCCTGCACGGTGTCGAGCCCGACTACCGCTGGGAGGCGTTCGTCGAGGCCGTGCACCAGCTCTGCCTCGCGTTCGGCGTGCGGACGGTGGTCTCGGCGCACGGCATACCGATGGCAGTGCCGCACACCCGCCCGGTGGGGATGACCAAGTTCGCCAGCGAGCCGGGGCTGATCCCGGGCAACCAGGCGATCTTCGGCCAGGTGCAGGTGCCCGGCAGCGTGGAGTCGCTGTTGCACCTGCGGCTCGGCGAGGCGGGCCTGCACACGATGGGTCTGGCCGTCCACGTGCCGCACTACCTCTCCGAGGCGAGCTACGGCGACGCGGCGGTCGCAGCACTGGGCGCGCTGGGCACGATGACAGACCTGCAGGTGCCCCACGACGACCTGGTGGCCGCCGCCGGGCTCAACCGCGCCGAGATCATGCAGCAGATCGCCGCGTCACCCGAGATCGGGGAGGCCGTCGCCGAGCTGGAGAAGCGCTACGACCAGTTCCTCGAGGGTCAGCGCCGTCGCAGCCTCCTGGCGGCTCAGGTGGCCGACCTGCCCTCGGCCGAGGAGATCGGCGCCGAGTTCGAGGAGTTCCTGCGCACCTCCACCGGTGAGGACAGCGAGAGCCCGCCCTCCCCGGACCCCGGCGACACCCGGTCCTGACCTGCCTCAGCGCGGTCCTGAGGGTGGCGCCCAGTCGGGGCCGTAGCCCAGGCCGCCCGAGGGTGTGTCGTCGTCCTCGTCGGCCCCGTAGCCGTTGCCGCTGGCCACCGGCTCGTCGCCGCCCGGCTCCTCGACCACGGACGGGTCCGGCGTCCCGCCGGTGGTGTCGTGCGACTCCTGGTCCGGGGCGGTGATCCGTTCCGTGGCGTCCTGCTGCCACGGCGGCCCACCGGGTTGCTGCTCGGGCCGGGTCTGCGGTGCCCACGCTCCCTGGCCGTACGGCACCGGCTGGGTCGGCTCGGCGGTAGGCGGCGCGTACCCGTACGGCCGGCCGGCCGGCGGCGGCGGGGGGCCGTACGGGTCCTCGGGCTGCTGGGGCCGCAGGTAGTCGGCGTAGGGGGGCGGTGCCTGGCCCGGTGGTGTGGGGTAGGGCTGCGCCTGCTGGTGCGGGACCTCGTCGTAGCGGCGGTACGGGTCGTCTGCCCGGGGGGAGGCCGGCGCGGCGTAGGGGTACTGCCCCTGACCTGACCCGTAGGCCGTCGGTGCTGGGGTGCGGGCACGCCGTCCTCGGGTCAGGAAGGCGGTCAGCGCCAGCAGCAGCGCCAACCCCAACGCTGCGACGCCCAGCACCAGCCCCAGCGGACCGAAGAGACCCGACGCGGCGGTGTCCGGGGCGGAGGGCCCCGCATAGACCGCGTCCTGCGTCCCCTGGCAGGTCACCCGGTAGGTGCCCGCCGCCATGTCCTGCGGGCTGCGGGCGATCTCGAAGAAGTCGCTGCCGGCGACGTCGACGGAGTAGGCAGTCACCGGTCGCTCGAACACGACCTGCCCGCCGGGGCCGTCGGCGGTGCACACGGTCTGCTCCCGCACCGCGTCGCTGCGTGCGTAGACCGACATGCCGCTGTCTCCGATGTCGATGGACTGGCCGGGGTTGAAGCCCTGCATGTTGGGCGTGGCCACGTTGGCCAGCCCGATGACCCCCAGCGTCAACAGGAGCAGCCCCAGCAGACCTGCTGCGGCAGCGAGCACGCCCAGCGCGGTGGCGACGGCACTGCGGGGACGAGCGGCCGACGTGGCCGACTGCGGGTAGCCCATGGCGAGAATCTAGCGCACGGCCCGCTGCGCCAGCAGGCTCCGGCGGTGGCAGGATGAGGGCGGCCGACCGGTCACCACAGCGACATCAGGAGGCGACGTGGGCATCTTCGGATCCGACGACAAGCAGCAGGAGGTCAACTCCGAGGAGGACCACGACTCGTTCGGCAACCGTGTCGCGTTGCGCGTGGTCGGCAGGATGCTCGGCTACGGCATCGACGGTGTCGGACCTCTGGAGCCCGCTGCCGAGGTGGTCAGCAAGGCCCGGGCCAAGCACACCGACCCCGAGAAGGTCATCGACGAGATCTGCGCCGACCACGTGCGGCTCGCCGCCGCCGGGGGGTTCCTGACCGGAGTCGGTGGCCTGGTCACGATGCCCGTGGCGTTGCCGGCCAACGTGGTGGGCTTCTACGTGCTGGCGGCGCGGATGGTGGCCGGAGTGGTCTCGGTGCGGGGTTACGACATCCAGGACCCGGCCACGCGTCAGGCGCTGGCCCTGACCCTGGTCGGCGCCGACCCCAACGAGATCCTGCGCAAGGCCGGGGTCCCGGGTGGTGGTCAGATGGCCCAGATCGCCCTGCGCCGCGTGCCTCACGCGGCCCGCACCATGATCAACAAGGGCGTCGGCTTCCGGCTGGCGACCCAGCTGGGTGCGCGCCTCCTGGGGCGTCTCGGACGGGCCGTGCCGCTGGCCGGCGGTGTCATCGGTGCGGGTCTCGACGGCTTCCTGATGGGTCGCCTGGCCGACCACGCCCGGGCCGAGTTTCCCCACCCCGACACGGTGCCTCAGGCCTGACCCGGTTATCCACAGATCGGCGGATCTGTCGTCGGAGCCCTTGGTCAGCCCGCCAGAGTGAGGGCATGACGACGCAAGGGGGAGCCCGCAGGGGCACGACATACAGCACGGTCCGCGGCACGGCCGAGAGCATCGTGGCCCTGCCTTACCAGCTGGGGTACCGGCCGGAGCGCTCGCTGGTCATGGTCTGTCTCGACCTGAGTGGCAGGGGCCGAGGTGGACCGCCCACCGGGCACGTGAGCCTCGTCGCGCGAGCCGACATCGACTCACCCGGCGGGCCGGGTGAGCTCCTTGAGTCGTTGGGGGGTGCGCTGCGCCAGGCGCGACCGGACGTGGTCGTGCTGGTCGCGTTCGAGGGTTCCGACGACGACGCCACCGAGCTGCTGGAGGCGGTCCAGGGTGTGGCGGAGCGCAGCGGTGCCACGGTCGACCGAGCCGCCAGGGTGCGCGAACGGCGGTGGATGTCGCTGCACGAGCCCGACGGCTCGGTGCCCCGGTGGCGCGACCTGCCGGACGACGCCGACGTGCCCGTCGTGGCCGACTTCGTGCTGCAGGGCCGCAGCCCGCTGGACGACCGGCACGCGCTCGCGGCGCTCTTCGATCCCGTGCGTCCTCTCGTCGCTGCGGCGGCGGGTCACCTCCTGCAGTCACGGGGCGACGGAGAGGAGGTGCCCTGCGACGCCGACCGAGCGATGGCGTTGTTGGGCCAGACCCTGCGCGGCGAGGGGGACGAGCTGCCCGACCTGAGCGCCGAGACGGTCGTCGACCTGGCGCTGCTGCTGCACGACGTGCTCGTCCGCGATGCCGTGCTGGCACGCATCGCGCCGCAGATCATGAGGCTCGACGAGCTGCCCGCGGACTGCGCTGCGCTGGTGCGGCGCACCCTCCCCACGCTGGAGAGCGTGGACGGCCACGCCTGCAGGCGCGTGGCGCGGCTGGCCTCCGTGGTGCCCCCACCGATCGCCGCGCCGCTGCTGTCGGTCTGCGGTTACCTCGCCTGGTGCGCCGGTGAGGGGACCATCGCCAACCTTGCCGTGGAGCGAGCGTTGCAGCACGACCCGGACTACTCCCTGGCACGTCTGGTCGACGGTGCCCTGCAGCACGCCGTTCCGCCCCCGGGCAGGGCCGGACGAAGGCGGTCGGGCCGGGGCGGCTGCCCCCCGGCTGCGTGAGGTGGCGCGAGCCCTGCGCCGGTGTAGCCTCATCGCGTCTGCGCTGAAGCCGTCCGAAGGGAGTACCGATGTCCATCGTCGTGGGATACGTGCCGACCAAGGAAGGACGGGCGGCGCTGCGCCGCGCGGCCGAGGAGGCGCGCCTGCGGGAGTCCAAGCTCATCGTGGTCAACTCTCAGCGCGGCGGTCGTGACTTCGACGGTGAGGAGGCGCGCCGGTTCGACGATCTCCTCGGCCGGGTGCAGCAGGAGCTCGACGAGCGGGGGGTCGAGCACGAGGTGCGCACGCTGGTCCGCGGCAACGACCCGAGCGAGGACCTCATCGAGGCGGCGGAGGACAGCAACGCGGAGTTCATCGTCATCGGCCTGCGCCGGCGCACGCCGGTCGGCAAGCTCATCTTGGGCTCCAACGCCCAACGCATCCTGCTGGACGCCTCGTGCCCGGTGCTGGCAGTCAAGGCCGACCTCGACGGGGAGTAGCCGAGAAGTCGACGTTGTCGCTGGTCAGAGCGCTGTGACTGAGCTCAGGGCCGTGACGGGGAACAGAGCATGAAGGTTCAGGGTTTTATAATGGTCTCGGAAGCTGATCGGCGGAGTGAGGCCGGTCCAGGTCACGACCGCTCATCCTGCTCTCAGGTGCCCAGTGCGCCCTCCGACTTGTGCCCGCCGTCCTCAACACCCGCGTCAGAGCAGCCCTGCCGCAGAAAGTAGTTGGTGCCACCCGTGTCATCCACAACGGCCACAACCGACGCGTCCGGAGCCAAGGGGGCTGACCTGCCCCAGGAGTTCGCCGACCCGGCCCTGCGGGCGCTCTATGCCCAGGGCAAGGACCGCGGCTTCCTCATGCTGGCCGAGGTGCGCGAGGCTCTCGAGGCCGCTGAGCTGCCCAAGAAGGGGCAGACCAAGGTGCTGCGCACCTTCCACGACAACGCGATCGAGGTCCGCGAGGACGAGACGTCCGAGCTGGCACCCAAGCGGGCACGGAAGTCGACGCCCCGCTCGACGGCGGCCCCGGATGCGCCGCCGGCCGAGAAGAAGACGACCCCTCGCAAGGCTGCCACCAAGAAGGCGCCTGCCACGTCTGCCGCTGAGCCGACCGTGGAGGAGCCCACCGCGGACGCGACCGCGTCCGCCTCCGACGAGGACGATGCGAGCCCGGCGCCGGCCCCGCGCAAGACGGCCACCAGGAAGGCGCCCGCCAGCAAGAAGGCCGCCACCAAGAGCGCAGCGCCCACCAAGACCGCTGCCAAGAAGGCTGCCGCCCCCAAGAGCGGCACCACCCGCACCGCTGCCAAGGCGGCGGCAGGCCCGACGGCAGCGAAGTCCACCGCGCGCAAGACGGCGGCGAAGAAGGCTGCAGCCGGTGACGCCGAGGCCGCGGCCGCCGAGCCTGTGGTCGAGGAGGACGTCGACGAGGACGAGGTCGTCGTCCCGTCCGAGGATGCCACGGTCGGCGTCACGAAGACGGCGCAGACCGAGGCTCGTCCGGACAAGGAGGACGACAGCTTCGTGCTGTCCTCGGCCGACGACGACGACGCTCCCGCCCAGCAGGTCGTGACCGCCGGAGCCACCGCCGACCCGGTCAAGGACTACCTGAAGCAGATCGGCAAGGTCGCGCTGCTCAACGCCGAGCAGGAGGTGGAGCTCGCCAAGCGCATCGAGGCCGGCCTGTTCGCCGAGGAGCGGCTCAACTCCGGTGACAAGATCGACGCCAAGCTCAAGCGCGAGCTGTGGTGGATCTCCCAGGACGGAAAGAACGCCAAGAACCACCTGCTCGAGGCCAACCTGCGCCTCGTGGTCTCGCTGGCCAAGCGCTACACCGGCCGCGGGATGCTGTTCCTGGACCTGATCCAGGAGGGCAACCTGGGTCTGATCCGAGCGGTCGAGAAGTTCGACTACACCAAGGGCTACAAGTTCTCGACCTACGCCACCTGGTGGATCCGCCAGGCCATCACCCGCGCCATGGCCGACCAGGCCCGCACCATCCGGATCCCGGTGCACATGGTCGAGGTCATCAACAAGCTGGCCCGCGTGCAGCGCCAGATGCTGCAGGACCTGGGCCGTGAGCCCAGCCCCGAGGAGCTCGCGGCTGAGCTGGACATGACCCCGGAGAAGGTCGTGGAGGTCCAGAAGTACGGTCGCGAGCCCATCTCGCTGCACACCCCGCTCGGCGAGGACGGGGACAGCGAGTTCGGCGACCTCATCGAGGACTCCGAAGCGGTGGTCCCCGCCGATGCGGTGTCCTTCACGCTGCTTCAGGAGCAGCTGCACTCGGTGCTGGACACCCTGTCCGAGCGCGAGGCAGGTGTGGTCTCCATGCGTTTCGGTCTGTCAGACGGCCAGCCGAAGACCCTCGACGAGATCGGCAAGGTCTACGGGGTCACCCGTGAGCGCATCCGGCAGATCGAGTCCAAGACGATGTCCAAGCTGCGTCACCCTTCGCGCTCGCAGGTGTTGCGCGACTACCTGGACTGAGGTCTAATCCGGCTGGACCGGATACATGCAGGTCAAGTGCCCTGGATGGTCACCTGAGCCCGACACGCTGCACCCGCACAGCGCTGCTAGTCCAGATATCAGGCTTTGCTGTGTGTCGTGGCCGCATCCTTGAGCACTGCCGACCTGTCCGACCTGGCGGAGTCCTGGCAGCTCTCCCTGCGGGCCGTCCGCAAGAGCCCTGCCACCCTCAAGGCCTACGGCAACGGGGTGCGCGCATATCTCGCGTGGTGCGATGACCAGGACCTGCCGGCGATGGAGCGGGGGACCGTGCGTCGCCGGGTGGCTGACCTGCTCGACGCTGGTGCTAAGCCAGCCACGGCACGAGCCCGGCAACTGGCCGTCCGACGATTCACAGCCTGGCTGGCCGACGAGGGTGAGATCGACGCTGACCCGTTCCTGGGGGTTAAACCGCCCAAGCTGGACACCACCGTGGTTGAGCCGTTGACCGACGAGCAACTGCGCTCCCTGCTCAAGGCGTGCGTGCCGACGCGAGGGGCGGACCCAGCGCATCGCACGGCTGGACGCCGAGTGGGCAGAGCACCCCGACAACCCGCGACCCGGCTCGGGCCAGGGGTCGGGCAGTTCCCAGTCCGCGCTCGGGTCGGGACCGCGCTGTGAGCGGCGGTGAGCCGCGGAAGCGGCCGCCCGTGGACACCGAGCTAGCAGCGCTGCTGAGTCGAGGATGACGAGCACCTTGAGACGGGCCGATGGGGCCCGACGACGCCCCGCCCTCGGTCGTCCAAGCCACCTCTCTGCATAGCGGCTACGAGAGATCCCCCGATTCCAAACGATCGGCCCTTGACAAGGGCCGTGGGGCCTGCCACCCCAACCTTAGGCGTCCAAGCCACCGCTCATAGGCCCAGAGCATCCCCGAAGCCAACCGGCCGGCCCTGAACAAGGGCCGTGGGAGCGAGGTCGTGCCCTGTGGCGTGCCGCACTGTCTGACTTCGGTTGGACCAACACAGAGAGCGCGATTCTCACTCAGGCGTGCCGGTTGGCTGACCTGTGCGACACCTTGCAGGGCACGCTCGACACGGAGGGCGTGATGCCTGAGTCCTCCCAGGGCACCCGTGTGCACCGGGCCGCGGTCGAGCTACGGCAGCAGGGCATCGCCCTGGCCCGGCTGATGACCGCGCTACGCATCCCGGCCGGGGAGAGCGCGAGCGGGGACGCCAGCCGCACACCGCGCCGTGCCGGTGTTCGTGGCGTCTACGGGATCGCCGGGGGCGCCTGATGCGACGTCGCCCACCACTCACGGATGAGGACATGCACCCGCGCCGGCTGCTCACTTTCGGGCCGAGGACTGGCCCGATCCCGAGTGTACACCCGGAGTGCGCGTATTGGGCTGCCATGGCCGCCGCCACTCGAGGATGAGGCCGGGCAGGTCGCCGTCAGGGCGGTGCACCCAGCAGTGTCGCCGGGTCGCCGTGGTGTCTGGTGCGGCTGGGGCAGGGCGGCCGCGCATAGACGGCGGGACTGCTGACGCGTTGTGTGGGCGCATCCCTCCTGCCATGGCCTCAGTCTGCGTGCGAACACGTGTACGACACAAGGGGCAGAGTCGGGGCGTGCAACCGTCCCCATGCCAAGGGAAGCCCCGCGCTGGTGCAGGGGGTACAGGGGACCCAACGCGGGGCCGGGGGCGAGGTGCACTCAGAGGTGAGATGCACTCCGGATGACGCCCCCGTGTGTAGACGGTCTCACACCGTACTGTCTTGCGCCAGAGCCAAACACGAAGAATCTTAAGCCACCCGCCACCTCGTGTTGAACCCTTGCCCGTCCTCAGATCGAACCCTGTGTGACTCCACAGCGACGACGTGCGCACGGGGGTGCTGCCGGGGTGGGGGCGTTGAAGGTGGAAGTCGTCGCACGGTTCGCGCTCACAACGACTCGAAACGGCAGGTGCTCGCCCTCCGCTGTCGACACGCGCCTTACCTTGAGTGGGGTGTTCATGGGCGGGCCTCTCAGTCGGTGATATTGCGACCCATAGCGCTCCTGACCTGCACGCTTACACACCCCTGCCAGCACACCGCTCACCCGTTCCTAGTGCGCGACTACCTGGACTGAGCCAACGAACGCTCACAGCTTCGTGACCTCGGGAAAGGCCTGGGGTCAGCGCGTCGGACCGGCCCTGGACAGGCTCGCTCACGCCAGGTGCGAGTCGCTCAGCGCGTAGCGGACGGCGGCGTCGGCATCCATCGCGGCGCCCTCGTCGATCAGGGGCTGGAGCGCGGGCCCGGCTGCGGCCAGGGCCTGGGCCAGTGCGGGCACATGGTTGATCTCGTAGTCGGCGAGGTCGGTCCCGCTGGCGGTACGCAGGGCGCGCATCGCTCCGGTCAGTCGAAGTGCGCGCGGCAGGTCGTCCTCCAGGACGGCCAGGGTCGCGAAGTCGATGAGGAGCAGCACGATGGCGGAGGTGTCGCCGGCCGGTGCGAACAGCCGCAAGCTCTCCCGCAGGGGCTCTGGGGCATCGCCTGGCCTTCCTTGCCACAGCCGGGTCAGTCCCAGCATCCGTAGCGCCCAGCCCAGGTAGAAGACGTCACCGGTCTCCCGGAACTGGCGCATGGCCCGCGTGAAGAGGTCTTCGGCCCGGTCCGTCTCGCGTCGGTGCAGGGCGACCAGGCCCTGCAGCCACAGGGTGCGGGCTACCCCGTCATCGTCGGCGAGCTCGGCGTAGAGCGCTGCGCTGCGCTGCGCCAGCTCCAGGGCCTCGTCCTGGCGGTCCGTCTGCACCAGCGGGAACGCCAGGTCGTAGAGCGCGTCGGCCAGCCGGTGCTTCTCGCCCAGCTGTTCGTACACCTCTACTGCTTCTGCGTAGAGGGCGTGCGTGGCGTGGCGGTCGTGCTGCCAGTAGGCCAGCCCGCCGGCGGCCGACAGCGCTCGCGCTCGTGACTCGGTGGCCGGCGGCAGCGCGGTGAGCAGCCGGGCCAGCACCTCTCGACCCTCAGCCAGGTGGCCCCGCATCTGCCAGTAGCGCCACAGCGATGAGGCAAGCCGGCTCCCCATCAGGGGGTCGTGCTCGGTCGTCCAGTCCAAGGCCTCGCGGAGGTTGTCGTGCTCGTCCCGCAGCTTCTCCAGCCCTTCTCGCTGACGGTCGGTCACCAACAGCGGCGCGGTCTCCTCGACCAGGGCGGTGAACCACTCAGCCTGCCGGCGCCGCAGCTGCTCGGCGTCGGGTGAGGCCCTCAGCTTCTCGGCGGCGAACTCCCGCACGACCTGCAGGGCCCGGTACCGCTCGCTGCAGTCCACCGAGCGGTACATCAGCGAGTGGTCCACGAGGGCGTCGACGGCGTCGAGCAGGTCCTCGCGCGGCACCACAGTGGTGGCGATCTCGTCGAGCCCGCGCAGCGTGACTCCACCGGGGAACACCGCCAGCGACTGAAGCAGGAAGCGGGCGGACGGAGGCAGCAGGCCGTAGCTCCAGTCCAGCGTGGTCCGCAGGGTCCGCTGTCTCTCCGGCAGGTCTCGCGGCCCCCCACTGAGCAGGGTCAGGCTGCTCACCAGCCGGTCGGCGATCTGCTGCACGCTCAACGAGCGCACCCGCGCGGCCGCCAGCTCCACGGCCAGGGGCAGCCCGTCGACGGCCGTGACGATGCAGACGATCGAGGCCACGTCGGCCGGCGCGACCGCGAACCCGGGTCGCGCCGCCCGTGCCCGGTCGACAAACTGCCGGGCGGCGTCGTGCTCCAGCAGCTGCTCGAGGGTGAGGTCCGTGGTCCCGGGGACACCGAGGGGGGTCACGGGGTACTCCTGCTCCTCGCGGAGCCGCAGCGGTGCCCGGGAGGTGGCCAGAGCGGTGACGTCGCCCAACGTGTCCAGGAGCACGCCGATCTCTGCGGCCCCGTCCAGCAGCTGCTCGAGGTTGTCCAGGACCAACAGCACCTGGCGTCCGGCCAGCTGGTCGGCGAGTCGTCGCATGCCCTGCGGGCCGGTGTACCCGGCCAGGGGGAGGGCGAGAGCGCGGGCGATCTCATCCGGCACCAGCGTGGCGTCCCTGACCGCAGCGAGCGGGACGAACACCACACCTCCCGGGTAGCTCTCTGACACCATCGCCGCGACGCGCAGCGCGAGACGGGTCTTGCCGACGCCTCCGGGGCCGGTGAGCGTGACCAACCGGTGCCGGGTGAGCAAGGACTGCACGTCCTGCAGCTCGTGGGTCCGGCCCACGAAGGTGGAGTGCCCGGACGGCAGGTCGTAGGCGGGCGCCTCCAGGCTGCGCAAGGGCGGGAACCGCGCCGGCAGGTCGTCGACGACCAGCTGGTACAGGAGCTCGGGGGCGGGGAGGTCCCTGAGCCGGTGCACCCCCAGGAAGACGTCCGACACACCCTCAGGCCAGGACCCTTCCACGAGTGACCGGGTTGCGGCGGTCAACACCACCTGCCCGCCGTGAGCGGCCCCCACCACCCGGGCTGCTCGGTGGACGTCGAGGCCGACGTATCCGGTGCTGGTCACGGTCCCGGTGCCGGTGTGCAGCCCCATCCGGACCAGGACGCGGCACCCGTGCGGCCAGGGGTGGGCTGCGAGCGCGCGCTGCGCGTCAGCTGCCGCCTGCACGGCAGCGTTGGCGCTGGTGAAGACACAGAAGAAGGCGTCGCCCTCGGTGGAGACCTCCTCGCCACCGTGGCGGCCGACGGCCTCTCGGATGAGCTCATGATGCTCGGCCAGCAGCCGACCGTAGGCGTCCCCGAGCTCGGCCAGCAGCCGCGTCGAGCCCTGAATGTCCGTCAGCCAGAAGGTGACGGTCCCGCTGGGCGGCGTCACCCTCTCATGCTAGCCCTGCCCGCGGCTCGACGACCTCGTCTCCGAGGGCTGATGGACGACCACAGCATCCGCTCGCGTCATAGGAAGGCCAGCACGCGCGGGTCGACGATCTGGGGACGGGGCCACCTCCACGATGAGGGGCTGGGGAGCACCTGGGCATAGGGGCTCGATCGCGGCTGCGAGGTCGGCGTCGGATCACGGGTCAGCGGCCAGGTCAGGCTCGGGGCTGAGCAGGAGCCAGGCAGCGCGGTCCTGGGTGGGTTCAACAGGGGCATCGATCAGGAGTGCTGTCACGGCCGTGTCGACGTCGACCCCGGTGATGGCCCGCACCTCAGTGGTGGTGTCCTGGAAGGGCCAGTCCTGCTCAAGGACCTCTGCGAGCCGGTCCGCACCTCGGCGCCCGAGAGTGCGTAGAAAGTGCCGCGGTAGTCGAAGCCTGTGCCGCTGGTGCCCTTGCCGGCCGGGTCCAACACCAGCGTGATGACCCACACCAGCAGGATCACGCCGGAGACGGCTGTGACCGCCACCACGCCCACCCGCCGCATCGGCATCATGGTGGTCAGTCTGTCGCTGCTGCGGCTATAGCAGCGTCAGAGCCCGAACGCACGACGAGTCCCGTGACCCAGGACCAAGGTCCGAGAAATTGCCGTCCGTGCCGTCTCTGTTTCGCGTTGAGTGCGTTTAGAGACTTGAGCGCGCTGGGGTTCCTACAGAAGGTCAACTAGACGTAAAGTCGTGAATACCGCAGACGCCCGTGCTGAGGCCCCGGCCAGGGGGGACGGACCTGGCGAGCCCCTAACGAGGAGAATTACCGTGAAGCGTGCCCTGATTACCGCACTCGCCGTGTCCGGCCTGGCCCTGTCCGCCACCGCTGCGACCGCGGCCGTCACCTTCGACCCCGCGACCGGGACCGGTTTCGTCGGCAAGGGGGACGTGCAGGTGGCCTTGAACTACAACAACAAGCAGCTTCAGGACAACGCCGGGTCACTGGAATTCGAATACGTCGGCACGGTGGTGACCGAGGTCTCCTGGATCTGCACGAACGACCGCAACGAGAACGAGCAGCAGCGTGAGCGTACTACCACCACGAGCATCAGTGGTGTGGTGGACTCGGTCGCGCGGGAGCGGAACCAGATCACTGGCTTCAACCTGACCGGCTTCTCCGGCACAATCACGGACAGCACCACCGACGGTAACGTGCCCAACTCCTGCCCCTCCGGTCCGTGGCGTCTGACCACCCCGGCAGGTGACGCCGAGGTCATCGCGTCCACCTCGACCCTGACTGTCAACGGCGTTCCCCTGCCGTAACGATGTCAGCGACGGCACCGCTGTTTGTCAGGAGCAGTCTGGTGCCGCTGCTGCTTCATGAGAAGCCCACCTGTCCCGGTTGCCTGTCCACTCGACGGGCGGCCGGGACAGGTGTCTCAGCACATCAGCGCCCCGCACATGCTTGCTGCTGGCCTCGAAGCCCGGTTGTGCGCATCGATCGACCCGGTCAGCGGCGAGCTGGAGGGCCCCTATATCTCGTCGGGATGACCACATTCGGTAGAAGCAGCCGAGGAAATGGGCATTTCTATCGCATCTCTGGGGGGACGAAACCATGCGATGACTGGTCCGCTCGGCGACTGGTCAGACGTACGTCGGGGCATTTCTAGCAGCGGTGAGCACCAACCGGTCGACCTCACGAAAATAACGGGTTCGGCCGTCCGCGGTGAGGCACCTGAGGCATTCCTGAACTAGGATCGCCCCATGCGGCAGGTGGGGACTCTTGAGCGTTCGCCCGCGCCGCAGCACACCCGTTCCTCGAGCTATCTCACGTCGGCCGGGTGGGCCGTGGGGCTCGTCGTGACCTCCCTGATCCTGTGGTGGCCCTACCTGGGGTTCGCCTACCGCAGCCCCGCGGTGCACCTGGTGCTGGACACGGTCGACGCCTGCGTGGCGTTGCTGGTCGCCTACCTCGTCTACGGCCGGTTCGTCCGCGGGCGACGGCTGCAGGACCTGCTCCTGGCCCAGAGTCTGCTGCTGCTGTCAGTGGCCGGCTTCGCGCTGACCTACCTGACCGCCAGCTTCCTCGGGGACGACGACCCGATCGCCGTCTGGCTCCCGCTCACCGTGCGTCTCGTCGGTGCCGTGCTGGTCGCCGCGGCCGCGCTGGTGGGCACCCGGGCTCGCATGCCCACGGCGTCGCGCTGGGGCTGGCTGACAGTGCCCGGCCTCCTGCTCGTGCTTGCGCTCCTGGTGCTGGCCGCCGGACAGGGCCTGCTGCCGACCGTGGTGGTGGGAGCAGACGTCCTTGACGCTGCCGAGCCCCCACTCCTGGCCGACCATCCCCTGCTGATCGCGTCCCAGGGCTTGGCCGCCGCGTGCTTCGGGGTAGCCTCCGTGGCCTTCACCATGCAGGCGGCCCGCCGGGACGACGAGCTGTTGCGCTGGCTGGGCGCAGCGTGCGCGCTCGGCGCCCTAGCCCGGGTCAACTACGCCATCTTCCCCTCCCTGTACACCGACTGGCTCTACACCGGCGACGCCTTGCGCACCGGCTTCTACCTGCTGCTGCTGATCGGGGCGGCTCGGGAGCTGAGCCAGTACTGGCGTTCTCAGACCCACACCGCGGTGGTGGAGGACCGCCGGCGCCTGGCGCGAGAGCTGCACGACGGCCTTCTGCAGGAGCTGGCCTACATCCGCGCCGAGGGCCACCGCATACCGGTCGACTCACCGGTGCGTGGCCACATCCTGGCCGCCGCCGACCGGGCCGCCGACGAGGCTCGTGCCGCCGTCCACGCGCTGGGCGCCAAGACGGACGAGTCGCTGGGCTTCGTGCTGCACCGGACCGCCCGCGAGCTGGCCGAACGCCATGGGGTCGACCTGCAGGTCGACCTCGACGACGCGGTGGAGGTCAACGCCGACCAGCGCCACGCCCTGACCCGCATTACGCGGGAGGCGGTCGCCAACGCGATCAGGCACGGTCGGGCGCAGCGGGTGGCCATCGAGCTCAGTCGCTGCAACGGGTCGCACAGCCTGGCGATCCGCGACGACGGAGTGGGTTTCGACGTGCACGATGCCCTGCGGTCAGGGACCGGCTTCGGCATCGTCAGCATGCAGGACCGGGCCCGGGCCATCCCAGGGTCGCTGGAGATCGAGTCTGCCGACGGACAGGGGAGCGAGGTGCGGGTCGCATGGTGACGGGTCACGTCCCGGACCGGGGGCAGCTGCGTGTCGTCCTGGCCGACGACCACGCCCACCTCCGGGGTCAGATCCGGGCCGCCCTGGAGGCGGACGGTTGTGAGGTATGCGGTGAGGGAGCCACAGCCGGCGAGGCCGTCGAGCTGGCGGTCCGGCACCGTCCCGACGTCGTGCTGCTGGACATCCACATGCCCGGCAACGGCGTGCAGGCGGCGGTGCAGATCAGCCGGCGCCTGCCTGACACGCCGATCGTGATGCTCACCCAGTCTCAGGACGACGACGACCTCTTCGACTCGCTGCGGGCGGGCGCGTCCGGCTATCTGCTCAAGCACCGTGACCCGGCCGAGCTGGCCGCCGCGCTCCGCGGCGTGCTTGCGGGGGAGGCCGCGATGGACCCGAGCCTGGTCACCAGGATCCTGCAGGAGTTCCGTGCGCCAGCGCGCCGGCGTTTCGTGCGCAAGCCCGCGGTCGCGAGCAAGCTCACCGCCCGGGAGTACGAGGTCATGGAGCTCCTGGCAGAGGGCCTGACCACGACCGAGGTGGCGCAACGCCTCTACCTCTCGCCGACCACCGTGCGTGTTCACGTCTCCACCGTGCTGCGCAAGCTCCGTGTGCGGGACCGGGAAAGCGCCTTGAACCTGCTCAAGGGCGGAGAGCCGTAACGGCTTGGGTGCCGGTCACCAGACTGCCGCGGGGCGCTGGGCTCTGTCGGCGCGGGCCTCCCGGGGCCCGTCCGGCGGCACCCAGCATGACGACCTGCGCTACTACCAGGCTGCGGTCAACCTGCTGCCGACCGAGGACGGGGCGTATGCCGGGGCGGTCAGCTTCCAGAAGGTCGTCCGGGGTGCCACGACGGTCGACGTCTGGTCTCGCGGCCATCGGCTCCTCCGGACCCTGACCCACGCCCGTCCCCGGTCCCCCCGTCCGGCGTGTGGGAGAGTCTGCGTCATGAACGCCTCGACGGCTCGACCGCTGGACTCACGCGGCGCGCGAGCGGGCCGGTTCGGATGGCCGGTCTGGGCCTGGGGCCTGTGGGACTGGGGCTCGGCCGCCTTCAACGCGGTCATCACGACCTTCGTCTTCACCGTCTACCTGACCTCCGACTCCTTCGGTCCTGGGGCGGACGCCAAGCTGGGCTGGGCCCTGGCCACTGCGGGGCTGCTGATCGCCCTGCTGGCCCCGGTGCTCGGGCAGCGGTCGGACCGGTCCGGCCGGCGCAGCTTCTGGCTGATGGTCAACACCGGGCTCGTGGTGCTGAGCGCGGTCGGGATGTTCTTCGTCACCCCGGAGCCGGACATGCTGTGGGTCGGCCTGCTGCTGCTCGCCGCCGGCAACATCTTCTTCGAGTTCGCCTCGGTCAACTACAACGCGATGCTCAACGAGATCTCGACCCCGGCCACCATCGGACGGGTCTCCGGGCTCGGCTGGGGGCTGGGCTACATCGGCGGCATCGTGCTGCTGCTCATCGTCTACTTCGGCCTGATCAGCCCCGAGGTCGGCATCTTCGGCATCACCGGCGACAACGGCCTCGACGTGCGGGTGACGATGCTCATCTGCGCGGCCTGGACGCTGGTCTTCTCACTGCCGCTCTTCCTCACCATCCGCGACGACAAGGCCGCGCGCACGGCACGCTCGTCGCGGCCGGGGCTGTGGGCCTCCTACCGCCAGCTCTTCCGCACGGTCGCCGACCTGTGGCGCACCGACCGCAACACCGTCTACTTCCTGCTGTCCTCGGCCGTCTTCCGTGACGGGCTGGCCGGCGTCTTCACCTTCGGTGGTGTCATCGCGGCCGGCACCTTCGGCTTCAGCGCCGGCGACGTCATCATCTTCGGTGTTGCCGCCAACATCGTGGCCGGGCTCGCCACCATCGGTTTCGGGGTGCTGGACGACCGGCTCGGGCCCAAGCGGGTGATCGTCTTCTCGCTGAGCTGCATGGTGGTCGCCGGCATCGCCATCTTCTTCCTGCACGAGGGCGGCACCGTCATCTTCTGGACCCTCGGCCTGTTGCTCGCGATCTTCGTCGGCCCCGCGCAGTCGGCCTCCCGCACCTTCCTGGCCCGGCTGATCCCGGCCGGGCAGGAGGGGCAGATCTTCGGCCTCTACGCCACCACCGGCCGCGCCGTGAGCTTCATGGCGCCGGCGGCGTTCGCGACCGCGATCGTGCTCGGCACGGCGGTGACCGGTGCCACCACCCAGGACGCGGTGCAGTACTGGGGCATCCTCGGCATCGTCGCCGTGCTGCTGCTCGGCCTGGTGCTCATCGTCCCGGTGCGCAGCCGCGTCAACGAGGACTCCCTGCTGGTGCTCAACGAGGAGGCCGCTGCCGGACCGCGCAGCGTGGCCTGACCCGAGCAGGGCAGCGCCAACAGCCCCCCTCACGACCGGCGCAGCCACTCCCGCATACCGGTCAGCCCGGTGCGCGGAAGCAGCTTCGCCCGCAGCTGCACGCTCCGGGGAGAGGACTCCCGCACCGCTTCCACCACCGTCCCCACGTCGCGGTCGACGGCGACGCGCCGCTGCGGGAGGTCGCCCGTGGCCGGTGCGTAGCGGACCCGCTCCAAGGTGTCGGTCACCCGGCCGAGGGCCTCGTCGGCCCGGCGGTCCAGGTCGGTGGCCGCGGCGTAGTGGGCCCGCATCGCCCTCGGGCTGCGCGGCTCGGGCTCCGGCACGCCGAGGTCGGACAGCGACCGGGTCAGCAGCAGCCACTGGGCCTCGACCTCGTCCTCGGGGGTGGTCGCCCGGCGCAGGTCGCGGCCTCGATACCACCGCCCCGCCAGCGGCACCAGCAGCATCACGCCACCCAGCACGGCCAGGCCGACCAGCACCCAGCCCAGCCGCACCAGGACCTCGCGGACGGTCTGGCCGAGGTCGACGTCACCAGAGGTGTCCTGCTCCGGCACGATGTCCGGCGGCGGCGAGGGTGGGAGGGTCTCGGTGAACTCCTCACCCACCGCTCCCTGGGGCTGGGAGTAGCGCGGCACGGTCGAGACCCGGGTCCCGGGGGTGGGTTCGAACCGGGTCCAGCCGAGCCCGTCCAGCCACAGTTCGGGCCAGGTATGGGCGTCGGCGGCGCGGACGGTGCGGGACCCACCGGTCTCGTCGAGCTCGCCGGCGATGAAGCCGAGGGCCATCCGGGCCGGGATGCCCTGGCTGCGGGCCATCATCGTCATCGCGGTGGCGAACTGCAGGCAGTAGCCCTGCCGGTTGGCCAGGAACTGGGTGATCGGCTCGTCCGACAGGTCCGGCCGGTCCTCGAGCAGGTCGATGCTGTAGGTGTAGCCCTCGAAGCGGAAGTGCCGCTGCATGAGGATGGCCTGCTCCAGCGGTCGGGTCTCGCCCCCCAGGACCTCCTCGGCGAGTGCGGTGACGGCCGGCTCCATCGCCTCCGGCACCGCCAGCACCTCGTCACCGTAGCCGGGGACGGAGTCGACGGGCTCGGCGCCGACCGTGTCAGGCATCTGGTCCAGGGTGGCGAAGGAGTAGTAGCCGGCGCGGTAGCCCTCCACCGGGACGTCGCCGTCCAGCCGGGCCACACCCAGGCGCCGGTCGTAGACCCAGGAGCCGCCCTCCACGGTCATCTCGCGCAGCGGGGTCGGTGACGCGAGGTGGGGCGGACGCAGCGAGTAGTTGCTCACCCGGATGGTCTGCGCGATGTTGGGCACGTTGCCGGGCAGGCCCGGCAGCACGCCCAGACCCGTGTTGGTGACCACGACCTCGTCCTGCGGACGGTCCTCGGGCGGCTGCCACTCGCCGTCGGCATACACCGCCGTGGCGGTGACCTTCAGCGGCTCGGCGATGGAGGCGCTGGTGGTGTAGGTCAGCACCGGGTCGAGCGACTGGCTGCGCAGGTCGGCCGAGGGGTCCATCGTGTCGACGAAGCTGACCTGCGCGCCACTGCCCCCCAGGTCGTTGCCCTCGGGGTTGCGCCCCAGGCCCTCGGCCAGGAACGTCGGCGGCAGGTGGGGGACCAGGCCGGCCACGACGAGGGCCGTGGCCAGCGCGACCAGGCCCATCAGGCGGGCGAGGGTCCGGTGCCCGGTGCGCCCGCGGGACACGTCGTCGCCGCCGACCAGCTCACGCCGGTCGCGGGAGGGCCAGCTGTCCACCTGCCTGGCCCCCTGCTGGGCCATCATCACCATCCAGGCCGTCGCGGTGGTGAGGAAGAACACCGGAGCCATCGGGTCTCCGCTGTTGGACACCGACACGAAGAACGCCGCAGCCAGCGGGATCCCTGCGGCGGCCGGCGCACCACCGGTCACCCCGAGCGTGTCGACGGCCACGGCGGTGAGCAGGAGCACCGCGACCACGAGGAAGGCCACCCCGGCCGTCGTCGGAGCAGGAGCCTGGTAGGTGCGGAGCACCACTCCGGCCTCCTGGAGCAGGGCCGCGGCCTCGCGAGCGGTGCTGAAGGTGGGCAGGCCACGCCAGAGGGTGTCGGGCAGGTAGGTCCAGGCCAGCCCCAGCGCCCCCACGACCAGCTGGCCGATCGACACCCAGGACGGGGCGACGTCGACCGTGCGCAGCAGCGCGCCGGTGACGGCGACGAGTGCCACGAGCACCGCCGCCGGGGCGAGCCAGCTCTGGTCGATGAGCAGCGCGGTCAACGGCCAGGCGACGGAGAGGCTGGCCAGACCCGCGACCAGCGCCTCCGGCCACAGCCCTCGGTCGAGGTCGACCCGGTGGGCAAGGCTGGTCATCGCAGGCTCCCGGCGGAGGCGCGCGACTGCAGCCGCACCCACGCGGTCGGGATGGGGGTCTGCGGAGTGCAGGGCACGGTCTGCCACCCTGCGTCGGCGAGCACCCCACTGCGCGCCGTCTGGGTGCGCTGCGGCACCGTCGCGCCGCGGAAGGCCTTGCGGTCGAGGACGAAGGCCAGCGCCCGGGACCCCGGCTCGCGGATCCCGGCCAGGTGACGCAGCTGGTCGGCGTCGTGGGCGACGACGGCGGCCACGGCCAGCACCCCGCCGGAGGTGAAGCTGTGCGCCGCGGCGGCGACCGGCTCGATCTGCACGTCCGGTTCGGGCGCGGCCCGGGCGAGGCTGTCGAGGATCGCGTCGAGGTCCATCGGGTGCGCGGCGGTGCCGTCGCGCACCGTCTGCGAGGAGAGCAGGTGCACCACGAAACCGTCGAGCATCAGTCGCCGGGCCGCCGAGGCGATGGCGGACACGGCGTACTCGAAGGAGGGGCTGGGCGTGGGGCCGTGCGCGCTGCCGCGTCCGTCCAGCAGCAGCACCGCACGCCGGCGGGCCGGACGGTCCTCCTGGCGCACCATCAGCTCGCCGCGGTGGGCCGTCGCGGGCCAGTGCACCCGGCGGAGCTCGTCACCGTCGCGGTAGGAACGGATGCTCACGTCGTCCTCACCGTGCAGGGCGACCATCTGCGGCTGCTCGCCCTCGCTGCCGCGGGCCTGCGCACGCAGCCGCTCGTCGCCGAGGTCGTACACCCGGGGCAGCACGATCAGCTCGGCGGTGCTGGACAGCCGCACCGCGACATACGTCAGGCCGAAGGGGTCGCGCTGGCGCAGCCCGAGCGGCCCGAGCGTGTAGGCACCCCGGACGGCGCTGCGCACGGGGTAGCGCACGGTGCGCTCCTCCAGGGGGTCCATGCGGGGGAGCAGGAAGCGTGGGCGGTCACCGAGGCGGGGGTCGACGTGCTCCTCCGCCAGGTAGAGCACCGAGGTGCGCGAACCGACGTTGACGAAGCGCACCTCGACCATGCCGCGCTGGTCGGGCTGCAGCCGCAGCGGCTGCACGACCCGGCGGACCGCCAGCGACGGCGGGCGGCGGCGCGTGATCAGCAGAGCCACCAGGGGCAACACGGCAGCGAGCAGGCCGACCCTGGTGACGTCCTCGTAGCCCAGGCCGATGCCGGCCAGGGCGGACACCAGCCCCAGCCACAGGAAGGTGTGACCGCGCGGGGTCAACACCTCCATCGGGTTCATCGTGCCGCGGGCACCGCGGTGCGGCGCACGACCTCGGTCACGATCTCGGCGGCCGAGGTGCGGGCCAGCTGGGCCTCGCCGGTCAGGATGACGCGGTGGGTCAGCACCGGGCCGGCGAGCCGCTGCACGTCCTCGGGGAGCACGTGGTCACGGCCGGCCAGCGCGGCGTGCGCCCGCGCGGCGCGCAGCAGGTGGAGGGCGGCGCGCGGCGAGGCCCCCAGCCGCAGCAGCCGGTGCTCGCGGGTGGCGGTGACCAGGTCGACGACGTAGCGGCGCAGCGCGGGGGAGGTGTGCAGGCCGCGGATCGCCTCGATCTGGGTCTGGACCTGGTCACCGGTCGTGACCGGGTCGAGCGCGCCGAGGGGGTCGCGCTGGCCGTGTGAGGTGAGCATCTCGAACTCCGCGTCCGCCGAGGGGTAGCCCAGGGAGATGCGGGCCATGAACCGGTCGCGCTGCGCCTCGGGGAGGGGGTAGGTGCCCTCCATCTCGATCGGGTTCTGGGTCGCCATCACGATGAAGGGCCGGGGCAGCTGGTGGCTCTCGCCGTCGACCGTGACCTGGCGCTCCTCCATCGCCTCGAGGAGGGCCGACTGGGTCTTGGGTGAGGCACGGTTGATCTCGTCGCCGACCACGACGTTGGCGAACACCGCCCCCGGCCGGAACTCGAACGCCCGGGTGTCCTGGTTGAACACGCTCACCCCGGTGATGTCGCTGGGCAGCAGGTCGGGGGTGAACTGCACCCGGCTCACCTTGCAGTCGATGGCGCGGGCCATCGCCTTGGCCAGCATCGTCTTGCCGACCCCCGGCACGTCCTCGAGCAGGAGGTGACCCTCGGCGAGCAGGACCGTCACCGCGGTGCCCAGCGCCTCGTCCTTGCCCTCGATGACAGTGGAGATCGCGCGGTGGACATCGGCGGCGACGCTGCGGACGGTGTCGAGGTCGACGGCCTGCGCCTCATTGACGGACATGCATCGATCCTGCCCTATCTGTCTGGACCTGGCCTGGCCCCTGTGGGCGCCGGCCTCCCCACAACCCACCACCGCGGACCTCCTCTGGGCTCCACCCCACCTACCGCGGCCCGCGGCCGGGGCGTTGACCAGCGGGTATGCCGCAGCATCACGGGGACTGTCGGGCGCCCGGGGAGGTGGCGACGGCACTGTGCAGGGTTCGGTGCCGCGCACCCACCCCACCTCGCTCCACCCCCTCTGACCTGCAGTCGATGCCTCATGGGCAAGGGTTTGGCGGGCCCGATCTCCGTTGACAGTGGGGGAAAGTGGCGTATGGTGGGGCCCACGGGAGAGCTGCGGATCTCAGGGCTGAGTGCGGAAGGGGTGGTGTGCGGATGTTCCTCGGCACGCACACCCCACGGCTGGACGACAAGGGCCGGATGTTCCTGCCGGCGAAGTTCCGGGAGCGGCTGGCCGGCGGGCTCGTCGTCACCCGCGGTCAGGAGCGCTGCCTCTACATCTGGCCGATGGCCGAGTTCGAGCGGGTCGTCACCGGCATGCAGTCCACCCCCACCAGCAACCGCGCCGTCCGTGACTACCAGCGCGTCTTCCTCTCCGGCGCCTCCGACGAGATCCCCGACAAGCAGGGCCGCATCACCATCCCGGCGACGCTGCGTGACTACGCGGGGCTCTCCCACGAGTGCACCGTCATCGGCGCGGGAGCCCGCATCGAGGTCTGGGACACCGCCGCGTGGACGGCCTACCTCGAGCAGACCGAGCAGTCCTTCGCCGACCAGTCCGAGGAGGTGATCCCCGGACTGCTGTGAGACGCCTGCCTCGCCCCCCTGTCACCCAACCCATCCCGTCCCTGGCGCCCGGTCGCCCCCCGCCCACCGTCCCGACGCCACTTCCCCGGCGCCGGGCCGCCCCGGTCCACCCCTCCCGACGCCTCTTCCCCGGCGCCGGGCGGACACACCGGCAGGGCGGTGGGGGACCAGACCTCAGGGCCGAGCCCACCACCGCAGCCCAGCACCGACAGTCACCACCTCAGGAGCAGACCATGACCGACCGCGGACCCGCCCGGGACCGGCACGTGCCGGTGCTGCGCGACCGCATCGTCGAGCTGCTGGCCCCGGCCCTGCAGCACCCGGGTGCGGTGGCCGTCGACGGCACGCTCGGCATGGGGGGGCACGCCGAGGCGCTGCTCGAGAGCTGCCCGCAGGCCCTCGTCGTGGGCATCGACCGCGACACCGAGGCCCTCGGGCTGGCAGCCGAGCGGCTGGCCCGCTTCGGCGACCGCTTCAGGCCGGTGCACGCGGTCTACGACCAGGTGCCAGAGGTGCTGGCCGACCTCGGCCGGCAGGGCGCGGAGGCGGTCCTGTTCGACCTCGGCGTGTCCTCCCTGCAGCTCGACGCCGACGACCGGGGTTTCGCCTACCGCGTCGACACGCCGCTGGACATGCGCATGGACCAGTCGAGAGGCATCACCGCCGCCGACGTCCTCAACACGTATGCCGTGGACGACCTGACCCGGATCCTGCGTGACTACGGTGAGGAACGGTTTGCCCGCAAGGTGGCCCGAGCCATCGTGCGTCGGCGTGAGAAGCAGCCGTTCACGACCTCGGCGCCGCTGGTGCAGCTGCTGCACGAGGTCGTGCCCGCGGCCTCCCAGCGCAGCGGCGGCCACCCCGCCAAACGCACCTTCCAGGCGTTGCGCATCGAGGTCAACCAGGAGCTGTCGGTGTGGGCCCAGGCGCTGCCGACGGCGCTGGACCTGCTGCCGGTCGAGGGACGCATCGCGGTGCTGTCCTACCACTCGCTCGAGGACCGGATCACCAAGCAGGCCCTGGCCGCCGGCGCGACCAGCTCGGCACCACCGGACCTGCCGGTCGAGCTGCCTGAGCAACGCCCCTGGCTGCAGCTGCTGACCCGGGGTGCCGAGAAGGCCTCGGAGGCCGAGGTCCGGTCCAACCCGCGCGCAGCCTCGGTCCGCCTGCGCTCCGCACGACGCATCCGCAGCACCAGCACCACCCGCACCCGCAGGGAGAGCCACCGATGAGCCAGATGACTGCCACCGCCACCGCCACCGTCCGGGTCGCCCCACGGCCGCTGCGCACGCCACGCACGCCCACCCGGCCCCGTCTGCGGGTCGTGCACGCCGCGCCGGTGCAGGGGAGCCATGTCGGCTACGGCATGCTCTGCGCCGGGCTGGTGATCTGCGGCCTGCTGATGATGCTGGTCCTGAACACCGTGCGGGCCGAGGGGTCCTTCGTGCTGAGCGACCTGCGTGCCGAGCAGGCCCGGCTCGACGCCCGACAGGTCACCCTGGAGTCCGAGCTGGCTCTGCTGCGCTCCCCGGACAACCTGGCCCGCCGGGCCGAGGGTCTGGGCATGGTGCCCTCGCCGTCGACTGCGGTGCTCCGGCTCTCCGACGGCGTGGTGCTCGGCGTGGCGGCCGGGGTCGAGGGTGACCGTCCCTTTACCGTGGACCTGCCTGCTCCGGGCACCGGGGAGGTGGCCGAGGACGACCTCGTCGGCATCGACGCGGCGGCAACTCCGGAGGGCTGATCGGTGGCACGTAGGCAGGAGAGCGCCGGCCTCCACCGTGGGGTGGCCCATCCCCAGCGCCGCGTCCGGCTGCTGCTGCTCGGCACCCTGATGGTCTTCAGCCTCTTCGCCGCACAGCTGGTGCGGCTGCAGGGGCTGGACGCGGCCACCGTGTCGGCCGCCGCCATCGACGAGCGCCTCAAGCAGGTCATCATCCCCGCCACCCGCGGAGCGATCACCGATGTCGACGGAGAGCCGCTGGCGGTCGACGTCGACCGCGTCCACATCGCGGTGGACCCTGTCAACGTCGCGGCCTACGAACGCTGGGAGGACGGGGCGCTGGTGGGCTCGGGCCACACCGCGGCGGCCCAGGCCATCGCCGAGGTCACCGGGGAGGACGCCGACCGGCTCGAGCGCGTCATCTCCAGCACCCAGGGACGCTGGGGCTACCTCGTCAAGGACGTGTCCCCGCAGACCTGGCAGCAGGTGCAGGACCTCGACATCCCGGGCATCACCCCCGAGGAGCTCCACCAGCGTCTCTATCCGCTGGGGGAGTCGCACGCCCCGATCCTGGGCTGGCTGGGCTCGGGTGAGCAGCCGGCCGGGGGGATCGAGCTGACCCGGCACGAGACGCTCACCGGCTCACCGGGCGAGCGCACCTTCGAGATCGGCGGCAACGGCGAGGTCATCACCACCGGCACCAGCGTCGACACGCCCGCCGTCGACGGTGCGGACGTGCGGCTCTCCCTCGACTCCGACCTGCAGTGGTATGCCTACAACGCCGTGGAGAAGCGGGTCGAGGAGGCCGCCGCGCTCAGCGGCTACGCGCTGGTGCAGGAGGTCGAGACCGGCCGGATCGTCGCCGCCGCGAGCTATCCGGGCTTCGACCCCGCCGACGACACCCAGTCGGCCGATGACATGCGCAACGACCTCGTCGAGGACGTCTACGAACCCGGCTCGACGGCCAAGCTGATCACCGCCGCGGCGGCCCTGGAGGAGGGCATCGTCGAGCGTGACACGCCGATCGTCGTGCCCTTCCGCCTGCCGCGCGGGGGCGAGTCGTTCAAGGACGCCCACGACCCCAAGACCCCCTGGCAGACCTTCGCCGGGGTCCTGGCGACGTCCAGCAACATGGGCACGATCCTCTACGGCGAGAAGCTCGAGGACGACCAGCTCTACTCCTGGATGCGCACGTTCGGACTGGGCACCGTCTCAGGACTCGGGATGCCCGGGGAGTCGGCCGGCGTCGTGCCGCCGGTGGAGACCTGGAGCCGCACCAGCCGGTACACGCTGATGTTCGGCCAGGGCCTGTCCACCAACGCGATCCAGCAGATGTCGGTCTACCAGACGGTCGCCAACGACGGGGTGCGCATCCCGCCCACCATCGTCGAGGGGGTCACCGACGCCGAGGGCCGCTACACGAGCGCGCCCGTCCCCGACGGCGAGCGGGTCATCGGCGCCGACACCGCACAGACGCTCACCCAGATCCTCGAGCAGGTGCCGACCCCCCTGGGCACGGCGCCGACCGCGGCGATCGACGGCTACCACGTGGCCGGCAAGACCAGCACCGCCGACCGCTTCGACGCCGAGCTCGGCCGCTACAGCCGCACCACGGCGTCCTTCATCGGCTACGCCCCGTCGGAGGACCCGAAGTATGTGGTCGCCGTCACGATCCAGCGCCCCACCCAGATCAGCCAGTACGGTGGCACCATCGCCGGGCCGGTCTTCTCGGACGTCATGCGCTACGCCCTCCAGAAGGCGGGCGTGCCACCGACGGACGAGCCCGTCCCGGAGTTGGAGCTGACCTACGACCCGCAGGAGCAGGCTCCCGGCCACCCGGTCGGTGTCACCCTGGGTGACATCGCGTTCTCGAACGAAAGGGCTGATGGGTGATCCCCCTGTCGCTGCGCGAGGTCGCGGCGGTCACCGGTGGTCGGGTGCACCCCGAGGCGGCCTCGTCGGTCGTCGTCGACGGCGACGTCGTCACCGACTCTCGGGAGTGCGTGCCGGGCAGCCTGTATGTTGCGCGCGCCGGTGAGCATGCCGACGGTCACGACTACGTGGTCGCTGCCGCCGACAACGGCGCCGTCGCGGCGCTGACGTCACGCGAGCTCGACGACCTGCCCTGCGTCGTCGTCGACGACGTGCAGGACGCCTTCGCGGCCCTGGGCCGTGAGGTGGTCGACCGGTGCACCGCAGCCGGCGGACTGCACATCGTCGGCATCACCGGCTCCTCGGGCAAGACGTCGACCAAGGACCTCATGGCCCAGGTCGTCGGACGGCTCGGCACCACGCTGGCCCCCATCGCGTCCTACAACTCCGAGGTGGGTGTCCCGCTGACGGTGTGCCGGCTCGAGCGTGACACCGCATACCTGGTGGCCGAGATGGGTGCCTCCGGGGTCGGCCACATCGCCTACCTGACCCGCATCGCACCCCCGGAGATCGGCGTGGTGCTCAACGTCGGCACCGCCCACCTGGGCGAGTTCGGCTCACGGGAGCTCATCGCGCACACCAAGGCCGAGCTGGTGCGGGCGCTGCCGGCGCACGGGCTGGCGGTGCTCAACGCCGACGACCCCGTCGTGGCGGCGATGGCCGAGCAGACGCCGGCCCGGGTGGTCCTCGTCGGCAGCGGCCCGGACGCCCAGGTCAGAGCGGACGACGTCGTGCTCAACGCCCGCGGTCAGGCCGGCTTCCGGATGACGGTGCCGGGGTCGGACCCGGTCGTCGTCCAGCTGCAGCTGCACGGCGTCCACCACGTCGGCAACGCGCTGTCCGTCGCCGCGGTGGCCCACGCCTGGGGGATGAGCGTGCCCGACATCGCCGAGGCCCTGGCCGCGGCCGGGCCCCGGTCGCGATGGCGCATGGAGGTCACGGAACGGCCCGACGGCGTCACCATCGTCAACGACGCCTACAACGCCAACCCTGACTCGATGCGGGCCGCCATGCACGCTCTGCTCGCGATGCGTGGCGAAGGCCGCGCCACCGCCGTGGTCGGCGAGATGCGCGAGCTGGGCGAGGAGAGCGCCGCCGAGCATGCCTCGATCGGCCGGCTGGCGGCCGAGATCGGCATCGACCGCCTGGTGGCCGTCGGGGAGGCAGCCGCGCCGGCCGCCGACGGCTTCGCGCAGGCCGGGGGCACCGACGTGCATACGGTCGAGGACACCACCGCTGCGCGGGCCCTGCTCTCTGAGCTGCTGCAGCCGGGAGACGTCGCCCTGCTGAAGTCCAGCCGCGACTCCGGCCTGCGCCACCTGGGTGACGACCTGGTGCAGGATGGTGCCCCGTCATGATCAACGTCCTGCTGTCCGCGAGCATCGCGATGACCGTCGCGCTGTTCGGCACCCCGCTGTTCATCAAGTTCCTCGTGCGCCGCGGCTACGGCCAGTTCATCCGCGACGACGGGCCCACCTCGCACCACACCAAGCGCGGCACGCCCACCATGGGCGGTGCCGTCATCATCGGTGCCACCCTCGCCGGCTACTTCGGCGCCCACCTGCTGCTGGGAGCCGTCGACTGGCTCGGCTGGATCGACCTCGGCACCAGCCGGTTCACGCTCAGCGCCCTGCTGGTGCTCTTCCTCATGGTCGGTCTGGGCCTGGTCGGCTTCCTCGACGACTACATCAAGATCGGCAAGCAGCGCAGCCTCGGCCTGCGCTCCTGGGAGAAGCTCGTCGGGCAGACCGCGGTGGCCGTCGTGTTCGCCGTGCTCGCGCTGCAGTTCCCCGCCGACGGCTTCCGCACCCCGGCCAGCACCGCCATCTCCTTCGTGCGCGACACCAGCGTCGACCTGGCCCACTTCGGCACCGTCAGCGGGCTCATCCTGTTCGTCCTGTGGGCCAACATCATGATCGCCGGCGCCAGCAACGGGGTGAACCTCACCGACGGTCTCGACGGGCTGGCCACCGGAGCCTCGGTCATGGTGTTCGGCTCCTACGTGCTGATCGGCATCTGGCAGTACAACCAGAACTGCCAGATCAGCCCCGGGCCCAACTGCTACGACGTGCGCGACGCCCTGGACCTGGCGGTGGTCGCCGCGTCGGTGGCCGGGGCCGCGTTCGGCTTCCTGTGGTGGAACGCCTCGCCCGCCAAGATCTTCATGGGCGACACCGGCTCACTGGCACTCGGCGGCGCGCTGGCCGGCTTGGCGATCGTCACCCGCACCGAGCTGCTCATGGCCGTCCTCGGGGGCCTGTTCGTCATCATCACCCTGTCGGTGATCATCCAGGTCGGCTCGTTCAAGATGACCGGACGGCGGGTCTTCCGGATGGCGCCTCTGCAGCATCACTTCGAGCTGCTGGGGTGGGCCGAGGTCACCATCGTCATCCGGTTCTGGATCGTCGCCGCGCTGTGTGCCGCCACCGGTCTGGCCATCTTCTACGCCGAGTGGGTCGTGCAGCTGTGAGCTCACGCCTGGGTGACCTGACCCACCGTGACGCCGACTGGGCCGGGCTGCGGGTCGTCGTCACGGGTCTGGGGATCAGCGGCTTCGCGGCGGCCGATGCCCTGCTGGAGCGGGGAGCGCAGGTCACCGTGCTCGACGCCGGCACCGACGCCCCGGAGCAGCAGGAGCGGGCGACCATCCTCGACATCCTGGGCGCCGAGGTGCGCCGGGGTGGTGAGCACGTCGTCGGCCTGCCGCTGGACCTGGCCGGCAGCGACCTCGTGGTCACCTCTCCCGGGTGGCGTCCCGACCACCCCGTCCTGGCTGCAGCCCAGCGGGCCGGCATACCGGTCTGGGGCGAGGTCGAGCTGGCCTGGCGGATGCGGGCCCGGGTGGGGGCTGCGCCATGGCTGACCATCACCGGCACCAACGGCAAGACCACCACGGTGCAGATGCTGGAGTCGATCCTGCGAGCGGCCGGGCTGAGGGCCGTGGCCGCCGGCAACGTGGGCACCCCGGTGCTGCAGGCCGTGCTGCACCCCGAGCCTTACGACGTGATCGCGGTCGAGCTCTCCAGCTTCCAGCTGCACTACAGCCACAGTGTCTCCGCCCTCGCCTCGTGTGTGCTCAACATCGCCCCCGACCACCTCGACTGGCACGGCTCGATGCAGGCCTACACCACTGCGAAGGCTCGCATCTACGAGCGGACCCAGGTCGCCTGCGTCTACAACGCCCAGGACGAGGTCACCGAGCAGATGGTCAAGGACGCCGACGTCGAGGAGGGCTGCCGCGCAGTGGGCGTCACCGCAGGCGTGCCGGGACTCTCGATGCTGGGGGTGGTCGACGACGTGCTGGCCGACCGCGCGTTCGTCACGGAGCGGCGCACCGCGGCCGCCGAGCTGGCCACCCTCGCCGACCTCGACCCCACCGGCGCCCCGGCGCCCCACCTGGTGCTCGACGCGCTGGCTGCGGCCGCCCTGGCCCGGGCGGTCGGCGTGCGGCCCGGTGCGGTCCGGGACGGGCTGCGCAGCTTCCGCCCCGCCGCCCACCGCATCACCGAGGTCGACCCGATCGGGCAGGTGCGCTTCGTCGACGACTCCAAGGCCACCAACCCGCACGCCGCGGCTGCGTCGCTGCACGCCTACGCCGACATCGTGTGGGTGGCCGGTGGCCAGCTCAAGGGCGCCGACATCGACGAGCTGGTCAGCCAGGCCGCTCCCCGGTTGCGGGGTGCGGTGCTGCTGGGGGCGGACCGTCAGATCTTCGTCGAGGCACTCGCCCGACACGCACCGGAGGTGCCGGTCCGTGAGGTCACCGCCCCTGAGACTAGGTCCATGACCCCCGAGGACCGCGACCGCACCCTGGCGCGGGTGATGGACGACGTCGTGCAGCACGCCCTGGACCTGGCCTTGCCCGGGCACGTGGTGCTGCTCGCGCCGGCCGCGGCCTCGCTCGACATGTTCGACAGCTACGGCGCCCGGGGCAGCGCCTTCGCCGACGCCGTGCGGCGGCGAGCCGGCCAGGGGGGCGCGGCGTGACCACCCAGCTCACCCGCCCGACCTCACCGGCCACGCCGCAGCCGACCCGCTCCTCCCTGGGAGCCGCGGGGGAGTGGCTCCGCTCCCCGGTGGCGCCCTACTACCTGGTGCTCACCAGCGTCGCTGCCCTGGTCTCGATCGGGCTGGTGATGGTGCTGTCCGCCTCGAGCGTGCGCTCCTACGTCGAGACCGGCAGCTCCTACGACGTCTTCGTCGAGCAGCTGGCCTTCGCGAGCGTGGGGGTCGCTGCTGGCCTGGTGCGGCTCGCGCCTGCCGGTCACCTGGTGGAAGCGGCTGGCCATCCCGGGGCTGCTCGCAGCGGCCCTGCTGCAGGCAGCGGTCTTCTCGCCGCTGGGCGGCGACTTCCAGGGCAACCGCAACTGGATCTTGATCGGCGGCCGCAGCCTGCAGCCCTCGGAGTTCGTCAAGCTCGCCCTCGTCGTCTTCGGCGCCGCCGTGCTCGCCCGCAAGCGCAAGGTCATCGGCCAGATCGCGCACGCCATGATCCCGTTCGTGGTCCCCGGTGCCGCGCTGCTGATCGGCCTCGTCGTCGCCGGTCGCGACCTGGGCACCGCCATGATCCTGGTGTCTATCGCCGGGGGCATGCTCTTCGTGGCCGGTCTGCCGCTGCGCTGGTTCGCCGTGGTCGGGGTCGCCGTGGCCGTGGGCGTGGGCTACCTGGCCGCAGGCAGCGGCAACCGCATGCAGCGCATCGAGACCTGGTTGGGCAACACCTGCACCAGCCCGCACGTCGACGGCTGCTTCCAGAAGGTGCACGCCGAGTATGCCCTGGCCGACGGCGGCTGGTGGGGTGTCGGACTGGGCGCCAGCCGCGAGAAGTGGTCACTGCTGCCTGAGCCGCACAACGACTTCATCCTGGCCATCATCGGCGAGGAGCTCGGCCTGCCGGGGTCGCTGGCCGTGCTCGTCCTGTTCGGCATCCTCGGCTACGCCTGCTTCCGCATCGTCGCCGACACCCCCGACCCGTTCGTGCGGCTGGCCGCCGCGGGGGTCATGATCTGGCTGCTTGCCCAGGCCTGCCTCAACATCGGTTCGGTGATCGGCATGCTGCCGATCGTCGGGGTGCCGCTGCCGCTGGTGTCCAGCGGCGGGTCCGCACTCATCGCGGCGCTGATGGGCGTCGGGCTGCTGCTGGCGATGGCCCGCTCGCTGCCCGGTTGCTCCGAGGCGCTCTCCGGCCGCTCGTCCCGGCTGCGACGCACCCTGGCGGCCTTCCCCGGCTCGGGGCAGGGCGGGCGATGAGCACCGAGGAGACGGGCACCGGGCCGGGCAGCACCGGCGACCGGAGCACCGGGGCCGGCACCCACGCCGCTGTCGGTGGTGCTCGCCGGAGGCGGCTCCGCCGGCCATGTCAACCCGCTGCTGGCCACCGCCGACGCACTGCGTCGCCGCGACCCCGACACCTCGCTGGTGGTGCTCGGCACCACCGAGGGGCTGGAGGCCCGGCTCGTGCCGGAGCGCGGCTACCCCCTCGAGCTGGTGCCCAAAGCACCGTTCCCGCGGCGGCCGGACGCCCGCGCGGTGCGTTTCCCGGGTGCCTTCCGGACGGCTGTCGCGGCCGCGGCACGCACTCTGCGGGAGCACGACGCGGACGTGCTGGTCGGCTTCGGCGGCTATGTCGCCACCCCCGCCTACCTCGCGGCCCGACGGCACGGCATCCCCATCGTCATCCACGAGCAGAACGCCCGCCCAGGTCTGGCCAACCGGCTGGGCGCGAGGTTCACCCCGTTTGTCGCCACGACGTTCGCCAGCACCGCGCTGCCGCACGCCACGCAGGTCGGCATGCCACTGCGCCGCGAGATCAGCGACCTCGACCGGGCCGCGACCCGTGCCGAGGCGCCTGGCGCACTTCGGCCTCGACGACGACCGGCCCACCCTGCTCGTCTTCGGCGGTTCGCTCGGTGCCCTGCGCATCAACACCGCCTTCGCCGCGGCGGCACCTGACCTGCTCGAGGCCGGGGTGCAGGTGCTGCACCTCACCGGCGCCGGCAAGGAGGTCGAGGTGCCCGAGCCTGGGGCGGGGAGGGCCCGTTACGTCACACAGCCCTACACCGACCGCATGGACCTGGCGTATGCCGCGGCCGACCTCGCCGTGTGCCGCGCCGGTGCGGGCACCGTGTGCGAGGTGACGGCCGTGGGCCTGCCGGCGATCTTCGTGCCGCTGCCCGTGGGCAACGGGGAGCAGCGGCTCAACGCCGCCGACGACGTGGGCGCCGGCGGAGCCCTGCTGGTCGATGACGCAGCCCTGGACGCCGCCTGGGTGCGACACGCCGTCGTGCCGCTGGTCACCGACCCTGAGCGGATCACCCGCATGGGGCAGGCAGCCGCGGCGCATGGGCCAGCGCGATGCCGACGACATGCTGGTGTCCATGGTGCGGCGCGCTGCGGGGCGCTCATGAGCCCGGTGCCGACCGACCGGTTCGACTTCACGGCACCCGTCCCGGCCGCCGACGAGCTCGGGGCCGTGCACTTCATCGCGATCGGGGGCTCCGGGGTGTCCGGGGTGGCCCGGCTCTTCCTGGCCCAGGGGGTCGCGGTCTCCGGGTCCGACCAGCGGGAGAGCAAGACCCTGCGGCTGCTCGCCGCCGAAGGGGCCACCGTCCACGTCGGCCACGACGCAGCACACCTGGGTGAGGCCGACACCGTCGTCATCTCCGGGGCGGTCCGCGAGACCAACCCCGAGCTGGCTGCCGCCCGCGAGCGCGGCCTGCCCGTGCTGCACCGTGCCCAGGGCATCGCCGCGCTGCTGCACGGACGGCAGGCGGTGGCGGTCGCGGGAGCCAACGGCAAGACCACCACGAGCGCGATGCTCGCCGTGGCGCTCCGGGCCGCCGGAGCCGACCCGGCCTACGTGCTCGGCTCGCCGATCGTGGGCCAGGGCACCAACGCCGCCCCGGGCACCGGCCCGGTCGTGGTCGAGGCCGACGAGAGCGACGGGTCGTTCCTGGTCTACCGCCCGCAGGTCGGTCTGGTCACCAACATCACCGCCGACCACCTCGACTTCTACGGCGACCTTGCCGGGGTGCAACACGCCTACGAGGAGTTCGCCGACACGGTCGCGGCCGACGGGGTGCTGGTGGCCGGTGCCGACGACCCGGGTGCCCGGTCGCTCGCCGAGCGGTGTCGCGACCTCGGTCGCAAGGTGCTGACCTGGGGCACCAGCGACGACGCCGACCTGCAGCTGCACGAGGTCGCAGGGGCGGGCCGCACCTGGGGTGCCCGGCTGACCTTCCGCCGCGCGGTCGGCGCCGTCCCGGCAGGCACCCAGCGCCGGCTCACCGTGCCGATGCCGGGTGCGCACAACGTGCACAACGCCGCCGCCGCCCTGCTGGCCGCCACCGGTGGGCTGGGCGCCGACCTGGACGCCGTCCTGGACGGGCTGGCCGCGTTCCCCGGCACCGAGCGTCGCTTCCAGGCCGTCGGTGAGGCCGCGGGCGTCGAGGTCGTCGACGACTACGCGCACAACCCCGACAAGGTGGCTGCCGTCGTCCGCGCGGGGCGCTCGGTCGTCCCCGACGGCGGGCGGCTCGTCGTCGCCTTCCAGCCGCACCTCTACTCGCGCACCGCCGACTTCGCCGCGCAGTTCGCCGCCGGGCTGGCCCCGGCCGACGTCGTGGTGCTGCTCGACGTCTACGGTGCCCGCGAGGAGCCGGTCGAGGGTGTCGACGGCGCCCTGGTCGCCGACCTGGTGCGGGCCCGCCCCGACGCGGGTGAGGTGCACTACCTGCCCGACCTGGCCTCGGCACCGGCCGAGCTGGCAGCGCTGCTGCGGCCAGGTGACCTGCTGCTGACCGTCGGAGCCGGTGACGTGACCACGCTGGGGCCGCAGGTGCTCGAGGTCCTGCGCGCACGGCATACGCAGAAGGGTGGGACGCCACGATGAGCACGGGGGTGCGGGCGAGGCCGCGCACGAGCGGGGCGCCACCGCCGACCGTGCCGGTGCACGACCGGTTCAAGGAGCGGGCGCGCCGGTGGCGCCGACGGCCCTGGCGGATGGCCGGCTGGATCGTCGCCGTGGTGACCCTGGTCGCCACTGTCGTCGGCGTGCTGCTGTGGTCGCCGGCGTTCGTGGTCGAGGACGTCGTCGTCGAGGGGGTCGAAGGTCAGGTCGCCGAGGGTGCTGTCACCGGCGCAGCGGTGCCGCTCGGCCTGCCGCTCGCCCGGGTCGACACCCAGGCCGTCTCAGCCCGCGTCGAGGAGGACCTGCGCATCGCCGAGGCCGTGGTCGAACGCGACTGGCCCTCCACGGTGGTCATCGCGGTGAGGCTGCGCGAGCCCGCGCTGGTGCTCGACCAGTCCGGGGCCCGACAGCGCCAGGTGGTCGACGCCGAGGGCGTCGTCTACGACACGGTCACCGACCGACCGCGGGACGTCCCGGTGGTGCGCGCCACGCGCGGCGAGGTCTCGCAGGCGTCACTGGCCGGCGTGCTGGCCATGCTGGAGGCCGTGGACCCGGCGACCGCCGAGGACGTCACGGCGTTGCAGCTCACCGGGGACGGCGACCTGCGCTTCCGGCTGGGTGGGCTGACCGTGCTGTGGGGTGGGCCGCAGGAGGCCGAGCTCAAGGGCCCGGTGCTCGAGGCGCTCCTGCTGCAGGACCAGATCAGCCCGCAGACCGAGCAGTCGATCGTGGTCGACCTGGCAGTGCCGCAGACCCCCGTGGTGACCGGACTGGAGCCCGCGGCCGAGCAGGGCTGGGCTCCCTGAGCGAGCTAAGCCTCGACCTTCACTTCAGGTCTAGAGTCCCGGGCGATTCCGGAGCGCCGACATACGGTGTCAAGCACAAGGAACATGCAGACATCCACGAAAGGCGCACCGTGTCCGCAGCGCAGAACTACCTGGCCGTCATCAAGGTCGTCGGTATCGGGGGTGGTGGTGTCAATGCGATCAACCGCATGATCGAGGTCGGTCTCAAGGGCGTCGAGTTCATCGCCATCAACACCGACGCCCAGGCCCTGCTCATGAGCGACGCCGACGTCAAGCTCGACGTCGGTCGCGAGCTCACCCGGGGCCTCGGCGCCGGCGCCGACCCCGAGGTGGGCCGCAGGGCCGCCGAGGACCACACCGAGGAGATCGAGGAGGCCCTGCGAGGGGCCGACATGGTGTTCGTCACCGCGGGCGAGGGCGGTGGCACGGGCACCGGCGGTGCACCGGTCGTGGCCAAGATCGCCAAGTCGCTCGGCGCACTGACGATCGGCGTGGTCACCCGCCCGTTCACCTTCGAGGGCCGGCGTCGCGCCAACCAGGCCGAGTCGGGCATCGGGTCGCTGCGCGAAGAGGTCGACACCCTGATCGTCATCCCCAACGACCGGCTGCTGTCGATCTCCGACCGCGCGGTGAGCATGCTCGACGCCTTCCGCAGCGCCGACCAGGTGCTGCTCTCGGGTGTGCAGGGCATCACCGACCTGATCACCACGCCGGGCCTGATCAACCTCGACTTCGCCGACGTGAAGTCGGTCATGCAGGGGGCCGGGTCCGCGCTCATGGGCATCGGCTCGGCTCGCGGTGAGGACCGCGCGGTGCAGGCGGCCGAGCTGGCGATCTCCTCACCGCTGCTCGAGGCCAGCATCGACGGTGCGCACGGTGTGCTGCTCTCGATCCAGGGTGGCTCCGACCTGGGTCTGTTCGAGATCAACGAGGCCGCACGCCTGGTCCAGGAGGCCGCGCACCCCGACGCCAACATCATCTTCGGCGCCGTCATCGACGACTCCCTGGGCGACGAGGTGCGGGTCACCGTCATCGCGGCCGGCTTCGACAGCGGCTCGCCGACCCAGCGCTCCGACGACCGGGCGCTGGGCCAGGTGCAGGCCGGCGGCACCAACCGGGACCCCAAGGCCGGCCAGCAGCAGCCCCAGCAGCAGGCCGCCCCGGCGCGCCCACAGCAGCAGGCGGAGCGTGAGCCGGTGCCCGCCCACGCTGTCAACGGTCACGCCCAGCCCACCCACCAGACCGCCCCGTCGCCGTCGCCGCAGCAGGCGCCGGTCCAGCAACCGCCCCGCGCGGTGAGCTACGAGGACGCCGAGGACCTCGACGTGCCCGACTTCCTCAAGTAACGCGCCGGCGTCACCCGAGGGTCGCCCCCGCACCGGTCACGGTGGCGGGGGCGACCTCGTGTCGCGCCCGGCCCACCCTGCCCGGGCCTCGGTGCCGACCGGCTGCTCCGTGGTGCCTCGCCATGAACTAGCGTGAGCGGGGTGTTCAGGTGGCGGGAGCGGATCGAGCCGGACGACACCCTCTACGGTGTCGACTGGGCCGTCACCGACCGCTGGGGAGGCTCCAGCCAGGGCCCGCACGCCGAGCTCAACCTCGCCGGCCACGTGGGGGACGAGGCACCGGCCGTCGAGACCAACCGGCACCGGCTCGCGCACGCCTTCGGGGTGACCCTGCGCGACCTGCGCTTCATGGACCAGCAACACGGCTGCGCCGTCGCACGGGTCGGCGGAGAGGAGGTCGGGCCGGGGGGGCCGCCGGTGCCACCTCCCGCCTCGGACGGCCTGCTCACCGACGACCCTGGGGTGGTGCTCGTGGTGCTCGTCGCCGACTGCACGCCGGTGATGGTCGTGGACCGCACCGAGGGACTGGCCGCCGTGATGCACGCCGGGCGGCCCGGGATGACCAGCGGGGTGGTGCCCGCGACACTGGAGCGGCTGCGTGCCCTGGGGGCCCAGGACCTCCAGGCGGTGGTCGGGCCCTCGATCTGCGGACGCTGCTACGAGGTGCCCGAGGAGATGCGGGCGGCGGCAGCGGCAGTCAGCCCGGTGAGCTCCACGGTCTCGTGGACCGGCACTCCGGCGATCGACGTCGCCGCCGGGGTCGTCGACCAGCTCGCGACGGCCGGCGTGCCCGTGCAGTGGCTGCCCGGGTGCTCCCGGGAGAGCGAGGACCTCTACTCCTACCGGCGCGACGGCAGCACCGGGCGGTATGCCGCGGCAGTGCGCCTCCTGGCCCCCGAGGCGGTCGCGTGAGCGAGCGTTCCGAGGAGCTCGCGACCCACCTCAGGGGCGTGCACGAGCGCATCACGCGAGCCTGCGAGGTCTCCGGCCGCTCGCCCGAGGACCTCACCCTGGTCGTGGTGTCCAAGTTCTTCCCCGCCGAGGATGCGGCCCGGTTGGTCCAGCTCGGCGTGCGAGACCTCGGCGAGAACCGAGACCAGGAAGCCTCGGCCAAGGCCGCTGAGCTCAAGGCGCTGGTGGCAGCCGGAGGTGCTGGGGCAGACCCGGATGCACTTCATCGGCCAGGTGCAGTCCAACAAGGCACGCTCGGTGGCGCGGTATGCCGACGTCGTCCAGTCGGTCGACCGGCCCAAGCTCGTGCGCGCCCTGGACCGGGCGGTCGGTGCCGCGATCGAGGCCGGCGAGCGCACGACATACCTGGACGTCACCGTGCAGCTCGACCTGGAGGAGGGGGAGCGGGCCGGCCGGGGCGGCGTGGCACCGAGCCAGGCCCCGGCCCTGGCCGACCTGGTCGCCGAGACCGAGCACCTGCGGCTGCGCGGGGTGATGGCGGTTGCGCCGCCGGGGCTGGACGACGCGGCCCGCGCCGCCGCCTTCCAGCGCATTGCCGCCAGCGGACAGGAGATCCGCAGCGCCCACCCTGAGGCCGACTGGGTCTCCGCGGGGATGAGTGCCGACCTGGAGGACGCGATCGCCGTCGGCGCGACACACCTGCGTGTCGGGAGTGCAATCCTCGGATCCCGCCAGTCACACCGGTAACGTCGGAGCCGTCCGCACCACCATTATCCGGGTGGATTCGCACGCACCAAGGAGCTCGCTGAGATGGCTGGGGCACTGCGCAAGACCATGGAGTACCTCGGCCTGGCCGAGGTCGATGAGCGCTACGACTACGACGAGGTCGACCGGGCGCCCGTGCGCGACGCCTCGCCGATGCACGAGGACACCGACACGGCCCCGCGCGGGGCGGAGGTGACGCCCCTGCCGCGCCGCACCCCCGTCGCCCGGGTCGTCCAGGAGCCAGAGGTCAGCGAGATGAACCGCATCACCACGATCCACCCGCGCACCTACAACGAGGCCAAGAACATCGGCGAGTCGTTCCGGGCCGGCACGCCGGTGATCATGAACCTGACCGAGATGGACGACGCCGACGCCAAGCGGCTGGTGGACTTCGCAGCGGGTCTCGCCTTCGGGCTGCACGGCTCCATCGAGCGGGTCACCAGCAAGGTCTTCCTGCTGTCGCCTTCGCACGTCGAGGTCGACGGTGCGGTGGACACCGGGCGGACCCAGCAGGGGCTGTTCAACCAGAGTTGAGAGACTGACCCCATGGTCGGCGATATTCTCAGCTTCCTCCTCTTCCTCTACTTCATCGTGCTGCTCGGGCGGCTCGTCTTCGACTGGGTGCAGGTGTTCTCCCGGGACTGGCGGCCGAAGGGCATCCTGCTGGTGGTCGCCGAGTTCATCTACAGCCTGACCGACCCCCCGCTCAACGCGCTGCGCAAGGTGATCCCCCCGCTACGCCTCGGTGGGGTGGCGCTGGACCTCGGCTTCCTGGTGCTCATCTTCGGTGTCAGCATCGCCAGCAACCTCGTCGACCAGCTCCCCTTCTGAGCCCCGCACGGTAGCCCCGGGTGGGGCTGCTGTGGGCTAAGGTGATCGTCGACCGTGCATGACCGCACGTCGGTGGTGCCGGCCTCGAGTCTGCACCAGCGACTATCCGGAGCGAGGTGAACCCATGGCGTTGTCTCCCGAGGACGTCATCAAGAAGAGCTTCAAGCCCACGCACCTCAAGCGGGGCTACGACGAGACCGAGGTCGACGACTTCCTCGACGAGATCGTCGTCGAGCTGCGTCGCCTGGGGTCCGAGAACGACTCGCTGCGGACCGACCTGGAGGACTGCCGGGCCAGCAAGGGCTACGACGAGGACAGCACCCAGGCCATCGCCGCCGGGGGAGCAGCGCTGGCCGGCGAGCAGGAGCAGGTGGCCCGGGTCCGTCGGGAGCGGGACGAGCTCGTCGCCGAGCTCGACGAGCTCTCGCAGCGCCTGGAGCAGCGTCGCGCCGAGGCGGAGCAGGCAGAGGCCGAGGCTCAGCGCCGGGTCGACGCCGCGCAGCAGGCTGCCGCGGAGGCCGACGCAGCCCAGGGCGAGTCCGCCGAGGCGAGTCGCTCCCGCCTGGACGACGAGCTCCAGCAGCTGCAGCAGCGTGTCGAGGCTGCTCGCGCCGAGGCGGAGCAGGCCGAGGAGGCCGCGCGCCAGGCCGAGGAGAAGGCCCGTCAGGCCGGGGAGCAGGCACCGGCCGCTCCGGCTGCCGCCGTCGCGGCACCGAAGGACAACGGTCCCCAGGTCGAGGACCCGACCACGATCATCTCGCTCGCGCAGCGCCTGCACGACCAGCACGTCGCCGAGGGCCAGAGCACACGCGACCGCCTCGTCGGTGAGGCCGAGTCCTACCGTGACCGCGTGGTCACCGAGGCCGACGAGCGTGGCAGGCAGCTGGTCGAGACCGGGCAGCAGCGTCACGACGAGCTCGTGCAGACCGGTCAGGCTCAGCACGACGAGCTGGTCAGCACCGGCCAGCAGCGTCACGACGAGCTCGTGCAGACCGGTCAGGCCGAGCACGACGAGCTGGTGGGCTCCGGTCAGCGGCAGCACGACGAGCTGGTCAGCACGGGCCAGCAGCGCCACGACCAGCTGGTCGGCGACGGCCAGGCCACCCACGACCGCCTGGTCGAGGAGGGGCAGAGCACCCATGACCGTCTGGTCCAGGAGGGGCAGAGCACCCATGACCGTCTGGTCCACGAGGGCCAGACGACCCACGACCAGCTGGTCAGCGAGGGCCAGACGACCCACGACCAGCTGGTCAGCGAGGGGCAGACCACGCGCGACCAGATGATCGGCGAAGCCGAGCAGCGCCGCACCAACGTGCTCACCGACCTGCACAGCCAGCAGACGTCGCTCAGCACGAAGATCGAGGAGCTGCAGTCCTTCGAGACCGACTACCGGGGCAGGCTGCGCACCTTCCTGTCCGAGCAGCTGGGCCGGCTCGGGGACGACGAGGAGCCGCGCTGACGCCGGCTCGACGACGCTCCGCACGACGGCGCGGGCACCCTCACCGGGGTGCCCGCGCCGTCGTTGTCGCAGGACCGTTCGTGGCCGAGGCGGCACCACCCGTTGTGCTGGTCAGGAGCCTCGCCTATTCTTCGTCCACCCGCGCCGCATCCCGGCGACGCCAGGGCATGAAGGGGACACCGTGACACAGAGGTCAAGTGGGGCGACGGCAGCCTCCCGTAGAGCGCGGGGCGCGCGGGTGCGCGTCCACGAGCTGCCGGTGCTGCAGGAGGAGGAGCCGTGGACTCCTGCCGAGCTGGACGAGGTCAGGAGCGAGCTGGAGGCGGAGGAGAGCCGGCTGCAGGGTGAGCTGCACGAGGTGGAGCACGACCTGGTCGTGCTGATGCGTGAGAGCGGCGAGGGCTCCGGTGACGACCAGGCCGACGCGGGGGCGGCGACCTGGGAGCGGGAGCAGGAGCTGAGCCTGGCCAACAACGCCCGCTCGTTGCTGGACCAGACGCACCACGCGCTCGAGCGCATCGCGGAGGGTGGCTACGGGGTCTGCGAGTCGTGTGGCCGGGCGATCGGCAAGATGCGGCTGCAGGCCTTCCCCCGTGCGACCCTGTGTATGCCATGCAAGCAGAAGCAGGAACGCCGCTGACCTCCGACAGCTCCGACCCCGCCGTGGCGGCGCGTCCGCCCGGGCGGGTCGTCGACCCGAAGCTGCAGCGCCGGTGCTTCGTGGTGACGGTGACGCTGGGGTCGCTGTGGGTGGTGGTGGACCAGCTGACCAAGATCTGGGCCGAGCGCACCCTGGCGGGCCGTGACCCGGTCTCGGTGGTCGGCGAGCTGCTGCAGCTGCGGCTGCTCTACAACCCGGGGGCCGCCTTCTCGATGGGCACCAACAGCACCTGGATCTTCACGGTGCTGGCCTCGCTGGTGGTCGTCGCCATCGTGTGGCAGGCCCGGCGGCTGGGCAGCGTGGCGTGGGCGGTCGCCCTCGGACTCCTGCTCGGCGGGGCCGCCGGCAACCTGGTCGACCGGCTGGTGCGCGAGCCCGGGCCGGGTCGCGGTCACGTCGTCGACTTCCTGGCGCTGCCCAACTTCCCGGTGTTCAACGTGGCCGACATCGGCATCACCTGCGCCGCCGTGCTCATCATCGTGCTGGCCCTGCGGGGCATCAGTCCCGACGGCACCCGGGACGGCGACCCGGCCACCGGGGCCACGCAGGGGGCAGCGTGACTCAGGAGCGCACCCTGGCCGTGCCCGACGGTCTGGACGGCGAACGGGTGGATGTCGCGGTCTCCCGGGTGACCGGCGTCTCTCGCAGCCGCGCCGCTGACCTGGCCGCCGACGGCCTGGTGCTGTTGGACGGCGCGACGGTCGGCAAGTCCGACCGGGTCGTCTCCGGGGCGATGCTGCAGGTGAGCATCCCCACCCCGGGCGCCGCACCCGAGCTCGAGGTCGTCGCCGAGGCGGTGGAGGGCATGAGCATCCTGCACGACGACACCGAGATGGTCGTGGTGGACAAGCCGGCGTATGTCGCCGCGCACCCGAGCGTCGGCTGGCACGGGCCGACCGTGGTCGGCGGCCTTGCCGCGGCGGGCTACCGCATCTCGACCTCGGGCGCCCCGGAGCGGCAGGGCATCGTGCAGCGGCTCGACGTCGGCACCAGCGGGCTGATGGTCGTCGCGAAGTCCGAGCGCGCCTACACGGTGCTCAAGCAGGCCTTCCGTGACCGCGCGGTCGACAAGACCTACCACGCCCTGGTGCAGGGCCTGCCGGACCCGCACGAGGGGACCATCGAGGCGCCCATCGGGCGGCACCCCGGGCACGACTACCGCTTCGCGGTGATGAGCTCGGGTCGGCCCAGCACCACGCACTACGAGCTGCTCGAGGCGCACCGCTCGGCCAGCCTGCTCCAGATCCGCCTGGAGACCGGCCGGACCCACCAGATCCGGGTGCACTTCGCGGCGCTGCACCACCCCTGCTGCGGCGACCTGACCTACGGCGCGGACCCCTCCCTGGCCAAGCGGCTGGGGCTCAAGCGGCAGTGGCTCCATGCGACCAAGCTCGGCTTCGAGCACCCCGGCAGCGGTGACTACGTCGAGTTCGAAAGCCTCTACCCCGACGACCTGCAGCACGCGCTGGACGTCATCCGCGGCTGACCGGGAGCCGCCTGCGCCGGGGGAACCCCGCTGCCCGCACCAGCGTTGCGAGCACTATGGGACTCTTCGACAGGCTCTTCGGACGTGGCGACCGTGATCAGGGCACCCAGCCGCAGCAGCCGGGCTGGGGCCGTTCGTCTGCGCAGGCTCCGCCGGCCGGCGAGGACGAGCGGGCCATCGCGCGCTACCGCTACCTGCTGCGCACCGCACCACCCGAGCAGGTCGAGCAGGCGCACGCGGAGGCGTTCGCCCAGCTCACCCCGGAGCAGCGCCGGCAGGTGCTCGGCCAGCTGACCGGTGCGCTGCCTGCCGGACAGGCTCCCGCTGACGACAGCCCGCAGACCCTGGCCCGGGCCGCGACCCGCGCGGAGATGCGCCAACCGGGCACGCTCCAGCGCAGCTTCGGCGGAGGGCCAGGCCTGGGTGGGATGTTTGCCGGTTCCATGATGGGCAGCATCGCCGGGGTCGTGATCGGCAGCGCCATCGCCCAGTCGCTGCTCGGTGGCTTCGAGCAGTCGCCCGAGGCCGGTGAGGTCGGCGAGGGGGACGCAGGTGGTGAAAGCGGCGGCGACGCCGGGGGTGGCGAGGACGCGGGCGGTGAGATGGGCAGCGACGTCGGTGGGGCCGGAGACGTCGACGGACTCGACTTCAGCGGGGACTTCGGAGGCGGTTTCGGCGACTTCTGAGCAGCCCCGGGGGCGGCACACCCGGGATGTCGGTGGGGCGACCTAAGATCGTCCCGATGCCAGCACCAGCCAGCCCCGACCGCAGCTTCGTCCACCTGCACAACCACACCGAATACTCGATGCTGGACGGTGCGGCGCGGATCGACGACATGTTCGCGGTGGCCGCCGAGCACGGCATGCCGGCCATCGCGACCACCGACCACGGCTACATCTTCGGGGCCTACGAGTTCTGGTCCAAGGCGCGCAAGCACGACGTCAAGCCGATCATCGGGCTGGAGGCCTACGTCACGCCCGGCACCCACCGCACCGACCGGACCCGGGTGAAGTGGGGCGACGGCGGGCGCGACGACGTCTCCGGGTCCGGGGCCTACACGCACATGACGTTGCTGGCCCGCAACAACAACGGCATGCACAACCTCTTCCGGATGGCCTCGCTGGCCTCGCTGGAGGGCTACTACTTCAAGCCGCGCATGGACCGTGAGCTCCTCAACACCTACGGGCAGGGGCTCATCGCCACCACCGGATGCCCCTCGGGCGAGGTGCAGACCCGGCTGCGGCTGGGGCAGTACGACAAGGCCGTCGAGGCGGCCGCGGAGTTCCGCGACATCTTCGGCGCCGACAACTACTACTGCGAGCTGATGGACCACGGCATCGCCATCGAGCGCAACGTCCGGCAGGACCTGCTGGCACTGGCCAAGGACCTGTCCATCCCGCTGCTGGCCACCAACGACCTGCACTACACCCGCCGCGAGGACGCCCAGGCACACTCCGCGCTGCTGTGTGTGCAGTCGGGGTCGACGATGCAGGACCCCAACCGGTTCAAGTTCGACGGTGACGGTTACTACCTCAAGTCGGCGCAGGAGATGCGGCAGGTGTGGCGTGAGCTGCCCGAGGCGTGCGACAACACCCTCCTCGTCGCAGAGCGGTGCAACGTCTCGTTCACCGAGGGCGAGGGCCGGTTCATGCCGCGCTTCCCCTGCCCCGAGGGTGAGGACGAGACCAGCTGGTTCGTCAAGGAGGTGGAGTCCGGACTGCACCGCCGCTACCCCCAGGGCATCCCCGACTACGCGCGCAAGCAGGCCGACTACGAGGCCACGGTCATCATCGACAAGGGCTACGCCGGCTACTTCCTGGTCGTCGCCGACTTCATCAACTGGGCCAAGGCCCAGGGCATCCGGGTGGGCCCGGGCCGTGGCTCCGGCGCCGGGTCGATGTGTGCCTACGCCATGGGCATCACCGACCTCGACCCGGTGCCGCACGGGCTGATCTTCGAGCGCTTCCTCAACCCCGAGCGCATGTCGATGCCCGACTTCGACGTCGACTTCGACGACCGGCGCCGCGGAGAGGTGATCCGCTACGTCAGCGACACGTACGGCGCCGACCGGGTGGCGATGATCGTGACCTACGGCACGCTCAAGGCCAAGGCCGCGCTGAAGGACTCCGCCCGGGTGATGGGGTTCCCGTTCGCGATGGGGGAGCAGCTGACCAAGGCGATGCCGCCCTCGGTGATGGGCAAGGACATCACCCTGGGTGGCATCACCGACCCCGACGACAAACGCTACGGCGAGGCGGCCGACTTCCGGGCGCTGCTGGCCCAGGACCAGCACGCCGCCGAGGTCTTCGAGACGGCCAAGGGCATCGAGGGCCTGAAGCGCCAGTGGGGGGTGCACGCCGCCGGTGTGATCATGTCCTCCGAGCCGCTCATCGACATCATCCCGATCATGAAGCGCGACGCCGACGGCGCCATCATCACCCAGTTCGACTACCCGACCTGCGAGCAGCTCGGCCTGGTCAAGATGGACTTCCTCGGCCTGCGCAACCTGACCGTCCTCGACGACGCGATCGAGAACATCAGGACCAACCGCGGCCAGGACCTCGACCTCGAGGAGCTGTCCAAGGACATGACCGACCCGGCGACCTACGAGCTGCTGGGCCGCGGCGACACCCTGGGCGTGTTCCAGCTCGACGGCGAGGGCATGCGGCAGCTGCTGCGGCTCATGCAGCCGGACAACTTCGAGGACATCTCCGCCGCGCTCGCGCTCTACCGCCCCGGCCCCATGGGCGCCAACGCGCACACCAACTTCGCGCTGCGCAAGCAGGGCAAGCAGGAGCTCGACTTCATCCACCCCGAGCTCACCGAGGCGCTCACGCCCATCCTCGGCATGACCTACGGTCTGATCATCTACCAGGAGCAGGTGATGGAGATCGCCCAGAAGCTCGCTGGTTACACCCTGGGCAAGGCAGACCTGCTGCGCCGGGCGATGGGCAAGAAGAAGCGCGAGGTGCTGGACGCGGAGTACGTCGGGTTCGAGCAGGGGATGCTCGACAACGGCTACTCCCAGGACGCGGTCAAGACGTTGTGGAGCATCCTGCTGCCGTTCTCCGACTACGCCTTCAACAAGGCGCACACCGCGGCCTACGGCGTCGTGTCCTACTGGACCGCCTACCTCAAGGCCAACTACCCGGCCGAGTACATGGCTGCCCTGCTCACCAGCGTGCGCGATGACAAGGACAAGACGGCGCTGTACCTCAACGAGTGCCGCCGCATGAGGATCTCGGTGCTGCCTCCGGACGTCAACGAGTCGGTGGCCAACTTCGCCGCCGTCGGCACCGACATCCGCTTCGGGCTGGCTGCGATCCGCAACGTCGGGCGCAACGTCGTCGAGGCGATCGCCGGAGCGCGGGAGGACAAGGGTGCCTTCACCTCCTTCGAGGACTTCCTGCGCAAGGTGCCTGCCGTGGTCTGCAACAAGCGCACCATCGAGTCGCTCGTCAAGGCCGGCGCCTTCGACGAGCTCGGCCACACCCGGCAAGGCCTGGTGAGCGTGCACGAGCAGTATGTCGACGCGCTCGCCGAGGAGAAGAAGCAGGAGGCCATCGGCCAGGACTCGCTCTTCGGTGGGTTCGACGCCGACGCCTCCAGCGCCTCGGTGCAGCTGGTCGCGCTACCCCCGGTGCCTCCGATCGAGTGGGACAAGCAGGTGCTGCTGTCCTTCGAGCGGGAGATGCTCGGCCTCTACGTCTCGGACCACCCGCTCAACGGCATCGAGCACATCCTGTCCCAGCATGCCGACGGCAGCGTGGCCGAGCTCGCCGAGAGCGACCACGTCAAGGACGGCGACACTGTGACAGTGGCCGGTCTGATCACCAGCCTGGTGCTCAAACGGACCAAGAAGGGCGACGCCTACGCCCGGGTGGTCATCGAGGACATGGTCGGCTCCGTCGATGTCGTCTTCTGGCCCTCGACCTACCTCACCGTCTCCACCATGCTGGCCGAGGACACCGTGGCCGTCGTGCGGGGCAAGCTCAAGAAGAGCGAGGAGGGCATCGAGGTGATGGCCAACGAGCTCACTCTGCCCGACATCAAGGACGGGCCCCGTGGACCCATCGTCGTCACGTTGCCCCTGGGCCGCGCCACCGACGGCCTGGCCACCCAGCTCAAGCACGTGCTCCAGGAGCACCCCGGCGTCACGGAGGTGCACGTCAAGCTCACCCAGCCGGGCCGCACGGTGCTGCTGCGGCTCGACGACTCGCTGCGGGTCACCGCCTCACCGGAGCTGGTGGGGGACCTGAAGGTGCTGCTGGGCGCGGCCGCGGTGGCCCTCTGAGCGGCTCGGTCCGCCCCGGTGACGGGAGGTCCGCGAGCCGGCGAGCGGCATACCGTAGCGTGGCCGGGTGACCGAAGCCCTGACCCCGCCTGTTGCCGCCCGTGTCGACCACTACCGTGAGCACCACGGCGACCGCGTCGTCGACCCCTACGAGTGGCTGCGCGACCCCCAGGACCCCCAGGTCATCACCCACCTGGAGGCCGAGAACGCCTACACCGAGGCGATGACGGCACACCTGGAGGGCCTGCGCGACACGGTGTACGGCGAGATCCGGGACCGGACTCAGCAGACCGACCTCTCCGTCCCCGTGCGGCACGCGCAGTGGTGGTACTACTCCCGCACGGTCGAGGGGCAGCAGTATGGCGTGCACGGGAGGATCGCGCTGGGCGACAGCCCGCAGCGCCCGGAGCTGGACCCCTCCCTCGTGCCGGAGGGGGAGCAGGTGCTCCTGGACGGCAACGCCGAAGCGGAGGGTCACGACTTCTTCGCCCTGGGAGCGTTCGACCTGAGCAAGGCCGGTGACCTGCTGGCCTACGCGGTCGACACCACCGGCGACGAGCGGTTCGACCTGCGGGTCAAGGATGTGGCCACCGGTGAGATCGTCGACGACGCGGTCACCGACATCGGATACGGCGTGGCCTGGGCCGGTGACGGCAGCCACCTGTTCTACACCCGGGTGGACGAGGCGTGGCGACCCCACCAGGTCTGGCGGCACCGCGTCGGGGGCCCCGCCGAGGAGGACGTGCTCGTCTTCGCCGAGGATGACGAGCGCTTCTGGATGGGGCTGGACTCCTCCCGCGACGAGCGGTTCGTCGTCATCGGCCTGGGCAGCAAGAACACCTCCGAGGTGCGCATCCTCGACGCCGCCGACCCGCTGGGCGAGTTCCGTGTCGTGGCTCCCCGGCACGAGGGCGTGGAGTACGACGTCGAGCCGGCCGGCGACCGGCTGTGGCTGGTGCACAACCGCGACCACCACGACTTCTCCCTCTCCTGGGCGCCGCTGACCGCGACCTCGGCCGACCAGTGGACGACCGTCATCGCAGGCACCGACGGGGTGCGCCTGCAGGGCGTGGACGGCTTCGCCGGGCACCTGGCCGTCTCACTGCGCCAGGACGGGCTGACCCAGGTGCGTGTCCTGCCGTTGGACCCCGACGGGGGAGCCGACCTCGCGGCCGGCTACCAGGTGCCGGTGGACGAGGCGCTCTACACGATCGACGTCGGGGCCAACCCGGAGTACGACACGACCGTGCTGCAGGTGGTCGTCGAGTCGATGGTCACCCCCAGGTCGGTCTACGACCTCGACCTCGCCACGGCCGAGCTCACCCTGGTCAAGCGCCAGCCGGTCCTGGGCGGCTACGACCCCGCCGACTACCAGCAGCACCGGCTGTGGGCGAGGGCCGCGGACGGCACCCGGGTGCCCATCTCGCTGGTGGCCCGCCGGGACGTCGTGGCCGACGGCACCGCGCCCGGGCTGATCTACGGCTACGGCTCCTACGAGATCTCCATCGACCCATGGTTCTCCGTGGCCCGGCTCTCCTACCTCGACCGCGGCATGGTGTATGCCGTCGCGCACGTGCGCGGTGGCGGCGAGATGGGCCGCGGCTGGTACGAGCACGGCCGGCTGATGCACAAGGTCAACTCCTTCACCGACTTCGTGGCCTGCGCCGACGCCGTCGTGGACGCGGGCTGGGTGGCGCCGGACCGGCTCGCCGCCGAGGGCCGCTCGGCCGGGGGACTGCTGATGGGGGCGGTGCTCAACCTCGCGCCGGAGCGCTTCCGTGTCGTGCATGCCGGCGTGCCGTTCGTGGACGCGCTGACCAGCGTGCTGGACCCGAGCCTGCCGTTGACCGTGGTGGAGTGGGAGGAGTGGGGGGACCCCCTGCACGACCCCCAGGTCTACGAGTACATGCGCGGGTACACCCCCTACGAGAACGTGCGCGACTCCGCCTACCCCGCCATCCTGGCCACCACCGGCCTGCACGACACCCGGGTGCTCTACGTCGAGCCGGCCAAGTGGGTGGCTCGGCTGCGTGAGAGGGTCACCAACGACCCCCAGGAGCGGCCGATCCTGCTCAGGACCGAGATGGTGGCCGGGCACGGGGGGCGGACGGGGCGCTACGACGCCTGGCGTGAGGCCGCCTTCGAGATCGCCTTCGTGCTCGACCAGCTGGGCGTGCCGACCACCGGCTGAGGTCCACCGGTTGGTGCCTCGCGCGACACCTGACAGGGTGGGCGCATGGATGCCGCGACCACGATCGTCCTGTTCGGCGCAACGGGGGACCTGGCCAAACGCAAGTTGCTGCCCGGGCTGCTCCATCTCTTCCAGTCCGGGTTGATGGAGGACCTCTGGGTGGTGGGGACGGCCCTGGACGACCTGGACACCGAGGGGTTCCGCGAGCTGGCCAAGCAGGCGTGCCGGGAGTCCAACCGGCGCGAGACCGACGAGGACGTGCTGGCCGACTTCCTGGGTCACCTGGAGTTCGTCCGGGGCGAGGACGGGCCGAAAGCGCTGGGCGATGCGGTGCGCCGTGCCGAGACACACTGCGGGGAGGATGCCGGCCGGCTGCACTACCTGTCGGTGCCGCCGTCCGCCGCGCTGTCCGTGGTGGGCCAGCTCGCCGAGGCCGACCTCGTCGAACGCAGCCGCATCATCATGGAGAAGCCGTTCGGCACCGACCTGGCCTCGGCACGCGAGCTCAACGCGCACCTGCACGAGGTCTTCGCCGAGGACCAGATCTTCCGCATCGACCACTTCCTGGGCAAGGAGGCCGCGCAGAACATCCTGGCCTTCCGCTTCGCCAACGGGCTGTTCGAGCCGATCTGGCACCGCAACCACATCGACCACATCCAGATCGACGTCCCCGAGACCCTGGGCCTGGAGCAGCGCGCGGAGTTCTACGAGGGCACCGGGGCCTACCGGGACATGGTGGTCACCCACCTCTTCCAGATCCTGGCGTTCACCGCGATGGAGCCGCCGACTGCTCTCGAGCCCGAGGCGATCAGCGAGGAGAAGAACAAGGTCTTCCGCTCGATGCTGCCGATCGAGCCCGAGGACGTCGTGCGTGGGCAGTACACGGGCTACCGGGAGGAGGAGGGGGTCGACCCGGAGACGGACACCGAGACCTTCGTGGCGCTGAAGTGCTACATCGACAACTGGCGCTGGGCCGGCATCCCGTTCTTCCTGCGCACCGGCAAGAAGATGGCCGAGGGCGCGCGCATCATCTCCATCGCCTTCCGGGAGCCGCCGAAGTCGATGTTCCCCGCGGGCTCCGGCGTGGGCGACCGTGGGCCCGACCACCTCACCTTCGACCTGGCCGACCGCACCCGGATGTCGCTGTCCTTCTACGGCAAGCGCCCCGGCCCGGGTATGCGGCTGGACAAGCTGTCGATGCAGTTCTCCATGCAGGAGACCGACTGGGAGGGCTCGATCCTGGAGGCCTACGAGCGGCTCATCTATGACGCCGCGCGGGGTGACCGCACGTTGTTCACCACCGCCGAGGGCATCGAGCGGCTGTGGGAGGTCTCCGAGCCGCTGCTGCAGGACCCGCCGGTGGTGCGGCCCTACGAGGTGGGGTCCTGGGGGCCCAACCAGGTGCACCAGCTGGTGGCGCCCTTCACCTGGCGCCTGCCCTTTGAGCGCAAGTGGCGGGACGCCCGCAACGGCACCTGAGCACCCGGCGGCTGCGGCCCCAGGGTGGATGGCGCACAGTAGGGGCATGGTCGACTGTCGGTTCTGTGCCGTCCTGGCCGGTGACCAGCCGGGTGAGATCGTCGCCCGGCGCGGGGGTGCTGCGGCGTTCCTGGACCTGAGGCCGGTCTTCAAGGGGCATGTCCTGGTCGTGCCGACCGAGCACATCGTCACGTTGACCGACCTGCCGACCGAGCAGCTGCCGGTGCTCTTCGGCTTGGCCCAGCAGGTCGCGGCCGGCGTGCGCACCGCCTACGGGGCCCAGGGCTCGTTCGTCGCCGTCAACAACACGGTCAGCCAGTCGGTGCCTCACCTGCACGTGCATGTCGTGCCGCGCACGAAGGGGGACGGGCTGCGCGGGTTCTTCTGGCCGCGGCACCGCTACGGCGAGGGCGAGATGGGTGAGTATGCCGACCGGCTGCGAGCTGTGCTCGGCGCGAGCGGGTAGCAACCGAGCCAGTCGGCGACGCGGGTGGCTCTCCCCTGGTCATCACCGGCGGGGGATATGCTTCCCTTGCGCGTCACGAGGACGCGGCAGCGAGGACGGAGAATGCCGTTGAGCGAGAACGTCGATGCCCCTCCGGACCGGGGAAGTGACTGGCGAGAGTTCGTTGCGGTCATCCTGCTGTCGGTGACGGCCATCCTCACCGCCTGGAGCGGCTTCCAGTCGAGCAAGTGGGGCGGTGCCATGTCGATCTCGTTCTCGCAGGCTTCCACCGCCCGCATCGAGGCGGCCCGGCTCGAGGGTGAGGCCAACCGCAGGGCGACGATCCAGGTGTCGCTGTTCACCCAGTGGCTGCAGGCCTACCAGGCGGAGGACGAGGTCCTGGCCGACTTCCTCCAGGAACGTTTCCCCGAGCCGCTGGTCAGCACCTTCCCGCTCTGGCTGGAGCAGCGACCGCTCGTCAACGAGGAGGCCCCGGCCACACCGTTCGAGATGCCGTCCTACGTCATCCCCGAGCTCGTGGATGCAGCCGAGGCCGACGACCGGGCGGACGCGAAGTTCGCCGAGGCGCTGCGCAACAACCAGCGGGGTGACAACTACACCGTGCTCACGGTGGCCTTCGCGACCGTGCTCTTCTTCGGTGCCCTCTCTGGCAGGATGCGCTCTCCGCGCGCGCAGTGGGCCTTCCTCATCCTGGGATGGGTCGGCTTCATCGCTGCGGCCAGCCTGCTCCTCGTCTTCCCCAAGCTGATCTGAGACAGGTCGCCGCCGCTGGACCGAGTGCTGCTGGACCTGACCCGGGCAGCCATGGTGACGTTCGTCGTCGGCGGCCCATGGAAGACGCCACCGCGACTGCAGTCATGACCTCTGCCTGACGGCGGTCGCCGAGGCGGTCAGACCCCGCCGCTACCCGCCGACCGCCAACGGCACAGCCTGTTCAGACGTCGCTGCGGCGGTCGCGAGCTGCCTCGACACCTGCCTTGACGAGAATCAGCGGCAGCAGCAGTGTCGCGATCATCGTCGCGAGCCAGACGATGATCGAGCCCACCACCCAGGCGGTGAGGCCCTCGATGGTGAGTGCGTCGCTGACAGCGGTGGTGACGGCCAGGGACACCACGGTCGTGATCAGTCCAATGCCGCCCAGGATGGCGGGGGCGCTGCGCCGGGCCGTGGTGGCCAGGAACGGGCCGAGCACGGCCTGCAGGACGGCGAAGATCCCGGCGGCGATGAGGAAGCCGGAGACCGTCGCTGACATGCCGTCCACCAGAGCCACCGCGATGGCCAGCCCGATGGCGGCGGAGGCGAAGAACATCAGGGCACTGACCAAGAAGCGGATCATGCGCTCAGCCTAGAGGCGGAACGTGGTGCGGTGAGGCACCCGGCGCGGTGAGTCATGCCGAGGCGCTGGGCGAGGGGGCACTGCTCAGCGCTCGAGCCTCCAGGATCGGAACGCCGCGACCCAGCTGAGCGAGAGCACGAACAGGGCAGTGCCGAGCGCCAGCTGCACCGCGAGGGTGGCATCGCCGGTGGACAGCCCCAGCTGGTAGATGGTGATGAGCAGCGCGGCCCCGATCGAGGCGCCGATGCGGTTGCCGGTCTGCAGCGCCGCCCCGGCCGCGCCGCCCATCCGTGGGTCGACCTCGGCCAGGGCCAGGGTGAAGTTGGGGGAGATGACCCCGCCGCCGCCGATGCCGGCGATGAGCAGGGGCACCGAGAGCAGCAGCCACAGCGGGACGCCGTTGTCGGCCTGCGGGGCGAGCAGCACGATGGCCAGCACCCCGCTCATCATCACCGTGAGCGCGATGACGGTGAGCTTGCGACCGACGGTGCTGACCAGCCGCCCGGCTCGCGGCGAGGCGACGGCGGCACCGGCGGCGAAGGGGGTGAGCAGCAGGCCGGCCTGCAGCGGCGACAGGGCGAGGGCGTCCTGCAGGTGGACCGAGAGCACCAGGAAGATGCCGGTGAAACCGGTGAAGTAGAGCGAGCCGACGAGCACCCCGTTGGCATAGCCCGGCACCCGCCTGAGCAGCCCGACGTCGAGCAGGGGAGCCCCGCCGCGACGGATGGTGCGGCGCTCCCAGGCGACGAAGCCCCACAGCAGCACCGGCACCCCGAGCAGGAGTAACAGCGGCTCCCGTTCCCCGCCCTCGAGGCTGACGATCGGCAGCAGCAGGCACAGCACGGCGGCCCCCAGCAGCAGCGCACCGACCAGGTCGAGGCGAGGGTCGTCGTCGGAGGCCTCGGCCCGCCCCGGCACCAGGCGGGCGATGGCCACCAGCGCGATGAGACCGATCGGCACGTTGACCAGGAAGATCCAGCGCCAGCCGTCCTCCCCGGCGACGGCCAGGATGAGGCCGCCGATAATCGGGCCGAGGCCGGAGGAAACGGCGACGGTGAAGCCGAACATGCCGAACGCCCGGCCCCGCTCGGCACCCCGGAAGAGCTGCTGGATCAGGCCGGTGTTCTGGGGGGCGAGCAGCCCGGCGGAGGCACCCTGCACCAGGCGAGCGACGATGAGCCACATGGCGTCGGGGGCCAGCCCGGCGGCCAGGCTCGCGACGATGAAGCCGGTCAGGCCGATGAGCATGAGGCGCTTGCGGCCCCAGGCGTCGCCGAGACGGCCCCCGGTGACGAGCATGAGGCCGAAGGCCAGGGAGTAGCCGGAGACGACCCACTGGATCGTCGCGGCCGTCGTGTCCAGCCCGGCCCGCATCGACGGCACCGCGACGTTGACGATCGTCACGTCCAGCAGCGACATGAAGCCGACCGCCAGCGTCACCCCGAGGATGCGCCAGCGCCGCGGGTCGGCGGCGACGGCCCGCTCGGCGGCGGTCACCGTTCGTCGGGTCGGTGCTCGTGCCCGGGTTGCCCGTGGGTGCGGCGCTGCTCCTTCAGACGCGCCTCGGCCAGGTGCCGCTTGCCACCCACCAGGTGCTCGCGCACGTCACGCTCGGCCGCCCGCAGCGGCTCCCAGTAGCCGTCGTCGTACTCCTCCATGATCTGGAAGGTCCACCGGCCCGGCAGCACGTTGCGCCCTACGATCTCGGTGCTGAGCCGGTCGGCCAGCTCGGTGTGGCCGGCGGCGCGCAGCTGGTCGACCGCATCGCCGATCGTGAAGTCGGCCTCGCCGGTGAGCTGGTGGAAGGAGTACAGATGCCCGCGGGCACGCTCCACGGTCTCCAGGGCCTCGGTGAGGCGGCCGACCGCCTCGACCGTCGCGTCGTCGACGCCGGGGGGAGCGATGTGTGCCTGGTCGTCCATGGGCCCAACGGTATGTCACCCGCCCTAGCATGGTGCGCACGAGGAAGGGACCACGGCCAGGTGAACGACGAGCAGAGCAAGGACCCCGAGGCGCACTGGGAGGAGCGACTGGCGGTCCCGGTGCTGCTGGCGGCGCTGGTGTCCGTGCCCGCGGTGTTCCTGACGCTGCTCGACGATCCCTACGAGACGGTCGGAACCTACGTGAACTGGCTCGCCGGTGCCGTCCTGGTCGGTGAGACGGTGGTGCTCTTCGTCGTCTCGCGGGACAAGCGCCGGTGGGTCCGGCAGCACGCGTGGCTGATCGGGCTCACGGTGGTGGTCGTCGTCGGCGTGGTGCTCGCGATCGGGCCGGTGCAGCTGCTGCGGCTGCTGCGGGTGGTCGGGGCGCTGCGCATCCTGCGGGCGGGCCGCATCGTCAAGGCCGGTCGCCTGATGCGTCGCCGCATGGGCCTGAGTGGGTTCTGGGCCACGGCACCGGCCATCGCGGCGTCACTGCTGGTGGCCGTCTTCGTGGCGGTCGCGCTGGCTGACCCGACCTCGCGGACGCGGAACCTTCTCGAGGGCTGGGTGGGGGAGCAGGGCGTCGTGGTCGCCTCCGTCGTCGCCGGAGTCCTCCTGGCCGTCGCCACGTTCGTCGTCATCCGACAGCAGCAGGAGGACAGCCGGCGGGAGCGCGAGGGGGAGGACGAAGCGAGCAGGGGCTCCGGCTAGCCCTGCGGCCTCGCGCTCACCCCCCGTCCGGCCTGTGCCGCACCGGGCCGGGGAAGTGCTCGGCCATGTAGGAGGACGCGACGACGGCGTCGGACAGCACGCCGAGCCCGTGGGCCAGCACGTCGTCGGGGGTGGTGAGGGGCGCAAGCACCTTGAGCACCTCGTCGTGCGGTCCGGAGGACTCGATGATCAGGCCGTTCAGCAGGCAGTGGCGCCGGATCTCGGCCGCCAGCTCCCCGCTGCGCACATCGAGGCCCTGCATCATCCCGCGACCCTTGAGGCGTGCACCGGGCACGAAGGCGGCCATGCGCAGCAGCTCGCGGGTGACCTCCACCCCGTGCGCCGCGACGGTGCTGCTGAGCCGGTCGTCCGACCAGAACTTCTGCAGCGCCGCTCGCGCCGTCACGAAGGCATGGTCGTTGCCCCGGAAGGTGCCGTTGTGCTCCCCTGGCTCCCAGATGTCGAGGTCGGGACGGATCAGCACGACCGCCAGAGGCAGCCCGAAGCCGGACAGCGACTTGGACACGGTGACGAGGTCGGGCACGATCTGAGCCGGCTCGAAGCTGAAGAACGTGCCGGTCCGCCCGCAACCCGCCTGGATGTCGTCCACGATCAGCAGGGCCCCGTGCCGCTCGGCCAGGGCCGCGACGCGGCGTAGCCAGCGTGGTGAGGCGACGTCGAGGCCACCCTCGCCCTGCACCGTCTCCAGGATGACGGCGGCCGGCGGGTCGACGCCGCTGGAGGGGTCGTCGAGCATCTGCTCGAGCAGGTCGGCCGTGTCGACGTCCTCCCCGAGGTAGCCGTCGAACGGCATCCGGGTGACGTCCGGGAGCGAGCACACCGGGCTCATCCGGTGGCCGCTGTTGGCGGTCGCCGCCAGCGATCCCAGTGACACCCCGTGGAAGCCGTGGGTGAAGGCGATGACGTTGCGGCGACCGGTGACCTTGCGGGCGAGCTTGAGGGCGGCCTCGACCGCGTTGGTGCCGGTCGGGCCGGTGAACTGCACCCGGTGGTCGAGGCGGCGGGGTGCGAGCACCAGTGCTTCGAAGGTCTCGAGGAACTCACCCTTGGCCGTGGTGTGCAGGTCGAGGCTGTGCGCGATGCCGTCCCGGGTGAGGTAGGCCAGCAGCGCCTGTCTCAGGTCAGGGTCGTTGTGACCGTAGTTGAGGGACCCGGCCCCGGCGAGGAAGTCGACGTACTCCCGCCCCTGGGTGTCCGTCACGATGCTCCCCCGGGCGGTGTCGAGCACCGCGTCGAGGGACCGGCAGTAGCTGCGGACCTGGGACTCCCGATGGGTGAAGATGGTGCCGGCCCGGCCCTCCTGCGGGTCCGCGGTGGTCTGCGCCAGCGTCTTGGCTGTGGACATGTCTGCTCCTGTCACCGACCCCCTCCGCGGCGGCTCCGATGCCCCCTGGTCGAACGAAAGACTGCCACCGCGCGGGGTGTATGGAGTTGGGAGCCTGCTCACGGCGCGGCATCGGGCGGACGTCGATGTGGCGTGCAAGCTCGGAGCCGGGGCCCTCTCTCACGGGCCCGAGGACCCCGGCTTCCCTTTGGACGCTAGCCCTCCGCAAAGGTCACGTCAAGGTCATGCGACAGTAAAGAACTGGTATAGACACGCCGGGAACTACCGGGCATAGTGGAGCAGGTCCGCCGCCCGACGGAGGGTCCCGTGGGTCGGGTGACGCGGCGCGTCTCTGACCCGTGAAGGGGGCGTGTGCACCCGTGATGCACCGACGTCTGGCCACCCTCGAGGCCACCACCCCGGAGGCCTCGCTGCGCCCCGGTCCGGTGCTGGCCGCCCGCGACCAGCGGTGCCGGTGGCACCCGGGGGACCGGCTCGAGCGGGTCTTCGAGGAGCAGTGCGACCGATGGGTGCGGGACGAGCCGGCCCACCTCGCCGTCGACAACGGCACGGCCCGGATCACCTACCTCGACCTCGACGCCCGGGCCAACCGGCTGGCCCGGCACCTGCGCGCCGGTGGTGTCGGCGCAGGGCACCGTGTGGGGCTGGTGCTCGACGACCCGGTGCGCTCCTACACCGCCATCCTGGCCGTGCTCAAGCTGGGGGCGGCCTACGTGCCGATGGACCCGGCCTTCCCGGCCGACCGGATGGCCTACATCGTGGACGATGCCGAGGTCAGCCGGGTGCTGTCGCTGGGACACCTTCACGAGCAGGTCGGCTCCCTCGGAGTCCCGGTGGTGTGCCTCGACGACGAGGACGACCAGGTCGCCGGCCGGGACACCTCGCGGCTGTCCGAGTCGGAGCGGGGGCAGGTGCGCGACGACCTCGCCTACGTCATCTACACCTCGGGCTCCACGGGGCGACCCAAGGGTGTCGCCGTCGAGCACGCCAGCATCTGCAATTTCGTCCGGGTCGCCGGTGAGGTCTACGGCTACTGCCCGGACGACCGCGTCTACCAGGGCATGACGACGGCCTTCGACTTCTCCGTCGAGGAGATGTGGGTGCCGTGGGCGGCGGGCGCCACCCTGGTGCCCAAGCCCGGCGGGACCAGCCTGCTCGGCGTCGAGCTCGGCGACTACCTCGTGCAGCACCGGGTGAGTGCTCTGTGCTGCGTGCCCACCCTCCTGGCGACCCTGGACCCGCAGCTGCTGGACCTGCGCTTCCTCCTGGTCTCGGGGGAGGCCTGCCAGAAGGACCTGGTCACCCGCTGGCACCGCCCAGGACTGCGCTTCCTCAACGTCTACGGCCCCACCGAGGCGACGGTCACGGCGACCTGGGACCTCGTGCACCCGGACAAGCCGGTCACGCTGGGGGTCCCGCTGCCGACGTATGCCGCGGTCATCCTGCACCCCGAGGAACCTCGAGCGCTGCCGGCGGGGGAGCTCGGCGAGATCGGCATCGCCGGCATCGGACTGGCCCGGGAGTACGTCAACCGACCGGACCAGACGGCCGCCGCCTTCGTGCCCGACTTCCTCGGGATCGAGCACAACCCCAGTGGGCGCATCTACCGCACCGGCGACCTGGGCAGGTTCACCGACGACGGCCTGATCGAGTATGCCGGGCGCATCGACACCCAGGTCAAGATCCGGGGCTACCGCATCGAGCTGACCGAGATCGAGTCGGTCGTCCTGGAGATCCCCGGCGTGGCGCAGGCCGTGGTCGACGTCCATGAGCGGCCCGGCGGGACGAGCAAGGAGCTCGTCGCCTACTACACGCTACGGCCGGGGGTGGCCGAGGTCACCGACCGGACCGTGCACGAGCAGCTGCGCACGCACCTGCCGGCCTACATGGTGCCTGCCTACTACGAGCGCCTTGACACCATCCCGATGCTGCCCAGCGACAAGGCCGACCGCAAGCGGCTCCCGGCGCCGACGCACCGGCTGAGCCTGGGTGAGGCGGCCGAGCACTCCGCACCCAGGACCGGCACCGAGCGCGCGCTGGCCCAGGCGCTGGGCGAGGTCCTGGGGATGGAGGACGTCTCTGCCGCCGCCCACTTCTTCGACGACCTGGGAGCCAACTCGTTGCTGCTGGCGCACTTCTCGGCGCGCGTGAGACGTGAGACCGACCTGCCGCCGCTGGCGATGCAGGACCTCTACCAGCATCCGACCATCCGGCAGCTCGCGGTGGCCCTGCAGGAGGACCGTCCGAGCGCCGACACCGAGGTCTGGGCCGAGCCGCCACCCCCGACGACCCGGCAGGTCGGGGCTGCCCAGGTCGCGCTGTGCGGTGTGCTGCAGGTGCTGGCTTTCCTCGGCTACTCCTACCTCATGCTCCTGCTGATGCTGACCGGCTACCGCTGGGCGGTGGACGCTGAGGGGTTCCTGGCGGTGTGGGCTCGGTCGATCGCGTTCGCGACGGTGACCTTCCTGGTCCTCAGCACGGTGCCGATCCTGCTGAAGTGGGTGCTCGTGGGCCGGTGGAAGCAGACGGAGATCCCGGTGTGGAGCCTGGCCTACCTGCGCTTCTGGCTGGTCCGGTCGCTGGTCAACACCAACCCGTTGCGACTCTTCGCGGGCACGCCGATCTACGTCCTCTACCTCCGGGCGCTGGGTGCCAGGATCGGGCCGGGGGTCTCGATCTTCTCCACCACGGTGCCGGTGTGCACCGACCTGCTGACGATCGGCTCGGGCACCGCCATCCGCAAGGACACCCGTTTCGCCTGCTACCGGGCCTACGACGGGCGCATCCAGACCGGGCCGGTGACCCTCGGGGCGGACGTGCTTGTGAGCGAGATGTCGGTCCTGGACATCGGCACCTCGATGGGGGACGGGTCGCAGCTGGGCCATGCCTCCTCGCTGCAGACGGGGCAGGCGGTGCCGGCCGGCAGCCGGTGGCACGGTTCCCCGGCGCGGCCGACGGACACCGACTACCGCGCGGTGCCCGAGACAGAGTGCGGCAGGCGCCGCCGGGTCACCTACAGCCTCTTCGTGCTTCTCAACCGGCTGGTGCTCGTCGGACCGGTCGGCATCGGCTTGCTCGCCCTGCTGCTGCCGGCGTATCTGGACATCGGGCACCTGGACCACGACAGCGGGCACTTCTACCGTGACGCCGCCGTCCTGGCCCTGGTGCTGTATGTGGGCGGGCTGCTCACCGGGCTGCTGGCGGTGGTCGTCGTCCCCAGGCTCCTCGACCGTCTCCTGGAGACCGGGCGGGTCTACCCGCTCTACGGCTTCCACTACGCCGTGCACCGCACCATCACCCGACTGACCAACCTCAAGGTCTTCTTCACCCTGACCGGCGACAGCTCGCTCATCGTCCACTACCTCAACCTGATCGGCTACCGTCAGCCCGACCTGGTGCAGACCGGGTCCAACTTCGGGGTCGCCCTGAAGCACGAGACGCCGTTCGCGGTCACCGTCGGGTCGGGCACGATGGTCTCCGACGGTCTGTCCATCGTCGACGCCGACTACTCCAGCACGTCGTTCCGGGTCGCTCCCGTCGAGATCGGCCCCCGCAACTTCTTTGGCAACGCCATCGCCTATCCGGCCGGAGGTCGCACCGGTGACAACGTGCTGTTCGGCACCAAGACCATGGTGCCGATCGACGGCACGCTGCGGGAGAACACCGGCCTGCTCGGCTCCCCACCCTTCGAGATCCCACGCTCGGTGGAGCGTGACGCTGCCTTCGACGACCACCGCGACCGCGCGACCTTCCGCACCCGCCTGCGCGGCAAGAACGTGCACAACGGAGTCACCCTTGCGCTGTTCATGGCGACCCGATGGTTCCTGGTCTTCTGCGGCCTGCTCTTCGCGTCGCTGGCTGCGGCCTGGTTCGAGACCGGGGGTGCTGCCGTCCTGCTCGCCATGGTGCTGGGCTTCGCCCTGCTGACACTGTCGCTGAGCGTGCTGTGGGAGTGGACCGCGTTGGGTTTCCGCCGCCTGGTGCCGCGCTTCTGCTCCATCTACGAGCAGCAGTTCTGGCAGCACGAGCGCTACTGGAAGTTCCTGGGGGCGCCCCCTCCCGCACTCAATGGCACCCCGTTCCGTCCCCTGATGTGGCGGGTCCTGGGGGTGCGGATGGGACGCCGGGTCTTCGACGACGGTCTCGCCGTCCCGGAGAAGACGATCGTGTCGGTGGGGGACGGCTGCACGCTCAACGCGGGCAGCATCATCCAGTGCCACTCCATGGAGGACGGTGCCTTCAAGCTGGACGGTGTGCAGGTCGGCAGCGGTGTGACGCTGGGAGTGGGGGCGTTCGTCCACTACGGGGTGGTCATCGGTGACGGTGCGGTGGTGGAGGCCGACTCCTTCCTGATGAAGGGCTCGGCCGTGCCGGCGCAGGGCAGGTATGGCGGCAACCCCGCCCGGGAGGTGCAGCCCGCCCTGCCGAGCCCACGCGCCACGGCCGGCGCCCCATCCGGTGCGCGGGCAGCCGCCCCTGCGCTGTCGTGACTCAGCCCTGGACCACCCAGCCCGCGGAGACCACGTGGGCGTCGCGCACGGCATACCGGCCGGTCACCGGTGGAGGGGACAGCCGGGCCGACGGGCCGACGACCACCGCGGTGAAGACACCGGAGGCGGGCTCGACCTCCACCTCGATATCCGTCCAGTCCAGCGCCAGGCCGAGCAGCGGTGACCAGCACTTGTAGGCACTCTCCTTGATGCTGAACACGACCCCCACGAGGGCCGGCTCGTCCGCTCCCGGAAGTGCCGCCCGCTCCCCGGGTGTCAGCACGACCTCGGTCAGCTCGTCGCCGACGTCGGCGAGGTCCTCGACGTCGACACCCAGCGCCTGGAACGCCGACCGCGGCGCGGCGGCGGCCACCGCCAGGTGGCTGCAGTGGGCGATGCTTCCCACCACGGCGGGGGGCCAGGACGGTCGACGGTCCGGGTGCCGTCCGACCTGAGGGTCGGCGCCGAGCTCGGCGAGAGCGGCGGCCGCGGCGGCCCGACCGGCCCGGAACTCGGCGTCACGGCGGACCGCGGGCCAGGGGTCCGGTGGCGGGAGGGTGACCTGGTAGGCGGTGACCGCGGGCGGCAGGAGGGCGCGCAGGCCCACGGAGGCCTGGACGGCGCCCACGCTCAGGTGCGGCCGGTGGAGCCGAGACCGGCGACGAAGTCCTTGAGCGTGGTGGGGCGCACCCCGTAGGTGCTGCTCAGGCCGGACATGTCGACGGGGGAGTCGTAGCTGTCGAACAGGGCGAGCAGCTGGGCCACCGTCTCCGGGACCCCGGGCACGGCCTCCCCCGGTGCGACCCGGCGCAAAGTGACGTCGACGCCGAGCTCTGACTCCACCGCAGCGACCACGTCACGCCAGGTCACCGGCTCGGGGCCGCCGATGGCGAGGGTCGCCCGCTCGGCTGCGGGGTGGTCGTAGGCGGCCAGCGCGTAGGCCGCGACATCACGCAGGGCCACCAGGGAGTGCTGACGGAGCCCGTCGCCGACGATCGTGACGGGCTGACCCGCCAGGGCCGGCGCGGCGAAGGCCAGCGGGACGTAGACATCCATGAACGCGTTGGGCTGCAGCACGGTCCAGGTCATCGAGCTCTGCTGCAGCCGTTGCTCGGTCTCGCCCTTGGCACTGAGGAGCGGCACCGGGTGTCCCGGCTGGGCGCCCAGCGCCGACACGAAGACGAAGCGCGTGACCCCCGCCTCCTCGGCGGCCGTGACCAGGTGTGCGTTGCCCTCCCGGTCCACCGAGTCGACGGTGTCGGGTGCCGCCCGCATCGCCGAGTTGGCGGTGGTGATGACGGTGGCGACCCCCGCGCAGGCCTGCCGCAGCGAGCCGGGGTCGCTCAGGTCGCCGAGCACGGGGCTGGCGCCCGCCGCCGCGAGCTCGCGCGCGGCCTCGTCGCTGCGGACCAGGACCCGCACGTCCTCCTCGCGACGCAGCAGCCCCCGGGTGATCTCACCGCCGAGCATGCCGGTCGCGCCGACCACCAAGATCATGGTGCTCCCTTCCGCGCCGGGCCCAGCCGGCTCCCGTGACCACCACTGTCCCGCGAGCGGCCCGGGCGCGCCAGCCGGGCTCGGGTCTGTCGCAGGACCTGACTGCCCTTGACCGCCCGTCATGACGGCGGAGCGCGTGACTTCTACGTCGTCGTGGCCGCGACCCCCGATCGGTTCGACGAGGCACATCTGCGGGCCGAGCACCGGCCCAGCATGATGGTCGACCAGATCCAGGCTGCCGGTGGCTCAGCCGAAGGCGAGGTCGGTGACGAGGACCGGCTGGTCGCCGCCGAGGACGCTCTGCACGGACGTGAGGTCGACGGGATCCCCGCGGGTGGCCGAGGCGCTTCAGGTATGCCGTGCGCAGGCCTTCGCGCCGGGCCTCAGGTGGCAGATGCCCGGCCTACCGGCCCATGAAGGCGTCGTAGGCCTCACCCCCGGCGCCGAAGGTTCGCGTCCCGTCGACTGGTGCCATGGCAGCTCCTCACGTCACTGGCCATTGTTCACCCCTGCGCGGTGGCCCGCCCCCGGATCGCGGTCGTCACCTGGTGCAGCGCCCGCGTGGCAGCGTCGAGGTCCGGATCAGTGAGGTCGAGGGTGGCCTGGCCTACCGTGACCGTGAAGTCAGCGTGGATCGCTTCGACCACACGGTGACCCTCCTCGGTGAGCTGGAGGCACAGGCTGCGCCGGTCCTCAGGGTGGGGCACCCGGTGCAGGAGCCCAGCGGCCACGAGACGGGTGGAGATGCCGGTGATGGCCCCGTTGGTCACGGAGAGGTCCGCGGCGAGCTGCCGGGGGGTGAGGCTGCCGGACTCGGCGACGCGGAACAGGCTGCGGAGCTCGCTGGTGGACAGGCCGTGCTCGGACGCAAGGCGACGGCGGTCCTCCTCCAGAGCCCGGAGCAGGTGGATGACGGCATCGGGCAGGCCGGTCAACAGATGCCTGCGCCTCTGGCTCTCCGTCAAGGGCCCTCCACCACTCCCGGGGACACGCATCCCTGTGTCGACCTGTCTGTGCCCGGGATCATACGTCAGGCCCAGAAGTCCTTCACTATTCGTATGCTTTAATTAGTGAACTACACGAGCCCCTCGTCCAGCACCCCGCCGGCCGCTCGATACCGATGGAGGACCCCGTGATTCCCGACGTCCTGTCGCAGGGCCAGTACGACACCGTCTACAACTTCCTCTCGCTGGTGATCGCCTCCCAGCTGTTCACGGCCGTCTTCCTGCTCATCTCGCTGCCACGGGTCCTGCCGCGCTACCGGCAGGCCATCACCGTCGCGATCGTCGTCTGTGGCATCGCGGCCTACCACTACTTCCGCATCTTCGACTCGTTCAAGGAGGCGTTCGTCACCGACGCAGTCGGGGGCGCAGGCTCCTACGTGCAGGCCGCGGGTGCCTCGTTCAACGAGGGCTACCGTTACGTCGACTGGCTCCTGACGGTCCCCCTGCTGCTCGTCGAGCTGATCGCCGTGCTGGCCCTCGCTCGCAGCCTGCAGTCACAGCTGCTCTACCGACTGGTCCCGGCGGCGGTGCTGATGATCGCCCTCGGCTACCCCGGTGAGATCAGCGAGGACAACACGGTGCGGGTGGTCTTCTTCGCCCTGTCCATGATCCCCTTCCTCTACATCCTCTACGTCCTGTTCGTCCAGCTCACCGCGTCGCTGGACCGCCAGCCGGAGGGTGTCCGCCGGTCCCTGAGCAACCTCCGGTGGCTGCTGGTCCTGAGCTGGACCGTCTACCCGGTCGCCTACCTGCTGCCCATGCTCGACATCTCCGGGGCTGACGCCTGGGTCGGCAAGCAGATCGGCTACTCGGTCGCGGACATCGCGGCCAAGTGCGTCTACGCGCTCATCATCTACCGGGTGGCACGCATCAAGTCGTTCGCCGATGACCCGGTGTTCGCAGGCATCGAGTCCGCGCACGAGGACACGCACGACGACACGCGCGTGGCCGCTCGAGCCGGCTGACCCGGTCCGCACCCCGACGCAGCCCCTCGGCGCCTCCGCCGTCGAGGGGCTGCACGGTGAGCGCCTGAGTGGCCGCAGGGAATGCATGTATAATACATGTATGTCTCCTGGACAGTCGCGCATCCTCGTGTCAGGAGCGACGGGCACCATCGGTCGCCTGGTCGTCTCCGAGCTGCTGGCTGCGGGATGTCTGGTGCGCGCGGCGTCCCGCGGAGCAGCCGGGTCCCACCCCGACGAGGGGGTGGAGCCGGTCGCCTTCGACTTCACACAACCCTCGACGTGGGGACGCGCGTATGCGGGGGTGTCGGTGATGTTTGTGGTGCGCCCGCCGCAGGTGAGCGCGGTCGCCCGGGACATGGTGCCGGCGCTGGAAGCAGCTCGCAGCGCGGGCGTGGAGCACATGGTCCTGCTGTCGTTGCAGGGGGCCGAGCGCAATCCCGTGGTGCCGCACGCCCGGCTGGAGTCATGGCTGCGGGGCAGCGGCCTGGGCTGGACGTTCGTCCGGCCGTCCTTCTTCATGGAGAACCTCAGCACCACGCACGCCGGCGACATCCGGGACCGGTCCACCCTGCTGGTGCCGGCCGGCGGTGGGCGCACCGCCTTCGTCGCGGCCCGCGACGTCGCCGCGGTGGCAGCGGCGGCGCTGGTCGACCCGGCCTCGCACCGGGGCAGGGCCTGGACACCCACCGGTCCGCAGGCGTTGAGCTACTACGCGGTGACAGCGGTCCTGAGCGAGGTGCTGGGCCGGCCGGTCAGCTACCCGCGGCCGGGTGCCGCCCGGTATGCGTACCACGCACGGACCACACTGAGGATGCCGTGGCCCATGGTGGCCGTCACGACCGCGATCTACACTGCCGCGCGGTTCGGTCTGGCCGCCGGGCTGACCGACGATGTCGAACAGGTCACGGGCCGGGCGCCGACCTCGCTGCGCGAGTGGGCGAGCGGGTCTGCGGGGGTGTGGCGTGCCGACGGCTGAGGAGCACCTGGTCGCCATCGACGCGGCGCTGCTGGCGCTGCGCCGGCTCTGGGTGCACGACACGGTGGTCCAGGACCCTGACGTGGGGCGGGTGGACCTGTCCACCGTGTGGGTGGCCGATGCCGTGGCTCGGGAAGGCGGCGGGCTGACCGTGGCGGGTGTGGCCGCTGCGCTGCATGTCGCCCACTCCACCGCCAGCCGCTTCGTCAGCCGGGCCGAACGCGCGGGTGTGGTGACCCGGGACCGGTCGGGCCAGGACGGCCGCCAGGTGCAGGTGTGGCTGACCGGCCCGGGCGCCGACGTGGCACAGCGAGCCCGGCAGGCGCGGCTGCACGTGCTGCATGAGGCCACCGCGGCCTGGACGGAGGCGGAGCGCGGAAGCTTCGCCCGGTTGCTGGCCGACTTCGCGGAGTCGGTCCCTGACGTCATGACAGGAGAGACGAGATGAGGATTGCCCTGCTGGGTGCCACGGGTCGGACCGGTCGCCTGGTCCTGGACGAGGCGCTGCGACGAGGCCACGACGTGAGCGCCCTGGCGCGCACGCCGGCCAAGCTCGACCCGGTGTCTGACCGAGTCCGGGTGGTGCCCGGGGCCAGCACGGCTCGGGAGGTCATGGACCGGGTGCTCGACGAGGCCGACGCGGTCGTCTCCGCGCTCGGACCCACGTCCGGCGAGGCGGACCTGCACAGCCGCACCGCTGCCGTGCTCGTCCGGGCCATGCCGGAGCACGGTCTGACCAGGTTCGTCGGGGTCAGCGGTGCCGGCATCGATGTGCCAGGAGACCGCAAGGGCCCCCGTGACCGGCTCATCTCTGCTGCCATCCAGCGACTGGGCGGGGCCGCGGTCCGGGACAAGCCCCTGGAGCACCAGGAGCTCGCGGCCTCGTCCCTGGACTGGACCCTGGTCCGGCCGCCCCGGTTGACCGACAAGCCTCCCACGGGTCGCGTGGACCATGACGCCCACGTCCCCGGACGAGCAGCCTCGGTCAGCCGAGCCGACCTCGCCGCCTTCCTCCTGGACGTCGTCGAGCAGGACCTCTACCTCCGGCAGGCACCGTTCGTCAGCCAGGGCCGGCCCGGCTGAGCCCCTCGGCTAGGTGCGACCGGCCGACACCGGCAGCACCTCGGCTAGGGGCGACCGGCCGACACCGGCAGCACCTCGAGTGGGTCGCCCACACGCACCGTGCCGGGGGCCACCACGTCGGCGATGACGCCGAGACCGACGTCGCCGCGGACCCTCACCAGGTCCTTCAGCCCTGACCAGTCCGCACGCCCGTGGTCGGGGGAGCGGTCGATCACCAGGCAGCGCCCGAGGGGAGCGTCGACGGCCAGCACGGCCGACCCGACACGCACCCGACGTCCCACCCACGCCTCCTCGGTGTAGGCCGTCGGCCCGTCGACCTCGACCAGCATGCGGAAGCGCCGGGCGCGCGACTGGTCGTCGCCCGGTGCGACGGCTGCCATCGAGGCCCGGGAGATGAGCGTGACCGGTCCCTCGTCCCAGCCCAACCCGGGGTGGTCGTGCAGGACCAGCCGCAGGGGCGCCCCGGCATACGCGCTGACCGCCTCGGCCAGGTCTCCGCCGAGCACCCGACCCGGGCGGGTGCGACCGTAGAGCGTGGCCGTGACCGGCTCGCCGACGTCGTCCAGACCCCCGCTGAGGCGGGAGCCGTCCGGGAAGGTGAGGCAGAGGGTGGCGGCAGCCAGGTCGAGCGAGGGTCGCACCGCGGCGAGCCGGGGATGCTGGCGCAACGTGGCCACGGAACCGTCCGCCGCGAGCAGGTAGAGCAGACGGTCCTCGGCGACGCCGGTGGAGTCGAGGTGCAGGCTGTCGCACTCGACCACCGACAGGCCCTTCACCGGAGCGATCTGCAGCCGCGACACCGTCACCATCCCGACATGCTGGCACAGCGTGCGTCAGCCGGGCTCTGCGAGCTCGAAGAGCTGCCACTCGCCGGGGACGCCGTCAAGGCTGACGGCCCCGCACGGCTGGAGATCAAGGGACGAGCCGAAGACAAGGTCCCGGACCGTGCCCGAGACCATCACTCCGCCGCGCTGTGCTTGCGCCATGACCCGGGACGCGATGTGCACGGCCAGCCCACCGATGGCTCCGTCGCGGAACTCGACCTCCCCGGTGTGCACCCCCGCCCGCACGGTGAGCCCGATCCGCGCGGTGGAGGCGACGATGGCCTGGGCGCAGGCCACGGCGCGGCTCGGCCCGTCGAAGGTGGCCAGGCACCCGTCTCCGGTCATAGCGATCTCCCGGCCGTCGAAGCGGGTCAGCTGCGCCCGCACGATGCGGTTGTGCTCGTCCAGGAGGTCCAGCCAGGGCTGGTCACCGAGGGAGGAGGCCAAGGCTGTCGACCCGACGATGTCGGTGAACACCACGGTCGCGAGCACGCGGTCGACGCCCGGACGGTCGGGGCGGCCGGAGACGAAGCCGGACACGGCGTCCAGCAGCGTGGCGGTGTCTCCCGCATGGAAGGGCAGGGTGTCGGCGCCCTCCAGCACCTGCAGCTCGGCCCCCGGGATGTGGTCGGCCAGATAGTGGCTGAAGGTCGCGCGGTGGAAAAGCGCGTCGCGACGGGCGACGACCAACGTCGGCGCCTGGATCAGTGGCAGGGCAGCCCGCACGTCGCACTCGGCGAACCAGTCGAAGGTGCTCTTCACCAGCCCCAGCGGCACGGACAGCCGCTGGTAGACCGTGAACCAGGCGCGGAAGCGCCGGTCCTGGGCCATGCTCGGGGCCGTCAGCTCGAGCATCGCCCCGGTGCGGCCGTGCTGGTCGACGTACGCCGCCGACAGGTCGTCCGCGGCCTTCCGGGGGATGCCGATGGGGTAGTCGTCGCTGCGCAGCAGCTTTGCCTCGGTGTTGACCAGCACCAGGGCGGAGACGCGCTCGGGCTTGGCGGCCGCCAGCAGCATCGCCGACATCCCCCCCTCGGTGTCCCCATAGAGCACCGGCCGCTCCGAGCCAGCGGCGTCCATGACCGCCAGGATGTCCTGCATGTAGGTCTCCAGGGGCAGCCACTGGGTGGTGCCGGGGATCGGGTCGGAGACGCCTGACCCCCGCATGTCGTACTGGATGACGCGGCCGATCGCGCCGAGCCGGTCCATGAACCGCACGGCCGACGGCTCGTCCCACATCGCGTCGATGTTCGAGACCCCTCCGGTGACGAACATGATGTCGCGCTCGCCTGCCCCGAAGACCTGGTAGGCGAGGTATCCGAGGTCGGTGCTGACGAACTCGGTGGCCGGCCGGCCCACGCGCCACGAAGGACTGGACATCTCCCTGGTCAGGGTTCCCGCCTGCGGTGCTTGGTGTCAAGGAAGCCGCCTGAACCCCGACCGCACGGCCGGCCGCGCCGAGCGAACGTCCACAGCACGGCCACTCAGCTCGCGAGTGCACGTGTAGGCAGATGGTCCTCGACAAGGACGAGACCTCCCGAGCGGCCATGGCCGCTCGGGAGGTCTCGTGCACAGATGGTGCACACGTCCGGCTTGACCTACGGGTGTGTGCAGGTCAGGCCGCTGTCCTGGTCAGAGGTCGAAGTAGAGCTCGAACTCGTGGGGGTGCGGGCGCAGGCGGATCGGGTCGATCTCGTTCCTGCGCTTGTACTCGATCCAGGCCGCGATGAGGTCCTCGGTGAACACGTCGCCCTCGGTGAGGTAGGCGTGGTCGGCCTCCAGCGAGTCGAGCACTGCCGGCAGCGACGCCGGGACCTGGTCGATGTTCTCGAGCTCGGCCGGGGGCAGCTCGTAGAGGTCCTTGTCCACCGGGTCCGGGGGCTCGATCCGGTTCTTGATGCCGTCCAGGCCCGCCATCAGCTGGGCCGCGAAGCACAGGTAAGGGTTGGACGAGGGGTCCGGCACACGGAACTCCACGCGCTTGGCCTTGGCCGAGGCCCCGGTGATCGGGATCCGGACACAGGCTGAGCGGTTGCGCGCCGAGTACACCAGGTTGACCGGGGCCTCAAAGCCCGGCACCAGACGGTGGTAGGAGTTCATCGTCGGGTTGGTGAACGCCAGCAGCGACGGGGCGTGCTTGAGCAGGCCACCGATGTACCACCGGGCCAGGTCGGACAGACCGCCGTAGCCGGACTCGTCGTAGAAGAGGGGCTCGCCGTCCTTCCAGAGTGACTGGTGCGTGTGCATGCCTGAGCCGTTGTCACCGAAGATCGGCTTGGGCATGAACGTGGCGGTCTTGCCACCGGCCCAGGCGGTGTTCTTGATGACGTACTTGAACTTCATCACGTCGTCGCCGGACTGCAGCAGGGTGTTGAACCTGTAGTTGATCTCCTGCTGGCCGGCGGTCCCGACCTCGTGGTGAGCACGCTCGACCTGCAGGCCGACCCCGCCGAGGTTGGTCACCATCTGGTCGCGCAGGTCGGCCATGTGGTCCACCGGCGGGACGGGGAAGTAGCCACCCTTGTAGCGCGTCTTGTAACCGCGGTTGCCACCCTCCTCGGCGCGGCCGGTGTTCCACGCAGCCTCGACCGAGTCGATGTGGTAGTAGCCGCCGCTGGCGGAGGTGGAGAACCGGACGTCGTCGAAGACGTAGAACTCGGCTTCCGCGCCGAAGTAGGCCGTGTCGGCGATCCCCGTGGAGCGGAGGTACTCCTCAGCGCGGGAGGCGATCTGACGCGGGTCTCGCTCGTAGGGCTCATCGGTGAACGGGTCGACGATGGAGAAGTTCATGATGAGCGTCTTCTGGGCCCGGAAGGGGTCCAGGTATGCGGTGCGCGGGTCGGGGATGAGCTTCATGTCCGACTCGTGGATCGCCTGGAAGCCGCGGATGGAGGACCCGTCGAACATCTGGCCGGTGTCGAAGGCCTCCTGGTCGAAGGTGTCGGCCGGCACGTTGAAGTGCTGCATCACCCCGGGCAGATCACAGAACCGCACATCGACGAACTTGACGTCCTCGTCCTTGATAAAGGCGAGCACCTCTTCTGCACTGCTGAACATGAATCCTCCTGAGAGTGGCAGTAGGGCCAGCGGGTGGCCGCTCGCCTCGAGACTAGGCAGGGTCCGTTTCTCCACCATCACCCGGGTGTTTCGCGGGTGTTACGTGAGGCTACCCTCACCCTGTGAGCCAGGACACGTCATACCCCGGTGACCGGCTCGGGCTCCCGGCGGAGGGACCGGGGTCGGTGGCCACCTTCCCGCGGCGGCTGCTGGCGATCATCATCGACTGGCTGCTTTGCCAGCTCATCGCTTCCGCGCTGTTCGGGGTCGCCTGGGGTGCCACCGGCTGGGCCTCGTTCGTGCCCCTCGCCATCTTTGCCGTCGAGAACGTCCTGCTGGTCAGCACGGTCGGCACGACGATCGGGCACCGCCTCGTGGGCCTGACGGTGCACCGGCTGCAGCCGGCCGAGCTCTCCCCGCTCGGCGGACCACCGGGGCCGGTGGCCGGACTGGTGCGCACCGTGCTGCTCTGCCTGGCGATCCCCGCCATCATCCCTGACTCCGACAACCGGGGCCTGCACGACAAGGCCGCCGGAACGGTGATCGTCCGCGCCCGCTGACAGCGCCTCCGCCGGGCTACGGAGCTGCCCCGGCGGTGGGGGCAGCTGCCCCCGTGGTGGGGGCAGTGTCGTAGTGTCCCGGCCTAGGGGCATCCGACGCGGAGGCCGAGCACGCGGGCGAGCAGAGATGACGCAGGGCACATCGCGGGTCTCCGGCGGTGGAGACTCCTCCCGGGCGAGCGAAGGTCACCGCTCGGGTCTGCGCCAGCAGGTCAGCGGCCTCGCATCGCGCGGCGGTCGACCCGGGCCTTGCGTGGGTCGATGCCGGCCGGCATGGGCGGCTTGGTGTTGCCCATGGCCTTCAGGCGCCGCTGCACCGCGATGGCCTCGTCCTTGGTGATCTTCTTGTCGAGCTTGCGCATGGTGCGCGTCAGCTTGGACAGGGGGACCTCACCCTCACCCTTGCCGACCCGCAGGATGTGCACCGGCACGGAGTCTCCGGTGGCGCGGGTGGTCCGACGCTTCTCCGACTCCGACAGCCGCTGAGCAGGGCCCTTGGGGCCCTCGTTGATGAGCACGACACCGGGACGCCCGACAGCCCGGAACACCATCGCGGCGTTGTGCAGGTCACGCATGCCGCGTGCCTTGCCGCCCATCTCGGCGGCCACGGGCTCCTGGTCGAAGAACCAGCCGCGGCGCAGAGACCCGAGCACCGCGGCCGTGGCGCCGGGCTGGCCCTCGATCTGGGAGAAGGCAGCCTTCTCGGCACGGCGGCTGAGCACGAAGGTCGCTGCGAGGAACGCCAGGGGCAGCCCGATGATGGTGACGTAGATGACCTGGTCGAGCCAGACCCCGACGAGCAGGGCTAGCAGCAGCACCGCGAGAAACGCCAGGGCCATCCACCAGACGGCGGCGGGGTCCTGCTTGCGGGTCATCTGGAAGACCTGCTTCACCTGCGCGAAGCGGCCCGGCTTGTTGGGGTCCTTCGCCCGGCGACGACCGAACCGGCGGCGGCCCCCCTTGCCGGAGGACGCTGCTGAGGGGTCGGAAGTCGAGGTGCTGCGAGCCATGCGGCTCAGGATACGTTGGCGGCGGCACGCGCCACCAATGACGCGGCCTCCTGCCGAGCCGGCGACTCGGCCTTCTCCGCCAGATGCTGCAGGTGGGCGGGGATGGTGCGGCCGCTGCGCAGCATCGCCTGGGCCCACAGCCGGCCCGCACGGTAGGAGCTGCGCACCAGCGGACCGGCCATGACGCCCTTGTAGCCCATCTCCGTGGCGAGGTCGCTCCAGTGGACGAACTCCTCGGGCTTGACCCAGCGCTCGACCGGGTGGTGCCGCGGGGAGGGGCGCAGATACTGGGTGATGGTGAGCAGGTCGGTGCCGGCCTCGTGCAGGTCGCGCAGCGCCTGCTCGATCTCGTGGTCCTCCTCGCCCATGCCCAGGATGAGGTTGGACTTGGTCACCAGGCCCGCGTCGCGACCCATCGTGATGACCGCGAGCGAGCGGTCGTAACGGAAGGCGGGCCGGATGCGCTTGAAGATGCGCGGCACCGTCTCCACGTTGTGCGCGAAGACCTCGGGCTGGGCGTCGATGACCTGTCCCACGAGCTCGGGCACCCCGTTGAAGTCGGGGATCAGGATCTCCACACCGGTGCCCTCACTGAGCGCGTGCACCTGTCGGATCGTCTCGGCATACAGCCACGCACCACCGTCGGCGAGGTCGTCGCGGGCGACACCGGTGATGGTGGCGTAGCGCAGCTCCATCTCGCGCACGGACTCGGCGACCCGGCGGGGCTCGTCGGCGTCGAAGTCGGCCGGACGGCCGGTGTCGATCTGGCAGAAGTCGCAGCGCCGGGTGCACTGCTCGCCACCGATGAGGAAGGTGGCCTCGCGGTCCTCCCAGCACTCGAAGATGTTGGGACAGCCGGCCTCCTGGCACACCGTGTGCAGACCTTGACCTTTCACCAGGCCGTTGAGCGCGGTGTACTCCGGGCCCATCTTGGCGGTGGTGCGGATCCAGGACGGCTTGCGCTCGATCGGGGTCTCGCTGTTGCGGGCCTCGACCCGCAGCATGCGACGTCCCTCGGGTGCGACGGTCACAAAGGGCTCCTTGTCGGCGGTGCTCAGGGGTGCGCGTGCGTCAACACGCCGTCCCTTCAGACTATGCCCCGCAGCACAACCGCCCACATCCGGTATGCGGTGGCGCTGGTCGGTCAGTCGATGTCGCTGCGCCGGAAGATGAGCCAGGACAGCACCAGAAGGCCGGCGGCGACACCGCCGAGCAGAAGCGAGGCGTCCACCAGGCCGATGGTGCGGACGACCTCGACGCACTCCTCGCCTCCCTCGGGGGAGGGGGTGCAGTCGAAGGTGGTCCACTCCACCCCGGCTCGCAGCCAGGCCTCGACGTTGCGGGTGAGCAGGTAGGGCTCGAGCCGGCCGACGAAGCCGCGCAGCAGGCCCTCGACCACGATCGTGTAGGCCACGAGCACGCCGAGGACGGCACCGGTGTTGCGGAGCAGCATGCCGAGTGCGGCCCCGACCGCCCCCGCGACGGCGACGACGGTGACGGCCCGGCCGCCGGTGGCCAGGACATCGGCCCAGGCACCCGAGGACAGCGACCCGGCCGCGTCGTTGATGCGGTAGATCAGGGGGATGCCCAGCGCGAGAGCGCCGACGTAGGCCAGGGCCATCGGCACGACGGCGATCGCCGCGGCGAGCACCTTCGTGCCCCAGACCCGGTCCCGGCGTGGCTCGAAGGTCAGCCAGGTGCCGATGGAGCGGGCGGTGAACTCTGCCGCCGTCGTGGTCGCGCCGATGAGCAGGGCGAGGACCGCCACCGGCAGCCCCAACGCGGCGACGGCGCCCACCAGCTGTTCCTGGACGGGCTCCGGTTCGAACAGGAAGTCAGCCAGGACCGGCTCTCGCATCTGGTCGCAGCCGAAGTCGATGCCGGGGTCACCCGAACGCTCCTGTTCCAGGGCTTCCTGCTCGACACAGTCTGCGACCATCTCGGCGCCGTTGTCCTGCCAGTCCTCCAGCGCCTGCTCGTAGAAGCGCTGCGCCTCAGCCCGGTTGTCCTCGGCGGTGCTCAGCTCGACGTGCACGCCGACGAAGCCGACCGCGACGAAGACCAGTGGCAGCAGCATCAGGGCCAGGGCGAGCCGCCGCGAGAAGACGCGCCGCAGCTCCACGCGCAGCAACCGGGTCATGCGGCACCACCGCTGAGGCCCTCGTCCTCGGTGAGCTCCAGGAACACCGACTCCAGGTCACGTCTGGTCGGGGTGAGCCGGCTGACATAGATCTCGCGGAGGGCCAGGAGGCGGGTGACCTCGGACGGGTCGGCCACCCCGGTGACCAGCAGGGTCACTGGACCACCGACCTCCACCGTCAGCCCGGCCCGCTGGAGCACACCGGCTGCGACCGCCGCGTCCGTCGCGTCGGGCAGCCCCACCTGCACGCCCGCGGCACCTGCCGAGCCGAGCAGCCCGGCCACGTCGCCCTGGGCCAGCACCGCACCTCGGCCGATGATCGAGACGGTGTCGGCGACCTGCTCGACCTCGCCCAGGTGGTGGCTGCTGACGAGCACCGTGCGGCCCTCGTCGCCCAGCCGCCTCATGGTGCTGCGGATCTCGTGGATGCCCGCAGGGTCAAGGCCGTTGGTCGGCTCGTCGAAGATGAGCAGGTCGGGTGACTTCAGCAGGGTGGCCGCGATCGCCAGCCGCTGCTTCATGCCCAGGGAGTAGGCGGAGAACCGGTCGTCACCCCGCTCGCGCAGCCCCACCTCGTCCAGCACCTGCTCGACCCGGGCTGCGGGGGTGCCGATGGCGCCCGCCAGCAGCCGGAGGTTGTGGCGGCCGGTGAACGCGGGGAAGAACTTGGGGGACTCGACGATCGCCCCGACCCGGGCCACCACCTCGGGCAGCCGCGCGGGGACCGGTGTGCCGAAGATGTGCATGGTGCCGGCGTCGGCGCGGACCAGGCCCAGCAGCATCCTGATCGTGGTCGTCTTGCCCGACCCGTTGGGACCCAGGAAGCCATGGACCCCACCGACGGGCACGTCGAGGTCCAGACCCGCCACGGCGACCCGGGACCCCCGGGCGGTGCGGAACGCCTTGCGCAGCCCGCGGGTGGCGACGGCGAGCTCGGCGGGCGTGACGACGGACGACATACGGCGACTCCCCTCGCGAGTCCGGCGGGTGCGGTCCCGGGCCTCTGTCTACACCTCCGGCGCCATCCTCGGGGGCGGATCGGCCAGGACACGCTGGGCGCGGGCAGCGGGTTCGACGGCACCGGCAGGCCGCCGGAGGTGCCTACGCGAGCGAGGCGGCGACAGCGGGGATGAGGTCCACCCGCGCCTGCACCAACGGCAGCACCTCGGCGACGGTCACGTCGCGGCCCAGCTCGGCCGACAGCGACGTCACTCCGGCATCGGCGATCCCGCAGGGGACGATCGGGTCGGCCCAGTGCAGGTCGCAGCCGGCGTTGAGAGCGAAGCCGTGCATCGTCACCTCCTGGCTCACCCGCACCCCGATGGCACCGATCTTGCGGTCCGGCCCGCGGTCGTCGGCCCGCACCCAGACACCACTACGGCCCTCGACGCGCTCCGTCAGCACGCCCAGCTCGAGTGCAGACCCCCATCATCAGGTCCTCGAGGCGGCGCACGTGCGCAACCACGTCCACCGGGGAGGGGAGCCGGACGATGGGGTAGCCCACGAGCTGACCCGGCCCGTGCCAGGTGATCTTGCCGCCCCGGTCGACGTCGACCACGGGCGTGCCGTCCGTCGGGCGCTCGTGCGCGGCGGTGCGCTTGCCGGCGGTATAGACCGCGGCGTGCTCCAGCAGCAGCACCGTGTCCGGCAGCTCACCGGAGACCACCCGGGCATGCACCGCACGCTGGTGGTCCCAGGCCTGACGGTAGTCGACGAAGTCGGGGTCGAACCCGAGGTGTTCCACGCGCATGCCTCCACCCTACGGGCCCCTGCGCCGCCTACCATCGCTGCATGTCCTCCGCACCTGCCGTCCCCGTCCGTGCCCTCGTCGTGGGCTACGGCGCCGCCGGGCGGAGCATCCACGTGCCGCTCCTGCACCAGGCGGGTGTCGAGATCGCCGGGGTCGTGACCGGCAACCCCGAGCGGGTGGCTCAGGTGAGGGAGGACCTGCCGGGTGCTACGACATACCCGGACCTGTCGGCCGCCCTGCAGGCGGTGCAGGCAGGGGAGCTGAGCGCGGACCTGGTCGTCATCGCCTCCGCCACCGGGGCCCACGTCGAGCAGACCCGCGAGGTGCTCGAGACCGGCCTGCCCGTCGTGGTGGACAAGCCCCTGGCGACGGACTCGCCGCAGGCCATGGAGCTGGTGGACGCCGCACGGGGTGCGGCTGCGCTGACCGTCTTCCAGAACCGGCGCTACGACCCTGACGTCCGCACCCTCCGGTCCCTGCTCGAGCAGGGTGCGCTGGGTGAGGTGATGCGCGCCGAGATGCGCTGGGAGCGGTGGCGTCCGGACCCCCTGGCCCGCTGGCGTGAGCAGGCCCCTGCCGAACAGGGCGGCGGGGTGCTGCTCGACCTGCACGCCCACACGGTCGACGCCGTGGTGCAGCTGTTCGGCCCGGTGGAGAAGGTGTATGCCGAGCTGGCCGCGCGCGGCACCGTGGCCGAGAACGAGGCGTTCCTGTCGGTCACCCACGCCGGCGGCGTCATCAGCCACCTGGGCGTGACCGGGCTGGCCCCCGCCCCGGGGCCGCGCTGGCGGGTGCTGGGCACACGGGCGAGCTATCTGATGGGGGGCCTGCACGGTGAGCTGGGCGGCCTGCGCGAGCTCGACGACGCCGACGACGAGCACTGCGGATGGCTCTACGACGGCGGCGAGCGGCGTCCCGTCAAGGCGGCCCCGCACGGGCAGGTGGAGTTCTATGTCGCGGTGCGCGATGCCGTGCTGCGACGGGACGAAGGGGTGGAGGCCGTGCAGGCAGCGATGCCGGTGGACCCCGAGGGGGCGGTGCACGTGCTCGCGGTGCTGGACGCGGCCCGCCACTGCGCGGACAACGGCGGGGTGGAGCGCGTCGTCACGCCGGGGGTCGGGCCGGCCTGAGACGTCGGCAGGTCCGGACCGGCCGCAGGGCCCTGTGGACAAGTCCTGCGCGGAGTCGGTCGGTCCCGGCAAGGTGGGTGCACCAGCGGCCGCGACGGCCGCCCCGACATCCCAGGGGGGCCAGATGGACGACGACTGCCCGGTGGTGCCCGGCTACACGCTGGTGCACCGGGTCGGCGCGGGAGCCTCAGGCGAGGTGTGGCGGGCCCGGCGGCAGGCCGACGACCTGCTCGTCGCCCTCAAGATCGTGCCGGCGCGCGACGGTGACCTCGGTCAGGCCCTGCGCGAGGCCGCGGTGCTCTCGCGGGTGCGCCACCCTCATCTGCTCCACCTCTACGACGTGCTGCCGCTGCCCGACCCGGACGGCAGACCGGCCAGCCTGGGGCTCGCCGTGCAGTTCGCCGCGGGAGGGTCGCTGGCACAGGTGCTGGAGGCACGACGTCTCCTGACTGCCGGCGAGCTGGTCACCCTCGTCTCACCGGTCGCCGGGGCACTGGCCGACCTGCACCGGGTGGGGGTGGTGCACGGTGACGTGTCGGCCGGCAACGTCGTGTTCCTCTCCGACGGTATGCCGATGCTCGCCGATCTGGGCGTCTCGCGCCTCGTCGGCGAGCGCCTGGAGGAGGTGCACGGCACCGACGGGATGGTGGCCCCTGAGGTCGTCGAAGGCTTCCCGCCGGGGCCGGAGGCCGATGTCTATGCGCTCGGCGCGCTGGCCTGGCTCTGCCTGACCGGACAGCAACCGGGCTGGGTCGGCACCCGCCACGACCTCGTCGACCTGGCGCCCGAGATCTCCGAAGGCATCCGGGAGCTCGTGCAGCGGTGCCTGGCACCCGAGCCGGAGGACCGCCCCGAGGCGGAGGAGGTCGCCACGGTGGTGCTGGGGCTGGCCCAGCCGGAACCGATCGAGGTCGCCCCCGACGCCGACCCGGGTCTGAGCCTCACCCGCCGGCTGCGCGCGGCGGCCCGGGCCGACGAGGAGGAGGACCCCGTCCCCCAACGGGGGCGCCGACGTGGCCCGCTGCCCCGGCACCGCGCAGCGCGGGTGCGCCCGGGCGGTGGGGACACCCGCCGGCGCCGGGGCACGATGGCGGCGGGGGCGCTGGTGGTGGGGGTCGGGGTGGTGGTGCTGGCGTGGACGCTCGGACCGGCGGCCCGTGCGCCGGCAGATCTGGTCACCGCGGCCACCGAGAACCCCGACGCTCAGACCCCCGACGCGGGCACACGGGGCGCCGAGACACGGGGCGCCGAAGCCTCGCCCTCGCCGGAGCCGGCCACGGTGGACGCGCTGGACGACCCCCCGCCCACCGTCGACGAGACCATCGACGAGCCGGTGGACACGCTGCAGGGTTTGGTGGATGCGCGGGCACACGCGTGGGAGTCCGGTGACCCCGAGGCCCTCGCGATGGCTCTGGCCGCCCGGTCACCGGCACTGGCCGCCGACTCCGCAGACCTCGGGGAGGCCGCGGCGGCCGGCGTGGACTACGCCGGGGTGGAGTTCACGGTGGTGACCGCCGAGGTGGACAGCGCCGCCCAGCCGACGGCGAGCGGCGACGCGGTGCGACTCGTCGGCACGGTCGCACGGGCTCCGCTGACCGTGCGGGGGCCTGGCGGCGCTACGCAGACCGGGGCCGCGGTGCACGACGTCGTCTGGGAGCTGCGGCGCATGGACAACGGGTGGCGCATCTGGTCGTGGGAGTGAGTCCACGGCCGGGGGAGCCAACCAGCCCCGGGGTGCCGCCGCCGTTCACCCCTGCCGCTGTTACTCCTTGGTGCCGCCTACTCCTCGGTGGTGACGCTGTCCTCGTCGTGCGGGGTTTCCTTGGTCTGCTTGGCCGAGGCCTGCTCCTGCACCAGCCACTCCATCGCCGACGCCAGGTCGGGGTGATCCCAGGTGAACCCGGCGTCGCTGAGCACCGTGGGCAAGGCACGCTGGCTGCCCAGGATCTCGCCGGCCATCTGGCCCAGCGCGATCTTCAGCGCGATCGTGGGGGCCGGGACCACGGCCGGTCGGTGCAGCTCCTCACCCAGGGCCTTGACCACCGTTGCCTGTGACTCCGGCTTGGGAGCCGTGAGGTTGGCGGCCCCGGTGACGTCGGGACGGTCCACGAGGAACATCAGGGCGCGCACCTCGTCGCGCAGCGTGATCCACGACCAGTACTGCTTGCCCGAGCCCAGCGGGCCGGCGAGGCCCACCCGGGCCAATGGCATCAGCCGGCCCATCGCGCCCCCCTTGGGGGCCAGCACGATGCCGGTGCGTGCGTGCACGACGGAGGCGCCGGCCTGCTCGGCCTGCCAGGTGGCGGCCTCCCAGTCCCGGACGACCTCGGCCAGGAAGCCCTGGCCCAGCGAGGACTCCTCGGTGAGCACGTCAGCTGCGCGGTCGCCGTAGTAACCGACGGCCGAGCCGGAGACCAGGCGCACCCGGTCGTGGTGGACGGCGACCGCGGCCGCCACGGCCGTGGTGCCGGCCACGCGGGAGTGCAGGATCTCCCGCTTGCGCTCCTTGGTCCACCGGTGGTCGCCGATGCCGGCACCGGCCAGGTGCACGACCGCGTCCACCCCGTCCAGCAGCCGCGCGTCCAGCTGTTGCTCGTCGGGGTCCCACTGCGCCTCGGTGACGGCGGCAGGCAGCCCCTCGGTGCGGGGGGCGCGGCGGACCAGGTGGACCACCTGGTCGCCGCGCTCCCGCAACGCCTGCGACAGGGCCGAGCCGATCATCCCTGAAGCGCCGGTGATGGCCACGGTCCGCTGTGGGACCGGTGATTCACTCATGGCGTGCGCTCCTTGGGGACGGGATGGGTCAGACCTCGAAAGCAGCTTCCTCGAGACGCTGCTTCATGGTGCCGAGGAAGCGTGCCGCGTCGGCTCCGTCGACCAGACGGTGGTCGTAGGTCAGCGCCAGGTACACCATCGAGCGGATGGCGATCGTCTCTCCGCCGTCCTCGTCCACGACCACGACGGGACGGCGCACCACGGCACCGGTGCCGAGGACGCCGACCTGCGGCTGGTTGAGGATCGGCGTGTCGAAGAGGGCGCCACGACTGCCGGTGTTGGTCAGCGTGAAGGTGCCACCGCCCAGCTCGTCCGGGCTGATCTTGTTGGTGCGGGTGCGCTCGGCCAGGTCGGCGATCTTGCGGGCCAGGCCGGCGATGTTGAGGTCGCCGGCGTCCTTGATGACCGGCACCAGCAGCCCGCGCTCGGTGTCGACGGCCACGCCCAGGTTTTCCTGAGCGTGGTAGATGACCTGGTCACCGTCGACCTGGGCGTTGACGCTGGGGTGCTGCTTCAACGCCTCGATGGCTGCCATCGCGAAGAACGGCATGAACGAGAGCTTGACGCCCTCCCGCTCGAGGAACTCGTTCTTGTGCTTGCCGCGCAGCCTCGCCACCTTGGTGACGTCCACCTCGATGACGGTGGTCAGCTGCGCGCTGGTCTGCAACGACTCGACCATGCGGGTCGCGATGACCTTGCGCAGGCGCGACATCTTCTCGGTCTTGCCGCGCTTGGCAGCCACGTCCGGGGAGGCTGCCGGGGCTGCTGACGCGGCCGGCTTCTTCTCCTCCTGCTGGCTGGCGGGGGCAGCCTCGGCCTTCGGCTCGGCCGCTGCGGCCTCCGCCTTCTTGGCTGCCTCGAGCACGTCCTGCTTGCGGATGCGACCACCGACGCCGGTGCCCTCCAACGAGGACAGGTCCACGTCGTGCTGGGCGGCGAGCTTGCGGACCAGGGGCGTCACGTAGGCGCTGACGTCCTTGCCGCTGTCGCCACCGGAGGACTCGGGGGAGGTCTGCTGGGGGGCCTCCTTCTCTGACTTGGCCGGGGCAGCCTCCTGCTCAGGCTTGTCGGCCCCAGCAGAGTCCTCCTTGGCCTGCGACCCGGGTGCCTCGGACTTGGCCGAGGCCTCCTCGCCCGCCTTGTCGTGCAGACGCTGCTCCGAGCCGAGGTCGTCGTCCTCGGCTTCGGCTTCGGCCTCGTCGGAGGAGGACGCGGACTCCTGCTCGTCCCCGGAGTCGTCATCGCCGCCGCTGTCACCACCGATGACGGCCAGCTCGCCACCGACCTCGACCGTCTCGTCCTCCTCGACCAGGATCTTGCTCAGCACCCCGGCCACGGGCGAGGGGATCTCGGTGTCGACCTTGTCGGTCGAGACCTCCAGGAGGGCCTCGTCGACCTCGACCTGGTCACCCACGCTCTTCAGCCAGCGGGTCACGGTGCCCTCGGTCACCGACTCGCCCAGCGCCGGCATGGTGACGGTCTCACCGCCACCGCCACCGCCACCGCCGCCGACCGCCGCCAGAGGACCCGGAGGACGACTGCGTGTCGTCACCGGTGTCCTCGGAGACGGCCTCATCGGCGGACTCCTCGGCCTCGTCGGCGGTGTCCTGGGGCTCCGCCTTGTCGGCCGGTTCCTCGGCGGGCTCGTCGGCCGCCTCGTCGCTGCTCTCGTCGGAGCTGCCCTCGTCGCTGCTGCCCTCGTCGCTGCTGCCCTCGTCGGCGGAGTCGCTGGGCTCGGCATCGCCGTCGCCGATCACGCACAGGTCGGCACCGACCTCGATGGTCTCGTCCTCCTCGGCGAGGATCTCCTGGAGGGTGCCCGCCACGGGGGAGGGGATCTCGGTGTCGACCTTGTCGGTCGAGACCTCCACCAGGGGCTCGTCGACCTCGACCTGGTCGCCTACGCTCTTCAGCCAGCGGGTGACCGTGCCCTCGGTGACGGACTCACCCAGGGCCGGCATGCTCACGCGTTCAGACATTCTCGACGTCTCCTCGTCCGGGGGTTGGCAGTCTAGTTGTGCGGCGGGTGGATTGTGCAGCGAGTCACAGCAGACTCACGAGTGTGCGTGGAGCGGCTTGCCGGCCAGCGCCAGGTGGGCCTCCCCGAGGGCTTCGTTCTGGGTGGGGTGAGCGTGCACCAGGCCGGCCACCTCGTCGGGCAGGGCCTCCCAGTTGTAGATGAGCTGGGCCTCCCCGACCTGCTCACCCATCCGGGCACCGACCATGTGCACCCCCACGACGGGGCCGTCGTCGACCCGCACCAGCTTGACGAAGCCGGCCGTGCCGAGGATCTGCGACTTGCCGTTGCCGCCGAGGTTGTACTCGTAGGTGGTGACCGCCCCGTGCTTCTCCCGTGCCTGGGTCTCGGTCAGACCCACCGAGGCGATCTCGGGGTCGCTGTAGGTCACCCGGGGGATGCCACTCTCGTCGATGGGGGTCGGGTCGAGCCCCGCGATGTCCTCGGCCACGAAGATGCCCTGGGCGAAGCCGCGGTGCGCGAGCTGCAGGCCGGGCACGATGTCTCCCACGGCATACACCCCGGGCAGGTTGGTGCGCAGCCGCGCGTCGGTGGTGACGAAGCCCCGGTCCATGGTGACCCCCGTCTCGGCGAAGCCGGCGTCGTCGGTGCGAGGCCCGCGACCCACCGCGACCAGCAGCAGGTCGGCCTCGATGGTGTCACCGCCCTCGAGGGTGACGGTGACCGTGTCGGCGCTCTGGGTGGCGCCCTCGAAGCGGACCCCGGTGCGGGCGGTGATGCCGCGCTTGCGGAAGGCGCGCTCGAGCTGCTTGGAGACGGCCTCGTCCTCGGCGGCCACGAGCCGGGGCAGCGCCTCGACGACCGTGACCTCGGAGCCGAAGGAGCGGAAGATGGAGGCGAACTCCACGCCGATCACACCACCGCCGAGCACGACCACCCGGTCGGGCACCGACTCCAGGCTGATCGCCTGCTCGCTGGTGACGACCCGCCCCTGCACGGTGAGCCCGGGCAGGGTGCGCGCGTAGGAGCCGGTGGCGAGCACCACGTGGCGACCTGTCAGCGTGCGGTCCTCGACCTGCACGGAGGTGGCCGAGGCCAGCCGGCCAGTGCCTTGCACGTAGTCGATCTTGGCGGCCTTGACCAGCCCCTGCAGCCCCTTGTGCAACCGGGCGACGACACCGTCCTTGTAGGAGTGGACGGCAGCCATGTCGATCGAGTCGAAGGTCGCCCGCACCCCGAACCGGGAGGACTCCCGCGAGGAGTCGGCGACCTCGGCGGTGTGCAGCAGGGCCTTGGTGGGGATGCAGCCGCGGTGCAGGCAGGTCCCTCCGAGCTTGTCCTGCTCGACGAGGGCGACGCTGAGCCCCAGCTCGGCAGCACGCAGCGCGCAGGCGTAGCCACCGCTGCCCCCTCCGAGGATCACGAGGTCGTAGGTCTGGTCGGACGGTGACACTGACTGCATACCGAGCATCTTGTCATTGACGCGGGGTCTGTGGGGGAGAGGGTTTAACCTCGGTCGGTATGACGTGGTTGCAGCGATGGCGTCGGCGTGGCGCGGGTGCCGGCCCGGCCGGGCCCGGCCGACCTCGCGGTCGGACGGACGGCCCGGACATGGTGGTCGAGCTGGAGTCGGTGCGCCGGCACGCCGAGGAGTTCAACCGCACCCGGCGCGGTGTCGAGGGCTACGTCGAGCCGGCCACCAACATCAGCACGACCACCCTGGTGCTGATCGCGCACGACGGGGAGTGGACCCGACGCGCGGTCGGCACACCCCAGGCCGGCTTCACGGTCTGCCGTGACCTGTCCATCCCCGTCTACGACGTCAACCAGATCGGCTACCCGGCGCGGATGCGGGAGTGGACCCGCCGGCAGCGCGAGGGCGGCTGACCTCCAGCTCCACCCGGCAGATCCGGGAAAAGTGGTGGCATCGGTGCCCCTCCGGTGAGAGGCTGACCGGACCGATCGAAGGAGGTGGTGCCATGACCGATCACGAGCGCCCGGAGGTGGCCGACGACGTCAAGCGGAAGTTCCGCGAGGCGTTGTCCAAGAAGCACGCTCACGGCGGCACCGACGTGTCGGATCACTCCGAGCACGGCAAGGTGGGCGGCGCCCGCTCGGCCAAGACCAGCGGTGCGCAGCAGATGTTCCGTCGCAAGAGCGGCTGACCACCGACCCGGAACGCGCTGCGGGGCGTGAGCCGTCAGGATCTGTCGATCCGACGCCTCACGCCCCGTGTGCGTGTGCGGAGGTCAGCCGGCGTAGCTGCGGGCCAGCTCGACCAGCGCGCGGACACCCGCCCCGGTGCCGCCCTTGGGGGTGTAGCCGTAGGCGCTCTTGTCGTTGAAGGCCGGGCCGGCGATGTCCAGGTGGGCCCACGGGATCTGCTCGCCGGAGGCCTCCTTGCCCACGAACTCGCTGAGGAAGGTCGCCGCGACCATGGCGCCGGCCGAACGCTCACCGGTGTGCTTGAGGTCGGCCACGGGGGAGTCCATCGTGGGGCGCAGCTCCTCGGTGAGCGGCAGCGGCCACGCGGCCTCACCGGCCGCCCCGGCGCCGGCCTGGACCCGGGCGGCGAGCTCCTCGTCGTTGCTCATGACGCCCAGGGTGCGCTCGCCCAGCGCGACGACGCACGCCCCGGTCAGGGTGGCGATGTCGATGATCGCGTCCGGCTTCTGCTCGCTGGCCAGAGCCAGGCCGTCGGCCATCACCAGGCGGCCCTCGGCGTCGGTGTTGATGATCTCGACCGTGGTGCCGCCGCGCATGGTGACCACGTCTCCGGGGCGCTGGGCCAGGTCACCGGTCATGTTCTCGGCGAGGCACAGGTATGCGGTGACGGCCACGGGCAGGTCGAGCTCGGCCAGGGCGAGCACCGCGGCGGCGACGGCGGCAGCACCGGCCATGTCGCACTTCATCGTCACCATCGACGCCCCGGGCTTGAGGCACAGGCCGCCGGAGTCGAAGGTGATGCCCTTGCCGACCAGGGCCAGGTGTGCCTTGGCGCGGGAGGGCTTGTAGGTCATCGTGACCAGGCGCGGTCCACGACCGGAGCCCTGGCCGACGCCGACGATGCCGCCGCAGCCCTCCTTGGCGAGCCGGTCGGTGTCCCACACCTCGACCTTCACGGCGCTCTTGGCGGCACGCTGGGTCACCGAGGTGGCGAACGACTCGGGGTAGAGCACGTTGGGCGGGGTGTTGACCAGGTCACGGGCGTAGACCACGGCGTCGGTCACCGACCGGACCGACGCGACGAGCGCCTTGGCCTCCCGCGAGCGACCCTTCATCCCGTGCACGACCACCTCGGCCAGCGGTGCCTTGGCCTTCTCGGCCTTGCCGACACCGTGGAAGGTCTGGAAGGTGTAGGCGCCGAGCAGCGCACCCTCGGCGACCGCGGACAGGGCTCCGCCGGGTCGGTCGCCGCCAGCGCGAAGACGGCCGACTTCTGACCGGCGAGTGCGCGGGCGGCGGCCCCCGCCGCGCGGCGCAGACGCTCGGCGTCAGCCGGTCGCTGCGCGCCCCGGGTGGTGCACGGCCGGCGACGTGCCGACGACCAGCACGAGCGGGGCGGCGACGCCGGAGACCCCGGCGAGCTTGATGACCTCGTCGGCGCCACCCTCGGCCGCGACCCCGCGACGGGCGCTCCTGGACGCGGCGGTCGGCCCTTGCCCAGGCCGTGACCCTGCCAGGAGCAGGCGCCACCGGCCGAGGACCTGCTGGCGGCACGCACCAGGGCGTCGGCCGTGGGGGAGCTGGGGGTGGTCGTCGGATGAGGGTGCACGGGCGTGCGTCGCGCCATGGGGCGTCCTTGTCGACGGGGGGTGGGGACTGCCCCGGCGTATCCGAGACTAGGCCACCGCAGCCGCCCGGCTAGGGTCGGCGCCATGAGTGAGCTCCGCGACGAAGACGTCGCCGCTGCACGCGCAGCACGTCGCCCTGGGAGCCAAGATGGCCGACTTCGGCGGCTGGTCGATGCCGATCGAGTATCCGGGCGGCGGGGTCGTGGCGAGCACACGGCCGTGCGCGAGCGGGTCGGGGTCTTCGACGTCTCCCACCTGGGCAACGCGGTGGTGCACCGGGCCGGGCGCGCGCGACTTCCTCAACGCCTGCCTGACCAACGACCTGGAGCGCATCGAGCCCGGGCAGGCGCAGTACACGATGTGCTGCGCGCGAGGACGGTGGGGTCGTCGACGACCTCATCGCCTACCTGCGTTCCGACGGGCGAGGTCTTCCTCATCCCCAACGCCGCCAACACCGCCGAGGTGGTCCGGATGCTGGCGGACGCGGCGCCGGAGGGGGTCGTCGGTGGAGGGGCGGCACGAGGAGTATGCCGTGCTGGCGGTGCAGGGCCCGGGCTGGACGAGGTGCTCCGAGGCGGTGGGGCTGCCGACCGGCCACGACTTCATGAGCTTCGTCGACGCCGAGTGGCGGGGAGGCCGGTGCGGGTGTGCCGCACCGGCTACACGGGCGAGCGCGGCTACGAGCTGGTGCCCTCGTGGGACGACGCCGAGGCGCTGTGGGACGCGCTCATGGAGGCCGCCGCCGCGCAGGGCGGACTGCCCTGCGGCCTGGGCGCCCGGGACACCCTGCGCACCGAGATGGGCTATGCCCTGCACGGCCAGGACCTCAGCCCCGAGATCACGCCGGTCATGGCGCGCACCGGCTGGGCGGTGGGCTGGGACAAGCCGACCTTCTGGGGCAAGGAGGCGCTGCTGGAACAGCGTGCTGCCAAGACCTCACGGCTCTCCCGTGGCCTGCTGGTGACCGGTCGGGGCATCCCGCGACCGGGTTGCGTGGTGCTCGACGCCGCAGGTCAGGAGGTCGGTGAGGTGACGTCGGGGACCTTCTCACCGACGTTGAAGCAGGGGCTCGCCCTGGCGCTGCTGGACCGTAGTGTCACCGAGGGCGACGAGGTGACGGTCGACGTGCGCGGAAGGAGCATCGCCGCGACCGTGACCAAGCCGCCGTTCGTGCAGGTCAACACCAAGCAGAGCTGAGTCTGGCCGGAGCCGCTGACGCCGGCAGCGGTCAGCGCGCTGCCGGCACCAGGGGCGCGTTGCTGAGGTCGATCACGCGGCTGGCCACGACCAGGTGCACCTGATGGCTGGAGCGGCTGAGCCGACCGTTGACGTAGCCGAGGGAGTCGCGCAGCAGGCGCTCCTTGGAGGAGCGGCTCGGCAGGCCCCATCCGGTCTCGGGGCTGACGGCCACGACGTCGAACGGCAGGTGCCGCCACGCCACGACGAGCTCGTCGACCCGGTCGCCCAGCTCCTGGTTGACCCGGGCGGGGTTGCCCCAGGCGTTGGCGTCGTCGATCACGCCGTGCACCCAGGAGCCGATGTCGTCGATGAGCACGGGGTGGCGGGAGGCGAGCATGGCCCGGGTGAGGTCGTGGGTCTCCACCGTGCTCCAGCCCTGGGGCCGGGAGTCCTGGTGCTGCCTGAGCCAGTGCGCCAGGTCGGGGGAGTCACCCGGCCCCGGTGTCGGCCCGGTGGCCACGAACGTGACCTGGGAGTGCTCGGCCAGCAGCGACTGCGCATACCGCGACTTGCCGCTCCGCTCAGCCCCGAGGACCAGGGTTGTCGTCATACGTGTCACTTCCCGTGTTGTTGCCAGCGCGGATGGTGTCGCAAGGATAGTGCCTGCGAAGGGCCGCGCCGGAGACCCCACCTGACGACCGTTGTGCGGTCCGTGTGCGGCGTGTTGGGGCCACTCGGACCGCACAACGGTCGCCGGGAGGGCATATCGGTCGTCCGACGCGGGCCCTAGGGTGGAGCCCATGGACACGGCATACTCCTGGGCCTGCACCGACGCCGACGGGGAGCCTCTGACCGACCCGTCGCTGGGCGGGCACGGGTTCCCGGACCAGGCCGAGGCCGAGGCGTGGCTGTCCGAGGAGTGGCAGGTGCTGGCGGATGCCGGTGTCGCTGCGGTCACGCTGCGCTACGGCGACGAGGTCGTCTACGGGCCGATGAGCCTGGCCCCGGCCGACTGACCCCGCCGACTGACCCGGTCACCGCACCGTGGCCACCGGGCTCAGCGGCGGCGCAGCTCCGCACCGCGCTGGATGGCCGGCCGGGGCACCCGCGACATCCGCATCTGGAAGGCGCGGAGCACGACATAGCTGGCCGAGCCACGCGGCGGCTCCTGACCGAAGACCTCGGTGGCCTTGGCCTTGGTGCGCCGCCACAGGAGCACCGAGTCGATGAGCCCGAAGAAGATCAGCGAGTAGGCGGCGGCGAACATGAGCAGCTGCACGCCGGAGATGTCGACCAGCGAGGCCGCCAGGATGACGAGCATGACCGGCAGCAGGATCTCGCCGATGTTCCAGCGTCGGTCCACCGCGTCCCGCAGGTAGCGCTTGTAGGGGCCGCGGTCCCGCTGGCCGAGATACTTGTCCTCCCCGCGCAGCATCCCCTCGCGCGCCTTGGCCCGCTCGAGCTTGCGCCGCTGCTTCTCGTCGCGCGTCATGCTCTTGGTGTCGGCCACCAGCGGACGTCGGTTGGCCGCCTCCTGGTCACGCCGCTTCGGCGTCGGCCGCCCCTTCTTGCCGGGGGCCAGGGGCTCGCTGGTCTGCACGACGGGGTCGCTCACGGGTTCACTCTCGGTCTTCTTGCGGGACAGCACCGCCCTACTGTATGCCGTCAGCCTGGGTAGGGTTGGTGACGTGACACACAGCGACGACGCCGTCCCGAGCAAGCCGACCGCCGACCTCGACGCCGACCGGCGGGCTGAGCTGGCCCGCCGGGTGAGCGACCTGATGCCGGGCGTGCGGGAGGACCTCGACTCGCTGACCCGCATCCCGTCGGTGTCCCTGGAGTCCTTCGACCAGCGGCACGTGGACGACAGCGCCCTGGCCGTCGCCGACCTGCTGCGGGCCGAGGGCATGGACGTGCGCATCGTGCGTGAGGGCAGCCGTCCCGCGGTGATCGGCCACCTGCGTGGTCCGGAGGGGTCGCCGACGGTCCTGCTCTACGCCCACCACGACGTCCAGCCGCCGGGCGACGACGCCGACTGGGACAGCCCGCCGTTCGAGCCGACCGAGCGCGACGGGCGCATCTTTGCCCGCGGCATCGCCGACGACAAGGGCGGCGTGATGGCGCACGTGGCCGCGCTGCGAGCCCACCACGGCCGTCCGCCGGTCGGGGTCACCGTGTTCGTCGAGGGGGAGGAGGAGATCGGCTCGTCGGGTCTGCCACAGATCCTGGCCGCGCACCACGACGCGCTGAGGTCCGATGCGATCGTGCTGGCCGACTCGATGAACTGGAAGGTGGGGGTGCCGGCTCTGACCACCACGCTGCGCGGCCTGGTGCGTGTGGTCGTCGAGGTGAGAGCGCTCGAGCACGGGCTGCACTCGGGCCTGCACGGTGGGCCGGTGCCTGACGGGCTGACCGCGCTGTGCCGGCTGCTGGCCACGCTGCACGACGAGCAGGGGGACGTCGCGGTGCCCGGTCTGCTGAGCTCGCAGGCCGCTGACCTGGAGTTCACCGAGGCCGACCTGCGGGAGGAGACCGGCCTGCCCGACGGCGTGCAGCCCATCGGCACCGGCTCCATCCTGTCCCGTATGTGGACCAAGCCCTCGATGACCGTCATCGGCATCGACGCTCCCTCGGTCGCCAAGGCGGCCAACCTGATGACCCCCGTCGGGCGCGCCAAGCTCTCGATGCGGATCCACCCCGAGCAGGACCCGCGCACCGCCTACGAGGCATTGCGCGGTCACCTGCTGGAGCACGCCCCCTGGGGGTGCGAGGTGGTCGTCGAGTTCGAGGACGAAGGAGCCGGCTTCATGGCCGACAGCGACGGCCCGGTGCAGCAGCAGGCGCGGGCCGCCCTCGGCCGACGCCTGGGGCGTCGAGCCGGTCGAGATCGGGGTGGGCGGGTCGATCCCGTTCGTGGCCAGCTTCGCCGAGCAGTTCCCGGACGCGGCGATCCTGGTCACCGGGGTCGGTGACCCCGACACCCGCGCGCACGCGCCCAACGAGAGCCTGCACGTCGGTGAGTTCGAGCGGGTGTGTCTCGCTGAGGCACTGCTGCTGGAGCGCCTCGGCGCCCTGACGACGGAAGGTGGACGCTGATGAGCTCGGGATCGTATGTCGAGGAGGAGTTCCAGCGGGACACGCGCTACATCACCACGCGCATCACCGCCGACGGGACGCCCGACGGGTATGCCGTGGAGCCGGGCCGCTACCGGCTGGTCGTGGCCCGGGCCTGCCCCTGGGCGCACCGCACGATCGATCGTGCGTCGGCTGCTGGGCCTGGAGGACGTCATCTCGATGGGCATCTGCGGGCCTGTGCACGACGCACGACAGCTGGACCTTCGACCTGGATCCCGGCGAGCGTCGACCCGGTGCTGGGCATCCCGCGGCTCAAGGACGCCTACGAGCGCCCGGCCCGACGGCTACCGACCCGGGCGTGACGGTGCCCGCGATCGTCGACGATCGCGACCGGCCAGGTCGTGACCAACGACTTCCGCCAGATCACGGTCGACTTCGCCACCGAGTGGACCGACCACCACCGCCAGGGAGCGCCCGACCTGTACCCCGAGCACCTGCGTGCCGAGATCGAGGAGGTCAGCCCGAGCTCGTCTACGAGGACGTCAACAACGGCGTCTACCGGTGCGGCTTCGCCGGCAAGCAGGAGGCCTACGAGCGAGGCCTACCACCGGCTCTTCGACCGCGCTCGACTGGCTGTCCGACCGGCTCGACGCCCAGCGTTACCTCGTCGGCGACCACATCACCGAGGCCGACATGCGGCTGTTCACCACGCTGGCGCGCTTCGACGCCGTGTACCACGGCCACTTCAAGTGCAACCGGTCCAAGCTCGCCGAGATGCCGGTGCTGTGGGCCTATGCGCGCGACCTGTTCCAGACCCCCGGTTTCGGCGACACGGTCGACTTCGACCAGATCAAGGCGCACTACTACGCCGCACACCTGGACATCAACCCGACCGGGGTCATCCCGGCCGGGCCGGACCTGTCCGGCTGGCTGACCGAGCACGGCCGCGAGGAGCTCGGCGGCTCGCCGTTCGGCGACGGCACGGCACCGGGCCCGGTCTCCGAGGGGGAGCGGGTGACCGGGGCCAACCCGCTGGTCAACGGCTGACGACGTAGCGCGGGCTGGGTCACCATCCCGGGGTCTCGCGCCTTGGCAGCACGATCAAATGGTTGCCGACCTACGCTTCGATGGAGCGCAGGCTCAGCCTCTGAGGAAGTGGCTGCTGATCCCGGTGGCTGTCGGCTAGCCTGTCGCACGGCTCGTCGAACTTGAACGAGTTCGGCGTGGTCGTAGTCCTGCGAAGCAGGGTCGCTGCGGAGTTGCAGTCGGGACATGTTCGTCTGTCCGGGTCACGAGTGCGCCGGTGAAAGAGCCCCGTCAGTGCCATCGCTCCAGTCGTAAGCTATGAAGGACTCGGAAGGCGCTGATGCTCTCAGCCTGCACGGTGGAGTTGATGACGAAGGTGAGGCTTTCGCCCGGGAGGAAGCGACTGCGGTCCCGGAGCAACCGGTAACCGAGATCGATGCACCGCTTGCGTTGGTGCCAGTGACAACGACATTCGTCAGCTGAGCCGGAACGGTTCCGTTGTTCGGAACGTCACCTCCACGTGGTAAACCCTCGCGTTGGAGAACTTGCAGGCAGTGGCGACTCCCACGATGCTGATCACGGGAAGGAGGCGCTGGTGACTGAGCCGAAGCCGGCACGGCGGTAGCCACAGCAATCGCGGGCACAGACCAGGCAGCACCCTTGACGAGCGTGCGGCGGCCGGGGCGGGGCTTGGAGGTTGGGACATTCACGGGATGGTCCCCCTGGGGGTTCGGTGCGAAGCGACGTGGCACATCTTCCTTGACATGCACGGACAGGTCAAGCAGGAAGCCGTTGTGTCGCAAGGGTAATCGGCGGGGTCTGCTCGACCTCGCCGACATCGGCTCACTCGGACCCCCGTCGAGGTGGGCCGATACCTCAAGATACTGCATGCCTGCCAGCAAGCCGGAATGCAGTGTCTGTGTGGCGTAGGTCTCTTGCGCTGTCAAGGCCGGATCGGCCGCGGGGTCAGGACACTGGTCTGCGGTGAGGGAGTCCTCCGGCGGCGCGCTGTCCGCCGCGCCATCGGGACATGGGCCGACGGTGCGCCCCGCGAGGGTGAACGGCTGGCCGTTCGAGGAGTGCGCGAGGGTCAGGGCTGTAGGCAGACGCGAAGGGGTGGTCTGGGCGCCCGTGAGGCAGGAGGTCACGCCGGGCGCGAGCGTCAGCGGCTCCGAGATCGTGCTCGAGCCGCCCGACCAGGACACCGTCACGTTCGTCACGGTCACGCTGGCCGACCCTGGCGGGCACCGGTTCTCGAAACAGGCGGTGTAGGTCTGGCGATAGTTGCTGCTACCGCCCACCTGGTTCTCGCAACGACTCACACTGACGACGCTGGTCGCGGAAGTCCCGCAGCTCCCGGGCGAGGACACCTGAGCGTGCGCGGGCGTCGCGAAGGCGATGGCGGGAGTCGCCCACGCGGCGCCCTTGACGAGGGTGCGGCGCCCCGGGCGTGCCGTCGAAGGTGCAGAAGTCATGGGTGGTCCCCCTGGGGTTCGGTGCGGCGGCGTGAGGCACCCTTGCATGACGCGCAAAGAGCACGACAGATTCAAGATCTGCTGCATCGCAAAGGAGGTCGGTGTGCCCAATACCTGGTCGGGACCCTAGCAGGCACATCGTAGCCAGATGATCTGAACCGACACCTCAAGATCTTGCGGCCGCGGGGAGGCAGAGCGTGTGATGAAGACACCACACGACGCGAGGTATCGTGGCTGCCACTATGACCTCCGCCGCCACGACCTCTGCCCAGGCCCCCGAGGCCGCGCCCGTCGCCGTTGACACCAACGCCGGACAGGCTCTGGCCGACTCCTCCTCCGAGGCCTCGCTGCAGCGCACCATCGCGCGCTCGGCCGAGATCGAGGCGCAGATCGAGACCGACCCGGGCCGCTTCCGGGTGCTGACGGGGGACCGGCCGACCGGCAACCTGCACCTCGGCCACTACTTCGGCACGCTGGCCAACCGGGTGGTGCTGCAGCGCAAGGGGGTCGAGACCTTCCTGGTCATCGCCGACTACCAGGTCATCACCGACCGTGACGCGGTGGGCAGCGATCCGTGACCGGGTGCTCTCGCTCATCGCCGACTACCTGTCGGTGGGCCTGGACCCGGAGCAGACCACGATCTTCACGCACTCCTCGGTCCCCGCGCTCAACCAGCTCATGCTGCCGTTCCTGTCCCTGGTCACCGACTCCGAGCTGCGCCGCAACCCCACGGTCAAGGCCGAGTACGAGGCCACCGGCGGCCGCCCGATGTCCGGGCTGCTGCTGACCTACCCGGTGCACCAGGCCGCCGACATCCTCTTCTGCAAGGCCAACCTGGTGCCGGTCGGCAAGGACCAGCTGCCGCACCTGGAGCAGGCCCGGGTCGTCGCGCGCCGTTTCGACGAGCGCTACGGCCGCGCCGACGCGGCGCGTCCTGTCTTCCCGACGCCGGAGGCGCTGCTGTCCCGGGCCACCAACCTGCTGGGCACCGACGGGCAGAAGATGAGCAAGTCCAGGGGCAACACCATCGAGCTCGGCATGGATGCCGACACCACCGCCAAGGTGCTCAAGAAGGCCGTGACCGACTCCGACCGTCACATCACCTATGACCCGACCGGCCGCCCCGAGGTGTCCAACCTGGTCCTGCTGGCCGCCCTCGCCTCCGGTCGGGACCCGCAGGCGGTCGCCGACGAGATCGGCGACGGCGGGGGCGGCATGCTCAAGAAGGTCGTCACCGAAGCGGTCAACGAGCACTTCGCCCCGATCCGGGCGCGCCGTCAGGAGCTGGCGGCCGACCCGGCATACCTGCTGCAGGTGCTGGCGCAGGGCAACGCCCGCGCCACGGCCGTCGCCGAGCAGACGCTCGACGAGGTGCGCGCCGCCATGCAGATGCAGTACTGACCAGGGTCTCCGATGCGAGTCGTCGTGGTCTGCGACCGGTTCGGTCCCGACACGGGCGCCGGCGTGGCCGCCGAGCGCCTCGGGCAGGGGTGGCGCCACCAGGCACCGCATGACCTGGTGGAGACGTGGGCGCTGTCCGACGGAGGTCCCGGGTTCGCCGACGCGGTCGCCGACGTCGCCGGCAGCCAGACCATGCCGGTCGTCGTCGCCGGCCCCAGCGGTGGCGAGGTGCCCGCCCAGATCGTGGTGCTGCAGCGCGACGGTGCCCGCACCGCCTACCTCGACGCCTCGCACGCGGCGGGCCGGCACCTGGTGGACGACGCGGCCCTGGCCGACCCCGAAGGCCTCAGCAGCGCCGGGGTGGGGGAGCTGCTGCTCGCGGCCCGTGACACCGGTGCCGACCGCATCGTCCTGGGGGTGGGCGACCTCGCCTGCCATGACGGCGGACTGGGTCTGCTGCGGGCGCTCGGAGCCGGTGACGACCTCGAGGGCCTGGCCCAGGTGCGCGCTCAGTGGGGCGGGGTGTCCCTGGTGCTGGCCGCGGCCACGACCCTGCCGCTGACCGGCTTCCACGGTGCCAGCGCCTCCCTCGGCACCGAGCACAGCGTCCCCGCCGAGGTCACCCAGGCGCTGGAGCGCGACATGGGCCGTTTCGTCGAGCTCGTGGACCGGCGGCTGCCCCCACCCACGGACCTGCTCACCGGGCTGCGCCGCAAGCCCGAGCGCGAGCCCGGTGCCGGTGTCGGCGGTGGGGTCGGGTATGCCGTGCAACGGCTCGGGGCGCGCACGGTGCCGGGGGCGCAGCTCCTGCTCGACGACCTGGGCCTGCGTGAGCGGCTCGCCGGCTCCCTGGTGGTGCTCGGCACCGACGTCTACGACTGGCACACCGTGCACGACGGGGTCGTGGCCGAGACCGCGCAGGCCGCGCTCGACGTCGCCGCCCCGTCGGTCGTGCTGGCCCGCGCGGTGATGGTGGGCCGCCGCGAAGGCATGTCCCTGGGCGTCAGCGGCAGCTATGCACTGCGGGACGGGGAGGACCTGCCTGGCCTGGCCGCCCGGGTGGCCCGCACCTGGTCACCGGCACCTACCCCGCCTCCGGCAGCCCCACCGCCGGCCGGGGCGTAGGCTGGAGGAGCGGGAACAACGCCGGCACACGCGGGCGTTCCACCCGCAGCACCACCCCCGAGACGACAGGATTGCACCGCGATGAGCGTTCAGGACACCCAGCTCGACACCACTCAGAGCAGCACCGACGCCGCCCATGGCGTGGTGCTGACCGACCTGGCTGCGGGCAAGGTCAAGAGCCTGCTCGAGCAGGAGGGTCGCGACGACCTCCGCCTGCGGGTCGGCGTGCAGCCGGGTGGCTGCTCCGGCCTGATCTACCAGCTCTACTTCGACGAGCGCACGCTCGACGGCGACCTGGTGCGTGACTTCGAGGGCGTCGAGGTCGTGGTCGACCGGATGAGCGCCCCTTACCTCGACGGCGCCACCATCGACTTCTCCGACACCATCGAGAAGCAGGGCTTCACCATCGACAACCCCAACGCGGGCAGCTCCTGCGCCTGCGGTGACTCTTTCAGCTGAGCCTCACCCGCTCTGACGACCCGCCACGCCCGCCCCACCGGTCCCCGGACCGGTCGGGCGGGCGTCGTCGTCGGATAGGTTTGCCGCCATGAAGTTTGCCGTCTGCGGGTCCATCGCGACCGACCACCTGATGACCTACCAGGGCAGGTTCGTCGAGTCGCTGGTGCCCGAGGAGCTGCACAAGATCTCGGTGTCGTTCCTCGTCGACGACCTGCAGGTGCGCCGCGGGGGCATCGGGGCCAACATCTGCTTCGGCATGGCCAAGCTCGGCCACCGGCCGCTGCTGGTCGGCGCGGTGGGGGAGGACTTCGCGTCCTACCGCTCCTGGTTGGAGCGACACGGCGTGGTCTGCGAGCACGTGCTGGTCTCCGAGGTGCGCCACACGGCCCGCTTCATCGTGACCACCGACGAGGACATGGCCCAGATCGCCAGCTTCTACTCCGGTGCCATGAGCGAGGCGCGCAACATCGAGCTCGGCCCGATCCTGGACAGTGTGGGCGGGCTCGACCTGGTCATGATCAGCCCCGACGACCCGCAGGCCATGCTGCGGCACAGCGAAGAGTGCCGATCGCGTGGCCTGGCCTTCGCCGCCGACCCCTCGCAGCAGCTCAACGTCATGGACGGTGCCTCCATCCGCCGGCTCATCGACGGTGCGACCTACCTGATCACCAACGACTACGAGTCGCACCTCACCGAGCGCAAGACCGGCTGGGACGCCCAGGAGCTGCAGCGCAGGGTGCGCACCCGCGTGATCACCCGGGGCAAGGACGGCTGCAGCGTCTACAGCCAGGGCGCCGAGCCGGTGCACGTCGGGGCCGTCACCGAGGTGCCGCGGGTCGACCCCACCGGCGTCGGGGACGGTTTCCGGGCCGGCTTCCTGTCCGGTCTGGCCTGGGGGCTGGGCCACGAGCGCTCGGCACAGATCGGCTCCGTGGTCGCGTCCTACGTGCTGGAGACCGTGGGCACCCAGGAGTACGACACGACCCGCGAGGATATCCTCGGCCGGCTGCGGCGGACCTACGGCGACGAGGCCGCGGCCGAGATCGAGCCACACCTCGGCCACGACCGCTGACCCCAGGTATGCCGCGCGAACCCTCTCCCAGCCCGTGGCAGCTGAGCGTGGCCCAGGCCGAGCCGAGGGAGGACCTGGTCGGGGTCGGGGCCGACCTGGCCCCGGGCACGCTGCTGCGGGCCTACCGCAACGGGCTGTTCCCGATGGGGCTCGGCCACGACGGCGGCGACCCCATCGGGTGGTGGTCGCCGGACCCGCGAGGGGTGCTGCTGCCCGGAGACCTGCACGTGAGCCACTCGCTGCGGCGGGTGCTGCCCCGGTTCGAGGTGCGCCTCGACACGGCTTTCGTCGAGGTGGTGCGGCAGTGTGCCGACCCCGGGCGGGAAGGGCGCTGGATCACCCCCGAGATCGCCGAGGCGTATGTCGAGCTGCACCGCCTCGGCTGGGCGCACTCGGTGGAGACGTGGCAGGACGACCGGCTCGTCGGTGGTCTCTACGGTGTGGCGGTCGGGGGGCTCTTCGCCGGCGAGTCGATGTTCCACCGCGTCACCGACGCGTCCAAGGTCGCGCTGGTCGCGCTGGTGCGACACCTGGAGGCGCACGGTGCCGGCGAGCCGTGGATGGTCGACGTCCAGTGGCGCACCGACCACCTGGGCTCACTCGGCGTGCGGGAGGTGAGCCGCACGGCATACCTGGGTCTGCTGGCGGCTCTGACCAAGGGCAGTCACCGCTGGCCAGAGCCGTCGACGACACAGGTGGACCCGAGCGGCGCCGGCGAAGCCGTGCGGGGTAGTCTTGACGAGTCTTGACCGGTGGACTCTGTGAGGTGTGCTTTGCAACGGCGTGGTGACTCGGCTCAGCGCCGACGCGGCCGCAACTGGCCCATGATGATGACGGCAGCCGCAGCAGCCCTGGTGCTCTCCGGATGCGGGACCGCCCTCGAGCGCGGCTACCTGCCGGAGCCGATCACGGAGCAGGGCCCCCAGATCATCGACTTCTGGAACGCCACCTGGATCGCGGCGCTCGCGGTCGGGGTGCTCGTCTGGGGCCTCATCCTGTGGTCGATGGTGGCCTACCGGCGCCGCCACGAGGACCAGCCGCTGCCCCCGCAGATCCGTTACAACGTGCCGATCGAGATCCTCTACACGATCGTCCCGGTGCTCATGGTCGCGGTGCTCTTCGGCAAGACGGTCGAGCTGCAGAACGACATCCTCGACACCTCCCAGGAGGCCGACGTCACCATCAACGTGATCGGCAAGAAGTGGTCCTGGGACGCCAACTACATCGACGAGAACGTCTACATCGAGGGGGTCCAGGCGACCGGGCTCAGCGAAGGTGTCGAGGGCGTCACCGAGACCCTGCCCACGATCGTCCTGCCGGTCGACAGCCGCATCGAGTTCGCCCTGACCTCGCGCGACGTCATCCACTCCTTCTGGGTGCCCCAGTTCCTCAAGAAGCTCGACATGGTGCCCGGCCGCGTCAACACCTTCCAGGTCGTCACGACCGAGGAGGGCGTGTTCCAGGGCAAGTGTGCCGAGCTGTGCGGGGCCTACCACTCCCAGATGCTGTTCCAGGTCGAGGTGGTGCCGCAGGCCGAGTACGAGCAGTTCATCGCCGACCTGGAGGCCTCCGGCAACTCCGGCCAGCTGTCCAACGACCAGAACCTCTACGAGTTCTATGACGACCCACAGCGCAAGGGCTTCTACCCGAGCCAGGAAGAGGACGTCTACGTCCCGTCCGAGGACGAGCGCGTCTCCCAGGGAGGCAACTGATGGCGACCATTGTCGGACCTGAGACCCGGGTGCAGCCGGAGCCGGGAGCCCCACAGCCCTCCCAGCGGCGCAACTACGGCAAGCTGCTGGTCAAGTGGATGACGACCACCGACCACAAGGTGATCGGCAACCTCTACTTCATCACCTCGATGGCGTGGTTCCTGCTCGGCGGGCTGATGGCCCTGGTGATCCGTGCTGAGCTGTTCGTGCCCGGGCTGCAGGTGGTGGACAACCCCGAGCAGTACAACCAGATGTTCACCATGCACGGCACCATCATGCTGCTGCTCTTCGCGACCCCGCTGTTCGCGGCGTTCGCGAACGCGCTGATGCCGCTGCAGATCGGAGCGCCCGACGTCGCGTTCCCGCGGCTCAACATGTTCGCCTACTGGCTGTACCTCTTCGGTGGTCTCATCGCCGGTGCCGGCTTCCTCACGCCCTCCGGCGCAGCGTCCTTCGGGTGGTTCGCCTACCAGCCGCTGGCCGGTGCCGCGCACAGCCCCGGCCTGGGTGGAGACCTCTGGGTGATGGGCCTGACCCTCGGTGGCTTCGGCACCATCCTCGGTGCCGTCAACTTCGTCACCACGATCATCTGCATGCGCGCACCCGGCATGACGATGTTCCGGATGCCGATCTTCACCTGGACGGTCCTGGTGACCTCGATCCTGGTGCTGATGGTCTTCCCGGTGCTCGCCGCCGCGCTGTTCGGCATGGCCGCCGACCGCATGCTGGGAGCGCAGATCTTCGACCCGGCCTTCGGAGGGGCGATGCTGTGGCAGCACCTCTTCTGGTTCTTCGGTCACCCTGAGGTCTACATCATCGCGCTGCCGTTCTTCGGCCTGATCTCCGAGATCATCCCGGTGTTCAGCCGCAAGCCGCTGTTCGGCTACAAGACCCTGGTGTTCGCCACCATCGCCATCGCTGCCCTGTCGATGAGCGTGTGGGCCCACCACATGTACGCCACCGGCGCGGTCATGCTCGAGTTCTTCGCGATCATGACGATGCTGATCGCCGTGCCGACCGGAGTGAAGTTCTTCAACTGGATCGGCACGATGTGGGGCGGCACCCTGGTCTTCGCCACCCCGATGATCTGGGCGATCGGCTTCCTCGTGACGTTCCTCTTCGGCGGGCTGACCGGGGTCATCCTGGCCAGCCCGGCGCTGGACTTCCACCTGACCGACTCCTACTTCGTGGTGGCGCACTTCCACTACGTCGTCTTCGGCACCGTCGTCTTCGCCATGTTCGCCGGCTTCTACTTCTGGTGGCCCAAGTTCACCGGGCACATGCTCGACGAGACCCTCGGCAAGTGGCACTTCTGGCTGCTGTTCATCGGCTTCCACGGCACGTTCCTGGTCCAGCACTGGCTGGGCGTCTACGGCATGCCGCGGCGCTACGCCGACTACATGCCGGAGGACAACTTCACTCTCCTCAACCAGATCTCGACGGCGTTCTCCTTCCTCCTGGCTGTCTCGATGCTGCCCTTCCTGTATGCGGTGTGGAAGTCGTTCCAGACGCCGAAGGTCGAGGTCGACGACCCGTGGGGCTACGGCATGTCGCTGGAGTGGGCCACCTCGTGCCCGCCGCCGCGGCACAACTACACGACCATCCCGCGGATCCGCTCCGAGCGTCCCGCGTTCGACCTGCACCACCCGAACGTCGGCACGATGGAGTCCCCGGAGCCCGACAAGGACGTCATGGAGGAGCTCCTCGGCGGGCCCGACACCGACCCCGCCGGTCGCCAGGGCACCGACACCGGTGGCACCCGTGGCAACCCCCACGCCTGAGCGAGAGGCAGCACATTCATGAAGGTCGAAATGAAGCTGTTCGGGATCCTCATCCCGTTCTTCGTCGTCATGACCCTGGTCTACGCCTGGGCGACGGCGGGCACCGAGCTGGTCGGCATCGTGGGTCTGGCGCTGACCGGCGCGCTCTGTGCCTTCATCGCGTTCTACCTCTGGCTGACGGCCCGTCGCCTCGACGTGCGTCCCGAGGACAGGCTGGACGGTGAGATCGCGGAGCAGGCCGGCGACTTCGGCTTCTTCAGCCCGCACTCCTGGTGGCCGCTGTGGCTGGGCCTGGCGTCGGCGACACTCTTCCTCGGCATCGCCGTCGGGATGGTGGCTGTTCATCATCGCCGCCCCCTTCGCGGCGCTCGCCACCCTGGGGTGGACCTTCGAGTACTTCCATGGCGAGAAGGCTGTCTGACCCTCCACCCCCCACGCGTTGCTAGGGGTTAGGTGCCCCTCTTGCCCGCGTTGCTAGAGGTTGTTGCTCTGTCGCGACGTTGCTAGTGATGGTCTCGCTGGCGTTGGGTCTCCGTCTGCAGGTGCATGGCCAGCAGGCGCACCTCGTACGGCGGTTTGGCTGGGTGCCAAACCCCTGGCAACGGTGTTGGGGAGGGCGCTAAACCCCTGGCAACGGGGTCAGCCCCAGCCGAGGTCGTGGAGGCGGTCCTCCTCGATGCCGAAGTGGTGGGCGATCTCGTGCACGACGGTGATGGCAATCTCGTCGAGCAGCTCGTCGCGGTCCTCGCACATGCGGGTCAACGGGCCGCGGAAGACGGTGATCCGGTCGGGGAGGGCACCGCCCCACATCTCGGCGCGCTCGGTCAGCGGGACGCCGTCATACACCCCGAGCAGCTCGGGGTCGTCCGCCGGCGGCTCGTCCTCCACCAGGAACACCACGTTGTCGAGCATGTCCATGAGCCCGGGTGGGACGATGTCGAGCGCGTCGGCGATGGCGTCCTCGAACTCCTCAGGGGAGAGCAGGTCGAGGTCGTCGGTCATCGGCATGGCCTTCCGGTGGGTCGGGGCGGGGGGACGTGGGGGGAGCAGGTCTGCAGACCACGGTGCCCCGCCCCGGGGATCCGGGACGGGGCACCAGAGGCACTGGGGCCTGCTCAGTCCTGACGGTCGCGCAGGGCAGCCCGTTCACCCGGCACGGCCGAGACCGGCTCACCGAGCTGGGGGGTGGGCGCCTCGATCGCGTCGTGCTCGCCGTGCGAGTGGGCCGCAGCCAGCTCCGCCGGGGTGACCGGTTGCACCATGTCTCGGAAGTAGAAGTCCGAGAGGGCACGACGCGCACCGTGGGTGACACGACGCGGCCTGCGGACCCCGTGCTGGTCGACCGGGGGGCCTTCCAGCTGGGAGAGCGGGACCATCGGGTCGTGCTGCACCAGCGGCCAGCGGGTGTAGGCGTCCAGCGGCTCGTGCACCTCGTAGAACTCGCCCTCCGGGGTGCGGACGATGCGACCTGTCTCGGTGCCGTGGAGCACCAGGTCCCGGTCGGCGCGCTGGAGGGAGATGCACAGTCGCTTGACCACGAAGAACACGAGGACCGGCGCGATGAAGAACAACGCCCGCAGGGTGACGGTGATGTCGTTGATCGACAGGCCGAGCTTGATGGCCATGATGTCGTTGACCGTGGCCAGCGCCAGCACCAGGTACATCGAGATGGCCGCTGCACCGACCGCCGTGCGCACCGGGTTGTTGCGGGGACGGTCCAGGATGTGGTGCTCCCGCTTGTCGCCGGTGATCCAGGCCTCGACGAAGGGGTAGAGGCTGAGGATCACCCACACCAGAGGCAGCAGCAGCAGCGAGCCCAGGAAGATGTTCATGCTGAACGTGAAGCCGAACAGCGTGAACTCCAGCCAGCCCGGCAACAGGCGCAAGCGCGCCGTCGGAGAACCACATGTAGAAGTCGGGCTGCGACCCTGCGGTCACCTGGGTCGGGTCGTAGGGACCGAAGACCCACACCGGGTTGATCGTCACCAGGGCGGAGATCAGCGCGGTGATGCCGAAGACGATGAAGAAGAAGCCACCGGCCTTGGCGATGTAGATCGGCATCAGCGGGAAGCCGACCACGTTGTTGTTGGTGCGGCCCGGGCCGGGGTACTGGGTGTGCTTGTGCACGAGAGACCATCAGGATGTGCGCCGTGAACAGCCCCACCAGGAGCGCCGGGATGAGCAGCACGTGCGCGATGTAGAGGCGCGGGATGATGGTCTCGCCGGGGAAGGGGCCGCCGAAGACGAAGAACGTCATGTAGGTGCCGATGACCGGGGCCGACATGCATGAAGCCCGTCCATGGCCCGGATGCCGGTGCCCGAGAGCAGGTCGTCGGGGAGGGAGTAGCCGGCGAAGCCCTCGATGATGGCCAGCAGCGCCGAGCACCGAACCGATGACCCAGTTGATCTCGCGCGGCTTGCGGAAGGCGCCGGTGAAGAACACCCGGGCGACGTGCAGCGCGATGCCGACGATGAAGAACAGCGCTGCCCAGTGGTGCAGCTGGCGGATCAGCAGGCCGCCCTTGATGTCGAAGGAGATGTCGAGTGTGGAGGCGTAGGCCTCGCTCATCCCGACGCCCTTGAGGGGGACGAACGAGCCGTCATAGGTGACGTGGCCCATGCTCGGGATGAACCAGAACGTCAGGAAGGTGCCGGTGATCAGACAGATGATCATCGAGTACATGGCGATCTCGCCGAGCAGGAACGACCAGTGGTCGGGGAAGACCTTCTTGAGCAGGAACCGGATGCCCTTGGCCGTGCCCAGGCGCTCGTCGGAGTAGACGAGCGGTGGCCGCAGGGTGGGCTTGTCCGGCGCGTCGGCAGCAGCCGGGTCCACCTCGGCCGAGGCCCCTCCTGACCGAAGATGGTCGGCGCCCTGTGGCACTCGGGTGGTCGTCATGTCATCCACGCTCTCTCTCCCAGAAGCTCGGGCCGACCGGCTCGCTGGAAGCCGTCTTCCGCAATCAGGTAGCCCTCGTCGTCGACCGTGATCGGCAGCTGGGGCAGAGCCCGCTTCGCGGGCCCGAAGATGACCTCGCAGTCCCGCGTCATGTCGAAGGTCGACTGGTGACACGGGCACAGCAGGTGGTGCGTCTGCTGCTCGTAAAGCGCCACGGGGCACCCCACGTGCGTGCAGACCTTGGAGTACGCCACGATGCCGTCCATACCCCAGGAGAGCTGCTTCTCGCTCTGGATGATGGCGGGGTCGAGCCGGACCAGGATGACCTGGTCCTCGGCCTTGGCCTCGAGGATCGCGGCGGCCGAGAGCTCTTCCTCGGCCTCCTCGCCCACGAAGCCTTCCGGCATGACGTGGAACACCGAACCGATGGTCACATCCGAAGCGCGGATCGGAGTGCCGCTCGGGTCGATCATGAGGCGCAGACCTCTGCGCCAGTTGGTGTCGAAGAGGGCGTTGCCCGGCAGCGGGCCCAGGCTGCCCGCGACCTGCAGGACCAGCGGGATCGCGAAGAGCCCCAAGGCGCCTGCGGCGCTCGTGAGGATCAGCGGCCGACGGCCCAGCTGGGAGCTCTCCCACCCGGACCGCAGGATCGCCGCAGCACCCTCCCGGTCCTCCTCCGAGGACGCCTGCAGGTGACGCTCCTCGACGACCTCGGTCGTCGGGCATCAGCGTCTTGGCCCAGTGCACGGCGCCGAAGCCGATGCCGCCCAGGGACAGGGCCAGGGTGAGGCCCAGCGCGAGGTGGTAGAGGTTCATCTCGCCGATGCCGAGCACGTAGCCACGGGCACCCGGGTCGATGACGAAGTAGGCGACGATGAAGCCGAGCGTGCCCAGCGCCGAGATCGCGAACAACGTCACGACCTGGCGCTCGGCCCGCTTGGCGGCCTTCTCGTCGACATCGGAGCGGCGCGGCACATGCGGGGGCAGGCCCGGGTTCTCGAACCGCTCCGGCAGTCCGCCGGGGGCGCTGGTGGCGGGCAGGTGCGAGCCGTCGTCGGTCTGTGCGACCACGGCGTCCTCGCTGTGGTGCTGGGGCGTGTTGTCCGCCATGTCAGGCCGCCTTCCTGCCGAGCCAGACCGCAGCAGCGATGAGCAGGCCGATGCCGATGGTCCAGATGAAGATCGTGTCGCCGGCCGGGCCGATCGAGCCCATCTGGTGTCCGCCGTAGGCGGTGCCGCCCTGGTCCATGTCGACGATGAACGCGATGACGTCCTCCTTCTCCTGCGGAGTGAGGTTGTCGTCGTTGAACACCGGCATGGACTGCGGGCCGGTGAGCATGGCCTCGTAGATGTGGACGGGCTCGACGCCCATCAGGGTCGGTGCGTACTTGCCGCGGGTGAGCGCGCCGCCGGTGCCGGAGGAGTTGTGGCACATGGCGCAGTTGGTCCGGAACAGCTTGCCGCCGTTGGCGATGTCAGCGCCCTCGAGGTCGAGCCACTGCGCGTCCGGGACGTCCGGCCCGGGGCCGAGGCTGTCGATGTAGGCGGCCATCTTCGTGATCTCCTCGGAGCTGAAGTTGACCGCGTCGCGGTTGGCCGGTGCCTGCACCCCGGGGGCCGCCAGCGGCATCCGCCCGGTGCTGACCTGGAAGTCGACCGCGGCCGCACCGACGCCCACCAGGGACGGCCCGGCGGGGGCGTTGCCCTCGGCGTTGGTGCCGTGACAGCTGGCACAGTTGGCCAGGAACAGCTGACGGCCCTCCTCGAGGTCCTGGGCGGAGACCGTCGACGCCGAGGTGCCGGGCGCTGCCTTGGGGCTGAACACCGCATACGCGGTGCCGGTCATGGTCAGGCCCAGCAGGAGCAGGACCAGCAGCGCTACGGGGCTGCGTCGGCGGGCGGCCAGCGTCTTCACTCGGCGTTCCTCACGTCGGGGGTCAACAGGTCGGGACACGTCGTCATGGGCACCCGCGTCATCGGAGCACGTAGATGGTCAGGAAGAGGGCGATCCACACGACGTCGACGAAGTGCCAGTAGTAGGACGTGACGACGGCGCTCGTGGCCTGGGCATGGGTGTAGCGCTTGGCCGTGAAGCTGCGGCCGATGATCAGCAGGAAGGCGATCAGGCCACCGGTGACGTGCAGGCCGTGGAAGCCGGTGGTCATGTAGAAGACGGAGCCGTAGGGGTCGGAGGACAGCGTCAGCCCTTCGGCGACCAGCTCGCCGTACTCGAAGACCTGCCCGGCGATGAACACGGCGCCGAAGAGGTAGGTCAGGACGTACCACTCCCGCATGCCCCACTTGCCGATCTCCATGATCCCGCCGGTGCGGCTGGGGATGCCCTGCTCGGCCTTGAAGACACCGAGCTGGCACCACACGGAGGAGATGACGAGGACCGTCGTGTTGGCCAGCGCGAACTGCCAGTTGAGCAGCTCCGTCTGCTCGGCCCACAGCTCGGGCGCCACCGAGCGGATCGTGAAGTACATCGCGAAGAGTCCGGCGAAGAACATGATCTCGCTGGCCAGCCAGACGATCGTGCCCACCGCCACCATGTCCGGCCTGGTCGCCGGCCCCTGGGCCACGGCGGCTCCCGCCGAGGGGGAGCCTGCTGTCACTGCTGAAGTCGTCGCCACGTTTCACATTATGACCCACGGCCCTTCGGCAGGGGCACCCGACCCTCCGCGACGGATCGGGTCCCCATCAGCGGCTATGGCCTGTCGCCCTCGTCCGGTCCCGGCGCGGCGGGCGATGCGGCACCGTAGCCACCCGGATGGGTAGCATCGGGCCATGACCGTCTCGACCACGACCGAGCAGACTGCCGGTCTGCGCCGCATCAGCGTCCTGCTGTTCAGCGACGACAGGTCCACCCGTGACGCAGTGCGTCTGGGCGTGGGCACCTCACCCTCCTCCGACGTCCTGGTCGAGCGGTGGCACGAGTGCGCCACCGCCCCGGGTGTGGAGCTCGCGCTCGACGAGGGTCACTTCGACCTGCTGATCCTGGACGGGGAGGCCCAGCCCTACGGGGGGCTCGGGCTGTGCCGCCAGCTCAAGAACCAGGCCTTCGACTGCCCGCCGGTCCTGGTGCTGACCGGCCGGCCCAACGACGGGTGGCTCGCGGCCTGGTCGCTGGCCGACGGCGTCGTGGCGCACCCGCTCGACCCGGCGGCGCTGTCCGCCGCGGTCTCGCGTCTGGCCCGGTGACCGCCACCACGACCTGGCCCGAGGTCCTGACCCGGCTGCTGTCCGGTGTCGACCTCGCCGTGTCCGACGCCTCGTGGGCGATGGACCAGGTGATGAGTGGTGAGGCCTCGCCGGCACAGCTGGCGGCCTTCCTCACGGCGCTGCGCGCCAAGGGGGAGACCGTGGAGGAGATGCGCGGGCTGGCCGACATGATGCTGCAGCACGCTCACCGCTTCGAGGTCTCCGGGCCGGCGCTGGACATCGTCGGCACCGGGGGCGACCGGGCGCACACGGTCAACATCTCCACGATGTCGGCGATCGTCGCGGCCGCGGCCGGGGTGCCCGTGGTCAAGCACGGCAACCGGGCGGCCTCCTCCCGTTCCGGTGCCGCCGACATGCTCGAAGCCCTGGGAGTCCGGCTCGACCTGACGCCGCAGCGGGTCGCCGAGATCGTCGGGGAGGTCGGCATCACGTTCTGCTTCGCCACCGCCTTCCACCCCTCGATGAGACACGCGGCCCCGGTGCGCCGCGACCTCGGCATTCCGACGGCGTTCAACTTCCTGGGGCCGCTGACCAACCCGGGCCAGCCCTCCTACAGCGCCATCGGTGTGAGCGACGCACGGATGGCGCCGCTGATGGCCGGCGTGTTCGCCGGGCGGGGACGTCGAGCGGCCGTCTTCCGCGGGGACGACGGCCTGGACGAGCTCACCCCGGCCACGACCTCCCGCGTGTGGTGGGTGATGGAGGGGCAGGTCACGCCGTTGGCGTTCGACCCCGCCGCGCTGGGTGTCGGGCCGCACCCGGTCTCGTCGCTGCAAGGCCAGGACGGGGTGTTCAACGCCGCCGTGGCACGGGAGCTCTTCGCGGGAAGGACCGGCCCGGTGCGGGACGCGGTGCTGCTGAACAGTGGCCTCGCCCTGGCGGTGGCCGCTGACGGTGACACCGGGGCTGCGGCGCCCGGCTCGTCCGAGGAGCTGCAGGCCAAGGTCGCCGCCGGGATGCAGCGTGCTGCGACGGCGATCGACACCGGTGCCGCGGCAGCGCTGGTCACGGCCTGGACCCGCGCGACGAGCTCCTAGCCCCCACGCGCGACGTCGTCGGCCGGGTCACCGATCGACCCGTGGCTCCGCGCCTGCGCCAGTCGCATCTGTGCCGGCCGCTCGGCTGGGCGTCAGTCCTCGTCCAGGCCGAGCGCGAACCCGGCCTCGAGGTCTTCGCTGGAGTAGGTGCGGAACGCAATGTGGGTGCTCGTCTCCAGGACGCCCGCGACCTTGTTGAGCCGGTCGGCGATGACGTCGTGGAAGTCCTCGTGGGCCCGGACCCGGGCCACAGCGATGAGGTCGATGTCGCCGGTGACCGAGTAGACCTCGCTGATGCCGTCGATCTCGGCGATCTCCTGGGCGGCTTCGGGGATCCGAGAGACCTCGGCTTTGATCAACACGATGGCGGAAATCACCTGCTTACTGTAGCCAGCGCACCGGCCGGCCGGTCGAGGGGACGAGGCGTCGCGGGGGTCGTGGCGTCGACGACGCTCCAGGTGCGGGCTCGGGTCTCCAGGTCGGCCCGGGCCGCCGCTGCGCCGCCCACCGGGCAGGTCCAGCGGCCGTCCACGTCGACCAGGCGGGTGCCGGGGGTGTCGAGCCATCGCAGCACCAGCTCGGTCTCCTCCGGATGGGCGGCGGGCTCGGGGCCCACGGGAGGGGGCACGACCTCCGCGGTCTGCCGCATCGCGGCGATGTAGGGCATCGGGTCGGCGCCACGGGGGGTCGTGGTGGTGCCGGCGAGCCGGCCGTGCCGCACGCAGACGACCTCCCACCCGCCGGTGTCGCGACGTCGTGCCGCGACGAGCTCGGGGGTCTGGGCCAGCGGCGCGAGCCGTTGCGCCCTCGCGGCGGCGCGGACCAGGGCCAGCATGCGGTCGCGCACTGCCTGTGCCTCCTCGAAACGCTCCTGGTCAGCCAGGTCGCTGATCCGCCGGCGCAACCGGGCCAGCACGGCACCGCAGTCACCGGCGAGGGCCTGCCGGGCCTGCTCCACCACCTCGGCGTACGCCTCGGGGCTCTGTGCGCCGGTGCAGGGCGCGCCGCAGCGCCCGAGGTCGAGCAGGACACAGGCCGTGCCTCCACCATGGCGGGCGAGCCTCCCGCTGCACTGACGCAGCGGCACCACCTCGTGCACGGCCGCGACGGCCTGCTCGGCCGCCGAGCGGCTGCCGAACGGCCCGGCATACGTCGCGCCGTCGTCACGCACCCGTCGCACCACCGACAGCCGGGGGAAGGCCTCGGCGGTGAGCTTGAGCCACAGGGCCTTCTCCGGGTGCCGGGAACGCCGGTTGTAGCGCGGCTTGTGCTCGGCGATGAGGCGCAGCTCGCGGACCTGGGCCTCCAAGGCGGTGGCGCACACGATCGGCGTGATCGACTCGGCGAGACCGACCATCTCGGCCATCCGGCGGCGCGTCTCCGACGCGGTGAAGTAGGTGCGGGTGCGCCGGCGCAGGTCGGTGGCGGTCCCGACGTAGAGCGGCTGGCCGTGCTGGTCCTTGAAGACGTAGACACCGGGTGCGGAGGGCATCGTGTCGGCCAGGAACCGTTTGCTGCGCTGGGCCGGGGTGACCCGCGAGGAGTAGCTGGTGAGCTCCTCGAGGGTGTGCACCCCCAGGTTGCCCACCCGACCGATGAGTCCGTGCAGCACGTCGACGGTGGCCCGCGCGTCGTGCAGGGCCCGGTGGTCGGGGGTGGTCTCGGCACCGAACAGCCGGGCCAGGCTGCCCAGCTTGTGGTTGGGTGCCTCGTCCTTGTGGACCAGCTGGCGGGCCAGCCGCACCGTGTCGAGGACCGGGAAGCCCGGCCAGGGGCGCCCGGTCTGAGCGGCCGCGGCCTTGAGGAACGAGATGTCGAAGCCGGCGTTGTGGGCCACCAGCACGGAGCCGGTCGCGAACTCGAGGAAGGCCGGGAGCGCACTGGCGATGCGCGGCGCGTCGCTGACCATCGCGTTGGTGATGCCGGTCAGCAGCGTGATGAAGGGCGGGATCGGGGTGGTCGGCCGGACCAGCGTCTGGAACTCGCCCAGCACGACCCCACCGCGCACCTTGACCGCGCCGATCTCGGTGATGTGGGAGCCGGCGGGGGAGCCTCCGGTCGTCTCCAGGTCGACGACGACGAAGGTGACCTCGTGCAGGGGCACCCCCAGGTCGTCGAAGGACTGCTGCACCGGCGCGAGGACCCGCTGCGGGGGTGCCGGTGCAGCCCCCGCAGGTGCGCGGTCGGTCACGCTCGAGCTCATGTCCTGGACGGTATGCCGGGGCGCCGACAGACCCTGGCCGCCGGCCCGGCATGTCGCGAGACGGCGGCTGTGGCCAAGGGTCTGTCGGTGCCTGCTCCTAGCGTGTGAGCCACCACAAGGAGGAGGTGAGATCGGATGACCACCATCGACTGCCAGACCTGCCCGGTCCGCGGACGGATGTGCGGCGACTGCTTCGTGCCCGTCGTGGCGCGGCAGTGGCTTGCCGACCCCGTGCCGGTGCACCACCGGACGGGCCACCCGCCACCCGCGGGGGGCGCCGGCGCCGGTGTCGACGCGGGGCTCGAGCTGGACGACGCGGAGTGGGAGGCCGTGGACGTGTTCGTCCGCGCAGGTCTCGTCAACGCCCTCGACGCCGCCGGGGTGAGCGCGACCCGCACCGCGAGCCTGTGGTCCGACGTCGGGTAGGGCCCGCTGCCGGCCGGCTCCTCCCCGCTCGCGGTGCGCGTGGGGCCCGCCGACCGGTGGAAGCCGGGTCTCAGAGGGGGTCGGCGGCGGCTTCCTCCGCGGCACGCTCGTCGTAGGCCGAGCCGGCCCGCAGCGGCACCTCCGGCAACCGGAGCAACACCAGGAAGCACAGCGCTGCGACCACGGTGCCGACCAGGAAGACCAGGTCCATCGCGTCGGAAAACCCCACCTGGAACGGCTCGGCCAGGCGTGGGTCCAGATCGGTCAGGAACGAGGAGTCACTGAGCACGCTGCCGAAGGCGTCGGCGCCCATGACGCCTGACTCGCGCGCCTGGTCCCACTGGGCCGCGAACTCGGCGTTGGCGGGCTCGTCCAGGGCAGCCTGGAAGTCCGGTCCGCCCGAGAGCCGCTCCACGGCGTCACTGATGCGCTGCGGCACCTGGCTGAAGAGCAGGGAGAGGAAGACCGCGGTGCCCAGCGTGCCGCCCATCTGGCGGGTGAAGGTGGCCGAGGACGAGGCGACCCCGATCATCTGGGGAGACACGGCGTTCTGCACCGCCAGGGTGAGGGGCTGCAGGTTGCCGCCGAGTCCCAGCCCGAAGAACACCATCATGGTCATCGTGACCCACAGCGGGGTCCGGGCGTCGATGAAGTAGAGGGCCGCCATGGCCAGGGTCAGCAGCCCCGAGCCGACGACCGGGAAGATCCGGTAGCGCCCGGTGCGCGAGATCGCCTGGCCGGAGATGATCGACCCGGTCATGATCCCCAGCGTCATCGGGACCATCATCAGGCCGGCCTCGGTGGGGGTGGCCCCCTTGACGATCTGCAGGTAGAGCGGGATCGAGGCCAGGCCGCCGAACATGGCCATGCCCAGCAGCACCGAGGCGATGGAGGCGACCTTGACGGTCGGGACGGCGAACAGGGCGAGGGGCAGCATCGCCTCGTGGGCCATCCGCCGCTCGATGACGGCGAACGCGACGAGCGAGGACACCCCCACCAGGTAGCAGGCCAGCGCTGCCGGTGAGCCCCAGCCCCAGTCACGCCCCTGCTCGGCGACCAGCAGCAGCGGCACCAGACCCGTGCTGAGCGTGGCCGCCCCCCACCAGTCGATGCGGTGGTCGAGGCGGGTGTGCCGCAGCCGCAGTGTGCGCTGGACGACCACGAGGGCCAGCAGCCCGATCGGCACGTTCACCAGGAAGATCCAGCGCCACCCGGCGATGCCGACCAGGCTCTCCGCACCGGCCAGGAAGCCACCGATGACCGGGCCGAGCACACTGGACGTGCCCCAGACCGCGAGGAAGTAGGCCTGGTACTTCGCTCGCTGCCGCGGCGCGACGATGTCACCCAGGATGGCGATCGCCAGGGCGAACAGGCCGCCGGCACCCAGCCCCTGCACCGCCCGGAACACCGCGAGCTGGGTCATGTCCTGGGAGAACGTGCACAGCACGGACCCGACGACGAAGATCGTGATGGCCGTGCTGAACAGCAGCTTGCGCCCGTAGATGTCCGAGAGCTTGCCGTAGATCGGCGTCGAGATGGTCGCCGTGATGAGGTAGGCGGTGGTCGCCCAGGCCTGGTGCTGCAGCCCGTTGAGGTCGTCGGCGATGGTCCGGATCGCGGTGGAGACCACCGTCTGGTCCAGCGCGGCCAGGAACATCCCCATCATCAGCCCGACGAGGATCGTCACCACCTCGCGGTGGGTCAACGAGGACACCGGCGCCGCAGCCCGAGGCGCGGACTCGGTCATGGACCCACCTGGAGGCGGCGGGGAGGGCAACAGAGGTGCACCTGTCGAGGATAGGTCGCTGACCAGCGGCACCTCGCGGCGGCCGGTCGACCGTAGGCTGAGGTGATGGCTCTCGTCTCCGCCTCGGCTCGCCGGCCCTCCCGTCGGCTCGTGCTCACGATGGCGATGCTGGGGCCGGTGTCGATGGCCGCCGGATGCATGGGCGACCCTCGGGTGCAGGTCACCGGCGGCGCGACAGCAGACGTGGTCGCCGGCTACCGCGACCACGCCGAGCAGGCCGTCGAGCTCGTCGAGGAGCTGTGGGGGGCAGGGACGGTGGTGCTGCCGGTCCGGCTCGACCTGCCAGCCGACGTCGCCCGGTGGTCGGCGGCCACCGGTCACCCCGAGACCGAGACGGAGATCCCCGCCAGCACGGTCTCCCGCGGTGGCACGCACACCATCGTGGTCCACCCCGACGCGTGGTCGCGGCTGGCCGAGGCGGGGCGACAGGCCGTGCTGACCCACGAGGTCACCCACCTCGCCCAGCCGACCGGTCCGGTGCCGTGGTGGCTGCAGGAGGGGTCGGCCGAGTTCACGGCGCACCGGCGGAGCAGCTCCTCGCCGCGCGGCATCGCCGGGGCACCGTGGGAGGCTCTCGTCGCCGACCCACCCACCCGATGGCCGGAGCCGTCGGCGCGGGACGGCGCGGGGCGCTGGTCCTCGTATGCGCAGGCCTGGTCGACCTGTCTGGCTGTGGCCGCGGAGCACGGCGACGGCGCGGTGCCGCGCTGGCACCACGCCGTCGCCGAGACGGGGAGCCTGCAGGCAGGCTCCCTCGCGGCGCTCGACCGCACCAGTGAGGACGTGCTCCGGGGCTGGACGGACTGGCTGGCGGCTCAGTCGCTGTAGAGCGCCTCGATGTGGTCGGACAGGTCGTGCAGCACGCGGTTGCGCCGCAGCTTCATCGACGGGGTCAGGTAGCCGTTGGACTCGGTGAAGTCGCCCTCGAGGATCTCGAACTTGCGGATCGACTCGGCGCGGCTGACGGCCTTGTTGGCGCTGTCGACCGCACGCTGGACCTCGGTCAGCACCCTGTCGTGGGTGCGGGCCTCCTCCAGGGTGATGCCCTCGAGGTCGTTGTTGGCCGCCCAGACCGGCAGCATCTCCTCGTCGAGGGTGATGAGCGCGGCGATGAAGGGACGGCCGTCACCGACGACCATGCACTGGGAGATGAGCGGGTGGGCCCGGAGCCGGTCCTCCAGGACAGCGGGAGAGACGTTCTTGCCTGCCGCCGTCACCAGCAGCTCCTTCTTGCGGCCGGTGATCTTCAGGAAGCCGTCGTCGTCGATCTCGCCGAGGTCGCCGGTGTGGAACCACCCGTCGCGGATCGCCTCGGCTGTGGCCTCGGGGTTGTTGTGGTAGCCGCGGAAGATGTTGTTGCCCTTGATCAGGACCTCTCCGTCGGAGGCGATCCTGACCCCGACACCGGGCAGCGGTCGGCCCACCGTGCCGACCTTGATGAGGTCGGGGGTGTTGACGTTGCTGGGCGCGGTCGTCTCGGTGAGGCCGTAGCCCTCGAGCACCACCAGGCCGACCCCCCGGAAGAAGTGCCCGAGCCGCTCGCCGAGGGCGGCCCCGCCGGAGACCGCATACTGCGCCCTCCCACCGAGGGCAGCCCGGAGCTTGCCGTAGACGAGCCGGTCGGCCAGCGCGTGCTGGGCCTTGAGCCAGGGGCTGGGGCCGCCGGTGTCCTGGGCCATGCTCCAGTCGCGGGCGACCTTGGCGGCCCACCGGAAGATCCTGCCCTTGCCGCCGGCCTCGGCCTTCTGCTCCGAGGAGTTGTAGATCTTCTCGAACACGCGGGGCACCGACAGGATGTAGGTCGGCTGGTAGCCGGCCAGGTCGTCGAGCACGTTCTTGGGGTCCGGCGTGTGACCCAGCACCGAACCGCTGGTCAGCGCCAGCACCTCGATGAAGCGCGCGAAGACATGGGCCAGGGGCAGGAAGAGCAGGGTGGCCGCCCCGGGGGCGCACACGACCTCCTTGAGCCGCTCGGTGGTGTTCTCCGCCAGGGCCATGAAGTTGTCGTGGGTCAGCTCGCAGCCCTTCGGCTGCCCGGTGGTGCCCGAGGTGTAGATGACGGTGGCCAGCGCGGTGCGGTCGACCTGGCTGCGGCGTGCGTCGAGGTCGTCGTCGGTGGTCTCGGCTCCGGCGGCGGTGACCTCGTCGAGTGCCCCCGCGTCGATCTGCCACACGTCGCGCAGCGAGGGCACCTCGTCACGGATCTCGGTCACCAGGGCGGCGTGTGCGGCGTCCTCGACCACCAGGGCCACGGCCGCCGAGTCGGAGCAGATCCACTGCACCTGCTCGGCCGAGGAGGTCTCGTAGATCGGCACCGGCACCGCACCGGCCGTCCACAGCGCGAAGTCCGCGAGGGTCCACTCGTAGCGGGTCTTGCTCATGATGCCCACGCGGTCCCCGACCCCGATGCCGGCGGCCACGAAGCCCTTGGCCAGGGCCCGGACCTGGGAGTGGAACTCCGTCGCGGTCACGTCGCGCCAGGAGCTGCCCTCCTTCACCCGGACGAGGACCCTGCCCGGCTCCCGGTCGGCCCAGCCCTGCGGCAGGTCCGAGAGGTTGCCCTCGGTGGTGGCGGGGACCAACGGGGGGACGACGATGTCCTGCACAAGTGCCTCCTGGCTCCAGGGGTGGGGCTGCGGGGCCCAACTCTATCCGCACGGCTCACCGGGACCTCGGACGCCAGGCGCCCCGTCGGCCGGGACCGATACGCTGCCGCCATGCCCGACCGGACCGAGTCCAGCCTGCCGATCCCGGCACCCCCGCCCCACGTGGTGGAGGTCGTGGCCGACTTCCCGGCCTACCCCTCGTGGACGCGGGAGGTCAGGTCGGCGGAGGTGCTCTCGACCGAGGGGGACGGCTGGCCGGACCGGGTCCGGTTCGAGCTCGACACCGGCATGATCAAGGACACCTACGTCCTGGACTACGACTGGCACCTCGCCCACGACGGCACCGGCACCGTCACCTGGGAGATGGTCGAAGCACGCACCCTGCGCGCCCTGTCCGGCTCCTACACGATCACCGCGGCACCCTCCGGCACGCTGGTCACCTACCGGCTGACGTTGCACCCGAAGGTGCCCATGCTGGGGGCGCTCCGGCGCAAGGTGGAGCAGATGGTCGTCACCGGCGCCCTGCAGTCGCTGCGCGAGCGCGTGCTGCAGGTCCACCCCGCACGTCCCGAAGGAGAGACCCCATGAGCGTCAACATCGGTGTCGACGTCGGAGGCACCAAGATCGCCGCCAGCACGGTGGACGAGGAGGGCCGCATCCGGCACCAGGCCCTGCGGGAGACACCCGCCCAGGACGTCGGGGCGATCGCGACCGCGATCACGCAGGTCGTCGAGGAGCTGCGCGGTCACCACGGCGCCGACGAGGTGAACGGCGTGGGCGTGGCGTGCGCCGGCTTCATCGACCTCAGCGGCGAGGTGGTGCTCTTCGCCCCCAACCTCGCCTGGCGTGACGAGCCGCTCGCCGAACGTATCGTGGCGGGCACCGGCCTGCCCGTGCTGCTGGAGAACGACGCCAACGCCGCCGCGTGGGGAGAGTTCCGGTTCGGGGCCGCTCGCGAGGTCGACAGCATGGTGATGGTGACCCTGGGCACCGGAGTCGGCGGCGGCATCATCAACCACCACCAGGTGCTGCGCGGTGCCCACGGCATGGCTGCCGAGATCGGGCACATGCGGGTGGTGCCCGACGGGCACCGTTGTGGCTGCGGCAACCGCGGTTGCTGGGAGCAGTACGCCAGCGGCTCGGCGCTGGTCCGTGAGGCCCGCGAGATGGTGCGAGCCGGCAGCCCGCACTCGGCTGACCTGGAGCAGCGGTGCGGTGGCGACGCCGACCAGCTGACCGGCCGGATGGTCACCGAAGCGGCCCAGGACGGCGACCAGGCGGCCAGGGAGCTCCTCGAGGACCTCGGTCGATGGGTGGGTGAGGGCGTGGCCAGCCTGATCGCCGTGCTGGACTCGGAGATGATCGTGCTCGGCGGTGGCGTGAGCGCCGCCGGCGACCTGGTGCTCGACCCCGCGCGGTCCGCCTTCCAACGGCAGCTGACCGGTCGGGGACACCGTCCGGAGCCGCCCATGGTGCTGGCCCGGCTGGGCAACGACGCAGGCATGATCGGCGCCGCCGACCTGGCCGCCCATCGCGCGCACCGCTGAGCCGTGCGCGCGACCGTGCCCGCCGCGCTCGCCGTCGGCGTCGACATCGGCGGCACCAAGGTCGCGGCCGGGGCGGTCGACCACCTGGGTCGCGTCGTGGTCGAGGTGCATCGGGAGACCCCCGACCGCAGCACCACGCCCCGGGTCGTCGAGGACCTGATCGTCGAGGAGGTGCGGGCCGTGCTGGCCCACCCTGCCGTCGCCGGTTCGCCGGTGGTGGGGGTCGGCATCGGCGCGGCGGGGTTCGTCTCGGCCGACCGGGGCAGCGTGGTGTTCTCCCCGCACCTGTCGTGGCGGGACGAGCCGCTGCGCCAACGGCTCACCACCCGGCTGGGTCTGCCCGTCACCCTCGACAACGACGCCAACGCGGCGGCGTGGGCCGAGCACCGGTTCGGGGCCGGGGTGGGGGAGTCTCGCCTGCTGTTGGTCAACCTCGGCACCGGCATCGGGGGCGGGCTGATCCTCGACGGGCGGCTGGAACGCGGGCGGCACGGCATGGCCGGGGAGTTCGGGCACATGATCGTGGTGCCCGAGGGACGGCGCTGCGAGTGCGGCAACCGGGGCTGCTGGGAGCAGTACGCCAGCGGGTCGGCCGTGCGCCGCGAGGCGCGCGAACGGGTGCAGGCAGGCGGACCGTATGCCGCGGAGCTGGCCGCCTCGTGCGGCGGCGACCCCGCCGTGCTCCGGGGGGAGGACGTCACCGAGCTGGCGCGCGGCGGGGACGAGGCCTCGCAGGAGGTCGTCGCCGAGGTCGGGCGGTGGCTGGGGCTGGGCCTGGCCAACCTCGTCGCGGCGCTGGACCCCGGCACGATCGTGGTCGGGGGCGGCGTGAGCACCGCCGGTGACCTGTTGCTGGAGCCGGCCCGGGAGGCACTGGCCCGCAACCTCGCCGGTCGGGGCCACCGACCCCTCGCTCCGGTGCGGGCCGCCCGGCTGGGCCCGGCCGCGGGGCTGATCGGCGCGGCCGACCTGGTGCGGGTGGACGGTGCCCGCGCCGGCACGCCTGCCCCGCACGAGGTCCCCGGTGAGCCGGGAGGCCGGCACCGTGACCTCCGAGGCTGAGCCGAGCCGGCCGTTGCGGGTGGCGTCCTACAACCTGCGGGCCCTGCAGGACGACACCGAGCGGGCCGCTGCCGTGGTGCGTGCGGTCGACCCCGACGTCCTCCTGGTGCAGGAGGTCCCCCGGCACCCGTTCTCAGGGCGGCGGATGAGGGCCTTCGCGCGACGGTGCGAGCTGGGGTGGCCGGGCCGCACCCGCCGGGTCTCGGGCACGTCGGTGCTGGTCAGCCCGCGAGTGCAGGCCGGGCGTCCACGTGACCTGTCGCTGCCGGTGCCGCTGCTGGGCAACCCGCGCAGCTATACGGTGCTGCGGGTCGGTCGTCCGGGTGGACCCTGGCTGGGGGCGGTGTGCGTGCACCTGCCCCTGGAGCCCTCCCAGCGGCGCCGGCACGTGCGCCAGGTCCTGTCCGAGCTGCGCTACGACGCCGAGGTGGGCGGGCTGCCCTGGGTGGTCGGCGGCGACCTCAACGAGGAGCCGTCCGGCACGGCGTGGCAGATCCTCGCCGGCCAGCTGCCGGTGGTGACACCGTTGCACCCGACGTTCCCCTCCGCGCGTCCGCGGCGAGTCATCGACGCCGTCTTCGCCTCGCCGGGCCTGCAGGTCGCCGAGCGTGCCCCGCTCACGCTCGACCCGGAGGTGCTGCGGGCGGCGAGCGACCATCTGCCGGTGTGGGTCGACCTGCGCCTATGAGGCTCGACCCAGCGCCTCAGACCTGCGCGCCCCAGTCGTCGTCACGATGGTCACGGGGCTGGCGGAGCACCAGCAGCACGAACCCGGCGACCGCCATGGCGATGCCGACCCATCCCCACGTCTCGTCGAGCAGCGGCAGGACATAGCTGAGGACCAGCAGCAGGGGCCCGACCGTGAGCCCCACGAGGATGGCCCAGAAGTGCAGGTCGCCGGCCGGCAGCGGTGGTGGTGGGTCCGGCACGAAGTGGTCGTCCCCCGAGGCGTCCTGACCCTCCGAGCCACGCCACCGGCCAGGGACTCCAGCCACGCCGGCCGGTGGCACGGCATACCCCCGCGCGTCGAAGGGGATGGTGGTGGGCTCGGCGGAGTCGTCCGTCTCGTCGCCACCCTGGCCGGGAGCCGTGCTGCTGCCGGCTGCGGGGCCGGGGTCCGGGCCGGGGACCGGCTCCCGTGGCTCGTCGGCGTCACCGGCCGGCTCGTCGTCGACCCCGGGATCAGCGGTCGGACCCATCAGGCCGGCGACGATCTCGCGGAAGCGGCGGTCGACGTCGTCCGGGGGTGGTCCTCCGGAGGCCGGGTCGTGAGGTGTGTCGCTCACGGTGCCTGCTCGCTCGCGCTCACCCGGGCCACGAAGTCTGCGGTGCGCTCGAGCAGCTCGGCCTGGTCGTAGTCGAGGGTGGCGACGTGGCCGGAGTCCCGCAGCCACACTTCGGTCACGTCGGTGCTGCCGACGCCGGCCAGGAAGGCGCGGGCGGCACTGGGCGGCACCACGCGGTCGTAGGCGGAGCGGAACAGCAGCACCGGCTGGGTCACCTTGGCGAAGTCGGTGCGCAGACCGGGCCAGCGGTCGACCAGGCTGGCGAACGCCTTGAGCGGCAGCCGTGGGTAGGCCATCTCGCGCGGTGGCCCCTCCCGCCGGATCTCGTCGGCCAGGCCGGGGAACGTCGGCACCAGGTGTTTCAGGACGGGCAGCAGCCTGATCCGCGGGTCCTCGGACCCGAAACCGGGGTTGATCAGGACCAGGGCGTCGACCAGGTCGGGCCGCTGGGCGGCGAGGTCGGTCGCCAGCGCCCCACCCAGGCTCATCCCCACGGCGACCACCCGGTCGCGGCCGGTGGCCAGCTCGTCGGCCTGAGCCTCGACGCGGGCGAGCCAGTCGGCATACCGCGTGGGGATCATGTCCTGCACGGACGTGCCGTGACCGGGCAGCAGTGGCGCGCTGACGGCATACCCGAGGGCGGCCAGATGCTCGCTGACCGGGCCCATGCCCTGCGGGCTGGAGGTGATGCCGTGCACCACGAGGACGCCGGTGCGGGAGCGCTCGCCGCTGCCTGGGCTGTGGAACTCCTCGGCTCCTGCCATGACCGCCATGTCCCGATCTTGTCACGGGTGACGCGAGTCAGAGCGTGGCGTAGGCTGCGGCGGTCAACGGTGAGGAGGCCGCGGTGATCTACTGGTTGCTCAAGATGATCCTGGTCGGACCCATCGTCCGGGTGCTCTGGCGACCCAAGGTCGAGGGGGCAGAGCACATCCCGACCAAGGGTGCAGCGATCTTCGCCAGCAACCACCTGTCCTTCTCCGACTCGATCTTCCTGCCGCTCGTGGTGCCCCGGCGCATCACGTTCCCGGCCAAGATGGAGTACTTCACCGGCACCGGCGTCAAGGGCTGGGCCACCAAGATGTTCTTCACCAGCGCCGGGCAGATCCCGATCGACCGCTCCGGCGGCGAGGCGAGCATGGCGGCGCTCAGGCAGGGTCTGAAGGTGCTGCGCCGCGGGGAGCTCTTCGGGATCTACCCCGAGGGCACGCGCTCGCCCGACGGCCGTCTCTACAAGGGCAAGACCGGCGTGGCCCGGATGGCGCTGGAGGCCGGTGTGCCGGTGATCCCGGTCGCGATGATCGACACCGACAAGGCGCAGCCCACCGGGCAGGCGATCCCGAACCTGCACCGGGTCGGGGTCCGCTTCGGCCGCCCGCTGGACTTCTCCCGCTACGCCGGGATGGAGGAGGACCGCTTCGTGCTGCGCTCCATCACCGACGAGGTCATGTACGAGCTCGCCCGGCTCTCCGGCCAGCAGTACGTCGACGAGTACGCCTCCACCATCAAGGAGCGCATCGCCGCTCGTGCGCGGGCGACCGTCGACCAGGCGAGGGCCGGGGTGGACCAGGCCCGCGAGCAGGCGAAGGCCGGGGTGGACCAGGCCCGCGAGCAGGCGAGGGCCGGCGGGACGGGCCCGCGAGCAGGTGCGCGACACGACTCAGCAGGTGACCAGCGGGCTGTCCCAGCGTTTCGGCAAGGACGACGCCGACGGCCCGCCGGACGACCCTGCCGAGGACGTGGCGGACGGCGCCGAGGACCACGACGGCCACGAGGCGCCGGTGCTCGGGCGAGGGCCCACCGGGACCGAGTGACGCGAGCACCCTCCACGCGCTCCTACGATGGACGGGTGCAGCTCCGACACCGCCGTTCCCGTAGGCCACGTGCATGGACTGGCCTGACCTGCCGGCCAAGCAGCAGCCGCAGTGGCCCGACCCGGGGCATCTCGCCGAGGTCCTACCACGTTGTCGCACTACCCGCCGCTGGTCTTCGCCGGCGAGTGCGACGCGCTGCGCGGGCCGGCTGGCGCTGGCCTCCCAGGGCAAGGCGTTCGTGCTCCAGGGCGGCGACTGCGCCGAGACCCTGGCCGGGGTGACCGGGCCCAACATCCGCGACCGCATCAAGACGATCCTGCAGATGGCCGTCGTGCTGACCTACGGCGCCGGGATGCCGATCGTCAAGGTGGGGCGGATGGCCGGCCAGTTCGCCAAGCCGCGCAGTCCTCGGACGACGAGACCCGTGACGGGGTGACCCTGCCGGCCTACCGCGGTGACATGGTCAACGGCTTCGAGTTCACCGACCATGCCCGCGCCCACGACCCCGAGCGGCTGCTGCGCGCCTACCACGCGAGCTCGGCGACACTGAACCTCGTGCGGGCCTTCACCGACGGTGGCTTCGCCGACCTGCGCAGCGTCCACGTGTGGAACAAGGGCTTCCTGTCCGGCCCGGCGCAGGCACGATACGAGCAGATGGCCGGCGAGATCGACCGGGCCATGCGCTTCCTCGAGGCCTCCGGAGCCGCGGACGCCGAGACCCTGCGCCGCGTCGAGCTCTACGCCAGCCACGAGGCGCTGGTGCTCGACTACGAGCGGGCGCTGGTGCGCCGCGACTCCCGCACCGGCAACCCGTACACGACCTCCGGCCACTTCGTGTGGGTGGGCGAGCGCACCCGCGACCTCGACGGGGCCCACATCGACTTCGTGCGCCGGGTGCACAACCCGATCGGGGTCAAGCTCGGCCCGACCGCGACCCGTGACGACGTGCTGCGGCTCATCGACACGCTGGACCCCGACCGGGTGCGGGGCCGGCTGACCTTCATCACCCGCATGGGCGCCGGTCGCATCCGCGACCTGCTGCCGGAGCTGCTGACCTCGGTCGGCGAGGAGGCGCACCACGTCACCTGGGTGTGCGACCCGATGCACGGCAACACCTTCACCTCGCCCAGCGGCTACAAGACGCGGGCGTTCGAGGACGTCGTCGCCGAGGTCAGCGGGTTCTTCGAGGCCCACCGTGAGGTGGGCACCTGGCCCGGCGGCATCCACGTGGAGCTCACCGGCAACGACGTCACCGAGTGCGTGGGCGGCTCGCACGCGGTCGACCTGGACGACCTGGGCCTGCGCTACGAGACGCTGTGCGACCCCCGGCTGAACCATCAACAGAGCCTGGAGCTGGCCTTCCAGGTGGCCGAGATGCTGGAGCAGGGCACGCGCTGATGCCCACGGCCGACCTTCGCTCGGACACCCTCACCAGGCCGACTGCGGCGATGCGTGCGGCCATGGTCGCCGAGTCGGTCGCGGTGGGCGACGACGTCTACGGCGAGGACCCCACGGTCGCACTGCTCGAGCAGCGCGTCGCCGCGCTGCTCGGTCACGAGGCCGGCCTCTTCACGCCGACCGGCACGATGGCCGGTCAGCTCGCGGTGCGTCACCACGTCCAGCCCGGCCAGGAGCTGCTCAGCGACGAGCTGGCCCATGTGCTGCGTGCCGAGATGGGCGCGGCGGCCGCGCTGTCCGGCATCACCAGCCGCAGCTGGCGCGCGCCGCGGGGGCTGCTCGACGCGCAGCAGGCGCTTCGTCTCATGGCCCCGCAGGCCGGCCCCTACCTGGTCAGCACGGCCTGCGTCGTGCTGGAGAACACCCACAACTTCGGTGGGGGCACCGTCCAGCCGCTGGGGGCCATGCAGGAGGTGGCGGCCGTCGCCCGCGACCGCGGTGTCGCGGTCCATCTCGACGGGGCCCGGCTCTGGCATGCCCATGTGGCGACCGGCGTCGCGATGGCCGACTACGGCGCGTGCGCCGACACCGTCTCGGTCTGCCTGAGCAAGGGGCTCGGCGCCCCGGTCGGCTCGGTGCTGGTGGGGCCGGCCTCGACCATCGCCCAGGCCCGGGTGTGGCGCAAGCGGTTCGGTGGCGGTATGCGGCAGGTCGGCTTCCTCGCGGCGGCCGGCCTGTATGCCGTGGAGCACCACCTCGACCGGCTCGCGGAGGACCACCGCCGCGCGGGGGCCGCGGCGGCCGCCGTCCACGCGGTCCGACCGGAGGTCGTCGACCCCGTCCACGTCCAGACCAACATCCTGGTGCTCGACGTCGGCGTCGTCGGGTGGCCGGCCGCCGACTTCGTCACCGCTGCCGCCGAGCGTGGCGTCCGGGGGTTCGCGACCGGGCCCGACCACGTGCGGTTCGTCTGGCACCTCGACGTGTCGCAGGAGGAGAGCGACCACGCGGTGCAGGTGCTGGCCGAGCTGGTGAGTCCGGGCACACCGTGAGCGAGGACCCGAGGCCCCCCGGGCAGCGCTACACCGACACGTTGGTGCCGATGCACTACGGACGGGTGCCACGGCTGCAGCTCGACCGCTGGTCGTTCACGGTCGGAGGAGCCACCGAGGACGGAGGGCAGACGGTGTTCGACTGGGCGGCGCTGGAGCAGATGCCGCGCCGGACGGTGCAGTCCGACCTGCACTGCGTCTCCAAGGTGAGTGTCGCCGGGCTCACCTGGGGCGGGGTGCCACTGGCCGAGCTGGTCCGGCTGGCGCCGCCGGAGCCCGGTGTGCAGCATGTGCTGTTCTCCGCCGCCTACGGCTACAGCGCCGCCGTGCGGCTGGACGACCTGGACCATCCCTCGGCCCTGCTGGCCACGCACCTGGACGGCGAGCCGCTCACTCCGGACCACGGCTGGCCGGCCAGGGTCGTGCTGCCGCACCTCTACGCCTTCAAGGGGCCCAAGTGGGTCCTGGCGATGGACTACCACCACAGCCCGGTGAAGGGCTACTGGGAGCAGCACGGCTACCACCCCCGGGCCCGGGTCGCCCTGGAAGAGCGTTACGCCTACCGGGACTGAGGGGCTGCGTCCGGTCGTGCTCGTGCTCGCACGGGCGCGCCACGGCCCACCGCGTCAGAGCACGGTGATCACGATCTCGGTGCCGACCGGCACCTCCTCGCCCTCGTCGATGCTCTGGAAACGCACCGTGCCGAAGAACGCTCCGGCGATCTCCTCCCGCACGACGGCCAGCCCGAGCTCCTCCAGGATCGGCTCGACCTCCTCCCACGACCTGCCGACCACGTCCGGCACGGTCACCAGCTCAGGACCCTCGGAGATCGTGAGGGTGACCGTGTCCCCGGCGACACCGGTGCCCTCCGCCGGGTCCTGGGACGCCACCGAGCCTTCCTCGACGTCGGGGTCGGTGACCCGCTCGGGGGCGAGGGCGACGACGAAACCGGCCTCTTCCAAGGTCTCCCGTGCCTCGTCCTCGGACTCGCCCCGCACCTGGGGGATGGCGACCGGCTCCGGGCCGGCGCTGACCACGAGGTCGACCGCCGACTGCGGCGGCAGCGGGGACCCGGCCTCGGGGACAGCGGCGAGCACCTGCCCCGCCGGCGCGCTCTCGTCGAACTCCTCCGAGGTGCGGCCCAGGCTCAGGTTCACCTCCTCCAGGGCGGCCCGCGCCTCGTCGACGGTGCGGCCCACGACCTCCGGCACGGCATACCGCTCCGGTCCCTGCGAGACCGTCAAGGCGCACGGCGGTGCCATGACGCACCGAGACGCCCGGTTCCTGGGAGGCGGCGATGACGACGTCGGCCGGCACGGACTCGGAGTAGTCGCTGACAACGGTGGCGTCGAGGTCCTCCCGGTCCAGCGCGGCCACGGCCTCGTCCTGGGTCAGCCCGACCACCGACGGCACGGGTGAGTAGACCCCGGGGCCTGCCGTGAAGTACCACGCGGCCGAGGCTCCGCCCACCCCGATGAGCAGCAGGAGGACGGTCAGGACGGCGCCCAGCGGGCGTCGCTTCGCAGCGGGCAGGTGCGCTCGTCCGTCGCGGGGCGTGGCTGCGGTTGCCGGTCGTGCGGGCGTAGGTGCCCTCGCGACGGGGCCCGGTCACCGGGACCACTGCCGTGGGGTGGTGCACCGGTCGGGTGGCCTCACCTCGCAGCTGGATGCGCTGGGTGGGGTCGCCCCCGGGCCGTGCCGAGGGCGTGGCGTCGAGCTCCTGGTCGGAGAGCTCGAGCCACCGACCGGCGCAGCTCGCGGCGCAGGGCAGCGGCGTCCGGGGGACGACGTTGCGGGTCGGTGGCCGTGGCCTGGCGGATCAGCACGTCCATCTCGGCCGGCACGGTGGGCACCCGGTCGGCGGCGGTCGGCACCTCCCCGTGCACGTGCTGGAAGGCCACCTGCACGGGGCTGTCGCCCGGGAACGCCTTGACGCCGGTGAGGAGCTCGTAGAGGACCAGGCCCACGGCATACACGTCGGTGCGCTCGTCGGCCTGACCGTGCTCGACCTGCTCCGGGGACAGGTATGCCGCGGTGCCCCACAGGAGGTCGCTGGTGCGGCTCATCGAGCCGGTGGTGACCGCGCGGGCCAGGCCGAAGTCGGCGACCTTGACCTCGCCGGTGGTGCTGATCAGCACGTTCTCGGGCTTGATGTCGCGATGCACGATGCCGGCCCGGTGCGCGGCGGTCAGCGCCTGCAGCACCTGGTCGACGATCTCGGTGGCGCGCCGCGTCGGCAGCGGGGCCTCGGTGGCGACCACCTCGCGCAGGGTGCGCCCCTCCACGAGCTCCATGGCGAGGAAGACGATGTCGTCGTCCTCGCCCTGGTCGAAGACGGAGACGACGTGCGGGTGGGCGAGCCGGGCCGAGGCGCGGGCCTCGCGCCGGAACCGGGAGACGAAGTCGGCGTCTCGGGCCAGGTCCGGGCGCATCACCTTGAGCGCGACGGGACGGTCCAGCCGCAGGTCGAGGGCGCGGTAGACCGAGGCCATGCCACCCTCGGCCAGGTGCGACTGCACCCGGTAGCGACCGTCGATGACGCGGTCGATCACGGGTGGGGTCGCGGTGCTCACATCGCGAGTGTACGGAGCCAGACCGGCAGTTCCCGGGATGCGGGGGACCTCACATGCGGTCGCGCAGCGTCCGGATGGAGCTCACGTAGTGCTTCGTGTCCGCGAAGAGCCCGTGCTTGTTGACGCTGGCCAGGCCCTGGTAGTAGCCGCCGATGGCCTCCTGCTCGGTCTCGGCCGAGCGCTGCAGCGCCCGCATGATGACCACGCCGGCCGTGACGTTGTCCTGCGGGTCCAGCAGGTTGAGGTCGCGCCCGACCAGGGCGGAGGCCCAGTCACCCGAGGCCGGGATGACCTGCATGATGCCGATGGCGTTGGCCGGGGAGACGGCGCGCTGGCTCCAGCCCGACTCCTGGTAGGACAGGGCGAGCATGAGCTTGGGGTCGACACCGTGCCGGCGGGAGATGTCGGTGACCAGCTTCTTGGTCTCGGCCTGGGACGGCACCGGGACCTCGGCGAGATACTCCCGGTTGGCGGCGGCCGAGCGGGCCACCGCCGAGCTGTAGGTGTAGTGCAGGAACGTGTCCGGGACCCGCTCGCCCTTCTTGGTGTCGCCGATCGTGTCCTGCGTCCAGGGGCGCGCCGGCTGCTGGGAGGAGGACGAGCCGCCGGGGACGACGACCTTCTGGCCGACCCAGAGGCGGCGCGGGTCGAGGCCGGGGTTGGCGGCCAGCAGGGCGTCGAGGGAGACCTCGTGACGCGCGGCGATGTGCGAGAGCGTGTCTCCTGGGCGCACGGTGACGGTGGCTCCCGCGGTCGTGCTCCGCCTCGTGGACGTGCTCGGTGCGGAACCGGAGGGCTTGCGCGCGGTCGCTGTCGTGGGCTCGGGGGAGGCCGAGCCCCCGGACCGGGGACCGTGAGCCGCTGGCCGGGGAAGATCAGCCGAGGGTTGGCGATGCCGTTGGCCTTGGCCAGCTCCCGGACGGTGACGCCGTGGCGCGGCGGCGATATGGGACAGGGTGTCCCCCGGACGGACGGTCACCGAGGCGGAGCGGGTGGCGGAGGTCGCGGTGCGGGTGTCGGTGGAGGTGCGGGTCGTCTCGCTGCCGGCGGCGGAGGTGACCTTGCCGGGCACCATGACCCGCTGGCCGGGCGTGAGCCATCGGCCGCCCTGGGCGAGGGCGTTGCGCGCCACCAGGGCCTGCACGGTGGTGCCGTGCCGCTCGGCGATGTCGTAGAGGGTGTCACCGGGCCGCACCGTGTAGGTCGACCAGCTGCGCTCGGCAGCGAGGGTGCCGGCAGTGCCCACCGGGCCGGTGCTCACGGCGGCGTAGGCCCCGGTCGGGGTCGGGACGTCGAACGGGGGCAGAGCGGCAGGCAGCGGACTCATCGCGTCCCTTCCGTCGGTGAGGGGGCCAGTCGTGGTGACCGTGTGGCAGGCGCGACGGCTCATGAGCTTCGTTGCCTGTGTGACGCATGGGACCGTACCGGAGAATGAGACGGTGTGCCATATCGACGGCGTGTCAATCCATATGAAAGACTAGATATTGTGGTAAACGACAGCGATGTAACTCAGGACGAGGCCTGGCTTGCCGTGCCCGACATCATGGAGCTGACTGGCGCGAGCCTGTCTACGGTGAAGACCTGGATCCAGGAGCGCGAGATCGTCGGGGTGCGCCGCGGGCCCCACCGGGCGGTGATGGTGCCCGCCGCCTTCGTGACCCCGGACGGCCCGCTGAAGTTCCTCCGGGGCACGATCAACGTGCTGACCGACAGCGGCATGGACGACGCCGAGATCATCGAGTGGCTGCACCGCCCCGATGACACGCTGCTCGGGGGCAGCGCCGTGGCCTCGCTGCAGCACGGCAACAAGACCGAGGTGCGCCGACGAGCTCAGGAGATGGCCTGGTGACCGGCTGACCGGCGTGGCTCAGGTGGCGCGTGCGGTGCTGATCTCGACGAGGTCCTCGAGCGCGTGACGTCCCTCGTCCCGCAGCTCCGGGATCGTGGCGAGCGCGGCGTGGGCCTCTGCGCACCCGGCGTCGATCATCTGCTCGGTGAGGTCCAGTGCGCCGCTGCGTCGCAGGATGTCGCGACAGGCCTCGACCTCACGCTCGGTCAGGTCGGGTCGTCCCACGGACTGCTGCAGCACCTCGAGGTCAGCCGCACTCCCGTGCTGGAGGGCCTGGGCCAGCAGCACCGTCTGCTTGCCCTCGCGCAGGTCGTCTCCGGCCGGCTTGCCGGTGGAGCCGGGGTCCCCGAAGACCCCGAGGATGTCGTCGCGCAGCTGGAACGCCTCGCCGAGGGCGAGACCGTAGCGCGACAGGGCTGCTCTGGTGCCCGCCGGGGCACCGGCGGCGCACGCCCCGATGAGCAGGGGGTGCTCGACGGAGTACTTCGCGCTCTTGTACCGGATCACCGTGCGGCACTCGGCGATGCGTTCGTCGTGGCTCAGGGCGGTCCAGTCGCGGGCGGACTGCAGGACGTCGAGATACTGCCCGCCCATGAGCTGGGTGCGCATCGTGTCGAAGACCGGCCGGGCGCGGGCGATCTGCTCCGGGGGCAGGCCTGAGCCGGCGAAGATCTCGTCGCACCAGTTGAGGCACAGGTCGCCGGCCAGGATCGCAGCGGCCTGGCCGAACTCCGCCGACCCCCCGGCCCATCCGGCCTCGGCGTGCCGGATGGTGAAGGCGCGGTGGGCGGTCGGGCGTCCCCGTCGCAGGTCGCTGTTGTCCATGACGTCGTCGTGCAGCAGGGCTGCGGCCTGGAACACCTCGACGGCGCTGGCGGCCCGCACCAGAGCGTCCGAGTCGTGGTCGGTGAAGGCGCGGTAGCCCCAGTAGAGGAAGGCGGCGCGCAGCCGTTTGCCCCCGGCCAGCAGGTCGGCCACGGCGTCGACGAGCTCGGTGACGGGTGCTCCGACCTCGGCGAGGACCTCACGCTGGTGGGCGATGTGGTCGTCGAGGACCGCCTGGACCCGGCTCCGCAGGCCGACCCCGTCGAGGGGGTGCAGGCGCGCGGTGTGGGGCCGGGTGGCGACCCGGCCGGCGCGGGATGCATCGCTCGGGGGCAACGGGGGCTCCTGGGAGGGGTGGGTCGGTCGCACCCGAGCCTACGGGTCGCACCGGGCCGGCCCCTCCACGGCCCGGTGCCACCCCGAGACGCCGCGTCGGCGCCGCCGGGCGATGGTGGCTCATCCGGGCTGGGTGCCGCAGATCCTGTCCACAGGTCCGGCACGACCTTGACACCCTGTCCGTGGGGTGCCGTACATTTGTTCTATCGAACACAGGTTCGATATTGCCCAGGTGGGCGAGGCCTTGTGGTCAGGACACGGTGTCGGAGAGGTGGTGGGCGGGATGAGCAGGCAGTACCACGAGCGCATCGAGGTCCAGGTCGGTGAACCGCTGCTGGGGCGCCTTCCCGAGTCCGTCGAGCTCAGCGGTGCCGGGGCAGAGGTCCCCACCGCCTTCCTCTGGCGCGGCCGGGTGCATGTGGTCCGTGCCGTGGTGGCGCACTGGACCCAGCGGCTGCCCTGGTGGCGGTCGGCGTGGGAGGACAGCTCCGCACCCCAGGTGCTGGAGCACCGGGTATGGCGGGTGGAGGCCTCCGCCGGGCGGTCCCAGGGCACCGGGGTCTACGACCTCGCCCAGGGGGAGCACTGGCAGCTGGTGCGGGTGGCCGACTGAGCAGCGTCGGGCGGGACAAAGCAGCGACAGAGCAGCATCCAGGCAAAGACGAGACGGCAAAGACGAGACAGGGAGAGACCACGATGAGCACGATCACCCCCACACCCACCCCCGGTGGGGTCACCGCCGGCACCTCCACCGTGCTGGATCTGCTGGACCGGGCTCGGGAGGGGCTGCTGCAGGCATGTCACAGCCCCACTCCGGCGGAGCGTTACACCCAGGCACACCTCTCCGCACTGCGGGCGGCCTCGGCGCTGATCGCGGCCCGCACCGTGCCCTCCAAGCGGTCCAGGCCGCGCAGCGTCTGGGAGGTGCTGCCCACCATCGCCCCGGAGCTGACCGAGTGGGCCGTGCTCTACGCCACGTCCGGCCGCCGACGTCTCGCAGTGGAGCGCGGCAGCGAGTCGGTGAGCCGCCGCGACGCCGACGACCTGGTCCGGCAGGGGGAGCGGTTCCTGGAGATCGTCCGCGCCACGCTGCACCTTCCCGTCGCCGAGCCGCTGCCCGCCGGGCTCGTCGCGACGACCGCGCGATGACGGTGGTCGGGCATGGGTGAGGGCTTCGCTCATCTGCACGTGGCATCCAGCTGTTCGATGAGATACGGGGCCAGCACCCCGGAGGCACTGGTGGCACGCGCTCGAGAGCTGGGACAGCCGAGTCTGGCGCTGACCGACCGGGACGGTCTGTACGGCGCGGTCCGCTTCGTCCGGTCGTGCCAGGACGCCGGCGTGGCGCCGGTCCTCGGGGTCGACCTGGCACTGGGCGTCACCCTTGACGCGGTGAGCCGCCCCGGACGCGCTCACCCCGTCAAGGGTGGCGCTCTGGTCGACGACCAGCACCCCCGGGTCACCGTGCTCGCCAGAGGGCAGGACGGCGGCCTCGCCCCAGGCACGGGGTGGGCCCGGTTGTGCCGGCTGGTCACGCACACCCACCTGGCGGGGGAGCGGGGCAGCCCCCGCACCACCCCGGAGCTGCTGTCCCGGGCGGCGGTGCCGGTGGACGGTGTGTCGCCCGTCATGGTGCTGCTCGGGCCTGACTCCGATGTCGGCCGGGCGGTGCTCAGCGGTCACCGCGACCGGGCGCGTGCCCTGCTCGACCGGTGGATGCGGCTGCTGCCCGCAGACACCGTCCGCGTCGAGGTGGTCTGTCACGGCGGGCCCCGGCACACCCCGGCCAGCCTGACCCACGCGGCACGGATGTGGTCCCTGGCTCTGGAGCGCGAGGTCCCCGCGGTGCTGACGGCCTGGGTGCGCCACGCGACCGTGCCGGAGGCCCGGGTGGTCGACGTGCTCGACGCGGCGCGGCGCATGGTCCCGCTGGACGAGCGGCACCTCGACCGGGTGAGCATCGCCGGCCACCTCGCCGACACCGGCACCATGCTCGCCACGGCCCGTCGGGTCGCCGACGCCGTCGGGGTGGGGGCCCGGCCCGAGACGCTGCTGCAGCAGACCCTGCGCACCGCACAGGAGTGCCGCCAGGACGCTCGCTCCGACCTCGGCATCGGGGCGGTGCACCTCCCCGAGCCCGAGGTGCTGGGGGTCACCGGCATCGGCCAGGCCCAGCAGGTGCTCACCGAGCGGTGCCGCACCGCGGTGCACCGTCGCTATCCCGGTGGCTCCGAGGCACACCTCGACCGGGTGCACGCCCGTCTCGACGAGGAGCTGGGCGTCATCGCCGGTCTGGGCTACCCCACCTACTTCCTCACCGTCGCGCAGGTCTGCGACCTCATCCGGGAGCAGGGGGTCCGGGTTGCCGCCCGGGGCTCCGGGGCAGGCAGCCTGGTCACCTACCTCCTGGGCATCAGCGGTGTCGACCCGATCCGGCACGACCTGCTCATGGAGCGCTTCTGCTCCCCGTTGCGGGCGCAGCTGCCCGACATCGACATCGACGTGGAGTCGGCGCGGCGCACCGAGATCTACGAGCGCATCCTGGAGCGGTTCGGCTCCGAGCGGGTCACCTGTGTCTCGATGATGGAGACCTACCGCGTCCGGCACGCCATCCGCGACGTCGCGGCGACCCTCGGGATGCCGCCGGGCGAGATCGACGTCATCGCCAAGGCCTTCCCGCACATCCGGGCCAAGGACGCACGCTCGGCCATCCAGGACCTGCCCGAGCTGCGCCGGCTGGGGTTCGACGCTCCCCGCATGCAGACCCTCTTCGAGCTCGTCGAGGGGCTGGACGGCCTGCCCCGCCACATCGCCATGCACCCCTGCGGGGTGATCCTGTCCGACACCGGGCTGCTCGACCGCACCCCGGTGGAGGCCAGCTGGCTGGGCTTCCCGATGAGCCAGTTCGACAAGGACGACGTGGAGGAGCTCGGCCTGCTCAAGCTCGACGTGCTGGGCATCCGGATGCAGTCGGCCATGGCGCACGCGGTGGCCGAGGTCGAGCGCGTCGACGGCCGGCAGGTCGACCTCGACGACCAGGTGCAGGTCCCCCTCGACGACGGGTCCACCTTCTCCCTCATCCAGTCCACCCGCACGCTCGGCTGCTTCCAGATCGAGTCGCCCGGGCAGCGTGAGCTGGTCGGCAAGTTCGCCCCGGAGACCTTCGAGGACATCATCATCGACATCTCGCTGTTCCGGCCCGGGCCGGTCAAGTCCGACATGATCCGGCCGTTCCTGCACGCACGCCAGGGCTGGGGCGAGCCGGAGTACCTCCACCCCACGCTGGTCCCGGCGCTGCGCAGCACGTGCGGGGTGGTCGTCTTCCACGAGCAGGTGCTGCAGATCGTCGCCGAGACCACCGGTGTCAGCCTGGCCCAGGCCGACGAGGTCCGCCGGGCGATGGGCACACCCCAGGGGCAGCAGCAGGTGGAGCAGTGGTGGCGTCCGGCCGCGACGGCCCGGGGATATGCCCCGGCAGACGTGGACCGCATCTGGCAGGTGCTCGCCTCGTTCGCGTCCTTCGGGTTCTGCAAGGCCCACGCGGCGGCCTTCGCGCTGCCGACCTACCAGTCGGCCTGGCTCAAGACCCATCACACCGCAGCGTTCCTGGCGGGGGTGCTGACCCACGACCCGGGGATGTATCCCAAGCGGCTGATCCTCGACGAGGCCCGCACGATGGGGGTCCGGGTCCTCGGTCTGGACGTCAACACCTCCGGTGCGACCTACCTCGTCGAGCGCTGCGCACCCGGCTCCCCTGACGAGCCCTGCCCGCCGGAGGAGGCCCCGCAGTCCTTCGGGATCGACGACCCCTCGTCCGGTGGCTCGCAGGCGGTGCCGCTGCCTCCGGGGACGAAGGGCGACCGGGTCGACCGGGAGATGGCCCGGATCGAGCGGCAGGCCGCGCACTACGGCATCCGGCTCTCCCTGGCCGAGGTCAAGGGCATCACCGACGACGAGGTCGCGCGCGTCGTGGCGGGCCAGCCCTACGCCTCGCTCACCGACTTCTGGCAGCGTGCCCGGGTGAGCCGCCCGGTCGTCGAGCGTCTGGTGGTCGCCGGCGGTTTCGACGACCTCCACGGGGTCGGAGCCGGGCGCGGTGTGCGCCGGTCAGGGCCGACGCGGCGCGACCTGCTCCTGCACGTCGCCGAGCTGGACCGGTGGACCAGGCAGTCCCGCACGGTGGCCGGTCGCGGAAGGTCCCGCCGAGTGGCCCCCCGTGGCCCGGACGCCACGGGTGGACCGGGCGCGGCCCCGCTGGCGGCAGGAGCCCCGGCCCTCGGTGCCGGTGACATCGCCGGGCGCGCCTCGGCCCAGGCCAAGGGCGCCCGCACCTGGCACACCAGGCCGGTCGAGGCCACCCAGCTGGCCCTCGACCTCGGCGATGCCCCCCGGGTGCATGCCGGCAGCGGACTGCCGGAGATGACACCGCAGGAGCAGACCCTGGCCGAGCTCGAGGTCCTCGGGATGGACGTCAGCACCCATGTCACCACGACCTACCGGCCGATGCTGCGCGAGCTCGGTGTCACCCCCTCGGACCAGCTGCTGCACTGTCGCAACCACGCGGAGGTGCTGGTCGCCGGTGCCAAGGTGGCCACCCAGACACCGCCGATCCGGTCCGGTCGCCGGGTGGTCTTCCTGACGCTCGACGACGGCACCGGTCCCAGTGACGCGACGTTCTTCGAGGACGTGCAGGGTCCCTACGCCGCCACCGTCTTCCACTCCTGGCTGCTCGTGGTGCGGGGAGTGCTCCGCCGCACCGGCCCCCGAGGTCGGTCGGTGCGGGCCACCGCGGCCTGGGAGATGACCCAGCTGGCGCACCTCTACGACACCGAGGGCATCGAGGCTGTCCGTGACGCGATGGAGCAGACCAGCCGGGCTGCGCTCGCCGAGGCCGCGGCGGTCGACCAGCCTGAGGGCCGGCGTGTCCTGGTCCATGCCTCCGGCTTCCGGCAGTCGCCCTACGCCGACGTCGGTCCGGCCGGAGGGGACGTGCGGGGGGCTGTCGGCAAGCTGTGGCACTCCAGCCCGGGGAGCTCAGGATGGTGACGGGAGCACCGACCCGCGTCACGGACGCTGGCCAGGAGCAGTGCGACGACCGGCAGTGCGACATCCTGCACGTCGACATGGACGCGTTCTACGCCTCCGTGTCCCTCATCGACCACCCCGACCTGCGCGACCAGCCGGTCATCATCGGCGGGGGATGGCGCAGCGTGGTGCTCTCGGCCACCTACCCTGCCCGGGCGTTCGGGGTGCGGTCAGGCATGCCGATGGCACGCGCGCGGCGGCTGTGCCCGGCGGCCACCGTGGTGCCGCCCGACTACGACAGCTACTCCCGGGTGTCCGAGGCGGTCATGGCCGTCTTCGGGGAGGTGACCGACCGGGTGGAGCCGGTGTCCATGGAGGAGGCGTTCCTCGACGTCTCCGGTGCCCGGCGACGGCTCGGCTCACCTGTCCAGATCGCCCGGTGGATCCGCGACACCATCGCCGACGAACAGCAGATCACCTGCTCGGTGGGTGGAGCAGCCACCAAGGCCGTGGCCAAGATGGCTTCCCGGGCGGCCAAGCCCGACGGGCTGTGCATGGTCCCGCCGCACCAGGTGGTGGCGTTCCTGCACCCCATGCCGGTCGGTGCGCTGTGGGGAGTCGGGGAGGCCACCGAGACAGCGTTGCACCGGCTCGGCCTGCACACGGTGGCCGACATCGCCCACCTCCCCGCGCAGACGCTGCGCCGTGCCCTCGGCCGGGGGACGGCCGAGCACCTGAGATCCCTCGCCTGGGGCGCCGACGCCGACCAGGTGACACCGGCCAGGGTGGAGCGCAGCGTCGGGTCGTCGGAGACCTTCGGCCACGACATCGACGACCCCGAGGTGATCCGTCGGCAGCTGCTGCACCTCAGCGACCGCACCGCGACCCGGATGCGTCACGCCGGGATGCACGGGCGCACAGTGGTGCTCACCGTGCGCTTCTCCGACTTCACCACCATCACCCGTTCACGCACCCTGCGGACACCCACGGACGTCACCCGCGAGGTCTATGCGGCGGCGTGCGGTGCGTATGCCGCACTGGGACTGCAACGGGCGCGCATCCGCCTGCTCGGGGTCAGGGTCGAAGGACTCACCGAGAGTGAGCACACCCCGGTGCAGGCCCGTCTGGACGAGCCGGAGCACGGGTGGCGCGACGCCGAGCGGGCCGTCGACCGGGCGGTCTCCCGCTTCGGCAGCGGTGTCGTCCGGCCGGCCAGCCTGGTGGGTCCAGGGGCCCGGGTGCCCCGGCACCCCGCCTCCCGCGACGGGTCGCCTCACGCCTCCGCCCCCGGGCCGCCACGCTGACCGGCACCGACCCTGAGGCCTCGGTGTGCTGCCCTTGACCGTCGGGGGAACCCGGGGTAGTGCTTCGTGCGTTGACGACATATCCTCATAGAAGGACACAGTCGTCACGTGCGGCATGTGTCACCCCACCGACGGAGCGTCTCTTGGCGCTCCGCCCGAAACACCCCGGGAGGTCCCCGTGCCGCTCTCCGAACACGAGCAGCGTGTTCTCGAGCAGATGGAGCAGGCGCTCTACGCAGAAGACCCGCGGTTTGCCTCCAACCTGAAGTCCACAGGCCAGGTCGCAGCAGCCCGTCGTCGTGCAGCCGTCGGCGCCCTCGTCGCTCTGGCCGGACTGGGCCTCGTCGTCCTCGGCGTGGTCATGCAGCAGATCTGGGTCGGCGGCCTCGGCTTCGGAGCCATGGTCCTGGGTGGGGTCTGGGTCTTCACGCCCCGGTCGGGGTCGGCCCAGCTCGCTGCCGTGCAGAAGGACGGCTCGGTGCCTCCGGCCAAGGGTGCCCGTGCCCGCAAGCCCAAGCAGCGTTCCTCCGGCTCGTTCATGGACCGACTGGAGCAGCGCTGGGACAAGCGGCGCGGCGACGGCTCACTCTGAGCCCGCACTCATGCCAGCACCCTCGCATCGCCCCGCCTACACCCACCACGTCAGCGCGGCGACCCACACCCCGATCATCAGCAGGGCGGCGCCGAGCTCGATCAGGATGTTGAGGCCGACGGCCTTCAGTGCGTGCACCGTGGCGACCCAGGCGTCACCGTGGGTGTCGCGGCGGACGCGCTGGACGAGGTAGATCCCGAGCGGGAAGCCGATCAGGAACCCGACGAACGGGATGACGATCCCGAGGACGATCGCCACGACCACCGCGACCACCAGCGTGCTCGTGCGCACGCCGGCCCGCTTCATGCGCTGGCCCGGGATGAGGAACTCCAGGACCAGCCCCACGGCATACAGCACCGTGACCACGCCCAGCACCCACCATCCCGTGCTCGAGCTCTCGGCCAAGGCCCACAGCAGCACCGACAGCCAGACCAGCAGCAGGCCGGGGAGCACCGGGACCACGATGCCGAGCAGGCCCACCACCATCAGGACAGCAGAAACCGCCACGACAAACGTCATGGCGGCAGTCTGCCAGGGTGCCGGGCCGGGTCAGGCCCGTGGTCTCAGATGCTCGAAGACGTGTCCTGGTGCAGCTTGTGGGTCTCGTCGGTGATCTTCACGTCACCGAGACCGCGCAGCTTGTCGTGGTAGGCGCGTCCGTGGTGCGCGCAGAAGTGCAGCTCCAAGCCGTCAGCCAGGCGAGCGCGGACGTAGGCCTGCGCGCCGCAGCGGTCGCAGCGGTCAGCGGCAGTCAGTTCAGGTGCCAAGGTGGCGTTCACGTCTGTGCTCCTCTCATCTCCGTCGGAAGGTCCCGAGAGGGACCGTCCGAGGTGGCAACCAGTCAAGCACGCCACCTGTTCCCACAACGCTGCGCAGCGCCGAATTGTGTCCCAGTTCTGCCGACGGCGTAACCGTGGTTCATCATGGGCGCATGTCCCCGTCACCCGACCCCGATCTCGCGGGCCTGCTGACCGCGTCGGCACGGGGTGACCAGGGCGCTTTCGCCACCCTCTACGACCGCACCAGTGCTCGCGTCCACGGGCTCGTGGTGCGGATCCTGCGCGACCACGCCCAGGCCGAGGAGGTGACCCAGGAGGTCTTCCTGCAGGTCTGGCGCACCGCAGACTCCTTCGACGCGGCCCGGGGGAGCGCCCAGGCCTGGCTGCTGACGCTGGCGCATCGCCGGGCCGTCGACCGGGTCCGGTCGGCGCAGTCCCAATCCGAGCGTGACCAGGTCTACGAATCCCGCCATGACAGACCTGCGCCGGACCCCACAGCGGAGGAGGCAGAAGGCAGGATGCAGGGTCAGGTGGTCCGCTCGGCCGTCCAGCAGCTCGGCCCCCCGCATCAGGAGGCGTTGGAGCTGGCCTACTTCGAGGGGCTGACGCACCGGGAGGTGTCCGAACGGCTGGGGGTGCCCCTCGGCACCGCCAAGACCCGCATCCGTGACGGGCTGCGCAAGCTACGAGACCAGATGGGAGGTCAGGGATGAGCGAGACCGAGTCGACGGACCACGTCGACGACCTCCTGGCTGCCTACGCTCTCGACGCCGTCGACGACGCCGAGCGCGTCCGCGTCGAGGCACACCTCGACGGGTGCCCGTCCTGTCGCCGTGAGGTCGAGGAGCTGCGGGACGCCGCGGTCGCTCTCAGCGACGGCCTCGACGTCGCCCCCCCGCCGCAGGTCCGCCGACGCGTTCTGGAGCAGGTGGCTGCCGAGGCTGACGTCGTCCAGCCGGTCGGGCGTCGTCGTCGAGGGTCGCAGTGGGTGTGGGGGCTGGCCGCCGCCGGGCTGGTCGCGGTGGGCTCGTGGGGCGTCTGGGAGGTCTTCGACGAGGACCTGACCTCGGTCGAGCAGGTGATCCAGGCCGACGACGCGGTCCGTCACGAGGCCGACCTCGACGGCACCCCGGTGGCCGTCGTCACCTCTCAGGAGCAGGACCGCGCCGTCTTCGTCGGCGCAGACCTGCCGGCGCTCCCCGAGGGGCAGGTCTACCAGGCGTGGTTCCTCCGCTCGGACGGCGCGATCGACTCCGCCGGGGTGCTGGGCGATCCCCGGGCCGACGTCGAGCTCTCCGGTGACCCCGACGGGGCCGGCGCCGTCGCCCTCAGTGTCGAGCCCTCCGGGGGCTCTGCCCAGCCGACGTCCGAACCGCTGGTTGCCATCCCCCTGGAGGGGTGAGTCACAGCTCGACGGAGGGGGCCCCGGGACGTCCGTCCCGGGGCCCCCGCGCGTTGCCGGCAGCACGTCTCCGCCCGAGAACTGCGACAGAACGCGCGCTGCATGTGACATACCTCACGATGGGGGAGCGGTCGTGTCGCAGGCGGTATCGGGCTGGAGCCTTCTCGGCGACGTGCTGCTGTGGCAGCGCGGGAAGACAGGGCCCACGTCCTCGCACGTCCAGGGCTTGTCGGTCCCGCATAACACGCAGTGCCACGAAGGGCGACCGCAGATACCTCCATGTGACCTTTGTGACCTTGCCGTGACGTTGTGCAAAGCCGTTGCGGTTCTTACGTTTACCCAGTCCTCGCGGGGGGGTCCCCGCAAACACAGCATCACGTAGAAAGCAGTTCCTCATGAAGCGCATCATCACCGCCCTCGCCGGCGGCGCCGCCGTCGCCACCCTCGCCTTCGCCTCCGCCTCCGTCCTCCAGGTTGACGGTGGCACGATCCAGGCTGGCTCCGCCGGTGTCACCTGCGACTCGGACGGCGTCAAGGTCAACTACGGCCTCGAGACCGACACCAACTCCGTCAACTCTGTCCGCATCGAGGGCATCGACTCGGCATGCGAGGGCGCCGAGATGTTCGTCGCCATCAACGGAGATCGCGTGGGCGCTGTCACCCTCACGGCCGCCGCCAGCCAGTCCGTCGCCATCACCTCCCGGACCCCCGAGAGCATCAACAACGTGAAGATCTGGATCGAGGGCTGACCCACCCGGTCAACCGGCGGTGGCGGCGCGTGAGCGCCGCCACCGCTCCTTGCATGACAGACGAGCACGACACGCTCTCGAAAGGTCACGACGGTGCGTAAAGCAGTTCCCCTCCTGGTCCTGGGTGCCTTGGCGCTGGGGTGGTTCATGTTCCTGCGCCCCGTCGCCCTCGGCGGCCCCGCCACCTACGTCGTGGTCAGCGGGGAGAGCATGGAGCCGACGCTGTACGACGGCGACCTGGTGGTGCTCCGCGACCGTCCGGCCTACGAGGTGGGTGACATCGTCACCTTCCCCGTGCCCGAGGGAGAGCCGGGTGCCGGGTCGCTCGTCATCCACCGCATCGTGGGGGAGGGGGCCGACGGGTTCGTCATGCAGGGCGACAACAAGGACCGCGTCGACGACTGGACGCCCGGCACCGAGGAGGTGCTCGGTGAGGAGTGGGCGACCGCTCCGAACGTCGGCAGCATGATCGCCGCGCTGCGCTCGCCGCCGCTCCTCGCGGCGATCGTCGGCGGCTTCACGACCGTGATGCTGCTCAACCGGCGCCCCGAGGAGTCCGCGGAGCCGCAGCAGGACAAGGAGCTCGAGCATGCGTAGGCGGTTCGTCGTGCCGATGCTCGTCGTCGCCGGGGTGACCGGGGGCCTCGGCGGCACGTTGGCGTCGGCGTCGTCCCTGGAGGTGGACGGCGGACGGCTGCACTTCTGGCAGCACTCGGCCGACCTCCCCACGACGGACTCGTCGCAGACCGACGAGTCGTCCGCCGAGAAGACCGACGAGCCGGCGGAGCAGGTTGACGAGCCCGTGGGGAAGGCCCCCGAGCCCGTGGACGGGGTCGAGACCGCCCCGCCGCCGAGCGAGCCCGTCACCGAGCCGGCGTCGCCCGACGCGCCGTCGACCGCTGACGTGTCCGGCTCGGTGACACCGGACGAGGACGCTGCGTCGCAGGCAGAGCCCGAGCCGGTCCCCTCCGAGCCGGCCCCGTCAGCGCCAGCCAGCTCCGAGGCCGAGCCCGTCACCTCGGACGCCGAGCCGACGCCGACCGCGCCTCCGGAGACGCAGGACGCGGCCGACACCACCGCCACACCGTCCACCGACTCCGAGGCGGGCGACAGGCCGGAGGACGACCTGGCCACGAGCACGGCCGCGCCGACCGGTTGAGCCGACGTCGCAGGGGGCGTCGCGCCTGACCGGGTCTGTCGCTCGCCTCGGCTAACCTGCGAGGGCAGGCGCACACCGCGCCGGCCCCCGCACCCTGTCGACGAAGGAGCTCTCCCGTGGCCACGGACTACTCGGCGCGGCACCTGCAGGTGCTGGAGGGGCTCGAGGCCGTGCGCAAGCGACCGGGCATGTACATCGGGTCCACCGACTCGCGCGGTCTCATGCACTGCCTCTGGGAGATCATCGACAACGCCGTGGACGAGGCCCTGGGTGGGCACGCCGACCGCATCGACGTGCGGCTGCTCCCCGACGGGTCGGTGGAGGTCCGTGACAACGGCCGCGGCATCCCGGTCGACGCGGAGCCGCGCACCGGGCTGTCCGGGGTCGAGGTCGTGTTCACCAAGCTCCACGCGGGCGGCAAGTTCGGTGGGGGCTCCTACACCGCCTCCGGTGGGCTGCACGGCGTCGGTGCCTCGGTGGTCAACGCGCTCTCGGCCCGTCTGGACGCCGAGGTCGACCGGGGAGGCAAGACCTACGCGATGAGCTTCCGGCGCGGGGAGCCGGGGGTGTTCGCCGACACCGGCGAGCGGTCGCCGGATGCCCCGTTCACGCCGTTCGAGAGCAACAGCGAGCTCCGCGTCGCAGGCAAGACCCGCCGCGGTGTGACCGGCACGCGGGTGCGCTACTGGGCCGACCCGCAGATCTTCCTGGCCAAGGCCGAGTTCGCCTATGCCGAGCTGGTCACCCGGGCCCGTCAGACCTCGTTCCTGGTGCCGGGGCTGACCTTGGTCATCCGTGACGAGCGGGGGCTGCCGGACACTCCCGGCGCCGACGGACCACACGAGGAGACCTTCCTCCACGACGGCGGCATCGCCGAGTTCACCGACTTCCTGGCCATCGACCCCCCGGTCACCGAGACCTGGCGGTTGCAGGGGTCGGCCACGTTCCGCGAGACGGTGCCCGTCCTCGACGCCAAGGGGCACATGACCTCCACCGAGGTCGAGCGCGACTGCGGCGTCGACATCGCGCTGCGCTGGGGCACCGGCTACGACACCACCGTCCGCAGCTTCGTCAACATCATCGCCACCCCCAAGGGCGGCACCCACATGGCCGGGTTCGAGCAGTCGCTGCTCAAGGTCTTCCGCAAGCAGGTGGAGGTCAACTCCCGGCGGCTCAAGGTCGGCAACGACAAGATCGACAAGGACGACGTGCTCGCCGGGCTGACCGCCGTGGTCACGGTGCGCCTGGCGGAGCCACAGTTCGAGGGGCAGACCAAGGAGGTGCTCGGGACCGCGGCCGTCCGGCAGATCGTCGCCAAGGTCGTCGAGCAGGAGCTCACCGCTCGGCTGACGTCCGCCAAGCGGGGTGACAAGGCCCAGGCCGCTCTGCTGCTCGACAAGGTCGTGGCAGAGATGAAGTCGCGCATCTCCGCGCGACTGCACAAGGAGACGCAGCGGCGCAAGAACGCACTGGAGTCCTCCACCTTGCCGGCCAAGCTCGCCGACTGCCGCACCACCGAGACCGAACGCTCCGAGCTCTTCATCGTCGAGGGGGACAGCGCGCTCGGCACCGCCAAGCTGGCCCGGTCCAGCGACTACCAGGCGCTCCTGCCGATCCGCGGCAAGATCCTCAACGTGCAGAAGGCCTCGGTCTCGGACATGCTCCACAACGCCGAGTGCGCCGCCATCATCCAGGTGATCGGGGCCGGCTCGGGCCGGTCCTTCGACCTCGACCTGGTGCGCTACGGCAAGGTCATCATCATGACCGACGCGGATGTCGACGGCGCCCACATCCGCACCCTGCTGCTGACCCTCTTCTTCCGCTACATGCGACCGCTGGTCGAGGCAGGGCGGGTGTATGCCGCAATGCCGCCGCTGCACCGGCTCGAGGTCAACGCCGCCGGGCGGGCCAAGAAGGAGATGATCTACACCTACACCGAGGCCGAGATGCGGCGCACCCTGGCCACGCTGCAGAAGCGCGGCCGCACGGTGAAACAGCCGATGCAGCGCTACAAGGGCCTCGGCGAGATGGACGCCGACCAGCTGGCCGAGACCACCATGGACCCGCGTCACCGCACCCTGCGCCGCGTCACCATGGCCGACGCCGCACGAGCAGAAGAGGTCTTCGAGCTGCTGATGGGCACCAACGTCGCTCCGCGCAAGGACTTCATCGTCGACTCGGCCCACGACCTCGACCGCGACCGCATCGACGCCTGAGCCGACGTCACGTGCTGAGACGAGCGCGGGTAGGGCTCGCAGACGGTGACAGCCTGAAGGTCACAGTCTGGTAACCTTGCCTGGCCCTACTGCGACAGTGGGGCACATCCCACGCCGCAGGACGACCCGATCCTCGCGGCCCATCGGGCGCCGACAGGTGCGCCTGGGGGTTGGTCCGGTCACGCTGAGTCAGAGCGTTGAGGCGCACCTACCTCGACGATCACGAAGCGAGCATCGCCACTGATGGCCAAGAAGCCCGCGCGCTCCGGCGCGCCCAAGAAGCCGCGTCACACCGCTGCGCAGAAGAAGGCAGCACGTATGGCGCGCGCTGACACCCCCGACCAGACCCGCCAGCGCCCCGGAGACGAGCGCACGAAGTCTCCCCGCTGGAGCGACGAGACCCGTGAGGCCCGTGGCCACCGCCCCTCCGGCCGTGCCCGCGACGAAGCTGCCCGTGAGGACCGCGCCTACCGCGACGGTCGCACCACCCGGTCGTCGTACGGGGAGCGTGACTCGCGACCCTCCTACGGTGACCGTGACAAGTCCCGGTCCTACGGCGACCGGGGCTCGCGTCCGGCCTACGACAAGACCCGTTCGTCGAGTGACCGCGATGCACGTCCCTCCTACGGAGACCGAGACAAGTCCCGGTCCTACAGCGACCGGGGCTCGCGTCCGGCTTACGACAAGACCCGATCGTCGAGTGACCGCGATGCACGTCCCTCCTACGGAGACCGTGACAAGAGCCGTTCCTACGGCGACCGTGAGACGTCCCGTTCCTACGGTGACCGACGTTCACGCCCCGCGTACGACAAGACCCGGTCCTACGGTGACCGCTCCGAGCACCGCCCCGCCGAGTTCGAGCGTGGGCACCGCAACGAGCGCCAGGACCGTCGCCGTGACGGCGACCACCGCGAACACACTTTCCGCACCCACCGCGAGGAGTTCGCCGGTCGCCCCGACCGTCGCGAGCGCCCGGACGTCGACCGACGTCCTTCCCGTCGCGACCGAGCAGAACATGAGGCCACCCGTTATGAGCGCACCGACTCACCTGAGCGCGCACCGCGCACCGAGCCGACGGAGCGTCAGATGACCACCCGTCCCGCGGCCGGGCCGGTGCCGGTCACCGAGGACAACGGCTTCGCCGCCCTCGGCCTCCACGCCGACCTGGTCAAGGCCCTCGCCCGCCAGGGCATCTCGACCCCGTTCCCGATCCAGTCCGCGACCATCCCCGACGCTCTGGCCGGCCGCGACCTCCTGGGGCGCGGACAGACCGGCTCCGGCAAGACGATGGCGTTCGGCCTGCCGGCACTGCACCGCCTGGCCGAGCTCGACCGGGCCCGCCCGCACAAGCCGCACGCGGTCATCCTGACCCCGACGCGCGAGCTCGCCATGCAGATCGTGGACGCGCTCAAGCCGCTCATGTCGGCGATGCGCCTGCGCCACCAGCTCATTGCCGGCGGCATGTCCTACACGCCGCAGCTGCGTTCGCTCGACGAGGGCGTCGACGTGCTGGTGGCCACCCCGGGTCGGTTGTCCGACCTGATCGAGCGGGGCGCGGCCGACCTGTCCGACGTGCGCATCACCGTCCTCGACGAGGCCGACCATATGGCCGAGATGGGCTTCGTCGAGGCGATCTCGGAGATCCTCGACCTCACCCCCGAGCACGGTCAGCGGCTGCTGTTCTCGGCGACCCTGGACCACGGCGTCGACAAGATCGCGGCACGCTACCTGCACGACCCGGTGACGCACTCGACCGACGATGCCCGCGCCAGCGTGTCGACGATGGACCACCACGTCTTCCTCGTGCACCCGCACGACAAGAAGTCCGTGACGGCGGCCATCGCCAACCGCACCGGCCGGACCGTGGTGTTCGTGCGGACCAAGCTCGGCGCCGACCGTGTCGCGCTGCAGCTGCGCGAGTCCGGAGTCTTCGCTGCGGCCCTGCACGGCGGGCTCAACCAGGCCCAGCGCACCCGCGTGCTGGAGGCCTTCAAGACCAGCGAGATCCCCGTGCTGGTCGCCACCGACGTCGCGGCCCGCGGCATCCACGTCGACGACGTGAGCCTCGTGCTGCAGGTCGACCCGCCGGCGGACCACAAGGACTACCTGCACCGCTCGGGCCGCACCGCTCGCGCCGGTGAGGACGGTGTCGTCGTGACGCTGGCCCTGCCGCACCAGAAGCGCCAGGTCCAGCGCATGCTGCAGTCCGCCGGTGTCGACGCGTCCCCGGTCAACGCCGGGCCCGACGACGGCGCGGTCATCGAGACCGCCGGCGGCAGTATGCCGTCAGGCGAGGCGATCCCGCAGTCGCGCCTCGACGACGTGCTGCGTCCTCCGCGCCGTCAGGGTGGTCGCCCCGGCGGCCGTCAGGGTGGTCGCCCCGGCGGCCGCCACGGCGGGCGTCCCACCGGAGGGCGCTCGGGCTACCGCCCGCGCCGCGAGGCCGGGGAGCGCCGCTTCCACTGACCCCACAGCATCGAAGGCCGCGGCGAGTGCCGCGGCCTTTGGTGTGTCCCCGGCGAGCCGGTCTGCCAGGCACATGCCCTGGCAACGCGGGCTTGCAGGGTGCCGAACCGCTAGCAACGCGGGCTTGCGGGGTGCCGAACCCCTGGCAACGCGGGTTGGGGCGTCAGCGGTCGGCGGGGGTGCCCAGCAACGGGGGATGCGAGCTGACCACGGCGCGTAGGGGGCTGGTGGTGCGGCGGCGCATCAGCTGGGTCTCCATGGTGAGGACCTGGTCGCCGTCGAGACCGGCCGGCAGGGGGGGCGAGGGCTCCGGGCTGCGCTCGAGGAGCTGGTGCAGGAGGATCGAGGCGGCCGCCCGGCCCTGGGCGACGATGTCCTGACGGATGGTGGTCAGGTGGAGCACGTCGGCCAGGAAGAAGTCGTCGATGCCGACGACCGACAGGTCCTCGGGCACCCGCCTGCCGGACTCGTTGGCCGCGGACATCACGCCGATCGCCATCTCGTCGCTGCCGGCGACCACGGCGGTCGGCACGGGGTCGGCAAGGAACAGGGCGGTGGCCTGGCGCGCGGCGTCCTGGGCCGACCAGTCGCACGGGATCACCCACCGGTCGTCGACGAGCAGGCCGTGCTCGGCCATCGTGGCCCGGAACCCCGTCAACCGTCCCCACGGCACGAGGCGGTGCTCGGCCTCGACCGGCACCGAGCCGACATACCCGATCCGGGTGTGGCCGAGACCGACGAGGTGGTCGACGGCGGTGCGCACTGCGGCCTGGTCGTCGATGTGGACGAGGGGATGACCGGCGACCGGGTTGCCGATGGCGACGACCGGCAGGCCGAGCTTGTCGAGCAGAGCAAGCTCGTCGTCACGCAACGGCACGTTGACGGTGATCAGGCCGTCGGCACGTTTGCTCAGCATCTGGGAGGTCAGCTCGCGTCGGCGCAGGGCGTTGTCGGCCTCGAGGTCGATGAGCAGGGCGTGGAAGCCGTGCTCACGCAGGGTCTTCTCGATGGCGCTGATCACGGTGGCGAAGAACCACCGGGTGAGGAACGGCGTGACGATGCCGATCACCCGGGTGCGGCCGGAGGCCAGCGACGCGGCGGTGGGGGAGGCGACGTAGTCGAGCTCGGTCGCCGCACGCAGCACCCGCTCACGGGTCGCGGGGTTGACCGTGCTGACGCCCCGAAGGGCGCGGGAGACCGTGGCCACAGAGACCCCGGCCACCCGCGCCACATCGGAGATGGTGCTCATGGCTGCCTGCTCGTCAGCCCTTGACACCGCCGGCCAGCAGGCCGCGGACGAAGAAGCGCTGCAGGCCCAGGAAGACCAGGACCGGCACGATCATCGACACGAAGGCACCTGCTGACAGCAGGTGCCAGTCGGCACCACGGCTGCCCGACAGCTCGGCGATGCGCACCGTCAGCGGTGCCACGTCGGGAGAGCCGCCGGCGAAGGTCAGCGCCACGAGCAGGTCGTTCCACACCCACAGGAACTGGAAGATCGCGAAGGACGCGATCGCCGGCACCAGCAGCGGCAGCAGCACCTGGAAGAAGATCTTGACGTGCCCGGCACCGTCCACCCGCGCGGCCTCGATCAGCGAGCGCGGGATGTCCATCATGAAGTTGTGCAGCAGGAAGATCGCCAGCGGCAGCGCGAAGATCGAGTGCGACAGCCAGACCACCCAGAACGACCCGGCCAGGCCCCAGCTGACGTACTGCGTCAGCAGCGGGATGAGCGCGATCTGGATCGGGATGACCTGCATCGCGAACACCGCGACGAACAGCACACCGCGGCCCTTGAAGTCGATCCACGCGAACGCGTAGGCCGCCAGCAGCGCCAGGGTGATCGGGATGACCACGGCGGGCAGGGTGATGACCACCGTGTTGACGAAGAACGAGGCGAAGTTGGTCGAGGAGCCGAACAGCACCTCGTCGTAGTTCTCCAGGGTCAGGCCGGGGTTCTGGAAGTAGGTCCACCAGCCCGTGGTCTTGATCTCCCGCTCCGGCCGGAACGAGCTGACGAACAGGCCGAAGGTCGGGATCGACCACAGGATCGCCATGAAGATGGCGAAGGCCGAGGCCCAGGGGGAGGCCAGACGCGTCTTGGCGTCGACCGCTCGCTGTTCCGCACGGGTGAGCTTGCGCTGCTTGCCCGGCTTGATCTGGGGTCCGGCAGGACCACCTACCCCGGCGCTGACGAGCGGTCCGCCGCCGTCCTTGTCCTTGCCCGTGTCGACGACGTTGTCGGGGTTGGTAGTCATCGCTGCTCCTCCGAGAGTCGCATCTGGCGGATGTTGTAGAGGATGATCGGGATCACCAGCACGAACAGCAGGACGGCGAGCGCCGCACCGATGCCGGGCTGTCCGAAGACGAAGCTCTGGTCGTAGAACTCGTTGGCCACGATCGAGGTGCTGAACTGACCACCGGTCATCGTGCGCACGATGTCGAAGACCTTGAGGGTGGCCATGGCGATCGTCGTGATGACGACCACGACCGCCGGCCGCACCGACGGCAGTGTGACGTAGCGGAACATGCGGAACCCACTGACCCCGTCCATCTTGGCGGCCTCGATGATGTCGTCGGGGATCGCCTTGATGGCGGCCGACAGCACGGTCATGGCGAACCCGGACTGGATCCAGATCATGACCGCGATCATGTAGAGGTTGTTGGTCGGCGGGTTGAGCAGGAACTGCTGGGGGTCGAGGCCGATCCAGACGAGGATCTGGTTGAGCAGGCCGATCTGCTCGATGCCGGCCTGGTCGGGACGGAACTCGTAGACGAACTTCCAGATGACCCCGGCGCCGACCATCGAGATGGCCATCGGCAGGAAGATCAGGGTCTTGGCGAACTTCTCACCGAACGCCCGGTCGACCAGCACGGCATACAGCAGGCCGAACCCGGCAGCGAACAGCGGGACGAGCACGACCCAGAGCCCGGTGTTGAAGAGCACGGTCCGGAAGCCGGCATCCGAGAAGATCGTGGCGTAGTTGTCGAGCCCGATGAAGCTGTCCCGGGCGCGGTCCCTGAACGAGTCGAGGATCGTCAGGATCGCGGGGTAGATGAGCCCGAAGATCAGGAGCAGGGCAGCCGGGCCGAGGAAGCCCACCACGGTCACCCAGGCGGGGATCCGGGGGCGGTCGGAGACCCACAGGACGACACCCATGACCCCGACGAACAAGAGTATTGCGATGAACATGACGAGGAACTTCTGGCCAGGCGATGTGGCCTCGAGCAGAAAATCCACTGATCTGCCTCCTTCGTTGTCAGGCGAGCGCGGCCCGGGGCGCTGGGTCCGGACCGACGGGGGCGGGTGGTGAAGTGCCCATGCAGCTCACCACCCGCCCGTTGTCGTCACTCGTCAATGATCAGTTCGGCCAGCTGCTCTCGACGTCGGCCAGGACGTCCTCGGAGCTGGCGTCCAGCGCGATCCAGTCGACCATCGCGCTCCAGAACGTGCCCGCGCCGACCTCGGCGGGCATCAGGTCGGAGGCGTCGAAGCGGAAGACCGTGTTCTCGTCGGCCAGCAGCTCGAAGGAGAGCACGTCGATCGGGGACTCCAGGTTGGCCGGGTCCAGACCGGTGTTGGCCGAGATCCAGCCGGGGCCGGTGACCTGTGCCTTGTAGTTGCTCCACTCGGGGCTGGTCAGGTAGGCCTGGAAGGCCTGGACCTCGGGCCGGTCGGAGAAGACCACGGTGAACTCGCCGGCACCCAGCAGCGGCTGCTCGTCGGCGCTGGCACCCGGCAGGTAGAAGGCGAACACGTCGCCGTCCTCGGCCACCGTGACGTCCTCGGGCCACTGGGCCTGGTAGAAGGACGCCTGACGCATCATCCAGCAGTTGCCGTCCAGGATCGGCAGGCCCGCGTCGCCGAAGCCCGTCGTGGCGATGGACCGGACGTCGCCCAGGCCACCGTTGACGTACTCGGGGTTCTTCAGGATCTCGCCGGCGGCGTCCAGAGCCGCCACGACCTGCGGGTCGTCGAACGGGATCTCGTGGGCGACCCACTGGTCGTAGACCTCCGGACCGGCGGTGCGGAGCATCATGTCCTCGAGCCAGTCGGTGGCCGGCCAGCCGGTCGCGGAGCCGGACTCGATGCCGGCGCACCAGGGCAGGGACTCCTGCTCCGAGGCGATGGTCTCGGTGAGCGTCATCAGCTCGTCGAGGGTGGTCGGGATCTCGTAGCCGGCCTCCTCGAACATGCTGGGGGAGTACCACACGAAGGACTTGGCGTTAGCGCCCAGCGGAGCGCCGTAGAACGTGCCGTCGACTGTGCCGTACTCCTTCCACTGCGGGTTGTAGAACTCGTCCGTGTTGGCCTCGGCCTGCTCGCCAACCGCCGTGATCACGTCGGGGTAGCTCTCCGCGATGGTCCGGATCAGACCCGGCTGGGGGGTGTAGGCCACGTCCGGCGGGTTGCCGGCCTGCAAGCGGACCTGCAGCTGTGCCTCGAACTCGCGGGAGCCCTCGTAGTTGACCGTGGCCCCGGTGCACTCCTCGAACGGGTCGTAGGAGTCGATGTGCGGCTGGTCCTCGGGCGAGATGATCGAGGTATAGACGCTGACTTCGGTGCCTTCGAGGTCGCCGTACTCCTCGAAGTCGGCGCAGTCGACGTTGCTGGTCGGGCCGGCACCTGCGTCGCCACCGTCGTCACCACCGTCGTCGCCACCGCATGCGGCCAGGGTGATCGTCGCCATACCGGCCGTGAGGGCCAGGAAGCGACGGGTTGTCTTGCGTGAGGGCATGTGCCCGCCTCCATTTCGCTTGGTCGGCCAAGGCGGGGGAGGCGCCTCGGCAGTGAGGGGATAGGAGTCAATGTAACCGCTTGCCCGGCGGGTTGTGGGCTGGGTCACGTAACGGGCATGTAACGATTCTGACATCGCACGTTTGCACCCGCCCGGCCCCTAGGGTGGACCCATCCGCACCCCCTGCGAAGGAGCACGACGATGTCCGGACCGGTCAGCTTCCCCCCTGGCTTCCTCTGGGGGTCTGCCACCGCGGCCTACCAGATCGAGGGTGCCGGCTCCCAGGACGGGCGCACCGACTGCATCTGGGACGTGTTCGCGCGCAAGCCTGGCGCAGTCCTCGGGGGCGAGGACGGATCGGTGGCGTGCGACCACTACCACCGGTATGCCGAGGACGTCGGCCTGATGCGCGAGCTCGACCTGGGTGCCTACCGCTTCTCGGTGTCCTGGGCCCGCGTGATGCCCGACGGGGGAGCGGCCAACCCCGCGGGTCTGGACTTCTACTCCCGGCTGGTCGACGAGCTGCTGGAGAAGGGGGTGACGCCCTGGCTCACCCTCTACCACTGGGACCTGCCGCAGACGCTGGAGGAGGCCGGAGGGTGGCCGTCACGGGACACCGCACTGCGCTTCGTCGACTACACCCGCACGGTGCACGACGCGCTCGGCGACCGCGTGCACTACTGGACGACCTTCAACGAGCCGTGGTGCTCGGCCTTCCTGGGCTACGGCAACGGCCACCACGCTCCCGGGCGGACCGACGGCTCCGACGCCCTGCGGGCCGGCCACCACCTCATGCTGGCGCACGGTCTGGCCGTGCAGGAGCTGCGCTCCCGGGACGCCTCGCTCGCGCTGGGCCTCACCCTCAACTTCGCCGACATCCGCCCGGCGGACCCCACGACCCCCGGCGACCTCGACGCGGCCCGCCGCATCGACGGCCTGGCCAACCGGTTCTTCACCGAGCCGATCCTGCGCGGGGCCTACGCCGAGGACGTCATGGAGGACGTGCGCGACCTCTGGCCTGCCGACCTGGTGCACGACGGCGACCTGGCGGTGATCTCCACGCCGATCGACGTGCTGGGGGTCAACTACTACTTCGGTGACGCTGTCACCGGCGCCGCACCCGAGGACGCCGTGGAGGCGGCGCGGGCGGCCCGTGCGACCGGTGAGCCGTCGGCCAACCCCGGTTCGGAGCACGTCACGACGGTGCTGCGCGGCCTGCCGACCACCGACATGGGCTGGGAGGTCCTGCCGCAGGGGCTGAGCGACCTGCTGCTGCGGCTGCAGCGTGACTACACCGGGCCGGCCGGGGTGGCGCTCTACGTCACCGAGAACGGGGCCGCCTTCGCCGACCGCCCCGACGACCAGGGCTTCGTCGACGACCAGGACCGCATCGCCTACGTGCACGACCACCTGCACGCGGTGCACGACGCGATGGAGCGGGGCGCGGACGTGCGCGGCTACTTCCTGTGGTCGCTGATGGACAACTACGAGTGGGCCTACGGCTACAGCAAGCGCTTCGGCATCGTGCGGGTCGACTACGACACCCTGGAGCGCACGCCGAAGGCCAGCGCACGCTGGTATGCCGGCGTGGCCGCCTCCGGCCGGGTCGTCTGATCTGTAGGGGCCGGCCGTCTCGACGGTCGGCGCCCTACTGGAGCGCGGCGGTGAGGCGCATGAGGTTGTCCAGGTAGACGCTGTGCCAGGGCTGGTCGGCCCACTCCTTCTCCGTCAGCAGTCGCGAGCGCTCCCGGTAGCCGTCCTCGACAGCGCGCATCTGGTCGACGACGTCCCCGCCCACGAGGAGCATCGAGACCTCGTAGTTGAGGGCGAAGGAGCGCAGGTCCATGTTGCTCGAGCCCAGGACCACGAGGTCGTCGTCGACCGAGAAGTGCTTGGAGTGCAGCACCAGCGGGGCCTCGTAGAGCCAGATCTTGACCCCGGCGTCGAGCAGCGCCTTGTAGTAGGAGCGCTGGGCGTGGTGGACCATGAACTGGTCGCCCTCCTCCCCGACGAAGAGCTCGACGTCGACCCCGCGCTGCGCGGCCGTGGTCACGGCATACAGCAGGGACTCGTCGGGGACGAAGTAGGGGCTGGTGATCGACAGCCGTCGGGTGGCGCCGTAGATGAGCGTGGTGAACAGGCGCAGGTTGTTCTCTGACACGATGCCGGGGCCGCTGGGCACCACCTGGCCGATGATGCCGTCCGGGTGCTCGTCGGTGTCCAGGGCGCCCGGTCGCACCGGCGGCCAGAGCTCCTCACCGGTCTCGGTGTACCAGTCGGTGAGGAACACCGCCTCCAAAGACCTGGCCAGGGAGCCCTCGACCCGGCAGGTGAGCTCGACCCACCTCCGGCCGGCCTTGTGGTTCTTGGGCTTGTTGTAGCCCGGCTCGGTCATGTTGAGCGAGCCCATGAAGGCCCGGGTGCCGTCGACGACGAGGATCTTGCGGTGGTTGCGCAGGTCCAGACGCCGGGTGGGGTCCCGCAGGGGCTGCAGCGGCAGCATCGCGTGCCACTCGATCGCGGTGGCCTCGAGCTTGCGCTTGAGCTCGTCGAAGACCGGCAGACCGCGGGTGCCCAGGTGGTCGAAGAGGAGCCGCACCGGCAGACCGCGCTCGGTCGCGCGCACAAGAGCCTGGAAGAACGGCTCCGTCGTGTCGTCCCAGGCCATGATGTAGAACTCCACGTGCACCCGGTCCTGGGCCTGGTCGATCATCTCGGCCATGGCCCGGATCGAGCCGTCGTAGTCGCTGAACAGTGTCGCCTCAGCGGTGCTGACGGGGGGGAAGGCACCGAGCGTGCGGTTGAGGTGCAGGGCGCTCGGCAGGTAGGGCGGAGCACCGGCCGGCAGGGCGGGTGAGGGCAGGTCGGCGACCCGCTCGCGGACCACGGCGTTGGCTGCGGCCTGTCGCTCGTGCCGCCGGCGCCCGATGGAGGTGCGGCCGAAGGTGAGCCACAGCAGGAAGCCGACCAGGGGCAGGACGATGATGAGGATGACCCAGGCCATGCCCGAGGAGGGACGGCGGTTGGCGGGCACCGTGCCGGGGGAGGCGACCCGGATGACCAGGTCGATGACGACCAGCGACGTGGCGAGGAAGACGAGCCAGTCGCCCCACCCCCAGGTCGAGGCGTTGGCCGGGGCCTGCGCCGGCAGGGTCAGCAGGGCGTCGAGGGTGAGCACGGCTCGTCTTTCCCGGTCCACATGCTGCTGACCGTACCGGTGCGCGACCCCACGCGTATCCCCCAGTCAGGGTGAGGGCTTGGACTGCACCGGTCTGCTGTGACAGCCTGAGGGCACTGCCCGCCGGCAACAGCGGTCGGGAGGACGACGGGGAGCCTCAGATGGAGACCAAACAGGTCGTGACGGTGCGGGACCGTGCCCGCTTCGTCGTCCCGGACGTGGACGCCGGGACCGTGGTGCGCTCCCGGCTGGACGCCCGCTACGCCGGGGCGGTCGGCAAGGTGGTGCGTGTGCTCGCCCCTGCGGGCTACGGCAAGTCCAACATCGCCGCGCGATGGGTGGCCGGCGACTCCCGGCCGGCGGCCTGGGTCGACCTCGAGCGGGTCGACAACGACCCCGTCGTCCTCGTGGGGGCGGTGGTCCAGGCGATGCGGGAGGTCTGTGAGCTGCCCGAGGGGTCGCTGCCGAGTGCTCCGCTGACCGCGGAGGCGCTCGTGGAGTCGCTGGCACCGCGCTTCGGCGCCCTCCTCCAACAGTGCACGACCCCCTTCGTGCTGGTGCTCGACGACCTGCAGGTCATCGACTCGGTGGCCGCCTCGACGTTGGTCGACACTCTGGCCGAGCACCTGCCCCCTGCCTCCACCCTGGTGCTGCTGGGGCGGGCCCAGCACCGGGACGGAGCCGTGGCGAGGCTGCGCCTGTCGCCGGGGGTGGTGGACCTCACGGCTGCCGACCTGGCCTTGACGCCCGCGGAGACCGAGCGGATGCTCGACGGGCTCGGGGTGCGGCTGGGTCGGGCGGAGCTGGGGCAGGTGGCCGAGCGCTTCGAGGGGTGGCCGGCGGGTCTGCGGCTGGCGAGCCAGGCGATGTCCTCCGGTGGCGGCGGGACGTCCTCACTCCCGTCGACCGCCGTGTCCATGGCCGACATCGCTGCCGACGGCTTCGTCCGCTCGTACCTGCGGGCGGAGTGGCACGCCGACCTGTCGCACGAGGATCTGACGTTCCTGCAGGAGACATCATGCTTGCGCAGGTTCACCGCCGAGATGTGCGACGCGGTGCTCGGGCGCGAGGACTCGGGTCTGCGGCTGCAGCGTCTCCACCGGGACGAGCTGCTGGTCATCCCCCTGGACCAGCGCGCCAGGTGGCACCGCATGCACTCGCTGCTGGCAGGTCACCTGGAGGCCGAGCTTCGGGAGCGCGACCGCGGCCGTTGGCGGGAGGTCCACCGCGAGGCCGCACGGTGGTGGGAAGCCGCGGGTGACGTCGACCTGGCCGTGGACCATGCTCAGCACGCCGGCGACCTGCAGCTGTGCGAGCACCTCGTCGCCACCCACGGAGGGCACTACCTCACCATGGGGCTGCACACCACGGTGCGCCGCTGGCTCGACCAGTTCCCCTCCGACCACCTGCGGACCTCGGCGCCCCTCTGCGCGGTCGGAGCGATGGACGCGCTGCATCTCGGCGACGGCGCCCGGGCACTGCGGTGGGCGGCGCTCCTGCGAGACATCGTCGACGACCCGGGCCACCCGCTGGCTCAGGACGACCAGGTCCGGCTCCGCTACGACGCGGTCCAGGCGCTGCTGGAGGTGCGGCCGGCCGCGGAGCTGGTCGAGACCGCCGAGTGCGCCGCCCAGGGGCTGGCGCCGAGCGCCTGGAAGGCGATGGCCCGGTTCTCGCTGGGGGGCCTGCTGTTCATGACCGGGGACGAGCGGGCGCGGCGCGTGTTGGACGACGGTATCTTCGAGGCCGAGCTCGTCGGCTCGCCCCTGATGCAGGCGCAGTGTCTGGCGGCAGGCGCGATCGTGGCCGACCTGACCGGTGACCGGTCCGAGGCGGCGCGTCGCGGCCGAAGGGCACAGGACCTGGTGCGGGCACAACGCGCCGAGCTCGTGCCGACGACAGCGCTGGTGGCCTCGGTGCAGGCTCTCCTGGAGGCCCGAGCAGGCAACCGCGACGGCGCCGTGAGCGCCCTCACCGTCGCCCGGCAGCACCTGTCGGGTTATGACCAGATCGCACCGTGGTTCAACGTCATGGCGCGGCTGCCGCTCGTGAAGGCCGCCGTGCTGCTCGGTGACCGACCGCTGAGCCGCCAGCTGCTACGCGAGGTGGACCAGCACCTCCGCTCGCAGTCGCCGGACAACGCCGTCGGGCCGCACGTCGAGGTCCTCCGCGCCACCGTTCAGACCGCTGAGCGGCTGCTCCCAGACGGGCCGTGGACGCTCACCGCCGCCGAGTTCCGTGTGCTGGAGCACCTCCCGACGAGCCTGAGCCTGGCCGACATCGCGGAGCGGCTGTTCGTGAGCCGCAACACCGTGAAGACCCACGCGGCCGGCATCTACCGCAAGCTCGGTGCACGGTCCCGCAACGAGGCCGTGGAACGGGCCAGGGCCGCCGGCGTCCTGGAGGACCGGCAGCCTGACCTCTAGGTGAGGTTGCCGGTGCTCGGGCGCTCCGGAGCAGGGGCGTCCGCGGGCAGCATCTGCTCCAGCAGTGACAGCGCGTCGTAGTAGCACCGGACCAAGGCGACCCGGTCGCCCTCGAAGGTGAGCAGGAGGACACCGGAGCACTGCACCGGCCCGCGGGACGGCTCGACCAGGAGGTCGTCGTTGAGGAAGCCTGCCTGGTCGAAGCGGGCCTGCACCTGCCACACCACACAAGTGGTCCTGCCCTCGACCACACTCTCGGCCAGGGTCAGCCGCACCTCGGCCAGGGTGTCCTCCGCTCCCAGGAGAGCGGCGAAGAGAGCGTCCCGTGAGCTGGTGTGCAAGGCCGGGGTCCACGTCACGACGTCCTCGTGGAGGACCGGCTTCAGCGCCCGGATGGCCTCCATGACGACCGACCGGTCCGACAGCAGCGACCGCGCGACGACCTCGGACAACCCCCGCATCCTTTCGGGCTCCGCCGCTCGGCGCGGCCATGACTCCGGCCGGGGTTCCGGTGGCGTGTGGTGGGAGCCGCATCGCATGACGGCTCGGCGCGCCCCCGGCCATAGCACGGGGACGGGCCGGTCGAGCGGTCCCAGCAGCGTCATCGCCTGTCCTCACCCTGCAGTGGCACGTCCTCCTCAGCGTGGGCCACGGGTGGGTCGTCCGTCACCACCCGCCGAGGGTGAGGAGGTCGTGCAGACGCCTTGCGTGCCTTGCTCAGCCTCCCGTCGAGGCCGCCGGCAGGATGCGGGACCCTCCGTAGAGGAGCGTGACGGCAATGTCGGCCCCCTCGAGACCTTCTCGGTCCAACGCCTGGCGCAGTGACTCCTCCGACGCCTCCGGTGGCCGGCCGACGGCAGTCAGGTGCAGGACGTCCCCGTGGAACGTGATCTCGGTGACCGTCCATCCGGCGTCGTCGGCCCACGCGTGGGCGACATCCTGGGCGCGGGTGAGCAGCAGCTGCTGCCCGACGGTGACCGCGCTGTGCCCGGCCAGTGGGAGGGCGACGAGGGCCACGAAGCCGGCGACCGTGACCAGCGTTCGCCGCCGCAGAGCACCCACCGCGGCGTGGTGCTCCGTCGCTACCTGCCGGATCCGTGCGAGCAGCAGCAGCAGGGTGCCGGTCGCGACGATGGCCACGACGTTGGTGGCGAAGAGCAGCAACGCCCCTGCCGCCTGGCCGTAGGCACCGGCCTCGACCGTCAGGCCGACCACCGCCAGCGGGGGCACGAGGCTGATCGCGATGGCTACGCCCGGCAAGGTGTCGGAGACCTCCGAGCGCAGCAGGGCGAAGCCACCGACCAGCCCGGTGGCCAGCGCAGCGACCAGGTCGATGAGGCGCGGGCTGACCCGGCCGGCCACCTGGCTGTTGGTCGCGGCCACCACGTCCAGGGGCTCAAGAGTGCCCAGGAGGAAGGCGATCGCGACGACGATGGAGGCACCGCCGACCAGCAGCACGACGGAGCGCACCAGCTGCGCCCGGTCCGAGAGCACGATCGCGAGCGCCGTGCCCAGGATCGGGGTCATCAAGGGTGCCACGATCATCGCTCCGATCACGGTTGCTGTGGAGTCGGCGATGACGCCGGCCGAGGCGATGAAGGCGGAGAGGACGAGCAGGACCCAGAAGGCGCTGGTGTTGCGCTGCCGGTCGCCCGCGGTCATGAAGAGCTTGCCGGTGATCCGGTCGACGTCTGCGGGGGTCAGGGTGTTGATGACGGGCATGGTAGAAAGTAGCGCCAGGCCCGCGATGCCGGAAGCCGGTCCGTCGAGACGACCCGGGTCGGCCGGCAGCTCGCCCCGACCCTCAGCCCGCAGGGGAGCCGATGACCGCACCCACCTCCTCGATCTTCAGGGTCGACCCCGCGTCGTCGTCGCCGGTCTTCCGGCAGATCTGCGACCACGTCGTGACGGCGGTCCGCGCCGGCGAGCTGCTGCCCGGCACCCGGCTGCCTACCGTGCGGCGGCTCGCGGAGGAGCTCGGGATCTCGCCGCACACCGTCGCCAAGGCCTATCACGAGCTGGAGGGCGAAGGACACGTGCAGACCCGCGGACGCAACGGCACCGTCGTCCTCGACCCGGGATCGGAGGTCGACGACGAGGTCGTGCAGGCCGCCCGTGAGCTCGTGGCCGTGGCGCGGCTTCGCGAGGTGGACCTGGACCATGTCATCGGGGTGCTCCGGCAGACCTGGTAGGGCGGCCACTGACCTCGGGCAGACTGGGGACATGGCTCACTCCCCACCTGTCCTGGTCCTTGCCAACGCGGCAGCGGGCTCCGCCGAGGATGACGCGGTGCAGGCGGCGCTCGACACGCTGCGCGCCGAGGCCGACGTCGAGGTCGTCGTGCCGGAGGGGCCGGGAAGCATGCAGCGCGCGCTCGCCGGCGCTGCGGGCAGGGACCTCGTCGTCATGGGTGGTGACGGCTCGGTGCACGGCGTCATCGGTGAGCTGTACGCAGCCGGCACTTTGGACGACGTGGGCGTGGTGGGTGTCGTGCCGCTCGGCACGGGCAACGACCTCGCCCGGGCGCTGGAGCTGCCGATGGACCCGGCAGACGCGGCCCGGGTGGCCCTGCGTGGCCGGCCGAGTCCGATGGACCTGCTCGTCGACGACACCGGCGGGGTGGTCGTCAACGTCGTCCACGTCGGGGTGGCGGCCGAGGCGACCCTGCACGCGGAGGACGTCAAGGGCGTCATGGGCACCACCGCCTACGCGGTCGGAGCTGTCCGCGCGGGCGCGACCACCGAGGGGTGGCGGCTGCGGGTGAGCGTCGACGGCATAGTGGTGGCCGACGGGTCGCAGCCCACCCTGCTGGTCACCGTGGGGCTGGGGTCGACCGTCGGAGGAGGCACGCCGATCGCTCCCGGAGCCTCGCCGACCGACGGCCTCGCCGAGGTCGTCGTCGCGGCAGCGACCGGGGTGGCCGACCGGCTCTCCTTCGCCATGGACCTCACCCGCGGCGAGCACACCGAGCGCGACGACGTCGTCGTGGCCCGAGGCAGGAGCGTCACCGTCGAAGCGCTGGACGACGAGTGCTTCGCCGCCAACGCCGACGGCGAGGTCAGCGAGCCCTGCTCGATGCGCACGTGGACCGTGCACTCCGCCGCCTGGCGCTGCAGGGTGCCCGACGCGGGCTGACCGGCACGCATCACACGCCTGGAGCCCGGCACCACCTCGTGGGTGGTGCCGGGCTCCGGGCTGTCAGGAGCGGGCTGGGGTCAGCCGCGGCCCTTCTTCTTCACCAGGCCCGGGGCGTCCTGGTAGGACGGCTGGGTCTGGGCGTTGAACTCCTGGTACTTGCTGCCGTTGGCGCTGGCGATGGCAGGGTCCTTCATCTCCAGCACGTCGAAGCCTTGCTGGATGTCACTGGAGTAGATGTGGCCGTTGTACCAGGCCGAGGACCAGGAGCCGCCGAGGACGAGGCTCTCGGAGGACAGCGGGCCCCGGTCGAACCAGGCGATCTCCTGCGGGTTCTCCGAGTCGGTGAAGTCGAACACCGAGATGCCACCCTGGTACCAGGACTGCACCATGATGTCCTTGCCCTTGACCGGGATCAGCGTGCCGTTGTGGGCGACGCAGTTCTCGGTCGCGGCGTTCTCGCGGGGGATCTTGTAGTAGCTGGCGAACTCCAGCTGGCCGTCGACGATGTCGTAGATCCCGTTGGCGCCCTGGTTGTCGCGGAAGGTGGGCCGGCAGATGGCCGCGCCGCCGCCGCCGAGCTCGTCGGTGAAGACGACCTTGGTGCCGTCGTTGTTGAACGTGGCCGAGTGCCAGAAGGCGAAGTTGGCCTCGTCCCTCACCCGACTCGGTCACGACCGGCTCGCGCGGGTCCGAGATGTCCATCAGGATGCCGTCGCCCATGCAGGCGCCGGCCGCGATGTCGAGCTCGGGGTAGACGGTGATGTCGTGGCAGCCCGAGGTGCTGGTCCGACCGGTGTCCCCGGGGAAGAGCACCGGCACGTCGACACCTCGGCGTCGGTCGGGCTGTCCAGCGGCACGTCGATGATGCTGATCGCGTCGTGGGGAGGCTTGCAGTAGAAGTTGGTGGAGTTCGGGCTGTAGGACGAGACGTAGATTAGCACGCTGTCCTCGTCGGGCACCAGCGTGTGGGTGTGCGAGCCGCAGTCGGTGCGGACCGACTTGATGTAGTCCGGGTTGTCGATGTCGCTGATGTCCCAGATCTTCATGCCCTCCCACATGGTCTCGACGCCCGAGTTCGCCGTGCTCAGCCCCGCGCTGTTGCACGAGTCGTCGCTGCGCACCGAGTCGGTGGAGAGGAAGAGCAGGTCGCCGTAGACGGTGATGTCGTTCTGCGAGCCGGGGCAGACGACGGTGGTCACGACCAGGGGGCTTCTGCGGGTTGCTGATGTCGTAGACGGAGAAGCCGTTGTAGTTGCCGACGAAGGCGTGCTTGCCCTGGAAGGCGATGTCGGAGTTGAAGGAGTTCGTCGCGCTGAACGGCTCGGGCTTCTGGCAGGTTGGCCAGCAGGTCGAGGTTGTCGGTGCTGGCGCTCTCGCCGACATCGAGGACGTCGTCGGGGCCTGGGTGACGACGGGGGCAGCAGGGGCGCTGGTGGCCGCGCTGGGGATGGACGCCAGCCCGACGGACAGGCCGGCGACGAGCACGCCGGCCGCCGCCATGGCGGAGGCTCTCCTCAGTGGTGATCGCAAGGAGGACATCCTTCGTGGGAAGCACTGCGGTGGAAGGTGGCTCTGACAACGTAATATGCAATGTGACATGGGTCGACACTGCTTGCGTAAAGGTGTTGACATCAGTTCCGTCAGGAGATGGTCAAGGAGAGGACCGGAATGTCGACGTTCATGGGTGTGGCGTCGGCGAGTCTGCCGCTCGGGCTGACGGCCCTGGTGCTCGCAGCTCTCAGGGTGCACCAGCATCGAGCCGGAGGCCGCTGTGGACCGGGGCGGGTCGCCCCCACCGCCGAGACCTTCACCGCCGACTAGGCACGGTGATCATGCCGGGGCGCCCCGGCGAGGAGCCGACGGTCCTGGAGCCGGGTGAGACCGGCGAGGCGCTCGGTGCGGGCTACTCCGAGGCCGAGGTGCTGTTCATGGAGCAGATGATCCCGCACCATGCTCAGGCTCTCGAGATGGCCGCGCTGGCACCGGAGCGCGCCGAGGACGAGCAGTTCAAGGTCTTCGCCGAGCGGATTGCGATCTCCCAGGGCCCGGAGATCGAGGTGATGCAGACCTGGCTGACCGACCGTGGGCTGCCCGTGCCGGAGATCGGGCCGACCTCGGAGCACGGTCCCCACAGCAGCCACGCCGGCATGCCGGGCATGGTCGCCCCGGCCCAGATGGAGATCCTGGAGCAGGCTCGCGGTGTCGACTTCGAGCGCAAGTTCCTGACCTACATGATCGCCCACCACCAGGGTGCCATCCAGATGTCCGAGCCCGTGCTCGGCGGAGGCCTTCGACCCGAAGGCGCCAGGAGATGGCCACGGACGTCAACGTCAAGCAGGCGATCGAGATCGAGCGCATGCAGGAGATGCTGGACGCCCGTTCCTAGCTCGCGTGCCGCATACGGCTCACATCGACCGCGCCAGGCTCCGCCTCAGCGCCCAGGCACCCACCACGAGCAGCACCGCAGCCATGCCCAGGAGGACGGCCAGGTAGGGGAGGATGTCGACCAGGGTGCCGTCCTGGCGCTGGATCTCGGCGAACGCCTGGTAGCCCCACGCATGCGGCGTGACGTTGGCGATGGTGCGCATGGTCTCGGGGAAGAACTCCAGCGGGAACATGCAGCCGCCCAGGGCGGCCAGCACCAGACCGGCGCCGACCCCGATCCCGACGGCTGCCCCCTCGTTGTCCATCAGCGAGCCGATCAGCATGGCGGCGCCGGCAGCCACCAGGCTGAAAACGGCCAGGACCAGCAAGGACAGCCAGATGTTGCCCCAGTTGACGTCGAAGATCACGGCGGTGGCCGCCATGATGTAGGCACCCTGGAAGAACGCGATCGCGAACCGTCCCAGCACCTGACCGAGCAGGGCCTGCGCCGGTCGACAACGGCGCGGCCAGGCTGCGGGCGATGAGGCCGTTGCGACGGGCCTGGATCAGCGTCGACGACCCGGTGAGCGAGGTGAGGAAGACGAAGAGGAGCAGCTGGCTGGCGGCGCCCAGGTCGAACCGGCCGAGCCCGGCGAACTGCCGGTTGACCTCGTTGACGTCCTCGACCTCCAGCGTGGGAGGGCTGATCGACTCGCGGGCCGCCGCCAGCGCGGCCTCGGCCTCCGCCTCGGCGACGCCCCGCTCGGTGAGCGCGGTGACCTGACCCTGCTCCACCCGCACCGCCTCGGCCGCACTGCGGACGCGTTGCACGGTGGCCTGGGCCCCGGCGTCGGAGGAGGGCACGACCTCCAGGGTGACGTCCTCACCCTCCAGCGTATGCCGTCGCGGCGGCCTCGTCGATGAAGAGACCGGCGTCGGTGCGCCCGCGGGCGACCTGGGCGCGCACCCCGTCCTCGTCACCGAGGGTGACGGTGACCCCGTCCTGCTCGAGGTGGTCGACCAGGGTGTCCCGCAGCGCGCTCGACGCACCCGCGACGGCGACCCGGCCGGTCGAGGCGTCCGGGCTGAACTGCAGGCCGATCAGGAGCGACCAGCAGCAGCGGGAAGAGGAACGTGAAGAAGATGTTGCAGCGGTCCTTGACGAAGCGACGCAGCTCCACGGTCGCGATCGCGAGCACGGACCTCATGAGCAGCGCCCCCCGGTCCGGCACGACCCGGGAGCAGCAACGCCACGACGACGCCGAAGCCGAGCATCACCGCGATGGGCCCACCCAGGTCGGCAGCCCGCCGCCGCGAGGCGGTGATGCCCAGGCCTCGGGTGAAGGCGGCGATCGGGTTGAGGTCGAGCAGCGCGCCGACCAGACCCTGGGCGCTGATCGGGGAAGAAGGCGCCACCGGCCAGGCCGAGGGTGAGCGCCACGATCGACTGGGCGATGCTGGCCTGCTCGCTGGTGCGGGCCACCCTGGCGATGACGAACATCAGCGACGTCGTGGCGGCCACCACGCTGAGGATGAGCACCGCGACCGGCAGTGGCGAGCCGAAGCTCACGTCGAAGAACAGACCGCCCACCGTCAGCAGCACCGAGGTGGCGACGACCCCGAGGATGAAGCTGACCAGGCGCCTTGGCCCCCACGATCAGGCCGGCGGGCATCGGCATGGAGCGCAGCCGCGCCAGGGTGCCCTGCTCCCGCTCGGTCACCAGCCCCAGCACGCCGAAGCCGACCGTGAAGAGCAGGAAGAGCCCGGCCTGACCGGCGACCAGGGCCGCCGCGGCGCTCAGCTGCTCGGTCGACGCCTCCCCCTCGACCAGCTCCATCGCCGGCCCGGACTGCAGGGCGGCCTGCGCGACCGCGGCCAGGTCGGCCGGCGGCACCCCGGTCTCGGCAGCCGCTGCCGCGGTCACCGAGCCGGCCGCGAACTGGTCGAGCACGCCGTCGACCAGCGAGATCACCACCTCGGCCTCGAGCCCGGTGCCGTCCCCCTCGATGACCTGGACGGTCACCGGCTGTCCCTGCATGACGGAGGCGGAGAACCCGTCGGGCACCACCAGACCGACGCCCGCGTCACCGTCGTCGACGACTCCCCGGACCTGGTCTGCGGGCACCTCCTGCGACGGTGACGTCGAGCCCGTCGACCTGGGTCGAGCACCTGGGAGAAGACCGGGACGCCAGCTGGTCGTCCGCGGGCACGGCCACGGCGACGGTGACCGGCTCGAGCTCGATGTCGGTGGCACCGCCGAACACCAGGTTGAAGACATACATGAGGGCCAGCGGCACGACGAGGGCGAAGATGATGACGGAGCGGTCCCGGATGCGCTGGCGCAGGTCGGAGGCCGTCATCGTGAGCAGCTGTCCCATGGTCAGTCCCTCAGCGCCTTGCCCGTCAGATGCAGGAAGACCGACTCGAGGTTGGGGCGGCTGATCTCGACGTCCTGCAGCGACATCCCGTTGCTGCTGGCGCAGGTCGACGATCGTGGCCACCGCGGTGGGGGCGTCGCGCACGGTGAGGACCAGCGAGCTCCGGTCCGGGGTGGCGACGTGCTCCACGGCGTCGAGGTGGGGCAGTGCGGCTGCCGCTGCCGTGGTGTCCCCGGAGCCGACGATGCGGATGTGGTCGACGCCGCCGGTCAGCCGGATCAGCTCGTCGCGGGTGCCCTCGGCCTGCAGCCGGCCGCTGTCGATGATCGCGATGCGGTCGCAGAGGCGCTCGGCCTCCTCCATGTAGTGCGTCGTGTAGAGCACGGCCATCCCCTCCACGGACAGCGCCTCGACCGACTCGAGGATGGCGTTGCGCGACTGCGGGTCGACACCCACGGTGGGCTCGTCGAGGATCAGCAGGGTGGGCTGGTGCAACAGGCCGATGCCGATGTTCAGCCGGCGCTTCATGCCGCCGGAGAAGTTCTTGGTCGCCTCCTTGGCCCGGTCCGCCAGACCGATCAGGCTGAGCACCTCGTCGGTGCGTGTGGTGAGGGCGGCCCCGCGCAGGCCCTGCAGGCGTCCGAAGAAGGTGAGGTTCTCCCGGGCCGTCAGCTCCGGATAGATCGCGAGGTCCTGCGGGACCAGCCCGATGTGCCGCTTCGGGTGCGACGCTCCCGGGGCGTCATCTCCTCACCGGCGACGGTGACCGAGCCCGCGTCCGCGGGGATGAGCCCGGCCACCATCGAGATCGTCGTCGTCTTGCCGGCACCGTTGGGGCCCAGCAGCCCGAAGGTCTCCCCGGGGGCGATCGAGAACGAGACCCCGTCGACGGCGGTGAGGTCGCCGAACCTGCGCACGAGGTCGCGTGCGACGAGGACGTGCGCCCCTGAGTCGTGACTGCTCACTGCGGTCCCCTCCGGTCCTGTGGTGGTCCTCCCAGCCTAGGGATGCCGTGGGCCCGGGCGGCAGTGACAAACGTCCCGGGTCTGCCGTGACACGCCGGACGTGAGGGGTCGGCCCGGGACCCCTCGACAGTGGACCCGGTCTGGGCATAGCGTGCGAGAGATCGGCCTGCTCTGTGACGGGCCCCACACCGGGAGACCATCGTGCTGACACAACGCAAGAGGCTGGTGGCCGCTCTCGCTGCGACGGTCGCCGTGGGGCTGCTGCCGGCGACGGCGCTGGCCGGGCCGGGCTCACCGTTGGGCTGCCGGTGCAGACGGGGTGGGAGACGACTACTTCCCCTACGCCGGCAACGGCGGCTACGACGTCCAGCACTACGACCTGGACGTCACCTACAGACCGCCCGTGCACGCTGCCCGCCGACGCCGACCGCTGACGTGCGAGGACAGCTCGACGGGCGTGGCGACGATCGACCTCGTCGCCACCGCAGGACCTCGACACGTTCAACCTCGACCTGCGCGGGATGGACGTCGGGTCGGTCACCGTCAACGGCAAGCCGCTGCGCGAGGCTGGCCGACCGGGGGAGGCGCGGCAGGTCGACGGCCCGGTGTAGTGGCACGCGCAGGACGACGCGGCTCGCCGCTGGGAGCTCGATGCGTCCAGCCGCGTCCCAAGCTCAAGGCGGGCCAGTCGGCCGGGTGGTCGTCACCTACGGCGGCGCGACGACCCGGCCCGACCGACGTCGAGGGCGCGCTCTACGGCTGGGTCACCACCCGCGACGGCGCGATGGTGGCCAGCGAGCCCGACGGCGTCGATGACCTGGTATCCGGTGAGCGACCACCCGACCGACAAGGCGACCTACAGCTTCGAGATCACCGTGCCCGAGGGCAAGACGCCGTCGCCAACGGGCTGCCGGCGCGGGACCCGGTGACCGCCGGACGGGTGGACCACCTGGCGCTGGGACGCGCCGGACCAGCAGGCCAGCTACCTCACCACGGCGACGGTGGGGGACTTCGAGCTGCTGCCGGTCGAGCTACTCGACCAGCGGCGTGCCGATCCTCGACTTCGTCGACTCCAAGCTGACGCCCGCCAGGCCCGCACCACGACGCTGGCCAGCCTGGCGCAGCAGCCGGACATGCTCGACTTCTTCGAGAGCATCTTCGGTGCCCTACCCGTTCGACGTCCTTCGGCGCCATCGTCGACAACGACAGCGTCGGGTACGCCCTCGAGACCCAGACCCGGGCCATCTACTCCGGCAGGGCCAACGAGGGCACGGTCGCGCACGAGGCTGCGCACAAGTGGCTCGGCAACGCCGTCAGCCCGCAGCGGTGGCAGGACATCTGGCTCAACGAGGGCTGGGCGACCTACTCGACCTGGCTGTGGAACGAGCAGCGCGGCATCAGGACGGCGCAGGAGGCCTTCGACAACTGGTACGGACCGGCGCGCACGCCGAGCCTACTGGGCGCTGCCCATCGGTGACCCCGGGCCGCTCAACCTGTTTGCCACCCAGGTCTACAACCGCGGCGCGGGCACGCTGCACGCGCTGCGGGGCAAGATCGGCGACGACGCCTTCTTCGAGGCCACGCAGGAGTGGGTCGCCCGCTATGACGACTCGACGGCCACCACCGACGACTTCATCGCCCTCTACGAAGAGGTGTCCGGCAAGGACCTCGCGGAGTTCTTCGACATCTGGCTGTTCCGTGCGGACAAGCCCGTCGGCTGGTGAGCCGGCCGGCGCTCATTCCTCCCCGGTTTCGGGGAACCCACGCCGAGGCGCGCAGCCAGCGCCATCGCGTCATGGGGAGCGTGCACCTTGACGTCGTTGTCGAAGTAGACGTAGACGTCGGCCTCACGAGCCCAGGCCCGCACCCGGTCGGCCCACCGGTCGAGGGCCTGTCGCTGTAGCCGCTGACATAGAGCTCGGTGTCGCCGTGCAGCCGCACGTAGACGACGCGGTGGGTCACGCGCGTCGAAGGGCGGCCAACGGCCGGCGGTGTCCGCGACGACCACCCCGACGTGGTGCCGGCGGAGCAGGTCGAGGAAGGCCGCGGTCTCGAACGAGGGGTGCCGCACCTCCAGCACGTGGTCCAGCGGCCGGTTCGGCGTCGGTGGTGGTCCAGGCGCGGCCCGTCGAGGCCGGGCGTCGTGCCGCCCGGCCAGCACGGCGGCCTCCGCGGTGCGAGCGCGGCAGCAGGCCGAAGAAGGCCGCCAGCTCGCTCGCGGTCGTAGAGCGTGCCGCTCCGGCAGCTGCCACAGGACCGGCCCGAGCTTGGGCCCGAGGGCGAGGGGACCGGAGGCGAAGAAGTTGGCCAGCGCCGTCTCGACACCGCGCAGCCGCAGCATATGCGTGACGAAGCGTGGCCCCTTGACCGAGAAGACGAAGTCGTCCGGCGTCTGGGAGGCCCACGACTGGTAGCTGCTGGGGCGCTGCAGGGAGTAGAACGACCCGTTGACCTCGATGCTGCTGAGCCGCTGCGCGGCATACTCCAGCTCGCGGCGCTGGGGCAGCCCGGGCGGGTAGAACACGCCGCGCCAGGGGGCGTAGCGCCACCCGGAGATGCCCACCCTGATCATCGCCGCCCTCCTCATCACCCGTCGTGTGTCGGCGCCCGCACCTAGTGTGGTCGCGACGGATGGTCCCCGCAGAGCGGAGTGAGTGATGAGCACGATCGGCTATCTCGGCCTGGGCATCATGGGCAGCCCGATGGCGGTCAACCTGCAGCGTGCCGGACACACCGTGCGCGGGTGGAACCGCAGCCCGGGCAAGACCGCCGCGCTGGAGGAGGCCGGGGGAGTGGCCGCGGCGAGCGTCGCGGAGGCAGTGCGCGGTGCGGACGTGGTGTGCCTCAACGTGTCCGACACCCCCGACGTCGTGCAGGTGCTCACCGGGGAGGAGGGAGTCTTCGCCCACGCGGCCCCGGGCACGGTGGTGGTCGACTTCTCGACGATCCGGCCCGACGTCACCCGCGAGCTGGCAGCACAGGCCGCCGAACGCGGGCTGACCCTGCTCGACGCCCCGGTGTCCGGGGGCGAGAAGGGCGCCGTCGACGGGGTGCTGTCGGTCATGGTGGGCGGTGAGCAACGGGCCTTCGACGCTGCTGCCGAGGTCTTCGCCGCCGTCGGTCGCACCGTGCTGCGGGTCGGACCCAGCGGCGCGGGACAGACCGTCAAGGCGGCCAACCAGCTGGTGGTCGCCGGGTATGTCGAGGTGCTGGCCGAGGCGGTGGCCCTGCTGGAGTCGCAGGGGGTCGACCTGGAGGTCGCGCTCGACGTGCTCGGGGGAGGCATGGCCGGCTCCCGGGTGCTGGAGCAGAAGCGGGCCCTGATGACCGGCCGCGACTTCCGGCCCGGCTTCCGGGTCGACCTGCACCACAAGGACATGGGCATCGTGCTCGACACCGCGCGCGAGGCAGGCGTCGTGGTGCCGGTCGCGGGCCTCGTCGCGCAGCTGCTCGCGTCAGCCCGCGCGAACGGGGACGGCGACCTGGACCACTCGGCGCTCTTGCGCGGGGTCCTCCGGCTGTCCGGCCGGGATCTCGACCCTGGCGCCGCCGGTCAGTGAGCGGGCGGGACGGTGCAGCCGTCGGGGCCGCACTCCGCCTCGGTGGTCCGCGCGGGGGAGGTGACCTGGACGAGCGTGGGCACCCGGTCGGCCCGTGCGCGGGTGACCGCCTCGGCGAAGACCTCGACCGGCTGCGCCCCCGACACGCCGTACCGCCCGTCGATGACCGTGAACGGGACCCCGGTCGCCCCGTACGCCTGCGCCTGCGCCTGGTCGGCCAGCACGTCGTCGGCGTACTCCTGGGTCGCCAGCACCTCCTCGACCCGGTCCTGCGGCAGGCCGGCCTCGACAGCCAGGCGGCGCAGCACGACAGGGTCGGAGACGTCCATCCCCTCGGTGAAGTAGGCCCCCAGGAAGCGCTCCTTGACCGTGTCCTGGAGCCCGGGGGTGCCTTCGGTCTCGACATCGGCGGCCAGGTGGAGCAGCCGGTGGGCGTCGACGGTGTTGCCCCGGCCGGCGTCCTCGAGGTGGAAGGTGAGCCCGTCGGCCGCGGCCACGGCGGACACCTGCGCGCTCATCTGCAGGCCGGCCTCTCGGCCCCCGCCGTACTTCTGGCCGAGGTGCTCGGCGACGCTCTGCCCATGGCCCGCCTCCCCCGGCCGAGGTGCCGACGGGTCGAGCTGGAACGAGCGCCAGACGACCCGCACGTCCTGGCCACCGACCTGCTCGAGCGCTGACTCGACGCGGCGCTTGCCGATGTAGCACCACGGGCACACCACGTCGGACCAGATCTCGACCGTCAGCGGTGAGGGGGCCAGGGGCTCAGCGGTGACCAGTGGCTCGGACCGGTCGTTCGATGGGGTCATGCCGGCCTCAACACGGCCGGCCCTCCCGGTGTTCCGACCGGCCCATGACGTAGGGTCGTCGGCAGGGGTCATCAACAGGTGCCGTCGCGCACACCCGTGAGATCGAAGCGAGCCGCCATGACGTCCCGCGAGGACGACGACAGCGCTGCTGTCTGCCCGCAGCCCGGAGGGTCGGGCGAGTTCCTGGTCGCCATCCACGACCACCTTCGTCACGAGCTCGCCACCTTGCGCGAGGCGGGGCAGGCGCTGGCTGCGGGTCGGATCCCGCTGGCCCAGGTCCGGGCAGACCTGCACGAGTCGCAGCTGCGCCGCACGTTCGCGCAGTTCGGGGCGTTCTGTGCGATGTACTGCCGCTTCGTGCACGGGCATCACGGCATCGAGGACGCCCACATGTTCCCTGCGCTCGTCGCCGCTGACCCGAGCCTGCAGCCGGTGGTCGACCGTCTCGCAGTCGACCACGTGCACATCGGCGGGCTGTTGCGCGCCCTCGACGACGCCCTGCTGGCCCACGGGCCCGGCGCCGGGACCGAGGAGGACGTCCGGGAGGTCACCGACGCCCTGGAGGCGCTCGCCGTGGCGCTGCTGGAGCACCTGCGGGTCGAGGAGCGCGAGCTCGTGCCGGCCCTGGACCGGCTCGGCCTGGTCATCTGAGCCGGCCGCCCCGTCAGCCCCTGCCCAGCTCCAGGACCGAGGGCTGCTGGTGGTCGGACCGGTAGGCCCGCAGCACCTCCTCGGTGCTGCCGCTGGTGCGCAGGCCGACCTCCGCCAGGGCCGTCGCCAGGCCGTCGGTGACCTGCCTGAGCATGGAGCCCGCGTGGCGCACCTCCGGCGCCTGCGCTGTCGCCGCCGCCCGACCGAGCTCGACCACGAAGGGCATCGACGCGGCCAGGGACTGGGTCGGCTCGTTCTCACGGAAGAAGTAGCTCTCGGCATACTGGACGCAGTCGACCTCGGCCTGGCTCAGGCCCTCGGTCACCCGGTCCAGCAGGGCGCACGCCACGCTCACCTCACCGGAGCGCACGACCTCGACCGTGTCTGACTGGGCCATCAGGCTCAGCCGCCTGGCCAGGGTGCGGCGGCGGACCAGCGCCGGATAGAGCTGCAGGATCCACGAGATCGCCGCGGTGAGCAGCACGAACCCGATCAGCGCCTGCAGCGGGAGCAGCATCCGCAGCACGTCGTGGGCGGGCACGATGTCGCCGAACCCCAGCGTGGCCAGCGTCACCATCGACAGGTACAGCGCGGCGAGGAGGTCAGCGGACCGCCCAGGCTCGGGTGGGTCGGCGTAGAAGAAGCCGCCGGGCATGTGGGGCCAGTAGATCAGCGCCCACCCGACCGTCAGCAGCGCCGTCCACACCAGCACGGTCGCGAGGAGCCCCAGGGGCCCGGCCAGCTCGGTCGAGCGACCGGTGCGCTCGTTCCACGGACGCGTGGCCTTCCACACCACGCGGAAGATCCCGCTCGCTGCACCACCGAAGCCGCGGGGGTGCCACAGGGTGTGGAAGATGTCCCAGAGCGGGAGCAGCACGAGGAGGGCGCCGAGGCAGGTCAGCAGCGTTGTCATGGGGCCATCCTGCCCGGCCCGGCCCGCTCCGGACGCGACGAGGGACGCCGTCCGGACCGGCTTGTCGGGCCTCGCGGGTAGCGTCACCTCCGTGGCGATCCGGATCAGCGCGGCGACGTGGGTGGGCAGCGTCTCCGAGCGTGACATCGCTCGGGTCGTCGGCGACGCGGCGCTCGGCCGGGCACGAGGGTATGTCGGCACGGCCGCGATCCGCACCCTCCTCGAAGGCGACGGTGGCCGGGTCCTGCTCGCGACCGTCTCCGGCAGCGGGTCGGCGGACTACCAGACCGTGGTCCGGCGGGTCGACGACGCCGAGCCCCCGCGGTGGTCCGGGGCCTGCAGCTGCCCGGTCGCCTACGACTGCAAGCACACGGCAGCGGTGCTGCTCACCGCCCAGGCGGCGCTGGCGGGCGAGCGGACGGCGCAGAGCCCCAGCTGGGAGCGGCTGCTGGCTCCCCTGGTCCAGGCGCCTCCGACGGCGACCGGTCTGCCGGGTCTGGGGCTGGAGGTCGCCCTGGCCACCTCGCTCACCGCCACCCGCGGCACCACCGCTCGCCGGGTGCGGATCAGGCCGCTGCGCCAGGGGCGGAGCAAGCCGTGGGTCCGCCAGGGCGCCTCGTGGTCCGAGCTCAGCCGCACCTGGGGTCGGGCCGAGGTGCGCCCCGAGCACCAAGGGGTTGTGGGCGAGATCCTGGCCCTGCACCGTGCGACGTCGCCGGGCTACTACGGCTACGGCAACCCAGAGGTGCACCTCGACGACCTCGGCTCGGCGGTGTGGCCTCTGCTGCGTCGCTGCGGGCTGGTCGGCATGCCCCTGGTGGCCGCGGGCGACGGGGTCGAGGACGTCCGGCTGGTCCCCACGTCGGCCGAGGTCACCGTGGACGTGACCCGTCACCCTGACGGGGGGCTCGCGGTGCGACCCGTCCTGACCATGGGGGAGCGCACGCCGGCTGGAGCCGTGCTGCTGGTCGGGCAGCCTGCCCACGGGGTGGGGGTGCTCGACTCCGAGGGTGTCCTGACCCTGGCTCCCCTGTCCGGCGCGCCCCCGGCGGCGCTGGCCGCCCTGTTGCAGACCGGCACGGCCGTCGAGGTGCCCGCCGCCGATGCCGCCAGGTTCCTCGGTCTGTACTACCCGGTGCTGTCCCGGCGGTTGTCGGTCGGCTCCTCCGACGACAGCGTCACGCTCCCCGAGGACGTCGAGCCGGTGCTGACGCTGGAGGCGACCTACCGCCCCGGACACCGGCTCGAGCTCGCCTGGGGCTTTGCCTACCGGGTCCCCGCCGACGACCCCGCGAGCGGTCCGACGGAGGTCCGGGTCGCGCTGGCCGCAGGGCCACAGGATCCGCCCCGCGACCTCGAGCACGAGCAGGCGCTCCTCGACAGCCTCACCGAGCTGAGCGTCCTGCCCGGGCTGCGGGTCCGCTCGGCCACGGGCGCGCTGCACCCCCACCCCCGCAGCGGTCTGACCGGCATGGACACCGTCACCTTCTCCAGCCAGGTGCTGCCCCTGCTGCAGGCGCGCGATGACGTGCTGGTCGACGTGGTCGGGGAGCCGGCGGAGTATGCCGAGGCGGACCAGGCGCCCGTGGTGCACCTGGAGTCGACCGACCGTGCGGGGGACGGGCAGGGCGACTGGTTCGACCTGCGGGTGACGGTGAGCGTCGACGGACAGCAGGTGCCGTTCGAGCCGTTGTTCGCGGCGCTGTCCCGCGGCGAGGAGGTCATGCTGCTCGACTCGGGCACCTGGTTCTCGCTCGACCGGCCCGAGCTGGCCACCCTGCGCGGCCTCATCGAGGAGGCCCGGGAGATCAGCGATGTCGACGGTGACACGCTGCGCGTCTCCCGCTACCAGGTGGGGCTGTGGGAGGAGCTGGTCGCGCTCGGGGTCGTCGAGCAGCAGAGCGCACGGTGGGACGAGGCGGTCGGCGGCCTACTGCGGCTGGGCGAGCAGCCGGCGCCCGCAGAGCCCTCCGGGTTGCGGGCCACCCTGCGCCCCTACCAGGTCGAGGGCTACCAGTGGCTCAGCATGCTCTGGGACGCCCGGCTCGGCGGGGTGCTCGCCGACGACATGGGTCTGGGCAAGACGCTGCAGACCTTGGCGATGGCGCTACGAGCCCACGAGCGCGGAGAGCTGGCCGACCCGCTGCTCGTCGTGGCGCCCGCCAGCGTGGTCGGCACCTGGGTCGAGGAGGCCGCGCGCTTCTGCCCCGGCCTGCGGGTGGTGGCGATCACGGCGACCCAGCGGCGGCGGGGCACGGCGCTCGCGGACGCCGTCGCCGGGGCGCAGGTGGTCCTCACGTCATACACGCTGCTGCGGCTGGAGGACGAGCACTACCGTGACCTGCCGTGGAGCGGGCTGGTGCTCGACGAGGCGCAGTTCGTCAAGAACCACCGGTCCCGCACCTACCAGGCGGCCCGACGGCTCGGGGCGCCGTTCACGCTGGCCATCACCGGGACTCCGCTGGAGAACTCGCTGATGGACCTGTGGTCGATGCTGTCGCTGGCCGCGCCCGGGCTGTTCCCCCGGCCAGAGATCTTCACGGAGCGCTACCGCAAGCCCATCGAGAGCGGTGCCTCGCCCGAGCAGCTGCAGACCCTGCGGCGTCGAGTCCGGCCCTTCATGCTGCGGCGCACCAAGGGCCAGGTCGCTCCCGAGCTGCCGCCCAAGCAGGAGCAGGTGCTGCACATCGACCTGTCGCCGGCGCACCGGCGGATCTACGGCCAGCACCTCCAGCGCGAGCGGCAGCGGGTGCTCGGCCTGCTGGAGGACCTGGACCGCAACCGGGTGGCGATCTTCCGTGCCCTCACGCTGCTGCGCCAGCTCAGCCTCGACCCGGTGCTGGTGGACGCGGACTATGCCGGCAAGGGATCCTCGGCCAAGGTCGAGGCCCTGATGGAGCAGCTGGAGGAGCTGGCGGCCGAGGGCCACCGGGCGCTGGTGTTCAGCTCGTTCACCGGCTTCCTGCGGCTGGTGCGCCAACGGCTCGACGAGGCCGGCATCGGCTACAGCTATCTCGACGGCCGCACCCGTGACCGGCCGGCCCGGATCGCGGGCTTTCGGACCGGTGACGACCCGGTCTTCCTGATCAGCCTCAAGGCGGGCGGGTTCGGGCTGACGCTGACCGAGGCCGACTACGTCTTCATCCTCGACCCGTGGTGGAACCCTGCCGCCGAGGCCCAGGCCGTCGACCGGACCCACCGCATCGGTCAGGAACACCCGGTGATGGTCTACCGCATGGTCTCCCGGGACACCATCGAGGAGAAGGTCGTCGCGCTGCAGGAGCGCAAGCGTGACCTGTTCACCCGGGTGGTCGACGAGGGCGGCTTCACCGGAGGCGGCATCACCGCCGACGACATCCGGGGGCTGCTGGACGGGTGACGGACCCACGGGCCGAGCTCACAGGTCGCGGTGGACCTCCTCGGGCTCAGGCTCCTCACCCTTCCACCTGGTGATGTTGACGATGGCAAGAGCCAGGCCACCCCACAGCACCAGCATGGCGACGATCATCATGATGACGGCACCGGTGGTCATCGTGACACCTCCTCTGCGGCGCGTGCGTCAGGTTCGGGGTCGGTGAGCGAGGTGCCGGCCCGCCAGGGCACCCGGGCGATGAGGACGCCGGCCACCGCGACGGCGGCCGCCGTGCCCCAGCCCAGGGTGGAGAGCATCCAGGTGGGGTAGTCGCCGTAGGGCGTCTGCAGGTTGTCGATGACCTCGTTGACCAGGATGAAGGTGAGCACGGCCGGGGTGAACACGCCGATCAGACCGAGCCACCAGCGGCCCAGCTGCACCGAGCCGTCCCGGTTGAGGTGCTCACGCAGCAGCCCGGTCTTCCGGAACACCCAGCTCAGCAGCAGCATGCTCACGACGGCCACCAGCAGGATGCCGAAGCGGTTGATGAAGTGGTCGATGATGTCGAGCACGTAGACGCCCGTGGTGGTGCCCAGCAGCAGAGTGCTCAGCAGCGCCGCCGGGACGCCCACCGCCATCGACGCGCCGACCCGCGTCATCTCGAACTTGTCGCGCACCGCGGAGATGACGACCTCGATCACGCTGATGAGCGAGGTGAGGCCGGCGAGCACCAAGGACCCGAAGAAGAGCACGCCGATCAGCGCCCCGGCAGGTGCCTCGCTGATGATCGTGGGGAAGGCCACGAAGGCCAGGCCCAGGCCCTCGCTGGCGACCTCGTCGACCGAGGTGCCGGCCGCGCCGGCCATGAAGCCGAGGGCGGCGAAGACACCGATGCCGGCGAGCAGCTCGAAGCCGGAGTTGGAGAAGCCCACGACCAGACCGGAGCCGGTCATGTCGGTCCGGCGGCCGACATACGAGGAGTAGGTGATCATGATGCCGAAGCCGACGGAGAGCGAGAAGAAGATCTGGCCGAACGCGGCGACCCACACGCTCGTCTCGGTCAGCGCCGCCCAGTCGGGGGCGAAGAGCGCGTCGAGGCCGTCGGTGGCCCCCGGCAGGAAGAGGGCGCCGATCACCAGCGCGAGGAAGGTCAGCATCAGGACCGGGATGAAGACCACGGCCGTGGCACCGATGCCCTTCTGCACGCCCAGGGTCATGACGGCCGAGCACGACCAGCCAGACCAGCACCAGGGGCACCAGCACGCCGGGCACGAAGTCGAGCCCGACGCCGGGGTCGCCGGCTTGCAGGAAGTCGCCGAAGAGGAACCCCTCGGGGTCATCCCCCCAGGCCTGGTCCAACGAGAAGAGCGTGTAGCGCCCGGCCCAGGCGATCACGGCGGCATAGTAGACCGCGATGACGAAGCAGATGCCCACCTGCCACCACCCCAGCGCCTCGGCGCCGCGATGGGCACGCCGGAACGACAGCGGAGCCGACCCGCGGTAGCGGTGCCCCAGGCCGTAGTCGAGCAGCAGGAACGGCAGGCCGGCGGTGAGCAGGGCCACCAGGTAGGGGATCATGAACGCCCCGCCACCGTTCTCATAGGCCACGTAGGGGAAGCGCCAGATGTTGCCCAGGCCGACCGCCGACCCGATGGCCGCGAGGATGAAGACCCTGCGGGAGGCGAAGGCCCCCCGGTGGCTCTCGGCCTCTGTGGGTGCCGTGCTCATGAGTGTGCCCCTCCGCCCCTGGACGCCGATGAAACCCTCCCAGCATGGCAGAGCCGGCGGCTGCCGCACAGAGGTCGGGACCTTGGTCCCGGACAGGTCAGGACAGTCGACCCTGTGGTGCCCTGTCCGGCTCGGGGAGAGTAGGACTCAGCAGGAAGGTCCTGCTCCTGTCGCACCAAGGATTGATGCTTTATGGCAACCCGATTCAGCTCCAAGGCCACCGCGGCCGATGTCCACGGCTCACATGACGAGCTTCCCGGCGTGGAGCACACCAGCAACGTCTGGAACAGCCTGGCCGCCCGCCGGATGCTCGCCGTCGTCCGCATCATGTTCGGCGTCACGTTCCTGTGGGCCTTCCTGGACAAGACGTTCGGTCTCGGCTTCGCCACCCCCAGCGAGCGCGCCTGGGTCAACGGCGGCGACCCGACCGCGGGCTACCTGTCCAACAACGAGGGCACCTTCTCCACGTTCTTCCAGGGCCTGGCCGGTGACTGGTGGGTGAGCCCCCTGTTCATGGCCGGTCTGCTCGGCATCGGCATCGCGCTGCTGGCCGGCGCGGGCATGCGGATCGCCGCCGTCTCCGGAGCGCTCATGTACGGCTTCATGTACCTCGCAGCGCTCCCGCTGGAGAACAACCCCGTCGTCGATGACCACCTGACGGGCGCCGCGATCGTGATCGTGCTCGCCCTGGTCTACGCAGGCGACACCTGGGGCATCGGCTCCTGGTGGAAGCAGACGAGCATCGTCAAGCGCTTCCCGATCCTGCGCTGACCCCCTGACTCCACTCCGGCCACGACTTACACGGGTTGCGGGTCGGGGTGGCGACAGGAGAGCCCCCGTGCCGGAGGAGCGGCACGGGGGCTCAGTCGTGGCACCGGCACGACCGCACGCAGGGGGTGCGGTCGTGCCGGTGTCAGTCCACGGCATCCGGCGTCAGCGCAGCGGGTCGAACGGGTCCAGCTCGGGGCAGACCCGGCCGCTGACGATGGTGTCGGCCAGCAGGCGACCGGTGGCCGGTCCGAGCGTGATGCCCCACATGCCGTGCCCGCCGGCGGCGAAGACCCGGGGGGACCGGGTGGCGCCGACCAGCGGCAGGCCGTCGGTGGTGACCGGGCGCGAGCCCACCCACTCGTCACGCCGTGCGTCCAGGTCCGCGCCGGCCAGCAGTGGCCTGGCCGCCTCGGCGATCGCGGCGATGCGGCGCTGGTCGAGCGGGGCGCCGGGGGAGCGGAACTCCATCATCCCGGCCACCCGAAGCGCGCCACCGATCGGGGTGCAGGCCACCCGGGCCGCGGGCAGGTAGACCGGGCCGTGGGGCACGCGGTCGACGTCGACGGTGAAGCTGTAGCCCCGCCCGGCCTGGACCAGCCTGCGGACACCGAAGTCACGGGCGAGCCCACCGAGCCAGGCCCCGGTGGCGACCACGACCGCGTCGAAGTCCTCCACCAGACCCTCGGCGGTGCTCAGGCGCACCCCCTGGCCCAGGTCGGTGATGCCGGTGACGGTCGCGGAGGTCTCCAGCTTGCCGCCGCGGCTCAGCACGGAGTCGGCCAGGGCATGGACATAGCTGCCGGGGTCGATGAACCGCTGGCCGTGCAGGACGATCGCGGCCCCGACCTCCTCGGACAGCAGCGGCTCGACGCCTCGGGCCTCGTCACCGTCAAGGACGTCGAAGGAGATGTCCTGGCCCGCGGAGCGGATGTGCTCGATCTCCTCCAGCAGCGTGCGGCGCTCCTGCCCGGTGCGGTAGGCCGCGACGAAGGACCTCGCCTCGTGCGTCCGGGCCTGCACGCCCCCGGCCTGCAGCAGGTCAAAGCTGGCCAGCGCGTGGCCGTTGATCGGCACCAGGGCACTCATCGCCTGCTTCCAGGCGCGCATGGTGCTGTGGGCGGCGAAGCCGGCCATGAACCGCAGCAGCCGGTGGTCGGCGCTCGGCGGCACATAGACCGGGGAGGACGGGCTGAGCACGGCCCGCAGCCCGTACTTGAGCACCGCGGGCTCGGGCAGCGGGGTGGCGATGCCGGGGGTCAGCCAGCCGGCGTTGCCCCAGGACGCCCCGGCGGCGACGCCTTCGCGGTCGAGCACGGTCACCTCGACGCCCCGCTCCTGGAGGAACCAGGCGGTGGCCAGGCCCACCATGCCGGCGCCGATGACGGCGACCCGGTCGGGGCTGCGGGTGGGGGGTGCGGTGTGGGGGGCCATCGTCGGCTGCCTTCCTCGGGAGGGGTGTGCTGCCCTTCCAGCGTGGCGTGGCCCACGCGCGTCGACGGCATCGGCAGAGCACAAGATCGGGGCGTATGGTTGTGCTCAGAGCACAACCAGGGCACGATGCCGGTATGTCGCCGGCCTACCAGGGAGCTGCCGGGTGATCGCGGTCTCCGACCTCACCGACGCCCTCGGCGGCGGACTGCTGACCGTCGTGGTCGACCCGAGGTCGGCCGAGGTCGACGACGTGACCATCGCCGAGCCCGGCCATCAGGCGACGTCCCGACCGGGCGACCTCGTGCTCGGGGTCGGGGTGCAGGACGCGGCCCAGGCCGTCGACCTCGTGCTCCGGTGCGCCGAGACGGGCGCACCCGGCATCGTGCTGCGGCGCAGCCTGGCCCGGCGCCGCCGGGTGCGGGAGGCGGCCACCGGCGCCGGCATGACCCTGGTGGCCCTGGCCGAGCAGGCGTCGTGGGCCCACGTCGTCTGGCTGCTGCGCGGTGCCGTGGACCGCACGGTGGGGGTGGACTCCCGCACCCTGGAGCTGCCGGTGCACGACGACCTGTTCGTGCTGGCCGACGCCGCTGCGACCTTGGTCGGCGGGCCGGTCACCATCGAGGACTCACGCTCCCGGGTGCTCGCCTACTCCGCGCGTCAGGACGTCACGGACGCCGCCCGGGTCTCCACCATCGTCGGGCGACGGGTGCCCGAGGCCCTGCTCACCGCATACCGCTCACGGGGTGTCTTCCGCCGGCTGGCGACCTCGGACGAGCCGTTCCTGGTGCCGCCCTCGGACGACGGGGTCACCATGGCCCGGTATGTCGTGCCGGTGCGGGCCGGCCAGGAGTGGCTGGGATCGATCTGGGTGGTGGTGGACCGGGCCCCGCTGCCGATCGTGGTCGAGGAGCTCGTCCGGACCGCCTCGGTCGTGGCCCTGCACCTGCTGCGGCTGCGCTCGCGGACCGACCTGTCTCAGCGGGTGGTCCGGGAGCGGCTCCGGCAGGCCCTGACCGGCACGGCGGCCGACGCCCACCGCTGGCTGCCGCCGGCCCCGTGGCGAGTCGTCGCGCTGGGTCCGGGGACTGGGCTGGAGCTGTGGGAGTCGCTGCTGCGCCGGCGCTCGTGGAGCCAGCCGCAGGTCGTCGACGTCGACGGTCGCGACTATGCCGTCGTGGGGGACGAGGGCGGCACCGATGTGCCGGGGACGTGGCCGTGGCTGCGAGCTGTGGTCGTCGACCTCGCGCGCGACGGCGATCCGGTGCTGGCCGGGGCGGGCCGCGCCGTCGACCACCCGGCCGACCTGCCCCGGTCACGGGCCGACGCCCTGGAGACGCTGCTGACCCTGGAGCGGGGCGGGGGCAGGGGCACCGAGCCGCGGGTGGCCACCACGCTCGAGCAGGCCTGGGCCAGGGTCACGACCGACCGGGCCGTGATCGGTCTGGGGGTCGAGCCGGTCCTCGGGCCGGTCTCCGTGCTGCAGGACCATGACCGGGAGGCCGGCACCGCCTACCTGGCCACCCTGGCCGCCTGGCTGGACCACCCCGGCGAACCGGCGGTGGCAGCCCGCACCATCCACGTGCACCCCAACACCCTGCGCTACCGGATGCAGCGGCTCACCTCGCTGGCGGTGCTCGACCTGCACGACCCGGACACCCGGCTCGCGCTGCAGCTGCAGCTGCGGGCGCTCGGCCTGCCTGCGCCCCTGCACGACCGCCCAGGGGCGACATAGCATCTCGACATGCGACGAATGCTGCTGGTGTGGGTGCTGCTGGGCCTGTCCGCGTGCGGGGACGGCAGCGACTCCTCGTCCGCCCCGGGCGAGGCGGCGAGCGGCGGCGACCAGACCTCCGGGCCGCAGGACTCCGCCGCCGAGACGACCGCGCCGACGGCGACGGGCACCGGCGCCACCCTCACCGCCGCGGACGGCCCGCTCACCGAGGAGGTCGACGGGGCGAGGCTGGAGCTGGCGGTCGGCGACGAGGTCTCCTGGCAGCTGTCCTCCGCCTGGGACTGGGACCAGCCGGCGGTCGACGGCCCGGGGGTGGAGCTGGTGCCGGTGGACTACTTCGACGACCCGGGCTTCCGTGAGTGGCTCGTGCTCGCCGCCGCCCCCGGCACGGTGACCCTGACCGTCGAGGGGCTTCCCGCCTGCGGCGACCCGGCCACCTGTCCGCAGCGTGAGGTGTCGCTGACGGTGGACGTGACCGGCTGACTGCCCTGCCCGGTGTGTTCGCCCAGCGGGTCCCTGGCCCACCGGCGCGGACACGCGGCGGGGCACCCGGGCTGATGCCCGGACGCCCCGCCACCTGCTCAGGTCAGGCTCACTCGAAGGCGAACCACGCCCGGTGCTGCGTGCCGTCGTCCAGGATGACCTGCAGCTCCTGGCAGGTGCCGGCCCAGCTCTCGTCCGTCTTCCAGTTGTACTGGTAGCGGTCCTGGCGGGCGTGGTAGGTCAGCGCCCGGTTGCCGGTGGTGCTGGTCGGCTGGGTGGTGGCAAACTGCACCGGCTCCAGCGTCTCGCAGTCGACCTGCTGGTAGGCCGGGGACTGGGCGTCCTTCAGCACGTCCAGACCGCGGTCGCTGCCCAGGCTGAACTGCACCGGGACGGTCCGGCCGGCGTTGACGGTGTTGACCGCCGGCGGGTTGTCCACCTGGGCGCCGACCATGCCGGCACCACTGGCGAGGCACTCCTGGGGCAGGTCGAAGGCCTCGGTGTTGTCGTCGCGTCCGGTGCTGCCCTGCACGGCGCTGTAGCCCAGCCCGCGACGGGCGAACGCACTCCAGATCGTGCAGGTGTCCTGCCCGCCCAGGGCCTCCGCCGCGGCCAGGATGCCGTCCCGACCGGCCACGAAGCCCGGGGCACAGCCCTGCATCTTCAGGCCGTCCATGACGTACTGGATGGCCCGGGTGTTGCCGCCGGCGTCCCAGCCGGCGTAGAGGTCGGGCTCGAAACCGTGCCGGTCGACAAGGTCCCAGGTGAGGTCCCACAGGGTGGCGGCCCAGGCGTGGCCGATGCCGTGCGGCCTGGCCAGGCTGCCGCCTGTGATCCACCCCTCGGTCTTGATCCGGTCGTAGGTGAACGGCTGGATCTCCATCGTGCGGGAGTAGGGGCGGGGCCGGATGCCGTTGCCGGACCGGTCGTCCTGGAAGAGCGCGTAGGGGCCCATGCCCCGGGCGCCCTCCGGGTCGTCCAGGGCCGGGTCGATGAGCATGGAGATGGCCAGGAAGTCGCTCCAGCCCTCACCCATCTGCTCGTCACCGGAGAGGCAGTTGATGTTGAGACCGCCGGTCAGGCGGTTGGACACCCCGTGACCGTACTCGTGGATGATGATGCCGTTCTCGAAGTCGCCGTCCCGGATCCCGGGGTGGCTCGAGGCCTTGTGCACGTCGGCAGCTGCTCCCGCCGCAGCCGCGTCCCGCAGGGCCTCACCGTCGGACTCGCTCACCGTGACGGCCGGGATGGACACGGGGTCGATCATCGAGTCGAAGGAGCGCAGGATGGGCGCCGAGTCACCTCCGTAGGCGATGACGCCGACTGCTCCACCGGCCTGCGCGCTCTGCACCCGCTCGAAACTGCTGCAGGTGCCGAAGATCGGGCCGACGGGCAGCACGGCGATGGCACCGGGTGCGTCGAACGGCACGCAGGGGTCGGCGACATCGACCAGCGGTGCGCTGAGACCGGCGTTGGTGGCCGGTGGCGTGAACTGCGACCACGAGGCGGCATAGCTGACCGCGGCGTCGCCCGCGCCGACGGTCACCGTGTTCTGCGCTCCGTACTGGTTGCCGGGCCACAGGTACATCTGCATCCGCGGACGTCCGCCGTCGGCGGCCGGGGTCGAGAAGTTGGCGTTGTTGGTGCCGCCGCCGTCGGCCGCCTCGGCCCGGACGTCGTCACCGCCTGTGCCACCCCGGCCGTAGTTGTCGACCTGGAAGTTGCCCGACGCCTCGTCGAAGCCGAAGCGGTAGAGCACGTCGTGGATGATGTTGTTGGCGTAGAACAGGTTGGTCACCGCGGCCTCACGGTAGGCCTGGGCGTGCTCGGTGAGGTCGGCGTCGAACTCGAACGTCAGGCCGGCCCCGCCGTCCGGGTCGCTGCCGGTGTCCGGGACGCCGTTGAAGTCCTGGTCGGTGTAGGCGTGTGCGTTGTTGCCGCGGGTGGTGGTGTGCTCGGCCCCGTCGGCGCCGTCGGTGTCGTGCCAGCCGAACGGGGAGGCCATGGAGTCGGCGGGGTTCTCGACGACCGTCATGCCGCCGTCGTTGGGGCTCTCCTTCGGGAAGGCGAACACCTGGTAGCTCGACCCGTCGAGGACCGGTGAGGAGGACCCTCCCAGCCAGCTGCTGGCCTGTGCGGACAGCGCAGCACCGGAGGCCCGCGCCGACGCGAAGACCTGGGGGTCGCGGGCCAGACCGGCTGCGAGGTCGTGGGCGTCGTGGTGGTCGGTCCAGTCCTCGGTCGCCAGGGTCTCGCCGGTCGCGGCGTCGACGATGACCCGCCACAGGTGGGTCTCCTCCGCCTCGTCGATGACGAGCTCCCACGCCAGGCGCAGACCGTCCGGCGTGGGCTGCCACACCTTGCGGGCCTCCACCGGCTGTTCGGCGGCCTGGGTCTCGACGGTCGTGGTCTGCTCCGCGGACCGGGCCGACGGGCCGGCCTCGGCGTCCTCGGTGCCTTCGATGTCCAGTGTCTCGGCGGCCGACTCGAGAGCCTCCACCGGCGTCACCCGCGCGGTGGCGGCAGCGCGCGCCTCGGCGACGCCGGGCACGAAGCCGGCCGCGACGTGGAGCACGCTGCCGTCCTTCGTGACGTTGACGGTGCCGTGCCCGCCGACGACCTGCAGCCCCTGGAGGTGCTGCACGATGTTGACGTGGGTGACCCCGCTGAGCTCGGAGGTGCTCTGGGAGAGCACCACGAGCTCCTCGAGGTCACCTGCGGTGACGTCGAAGTCGGCGGCGTTGTCCCGCAGGTAGGCCAGCGCGATCTCCTCGGCTGGGGCCGAGCTGGGCTGGGTCAGGAAGAAGGCCGAGCCCTGCGGTGCGGGAGCGCCGGATGGCGCTGCACCGCCTGACGCGGCGGGCAGGGCCAGGACGAGAGGGAGGGCAGCGGTCGCTCCCAGAAGGCGGCGGTATCTCACACGTGCTCCTAGCGGAAGGCCACCTCGCGAGAGCACCGTCATGTGACGGCGTCGCGCTGGGCGGGCGGAATGGCAGTCACAACGTAGGAGTGTGACCCACGCCTCACAATGGCTTTTGCCGAAGCATGGAATGCCGCTGGCTGAATGCATACCTACTCAGGAGTTGGCATACCGAACCCTGCTGAACTGGGGTGATGCGCGTACCCCTGACGCGGGGAGGACACCACCTGCTGCATCGCGCCATGATGGGCCCCATGGCCGGACACCGTGCTCCCGACGACGGGTCGCCGAACGCGCGGCGCCCCCGTGGGTATGCCGGGGTGGTCGGCCCCGGCACGGGCGCGACACCCACCGAGCTCGCCCTGGCGGAGGAGGTCGGCCGGCTGCTGGCGGGGCACGGGCTGGTCGTGGTCACCGGGGGCCTGGGCGGGGTCATGGACGCCGCCTCCCAGGGCGCGACCGAGGCCGGTGGGCTGACCATCGGGCTGCTCCCGGGTGACTCCCGCTCCGAGGCCGGCCCGCACGTCTCGATCGCGCTGCCGACCGGTCTGGGGGAGATGCGCAACGCGCTGCTGGTGCGCAGCTGCGACGGCATCGTCGCGGTCGGCTCGAGCTGGGGCACCCTGAGCGAGGTCGCCCTCGCCTGCCGCACCGGCGTGCCCCTGGTGGCCCTGGCCGGCTGGCCGCTGCCGGCGGTCGGAGGACCGGTGCCGGCGGCGACCCCCGCGGGGGCCGTGCAGCGCCTGCTCGGCCTGATCGCGGTGTGACGGGAGGCCGGGGTGGGTGCACGTCGAGGGCAGGGGCGGGACGACGACAGGCCGCTCGCGGCATACCAGCGCATGCGCGACTTCGCGCGGACCCCGGAGCCGAGCGGAGCGGGTCCGGCCAGCGACCCCCCGGAGGCTGGCCGCCGCTTCGTCGTGCAGCGACACCGGGCGACCCGGCTGCACTACGACCTGCGCTTCGAGATCGACGGTGTGCTGGTGAGCTGGGCGGTGCCCAAGGGCCCCACTCTCGACCCGGAGGTCCGCCGGCTGGCGGTGCACGTCGAGGACCACCCCCTGGAGTACCTGGACTTCGAGGGGGTGATCCCCGCCGGAGAGTACGGCGGAGGAGACGTCATCGTGTGGGACACCGGCACCTGGGAGCCCAGCAAGACCGACGACCCGGCCTCGGAGGTGCGTGGCGGTGAGCTCCATGCGGTGATGCACGGCTCCCGGCTGCGCGGCCACGTCGTGCTGGTCCGCACCGGCGCAGCCGGCGAGAAGGAGCAGTGGCTGCTGATGCACAAGCACGACGAGCACGCCGTCCCCGGCTGGGAGGCGGAGGACCACCCCCGCTCGGTGCTCAGCGGCCGCACCAACGAGGAGGTCAAGGCCGACCCCGACCGGCTGTGGCGCTCCGACCTGCCGGCGGCCGAAGCCTCCGTCGAGCTGAGGGTGCCGGTGCCGGACCCGCCGAGCGAGGGCGAGCTGGCCGCTCTGGACGGGCTGGGTGGATCAGGCCAATGGGAGGTCTTCGGCCGCACCCTGCGGCTCACCAACCTCGACAAGGAGCTCTTCCCTGGTCGCGACGGCGACGACCCGGTCACCAAGCGTGACCTCCTCAGGTATGCCGCGACGATCGCGCCCACGCTGCTGCCCTACCTGGCGGGGCGGGCCCTCAACCTGCACCGCTTCCCCGAGGGTGCCGGCACCAAGGGCTTCTGGCACAAGGCGCTGCCCGGCCATGCCCCCGCCTGGCTGCCCCGCTGGGACAACCCCGAGGCGGGACGGGGTGAGACCACGACCTACCTGGTTGTCGACGAGGCGGCAGCACTGGTCTGGGCGGCCAACTTCGGTGCGCTGGAGTGGCACCCGTGGACGTCCCGGACCGAGGCGCCAGATCAGCCGAGCTTCGTGCTGTTCGACCTCGACCCCGGTGAGCGGACCACCTGGGACGACCTGCTGGTGCTGGCCCGGCTGCACCGGACGGCCTTCGAGCACCTGGGGCTGCGGGCCTACCCCAAGGTCACCGGTCGACGGGGCCTGCAGGTGTGGGTGCCGATCCAGCGTGGGCCGACCTTCGAGGAGACGCGGGCCTGGGCACAGAAGGTCTCGCAGAGCATCGGGGCGGTCGTGCCCGAGCTGGTCAGCTGGAAGTGGGGTGTGCGCGAGCGGCAGGGGCTGGCCCGCCTCGACTACACCCAGAACGCCGTCAACAAGACCCTGGTCGCGCCGTACAGCCCGCGCGCCGCGCCGGGGGCCCCCGTGTCGGTCCCGATCGCCTGGGACGAGCTCGACGACCCCGACCTCGCGCCGGACCGCTGGACGGTGCGCAGCGTGCCGCGGCGGCTGGCAGAGCGGGGCGACCTCTTCGCTGGGGTGCTGCACGCCGACCAGCGCCTGCCCCCGGTCCGCTGACGACCGTTGTGCGCTCCGCGTGCGGCGGGCCGGGCCCAGGTGGAGCGCACAACGGTCGCCGGGGTCACGGGGTGGGTGGCGGCTTGCCGGGGGTCGTGGTGTCCTGGGGTGGTGACCTGGGAGGTGCTGCCGGCGACCGTGGACCGGTTCGACGACTTCACGACCGTCGTGAACCGCACCCGTCGCGCCAACGCCTGCTGGTGCCTGTCTCCGCGCCTGACGATCGGTGACATCGAGACCCTCGGGGAGGGCAGCAGGGAGCAGGCGATGCGCAGGTTGTGCGAGCGGCCGATCCCGCCCGGGGTCGTGGCCTACCGCGACGGGGTGCCGGTGGGCTGGTGCAACGTCGGCCCCCGCAGTGAGATGTCCCGGCTGGTGCGCTCGCGGACGATCCCGACCCTGGACGACGTGCCGGTTTGGAGCGTGGTGTGCCTGGTCGTCCGGCCGGGCTTCCGACGGCAGGGGGTGACCGGGCAGCTGCTGGACGGGGTCGTCGAGCACGCCCGGCAGCACGCGGCGCCGATGCTGGAGGCCTACCCCGTGGAGCCGAAGGGGCGGATGGACGTGACCATGGCCTTCGTCGGCACGGTGCCGATGTTCGAGCGGGCGGGCTTCCACAAGGTGACGCAGACGAAGGGGCACAGCGGCGGCCTGGTGCGCTGGCTCATGCGCCGCGACCTGAGCCCATGACCGTGAGGCGCTCCGGATGCGGCGAGTCGAGCCCACCTGGAGCGCACCACGGTCGTCGGGCCGGTCAGTCGAACCGCAGGGCCGAGGTGGCGACCCGTCCCAGCCGGAGGGTCAGCAGGTCACGCAGGTAGCTCTGGTGCAGCCGCCACGGCGCCCGGGGGCCCTGCTGCGGCATCAGGGCCCGACCGCGCAGCACATAGCCGGAGGAGAAGCCGATCAGCGGTGCTCGCTCCCAGGACGAGGCCCTGGCCGGCAGCACCGGCGTGACCACGCGAGCGCCCCGCGCGCCCAGGTGCCGCAGCATCCGGCATACGTGGGTGGCGACGAGGTCGGACCGCAGCGTCCACGACGCGGTCGTGTAGCCGATGGTGAAAGCCAGGTTGGGCACCCCGGAGAGCATCATCCCGCGGTAGGTGAGGCAGTCGGCCGGGTCGACCGGGCGCCCGTCGACCGACAGCGCGATGCCGCCGAGGGCCAGCAGCTCCAGACCGGTGGCGGTCACCACCACGTCAGCCGGCAGCTCCCGCCCGTCGGTGAGCCGTATGTCGTGGGGCAGCACCCGCTCGATGGTGCCGGTCACGACCTCCGCCGACCCGGTGCTGACGGCCGCGAAGAGGTCACCGTCCAGGGCGGCGCACAGGCGCTGGTCCCACGGGTCGTAGTCAGGCTCGAAGTCGGCGGCCACGTCATACCCCGGTGGCAGGTGCGCGGCGGCGGCGCGACGAAGCCGGGAGCGCACGACCCCTGGCGCGACCCGGGTCAGCCGGTAGACCGCCTCGGCGCGCACGGCGTTGCGGGCACGCACCAGGCCGAACGCCAGGGTCGGTGGCAGGCGTCGGGACAGCCGCTCGGCGAGGGCGTCGGTGGAGGGGACGGAGAAGACGTAGGTCGGGGTGCGTTGGAGCATCGTGACGTGCCCGGCGGTGCGGGCCAGCTCGGGCACGAGGGTGACGGCGGTGGCACCGCTGCCGATGACGACGACGCGCCGACCCGCCCACTCCAGGTCGGCGGGCCACTGCTGCGGGTGCACCACCGGGCCGGTGAACTCACCGAGGCCGGGCAGGTCGGGGGTGTGCCCGTGGTCGTAGCGGTAGTAGCCGGTGTTGCAGTAGAGGAACCGGCAGGTCATCTCCCGGCGCTCGCCGTCCGCGCGGTCGACCTGCACGGTCCATCGCGCCTGCGGTGAGGACCACGCGGCGCTGACGACCCGGTGGCCCAGGCGCACGTGCTCGAGCACGCCGCGCTCGCGGGCGGTGTCCTGCAGGTAGCGCAGGATCGAGGGGCCGTCGGCCAGCGACCGGGTGCTGCGCCACGGCCGGAACCCGTAGCCGAAGGTGGCCATGTCGGAGTCGGAACGCACCCCCGGATAGCGGAAGAGGTCCCAGGTGCCGCCGACGGCGTCGCGGGCCTCCAGGACCAGGTAGGACGTGTGCGGCAGCTCGGCGGACAGGTGGCACGCGGCGCCGATGCCGGAGAGCCCGGCGCCGACGACCAGGACGTCGACGTGGGTGGCATCGGCCTGGTCCTGTGCTGCCGCCGTCACCCGCCCGAGCATGTCAGGGGGGTGCGCGCCGGAGGACGGGCAGGTCCCGGCTGGGTAGTCTCGCCGACATGCCCGAGCTCGACCCGACCTTCACCGCCCTGCCGCTGCACACCCTCGCTGACGCCGCGCTGACCCGGGCCGGCGAGCTCGGCGCCACGCACGCAGACCTGCGCGTGGTGCGCACCAAGCGGCTGCACCGGCAGCTGCGGGACGCGCGCATCGAGGCCAGCTCGGACAGCTCGGAGCTGGGCCTGAGCGTGCGGGTGGTCCACGACGGCTCCTGGGGCTTCGCAGCCGGGGTGACGACGACACCACAGGAGGCCAGGCGGCTGGCCGACGAGGCCGTCACCATGGCCCGGGTCTCCCGACCGCTTGTCCGGGCGCCCGTGGAGCTGGCGCCCGAGCCGGTGCACGCAGACCGGACCTGGGTGTCGGCCTACGAGGTCAATCCGTTCGAGGTTCCCGAGGCGCAGCGGCTGGGCCGGCTGGTCGAGCTGTCCGAGCGGCTGCTCGCCTCCGACCCGGTGCACCACGTCAACGCCGAGGTGCTGGCGTTGCAGGAGAACACGTTCTACGCCGATCTGGCCGGCACCTCCACGACCCAGCAGCGGGTGCGGATCGACCCCGGCTTCGAGGTGGTGCACGTCGGCGACGGTGGCTTCCACACCATGAGCACGGTCGCGCCCCCGGCCGGCCGTGGCTGGGAGTACCTCACCGGCACGGGGTGGGACTTCGACGCCGAGGTCGCCCAGCTGCCGCAGTGGCTGGCCGAGCACGCCAAGGCGCCGTCGGTCGAGGCCGGCCGCTACGACCTGGTCATCGAGCCCACCAACCTGTGGCTGACCATCCACGAGTCGGTCGCCCACGCCACCGAGCTGGACCGTGCGCTGGGCTACGAGGCGGCGTATGCCGGCACCTCCTTCGCCACGTTCGACCAGCTGGGCACGTTGCAGTACGGCTCCGAGCACATGAACGTCACCGGCGACCGGGTCACCGAGCACGGGCTGTCGACCGTCGGCTTCGACGACGAGGGGGTGGCGGCGCAGACCTTCGACATCATCTCCGGCGGGGTCCTGGTGGGCTACCAGCTCAACCGGCAGATGGCCCAGGAGAAGGGCCTGGGCCGCTCCAACGGCTGTGCCTACGCCGACTCGGCCGGGCACATCCCGCTGCAGCGCATGCCCAACGTGTCGCTGGCCGCAGACCCGCAGGGCCCCGACGTGGACGGGCTCATCGCCGGGGTGGACCGGGGCATCTACGTCGTCGGCAACAAGTCGTGGTCGATCGACATGCAGCGCTACAACTTCCAGTTCACCGGGCAGCGGTTCTACGCCATCCGCGACGGCCGGCTCGCCGGCCAGGTCCGCGACGTGGCCTACCAGGCGACCACCACCGACTTCTGGAGGTCGATGGACGCCGTCGGCGGGCCCTCGACCTACCTGCTGGCGGGGTCGCTGAACTGCGGCAAGGGTCAGCCGGGGCAAGGCGCTCCGGTCAGCCACGGCAGCCCGGCCGCACGGTTCCGGGACATCAACGTGCTCAACACCCGTGAGCAGGGAGGCCACTGATGAGCGAGGCACCCGTGAGCAGCTGGGTCGAGCAGGCGCTGGCCGCCTCGAGGGCGCGTGACTGCACCGTCATCGTGCAGGAGTCGCACGAGGTCAACCTGCGGTGGGCCGCCAACGCCCTGACCACCAACGGAGCGATGACCCAGCGTGAGGCAACGGTCATCAGCACCGCCGAGGTGAGCGGTGGCATCGCCGCCGCCTCGGTCACCGGCGCCCTGGCCGGCGTCGAGGACCTGCTGGCGCTGGTGCGGCAGGCCGACGAGGCCGCACCGGGGGCCCCCGCCGACGAGGAGGCTCAGCCCCTGGTCTCCGGTGCCGAGGACCCCGACGTCGCCGACCCGGCTTCGGTCGTCGGTCCGCAGGACCTCGCCGCGCTGGCGAGCGACCTCGGTCGGGCCTTCACCCGGGCGCAGGAGGCCGGGCACCTGCTCTACGGTTTCGCCGAGTATCGCCGGACCACGACCTGGCTGGGCAACACCGCCGGGCTGCGGCGGCGTGCGGTCGAGCCGATGGGGCGCCTGGAGGTCAACGCCAAGATGCCCGACCTGGTCAACTCGGCGTGGGTCGGAGCGCAGAGCAACGACTTCACCGACGTCGACGTGGCGGCCATGCACGACGAGCTCGAGCGACGCCTTGGCTGGGGCGAGCGCCGGGTCGACCTGCCCCCGGGGGAGTACGAGACCATCCTGCCGCCCGGCGCCGTCGTCGACCTGATGGTCTACGCCTACTGGGTGATGAGTGCCCGCGACGCGGAGCAGGGACGCAACGTCTACGCCGGCACCGAGGTCGGCACCACCCGCATCGGGGAGCGGCTCAGTGACGTGCCGGTCACGATGTGCTCCGACCCGGGCCACCCACGGTTCCCGGTCGCGCCGTTCGCGGTCGTGCCGAGCTCGGGCTCGGGCCTGACCTCGGTCTTCGACAACGGCGCGCCGCTGGCCCGCGTCGACTGGCTGCGCGACGGTGTGCTCACCGACCTGGTCCGCACCCGTGCCGGTATGCAGCGCGCCGGGGTGGAGGGCCACCTGCGGTTCCCCGTGCAGAACCTGCACATCGACGCCGGGGGAGAAGCCGGGCTGGCCGAGATGGTCGCCTCGACCAAGCGCGGCCTGCTGCTGACGTGCCTGTGGTACATCCGCGAGGTCGACCCGCAGACCCTGCTGCTCACCGGGCTGACCCGCGACGGTGTCTACCTCATCGAGGACGGGCAGGTGAGCGCGGCGGTCAACAACTTCCGTTTCAACGAGTCGCCGGTCGACCTGCTGCGCCGCGCCACCGAGGCTGGGGCAGCCGAGCACGTGCTCTGCCGGGAGTGGAACGACTGGTTCACCCGGTCGGTCGCCCCGCCCCTGCGCATCCCGGACTTCACGATGTCGTCGGTCTCGCAGGCCCACTGACCTGGGGCGACGCCGGGTCGGCACGACGGTGCAGCAGCGGGGGGCCGGTGAGCTGGCAGGCGCGGGTGAGCGGGACGGCGGTATGTCGACCGGCCACGTGCGGCGCCCTTGCCAGAGGAGTCAGCAGGTGCTTCATCCCTTGTGGGTGAGGAGCGGGCGGTGCGTGGGTGGGACGGTGATGCAGTGACCGAGACCTCCGCAGCGTCGACGTCGAACCCGCCGCCGGCCTTCGACCCGGTCGCGGTGATCCGGTCCCGGGCCTACCTGTCGGCGCTGGTGCTGGCTGCCCTGTTGGGGGTGCCGATCTCTGCGGTGGCTTATGGCTTCCTCGCGCTGGTCAGCGCGACCCAGGGCTACCTGTTCCAGGACCTGCCCGCCGAGCCTCTTCACCGACGGGGCCCCCGCATGGTGGCCGGTGCCGTGGCTGGCGCTGTGCGGGCTGCTGACCGGCCTCACGATCCGGCACCTGCCCGGCAACGGCGGGCACTCGCCGGCCTTCGGCTTCCACAGCGGTGGCGGGCCGCCCGTCGACCGGCACCTCCCGGGGGTCGCCCTGGCCGCGTTCGCGACGCTCAGCCTGGGTGCCGTGCTCGGGCCCGAGGCGCCGCTCATCGCCCTGGGTGGCGGTCTGGCGGCACTCACGGTGCGCCTGGTGAAGCGGGACGCCCCGCCGATGGCGGTGACCGTCATGGCCTCGGCCGGCAGCTTCGCGGCGGTCAGCACCCTGCTCGGCTCACCGTTGCTCGGGGCGTTCCTCATCATGGAGGCTGCGGGCGTCGCCGGGGCCACCTTGACTCTCGTCGCACTGCCCGGACTGCTCGCCGCCGGACTGGGCGCACTCGTCTTCGTGGGTCTGGACGCCTGGACCGGGCTGGGCACCTTCTCGCTGGCCCTGACCAGTGTGCCGCCCGCGGCCGGCCCGACCATGGCCACGATCCTGTGGGCCGTGCCCGTCGGTCTCGCCGGCGCCCTCGTCGGCTGGGTGGTCCGCTGGATCGGGCTGTCGCTGCGGCCGCTCGTCCACCGCAGCCGTGTCGCTGTCACCGCAGGCCTGGGGGTGCTCATCGGTCTGCTGGCCGCCACCTACCAGCTGGCCACCGGCAACAGCTACACCCAGGTGCTCTTCTCCGGTCAGGACGCCCTCCCCGAGCTCGTCGAGGACGCGGCCGACTACTCGGTCGGGGTCCTGCTGCTGCTCGCCGTCCTCAAGCTCGGTGCCTACGGGCTGTCCTTGAGCGCCTTCCGGGGCGGGCCGGTCTTCCCCGCCATGTTCGTGGGAGCCGTGCTGGGCATCGCCGTCAGCGGGCTGCCCGGCATGAGCCTCGCCCCGGCGATCGGCATGGGCATCGGAGCACTGACCGTGGCGATGCTGCGGCTCCCGCTCACGTCCACGCTCCTGGCCACCCTCCTGCTCGGCAGTGACGGCGTGGCGGTCACCCCCGAGGTGGTCGTCGCGGTGGCCGTCGCCTTCGTCGCCACCCTGGCTCTGCCGACCCCCGGTCCTCGGGAGGCGGGGAGCCAGGGCCGTGCACGACAACCGCTGACCGGAGTGGGCTGAGCCATGCCTGAGCCCACGTCCCGACGGTCCGTCGACGTCCACCCGGAGCAGCCCCGGATGCGGGTGCGGCCGGTGCGCCTCAACGCGGTGGTCGCCTGGCTGTTCATCCTGGGATCCGCCTGCTTCGTCGTCGGCTCGGTCCCGGCCTACGTCACGGCGGTCGGGGGGCTGGTCGACGGCATCACCTACGTGGTCGGCTCGGTCTTCTTCACCTCGGCCGCCCTCGGTCAGCTCCTGCAGGCCCAGAGCCCCGCCCTGACCGGTGTCGACGAGGTGACGCAGCACCGGCCCGCACCCCTGCGTCTCTGGGGCTGGAGACCCCGGGACCGAGGGTGGCTGGCCGCTGCCACCCAGCTCCCCGGCACCGTCTTCTTCAACATCAGCACCGTGGCAGCGCTCACCCACAACGTCGGCGCGCAGGAGGCGGACCGGTATGTCTGGCGACCCGACCTCTACGGCTCAGTCCTCTTCCTCGTCGCCAGCACCTTCGCCGTCCTCGCCGTCTCGGGGACCTTCCTGCGGCTGGACCTCCGGTCGGTGCCGTGGCGCATCGCCTGGCTCAACATGACCGGCTCGGTGCTGTTCATGGCCTCGGCGCTCGCGAGCTACGTGCTGCCCTCCACCGACGAGGTGCTGAACACCCGGGTGGCGGTGGCCGGCACGCTCCTGGGCGCCGTCTGCTTCCTGGTCGGCGCTGCGCTGATGTTCCCGGCGTGGCGACAGACGCTCGTGGCGGCGCGACCCCAGCCGTCGGACCAGCACCATCCCTAGCCCAGAGGCGGCGACCGCCGCCTCTGCCGTCCCGAAGGAGAGACAGATGTCCACATCGTCCCAGCCGGAGGCCGACGCGGCCCTCTTCGGCAACCGGTTCCTGACCTCCGAGGTGCCGAGCCGGGTCTTCCCCGACACGGGCATGCCCTCGGTGGACGCCATGCGCCTCGTCGCGGAGGACCTTGCGCTGGAGGGCGACCCCGCCCGCAACCTGGCCACCTTCGTCACGACCTGGATGGAGCCGGAGGCCCAGCGGCTCATTGCCGCCAACCTGCACCGCAACTTCATCGACCATGCCGAGTACCCGCGCACGGCCGAGATCGAGCAGCGCTGCATCCGGATGCTGGCCGACCTGTTCCACGCACCGGGGGAGACCACCGGGGCACGCACCCAGGGGTCGTCCGAGGCGATCATGCTCGGGGCGTTGTCGCTGAAGTGGAACTGGCGCACCCGGCGCGCGGCCGAGGGCGGCTCCACGGCGACCCCCAACCTGGTCTTCGGCGGGGACGTGCACGTCGTGTGGGAGAAGTTCTGCCGCTACTTCGACGTCGAGCCGCGCATCGTGCCCCTGCAACCGGGCAAGTACACCATCGGACCGGAGGACGTGGAGCCGCACGTCGACGAGAACACGATCGGGGTGGCGGCGGTCCTGGGCACCACGTTCACGGGGCACAAGGACGACATCGTCGGGATCAACGACCTGCTGGTGCAGATCAAGCAGGAGCGCGGGCTGGACGTGCCCCTGCACGTGGACGGCGCCAGCGGCGGCTTCGTCTGGCCTTTCCTCTACCCGGACTCTGCCTGGGACTTCCGGCTCGAGCAGGTGCGCTCCATCAACGTCTCCGGTCACAAGTTCGGCCTGGTCTACCCGGGCATCGGCTGGCTCATCTTCCGCGAGCGGTCCGACCTCGCGCCCGACCTGGTCTTCGAGGAGAACTACCTGGGCAAGACCGACGCCACCTTCACCCTGAACTTCTCGACCGGCTCGGCGATGGTCATCGCGCAGTACTACAACCTCGTCCGCTACGGGCGGGCGGGCTACGGCTACATCATGCGCAACATGCAGGCGAACGCCCGGGTGCTGGCGGACCAGCTGGAGGCAATGGGTCGGTTCGAGATCATCGGCCGGGACCTGGAGCAGCTGCCCCTGGTCGCCTTCCGGCTGGCAGGGCAGGAGAGCTACAACGAGTTCGACATCGCCTGGCAGCTCTCCGCCGAACGCGGCTGGATGGTGCCGGCCTACACCCTGCCGCCCGATGCGCAGGACGTGACGATCATGCGAGCTCTGGTCAAGGAGACGATGAGCCGTGAGCACGTCGACACCCTGGCCCGCGACATCGAGGAGGCGTGCACGACCTTGGCCCGCAAGGGTGGCGCACACGAGTCCGAGCGCGCCAAGGTGGTGACCGGCCCGGGCCATTGACCGGGACTGTCCTCGGCAGCCCCTGCGGACCTAGCCTGCGCGTCGGCGCAGCCGGTCCAGCAGCACGTCCAGCTGCTGCAGCTCCCCGGCCCCGAAACCGTCGAAGACCTCGCGCAGCTGGCGGGTGTGGACCACGCTCGCCTGGCGGAGCTTGTCCTGCCCGGCCGGCGTCAACGCGGCATACGTGATGCGGCGGTCGGTGGGGCAGGGGACCCGCTCGACGTAGCCGGCCGCGATCATGCGGTCGAGCAGCCGGGTGATGCCCCCCGTGGTGAGAGTGAGCTGACCGGCCAGCGTGCTCATCGGGATCTGCCCGTGTGGGCTCCGCGAGATGCGGAGCATGACCTCCAGCCAGGTGTGTTGGATGTCGCAGGCCGCGGTGAGCTCTCGGCCCAGGTCACGCTGCAGGACCGCGCTGGCCTCGAGCAGGCGTCCGAACGTGGTGATCAGGTCGAGGTCGATCTCGTCGGTGCGCACAAGGGGCACTGTACCAATGATTGACATGTCAGACAATGAACGAGAAGATATATGACACGTCACCCACCGTCGAGGAGCCACACGATGACCGTCAACCCCGTTCGTCTCAACCATGCCGTCCTGTTCGTCGCCGACCTGCCGCGCGCCCTGGCGTTCTACACCGACGTCATGGGCTTCGAGGTCGCCGCCGAGGAGCCGCGCGCCAACGCCGCCTTCCTGCGGCTGCCGCGCTCGGGCAACCACCACGACCTCGGCCTCTTCGGCGTCGGCACCCAGGCCCCACCGAAGATGCGCGGCGGCATCGGCCTCTACCACCTCGCCTGGCAGGTCGACACCATCGACGAGCTGGCGGCCGCCCGCCAGACACTGGTCGCCGCCGGCGCGCTCGGTGGCGAGTCCAGCCACGGCGCGACGCTCAGCCTCTACGGCGCCGACCCGGACGGCAACGAGTTCGAGGTGATGTGGATGCTGCCGCGTGCCGAGTGGGGTCAGTATGAGGACCAGGCACCGATCGAGCGGCTGGACCTGGCCGCCGAGGTCGCCACGTGGTCGGGCATCTCGACCTCCGGGGAGCTCTTCACCTTCGGCGCCCAGGCCTGACTGCAGGCCGTTCTCCGCCCCCCCGCACCTGCGGCGGGGCGGCGTCGTCTCCGAGCGCGGCAACCGGCACGGGCAGCAGCCCCCGGCGGAGACGAGCACGCCACCGGTCTCCCGGCGGCGTTCCAGTCCAGGGCCAGGCCTTGCGGTTGGCCACGACGCTGCCCTCGAAGCCCACGCGCAGGGTGTCGTAGGGGTCGACCACGGAGCCGGTCTGCTCGAACTCGACCGTGACCGGCGTGGTGACGTCCTTGATGGTCAGGTCGCCGGTGATGACCCAGGCGTCGTCGCGGCCCAGGGTCACGGCAGGTGGAGGCGAAGGTGATGCTCGGGTAGGTCTCGACCTCGAAGAAGTCGCTCGTGCGCAGGTGCTCGTCACGCTGCTGCTGGCCGGTGGTGATGCCGGCGGTCTGGATCGTCAGCGAGACGGAGGAGCGGGAGACGGCGGAGGCGTCGACCTGTGCGGCCCCCTCGAACTCCTGGAGGCTGCCGCGCGGCCTGGTGACCATGGCGTGCCGCGCCGAGGAGCCCGCCCGGCTGTGCGTGGGGGTCGATGATGTCGTAGCCGCTGATGTGCTCCGTGGCCTCGCTGGGGGGCTCGCCCTCCAGGAAGCGGTCGAGCACCGCGGTGTTGCCGCCGGCGGCCCGGGCGGTGGTGGATCTGCTGCGGGAGAAGAAGCCCACGCCCTCGAGCAGGTGGCCGGACCCGCATCCTGACGGAGTCATTGACCCCTGGTGGCCCCGGGTCTAGCGTCGGAGGGTCAGGTGCAGCCACGCTGGTTGGCGGACGGAGCGCAGCATGTCCGACCGGGCCGTGCAGACGGGGGCGGGGGCAGCGGCGACCTGCGCCCTGGCCCTGCTGCTGGCAGCCTGCGGCAGCGGCGCGTTCAACGCCCCGGGCGGAGACGACGGTGCCGACGACCCGCCGGAGACCACCACGGCGTCACCGGCCGACGACACCGGTGGGGAGGCCGACAACGGGGGCGACGACGGCGGCAGCGACAACGGCGGGGGCGACAACGGCCCCGACTTCTCGATCTTCTCGCTGCCCAGCGGCCCGCGGACTCCCGCCGACGTGGTGGAGGACGACGTCTACGTCCCGCTGCAGGCCGGCGACTGCGACCAGGCGCGCACGGTGCTCGACGCCGTGTGGCAGGACCTCAAGTCGCCGCGCAGTGTCCTGCTCTACGAGGCCGGCATCAGCATGTGCCAGGGGGACACCGACGATGCGGCCACCTGGCTGGACGGCGCCGCGGCCTACGGCTGGGCAGGCATGGATGCCGAGTTCTTCGTGGTCGACGCCGACGGCCAGGCGGCCGGCACCTACCCCTACGACTGCGAGCTCTACCGGTCGGTCGTCGGGGTGCTCCAGCTGGTCGCGCGCGACACCGTGACCTGCGAGTCAGGGGTGCCACCGGCCTGGCCGGAGGAGTTCCCACGACAGGACCCGCGAGGCGGTCCTCCCGAGACCACCGACCCGGACGACGGTGAGGTCACGCAGAGCCCCACGACGGACGCCCCAACCACGGATACCTCGACGACGGATACCTCGACCACCGACACCCCGACGACGGACACCTCGCAGACGACCTCGGCGCCGGCTCAGGGGTGAGCTGCCATGGCCGACGAGCGACCCGACGGCCTGGCCTCGATGCTGCGTCCGCTCATCGGCCTGCTCGCCAACGTTGTCGTCATCACCTCCCTGCTCGTCTTCATCGGCTGGAAGTTCGCCGAGACGGCGGCGACCCAGCTGGGGCTGTCCGAGTCGGTCTTCTCGATGTCGACGCAGGACTACGTGCTGCGCAGTGTCGAGACCGTGCTGGTGCTGCTGCTGGGGGTCAGTGTGCTGGCGGGCCTGTGGGTGCTGCTCGACCGGTGGCTCAGCCCACGCGCCGAGGCCCTGCGCAACGCCGACCCCACCGACGACGCCGTCTCGACGCGGTGGGTGCTGCGCGTGCTCGCGGTGTCCTGGCTGCTCCTGCCCGCGGCGGTCGTGCTGCTCGGCCTCATCGGCCCGGCCCGCTCCCTGGCCTACGTCCTGGCCCCCGTCAGCATCGGCGTCGGCGTGCTGCTCCTGCTGTATGCCGCACACCTGGGCGGGGTCGACATGGGGGCCGACCCGCATGCGCCGCGCCGGCTGCAGGTGCTGCAGGCCACCGGTGTCGTCGTGGCGCTGGTGTGCCTGTTCTGGACCGGCTCCAACTATGCCTTCACCGACGGTGCGAGCCTGGCGGACGACATCGACGCCGACCCTGCTGCGGTGTTGCCCGGAGTCGTGCTCAGCAGCGACGAGCCGCTGCATCTGGAAGGGCCGGGGGTGAGCGTGGAGGAGCTGCCGGGAGCCACCTCGACGCGCTACCGCTACTCCGGGCTGCGCCTGCTGGAGTATGCCCGGGGCACCTACTTCCTGGTCAGCGACGGCTGGTCCAGCGACCTGGGCGTCGTGTTCGTGGTGCCCGAGGACAGCCCGACCCTGCGCATCCAGTTCCTGCGCACCGACAGCGCGACCGCACCGGTCGCGCCGTGACCGGAGAGGCAGAGCCGATGAGCAACCCGTATGCCGCCGGGCCGGTTTTCGGCTTCGTGATCGGGGGCACCCACCCGGCTGCGATGGGCCGCCGACTGGCTGGTCAGCGCCTGGGACCAGAACAGGGTGCTGCGCGACCTCACCCCCGCGCACAGTGCCGTGGAGGACGTCGCGGCCCGCGGACATGCCGCGACCGTCGCCCGTGAGCTGGCCCGGATGCCGGGGGTCGAGGTGCTCAACGACGTCGTGTTCACGCAGGTGTGCGCGTCCCTCGGCTCGACCTGGCACGGGCAGACGGTGCTGCGCGGGTGAGCAACGGGTCAACGACGGACGACGACGTCGCGCGCTCCCTGGACGCCGTCCGCCGGGTGGTCGCCCACCTGTAGCGCCCCCGGGGACCGACGCGCCCGGACCACCGCGGCGGCCAGCAGCAGCGACCACGTGCCCAGCACCACGGCATACGCCGTCACGGTCACCGCCCACGGGAGACCGGCCAGGGAGAGCACCGGCCCGAGGTTCAGCAGGGTGATGACCCCGCCGACGGCCACGCCCAGCAGCACCGGCGGCATCCGCCCCACCAGCAGGGCGGCGACCGGGGCGGCCAGCACGCCGCCGAGCATGAGGGCGCCGATGATCCACCAGCTCATCCCCGACAGTCCCAGCCCGAGGACGAACCCGAGGCTCGCCGCCAGGGTGACCAGGAACTCCGACGTCGCGACCGACCCGATGACGGTGCGCGGGGCGACCTGGCCCGTGCACAGCAGCGTCGTCGTCGCGACCGGCCCCCAGCCCCCTCCGCCGGTGGCGTTGACGAAACCACCGACCACCCCGACCGGGCCCAGGAAGCGGCGCCGCCGGCCCCACCGGCCGGGCCCGCCGTCGCGACCAGGAGGCCGCACCGTGAACCGGACCGCGATGAACACCCCGAGCGAGAGCAGCAGCACCGCCATCACCGGGCGCGCGACCTGGGTGCTCAGGCTCGACAGCACGGTGGCACCGGCCAGCGCACCGGTCGCGCCGGGCAGCCCGAGCCGGCGCACGATCCGCCAGTCGACGTTGCCGAGCCGGGCGTGGCTCACCCCGGAGGCCAGGGTGGTGCCGAGCTGGGCGACGTTGACCGACGCGCTCGCGACCGCCGGGGTCAGCCCCATCGCCAGCAGCAGCGACGCCGACGTCACGCCGTAGCCCATGCCCAGCGAGCCGTCGACGAGCTGGGCGCCGAACCCGGCCAGCGCGATGAGCACCAGGGTGCTCACGCCGGCTGCCAGTGAGGGCTGAGGGTGACGACGTCGCCGACCACGACGACCGCCGGGGCACGGACGCCGGTGGCCTCGGCCCGGTCGGCGATGTCGGCCAGCGTGCCGGTGGTGACGCGCTGCTGCGGGGTGCAGCCGCGTTCGACGACGGCGACCGGGCAGGCGGGGGAGCGGCCGTGCGTCACCAGTCCTGCTGCGGTCTGCCGGAGGGTCGAGACCCCCATCAGCACCAGCAGCGTGTGGTCCCCGGCCGTCGGCAGCTGGGGCAGCTCGTCGTGGCCGGTGACCACGGTGAAGCCCCGGGCGAGCCCACGGTGCGTCACCGGGATGCCGGCCGCAGCGGGCACCGCGATGGCCGAGGTGATCCCGGGCACCACCTCGACCCGGACGCCCGCGGCCTCACACGCGAGCCGCTCCTCGCCACCCCGGCCGAGCACATAGGGGTCGCCGCCCTTGAAGCGCACCACGCCGTGTCCCCGCTGTGCCTCCGCGACCAGGATCCGGTTGATCTCCTCCTGCGGCACCGTGTGGTGCCCGGCGGTCTTGCCCACGTCGATCACCCGCACCGACTCGGGCAGCTGGGCCAGCAGGCCCAGCGGCGCCAGCCGGTCGGTGACGACGACATCGGCGCTGGCCAGCAGCGCGGCGGCCCGCCGGGTGACCAGCTGGTCGTCACCGGGGCCACCGCCGACCAGGGCGACCCAGCCGGGATGCGGTCGCTGGGCCCGCAGGTCGGCGGCACCGGAGCTGAGGTGGTCGACGACGGTGTTGCGGGCGACGACGGCCCGGCGCGGGTCGCCGCCGGCGTGCACCGCGACCCGGAGGGTGCCGTCGGCGGTGGCGACCTCGCCGCGGGCGGGCACCTGGGCGCTGCCCTGCCGGTGGCTCGCGGCGTTGACACACCAGGTGCGGCCGGCCTCGGCGTCCTGGCTGACCTGCAGGTCGGTGCCGGGGTCGCCGGTCGCGGTGTGCACCAGCCAGGCCCCGGCCAGGTCGGCCGGTCCGGCGTAGTCGCGGGCCCACCAGTCGACCTCGCCGGCGGCCACGAGGTCGGCGAGGTCCTCGCAGACCTCGGGCGCGATGACGGTGACCCGGGCGCCCCCGGCCACCAGGTCGGCGACCCGGCGGGCCGACACCGGTCCGCCGCCGACGGCGACCACGTCGCGGCCGGTCAGCACCAGCCCGAGCAGTGTCACCTCGGGTGCGCTGTCCCCCGCGACTTGCGGAGGAGCGGCCACGGCGGTCATGGGCCCTCACCTGCTCTCAGCTCGGCGCCGACCATGCCGGCCGCCAGGGTGGTGCCGTCCTGCGGGTCGATGACCAGGAACGACCCGCCCGAGCGGGACACGGCATACGGCTCCAGGGGCAGCGGCTCGGCCAGCGTGATCCCCACCCGCACCAGGTCGTTGAGCGCGGCACGGTCGGCCGGCTGGACCGCCAGCGTCGCGATGTCCAGGCGCGCGTCGATGACCGGCACGAGGGCACGCACCGTGCGGGTGCCGTGCTTGACCAGCACCCGGGCACCGGGCACGAGGGGTTGCTCGGCGAGCCAGCACAGCACCGCGTCGGTATGCCGGACGCTCGCCGGAGCCGCCTCGACACCGGCGATCAGGTCACCCCGGGAGACGTCGAGCGCGTCCTGGAGCCGCAGCGTCACCGACAGCGGCGCCACGGCCCGGTCGACGCTCTCGCCGCCGCGGTCGATGCCGACCACGGTGGTCCGCAGGCCGGAGGAGGAGACGACGACCTCGTCACCCACGGCCACCGAACCGGAGGCGACGTGCCCGGCATACCCGCGGTAGTCCGTGAGCGCCGGGTCGACCGCACCCTGCTGCGGGCGCAGCACGAGCTGCACCGGCAGCCGGAACGGCCCGTCGACCTCGGCCTCGGTGGGCAGCGCCTCGAGCAGCTCGAGCAGGGTGGGACCGGCATACCAGGGGGTGCGCGAGGAGGCGTCGACCACGTTGTCACCGTGCAGCGCGGAGACCGGGACCACGCTGATCTCGCCGAGGCCCAGCGCGCGGCGCAGGTGGGCCACGTCGGCCGAGACGCCGGCGTGCACCGCGGCCGGGTCGTCGACGAGGTCGATCTTGTTGACCGCGACGACCACGTGCGGCACCCGCAGCAGGGCGACCACGGCCAGGTGCCGGCGGGTCTGCTCGACCACCCCGTGCCGGGCGTCGACGAGCACGAGCACCACGTCGGCGGTGCTGGCCCCGGTGACGGTGTTGCGGGTGTACTGCACGTGCCCGGGGCAGTCGGCGAGGATGAACGAGCGACGGGCGGTGGCGAAGTAGCGGTAGGCCACGTCGATGGTGATGCCCTGCTCGCGCTCGGCGCGCAGGCCGTCGGTGAGCAGTGCGAGGTCGGCCAGGTCACCGGTCCAGCCGCGCCGGCGGCTGGCCTGCTCGACGGCGGCGAGCTGGTCGGCCAGCACCGACTTCGTGTCGTGCAGCAGCCTGCCGACCAGGGTGGACTTGCCGTCGTCGACGGACCCGGCGGTGGCCAGGCGCAGCAGCGTGGGGGTGGGTGCCATCAGAAGTACCCCTCCTTCTTGCGGTCCTCCATGGCGGCCTCGGAGAGCCGGTCGTCGGCGCGGGTGGCGCCGCGCTCGGTGACGGTGCTCGCGGCGACCTCGGTGATGACGGCGTGGACGTCGGTGGCCTGCGACAGCACAGCGCCGGTGCAGGACATGTCGCCGACGGTGCGGTAGCGCACGGTGCGCCGGGTGACCTGTTCGCCGCGGCGGGGCGTGGTCCACGGGCCAGGGGTGAGCAGCATGCCGTCGCGCTCGAAGACGTCGCGCTCGTGGGCGTAGTAGAGGCTGGGCAGGTCGATGCCCTCGGCGGCGATGTAACGCCAGATGTCCAGCTCGGTCCAGTTGCTGAGCGGGAAGACCCGCACGTGCTCGCCCGGACGGTGCCGGGTGTTGTAGAGGCTCCACAGCTCGGGCCGCTGGTTCTTGGGGTCCCACTGGCCGAACGCGTCGCGCAGGCTGACCACCCGCTCCTTGGCGCGGGCCTTGTCCTCGTCCCGTCGGCCACCACCGAAGACCCCGTCGAAGCGGTGCTCGGTGATGGCGTCCAGCAGCGGCACGGTCTGCAGCGGGTTGCGGGTGCCGTCGGCCCGCTCCCGCAGCCGCCCGTCGTCGAGGTAGCCCTGCACCGACGCGACCTGCAGCTCGACGCCGAGCCGGTCCACCGTGGCGTCGCGGAAGGCCAGCACCTCGGGGAAGTTGTGCCCGGTGTCGACGTGCAGCACCGGGAAGGGGAGGCGCGCCGGCCACAGCGCCTTGGCAGCCAGGTGCAGCAGCACCACCGAGTCCTTGCCGCCGCTGAAAAGCAGCACCGGCCGCTCCAGCTCGGCCACCACCTCACGGATGATGAGGATCGCCTCGCTCTCCAGGGTCTCGAGCAGGCCGGGGTCGGTATGCGGTGAGCCCGGGGCATCGGTGAGGTGAACGCGCTGGGCGGTGGTCGTCATCGGGTCTCCTGGGTGGCGGGGACGGCGGGGTGCAGGCCGCACTCGGTCTTGGCGAAGCCGGCCCAGCGGCCGGCGCGGGGGTCCTCCCCGGGGGCGACCCGGCGGGTGCACGGCTCGCAGCCGATCGAGGGGTAGCCCTGGGCGAGCAGCGGGTTGGCCGGCAGCAGGTGGCGCCGGGAGTAGTCGAGGACCTCCTCGAACGACCAGGCTGCCAGCGGGTTGATCTTGACGAGGCCGAAGGTGTCGTCCCAGGTGACCAGCGGGGTGTCGGCGCGGGTCGGCGCCTCGTCGCGGCGGACCCCGGTCACCCAGGCGTCGTAGCCGGCGAGGGTGCGGGCCAGCGGCTCGACCTTGCGCATCCGGCAGCACGCGCCGGGGTCGCGGCCGTGCAGGGCCGGGCCGTAGCGGCGGTCCTGCTCGTCGACGGTCAGCTCGGGCAGCACGTCGACGACGGTGATGTCGAGCAGGTCGGCGACCTCGCGGCGCGTCTCGACCGTCTCGGCGAAGTGGTAGCCGGTGTCGAGGAACAGCACGTCGACCCCCGGCACGTGCCGGGACACCAGGTGCGGCAGCACGGCGTCGGCCATGCTGCAGGCCACGGCGAGCCTGCGGCCGAACTGTGCCGCGGCCCAGGCGAGGACGGTCTCGGCGTCGGCCTCGGCATACCGCTCCTGGGTGTCACCGGCCAGGGCCCGCAGCAGCCGGGCCCGGCCGGGGTTGGTGGTCATGTCAGCTCCTCGTCCGGCACGCGGTGGGCCCAGCCGGCGAAGCTCTCCTGCGGCGCCCGGGTGGCGACGTAGCGGCGGACCAGGCCCTCGACATACGTGGGCAGGTCGGCGGCGGTGACCTTGAGGCCGCGCACGGTGCGGCCCAGGCCGGCCTCGTCGAGGTCGACGGAGGCGAGCCCGCCGCCCAGGTGCACCTGGAAGCCGGGCACCTGCTCCCCGGCGCCGGTGGTGACGATCTGACCCTTGAGACCGATGTCGGCGGTCTGGATGCGGGCGCAGGAGTTGGGGCAGCCGTTGACGTGCAGGCTGATCGGCTGGTCGAGCTGGGGCTCGAGGTCGGCCAGCCTCGTCTCCAGCTCCGCGATCGCGGTGGCCGCGGTGGCCTTGGTCTCGACGATGGCCAGCTTGCAGAACTCGATGCCGGTGCAGGCCATCGTCGACCGGCGGAAGACCGACGGCCGGGCGGTCAGGCCGAGGGTCTCGGCGCCGGCGAGGAGCTCGTCGACCCGGTCGGCCGGCACGTCGAGCACCAGCAGCTTCTGGTGCGGGGTCAGGCGCACCCGGTGGGAGCCGACCGACTCGGCCAGGTCGGCCAGGCTGCCCAGGACCGAGCCGCTGACCCGGCCGACGACCGGGGCGAGGCCGACGTAGCGCAGCCCGTCGACCTGCTCGTGGACGCCGACGTGGTCGCCGGGGCCGGTGGGGCTCTCCGGGGCGGGGCCGTCGGGCAGCTGCCGGTGGAGGTACTCGGTCTCCAGCACGTCGCGGAAGCGCTCGGCTCCCCACTCGGCGAGCAGGAACTTCAGCCGGGCCTTGTTGCGCAGCCGGCGGTAGCCGTAGTCGCGGAACAGCCGCACCACGCCGTGCCACACCTCCGCAGCGTCCTCCGGCGCGACGAAGGCACCGAGCCGCTCGGCCAGCCGGGGAGCGGTGGACAGGCCACCGCCGACCCAGAGGTCGAAGCCGGGGCCCAGGTCGGGGTGCACGACACCGACCAGGGAGATGTCGTTGATCTCGTGGACGACGTCGAGGCTGGGGTGCCCGGTGATGGCGCTCTTGAACTTGCGGGGGAGGTTGGCCAGCTCGGGGTCGCCGATGTAGCGGCGGGTGATCTCCTCGATGACCGGGGTGGGGTCGATGATCTCGTCGCGGGCGATGCCGGCGACGGGGGAGCCGAGGATGACCCGGGGGGTGTCGCCGCAGGCCTCGGTCGTGCTCAGCCCGACGGCTTCGAGACGGGCCCAGATGTCGGGCACGTCCTCGACGCGGATCCAGTGCAGCTGGATGTTCTGCCGGTCGGAGATGTCGGCGGTGTCGCGGCCGTAGGTGGTGGAGATGTCGGCGATGACCCGCAGCTGCTCGGTGGTCAGCGCGCCGCCGTCGATGCGCACCCGGAGCATGAAGAAGGAGTCCTCGAGCTCGTGGGTCTCCAGCTGGGCGGTGCGCCCTCCGTCGATGCCGGGGCGGCGCTGGGTGTAGAGGCCCCACCAGCGGAAACGACCGCGCAGGTCGTCCTCGGGGATGGAGCCGAAGCCCTCGCGGGCGTAGATCGTCTCGATGCGGTGGCGGACGTTGAGGCCGTTGTCCTCGGCCTTGAACCGCTCGTTGTCGTTGAGCGGAGCGCGGCCGTCGACGGCCCACTGGCCGTGGGGCTTGGCGTTGCGCGAGGGACGGACACGGGCGGCTGCGGGGGTGTGCGTCGACATGGTGTGGCTCTCTGGTCGGAGCAGGCGAGGGACGGCACGCCGCGTCGTGGCCCACGCCGAAGCGGGCGTGGTGCTGGACGGAGAAGGTGCCGGGCAGCCCTCAGGGCTGGCAGATGGTGCGCGGAGGGGTCAGCAGCACGGACACATCAGCATGCTGCTGACGCGTCGGAGGTCTACGACCAGGCAGCGCGTGAGTTCGCGCCCTGTGGCATCCATGCCGCACATCATGCACGGTTATTGCTTCGATAACCAGCCCACCCGCCGCCGAGTCGCGCGACGAGACCTGACGGCGCACCGCGACCGCCACTCGTTCGAGCAGGAGGAGCGGCTCCTGGACGCGCGCGCACACCCTGGCGACCTGCTCCACGAGCCGGTCGCCGTCTGCGCGGGACCTGATGGCCATGACACTCCATGGTCCCCCCGCCCCGCACCGGTGTCGAGGGCTGGGTCCTGCGTCGAGCCACCTCCAGCGGTCCTGCGTCGAGCCACCTCCAGCGATGAGGCATGGCCTCTCGGCCGAGGCTACGCATCTGCCCCCGATGCGGGGGCAGATGCCGCCGGACCCACCGGTCCGCGTCCCCGTGACCGTTGTGCGCTCTGGTGCACCCTGCCAGGCGTGCACCGGAGCGCACATCGGTCTCGGGCTCAGTCGACGTGGCCTGGAGGCGCAGCCTCGCCACCCCACACGTCGCATCAGGCAGCTGCCGATGCTGGGACCGCTGCCCCCACATCGGGGGCAGTGTCGTAGCGTGCGGGAGGGCCAGGTCAGCCGGCTCCGAGTGCGTTCCGCACCGCCAGCGGGTCAGGGCGGACGAGGCCGTGGCGGCTGGCCGGAGAGGTCAAGGTCGAGATGGAGCCGGACGAGCTCGCCGCACCAGAGGGCGTGGGTGTTCCCCACCGTGGAGCTGAGGCCGGTCGAGCCCTTGCTCCTGGTGGCCGGTGTCGGTGTGTCCAATGGTCCGCGGCCCCGTGACCGATCTGCGCTCCGGCGCACCGTTCGAGACGTGCACCGGAGCGCTCAACGGTCACGCGCTCAGGTCGGGGGAGGGACCAGGGCCCGCACGGCGAAGGCCCGGGAGACCTCGGGGTCGCCGGACTCGCGCCGGCCGGATGTTCCGCTCAGGTGCTGAAGGAGATGGAGCAGCGGACGGCATACCTCCCGTGCCTGGAGGTGTCCGGTGCGGGGGTCCAGGGCCCACCCGGCGAGCACCAGGTCGTCCACGAGGTCACCGGCGAGGTCGAACGTCGCGGGCACGCCCTCGGCCAGGCTGAGCAGGGCCAGCACGGCCGCGTCGTCACCGACCACGGTGTCCCCGGGCACAGCGTGGGCGGCGAGGTGCAGCCACACTTCGGCGGGGTCGTCGGTCAGCGCACGACCCCGTGGGGTGCGGACCAGCCGCCCCTGGCGCTTGCGCAACAGCCCCAGGTCCTGGGCGCTGGTGCGAAGCTCGTGCACCGGTGGGGTCAGGTCCTCCCGGTTGCCTTTGCCGATCCACCCTCGGTCCAGCTCGAGCTCGTGGAAGATCCGTTCGACGACGGCCGGCTTCATCCACCCGGCGGAAGTCAGGGGTATGCCGTCGGGGCCGGCGATCTGCAGCAGCAGCTGCCACGGACGCACAGCAGCAGCGACCCGGTCGACGTCGAGCAGGGGATCACGCTCGGTCAGGCCGGGATAGTGCCTGCACACCGACTCCAGGGCTGCCAGCCGCTCCGTCGCGACCGGCGTGGGCAACCTGCCGAGGAGGGCAGAGGCCGCTGGGTGCAGCGAGGGGACGTCGTGCAGGCGGGCCAGGATCTCTTCGGGGTCGGCATCGACCAACGCGATGGCCAGGTCGGCGTCCTCCACGTCGAAGGCGAGCGGGTCCCAGCCCGAGGGCAGCCAGTCGACATACTGCTCGTCCATCGTGGAGCGGTCGGGTGCCTCGCGGTGTGCTGCCACGAGCTCGTTGTGGGTGTGGACACCGCCGACGTCCTCGGGCGGGCAGGCGTTGCGCCCACCCGTGCAGCGCGGCTCGCACGCCTCGTCCGGGCAGGGCAGGACGGCCTCCACCTTGATCGTGTGGTCCCACCCGTCCCCGAAGTCATAGCTGTAGAACAGCCGGTCGCCCGGCGCCCGGAGCACCTGGGAGAGCTCGACCGCGTCCTCGTGGACCCCCTCCTCACCCTCCTGGAGATCCCAGTCGGTGAGCAGGTAGGGCCCGGTCCACAGCCGCTTGGCGGGGCCGAGCCAAAAGCGGTGCAGGTGTGAGTCGGTCCACCCCAGGGCCGCCTGGAGGATGCGGTGCAGCTGGCCGGCGGTCAGGTCACCGGGCAGCTCCAGGCGCCGCCAGATCGCCGGCTTCGACCCGTCGAGGTCGACCCGGACCCGCAGCAGCGGAGGCGGGTCCAGCGGCTCGGGCAGCTCCACCTGCTCCGGGCCGGGTCGGGATGGCTCGAGCAGGCCGCCACGTCGGATGGCGGCCAGGAACGCCTGCATGTCCTGCGGGCTCATCCCTGCCACGAGGTCACGTGCGCGGGCTCTGGCGGCGGTCTCGTCGGCGTCCTTTGCCATGGTGCTCCTTCGTGAGCGGGCGGGCTCGGCTCCCGGGATCGTAGGCGGTCTGGCTCCGAGCGCGCCTGCCCCTCGAGCCCAGCCATAGGCCAGGATGGTGTGGTGGACGACCGCGAGCTGGTGATCCGAGACGCCACGGCCTGGGCCGCGCAGCGCGGCCAGCAGCTGGATCGGCGGCCTGCTCGAGACGGCGCTGAGGCTGCGCGACGTCCACGACGGCCGGTCGCCCCAGGAGTGGCCGGCCGGCAGCGTCGAGCACCTGATGCTGGTGCGGTGGCCCGCGCACGGACCGTCGCCGACACCGGACGTCGAGGCGCTGGTGCAGACGTTGGACAGCTTCTGGCGGTTCCTGCGCGGACGCGGACGGATGGCGTCGGTCTCGGCAGAGCCCAAGGCGCTGGTGGAGGAGGCCCGCCGGGCGGCAGCCGGGATGCGCGAGGCCTGCGCCGACCCGGCCCGACGCTCGGCCACGACCCAGCCGGCGGGTGCGGCGAGGGGTGAGAGGGCAGACGACAGGCCCGGTGCCGAGCTGCCGCACGACGAGGACGGCAACGTCTCCGTCGCGGACGTGGGGGAGGTCGCCAGGCAGGTCCGCGCCTCGGGCTACGTCCAGCAGTGCCGACGGCTCGTGCAGTGGGTCGGTGACGGCCGGCCGGTGACGTCCAACCAGGTGCTGCGGCTTGCGCCCGCCCGGGAGGCGTATGCCGAGCTGGACCTGTGGGAGTGGGAGCGCACTCAGCGTCGCCTCGATGTCGGTGGTCACCACCTGGAGGACCTGTCCCCCGAGACCGACCAGCTGCTGCGCACCGCGGCGACGGAGTCGTTCCGCAGCTCGGCTGACTGCCGTGCGCTGGACCGGTTGTGGCTCTCCTGCCACGAGGCCGCGCTGCTGGAGGTCGGCCGGACCAAGGCCGTCGCAGCGTGGCACGAGCCGACCTCGGACGAGGAGTGGCGGCACCTGGGCGCGGTCCTCATCGGCTCGCTGTTGGTGCACCTGTCGCCGAGCCACCTCCACCAGGTCGTCGGGACCCTGCTGCACCTGATCGACCCGGCGCGCGACCGGGTGCCCCTGGCCGAGCTGCAGGACTGGTGGTGGGACAGCCCGCACAACGTCTATCCCGGGATCGAGGAGCATGCCGGCCAGCCGCTGCGGCCGGACAGCGACCGGTGGTTCCTCGCCGCGCTGCACGAGCTGGACGACACCGGCGTGTGGCGCCATGAGGGCCCGGAGCTGCAGGGGACCGCCCTGGGCCACGACGTGACACTGCTCGCCATCCACCTGTTGGAGGAGGGCATCCTCGGGTCATGACCCGGTGCCGGGCGGGAGCGACCAGTTCAGCCGAGCCGGGCGGTGACCAGCGCCTGCCGCACCCAGGCATAGCCGACGCGCTCCTGCTCCAGGCGGACCGCAGGCCCGTGCACGTCGCCGACCAGGTCGGCATACACCTCCTGCTCCGCGTCGGTGAGCCGGGTCAGCTGCTCGCGGGACGGGCTCGGCTCGGTGACCCACTGCTGCTGGTGGCTGTGCAGGGTCTGCTCGTCCATCAGCAGCGACTCGACCTGGGGCAGGGTCTGCCGCAGGCGGTCGAGGATGACGAAACCGTGGGTGTCGATGTCCCCCCAGTAGGTGATGCGCCGCCCCTGTAGCCACGTCAGCCGGTGCAGGCGCAGCACATCGAAGCCGGCGCCGAAGAAGGCCACGCCACCCGGCACGGGTGGCAGGGCGAGGAACGTGACCTCGTTCTCCACGACGAGGACGGGGCCGGCCGGCAGCGGCATCCGGGCCAGCTCCTCGACCCGCACGGTGATGTCGGTGAGCGGGCCGCCCGGGAGCAGGGCGGCCCCGTCCAGGCTGCGCACCCGGATGCGGTCGGGTCTGCCGAGGAAGCCGTAGCGTGCCTGCAGCGCACCCCGGCGTCCACCCTCGCCGTCCGGCACGCCGGTCATCGCGTCGAGCAGCTCGACCAGCAGGGCCTCGCGCCGCTCGATGAACTTGGTGTCGACACCGGGCACGTCCACCTGCCGCAGGTAGGCCGCGGTGCCGGCACGTCGGTGCAGCCAGCGGACCGTCCGCAGCACCCGGTCCCACTCCGCGGCGTGTGCCAGCGCCCGGTGCGGATGCCGAGCGACCCAGTCGAGCAGCGACGGCTCCGCCTGTGTGGTCTGCTGCATCAGCGCGCGGTATGCCGTGACGTCGGCCCGGACCTTCAGGAGGGACCAGGCCTGGTCGGGGCTGTCGAACCAGGCGACTGCCGGGAGCTCGTTGCTGCCAACGAGACGGCCGCCGACCCGCCGGGTGGTCAGCCGGAAGCGGCTGCCCGACGCCGACGCCTGCCGCAGCTGCGCCACCCACGCCTGGACGGCGGGCAGGTCCGCGCCGAGCTGGCGTGCGGTCGGACCGCGCAGGGTGATGCCGATGGGCTCCCAGGCGGTGTCGGCCGCCATCCGGCGCAGCAGCTCACCGCTGTCCCAGCGTCGGCGCAGCGCCCGGTTGATGTCGTCCGAGGAGGACCACCGCGGGTTCGTCATGCCTTTGCTGCCGGGCACCAGCGCTCGCGGTCGGCAGTGCGCCGGCGTCGCGACGGGGCCACGCAGCTCACGGCGCGACCGCAGCACGTCGTGATGCCGCTGCCAGGGCACGTTGCTCGTGGTAGTCCTCGATGCTCATGGTGTGCAGCCGTGAGGCGGCCCCGGTGGGGTTGTCGACGAAACCGACCCGCTCCACGAACGGCTCGATCACCTGCACCTTCTGCATCGGGGTCACCACCAGCAGCTGCAGGCCCAGCCGCTGGAACAGGCGCAGGGCGTAGCGGGTGGACTCGTCCGAGCCACGGCCGAACGCCTCGTCGATCACGGCGAACCGGAACGAGCGGGCTCTCGGCGCGCCGTCGTCGAGCCGGAACTGGTAGGCGAGCGAGGCCGCGAGCACGGTGTAGGCCAGCTTCTCCTTCTGTCCGCCGGACTTGCCGTCGGAGTCGGCGTAGGTCTCGTGCTCGTCGTCGGTCTCGCGCCACCGCTCCGAGGCACCGAAGACCAGCCAGTTGCGCACGTCGGTGACCCGCTCGGTCCAGGCACGGTCGGCGTCGGCCCGGCCCTCCCGGCCACGGAAACGCGAGACGATCGCCTCGACCTGCGCAAACTTGGTCTCGGTGTAGAGCTCGTCGGCGTCGGCTCCCAGGACGTCCTCGGTGCAGGCACGCAGGTCGGCGCGGAACTCGCGGATCTCCACCATCGGGGTGGGGTGCTGTTCCAGCCGGATGTAGCGGCCGGGGTTGTAGTCGATGTGCTGCAGCGACTGGTTGATGGTGCGCACCCGCTCGGCGATGGTCTCGACCTGCTGGTTGAGCCGGGCCTGGAAGGCGGCGATCTCACGGATGGAGTTTTCGTTGAGGTAGCGCTTGAAGGTGGCCTCGAAACGCGGCAGGTCGTCACCGGAGACGCGGTCTCGCAGCTCGCAGAACTCCGGCAGGGACGCCGTGCTGGAGTCGAGGTCGGTGGTCTCGGTGGGGAACTCGAGGCGGAAGTCGTGCATGAGCCGCTCGGCGCGGGACTGGGCCGAACGGAGCCTGGCTGCCACAGCCTCGGCCTGCCGGCCCAGCCTGGCTCCGACCAGCTGCGCCCGGGTCGGCACCCGGCGCGACGCGTCCGGACCGGTGAGCGGGGAGTCGGTCCCGTGGCCCTCGCCGCCGGCCTCGTCGCCGCCGCTGGCCCGTCCGCTGCCGCCGGCCTCGTCGCTTCCGGCCGTCAGCGCCTGCCGTCCTGCGGCCAGCACGTCGTGCAGCTCGGACGGCAGGCGCTCCAGGGTCTGCTCTGCTTCGAGGAGACGCTGCCGCACGGCGTCCAGCTCGCCCTCCGCCGCGCCGAGGGACCGCTCGGCCGCGCTGCGCTCGCGCTCCGCCGCGGTCACGTCGCTCTCGACCTGCGCCAGCAGCTGTTCGATGCGGGCCAGCTCGGCCGACTGCTCCCGCAGCTCACCCAGCTGCCGCTCCACGTCGGCCACCCGCCGGGCGCTGTCCCACCAGTCGATGTCGCGGGGGTCGTCCACGGTGAGGACACCCGTCAGGGCCTCGGACCGGTCCTGCAGCCCGGCCAGCTCTGCGCGCAGCGACTCCTGGCGGGTGCTGAGCGCGGTGAGCTGGTGCTGCACTCTGGCTCCTCGCTCCAGCAGCGCCTCGACCTTGGCGGTGTTGTCCCAGCCGAGCACATGCCGCGAGGCGTCGTCGACGCGGTGGCGGTCGTCCTTCTCATGACGGGAGCCGCTTTTGACCTGGCCGTGCCGGGTGACGCCACGGCGAGTGCGTCGGAGCTCCTCGACCGACTCGACGAGCTGGTGGTCGGCACGGGAGGCGAGCTCCTGGGTGACCCAGGGGGCCAGCGCCCCCGGGCGCACCTCGAGGGTCGCCGCGAGGGTGCCGTCCTCCGCCGGTGTCGGCTGGTGCCCGGCGGCGTGCCGGACCCGGTGGTAGACCAGCCGGCTGCCCAGGTGCCGGCTGTCGACCCAGGCGGACACCTGCGCGTAGTGCTGGTCGGGCACCACCAGGGACAGGGCGAAGCCGCGCAGCACGCGCTCGGCGGCACCGGTCCACCGGGTCTGGGAGGGGCGCACCCGCACCAGCTCCCCGACATACGGCAGCTCGTCCTCTGGCAGGGACAGGTCGCTGCACAGCGTCTGGCGCAGCTCGAGCTGGGCGCGCGGGATGCTGGAGGGCCGGCTGCGCAGGGACCGCAGCTCCTCGCTGATCTCGGTCGACTCCGCGGTCAACCCGTGGCGCTCGACCGCGAGGACCGACTCCTCCTCCTGCACCCGGGCCTGGTCCTGCCGCACCTGCCGGCGCGCGTCCTCGGCCGCAGATCGCACCACCGGAAAACGGTCGATGTCGCCCAGCGGGTCCAGACCCGCTGCGGCCAGTGACTGCTCGAAGGCGTGGTGCCGTCGGGCCCTGGTCTGCCGGTCGTCCTGGTGGCGACCCAGCTCGGCCTCCAGCTGCCCCAGCCGTCCTCCGCTGTGCCCGGCACGGGCGTCCCGCAGACCCTGCTCGCGCTGTCTCAGCACGTGCAGCGAGTCATCGGCGGTGCGGCGACGTTGCTGCTCGGCGGTCAACCGTGACTCCACCCGGTGCCGGTCCTCGGTCAGCAGGTCGACACTGAGCTGGGCTGCGGCATACGGCACGACAGCCTGCAGCCGGCTGAGCCCGGCGTGCTCGGACTCCAGCCCCTCGATGTCCCGGGCGGCGGCGGCGATCGGGTCCAGCAGGGTCAGCTGCCGGCGTGCCCGCAGCACCGCGTCGTGGGCAGCCCTGAGGTCCTCGAAGTGTTCGACGAGGGCACGGACCGACGCGGCGCTGTCGAACGGCTCGAGCATGTGCGCCCGGACGAAGTCGGTGAGGTTGCCGACCGACTTCATCGACACGGTCTGGTGGAACAGCTCCATGGCCTGCGAGGACGGGATGCCCAAGGCTCGCCGGAACGCCCGGTCGTAGTCGGGGAAGTGGTCCAGCGGGCGCAGGCCGCGGTGGCGCAGCCGGCGACGCAGGTCGGCGATGTCGGAGCCGAAGCCGGTCAGGTCGTCGGCGATGGAGAGCGGGCCGGGGGCCACGAGGTAGAAGCGGCGTGGCTGACCGGTCGCGCCGTCGGGCAGCCAGAAGACCTGCGCCAACGTCACCGTCTCGTCCAGGTGCTCGTGCCGGAAGGTCGCCAGCAGCACGGAGTGCGAGTGGTGGTCGCGCAGCTGGACCGGACGGGACTGGCCGGTGGTCTCGCTGCGCTCGGACTTGTAGTGACCCAGCACGTAGGAGCGCAGGCTGCGCTCCCGCGTCTCGGCACCTGCCGCCTTGTTGTAGGAGATGCGTTGGGCGGGCAGCAGCAGCGTGGTGATCGCGTCGACGAGGGTGGACTTGCCCGACCCGATGTCTCCGGTGAGCAGACCGGTGCACCCGTCCAGGCCGAAGGTCCACACCGCCCGGTCGAAGGTGCCCCAGCCGAGCACCTCGACCCGCTGCAGCCGGAAACCCGGCCGGCTCGAGGCGTCGAAGTGCAGGTCGAGGGTGTCAGTCATCGGCGTGCTCCAGCGAGGCGAGGTAGGTGCGCAGCTGCTCCTCGAAGCCGGACAGCCACTGCGCGTCGACGTAGGCCTTGATGATCCTGCGCACCTCGTAGGTGTGGTCCTGGCCGCGCACCCGGCGCAGGAAGCCCAGGTCGACCACCTTGCCCAGGAGGGTGTCGACCTCGCTCACCAGACGCACCGCGTTGGTGGTGTCGGGCAGGTGGACCTGCAGCAGGGCCACGACGTCGTCGCGGGTCAGGATCAGGCGTGGGTCGGCGCTGGACGCGTCGGCCTCAGCGAGCCGCTTGCGCAGCAAGGCGAGCAGCAGGCTGACCCGGAAGGACAGGCGGTGACGCGGCACCAGGCGCGGCAGGTCGAGGTCGTCATGCTCGGCCTGCCGCAGGTAAACATAGCCCTCGGCCTCGTCGACCACGAGGTCCAGCCCCATCACCGCGACGTGGTCGGCGACCCTGCTGCGGTGGCGGTGCAGCAAAGCCCAGGTGTCTGCGGCATCCTCCTGGTAGACCACACCCCGCAGGAGCGAGACGACCACCCGGGTCAGCTCCAGCTGGTCTGTCGTCGGCGCTGCTGGGGTGGTGGTCACGGCAGCTCTCCTCGATGGCGGCGGACATAGAGCACGCCCGGGGTGTCGGCGCTGCGGAGGACGTCGTCGCTCTGCCAGGTGAGGCGGGCGCGGGTGTCGTCGTCGAAGACGACCTCCACCTCGTCGTCGGTCAGGCCCAGGTAGCCCACCAGCTCGGCCAGGCCCTGCTCGATCGGGTGGCTCTGCAGCACGGTGCCGAGGTCGACCTGGGTCTTGTCGCCCAGGGTGCTGCGCACCTGCGTCTGCCAGGCGGAGCTGGTCGACGTGCTGCTGGTTGAACAGGGCGGCACTGTCGGCGGTGGCGCCGTCCTCGACTGTGGTGTCCAGGCGGGTGGTGGCTGCGGGGCTGTAGAACGGGCGCTCCATCGGCAGTCTCAGCTGCGGGGTCAGCGCGTCGATCTCTGTGCGCACCGGGTCGGCCCGGCCGCGCAGCGCCAGCGACGAGGTCTCGATGCTGCGCAGCAGGTCCATCACCCGCCGGTTCTCCAACCAGACCCGGTCGTCGAGGAAGCGGCGCAGCTGGTCGGAGATCTGCCGGACCGTGGCCTGGGTGCGGTCGGCCGCCACCAGCCAGTCGTGGTCGATGCGACGCACCCGCTCGTCCGGCTCGAGCGCCGGCATACGGTGCACCTCGCGCAGCAGCTCGGCGAGCTCGTCCTGCCGGTCGGCGGAGAGCAGGAAGTCGTAGAACGCGTGGAAGCTGCGGCCCTGGTCGGAGTCGGAGATGACGTTGCGGTCCCCGAGCACCCGGTCGAGCAGCTCACCCTTGCTGCCGTCCCACCCGGCGATCGTCTCGCGCATCTCGCGGTCCAGGGAGCGGAACTTGCCCTCGACCTCCCGGAAGTCGGCGAGCAGCTCGCGGGCGGTGGCGGCGAACTGCTGGTAGCGCTCGCGTTGTGCCGTGTCGCCGAGCACCTCGACCTGGCCGTCACGGGCCCGGGCGATCTGCTCGTCCAGACGGCCCCGCTCCTCCAGCAGGCGGTCGAGCCGGCGCTCGGGGTCGGTCTCGGAGCCCTGGACGATCTGGCGGAGCAGGTCCATCACCGTGGCCAGCCGCGACTCGGTGCCCACGAACGAACGCTCCTGCAGGCCGTCCACCCAGGCCACCGCGCGCTCCAGGGCTGGGGTGGCGTCGACCTGCGGCTCGTCGCTGCCCACCGGGTAGTACAGGCGCAGCCAGCCGGCCTCCGGCGCCGCCCACGCGGTGATGTAGGCCGTGCTGGTCAGCGGGAACGCGTCGTCCCCCAGCAGCTGGCGCAGTGCGTGCAGCTCGTCGTCGAGCCGGTCGACCAGCTCGGACACGGGCAGGGAGCGGGTGTTGTCCTCGACGAAGACCCGGCCGAGGACACTCAGGATCAGCGGGGCGTGCTGGGCGCGGAGCAACCGCCATGCGGGGTGCCGCTCCCGCAGCTCGGCGATCGCCTCGAAGGTCAGCATCCGTGCTCCCGTCCCTGACTGCAGCCCACCCTAAGGTCGGGCACTGACAACCGCGGTCATTCCGGTGTCGGGTCGTCGCGGACGATGTCGAGGTGGTAGGAGTACTGCCCGTCGCTGCCTATCGGGGTGCTGGCCATGGGTGTGTAGGGGGCCACGGTCCGTTGGGTGGTGCCCCGGCCATGACAGTTCTTGTAGCGGCGCCCGGAGCCGCAGTGGCAGGGCTCACGACGCCCTCGGACAGCCGGCGGCGTCGCCACCGGGGCGTCCAGGTCCGGTGCGGGCACGTCGGGGGCGGGAGCGAACTCCAGGTCGGTCGCGTCCAGCGGGAGGCCCTGTGCCCGGCGCACCCGGTGGCGGGCCATCCCCAGCAGCTGAGCCATGCCGCTGACGTCGCCGTCGGAACGCAGCAGGCCCATGGTGAACCAGCGGGTGGCCTCCTTGAGGTTGCCCGTCATCTCCCAGGCCTCGCCGGTCAGCAGGTAGCTCCCGGGCGCCACGCTGCGGTCCTTGCGGAGCTGGGCGGAGAGCTCTCGGGCCCGTTCGAGGTCGTCACGTTGCAGCAGGTGGTAGCAGAGCATCGCTCGCGGGTCGATGTCCGCGGGCCCACCCAGGGACGTCGCGTCGAGGAGCACCTGCTCTGCGGCGTCCTGGTCGCCGGCCATGTGCAGCCACTCGGCCGCCGTGACCATCGAGTCCACGGGTGTCTGACCCTCGACGCGGCCACCGTCCTCGAGGAGGCGTAACAGCCGTCGGGCCCGGTCGCGTAGTGCGACGGGATCCCCGCCGGCCAGGTCCTCCAGGTCGTTGAGATCGTCTCGGGTGAACATGAGCGCACACCCTATGCGCCACGCCGCTGCGCGAGCACCGCGCATCGCGAACGTGTTGATCCGGCGCTCTTGACGGCGAGCCCGGTCCTATGGTCCATTAGTTAAGTAATGAACCAACAGGGCACGGCGGAGGATGTGACGGTGGAGCCCAGCGCGCTGACGACGGCCGAGCCGTTCGACGACCGGTCCCCGATCTACCAGCAGATCGCCGACCGGGTCCGGCACGCCATCCTCTCCGGCGACCTGCAGGAGGAGGCCCAGGTCATGTCGACGACGCAGTACGCCACGACATACCGCATCAACCCCGCGACCGCCGCCAAGGCCATGAGCTCGCTGGTCGACGAGGGGCTGCTGCACAAGCGGCGCGGGCTGGGCATGTTCGTCTCGCCGGGTGCCCGCGACCTGCTGCGCACCCGTCGGCGGGCGTCCTTCTGGGAGACCTCGATGCGTCCCGTGGTCGAGGAGGCCCGGGCCCTCGGCATCACCACCGACCAGCTCATCGCCTACCTGAAGGAGCAGCCGTGAGCGCGCCCCTCGGCGTCGAGATCGACGCCGTCACCCACCGGTTCAGGTCCACCCAGGCCCTGACCGACGTCAGTGTCACCTTCCGGCCAGGCACCATCACCGGGCTCATCGGGCGCAACGGCGCCGGCAAGACGACACTCCTCTCGCTCGTCGCAGCGCTGCGGCCGGCGCAGACCGGCACGGTGCGGGTCGGCGGACGGGACGTCTGGGAGGACCCGTCGCTGACCTCGCGGGTCTGTCTCGTGCGGGACAAGGGAGGGGTGCTGGAGGACATGCGGATCCGCCACACGCTGCGCATCCACCGGGCGCTGCGGCCGCACTGGGACGAGGACTACGCGATGACGCTGCTCGACCGGTTCGAGGTGCCGTTGCGCAAGAACCCCGAGCAGCTCTCCCGCGGGCAGCGCTCCGTCCTCGGCGCCACCCTGGCGCTGGCGTCACGGGCCGAGGTGACCCTCCTCGACGAGGTCTACCTCGGGATGGATGCCGTCGCTCGGCGCATGTTCTATGACGAGCTGATGGCCGACTACGTCGCCCACCCCCGCACCATCGTCCTGTCCTCCCACCTGCTCGACGAGGTGGAGGACCTCATGGAGGACGTCGTCGTGCTCGACCGGGGGCGGGTGGCCGCCGCCGGCGATGCCGACACGGTGCGCCAGCAGCACTCCACCGGCGACTCCCTGGCCTCGCTCACCGACGTGCTCGTGCGCGTCAGCACCGAAAGGACCCCGCGATGACCGAGCTCCATGCCGACGCCCCCGCGGTCACCCGCCGGTCCGGGTATGCCGCACAGTGGCCTGCGGTCACTCGGCTGCTCGTGTCCGAGGCGCTGCGGACCCTGCTCATCACGACCGCCACCATGCTGGCCATCGGGGTGGTCGGCACTCTGGTCGCCCGGTGGCAGGGGTGGCAGATGATCGCCACGAGCGACCTGGACGCGATGTCGCTCGAGGTGACCGCCGACGGTGACGGGGTGACCATCGTGACGTCGCTGCTGTTCGTGCCCGCTGGGGTCGGCATTGCGGCATTGGTCATGGCGATCGTGCTGGCGGCGCGGACCCGGGTGCTGATCGCCGCCGGGGCCACCCGCGCATCGGTCGCCATCGGCAACCTGGTCTTGGTCGTCGTCATGACGGCCTACGTGCTCGTGGTGACGGCCGTCGTGCTGGCCGTCGTCGGGGGAGGAGCCGGCGGAGCCGCCGAGCTGCTCGGGGCCGACGGCAACGCTGACCTGGTGGTGCTGGCGGTCCGGGGCGTGGGCGCCGTGCTCATGGCCCTGGTCGCCGGCATCACGATCACCGCGATCTTCCTACGCTGGCCGTGGTGGGTGGGTGCCCTCCTGCTCCCGGCGGCGGCGATCGTGCTGCCGTGGCTGGTCGGGTGGGCGTGGCCGGGCCTCGCCGACGCGGTGGGCTCAGCGATCGGCCGGCCGGGCTTCGACCTGGCGACGGCGGTGGTGACGGCCGGCATCTACTGGTTGGTCGTGCGCCGGGTGCCGGTGCCTTAGGTCACGGTTGCCGTGCAGTGAACACCTGGCCCGCGGCGGGCAGACCCGCGGTCACCGATGCGGCAACCTCCCCGCTGACCCGGGTGCGGTCCACCTCGTCGCCCTCGATGTCCACCCCGCGCCAGCGGAACGGCAGACCGGCGGCGGCGGTGACGGAGGCGCGGTCCATGAGCTGGATGTGCAGGTGCGGCTCGGTGGTGTTGCCGGTGTTGCCGACCTCGGCAACCTGTTCGCCCACCTCGACATGGTCACCGACGGCGACCTGCAGCGACCCCTGGCGCAGGTGGGCGTAGGCCGCGAAGGTGCCGTCCCCGTGGTCGACGACCACATGGTTGCCCAGCACGAAACGCGGGCCGGCGAGCTCCCGGAGGAACGACTCGACGAGCATCATCCACAGGATCGAGGGCCAGCTGGTGCGGGAACGCTGGTCGCGCAGCCGGCCGAACGCCGCTACGACGGTCCCCCGCTCCACGGCATACACCGGTTCACCGAAGCAGGAGAAGGTGCGGGCCTCCCGGAGCCCCAGCCCCCAGCCGAGGGAGGCAGGGCCTGTGGGTGACGCCGGATGGAGGATGTCGATGGCGTAGGTCTGACCGTAGGCGCGCACGCCATGGCTGGGCACCTTGTCGGCCGGGCTGTTCAGCGCGACCCAGCGACCGGCGACCGGCGCCCCGACCCAGCGCGGCTCAGGGTCGTCGAGCCGAGGTGGGCGCACGAGAGACAAGGCCAGCAGCACCGGCGCCGCCAGCCCGGCCCACCCGGGCAGGTCGAGGAGGACCAGGACCAGCACCGACCCCACGAAGCCGCGCACCCACCAGGTCATCAGGTGTGCCACGCGTCGTCTCATCGGCGGCCTCCCAGGATCGTGGTGAGCAGGGGGACGAGCACCTCGGCGGGCACCTCGAAGTGGCTGCCCCGGTTACGCAGCCAGCCGGCTGCGGTGAGCTGGCGCAGGTGGTGGTAGACCTGCCCGCTGGTCCCCACGCCCTCGACCTCGGTCAGCTCCCGAGCCGTGCTGGTGCCCCGGACCACCTCCCGGAGCAGCCGCAGCCGCACCGGGTGACCGAGCGCCGCGAGCCGGTCGGCGGTGGCGGTCCAGTCGTCGTCGAGCAGGTCGTCGGTGGCGGCCCCCAGCTGCCAGCGAGCCTGCCGGCCGGCCGGGGTCGTGGTGCTGCCGACGATCATCACGCCGCCGGGGGAGGGGATCCGCGCCTCCAGGCCGAGGAGGGCCCAGAAGGAGTCGGGGTCCAGCTCGGACGCCTCGTTGCCGTCGGGCCCCGCCAGGGCGCTGCTCGACAGTTGCTGCTCCAGGGCCTCGACTCTGGCCTCCAAGGCGGTCAGTCGTGTCGTGAGGGTCATGAGAACGAGGTTACGGAATTACGGAATTCAGTTCAATGTGGGGCCCGCCTCCGCGGTGGAGCCGCTGGTCGGTTGACGGCGCGCTGGCAGCTCCGGGGAAGGTCGCTTTCGGAAGGCTACGGACCTGCCCCGGATGTCGGGGCAGCTGCCCCCGCATCGGGGGCAGGTCCGTAGGCGGCGGATGCAGGTCGCCGACGTTCGAGATCGGTGTCGCGCCCGAGCTCCCGGCAGGATGTCGATCGTGGGCACTGCCGATCGTCATCCTGGTGAGGTCGCGCCCGCGATCCGTCCCGACCGAGGAGATGACTGAGATGACCACATACCCAAGGCGATGCCTGTCCGGGACGACCGAGGAGGTGACCTCATGAAGTACGTCGTCCTGCTCATGGCCGACGGTGATGTCAAGGCCTGGGGCGAGCAGACTGACGAGGAGAAGGGCGCCGTGATGGAGCAGTTCGAGGCCTTCGACACGGCCTGCGCCGCCCGTGAGGGAGTCGAGATCCTCGCGGCCGAGGCGCTGGGGGCCGCCGACACGGCGACCGTGCTGCGCACCCGGGGCGGCCGGCTCACCATCACCGACGGCCCGTATGCGGAGGCAGTCGAGCAGCTCGGTGGCGTCTACCTCATGGAGGCACCCGACCTCGACGTCGTGCTCGAGCTGCTGACGGTGCTGCCTCCCTACGACATTCAGGTCTCGCCGGCCATCGACCCGTCGTAGCGCCGGCGGGTGTGATGCTGGTCCTGGCCGGCGCCGGACGGGAGGCCACTGGCGACGGCGGGTTCGAGGCACTCGTGGCCGAGCGCACCACCGCCAAAGTGACGGCATACCCGACGACCAGGCAGGGCCGGCCCAGACCCAGCACGGAGGACATCCCTCCGCGTATGTCGACGTGCCTCTGGACGGTGCCGGCCGATGGACGCGGAGGGTCAGCGTTCGTGAGACTGCCCGTATGAGGCCATGGTTCAGCAACGCAGCCGTGCGCCCGCTGCTCGGGGACGGCACGGGGCCGCGGAGCCCCGCGAGGGACCTGCACCGGTCGCTTCCGGAATATCGCCCGACGCCGCTCGTGGACCTGCCGACGCTGGCCACCCAGCTCGGGGCCGGCCGGCTGCTGGTCAAGGACGAGTCGTCCCGGCTCGGCCTGCCGGCCTTCAAGGCGCTGGGGGCGTCATGGGCGTGCCGGCAGGTGCTCAACCGCTCCGCGGGGGCCGAGCTGGTCACCGCCACCGACGGCAACCACGGGCGTGCGGTGGCGCGGACCGCCGCGCAGCTCGGCACCACGGCCACGGTGTTCGTGCCGGTGGCCATGCCTGCGAGCACGGTGGCGCTCATCGCCACCGAGGGAGCGCGGGTGGAGCCGGTCGACGGCGACTACGACGTCGCCGTCCGCGCCGCTGCGGCATACGCAGATGCTGCTGGTGACCGCGAGCTCGTCCAGGACACCGCCTGGGAGGGCTACGAAGAGGTGCCGCGGTGGATCGTGGAGGGCTACTCCACCATGCCGGAGGAGGTCGACGAGGCGCTCGGCCGGCAGCCGGACCTCGTCATCGTCCCGGCCGGGGTCGGCTCCCTCGCCCAGGCCGTCGTCGGACACTACCGTCGCGTGGAGGCGACACGGGCGCGGGTGCTGGTGGTCGAGCCCGCCACGGCGGCGTGCGTCCTGGCCAGTCTCGAGGCGGGCGAACGCTGCTCGGTCCCCACTGGCACCACCGTGATGGCCGGCATGAACTGCGGCACCGTCTCGACCCTGGCCTGGCCGGTGCTGCGCGACGGGCTAGACGCCGCGGTCACGGTGACCGATGACGAGGCGCTTCAGGCCTCCGCCGACCTCGGGGCCCTCGGCGTCTCCTCCGGCCCCTGCGGTGCTGCCACCCTCGCGGCGGCCCGCGTGGCGCTCGGTGACCCCGACCATCGCGCCGACCTCGACCTCCCTGACGACGCCGTCGTCGTCCTCCTCAGCACCGAGGGGACCGACTCCGCATGACCGTCACCCTCACCTGCGAGCCCGCACCGGGTTCCCGCACGTCCCCCGCCGCGCCGGGGATAGCCGGCGCCGGGAGGACCGGGCGACGGCCTCGGGTCTGCGTGGCGAAGGTCGTCACGCCACCACCTTGGCCGTCTCGAAGACGCTCACCGGCATCGGCGTGCGCAGCCGCCAGGTGAAGGCGATGGGCCGCTCACCACGGTGGCTGACGTAGTCGGCGTCGCCGAGGAACAGGTAGGGCGCACCGGACCCGAGGTCGGTCGTCTTGGTGTCCCGGGCGAAGAGCAGGATGTGGCTGCCACGCTCGCGGTGGTGGATGTAGCGCTGCCCGGTCGGTGAGGCGACGGCGGTCACCGACTGCGACTCCCAGTGGAAGAGCTCGGGGCTGACCGCGTAGTCCTGGTACATCGTGGTGGGGGAGTAGTCGGCCTCCGACTTGTTCAGCGTCACGAGGAACGCGTCGGCGCCGGGCGTCCGCCGCATACAGCACCCCTTCGCGGAAGCTGTTGGCCTTGCGCCCGGAGATGCTGACGTAGTCGAGGGCCGCGACGATCTCCTCCCGGGTGTAGCGGGCGTGCACCCGCAGCGGCCGGGTGCCGAGGTCACCGCCTAGCGGTGCGGTCACATGCTGCGCGTGCTCCAGACCCAGACTGATGACGGCGCGCAGGTCCTGCCGCACCGCGGGCTCGGCGCGCAGGGCGTCGAGCATCTGCTGGTATGCAGTGAAGCCACCCCCGTCGGGCCACAGCGTGAAGCCGAGCATGCGCAGGAAGGCCTGGTCGGCCGCGCCGGCGCGGTCATAGTCCGGAGCGTCGTCGGACAGCCACCGCAGGTATGCGGCGCACGGTCGGGGTCGTCGACGTGGGCCAGCGCGCGAACGCGCTTGAGCAGCTGCGGTCTCCCGCGGACCACCGCCGGGCACGGACACCCCGGCCTCGCGCCGCAGCCGAGCCCAGGACCGGTCGGCCTTGGCGATGACGTCGGCCAGCTCGACGCCGGACTCGGCCAGGAAGGACTGCAGGTCGTCGGTCGGGTGCCCCCGCAGCTCGGCGGTGATGTGGGCCCAGCCGGGTCGTCACCTGGCTGCGGACGTGGGCCAGCACCAGCGCCTGGGTCTGTGCGGTCCAGCACGATCTGGGTGCCCGAGGGCAGGAACGGGAAGCCCTGCTCGATGTCTCGGTGCAGCCGGGCCCGGGTGCTGCCGGTCAGGGCGCGGTAGCGCTGGTCGAAGCGGAACTCGGTGCGGTGGTGGCCGACGAAGTCGAGCGCGGTCAGCACCGCCTTGTCCGGCGCCAGGCGCAGGCCACGGCCGAGCTGCTGGAGGAACACCGTGGCGCTCTCGGTGGGCCGCAGGAAGAGCACGGTGTTGACCTCGGGGATGTCGACGCCCTCGTTGAAGACGTCGACGGTGAAGACCGCCAGGATGCGCCCGGCCTTGCAGGTCGTCGAGCGCGTCCTGGCGCTGAGCCGGGGGGTGGTCGCCGAGCACCGTGACCGCCGGCAGCCCGGCGTCGCTGAAGCAGCCGAGCCATGTAGGCGGCGTGGTGCGTGGCGACGCAGAAGCCGAGCGCCTTCATCCGGTCGAGGCTGGGCGATCTTGTCGCGCACCGCCTGCAGCACGATGCGGGCCCGGGCGTCGTTGCCGGTGTAGACGCCTGAGAGGGCTGGTCGTGTCGTAGGCGCCGGCGCGCCACTCGACGCGGCGCAGGTCGGTGCCGTCGGCGATGCCGAAGTAGTGGAACGGGGTGAGCAGGTCGGCGCTGAGGGCGTCCCAGAGCCGCAGCTCGGCGGCGAGTGCGGCCGCCGAAGAAGCCGCGCACGTCCTTGCCGTCACCGCGCTCGGGGGTGGCGGTGAGGCCGAGCAGCTCGCGTGGGCGCGAGGTGGTCGAGGAGGCGGCGGTAGGTCAGCGCCTGCGGCGTGGTGGAACTCGTCGATGACGACGACCTCGAACGCGTCGGGCGGCGATGCGGTCCACGCCGTACGCGAGTCAGCGACTGCACGGAGGCGAAGACGTGCTGCCAGCGCTCGGGGCGCGCGCCGGCGACATACAGCTCGCCGAAGCCGGCGTCGCCGAGCACCTCGCGGTAGGTGCGCAGCGACTGCTCCAGGATCTCCTTGCGGTGGGCGACGAAGAGCAGGGTGGGCCGCTCACCCGCCTCGGCGACCAGACGCCGGTAGTCCAGCGCGGCGACGACGGTCTTGCCGGTGCCGGTGGCGGCGACCAGCAGGTTGCGGTGCCGGTCGTGCACCCGGCGCTCGACGTCGAGCTGCTCGAGCATCTCGGCCTGGTGGGCGTAGGGCCGCACCTCCAGCCCGGAGAGGGTCAGGGTCATGCCGGCCGCCGCGCCGACCGCCGCGTGCCTCGACGAGGGCGTCGTCGAGGCGGTCGCCGTCACGGTCGGGGTCGTAGCTCTCGTAGGCCGGGTCGTGCCAGTAGGAGTCGAAGGTCGCGCGGAACTTGCTCGAGCAGCGCGGGCGTCGCGACGGAGGAGAGCCGCACGTTCCACTCGACCCCGTCGAGCAGCGCCGCGCGGGAGAGGTTGGACGAGCCGACGTAGGCCGTGTCGAAGCCGGTCGCGCGGCGGAACAGCCAGGCCTTGGCGTGCAGGCGGGTGCGCTGCGTGTCGTAGTGCACCTTGACCTCGGCACCGAAGTCGCGGACCAGCCGGTCGAGGGCCTGCCGCTCGGTCGCGCCGATGTAGGTCGTGGTGATGACCCGCAGCGGCACGCCGCGCTCGCGCAGCTCGGTCAGCTCGCGCTCGAGCAGGCGCAGGCCGTGCCACTTGACGAAGGCCAGCACGACGTCGACCTCGTCGGCGCTGGCCAGCTCGGCGCGCACCTCGGCACCGATGCTGGGCTCGCCCGTGCGCGTTGGTGAGCAGCGCCGCGTCGGACAGGGGAGTGGCGGGGCGGTGCGTGCTGCGCGGGTGGATGCCGGGCGCGGCCGGGCGGACCAGGGACAGCAGCTGGCGACTCTGGCCGGTCAGCCGCTCGTCGGGCGCGTCCAGCAGGTCGAGCAGGGCGTTGACGACCTCGCGCCGGTCGTCGGGGCTGCGCCGGCGGGTGAGCTCGGACTCCACGACGCGGGCCAGGTGCCGCGCCAGCACATGCGGCTCGTCGGCGACGTCGACGCTGTCGATCTGCGCGTCGAGGTCACCACGGGTGTGGAGCCGACGCTCCAGCTCCTCGGTGATGAGGCTCTCGAAGAGCCCCTCGAGGAGCGAGTGCTGGTCAGCGTTCCGGTCGGCCACGCCGGCAGCTTGGCAGACGGGTGTGACAGGTGCCTGGCGTGCCCAGGGTGTGTAGGGGGCTGGCTAGGCTGAGCCGGTGCACTCGCGCCGACCCGCCATTGCTCTGACCGGGCCTCCGGGGTCCGGCAAGTCTTCGACGGGCCGGGAGCTCGCGACACTGCTGGGGCGCCGCGCTCCTGGACCTCGACACGCTGACCAACCCGCTCGTCGACGTCCTCCTCGAGGCGCTGGGAGGGCAGGGGTATGACGACGGGAGGGTCGCACCGTTGGTCCGGTCGGCGCGCTACGAGTGCCTGGTCGGAGCAGCACAGGAGTGTCTGCGAGTCGGTGCCCCGGTGGTCCTGGTGGCGCCCTTCACCTCGGAGCGCAGGGACCCGATGGCGTGGACCAGGCTGGCCGGTCGGCTCAGCGAGGCAGGCGGAGAGCCTCACCTCGTGTGGCTGCGGATCAGCCCGAAGAGCTCTCGCAGAGGCTGCGTGCGCGTGGTGCCGGTCGTGACCACGGCAAGCTCCAGGACCTTGCGGCCTACGTGTCCTCGGTCGACCTTTCGCCACCGGAGGCGACCCATCTTGTCGTCGACGCGGCGGATCGACCGTCCCCCCAGGCACAACTCATCCAGCGCCTCATCAACGCCTAGCAACCCCTCGGGGGAGGCCTGAAAGAATCTCCGTCTGACCTCTTGACAACGTTGTCATCGGGGCGTCATAGTCGTGTCCCAGCAGCGATGACAACGATGGACAATGACGACCGGAGGGACCTCCATGGCGGAGACAAGCGACTGCGTCGCGGCGCAATAGCCATCGCGCAGGCGCCGAGGCACGTCGTCATCGAGCCGCGTGACGGCGCATGAGCGGGTCTCGTGCAGGTCCTCGGACCGACGCTGAAGGACGTCGCAGCACTGGCCGGAGTCAGCCTCAAGACGGCCTCCCGCGTGCTCAACGACGGACCCAACGTCTCGGCCGCCAGCCGCGAGGCGGTGCAGGAGGCGATGCAGTCCTTGTCCTACGAGCCGGACCCGGCTGCCCGCTCGCTGCGTGCGGGCCACGACCGCACCGTCGGCGTGGTCGTCGACAGCATCGGCGACATCTTCTTCTCCGAGCTGGCCGCCACCCTCGAGTCGGCACTCGACGCCGCCGGCTACAGCTGCCTGCTGGCCTCGAGCAACCGGGAGGCCGAGCGTGAGCGCGACATCGTCCGAGCCTCGTGCGCCGGCGCTGCGCCGGCGTCATCGTGGCGCCCAGCTCACCGACCTCGATCTCGGCGGCCGACCTGGCCGGCACCCCGGTCGTCTTCGTGGACCGCGTGGGGTCGGTGGAGGGGGCCGCCTCGGTGGTGTCCGACGACCCGGGGATGGCCTACGAGGCGACCCGGCACCTGCTGGCGCACGGCCACCGGCGCATGGCCCTGCTCAGCGACTCGCTCGACCTGCCCACCACCCGCGGCCGGCAGGAGGGCTACCGCCAGGCGCTGGCCGAGGCCGGGCTCGAGGTGGACCCCGCGCTGATGCGCATGGAGTGCGACGACGAGAGCTCCGCGATGGCCAGGTGCGCGAGGTGCTGGACATCGACGAGCCGGCGACGGCGATCTTCTCCTGCAGCTCGCGGCTCTCCCTTGGGGTGGTCCCGGCGCTGCACCAGTTCGGCCGCACGGACGTGGCGCTGGTCTCCTTCGGCGACTTCACCATGGCCGACAGCGTGCAGCCCGCCGTCACCGTGGTTGACCACTCCGCCGAGCGGATCGCGGACGGCCGCCGTGGCCGCGCTCCTGGCGCAGCTGCCGCCGCAGGACCCCGGCCACGGGACCGCACTACAGGAGTCGTCGAGGTGCCGGCCCGGCTGATCACTCGCGGGACCGGCGAGGTGCCGCGCGCCCGACTCGCCCGAGCAGACGACCCGAGCCTCTAGAAGGAGGCCACATGTTACCGCAATGACGGGGTGCGACAGCCCCACTGGGACGACCGAGGAAGGGGCCGGCGCCATGAGCGACACGAGCGATCTACGAGGCGCGCGGCATCGTCCGCAGGTTCGGCGCCGTGCAGGCGCTCGACGGCGCGGACTTCGACGTCCGTCCAGGTGAGGTCTCGGCGCTCATCGGCGACAACGGCGCCGGGAAGTCCACCCTCGTGCGCATCCTGGCCGGGGCGGATGCTCCCGATGGCGGAAGCATCTCGTTCGAGGGCAACGAGCTGACGGTCTCCAGCCCCACGGACGCCCGCGAGCTGGGCATGGAGACGGTCTTCCAGGACCTCGCGTTGGCCAACCACCTGGACCCGATCCAGAACATGTACCTCGGCCGCGAGCTCATGAAGCCCCGGCCTGCTGGGCAAGCTCGGGTTCATGCAACGCGGCGAGATGCGCCGCACGGCGCTGACGCCTTCGACAGTCTGGGCGCAACAGTCCGTGACTACGAGGGTGCCGTCAGCGGCATGTCCGGCGGTCAGCGACAAGCCATCGCGGTCGCCCGTGCGGCTACCTGGGCCGACAAGGTGATCTTCCTGGACGAGCCGACCGCCGCCCTGGGCGTCGTGCAGACCAAGGGTGTGCTCGACCTCATCCGCCGGGTCCGGGACCAGGGACTGGGTGTCGTGTACATCAGCCACTCGATGCCCGAGGTTCTGGAGGTCTCGGACCGCGTCCACGTCATGCGCCAGGGCCGACGTGTTGCCGTCTACGACGCCAAGGACACCAACGTCGAGGAGCTTGTCGGTGCCATGACCGGTGCGCTCGGAGAAAGGGAGGCATCATGAGCAACGCCACCACTACTACCCCCGCACGGGCGACGTTCCGGCGCCGAGGTCAGCCGGGCGCTCGATCGCGGGGCCAGTCACTGGGCAGGTCGTGCGGGCTCAGGCACTGCAGATCGTGCTGGTCTGGCTGGTCATCATCGCCATCTTCAGCGCCATGAGCCCCGAGGCGTTCCTCGCCGTGGCCAACTTCCGCAACATCGCCGTCAGCGTGTCTCGATCCTGGCTGTGCTGGGCGTCGGGACCACGTTCATCATCATCACCGGTGGCATCGACCTGTCCATGGGGTCGATCCTGGTCTTCAGCGGCGTCGTGGCCTCCATGGCGATGGAGCAGCTGGGTGACGGTCAAGGCTGGGGCGTCGCGGTCGTCGGGGTGTTGATCGCCCTCACGTCCGGTCTGCTCTGGGGCCTGCTCAACGGCTTCCTCGTGGCCAAAGCCAAGGTGCCCGCCGATGATCGTCACGCTGGGCACCTTCGGCGCGGCGCTCGGCTTGTCGCAGGTGCTGACGGACGGCATCGACCGACGCACAGTGCCTGACGAGCTGGTCGACACCGTGGGTTTCGGCAGCGTCCTGGGCGTGCCAGTCCTCGTGCTGGTCGCCGCCGTCGTCGTCATCGTCGGCATCGTCCTCCTGCGCAGGACCAAGTTCGGCCTGCACACCAGTGCGGTCGGCTCCAACGCTGAGGCGTGCCGGCGGGTCGGGATCAACGTCGACCGTCAGCTCATCAAGGTCTACGCCTTCGCCGGCGTGCTCGCCGGGCTGGCCGGCATCCTCAACCTGACCTTCTTCCGCTCCACGACGATCGCCGGGCACAGCCTGACCAACCTCGACGTCATCGCCGGAGTCGTCATCGGCGGGACCAGCCTGTTCGGCGGGATCGGCACCGTCTTCGGCACCGTCATCGGGCTGCTCATCCCCGCAACCCTGCGCAACGGCTTCGTCATCCTCGGCGTCGCCCCCTACTGGCAGCAGGTCGTCGTGGGTGCCTTCCTCGTCGGAGCCGTCTACTTCGACCAGCGGCGCCGTGCCTCGGCCAGCCGGGGCGGATCCAGCACCCCCCTCTTTGCACGCATCTTCAACACCAACCGGAAGGACACCTGACATGCGCACCAACCGAGTCCCCACCATCTTCCTGGCCGCTCTGGCCATCGGCAGCCTGGCAGCCTGCGGAGGTGACGACACCGGCGGCGAGGAGTCCGCCGAGACGCAGGGCGGCGGGTCCGGCACCCCGGAGATCGCCTTCATCCAGGGTGTGATCGGCGACAACTTCTACATCTCCATGGAGTGCGGCGTGCGTGCCGCAGCCGAGGAGCTCGGCGCTGAGGTGTCGGTCCAGGGGCCGCAGCGCTGGGACCCCGCCCTGCAGCAGCCCATCCTGACCTCGGTCGCGGCCAACGACCCGGATGCCATCCTGATCGCCCCCAACGACGTCACGGCGCTGCAGCGCCCGCTGGAGGAAGCTGCCGCCGACAGCGAGATCGTCCTGGTGGACACCACCATCGAGGACCCCTCCATCGCGGTGTCCGAGATCGCCTCGGACAACGTCGGCGGCGGGGCCGCGGCCTTCGAGGCCATCCAGGAGCTCGTGCCGGACGGTGGCCAGGTGCTGGTGATCGACAACCAGCCCGGCATCTCGACCTCCGACGACCGGGTCCAGGGGTTCGAGGAGGCCGTGGCACAGGACGACTCCTTCGAGTACGTGGGGGTGGAGTACGCGCAGAACCAGCCGGCGAGGGCCGCCAACATCGTGACCTCCACGCTGCAGCGCTACCCCGACCTCAAGGCCATCTTCGCCACCAACATCTTCAGCGCCGAGGGTGCCGCAACCGGCATCGAGCAGGCCGGCGTGACCGGTGAGGTGCAGGTGGTCGGGTTCGACGCCGGACCCGCACAGGTCGAGGCCCTGCAGGACGGCATCCTGCAGGCCGATCATCGCCCAGCAGCCCTACGAGATCGGCTACCAGGGCGTGGAGCAGGCCCTCAACGCCGTCCACGGCGAGGCGAACGAGGCAAAGATCCAGACCGGCTTCACGATCGTGACCGCCGACAACCTGGAGTCCGAGGAGGGCCAGGCGGCCCTCTATGCCTCCGAGTGCTGACACCGCCCACCGATGAGTCCCGTGGTGCCCCGGCCTCCCGCTTGGGCACCACGGGGCCCACGCCCGAACGACGACCGACCGCACTGAAGGGAGCCGCGCCGACATGAGCACGCTGGTAGCCGGGCTGGACCTGGGAAGCACCGGGGTCAAGCTGCTCGTCGTGGACGAGCAGGGCGCTGAGGTGGTCCTGACCACGCTCCCCACGCCGTGGCAGGAGGACCCCGCCGGTGCGGTCGTCATGTCCTCCGAGGCACTGCTGACCGTGGTGGACAGCCTGCTGCGGGAGGCCGCAGCAGCGCTGACCGACGCTGCCTCGCACGTCACGGTCCTGTCGGTCACCGGGATGGGGGAGTCAGGGTTCCTGCTGGACGCCGACAGCCGAGCGGTCGCTCCCGCCTACGCCTGGTTCGACCGCAGCGGACAGCAGCAGGTCGACGCCCTCCCCGAGGGTCTTCGCCAGGACTTCGCAGGCCGCACCGGGCTCCCCTGGGGGGTGCAGGTCTCCGCCGCCAAGATCGCGCACCTGGCCTCGACCGGGGTGCCGGTGGCGGGCACCCGGTGGCTGAGCCTGCCGGAGTATGTCGTCCACGCCCTGGGCGGGCCCGCGGTCGCCGAGCGGTCGCTGGTCTGCCCGGACCGGTCTGGTCGACCTCGACACCGGCCGGCCTTGGCCCGAGCTGCTGGCTCACCTGGGTGTCGGGGCCGACATCGTCCCGCCTGTGGTCGATGCGGGCACGGTCGGTCGGGTGTGGCCGCCGCTGGGCGGGTGCCGGCGGCCTTCGCCGGGGCCGGGCTGGCGTCGCCGGTCACGACCATCTCGTCTCGACCCTCTCCGGTGACGCCGGCGCAGGCGCCGAGCGCTACCACGTGTCCATGGGCACGGCCGAGGTGCTGCTGCGGGTCGTCGACACCCCCCTGTCCTTCGACGCACGATCCGGCTCGGCGGCTACCTCATCAACTGTGTCCCGCACGTGCTGCCAGGCCGGTGGGTCGTCGTCGCCGGGGTCAAGACCGGTCTGCTCATGAGACGAGCCCTGGCCATGCTCGGGGTGAGCGGGGAGGAGGCACGCCGGCAGCTGGACCAGGCTGTCCTCGCCCTCCCGGACGCGGGGGTCCCGGAGGCTCTGGCAGTCTCCGGCGCCCGCAACGACGACGGGGTGCTGTCGCTGACCGTCGGCACCGATGACGTCTCTCCCGCGGCCGTGATGGCCGCGATTCTCGAACACGGCAACGAGGAGATCCGGCGGCTGGTCCGCGCCATCGACGCCGAGCTGCCTCCCGCCACCTCGTCCTTGCTCACCGGGGGATGGACGTCCTGGGACTCGGTCCGCGCGGCGCGCGTCCGCGTGCTGCCCGGCCTCGAGGTGTCCCAGCGACCCCAGGACACCGCCTACGGGGCGGCCATCTCTGCCCTGGCGCTCTGCGCCGACAGCGCCGACAGCGCCTGAACCCCGACCCGTACCACCAACCTAAGGAGCCACCACATGAAGCACATGACCACCATCGAGCGCCGAGCCTTCTCCCGGCTCTGCACCCCCGCCGGGGGGATGCTCGTCGTCGCCGCGGACCAGCGCAACGGCATGCGGGCCGTGATGAACTGCCCTGACGGGCCGGAGTGCGTCTCGGTCGCGGAGCTGGCGGCCGCCAAGGCTGACCTGGTGTCTCACCTCGGCAACTACGCGCCGGCCATCCTGCTGGACCCCGAGGTCGCGCTGCCCAGGTCGCCGACGACGGCACCCTCTCGGCGGACACGGCGCTCGTCGTGGGGATGGACGCCTCCGGCTTCGAGGTCGCCGACGGCCTGCGCTACACCCGCTACGTCCCCGGGATGACCGCCGCCGCGGTCCGTGACCTCGGCGGCGACGCCGCCAAGATGCTGTGGTACCTCCGGTCCGACCAGGCAGCCTCGGTCGACCGCGTGGCGCCGAGATCGACGACCTGGTGGCCAGGCCTGTGCCCGGGAGAGCTGCTCCTGGTCGTGGAGATCCTGGTCTACCGCCTCGAGGACGAGACCGAGCAGGAGTATGCCGAGCGCTTCCCCGGAGCTCGTGGCCGACGCCGCGCGCGTCGCGGTGGAGCACGGGTCAGTGGTGCTGAAGCTGCCCTACCCCGGGTCGGCGGAGGCCTGCGCCGAGGTGACAGCGGCCGCCGCCGGGACGTCCCTGGGCGGTGCTGTCCGCGGGGGTGGACCACGCGACCTTCGTCGAGCAGGTGCGACCTGGCCGTGGCAACGGTGCCAGCGGCGCGATGGCGGGCCGCTCGCTGTGGAAGGACAGCCTGGCGATGACGGCGGGGGAGCGTGAGCAGCTGCTCAGCACCCGCGGCGCGTCCCCGGCTGGCCGAGCTGCCGACCACCATCGACGGCGCCGTGGGCCACGGCGGTCGGCGCGGGGCTGCCGCATGAGCGCCGGTCTCGATGGCCGGCCCGTCCTCGTCACCGGGGCCTCCGGTGGCATCGGCGCCGAGATCGTGCGGCAGCTCGTGGCGGCGGGTGCCGACGTGGTCGCCGCAGGACGGAGCGAGGAGTCGCTCGCTACCGGTCGCGGCCGAGACCGGGTGCCGGACCGCGGTCTTCGACCTCGACCTCCGAGGAGGAGATTGCCGCAGCGCTGTAGGACCTGGACCTGTGGGGCGTGGTCAACTGCGGCGGGTTCGGCGGCGAGATCGCCTCGCCGATGGACACCGACATCAGCCGTCTTCGACAAGGTGATGGCGATCAACGCCCGGGGCGCCCTGCTCGTCACGAAGTACGCGGCGCGGACCATGGTCCGGCTGGGCCAGGGCGGGTCCATCGTCAACGTGTCCAGCCAGGCGTCGCTGGTCGCGCTGGAGAACCACATCTCCTACGGCTCGTCCAAGGCCGCGCTGGACAACATCACCCGTGTCAGCGCGCTCGAGCTGGGCAAGCACGGCATACGGGTCAACAGCGTCCACCCGACGGTCGTCATGACCGAGATGTCGCAGTTCTACTGGGGCCGCGAGGAGGTGGGTGGTCCGTTCCTGGAGCAGATGCCGCTGGGGCGGTGGGCCACCCAGGCCGAGGTCGCCGCGCCGGTCGTCTTCCTGCTGAGCGATGCTGCATCGATGATCTCCGGGGCGCACCTGCCGATTGACGGTGGCTACACGTGTCGATGAGCGCCGACCGCAGCGCGCCCGCCGACGCAGCAGGTCCGCCGAGGCTCACTGCCACCGTGGATGAGCTGGTGGACCGGGCCCGCGAGCTGGCGCAGCGGGGCCCGCGCACGGTGCTCGGCCTCACCGGTGCCCCGGGTGCGGGCAAGTCGACGGTGAGCGCCGGCCTGCTGAGTGCTCTGGGCAGCCAGGCCTGTGCGGCCCCGATGGACGGCTTCCACCTCGCCAACGAGGTGCTCCTCGACCTTGGTCGCCGCCAGCGCAAGGGGGCGTGCGACACCTTCGACGTGGGCGGTTTCGTCGCCCTGCTGCAGCGTCTTCGAGCCCACGACGAGGAGGTCGTCTACGCACCGTCCTTCGAGCGGTCCATCGAGACGGCGATCGCCGGCGCAGTCCCGGTGCCGCACCAGGTGCCCCTGGTGATCACCGAGGGCAACTACCTGCTGCACGACGCGGGCGGCTGGGAGAGGGTGCGCCCACTGCTTGACGAGGTCTGGTTCATCGACGTGCCTGCTGCCGAGCGGGTGCGGCGGCTGGTCGGCCGGCGGACCGGCGACGGTGAGGCGGTCAGCGACGCCGAAGCGTGGGTCCGCAGGGTGGACCAGGCCAACGCCGCGGTGGTGACACCGTCGGCGGCCCGGGCGGACCTGGTCGTCACGCTCGTCGACGCCCCGGTCCCTGAGAAGGAGAGATAGACGAGATGAGGACACTGCACGCACAGTCCCTGGCCGAGATGCCGAGCGCCCGGCCGGGCTACGACCGGGCCCAGGTCACCGTCTCGGTGGTGCACCTCGGAGTCGGCAACTTCCACCGGTCCCACCAGGCGGTCTACCTCGACCGGGTGCTGGCCTCCGGTGACCTGTCCTGGGGCATCTGCGGGGTGGGTCTGCTTCCCAGCGACGAGCCACTCGCCTCCGCGCTGAGCTCACAGGACGGGCTCTACACCCTGGTGACGGTCGACCCGGACGGCGGCATGGACACACAGGTCGTCGGCAGCCTGGTCGACTACCTGTTTGCTCCGGACGACCGACAGCGGGTGCTGGACCGGATGGCCAGCCCAGAGGTCCGCATCGTCTCGCTCACGATCACCGAGGGTGGCTACGGCGTCGACGACACCACCGGTGCGTTCACCCCCGACGACCCGATGGTCAGCGCAGACCTGACCGGTGACGGGCTGCCCAGCAGCGCCCTCGGTTTTGTCGTCGAGGCGCTGCGCCTGCGTCGGGAGCGGCAGGTCGCGCCCTTTACCGTCGTCTCCTGCGACAACCTCCAGTCCAACGGGCAGGTGACCCGCACCGCGGTGACCGGCTTCGCGCAGGCACGTGACCCCGAGCTCGCCGCGTGGATAGAGGCCTCGGTCGCCTTCCCCTCCTCGATGGTCGACCGCATCACCCCGGTGACCACCGAGGCGACCCGCGCGCTGGTCGCCGAGACGCTCGGGGTCGAGGACCGATGCCCGGTGCTCAGTGAGTCCTACCTGCAGTGGGTGCTCGAGGACGAGTTCCCGCTCGGCCGGCCCGAGCTGGGCCAGGTCGGCGTCCAGCTCGTCGACGACGTCGTCCCCTACGAGCTGATGAAGCTGCGTCTCCTCAACGGCAGCCACCAGGTCATGAGCTACCTCGGGCTGCTCGCGGGCTACGAGTGGGTGCACGAGGTATGCCGTGACCCCGCGTTCGTCGGCTTCGTGCGGCGCTACATGCAGCACGAGGCGCGGCCCACTCTGCAGCCGGTGCCCGGCATCGACCTTGACGACTACTGCGACCAGCTCGTCACCCGGTTTGCCAGCAAGGCGGTGCGCGACACCCTTCAGCGGCAGGTGGTCGACGGCTCCCAGCGGCTGGCGAAGTTTCTCGTGCCGGTGCTGCGCGACCAGCTGCGCGACGGTGGCGACATCATCTGCTGCGCCACCGTCCTTGCCGGATGGAGTCTTCATCTGCAGCGACATCTCGCGCCCGATGGCGAGCCTCTTCGTGACCGCATGGCCGCCGAGCTGCTCGACGTGGCCGAGCGGGAGCGGGAGACTCCAGGAGCGCTGCTCGAGATGGTCGTGGTCTTCGGTGACCTGGGCCGGGACGTGCGTCTGCGCGAGGCTTATCTGGAGGCCAGGGCCGCACTTCTCACCAGGGGTGCACAAGACGTGGTCACAGCACTGGGAGGTGCCTGATGAACGGACCAAGGACGGTCGACCCCGGCGGGTGGCAGCATCGGCGCGAGCAGCGCGCTCAGCTTCTCCGCTTCGCTCAGCAGTCGCGGTGCGCCCAGGGGTTCGGCTACCTGGGCGACGACGGGCAGATCGTGCCCAGCCGGCCGGTCGAGCTCTATGTCACCTGTCGGATGACCCATGTCTTCGGGTTGGGAGTGCTGGCTGGGGAACCGCCGGCCGACGGCGGTCCGAACCTGGACGGGCTCCGCGACCTGGCCTCGCATGGGGTGACGGCACTGCTCGACGGTCCGCTGCGCGACCGCTCGCATGGCGGCTGGTGTGCGGCGGTGCGAGACGGTGCGGTGTCCGACCCGAGCAAGCAGGCCTACGCCCATGCCTTCGTGGTGCTGGCCGCCAGCACCGCCGTCACCGCCGGCATACCGCGTGCTGAGGAGCTGCTCGAGACCGCGCTGCAGGTGCAGGAGCAGCACTTCTGGGACGAGGAAGCGGGTCTGGTGGTCGAGGAGTGGGACGCCTCGTGGTCCCGGTTGGACCCCTACCGGGGGGTGAACTCGGTGATGCACACCGTCGAGGCCTACCTCGCCGCCGGAGCCGTTCGCGACTCGAGCACCTGGCACGTGCGGGCTGCCCAGATGGCCACGACGGTGGCCGGATGGGCACGGGACAACGCATGGCGCATCCCGGAGCACTTCGACTCCGACTGGCGCCCGCAGCTGGAGCACAACAAGGACAAGCCAGCGGACCCGTTCCGGCCCTACGGCGCGACGGTCGGGCACGGCCTGGAGTGGGCCCGCCTGATGGCCACCCTCCACACCGCCGTGGATCCGACGGCCGGGCTCCTGGAGGCGGCTGTCGAGCTGACCGACCGGGCGGTGGTCGACGGGTGGGCGGCGGATGGCCAGGACGGCTTCGTCTACACCACCGACTGGGCGGGGCGACCGGTGGTGCGCGAGCGGATGCACTGGGTGCTCACCGAGGCCATCGCCACCTCCACCGTGCTGCACTGGGCCACCGGACGGGCACGGCACGCTGTCGACCTCGAGCGGTGGTGGGACGTATGCCGACCGCTTCCTGATCGACCCCTCCGGGCAGTCGTGGCGCCATGAGCTGGCCCCCGACAACACACCCAGCGCGCGCACCTGGCCGGGTCGACCTGATGCCTACCACGCCTACCAGGCGTCACTGGTCGCCGAGACGCTGGGCGCCCCGTCCTTTGCCGCCGGACTGGCCGGGTGGGCGCGGTGAGCGCAGCAGGCGGCGCCGGCGTCAGGCCGGACATGACGGAGCAGCCACGGCGGGATGTGCTGGGTGAGATCTTCGAAGCGGTGCTCTTCGACAACGACAGCACCCTGACCGACTCCAAGGCGTCGGTGGAGCGCAGCTGGGAGCTGTGGGCGCATCGTTACGGCCTGCCCATCGAGCGCCTTCGCGACACGCATGGCATGCCGAGCCGGCAGATCATCACCCGCATCGCGCCCGAGCTGGACCTGGAGGAAGCCACCGCAGCCTTCGGCCGACTGGAGCTGCAACACCTCGATGACGTGTCGACGGTGCCCGGGGCGCTGGAGGCGTTGCGCACTGTCGGTGACCGCGCGGCCATCGTCACCTCCGCCGGCCGGGTGCTGCTCCAGCGAAGGTTGGAGGCGGCGGGCATCCCGAGCGTCGCAGTCATGGTCACGGCCGAGGACGTCAGCCACGGCAAACCGGCTCCCGACCCCTACCTGGAAGGCGCCCGCCGACTCGGCGTCGACCCCCGCAGGTGCCTCGTCGTCGAGGACGCCGTGGCCGGTCTGCGGTCCGCCAAGGCGGCCGGCGCCGCGACCCTGGCCGTCCTCACGACGACCCCCGCCGACCAGCTCGGCGAGGCAGACCTCGTCGTCAACGACCTGGCCGACGTGCGGTTCCGGCTCGTGGACGGGGGAGTGCGGGTAGGAGCTGACCCGGCAGGAGTGAGGGTCGGACCGGCTTGGGTGCCGGCCTACAGCGCCAACGCCCGGTCGAGGCCGTCGGCCAGCCGGGCCACGGTGCCCTCCACGTCGCCCAGCTTGTCCAGCCCGAAGAGACCCAGGCGGAAGGTCGACCAGTCCTCCGGCTCCCCGCACATCAGCGGCACGCCGCCGGCGATCTGCAGCCCGACCTGGGCGAACTTCGCCCCGGACTTCAGGCCTGGGTCGTCGGTGTGCACCACGACCACGCTGGATGCGGCATACTCCGGCGCCGCCACGGAGGCGAACCCGCGCTCGGCCAGCAGCGCGCGCACCGCGGTGCCCAGCTCGACCTGGGCGTCGCGCAGCTGCGGCAGTCCGCGCCCGGTCGCCTCCAGCATCACCTCGAGGTTGTGGGCGAGGGTGTCGGTGGGCATGGTGGCGTGGTAGGCGTGCCGGCCCTCGACATACCCCTCGGCGAGGGTGAGCCACCGCTTGAGGTCGGCGGAGAAGCTGGTCGACGTGGTCTCGTGGACCGCTGTCCGTGCCGCGTCGTTGACCAGCACGTATGCCGCGCACGGGCTGCCGCTCCATCCCTTCTGCGGGGCGGTGATCGAGCACGTCGACGCCGAGGTCGTTCATGTCGACCCACAGGGCGCCGGAGGCGATGCAGTCCAGCACGAAGAGCCCGCCGGCATCGTGCGTGGCCCGCGCCACCGCACGCAGGTAGTCGTCCGGCAGGACGATGCCCGCCGAGGTCTCGACGTGCGGGGCGAACACCACCCGCGGCTGCTGCTCGGCGATGGCGGCGACGACCTCCTCCACGGGTGCCGGCGTCCACGACGAAGGGTGGGCCTGCGCGGTGGGTCGGGCGGTGAGGACGGTGACGTCATCGGTGATGCCGCCCATCTCGAGGATCTGGGACCACCGGTAGGAGAAGAAGCCGTTGCGCACGACGAGACAGCGCTGCCCGGTGGCGAGCTGACGGGCGACCGCCTCCATGCCGTAGGTGCCGCCGCCGGGGACCACGGCGAGCGCATCGGCGCGGTAGGTCGTGGTGAGCACCTCGTTGAGCTGCTGCATCACGCCGACGAAGCGCTGGGACATGTGGTTGAGCGAGAGGTCTGTGAAGACGACCGAATACTCCAGCAGTCCGTCAGGGTCGATGTCAGGCCGGGGGAGCGTCATGACGCAGACGCTAGCCGGTCCGTGGTCGTGGTGTCGGGGTCACCGTTGCTCGGGAACCGGTGCCGCAGGCTCTCGTCCCTTCACCTCGTCGAGGCCGCACTGAGCGGTGGCCTGCGTCGATGCCGTCGAGTCCGGGGCGCCGCCGAATCCAGGTGAAGTCTCGACCAGCGCCATACCCCGTCTTGACCCGGTCCGGCCTAGCGTGACAAGGGCCACAACGAGCGTGGCCACCAGGTCACGCCGGACACGACTCGGAAGCGTGAGACATGAGATCAACACGTCGAACTACTGCCTCCCTGAGCGCACTCGTGCTGGCTGCGGCCGTGGTCGCCGGAGCGCAGGGGGCCGCCCAGGCCGAGCCGCCGGAGACCACCCCCGGCGGCCCCTGGGGTGAGGGGAACAGCCTGAGCGGAGTCGCCTCATACGAACAGATGTGGGCGGACCTGCAGAAGCTCGAAGACCGGGGGGCCATCGAGCTCGAGCCCGCCCCGCTCCAGAGCAACCTGGGCCGCGACATCCCGGTGGTCACGATCGGGGACGGGCCGACCCCGGTGATGCTCATCGCCAACCAGCACGGCAACGAGTTCATGGTCAGCCGCGGCATGATGGACCTGATCCAGCAGGTGGCGGGCAATAACAGCCCGGAGGCCCGGGAGATCCGGGACAACCTGACGGTCACGATCGTGCCCCGCGTCAACGTCGACGGCTTCGACGGTGACGTGACCGACTCCCGTGGGCGCCACGACCCCGTGGCGCCAGAACTACGACCCGACGTGCGAGGTGGGTTGCAACTTCTGGCTGTCGGGTCGCGGCTACGACATCAACCGCTACCACTCCTTCGCCGAGTCGGCCTACGACAACCCCTACGTGGCGGGCGAGGACACGCTCAACGAGGTGCCCGAGGCGATCGCGATGCGCCTGCTGTGGGACGAGCTGCAGCCGGTGGTCATGGTGGACTACCACCACCAGGGCACCTATGTCGATGACGACGGCCGGATGATCACCGGCTCGATCATGTGGCCCAACGCGGTGAACACGGCTGCCCAGCTCGGCATCTCCGAGGAGTTCGCGGAGACGATCACCGAGTCCCAGCGGGCGGCGTCGGTGATGCTGCAGGCGGTCGACAGCTACGGCTACGCCAACATCACCCGCTACCCGAGCACCACGACGCCGGGCATTGCCCGGAACGCCTACGGTCTGCTCGGGCTCCGCCTCGGTGCTCTTCGAGCTGCGCGGCGGCATCGGCCAGAAGTCGGCCGGCTACATCTCCAAGACGGCGAGCGTGACCGGCTACGAGCTGCTCAAGTCTGTCGCGGACGGGTCCTGGGAGACGGCGGACCTCTCGGTCATCGAGAACATCCGCGAGCGGGGCGACTTCGTGGGTGACCCGCGCGGCGAGTAGTCACGGGTAACCCGTTGCCTTTCGGCCCTCCCGGCGATCGTGCCGGGAGGGCCGAGCCGTGCCGCCCCAGGTTGAGAGCGACCTCCGACGTAGTGCCCGGGTGCCAGACAGCGGCATACCCTCGTCCCGTGAGTGACGACGACCAGGTCCAGCAGATTCGCCAGTGGGTGGCGAGCCTGTCGCCCGACGAGCTGCAGGGGGTGCTGGGGGGCATCCTCGGCGGCGGTCTGCGCGGCGCCTCGCTCGCACCGCCCAGCCCTGAGTCGCCCGAGGTGCCCGACCCTCCCGCCGAGACGTCCGCGCTCACCGTGCGGGTCGACGTCGACGAGACGAAGCCACCGGTGTGGCGACGCCTGGTCCTGCACGGCGACCTGCTGCTGGACGAGGTGCACGCCGTCCTGCAGGCCGCCTTCGGGTGGGAGGGTTATCACCTGCACAAGTTCTGGCCCGGGCCGGCCAAGCGGGTCTGGCGGGGCCCGTCCTTCCTCACCGACGAGGACCTGTCAGAGGGGGAGGAGGGCGTCCTGGAGTCGGAGGTGCGGCTCGACCAGGTGCTGCGCGAGCCCGGCGACCGGCTGTTCTACACCTACGACTTCGGGGACGACTGGACGCACACGATCAGGCTCGAGTCGGTGGCACCGCTCGACCCCGACTCCCCGTCGGCCGTCTGCACGGGTGGCCGGATGGCCGGGCCGCTGGAGGACTGCGGCGGCATACCCGGCCACCAGGAGCTCGTCGAGGCCTACCTGGCCGACCGGTCCCTGTCGGGGCTGGAGGAAGAGCGTCGCGACTGGCTGCCGCCGGGCTGGGACCCCACGGCCTTCGACCTGGACGAGGTGGCCCAGCGGCTGTCCCTGGTCGGCATGACGACCCAGGAGCTGCTCGACGCACTCGCCGCACCGGACCAGCCCGGCGGCCCGGCCCCGCTGCCCGAGGCGCTGGAAGCCCTGCTGGACCTGGCGCTGCCGCCCGTCGTCGCCGAGCTCGCGGCACTGTCCCGGCGAGCCCGGGCCGGGCACGAGGCGGAGCCGGCGCCGCAGGACCTCGCGGCGATCGCCCGGCCCTACCGCTACCTCGTCGAGCTGGCCGGCGAGGAGGGTATCCCCCTGACGGCCGCGGGGTGGATGAAGCCGTCCTACGTCGAGCGCGCCTACCGCGACCTGGGCCTGGAGGAGGACGGGATCGGCAAGGGCAACCGGGAGGACCAGACGCTGCCCGTCGCCCAGCTGCGCACCACCTGCCAGCAGGTCGGGCTGCTGCGCAAGCACAAGGGCCGACTGCTGGTCACCCGGCTGGCCCAGTCGCTCACCACGGACGAGGAGTATGTCGCCGCCGTCGCCTCCCGCCTGCTGCACCACCGCGACACCTTCGTCGAGGCCGCCATGGTGCTCTTTGCCCTGCTCACCGCCGCCACCGGGCGGGCGACGCTGGACCACCGCCACGAGATCGCCCGGATCATGACCGACTGCGGCCTGCGGACCGGTCCGGTGGGGGTCGACCCGCGGCACGTCTCCCATTGGGTGTGGCCGGTGTGGTTCACCCTGCAGCAGGCGGCCGGGGAGCAGGTCATGGACGACGCGGTGGGCTCGCACGACCACCGGGCGGTCGCGCTCGCACGAGCCGCGCTGTGGCCTGAGGGGTAGCTGCCACCAGGTCGGGTGCGGCGGTCAGTCCGCGGCCGGCACCCGCGCGAGCCGGCGCATGGTGGCGTTCTTGATGCTCAGGCCTCTGGGCACCGCGGGTATACTGTGAGTATGACTGCGACCACCATCAAGGTGTCTGCGGAGACGCGTGACCGGCTCAAGGCTCACGCCGCGCAGCACGGTGAGACGCTCGGGGAGCACCTTGAGCGGCTGCTTGACCTGGCCGAGCGAGAGGAACGGTTCGTGGCTCTGCGCACGGCGATCGCGGCCACGACGCCGGAGGACCGCGCGTCCTACGACCGAGAGCGTGACGAGTGGCTCGATGCCGACCTCGGCTGAGCTCGTGCCCGGTGCGGTCGTGTGGGCGGAGCTGGATCCTGCTGCCGGCCGGGAGCAGGGAGGCCGGCGGCCAGTGCTCGTCGTCGCCAGCCGAGGCTACCTCGACGCCGTGGACCAGCTGGCCCTGGTCGTGCCCGTCACGTCGGTTGACCGAGGGTGGCCGAACCACGTCGCCCTGGCCGGCCTCGGCCGCCCATCCTTCGCGATGACCGAGCAGCTGCGGACGATCTCGCGGTCTCGGTGTCCACGGCGTGCTGGGCGTGGCCACGATCGAGGAGCTCGGAGCGGTGCGACGCTGGCTCAGCGACTTCCTCGACCTTCCGCCGGTGTCGCGCTCGAGGTGAGCAGCACGACCTGACGGGGGGCGGTGCCGTTCTCCCTGCGGCGGAAGGCTTCTCGCGACTGGGCGTCCCGCAGATTTCGGTAGATCAGCGGAAGTGGTCGTCGGTCGGGAACCGGCGGGAGTTCCTCTCGATCTTGGCTGACACGACCTCCTCCAGGTCCACATCGAGCACGTCGAGGAGCCTCAGCAGGTAGATGATACGTCGGCGATCTCGTCACGCACGTCGTCGGCGCCTGCCGGACTCCATCACACCGGCTGACTGCTCTGGTGTCAGCCACTGGAAGATCTCCATCAGTTCGGAGGCCTCAACGGACAGCGCCATCGCCAGGTTCTTCGGGGTGTGGAACTGCTCCCAGTCGCGCTCCGCCGCGAAGCGCGCGCAGCCGGTCCTGCACCGGCTGAAGATCATGCCTGCAGCCAAGCACACTTGTTGTTGTGCTCCGGAGGCGGTGCCAGCGACGGGCGATCACGGGCCTGCTGGCAGCGTTGCAAGTCTCGCCCGTCCAGAGCCGGCGTACTCCGAGCCCCACAGCTCGGGTGTGACGCGGACCGGTGTACTGGGGCGTTACCGTCAGGAGGGGTCGGTCGAAGAGCGTGTGGATGTCCGCCCGCAGGATCAGCCCGTTGCGGACGTCGTTGGTGTGCGTCACCCTTGTACGGGGAGATGTGTGCGGCGTCCAGGACCGACTCGACCGCGGTGCCGGTGATAGCGCACGACGCGCGTAGGCGCGCAGCAGCTCGCGCGGAAGCGCGGCTGTCCCTGGCGCAGCGCGACCAGCTGCAGTCGCCGAACCCGCAGATCCTCGTCCAGCGTCGGCGAACGGACGCGCTCCCGCCTGAGCGTCGCTCAGCGTCTGCTGGGGGTGAGCCTCCCACCGAAGTAGCTGTCCAGCAGCGCTTCTGCTGCTCGCGGTCAACGTCCTGACGAACGTGCGGGTTCTTCGCTGAGCCGGTCGCCGCACGCGACCTCTGCCCCAGCGCGGCTGCGAGCGGTTCGTCCTGCGAGCACCTCGAAGTGGGAAGCGCTGGCGTAGGGCTTGTCCGCGATCCCCGGCCAGTCGTCCCACGGGCCTGGCATCGGTCTGTCGCGGGTCGACGTCGTGGGCATCCGGAAGGGCCGCACCTTCCCGAGCAGTGATGCCCCGCTCTGCCAGAAGTAGACGACATCGCCGGCCCTGATCCCGCGATGCGGTGATCAGGTCCCAGAGGCCGTGCTCCTTGGCGTAGTCCCAGTGCTGGGGGTAGTCCTTGCTGATCGTCAGCAGCCATGCCGTCACGGCATGCGCCTTCCGTGCTCATCACGGGGGAGGCATGTCCTGCAGCGGAAGCCTGTCGATCCGTCGGTGTGTGGTTGTGGCTGGGCGGCCTGCCGCCCGCTATCCCGGACGAGCGCCGGAGGAAGTCCCTGGTCTGTGGGTCGGTGGAGTAGATGCGGACGCTCTGCATGCCCGCGGGTCAGCAGCACCTTGTAGACGTTGCGCACCAGCCGGTCGAAGTCGCGGTCCGACACCTTCGTGCGGTTGCGCAGCTCCGGGTCCTGGTTGGCCTCGCGCACGGCGACCCAGCGGCCGTCGCGCCAGACGAGGTCGGGGCCGATGATGATGCCGGCGTGGTCGTACTCGAAGCCCTGCGCGGTGTAGATGCACCCGACCTGCCCGAAGCCGGCCGGATCGGTCGCCCACAGCGCGGCCGGCGGGCGCGCCGCCGACGGCGCGGTCACCCTTGAGGTTCCACGGCCGCGACCAGTCGCCGATCCGCACGTCCTGCACGAGCGTCCCGTCCGGCTCGCGGGTCGCTCCACGGCCAGCAGTAGCCGGCCGCCATCCGCGCGGTGTAGCCGTCGTCCTGCCGCATGCGCCAGCACGTGCTCGAGCTCGTCGGGCGAGTCCACGACGTGCACCTCGAACGCGGTCGTCCCCGTCCCACGGCTGCGGACCGCCGGGCGCCAGCCCGAGCAGCCGCTCGACCCACTCGACATACCGCGCCGACCCGCCGCACCGGAACTGGTCGTCGAGGTCGATCTCGTGCACGTCCATGCCGAGCTGCCTCGGCGTGCGCGGTGATGTCCTGGGCCGTGCCCATCTCGCCCGGGCCGCACGACCTGGTTCTGGTCGAGCAGGAAGACCGGCACCCGCGCGGCGCTGAGCAGCTCGTCGAGCTGGGGCCGGCCGGTGCGGTGCTCCTTGCGGGTGCACCGCGACTCCGACGTCTCCCGGATGCGGTGCGCCTCGTCGAGGATCAGGCACGTCGAGCTCGTTCGGCTCGGCGGCGATGAAGCTGTTGAAGTAGCTGAACAGCTTGCGCACGCGCGGCGCCCGTGCCCGGCGACCTTGCGCAGCGTCTGGGTGAACGACTGCGAGCCGGTGGCGTGCATGACGGCCCGTCCCTGCCGCGCCAGCTCGCCCATGCACGCGACAGGGCGATGACGCTCTTGCCGCTGCCGGGTCCGCCGCTGACGACGACCGCCGTCTTGGTGTTGCCGCGGCGCGCCTGCTCGACCGCGTGCAGCACCAGCTCGTAGGCGTCGCGCTGCTCGTCGAGCAGCACGAACTGCTCGCGCTCCTGGACCTCGTCGCCGCCACGGCCAGCAGCTGCTTGGACGGGGCGACCTGGCTGGCGAGCAGCGCGTCGGCATATCGGCGCCCCGGCACCTCGGGCGTCGAAGGTGCTGCGCAGGAAGTCGACGAAGTCACCGCGGTCGCTGCCCGGTGAACATCCGGCCGGCCGCCGGTTCGCGCGGCCTCCATGTCCCACAGGTCGGAGACGCCCAGGTCGGTCGCGTTGTGCAGGTAGGCCGCGCCGACGCCAGCTCGTGTGGTCTTCGGCGAGGCCGACGAGGAAGTCGGCGAGGTAGTCGCTCGTAGCCGCGGACCTGCGCCGGCAGGGTGCGGCGACGGCGTGGTGGCCGTAGCCGTCGATCCGCACGAGGGCGTCGCTGTCCTCGAACCGCGTCGGCGCTCGCTCCACTGCTTGAGCTCGACGACGAGGTATGACGGGCGGCCGGTCTGCGGGTGCGCCCGGCGAGCACGACGTCGGCTCGTTTGCTGGTGAGGGGCAGCTGGTACTCGACGAGCACCTCGACGTCGTCCAGCCCGGCGTCGAGAGGTCGGCGCGCAGTGCGGGGGAGGCTGCGCTGCCAGGAGCGTTGCTCGGAGGGCTGGCCGACGCCCGGTCTGCATGGCCATCTGCTCCGCGGTATGCCGGCCAGCTGCGCCTCCAGCGACGGAGAGTCCTCGGACGGAGGATCGAAGCAGATGCACGGACAGGATCCCCAGGCAGCACGAACGACTCGTGCGGGTGGGGGCATGTCCGGACTGGAAGCCCGTCGGGCCGCAATGACCGGATCACTCTACGTTGCTCACGCTTCCGCGCTTGCGTGACTCGCGGATAGCATCCGCAGGTGTGAAAGCCTTTGTGGGGGTGACAGATGGGTCCTGGTACCGCTTCCTAAGGGACCGGCCGCATCTGACCGAGGTGAACTTCTGGAGGCCGAGCGGGGCAGGCTTCAGGGCTATCGCCACCGGTGAGCCATTCCTCTTCAAGACGCACTACCCAGACAACAGGCTCGTCGGGGCCGGATTTCTCAGTGGTTTCGCTCGTCTCAAGCTGTCTGAAGCCTGGGACTGCTTCGGTCAGGGAAACGGCTCGGCATCCCTCACCGAGATGCGGCGCGCCATTGCGTCCTATCGCAAGGTGCCACTTGCCCCATCCGAGGATCCAGAAATCGGTTGTGTGCTCCTTCGGGATGTAGAGTTCAGTTCCCCAGCCACCACGCTCCCGGCGCCCCCGGACTTTGCCTCCAACATCGTCGCTGGAAAGACCTATGACCTCATGGCCACCTCAGGCTCTTATATCGAGCAAGCGCTGGCTCATCTGCTGCGGACCGCGCACGTCGCCAGGAGCGTGCCGGGGAGTGTCTTCGGGGACCCACACCTCGTCGCGAACCGGGTCGGTCAGAGAGCGTTCAAGGCGTTGCTGCTAGACGCCTACCAGCGACGATGCGCCATAACGGGGGCAAAGATCACCCCCGTCTTGGACGCTGCGCACATTCGCCCTGTCGCCATGGAAGGCGCCAACCGTCTTGACAACGGGCTGCTGCTCAGGTCCGACGTTCACAAGATGTTCGATCGTGGCTATCTCGCAGTGCACCCGCGGAGCATGTCCCTGCAGGTCAGCCCGCGTCTGCGCGAGGAGTTCGGCAATGGTCAAGAGTTCTACAGTCGTCAGGGGCAGCCCCTCATGACCCTGCCAGCAAGACGAGTTGACCGGCCCTCTGGTGAGGCACTCGAGTGGCACATGGACACAGTCTTTCTCAGTTCATAGCTTCCGCCGGTGCCTCGTGGAGGGCTGAAGAAGCGGGGCCGAGCAGTCGGGTCAGGTGCTGCTCTTCGACGAGGCGGACGCGCTCTTCGGCAAGCGGACGTCGGTGCGCGACGTCCACGACCGCTACGCCAACCAGGAGGTCAGCCACCTCATCGAGCGGATGGCGCGGGAGCGGGGCGTGGAGGTGCGCTGGCGGCGACGCAAGGGCCGGGGGCGGAGTCCACGTCGAGGAGGAAGCTGACCTGGCGCACATCCCCGGGGGCACGCCGACGCGCGCTGAGGTGAACACTCGGTGAAGTCCTCTACCGTGGCTGGATGGGGACGGGATGGACGTCTGGTGGTGTGGGGCCGCGACCGGGGGAGACCGGAGCAGCGGCCCCAGCGCTGCCGCGCGCGGGCTGACGCTCCCGGCATACCTCCTGGCCTCGCTGCTCTTCCTCGAGGTCGTCCTGCGGCTGCAGACCGGCCTGCCGATCCTCAGCATCGGTCTGGTCTACGCCACCCTCTTCGCGGGTGTCATTGCGCTGGTGGTGCACCTGGTGGCGAGCCTTGTCCCCGGGAGGTCCCGCGACGTCGTGGTCGGGCTCTGCCTGGCGGCGGTGACCGTGCTCTACATCTCGCAGCTCATCTACTACGACATCTTCACGACCTTCTACACCGTCTTCTCCGCCACCCACGCCGGCCAGGTGACCGAGTTCTCCGGCGACATCCTCGGCAAGCTCGGCGAGCACGCCGGGTGGCTGCTCCTGATGGCGGTCCCGCTGCTCGTCTTCCTCGTGTCCAGGGTCAGGACTCGCGCGAGGCCACGCGTCACGTGGGGGCACCGGGCCGTCGCCACCGGGCTGCTGGTGGCCTTCTTTGCGGTGGCCGTGGCCGGGATCAACCTGGGGGACCGGGAGCAGAACAGCGCCTACGACATGTACTACCGGGAGCAGCACCCGGTGGCCTCCGTGGACCGGCTCGGGCTGGTGACGACGATGCGGGTCGACCTGCAGCGCAACCTGCTCGGCTTCGAGCGGGAGCAGCCGCCGCCACCGGTGGTGGCGCCCCCGGCCCAGACCTCCGACGACGGCTCCGCCGACGAGCCTGCCGACGACGACGCCCCGACGACCTCGGGAGAGGGCGCGGAGCCCACCGAGCCGGCGGCCTTGGGGCACAACGCCTTGGACATCGACTTCGCGCAGCTCGCCGACGACGCCGACAGCGACGAGCTGCGGGCGATGCACCAATACTTCAGCCAGCGCGAGCCGACCGCCAAGAACGAGCACACGGGCCTCTTCGAGGGCTACAACCTGGTCTTCGTCACCGCCGAGGCCTACTCCCACCTCGCCGTCGACCCCGACGTCACGCCCACGCTCCACAAGATGACCCACGAGGGGTTCCACTTCACCGACATCTACACCCCCCTGTGGGGAGTGAGCACCTCGGACGGGGAGTATGTGGCCACGACCGGTCTCATCCCCAAGAGCGGGGTGTGGAGCATGCAGCAGTCCGGGGACAACTCCATGCCGTTCGCCATGGGCAACCAGCTGCGCCGGCTGGGCTACGCGACCTACGCCTTCCACAACCACACCTACGACTACTACCGGCGCGACGTCTCCCACCCCAACCTGGGCTACGACTACCAGGGGGTGGGCAACGGACTGGAGGTGACACAGACCTGGCCCTCCTCGGACCTGGAGATGATCGACGTCACCACGCCCGAGGTCCTCGCCGAGGAGCCGTTCCACGCCTACTACATGACGGTCAGTGGCCACCTGGAGTACAACTACGGCGGCAACGCCATGGCCGCCAAGAACCGGGACCTCGTCGAGGACCTGCCCTACACCGAGGCGGGCCGCGCCTACCTGGCCACGCAGATCGAGCTGGACCGGGCGATGGAGCTCCTGCTGGAGCGGCTGGAAGAGGCCGGGGTCGCCGACCGCACCCTTATCGTGCTGAGCTCGGACCACTACCCCTACGGCCTGACCCAGGAGCAGATCGAGGACCTGGCCGGCCACGACGTCGACAAGTTCGAGCTCTACCGCAACAGCCTGGTCATCTACGCCCCGGGCATGGAGCCCGAGACGGTCGACGAGCCGGTGTCCAGCCTGGACATCCTGCCGACCCTGTCGAACCTGATGGGTGTGGAGTTCGACTCGCGGCTGCTCATGGGCCGGGACGTCTTCTCCGAGGCCGACCCCCTGGTGGTCTTCAGCGACCGCAGCTTCGTCACCGACCGGGGGCGCTACGACAGCATGGCCCGGGAGTTCACCCCTGCGCCAGGGGCAGGAGGTGCCGGAGGGCTACCGGCAGGCGATCTCGGACGAGATCGACCGCCGGTTCTACTACTCGGCCATGATGCTGGACCACGACTACTACGCGGATGGTCGTGGACCGGTAGGGAGCATGGCGGTCAGGAGAGCGTGCGGACCGACACCCCGTGCCGCCGAGCCGTGGCGGCAGCACGACGGTCGGTGGTCACCCACGTCGCACCGAGACGAAGTGCGAGCGCGGCATACCAAGCGTCGGCCAGGGACATGGACTCTCTCCATCGCCAGGCCTGGAGGACGTCGTCGTCCTGCCGCTCGACCGGGAAGCGAGCGTGCAGGTGCAACCGCAGCGCCGTCTCGGCCTCCAGGGTCGACAGCACCGCCCGATGGTCCAGGGCTCGCAACGCGCCGACGACCTCGGCGTCGAAGTGGGGCGGCACCGTGACCGCCTCGTCCGGCTGCGGGGGCGGGACGAGGCCCATGAGGATGTCGACCCACGCGGACGCGTCGAGGACGATCACCCCAGGCCCAGCTCGCGCCGCGCCTGCTTCACGGCTGCCGTGGTGTCCGCACGCCGCACCGTCGCAGGGGCCGACCGGCTGACCTGCGCATAGAGGTCGGCGCGGTGGCGGGCGGCCGAGCGCGCACCGAGATCCTGCTCGATGAGCTCCTTGAGGTAGTCGGACAGGCTCATCCGCCGCCGCGTCGCCTCCGCCTTGGCCGCCGCGGCGAGCTCGTCGTCCACGGACCGGATCTGGATGTTCGTGCTCATGCGACCAAGTGTAGCGAGCGCGCATGCAGCTGCATGCGCATGTGTCGCTTCGTGTGGATGGCACGCGCGTGCGGCGGGGGCGCGTCTGGCACGCTGAGGCGTATGCAGCCTGTCGCCGAGCAGCACCGCGCGCTCGTCCGCCGCCCCGGTCCTCGGCTTGCCGAGGGTCTGGTGACGCACATCGACCGCCGGCCGGTCGACGTCGACCTGGCGGTGCGGCAGTGGGAGGGCTACGTGCAGGCGCTGCGCGAGGCGGGGTGGGACGTGGTGGAGGTGGAGCCGGCCGACGACTGCCCGGATGCGGTGTTCGTCGAGGACGCGGTGGTGGTCTACGGCGACCTGGCGGTGCTGACCCGTCCGGGGGCCGGGTCGCGGCGCGACGAGGTTGCCGGTGTCGAGGCGGCGGTGCGGGCCGCGGGCTACCGGGTGGCGCGCATCGAGGCACCGGGCACGCTGGACGGGGGAGACGTGCTCAAGTGGGGTGGCACCGTGTGGGTGGGCCAGGGTGGGCGCAGCAACGCCGAGGGTATGCGGCAGCTCGCCGCCCACCTCGAGCCGCTGGGGGCGCGCGTGGTCGGGGTGCCGGTGAGCCGGGTGCTGCACCTCAAGAGCGCGGTGACCGCCCTGCCGGACGGCACGGTCGTCGGGCACGAGCCGCTGGTGGACGACCCGTCGGTGTGGCCGCGGTTCCTGCCGGTGCCGGAGGAGTCGGGTGCGCACGTGGTGCTGCTCGGTGGGCAGCGGCTGCTCATGGCGGCCGACGCACCCCGGTCGGCTCGGTTGTTTCGCGACCTGGGATACGAGGTGACCGAGGTCGACATCGGCGAGCTCATCAAGCTCGAGGGCTGCGTGACCTGCCTGTCGGTGCGGATGCGGGGATAGCCTGGCGAGCATGAGCCGGATCTTCACCACCAGCTTCGCCTCGGTCTACCCCCTCTACGTAGCGAAGGTCGAGCGGAAAGGGCGCACCAAGGCTGAGCTGGACGAGGTCATCGAGTGGCTGACCGGGTTCGACGAGCCGGCCCTGGCCGCCCACCTGAGCGCCGGCACCACCTTCGAGGACTTCTTCGCCGCGGCCCAGCTCAACCCCAACGTGTCGTCGATCACCGGCACGGTCTGCGGGGTGCGGGTGGAGGAGGTCGAGGACCCGCTGATGCAGCAGATCCGCTACCTCGACAAGCTGGTGGACGAGCTGGCCAAGGGCAGGTCGATGGACCGGGTGCTGCGCTCCTAGTCGAGGAACGTCGTGGCCCACGTGGCCTCTGGTGCTGCTGAGGTCGTCGGCGGTAGCGTGGACAGACCACCCAGTGGTCATGGGGGACCCGATGTCACGTGTGCGGCGCACCAGACGACTCCTGGCGGTGCTCGCCGGTGTCCTGCTGCTGAGCTTCGCCGCCGAGGCCCTGGCGCAGGCCGTCTTCTCCGCTCGGCTCGAGGTGTCCTACCGGGAGCTGTTTCCGCCGGGTGACGAGCCGGACCTCGACCTGGTCAATCAGGCCCGAGACGACCTGACCGGTGTGCGTGTCAGCGTCGCGGTGGCCGGGGCCGAGACCCAGGTAGACATCGCCCTGGAGCTGCCGGCCGACAGCCCGTTCACGACTGCGGTCGCCCAAGGGGACTACAGCGACAGACCGGAGAACGTGGTCTGGAACCTGGCCGGGGGCCCCACCATCGTGCTGGCCGACCAGCGGCTCGCCCTGGCATGGAGCCCGCCGTCCGTGACCAGGGGTGAGGGCGAGACGGCACTGGTGCAGCTGCAGGCACGCCCGGCCCCGGGCCAGGCGGACGACTGGAACCAGACCGTCGACGTCGAGATGTCGCGCCCAGGATGGACCTGCGGACAGTCGTGCGAGGTGCAGCTCGAGGTCAGCACCGAGACCACCCACGCCGTGAGCGCGGTCCAGGTCGAAGGGACCGTCGTGTCCCAGGAGCCGCAGCACCTGACTGCTCTGCTCTCGCCCGACAGTGTGGCGACGGTCGAGCTGGTCCCGACCGAGCCGGCACCGTCGCGTGCTGTCGACTCGTTCCCCCAGCCTGCCGGGGCGATGCTCGCCTCCTTCGCGGCATACCTCTGGCCGCTGGCCCCCTGGGTGGTGCTGTATGCCGTCCTGCGGCGATGGCGGACGGCTTTGTCGGACGCGCAGGACGACTCGGAGGCCGACGCGAAGGCCGACGCGGAGGCCGACCGAGCCGGCACCCGGGTGGGAGAGCGGTTCTACCTCCTGCTGGCGCTGGGTATGGTGCCGCTCGCCGTGGCGGGGGTGAGTGCCGCACTGGGGGTGGTGGCGCTCGTCGGATCCCGGATCCTGGACGAGCCGGGGCTGTTCCTGCCCTTCGGGTTCGGTGCCGGGGTGCTGGAGGCCGCCTACGCGATGTGGGCCGTCTCGGCCCTCGCGCGTGCGGGACGACCGGGCCCGCGCGTCGTGGCGGTCGTGGCCGTGACCGCGGTGGCCGCGGTCGCGGCCCTGGCGCTGGTCCTGACCAGCCAGCCCACCGCACCGCGCGAGGTCTTCGACGACCCGTTGTGGGTCCGAAGCTGGCTGCTCAGCGGGATCGGCATCGGGTTTGTGGCCACCGGTGTGTTCTGTCTGGGCATCGGGCGGCAGTGGCGTCAGATCGTGCTGCCGATGGTCGCCGGGCTCAGTGTCCTCGTCGTCGTGAGCGTCCTGGCGATGACCTGGTCGCCCACGGCGCACGTCGCCGCATCGGTCATCTCTGCTCTCACCACGGCCGCGATGCTCCTGGTGCTGGCCCGGATCGCCCTCGGCGACCTGGTCCGGATCTCTGCCCGCAGCCGGGTGACCCGGGGGGTGGCCTGGGCGCTCGCACTCGTGGCGCTCCTGCTCGTGGTGCTCCCGGCGCTCCCGGTCCTGCGGCCGAGCGGGGCCGACGGCTACCTGGCCGACAACGCGACCTACGCACTGCGCTCGCTGGTGCCGCTCGCCCTGATCATGACCGCCGTCATCGTGCTGCGGGCGCGGGCGGCCGGCCCTGCCGCGGCGCGACCTCTGCCGTGGGCCGTGGTCCTGCTGCTCAGCGCGAGCCTGGTGCTGCGCCCCGAGGTGCTCTACGCCGGGGTCCCCTGGTCGTTCGGTGCCGGCCTCCTGCTGATGGTCCTCGTCCTCTTCCCCAGGAGCGAGGCATGGGGGTCCGACTGGGTGCCGTCGGAGCAGCAGAACACCCCTGCGGTCATCGGCGCGGCGTTGCGCCGGTCGAGCAGAGCCGCGACCGCCCACCACCTCCAGGACACGCTGCGCAAGAAGGTCGCCAGAGCAGAGGTGGACGCCCAGGACGCCGACGCCACGCGCAAGGTCGTCCTGCAGGCCTTCGGTGAGGTGCCCCGGCGTCCCGGGCACGCGGAGATGAGGGATGCGTTCAGCTGGGCCGGGGAGCACAACGCCTGGCGGAGGGCGGTCACCGCCGGGGCCGCGGCGACCGTCGTCGGCATCGTGCTGCAGTTCGGGACCCTCGCCGACACCGTCTCGCAGATCTCAGGCTTCTTCGGCTCACGGCCCTGGGGCACGGTGGCCGCGGCCGCGCTGGCCTTCCGGTTCCCGCTCTACGGTCTCGTCTTCGGCTACTTCTTCCCGCTCATCCCGGGGGCCACCGGGCTGGTGAAGTCGCTGCGGCTGCTCGTCGTGCTGGCCGGCTCGGAGAGCGTCCTGCTGTTGGTGCCCTTCGGTGACACCGCCACCGTCGATGCCGTGACGATCCGCATCCTGCAGATGGCCGTCGTCTGTCTGGTGCTGGGTGTGGGTGCCGACTACCTGACCCTGCGCAAGGCCGGTTCCGGGGCCGAGGGCCTGGGCGACATCTACCACACCAGCCATCTCGTGCTGTGGGGCTCCGGCGTCGCGGTGGCGGCTGCAACCGCCCTGGCAACGGCACTCGCCGGGTCGGCGATGACCCTGCTCGTGGAGCGCATCGTGCCGGCGCCACCGGTGCAGCAGGTGTCGACGTCCACCTCACAGGACCCGGCGAGCGGGGTCGGTGGGGCCGAGGAGTGACGGGCCTCGCCACACAGCGGGCTTCGCCACGCGGCGGGCCTCGTTCCCACCGGCTCGCGATCCGGCGGCCTCGTCCCCGGGCTCACCAGCGGTCGGGCAGGGTCTGTCGGTGGCTGTTCGTACACTTGTGCTATGACGGTGACGTGGGGTGGTGAGGTGATCCGGACGACAATGGCAGATGTCGCCCGGACGACCTCGCTGCCCACCGCGCGCCCGGCTCGGGAGGGGGTGGCCGTCGCGCTGCGCGAGGCCGCGAGAGCAGGGATGTCCGTTGACCTCGCCGCCCAGCACCCCGTGCTGCTGATGGACGCCGAGCTGACCGCCGGGCTTCGCGGCCTCGCGCAGGCATCGGCCGCCCTGGGGCGAGCACGGTTGCGGCTGGCGTGCGAGGTCGCCGAGCGAGGGCTGCACACGATCGACGGGTTCAACCTGGTCGACTGGCTGGCTCACCGCTGCCCCGACCTGGACCAGCCGGCGTTGCGCGACCTCGCGCGCCTGGCGCAGGCGGGTCGCGACCAGGTGCACGCACCCTTGCTGGCCGGCGTGCTGTCCGGGGGCATGACGCTCGCCCGGGCCGCCCGGATGCACAGGGCGCTGGTGCGGATCCGCGGGTCCATCTCGGCCGAGCAGTATGCCGAGGCGGTCCGGATCCTCGCCGACGCCGGGGGCAACCCCCTGTTCGACGACAAGGACGTCGAGCGGATCATCGCCGAGCTGCTGCGACGGTGTCTGCCGGAGAAGGACCACGAGGACCGCCGACGGGCACAGCACCAGCTCCGGGACGTGCACGAGTCCAGCCTGGCCGACGGGTCGGTCAGGCGGATCATCATGACCTTCGGCGATGACGCCGACTACGAGGCGGTGCGGGCGATCCTGCGTTCGCCGTTGGCCGCCCCGGCGTCCAGGCAGGAGCGTGAGGCCACCGGTGAGGAGGACCGCCGCACGCCGGGCAACCGGCGCTACGACGCGCTGATGACGGTGATCCGCCGAGGCGTGGCCGGCACCCACGGCGAGCCGACCACCCCCAAAGCGATGCTCCTGGTCTCGATCGACTTCGAGACCCTCAAGAGACAGCTGCTCGGGGGAGGCGGGGACGAGCCCGGATGCGGCGCGACCCTGGACGGCGCAACGGTCAGTGCCGCGTCGATCCGCCGGCTGGCGTGCGAGGCCGACATCATCCCCATGGTCCTCGGCGGGCCGAGCGAGATCCTCGACCAGGGCCGCCGGCACCGGCTCGTGACACCCGCCCAGCGGATCCGCCTGGCGGCGCGTGACCGAGGATGCACGATCCCGGGGTGCACCGTGCCCGCGACCTGGTGTGAGGCCCACCACGTCGTGCCCTGGGCACAGGGTGGGAGATCCGACCTGTCCAACTACGCCCTGCTCTGCCCACGACACCACACCTGGGTCCATGACCGAGGCCGCGACGCGACCGTCACGGCCCTCGGCGTGACCTGGCACCTGCGATGACCCTGCCCCGCACCCGGCCCTTCACGCGCCGGGTCGTCGCCATGCGCGGGCGTGCGCTGTGCCGGGGAGCCCGCGAGGTCCGAGGCGTGGCCGGCGACGACGTACCTGCGGGGAGGCTCGGGGCTGGGGATCAGCCGTTGCGCCGGGCGAACGCGTCGAGCACCTCTTGGCTGATCCGACCGCGCTGCGACACGGCATACCCGTGGCTGCGCGCCCACGCCCGCACCTCGGCCGGGCTCGGGCCCGCCGCCGTGGGCAGTGGCGACGCCTCGGTGTCGGCGTGCGTGGACTCCGCGTCGTGGACGAGCGCGGCGGCCAGGAAGCGGTAGGTCCACTCCTGGGCGAGGAGCCGCGTCTCACAGAAGACGATCGGCACCGCGGGGAAGCGCGCGTGGCACTCCCCGAGCGCGTCAGCGACGACAGCCGGCCGCACCCGTTCGAGCTTGAACACCGAGGAGTAGCGGTCCTCCACGACCACCGCCGCTGCCGGCAGTGCCGCCAGGTCGGCGAGCAGGTAACGCATCTTGCCGCTGGTCAGCGTGCTGACCAGGTCCGGCAGCGACTTGCGCTCCACGGCGCCGACGACGCGGCTGCCCACGCACACCCCGTAGTCACCGGCTACCAGCGCCCGCCGAGTGGTCGTGGCCTGCTGGTGCTCGAACTTCCAGGCATACCGCTCGTGGCTGTCGACCACGATCTCCAGGTCGGTGACTCCGGACCCGCGAGCTGTTGGCACCGCGACGGCGGGGCGTGCCTGCTTGGCGGTGCGGGCGGTCTGCCAGAAGATGGCCTCCCGGCCACCCCGGATGCGGGTGAGCACGAACTGCGACCGGTTCTCCCGCCCGCGGTCGAGCACGAGGTCGATGCTGGCGCCGCGCCGCACGCACGAGCGCACCGGCACGCGTTCGACGACCTCTGGCTCCCGCGGCCACCCGACTGCGCGATGGCAGTAGACCTTGCCCGTGCGCGGCCAGGTATCCTTCGCCTTGAGCACGATGCCGTCCGGCCCCAGCGGGACACGCAGCAGGTAGGGGAGGGTTGTGCCCTCCTCCGGGTTGCGGGCGATGACGAAGTCGTCGGGCACCCGATCAGCGTATGACGTAGCGCACCGGTGCGCCCGGGTGACCGGCTCACCGCCCTGCGCTTCCATCCACGACCGCATCGTCGCTGACGCCGGCTCGAGGGAGCTACGACAGTCGCATCTGCGATCTGGTCAGTTGGCGATGCCCCCGCAGAGGGCGGGGATGGTGGCCTCGAGCGGAGCGTCCGGGGTGAGCGAGGACGGGCCGGCTTCGAAGTCGTAGGCGCCGTTGCCGTTGATGTCGATGCCGTGCAGGACGACCTGCGCGCTGTCGGCGTTGGCGAGTGCGAGGTCGTTGTCGAACGTGCGCTGGTATCTCAGGTGACCGTTGGCGTCGGCGACGGGGTACCGGTCGAGCGCCAGCGCGCTGGCGGCGGTGGTGTCGCCCGACGTCGTGAGCGAGGCCAGGATGCCGCCGTAGAAGGGAACGCCGTCCACGACGGTCACGATGCCGTCGCCACCGTCCGCCGAGGGCCCGGGGCAGCCGAGGTCCGGGGCGCCGTCGAGTCCGTGCAGGTGCATCGCGTGCGGCAGGTGTGGCGCGAGGCCCCAGGCCTCGATCTTGACCTTCACCTTGCCGTTGGGCAGGGCGGTGATCCGCGTCGAGCCCCCGCCCTGGCTGTTCGCCACCGTCTCGGCCTGCACGGGCGCCAGGTCGTAGGCGTAGGTGCCGACTCGGTCCGAGGGGTTCTCATCATGCCCAGCGGATGCCGGGCCGGCCGCGCCGAGGGCGGCGAGCACGGCGAAGGTGGCGGCAGCGGTGATGGTGCGAGTGGTCATGGTCACTCCTTTGTGGCATCGACGACCGGGATGTCGTCCAGGTGCCTGGTGTTCGGAGCTGACCGATGGAGCGGATGGGCGGCGCGTGCGATGAGGGCGGGCACCGCGGGCTCACTGCCCCACTGACCTGCCCAGCGGCGCCTCCGCCCCGAGCTGCGGGACGTCGGTCACCACCAGGTCGGGCCGCGAGACCCTGGGTCCGGTGCCGGCGGGTCAGCGCTGCTGTTGCTGCCAGCGTTCGGGCAGGTTGTTCCACCCGCACACGGGGCACACGAGGAACTCCGGGTGCTCGTGCCGTGCGGGTTCACCTGCCACCGCAGCCCGCACCTGGTCGACCACCGCCCTGAGCAGGGTCCGCTTCTGGCACTGCGGGCACTCGTCCGTCGTCTCGTCAGCCATGGGTCGAGCATCCCACCGCCTGACGCTGCTGGGAATGCCGCCGCCCTGGTGGGACCGGCGACAGTGGTGGTGGTTGCCTGGTCACGAGGGGCGGGTGCGCCAGATGTGGCGCGCCGGGAGCAGGTCACGGTTCGGCATCGGCTGCGTGCCAACGGAACATCGTGCGCTCTGATGTCGTCTACTGGAGGACCGAACCACGACACGAAGGGGGTCGACCGGTGCGAAGAGTGAGGCATGCGAGGGTGCCGGGCAGACTCAGCTCGCTGCCCCTGCACCGCCGGGAGCTGCTCAAGGGCGGGCTCGGTCTGGTGAGCGGCGCGGTCATCGGCGGACTGTCGCGGGACGGCGACGCCCTCACCGTGGAGGGGTCAGCGTCCGATCCGGAGCCCGAGGCGGAGCCAGAGGGCGACGCCGACGCTGGGGCCGAGTCCGAGGCGCAGCCCGAGCCAGAGGACGAAGGTGGCGCCGCCGAGCCCGAACCGCAACCCGAGCCCGAAGCTGACCCGGAACCCGAGCCGGACCCGGAGCCGGAACCCGAGCCCGCGTCATACCGGCGTGGTGACCGGGGCGACGGCGTCCGCGCGCTGCAGGAGCAGCTCTCCGCAAGTGGCTACTGGCTCGGGGCACCCGACGGTGGCTATGGCCAGCTCACCCAGCAGGCCGTCTTCGCCCTGCAGAAGGCGCACGGCCTGACCCGCGACGGCATCGCCGGGCCGATGGTGCGGCAGGCCCTGGCTACCGGTCACCGACCCTCGCCCGTCGCCGGCGGCAACCACATCGAGGTCCACATCGCCACCCAGCTGCTCCTGGTCGTGCGCGGCGGCTCGACGGTGATGACGCTCAACACCGCCACGGGCAACGGCCAGCCCTACGAGTTCCAGGGGCGCAACTACATCGCGCGGACGCCCAAGGGTGACTACCAGGTGTGGCTCGTCGACGGCAGCGGCTGGCGCGACGGTGAGCTCGGCGAGATGTGGCGGCCGATGTTCTACTCCGGCAACTACGCCATCCACGGCTCCCGCTCGATCCCGCCCTGGCCCGCCTCGCACGGCTGCGCCCGGGTGTCGGTCGGCGCCATGGACATGATCTGGCGCGACGGGCTGCTCCGGATGGGCGACCGGGTGCTCGTGGTCTGAGCCAGCACCGTCCGAGCCGCACCGCCTGAGCCGCACCGCCTGAGCCCGCAACCGACGCCCCCTCAGAAACCCTGGGAGGCCTCGTCCAGCCCGGCCAGGTCGTCGGCGCTGAGCCGCAGCGAGGGTGCGGCCACCAGCGCATCGAGCTGGTCGGGACGCGACGCCGACGCGATCGGGATGACGTCCTGGGCCAGCACCCAGGCGAGGGCCACCGTGGCCGGTGGCACGCCGTGCCGGTCGGCGACCTCCACCAGGGCGTCCACCACCCGCAGCCCGCCGGCCTCGAGGTAGCGCCGAGCCGCACCACCCCGGGCCGCGCCCGCGACGTCGGCCTCGGTGCGATACTTGCCGGTCAGGAAGCCGGAGGCCAGGGCCGGATAGCTGAACACCGCAGGTCCGTGCTCCGCCACGATCGGCGCGTAGTCCCTCTCGTAGCCGGCCCGCGAGACCAGGTTGTAACGCGGCTGGATGGCGGCGGGGACGGTCGTCCCCTCCCGCCGAGCGGTCTGGAACCACTCGCGCATCCGCGCCGGGGAGTAGTTGGACAGGCCGACCGCACGCACCTTGCCGGCCCGCACCAGCGAGTCGAACGTGGCGACCTGGTCACCCACCGGGACGCCCTCGTCGTCGTAGTGGGCGTAGTAAAGGTCGATGTAGTCGGTGTCGAGACGGCGCAGCGAGTCGTCGACGGCCGCGACCACGTTGTCGTGGGCCAGCCCTTTGCGCGTCTGCAGCGCACCGACCTTGGTGGCGACCAGCATGCTGTCGCGGTTGCCGCGCGAGGCCATCCACCGGCCGATGATCGTCTCGGACTCCCCGCCGCTGTTGCCCTCGGCCCAGGCGGCGTAGGCGTCGGCGGTGTCCACGACCGTGCCGCCGGCGTCGGCGAAGGCGTCGAGCACGGTGAACGACGTCGCCTCGTCGGCGGTCCACCCGAACGGGTTGCCGCCCAGGTTGAGGGGGAAGACACCGCTCAGGTTGAGAGGGGAGATCTCGGGGTCGCTGCCGGGCAGGCTCATCGTGCCTTGTCTCCTGAAGTGCGGGTGCGCACCCCGTCCGGGGTGGGTTGACGCGGCGACCGTAGCAGCGCGCGGCGTCGAGGAGGTGTCGTCGCCAGCCACGCCTCAGCGGCCGCGACGTGCATCAGGAACGCGAGCCAGAAGCCGACACCGAAGCTCGCCTCGAACGTCAGCAGGCCCGTGGCCTGGAAGGTCCCGATCCACAGGCGGATGGTGCCGACGGCAAGGCCGACCGCGAACGCCCGGATCATCCACCGGCGGTGGGCAGCCACGTCGCGTCGACGGATGGCGGCGAAGGCCAGGCTCAGCGACACGACGAACCAGGTGCCGAAGACCACGGTCGCTGCCGCTTCGGGCGTGCCCCCGAACGCGTGGGGCACACCGAACACGAAGGCGAACACCCCTGAGAGGAGACCGCACCCCAGCAGCACCCGGCCCAGGCGCCGATGCAGGGCCAGATGGCGGGACCGGAAGGAGCGGGACAGCTGCAGTGGCGCCCCGACCAGGTAGATGACGCCGGGCACGATGTGCAGGTATGCCGAGACCGGGTGCTCGACGTATCGGCGCTCGAAGGAGCTCGGCTCGGGCAGGGTGCCGGCGAGCAGGTGCGGCACGTCGACCACGAGCCGGATCACGGCAAACACGACCACCACCACGAGCAGGAGCCCGATCGCCGCACGAGCGGTGATCTGCTGGTTCCGCGACCGGGTCGAGCTCATCTCCACGCCGCCCGATGGTCATGGGCCGGCGCAGGAGCGGGCTGCGTCCTCGTGGACATCTCCTCTTCAGTATGGCCTCGGTCCATGCCCGGGTGCGTAGGGTGGCAGGGTCGTCGAGCGGGAGGAGCCGGCATGTCGCAGGGACCACGGGTTGCGGTGGTGGGGGCCGGCATCGTCGGCCTGTGCACGGCCTACGCGCTGCTGGAGCGTGGCGCGGAGGTGACGGTCTACGAGCAGGGGGTGCCCGGAAACGGCCAGTCCGGTGGACAGTCGCGGATCTTCCGCCATGCCCATGACGACCCGCGGCTGATCGCTGCGACGCAGGAGAGCCGTGACCTCTACGACCGCTGGGGTCAGGCGCTGGGCGTCGAGATGGTCTCGGCCGACGGCGCCGTCGCGATCGGACCGGCGGTGGAGACCAAGCTGCCGCTCCTGCAGCAGGCCGGTGTCGCCGCCCGGCGGATCGACGCCGCGGAGCTGGCGCGGGTCCAGCCGCTCCTGGCGCCCTTCGACGGGCCGGCCATGCTCGACGAGCGTGGCGGCTCGATCCGCACCACCGCGGTGGTCGAGGCCCTGGTGGCTGCCCTCGGGGACCGTCTCGTGCGCGATGAGGTGCTGTCGGTGCGGCCGGTCGGCGCCGAGGTCGAGGTGCGCAGCAGTGGCACGACCCGGCGCTACGACCGGGTCGCCGTGTGCGCCGGGCGCGGCACCGCGCACCTGGCACGCTCGCTCGGGCTGGCCCTGCCGGTGCAGGACGGTGCGCACGTCAGGCTGACCTTCGCGGTGCGCGGTGCGCCGCCGACGCGGCTGGCGACGCTGCAGGACTCCAGCGGGGTCTTCGGCGAGACCGGCGTCTATGCCGCTGCCGTGCCCGGCAACACCGCGTATGCCGTGGGGCTGAGCGAGACGACCCGCGCCCGCGACGACGCGAGCCTGCCCGACCCCGGGGAGCTCGCTGGGCTGGCCGACCGCGCCGCGGCGTATGTCGACCAGGCCCTACCCGGGCTCGACCCGACACCGGTCGACGTCCGGCACTGCTGGGTCACGACGCTGCCGTGGGGCGAGGACGGGGTCGGGGTGTGGGAGCGCGACGGCGTGCTCTTCCCGGCCGGCCACAACCTCTGGAAACAGGCACCGGCCTTGGGCGCACGCCTGGCTGCGGCCCTGGCCGGCGAGCCCCTCCATCCCGACCTGGAGCCGAGGAGCCACCTCGGCGGAGGCTGACCGCCCGGTAGCCCCTGCCTCCACCCCGCCGGGACGACCGTCGGCAGTCAGCTCGCCGTCGCCGTCCCCGCCGGGACGACCGCCGGCAGTGTCATGCGTCGCCGTCGCCGTCCGCCGTCGCCGGGGTGGCCGGCGCCTTCACGGGCTGCCGCCGGGCGCAGCACGAGGCGGGTCCACGTGCCGACGTAGACCCGGTCGTCGCGGCCCACCTCTACCTGCACCTCCCGGCCGATGGGCTCACGCGGGAGTGGCTCGCCCACGGTGCCGATGAAGGTGCCGTTGGGCGTGCCGAGGTCGCGCACCCAGAACCGTCGCCCGTCGGTGCTCAGCTGGGCGTGCCGTCGCGAGACGCCCACGTCGTTGCCGGCCTCCACCTCCGGTCGGACGCCGAGGCTGTCGGAGGCGCGGCCGATCACCAGCGACGAGCCGTGCACGGGCACCACGACGGGAGCGAGGGGAGGCGGGCAGGGCTGGTCGCTGTCCTGCAGGTCATACCAGCCCCGGTCGACCCACACCTCGACGACCCAGGCGGTCTGGCGGTCCCGCGACGGAGGCAGGTGCTCCAGCAGCTCGTGAGCCGGGGAGGCCCGCTCCGGCGTCGGTGGGGTCGGCGGAGGCACCTCGGGGGTGGGGAGAAGGTCGAGGTCCTCGGCAGGTCCGCGCGGCCGCGTCTGCTGCAGCACCTCCTCGGCCTCCTGTGAGGCGTCGCGGTAGTGGTGCTTCGTGTAGACCTCGTGCGGTTGCAGTGACTGCTCGCTGGTGCGGTGGCGGGGGCCGCCCGGGGCCTCCAGCGGGGCAGCGGAGGTGACGAAGTCGAAGCCGCACGCCTCGCAGAACATCGCGTCGCCGACGCTGGTCGCTCCACAGTGTGGGCAGTCGCGCGCGCTCGCGGCGGTGGCCGCCTCGGCGGTCACCGGCCTGGCCGGCTCGTCCCGGGTGGCCGCGCGGCCGGTCTGCTCTGCGGACGCCATGGTGGGTTCGGGGATGGGGTCGTGCAGGTCAGGTCGCTCGCTGGTGGTCACCGGTCGCTCCTCATCTCTGCCAGGTAGGCCTCCTGTGCGCTGATCAGCGCCGCGGCTCGCTGGAGGTCGGCCGGCATGTTGTGCAACGCCTCGATGGTGCGACTCAGCATCCCGGCCAGGTCGACGCTGGTGGGAGCACCGGTGCCCGAGAGCGTGGCCGCGAGGGCATCGGCACGGTCGAGCAGCTCGGCGTGGTGGGCCAGCGTCGTCGCGTAGGCGATGTGCGCCTGCTCCAGGGCACGGTCGACCCGCTCCAGCCCGGCCAGGAACGTCGTGAGCTCGCCGCGGTCCTCCGGCACGTCCCCGAGGGCCTCGACGTCGGGGATGGCCAGGTGGGGCGCCGGGGTGAGCGAGCCCAGCGCCCGCTCGGCGAGCACCCGCACCGCGTCCGCCTTGGTGACCAGCTCGTCGCGCACCCTGGCCACATGATCGGGGTCGGCCCGTCCGTGCGCACGTCGCACGGCGTCGAGGATGAGGTCGCGCTCGGTGCCCGCGGCCAGCGACTCGAGCCGCCCGACGTCCGGCCGCCGGTCGGAGCTCTCCGGCTCGGCCGTGGCCAGCCGAGCCAGCCCGTCCTCGATCTGCCTCAGCCGCGCCTCGTAGTCCCCGCGGTCCTGCGCCGAGCGGTCGGTCACGAGCTCGGCGATCCGGTCGACCCGGGACTGCACCGCGTGCAGTCGGTCGGCCACCAGGTCGACGCTGTCGTCGACCTGCAGCCGGGAGCGCAGGGCCGAGGCCAGGGCGTCGGAGAGCCGGCACGCCTGGGGCAGCGAGAGGGAGAGGTTGTGAGTCTCGGTGCCGGGCTGCTCGATGAGCCCCCAGACGAGCCGGTTGATGCGGTCCCGGCTGCGGCTGTCCGGACCGCCCGGTCCGGCCCCCTCGGCGGCGGTGACGAGCAGGTCGTAACGTTGCGCGGCTGCGTGCCACAGGGCCATCGACATCGTCAGGTCGTCGGCGGTGTCGTCGCTGTCGTCACGGGCCGCGGCGACCTCGTCCAGGATGTCGAGCTCGCGCTGACGACGCTGACGCCATCTCCCGAGCTCCTGCAGGTAGTGGGTCAGCGCCACCGGAGCCAGAGGTTCTCCCGGACCGGCCGGCGGGTCCGGTGCGGTGGCATACGTCGTGGTGGTCACCGGGTCTGCTCCACCACGACCCCGGCCACCTCGTCGGCGCTCGCTCCGGACGGTGACGGGAAGGCCTGCGCCAGGTGCCTGCTGTGTCGCTCCAGCGCGTCCTGGTCCTCCCGGCGGACCGCGTCGTAGAGCCGGTCGAGGGTGAGGCCCAGCTCGTCGAGCATGTCCACCAGGAGCATCAGCGTCGTCCGGCCGCCGGTGACGACCCGCCTGTCGGCATAGGCCCGAGGAAGCCGCTGGTAGTCACGCACCCGCTCGGCCAGACACCCGTGCGCGACCGCCCCGAGAACGACACTCATCTCGGTGGGCGTGGCGGACTCGAGCTCGAGCAGGTCACGGATGGTGTCGGCAACGCGGTCGACGCGCACCTCGACCGCCGGGGGGAGGGTGCCGGCCTCGACCAGCGCCTGGGTCTGCTCCAGGTTTCCCAGCACGTCACGGTCGTGTGGGGATGTCATGGGCGTTCTCCTGTCCGCGGCCCTGGCAGGGCGGTGCCATCAGCGTATGACGTCTGGTGCGGTCGGGCATGGCGTCGAGCCGTGTGGTGGCACGGCCTCAGCGGTGTCCGGGATGTCAGCGGTGTCCGGGATCGTGTCTTCGGCGTGTTGCTGCGTGTCTCAGACCCGGTCGGCGTCGTCGTCGAGCAGGTCGGCCGACTCCACGACGCGATCCTCGTCGGGAGTGACCTCGGGGAGGTCGGCGTCCGCGGGCACCGGCTCACCGCTGGCGCTCTGGGCCCACACGGGCAGGTCCTCCCTCCCACGGTGGCACGGTCTGCGCCGCGATGCACCCGTCGCGCGCCCGGCGCGCAGACCGGCACCCCACGCCGCGGGGTGGAGGACCTCCCGTGGTCAGCGTCGTCGGTCGGAGAGCAGCAGCGGCCGGTGCACCAGCACGGCCACGACGACGGCGATCACCGCAAAGGTGGTGAACGCGACCGTCAGCACCGGCGAGGCACCGGCGGCGTCGGTCACCTGCATCGCCACGGCCATCCCCGCGACCGAGGAGCCGAGCAGCGCCGCCCAGCCGGTGACGGCATACCGCAGCAGCCGCACGCGCTCGGAGTGCCGGACCAGCCCCAGGCCCACCACCACCAGCAGCGGCACGACCAGGCCCAGGTCCATGATCTTGACCACCCAGAAGATGCCGGGGTCGGCGAGATACTCCGGCGTCGGCTCACCACGCCACAGGGTCATCAGGCCGGGCAGGTGCAGGCCCATGACGAGGAACGCGGCCACGACGAGCAGGAAGCCGCCTGCCACGACGTCGACCCGGCGGTCGGAGGCAGGCAGGTCCAGGGGGGAGAGCGCCCGCCAGGCCTGCACCGCGACATACGCGGCCAGCAGGAAGAGCAGGAGCAGCAGCGGGAAGAACGTCGCCAGGTTGCCCGGGTAGCGGTGGGGGTCGCCGCCGGTCGCGAGCTGGAAGTACATGTAGAGGCCGTAGGCCGCCGGGCCGAGCCCGAGCGCGGCACCCAGGACGTGGCGCCTCAGCACGAGCACCCCCGCCGCGATGCTGACCGGTGCGACCAGGACCAGAGCGGCGATGTCACCACCCTGGATCTGAGCGACGGCGCCGGGGGAGGTGTGGTAGTCGAGCACCCCCAGCACCAGCGGTCCGAGCACGGCCACCAGGGCAGCGCCGAGGCCGAGCAGGACGAGCGCGACGCCGAGCCCTCGTGTCGGGGCGGGTGCGAGCGTGCCGGTGGGAGTGCGGCTCGGGCCACGGCCTCGAGGCGCTTCCGGAGCGGCGGTGTCGATGTCCGTGTAGGTGCGCATGACGATCTCCTCCGCGGTCCACGCTCGCATCAGCGTGCGCGGCTGACCAGAGCCGAAGGTCCCGTGATCCGCCGCGCTAGAGGTAGCCTCGGGGCATGCGGATGTCAGCCCGGAGGCGGTGATGACCGACGTCGACGCGGCCAGGATCGTGTTGGACGACGGGGCCGTGACACTGCTCAAGATCGTGGTTGCGGTGGTGCTCTTCGGCATCGCGCTGGACACCAGGGTCGCGGACTTCGGTCGGGTGCTGCGCCGCCCGGTGCCGCTGGTGGTCGGTCTGGTGGCGCAGATCGTGCTGCTGCCGGCTGTCACGTTCCTGCTCACGCTCGCCCTGGGGGTGTCCGGGTCGGTCGCCCTCGGCATGATCCTGGTGGCCTGCTGCCCGGCCGGCAGCCTGTCCAACGTCCTCACCCACCGAGCGCGGGGTGACGTGGCGCTCTCGGTGACGATGACCGCCGCCGGCAACCTCCTGGCGATCGTGCTCATGCCGGTGACGTTCGCCTTCTGGGCGGGACTGCATCCGGCCGGCCAGGAGATCCTCGGCTCGATCGCGCTCGGCCCTGGCCTGCTCCTGGACGTGGTCGTCGTGATCGGGGTGCCGTTCGTGCTCGGCTTCGCGGTCGCCCACGCCGCGCCAGGGGCAGCGGACTGGGGCCGCCGGGTCGTCCGACCGGTCTCGGCGCTCGTCCTGGTGCTCATCGTGGTGGCCGGCATCGCCGGCAACTGGGAGGTTTTCGCGGCCTACCTCGGCGTGGTGCTGCTGGCGGTGTGCCTGCACAACGCGATAGCGCTGGGGCTGGGCTACGGCATCGGTCGCGCCCTGCGCCTGCCGCACGAGAGCACCCGTGCCATGACCTTCGAGGTCGGCGTGCGCAACGCGACGCTGGGGCTGCTGGTGGTCCTGGCCTACTTCGACGGGCTCGGCGGTATGGCGCTGGTCACGGCCTGGTGGGCGCTCTGGGAGCTGGTCGTGGGGATGGTCCTGGCGAGCGTGTGGTCCCAGCACTCGGCGACAGTGCGGGCGCAGGCCCAGCCGGCACGCTGACGGCGGGGCTACGCGTCAGGGCCGAGCGTCCTCATCCTCGGCCGGGGCGTCGAGGTCCTCCTCGGGCTCGAAGGTTGTCTTCTCACCCGCGCCGATGCCGACCCCGGTGTCGGGGTTGGGCACGGTCGTGGGCTCGGTCTCCTGGTCCCGGGACGGATGGGTGCTCTCATCGATGATGCTCATGGTGCTGCTCCTGTCGTGGGCTTCCAGTCTGCGGGCCCCCGGTCACGCTGTCGCCCCCACCTGCCACGTCCCTCCGATCCCGGCAGGCGTGTGCGAGCGCGGCCACGTTGCGGCAGACTGCGAGGCATGGCTTTGACTGACCTTCCCCAGTGGCATGCCGTGCAGGAGCACTACGAGCAGGTGAAGGACGTCCATCTGCGGACACTCTTCGCCGACGACCCGGGCCGGGGGGAGCGGCTCACGGCCGAGGTCGGCGGGGTCTATCTGGACTACGCCAAGCACCGGGTCACCGACGAGACCCTCCGGCTGCTCGTCGACCTGGCCGAGGCACGAGACCTCCGGGGTCGCATCGAGGCGATGTTCACCGGGGACAAGATCAACACCACCGAGGACCGGGCGGTGCTGCACATCGCCCTCCGTGCCGCACCGGGCACGGTGATCGAGGTCGACGGCGAGGACGTGGTGCCCGACGTGCGCGAGGTGCTGGACCGGATGCGGGCGTTCGCCGACCAGGTGCGCGACGGCAGCTGGAAGGGCAGCACGGGCAAGCGCATCCGCAACGTGGTCAACATCGGCATCGGTGGGTCCGACCTCGGCCCGGCGATGGCCTACGAGGCGTTGCGCGACCACAGCCGGCGTGACCTCACCTTCCGGTTCGTCTCCAACGTCGACGGCACCGACGTCGTCGAGGCCACCCGTGACCTGGACCCGGCAGAGACGCTGTTCATCGTGGCGTCCAAGACCTTCACCACCGTGGAGACGCTGACCAACGCGACCACGGCCCGGGAGTGGCTGGTCGCGGCCCTGGGGGAGGAGGCGGTCGCGAGCCACTTCGTCGCCGTGTCCACCAACGCCGAGAAGGTCGCCGACTTCGGCATCGACACCGACAACATGTTCGGCTTCTGGGACTGGGTCGGGGGGCGCTACTCCTTCACCTCGGCGATCGGCCTCTCGCTCATGGTGGCCATCGGGCCGGACGCCTACGAGGAGATGCTCGAGGGGTTCCGAGAGGTCGACGACCACTTCCGCACCGCGCCGTTCGAGGACAACCTGCCGGTGCTGATGGGTCTGCTGGGGGTCTGGTACGTCAACTTCTTCGGTGCCGACACGCACGCTGTGCTCCCCTACAGCCAGTACCTTCAGCGCTTCCCCGCCTACCTGCAGCAGCTGGACATGGAGAGCAACGGCAAGTCGGTGACGATCGACGGGTCCGCTGTCGGCGTCGGCACCGGGCCGGTCGTCTGGGGCCAGCCGGGCACCAACGGACAGCACGCCTTCTACCAGCTGATCCACCAGGGGACGGTGATGGTGCCGGCCGACTTCATCGGGGTCGTCGAGCCCTTCCACACCGGCCCGGGGTCGCTGGGTGACCACCACGACCTGCTGACCGCCAACCTGCTCGCGCAGACCGAGGCGCTGGCAGCGGGCAAGACCCCCGAGGAGGTCGAGGCCGACGGCGTCACCGGCACCCTGGTGGCGCACCGCACCTTCCCGGGCAACAGCCCGACCTCCACCCTGCTGGTCGACCGGTTGACCCCGCACACCCTCGGCCAGCTGGTGGCGCTCTACGAGCACAAGGTCTTCGTGCAGGGCGTCATCTGGGGCATCAACAGCTTCGACCAGTGGGGTGTCGAGCTCGGCAAGGTGCTGGCCAAGCAGATCGAGCCCGAGCTGACGGACGACTCCAGCCCCGACCTGGGGCACGACAGCTCGACCAACGCGCTGATCCGCCGCTACCGCGCGGGTCGGGGCCGCCAGGCCTGAGCAGCACCGCACGAGCTGCCGACGCACCACCACGGTCGAGCGCGTCGGCATACCGCAGTCCGGGAACGCGACAGGCCCGGGGCAGCGTGGCTGCCCCGGGCCTGGTGCCGCTCGAGGTCAGACGCCCTGCCAGTAGGGGTTGATCACGACGGTGCCGGTCAACGGCGACTGGGTCCACCACCCGAGTGCGGGGGTGGTCAGGGTGAAGCGAGCGGGTCGGCGGCTGGTCGAACTGTTCACGGTGGACTCCTGAGTGAGAGATGGTGATGTCTCCCAGGAGTCAGCAGGCGGCAGATCCGGACATCCGGGCCCGCGCCCGATCTCAGTCATGTCCTTGACCACCTGCCGCCGGAGCGGCTACGCGCTCTGCCAGTAGGGGTTGATGACGACCAGGTCGCCGACGGGGGACGACTCCCAGCCGAGCGGCGGGCCGGCGGGGCAGGTGATGGCGGACAAGGACAGGGGCTGCATGGGGAGCTCCTCGGTGGGTGGATGTGACGCACCCAGCAGACCCGCCGAGAGAGGGTCCGAACATCGTCTGACCAGCCATGACGTGCTCGCCGAACGGCCAGTGGCCACGGCGGTGCGGGGTGGTCGACCGGCCATCCGGTGACCGCGCCGACACACCCGGACCCGCTCCCCGGTTTGCATGACCCCCGCCGCGTCGACCAGGGTGGACGGCGTCCGAGGCGCGTGCGCACCTGCCCCGCGAGGTGGTCGTAGGCGTCGCCGCCGGCAGCAGCCCTGCCGGCGAGCCGCACCGAAGACGAGGAGATCCCGATGCTCACCATGACCGACAACGCCCAGGCCGTCGTCAAGGGTCTGACCACCGACCAGGGACTGCCCGACACCGCCGGCCTGCGCCTGGCGCTCGCGGCCGACCAGGCCCAGCTCGAGGTAGCCCTCGTGCCGGAGCCGGAGGCGACCGACCAGGTCGTCACCAGCGGCGAGGCCCAGGTCTACGTCGCCCAGGACACCGTCCCGGCGCTGGATGGCCAGATCCTGGACGCGTCCCAGACCCCGGAGGGGATCGGTTTCACGCTGCAGCCGCAGCAGGCCGACGCCTGAGACGACGCCCCACAGACTGGGCCGGCCGTCGGACAACGAGGTCCGGCGGCCGACCTGTCCCCGGGGTGACGCGGCCTCCCGGCCCCCGGGTGACCAAAGCCTCTAGGGTGCGAGTGCCGACAGGCCTAGCGTCGAGACCATGAAGACGACCTCCGCACTAGCCGGCATGACGCTGGCCGTGGGAGCGGCCTACGCCGCCTCCCGCTGGCCCGAGATGGCGACCTGGGGCGCAACGCCCGACGAGGTCTCCGCCACGATGCCCGGCGACGACGTCGTGGGCGTCCCCCGATATCGCACCACCCACGCCGTCACCATCCAGGCGCCGGTCCAACGGGTCTGGCCGTGGCTGGTGCAGATGGGCCAGGGCCGCGGCGGTCTCTACAGCTATGACCGGCTGGAGAATGCGCTGGGCCTGCAGATCCACAGTGCCGACCGGATCGTCCCTGAGCTGCAGGACCTGCAGGTGGGTGACGTGGTCCGGATGGTCCCCGAAGGCATGCAGCCTGACCTGGCGTTCTCGGTGCTGCGGCTCCAGGCTCCCACGCTGCTGCTGCTCGGTGCGGTGACCTCGCGTGAGGACGCCTTCACCGCCGGTATGCCGTTCCCGTGCTGGACGTTCGCGCTGAACCCCGCCGGTGACGGGCACACCCGCCTGGTGGTGCGGTTCCAGAGCGACTTCGAGCCCACCCTGGTGGGGCTGCTGGCCAACAAGCACGCTTTGGCACCCGTGCACTTCGTGATGGAGCGGCGGATGCTGCTCGGCATCAAGGAGCGTGCCGAGCGTGCCGAGGCCACCGCGGCAGCGGGGTGAACACGACCGTCGGCCACCTCTCATAGCCACCGCATTGGCACAAGAGAACTGCTCTGTCTCTGGTCTGCCTAAACAACAGCGTTGTTGTTTGCTCACGGATGATGGTGTTTCTGAGAATGTTCGCTACTGTCGCGGCATTCACTCACTCGTCGGGGGTTACTCGGTGGCCTCAGGAAGCGATTCACTATGTCTGTGCGCCGGGTCAAGAGTTGGCAAACATTCGGTATTTCCCTGCTGTGCTGTCTAGGCCTTTCCGCTAGCCTGGCACTGACCGCTCTTCCTAGCCACGCTGAGGAGAGCCACGCTGAGGCGAGCCACGCTGAGGAGAGCGGGCCGGGCACGACCGACCGGCTGACGCTCACCCCGACCGAGCAGGAGGCAGCACCGGAGGTGTCAGAGCCCTCGGTGGTCGACGGGGTCGTCCCCGATCTGGCTGACCTGCCGCAGGAGTGGCTCGCCCCCACGCCTGCCGGTCCGGTGCCCCCTGAGGCTGCTGGACCGTCGGCGAGCACTGACGGCACGGCCACCGGGGATGCGACCGCTGGGCTCCAGGCGGTGCCGGAGCCCCCCACCACGCCGCTGCCCGCGGTCCTCGACGCGGCACCGGGGTGGCAGCCGACCTACTCGTGTGACCCGAACGACAAACCGGGCATGCTCGCCTTTGCCGAGCTGGTCGCCGCGCATTACGACCGGCCACGCTCATTCACGTCGCGACGTTGTCTGGCGGGTGACAACAGCCAGCACTACGAAGGCCGGGCGCTGGACTGGACCATGAATGCCTTCGACCCCGCCGACAAGGAGATCGGCGACGCCGTCGCGACCTGGCTGACCGCCAACAACGGCGAAATGGCGCGACGGTTCGGGGTGATGTCGGTGATCTGGAACCGGCAGTCCTGGTATCTGTACAGCCCCGGATCCTGGCGGGCCTACACCGGGTCCAGCCCGCACACCGACCACCTGCACATCAGCTTCACCTGGGATGGTGCGATGAAGCGCACCTCGTGGTGGACCGGCACGCCGGTGACCCAGGTCGACCACGGGACGTGCCGGGTCTACTCGCTGCAGTACGCGCCGCGCTACACCGGCCCACGCACCACCCCGTGTCCGACGGTGCTTCCGGCGCCGCCGGCCACTACCTACCCCGTCGTGCTCCCGGGTGCCCGATCCGACACCGTCTCCACCGCGCAGGCCTACCTCGGCCTTGCCGGGGCAGCCGTCGACGGGTCGTTCGGCCCCGCGACGCTCAGCCGGCTGCTGGCCCACCAGCAAGCCCAGGGCCTCCCGGTGACCGGAGTGCTCGACAACGCCACCTGGGCCGACTTCACCACCGGGGTCTCGCGGGTCTTCGGCGCCGACCGCTATGCCACCGCCGGCGCGCTCTCGCTCTACACCGCGACGGGGGGTGTGGCGTATGTGACCACGGGGGACACCTTCCCCGATGCCCTCGCGGCCAGCGCGCAGGCGGGTCGGACCGGCTCGCCCGTGCTGCTGGTGCGCTCCTCCGGCATCCCGGCCGCCACCATCACCGCCCTGGAGCGGTCCAGGCCGCAGCGCATCGTCGTCGTCGGCGGCGCCGGCCGCATCCCCGACGCCCTGCTCGCCCAGCTGCGACCCTATGCGGGCACCGGCGAGGTCACCCGGGTGTCCGGGCCGGACCGCTACGACACCGCCGGCGCCCTCGCCCGGCTGTCCGGGACCTCGGTGCCGGTGGCCTACGTCGCCACCGGCGCGGACTACCCCTCCGCGCTCGTCGGGGCGGCCCGTGCGGTCGACCAGGGCGGGCCTATGCTGCTCACCAGGTCGGGGTCGATCCCCCCGGCCACGGCCGAAGCCCTGCAGGCGATCCGGCCACAGCGCATCGTGGTGGTCGGCGACACCTCCGAGGTGTCCTCCTCGGTCGCCACCGCCCTCGCCGGCTACGCCACCAGCGGGGTCGTCGAGCGCGTCGGAGGTCCCACTCCGGCGCAGACGGCTGCCGACCTGGCGGCCTTCTACCCCGTCGGTCCCGACGTGGTCTACGTCGCGACGGCAGCCCAGTTCCCCGACGCCCTTGCTGCGGCGGCGCGTGCCGGTCACCAGCGGGGGCCGGTGCTGTTGACCGACCCGACGAGCCTGCCCCAGGCCACCCGTAGCGCTCTCGAGCGGCTCCGACCGCGGGCCATCGTGGTCGCCGGCGGCCCGGGAGCCGTGTCCGACGCGGTGCTGACCGCGCTGGAGGCCTACGTGCCGTAGCCCGGTCGACACCGCGCGGCTGCCCCCCGCGGAGGCGTACGCGTCCGCGGCTACGCCTCCGCGGCGGTGTCCCCGAGGCTCAGGGCGTGGGCGCCGGGTCGGTGATCATCTCGCCGTCCGGTGACAGGACATACCAGACGTCGTTGACGCCCTGGCCTGCCACGTCACCCGGCTCGGCGTCCTCGAACCAGTAGTACAGCGGCCAGTCGGCATACGTCACCTGCACCGTGCCGTCGTCGCGGGTGGTCGTGCCGAGCATGGACTCGTCGACGCCCTCGCCGGCCGTCGGCTCCCCGACCAGCGGTGGCCAGGCCACGAGGCAGTCGTCGAAGCAGTTGCTGACGCCCGGCGTGTCCTGGGTGAAGAGGTAGAGGGTCATGCCCTCGCCGTCGACGAGGATCTCGCCGAGCTCGGTCTCGGCGACCTCGACCTCGGCCTCACCGGAGGCCATGGCCGTGCCGGCCGACATGTCGTCGGACGTCTCCGCCATGTCGTCCGAGGCCATGTCCTCGGAGGTGGTCTCGGTGTCGGCGACGTCGTCCTCGGTCTCCGCCGCGGCGCTGTCGCCGGTCTCCGCGGGGCTGTCAGACTGGTCGGGCTCGTCGGATCCGCAGGCGGCCAGGGCCAGGGCAGCGATCAGGCCCGTCACCGCAGCCGTGGCGCGGGTGCTGGTGGGTCGGTGCATGGGTGCCTCCAGGAGAGGAGTGGCGGCCAGTGAAGTGCTGGCGCGGACGCGCGGGTGACCCCCGCTCGCTACCAGGAGATACGAGCGCGGGGCGCGCAGGGATTGCCCCCCAGCCGGTATGCCGTGCCGGGCGCAATCCCTCGGGGCCCGCCGGACGTATCTCCTGACATGGCCGCCCTGTCTCGTGCCGACCGTGCGCACGACGCCGCCCTGCTGGCCGGTCTCGCGCTGGACGACGAGGCTGTCTCGGCCGCCTTCGTGCGCCGTTTCCAGAGCGCCGTCTACGGCATGGCGGTGGCCGTCACCCACGACCCGGCCCTCGCCGAGGACGTGAGCCAGGAGGTGTTCATCCGGGCCTGGCGCGCCGCCGGCAACTACGACGCGCGACGCGGGTCGGTGCTGACCTGGCTGCTGGTCATCACCCGCAACGCCGCCATCGACGCCGTCCGCGCCCGACGGCTCACCCCGACCGACGACGAGTTCCTCACCCACCTGGTGGGCGAGAGCCTGCAGTCACCTGACCTGGAGGAGCACGCCCTGCACCGCATCGAGACCGAGCAGGCCGTCCAGCGGCTGCACCGCATCGCCCCCGAGCAGGCCCGGGCCGTCGTGCTGGCGGTGCTGGGCGGCTGCACCGCAGCCGAGGTCGGCCGTCGCGAGGACATCCCGCTGGGCACCGCGAAGACGCGGATCCGCACCGGGCTGCGCCGCCTGCGGGAGTCGATGGAGGTCGAGCATGACTGAGCACCAGCACCCCGAGGGCGACCACATCCTCGAGCTGGCCCTCGGTGAGGTCACCGGCCCCGACCGCGACGAGCTCACCGCGCACCTGGCCGGGTGCCCGGTGTGCCGGCAGGACTACGACGAGCTGGCCACGGCCATCGAGCACACCCTGGCGGCCGTGCCCCGGGTGGGGCCCCCGCCGGACTTCGAGCAGCGCGTGCTGCAGCGACTTCACCGTGACGTGGCGGCCACCGCCGGCCCGGGGAGAGGACGCGCCCCCGGAACCGCACCCGCCCCGGGGGCGACGCCTGCCCCGGGGGCGACGCCTGCCCCGGGCGACGCACGCATCCCCCGGGGCCCTGGCCGTCCCGGCAGGCCCGTCGGTGGTGGCCAGTGCTGGGTGCCGCTGCAGCGGGGGTGGCGGGGCTGCTGGCCGGGGTGGGCCTCACCCTGGGCCTGACCGCGCAGGAGGAGCCACCGGAGACCGGGACGGTGACGACCGCGGCCGGTGTCGTCGCCCTGACCACGTCGGCGGGCGAATCCGTCGGGCAGGTGTCCCGCAGCTTCGCCCAGGGTGAGCCGGTGCTGGTGGTCGAGGTCACCGACGGCCCGGTCGGCAACCGCTACCTGTGCCGCCTGGTGCTCGCCGACGGGCAGACCCAGGCTGTGGGGGAGTGGGACCTCGACGCCGAGCGCCCCAACAGCTGGGTGGTGCCCGCGCCCGAGCCGGGCGTGGCCCGCGTCGAGCTCGTCGGGGAGTCTGGTGCCGTGTGGTCCTCGGCCGATCTGTGAGCTCGCAATCCCTGTGGGGCTTTCGCGCGTATCTCCTTCCATGAAACCTCAGGGAGCGTCCCGGCTCCGCGGCCTCGCCGCCGCTCTTGCCCTCTCGCTGATGGTCGTCGCCGCGTGTGGCGATGACGGCGACGACCCAGCGGCCGCCGACCCGGCCCTGTCGGCGACCGAGACGGCGGGTGGCGGCGGGTCCGCGGCCGAACAGGTGGTCATCACGATCCTGGAGTTCTCCTACGACGTGCCTGCCTCGGTGCCTGCCGGCGCCGAGGTGACGGTGCGCAACGAGGACGGCGTCGGGCACACCGTGACCTCAGACGAGGATGGCCTCTTCGATGTGGTCATCGGGCCAGGCGAGGAAGCCACGTTCACCGCCCCCGCCCAGGCCGGCGAGTTCGGGTTCCACTGCATCCCGCACCCCTCCATGACCGCCACCCTGGTCGTCGGATGAGCACCGCCCAGCCCTCCGGACGCCGGCACCCGGCCGAGCTCGCGGTGCGCCTGGCGCTGGTCGCGATGCTGGCGGTGGACGCCGTCGTCCACTTCCGGCTGGCCGGCGCGATGGACATCGCCGCACCGGGCGGCATCGGTGGCGGCACGCTGTTCCGCCTGCAGGCCACCGCCGCCGTGGTTGCTGCCGTCTTCCTCCTGGTGCGCGGCAGCCGCCTCGGGTATGCCGTGGCCGGGCTCGTCGCGCTGTCCGCCTTCGGAGCCGTGCTCCTCTACAGCGTGGTCAACGTGCCGGCCATCGGGCCGATCCCTTCGATGTACGACCCGACCTGGTATGCCGAGAAGACCGTGAGCGCCATCGCCGAAGGGCTGGGCGTAGTCCTCGCGGCAACCGGGTTCGTGCTGACCGGTCGGGACGCGGGCACGGCACGGCACAGCACCACGTCCCCGCAGACCACCCGCCACACCTGACCGCCGCGGCCGGCTACCCCTGACGGCCTCGCCTCGATCCAGGCCGCCAGGGCCCAGGCCCGGGCCACGTCGCTCAGGCCCGGGCCACCTCGCTGAGGGTCAGGCTCGCGTCTCCTCGTCCACACCCGAGCCCGGTCCCACGCCCAGACGCTGTCGCAGCCCGCTGGCCCGTCGCACCTGCCGGACCACGGCCGCGCGGACGACGGACTCGGCACCGACGACGACGACGCGCTCCTGCGCGCGCGTGACCGCCGTGTAGAGCAGCTCGCGGGTCAGCAGCGCGGAGTCGGCGTCGGGCAGCAACACGGTGACCTGGCGGGCCTGGCTGCCCTGGGCCTTGTGGATCGTCATCGCGTGCAGGGTCTCGACATCGGCGAGGCGGCTCACCGCGAGGTGCCGGGGGCCGTCGCTGCCGGTGATGACGGCGTGCGGCTGTCCGTCCGGCCCCCGCACCACGACACCGGTGTCGCCGTTGAAGAGACCCAGCCCGTAGTCGTTGGCGGTGACCAGGAGCGGGCGGCCGAGGTACATGGGGTCCCACAGCCCGTCGCCGGTGGCCTCGGTGACCCACTGCTCGACGTGCCGGTTCCAGGTGCGCACCCCGTGCGGCCCCTCACGGTGGGCGCACAGCAGGCGGTGCGCCTCCAACGCGTCACGGGCTCGGACGTCGTCACCGGCCAGGGCCGCGTCACGCAGCGCCAGGGCCTGCCTGGTCAAGGGGCCGCGCAGGTATGCCGTGGGGTCGGCCTCCTCGACGAAGGTCACCTCGTCGCTGTCATCGCCTGCGTCGGCTCGGAGCACGGCGACGACCCGGTCGGGGTCGCCGTCGCGGAGGGCCTGCGCCAGGGCTCCGATCCGCTGCCCGAAGCGATGCACCGTGCGCAGCCGGGCGACGGCGGTCGCTCGGTGCTCCTCTGCCTGGCTGCCAGGGGCACCGTCGTCGTCCAGACCGGCGACCAGGTCGGCGAGCACCGCCCCGGCGTCGACGGACACGAGCTGGTCGGGGTCACCGACCAGGACCAGCCGGGCCTGCGGACGCACGGCCTCCAGCAGGCGGGCGGTCATGGTCAGCGACATCATCGAGCTCTCGTCGACGACCACCACGTCGTGCGGCAGCCGATCTGCGCGGTCGTGACGGAAGCGGGTCGCGCTGCCCGGCCGCCGTCCCAGGAGCCGGTGCAGGGTCGAGGCCCGCACGTCGCGCAGTGGCTCCACGACGAGGCGCTGCTCCGGCGTGAGGGTCGGCCCCGCACGCAGGCCAGGCCCGTCCTTGAGCCCCGACCCGTCGCCCGGGCTCGGCCCGTCGCCGAGTCCCGGCCCGTCGCCCAGGATCTCCGCGAGCGCCGAGGAGACCGCCTCCTGCAGCCGTGCAGCGGCCTTGCCGGTCGGTGCCGCCAGAGCGACCCGCAACGGCCGGCCCGTGCTGCCGTGCTGCTCGGCGAGCAGGGCGAGCACGCCGGCGACGGTCGTCGTCTTGCCGGTGCCGGGACCCCCGGTGAGCACGGTGGTCCAGGCGCGCACGGCCGTCTCGGCGGCCGCACGCTGCTCGGCGTAGCCGTCGCTGGGGAACGTGCGGGCCAGCCCGGCAGCCAGCAGGGCCTCGTCGACGGCGGGCCTGAGGCCGGCGGCCACGCTCGGCGAGGTCGGCGCAGACCTGCACCTCCTGGTGGTGGTAGCGCTGCAGGTAGACCAGACCCAGGTCGACGACCAGCACCTGCTGGACGGCCAGCTTGCTGTCGCCGACCCGTCGCAGCCACCCGGCGGGGTCGGGCCAGTCCAGGCTGGGAGCCAGCTCGCTCACCCGGGCGAGGTCGACGCACACCGAGCCCTCCCGCACGGCGCGGGTCGCCAGGGCCGCGGCGAGCACCACCTGGTCGTCCTGCTCGTGGCCGAGCCGGGCCAGCGTGGTGGCCACGTGCACGTCGGCGGCGGTGAGCACCCCGGCCCGGTTGAGCTCGCCGAGCACCCCGACCGCGGAGCGGGCCAGGCGTCGGTCGTGCGGACCGCTGGGCTCGAAGGCGGCGAAGGCAGCGACGGGGGCGGCGAAGGTCCCGGCCGCCGGGCCTGCGGCAGTCATGGCAGCCTCCCGTCGAGCAGGTCCGAGACGGACTCCACCAGGGTGACCGGTGGCTCCCAGGAGAAGACCCCGCAGGGGTGCCCGTCGACCACCGGGGTCGGCGGCCCGCACATGCCCCGGACGTAGAGGTAGAGCACCCCTCCCAGGTGGGTGCTCGGGTCGTAGTCGGGCAGGCGCCAGCGCAGGAAGCGGTGGGCCACCACCGCATACAGCAGGGCCTGCAGCGGGTAGCTGGAGTGGCCCATCGCCTGAGCCAGCGCGTCCGGACGGTAGGCCGCGGCCGTCAGCGGCTCGTCGGCCGGCCCCAGCCAGTTGGTCTTGTAGTCCACGACGAGGTAGCGGCCCCCGGTGCGCAGGACCACGTCGACCGACCCGGTGAGGTAGCCGCGCAGGGGCTGCCCACCGAGCTCGGGGCGCAGCAGCGCCTCGGCCCAGGCCCGCACCGGGTCGCCGGCCGGCAGGTGCTGGAGCAGCAGCGGCCGCAGGTCGCCCAAGGTGACCCGGTCGGCGACGTGGCTGGTGTCGTCGCCACCGGCCAGCGGCAGCTCGAAGTCGAGCTCGGCGAGCCGGTCGCCGGCTCCCACCGTGCGCAGTGTGGCGTCCGGGGCGAGCGGACCCAGCGGGCTGTCACAGACCTGCACCAGGGCGTCGGCCAGCCCGTCGACGCCCGTGGGGCCGAGGTCGACGGGCCAGCGCACGAGCTGCTCACGGACGTGGTCGACCAGCTCGGCGCGTAGGTCGGCGGCCTGCGGGTCCGCATGCTCGAGCACGGCGTGGACGAGGGAGCCGAACGTCGCCCCGACCGGCAGGTCCGCCATGGGGGAGGGCACGTCGGCCCCGGCGAGGGCGAGACCGGGCAGCACGTCCTCGAGCATCGGCTCGGTGCTGTCGGGCTCGTCCTGTCGGGGCTGGACCTCGGGCTCGCTGCCGACCCCGCCGGCGTCGTCCGGCCCGGTCTCGACCGGCCGGGACAACGCGGTGTAGGAGGTGCGGCGCCACGTGGTGTCGACCTCGCGGTCGAACACCCGCACCGCCAGGTCCACCCCGGCGTCGGCCCGGGTGGCGCCGGGGGGTCGGGCCGGGTCCGCCAGCTCGAGGTGCACCCCGGCCCGGCCCGGCTCCGCCGACCAGCGGCTCAGGGCGCGCAGCGCGTCCTCGTCGCCGGGGACCCGGTGCACGTCGGGCACCTGCGCCTGACCCCGGGGTGCGGCCGACCAGCATCCGGTGCAGTGCCGAGGCCTTGGCGTTGTTGCCCGGGGCCCACCACGCGACGACCTGGGACTGGGCCCGGGTGAGCGCGACATACAGCAGGCGCAGCGACTCGCCGGCGTCCTCCCGCTGGTCGGCGGTCACCGCCTCCCGCCAGTGCGGCCCGGTCGGACCGCCGACGTCGATGCGGCGGGTCTGCTCCGGCGGGTCGGAGTGGTAGAGCGGGATGCCGGCCTCCGAGACGTAGCGGTCGGAGACGAACGGCAGGTAGACCACCGGATACTGCAGGCCCTTGCTGCCGTGGATGGTGACGAGCTGGACCGCGGAGGCGTCGCTGTCCAGCCGGCGGGTGCGGGCGTGGGCGCCACTGCCGGAGCTCTCGCCCATCTGCGCCCGGAGCCACTCGGTGAGGGCCACGAGCCCCAGGGGTCCGGTCGAGCCGGCCTCGTGCAGCAGCTGCCCTACATGGCGCAGGTCCGTCAGGTGGCGCTCGCCGCCGACAGTGGCCAGCACCCGCTCGCCGAGCCCGTGGATGGTGGCGTGCTCCAGCACCGCCGCGACCCCCCGTCGCTCGCAGATCTCGGCCAGGTCACGCAGCTCTGTCGCCAGCGCGTCGGACAAGGCGTCCCCCCCGGCGTCGAGCTGTTCGGCGGACCGGCCGACCAGGCTGGTCAGCGCCGCCGCGCGGGTGCGGACGGACCGGTGCGGCGCGGTGAGTGCCTCCAGCAACGTCAGCCACTCGGTGGCGGCCAGCGTGTCGAAGACACTGCCACCACCGGCGAGGACCGCCGGCAGCCCGACCTTGGCCAGCTCCTGCTGCATGGTCGCCAGGTCTCGGCCACGGTAGGCCAGCACCGCGACCTGGTTGGGCCGCAGCGGTGCCCCGTCGAAGCTCGAGCCGCCGGCCAGCAAGGTGGCGATGTCGGTGGCGGCGTCACGCGAGACGTGGTCGCGCATGGTGCCGACCCGCAGGGTCCGGGTGCCCTTCTGACCACCGTGGGCGCGGTGCATGACCCGCAGCCGCAACGGGTGGGGGGCCGGCAGACCCTCCAGACGCGAGCCCTGGTGGTGGGCGGTGACGTCGTGCACGGTGATCTGCGGGTCGCCCAGGGCGGCGCCGCGCAGCAGCGACTGCAGGCTCTCGACCAGCGCCCCGTCGGTGCGGAAGTTGGTGCCGAGCGTCTTCCGGCTGCCGGCGGTCGACGCGGCCTTGAGGTAGGTGACCACGTCACCCCCGCGGAAGGCGTAGATCGCCTGTTTCGGGTCGCCGATAAGCACCATCGTCGCGTGCCCTGAGAAGGCGCGGTCGAGCACCTGCCACTGCACCGGGTCGGTGTCCTGGAACTCGTCGACCAGCACCACCCGCCACCTGCGCCGCATCCGCTCCCGGGCCAGGGAGTCCTCCGCCGACAGCGCGGTGGCCAGCTGGGAGAGCAGGTCCTGGTAGTGCAGCACCCCGAGCCGGCGCTTGCGCCGGTCGACCTCCGTGCGCACCGCGTCGGCGAAGCCCACCCGTCGGGCGGCGTCGGACCCTGGCGCCGCGGCGGCCGGGGCGAGCTCGGCGTGCGAGTCGTCCACGGCCTTGCGCGCGATCGCCAGCGCGTCGGACCGGCTGAACACCGGGGGCTCGGTGTCGTGCACGAAGCCTCGAAGGTAGATGTCGTCGACGACCTCGACGACCAGGTCGTCGAGGTCCTCCACGAGGTGGGCGTTGCTGTCGGTGTCCCCGGCGACCCCCAGGCTGCGCAGCACCAGCCGGCAGAACTGGTGTGTGGTGGCGATGGTCGCCGCGTCAAAGCTGGTCAGTGCCTCCCGGAGCCGGGCCCGGCGCAGCGTCCGCTCCTCCTCGGTGGCGTCGAGCAGGAGGGTCTCCAGCTCGTCCCGAGCCGCCTCGGGCGGCGGGTGCAGCAGCGCACGCTCGGCGGCGACCAGCCGTTCGCGGACGCGGGCCCGCAGCTCCTGGCTCGCCGCCCGTCCGAACGTGACGACCAGCATCTCCGGCAGCCTCGCCTGCCCCTCGGCGACGAACCGGGTCACCAGGGCCGCGATGGTCCATGTCTTGCCGGTGCCGGCACTGGCCTCCAGGAGCGTGGTGCCGGTGGGCAACGGGCCGCTGATGCTGAAGGTCCCGGCGGTGCGGGCTCCGGCGCTCACAGCAGCACCCTGCGCTCGGGCCCGGACAGCACCGGGGTCCAGAGGCGCCGGGCGTACTGGCCCAGCCGGGTGCCCTCCCCGGCCACCCACCGCTCGTCCGGACGGGGTGGTGTGAGCAGCACGTCGATCGGCGCACGCCGCCCGTGCAGCCGGACCTGGGCGGGGTCGTCCTGCTCGCCGGGCACGGCGCCTGCCCGGTCGGAGGTCTCCCACGCCGCCCGGGCCCGGAACACCACGTCGTCCTGCTCGAGCGCAGCGGTGGCGTAGGCCAGCCCGGTCTCCACCGGCACCGGCAACGGCTCGCGCTGGCCCCGGTCGTAGACGTCGACCAGGTCGGCCAGGACGCGACGCGCGTCCTCGTGGTCGACCGGGCCGTGCGTGACGTGCACCTGCTTGGACCGCTGGCGCCCCACCACATGCGAGGTCCACCGCTCGTCGGGGGCTCCGGCCGTCAGCGCGAGCAGGGTGACCCACGAGGCGATCCGTTGCTTGGCCCGCACCGAGGAGTAGGTGGCGGTGACGCTCCGGTCGGCGAACAGCCCCGGCACCGTGCCGACGAGCCTGCGCCCGTGACCCAGGTCGATGTCGAGGTCCACGGACCGCGCGGGGCCGGTGCGCAGCGGTGCGGCCGCCCCGGCGATCGTCTCCACGATGCTGGAGACGGCGTCGAGCTCACGCACACCGAGCGATCCCGGCGGCAGCAGCCCTCGGCGCAGCTCGGCGGCCCGGCATACCGCCAGCTCACGGCCGGCGAGCACGTCACGCAGCACCCGGTCACCGACCGCCCACCGGTCCAGGCCGTCGAGGTCGATGGGGATGCCGTCACCGGCCTCCTCCGGCACCTCCGGCAGGAGCACGCCCAGCCGGTGCGACAGGAAGTGCCGGGCCGGGTTGGCCACGAAGCGCAGCAGGTCGCTCAGGCCCAGGGGGTCGTCCGGATCTGCCGGGAGGGGGCGGTCGCCGATGACCGCGGGTTCCTGACGTGGCCGCGCGGCCGCCCGGGCACCGTCCAGGGCGGGGGCGTCGAAGGAGAACGGCTCGGTTGTGCCGGGCAGCAGCGCACCCGGGGTGAGGTTGCGCCGGTCGAAGGGTTGCAGCGGGTGCCGGACCACCGCAGGCTCGGCGACCGTCCCGCCGTCCGGCCCGACGAACGTGGCGGTGGCGGCCACGGCGTCGACGAGCTCGCCGAGCGGCACCGCCGGGGCACGCTCGGCCCCGGTGAGCTCGTCGGCGCCGGTGTAGGTGACCACGAGCGTCTCGCGCGCGGCCATGACGGCGTCGAGGAGCAGCTGACGGTCCTCGCTGCGGGGGTCGCGCTCCCCGGTGACGGGGGTGCGGGCCAGCACGTCGTCGCCGTCCAGAGCGGTCGTGCGGGGGAACAGGCCGTCGTCGAGACCGACCAGGCAGACCACCCGGTGCGGCACCGACCGCATCGGCACCAGGGTGCACACGGTCAGCGTGCCGGTGCGGAAGTTGGCCCGGGTCGGGCGTCCGCCGAGCCGGTCGGTGAGGGCGGCGGCGACGTCGCTGAGGCGCAGCTCGGTGGCCGGCCGACCGGTGTTGTCGCTCAGCGCCGCGTCACGGATGCGCTCGACCTCACGCTCGAACTGGGTGACCTGCCAGGCGTCGCGCTGGGACACGTCGGCCAGGGAGAGCACCCCGGTGCGCAGGGCGTCGGCCCACTGCTCCCCGGTGTGGCTGTCGTGCAGCGCGAGCAGTGTCGTCCGGAGCCGGTCGAGCAGCTCGGCGAGCCGACCGGCCAGGTCGATGTCCCCGCTGTCGAGGTCGTCCAGCGCCAGGGCGGTGCCCAGCCCGGTCACTTCGGTGCCGTCCACGGCGACCCCGGTGAGGATGCGGTCGAGACCGAACCGCCACGTGTTCTGCCCGAAGTGCTGCAGCTGGTAGGTGCCGCGGTGCGCGCTGTCGAGCCCCCACCGGACCACCGCCTCGTGCACCCAGCCGGAGAGCCGGTCCAGGTCGGACTCGTCGAGCCCGAAGCGCCACCGCACCGGCGCCGACCGAGCCAGGTCGAGCACCTCGCTGGCGGTCACCCGGCCGCCGGCCAGGTGCAGCAGGTCGGCGGCGACGGCGAGCAACGGGTTGGTATGCCGGGGGCCGCGGTCGGCGAGCCGGACCCGCAGCCGGTGGGCGGGGTGACCGGACGCCTCGTCGCGGACGACGTCACCGAGCCCGAAGCCGGCGTGCACCAGCGGGGCGTAGTCGTCGATGTCGGGGCACATCACCAGGATGTCCCGTGGCTCAAGGGTCGGGTCGTCGGTCAGCAGGCCCGACAGCACCTCGCGCAGCACCTCGACCTGCCGTGCCGGGCCATGGCACGCATGGATCTGGACGCTGCGGTCACCGCAGGCCCGGCGCCCCGCCACGACGGAAGGGTCGGCGGCGCGGTTGTGCCGGATGTCGTCCTGCAGCCAGCCCAGCACGGTGGCGGGTGGCTCCTCGGGCGGTTCGGCCCAGGAGTCCACCGCTGAGCCCGCCGTGGCCAGCACCCGCTGGACCTCGCGGGCGTCTCGACCCAGGGCCGCGAGCAGCGGGTGCCCCACCCGCTCGACGGACCGGTCCTGCGCCCTGGCCACCGGGCCGTCGCGGACGAACGGCGCCAGGGCGTCCCAGAGCGCGGGGGAGGCCTGCGGCAGCCACAGGTGCACGTCCCGGCGTGCCCCGAGAGCCTCCAGCAGCTGGACCTCCGTGACCGGCAGCCGGGTGTGGCCGAAGAGGGACAGCCGTCCCGGCAGGTCGAGTCCGTCGTCCCGTCCTGCGGCCAGGCGGGCGAGCGTGCCCTGCAGGCGCACGTCAGGGGCAGGGGCATCGACGTTGGCGACCACCCGCCGCCACAGCTCGGCCTGCCAGCCCAGGTCCGGGTCGAGCACGCCACCGAGACCGTCGGTGTCCCGGCCCTGGCGCCAGTCGGCCACCAGGGCCGGGCGCTGCACGGCATACGAGGCGAACAGGCCGGCCAGGCGTCGGGCGACGGACCAACGGCGGCCCTTGCGGATCTCACCGTCCTCCCCACCCTGACCGTGTCCGAGGTGGTGGGCCAGGTCCCGGCACCACGGCTCACCCAGGCTCTCGTCGATGGTGCGCAGCACGGTCCACGCGAGCTGCTCCGGGGCCCAGGGGTCGTCCCGCTCCCGGTCCAGCAGCAGAGCCACGAGCGAGTGCGGACTCAGGAAGCGCACCCCGGCGCAGACCCCGTCGCCGCCCTGGCCACCGCCACCGACCCCGAGCCGGTGGGACAGCCGCTGGCTCAGCCAGCGCTCGACACCCCGCGCCGGCACCACCACGACCTCCTCGGCGAACGGGTCGTCCAGCGGCTGGGCGAGCAGGTCGGCCAGGCCGTCGGCGAGCACCTGGGTGGTGCTGGCACGGTGCACGGTCAGGGTCACGTCGGCCACCATAGTCAGGCGCCCCGCTCCGCGCGCCGGCTCCGCTCTGCCGGCGGCGCAGGCGGGCCTCGGGCAGACTGCCGTCAGTCCTGGGGTGTCGCCACGACCGTGGCGACCGCACCGCTGGCGATCGGTTCGTTCGTGGTGGCCATGACCGGGGAGAGGAAGCGGGCCTGGCTGCGGTAGGTGTACCGGTCGACGGCGGGGTCGTACTCGAGGATCTGGCTGCGCAGGGTCCCCTGATAGGTGAACGCCAGCTCGCCCGGGGGGACCGCGAAGCTCAGGGTCTCGGTCGTGGTCGTGTTCCACTCCTCGGTGAAGGACAGCGAGAACCCCACCGTCACCTTGCCCTTGGCGATGACGATGCCTGCCTCGAACTCCGAGCTGACGTTGATCTCCTGGCTCATCGAGAACGTGAAGCCGGTGGAGACACTCTTCTCGTAGGTCGACGTCGCCTGCGAGCGGGTGTTGTCGACACTGCCGATGCTCTGCAGGTCTGGCGCGAAGAGCACGATGACCTGGGCCTTCTGCGAGTCCGCGACCAGCGGCAGGCTGCGCCGGAAGGTGGTCGCGTCGGCCGGGGGACGTGTGGCGTAGATCTCGACGCTGGTGTCCTTGGCGGGGATGTCCTGGACGATGTAGCCCGCACCCCCGAAGGACCGGCCCTTGAAGTGCGCCCTGGCCGCCTGGAGGTCGGCCTCCATGGTGGCCAGGTCACCGTAGAGCACCGCTCGGGCGTCGACCGTCAGGCTCGTGTCGTGCTTGGGGTCGTCCTTGTCCTTCTTCTTGTAGTCCTTGACCACCAGGTGCCAGTTGATGCCCAGCACGCCGACGGCGTCCGCGCTGCGGGTCTCCTCGTCGTAGTTCTCGACCAGGAAGATGACCCGGCTGTCGGACTTGTCGTAGTTGCTGGCGCCCTTGTCGTCCAGCGGGTCGATGACGTTGGAGAACACCGACTCGACCGACTCCTTGTCCAGACCCTTGACCAGCGCGGAGGACGCGGTGGTGGCCAGCTTGGCGAACGCCAGCTTGACGGCGTCGACGGTGTCGAACCTCTCCGTCAGCCCTTCCGTGTCGCGGGTGCCGGTGAAGCTGGGCCGGTTGTCCTGCAACCAGGCGAAGTGCTCCTCGAAGACGAGGTACTGCAGGTCGGCCGCGTAGCCGATGGCCGTGGAGTCCGGTTGCCAGTTGCCGACGGACGACTGCGCCCAGTCTCCGACGAGGCCGTCCAGGGACTGAGCTCCGGCCGGCGTGGGCCGCAGGATCGCGTAGGTCTGGATGCGTCCGTCCGGGATCCCGCTCTCGATCTGGTCGATGTAGACGCGCAGCCGTTCGGGGTCGGTGTGCTCACACGTCAGGCCGATGTTGTTCAGCTGGTGCTGCAGGTTGTCCGGTGTGAGGGCGGTGGGTGTGGCTGCGGTGAGTCTGATCGGCACCGACTTGCGTGGGATGGGCATGGTGGTCCCCTGGAGATCGCTGGGTGACGCCAGGCCGGCTCGGCCCGACACGGTCCATGGCACCACCGCACTGTCACGGATCCGTTACGGCACAGTCCCTTGCGCTGTGGTCTCCGTACACTGGGAGATGTCCGATCGGAGAAGGCGGGGGCGGATGGGCGATGGCGTCGTGGGGCCTCGAGGGATGATGACCGGGGCCGGCCCCACCGTGTGCCTGCTCGGCGGCCCGCGAGTGCTGGTCGAGGGTCGGCGACCGCGTGTGCCGGAGGCGAGCCTGCGCCTGCTTGCCTACGTGGCGCTGCACGACCGCCGCCTTGAGCGACGCCAGGTGGCGGGGACCCTCTGGCCCCAGGGTGACGACCTACGCGCCTCCGGGAGCCTGCGGACGGCTCTGTGGCGGCTGCGTCACGCCGGGATCGACGTGGTCCAGGCCGACGCTGGTGCGGTGTGGCTGACGCCGGGGACGGGCGTCGACGTGCACACGTTGTGGCAGTGGGCCGGCCGGGTGATCGACGGGACGGCGCCCGAGACCGACCTGAGGATCATGCAGTGGGACCCCGAGGCGGCAGACCTCCTCCCAGGGTGGTACGACGACTGGGTGATCTCCTGGCGAGAGCGCCTGCGACAGCGGGTGCTCCACGGGCTGGAGTCACTCAGCGCCTGGCTGTGTCGCCTCGGCCGGCACGCCGAGGCCGTGGAGGCCGCTCTGGACGCGGTCGACCTGGAGCCGCTGCGGGAGAGCGCCCACCGCGCCCTCATCACCGCACACCTGGCCGAGGGCAACGTGGTCGAAGCGCGGCGGGCGCTGCAGCGCTACACCCGTCGCCTGCACCGTGAGCTCGGCGTGGCGGCGGACACCGACCTGGTGGGACTGGTCTGCCGGGCGCGGACGCAGGGCTCCTGAGCATGGACGTCGAGGAGATCCCGGACCAGGCGCCGGCCGCCGCGCTGTGGCTCAGTGCCGTGGTGGCCGACGTCCCCGCCGGGTCGCTCGTGTCGGCCTCCTGTGGCCGGCTGCTGGAGGGTGTCTGGGACAGGCCAGGGGAGGTCGAGCGGGACCGGTTCCCGGTGCTGCACGCGACGCTGCGCCGGGAGCCGGTGGTGGTAGTGCCTACTTCGAGCTCGGCTTCCCGGTGCGCCTGGTCCGTCGGGGGCGCACCGGCCACGAGGAGACACGGGCCGTCTACCCGCTCAACGGGGCGCTGGCCGACAGCTGGCAGATCGCTCTGGAGGTCGTCCGGCCGGTCTGGCTCTTCGTGGCGGTGACGGCCGCCTGCTCGCCTCGGCTCTTCCCGGTGGCTGCCGCCGCGGCTAGCATCGGTGACGTCGAGAGGCTGCCGCATGGACACCGTCCGGACCCGACCACTGATCCTGATCCGCGGCTTCGGCGGGCTCGACGTCTCCGCCGAGCAGGCCAACGCCTACCAGGGGTTCAACGAGGGCACCGTCTATCCCGGACGCCGCGGCGAGAACTACATCTACGAGGGCTTCCTGCTCCGCTCCATGAAGTCCGACCGCTACCGCTTCACGGACGCCACCAACGTCATCGGCTACTACGCCAACCCGGTGGACCCCAACGCCCAGGCGGGGGACTGGGACCCCAGCGAGACCGGCGGCACCATCGTCATCGACCCGCAGACGGCCCAACGGGTGCTGCGGGACGCAGCGCTGGGCACGATCTGGGTCTACCGCTTCTACGACCTGGCCCCACGCACCCTCCAGCGCTACGGCGCCGGGTTGCTGCGCCTCGTCAAGATCATCCGCAACGCCCTCGAGCGCAACGAGCCTGGCAGCTTCGACGGCGTGGACATCGTCGCGCACAGCATGGGTGGGCTGGTGCTGCGGGAGGCCCTGCTGGCGATGCAGGCCGACCAGCGGGGGTCGGCCGAGCAGCTGGTGCACCGGGTGGTGACCCTGGGCACCCCGCACCGTGGCATCGCCTTCCAGCGGGCTCCCCGCTGGCTCACCGAGTCGCTGCCGATGGCCCGGGACGGCTCCGACGAGCTCGCCTCCTTCTCACCCGACAGCACCCGTTTCCTGGCCATCGAGGACTGCTTCCCGGTCGAGCGGATCCTCACCGTGGTCGGCACCGACTTCCGCAGCTACGGCGTCTCGGGGGCGTCGGCGGTCAACCGGCTCTCCAGTCTGCTGGACGAGGGCTCGCTCGCGACCAACCGCAGTGACGGCCTGGTGAAGCAGTCCGCGGCGCAGCTGCCCGGAGCGCCGCGCACCTTCGTGCACAAGTCGCACGGCGGCACCGACTCGCTGGTCACCTCCCGCGAGGCCTACGAGATCACGATGCGCTTCCTCTACGGCACCCACCGGGTGCGGCTGTGGCTGGACCGGGCCCGGGTCAGCCGGGGCAAGGACTGGTTCGGCACCAGTGAGTTCTACTTCGGCGTGCGGATCAAACCGCGCTACGTCGACTTCGAGCTCTTCCACCAGAGCCCCGAGGCCGAGAACTGCTACGGCCCGTTCTCCCGGGCCGACCTCGCCGACGACCTGCCCGAGCTGGCCGAGCAGCTGCGCAGGCCGCTCAGCGCGCCCGGTGACGACACGCTGGGCTGGGCCGGGCCAGACCGGCTCATCTGGGAGGGCTGGGTCGACGCGAGCCAGAAGCCGGACTCCGCGGCCCCCGGCATCGTGTTCCGGCTCGACCTGTACGTCGGTGAGCGCGACACCTACGGCATCGGCTTCTCCGACAACGTCATCTTCCGCAAGCAGTACTACGTGCAGGCGTTCCCCGGCAGCCCCCCGGAGGTCTTCGTCCACACCGGCGAGCAGCACCTGGGCCGGCGCCACCCCAGCGACCAGGCGACGGTGCGCGCCGTCGCGGCGGAGCACGCCGCGGCGGGCGCCAAGGCCCCGGTGCAGCGGCTGGACCAGGCTGCCGACGGCTGGCGGATGCAGGTCGAAGGCACCGGGTTCAGCGCCACCCTGCGGGTCGCCGTCGATGCCCACCCCGGCTGAGCGGCGCCCGTCACCCGGGTCTGGCCCGCTGGGGCCTCACCCACGGGCACCTGACCTGTCATCCGGACCGTGGTTCGTGGTCTGCTGGTGAGATGGCACCACCCTCGGCGCGCGAGCCGGTCCTCGTGCTGGTCCCCAGCCCCTTCATCGGCGCGGCGGTGTGGCTTCCCCTGGCCGGACGGCTGGAGTCACACGGCTGGTCGGTCCACGTCTGCCGGACCCCGGACCGGCCCACCAGCGCACGGGAGGTGCTGGAGAGCCTGGTCGAGTCGCTGCCCACGGGGGAGCCGGTGGTGCTCGTGCCGCACAGCAACGCCGGGCTCTTCGTGCCGGCGATGGCGCATGGGCGCGACATCCTCGCCACGGTGTTCGTCGACGCGGCCCTGCCGCCGATGGAGGGGCGCGCCACCCTCGTGGCCGCTCCGCACCAGGCGTTCCTGGCCGGGCTGGCCGAGGCCGACGGGCTGCTCCCACCATGGACCCGGTGGTGGGACGACGCGCAGGTGGCTGCGCTCTTCCCCGACCTGAGCACGCTTCACGCTGTCGAGGACCAACAGCCACGTCTGCGGTTGAGCTATGTGCAGGAGACGGTGGACGTGCCCGGGGGCTGGGCCCGGACACCCTTGGCCTACCTGGCCTTCGGCGACACCTACGCCGAGGAGCGCGAGCTGGCCACCCGCAGGGGCTGGCCGGTGGCGACGCTGCCCGGGTCCCACCTCCACATGCTGGTCGAGACCGACACTGTCGCCGCGGCGGTCGTGCAGCTGCTGGGCGAGCTCGGGGTGGCCGGCGGCCACGTCGACACCTGAGATGGCTCCCCGCGTGGCCGCCGTGACCGTGGCCGTCTGCCTCACCCTCGCGGCGTGTTCCGGGCAGGACGGGCCTGCCCCGGAGCCACCGGCAGCCTCCCGGACCCTCGCCCCGGGCGACGTCGCCACCCGGTCCGCGGCCCCGGAGACCGGGCCCGCCACTCAGGCACCCACGACTGCGACACCGACGGCGGAGGAGCCGGCGGGCGACCCCGGCCCGCAACCGGTCGGTGCCCAGGCCGTCTCCGCCGGGCACCCGGAGGCGGTCGCCGCCGGCATGCACGTGCTCGACGAGGGCGGGTCGGCGGTGGACGCGGCGGTCGCGGCCGCTTTTGCGGTCTCGGTCGTCGAGCCGTTCGCCTCCGGGGTCGGTGGTGGTGGCGCCGCGCTGGTGCACGGGCTCGGCGAGCAGCCGTTGGCCTACGACTACCGCGAGGTCGTGGCCGTGGACGGACGGATCCCCGCCAGCGGCACGGGGGTGCCGGGTTTCGTGGCCGGCCTGGAACAGCTGCACCGTGACCACGGGGTGCTGCCCTGGGCCGACCTGGTGCAGCCGGCAGTGGCCCTGGCACAGGACGGGGTGCCCGCCACCGAGCTCGTGGCCGGTCAGCTCGTGGCCGGCCGGGCCCGCCTCGACCCGGACGCCCTGGAGCAGTTCTTCCCCGGCGGCGCGGCCCTGCGCGAGGGCGACTCCCTGGTCCAACCCGAGCTTGCCGAGACGCTGCGTGCGATCGCGGACGAGGGCGCTGCCGTGATCCACGACGACGCCCTCGGGGGAGCGCTGAGCGCGGTCGACGGCATCGACACACGGACCCTGGCCGGTTATGAGGTCGCCACTCCCGACCCTGTCGTGGGCGAGGTCGGGCCCTACCTGGTCGTCGGGGCGGGGCTTCCGCTCACCGGGGTCACCCTGGTGCAGATGCTGCAGCTGTCGGCCGCGCTCGGCGCCACCGTGGACCCGCCCGGCTCCGCGCAGTTCGTCGACGCCGTCACGAGCTCCTGGATGCGGGCCGAGGAGGTGCTGCGCACCGAGGTCGGCGACCCGGCGTTCGTGGACGTGCCCGTCGCGCGGCTGACCGACCCCGAGCGTAACGCGGCTGAGGTGGGTGGCGCGGCCGTCCCGGGTGGCCCGCGTGGCGAGGGCGGCGAGGGAGGCGCAGGTGAGGGCAACACCACCCACCTCACCGTTGTCGACGCGCAGGGCACCGTGGTCTCGATGACCAACACCCTCACCAGCTTCTGGGGGTCCGGGCAGGAGGTGGGCGGGTTCTTCCTGAACGACCAGCTGCGCCGTTTCGACCTCGGGGTCGGACCGGCCAACGCGCCCGAACCGGGCAAACGCTCGGTGAGCTACAGCTCGCCGACGATCGTGGCCGACGGTGCCGGGCGGCCGCTGCTGGGCATCGGGTCGCCGGGGGGTGCGCGCATCCCCACCACCTTGACCCACGTCCTGCTGCGGTGGGGCTTCCACGGCCAGTCGCTGCAGGAGGCTGTCGACGCGCCGCGGTTCCACCTCGAGGGGGGCGTGCTCTACACGGAGCAGCTGCCGGCCCGGACCGTGGCCGGGCTGCGCGAGCGGGGGTATGCCGTGCAGGAGGGCCAGCCGTTCCCGCTCTACTTCGGCTCGGTGCAGGCCCTGGAGGTCGACTACGAGGAGGGCGAGGTCCGGGGGGCGCAGGACGGCCGGCGGGCGGGCACCTTCGAGGTGGCCAGGTCGGGCGAGGGGTGAGCCGGCCTCACCCCTGAGGGGGTGCCGCGGAGGTGGCGGTCGAGGCGATGCTCGACGGATACCCGCGCTGGGGCTCCGGCTCCACCGGGCGCGGGCCAGGCAGCTCCGACCGAAAGGATGTCACCATGACAACCCCGCACCACTCGCAGGACGAGGACGGTCACGACGCGGTTGTCGCGCCGGCCCCGGACGCCTGGGGCGAGGACTTCGCCGCCGACCACACGGTCCCGGCCGGGAGCCCTGACATGGACCTCGCGTACGGCGAGGCGCCCACGGGCCCCGGGAACGACGACCCGGGCCGCGGCGACCAGGCCAAGCAGGAGGCCGGCAAGGTCGCCGACCAGGCCAAGCAGGGTGGCCGGCAGGTCGCCGAGACCGCCAGGCAGGAGGCCGGTCATGTCACGTCCGTGGTGGGCGAGCAGACCCGCAGCCTGCTCGGGCAGACCCGCTCCGAGCTCACCAGCCAGGCCGGCACCCAGCAGCAGCGCGTCGCCGAAGGTCTGCGCGCCCTCGGTGGGGAGCTGCAGTCGATGGCCGAAGGGTCCGACCAGCAGGGTGTGGCCGTCGACCTGGCTCGTCAGGCCTCCGACCGCAGCCAGGCCGTCGCCTCGTGGCTCGAGGACCGTGAGCCCGGTGACCTCCTCGATGAGGTCAAGGGCTACGCCCGCCGGCACCCCGGCACCTTCGTCGTGGTCGCGGCCGGCATCGGCCTGCTCGCCGGGCGGCTCACCCGCGGTATGACGTCGGACGACTCGCCCTCCGATCACACCGGCGGACCCGAGCACACCGGCGGACCCGAGCACACCGGCGGACCCGGCGTTGCTGTCGGCGGCGAGGTGCAGCCGGTCAGCCACGGCTACGCCCCGGAGACGGCACCCGGCACGATGCCGGCGTCAACCGTGCGCGAGACGGACGTGTATGCCGACCCGACCTTCGCCGACGACGTGCAGCGGCCGCCGCTGGGCCACGACGACCCGGCCCTGTCGGGCACCACGGGGCCGGGGCAGCGATGACCCAGCCCTTCACCAGCACGTCACCGGGTCATGGCCCCGGTGACCCGGACGAGCCCAGTGGGCGGCCGCTGTCATCGCTGGGCGACACCATCGGCCAGATCAGTGCGGACCTGTCCGAGCTGATCAGGCAGGAGGCCGAGCTCGCCAAGGCCGAGCTGGCCGCGTCCGCGAAGCGTGGCGGCAAGGGCGCCGGCCTGTTGGGCGGCGCCGGGGTGGCCGGCCACTTCGTGCTGCTCTTCCTCTCCCTCGCCCTGTGGTGGGGCCTGGGCGACCTGGTCGGCCTCGGCTGGTCGGCGCTGGTGGTCGCCGCCGTGTGGGCGATCGTGGCGGCCGTGCTGGCCGCCGTGGGACGCAAGCAGCTCAAGCAGATCCAGGGGATGCCCCGGACGGTGCAGACCGCCAAGGAGATCCCGGATGCACTGAAGGGAAACGAGGACACCCGATGACGACCCACGACCCGGACCAGATCCGTGCCGAGATCGAGCAGACCAGGCGCAACCTGAGCCACCACGTCAACGAGCTGGGCGAGACCGTGTCGCCGGGCAACGTGGCGCAGCGGCAGAAGGACAAGGTCGCCACCAAGGCGAGCGAGCTCAAGGACCGCGTGATGGGGTCCGCCACCGATGCGAAGGAGTCCGTGATGGGCACTGCAGGCGATGTCCGCATGTCCGGCCAGGGTGCCGTCCACCAGGCCGGCACCACCGTGCAGGACCTGCCGGCCTCGGCGCGTCGCCGGACCCAGGGCAACCCGCTGGCCGTCGGCCTGATCGCGTTGGGTGCCGGCTGGCTGGTCGGCTCCCTGCTGCCGGCGAGCGAGAAGGAGCGCGAGGCCGCGCAGACCGTCAAGGACAAGGCGCAGCCCCTGGTGGAGGAGGCCAAGTCGGCCGGCCAGGAGGTGGCCCAGCACCTCAAGGAGCCGGCCCAGCAGGCCGCCGACGAGGTCAAGGCGAGCGCGCAGGACTCGGTCGACACCGTCAAGGGAGAGGCGCAGTCCACCGCCCAGGACGTCAAGGGCAGCGCGCAGGAGTCGAAGGACTCGCTGCAGTCGTCGAGCTCGTCCGGTCCGTCCAGCTCGGTCTGACGCCCCGCTCGGTCTGACGAACGCACCGCCGGGCCCCCACCACGCCTGTGGTGGGGGCCCTTTCCGTGCGCCGACCCGATGTGATCTGCGTCACACCACCCATCCGTGCTGCATACCGCGCCGAACACCTCCTGACACCACACCGGGGCCGACCACGAGCCCCGACGTCGACACAAAGGAGATGTCATGCGCAACGCCAAGACCCGTCTCGCCCCCGTCGCCATCGCGGCCCTCGTCGGGCTCCCGATCGCCCTGGCCGCCCCCGCCAGTGCCGACCACGAGGGCACCGAGCTCTCCGCCACCCTGACCGAGATCAGCGGATCCGGTGCCTCCGGCACGGCCTGGGGGATGGTCAACGGCACCGAGGTGACCGTGAAGATCGAGGCCACCGGCCTGCTCGACGGCGCCCCGCACGCCCAGCACATCCACATCGGCGGGCAGAACACCTGCGCACCGGCGGACCTGCAGGGCTCCGGCTTCGAAGGTGCCGTGCGCACCACCGACGCCATCGACTTCTACGGCCCCGTGGTCGTGTCGCTGACCAACGAGGGCGGCATGACCGGGGCCGAGCACGCCCTGGACGTGATGGACTTCCCGGCCGAGGGCAGCTACACCTACGAGCGCACCTTCGAGGTGCCCGAGGACGTCGCCGCCGACATCGCGGCCGGTGACGGTGTCGTCGTCGTGCACGGTGTCGACCACAACGGCAGCGGGGAGTACGACGGCGACCAGGAGTCGGACCTCGACCCGAGCCTGCCGTCCGAGGCCACCGACCCCGCCATGTGCGGGGAGTTCAACGTCGCCCAGATGGCGATGCCCGAGGACGGCGTGGCCACCGGTGGCGGCGCGACCCAGGGCACCGAGAACGCCGCGGCGATCGCGTTCGGCGCGGTGGCCCTCGGTGCCGGCGCCCTCGGACTGGCCGCGACCCGCCGCCGCGAGACCGCTCGTCGCTGACCGATGAGCGACAGCACTCACAGAGACCGCGGGCGCGTCACTGCGCTCGCGGCCTCTGCGACGGTCCTGCTCGGCGCCCTTGTCCTCATCTGGGCGCTGGTCAGCCAGCAGCCGGACCCGCCCACACCCGACACCTCGTCGGGGCTGGGCCAGACACCAGGAGCGTCGGCGCCGCCCTCGTCCGCGGAGGGTGACTCGCGCGCTGCGGTGCGGCCGGAGCCCACCGGTGTGGCGGCCGACCCCGCGGAGCCGAGCGCAGCGGAGCCGACCGGAGCTCAGCCGAGCGCAGCGGAGCCGAGCGCAGCGCAGCCCAGCAGCGGGCCGACCGGCCAGGAGCCGGAGGTCCAGACCTTGTCTGCGTCGGCGCCGGTCTCCGTCGAGATCCCCGACATCGAGGTCAGCTCGCCGCTACATCCCCTGGGCCTGAACGACGACGGCACGCTGCAGGTGCCATCGGGCTCCCGCTACGACGAGGCGGCGTGGTATCAGGGGTCGCCCACCCCCGGCGAGGTCGGGCCGACTGTGATCGAGGGCCACGTCACCAGCCAGGGCTCGACCCCGTCGGTCTTCTTCGAGCTGGGCGCGTTGCAGGTCGGCGACACCGTCGACGTCGCCCGCGAGGACGGCACGGTGGTGACGTTCGAGGTCTATGCGACCGACACCTTCCCCAAGGACGACTTCCCCAAGGTCGCCGTCTACGGCAACACCGCAGCGCCCGAGCTGCGCCTGATTACCTGCGGCGGGGACTACGATCCCGCAGCCGGTGCGCACGTCGACAACATCGTCGTGTTCGCGCGGATGGTCGCCCACGCCTGAGAGCGCAGAGGTCAGGCGTGGCGCGGCCACCCCTCGCTGTCGGACCCGGCTCAGCCGGGCTCGGCACCGACGGACGCCGGGCCCGGGGTGCGCGGGCCGGTGCGGGCCAGCGTCCGCACGGCCCGGACGAACAGCCACGGGCTGCGATGGGCAGCACCCAGCACGACACGGCGACCGGCCGGTGTTCCGGTGGCGACGAGCAGGCCGTGGGTCAGCGTGGTGCTGGCCAGGCCGGCTCGGGCTGCCGCCCGCGGATAGCGGCCCGGGCGGTCGGCGCACACCGTGTCGACGGCCGCCTGAGCCTGGCTCAGACCAAGTGCCAGCCCCTCACCGGTGAGGGCGTCGACATAGCCACCGGCATCACCCACCAGCAGCACCCGCCCCGCGGCCCGCGAGGTCACCCGCTGTCGCAACGGTCCGGACCCGCGCACGGCACTCACCGCCTGGGCACCCGCCAGACGGGCGGACAGCTCTGCGAACTCGGCGAGGTGGGTCGCCATCGGCCCCCGGTCACCGGTCAGCACGGCCACGCCCACCATGTCGTGGGACACCGGCGTCACGTACGCCTCCGCCCGGGCACCCCAGTGGACCTCGACATGGTCGCTCCACGGCGACACCCCGAAATGCTGCCGCAGGCCGTGCCGCCGTCGGCCGGAGGGTCGCGCGGTCAGGCCCAGCATCCGACGGGTCGGCGAGTGCAGGCCGTCGGCCCCTACGGCATACCTGGCTCGCACCGTCCCTACCCCGCGGCTCAGCCGGACCGTCACCCCGGCCGGATCCTGGTCCAGACCCACCATGGCCGACTCGATCACCTCCACCCCCGCACGGTCGACCGCCTCGCGCAGCGCCGCGTGCAGCACCGTCCGCCGCACCCCCCGGCCAGGAGCGACAGCGAAGTCGGCGGTCACCGACCGGGTGCCGGCCAGATAGCGGATCCCGGTGATGACGTGGCCGGCCGGGTCGACGCCGAGGTCCTGCAACCCGGCCAGGGCACCCGGCATGAGGCCCTCACCGCAGGCCTTGTCGACGACGCCGGGCCGCGGTTCCAGGACGATGACGGTGAGCCCGGTGCGCACGGCATACAGCGCCGTGGCCAACCCGACGGGCCCACCGCCGATGACGACCAGGTCGACGTTCACGCGCGTTCCCGGCCCGGCTCGAGCGCCTTGTCCTCGGTGCGGATGCGCACCGTGAGCAGCCAGGCGTTGAGCACCGTGAAGCCCAGCGCCGTCAGCCACGCGCCGTGCACCAGCGGCAGGGCGATCCCTTCGGCGACCACGGCGACGTAGTTGGGGTGCCGCATCAGGCGGTACGGCCCCCGGGTGACCAGGGGCAGGCCGGGCACGACGATCACCCGGGTGTTCCACTGCGGGCCCAGGGTGCGGATGCACCACCAGCGCAGGGCCTGGGCGGCGACGACGACCGCGACCATCGTCCAGCCGAGCACCGGGATCCACGGACGGTCCAGCAGCCACGCCTCGGCCAGGCAGGACACCAGCAGGCCGGTGTGCAGCAGCACCATCCACGGGTAGTGGCCGAACCCGTACTCTACGCCGCCGCGGGCCAGGGCCCAGGCCGTGTGCCGCTTGGAGACCACGAGCTCGGCCAGCCGCTCGAGCACGACCAGGCCCAGCAGCACCGCATACCACCCCAGCGAGCTCACCTCAGCCCGCCGGCATCTCGAGCAGCACGGTCTCCAGGCAGAAGCCGGGGCCCATCGCCATGAGCAGGCCGTGGGTGCCCGGCGCCGGTGGCCGTTCCCGCAGGGTGTCGGCCAGCACGTGCAGCACCGAGGAGGAGGACAGGTTGCCGATGCGGGCCAGCGACTGCGTCGTGACGCCCAGGGCGTCGGCGTCGACCTCGAGGGCCTCGACCAGCGCGGCGATGACCTTCGGGCCCCCGGGGTGAGCCACCCACCACGCGATGTCGGCGCGGCTCAGGCCGTGGTCGGCGAGGAACGCGTCGACGTCGTCGCGCACGTGGTCGCGCACCAGCCCCGGCACCTCGGGGCCGAGCACGATGCGCAGCCCACTGGCCCCGACGTCCCAGCCCATGGCGCGCTGGGTCTCCGGGTAGAACCTCGAGCGGCTGGCCACCACGCGCGGCAGGCCGGGATGGCGGGCTGCGGCCCGCTCGCCCACGAGCACGACTGCGGACGCGCCGTCACCGAACAGCCCACTCGCCACGAGGTTGGCCATCGACGTGTCGTCGCGCTGCACGGTCAGGCTGCAGACCTCGACGGACACCAGCACCGCCACCTCGTCGGGATGGCCGACGAGGTAGTCGTGCGCCCGGGCGATGCCGGCTGCCCCGCCGACGCAGCCCAGCCCGATGATCGGCACCCGTTTGACGTCGCTGCGCAGGGGCAGCAACGCGGTCAGACGGGCGTCGATGGAGGGCACCGCCAGGCCGGTGATCGTGGTCGACACGAGCAGGTCGATGTCCGCAGGCACCAGGCCGGTGCCGTCGAGGGCCTCCTCGACGGCGCGCCGGGCCAGCGCCGTGGCAGCCTCGATGAACGCGTCGTTGGCGCTGCCGAAGTCGGCCGTCACCAGCTCGTAGTCCTCGATCGGCAGGGCCAGGTGGCGGTGCTCGACCCCGCTGTTGCCGTGGATCCGGTGGAGCGTGTCGAGCTGGGCGGCCGGCAGACCGGTGAGCACGGCCATGCGCTTGGTGAGCTCGGACTGGGCGTAGCGGTGCTCGGGCAGGACGGCGCTGACGGCCGCGATGGTGGACACGCAGCCAGCCTACGGAGCAGCGGTGACAACCGCCTGCCTACGCTCAGGGGATGACGGGTGTGTCGGGGACGCGGGCGCTGCTGCAGGCGTGCCACCCCGGCCCGACCGTCGCCGTCTCCACCCTGGCCGCACTGCTGGCCGTCGCCGCCGGCACCGGGTGGGCGGCCGGGGCGCTGGTCACCGCCGCAGTGCTCACCGGCCAGCTCACCATCGGCTGGTCCAACGACCTCCTCGACGCCGAGCGGGACCGGGCCGCCGGACGCAGGGACAAGCCCCTGGCGGGTGGCGGGCTGACTCAGCGAGTGGTCCAGGCCGCTCTGGTCATGGCCGTCGTCGCGACCGTCGTGCTCTCCCTGCTCTGCGGATGGCGCTGCGCGCTGGTGCACCTCGGGCTGGTGGTGGGGTCGGGCTGGGCCTACAACCTCGGCCTGAAGGGCACCACCTGGTCCTGGCTGCCGTATGCCGTGGCGTTCGGCTCGCTGCCCGCGGTGGTGTGGCTCGCGGGAGAGCCGTGGTCGCTGCCACCGCTGTGGATGCTGGTCGTGGGCGCGCTGCTCGGCGTGGGTGCACACCTGCTCAACGTCCTGCCGGACCTGGCCGACGACGAGCTCACCGGCGTCCGCGGGATGCCGCACCGGCTGGGGGAGCGCCGCACCCGGCTGCTGGCACCGGTGCTGCTGCTCGCTGGCTCGGCCGTGGTGGTGCTGGCTCCGTCGGGCTCCCCGTCGGTCGCCGGCTGGGTGGCCCTGGCTCTCTCGCTCGTCCTGGCGGTGGTGGCGTGGGTGGGCCGCGGGGCCGCTCCGTTCGTCGCCGCCATGGCGCTGGCGGTCGTCAACGTGGCCGGTCTGGTGCTGGGGGGGTAGGGCAGAGTGTCCCCATGCACTTCGTCGGCGTCGACCTCGCGTGGGGCGAGAAGAAGCCCACCGGGGTGGCTGTCCTGGACGACTCCGGTCACCTGGTGCACGTCTCGGCCCAGACCACGGACGAGACGATCGTCGCCGCGCTGACGGCATACGTGGACGGTCCCTGCCTGGTCGCGATCGACGCGCCCTTGGTCGTCACCAACCCTCGGGGCAACCGCCCGGGGGAGGCCGCGCTCAACCGCGACTTCGCCCGGTTCGACGCCGGTGCCCATCCCGCCAACACCGGCAGGCCGGAGTTCGCTCACACCCCACGGGGCGCGAGGCTGGCCACCGCGTTGGACCTCGACATGGACCCCGCCTCACGGGCGCCGCGCCGCGCCATCGAGGTCTATCCCCACCCCGCGACCGTGGCGCTGTTCCGGCTGGGCCGCACCGTGAAGTACAAGCAGCGCAGCGGACGCACGATGCCCCAGCTGCAGCAGGCGCTGCTCGAGCTGATGCGGCTGCTCGAAGGACTGGCCGACAGCGACACCCCGATGGTGCTGACCGAGCACACCGGGTGGCGCTCGCTGGTGGAGCAGGTCGAGCAGGCGCAACGCAAGAGCGACCTGCGTCGGGTGGAGGACCAGGTCGACGCCGTGCTCTGCGCCTACATCGCCCGGTATGCCGTGGCGCACCCCGAGCGGGTCACCACCTACGGTGACCTGGCCACCGGCTACATCGTGACGCCGACCCTGCCGCAGGGGCACCGGCCCACCCCCGGGCCCCCGCCGTGGGGCCCGACCTGGTGCACCGCGCGGTGCAGGCCTACGCCGCGGTCTACCCCACGATCGCCGAGGCGACCGCAGGCTATGTCGCGCTGGTCACGACGCTGCTTGACGACGCCGGCATCAACTACCTGTCCGTCACGGGCCGCACCAAGAGCGTCGCCTCGTTCGCAGGGAAGGCCAGCCGGACCGTGGAGGGTCGTCCGGCGTTCGCGGACCCGGCGCGCCAGATCACCGACCAGATCGGGGTCCGCGTCATCACGTTCGTGCACAGTGACGTGGCGGCGGTGGCCGACCTGCTGGCCGACCAGCTGGAGGTCCTCGACGACCGCGACATGGGGCGGGAGACCGCGCAGGAGGGCCGCTTCGGCTACGCCAGCCGGCACGTGCTGGTCACCCTCGACGACACCCGGGCGCAGGCACCCGAGTTCGCCACGCTGCGCGACCGCACCGCGTCGGTGCAGGTGCGCACCGTGCTGCAGCACGCCTGGGCGGAGTTCGAGCACGACATCCGCTACAAGGGCAGCATCCCCGAGGAGCACGCCCCTGACCTGGACCGTCGCTTCACGCTCGCGGCCGGTCTGCTGGAGCTCGCCGACCGCGAGTTCTCCACCATCCGTGACCGGCTCCGCGAGAGCATGGCCGACTCCCAGCCGGAGGCCGACGCCGCCGACCCTCGCATCAGCGCACAGGACCTGGCCTCGTTCCTGGCCGGGCAGTTCGCCGATGCGGGGTGGTCGCGCACCGAGCACTACGCGTGGGTGTCCGGGCTGCTGCTGGAGCTGGGGATCACCTCGCTGGAGGAGCTCGGGGGCCTGCTGGGGTCGGTGGACAGCGCGGCCATCAGCGGCCGGATGGACTACCGCTACCCCCCTGGGGCCGTGCGCCGTCTGGACGACGCCCTGCTGGCGGTCTTCGGCGACCGCTACCTCGAGCTGCACGGCAACGCCGAGCGCGTGCCGTCGCTGCGGGCACGGCTGGACAAGCTGCGAGCCTGACCCCTGATCCGTCGACCCCGGCCCTGCCCTTGTCGTAGGTCCTGTCCGGTGTTCCAATCGGTCATGAGCTGGCTTCGCGACCTCGCCTCGGCCCTGCCCCGCCTACGCCCCCGCCGGTCTCGCCGCGCTGCGCGTGAGCCCGTCCCGGACGGGCAGCCGGCCACCGTGGCCGAGGTCATCTCCCGCCTGCGCGCCCTGCAGGCCACGCTGCCGCCGGCCGACGGGGTGGCCGCGTTCAACCGGATGTACCTGCAGGTGACCGAGCTGGTCGCCGCCCGGATCACGCACGGCCACTTCCGCAACGCGGAGTTCATGACCCGGCTCGACGTCGTCTTCGCCGGCCTCTACCTGGAGGCGGTCGAGGCACCGGCCGGACGGGCGGCGCACTGCTGGAGGCCGCTCTTCGCACGCCGGGCGAGGCCGGAGCTGCTGCCGGTGCAGTTCGCGCTGGCCGGCATGAACGCCCACATCAACCACGACCTGCCGGTGGCGGTGGTGCGCACCTGTGGCCAGCTCGGCCTCAGCCCAGAGTCGACCGGGGTGCGCGAGGACTACCAGCAGATCACCGCGGTCCTGTCCGAGGTGCACGAGGAGGTGCGGCAGTCCTTCCTCGACGGGGTGGTGCTCGAGGTCGACCGGGAGGTCTCACCGCTGGTGACCCTCGTCGGCGCCTGGAGCGTAGGCCGGGCGCGAGACGCGGCCTGGGTCAACACCGAGGTGCTGTGGCAGCTGCGCGACCAGGCCGGCCTCGACCGCCAGTTCCGCGAGACGCTGTCCCGCAGCGTCGGCCTGGCGAGCCGCCAGCTGCTGCTGCCGGTGGTGCTGCCGGTCCCGACCTGAGGCGGGACCACCCCGGCCGCACACATCGGCCGTCCGGGCAGGGCGTGGCGGCCGAACGGACAGGGCCGGCGGCGCGGCCTCGGCCCGCGCGGCCGTGCCGGTCTGACGGTGGTCGCCCCTACAGTGCCAGCTATGCCAGACGCAGACGCCCGGGGCCGGCTCCTCCTGAGCCGCGGCTCGGGCCTGGTCGGCTCCTGGGCGGTCACGGCGCTGGTCGTCTTCGTGGCGATGAGCGCCGCCGCCTTCGGGGTCGACGCCGCCAACGTGCGCCACGACGTCATGCCCCTGAGCCAGCCGTGGGCGACCCTGGCCGAGGTGAGCGCAGCCCTGGGCTACCTCGGCGCGCTGACGGTGCCCTTCGTCCTGGTCTGGCGGCGCCGTGCCCCCGAGCAGGTGACGTGGTGGCTGGTCGGTCTGGCGTTCCTCATGCCACTGACACCGGTGCCGTCCGCTATCGCCGTGGGCGCCCTCGTCCGGCGGCGGTCCGGTCCGAGGGTGTGGCGAGCTCTCGGGCTGCAGGGGGCCCTGGTGCTGTGGTTCTGCCTGTGGGACCTGCGCGGGGACACGGTGGGGACCTCGGCGCTGCGGGCGGTCATCGCACCCGCGGCGTCCGCCCCCACGGCCGAGGTCACGGTCTCGGCGGCCCAGCTGGTCATGACCGTGCTCGTCCTGCTCCTGGCGCCGGTCCTGGTCGGCCTCTACCTGCGCGGGCGGGAGCAGCTGGGAGAGTCCCGGCGTCAGGTGCAACGCGCCGAGGAGGCCACCGGGTCCCTGTCCGCCCAGCTCACCCGGCAGGCCGAGCGTGAGCTGATCGCGCGGGAGGTGCACGACGTCATCGGTCACCGGCTCTCCCTGCTGTCCCTGCACGCCGGGGGACTGGAGGTGGCAGCGGGCGGGGACGAGCGCCTGTCCCGCAGCGCCTCCCTGGTGCGGCAGTCGGCGCAGGAGACCATGCAGGACCTTCGCTCCCTGGTCACTGTCCTTCGTGAGCCGGGCAACGCGACCTCGATGGTCGGCACCGAGCTCACCCCTGCCTCACTGGCCGACCTGCCCCGCGTGATCGACGAGACGGTGTCCAGCGGTGCCCCGATCGCGTCGTCGGTCTACCTCTCCCACGCCGAGGACGCCGACCCGGTCCTGGCCGGGGCGGTCTATCGCATCGTGCAGGAGCTGCTGACCAACGCGCGCAAGCATGCCCAGGACCGCCCGGTCCGGCTGTCGGTGCGGGGCGGTCCCGGGCACGGCGTCACGATCGAGACGGCCAACGCCGCCGACCCCGCGCACGTCCGCCCGCCAGGCAACGGCCTGCTGGGCGTCCGGGAGCGAGCCGAGATCCTCGGGGGCTCGCTGGAGGCGGGCCCGGACGGGCAGGGGGCGTTCCGGGCGTGCGTGAGCCTGCCGTGGCTCGCGGCGCCGGCCGAGGGCGCAGGCTGAGCCTCGCCCCGACGTCCCGCGCCGAACCTCGCCCCGACGCCCGCGCTGAGCCCGCCGGCCCCGGGGTGTGTCGGTGGCGGGACCTACCGTCCTCCCCATGACCCACGACGAGTCCTGTGTGCGTGTGCTGCTGGTGGACGACGACCCCATGGTGTGTCAGGGCCTGGAGCTGATGCTCTCCAGCGCCTCGGACATCCGGGTGGTGGGCACCGCCTCCGACGGTGACCAGGTCGTCCCGGCGGTCCAGGCGCATCGCCCCGACGTGGTCCTCATGGATGTGCGGATGCAGCGCATCGACGGCCTCACCGCGACCCGGGCGCTGCTGACCCGCCCCCAGCCTCCACGGGTGCTGGTCCTGACCACCTTCGGCGACGACGACGAGGCGCTGCGAGCGGTCCACAGCGGCGCTGCGGGGTTCCTGCTCAAGACCGAGTCACCGCAGGAGATCATCGCGGCCGTGCGCAGCGTGGCCGCCGGGCACGGGGCGGTCTCGAAGCAGTCGGCGGCGCAGCTCTTCGCGCACCTGTCCCAGGACCCGGGCATGGCGGCGCGGGAGCGGGCGAGCGTGCTCTGTGCCCGGCTCAGTGATCGTGAGCGCCAGGTCGCGGCGCACGTCGCGGCGGGGCTGGCCAACGAGCAGATCGCCTCCCACCTGCACCTCAGCCTCAGCACCGTCAAGGCGCACCTGGCGACCATCCAGGGCAAGCTGGGCTGCGCCGGACGGGTGGAGGTCGCTGTCCTCGCCGACCGAGCGGGTCTGACCGCGACCTGAGGTCTCCGTCACCCCACCACTGCGTCACCACACCAGTCCGTCGGTCCCTCGGTCGGCTCACCACGTGGGTCAGCGCTTTGCGGCGGCGTCAGCACCTCCGGTGCCCTCAGCGCACGGCCGCGATCGGGGCCGGTGCGGGGGTGCCCGACCCGTCACGCTTGCCGGTCGCCTCGGGCAGCGCGACGGCCACGCCGTTGGCCGAGGCGGCCCGCGCGGGGGCCGCCCCCGCCCAGCCCAGCAGCAGGGCGTCCTCACCTCGGACGAAGCGGTGGCAGCGCACGCCGCCGGTGGCCCGGCCCTTGGCGGGGAACTCGGCGTAGGGCGCGACCTTCACCGAGCCGGCCTCCGTGCCGGGCAGGGACCCCGACGAGCCCGCGACAGTGACCACGACGTTGTCCGCCGAAGGGTCGACCGCCATGAAGGCGACGACCGTCGTCACCGGAGCCGAGCTTGATGCCGGCCATGCCGCCGCCGGAACGACCCTGTGGACGCACCAGGGAGGCGCTGAACCGCAGCAGCTGGGCGCCCGAGGTGACGAAGACCAGGTCCTCCTCGCCGGTGCGCAGCTCGCCCACCCCGACGACCGCGTCACCGTCCTTGAGCGCGATGACCTCGAAGTCGTCCCGGTTGCTCGGGTAGTCGGGGTTGACCCGCTTGACGACGCCGTGCCGGGTGCCCAGGGCCAGGCCGGGGCCGTCCCCGGTGAGCGAGCACAGGGCCAGCGGCTCCTCGCCGGCGGGGAGGTCGACGAAGGCGGCCAGCGGCGCTCCGCCGGACAGGGTCGGGGCACCGTTGGTCGGCGGCAGGGTCGGCAGCTCGAGCGCCGACACCCGCAGCAGTCGGCCGGTGGAGGTGACCAGCCCCACATCTCCTCGCGCGGTGGTGCGGACCGCAGAGGTGAGGACGTCGTGCTTGGCCTCTCCCCGCCGGTGCCCAGCGGCTCGTCGGAGGTGGTGCGGGCCAGCAGTCCGGTCGAGGACAGCAGCACCCAGCACGGGTCGTCCGCGACCTCCATGGGCGTGCTGGACGCCGCGGCGGCCGTGCCGCCGGCGCTCTCCAGGAGCACCGTGCGGCGCGGGGTGCCGTGCTCCTTGGCGACGGCGGCGAGCTCGTCGGAGACCAGGTTGAGCAGCAGCGAGGAGTCCTGCAGCAAGGCGCGCAGGCGCTCGATCTCGGCGAGCAGCTCGTCCCGCTCGGCCTCGAGCTCGATCCGGGAGAACTTGGTGAGCCGGCGCAGCTGCAGGTCCAGGATGTAGGTCGCCTGGATGTCGGAGAGGTCGAACACGGCGATGAGCCGCTCCTTGGCGGTGGCGGCGTCGTCGCTGCCGCGGATCAGCTGGATGACCTCGTCGATGTCCAGGATCGCCACGAGCAGGCCCTCGACCAGGTGCAGCCGCTCCTCCTTGCGACGCAGCCGGTATGCGGTGCGCCGCCGCACGACGTCGGTGCGGAACTCGACATACACCGTGAGCAGCTCGCGCAGCCCCAGGGTGCGCGGCTGACCGGCGACGAGGGCGACGTTGTTGATGCCGAACGACTCCTCCATCGGCGTCATCTTGTAGAGCTGGGCCAGGACGGCCTCGGGGTTGAAGCCGTTCTTGACCTCGATGACCAGCTGCATGCCCTTGGTGCGGTCGGTGAGGTCGTTGATGTTGGCGATGCCCTGCAGCTTCTTGGCCTGGACCAGCTGCTTGACCTTCTCGATGACCTTCTCCGGGCCGACCAGGTAGGGCAGCTCGGTGACCACGATGCCCTTGCGCCGTGGGGTGACGTTCTCGATGCGGGCGGTGGCCCGGGTGCGGAACGACCCGCGGCCGCTCTCGTAGGCGTCACGGATGCCGTCCAGCCCGACAATGGTGCCGCCGCTGGGCAGGTCCGGGCCGGGCACGAAGCGCATCAGGTCGTCCAGCGTCGCCTGGGGGTGGGCGATGAGGTGGCGGGCGGCGCCGATGACCTCGACCAGGTTGTGCGGGGCCATGTTGGTGGCCATGCCCACGGCGATCCCGGAGGCGCCGTTGACCAGCAGGTTGGGGTAGGCGGCGGGCAGCACCTCGGGCTGCAGCAGCTGGTCGTCGTAGTTGGGGACGAAGTCGACGGTCTCCTCGTCCAGGGAGCCCGTCATGAGCAGCGCCGCGGAGGCCATCCGGGCCTCGGTGTAGCGCGACGCGGCCGGGCCGTCGTCCAGGGAGCCGAAGTTGCCGTGCCCGTCGACCAGGGCCAGGCGCATCGTGAAGGGCTGGGCCATGCGCACCATCGCGTCGTAGATCGCGCCGTCGCCGTGCGGGTGGTACTTGCCCATCACCTCACCCACGACGCGGGAGCACTTGACGTGCGCTCGGTCCGGTCGAAGGCCCAGCTCGGTCATGCCGAACAGGATCCGCCGTTGCACCGGCTTGAGCCCGTCGCGCGCGTCCGGCAGGGCGCGCGAGTAGATCACCGAGTAGGCGTACTCCAGGAACGCACCCTGCATCTCGCTCTCGACGTCGACATCGATGATCTTCTCCTCGATGTCGCCGAGGTCGTCGGCGGCGGGGCGGCTGCGGCGGGCCATGATGGCAGTAGTGCTCCTCGGTCACGCGGGAAAGGCCGCCCTGATCGTATGCCGCCGCGCCGGCTGACCAGCAGCACGAGCCCGGCACGGCGTTTCCGCCCCACGGCGACGGCGTGCTCCCATTGACGGCAGGTGTGGCCTCCGCCATGGTGAGTCAGTCAGGGTGCTCGAGGGCGAGACCCGCTCCGTGGCACCACAGGTCGTCACCAGGAGCCCTCGTGTCCGCTAGCCCTTCTCCTCTACGCCGGCGCCGCTCCGTGCTAGCGCTGTTCATCAGCCTGGTGTTCCTGGCCGCGACGGCCGGATCCGCCGCGGCGGGCCCTCCCGACGACCGGGGCAAGCCCGACCGGGGCCGCGACGCCTACGTTGCGATGGGCGACTCGTTCGCGGCCGGCACCGGCACCGGGCTGCCGGACCTCGACCCTGCGTGCCAGCGCAGCAGCCTCGCCTACGCCCCCCTCATCGACGTGCAGCGCTTCGACACCTCGCTCACGTTCGTGGCGTGCGGCTTCGGTGTCACCACTCAGGGGCTCATCGACACCCAGGTCCAGTACCTCGACCGGCAGACCGACGTCGTGACGGTCAGCGTCGGCGGCAACGACCTGGGGTTCGCCCAGCTCGCCGGCACCTGCATCGCCGGCACCCTGGCGCAGTGCCTCGGCCTGACCGCCCAGACCGAGGCCTTCGTGACGACCGAGCTTCCCGGGCGGCTCGACGCGGCCTACGACGCGATCGCTGACCGGGTGCGCCAGGCCGAGGTCATCGTCGTCGGCTACCCCCGCTTCTACGCCGACGACTACGTGCCGTGCCCCAACTCGCTTCGGCATCGAGGCGGCCGAGGCCGCGGCCCTCAACGACCTGGTCGAGGAGCTCGACGCCGTCATCGCAGAGCGGGCGGCAGCCGCCGGGTTCACCTACATCAGCGTCATCGAGGCGTTCACCGGGCACGACATGTGCGCTCCGGAGCCCTGGATGAACGGGGTCCTCGCGCCCAGCCAGTTCGATGCCTACCACCCCACCGCCGCCGGTTACAGCGAGGGATACCTGCCTCTGGTGCTCGCCGAGATGGAGCAGCTGCGCCCCTCGGTCTCGCAGCGCGGGGGCCGCTGACCGCCCGCTCCGCAAGCCTCACCGCATACCGGCTTGACCCTCACGTGGCGTGAGGCGCCACGGTGGTCCCCATGACCGCGCAACCGACGCAGGAGGACACGGTGCTCACCGTGGGCCAGGTGGCCGAGATGTTCGGCGTGACGGTGCGCACGCTGCACCACTACGACGAGATCGGCCTGCTGACCCCCGGCGGGCGCAGCCGGGCCGGCTACCGGCTCTACACCGACGAGGACCTCACCCGGCTGCAGCACGTGGTGGTGTACCGACGGCTCGGCTTCCCGCTGGAGCAGATCTCCGCGATCCTCGACGGGGCGCCCGGGACGACACTCGTGGACCACCTGCAGCGGCAGCGTGCCGCGGTCATGGCCCGGCTGGAGGAGATGACCGATCTCGTCACAGCCATCGACCGAGCATTGGAGCAGCAGATGAAGGGTGTGAACCTGACCAGGCAGGAGCAGCAGGAGCTGTTCGGCGAGGACTTCGACGACGACTGGGCCGCCGAGGCGCAGCAGCGCTGGGGTGACACCGACCCCTGGCGCCAGTCGCAGGCGCGGACCACGACGTACGCCAAGGCCGACTGGGAGCAGATCAAGGCCGAGGGTGAGGTGTCCCACGCCGCGTTCGTCGCGGCGATGGAGGCGGGCCTGCCTGCCACCTCGACCGAGGCCATGGACGCCGCCGAGCTCGCCCGGCAGCACATCGCGACCTGGTTCTACGACCTGTCGCCGGAGATGCACCGCAACCTGGCCGACATGTATGTCGCCGACCCGCGGTTCACCAGGACGTACGAGGAGGTCCGGCCCGGTATGGCGGCCTACGTGCGGGACGCGATCCACGCGAACGCCGACCGCCACGACACGCCGCCGGCCGGCTGAGCCGGCGCGCCCCAGCCCCGACCCCGCCCTCCCGGCGGGGTCGGGGCTGCGCGCTGGTCAGCCGTCCCGCATGTCGGACACCGTCGTCAGCCGGTATCCGGCGCTGCGCAGCGTGCTCACGATCGTCGGCAGGGCCGCCCGGGTGTTGTACCCGCCCAGGTGGAACAGCGCGATCGAGCCGTTGCTGGGCAGCGGGGAGGTGATCCTGCTGACGATCTGGCTGGTCGTGGTGTCCAGCGACCAGTCGATCGAGTCGCGGTTCCACATCACCGTCTTGGTGTAGCCGACCGACGAGGCGACGTCCCGGACGAAGGTGTTGGACGAGCCGTACGGCGGGCGCCAGTAGGGCCGCACGGGCATGCCGGACAGCCGGGCGAGGACCGTCTCCGCGCTGGTCAGCTCGGTGCGGATGAAGGTCGACGTCATCGCCACCGTGCAGGGTGCGGAGGTGGGGGACCCGCCGCCGCCCAGCACCAGGTCGCAGTGGTAGCGGGTGTGGTTGCCGATCTCGAACAGCTCGGGGTGCGCCGCGATGCGGGCCATGATGGCCCGTCCCTCGGTGGTGTCGGCCATCGTGCTCGTGGGGAAGAACGTCGTGCAGACCTGGTTGTCGACGAGGTAGTCCACGATGCTCAGGCCGGGGTCGAGCCGACCGCCCATGTCGAACGTCAGCGCGACCTGCTTGACGCTGGTCGACACGGACCCGAACACCTCCTGCGACCCGGTGGCAGGCCGGTAGCCCGACCAGCACACACCCAGCCAACGTTGCACCAGGCGCGGGATCTCGTTGGTCTGCGCGCCCGTGCCCCCGAGGACGTAGACGGTGGTCGGAGTCATCCGGGTGAGCTCGGTCCAGGTGCCGGCCGGCAGCCCGGTGCCGGTCGACAGCAGCACCGGCCCGCGGGTGACGCGGACCGCCGGTCCGGAGGCGAGAGCGTCCGGCCAGCTCAGCCCGGTGGCCACCATCGCACCAGGACGGTCGGGGCCGAACACGCGGGCCGAGACCGCCAGGGCCGTGGTGTAGCGGTTGTCCCCGGAGACCCGCTCGACGGGGGCGATCGCCGCGAGCTGGGCGGCGACCGCCGAGGAGACAGCGCCACTGCCACCGACCACCATGATCCGGGTCAGGCCGAGCCCATCGAGCCGTTCCAGCTCCTGCCGGGTGCTCTCCGGCAGGGCCGTGCTGCGCGTCAGCAGCATCGGCGCGGACTGCACGCCGGCGGCCGCTCCGCCGGACAGGGCGTCGGGGAAGGCCGCCCCGGTCGCGACGTAGGCGACCGTGGCACCGGAGGGGTAGGCCAACGACGACAGCGCCGCGGCCGTGGCGTAGCGGTCGGCACCGGACACCCGTGTCACGGGTCCGCTGGTGTAGGCCCCCAGTGCGGTCCGCACCGTCTCGGAGACGGCGCCCGTCCCACCGACGAGATAGATCCTCCCGGGCCGCAGCCGGGTCAGCTCGGTGCGCGTGGCCGAGGGCAGGGAGTCGCGTGTGGTGAACAGGGCAGGTCCGTTGAGCCGGGCCCCGGCCGGGCCGGCCGCCAGCCCGTCGGGGAAGTCGGCCCCCGTCACGACAAAGGCGACGGGAGAGCCGGCCGCGAAGAACCGCTTGCTCACCGCGGCTGCCGTGGCGTAGCGGTCGATGCCGGACAGCCGCTCGACGCTGAACGCCAGGTCGGCGTCGAGGCCGGCCTGGGTCGTCACCGACGCGGAGGCGGGTGCCGGTGCGGCCCCGGCGCCGGTCACGGCGACCAGCCCTGGACCCAGCAGCAGCATCAGGACCGCGACCAGCAGTCGCGGCAGCCTACGGACGGGAGCTGACAGTGCACCCATGGGACCCACCTCCGGCGGACGGACCAGGCGCGGTGCGCGCCTGTGTCAGGTATGACGCTCGGGCGCCTCGGTGGGTTGGTGCGGTCAGTGCGACACGGGTGAGGTCCACGGCTGGTGCCAGCGCCCGTGGTGGGCCACGGTCTCCAGACCACGCCGGCCGCGACGCAGGCTCGGGCTCCTGCGGTCCGGGGCGGGGTAGCCCAGCGAGACGACCCCGACGATGCGGCGGTCCTCGGGCACGCCGAACGCGTCCTTGACCGGACCGACCTCCTCCGGCTGCATCCCGAAGAAGAGGCCGCCCAGACCCTCGTCCGTGGCGGTGAGCAGCATCAGCAGCGCAGCCATGCCGGTGTCGACGTCCCAGTAGGGGACGGTCCAGCGGCCCTCGTCCGACCCGGCGGTGTGCTCCTTGTCCTTCTCGGCGTAGCGGCGCAGGTAGGCCTCCTTGTCCGACCAGCACAGGATCAGGCACGGGGCGGTGCTCACCCCCCGCAGCCAGCTGTTCGGCTCCACTGAGGGGTCGGTCGTGACCTGCCAGAAGAGGGCCACGTCGGCCGGGTCGGTCAGCACCAGGAAGTCCCACCCCTGGGAGAAACCGGCGCTGGGGGCGCGCACGGCGTGGTTCAGGACCCGCTGCAGGATCTCAAGCGGCACCGGGCGCTCGGGGTCATAGCTGCGCACCATCCGCCGCCGCCGCACCACGTCGCCGAACTCCATGCCAGCATGATGCCAAGAACGAGGAGGTTCAGCAGCGGTGGAGCACGGTGCCGGCACCCGCGAGAGCGCGGTGCGCGCGATCTACCTGGCCGACTACGGCCGGCTGGCGGGCTGGGCCGCGACCCTGGTCGGCGACCGGCAGCTCGGGGAGGACATCGCCACCGAGGCCTTCGCCCGGCTGATGAGCCACTGGGGCACGGTGCACGACCCCCACTCCTGGCTCTACGCCACGGTCGCCAACCTCGTCCATGACCACTGGCGCCGGCGCGGTCGGGAGGCCTCGGCATACGAGCGTCTGCAGGGTGGGGTCACCGACCCCGACGTCGCGCCGGAGGGGCCGGACCGGGACGACGCGCTCTCGGTGCGCAGCGCGGTGCAGGCACTGCCGGAGCGGCTGCGGGTGCCGGTGCTGCTCTTCTACTTCGCCGACCTGTCGGTGGTGCAGGTCGCTCACCAGCTCGGCCGGTCCGAGGGCGCGGTCAAACGTGACCTGCACGACGCCCGCGCCCTGGTGGCGCGGCAGCTGGGGGTCCGGCGGTGAAGACCCCACGGAGCCGGCGCCGCCGGCGGGACCAGCACGAGCGCGTCGTCCGCCGTCACGAGCGGGTCGTGCGTGACTTCTTCGCCCGCCAGCGCGAGGCCGTGCCGCAGCTGGTGCCGGGCGAGCGCACCTGGAGCCGCATCGTCGACCAGCGCGTCTGGCAGGCTGGGGACATGAGAGACCGGGCCGACCTCCCCCCGGGCTACCCGCACGAGTGGGAGGCCGACGTGGTGCTCATCGACGGGTCGGTCGCGCACGTGCGTCCGATCGTGCCCGCCGACACCGAGGGCATCCACCGCTTCCATGCCGGGCAGTCCAAGGAGTCGATCTACCTCCGGTTCTTCGCCCCGATCCCGCGGCTGAGCGACAAGGACGTGCACCGCTTCACCCACGTCGACTACGACGAGCGGGTGGCCCTGGTCGTGCTGATCCGTGACGAGATCGCCGGCATCGGCCGCTACGACCGGCTCGACCCGGACGCCACCACGGCGGAGGTGGCCTTCAACGTCTCCGACGCGCACCGCGGCAAGGGCATCGGCTCGGTGCTGCTGGAGCACCTGGCCGACATCGGCCGCGACCTCGGGGTGCGCCAGTTCGTCGCCGACGTGCTGCCGCAGAACCGCCGCATGATCGGGGTCTTCCGCGATGCCGGCTACGAGGTGCAGCACGAGTTCGACGACGGCGTCATCGTCGTCTCCTTCGACATCGAGCCGACCGAGGAGTCGCGGGTCGTGCAGATGGCCCGCGAGCACCGCGCCGAGGCGGTCAGTGTGCGACGGGTGCTGACCCCCTCCTCGGTCGCCGTCGTCGGGGCCTCCCGCGACGAGGGCTCGATCGGGCGTGCCCTGCTGCGCCACATCACCGAGGGCGGCTTCACCGGCGCGGTGTATGCCGTGAACCGCGCGATCAGCGAGCTGGACGGGCGTGTGGTGCATGCGTCGGTCACCGACATCGACGAGCAGGTCGACCTCGCTGTCATCGCGGTGCCGGCCGAGCAGGTCCTCGAGGTCGTCGAGCAGTGCGCCGAGGCCGGGGTGCGGGCGGTCACGGTCGTCTCCTCCGGCTTCGCCGAGATCGGTGCCGAGGGCGAGCAGCGCCAGGAGGAGCTGCTGCGCACCGCACGCTCCGCGGGCATGCGGGTGCTCGGCCCCAACAGCTTCGGCATGATCAACAACGACCCTGCGGTGCGGCTCAACGCCTCCCTGTCGCCGCGGGTGCCACCACCGGGCTCGCTCGGGCTGTTCGCGCAGTCCGGTGCCCTGGGCATCGCGGTGCTGGCGTCGGCGGAGCGCCGTGGGCTGGGCATGTCCTGCTTCGCCTCCGCCGGCAACAGGGTCGACATCTCCGGCAACGACCTCATGCAGTACTGGCTGGACGACGAGGCCACCCGCGCCGTCGGCCTCTACCTGGAGTCGATGGGCAACCCGCGCAAGTTCTCCCGGATCGCCCGCAAGCTGGCCACCCAGAAGCCGGTGATCGTCGTGAAGTCCGGAGTGGGTCGCTTCGGGGGGCCACCCGGGCACCGGGTGCGGGTGACCCGGGAGCAGCCTGAGGCCTTCGACTCGATGCTGCGCCAGGCCGGGGTGATCCGGGTGGAGAACACCCACCAGCTCTTCGACGTCGCCCAGCTGGTCGTGCACCAGCCGCTGCCGGCCGGGCCACGGGTAGCGGTCGTCACCAACTCCGACGCCCTCGGCGCGCTCGCCGCCGACGCCTGCGTGTCCTGGTCGCTGGAGGTCACCCACGGCCCGGTGGCGCTGTCGCCGCAGGCCGAGCCTGCGGCGTTCGCCGAGGCGGTGCGGGCGGCGCTGGAGGACCCTGAGGTCGACTCGGTCGTCGCGTGCTTCATCCCGCCGCTGGCGACCACCGACCCGGAGGTCGTCGAGGCCGTCACCCGCGCCGTCGGGGACTACGACAAGCCCTGCGTCACCACCTTCCTGGGCATGCGGGGCCTGGCTGCGGGCGGCAGCCTGCCGGCCTACCCCATGCCCGAGGACGCCGTGCGCGCCCTGGCTTCGGCGACGCGCTACGCCCAGTGGCGGGCCCGGCCCTACGGCACGCGGGTGCGCCCCGAGGGGCTCAACCGACGTGTCGCCCACGACGTGATCGAGACCTTCCTGAAGGACCGCCCCACCGGCGGTGACCTCGGCCCCGACGCGACGACCGCGCTGCTGGCCGCCTACGGCATCGAGATCTGGCCGGTGCGCCACGTGCACTCGGCCAAGGAGGCGGCGCAGGTCGCCGAGGAGATCGGGCTTCCGGTCGTGGTCAAGGCCACCTCCGAGCTGGTGCGCCACCAGCCGGGCCAGCAGTGGGTCTACACCCGGGTCGGCCACCCCAAGTCCGCGGCCTCGGCCTACACCGAGCTGGCGCTGGCGATGGAGCCGCTGGGCCTGGACGGCATCGCGGTGCAGCGGCAGGCACCGGCCGGCGTGGCCGTGGAGGTGACCTCGGCCGAGGACCCGCTCTTCGGGCCGGTCGTCGGCTTCGGTGTCGCCGGGCTGCCGACCGACCTGCTGGGCGACGTCGCGCACCGCTTCCCCCCGCTCACCGACCTGGACATCACCGAGATGGTCGCCTCGGTCAAGGCGGCGCCGCTGCTGGACGGCTACCGCGGCACGATGCCGGTCAACCACGCGGCGCTGGCCGACCTCATCGCCCGGGTCTCGGTGCTGGCGGACGACCTGCCGGAGATCGAGGTGCTGCGCCTCAACCCCGTGCTCGCCCATGAGGACGGCATGGCGGTGCTGGGCGCGCAGGTGCGGGTCGGGCCGACTCCGGCGCGGGCCGACACCGGTCGGCGAGCCCTCAGCAGCTGACGTGGGAAGATGACGCATATGCCTCGCCGCCACTCTGCCGCTGTGCTCCCCGAGGGCCTGCGCCGTGACATCGCCACTGCGGGATACCTGCCCGCCGTCGTGCACGACATCGTCGCCACCGCCGTCGGACCGGACGCGGTGGTGACGCACCTGGTCCACCAGGAGATGACCTTCGACGAGGAGGCCGTGCGCCGGCACCTGACCGTGCTCGTGCTGACCGAGCACCGGCTGATCATCGCGCACGCCGACGACCACGAGACGGCCGAGCCCGAGCGCCAGCACCTGGCCACCGCGACCACCGAGGTGGTGCCGCTGCGGGCCGTGCGAGGCGTCATGCTCACCCACGTCGTGCCCGACCCGGAGTCCTTCCGCGGGGGCCTGGCCGGCCGCGCCGTGACGCTGACCCTCGGCTGGGGTGCGGTCTCCCGCCTCGACCTGGTGCCGGCGGTCTGCGCCGACCCGACCTGCGAGGGCGACCACGGCTACGAGGGCACCGTCGCCGGTGACGACATCTCGCTGCGGATCGCCGCCGACACCGACGGTGAGACCGCCCTGGAGCGCGCGCTGCACTTCGCCCAGCACCTGTCCTCGCGCCTGGGCCGGTGAGGCGCGACCTCGGCTGGGCCACACCCCCGTATGCCGTGGGCCTGGCCGACGTGCTGCCGTCGGTCCTCGCCTCGCTGGGTGTGTCCGATCCGGGCGGGCTGTGGTCGAGCCCCGCCGTGGCACTGCCACCGGCGCGCTCGGCGGTCGTGGTGCTGGCCGACGGGCTGGGAGCTCGCCAGCTGGCCCGGCGCTCGGGGCACGCCGCCTTCCTGCGCACCCTGGAGCCTGCGGCACCGGAGGTCCGCAGCGGGTTCCCCTCGACGACGACCACGAGTCTGGCGACCTTCGGCACGGGTCTGCCTGTCGGGCAGCACGGGCTGGTGGCCTGGCAGGTGCGGCTGCCCGGCACGGCCGCCCAGCTGCTCAACCACCTGTCCTGGAAGGGCGGTCCGGACCCGGCGACCTACCAGCCCTTCCCGACCCTCCTGCAGCACGCCGACCACGCGGGTGTGCGGGTGGCGACCGTCTCGCGCGCGGAGTTCGCCGGCTCGGGGCTGACCCGGGCCGCACTGGCCGGTGGTCGCTTCCTCGCCGCCCGGACCGTCGAGGAGCGCCTGGAGCAGACCGTGCACGCGGTGCGGGGCGACGGCCCGTCGCTGGTCTACCTCTACTGGCCCGAGGTCGACAAGGTCGGCCACGTCCACGGCCCCGAGTCGTGGCAGTGGGGCGAGGCCGTCGAGGAGCTGGACGCGGGTCTGCGGGCCCTGGCGGCCCGGCTGCCGGCCGGCACCTCGCTGACCGTGACCGCCGACCACGGCATGGTGGAGGCGCCGGAGGAGGCACGCCATGACCTGGCCCACCGTCCCGAGCTGGCGGAGGGGGTCGCGCTGTTGGGGGGCGAGCCGCGGGCGCCCTACGTCTACTGCCGGCCGGGCGCCGCAGCCGACGTGGCAGCCAGCTGGCGCGAGGCCCTGGGGGACGAGGCGCTGGTGTGCTCGCGGGAGGAGGTGGTCGCCGACGGCTGGTTCGGCCCGGTGCGGCCGGAGGTGCTGGAGCGCATCGGCGACCTCGTCGTCGCCATGCGCGGCCAGTCCACGGTGCTGGACTCACGCCTGCTGCGTCCTCAGGTGCTGGCCCTGCGGGGACACCACGGCTCGCTCACCGACGAGGAGACGCTCGTCCCGCTGCTGCACCGCCCGGGCTGAGCCGGCCACGGTGACCTGCCTCGCGGCCGAGGTGGCAGGTCAGGTGGGGCTGTCGGGCGCCTCGAGATGCCGCTTGAGGCCGCCCCAGACGCGACGCTCCATCCGGCTGCCCAGCGGGCCGAGAGCCGGCCCCAGGGCGCGCAGCCACCCTTTGGGTCGCACCTCCCAGTCCCAGCTCACGACGGTGTCCGTGCCCTCCTGGCTGAAGGTGAGCGCGCCCGAGGTCTGCCTCAGCGCGCCCGTCGTGACCGAGGCGAGCCGGTGCGGCCGGTCGTATCCGGTGAGCTCGACCAGCATCGGGCTGCCGGCCCGGCCCATGTGCGCGCGGAACCGGGTGCCCAGCCCGACCGGCCCCGGGGTCAGCTTCTCGACGTCCTTCATCGCAGGGTGGTAGGCCGGCTCGTGGCGCGCGTCCGCGACGGTGTCGAAGACGGTCTCGACCGGCGCCGCGATGCGGATGCGGTCGGCGATGTGAGCCATGACCCCACCTTACGCAGGACCACGCGGTGTCGGGCCCCGCGTGGCTCTGCCGCTCCGTAGACTTCACGCCGTGGCCGAACTCGTCTTCTTCACCGGGACCATGGACTGCGGCAAGTCCACCCTCGCGCTGCAGATGGACCACAACCACGCCGCCCGCGGGCGCAGCGGGCTGATCTTCTCCCGGCTCGACCGGGCCGGCACGTCGACCCTGTCCTCACGCCTGGGGCTCTCCCGCGAGGCGCTCGAGGTGTTGGAGGACACCGACTTCTGGGACCTCGTCGTCGAACAGGTCACCCACGGCCGCCGGGTCGACTACCTGATCTGTGACGAGGCGCAGTTCTACTCACCCGACCAGGTGGAGCAGCTCGCCCGGCTGGTCGACGAGCTGGGCGTCGACGTCTACACGTTCGGCATCACCGCCGACTTCCGTGCCCAGCTCTTCCCGGGGTCGCGACGGCTCATCGAGCTGGCCGACCGCACCCAGCTGCTGCAGGTCGAGGCCTTGTGCTGGTGCGGCCGCACCGCCACCCACAACGCACGCACGGTGGGCGGGGTCATGGTCGTCGAGGGTGAGCAGGTCGTGGTCGGCGACGTCGGGGACGGGCGTCCGCACGAGGCGGTGGAGTACGAGGTGCTCTGCCGGCGGCACTACATGCGCCGGATGACCTCGCATGCGGCCCGCGCCCAGGCGCTGTCGCCCGACGTGCTGCCGTTCGACCTCGACCTGTGCCCGCTGCCGCGACCCGGCTGACGCCGTGACCGAGCCACACGAGCCCACCCCGCCGGTCGGCCCGGACCACACCGGGCCGATCACCGGTGCGCCGGTGCGGCCACGGACGAGTCGGCGGGTCCGGGTGGGCAGGTCCCTGCGGGCCACCGGGCACGGCACCGCAACGGCGGGCCGGGCCACGGTCACCGCGGGCCGGGTCACCGTCGCAGCCGCCCGCCGAGCCGCAGACTCCGGGGGGGCCGGCCAGACCGGGCTGGCCCGGCTGATCGAGGTGCACGCCCTGCACAACGCCGGGGACGCCGTGGTGGCCGTCGCCCTCGCCGGCTCGCTGTTCTTCACCGTGCCGAGTGCGGAGGCCAAGGACCAGGTCGCACTCTTCCTGCTGCTCACGCTGCTGCCGTTCAGTGTGCTCGCGCCGTTCGTCGGCCCGTTCCTCGACCGCTACCGGCACGGCCGCCGCTGGGCCGTCGGAGCGACGATGGGGCTGCGGGCGGTGCTGTGCGTGCTGCTCGCCCTCTCGCTGGGGGACGCGTCGTGGTGGCAGTTCCCCGCGGCGCTGCTCATCCTCATCGCCTCCAAGTCCTACAGCGTCACCCGCTCGGCGGCGACACCCCGTCTCCTGCCCGACGGGATGACCTTGACCTCCGCCAACGGACGGATGTCGCTGGCCGGAGTCGTGGGTGCCGCGACCGCGGCTCCGGTGGCCCTCCTGCTGGCCACTGCCGGGGCGCAGTGGGCACTGGGACTCGCGGTGCTCCTCTTCGCCGCCGGCGCACTCCTCGCGCTCCGGCTGCCCCGCCGCGTCGACTCCACCCGCGGCGAGGAGGAGGTGCCGATCACCGAGTTCGCGGACGCCGACCGGCGGAGCTCACGGCGGATCCCGCGTGAGGTGGTCCTCGCGCTGCGCGCCAACGCCGGACTGCGCATGCTCTCGGGCTTCCTGACGATCTTCATGGCCTTCCTGCTGCGCGAGCAGCCGCCGCCAGGATGGGGCGGCGACTACACGGTGCTGATCGGGGCGGTGGTCGTCGCCGCCGGGATCGGCTCGGCGGTGGGCACCTACCTGGGCGCGCGGACCCGCTCCGTCCCGCCGCTGACGATGGTGCGGGTGGCGCTGGCGGTCGACGTGGTGTTCGCGGTCCTCACGGCGGTCAGCTTCGGGATGGTCACCCTGCTCGTGCTCAGCATGGTCGTCGGCATCTGCCAGCAGCTGGGCAAGTTCGCTCTCGACGCGACGATCCAGGAGACCGTCCCGGAACGGCGACGCACCAGCGTCTTCGGTCGTTCCGAGACCCTCATCCAGGTGTCCTGGGTGGTCGGCGGAGGCCTGGGAGTGCTGCTGCCGACCGACGCGGGCATCGGGATGGGGGTGGTCGCCGTGCTGGTCAGCCTCTGGCTCGTCCTGGTCCTGGTCGGGGGTCGGCGCAAGGACCGATCCGCAACCCTCAGCGCCCGCGGTCCCGCGCCCCGAACATGATGTCGTCCCAGCTGGGCACGCTCGGCCGGCCCCGCTTGCGGGAGGCCAGGTCGGTGGCGCCGGCATCCTCGGACTCCACCGTCGGCGGCGGCGCAGCGTCCGGTGTCTCCTCGGCCACCTCGACGGAGCCCTGGTCCGGCAGGTCGGCCGGACCCCAGCCTCCGTCCGGGTCGTCGACCTCGACGTCCGGACCGTCGTCGGCGAGGATGCCGTCGTCCCCGCCCTCGCGCTCGTCCTCGTCGTCGTCCTCGACATACTCGTCGTCCCGGGGGTCGAAGAAGTCGGCCAGCGTGGCCTCGTGGACCGCCTCGGCCTCCGCGTCGACATGCCCGTGTGCCGACGGCGGCAACCCCATCGTGTCCGGGTCGTAGGGGAAGTCCTCCAGTGGAAGGGCCTCGTCGGGGAAGTCGGACCGGCCGGGCACCGAGCCCGGGTCGGCGCTGCCGTCGGCCCCACCAGCGGGCCCGATCGTCGGGGTCAGCGGTGCCGCTGCGGGTGCCCCCGCGTCATCGGCGGTGCGCGCCCGGCGCGAGCGACCGCGCTTGCGTGACCGCTCCCGCATCGAGGCCATGAGGTCGTCCGGACCGTCCAAGGAGCCGCCGAAGACGGCCGACGCCGCTGCCTCGCGGGGGAGGGTCACCTCGTCCTCGCTGAGCCAGCGGGCCTCGTCGTCGAGCGCGTCGAGCGAGCGGGCGCTCGGGTCGAAGGTCCACGACGCCTGACGGTCACGCTGTCCGGCGACGAAGGTCACGACCACCGTCCAGCGGCCACCCTCGGGGCGGGTGGCGTCCCAGGACACCTTCTCGGCGGGGACACCGCGGGCCTCGAGCCGCTCGCTCGCCCGTGACTCCAGGGTGGGCGGGCTGGCGGCGCGGTCATGCGTCCGCACCGGAGTGGCGCGGGCGAGCGCAGCGACGTGCTCGCGCTCGGCCAGGATCGGCGTCTCGTAGCGCTGCACCCGCTGCGCGTCCCAGCCGGTGGCCTCGGAGATCTCCTGGGCGGTCTGCCCGGCCCGGATCATCGACTGCACCTCGCGTGGCGTCACCGGGGTCGTCGAGCGCGGCCGCGGGCCGTGCTCCCGGACGGCAGCACGCAGCCGGTCGTCGACCGGCACGACGTAGTCGGTGCCGTCGGCGGCCGTCACCACCAGGTGCGCGCCGTCCTCGTGCAGCCCTGTGAACCGCAACTGATCCATGCTGCCTCTCCCTTGCCCTACCGTGCTCAGGCCTCGACTGTGCCATTCTCGGCTGTGCCAGCGCCGCAGGCCACGCCGGGGGCGCTCCTCCCCGGTACCTTGGCACCCACCATGGTGGCCTCCAACGAAGGACTGCAGCTCTTCCTCGACATCATCGGGGTGTTCGTGTTCGCCCTGTCCGGGGCCCTGGTCGGGGTCCGCAGGGGGCTGGACATGGTGGGCGTCGCGGTCCTGGCCTGGATCGCCGGGCTCGGGGGCGGCATGATCCGCGACGTCTTCCTCGGCGACGTCCCCCCGGTCGCCATCAGCGACTGGAGGCTCCTTGCCACGGCCCTGTCGGCGGGGCTGCTCGTGTTCTTCGCCCAGCCCCACGCCCTGGCGGCCTTGCCGGACCTGCCCCGGATGCGGCGGGAGGTGGTCTCCCGGTCGGTGCGCGTCCTCGACGCCGCGGGGCTGGCGCTGTTCAGCGTGGGCGGCGCGCTGAAGGCGATCTCCTTCGGGGTGGAGCCGCTGGCCTGCGTCCTCATCGGCGTGATCACGGCCTGCGGCGGCGGCGTGCTGCGCGACGTCCTGGCCGGCCACGTCCCCGAGCTGCTCAGACGCGAGCTGTATGCCGTGCCGGCCCTGATCGGCGCGACCATCGTGGTGGTCTCCTTCGAGTCCGGCTACCTGCGTGAATGGGTCGTCTGGGCATCAGTCATGCTGGTGTTCGTGATCCGCATGGCCGCGGTGATCCTCGACCTCAACGCCCCCACTGCCCTGCGCACAGGAGACAGCCGATGACCTCACCGCTCGCCGAGCCTGCCGACCCCGACCGCACCGTCGGTGCCTCGCAACCCGCGGATGAGCCCACCGCCGAGGGGGTCCGGCAGGAGTCGCCGGCGACCGAACGCACCGACGAGACGGCCCCCTACGACGCCGTCGTGCTGGTGTCGTTCGGCGGCCCGGAAGCGCCCGAGGAGGTCATGCCCTTCCTGCGGCGGGTGACCCGCGGGCGGGGCATCCCCGACGAGCGGCTGGAGGAGGTGGCCGAGCACTACCACCACTTCGGCGGGCGCAGCCCCATCAACGACCAGAACCGGGCGCTCATGGCCGCGCTGCGCTCCGAGCTCGACCGTCGTGGCATCCAGACCCCCCTGCTGTGGGGCAACCGCAACTCCGAGCCGTTCGTGACCGACACCCTCCGGCAGGCGGACGAGCAGGGGATGAGGTCCCTCGTCGTCGTCACGACCAGCGCCTACTCCTGCTACAGCTCCTGCCGGCAGTATCGCGAGGACCTGGCCGAGGCGCTGGACACGCTCGCCGGCGAAGGGCGCACGCTGCGGGTCGACAAGGTCCGGCAGTACTGGAACCACCCCGGCTTCTCAGCCGTCAACGTCCGCCTGGTCACCGAGGCCGTCCGGGAGACCTACGAGCGCACCGGCTCGACCCCGCGCGTCGTCTGCGTCACCCACTCGATCCCGGACGCCATGGACGACACCTCCGGCCCCGGCGACGAGGACGGCAACCTCTACAGCGCGCAGCACCAGGCACTGACTGCCGCGATCGGCCAGGAGGTGTCGGCCACCCTCGGCCAGGACGTCGACGGCCGACCTGGCCTACTGCTCGCGCTCCGGCCCGCCGAGCCAGCCCTGGCTGGAGCCGGACGTCAACGACCACCTCAGGGCTCTGCACGCGCAGGGCGTCGGCCACGTGGTCGTGGCGCCCATCGGGTTCGTGTCCGACCACATGGAGGTGGTCTTCGACCTGGACACCGAGGCCCGCGAGACCGCCGACGAGCTCGGCCTCGACATGGTGCGGGTGCCCACGGTGGGGGTGGACCCGGAGTTCGTCAGTGGCCTGGTCGACCTGGTCCTGGAGCGAGCCGGAGAGGCGCGCGGGGACGACGTCGAGCGCCCCGCCTGGCCGGTGCCGCAGCCGCGTCCCTCGGTCTGCCGTCCGGGGTGCTGCCCCAACCTCCGGCTGGCCAAGCCGGCCTGCTGCGGGAGCGACTGAGTGGATGCCGGGTGGTCCCTGCCCACCGACCCCGAGCGGGCCCAGCTGGAGGAGCTGGCCGTCTCGCTGGCGACGGAGGCCGGGCGCTTCGTGCGGGACGAGCGGCCCGACGTCGTCTCGGTCTCCGAGACCAAGGCCACAGTCCTGGACGTCGTGACCGTGATGGACACCCGGTGTGAGGCCCTGCTCCGTGAGCGGCTCGCGGCGGCCCGTCCCGACGACGGCATCCTCGGCGAGGAGGACGGGCTGTCCTCGGGCACGTCGGGTCTGACCTGGGTGCTCGACCCGATCGACGGCACGGTCAACTACCTCTACGACCTGCCGGCGTATGCGGTGTCGGTCGCCGTGGTGGTCGGTGACCCCACCGTGCCCGGCGGCTGGAGCCCGGTGGCCGGTGCGGTGTGCAACCCCCGGGTCGACGAGGTCTTCCACGCCCGTGCCGGGGGTGGTGCCCGGCTGGACCGGCCCAGCGAGACCGGCGGCACAGCCTCCACCCGGGGTCGGGCGCTGACCGTGCGCGAGCCGGAGTCGCTCGCCCGCACCCTGCTGGCGACCGGCTTCAGCTATGACGTCGACGACCGCCGCGCCCAGGGCGACATCGCGGTGCGGATGCTGACCCAGGTGCGTGACCTGCGGCGCATGGGGGCGGCCTCGCTCGACCTGTGCCACGTGGCAGCCGGCCGGGTCGACGCCTACTACGAGCGGGGGCTGCAGCCCTGGGACATGGCGGCCGGCCTGCTCGTGGTGACCGAGGCGGGGGGAGTGGTCTCCGGTCTCGACGGCCCCGCGTCGCGGGACATGGTCATCGCTGCGGCGCCGCAGCTGCACGCCGCGCTGCACCCGGTGCTGGCCGAGCTGCACCGCTGACCGGCTCCCTGCCCACTCACCGGCTCCCCGCCCGCTGCGTCGGCTGGGACACCCCGACCGATCAGCTCGCGCCGTCCTGGCCGGCGCGCTCCCGGTCGACCCGGCGGGTCCAGTAGCCCACCCAGAGGGTGCCGACCAGTCCGGTCACCCCCAGCACCACCGACGCCCACGCCAGCGGAGCCACCGAGGCCACCAGCCCGACCAGCAGCGGTCCGCCGGTGTTGCCGAGGTCCCCGCACAGCCGCCACCCGCCGAGGAACTGGGCGCGGCCCACGACCGGGGCGGAGTCGGCACCCAGGGTCATCACGATGCCCGACCCCAGACCGTTGCCGACCGCGATGAGGCAGGTGACCGCCGCCAGCCCGGCGACCCCGTCGGTGAGGGGCAGCAGGAGGGCCCCCACCGCGACGGTCAGCACCACCGGGACGGCGACGACCGCCCGGCCCCGGGTGTCCATGAGCCAGCCGCCGGGGAAGAAGAAGACGATGTCGACCGCCGCGGCGACCGCGAAGATGAGCGACGTCGTGCTCGCCGAGACACCGATCTGGTCCGCCCACAGCGGCAGCAGCACGGCCCGCACCGACCGCGACGCGCCGATCACGACGACCGCGACGCCGAGGGTGAGCAGGGTCCGGCGATGGGCTCTCAGCACCGACCGCACGGAGGCGTGGCCGGCGGCGCGCTGCCGGGCGCGGTCGCCCGAGCCGAGGTCGGGCATCACCCGCGCGAGCAGCCCCGCCGCCACCGTGAGCACCGCCGCCAGCACGAACGCCGCCCGCAGGTCGGTGAGGCCGATGACCAGGGCCCCCAGCACAGGGCCGACGAGCAGGCCGACCCGGTGGCTTCCTCCCAGCACGCTCATCGCCCGGGCCCGGTAGGGCGCGGGCACGGCGTCGATCAGGTAGCCCTGCCGGGCGATGAGGAAGGCGGTCCAGGCCATGCCGCTGACCACCACCGCTGCACCCAGGCCGACGACGCTGGTCGAGAACGCCGCCACCAGCAGGGCTGCCCCGTCGACCACGCCACCGACCAGCAGGGTGCGCCGCTCCCCGACCCGTGCCACCACCGCCCCGGCGGGCAGCGAGGCGAGCAGCATCCCGACCCCGAGCATCCCGACGACCAGCGCAGCGGTGCTCACGTCGGCACCGAGCTCGCGAGCCCGCAGCGCCAGCACGGGCAGGACAGCGCCGTGCCCCGTCGAGGCGACCACCGTCGGCCCGTAGGCGGCGAGCGCGACCGACCGCAGCCGGAACGGGGTCTGGGCGGGGGTGGACACCCGCCCGATGATGGCAGGCCGGGGCCTTGGGAGGGGGCGTGGTCGCGCGCAGCGCCGGGATAGGGCACAATCCCGGCGCAGCCTACATTCAGGGCATCGAGGCGCCGGGCACAAAAACCGACCCCGCGACGTTCACAGGCCAGCGACCCGCGGCCGGCTCCACGCCGACCGCCACCGACCACAGCAGTGAGGACAGGGACCCAGGTCATGGCGACTGACTACGACGCCCCTCGCAAGTCCGAGGACGATGTCAACGAGGACTCCATCGAGGAGCTGAAGGCCCGACGGGCCGACAAGAACACCGGAAGCGTGGACGTCGACGAGACCGAGCACGCCGAGGGCTTCGAGCTGCCCGGCGCCGACCTCTCCGGCGAGGAGCTGTCCGTGCGCGTGCTCCCACGGCAGGCCGACGAGTTCACCTGCTCGAAGTGCTTCCTGGTGCACCACCGCAGCCAGCTGGCCAAGGAGGTCGGCGGGCTGCCGGTCTGCACCGAGTGCGCGGCCTGAGCGAGACAGCGGGGAGGCGAGGAGGGACTACCCTCGGATCACGTGACCACTGAGAGCGTGCCGGTGCTGCTGCACCGCCTGGACGAGGACCTGCCCGTGCCGGCGCAGGCCCACCCCGGTGACGCCGGTCTCGACCTGCGCGCCCGCCACGGGGTCACCCTTGAGCCGGGGCAGCGGTCCCTGGTCGCGACGGGTGTGGCCATCGCCCTGCCCGACGGCTACGCCGCCTTCGTGCACCCCCGGTCCGGCCTCGCCGCCCGGCACGGCATCACCATCGTCAACGCCCCCGGCACCGTCGACGCCGGCTACCGCGGCGAGATCCAGGTGTGCCTGCTCAACACCGACCGTTCCGAGCCGTTCACGGTGGCCCGGGGTGACCGCATCGCCCAGCTCGTCGTGCAGCCGGTGAGCCGGGTGGCCCTCACCGAGGTGCGCCGCCTGCCCGGCAGCGCCCGGGGCGAGCGCGGGCACGGCGCCTCCGGCGGCTTCGGCCCCGCCACCGACCTCATCACCACCGACACCAAGGACTGACGCAGACACGTGGGCATCTTCGGCAAGCGCAAGACCAGCACTCCCGACCCGCTCGAGGAGGACACGACCGAGCTCGTCGTGCCTGAGGGCGAGCCGGGCCTGGACCGTGACTGGGACCGCGCCGTGGACGGGCCGTTCGACATCTCCGAGCGCCCCGACCTGGACGGCAGGCTCGACCTCGGGTCGCTGCGCGTGCCGCCGCGACCGGGCATGGAGCTGCGCCTCGAGGTCGAGCAGGGCACGACCCGCATGGTCGGGGTGACCTGCGGGATCGGGTCCGACAAGGTGCAGCTGCAGGCGTTCGCCGCGCCCCGGTCCTCGGGCATCTGGTCCGAGATCCGCGGCGCGCTCGTGGAGGGCCTGGTCAAGGCCGGTGGGTCCGCCGAGACGACCGACGGCATCTTCGGCCCGGAGCTGCGCACCCGGATGCCGGGCCGCGCCCCGGACGGCCGGGTGGTCTACCAGCCGGCACGCTTCCTGGGCGTCGACGGTCCCCGCTGGTTCCTGCGCGTCGTCGTCAACGGCCCGGCGGCCACCGACGACGCGGCTCTGCGCGAGCTGCTGACCTTCGTGCGTGGCATCGTCGTCGACCGAGGCGAGGAGCCCCGCCCGCCTCGTGAGCTGCTGGAGCTGCGCCCGCCGCAGAGCGTCATCGACGCCGCCGCAGCCAAGCGTGCCGCAGCCCAGGCCGAGGACGCGCCCGACTCCACGCCGCCGGCTGAGGCTTCCCGGGACGGGGCCGGCCAGTGAGCACGATCACCCGCATCCTCGACCGGCTGGGCCGTGACCAGGCGCAGCTGGAGGCCGACGAGGTCGCCCGCGAGTGCGCCAAGCCCGGGTGCCGCCAGATCGCGTCGCTGACCCAGCGTGAGGTCGCCCAGGTCACCGGAGTCGTGCACAGCATGGCGGTCCCGCCGCGGGACCACCGTCCCGAGGTGCGCGTCGAGCTCTACGACGGCAGCGGCATCCTCGAGCTCGTCTGGCTCGGCCGACGCTCGATCCGGGGCATCGAGACCGGCACCTATCTCACGGTGTCCGGCCGGGTGGCCTGCGAGGACGACCGCCTGGTCATGTACAACCCCGCCTACGACCTGATCCCGTCCCGTGGCTGAGCCTCAGCCGGAGGCCGAGGCCCGCGCGGAGGAGACCGTCGAGACGGTCATCCGGGGCCGGCTGTCCGAGGTGCTGGGCGGGTGGTACGGGTCGGTCGAGACCGCCCTGCCCACGGTGGTCTTCGTCGTCTTCTGGCTGGTGCGTGAGGACGTCCGCGCTGCGGTGATTGCGGCGGTGGCAGCGACGCTGGTCATGGTCGGCGTGCGGATGGCCATCGGCGGCTCCTACCGCTACGTGCTCTCCTCGCTGTTCGGCATCGGCATCGCCGCGTTCTTCGCGCTGCGCAGCGGCAATGCCGAGGACGCGTTCCTGCCCGGCATGCTGGTCAGTGCTGCCTACGGCATCGGCGCGCTGGTGTCGATCCTCACCCGGTGGCCGCTCATCGGCTTCCTCGTGGCCGCGGCCGACCCCGCGTTCGCCGACGACCCTCGTGCCTGGCGGCGTGACCGGCCGCTGGTGCGGGTCTGCAGCAGGCTCACCTGGGTGCTCGTCGGGCTCTTCGCCGTCCGCCTGGCGGTGATGGTGCCGCTCTACCTGGCCGGCGAGGTGGCCTGGCTCGGGGTGGCGAAGATCGCACTCGGCTGGCCGGCCTACCTGGTGGCGATCCTGATCATGGGGGTCATGCTCACCACCGGCCGCACCCCGGTGCAGGAGACGAACCCGCCCGCCTGACCCGCCCGGCTGACCCGCTCGGCGCCAGGCCCGGGCCAGCAGCGTCATGCCGGATCGGCGTCCTGACGCTCGGAGTGCATGACGCTGTCCGTGATGCCGTCAGTCGTCGTCCTCGTCGTGGAAGTCGCGGGGGTGCGCGTCGGGGTTGAGGGTCAGCGCCAGCGCCGACTCCGCCTGCGGGGGGCACATGAAGAGCACCTCGTCGCCGACCTCCAGCAGCTCGTCGGGCACCGGGATGAGCGCCCGTCCGTCACGCAGGATGGTGATCATCGCCGTGTCCGCGGGGAGCGGCACCTCGCCGACCCGGCGGCCGACATACGGGCTGGAGTCGGGCATGGTGAGCTCGACCATGTGCACGTTGCCCTGCTGGAACTCGAACAGCCGCACCAGGTCGCCGACAGCCACCGCCTCCTCGACCAGCGCGGTCATCAGCCTCGGCGTGGACACCGCGACGTCCACCCCCCACGAGTCGTTGAAGAGCCACTCGTTGCGGGGGTTGTTGACCCGGGCCACCGTGCGGGCGATGGCGAACTCGGTCTTGGCCAGGAACGACACCACCAGGTTCACCTTGTCGTCACCGGTGGCGCAGACGACGTGGTCGTAGGTGTGCAGCTCGGCCTGGGTCAGGGTGCTCAGCTCGCAGGCGTCGCCCAGCAGCCACTCCGCCGCCGGCACCCGGGCGGTCCGGTCGGGGTCGGGCTCCTCGTCGATGATGAGGACGTCGTGGTTGTTGTGGATGAGCTCGCGGGCGATGGAGCGGCCGACGCTCCCGGCCCCGATGACGGCGATGCGCACGGTCGGTCTCCTCAGTCCTGGGGCGGCGGTGCGTCGAGCCGGTGCTCCAGCTCGGGCAGCCGGTCACGGGGGACCACGAGGTGCACCTCGTCACCCTCCTGGTAGACGGTCTGGTCGGTGGGGATCTGGGCGTCGCCGAGCCGGGTGACGAACGCGACCCGGCCCCGCGCGAGGGCCTCGATCTCGGTCAGCCGATGCCCGATCCACCCCTCGTCGAGGTGGATCTGCGCCAGGACGAGCCGTCCCGTGGGGTCGAAGTAGTCGGGGGTCGCGCCCTGCGGCAGCAGGTGGTGCAGCGTCTGGTCGGCGGCCCAGCGCACGGTGGCCACGGTGGGGATGCCCAGCCGCTCGAAGATCTCGGCGCGGCCCGGGTCGTAGATGCGGGCCACGACGCGCTGCACGCCGAAGGTCTCCCGGGCGACCCGGGCGGCGATGATGTTGGAGTTGTCGCCGCTGCTGACGGCGGCGAAGGCGTAGGCCTTCTCGACCCCGGCCCGGCGCATCACGTCGCGGTCGAAGCCCACCCCTTTGACCTGGTGGCCGTCGAAGTCTCTGGCCAGCCGCCGGAAGGCGAGGGGGTTCTGGTCGATGATGGCCACCTCGTGGCCGCGCCGTTCCAGGCTCGTCGCCAGGGTGGCGCCGACGCGTCCGCAGCCCATGATCACGAAGTGCACGTGTCGACGCTAGCGTGCCACTCCTAGACTCGGTGTCCATGGGTGCTCCACGGCGGTTGTTGGAGCGCGTGTTCATCGGACGCGCGCTGCGCACCGACCGGCTCAGCGACACCCTGCTGCCCAAACGCCTGGGGATGCCGGTGTTCGCCAGCGACGCCATGTCGTCGGTGGCCTACGCCCCGGACGAGATCGTGCTGACCCTGGCCCTGGCCGGCGGTGTCGCGGTCTTCCTGCACTCCTGGGAGGTCACCCTGGCGGTGTGCGCCGTGATGGCGGTGATCATCGCCTCCTACCGGCAGAACGTGCACGCCTACCCTGGCGGGGGTGGCGACTACGAGGTGGCCAAGGTCAACCTCGGGCCCACCGCGGGCCTGGGCGTCGGCGCCGCGCTGATGGTCGACTACGTGCTCACCGTCGCGGTGTCGGTGTCGGCCGGGGTCCAGAACGCCGCGGCCGCGCTGGTCTTCCTGCGTGGCTACGAGCCGATCGCCGCCACCGCCCTGATCGGCCTGCTGACCCTGATGAACCTGCGCGGGGTGCGGGAGTCCGGTCGGGCGCTCGCGGTGCCCGTCTACGCCTTCCTCGGTGCCATGGCCCTGATGATCGTGGTGGGGCTGCTGCAGTGGGTGACCGGCAACCTCGACGACGCGGAGAGTGCGGCCTACGAGGTGCTGCCCGCGCCGGGCTACGAGGCGATCACGACCTTCGGTCTGGCGATCCTGCTGCTGCGGGCGTTCGCCTCCGGCACGGTGGCGCTGACCGGGGTGCAGGGCGTCGCCAACGGGGTGCCGGCCCTGCAGCGGCCGAAGAGCGCCAACGCGGCCCGGATCCTGCTCATCATGGCGACGATCTCGGTCTCGATCCTGCTCACGGTCATCCTGCTGGTGCGCGCCTCCGGCATCCAGATCGCGGCCGACCCCGAGGTGCAGCTGCGGGTGGGCGGGCAGCCGGTGGGCGAGGACTTCGTGCAGGAGACGGTGCTCGGCCAGCTCTCCCAGGTGGTCTTCGGACCGGCCTCGTTCGGCGTGCTGCTTGTCGCGGTCGCGACCGGCATCATGCTCGTGGTGGCGGCCAACACGGCCTTCAACGGCTTCCCTCAGCTGACCTCACGGCTGGCCGGGGACGGCTTCCTGCCGAGCAACATGCTCAGCCGTGGCCTGCGCCTCACCTACTCCAACGGCATCCTGCTGCTCGCGGCGTTCTCGGTCGTGCTGGTGCTGATCTACCAGGCGACCGTGACCGAGCTCATCCAGATGTACATCGTCGGGGTGTTCATCTCCTTCACGATCAGCCAGCTCGGCATGGTGCGGCACTGGAACCGCCAGCTCCGCACCGAGGTCAGCCTGGCCCGGCGCCGCGCCATGCAGCGCAGCCGGCTGATCAACATCGTCGGCTCCACGGTCTCGGCGACCGTGCTGACCGTCGTGATCCTGACCCGCTTCACCGAGGGGGCAGGCCTGTCCTTGCTCGGTATCGCCCTGCTCTGGATGGTGATGACCATGGTCTACCGCTTGCACCGCGAGATCGCGGACGAGACAGCCCTGCCCGACGACGCCACGGCCCACCAGGATGCGGTGCCCTCCCGCGTCTTCGCCTTGGTCTACGTCGAGCGCGTCGACCGGCCGGCGATGCGGGCGCTCGCCTACGCCCGGGCCGCCCGGCCGCAGGTGCTGGAGGCGGTCACCGTCGACATCAGCCCGGAGCGGACACAGGAGCTGCGCCGGGCGTGGGAGTCGCGGGACATCCCGGTCACGCTGCGCTTCCTGGAGTCGCCCTACCGGGAGACCGGCCGCCCGGTGGTGGACTACGTCCGCCGCCTGCACCGGGACCGTCCACGCGACATCGTGGTCGTCTACCTGCCCGAGTACGTCTCCAACGGTTTCATGGTGCGGTGGTTCCGCGACCGTGCCCTGGACCAGCTCCGCGATGCCCTCCTGCGCACTCCCGGTGTGGTGGTCGCCTCCGTGCCCTGGCAGGGGTCGTCGGTCGAGGAGGCTGCCGAGCCGGACGCCCCTCCCGCCGAGCCGGACGCCCCTCCCGCCGAGCCGACCGAGACCACGGCGGAGCCGACCCGTGCGGAGTGAGCCGACGGCTCCGCGTTCCGGCGCCGGCGAGCCCGCCGACCTCCCGGAGCCGGGGGAGCGGGTCGAGCTGGTGGTCGGGCCGGTCGCCCACGGCGGACACTGCGTCGCGCGGCACCACGGGCGCGTGGTGTTCGTGCGGCACACCCTGCCCGGGGAGCGTGTCATCGCCGAGATCACCGGGTCGGGCCAGGGCGGACGCTTCCTGCGCGCCGATGCGGTGCAGGTGCTGGCCGCCTCCGACGACCGGGTGCTGCCCCCCTGCCCGTGGTCCGGACCGGGGCGGTGCGGAGGCTGCGACTTCCAGCACGTCGAGCTCGCCGCGCAGCGCCGGCTGAAGGCGGCCGTCGTCGCCGAGCAGTTCCAGCGGCTCGCCGGTCTCGACCTGGCCGGGCTGCTCGGCAGCGAGGTCGTCTGCGAACCGGTGCCCGGGGACGACGGCGGTCTGCGCTGGCGCAGCCGGGTCGAGTTCGCCGTCGACGGGGACGGCCGGGCCGGTCTCCGGCGGCACCGGTCGCGCGACATCGTGCCGGTGGACGACTGCCTCATCGCCGTGCGCGAGGTCGTCGCCACGGGGGTGCTCGGCACGCTGCACCCGGGCGCGGAGGCGGTCGACGTCGTCGCCCCCACCCGGGGCGCGCCGGTGCAGGTGCCGGTGCCCACCACCGGGCGCGTGCCGGATGTCGTCGAGGCCGTCACGCTGCCCGGTGGCGAGGTCGAGCTCGGCGTCGGTGCCCGCGGGTTCTGGCAGGTGCACCCCGGTGCGGCGCAGACCTTCGCCGGCATCGTGCTCGGCTGGCTCGACGTGCAGCCGGGGGAGCGCGCGCTCGACCTGTATGCCGGGGCGGGGCTCTTCTCCGCCGGTCTCGCCAGGGCCGTGGGCCGGGGTGGTCGGGTGCTGGCCGTCGAGGGCGACCACGGTGCCGTGGAGCACGCGCGCGACAACCTGCGCCCGTGGCGCCACGCGCGGGTCCGCCGGGACCGGGTCGACCGGGCTGTCCGTGGCCTGGCCAACGCCCACGAGCGCTACGACGTCGTCGTGCTCGACCCGCCCCGCTCCGGGGCCGGCAAGGCGGTGCTGCGCGACGTCACCCGGCTGCGGTCCAGGGCGCTGGTCTACGTCGCCTGCGACCCGGCCGCCCTGGCGCGCGACACGGCATACCTCGCGGCAGTCGGGTGGCGGCTGACCCGGCTCCGGGTGCTCGACGCCTTCCCCATGACCCACCACATGGAGTGTGTGGCCCTCTTCGAGCCCGTGCGCCAGACTGGGACGTAGACCCGGGGTGCCGATGGCGCCCTGGACGGGTAGACTTATCTTGACGTCAAGATAAGTGGTCTCGCGACCTGGTCATCGAGGAAGGGACGGCGCGCATGAGCGACACGACCGACAGTTTCGGAGCCAAGGGCACACTCGAGGTCGGTGACGACAGCTACCAGATCTACCGGATCACCGGGATCGAGGGTGCGACGTCGCTGCCCTACAGCCTCAAGGTGCTCCTGGAGAACCTGCTGCGCACCGAGGACGGCGCGAACATCACCGCCGACCACATCCGCGCCCTGGCCTCCTGGGACCCCGACGGCGAGCCTGACACGGAGATCCAGTTCACCCCTGCCCGCGTGATCATGCAGGACTTCACCGGCGTGCCCTGCATCGTCGACCTGGCCACCATGCGTGAGGCGATGGTCGACCTCGGCGGCGACCCCGGCAAGATCAACCCGCTGGTGCCCACCGAGCTGGTCATCGACCACTCCGTCATCATCGACGTCTTCGGGCGCCCGGACGCCTTCGAGCGCAACGTCGAGATCGAGTACGAGCGCAACGGCGAGCGCTACCAGTTCCTGCGCTGGGGCCAGAAGGCGTTCGAGGACTTCAAGGTGGTCCCCCCGGGCACCGGCATCGTGCACCAGGTCAACATCGAGCACCTGGCCCGCACCGTCATGACCCGTGAGATCGACGGCGAGCTCACGGCCTACCCCGACACCTGCGTCGGCACCGACAGCCACACGACGATGGTCAACGGCCTCGGCGTCCTCGGCTGGGGGGTCGGCGGCATCGAGGCGGAGGCCGCCATGCTCGGCCAGCCCGTGTCGATGCTCATCCCGCGCGTGGTCGGCTTCAAGCTCACCGGCGCCATCCCGGCCGGGGCGACCGCCACCGACGTGGTGCTCACCATCACCGAACAGCTGCGCGAGCACGGCGTGGTCGGCAAGTTCGTCGAGTTCTACGGCGACGGGGTCACCCAGGTCCCGTTGGCCAACCGGGCCACGATCGGCAACATGAGCCCCGAGTTCGGCTCGACCTGTGCCATCTTCCCGATCGACGAGGTGACGCTGGAGTACCTCCGGCTCACCGGCCGCTCGCAGGAGCAGGTGGCCCTGGTCGAGGCCTACGCCCAGGAGCAGGGCCTGTGGCACGACGCCTCGGTCGAGCCCCGCTTCAGCGAGCACCTCGAGCTGGACCTGTCCACGGTCGTGCCCTCGATCGCCGGCCCCAAACGCCCCCAGGACCGCATCGCGGTGACCCGCGCCAAGGAGCAGTTCCGCGCCGACCTGCGCCACTACGTCGACCACGACCCCGACTCCACGCCCTCGGCGCTGGACGACGAGATCGAGTCGAGCTTCCCCGCCTCCGACGCGCCCTCCCACGACGCCCGGGACGACAGCACGGACGCGGCACGGCCGTCGCACTCGGCGGTGCCGGCCGACGGGGACGACGAGCGGGTCAGCACCCCGGTCACCGTCACGGTCGACGGTGACACCTTCGAGATCGACCACGGCATCGTCTCGATCGCCTCGATCACCTCCTGCACCAACACCTCGAACCCCTCGGTGATGATGGCGGCGGCGATGCTGGCCAAGAACGCCGTGGACCGTGGGCTCACCGTGGCACCGTGGGTCAAGACCTCGATGGCTCCGGGCTCCAAGGTGGTGACCGGCTACTTCGAGGCGGCCGGCATGTGGCCCTACCTGGAGAAGCTGGGCTTCCACCTGGTGGGCTACGGGTGCACCACCTGCATCGGCAACTCCGGCCCGCTCGCGGAGGAGATCTCGCAGGCCATCGCCGACCACGACCTGGCGGTCACCTCGGTGCTCTCGGGCAACCGCAACTTCGAGGGCCGGATCAACCCGGACGTGAAGATGAACTACCTGGCCAGCCCGCCGCTGGTCATCGCCTACGCCCTGGCCGGCACGATGGACTTCGACTTCGAGACCGAGGCGCTGGGCGTCGACACCGACGGCAACGACGTCTTCCTGCGTGACCTGTGGCCGGCCGCCGACGAGGTGGAGCGCACGATCGCCACCTCGATCAGCCGGGAGATGTTCACCGAGGACTACTCCGACGTCTTCGCCGGGGACGACCGCTGGCGGTCGCTGCCCACCCCGGAGGGTGACACCTTCGACTGGGCCGGCGAGTCGACCTACGTGCGCAAGCCCCCGTACTTCGACGGCATGCAGGCCGAGCCCGACCAGGTCGGCGACATCGAGGGTGCCCGGGTGCTGGCGATGCTGGGTGACTCGGTCACGACCGACCACATCAGCCCGGCCGGCTCCATCAAGGCGGACAGCCCCGCCGGGCGGTACCTCGCCGACCACGGCATCGAGCGCAAGGACTTCAACTCCTACGGCTCCCGCCGCGGCAACCACGAGGTCATGATCCGGGGCACCTTCGCCAACATCCGGCTGCGCAACCAGCTGCTGGACGGAGTCGAGGGCGGCTACACCCGCAGCTTCCTCGACGACGGCGAGCAGACCTTCATCTACGACGCGGCCCAGGCGTATGCCGAGGCGGGCGTGCCGCTGGTGGTGCTGGCCGGCAAGGAGTACGGCTCGGGGTCCTCGCGCGACTGGGCGGCCAAGGGCACCAGGCTGCTCGGGGTCAAGGCGGTCATCGCCGAGTCCTACGAGCGCATCCACCGCTCCAACCTCATCGGGATGGGCGTCCTGCCGCTGCAGTACCCCCAGGGCGAGACGGCCGAGTCCTTGGGCCTGGACGGCACCGAGACCTTCTCGATCAGTGGGATCACCGAGCTCAACGAGGGCCGGACCCCGCAGACGGTGGCGGTGACGGCGACCAAGGACGGCGGCTCGGACGTCACCTTCGACGCAGTCGTGCGGATCGACACCCCCGGTGAGGCCGACTACTTCCGCAACGACGGGATCCTGCAGTACGTGCTGCGCTCCCTCGTCGGCTGACGCGTCGCCAGGGGTGTGGCGCATCCCGGCGACGTCTCTGCACGGGGCCGGCGTAGCAGGAGGCTGTGGAAAGTCGGCCATGGCCGGGTTGTTCGACTCGGGGCGTGGATATATGTGGTCCCTGGGGTGAACGTCGTGGTGGTGCCGGAGCTTCTCGGCCGCGGCCGTGGCGGGACGGCACCACCCTCGGTCAACGCGGGAGGAAGCGCGCGGTGACAGACGTCGTACACTTGTTCGTATGTCGAGTGGACCGCCCGGGTGGCCCGACCGGGTCCCGCCGGCCGGGGTCTCCGGCTGGGAGCAGGCCGCCGTGTCCTGGCTGCTGGACCAGTGCCCCGCCGACTACCGCGCGTATGCCGCGTGGCGCCGTCACCCGGTCGCGCTCGCCTGGGTCACGGTCCGGCACCTGCAGGCCGAGCTCGCGGCGATGCGGGGGGCCTGGCGCGACGTCCGTCCGGAGCTGGGTCCGGTGCTGCCCCCGGGCAGCCTCAGCGACGTGCTCGGCTCGCTGACCCAGGAGGGGCTGCGGCTGCGCGCGGCGCTGCGCAGCGCTGAGCTGCTGCTCGAGGCGCTGCGGGTGCGGGCTCCGATCCGGCACCGCTGACACTCAGGATGGGGCCAGGGTCGCGGGCGTAGACTCGATCGAACCGCTCCAGGCAGAAAGGTGCCCGACCCCGTGGGACTCCTGCGCTCCATCACCGGCCCGGCCGACCTCAAGGCCCTGTCCCGGCCGCAGCTGGACGATCTCGCGACCGAGATCCGCTCCTACCTCGTCGACTCGGTCTCCCGGACCGGGGGTCATCTCGGCCCCAACCTCGGTGTGGTCGAGCTGACGATGGCCCTGCACCGGGTGTTCTCGTCCCCGCGCGACACCGTCGTGTTCGACACCGGGCACCAGTCCTACGTGCACAAGCTGCTGACCGGGCGCCACGACTTCACCGGGCTGCGCACCCGGGGCGGTCTGTCCGGCTACCCGTCGCGGGCCGAGTCCGAGCACGACGTCGTGGAGAACTCGCACGCCTCGACCTCGCTGTCCTGGGCCATCGGCATCGCCACCGGGCGCAAGCTGCGCGGGGAGAGCCACCGGCATACGGTCGCGGTCATCGGCGACGGGGCGCTCACCGGCGGCATGGCCTGGGAGGCGCTGAACAACATCGCGCACAACCCCGACCTGCCCCTGGTCATCGTGATCAACGACAACACGCGCTCCTACGCACCGACCACCGGCGGGATGGCCGACTACCTCGCCTCGCTGCGCGCCACCCGCGGCTACGAGAACGTCCTGTCCTGGGGCAAGCGGCAGCTCAACCGCACGCCCGTCGTCGGGCGGCAGATGTATGCCACGGTGCACGGGGTGAAGAAGGGCCTGAAGGACATCGTCAGCCCACAGGGCATGTTCGAGGACCTCGGGCTGAAGTATCTCGGCCCCGTCCACGGCCACGACCTGGACAGCCTCGAGAGCGCCCTGCGACGGGCCCGCGACTTCCGCGGGGTGGTGCTGGTGCACGTCATCACCGAGAAGGGCCATGGCTACGAGCCGGCCACCGAGCACGAGGCCGACCGCTTCCACGCCGTGGGGGCCATCAACCCCGAGACCGGCCTGCCGCTGGAGATCTCCGGCCGGTCGTGGACCGACGAGTTCAGCGACGAGCTGGTGCAGCTGGGTCGGGAGCGCCAGGACATCGTGGCGATCACCGCCTCGATGCTGATCCCGGTCGGGCTGGCGCCCTTCGCGCAGGCCTTCCCCGACCGCGTCTTCGACGTCGGCATCGCCGAGCAGCACGCGGTGACCATGGCCGCCGGCCTGTCCTTCGCCGGCCTGCACCCGGTCGTGGCGATCTACGCGACCTTCCTCAACCGGGCCTTCGACCAGCTGCTCATGGACTGCGCCCTGCACCGGCAGGGCGTCGACGTTCGTGCTCGACCGGGCCGGGGTCACCGGCACCGACGGCGCGAGCCACAACGGCATGTGGGACATGAGCGTGGTCGGCATCGTGCCGGGCATCCACCTGGCGGCGCCCCGGGACGGGGCCCAGATCCGCCGGGCGCTGCGCGAGGCCGTCACCATCGACGACGGGCCGAGCGTGGTGCGCTTCCCCAAGGGCACGGTGGCCGAGCCCATCGAGGCCGTCGGCACCGACGGTGACGTCGACGTCCTGCATGAGTGCGAGGGCGACCCCGACCTGCTCATCGTGTCCGTGGGGGCCATGGCGCCCCTGGCGCTGCAGGTCGCCGACAAGCTCACCGCCGAGGGCCGTCGGGTCCGGGTGCTGGACCCGCGCTGGGTGCTGCCGGTCAGCGACGCGCTGGTCCAGGCGGCCCGCCGGGCCGGGGCGGTCGCGGTGATCGAGGACAACATCGTCGACGGCGGCATCGGCAGCGCGCTGAGCCACGCGGTGACCGAGGCCGGTGGCCCGCTCCGGCCGCTCTGGTGCTACGGCATACCGCGGCAGTTCCTCGACCACGCCTCCCGCAGCCAGATCCTCGAGCAGGTCGGCCTCACCCCCGACCAGGTCGCCACCTCGCTGACCGACCGGCTGCGCGGTCAGTAGCCCGGCCGTGCGCACGCGCGACGGCCTCGGGCAGGACCGGCCCGGATGACCCGGGTGGCGGTCGTCACCAACCCCGTGTGCGACCCCGATGGCCGGGTGTTGGACAGGGTGCGTGGGGTATGCCGTGAGCGGGGCTGGGGTGCGCCTCTGGCCTTGTCCACGAGCGTGGCGGAGCCAGGGCTGGCCCAGGCCGGCGAGGCCGTGGCGACCGGCGCCGGCCTCGTGCTGGCCGTGGGCGGCGACGGCACGGTGCGCGAGGTCGCCGCGGCGCTGGCCGGCACCGACACCACCCTCGGCATCGTGCCCTGCGGCACCGCCAACCTGCTCGCCCGCAACCTTCGGCTGCCGCTGGGCTCGGTCGACCGGGCGGTCGCCGTGGCGGTGGACGGCCGCGGTGGCCCGCTGGACCTGGTGCAGGTCCGGCTCACCCGGCCGAGCGCCCAGCCGGTCGAGACGACCTCGCTTGTCATCTCCGGCCTCGGCTACGACGGGGCCACCATGGCGGCCGTGCGACCCGGTCTCAAGCGTGCCCTCGGGTGGCCGGCCTACCTCGAGCCCGGGCTGTGGCGGTTGTGGGCTCCGCTGCTGCCGATGACGGTCGCGATCGACGACGGCCCGGAGGAGGCGCACGACGTGTGGTCCGTGCTCGTCGGCAGCTGCGGGCGCATCCCCCTGGGCATCCAGGTGCTGCCGGGGGCCCGGCTCGACGACGGGGTGCTCGACACCGCCTTCGTGGCGCCACGGCATACCGGGCAGTGGCTCTCGGTCGCCCTCAAGACCGTGCTCCACCTGCGCCGTGAGATGCCGGGGCTGACCGCGCGACCCGGGCGGCAGGTGAGGGTCACGAGCCCGGTGCCGCTGACGGCGCAGGTCGACGGCGACCCCTTCACCGGGGTGACCGCGCTGGAGGCGACAGTCCGGCCGGCAGCCCTGATGGTGCGCCGCGCTAGCTGAGCTGTGCCATGGCCTGCGCGAACAGCTCCTCGCCGTCGGCGTCGAGGCCGCGGCTGCGGAACCACGCGCCCATGGTCACGCAGTCGCGGTGCAGGAAGCCCAGGCCCTGGGGGTTGGCCACGATGTCGACGACCTGCGGCAGGTCGATGATGACGATGTCGTCACCGTCGGCCAGCACGTTGTAGGGGGACAGGTCACCGTGCGCGGCGCCGTGACCGGCCAGCGTGACGACCGCCCGGGACACCTGCAGCCACCAGGACTGGAGACGCTCGGGCCCCGGCCGGGTCTGTGCGAGCCGGGGCGCGGCGACCCCGTCGTCCCCGCCGATGAACTCCATCAGGATCTCCGGGCCCTGCAGCTGCACCGGGTAGGGCACCGGCAGCCCGAGCGACCAGTAGCGCTTCAGCGCGTCCCACTCGGCATAGGCCCACTGGCCGGTCGCCACCAGGCGGCCGTAGCTGGACTTGCGCTCGAGCGCACGGGCGTCGCGGCTCCGCTTGGTGCGCCGGCCCTCGGTGTAGACGGCCGCCCGGTGGAAGCTGCGGTGCTGGTCGCTGCGATAGCGCTTGGCCGCCATCAACGCAGTGTGGCCGCTGCCGTCGGTGGCCGCCCGCTCGACGAGGTGGACGTCGGCCTCCTTGCCGGTCTTGAGCACGCCGAGGTCGGTGTCGACAGCGCCGGCGTCCGTCACGACCCAGTCGGGCAGGGGCACGGGGCCGCGGCTGCCGCGTTCGACGTCCCAGTAGGTCGTCGGGCGCTGGTCAGGGGTGTCGCTGCCAGGGAGGTCGAGCGGGGTGTAGTCGAAGACGAAACGCGGGTCGAGGTCAGCCGCGCTCGTGGGGTGCTGGGTCAACGGGGGTGCTCCTGGGGGAGAGGTGAAGGGTGGTGGACACGCCGAGGACAGTCGTGGTCATGGCACGTCCTCCTCTCTCTCACACCGGGTGGTCGTCGACCACCGGAGCCCGGCCGTATGCCGTCGCTCACCTCAGGATGGCGGGTGGGCACTCCCGGGTGCAACGGGTTTTCGCCGGCTAGCCGGAGAACGCCTGGCGGTAGTGCTCCTGCATCGCAGGGTGGTAGTCGCGCCCGAAGTCGACCGCGCCCACGTCGCCACCGGTCTCGGCAGCGACCAGCCGGTCGAGGTAGTACTCCCAGCCGGGGCCGACGTCGGCCGCGGTCCGGGGGTCGTCGATGACCTGGGAGAACCTCAGGGTCGTGATGCCCTCGTGCTCGGACAGCCGCAGCTCGACCACCCACACCTGGTCACCCACCGTCCACGACCGGGTGCGCAGCACGTGCGGCGGGTCGCACTCGTCGATGGTGAAGGTCTCCGGTGCCGACGTCCTCACCCTCGGCCGTCATCCGGAAGGTGACCTGACCGGACGCCGGGTCACCGGTCCAGGTGCCGATCCAGCGCTGCAGCCGCTCGGGCTCGGTGACGGCGGCCCACACGTCCTCGACCGGCGCGGCGAACGTGCGCTCCAGGACCAGGTAGTCGCGGTCTCCGTGGCGGTCACGCCGCCCGGTGGGGGTAGTCCTCATGCTGTCTCCTCGGTGGTGGTCCCGGAGCCCGCAGCGGTGGCTGCCCGGTGCTCCCGGGAGGTGCGACGGACCTCGACGTCCAAGGCCATCAGGTGCTCCGGGCGCAGCGGAGGCGTGGCCGGAGCCTCCGACCGGGTCAGCGCGGTGAGCAGAGCGTGCACCGGGGCCAGGGCCTCGGTCTCGAGCCGGTAGTGGTGTTCGCGCCCACGCGGGCTGACCTTCACCAGCCCCGCCTCGGCCAGCACCCGCAGGTGACGGCTCACCGCCGGCCTGCTGATGTCGTAGCCGGCGGACAGGTCGACCACCCGGGCGGGCTCGGCGGCCAGGCGCAGCAGGATGTCGCGGCGGACCGGGTCGGCCAGGGCGGCGAAGACATCCACCCATTCAGGTAACCATATCCTTACCATTACGTCCAGAGCCGGGTTGGCCGAGTGCGTTGAAGCGACACGACACCTGACCGAGTGCGTCGAAGCGTCACGCCCAGGGGGCAGGCGAACGTCCAGTTCTACGCACTGGGTGACCAGTGATGCGTCGGGCCCGGCGTGTGCGCTCGGGTCAGCGTGTGCGCTCGGGTCAGCGCGGACGCACCCCGGAGTCACGCCGTGAGGTGATGACGCCGGTGTCGAAGCCGGCCAGGTGCAGCCCGCCGTCGAACCGGGCGTGCTCGATCTTGACGCACCGGTCCATGACGACGCCCAGTCCCTCGGCCTCGCCCCGCCGGGCGACCTCCTCGTGCCAGGAGCCGAGCTGCAGCCACAGGGTGCCGGCTCCCACGGCCAGGGTCTCCTCCAGCACCCCGGGCAGGTCGTCGTGACGGCGGAAGACGTCGACGAGGTCGGGGGTGCCCGGCAGCGCCTCGAGGCTGGGATAGACCGGCCGGCCGAGGATCTCGGTGGCCATCGGGTTGACGAACCACACCTGGTAGTCCGAGCTCGACAGCAGGTAGGTCGCCACGAAGTAGCTCGCCCGGGCGGGGTTGGCCGAGGCGCCGACGATCGCCACCGACCGGGTGCGGCGCAGGATGGCCAGCCGGTCCTGGGCGCTCGGTCCGGTCCAGGTGCGGGGCTGTGGCTGCCCGGTCATCGGGTGGCTCCGGTCGCTGCGGTGAGGGCCTGGTCGAGGTCCCAGATGATGTCGGCGACGTCCTCGATGCCGACCGAGATGCGCACCAGGTCGTCGGCGACCCCTGCTGCGGTGAGCTGGTCGGCCGACAGCTGCTGGTGCGTGGTCGAGGCCGGGTGGATCACGAGGGTGCGCGCGTCACCGACGTTGGCCAGGTGGCTGGCCAGCTGCACCGACTCGATGAACCGCTGCCCGACCTCGCGGGCCGACAGGGAGGTGGTGGCCCGCACCCCGAAGGCGAAGACCGCGCCCGGCCCCTGGGGCAGGTAGCGTCGGGCCCGGTCGTGGTGCGGGTGCGAGGGCAGGCCGGCATACGTCACGTAGCCGATGCGGGGGTCGGTCTCGAGCCAGACCGCCACCTCGCCGGCGTTGGCCACATGGGCGTCGAGGCGCTGCGGCAGGGTCTCCACACCCTGCAGCAGCTGGAAGGCGGCGGTGGGCGACAGTGCCGGACCGATGTCGCGCAGCTGTTCGGTGCGCAGCTTGGTGAGGAAGCCGTACTCCCCGAAGTTGGCCCACCAGGACACGCCGCCGTAGGAGGGCACCGGCTCGGTCATCGTCGGGAACCGCCCGTTGCCCCAGTCGAACCGCCCGGACTCCACGACGATGCCGCCCAGGGTCGTGCCGTGTCCGCCGATGAACTTGGTGAGGGAGTGGATCACGATGTCGGCACCGTGCTCGATCGGACGGACCAGGTAGGGCGTGGCGAGGGTGGCGTCGACGACCAGGGGTATGCCGTGGGCGTGGGCGACGTCGGCCAGGGCCGCGAGGTCGGTGATCTCGCCCGAGGGGTTGGCGACCACCTCTGCGTAGACCGCCTTGGTGCGGTCGGTGACGGCCGCGGCGTAGTCGGCCGGGTCGGTGCCGGGCACGAAGGTGGTCTCGACCCCGAACCGCCGCAGCGTGACGTCCAGCTGGGTCACCGTGCCGCCGTAGAGCGAGGCGGCGGCGACGATGTGGTCGCCGGTCCCGGCGAGTGCCGCGAAGGTGATGAACTCCGCGGACATGCCCGAGGAGGTCGCGACCGCGCCCAGCCCGCCTTCCAGCGAGGCGATGCGCTCCTCGAGGGCGGCGACGGTGGGGTTGCCGATGCGGGAGTAGATGTTGCCGTACTTCTGCAGGGCGAACAGGTTGGCGGCGTCCGTGGTGTCGGTGAAGACGAAGCTGGTGGTCTGGTAGATGGGCACGGCCCGGGCGCCCGTCGTCGGGTCGGGCACCCCGCCGGCGTGCAGGGCCCTGGTGCGGAACCCGAAGCGCCGCTCCGGCCCGGTCACGCCCATCTCCGCAGCAGGTGCTTCTCGGCCAGGCCGATCAGGGCGTCGGTCAGCTTGCCGAGGACCGCCAGCAGGACGATGGCCAGCACGACCCGGTCGATCCGGCCGTTGTTCTGGGAGTCCGTCAGCAGGAAGCCCAGGCCCATCGAGGAGGCGAGCAGCTCGGCCGCCACGAGGAAGAGCCACGACTGCGCCAGGGCCAGCCGGAGGCCGGAGACGACCGAGGGCAGCACGGCGGGCAGCTGCACCGTGCGGAACAGCTCGAACCCGCGCAGTCCGAAGGCTCGGCCGGCTTCCACCAGGTGCGGGTCGACGTGTCGCAACGCGGCCGACACGGTGGTGTAGACCGGGAAGAAGGCGCCGATCGCGATGAGCGTGAGCTTGGAGTCCTCGCCGATCTTGAGCCACACGAGCAGCAGCGGGATCCAGGCCAGCGACGGCACCGCCCGGATCGCCCCGATGGTCGGGCTGAGCAGCGCGGACGACAGCCGGGACAGGCCGACGACGGCGCCCAGGGCCAGGCCCAGCAGGGCACCGGCCGCGAAGCCGAGGAGCACCCGCTGGGTGCTGATCGCCACGTGGGTCCACAGCTCGCCGCGCTCGATGAGCTCGACACCGGCCGCCCAGACGTCCGCCGGTGGTGGCAGCTCGTAGACCTCGAAGACGCCGCCGACCGTGCTGGCCCACTGCCACCCACCCAGCAGTGCCAGCGGGACGAGGAGGCCGCAGAGGGCGACGACCCAGCTGCGGCCGAGCGCGGGAGGTTGGCGCCGGCGTGGCGTCTGCCGGTCGGCAGCAGCGCTGCGGGCGGACGTCCCGTCGGCGGTCGTCCCGTCGGCGGTCGTGCTGTCGCGGTCGTGCTGTCAGCGGTCTGGGCATCGCCGACCGCGGTGTGCTCGTGCCGGGTCCTGGTCGGTGCGGTCATAGCGGGCTCCTCGAGGCTGGGGTCGGTCGGGAGGTGGTGGTCAGCGGGTGAGGCGCTCGGGGTCGGCACCCTCGACAAGCGTGGTGTCGAAGAGGGTGTCCAGCGCCTCGTCGACCTGCTCCTGGGTGCTCACGTCACCGGACTCGACGAAGATCGGGCCGACCACCTCGAGCACGTCGGCCTGTTCCTGTCCGGGAGCAGGGTCGAGGTCCAGGACGGTGCGGTCCAGCAGCACCGTCTGCGCGATCGAGGGCTCGACCGCGGAGACCTCGGCCAGGATCTCGACGGTCTCCTCGGGGTGCTCGGCCGCCCAGACCCGCGCCTTCTCGTAGGCGTCCACGACCAGCTGGGCCAGGTCGGGGTTGTCGGCCAGGAAGTCCTCGGTGGCGTTGAGGAAGCCGTAGGTGTTGAAGTCGATGTTGCGGTAGAAGAGCACCGACCCTGCGTCCTGCTCGCTGGCGGCCATCAGCGGGTCCAGCCCCGCCCACGCGTCGACACTGCCGTTCTCCAGGGCCGCCTTGCCGTCGGCGTGCTGGAGGTTCTGCACCTCGATGTCGTCCAGGCTCAGCCCGGCCGTCGCCAGCGACTGGAGCAGGAAGAAGTAGGGGTCGGTGCCCTTCGTGGCGGCGACAGACCTGCCTTCGAGGTCGGCGACCTCGGTGATGTCCGAGCCTTCCGGGGCCACGAGGGCCGACCACTCCGGCTGCGAGTAGAGCAGCACGGTCTTGATCGGTGAGCCGTTGGCCCGGGCCAGCAGCGCCGCGGACCCGGCCGTGGAGCCCACGTCGACAGCGCCGGCGCGCAGCGCCTCGTTGGCCTTGTTGGAGCCGGCGGACTGGACCCAGGTGACCTCGACGGCATCGCCGAGCTCGGCCTCGAGCCAGCCCTGCTCCTTGATGATGAGGGACAGCGGGTTGTAGGTCGCGAAGTCGACGGTGAGCTGGGTGTCGCTCCACTCACCCCCTGCTGCGGCAGGGGTGTTGGCGGCGTCCTCGCCCTGCACGCAGCCGGCCAGCAGGGCCAGGCTCAGGGTGGGGACGAGGGCGGTGGTCAGGGTGCGCACGGTGGTCATGGCGGGAGTCCGTTCGGTGGTGGTGGCGAGAGGAGAGGGGGGTGGTGGCGGGACGGGAGTCGCTCAGCGGCCGAGGGTGTGGTGGGTCGGCACCCCGAGGCCGTCGAGCAGGTCGGCGCGCAGGGCGGCGAGCCCGGCGTCCCCACGGTCACGGGGACGGGTGCCGGGCACGGTGACCAATGACTGGACGTGGGAGCCGGCGCGCTGCTCGTGGGCTCCGATGAGCGCGACCCGGTCGGCAAGGTAGAGCGCCTCCTCGACGTCGTGGGTCACCAGCACGACCGTCGTGGGCTCGGCAGCGTGGACCTCCAGCAGGAGGTCCTGCATCCTGAGCCGGGTCAGGGCGTCGAGGGCGCCGAACGGCTCGTCGAGCAGCAGCACAGCAGGGTTGCGAGCCAGTGCGCGGGCCAGGGAGACGCGTTGCGCCATCCCGCCGGAGACCTGGCGGGGACGGTGGTCGGCGGCCTCGGCCAGGCCGACCAGGCGGACCAGCTCACCCACCCGCGCCTCGCCCTGCGCCGCCGGGGTGCCGCGGGGCAGTCCGAGCCGGATGTTCTCGCGCACTGTGCGCCAGGGCAGCAGCCGCGGCTCCTGGAAGGCGACGGCGCAGCGGGGGTCGATGCCGCGGACGGGGGAGTCGTCGATGACGATCTCGCCGGAGTCGGCGCGGTCGAGACCGCAGATCTGTCGCAGCAGGGTGGACTTGCCGCACCCTGACGCCCCGATGAGGGCCACGATCTCGCCTGCGGCGATGTCGAGGTCGACTCCGGCGAGCACGGGGTGCTCACCGGAGGGGGTCGGGAAGGAGCGGGTGACCGACCGCAGCCGGACCGGGGCGGGGGTGACGTGCGCGGTCGTGCTGGTGGGCAGTGCCATGGGAGTCCTCGCGGGGAGTCGGCCGCGCAGTGCGGCCGGCGGGTGGCCCGGGCTGGTCCGGTGGAGCACCGGTGCGCTGGCGACCCGTGGCCCCGTGGGGCGTGGTCGGCGAGGGCGAGATCGCGACCCGTCAGGCGCCAGCGCGCGGCATACACATGCCGCGTCGCGGGGCCCCCATGCACAGCAGAGGGAGCACGGTCGTCATCGCGTGTGCCACCCCTTCCGTGTCGTCTGCCGGGCCTGCGATCGAGCGTCACAGTAGCGAAGAATCCTCGGCGATAGCAAGCAGCACATCACCCAGACGGAAGGATCTGCGTAGATTCCGTGGTTTCTCCGGCCAGGTCGGTCAGGTCCACGGAAGGCTGGACCGGTGAGCCCAGTACGCCGCAGGATCCTCGGCATGTCCGAGAGCGGTCGCGAGGTCGTCGGCGGACAGGTCGACCCGCAGGGCACGCAGGTTGTCGGCCAGCTGGGACACGGTGCTCGCGCCGGAGAGCACGACCGAGGCGAACGGCTGGGCCAGGGCGGCAGCCAGCGCCAGGGCGTCCAGGCTCAGCCCGAGCCGACGCGCCAGCCCGCGCAGCTGGGCCGGAGCGTCACCGCGCTCGGTCAGCCGGCCGTTGGCCACGCCCTCCTTGACCATGACCCCCCACCCGGCCGCGGCCGCCTCCTGCAGGGCCGGCCCGGCCGACGGCTCGAGCAGGTTCCAGGTGGCCTGCACGGTCCGGAAGGGCGCGGCACCGCGACCCGCCAGGGCCAGGGCGCGCCGGATCACCTGCGCCTGCGCCGGCCCCGAGGTGGACAGGCCCACCACGACACCGTCGTCGGCGAGGTCACGGAGGGCGGCCAGCACCTCCTCGTCGTCCAGCACGCCCGACTCCAGGGTCGCGGAGTGGATCTGGTAGGCGGCGAGGCGGCCACCCAGCGCGGCTCGAGTCTCGGCGAGCTGGCGGTCCAGTGTCGCCCGGGTGTGGTCCTTCACCTCGTGCACGTCCACGTCGGTGCGCCAGTCGGCGACATAGGTGTAGCCCCACTTGGAGGTGACCACCACGTCTTGGTGCCGCCGTGCCTCGAGCCAGCCCGCGACGAACTCCTCGGCGCGACCGTAGGAGCGGGCCGCGTCGACGTGCCGGATGCCGGCCTCGTAGGCCGCGTCCAGCAGCTGCCAGGCGTGCTCCCGCATCCCCTGGACGCTGCGGTCGGGCAGGTCCGAGGCGTGACCGAGGTTGAGGTAGCCCGGACGACCCAGGGCCGCGGTGCCCAGGCCCATCGGCGTCACCAGCAGGCCGGTCCTGCCCAGCGGGCGAGGACTCAGGGACGGGGACATGCGGCACCTCCACGGTCGGCTCTCACCGGCAGCCTACGGCGCGTCCTGTCCACCCGGGGGTCCGTCGGGCTACCGTGTGGCAGACGAGCATCGTCGCCCCGACGGAGGACCGCTGCCATGCCTGACGAAGTGCTGGGCCTGCCCCTGCATCCGCTCATGGTCCACGGAGCGGTGGTGCTCCTCGCGGTGAACGCCGTCACGGTCGTGGTGGCCGTGCTGATGGCCCGCTTCCGGGACTGGCTCGCCTGGGGGCTGCCTGTGCTCGGCGTGGCCAGCGCGGTGACCGGGTGGGGGAGCCGGCTGTCCGGGGGCAACCTCTACAGCACCTACGAGGACGCCGGCATGCTCACCGACGCGGTGGAGAACCACGGGACGTGGGGCCTGTACGCCGCGATCGCCTCACTCGTCCTCGGGGCCGCGACGGTCCTGCTGTATGCCGTGCACGCCCGCCCGACCACGCAGCGCTGGCCGTGGCTGGGCGGGTCAGCCCTGCGGACCGGGGTCACCGTCGTGGCGCTGGCAGCGGCGGCGGCCACGCTCTGGCTCACCGTGCTGGCCGGGCACAGCGGCGCGACATCGGTCTGGGGCTGAGCGGCGTGCGCGGGGAGCCCCGATGATCGACGGCCTGCCGCTGCATCCCCTGCTGGCGCACGGTGCCGTGGTGCTGCTCGCGGTCGCCGGCCTGGCCCAGGTCGCGGCGGTGCTGCTGCCACGGTTCCGGGCCTGGCTCGACTGGGGGCTGCCGGTGCTGGGGGTGGCGACCGCCGTCGTCGTCCAGGTCACCGCGAGCTTCGGGGAAGAGCTCGAGGACGTCGTCGGCGAGACCGCGGCGGTGGAGGCCCACAGCGAGTGGGGCGAGCTGGCCACCACCACCGCCCTGCTGCTGGCCGTGGCGATGGTGGCCCACTGGAGCCTCACGTCGCCGACGGTCCCGCGGCGCTGGGCCGACCGCTGGCCGTGGCTGACCTCCCGGCCGGTGGTCATGGCCGTGGCCGGGGTCAGTGTGCTGGTGGCGGTGGCAGCGGTCGTGCTCGACGTGCTGGCCGGGCACAGCGGCGCCACCTCCGTCTGGGGCTGAGCACCCCGGCGCGTCGTCGGGACGAGGCACGGTGTTGGCTGGAGCCATGGACACCGCCGCCGTGCTCGCCCTGCTGCAGGACGTCGCCGACCAGGTCATCACCCCCCGCTTCCGCGACCTCACCGCCGGCCAGGTGGCGGAGAAGAACCCCGGTGACCTCGTGACGGTCGCCGACCACGAGGCCGAGGTGCTCATCACCCAGGCGCTGCGGGCCGCCTACCCCGACGCGGTGATGCTGGGCGAGGAGGCGCACGCCGCCGACAAGAGCCTGCTGCGCTCCTTCCGCGAGGCCGCCCACGCCTTCACGATCGACCCCGTCGACGGCACCAAGAACTTCGTGCACGGCTCCCCCGACCACGCGGTGATGGTCTCGGAGGTGCGGGGCGGCACCACGGTGCGGGCCTGGATCTGGCAGCCCCAGCACCAGGTGGCCTACGTCGCCGAGCGGGGCGCCGGGGTGTGGCGCGACGGCGTGCCGCTCACCCGGCGGGCCGCCTCGTCGGTGGTCGGCGAGCTGCGGGTGCGCACCTCACGGCGGTCCTGGCTCGGCCGGGCCCCGGGCGGTCTGGCGCCCCTGGAGCTGACCTGGGTCTGCTGCGGCGTCGACTACCCGAAGCTCGTGGAGGGGGAGGCCGACGCCGTGCTCTACAGCGGCACGCACCCCTGGGACCACGCTCCCGGCGGGCTGCTGCTCACCGAGGCGGGCGGCTTCCTGGGCACCGTCGACGGCGTGGCCTATGCGCCGCAGGTGCCCGCCCGCGGCCTGGTCGCGGCCGCGGACGAGCACACCTACCGCACGGTCCTGGAGGCAGTGTCCCGGCTCTGAGCCGGGGGAGGCACCGGTCAGGCGCTGAGCACGACCTTGAGGGCCTGGTGGTCGGCCGCGTGGCCGAACACGTCGTAGGCCTCCATGATGTCGGACAGCGCGAAGCGGTGGGTCGCGAACTTCTCGGGGGCGATCTCGCCGGCCGAGATGCCCTGCAGCAGCTCGCGGATGGTCGTGCCGTTGACCAGGCCGGTGCGCAGCGTGATGTTCTGGATCCACAGGTCCTGGATCGGCAGCTCCACCGGTGCGCCGTGCACGCCGACGTTGGCGATGGTCCCACCGGGCCGGATCGCGCGGAAGCAGGTCTCCAGGGTGGCCGGGATGCCGACCGCCTCGATGGCCACGTCCACACCCAGCCCGTCGTCGGACATGGCCTTGAGCTCTTCGGCCACATCGCCCTCCCCGGCCTTGACGGAGTCGGTCGCCCCGAACTCCCGTGCCTTCTCCAGTCGCGACTCGTCGCCGTCGACGGCGACGACGCGCTCGGCCCCCTTGAGCCGGGCCGTCATGACGGCGGCCAGACCCACCGGGCCGGCACCGATGACGGCGACCAGGTCGCCCGGGGAGACGTCGCCGTTGAGCACGCCGATCTCGTAGCCGGTCGGGAGGATGTCGGTGAGGAAGAGCACCTGCTCGTCGGTCATCCCCTCCGGCACCTTGACCAGGCTGGTGCCGGCATACGGCACCCTGGCCTGCTCGGCCTGCAGGCCGTCGATGAGGTGCCCGAAGATCCACCCGATGCCCCCCACGCTCTGGCAGTGCGCCGGCATGCCGGAGGTGCAGAAGGAGCAGATCCCGCAGTTGGTGACGGCCGGGATGATCACCTTGTCGCCGACGGCCAGGCCGGTCACGTCGGCGCCGAGCTCGGTGACCGTGCCGACCGCCTCGTGGCCCAGGATGCGTCCGTCGGTGACCGCGGGGACGTCCCCCTTGAGGATGTGCAGGTCGGTGCCGCAGATGGTGGTGGTGTCGATCCGCACGATCGCGTCGGTGGGCTCCAGGATCTGCGGGTCGGGCACCTCCTCCCAGGCCTTCTGACCGGGACCGTGGTAGACGAGTGCCTTCATGATGTGCCTCCTCGAGAACCGGTGGCCGGACCTCGGCCGCCGGTTCTCCCGAGGCTACGAGCGGGTCGAGGGAGCCGCCAGGGTCGAAGGTCCTGCCTATGGGGCACAGTCCTCCGGCGACGGGTCGGGGTGGTCGCGGCGCACGTGCACGGCGGGTCGCAGCGCCAGCTCGCGGGCCAGCGTGGTGACCTGTTGCTCCATGTGACGCAGCCGGCGGTAGCTCGCGGCGACGTAGCCCAGGAAGGTGACCGTCAGCCCGTAGAGGAGCAGGTCGGCCCCACGTCCGACGCCCACCGTCTGGGCGACCTGGGTCAGGAACGGGGGGAAGAGCACGGCCACGGCGGCCAGGGCGACGAACCCGATAAGCAAGAGCCGGCGCACGGCCTGGTGCCGTGCACCCGCGGTGGAACGGGTCAGCATCACCGTGACGACGAAGATCGCCGCGAGCAGGATGACCTTGATGAGGGGCTGGTCCAGCACCCGCTCACCCCCTCACTTCAGGATCGAGTCGATCAGGATGTTCACCGAGTTGATCAGCGACTGGCCCTTGGCCCGAGAGTAGTCGGTGTAGAGCACGTGGACCGGGTGCTCGGCCCACGGCAGCCGGGTGCGACCCAGCTGCAGCACGATCTCGGTGGCGTGGGCCATCCGGTTCTGCTGGAGGTCGAGCGCTGCTGCCGCGTCACGGCGGATGACGCGCAGCCCGTTGTGCGCGTCCGACAGCCGCATCCCGGTCTGCTGGTTGGTGATCCAGACCGCGACCTTGAGCACGACCTTCTTCAGCAGCCCCGGCTGCGTCCGCTCGTCGAGGAAGCGCGAGCCGAAGACGACGGCGAGGTCCTCCTCGCGGGCCCGCTGCACCATGGCCAGGGCGTCCTCGACCCGATGCTGGCCGTCGGCGTCGAAGGTGACGAGATAGGGCGCGTCGCTGGCCTCCAGGACATAACGGACTCCGGTCTGCAGCGCCGCGCCCTGCCCGAGGTTGAAGGGGTGGCGCACGACGACGGCGCCCGCCTGCTCGGCGACCTCGGCACTGCCGTCGGTGGAGGCGTCGTCGACACACACGACGTGGGGGAAGTGCGGCAACGCCGCGGCGAGGACCTCAGCGACCACCGTCGCCTCGTTGAAGAGAGGGATCACCAGCCAGGCGTCGTCGGCCCGGGGCGATACAGTCATGGGTGCATTCTGGCGCACCCCACCACCGAAGGAGACCAGTGGCGACACGCATCGCAGACAGTGCAGATGTGGCGGAGCAGGCCCACGTCGGCGACGGCAGCTCGGTGTGGCACCTGGCGCAGGTGCGGGAGGGGGCGGTGCTGGGGCAGGGGTGTGTCGTCGGGCGGGGCGCGTACATCGGGCCGGGTGTGCAGCTGGGGGACCACTGCAAGGTGCAGAACTACGCCCTGGTCTACGAGCCGGCCCGGCTCGCCGACGGTGTCTTCGTCGGTCCCGCCGCCGTGCTCACCAACGACACGTTCCCGCGTGCGATCAACCCTGACGGCAGCCTGAAGTCCGCCGACGACTGGGAGGCGGTCGGCGTGAGCATCGGCCACGGCGCCTCGGTCGGCGCCCGGGCGGTCTGCGTCGCCCCGGTGCAGATCGGAGCCTGGGCCACCGTCGCGGCCGGGGCGGTCGTCACTCGCGACGTGCCGGACCACGCGCTCGTGGTCGGGGTGCCGGCCCGCCAGGTCGGGTGGGTCGGTCAGGCCGGCACCCCGCTGCAGGCCACGGGTGAGGGCACCTGGACCTGTCCGGTGACGGGTGCGACCTACGAACCCCACGGTGACACGATCAGGAAGGTGACCAGCAGTGAGTGAGCGAGCCATGATCCCCCCGGCCAAGCCGATCATCGGTGAGCAGGAGCGGGCGGCCGTGGACCGGGTGATGGCCTCGGGCATGATCGCCCAGGGGCCGGAGGTCGCGGCCTTCGAGGCGGAGTTCGCCGAGGTCCTGGTGGGCGGCAGGACGTGTGTGGCGGTCAACTCGGGCACCTCGGGGCTGCACCTGGGGTTGCTGGCAGCCGGCATCGGGCCCGGCGACGAGGTGATCGTGCCCTCGTTCACCTTCGCGGCGACGGCCAACTCGGTGGCGTTGACGGGGGCCACCCCGGTCTTCGCCGACATCAGCCCGGACACGTTCAACCTGGACCCGGTCTCGGTGGCCGAGGCGGTGACCGAGCGCACGGCGGCGATCATGCCGGTGCACCTGTACGGTCACCCGGCCGACGTCGAGGGGTTGCAGGAGGTGGCCGACCGGGTCGGGGCCCAGCTGTTCGAGGACGCCGCGCAGGCTCATGGCGCGACCTACCACGGGGCTCCGGTGGGTTCCTTCGGCACGTTCGCGATGTTCAGCCTCTACCCGACGAAGAACATGACCTCGGGTGAGGGCGGCATGGTGGCGTGCGCCGACGAGGAGATCGCGCGCGGCATCCGGCTGCTGCGCAACCAGGGCATGGAGAAGCAGTACGCCAACGAGCTGGTCGGGCTGAACAACCGGATGACCGACATCCACGCCGCGATCGGCCGGGTGCAGCTGACCAAGGTGGGTGCCTGGACGCGGGCGCGGCAGGACAACGCCGCCTGGCTGGACGCGCATCTGGAGGGGGTGACCGTGCCGCCGGTGCGCGAGGGGTGCACGCACGTCTACCACCAGTACACGGTCCGGGTCGCCGGGCGCGTCCGGGGCGCGAGCGGGACGAGGTGATGCGGGCGCTGCGTGAGGAGCATCAGGTGGGGTGCGGGGTGTACTACCCGATCCCCGAACCACGAGCTGGTGTCGCTGACCCGGTTCGCGCCCGACCATGAGCTGGTGCAGACCCAGCGGGCGGCGCGCGGAGGTCATCTCCCTGCCGGTGCACCCGTCGCTGTCTGGGGCGACCTGGAGCGCATCGCCGAGGCGGTCAACAGCCGTGGTGAAGGCGGGTGCGTGATGACGTTGGAGGGCGAGCACGCCGATCCGGATGGGTCTGATCGGGCTGGGGTCGATGGGGCGCCACCACGCCCGGGTGATCCGGGAGACGCCGGGATGGAGCTGGTCGCGGTGGCCGACCCGGTACGGCGACAAGCACGGGGTGGCCCGGGGCGCTGGAGGTGCTGCCCGGACGTCCAGGCCCTGATCGCGGCCGGTCTGGACGCGGCGATGGTCGCGGTGCCGACCTACCTGCACGAGGAGGTCGCGCTGGCGCTGGCCGCGGCCGGGGTGCACACGATGGTGGAGAAGCCGATCGCGGCGACGGCGGAGTCCGGGCGGCGCGGTGGCGGCGGCGTTCGCCGAGGCCGGGCTGGTCGGGTGCGGTGGGGTACGTGGAGCGGTGCAACCCGGCGCTGCTGGAGATGCGGCGGCGGATCGCGGCCGGTGAGCTGGGTGAGGTGTTCCAGATCACGACCTCACGGCAGGGGCCGTTCCCGGCCCGGATCGCCGACGTCGGGGTGGTCAAGGACCTGGCCACGCACGACATCGACCTGGCGGCCTGGATCGCGCAGTCGCCGTATGCGAGCGTGTCGGGGCAGGTGACGCCACCGGTCCGGGCGGGAGCACGAGGACATGGTGGTCGTGGCGGGCGCAGCTGGCCAACGGCATCGATCGTCGTCGCACATCGTCAACTGGCTGTCCCCGCGCAAGGTGCGCGAGACCGTCGCGACGGGGGAGAAGGGCGCGCTCGTCGCGGACACGCTGACCGGGTGACCTGACGTTCGTGGCCAACGGCGACGTGGCCTCGGAGTGGGACGCGGGTCGCGGCGTTCCGGGGGGTGTCCGAGGGCGACTCGATCCGCTATGCCATCGCCAAGCGCGAGCCGCTGCGCGTGGAGCAGGAGAACTTCCGCGACGCGCTCAGGGGTGTGCCCGAGGCGGCCGGCCGGTCGTCTCGATGGACGAGGGCGTGCACACCCTGACCGTCGTCGAGGCCATGCTGGAGTCCGCCGCGACTGCCCGCACGATCACCCTGTGACCTGGGGTGGGCCGGTGCGCGCCAGGGCAGCAGCCCGTCCCCGCGTGGTGCTCGCCAGCCGCATCTTCGCCCCTGAGTCGGCCGCGGCGACCTTCCGGCTGACGGCCCTGGTCAGGGCCCTCCTCGCCGGCGGAGCCGAGGTCGAGGTGCTCACCGCGGCATCCCCGCCCGGCAGCACGGTCGATGACGAGCGCGATGTGCCCGGAGCCGTCGTGCGGCGCTGGCCGGTGCTGCGCGACGCCGCGGGCTATGTCCGCGGCTACCTGCCCTACCTCAGCTTCGACGTGCCGCTCCCGTTCCGGCTCTGGGCCGTCCCGCGGGCCGACGTCGTCGTGGTCGAGCCACCGCCCACCACCGGTGCCGTGGTGCGCGCGACCCTGGTGATGCAACGTCTGCTGCTCCGCCGCGGCACTCCCTACGTCTACTACGCCGCGGACATCTGGTCCGACGCGAGTGCCTCCACCGGTGCGCCAGGGGTGGTGGTGACCGTGCTCCGAGCTCTCGAACGCTTCGCCATCCGCGGCGCGCGCGAGGTCATCGCGGTCTCCGACGGGGTGGCCGAGCGGGTGCACGCCCTCGGCGGGGCGCGGGTGCATGTCGTGCCCAACGGCATCGACACCGAGACTTCACCCCGGTGGGACCGGTCGCCGAGGAGGCGCCGCGTGATGCGGCCTACCTGGTGTATGCGGGCACGGCCTCGGAGTGGCAGGGTGCGGAGATCTTCGCGGAGGCGATGCGAGTGGTGGTCCAGGAGGACCCGCGCGCCAGGCTGGTCTTCCTGGGGCAGGGGAGTGCGTGGCCGGCCCTGCAGCGCATCGCCGCCGAGCTGCCGGCCGGGGCGATCGAGCTGCGGCCGCTGGTCCCGCCGGCTCAGGCTGCCGCGTGGCAGCGAGGGGCTGCCGGGGCCGTGGTCAGCGTGCGTCCAGGCCTCGACTACGACTTCGCCTACCCGACGAAGGTCATCGCCGCGCTGGCCTGCGGCACGCCGGTCGTCTACGCCGGGCCTGGGCCGGCCGCGGACGACCTCACCGCAGCACGACCTGGGCCGGGCTGTGCCCTACGACGCGCGGCGCGTCGCCGAGGCGATGGTGGAGGTGCTGCGGGCGCCGCGCACGTCTGCCGACGAGCGCCGCAGGGTGTCCTGGGTGCGGGAGCACCGGTCCGTGGACGCGACCGGCCGGGCGGCCGCCGACGTCGTGCTCAAGGCCGCTGCGACGCCGCGCTGAGCGCCCGTGCGGCAGTCGCGGAGCGGGTCGTTCCGGCGTACGGTGAGAAGACCCCGTAGGGCTGCGACGTGGCAGTCCGGACCCTGGATGACCGCGTCCGCCCAGGAAGTGAGTCGTGCATGTCATCCAACCGAGCTATTGCGTACATGGGCCCCGGCAAGACGGAGGTCCAGGACATCGACTACCCCACGTTCGAGCTCCAGGACGGGCCGGGGGTCAACCCGGACAACGTGGGGCGTGCACTCCCACATGCCGCCATCCTCAAGGTCACGACCACCAACATCTGCGGGTCCGACCAGCACATGGTGCGTGGCCGGACGACGGCTCCCGAGGGGCTGATCCTCGGACACGAGATCACCGGTGAGGTCGTGGAGACCGGGCCGGGTGTGGAGTTCATCAAGAAGGGCGACCTGTGCTCGGTGCCCTTCAACATCGCGTGCGGCCGGTGTCGCAACTGCAAGGAGCGCAGGACCGGCATCTGCCTCAACGTGAACCCTGACCGGCCCGGCAGTGCCTACGGCTACGTCGACATGGGCGGCTGGGTCGGCGGCCAGGCGGAGTATGTCCTGGTGCCCTATGCCGACTGGAACCTGCTGCGCTTCCCGGACAAGGACCAGGCGATGGAGAAGATCCTGGACCTGACCATGCTCTCGGACATCTTCCCGACCGGCTTCCACGGCGCGGTCACCTCCGGTGTCGAGGTCGGGTCGACGGTCTACGTCGCCGGGGCCGGCCCGGTGGGTCTGGCGGCGGCGGCTTCGGCCCAGCTGCTCGGCGCGGCGGTCGTCATCGTCGGCGACCTCAACGAGGAGCGGCTCGCCCAGGCCCGCAGCTTCGGGTGCGAGACGGTCGACGTGTCCCAGGGCGACCCCAAGGACCAGATCGAGCAGCTGCTCGGTGTGCCTGAGGTCGACTGCGGTGTCGACGCCGTCGGCTTCGAGGCGCGTGGCCACGGTGCCGGGTCCTCCGAGGAGGCGCCGGCAACGGTGCTCAACTCACTGATGGACATCACCCGTGCCGGCGGTGGCCTGGGCATCCCCGGGCTCTATGTCACGGGTGACCCGGGTGCGGCCGACGAGGCCGCGCAGCAGGGCTCCCTGTCGCTGCGGCTCGGCCTGGGCTGGGCGAAGTCGCACTCCTTCGTCACCGGACAGTGCCCGGTGATGAAGTACCACCGCGGCCTGATGATGGCGATCCTGCACGACAAGGTGCAGATCGCGAAGGCGGTCAACGCCACGACGGTGAGCCTGGACCAGGCGCCGCAGGCCTACGCGGACTTCGACGCCGGGGTCGCCAAGAAGTACGTCATCGACCCGCACGGTGTCGTCGCCTGACGGCACGGTCGGTCCCGAGGTCGGGCCCCGCTCACCACCCTCACTGAGGGTGGTCGGGCGGGGCCCGACCGGGCTGCCCCTGGTGCCCTGAGCGGACGGAGGCGTGCCATGACCACTGAGCCACCCGACCAGCCTCGCCGGCCGGAGCAGCCGGAGCAGCAGCGCCAGCGCGTCGGGGCCCACCCCGTCGAGACGTGGGTGGACCAGGCTATCCAGCAGGCGCAGCGCCGTGGCGACTTCGACAACCTGCCGGGAGCCGGCAAGCCGCTGCGGTCGCTGGGCCAGCCGGACGACCCCGACTGGTGGCTCAAGGGGCTGCTGGAACGTGAGCAGATCGACGCCGTCGAGGCGCTGCCGGGGCCGATGGCGCTGCGTCGGGAGCGGGAGACCTACCCCGCTGCGCTGCTCGGGATGTCCGACGAGGCGGCGGTGCGTGAGGTGCTGGAGGACTTCAACGCCCGTGTCATCGAGGACCGCAGGCGTCCCTCCTTCGGCGACGCTGCGCCGTTGGTGGTCGGGCGGGTCGACGTGGAGGCGATGCTTGCCCGGTGGCGGGCACTGCGCGCCGAGGCGATGCACGCGCCGGCCTCCTCAGCCGACCTCGGCTCGGCAGACGGGCCCACCGAGGCTGACCCCACGAGGCCCACCTCGGCACCGCTTCGTCGCCGGTGGCCGCTGCGATGGTGGCGCACGTCAGGGTGAGGGCGCCGGAGGCTCGGGCTGAGGGTTCGGCGGCGTCGGGGTCCGTCGGGCGCGGTGCATCATCGTGCTGCGCGGGTGCGGCTCCGCGGCCGGGGCGCTCTCCTGGGGCGCCCGCCGACGAGCGACCCAGGCGCCGTAGCGCAGGGCGAGCGGGTCGGCCGACAGGCCGTGTGCCACGACACTGAGCAGCACGGTCAGCGAGATCGTCGCCAACACCTGCTGCAGCGAGGCGTCGACGTCCAGCGCCTCGACGGTGAGCAGCGCGAAGACCACGGAGGCCAGCCCGCGGGGACCGAACCACCCGACGAACGCCACCGTCGCGGGGCGGAAGCCCGAGCCGACCAGGGCCAGAGCGACCGGGCCCATCCGCAGCACGGTGAGAGAGAGCAGCGCGTAGGTCACCGTCCGCCAGTCCAGGTGGTCGATGACCAGCGGCATGGCGGCGTATCCGAAGGCCAGCCAGACGGCGAACCCCAACGGCTCGGAGAGCGCCTCGGTCAGGGCCAGGCTGGAGGTCTCGTGCGCGGCGAGGGCGGCGACCCCGGCGTAGGCCGTGCCCGCGACGAAGGAGGCGACGAAGGCGTTGCCTCCGGCCAGCTCGGTGCCGAAGTAGGCGGTGACGGGCAGGCTCAGCACGCCGAGCGCGTGCGAGCGCAGGTCGCTCAGGCCACGCCGCATCGACCAGCGCAGCAGAGCCGCACCCCCGAGGCCGACCCCCGCCCCGACGAGCACCCCGAGGGCCAGGGACGTCGCGGCCGCGCCCAGGGTCTCGGTCGGGCCGCGTCCCTCCACCCCGGCGATGGCGGCGATGGCGAAGAGCACCACCGGGGTCGCGAGCCCGTCGTTGAGCCCGCTCTCGACGTTGAGCAGCCGCCGGACCCGCACCGGCACGGCCGGGTTGAGCACGGTGGCGGCGCCCAGGCCGGCGTCGGTCGGGGCCAGCGCGGCTGCCAGCAGCAGTGCCGCCATGACCGGGATCTGCGGCCAGAGCAGATGTGCGGTCAGGTATCCCAGGCCGATCGTCAGCGGCAGCCCGACGAAGAGCAGCCGCAGCGCCGGTCCGGGGTCTGCCCTGATCTGGTGCGGCCGCACCTGTGCGGCGTCGTGGAACAGGATCAGGGCAAGGGTGACCTCGGCGAGGACGGTGAGCGGAGCGACCGACGCCTCGGAGGGCTCCGGAGCGACGGTGGAGACGGCAGCCCCGGCGGCGACGAAGGCGATGGGCGCGGTGACGTAGAGACCCCTCAGCCCCTGGGAGAGGGCGACGAAGCTCAGCACCAGGACCGAGAAGAGCACCACGGCCACCGTCATGGTGTGATCCTCCCCTCGGTCGTCGTGCCCAGCCAACCCCCTGCAGGTCGCGCGGGCTTCACCCCTCGCGGGTGATGCCGGGATACCCGCGGGTAGCGATGCTGAGCTGACAGCAGCTTCGCCCGACCCCCGAGAAGAGGACCACCATGTCCCAGCCTCAGTCTCCGGACAGCTCCCGGGCGGGGAGCATGCCCCACGCCGAGGTCGACCGGCTGCAGTCGGAGGTCGACGAGCTGCGGTCACGGCTGGCCGGGGAGCGGTCGATCCGGTCGCGCCGGATCCGCTCGACGGTGACCTGGCTGCTGACCGTGGCCGCGGTCGTGGCCACCGTCGTGTCCCTGCTGGGCATCTGGACGTTCCGCACCCTGACCGACAGCGACCTCTTCGTGGAGAGGGTCGGGACCATCGTCGAGGAGCCCCAGGTGGCCGAGGCCGTCGGTGTCCGGGCGGCGGACCAGATCGTGACGGCCCTGGAGCTCGAGGACCGGCTGCGCACCAGGCTTCCGGACGAGCTCGGCGTCGCCGCCGGCCCCATCGCGACCGCAGCCGAGAACTACCTGGCACAGGGCGCCACGGCCGTGCTCGAGGACGACCGCTTCCAGGCGGCCTGGGAGAGCGCCCTGCGTGAGGGCCACCGCATCTCGATCGCCGTCCTGGCCGGGGAGGACACCACCGCGGTCACCACCGAGGGGGGCCTGATCGTGGTGGACCTGACCCCCGTGGTCAACACTCTGGTCGCCCGCGGCTCCGACTTCCTGTCCGACCTGCTCGGGCGCGACATCGACCCGGTCACGCTGACGTCCGGCAACCTGGACTCGGCGGCGGCGGCTTTGGAAACCCAGCTCGACGTCGAGCTGCCGGACGACTTCGGCCACATCGTGCTGTTCGAGTCCGCGAACCTGGCGACCGCTCAGGCCGCCTACCAGTCGGCCAGCCTGGCCGTCTGGCTGGCACCGGTGCTGGCACTGCTCCTCATCGGCCTGGCGGTCGCCACCGCACTGCACCGCGTGCGCACGCTGATGACCATCGTGGTCGGGGCCGGGCTGCTGCTCATGGTGGTCGGGCTGGCCATGGCGCCCCTACGGGACACGCTCGTCGGCAACGTCGCCGACGCCGGGCTTGCCCCGGCCGTCGGGACTGCCTACGACTCGCTCACCGCCACCCTGCGGGACGGCATCGTCATCGCCGTGGTGATCGGGCTCCTGGCCGCGCTGGTCCTCTTCCTCACCGGCCCGTCGCGGCTGGCGCAGTCGGGTCGCGCGCTGGCTCGCCGTGGCCCCGCACTGGCCGCCGCGCATCGCACCCCCTCGCTCGTCGTGGCCGCTGTCGTGGTGCTGCTGGTCCTGGCCGTGATCCCCGGCCGTGGCTGGGGACAGCTGCTCGGTGGGCTCCTGCTCTACGGCGCCTTCGCCCTGGCCGTCATGGTCGCGACGCCACCCCCGGAGCCGGACGTGATCCAGCTCACCGAGGACGACCTGCACACCCCCACGGCCAGCAGCACCACCTAGCTGTCCAGGAACGGCGCCAGCGCTGCAGCGGCCCGACCACCGTCGTGGTGGCGCCGCGCCCAGCCGGGACCCTGCATGGCCAGAGCCTGGTAGGTGGTGCGTTCGCTCAGCACCTGCCGGATGACGGCCTCGAACGTGTCCGGGGTCGCCTCGACGACCGGCGGCTCGGCTCCGTCGGGGTCGTTGGTCGCCATCCGGGCACGCACCTGCGGGGTCAGGTGGGCGACGGCGACCCGCCCGGCCGCGAGGGTCTCGGCGAGCAGCACGCCGGGGTTGCCGAGGACGATCTGGTCGACGACGACATCGGCCGCGGCCACTGCCTGGGGCATGTGCGCGTGGGGCACCCCGGCCAGCCGGCGGTAGGTGAGCAGGCCGTCGTCGTCCAGTCGCTGCAGCACCGTCTCGATGGTCTCGGTGCCCTTCAGCCGAGGGTTGGACGGCGCGTGGAGCACCACGGGCCGCCGCCGCTCGAGGGTGGTCACCGCCCCGGCGGCGGCCGCGGTGGTCATGGCCCCCACGTCGATGACGACCGGGAGCAGCACGGCGCCGGGCACCACGTCCAGCAGGTCGGGGGTGGACACGTAGACGGGCAGACCGGCCTCGGCCAGCACGCTGCGGGTCCGCTCCACGATGCGCTGCATGGTGGTGAACCGCTCGTCCCACTCGCCGGCGAAGGGGGAGTGGGGGTCGTGCTCGGCGTGCTGGTGCAGGTCGCGGATCTCCGAGCCGTGCAGCACCACGGCCGTGCGGATGCCTGCGTCGGCGAGGGCAGCGAGGTCCTCGGTGACGGGGCCGGTGTGGAAGTCACCCAGCACGGGCCGCGCGGACTCGGCGAGCACGTGCGTCATCCCGCGCTCGCCGTCGGTCCCCAGCACCCGGGCCCGGTGTGCCGCGAGCCCACGCAGCTGCATCGGCAGGGTGAGGGTCACGTCCGCGGCATACCCCAGGCTGGGCGTCGACGAGCGGCGGGCCGCCGCCAGGCTGACCGCCGACACGCCCGGCAGGGCGGCGGCCGCCCGTGCCCACCGGTGTGCCTGGCCGGCGGTGTTGAGCGGGCCCACCAGCAGCCGCACAGGGGAGTCCTCGACCCCCGGCAGGGACCGCACCGCTGCCTCCGCGCGACGTCGCTGCACCGCCTCACCGAGGTCGTGCACCGGCCCCGGCAGGGCCTGGTAGGTGCGGTACACCCATCTGCGAGGTCCCTTGAGCGCTGCCACACACCGACCCTAGCCGCGGCTAGGCTTCGGTCCATGCTGGCCCTGTGGCGCACCGTGCGCGAGTTGCTGACGGTGCTTCCTGCGGGCACGCGCCGGTTCATCGTCACCTTCGCCGTGCTGCAGAGCACCCTGGCGATCCTGGATGTTGCGGCGCTGGGGCTGCTCGCGGTGGTGCTCGCGCCGATGCTCACGCAGGGCGAGATCACCCTGCCGGTGGTGGGCACCCTGTCCGAGCCCGCGCAGTTCCGCAACGTGCTGATCCTGGTCGGGGTGCTGATCATCAGCAAGAGCGTCTTCGCGATCGGTCTGCAGTGGTGGGCCACCCGACGGTTCGCCCAGTTCGAGCAGGTGCTGGGGGCGCGACTGCTGGAGACGACCTTCAAGGCACCCTGGACGGAGCGGCTGCAGCGCAACTCCACCGACCTGGTCCGCTCGACCGACGTGGGGGTGGGCGCCACCGTCGCCGGCGTGCTGATCCCGTTCGCCCAGCTCTCGGGTGAGGTCTTCACGTTCGTCGCCGTGCTGGTGGTGCTGGTCGTGGCCCAGCCGCTGCTCGCCACGGCGACCATCGTCTACTTCGGGCTGGTCGGTGCGGTGCTCTACCTGTGGGTGCTCAAGAAGGCCGTGCAGGCGGGCCGCGACAACCGCAACTACTCCACCCAGGCGGTGCGGCTGGTGAGCGAGATGGTCCACTCCCTCAAGGAGATCACCTTGCGCAACAAGTCCGGCGAGGTCGCCGAGGTGGTCCTGGCCGTGCGGCGCCGGGCCTCGCAGGCACGGGCGAACCAGTCCTTCCTCGGCGCCGTGCCCCGCTACGTGCTCGAGGCCGCCCTCATCGGCGGCCTGGGCATCGGGGCGACCATCGGCTACCTCCAGGACGGGGTCACCGGGGCCCTGGCCGCGGTCGCGCTGTTCGGGGTCGCGGGCTTCCGCATCGTGCCCTCCCTGACCCGCTTCCAGACGATCATGGCCCAGACCGGCGCCAACATGCCCTTCGCCCAGCAGGTGATGGCCGAGATCGAGCGGGGCAAGGCGTATGTCGCGGCCGAGCAGGCCGCGGGCGCCACCGAGCTGCCCGAGGGTGCCCACTCGTTGCGCCTCGACCAGGTCAGCTTCACCTACCCCGGTGGTGAGTCACCAGCGGTGCGCGAGGTCAGCCTCGAGCTGCCGTTCGGCCAGACCCTGGCCCTGGTGGGGGCGTCCGGGTCGGGCAAGTCGACCCTGGTCGACATCATCCTGGGGCTCCTGGTCCCCCAGGAGGGCCAGGTGCTGGTGGGGGAGACGCCGCTGGTGCAGGTGCTCCAAGGGTGGCGACGGCGCGTCGGCTATGTCCCGCAGGACGTCTCGCTCTTCGACGCCTCGGTGGCCCGCAACGTGGCGCTGACCTGGAAGGACGACGAGGTCGACGAGGACCGCGTGCGGCGGGCGCTGGAGCGCGCCCAGCTGCTGGAGGTCATCGAGGCCCGCCCCGGCGGCATCCACGGCAAGGTGGGGGAGCGCGGCCTGAACCTCTCGGGTGGTCAGCGGCAGCGCCTCGGGGTGGCACGCGCCCTCTACACCGACCCGCTGGTGCTGGTGATGGACGAGGCCACCTCGGCGCTCGACACCAGCACCGAGGCGGCCGTCACCAGCGCCATCCGTGAGCTGGCCGGCGAGGTCAGCGTCATCGTGGTCGCCCACCGGCTGGCCACCATCCGACACAGCGAGCAGGTGTGCTTCATGCGAGACGGACAGCTGCTGGCCCGCGGGACGTTCGAGGAGGTCATCGCTGCCGAGCCGGACTTCGCCGTGCAGGCCGCGCTGGCCGGGCTGACCGGGGACCGCGTCGATGGCTGAGGACCTTGCCGGGGCCAGGGTCGCTCTGCTCGTCTACAACGACGCCCACGCCGACGCCCGAGTGATCAAGACCGCGACGAGCCTGCGTGACGCCGGTGCCGAGGTGCGCATCTTCGCGGTCGCCCGGGCCAGGTCCGGCTACCCGGAGGGGCATGACACGGTCGGGCCGGACGTCCCGGTGCAGCGGGCCCCCGAGTTCGAGCTGGTGCGCTATGCCCCCTGGCTGGTCGACGTCGCGCGCCGGGTGCTGGGCCGCGCCGCTCCCTCCGCGGCGGCAGCCGCCCCACCGAGCACCACCACCACGCCGGACCTGCCCGCTGCGCCGGTGTCCTCGGCAGCGCCGTCACTCCGGCAGCGTGCCCTGGCTGTGGGCAACGACCTGTGGCTGCGCGGCTTCCGGACCGCCAGCCTGGGGCTCTACTGGCGTGAGGCGGCCCGCGCGGCGGTGGCCTGGACGCCCGACGTCGTGCACGCCAACGACGGCAACACGCTGGCACCCGCGTGGTGGGTGGCCCGGCGCACCGGCGCCTGCGTCGTCTACGACGCCCATGAGCTGTGGCGGCACCGCAACGTGCGGCAGGACCGCCCGCTGGCCCCGCACGTGGAGGCGGCGATCGAGTCGCTGGCGATCCGCCGCGCCGCCGGCGTGGTCACGGTGAGCCCGTCGATCGCCCACTGGCTGCAGACCACCTACCAGCTGCCCGTGCTGCCCACCCTGGTGCGCAACATCCCCCGTCGCGCCGACGAGCCGGCCGCGCCGTCCCGCGGCCGGCTCAGGCAGCTCGCCGGGCTGTCCGCCGGCGCCCAGGTCATCGCCTACGGCGGGCGCATCACGACCTCCCGTGGCATCGAGGAGACCCTCGAGGCCCTGGCGATGCTGCCCCAGCACGTGCACTTCGTGCTGCTGGGATACGGCGAGCCCGACTATCTGGCCACCCTGCAGGCCCGGGTCGCCGCCCGTGGGCTGGGCCGGCGGGTGCACTTCGTCGGCAAGGTGCCCCCCGCCGAGGTCTCGACCGCGCTGGCCGACGCCGACCTCTCGGTCGTCTACGTGCGTCCGGTCTGCCTGTCCTACGAGTTCAGCCTGCCCAACAAGCTGTTCGAGTCCATCCATGCCGGGCTGCCCGTGGCCGCTGCCGACCTGCCCGACACGGCCGCGGTGGTGCGCGAGCACGGGGTGGGTGAGATCTTCGACGCCGACAGCCCTGCCGACATGGCCCGCACTATCAGCACGGTCCTGGCCGACCCGCAGCGTTACCGGGACGCCTCGCGGGCCGCTGCCGAGGTGCTGACCTGGCAGCACGAGGAGGCCGAGCTGCTCGGCCTCTACCGCAAGGTCCTGCGCCGGTGAGCCGTCCCCGGCTGCTGGTCATCGCGTTCAGCCCGCTGCGAAGCGACGCTCGGGTGCTGCGCCAGGTGCGCCTGTTCCGGCGAGCGGTATGCCGTGACGACCGTCGGGTACGGCCCGGCCCCCGACGGCGTGGTCGCCCATGTCCGCATCCCCGACGAGATCGTCGCCTGGCACAAGGCACGCAGCCTGCTCGTGCTGCGCCGCTACCAGGAGGCCTACCAGACCGCTCCGGTGATCCGGCACCTGCGCCCGCTGCTGACCCCTGGCTCGTGGGACGTGGTGCTGGCCGACGACGTCGAGACGGTGCCGCTGGCCATGGGCCTGGGCGCCCGAGGCGTCCATGTCGACCTGCACGAGTACGCCACCCGGCAGAACGAGGAGTCGTGGCGCTGGCGGTGGTTCGTCGCACCCTTCAACCGCTGGATCGTGCGGCGGTGGGTCACCCGGGCCGACTCGGTGAGCACGGTCGGGCAGGCGCTCGCCGCGGAGTACCGGCGTGAGTTCGGTATTGAGGCAGAGGTCGTCGTCAACGCCGCCCCGTATGCGGAGCGCTCACCCACCCCGGTGGGCTCGCCGCTACGTCTGGTGCACTCCGGGCTGGCCCGTCGCAACCGCAGCCTGGACGTGATGCTCGACGCGGTCCGGCAGACCCGGCGCGAGGTCACGCTCGACCTCTACCTCCTGCCCAACGACCCGGCCTACCTGGCCGAGCTGCGGCAGCGCACCCAGGACCTGCCGCAGGTGCGCTTCCACGACCCGGTCCCACCCGAGCAGCTCGGGGAGGTGTTGGCGCGCTGCGACGTCGGCGTCTTCCTGCTCCCGCCGCTCACCTTCAACTACCGCTACACCCTGCCCAACAAGCTCTTCGACTTCGTCCAGGCGCGGCTGGCCGTGCTCGTGGGCCCCAGCCCGGAGATGGCCGACCTGGTGCGACGGCACGGGCTGGGCGTGGTGACCGGCGACTTCACCGCAGCCTCTCTCGCCCGCGCTCTGGACGAGCTCACCGACGACGACGTCGCCCGGTTCAAGGCGGCCAGCCACGCGGTGGCGCGTGACTACTCGGCGGAGGTCCAGGTGCAGGGCTGGGCACGGGCGGTGGACGCCCTGGTGACCCGACCCAGCTGATCCGCGCCCGGTGCACGCACGGGCCTGACGCCTTCTCGGCTGCCCTCACGGGATCCGGCTGTGCTGCGCCCACTGCCGCACCCAGTCGGGCTCGACGGGCGCCACGAGGTCTTGTCCGGTCAGCGCGACGATCTGGGCGGGGGCGACCCGCTGCCCGTCCCTGCCCAGGAACATCGCGCGCACGACCGCGGAGGCGATGCGCTGCTCGCCGCGCCAGAAGTCCTGGCTCAGGGTGATGGCCCGGTCGTCCCAGCCGATCACCGAGGTCTCGATCTCGAAGCGCTGCCCCAGCGTCAGCGAGCGGCGGAAGGTGATCGACTCGGCGACGACCACGGGATACCACCCGCGCTCCCGCACCTTCGAGGCCACGCCGGCACGGGTGAGCAGGTCGACCCGGGCCAGGTCCATGAGGGAGAGGTAGACCCCGTTGTTGGTGTGCCTCAGCACGTCGAGGTCGGTGGGCAGCACCCGGAAGGGCGTGCGGCAGGGGCCGAGGACCGCAGCGGCAGGCCTGCGCGGGGAGAGCACGGAGAGCAGAGCCAGCCGGAGGAAGAGGTTCACCACCTGAGTATGACAGGAGGACGTAGGCTGGTGGCATGTCCCGCCCCGCCGCCCTCGCATTCAGCACCGACAACTGCTCCGTCGCCCGCACCCTCGACGTGGTCGGGGAGAAGTGGACGTTGATGGTGCTGCGCGAGGTGTTCCTGGGCGTGCGTCGGTTCCAGGACATCCACGTCCACGCCGGCATCCCGCGCCAGGTGCTGAGCAGGCGGCTGACCTCCATGGTGGAGGCCGGCCTGCTGCGGCAGGAGCCCTACCACGAGCCGGGGAGCCGCACCCGGCACGAGTACCGGCTGACCGAGGCCGGTGCCGAGCTGGTCCCCTCCTTGCTGTCCCTGATGGCCTGGGGTGACGCCCACCTCGCGGATGCCGAGGGTCCTGCCGTGCGCGCGGTGCACCGAGGGTGCGGCGAACCCGCCGCGGTCGTGGTGCGCTGCGCCGCCGGGCACGACGACCTCGGCCGGCGCGAGCTGGTCTTCGAGCCGGGCGAGGGCGCGCGCCGGCGCCCCTGACTGGCACGATGGGCCCATGACCAGCGCCAGCCACCTGCCGCCCGGTCGACCCGTGCTCGTCGGCGTGGTGCCACGCCAGCCGCCCGGCGTCGTCCGCGAGGGCGCTGCGCTGGCGCACGACCTCGGGGTCGGCCTGGCCTGTGTCTGGGTCGACGGCAGCAGGGTCTTCCTCGGTGAGGCCCCCGACGGCACGGTGTTCACCACGCCCCTGGACCCCGACCAGGACGACGACCACCGCGAGGCCGCCGAGGAGGAGATGCGGGCCTACCTCGAGCAGGCGCTCGCCGGTGCGGTGGTGCCCTGGGTGTTCGTCTACACCGTCGGTGAGGTGGCCCACGGACTGGCGGGGGCCGCACGCGAGCTCGACGCCCGGCTCATCGTGGTCGGCGCCCGCAGCGCGGGGCTGGGCGCCTGGATGGGCCAGCTCATCGGCGGCTCGGTGGCCGGCCGGCTGGCGCACACCCAGCGCCGTCCGGTCGTGGTGGTGCCGCCGGAGCCGAGGCACGGCGGGTGAGCCGGCCGCACCATCTGCACTATGGCCTGGTGCTCCTCGTCGCCCTCGGCGGCACTCTCGGCACCGGCGGACGGCACCTGCTCAGCTCGACCGTCGCCGCGGGGGACGGCGGCTGGCCGGTCGCCACCCTGGTGGAGAACCTGCTGGGGGCGTTCCTGCTGGGGCTGCTGCTCGAGGCACTGGTGCGCCGGGGGAGCGAGACCAGCCGTGCCCGGCTGCTGCGCCTGGGGCTGGGCACCGGGGTGCTGGGCGGGTTCACCACGTTCAGCGCCCTGGCGGTCGAGCTGGAGCGGCTGCTCGCCGACGGCGCCTGGGCAGTGGCCGCGGGGTATGCCGTGGCCAGCCTCGTCGGCGGGGTGCTCGCGTGCCTGCTCGGTGTCGTGCTCGCCGCCCGGCACCACCGGTGGCGCCACGAGCGGCCCCCGCGGCCCCGGGGTGCGCAGTGACGACGCTGCTCATCATGCTGGCCGGCGGTCTGGGTGCCGCGGCCCGGTTCGTCCTCGACGGGCTCGTCCGGGCGCGCTGGCCGATGGACTTCCCGCTCCCGACCGTCGTGGTCAACGTGTCCGGGTCCGCCCTGATCGGGATGCTGGCCGGGGCCGGTCTCTTCCACGGGCTGGACCGCACGACCTACCTGGTGGGTGCCGTGGGCTTCTGCGGCGGCTACACCACCTTCTCGACCGCCATGGTGGAGACCGTGCGCCTGGTCCAGGCCGGCGACCTGCGCCGGGCCTGGGTCAACGCCGTCGGCTCGCTGCTGCTCGCCGTCGGGGCGGCGGCTGCCGGCGTCGGGGCGATGTGGTGGCTCAGCACCGGCTGACCAGCGCGATGACGATCCGGCTCAGCAGGGTGAGCGACAGGCCTAGTCGAGCAGCACCTTCTCACCCCACCGCGGGACGACCACGGCAGAGTCCAGCTCGTCCCGGACCCGTGCGGCCAGTGCCTGCGCCGCCTCCGGCTCGCCGTGCACGACATACACCGTCTCCGGGGGTGCGGGCATCTCGCGCAGCCAGGCCACCAGCTCGGGTCCGTCGGCGTGCACCGAGAACTCCGCCTCGCTGGCCACCTCGGCGCGCACCCGCACGTAGCGGCCGCGGATCTTGACCTCGGTGGCACCCTCCTGCAGCGCCCGGCCCCGGGTGCCCACGCCCTGGTAGCCCGCGAGCACCACGGCGTGGTGCGGGTCGGGCAGCATCTCGGCCAGGTGGTGGATCACCCTGCCGCCGGTGGCCATGCCGGAGGCGGAGACGATGATGCAGGGCTCGCGGGGGTGGTTGAGCAGGATCGACTCCTCGGCGCTGGCCGCGGTGTGCAGCCGGGGGATGCCATGGATCTCCTCGACCACCCCCGGGCGCAGCTCGTCGCGCAGGTCGGGGCGCAGGTAGACGTCCAGCACCTTCAGCGCCATGGGGCTGTCCACGAAGACCGGCACCTCTGGGATCGAGCCGGCCGCCATCAGCCGGGCGAGCGCGAGCAGCACGACCTCGGTCCGGTCCACGGCGAAGGCGGGGATGAGGACCGAGCCACCGCGCCCGATGGTGCGGCGCACCACCGCCGCGAGACCGGCATGCGCCAGGTCCGGCTCGGGGTGGGTCCGGTCTCCGTAGGTGGACTCCAGCACCACGGTGCGGGCCGCCGGAGGGCGGGCTCTCGCTCGGAGCAGGGGGTGGCCCGGGCGGCCGAGGTCGCCGGAGAAGAGCACGCTGCCGGTGCCGGACTCGAGCCGGACGCTGGCCGAGCCGAGGATGTGCCCCGCCCGGACGAAGCTGACCAGGGTGCCGTCACCGAGGTCGAGGGGGATCGTGAAAGGGCGGGTGCGGACCCGCTCGAGGGCACGCTCGGCGTCAGCCGTGGTGTAGAGCGGCAGTGCAGGGCTGTGCTTGGACCAGCCACCCGAGGTGGCCCAGCGGGCCTCCTCCTCGAGCAGGTGGGCACTGTCGCGCAGCACGATGCCGGCCAGAGCGGCCGTGCCCTCGGTCGCCCAGACCGGGCCGGCGTAGCCCTTGCGGACCAGGGCTGGCAGGTAGCCGGTGTGGTCGAGGTGGGCGTGGGTGAGGACGACGTCGGACAGCGAGTCCGGCGGCACCGGCAGCTTGTCCCAGTTGCGCCGGCGCCACTGGCGCTCGCCCTGGTAGAGGCCGCAGTCGACCATGGTCCGGCGTCCGGCCCGCTCGAGGAGGAACTTGCTGCCGGTGACCGTGCCGACGGCGCCGAGGAAGGTGAGGGTGGTGCCCATGACGGCTCCTTCCGCTGCTGTGACCTCCAGCATGGCGGGGGGAAGACCTCGGGGACAGGGCCGTTGGTCCCGGTCAGGACCGTGCCGGGGCTCCCAGGGCGTCGAGCACCGCCGCCGCGGCGTGACCCGTGCCGTAGGGAGCGGCGTCGGTTGCCGAGGGCGCCGGCCGGGAGGCCGCGGCGGCGACGGCCGGCCCGGGCTCGACCAGCACGTTCCAGCCGAGCTGCACGGTCTCGACCCACTCCGTCTCGGTGCGCACCGTGGTGCAGGGGACGCGCAGGACGAAGGCCTCCTTCTGCAGGCCTCCGGAGTCGGTGACCACACCGCGGGACGAGGCGACGGCCGCCACCAGGTCGGGATAGGCCAGGGGCTCACGCACCGTGAGCGCGCCGCCCTCCAGCCGTATGCCGTGCGCCTGCGCCTTGTCCCGCAGGCGCGGGTGGGCCAGCAGCACGACAGGGTGGTCGAGGTCGGCGAGGGCACGCACGATGGCGGAGAGCCGGTCGGGGTCGTCGGTGTTCTCCGCGCGGTGCACCGTCGCGACCGAGAAGCCCCCCGGCGGCATCCCCAGACGGTCCAGGACCGCGGGGGTGTCGGCGAGCTCGTCGCGGACCGTCAGCAGCACGTCGACCATCACGTCACCCACGCGCACCGAGCGCCCGGCCAGGCCCTCGGCCGCGAGGTGCTCCATGGCCACCCGGGTCGGGGCCAGCAGCAGGTCGGCGGCGTGGTCGGTGAGCACCCGGTTGTGCTCCTCGGGCATCCGACGGTTGAACGAGCGCAGCCCCGCCTCCAGGTGGGCCACCGGCAGGTGCATCTTGACGGCCGACAGGGTGCCGGCCAGCGTCGAGTTGGTGTCGCCGTAGACCAGGACCCAGTCGGGGCGCTGCCGGGCGAGCACCGCGTCCAGACGGGCCAGGATCGCGCCGGTCTGCTCGCCGTGCGAGCCGCTGCCGACGCCGAGGTGCACGTCGGGGTCGGGGATGCCCAGGTCGGCGAAGAAGACGTCGGACAGCATCGGGTCGTAGTGCTGGCCGGTGTGCACGATGACGTGCTCGACGCCCGCGGCGGCCGCACTCGGCGGCGACGGGGGCCAGCTTGACGAACTGGGGGCGCGCCCCGACGACGCTGAGGACCTTCACAGTGACCGACCCTAGGCCACGGGCTAGGTTGCCTCCTATGCGCGTCCTCGCCGTCACCACGTGGTTGCCGACCCGCAGCCACCCCTCGACCGGTGCCTTCGTGGTCAAGGACGTCCGTGCGCTCGCCGAGCAGGGCCACGACGTCGCGCTCGTGCACCTGGCACCTCCCGGGCAGCTCGACCCGGGTGTGCTGGAGGCCGACTCGATCCTGGGTCACCACGGTGCCCGGGTGCCGGTCACCCGCATCCCGATGTCGACCACCGACCCACGGCAGGTCCGCGCCGCCGGGCAGCGGCTGCGCCGCATGGCCGGGACGGCGGACCTGGTGCACACCATGGCCTTCTCCTCGCTGCTGCCGACGGCCTGGTGGCGCCCGGCCGCGCCGTGGGTGCACACCGAGCACTGGTCGGGTCTCACCGCCCCGCACACCCTGCCCGCCACCTGGCGGGCGGCGCTTCCTGCGCTGCGTCCGCTGCTCGCCCGACCCGACGTGGTCACCGCGGTGTGCGACTACCTCGCCACGCCGATCCGCGAGGTGCGTGGCGACCGACCCACCACCGTCGTGCCGTGCATCGTGCCGCGCCCCGACCCGGTGCCCCGCCGCCCGGTGCCCGACCCGGCCGACAACGAGCTGCGGCTCGTCAGTGTCGGGGGTCTGATCCCCCGCAAGGACCCTGTGCTGGCCGTCGACGTGGTGGCCGAGCTCGTCCGCAGAGGGCGACCGGCCCGGATCCGCTTCGTGGGCACCGGGGAGCTGGCCGGTGACGTGACGGCGCGGGCGCAGGAGCTGGGGGTTGCCGGCAGCGTGCAGCTGGTCGGCACCCTGGACCGTGACGGCGTGCAGCGCGAGCTGGCCGCGGCGGACCTGTTCCTCGGGCCCACCCGGGGAGACAACTTCTTCGTCTCCTGCGCGGAGGCGGTGCTGGCCGGTCGGCCCGTCGTCGTCGGGGCGACCGGAGGGCAGGGGGAGTACCTCGACCCCCGGGTCGGTGCCACGGTCGACCGCCAGGACGCCACGGCCTACGCCGACGCGGTCGAGCAGGTGCTGGGCTCCGCCGCCGGGCTCACCGCCCAGCAGGTCAGCGACACGATCGGCGACCGCTTCAGCACCGAGGCCGTGTCCCGGGGCTACGCGCAGGCCTACGCCCTCGCGCAGCGGGTGCACCGGGAGCGTGGTCGGTGAGCGGCGCACCCGAGGTCGACGTCGTCATCGCCGTGCACACCCCCACCCGACCCATTGCCCGGGCGGTCGCCAGCGTCCTGGAGGGCAACGCACGGCATACCCGGCTCAGTGTCGTGTGCCACAACGTCGCCGCGAGCCAGATCGCCGCGGCGGTCGCCCCGGCGCACCGCGACCAGGTCAGCTGGCTCGAGCACCACGACGGGCGGAACAGCGCCTCCGGCCCGTTCAACGCCGGGATGCGGGCCGCTCGGGGCGAGTTCGTGTCCATCATGGGCTCCGACGACGTGCTGCGCCCAGGTGCGGTGGACGCGTGGCTCGCCCTCGCCCGGGCCCACCACGCCGAGACCGTGGTCACCCGCCTGGCGCTGGGCGACCCGGACCGCCGGGTGCCGACTCCGCCGACGCGCCCCACCCTGCGAGGGGTCGCTGACGTGGTGCGCGACCGGCTCAGCTATCGCAGTGCCCCCCTCGGGCTGGTCTCCACGGCGGCCCGGGCCAGGCTGGGTGCCGAGCTGGTGGAGGGGATGCCGGTGGGCGGCGATGTGGCCTACGTGACCCGCCTCTGGTGCGAGACCCGCGTGGTGGTGGACCGCACAGGCCCGGGCTACGTCATCGGTGAGGACGCCACCGACCGGGTGACCTATGCCCCACGGCCGATCGAGGTGGAGCTCGGCTTCCTGCGGCATCTCCTGGAGCAGCCCTGGTTCGCGGCCTACCCGGAGGCCGTGCGCACCGCGGTCGCGACCAAGCTGCTGCGCATCCACGTCTTCGGGGCGGTGCTCCACCGGCCCGACCCGCAGTGGTGGACACCGGCGGAGCGGGCGGCGCTGGCCGAGGTGGTGAAACGCCTCCACGAGGCGGCTCCCGCTCTGGCCGACCCGTTGTCCAAGGCCGACAACGCCCTGGCCCGGGCCGTGCTGGACACCGCCGGCACGCCGGCTGAGGAGATGGTCCAGCTGGCCCGGGCGCGCCGCCGTCACGGCACCCCGGCGACCGTCATCCCGGAGCGGCTGACCCAGGTCACGCACCCCGAGGCACCGCCGCGGTTCATGACGGCCTCCTGGTGGGCGTCCCGCTGACGGGCCCGGCAACGTATCCTCGATCGTCGGCAGTCCTACCACGAGGGGCAGGAACACAGATGAAGATCGCGGTCGTCGCGCTGGGCAAGATCGGGCTGCCGCTGGCGGTGCAGTTCGCCGATGCCGGCCACGAGGTCGTGGGGGTGGACGTCAACGCGGCGCTGGTGGACACGGTGAACGCCGGCCGCGAGCCGTTCCCCGGTGAGGCGCACCTGGGTGACAAGCTGGCGCAGCTGGTCCCGGCGGGGCGGCTGCGGGCGACGACCGACTACGCGTGACGCCGTCCCGGGCGCCGACGCGGTCGTGCGTGGTGGTGCCGCTGTTCGTCGACGAGGCGACCGGTCGGCCCGACTTCGGCTGGATGGACGCCGCGCACGGCCTCGCTGGCGCCGCACCTGAGCCCGGGCACCCTGGTCTCCTACGAGACGACCCTGCCGGTCGGCACCACCCGTGGCCGGTGGAAGCCGATGATCGAGCGGCTGTCCGGCCTGGCCGAGTCACCGCCGAGGGCGCCGACGGCTTCTGGCTGGTGTTCTCCCCGGAGCGGGTGCTCACCGGGCGGGTGTTCGCCGACCTGCGCCGCCTACCCCAAGCTGGTCGGGCGGGCTGACCGAGGCCGGCACCGCCCGGGCGGTGGAGTTCTACGAGGCGGTGCTGGACCTTCGACGACCGGGCCGACCTGCCCCGGCCCAACGGGGTGTGGGACATGGGCGTCGGCCGAGGCCGCCGAGATGGCCAAGCTGGCCGAGACGACCTACCGGGACGTCAACATCGGGCTGGCCAACCAGTTCGCCCGGTTCGCCGACACGGTCGGCATCGACGTGCAGCGGGTGATCGAGGCCTGCAACTCCCAGCCCTACAGCCACATCCACCAGCCCGGCATCGCCGTCGGCGGGCACTGCATCCCGGTCTACCCCCGGCTCTACCTGTCCACCGACCCCGAGCGCCAGCGTGCGTCAGCTCGGCCCGGGCCGCGAACGCCGCGATGCCGGAGTATGCGGTGGCCCGGGCCGAGGCCGTGCTCGGGTCGCTGGCCGGGCTGCGGGTCGCCGTGCTCGGCGCGTCCTACCGCGGCAAGGTCAAGGAGACCGCGTTCTCCGGGGTCTTCGGCACCGTGCGAGGCGCTGACGCGCGCGGGGGGCCGAGGTGCTGGTGCACGACCCGATGTACGACGACACGAGCTCGCCGCGCTACGGCTGGGCGCCCTACCACCTCGGTGAGCCGGTCGACGTGGCCATCGTGCAGGCCGACCACCCGGAGTACGCACAGATCGGTGCCGAGGACCTGCCCGGTGTGCGGCTGCTGCTGGACGGCCGGCGGGTCACCGACCCCGCCCGCTTCACCGGCGTGCCCCGGCTCACCATCGGCGGGGGCGAGACCCCCACCGCATGAGCTGGCTCTCCGTCGTGCCAGGCCTCATCGGCCTGGCCGCGCTCTGGACGCTGCCCGGCTATGCCGTGGTGCGGCTGCTCGGGGTGCGTGGCCTCGTGGCCTGGGGAGCCGGGCCGGCGGTGACCTCCGGGTATGCCGGGGTGGTCGCCGTGGCCTACGGGCTGCTCGGGATCACCTGGTCACTGGGCACCTTCCTGCTCGCCGTGCTGGCGGCGGCGCTCGTGGCGCTGGGCATCGGGCTCGCCCTCGGCACCCTGACCCACCCGGCAGGGGTGCGTGCCGCGGGGCAGCGCGCCCTGGTGCGGACCGAGCGGCTCTGGCTGGCCGCAGCCTGGGCGCTGGGCGGGGGCGTCATCGCGGCGACCATGATGGTCGGGATGCGCCACGCCGACCAGCCGGCGCAGGCCTGGGACGCGGTCTACCACCTCAACGCGCTGTGGTTCATCCGCGACACCGGCAACGGCTCCAGCCTGGGGGGGCTGGCGCCGATGTACGCCGACACCGTCGCGCCCTACTACCCGGCCGTGTGGCACGCCATCGTCGCGATCGCACCGGGCTTCGAGCAGGTCGCCGAGGCGGCCAACGCCTCGTCGGTCGTCCTGGGAGCCGTGGTGTGGATCGGCGGTCTGGTGGCCCTGGCACGGGTGGTCTGGCCCGCCACAGCGCTGCCGGTGATCCTGACGCCGGTGCTGGCGGCGTCCTACGTGACCTTCCCGGCGATCGCGGTGTCGATGTTGGGGGTGTGGCCCTACGCCCTCAGCGTCGCCTGCATCCCCGGCACCCTGGCGCTGATGATCTCGACGCTGCGGCGCGACCTGGGCTGGCGGCTGCACACGGCATACGGGCTGGCGCTCGGGTGGTGCGTCGCGGGGGTGGTGCTCTCGCACGGGTCGGGCCTGTTCTCGCTGGTGCTGCTGGCCGCACCGCTGGTGGTCGTGCTGCTGGCCCGTCAGGCGCGGCGCTACTGGCGGCGGGGCCACCGGGTGCTGGTGGCAGTGACGGTCGCGGTCGGCACAGCGCTGGCGCTCATCGGGTCGTTCGTCGTGCTGTCCTCCTCGCCCGTCGAGGCGATCGTGAGCTATGAGCGGGGCGGCCAGCCGACCTACTGGCCCGGCATCGGAGCCCTGCTCATCGACCACCCGCTCATCTATGTCTACGACATCCGCTCGGTCAACCTGGTGGTCACGGCGTTGGTCGTCACGGGCATCGTGCTGTCGCTGCGACGCAGGCATGCGCGCTGGCTCATCGTGGCGCTGCTCGCGTCGGCCGTGCTGACCCTGCTGGCCGCCGGTCCGCCGGAGAACCCGCTGCGGGTGCTCGCCGGGTTCTGGTACACCCAGGCCTCACGCATCAACCAGCTGTTCGTCATCCCGGCGGTGATGCTTGCCGCCGGAGGCGGCGCCTGGGTGGCGCACCGGGTCGCGCGCTGGCGGGGGGTGTCGATCACCGTAGCCTCGCTCGCGCTGGTGGTGGGGGTCGTCGCGCTCACCTTCGGTCTGCGCTGGTCGATGCACGTCCAGGTGATGTCCTCGACCTACTCCACCTGGCCGATCGCCTGGGGCACCATGCTCGAGGAGGACGAGATCGCCATGGTCGACCGCGCAGCCGAGACGCTGCCGGAGGACGCCGTGGTGCTGGGGGAGCCGACCGCCGGCCTGCCCTACCTGCTGCATCGCAGCGGGGTGGAGGTGGTCTACCCCCAGCTGACCCCGATCGCCGGGTCCCCCGAGCGGATGCTGCTCGCCGACCGCTTCGACCAGTGGTGGCGCGACCCCGAGGTCTGCGAGGCCGTGCGTGCCCTCGGGGTGACCCACGTGTATGCCGACGAGCTCACCTTCCAGGAGGGCGCCAAGTGGGAGGAGGAGACGGCCGGACTGCGCAACATCGCCACCGACCGGCCCGGTTACTCCTTCGTGGACGAGGGTGGCCAGGCCTCGCTCTGGCGCTTCACCGGGTGCGACGTGGGGGCGGCGAGCTGACGCCGGTGGTGGCCCCGCCTCTGCCGGGCCACTGCGAGCCTGGTGGCCCGCCTCAGCCGGGCCACTGGCCTCGCTCGACCAGCACCTGGCGCAGCAGGTCGGAGCGGTCGCTGACCAGGCCGTCCACCCCGAGGTCGAGGAGCCGGTGCATCTGGGCCGGGTCGTTGATGGTCCACACGTGCACGAACGCTCCGGCAGCGTGGGCGGCGTCCACGGTCCGCCGGGTCACCAGCGGGATGCCCTGGTGCGAGACCGGCAGCTGGAGGCCGTCGACGCCGGTGAGGGCGCGGGCCACCAGCCGGTCCCGCAGGGGTGGCGGCGCTGCCGAGGCCAGACGGAACAGGGCCCCGGTCAGCTGACCCGCCGACGTCGCGACCGGCCGGCTCAGGCGTTGCAGGGCGCTCCGGCGACGGTCGTCGGAGAAGGAGGCGATGCACACCCGGTCGTGTGCCCGCGTGCGTTCGATGACCCGGACCGTCGGGGTGATCGCGCCCGGTGACTTGATGTCGATGTTGACGCACAGCTCGGGCCAGGTCCCGAGCAGCTGCTCGAGCGTGGGTACGGGCTCGGTGCCGCCGATGCGGGCGCGGCTGACCTCGCGCCACGGCAGTGAGGTGATCCGCCCTGTGCGGTCGGTGACACGGTCGAGGCTGGCGTCGTGGAACGCCACGACGACCTCGTCGAGGGTGGCGTGCACGTCGGTCTCCACGTAGCGCATCCCCAGGTCGACTGCCGCCGCGAACGCCGCCATCGAGTTCTCCAGGCCGTCCCGGGAGAAGCCGCGGTGAGCCAGCGGGATCGGTCCGGGATGGTCCAGGTATGCCGTGCGCACAGGTCGAACCTACGCTGCGGGTGACCTGGGTTCTCGCGCGCCGGGTCACGGCCGCGCTACCGTCGCCGCCATTCCCCCGGGGTGGGTGCGGGTGGGGAGGCCTCGCCGATCTCACCGAAGCTGGCCGAGCCTGCGCTCCACCGGGCTGTCTGCGGCTCGGTGCGCAGGCCGGTGGGGAAGTCGGCCTTGGCCACCCTGCGGGCCAGCTCGGCCTGTGGCAGAGGGTCGTGGGACCCGACCAGCACCACGTTGCCGAAGCGCCGTCCTTTGAGGACTTCGGTGAGCCCGATCAGGGCGACGTGGGGGAGGGCGGTCCGTGTCGTGGCCGCCACCCTCGCGACATGGCGTAGGCCGGGTTCGTCGGGAAGGTTGGCCAGGAACACCCCACCGGGCCTCAGCACCCGGGCGACGTGGCCCAGGGCGATGGTGCCGACGAGCTCGCCGGGGACACGTCCGTCTGCGAAGGCGTCCAGCACCACCACGTCTGCCGACGTGGTGGCCAGCACGGCCAGACCCGTCGCCCCGTCCACGGGTCTGACCCGGATGCGGTGGCGGCGCGGCAGCGGGATCTCTGCGCGCACCCGAGCCGTGAGCATTTCGTCGGGCTCCAGCACGATCTGCGGAGAACCGGGACGGGTGTGTTCGACATAGCGGGGCAGGGTCAGCCCGGCGCCGCCGACGTGGGTCACGGCAAGCCGTCCCTCGGGGAGGGTGTCGATCACCAGTGCCAGGTGCTGGATGTACTCGAAGACCAGAAGTCCCGGGTCGTCGGGGTGCACGTAGGACTGTGGGTGGCCGTCGCGCATGACGGTGACACCGCCCCGCTCGTCGTGCTCGAACGCCATCGTCACGGACGCCACGGTAACCGGCGGACCTCCCAGCGGTGTCAGAGCCGATCCGAGGGGGATCCGTGGGGGAGCCCGTCCAGGGGACCCGTGGGGAGCCGGTCCGGGGATCCGTGGGGGAGCCCGGGACCACAGAATCCGTGTCAGAACGGAGGCAGCGGCGCCTCGACCGATGGCTGGAGGTCGGGCGTGGGTTCGGTGCGAGGGTGCAGGATGTCTCGGACCGTCAGCTGGTCCCGGGGTGCCCCCCGACGGACTGCGCCACCGGGGGTGCGGTGCCGTAGCCCGATCAGCGGCTCGATCCAGGTGGGCACCGAGGACAGCTCAGAACGGGTAGGCAGCTCCGCGAGGGCGCACAGGGTCGGGTCGTCGCTGTCGTCCGCCAGACGCCCCGACCCAGGGTCACGATGCGCCAGGGCTGCGTAGATCAGCCGGTCGGCCAGCGTCGCGTCCTGCTGCGCCTTCGAGGCACAGGTCAGCCCTGACCCGTTCTCACCCACGTGACGGTCCGTCCGGCCTTCGCCCGACGTTCTGCGGATGTCGACCCGGTCGACCCCATCGGGGATCAGTCGACCGAGAGGATGCAGGGTGCGGTAGTCGTGGCATCGGGTGGTGTAGACCCGGCCGAAGAGCGTTGTCCAGGTGATGGTGCGGTCCGCCGCCAGTGCGCTGGACCAGAGGCCGAGCGTCTTGTTGTTGTGATGCCAGGAGTGCTTGAACGCCAGGTTGCTCTCGGATGTGGACCCGCCGGAGGCGTAGGGCTTCTCGTGGTCGAGCTGAGCGTGGCGCACATCCCGAGTGCACCCTGGGCCGCGGCACGTGCGGTCGGCTGCCCGAAGCTGGTCGACCATGGCACGGTCGGGCGTGTAGGACGAGACCGACCGCTCCACGCACCGGCCGTCTGCCGGATCGGTGAGCAGGCGGTGGATCGTGGTGCCGGGTGCGGCGGCGATCTCGCGGACGTGCTCGGCGGTCAGGTAGCCGAAGCCGGGGATCTCGGCGATCGCCGTCGACTCCGGGTTGACCAGTGCGTCCAGAGGGACGATGACCTCCAGGGAGACGGGCGTGCCCAGTCGACCGAGAGCAGAGCGCAGCTCCGCCCCTGGCTCTGCCACGAGATCAGGGTCCTTCGCAGCGGGAGTCGCACCGGTCGACAGTGCTGGGTTAGCTGGCAGCGTGCCGTGCGTCAGCAAGGCGAGCGCGAGGTCGGCTCGCAGCTGGCTGACCGTTCGCTCGTCACCGCTGTGCCGCGCCTTGCGGGCGACGGCATCGAGGCGGAGCACGGCCGCGGCTACCGCACTGGTGGGACCGTCGATGCTCACGGTGCCGACGCCGATCTCGTCGATGACCGAGGAGACGGTGCGCGTCGCCAGTGCGTCCCGTCGACGCTTGCGTGCCACGCGGGCGTCGGCGCCCACGACGGCCGTCTCGGCACGTCCCAGGGCCTCGGTGAACTCGGCATGACTGGCGCGGACTGCCTCGCCGGCACCGTCGGGGACGGGCCCGAAGACCTCGTCCGAGATCAGCTGCGCCTGGTCGACCGGCAGGTTGCGTGCCCGCTTCCAGAAGTCGAAGACCGCGCGGCTGTCGTTCCACCCCTGTGCCAGTGCCCACTCAGCACGAGCCGCCACAGCACGAGGCGCCAGGGCCAGGCCGACGCGGCTGTGGCAGGTGGCGATGCCCCAGCCGGTCAGGGCCTGCAGCTCCGTGGCCACGGCTGACTTCGTCCGCGCCCGCCACCGTCCACGACGGGTCTTCGACATCTCGTCCGGAGAGAGGTAACCGTCCCGGGCGAGGAGCTCCTCGCCGGCGGCAACAGCCAAGCCACGAGTCATCTCGAGCATCGCAGCATCGGTCCATCGCGACAGCAGGAGCGCAGCCTCCACCCCGTCGAGGAGGCGCTGGTCACGGACCGACTGGGCAGTCGAGGGGCCGGCGTTCCGGTCGCACGAAGGCTCCTTGGTCGGCCCTGTGGTGCTGTCCGGAGACGGCGCCGGCGACCTGGTGAGCCCTCCGGCGATGGTGAGGATGTGCTCGGCGACGTGGACGGGCAAGCCGAGGGCCGTGAGGCCGTCCCTCGTGGTCCGCATGAGGTCGGCCTCGAGAGCGTCGTGCATCGACGCCGTCGGAACATTCGGCCGGGACAGCTCGATGAGCCAGGGTGGCGAGTCGGTGTGCAGGGTGAGCCCGGCCAGCTCGGCCTCGAGGTCGGCACCCCCGAGGTAGTCGGCCAGGACATCTTCCAGCCCCGCCACCATGGCGCCCTCGTGTGGTGAGCCCGCAGGCCCAGGTGAGTCCACCCTGGCTGTCGTCGGATGTGCGCTCATGTCGGCTCCCTCGGTGTGGTGCTCCGTCGAGGACGACGTTAGTACATACGTACGACATACCCCGGGCTCCGTCCACAGACGGATGTCATGTCGCAGACATCGCACGCCCCCAGCCGGAGCCAAGGTGGTAGTGCTCAGATGTCGCGGAAGGTCTGGATCTGAGCGCCGAGGTTGTTGAGGCGGGTGGCCAGGTCCTCGTAGCCACGGTGGATCACGTAGACGTTGCGCAGCACGGAGACCCCCGGGGCGGCCAGCATCGCGAGCAGGATGACGACACCCGGCCGCAGTGCGGGCGGGCACATGATCTCTCCGGCACGCCACTTGGTCGGGCCTTCGATCATCACCCGGTGGGGGTCCATCAGGTGCACCTTGGCACCGAGCGTGGTGAGCTCGGTGAGATAGATGGCACGGTTCTCGTAGACCCAGTCATGGATCATCGTCGACCCCTCCGCGCATGCCGCGATGATGGCGAAGAACGGCAGGTTGTCGATGTTCAGCCCGGGGAAGGGCAGCGGATGGATCTTGTCCAGGGGCGCCTTGAGGACGCCCGGGATCGTGCGCAGGTCCACCAGGCGGGTATGCCCGTTGGCGGAGCAGTACTCCTCGGAGATGTCGTACTGCAGCCCCATCGTGTCGAGGACGGCGAGCTCGATCTCCATGAACTCGATCGGCACCCGCTTGATGAGGATCTCGCTGCCGGTGACGACGCCGGCCGCCAGCAGGCTCATGGCCTCGATGGGGTCCTCGGAGGGGGAGTACTCGATGTCCATGTCGATGTGCTCGACCCCGGTCACCTCCAGGGTGGTCGTGCCCAGCCCGTCGATCGTGACGCCCAGCGACTTCAGGAAGACACAGAGGTCCTGGACCATGTAGTTGGAGGACGCGTTGCGGATGACCGTCTTGCCGGGGTGGCGCGCGGCCGCCAGCAGGACGTTCTCGGTGACGGTGTCACCGCGCTCGGTGAGCACGATGGGCCTGGTAGGGCGACGGTGCTCGTCGACCGTGACGTGGTAGGTCCCGGTGGTGGCGGTCACGTCGATGCCGAACTGACGCAGCGCGATCATGTGCGGCTCGACGGTGCGCGTGCCGAGGTCGCAGCCCCCGGCATACGGCAGCTCGAAGGTGTCGAACTCGTGCATGAGGGGGCCGAGGAACATGATGATCGTGCGGGTCCGCCGTGCCGCCGCCTGGTCCATGGAGGCGAGGTCGACCTTGGCGGGCGGCACGATCTCGAGGTCGGAGGAGTCGGGCAGCCACCGGATCTTGAACCCGATGCTGGTGAGCACCTCGGTGATGCGGTTGACCTCCTCGATCCGGGCCAGGTTGCGCAGGGTGGTGCGGCCCTTGTTGAGCATGGAGGCGCACAGCAGGGCGACGGCGGCGTTCTTGGAGGTGCGCACGTCGATCTCACCCGACAGCTTGACGCCGCCGGTGATGCGCAGGTTCTGCGGGACGGAGCTGCTCACGGACACGATCTCGGAGTCGAGACTCTCGCCGATGCGGGCCAGCATCTCCAGGGACAGGTTCTGCTTGCCCTGCTCGATGCGGGCGACCGCGCTCTGGCTCGTGCCCAGGAGCGTGGCGAGCTCGGCCTGGGTGAGGTCCTTGTGACGGCGTGCATCCCGGATCAGGGCACCGATGCGCGACAGGTAGGGCTCAGTCATGCTGACCACTGTAGATCACATATGAGATAAGCATGACTCGACCCGGGGGTAGGCCGGTGGGCCGGCGGCGCAGGCGTGGGCAGCCATCTCAGGTGTCCGGGAGGTCCCTCAGCGCACCTGCGATGAGGGGCGCGACGAGCTCGCCCTGCCACGGTCGGGCCCCGTATGACGCGAGCGCGTCCCTGATGGCCGTCTCGTCGGCAGGGCCCCCGCCGGCCCCCGTCGGGGGGCGCCACAGCACCCGGCGCAGGGTGTCAGGGGTGAGCAGGTTCTCCACGGGTATGTCGTAGTGCTCGGAGAGCTCGGCCAGCGCGTCCTTGACCTGGGCCAGGCGGGCAGCGGCGACCGGGTCGCGGTCGACCCAGGCCCGTGGCGGCGGTGGTGCGTCGGAGGAGGTCGCGAGCTCCGGCAGCTCGGTCTCCGGCAGCTGTGCGGCGGCATGGATCGCGCTCACCCAGTCTCGTTCGTGCCGCTTCAGCCCCTGCTGGGCCCGCCGCTGCCGGGTCTGGCTCTTCTCGGTGGCACCGCGGTGCAGCGCAGTGGCGCTGTGCGGGGCTCGCATGGCGAGGTCGATGAGCGTGGCGTCGGGCAGGATGCGGCCGGGCGTGACGTCCCGGCGACGGGCCAGCTCGTCCCGGGCCCGCCACAGCTCGCGCACCGTGGCAGCCCCCCGGCGGGTGCGCACACGGTGCATGCCGGAGGTGCGACGCCAGGGGTCGGGCCGCAGGTCCGGCCCGGTGAACCGGGTCAGGGCGTCGAACTCCTGGGCCGCCCAGCCGGCCTTGCCCTGCTCCTGCAGGTCACGTTCCATGCGGTCGCGCAGGTCGATGAGCAGCTCCACGTCGAGGGCGGCGTAGCGCAGCCAGGGCTCCGGCAGCGGCCGGGTCGACCAGTCGACCGCAGAGTGCTCCTTGGCGAGCGTGACCCCGAGGTAGTACTCGAGGACAGCCGACAGCCCGACTCGGGGCAGGCCGGCGAGCCGGGCACCCAGCTCGGTGTCGAACAGCCGACGTGGGCGCATGCCCAGCTCGGCCAGGCACGGGATGTCCTGGGTCGCTGCGTGCAGCACCCACTCGGCGTCGGCCAGGGCCTCATCGACCGAGGAGAGGTCGGGCAGCGGGACGGGGTCGATCAGCCAGGTGCCGGCACCCTCGCGCCGCAGCTGCACCAGGTAGGCGCTCTGGCCGTAGCGGTAGCCGGAGGCCCGCTCGGCGTCGACGGCGACCGGCCCGGAGGCCGACGCCAGCGCCTCGACGGCGCGGGCCAGACCGGCCTCGTCGACGACGACGGCCGGCACCCCCTCGGTCGGATGGTCGAGGGCGTCGAACTCGTCCTCGACCACCGCGGGCTCGGCTGCCGTGTCGTTGTCCAGTGACATCCCCCGGTCCTACCTGCGGATCCCGGGCAGGGCGACGACACCGTCGGGCAGCGGAGGCAGGCCGGCGATCGTGCACATGAGGTCGCCCCACGCCTGCAGGTGGCCGACGAGGTCGCTGACGTCGTCGAGCACCGGGGACCAGGAGGCCCGGATCTCCAGCTCGACGGTCGCCTCGCGCTCGGCCAGCGCACCGAAGCTCTGCGAGCACACGCTGGTGACCGTGCCGGCCTCGGCCACCCAGCCCAGCTCCCGGGTCGCCAGGGCGTCGACCAGCCAGGACCACCCGACCTCGCCGGCCAGCGGGTCACCCCCGACCTCCGGCTCCATGGTGGCCTTCGCGTAGGTGACCGCCCGCCACGTGCCCTCCCAGGGTTCAGGACCGGAAGGGTCGAAGAGGAGCACGAAACGGCCGGTGGCGACCGGCTCGTCGTCCGGGTCGTGGGAGGCGACGACCTCGCCGGACAGTGCCACGGCGTGCGGGGACAGCCGCGTCGGGGCCGGCACCTCCTCCAGCACCAGCTCGGGCCGCAGCGACACGCCTCGCAGCGCTGCCAGCGCCCTGGTGAACAGGGCGGCGTCGCGCGAGGACTCGGCGTCGGACGAGGGTGGACGCCCGACCGGTATGCGGCTCACCACACCTGTCAGGGTAGGCCGGACAGCGCCCCAGGTCATGGACCGCAACGCCGGGCGGCGAGCCGAGTGGTGCTGCGGGCCGCGCCAGGGGTGGTCACAGGTGCGTGCGAGGATCGACGCGTGACCGACGACACCGCCACCCGTGACCGCGCCCCGGAGGGCGCCAGTGCCCCTGCGAGTCAGAGCGCGCTGGTCAGGGCCGCGCGTCGACAGCCGGTGGACCACACACCGGTGTGGTTCATGCGGCAGGCAGGCCGGTCGCTGCCGGAGTATCGCGCGCTCCGTCAAGGGGTCGAGATGCTCACCGCGTGCCGCACTCCCGAGCTGGTCACCGAGATCACGCTGCAGCCGGTGCGCCGGCACGGGGTCGACGCGGCGATCTTCTTCAGCGACATCGTCGTGCCGGTGCAGGCCGTCGGGGTGGACATCGAGATCCGGCCCGGTGTCGGGCCGGTGGTCGCCGAGCCGTTCCGCACCAGGGCCGACCTGGAGCGCCTGCCCGAGCTCACGCCGGAGCAGGTCCCCGACATCACCGAGTCGGTGCGCCTGCTGACCGCCGAGCTCGGCCCGACCCCGCTGATCGGCTTCGCCGGGGCGCCCTTCACCCTGGCCTCCTACCTCGTCGAGGGCGGGCCGTCGAAGAACCACGAGCGCACCAAGGCCCTGATGCATGGCGACCCTCGGCTGTGGCAGCGACCTGTGCGCACGGCTGGCGCAGATCTCCACGGCCTTCCTCCAGGTGCAGGTCGCGGCAGGGGCCAGCGCCGTGCAGCTCTTCGACTCCTGGGCGGGGTTCCTGTCCCGAGCGGACTACCGCCGGTATGTCGAGCCGCACAGCCGGGCGGTGCTCGAGGCCGTGGGTGACCTGGGCGTGCCGCGCATCCACTTCGGTGTCGGCACCGGCGAGCTCCTCCTCGACATGGCCGAGGCGGGCGCCGACGTGATCGGTGTCGACTACCGCGTCTCGCTCCCCGACGCCATCGAGCGGACCGGCGGCCGGTATGCGGTGCAGGGCAACCTCGACCCGGCGCTCCTCTTCGCGCCGTGGGAGGCTCTCGAGCCGCAGGTGCGCCGGATCGTCGCCGAGGGCCACGCAGCCCCCGGCCACCTCTTCAACCTCGGGCACGGGGTGCTGCCCGAGACCGATCCCGACGTGCTCACACGGGTGGCGCAGCTGGTGCAGTCGATCCCACGCCCCGCCGACGCCGGCTGAGCGCCAGCACCGGCACCGCGACCACGGCTGCGGCGATGAGGAACGGCAGGATGGCACCCAGGCCGGTCAGCAGCATCGCGGTCGCTGCACCGAAGGCCTCCCACCCCTGCTGCAGTCCCGCGACGAACCCGCTCGGCTCCTCCTGCTGGGCCGCGAGCAGGCCCTCGTCGGTGCTGAGGTGAACCGTGACCGACGAGCGTGACACGTCGGCCTCGATGCTCTGCTGGACGGCCAGCATGGCGTCGAGCTCGGCCTCACGCTGGGACAGCTCGGCCTCGAGCGCCACGATGTCCTTGATCGACGACGCCTCCGCGAGCAGGTCGCGCACCCGGTCGACGCTGGCCTGCAGCGTCTCGATGCGGGCGGTGGTGTCGACATACTGCTCCGTGACGTCATGGCTGGTCAGCCCGCTGCTGGTGACGGTGCCGTAGGAGGACAGCTGCTCCAGCACCGTGTCGAGCGACTCCGAGGGCACCGACAGCACGAACGTGCCGAAGCCGGGGTCGTCCAGCGCCTCGCGGGTGGGCACCACCTCCTCGGACACCACGTAGCCGTCGGCCGCCACCGCGGCGGCGCGCACCTGGGAGGCGACCTCCTGCACGTCGTCGACGACCAGGTCGAGCGTGGCGTCCCGGGCGATCATCCGGTCCTGCCCGGCCTCGACCTGTGCCCGCGTCTGCTCCGCCGTCACCCCCGGGTCACCCCCACCGTCGGCGGCAGCCGCCTCGGCCTGCTCCTGAGCCATGTCCTGCGCCACCGCCGCGTCCTCGACGAGCTCCCCGCCGGCGTCGTCGGCGAACCCGACCGCCGCTCCGGCGTCACCCGTCTCGGCGTCACCCGTGGTGCTGGCGTCACCGGCGGTGCTGCACCCGGCGACCACGAGGGCCAGGAGCAGCAGGACCAGGGCCACCACCCGCCCGCGGGGCCGTCGCCGACGGGGCGATGCGTCGGCGGCCTGCACTGGGGCGGTGTCCATGGTGACCTCCTGGAGCGGTGGGTGGCTCCTGTTGGAGGGCGACCGGCTCGCGTCGGCTCCCTGGCCCGGGTCACGATCCGGTCACGCTTGGTCAGGTGCGAGAGTGGGGCCATGCGTGAGTGTGTCGTGGTCGGCGGCGGCATCAGTGGCCTCGCGGCGGCCTGGGAGCTGGTCCGGCAGCACCCGGACCTCCGGGTGACCGTGCTCGAGGCGGGCTCCCGCGTCGGCGGCAAGCTCCGGGGTGGCCGGGTCGGTGGGGTCATGGTCGACCTGGGCGCCGAGTCGGTGCTGGCCAGGCGGCCGGAGGCGGTCGAGCTCATCCGGCAGGTCGGCCTGGGTGACGACCTCGTGCACCCGGCCACCGCGACGGCGTCGATCTGGAGCCGGGGCCGGCTGCACCCCATGCCGGCGCGGACCCTGATGGGCATCCCCTCCGACGTCCAGAGCCTGCGCGGCCTGCTGACCGACGAGGAGGTCGAGCGGGTGCGTGCCGAGGTCGCCACGCCCGGTGGCGACGACGACGTGGCGATCGGTGCACTCGTGGCCGACCGGCTCGGCCCAGCGGTCGTCGACCGGCTCCTCGAGCCATTGCTGGGCGGGGTATACGCAGGGCATGCCCGCGAGATCTCGACGGCGGCGGCGCTGCCCGCCCTGCTGCAGGCGCACGCCCGGGGGGAGTCGCTCGTGGCGACGGCGGCCACCGCACTGCCACCGGCCGCACCGGTGGGTGAGCCACCTCGCCCGGTGTTCGCCGGTGTCAAGGGCGGCCTGCACCGCCTGACCGACCGCCTCGCCGAGGTGCTGGCAGCCTCAGGGGTGCGGATCGTGACGGGGGTGACGGTCCGTGAGCTGCACCGTCGTCCTGAGGGTGGGTTCGACCTGGTGACCGGCCCGGTGCCGTGGCCCACGGCATACCGGGCCGACGCGGTGGTCCTGGCCGTGCCCCCCGCGCCGGCGGCGCGGCTGCTTCGTGAGGTGTCACCGGACGCGGCCACGCTGCTCGGTGAGGTGGAGACCGCCTCGATGGCGGTCGTGACGCTCGCGTTCCGTGCCCAGGACCTGCCGCCGCTGACTGGCTCCGGCTTCCTGGTGCCCCCGGTCGAGGGCCGGCCTGTCAAGGCGGCAACGTTCAGCGCAGCCAAGTGGGACTGGGTGCGCGAGGCGGGGCAGGGCGCGGGTCCGGCCGGTGAGGACCTCGTGCTGCTGCGCGCCTCAGCCGGCCGTCACCGCGAGGAGGCTGTGCTGCAGCGACGCGACGCCGACCTCGTCGACATGGTCGTCGCCGAGCTGTCGCACATCCTGGGCGCGAAGCTCCCTGCCCCGGTGGACGGGCAGGTGACACGGTGGGGGGGTGGCCTGCCGCAGTATGCGGTGGGACACCCCGCCCGGGTCGCGGAACGTGCGGGCCTCGGTGGCGCAGGTGCCGGGGCTGGCGGTCTGCGGTGCCACCTACGACGGGGTCGGCATCCCGGCGTGCATCGCCTCGGCCCGCGCAGCCGCAGGCCAGGTCGAACACCCGACCCCGTGTGACAGCGGTCACTGAGCCAGACTGGGCACATGAGCGACGTCGTGCACCCCAGCCCCGAGCAGATCGACGAGATCAACAGCGGCATCCGCTACGCGATGTACTCCGTCTTCCGGGTGAGCAGCCCGGTGGACGGCGACCGGCACGCGATCGCCGGTGAGGTCTCCCAGCTGCTGGCCGAGCTGACCGAGGCAGGTGTCGTCGTCCGCGGCCTCTACGACGTCTCGGGTCTGCGCGCCGACGCCGACCTGATGGTCTGGTGGCACGCCGCCACCGTCGAGCTGGTGCAGACGGCCTACCAGCGGCTGCGTCGCACCGAGCTGGGGCGTCATCTGGAGCCTGTCTGGTCCCAGGTGGCGATGCACCGCCCGGCGGAGTTCAACCGCGGGCACGTGCCGGCGTTCCTGGCCGGGGAGGACGCCCGTGCCTACCTCTGCGTCTACCCGTTCGTGCGTTCCTACGAGTGGTATGTCATGGACGAGGGGGAGCGCCGGGCCATGCTCAAGGAGCACGGTCTGGCCGCCCGTGACTACGCCGACGTGCGCGCCAACACCCTGTCCTCGTTCGCCCTGGGCGACTACGAGTGGATCCTGGCCTTCGAGGCCGACGAGCTGCACCGCATCGTCGACCTCATGCGCGAGCTGCGCAACACCCGCGCCCGCCTGCACGTCCGTGAGGAGATCCCGTTCTACACCGGGCCGCTGGTCAGCGTCGAGCAGTTCGTCGCGTCGGTGCCGTGACCACAGGCCCGGCCCCGGTCACTCGGCCGGGCGCAGGGACATGCTGATCGAGTTGATGCAGTAGCGGAGGTCGGTCGGGGTGTCATAACCCTCGCCCTCGAAGACGTGACCGAGGTGCGACCCACACTTGGCGCAGCGCACCTCGGTGCGCGCCCGGCCGAGCGAACGGTCCTCGATGTACTCGACCCGGTCCTCGGCCAGCGGCGAGTAGAAGGACGGCCAGCCGCAGTGGCTGTCGAACTTCGTGTCGCTGCGGAAGAGCTCGGCGCCGCAGGCCCGGCAGTCGTAGACGCCCTCGGTCTTGCTGTTGGTGTACTCACCGACGAAGGGGCGCTCGGTGCCGGCCTCGCGCAGGACGTGGAACTCCTGGGGAGTGAGCGTGGCTCGCCATTCCTGCTCCGACTTCTGGACCTGGTAGGTGCTGCGCTGCTGCGTGTTGTCGCTCATGACTCGTGCAACACCGCCTCCGCTCCACCTCTTCCCGCGAGGTGCCGGCCGGTAGCGTCGCCTCATGGGCACCGCGACGAGCCTCACTGTCCCCGCTCCCGACGGGTCGGAGCGGACCGTCCGCCTCAGCAGCCCGGACCGCGTGCTGTGGCCCGACACCGAGCACACCCCGGCCGTGACCAAGCTGGACCTGGCCCGGTATGTCGTGGCGGTGGGTGAGTCTCTGGTGCGCGCCCTGGGCGACCGTCCGGTCACCCTGCAGCGCTTCCCGACCGGCATCGCGGGGGAGGAGTTCTACTCCAAGAACCCGCCGCGGGGAGTGCCCGACTGGGTGCGCACCGTCGAGGTGACCTACCCCTCCGGGCGTCGGCACCCGCAGCTGGTCGTGGACGAGGTCGCGACGGCGGTGTGGGCGGTGCAGATGAACACCCTCACCTTCCATCCCTGGCCGGTCCTCACCGGCGACCCCGACGACCCGGACGAGATCCGCATCGACCTGGACCCGCAGCCTGGCCGGCCGTTCGCTGACGTCGTCACTGTCGCCAGGGCGCTGCGGGAGGTGATGCAGGAGGTCGGCCTGCGCCCGTTCGTGAAGACGACCGGCAACCGGGGCGTGCACGTCTTCGCCGAGGTGCGGCCCGAGCGCGAGTTCCTGCAGGTGCGGCACGCGGTCATCGGCATCGCCCGGGAGGTGGAGCGCCGTCTGCCGGAGCTGGTCACCACAGCGTGGTGGAAGGAGGAGCGCGGTGACAAGGTGTTCGTCGACTTCAACCAGGCGTGCCGGGACCGCACCCTGGCCTCGGCGTGGAGCCCGCGCCCGCTGCCCGGTGCCCCGGTGTCGACTCCGGTGGAGTGGGAGGAGCTGCCGGAGGTGACCCCGGCTGCCTTCGGTGTGCACAACGTGCCCTCCCGGCTGGCCGAGCACGGCGACCCGTGGACCGGCCTGCACAGCCCGGACCCGACCGACGCCCCCACGCTCGACCAGGCCCTGGCCCTGTGGGAGGCCGACCTCGAGCGCGGCCTGGGGGAGATGCCCTTTCCCCCCGACTACCCCAAGATGCCCGGCGAGCCGCGGCGGGTGCAGCCCAGCCGCAAGCGGCACGACATACCGGACTGAGGGGCCGGGGCGCGCTGTGCTGCGCGTCGCCTGGCCACACGCTCTGATGAGGAGGAGACTGGACGGGCGGGATGATGGCCGCCTTGCACTCCTTGCCCGACGACCGCGTCCCGGAGCGTCACGCGCGAGGAGGCGGATGGCGATGGGGCGGGGACCGGGCTCACGGTGGCGCGCGGCCGCTGGTGCTGTGCTGGCGCTGGTGCTGATGGCGGGGTGCAGCAGCGCGGGGGACCCCGACACGTCGGACGACGAGGTCGCTACCACCACCGAGGCCCGAGCCGAGGCGATGTCCGTCGACGACTTCCTCGCCCTGCTGCGCGCCCCGGGGGAGCAGGTCCTGGGCTCCCACGAGGCCACCGTGGAGGTGGCCCACGTCGACGACCCCGACTTCGGCACCATGACCGAGCGGACCACCGTCCTCCTCGACGTGCGGGGGGAGTCCCCGTTGGTCGAGGCCACGATGGAGATGGACGACGGCAGCGGCTACCCGGGCATGGGCATCGTGGTCCTGGAGGACGCGACGTTCACCAGCGAGCCTCTGCCGGACGGCGAGGTCGTCTGGGTCGAGCTGGCCGGGCAGGAAGCAGACTTCTTCGCCCAGGACATGCTGACCGAGGGGAGCCCGCTGCTCTTCGTCGAGACGATCTGGGAGCTGTGGGACGACGACGGGGTGGGCGTCGAGCTGGTCGGTGCCGAGGACGTCGACGGGGCCACCATGGACCACTACGTCGTCGCGATGGAGGAGTCTGTCGGGGAGCAGGGCTGGACGGGGTCGTTCATGCCCGTCGCCGCGTCCTACGACGTGTGGCTGGACGAGGAGGGCCTCATGCGTCGGGTGGAGGCCGACCCCGACGGTGCCCGCCTGGTGGCGACGGTCGACCGGTGGGGTGAGGAGGTCCAGGTCAGCGCTCCTGACCCGGCCACCGTGGTCTCCTCCGAGGAGATGGAGTCGATGTACATGGACGACGGGCCGTACGGCGACCCGGCCACCGTCCCGCTGGAGATCATGGCCTACGACGAGCAGCTGGGGGTCTGCAGCGTCAGTGTGGGTCGGGTCGAGGCGGGCACCCATCCGGTCTTCGTCATGGCGGAGGATCCCGAGACCGTCGTGGAGCTCGTCGACGCCGCCGGTGACGTGGTCTTCAGCCAGGTCGGGGACCCCTTCGTGGAGGACCCGATGGCTGCGCAGGAGCCGGCCGTCGACCTGGAGGCGGGGGACTACACGGTGGTCTGCACCTATCCTGGCGGCTTCGTCGGAGAGGACGAGCTGAGCGTGGCCGACGGCGAGTAGGTGCTCCCGGCCGGGTTGCCGGGGTCTGTCAGCGGCATACGGCAGGATGTGAGCTGTGGATCTGCCCGTGATGCCGCCGGTCAAGCCGATGCTGGCCAAGCCCGCCACCGCGATCCCGCCGGGTCAGCTCTACGAGCCCAAGTGGGACGGCTTCCGCTCGGTCATCTTCCGCGACGGCGACGAGGTCGTGATCGGCAGCCGCAACGAGCGACCCCTGACCCGTTACTTCCCCGAGGTGGTCGAGGCCGTGCTGGCCTCCTTCCCGGCGCGCGCCGTGGTCGACGGGGAGATCATCGTCGCCGACCTGGCCGGCAACCGCATCGACTTCGAAGCTCTGCAGCAGCGCATCCACCCTGCCGACAGCCGGGTGCGGATGCTCGCCGAGCAGACGCCGGCCAGCTTCGTCGCGTTCGACCTCCTGGCGCTGGGCGACGACGACCTCACCCAGCAGCCGCTGGATCGTCGGCGCGCCCTGCTGGAGGAGGCGTTCGCCGACGCTGCCCCCCCGGTGCACGTCACGCCCGCCACCCGCGACACCGAGCTGGCGCAGCGCTGGTTCGAGCAGTTCGAGGGGGCCGGTCTGGACGGCCTGGTCGCCAAGTCCCTCGACCTGACCTACCAGCCCGACAAACGGGTGATGACCAAGATCAAGCACGTGCGCACCGCCGACTGCGTGCTGGCCGGCTACCGCGTGCACAAGTCCGGCCCCGACGCGGTCGGCTCGCTGTTGCTGGGCCTCTACGACGAGGACGGCACGCTCGCCAGTGTCGGCGTGGTGGGGGCCTTCCCGATGGCCCGGCGCAAGGAGCTGTTCACCGAGCTGCAGCCGCTGGTCGCGCCGTGGGAGGACCACCCCTGGAGCTGGGCGGCCCATGAGGCAGGCGAGCGCACCCCACGCAAGAACGAGACCTCCCGGTGGAACGCCGGCAAGGACCTCTCGTTCGTCCCGCTGCGTCCCGAGCGGGTCGTCGAGGTCAAGTACGACTACATGGAGGGGGCCCGCTTCCGCCACACGACCCAGTTCGTGCGGTGGCGGCCGGACCGGGAGCCGTCGAGCTGCACCTACGACCAGCTCGAGCGGCCCGTCGACTTCGACCTGTCCGACGTGCTGGACGTGCGCTGATGGAGCGCAGCGCCACGAGGGCGGTGACCACGGCGGCGGTCACGGGGCTGAGCCTCGGGGTGGTCTCGGCCCTCGGGTCGCTGGGCGCTGCGACCTACTTCGCGCGTCGCATCATCACCCCCGAGCACGAGAAGAAGGACGACACCAGCGTCCTCGAGGTCGGCGACGGTGTCGTCACCCTCGTCGCCGCCCCGCACACGCTGGCGCCGGGGCACTACGGGCTGTGGCTGGACGGGGGCCGGGGACACGCCCGCCTGGGCGACGTGGTCAGCGTCGACGCCACTTCGCGCAAGGTCACCGAGCACACCGTCACCCGGCAGGTGCTGGGGGTCGACCAGGGCGAGCTCGCCGTGGGACCCGCGCGGTGGAACAGCTACCTCTACTGCGGTGATCCGGGCACAGCCCACGGCCTACCCTTCGAGGATGTGCTGGTCAGCAGTGACATCGGCGGGCTGCCGGCCTGGCGGGTGCCGCCGGCCGACACCGACGGCGACCACTCGCGGTGGGCGATCCTCGTGCACGGGCGCAGCGCCCGGCGTGAGGAGACGCTGCGTGCCCTGCCGGTGCTGCACCGTCTTGGCTTCGTGTCGCTCGTGCCGATGTACCGCAACGACCTCGGTGCGCCCGCCAGCATCGACGGCCGCTACAACCTCGGCCTCTCGGAGTGGCGGGACATCGAGGCGGCGATCCGGTATGCCGTGCGCCACGGTGCTCGTGAGGTGGCCCTGGTCGGCTGGTCCATGGGGGGAGCGGTCGTGCTGCAGACGCTCGACCGCTCGCCGCTGGCCGGGTGGGTGCGCAAGGTCGTGCTCGACGGCCCGGTGATCGACTGGGGCGACGTCATCTCACACCAGGCCGACCTCAACAACCTGCCGTTCGGGGCTGACGTGATCTCCAAGGGCCTGCTGCGGCACCCCGTGGCGCGTCGTCTGGTGGGGGCCGCCGAGCCGATCGACATCGGCGTGACCAACTGGGTGGCGCGGGCCGGCGAGCTCGACCACCCGATCCTGCTCATCCACTCCGTCGCCGACGACGTGGTGCCGGTGGGTCCCTCCCAGGCGCTGGCCGAGCACCGTCCCGACCTGGTGCAGCTGGCGTTATGGGACCAGGCCCTGCACTGCCGGGAGTGGAACACCGACCCGCAGCGGTGGGAGCGGCTGGTCGCCGAGTTCCTCACGGTGGGGCGGATCTCGGACACCGACGGCGCCGTCGCCGGTCGGGGGGCGTCCACAGAGGTCGAGGTCAGTGCAGGTGGTAGCGCAGCATCAGGTCCCCCTGGAGGGTGAGCCCGGCCACCAGCCGTGACTGGCGAAGCCGCTCCTGGGCTCCGGCCAGGATCGAGGTGCCGTCGCCGCCGAGCAGCACGGGACGCAGCGTCAGGCAGATCTCGTCGACGACATCGGCGTCGACCCAGGAGCCGAGCAGGCGCGGCCCACCTTCGGTCAGCACCTGCTGCAAGCCTCGGTCGGACAGCTCGTCGAGCAGCCGCAGTGGGTCCACCTGCTCGGCACCGCACACCAGGACGGCGCCGTCGCCCAGCCGCTCCCGCAGCGCCGAGACGGTGCGGGCGTCGGTGCGCTGGGTGAGCGCGACCAGGAGGTCGCCGGTGTCGGCCCTCTCCTGGAGCAGGCGCTCGGGGAGGTCGCCGGAGCCGGTGACGGCGACCAGCGGGGGATGCACCGGCCGGTCCATCGCCGCCCGGTGCCCGCGCCAGGTCTCCGGGGTGCTCAGCCGGGTGTAGCCCTCGGCGCGCAGGGTGCCTGAGGCGACCACCACCACATCGCACATGGCGCGCAGGGCGTCGAAGACGACCTGGTCGGCCGCTGAGTTGATGGTGCCGGAGCGCCCGTCCGGCCCGGTCGCCCGGCCGTCCAGGGTGCTGACGAAGTTGGCCCGCACCCACCGCCCGGGCGGCACGGCATACAGCTCGAGCAGGTCGGCCCGGTCGCGCACCCCGCTGCGCAGATCGACTGTGCCCCCGCCGGTCCCGTCCATGGCAGCCATCGTGGCGCATGCGGCAGTGCCGTGTCACGATGTGCCATGGCGAAGAAGAAGAAGAACAAGAAGCCCAGCAAGGCCAAGGCCAAGGCCGAGTCCAAGGCCACCACGACGGCGAAGGCGCAGGTGGAGCCGCAGGCCTCACCGGGTGAGACCTCGCAGACGCTCTTCAGCGACGCGCTCCGCGTGGGCGACGGCTTCGACCTCTCCGACGTCGACCCCCGCGGTACGCCGGCCTTCGACGGTGGCAAGGCCGCTGGCAAGGAGGCACTCGTGGCCGCCGATGCCGAGCTCGACGTGCTGCAGGAGAAGCTCTTCGCCCAGGGTCGCACCGGTGGCCAGGAGCGCGTGCTCCTGGTCATCCAGGGGCTGGACACCGCAGGCAAGGGCGGCATCATGCGCCACGTGATCGGCTCGGTGGACCCCCAGGGCGTCGAGCTGACGGCGTTCAAGGCCCCCACCGAGCTGGAGCGGAGCCACCCGTTCCTGTGGCGGATCCGCAAGGCGCTCCCCGGGCCGGGCATGATCGGTGTCTTTGACCGCTCGCACTACGAGGACGTGCTGATCGTGCGGGTGCACGACCTGGTCCCCCCCGCCCAGTGGAAGCGCCGCTACGCGACGATCAACACCTTCGAGAAGGGCCTGGTCGACAAGGGCACCACGGTGATCAAGGTGATGATGCACATCTCGAAGGAGGAGCAGCGCGAGCGGCTGCAGGAGCGTCTGGACCGCCCCGACAAGCACTGGAAGTACAACCCCGGTGACGTCACCGAGCGTGGGCACTGGGAGGACTACATGGAGGCCTACCAGGCGGTGCTGGACAAGTGCTCCACCGATGCGGCCCCGTGGCACGTCGTGCCGGCCGACCGCAAGTGGTATGCCCGGCTGGCCGTGCAGCAGCTGCTCCTGGAGCACATGCGACCCCTGGACCTGCCGTGGCCGGAGGCCGACTTCGACGTGGAGGTCGAGAAGGCCCGGCTGGCCGAGAGCTGAGGCTCGCAGCCGCCGGGGCCTACCCGGTCAGGCGAGCTCGGGCTCGGGCACGCCGAGCAGGACCACGACCGAGCGGGCCGGCAGCTCGTAGGTCGAGCCGGGCTCCCAGGTGGTCGGCTCCCCGGGGTCGTGCAGGGTGTCGCCCTCGTCGGCGGTGTCCACGACGACCGTCCACACCCGGGAGTCGATGTCCTCCGGCACGGTGAAGTCGACGGGCTCGTGGAAGGCGTTGAAGAGCAGCAGGAAGTGGTCGTCCACCACCGGGCGGCCCCGCGTGTCCGTGGTGGAGATGGCCTCACCGTTGAGGAAGACCATGAGCGAGGTGCGGCTGGTGTGCCAGTCGGCCCCGTCCATGACCGCACCCTCGGGGGTGTACCAGACGATGTCGCCCAGGTCGCTCTGCCCGCCGTGGTCGGCGTCGCCGGCGAAGAAGCGACGGCGCCGCAGCACGGGGTGCTCGCGGCGCAGCGCGATGAGCGAGGAGGTGAAGTCGAAGAGCTCCTGCTCGTCCTCCACGACGTCCCAGTCGATCCAGGCCAGCTCGTTGTCCTGGGCGTAGACGTTGTTGTTGCCCTCCTGGGTCCGGCCGAGCTCGTCGCCGTGCAGGATCATCGGCACGCCCTGGCTGAGCAGCAGGGTCGCCAGGAAGTTCTTCTGCTGGCGCAGCCGCAACGTGAGCACCTCGGGGTCGTCCGTGGGGCCCTCGACGCCGCAGTTCCACGAACGGTTGTGGCTCTCGCCGTCCTGGCCGCCCTCGCCGTTGGCCGCGTTGTGCTTGTGGTTGTAGGACACGAGGTCGCGCAGCGTGAAGCCGTCGTGGGCGGTCACGAAGTTGATGGAGGCGTAGGGGCGACGGCCCGAGTGCTCGTAGAGGTCGGAGGAGCCGGTCAGCCTGGAGGCGAACTCACCCAGGGTCGAGGGCTCACCGCGCCAGAAGTCGCGGACGGTGTCGCGGTACTGGCCGTTCCACTCGGTCCACAGCGGCGGGAAGTTGCCCACCTGGTATCCACCGTCGCCCAGGTCCCAGGGCTCGGCGATGAGCTTGACCTGCGAGATCACCGGGTCCTGCTGGATGATGTCGAAGAAGGCGGACAGCTTGTCGACCTCGTGGAACTGCCGGGCCAGGGTCGCGGCGAGGTCGAAGCGGAACCCGTCGACGTGCATCTCGGTCACCCAGTAGCGCAGCGAGTCCATGATCAGCTGCAGCACGTGCGGGCTGCGCATGAGCAGGCTGTTGCCGGTGCCGGTGGTGTCGTAGTAGTGCGAGGGGTCGGACTCGACCAGCCGGTAGTAGGAGGCGTTGTCGATGCCCCGGAAGGCCAGGGTCGGGCCCATGTGGTTGCCCTCGGCCGTGTGGTTGTAGACCACGTCGAGGATGACCTCGATGTCGGCGTCGTGCAGGGCCTTGACCATCGACTTGAACTCGGTCACCTGCTGGCCGCGGGAGCCGTAGGCGGCATACCCGTTGTGCGGGGCGAGGAAGCCGATCGTGTTGTAGCCCCAGTAGTTGGACAGGCCCTGGTCGACGAGGTGGCTGTCCTGGACGAACTGGTGCACCGGCAGCAGCTCGACCGCGGTGACACCGAGGTTGGTCAGGTGCTCGACCACGGCCGGGTGGGCCATTCCGGCATACGTGCCGCGGATGTCGTCGGGGACCTCGGGGTGGGTCATCGTCAGGCCCTTCACGTGGGCCTCGTAGATGACGGTGTCGTGGTACTCGTGCCGCGGCGGGCGGTCGTGACCCCAGTCGAAGAACGGGTTGACGACGATCGACATCATCGTGTGGCCGAGCGAGTCCTCGGTGTTGAACGAGTCGGGGTCGCCGAAGGTGTAGCCGAAGAGCGGCTGCCCGCCGTCGCCCTGGCCCTCGATGGCCTTGGCGTAGGGGTCGAGCAGCAGCTTGTGCGGGTTGCACCGGTGACCGTGGTGAGGCTCGTAGGGGCCGTGGATGCGGTAGCCGTAGCGCTGCCCGGGCTGGATGGTGGGCAGGTAGGCGTGCCACACGTGCGCGTCGACCTCGGTCGAGCTCGATCCGTTGCTCGCGGCCGCGCTCGCCGATGAGGCAGAGCTCCACCTTGTCGGCGATCTCGGAGAAGATCGCGAAGTTGACGCCACTGCCGTCATACGTGGCGCCCAGGGGATAAGGCTTGCCGGGCCAGATGTCCATCAACGTCTTCCTGTCGGAGGTCAAAAAATGACCGACGGCGCTGTCGGCGTCGTTCATTGTGTCGTATGTCGGCGCTCCAGCCCGCCTCCGGGGTGTGACCGGGTGCGGCGGCTACCGTGGGGAGGTGACGTTTCGGCGGCGGGTCAGGAGGGTTCTTGCGCCGATCCCGGGAGCGCTCAACGTCGCCCGGGTGGCGGTGGAGACGGTCACGATCAGCATGCGTTACCGCGTGACGGGGCTGGCCGCCGAAGCTGCGTTCTTCGCCCTGCTCTCCGTGCCGCCGCTGGTGCTGGCCCTGATCGCCGGTGTGGGCTTCCTGGGGCGCCAGCTCGGCACCGACGTCATCGCCACGGTGACCGAGGCGATCGAGACCTGGGCGCTGCGGTTCCTCACCGAGAACACCGTCGACGAGGTCATCATGCCGACGGTCAGCGACACGCTGGTCGGCGGTCGGGCCGACCTGCTCTCGATCGGCTTCCTGCTCTCGCTGTGGGCCGGGTCCCGGGCACTGCACGTCTTCATGGACACCATCGTCATCATGTACGGCCAGATGGGATACCGGGGCATCGTGCGGTCGCGCGCGCTCAGCCTCTCGCTCTATGTCGCCTCGATCGTGACGATGGGGATCACCGTGCCGCTGGTGCTGATCGGCCCCGGCTACCTGCGCTCGTGGCTGCCCGAGCAGCTGGAGGTCCTGGTCGCCGGCTACTGGCCCACGGTGGCGGTGCTGGGGCTGGTCGGACTCACCGGCCTCTACCACTTCTCGACGCCCGGAGCGCTCACCGTTCTTCCGCGACATCGGGGGAGCGGTCCTGGCGGTCGTCATCTGGGTGGTGGCCTCCAACGTGCTGCGCTACTGGGCCGAGCAGGCCGTCGGGGGAGCGTCCGTCTACGGGCCGCTGTCCACCCCCATCATCCTGCTGGTCTGGCTCTACTTCCTGGCGATCGCCGTGCTGGTCGGGGCCGCGTTCAACGCCGCGCTGCGGCGGCTGTGGCCTCCGCCGGACTACCGCGGCCCGGTCTCCCGCCTCAACGAGTGGTGGGACCAGCTGCGTGACAACACCGACGAGCCGGTCGTCCTCACACCCGTCGACCCCCCTCACGAGGACGCCCCCGCAGGGCCTGCGAAGGCGCCCCTCCGGCAGGCTGATCAGCAGCAACACCCGTCACACACCCCATGATTTTGCGACCGGTGCGGCCGTGGGCTAATGTTCCGTGACGCACCGGGGGAGACACCGGGGCTCGCGGACGTAGCTCAGTTGGTAGAGCGCAACCTTGCCAAGGTTGAGGTCGCCGGTTCGAGACCGGTCGTCCGCTCGGAGGCAGCAACGGATGTCTCACGGTGGAGTGGCCGAGAGGCGAGGCAACGGCCTGCAAAGCCGTCTACACGGGTTCAAATCCCGTCTCCACCTCGCAGCACGACCAGTTCCAACACGCCAGGGCGATTGGCGCAGTGGTAGCGCGCTTCCTTGACACGGAAGAGGTCACTGGTTCAAACCCAGTATCGCCCACCAGTACGAACAGGCCCCTGACCAGCGG
>CAVZNA010000002.1:0-487269 GCA_963776585.1 uncultured Actinomycetota bacterium
TCTTCTTCTTGGTGCCTGGTTCGTTAGGTATTTGTTGGGCGTCCACGCCGTTGGGCAGGTAGGCGATCTGGTCGAGCGGGCGCCCGGTCCAGTCAGCGACCCACGCCCGGATGCCCTGGGCAGGCGCGGCGAGACGGTCGGCGTGGACGAGGGAGTAGCGGCTCAGCCGAGTGAGCAGGCTCCACTGCGAGGTCCACGGGTGGGCTGCATGTAGGTCTGCGAGGTTGCCCTGGACCAGCACCACCACCTCGTTGCCGCGGTGCCGCCACCACCACAGCACCGGCGCCAGCAAGGGGTGCCACCGGGCCAGGAGCACCCCGCGCTCACGCGGGGCTCTGAGGGTCGCGGCCAGCAGCAGCCGGGTGAACCGCCAGCCGCGTCGGTGCAGCCCCCGTCCGCGATGGGTGGACTCTTGATCGGCCAGGACGACGGTGGGTGTCACGCCTGCGGCGGCCAGCCGGGTCAGGGTCCCACGCAGGTGCACGCCGGGGGCCGAGGTCTCGGGGCACGCCTCGAGCCACAGCAGAGCCGGGCCGCCGGCCGGGGCGGTCGAAGGTGTCCCCGGTCGCCGGCCCCGCGACCGCGGCTCCTCCGGCGCGGTGACCCGCCTGCAGCTCTCGCCGCGCGAGGCCTGCCGCGAGTACGGCATACCCGAGGTTGGCAAGCGCGCAGCCCAGGCCGCCCGCGAGCGGCACGAGGATGATGAGCAGCACCAGGCCGGCCACACTGCCGGTCAGCGCCACCGTGCGGTGGCTCGTAGCCGGCCTAACCCGACACAGGCAGCGAGGTCGAGCTGCTGGCTGAACATGGGGAGAGCACCCAGGAGCAGAACGGCAACGATGAGGACGCCGTCGCCGAACTCCGGTCCCAGGAACGTCCCGAAGACGTAGACGGAGCCGGCCATGATGACCACCCCCATCGCCGCGGTCGCGGCGATGCCTCGTCTCCACCAGTGCCGGTGCGAGCTCAGGTCGCCTTCGATGGCCACGCGGCGGGTGACGAAGACGGTCAGCGCCGACGGCACCAGCCAGGCCAGCCCGGCCAGGGTCGAGGCGGTGGCGTAGACCCCGACGTCGGCCGGACCCTCCAGCCAGGCCAGCACCAAGCGGTCGACCCGCACCGGCACTATCGCGCCCATGCTGGCTACGAGAGCCGGAATGCTGAAAGAGGCCATGCGCCGCACCAGCGCTCGGTCCGCACCCCCGCCCGCCCCTCGGTCCGACTCCCGGGGCGACAGGCGGGCACAGACGGTGGTCACGACCACCATCTGCACGCCCAGCCCTACCAGGCAGCGACGGGAGGACGCGGTCTCCAGGGTGAGCTGTCCGGAAGCCTGAGAGGCCTCGATGCAGACCAGTGCCACGACGGCAGCAGCCATCTCCGAGACGACGGCGACCCGGTGCGCCCCCGCGCCGTGCAGTGCCTCGCGGAGCAAGGTCGTGCGCCAGGCCAGCATCCCCAGGGCGGCGAAGGCGAGCACGACGGCACCCCCCGGCGCGTCGGCGAGCACGGCGAACGAGGTGACTCCGACCAGCAGCACGAGCGCGAGCTGGGTGGGGTAAAGGTCCGCTGGGTGGCCGCGACGAAGCGACGCAGGGACACGTCCCAGTCGGGGCTGGGAATGATCATCCGGGCACTGCTCACCAGTCCCGCAGAGCCCACCAGCAGCAGCAGCCACGAGATCGTCTGGGCGATGGCGATCACGCCGCGGTCCTCAGCGCCGAGCCAGGCAGCGGTCAGCAGGGCCACCAGCCCCTGGGCGCCGGTGGCGAGCCCGGTGAGCGCGACCGTGTGGAGGGCCGGGCTGTGGCCGGAGCTGCTTCACCACTGCGCCACCTCTCTCGGCCGGCCCAGCCGACCCGTCGGCGAGGGGGTGCCACCCGGTAGTCTGCCTGGATCAGGCCCAGTGGGGAGGAGGCTCGCGTGGAGCGGTTCACCCGGGCCGCAGCCGAGGAGGAGCCGTGACCGGCTGGCCCGACGTGTCGGCGGTGCTGGCGGTCGTCACGGCCGTGGTGCTGGGGGCGGCGGTCGTGGTGGGGGCCGGCTCGGTCGGGCCCGTCGCCCGGGCGACCACCCCCCTTCTGCTGGTCTTCGGCTTCCACGTGGTCTGGTCCCTGCTGACTTACGCCGAGCTCGGCTTCGTGGTCCCCGACGAGGAGCTCTACCACCGACTTGCGCTGCTGGCCTCGGATGACTTCGCCCAGGGGCGCCTCCCTGACGTCAGGTTCACCGAGTCCAAGGCAGGGTGGGTCTACGTGCTCCGGGGGCCTCTACGCCCTGTGGGGCGAGCTCCCGCAGATCGGGCTCGTCTTCAACGCCACGCTCATGGCTCTGGTCCCGGTCGTGGTGGCGTGGGGCACCCACGAGCTCGGCTGGACACGAGCCACCCGCCCGGCGCTTCTCGCGGCATGCTGGGCCCCGCCGTTGCTGATGTGGGGCTCCCGGCTTTTGCGTGAGGGCCTCATCCTGCTCGCGATCTCCCTCGCCTTCGCCGCCTTCGCCCGGATCCTGCGCAAGCCCGACCCGGTCGCCGTGCTCACGCTGGCGCTGGCACTGGGAGGCCTCTACTACGTCCGTGGCACCGCCGCCCTCATCCTGGCCGTCGCGCTCGTGCTCGTGCTCGCCATCCTGACCGTCTCCCGCCACGGACGGTTGAGCCCACGTCTGCAGATCGCGCTCGCCGTAGCGGCCCCGGCCGCCTTCGTCGCCCTGCAGCTCGGTGCCTCCCACTTCGAGTGGGACCTGGAGCAGGCCAACTACACGCTGACCTACACCAACCGCGACGCCGACAGCACGATCTTCGGCGACGACGTGGCCACGGTCAGCTCTCCGCAGCAGGCCATGGTCCGCGCCGTGACCGTGCTGCCAACGGCGCTGCTCGGACCCCTCCCCTGGCAGATGACCACCAGTGCGGTGGGCCTGCTGAGCCTGTCGAGCGGTGTCCCGGTGGGTGCTGGTCTGTTTTGCGGTGCGCGGTGGTCCGTGCCCCAGGCGGCGCGCGGACGTTGCTGTGTGTCGTCCCGGCGATCATCATCATCGCCTCCTCACCCTCACCACCGGGGCCTTCGGCACCCTCGTGCGCTATAGGGCGATGGCGCTGTCCTTCGTGCATCCCCCTGGCCACGATGGGCCTCATCGACCTTCGGGACCGTGTCCTTCGACGGGGCGTAGGCGCGCGAGACGCCCGGCGCCCACTGCCGCCACCTGGGCCTCCAAGAACTCCAGCCACCGTCGGTGGACGCTCGGCCCGGGCCCAGTGCTGCGTGAGTGCCGCTGAGCGGCCCGGCCGGTGCGGCTCTCAGGCCCGGGTCGGTCACCATGCGGCGCAGGGCGCTCCGCAGGTCCGCAGTGGAGCCGACCGGCACGACAAGACCGGTGATGCCGGGGACCACCGGCTCGGCTGCGCCGGTGGCGCAGGTGGTGATGCTCGGTATGCCGTAGGTCGCGGCCTCCAGGACCACGGTCGGCAGGCCCTCGCGGTGGCTGGGCAGGACGAGCACGTCGACGCGGGAGTAGAGCGGGGCGAGATCGTCGAGGTGCCCGACCAGATGTGTCCGAGGACTGGCCGACAGGGCCTTGGCGAGGGTTCCCCGCACGGCATCGGGCTCCGGTGCACCGGCCAGCACGAGAGAGCACCCGGTGACGTCCTCGAGGAGCTGAGTCCAGGCCTCGAGCAGCTCGAACAGGCCTTGTCACGGGTGAGGCGGCCGACGAAGCCGACCACGACGTCGTCAGGGGGGACGGGCACGTCCAGGGGCGCCCGGGGCTGTGGTGGAGGGACCTGCACGCCGTTGGCGCTCCCGCGCCCGAGGATCTCGATGCGGGCGGCCGAGGTGACCCTGTCCGCCACGAGCGTCTCCGCGACGTCATGGCCGACCGGAACGACCACATCGGCGGCCGGCAGGCTACCGCCTCGGCGAGCCGGAGTGCCCGCAGACGCCAGCCCCGGCGGCCTGGTAGCGCAGGCCGTGGACGACATAGACGCCCCGCACGCCGCTGAAGCGGCTGGCCAGGCTTCCGAGCAGCCCCATCTTGGGTGTGCCCAGACGCACACGTCGGGGTGATGCGCTCGCAGCAGCCTCATCACCGCCAGCAGCGCCGCCGCGTCCTGCCACGGCGTCGGGTCGCGGCGGATCGGGATCGGCGCGAAGACCGCCCCCTCCGCCTCGGCCAGCCGTCGTGCGCCCCGCTCGTCGGTCGTGGCGTAGACGACCTGCCACCCGGCAGCACGCAGCGCCGCGAACTGACCTTCGAAGAAGCTGCGGGTCACGATGCCCGTCGACACGCCGAACAGCACGGTGCGACCGGGGGGCAGGCGTGATGTCATGCCGGGGCCTCGGCCAACAACTGGCCCATCCTGCGCCAGGCATCGGGTCCTCGCATCGGGGCCCAGCCGTCTGCTGTCAGCCAGCTGGGTGCCTGGTCCTGACCCACCCAGAGCAGCTCGAGACGGCGCACCTGGGCGCTGAGACGTGGGTCGGTGCGCCCGGCTCCGCGCAGGAGGGTCAGCGCGGTCACGGCGAGGGGGCGGGGGATGAGGTGGGGTTCCCGAGCGCCCGAGGACGCCAAAAGCGAGGCGGTGGTCAGACCCTCGGTCGGGTGGGTCACGACCGTCGGCGGTCTCCGTGGGGTCAGGGCAAGGTGGCTGATCGCCGATGCGACGTTGTCCAGATGCGCCTGGGGGCTGTTGGCGTGTCCGGGTGCTGCCACGCTCGACAGCGGCGACCGGGCGAAGCGGGCCACGCGTCGCGTCACACCCCGCCCAGGGGCGTGGACGGTAGCCGGTCGGTAGACGACGGCGGCCCGCGCAGCACGGGCAAGGACGAACCGCTCACCTAGCATCTTCGAGCGCGCGTAGGGCGTGCCTGGCCGGTAGGAGTGGGTGTGGTCGAGACAGGCTCGCCTGCCCTGGACGACCGCACTGCTCACGTGCACGAACCGCGGCACCCCCACCTCGGTCACGACCTCGGCGACGAGGGCCGGCAGGAGCGCGTTCGCGGCCAGCAGCCGGTCCTCGTGGGGTGAGGTCGCCTGCGGGGTCCCCTGCGCAGTTGACCACGGCGTCGGCTCCGGTCAGGTCCTGCACGAGCTGAGCGCGTGCTCCGCGTCCCCCACGCACCTCGTGAAGCCGCATGAGCGAACGTGGCTCCAGGCGTGGGGCGCGCGTGGGGTGGACCTGGCTGCAACGGTCCTGCAGGGCGTCCAGGACCGCCGAGCCCACGAAGCCGCTCGCACCGAGCAGCACGACGCGGGCCCGTCGGCGGGACTGCGCGAACCCATGTCACGCCACCGTTCGGCGGAGCCGGTCGCCGGCGACGGTCGGTGCAGTGACGTAGAGGGCGAGGAGCGCGACGGAGGAGGTGAGGGCAACCGCCGGGGGCAAGGTGGCCCAGAGCACGACGATCAGGAGGGACAGGCTGCCGACCAGGACCGCCACGGCGGTGTGCGACACCCCCGGCAGGCGGGCGATCTGCTGGTAGACGTGGTCGCGATGGGCCTGCAGCAGAGGGTCACCCCGCAGCGCCCGGCGCCCCAGGGTGACCCCTACGTCCGTCAGGTAGACCATCAGGGGCGCCATCACCAGGCCCGGCGGGACTCCCTGGTTCAAAGCCAGGAGGGAGGTGCCCCCCACCAGCCCACCGAAGAGATAGCTGCCGGTGTCGCCGAGGAACATCCTGGCCACCGGGAGGTTGGCCGGGAGGAAGCCCACGGCGCACCCGAGGGTGAGGGCACCGAGCATCCCCACGTCACTGGCACCCAGTGTCGCCCCGGCCCACCACAGGGAGCCACCCCAGACCGCCATGGACACGCCGGTGATTCCGTTGACGCCGTCCATGAAGTTCACCGTGTTGACCGTGACCGCCATGACAGCCGCGCCGACCGCAGCGCCCGTTGCCCCGGCGAGCGCAGCCCCTGCAGCGGCGCCGGCCGCCAACTGCAGACCGAGGCGCAGCATGGCGGGGAGTTGCCCGACGTCGTCCGCGAGCCCCAGAGCGGAGAGCGCCATGGCCGCCACGAGGACTACCGCTGCTGCCCTGGACGGTGCGGGATGCGTCGTCCAGGCGAAGGCCAGCCCGGCTACGCAGGCGAGGCCTCCACCGCGCACGACCGCGACAGCGTGTGACGAGCGGTGGTTGGGGGTGTCGACGAGCCTGGCCCTGCGCAGCAGGAGGTAGACTCCTGGCAGGCACAGCAAGGTCCCCGCCAGGGCCAGAGCTGCCGCCGTCATGGAGCCGTGAGCGTCGCCGCCGGTGCAGCCCCCGGTGCCCGGGTCTGGGGGGACAGGGCGCTGACCCAGTCCGCCAGGTCGAGACTCTGCCGGGCCAGGGCGGGCACGCGGACGGAGGTCAACAGGGGGTGGCTGGTCGACCGGTGGTCCTCGCTGATGCCGAACAGGCTCTCCGTGAGCTTCTCCCCTGGTCGGAGCCCGGTGTAGACGATGTCGACGTCGTCGCGCCCGGACATCTCGACCAGAGTGCGTGCCACGTCCGCGATGCGCACGGGACACCCCATGTCGAGGACGACGACATCGCCGTCGTCGGCCACGGCAGCGGCCTGAAGTACGAGCTGGCAGGCCTCGGGGATGAGCATGAAGTAGCGCTCGACGTCGGGATGGGTGACCGTAACCGGTCCACCCCGCCGGATCTGCTCGGTGAAGGCCGGGATCACGGACCCACGGGACCCGAGCACGTTGCCGAAACGCACCGAGACGAAGCGACCCTTGCCCTTGCGGGCGAAGTCGGCGGTCAGCTGTTCAGCGGTGCGTTTGGAGTGCCCCAGCACGCAGGTGGGGTCGGCGGCCTTGTCGGTCGAGATGTTGACCAGGACGCGGACCCCGGTCGGCCTCGGCGGCCGTCGAGGACGTTGAGGGTGCCCACGACGTTGGTCTTCCACGCCTCGAACGGGTGCTTCTCCAGCAGTGTGAGGTGCTTGAGTGCTGCGGCGTGGAAGACGACTTCGGGGCGGTGGGTCTCGAACACGTCGAGCACCGCGGCGGTGTCGCGGATGTCGACCAGGAGCAGGTCGTCGCCTTCCAGCAGGCCCCGGCCGGTGAGGGCGAGCTGGACGGCGTGCAGGGCCGACTCGTCACGGTCGAGCATGAGCGGCCGCGCGGGGCCGAACCGGGCGATCTGCAGGCACAGCTCAGAGCCGATGGAGCCGCCGGCGCCGGTGACGAGCACGACCCGCTGCTGCATCTCCTCGGTGATCGCTCCCGCGTCGAGCTGCACCGGGCGACGACCCAGGATGTCTTCGAGGCGGAGGTCCCGGAGGTCCCGCAGCCTGAGGGCCGTGCCCGAGGAGCTGCGGCGATGGGCGGCAGGCACCAGCAGACGCAGACCCGCCTCGTCGGCGATCCGACGCAGGTCTCGCATCGTCTCGGGGCGTGCGCTCGGGAGGGCGACGACGAGATGACTGGCGTCATACCGCTGGGCTACCGCGGCGATGTCGTCGCGACTCCCCGGACGGGGACGCCGTGGATGCGCAGCCGACGCTTGGCAGGGTTGTCGTCGATGAGGCCGACAGGGGTGTAGGGGGACGTGGGGTCGTCCAGCATGTTGTCAGCAGGTGTCGCCCCGCTGCACCGGCACCGAAGACCGCACGCGGTGGTCGGTCTGCCTGCCCGGGCCTGGTGGTCGCGTTGGGTGCGCACGACCAGCCGGGTCCGAGCATGGAGGACAGGGCGAAGCCCGTGGCCAAGGCCGGCACCGATCTGGGGACGATGACCGGGTCGGCAGCCAGGGCGAGCACCTGCAGCGTGAGCCCGGTCAGGACGGCCGCCCGCATGACGGTCAGCACCTCCTCGAACGAGCCCCGGACGTGGCGCACCAGGTAGGGACCGAGAAGGCAGCCGAAGGCGACGTGCGTGAGGGCGGCCAGGACAGCGACGACGGCGATCCCGGGGGTGAAGGCGAGGGCATGGTCGTACTGGTAGCGCACCCAGGAACCGAAGAGGATGGCCACGGCCCACCAGGCACCGTCGAGCACAGCCCAGGTGCCGCGCTGCAGTCCCTCAGTCGGGCGCAGACTGGTCCGCAGCACTGACATGTCGGTCACGGCGACCCCTTCACCACCAAGACGAGACCCCGACGGGATCTGCCAACCCAAGTGGCCCAGGTCACAGTTTGCCCACGAACAGGTAAAGAATCAACAAAGAGCTTCACGCCAAGCGTGCGACAGTCGACCCAGGAGTCCCCCGCTACAGGTCAGGTCGCGTGCCACGCGACTCGGAAGGTGTGCTCTCAGGCAGGGTGGCGCCTGGCATGGACCTCTCGGGCCGCGTCGAGGATGCGGTGCGCGTGCGCCGCGGGTCTCCGTGGGCCAGGTAGTCCTCGCGGCAGTCGCCGGCCACCTGTCGGCCGCGCTCGGCGATCCAACCGCTCACCTCGCGGATGTGGGCCACGAGGTCGTCGACGTCACCCTCGCGGAAGAAGGCCCGGTGACTCCGTCACGCAGGGCCTCCCACTCGGCCGCGTGCTGCTCGGTGTTGCCGTGGGTGATGACGGGTCGGCCGTGCATGAGCGACTGGATCACGGTCAGCCCGGCGTGCCCGGGGATCACGGTCATGTGCGCCTGGCGGTAGACGTCCGCGATCTGCCCGGAGTCGTAGAGCGCACCGTGGAACGTGGCGTCGACCCTGAGCTCGGCCGCCTGGGCCTGCAGCGCTGCGCGCTCCGGGCCGTCGCCGATGACGTGCACCCGCGTCGGTGTGCCGGCGGCGTCGAGCGCGGCGGCGGCCCGCAGCAACAGGTCCACCCGCTTGCGGGCGGTGAGACGCAGCGAGACGACCAGGCCGAGGGCGTGACAGCGGCGGCAGCGGCCCAGCGACCACGTTGCCGCCTCGGGAGTGTCGACGGTGCTGTTGCCGACGACGAAGACGCGGTCCGCAGGATAGCCCGCCTCGACGGCACGCTCGGCCGAGCGGCGGCCGTAGGTGAGGAAGCCGTGTGCCAGGCGGAAGGCGGCGACCTTGGCGCGCTCCTTGAGCCGGCCGTGGCTCGCAGTCCAGCCCAGCCCCCAGTAGGCGAGCGTGGTGTCGCGCCGGGCACGCAGGGCCAGTGAGGAGACCCACATCGTGAGGCAGTGCAGGGAGGGGTCCCACACCACGACGTCGTAGTCGCGGCTCAGTGACTGTCGTAGCAGGCCGGGGTGCCAGCGCAGCGAGCGAACGGCAACGTGCGGTGCAGGCGCAGCTGCGGCAGGTCGGCGGGGTCGATGGGCGCCACGGGCTGCGGCGCGTGCTTCAGCACCGTCACGCCCGCCGCGATGTCGACGTCGGTGTCCGGGTCGGCCAGGAGAGCGCGGAGCACTCCGAGGCCGGTAGTGCGTCGAGTAGGAGAAGGCGACGAGCACCTTCAGCCGGTCGGTCATCTGGTGGGCCGACAGCAGGTCAGCGACGAGGGCCCTGGTCCGGGTCGCCAGGGGGCACCCAGCCGTCCGGCTTGCCCCGTGGGTCGTCCGGGTCGTCGAGGTAGGGCGCGTCGACGATGCCCAGCCCCTCCGGCTCATGCTTGGGGTCGCGGCTGGCCTCCTCGTGCATCCGGTCCAGCCGGTAGGCGTTGCGTGCGCCCGCTGAGCCGAACACGCCCAGGCCGCGCAGCGATGGCCGCACCGTAGTCGTCCAGACCCCAGGTCAGCACGGGCTTGCGCTGCGAGTAGGGCGTGACGAACCTGCCCAAGGCGATGAGCAGCGCGATCACGGCCAGCACGACGAAGGTCAGGAAGATCACACCGCTAGTCTCCCAGGCCGGGGAGCGGCATGGCGCAGCACCCGCGAGCGCAGCCGAACCTAGGATGGGCTACCCGAAGGAGGTGCTCACGCCTGTGCGGCTCCACACTCTGCTCATCAGCGCGCTCGCCGTCGTCACGGCGCTCGCCGTCGGCCTTGCCCTACGCAGCGCACCTCCGGTGGAGCCGCGAGCGGCCCGGTCGGTCACCCGTGACCTGGCCGACGACGCGATGTCGACCTCCAGCCCGCCGGATGTCCGGAGTGTCACCCCTGTTGAGGAGCTGGCGACAGCCCTGGCGGGCGAGGACGACGACGTGGTCCATCTCCTGGTGCTCAGCCACGACGACATGGGAGGGCGCACCCAGTGGGTGCAGCTGTGGGCTCGGCGCCTGGCGGACGAACGGCCGGTGTCCATCCTGCACTGGGATGAGTGGGACGGCATGGAGTACCTCTCCATGGGGGCTCTGAGCGAAGCGGGGGACGGCGTGCCGTTGCGTATCGTCAGCGCCCAGGTGGACCTGGCCGACCCTGACCTTGCACCGGTGGAGGCTCTGCTGCCGCCCGAGGTAGACCTCGTCCTAGTCAGCTGGGGAGCCCGGTCGGACCCTGACGAGCCGGTGCCCAACCTGCGGGGGGTCGACGACGACCTTGATGCTGACCTCGGCGCTCGGGTGGGAGACAGCGTGCCTGTCGGCGTGCTGGTGCCCGACAGCGGTGCGGTCCCGGACGCGGCGAGGAGCGCTGTCCTCGCGTGGTCGCAGAGCGCAGGGGTCGCGGTGGTCGAGGTCGGCAAACCGAACCGTCCGCAGGAGTGGGCCGAGGCGGTCGACCGGGCGCTGCGCTGAGCACCGGGGCGCACGGGTCAGCGTCGCACGGACGTCGGCTTGCTCCGCTCTCCGGTGCGGGTCGCCGACAGGTCCGGCCGGTAGTCGGACGCATAGGTCGCGTAGGCGTCTGCCCCCTTGGTGGGCACCATGTTGAGGATGAGCCCGAGCAGCACGCCCTGGGCCTGGTCCAGCCGGACGAGGGTGCGCTCGAGGTGCTCCTTCTTGATGACCCCCGTGCCCACGACGAGCAGCGCTCCCCGGTGATTCCCGCCAACACGGCCGCGTCGGTCACCGGCAGGAGCGGAGGAGCGTCGACCAGCACGATGTCGAAACGCTGCTCCAGCTCGGCCATGATCGTGCGCATCCGCTCCGAGGAGAGCATCTCGGCGGGGTTGGGCGGGATGGGACCGGAGCCGAGCAGTGTCAGCGTGGTGCGACCGTAGGGCTGGAGCATCTCGTCCAAGGTGACCTCGCCGATGAGCACGTTCGTCAGGCCGGCGGAGCCTTCCATCCCGAGGTAGTCGAGCAGGCGGGGGCGGCGCAGGTCGGCCTCGACGACGCAGACGTTGCGACCTGCCGCAGCCAGGGTCAGGGCGAGATGGGCTGTCGTGGTGGTCTTGCCCTCCTCCGGCAGCGACGAGGTCAGCACGATGGACCGTGGGGCGCTGCCGGCGCTGACGAACTGCAGGTTGGTGCGCAGGGCCCGGAACGCCTCGGCGTACGTGTGGTGGGGGTTGTCGAGCTCGATGACGGGGGTCGACGCGGCGGGCTTGTCGTAGGTGATGCTGCCCAGGATGGGCGCGTCCGTGACCTCGCGGGCGTCACGCTCGTTGCGGATCGCGGTGTCGGTGAGGTCGCGCAGGACGCCAGCGGTCAGCCCCAGCAGCATCCCCGAGAAGGGCCCCGACGGCGAGGTTGCGGAGCGGACGGGGCGACACGGGGTCGGTCTCGAGGAAGGCGGGGGTCAGGATTGTCGCCTTCACGGGGCTGGGGGAGTCGGCGTCACCTGGTCGAGCGTTGCGAGCGTGACGACCAGGCGGTCGGCGACGGCCTCGGCGATCGCGAGGGCCTGGTCCGGGTCCGGGTCGGTGACCTGCAGGTCGAGGAGAACCGTGTTGGCCGGAGCCTCGGCGCTCACCTGCTCGGCGAGCTGGTCGGGGGTGAGGTCCAGACCCAGCTCCTCGATCACCGGAGCAAGCACGTAGGGAGTGGTCACCACGTCGGCATACGTCGTCACCTGTCGCTGGGTGAAGGTGCTTCCCTGGGCGAGGTCCGAGGAGTTCTCACCGCTGACGGTCGAGACGTAGAGCTGGGCGCTGGCGCCGTACTGTCGCGGCGGGAGCAGGGTGGCCACTGTGGCGAGAAGGAGGGTGAACAGCAGCACGGTGACGATCAGGCGCCACCGCCGGCGCACCACCTTCAGATAGTCGATGAGCCCCACGTGCAGCCCTCCTCGTCGACGAGGCCATGCCCCCCGGGGGCCGGACCGGCGTCAGTCTATGTCGCCGACGGGCTGATGACGCTCATGTCTTGGCCAGCTCCTCGGGGAGGTGACCCGTCGAGTTCTTGTAGATCTTGGCGGCGTTGCGGTTGGCCAGCATGCGGGTGAGCCCCACGATGGCTCCGGACAGGATGGCGAAGGCGATGGCCTCACCCCAGTCGATGTCGGGGTCCTCCGGGTTGGTCGGGGAGTCGCCGCCGGAGACGAACCTCCACGTGCCGTCGGTGATCTTGCGCGCCACGATGCTCGCGCCGACGGCTGCGCCGGTGGCCATGATCTTCCACGCCAGGTTGCTCATGTGCCCAGCGTGCCACAGGTCCACCGGTGGAGGAGAAACGTGGCGCCTCGCGCTGCGAGGACCGAGGATCGGACCTACCTTCGTCGCATGAGCAGCACCCCACGCACCCGCACCCCCGACTCCACGGCCGAGCGGGACCAGCACAGTCCCCACCCGGACTCCGACAGCAAGCCCGACTCGCCGTCCGACGTCACTACCCCGTCCTGGAAGTACACCGCGCGCAAGACGCTGCGCGAGTTCCTGGACGACGAGTGCACCGACCTCGCGGCTGCGCTGACCTACTACGCGGTCCTCGCCGCCTTCCCGGCGATCATCGCGGTGCTGTCCCTGCTGGGTCTGGTCGGGCAGAGTCAGCAGGTCGTGGACGAGTCGCTGTCCATCCTCGAGTCCGTCGTCGGATCGTCCGTGGCGGACACGCTCGGCCCCGTGGTGGAGGGCCTGGCCGAGGGGTCCGGCGCCGGGCTCGCTCTCGTGCTGGGCCTAGCGCTCGCGCTGTGGTCGGCCTCCGGGTTCGTCACCGCCTTCGGGCGAGCGATGAACCGTGTCTACGAGATCCGTGAGGGCCGGCCGGTCTGGAAGCTGCGTCCGGTCATGCTGGCGATCACCCTGGTCGTCGTGGTGCTGGCGGTCGTCGCAGCCCTGATCCTGGTCCTGTCCGGCCCGGTGGCCCAGGCCATCGGCGAGAGCGTCGGCCTGGGCTCGACGGCGCTGACCGTATGGAGCATCGCCAAGTGGCCGGTGCTGCTCGCCGTGGTCGTGGTGATGGTGGCCACCCTCTACTACTTCACGCCCAACGTCCGACAGCCGACGTTCCGCTGGATCAGCATCGGCGCGGTCTTCGCCATCGTCGTCTGGGCGCTGGCCTCCGTCGGGTTCGGCTTCTACGTGGCCAACTTCTCCAACTACAGCGCCACCTACGGCTCGCTGGCCGGGGTCGTCATCTTCCTGCTGTGGGTGTGGATCACGAACCTGGCGCTGCTCTTCGGTGCCGAGCTGGACGCCGAGCTGGAGCGCTCCCGCCAGCTGCAGGGAGGCATCGCCGCCGAGCAGGACATCCAGCTGCCGGCGCGCGACACCCGCAAGATCGAGAAGGCCGAGGCCAAGGAAGCCGAGGACATCGAGCGGGGAAGGGCGTTGCGGATGAGCGCGGGGCGCACCGACGACGCGCAGGAGACGGGCACCGAGCGCGACGCTTGAGGGGCGCTTCTTGACCTGCTCTTGACGGTTCCTGACCGGGTCCATACGTTGGGTGGTGGCAGTGCTGCCGTGGGCGTTGCCGTCGGAACCGCCGAGACCCGTGACTCGGCGGCCCTAGGGAGGGCGCTCGATGAGCAGCAGACCTGTGATGCCCCGCGACCCGCTGGGCGTGGCCGTGGTGGGGGCCGGTTACTGGGGCCCCAACCTCATCCGCAACTTCCGGGCGGCCGACGACTGGCACCTGGTCGCCGTGTGCGACCTTGACACGCAGCGGGCGCACCGCGTGCTCGGCCAGGGCAGCGGGGTGGAGGTCACCGACTCGCTCGACGCCCTGCTGGCCCGTGACGACGTCGATGCCATCGCCATCGCCACCCCCGCCCGCACCCACGAGGCCCTCGCGGTGGCGGCACTCCGGTCGGGCCGGCACGTGCTGGTCGAGAAGCCGCTGGCGCACACGCGGGCGGCCGGGGAGGCCATGGTCACCGAGGCCCGGGACCGCGGGCTGGTGCTGATGGCCGACCACACCTACTGCTACACCCCGGTCGTGCAGAAGATGGCCGAGCTCATCCGCGACGGAGAGCTCGGCGAGATCCTCTTCGTCGACTCTGTGCGCATCAACCTGGGGCTGGTGCAGCCCGACGTCGACGTCTTCTGGGACCTGGCGCCGCACGACCTGTCGATCCTTGACTTCGTCCTGCCCGGCGGGCTGCACCCGCTCGGGGTCACCGCCCAGGGCGCCGACCCGCTCGGCGCGGGCAAGCCGTGCGTGGGCTACCTGACCATGCCGCTGCCCGGCGGGGCGATCGCCCACGTGCACGTCAACTGGCTCAGCCCCACCAAGATCCGCCAGATGGTCATCGGCGGCTCCCGACGCACCCTGGTGTGGGACGACCTCAACCCCCAGCAGCGGCTCAGCGTCTACGACCGCGGGGTCGACCTCACCCAGCAGTCGGTGGACGCCGCCGACCGCACAGCGAGCGCGATCTCCTACCGGCTCGGTGACACCTGGGCCCCTGCGCTGCCTGAGCGCGAGGCGCTGGGCTCCATGGTCGCCGAGTTCGCTGCCAGCATCCGGGGCGGCCGCTCTCCGCGCACCGACGGAGCCGCGGGCCTGCGGGTCCTGGACGTCCTGACCGCAGCCTCGCAGAGCCTGGCCACACCCGGCAGCCTCGTCACCGCGACCACCGTCGAGACCCTAGGGGTGCCGTCATGACCGACCTGCAGGGAGCGACCGCACTCGTCACCGGTGGTGCCGGCACCATCGGCTCCACCCTGGTCGACCAGCTCATCGCCGCCGGGGTGGAGCATGTCGACGTGCTGGACAACCTCACCCGCGGGCGGCGTGAGAACCTGGCCGAGGCGCTCGCGACCGGTCGGGCCACGCTCCTCGAGGGCGACCTGGCAGACCGCGACCTGGTGCACGACGTCACCCGGGGCAAGGACCTGGTCTTCCACCAGGCCGCGATCCGGATCACCCAGTGCGCGGAGGACCCGCGCCTGGCCCTCGAGGTCCTTGTCGACGGCACCTTCACCGTGCTGGAGGCCGCGGTCGACCACGGGGTCGACAAGGTGGTCGCAGCGTCCAGTGCCTCCGTCTACGGCCTGGCCGAGGAGTTCCCGACCCCGGAGACCCACCACCCCTACGACAACGACACGTTCTACGGCGCGGCCAAGACGTTCAACGAGGGCATGCTCCGCAGCTTCCGGGCCATGGAGGGCCTGGACTACGTGGCGCTGCGCTACTTCAACGTCTACGGCCCGCGGATGGACGTGCACGGGCTCTACACCGAGGTGCTGGTGCGGTGGATGGAACGGGTCGCCGACGGCCTGCCGCCGCTCATCTTCGGCGACGGCCGCCAGACCATGGACTTCGTCTGCACCCCAGACATCGCCCGGGCCAACGTGCTGGCTGCCGCGAGTGACGTGACCGAAGGGGTCTACAACATCGCCAGCGGCCAGGAGACCTCGCTGCTCGAGCTCGCCCAGGCGCTGCTGCGTGCGATGGACTCCGACCTGGCCGTCGAGCACGGGCCGGAGCGGGCCGTCAACGGCGTCACCCGCCGGCTGGCCGACACCCGTCGGGCGCGGGAGGACCTGGGCTTCGAGGCACGGATCGGCCTGGACGAGGGGCTGCGGGCGCTGGTGGACTGGTGGCGCCCCCTCCGGGCCGAGGTCGCAGCGCAGCGCACCCGGGCGAGTGCCTGATGGCCCGCATCAACGTCATGCAGCCGTGGCTCGGCGCTGAGGAGGCCGCCGCGGTCGGCGCGGTGATCGAGTCGGGCTGGGTGGCCCAGGGGCCGATGGTGGCGCGTTTCGAGGACGAGTTCGCGCTCGCCCAGCAGGCCGAGCACGCCGTGGCCGTCTCGAGCTGCACCGCCGCACTGCACCTGGCGGTCGTCCTGGCCGGGGTGCAGCCGGGCGACGACGTCGTGGTGCCCTCCTTCTCCTTCGTCGCCACGACCAACTGCGTCGTGTATGCCGGGGCGCGGCCGGTCTTCGCCGACGTCGACCCGGTCACCGGCAACCTCACCCGGGACACCGTCGAGGCTGCGCTCACCGACCGCACCACAGCCGTCGTCGTGGTCGACCAGGGCGGTGTGCCGGTGGACCTGGGCCCGATCCGCGAGCTGTGCGACCCCCGTGGCATCACGGTGGTGGAGGACGCCGCGTGCGGCGCCGGCAGCACCTACCGCGGCCGCCCTGTCGGCGCCGGGGCCGAGGTCGCGACGTGGTCGTTCCACCCGCGCAAGCTGCTCACGACCGGCGAGGGAGGCATGCTCACCACGAGCCGCCACGACTGGGCCACCCGGGCCCGCCGCCTGCGAGAGCACGCCATGAGCGTGAGCGCCGCGGCACGGCATACCAGTGTCCTTGCCCCGGCGGAGGAGTATCTCGAGGTCGGCTACAACTACCGGATGACCGACCTGCAGGCGGCCGTCGGCATCGTGCAGCTGGGTCGCCTGCCTGAGGTCATCGCCCGCCGCCGCGAGCTCGCCGCGAGCTACACCAAGGCCATCGCCGAGATCGAGGGCCTGCGCCCGGTCGCGGACCCGCCGTGGGGGACCGGCAACTTCCAGTCCTACTGGGTCGAGGTGGGGCCCGGCTACCCGCTTGACCGGGACGGCCTGCTGGCCCATCTGGCCCGGGCCGAGATCTCGGCTCGACGGGGCATCATGGCGGCCCATCTGCAGCCGGCCTACCGTGACCGCGACACCGGCGGCCTGCCGCTGCCGGTCACCGAGCACCTCAGCGCCACCACGCTGATCCTGCCGCTCTACCATCAGATGTCCGACTCCGACCAGGAGCGGGTCATCGAGTCCCTGCGGTCACCTGATGGGTGACCTGCTGCTGGTCGGGGCGAGCGGTCTCGCGCGCGAGGTGCAGGCCGCCGTGCGTGCCGCAGGGTCCCACCGTGTCGTGGGGGTCCTCGACGACGACGCGGCACGGCACGGCTCCGACCTGGCCGGCGTGCCGGTGCTCGGTGACGTCCTGGCCGCCATGGACCACCCGGACGCGCAGCTGGTCCTCTGCGTCGGTCACGGGTCGGCGCGCCGGGACATCGTCGAGCGCCTCGCCGCGGTCGGCGTCACCCCTCGGCGCTACGCCACCGTGGTGCACCCGGCTGCGCAGCTGGCCGACAGCTGCAGCGCCGGTGTCGGCAGCGTCATCCTGGCCGGGGTGGTCGGCACCGCGTCGGTGACCGTGGGGCAGCACGTCGTCGTCATGCCCCACGTCACGCTGACCCACGACGTCGTGGTCGGCAACTACGCGACCCTCGCCGCCGGGGTGAGCGTGGGCGGCTCCGTCGTGGTGGGCCAGGAGGCCTACCTGGGGATGAACGCCACAGTGCGGCAAGGGCTGCGGGTGGGCTACCGGGCCACGCTGGGCATGGGCGGCGTGCTCGTGTCCGACCTGCCACCGGAGGAGGTCTGGGGCGGGGTGCCGGCCCGGCGTCTGCCGACCAGCAAGAGGGAGCAGGCATGGCAGGGGCGGCCATGACCGTGCCGCTGGTCGACCTGGCCGCACAGGGGGCGGAGATCGCCGACGAGGTGATGCCCCAGCTGGAGGACATCCTGCGGACGGGAGCGTTCGTGGGTGGGCCGGCGGTGACGAGGTTCGAGCAGGCCTATGCCGACTACATCGGCGTGGGGCACTGCGTGGGAGTGGCCAACGGCACCGACGCGCTGGAGCTGGCCTTGCGCGCCGCGGGGGTGGGGTCGGGTGACGAGGTCGTCCTGCCCGCCAACACCTTCATCGCCACCGCCGAGGCGGTCAGCCGGATCGGCGCGGTGCCGGTGCTGGTCGACGTCGACCGGGACCACCTGCTCATCGACCCGCGGCTCGTGGAGCACGCGGTCACGCCGCGGACCAGGGCGGTCGTGCCCGTCCACCTGTTCGGACAGACCGCCCCGGTGGAGCGGGTCAGCGAGCTGGCCGCCGCTGCGGGGCTCGTGGTCGTCGAGGACGCCGCCCAGGCCCAGGGCGCGGCTCGGGCCGGCCGGCCGGCCGGTGCCCTGGGGCTCGCGGCCGGCACCAGCTTCTACCCCGGCAAGAACCTGGGGGCCGCGGGTGATGCGGGGGCTGTGCTCACCGACGACAGCGAGCTCGCGCAGCGGGTGCGCGCGATCGCCGGCCACGGGAGCCTGACGAAGTATGTCCACGACGTCGTCGGCGTCAACTCGCGGCTCGACGCGATGCAGGCTGTCGTGCTGGCCGCCAAGCTGCGACGGCTGGACCGGTGGAACGCCGCACGCCGAGCCGCCGCCCTGCGCTACGACCAGCTCCTCGCCGGGGTGCCGGGCGTCCGGGTGCCCGTCACCGACCCCGACAACGTCGACGTCTGGCACCTCTACGTCGTCCAGGTCGACCAGCGGGACCGGGTGGCCGCGGAGATGGCGGCTGCCGGCATCGGGGTCGGCATCCACTACCCGACTCCGATCCACCTCACCGGTGCCTACGCCGGGCTGGGCTACTCCCACGGTGACTTCCCGGTCGCCGAGGCCGCAGCGAGGCGCATCCTGTCGCTGCCCCTGCACCCGCACCTCACCGTCGAGCAGCAGGAGCGGGTCGTGACGGCCCTGGCCAGGGTGACGAGCCGGTCATGACACAGGACGCGGACGGTGTGTCCACCCCCGTCGGCGGATCGTCGAGTCTGGGGCGGCAGGCCTCCGGGGCCCTGGGGTGGAGCGTCCTCAACGCCTTCGTCTCCAAGTTCGGGACGTTGGCGGTGGGCATCGCCCTGGCGCGATCTGCTGGGCCCCGAGGCGTTCGGCACGTATGCCGTCGCGATGGTGGCCCTGCTGGCGGTGCTGAGCTTCAACGAGCTCGGGGTGAGCCTGGCCATCGTGCGCTGGCGGGGAGACCCGCAGCACATCGTGCCCACCGTGACGACGGTCTCGGTGACCACGAGCGTGCTGCTCTTCGTGGCGGCATACCTGGTGACGCCCACCTATACCGCTGCGATGGGTGACCCGGAGGCGACTTCGGTGGTCCGGCTCATGCTCGTGGGCCTGCTGGTCAACGGGCTCGTGGCCAGCCCCGCTGCGCTCATGCAGCGCAAGTTCCGTCAGAAACAGCGCATGCTGGTCGACCAGGTCAACGTCTGGGTGGGGGCGCTGCTGGCTCTGGCGTTGGCTCTGGCCGGGCTCGGGGCGATGAGCCTGGCGGTCGGACGGGTCGTCGGGTCCGTCCTCAGCGCACTGCTCTACGTCTGGTTCGAGCCGACGGGGGTGCGCTTCGGGTTCGACCGCGCCCTGCTGAGACCGCTGCTGCGGTTCGGCCTCCCGCTGGCCGGCTCGAGCGCCGTGGTCTTCGCGGCGGGGTATGCCGACCAGATCGTGGCCGGGTCGGTGCTGGGCCCCACCGAGCTCGGGTTCTACGTCCTTGCCTTCAACCTCGCGTCGTGGCCGGTGACGATGTTCTCGCAGCCACTGCGCGCGGTGGCGCCGGCTGCCTTTGCGCGTCTGCAGGACGACGGCGCGGCCCTGACCGGGTCGATGCGGTGGGTGGTGGGGGTGCTGGCCGCGGTCGCCTTCCCGGTCTGCTTCCTGCTCGCCGGAGCGGCAGACCCTGTGATCCGCCTGGTCTACGGCGCCCAGTGGGCCCCGGCCGCCTCGGCGCTGGCCTGGCTCGGCGTCTTCGCTGCACTGCGCATCGTCTTCGAGCTCGTCTACGACTACCTGGTGGTGCTGGGCCGGACCCGCGGCATTTTCGGTGTCCAGGTGGTGTGGCTCGCGGCCTTGCTGCCGGCGCTGGTGCTGGGGGCCACGGTCTGGGGCATCGCGGGCGTGGCTGCCGCGCAGGTCACTGTCGCGCTGGCCGTGGTCCTGCCGCTCTACCTGGCACTGCTCGCGCGCACCGGCCTGCCGGCTCGCGGGGTGGTGGGTCGGCTGCTGGTGCCGTCCGTCGGTGGTGGCGTGGTCTGGGCGGGCGCATTGCTCGTCTCGCGGACAGCTGGGAGTGATCTGGTCGCCGTCCTGGCGTCGGTGACGCTGACGGTGGTGGTGGCGGCCCTCCTCGTGCTGCGGGACCGCACCGTCGTGGCCCGCCTGCGCGACTTCCGCGGGCACCCCGCCGAGCAGCCGGTGCAGGCGTGACCGGCGAGTCCCCGCCCGGCGACGCCCCGGGGGCGGGGGAGCAACGGCTGCGGATCCTCGTCTACCCGCATGCGATGGAGGTCGGCGGCAGCCAGATCAACGCCATCGAGCTGGGCGCCGCGCTGCGCGACCGCGGGCACGAGGTGTGCGTCTACAGCGGTGAGGGGCCTCTGCTCCAGCTGGTGCGACGACTTCGCCTGCCCCGCGTCGCGGCGCGGCACGGATACTTCCGGCCCTCGCCCCTGACGGCACTGCACCTGGCGGCGGTCGCTGCCCGAGGCCGGTTCGACGTGATCCACGCCTACGAGTGGCCGCCGGCGCTGGAGGCCTATCTCGCCACCGCGTTCTCACGACGACGCGTGCCCGTGGTGACCGTGATGTCGATGGCCGTCGCTCCCTTCCTGCCCTCGTCGATGAGCCTGGTCGTCGGGACGGAGCGCATCCGCCAGAGCGCGGCTGCACGCAGGACCGGGCCGACGTGGCTGCTCGAGCCACCGGTCGATGCCGAGTGGAACGCCCCCGCGGGCCGTGACGTCGCCTTTCGTGCGGCCTACGGCCTCGACGGGCCGCTCGTCGTGGTCGTCTCACGCTTCGCTCACGAGCTCAAGCTGGAGGGGATCCTCACCGCTGTCCGTGCCGTCGGTCGCCTGGCCCTGGAGCGGCCGGTGCAGCTGGTGCTGGTCGGCGACGGGCCGGCGACGGCAGGAGGTCCGCGCCGAGGTGGAGGCCCGGGGGCAGGGGGCGGTCGTCCTGACGGGGCTGCTGGAGGACCCGCGCGGCGCCTACGAGGCCGCCGACGTGGTCATCGGCATGGGCGGTTCGGCACTCAAGGGGATGGCCTTCGCCAAGCCGCTGGTGGTGCAGGGGGAGCGAGGGTTCTTCAGACTGTTGACACCTCAGGCCACGAGCGGCTTCCTGGAGAATGGATGGTATGGCGTCGGTGACGGCGACCTCGCAGCGGCTGAGGACGCACTGGTGGGGGTGCTCCGGGAGCTGCTGGCCGACCCACGGCGACGGGAGGAGCTCGGCTGCTACGGCAGACACCTGCTGGAGCAGCGGTTCGGGCTGGCCCGGGCGGCTGCGCTGCAGGAGCAGATCTACCGGCAGGCGCTCGAGCACCGCCCCGGGCTGGTCCGTCGGGTCCGCGACGGCGTGGTCGCCGCTGCGGGCCTGGTCGCGCACAAGGTGGAGCGGCGCCTCGCGCGCCGCCGGGGAACGGTCCAGCGGGACGACTTCAACGCCCGGCCGGTATGACGTGGCCCGCGGTTGTCGCCCGCGCGTGGCCGCGGGCCACCTCGGTCGTCCGAGCCGATCACCCCCGGGACGCAGCGACGCCCGCGCTCGACGACCCCAGCCCCAGGATGCCGGCGAGGGTCTCGGCCCGGCGGGCCCACGAGTGTGACGCGGCAAAGGTCCGTCGCTGCTCGACGAGGCCTGGGTCGGCCCTGGACAGGGCGGCGGTCCGCGCTGCAGTGGCGAACGCCCCGGGCGTGTCCGCCTCCACAATGTGTGGACAGGCGAGCCAGTCGTTCGCGGGCAGGTGGGTCGAGACCACCGGGAGACCCCCCGCGAGATACTCCAGCGTCTTGAGCGGGAAGCTGTAGCGGTTGAAGTCGTCGAGACGGTAAGGGACGAGCCCGACGTCGACGATATCCATCCAGCCGGGCAGGTCCTCGAACGGCTGGGGCCCGACGGCTCGGACCCGCGGATGGCCGAGGAGGCGGGAGAGCTGCGAGCCGTGCAGGTCGCTGCTGATGGGCCCGACCACGACAAGCGACAGGCCCTCGTCCAGCACGGCGGCCAGCAGGTCGAGGTCGGTCCGCTGGTTGAGGTGACCGACGAAGCCGGCCACCGGACCCGGGAGGTCGAGGTCCCGGCTGGGCCTCGGCGAGGCAGGGCCGGCGGTACGCGTGACGTCGCAGCCGTTGGGTAGGTCGTGGACCGTGTGCCCGGCTCTGCGCCACCGCTGGCCTGCCAGGGGGCTCGCGGTCAGGAGGGCGTCGGTGGCCGCGACCACGTGCTGCTCCCCCTCGAGCAGGGTGGCCGCGTCCATCCCCCAGTGACGGGCGCCGGTGCCCACGTCGTCCTGCATCCAGTAGAGGTGGGTCGCTCCCGGTGCCAGGTCGAAGACGTCGATCAGGAGGAATGTGCTGATGACCGCTCGCGTCTCGCCACCCAGCTCGGCGATCGACTGACGTATGCGGTGCCGGACCACCTGCCGGGTCAGCGACAGCATGAACGGCCGAAACGGGCGAGGGGGCACCACCGGCGTGAGTCTGACCAGACCTGGCTCGACCTCACGCAGCCGTGGCCGGTCCAGTGCCGGCTTCACCCGAGGGTTGTGCCGGGGGGCGAGGTGGGACAGGGGCGGGTCCACGTAGAGCACGGGGGCATGGTGGACGAGCTCCTCGGCCAGCGGCCGGTCCGCGAGGCGGACGTCGTCCCAGTTGTTGGCCGCGCACAGCACCACCAGGTCGGACCAGGCCCCGACGGGGGGTGCGCTCAGCGCTCTCATGATCTCCCCGTCGTGCGGACCGGTGCCTCCCCCGTAGCCTCGGCTGGGGTGCCGGGCTCCCCGTGGAGGCTCGTGGGGTCTGAGTCGGTCTGCCGTGGAGGGGTGGCGTGCGCCGCGTGCTCACGCGTCGGTCGTCGGGAGCCGCGCGTGTGCCGGTCCGGTGCCTGCTCGCGTCGTCGACGCCGGCGCGAGGCAGTGACCCACTCCCCGAGGGACACCGAGGCGAACACCAGGATGCCGCCGGCGAGCACAGTGCTGATGACGGTGCGCAGGCGACTCGAGATCTGCTCCGTGGCCTTGCTGGAGTCGGCGATGAGCAGGGCCTTGAAGTGGTAGGAGGGGTCGGCACCGTTGACCTCCTGGACGACCCGTAGGTCCTCGACGAGCATGCTGGAAAGGGCCGCCTTGGTGTCTCGGGCCGCGTCGGGGGTGTCGCCGATGCCGGTGATGTCGAGCACGAAGCCGTTGCCCACCCCTCCCCGGGCCACCGTGTAGTCCGGGCTCAGGCCACGGGCCTCCAGCTCCTCGGCGGTGTCCTCGCTGCTCAACCGAGTGACCATGACATCCGTGATCAGCGCGGGGTTGGAGGCTCGCAGGTAGGGGTTGTCGCTGTTGATCTGCTGGAGCTCGGGGTCCTCCTCCAGCTCGGCCTCGGTCGGCACATCCGGGTTGACGAGGGCATAGCTGATGGTCGACTCGTACTGCCGGGGGCCGTACTGCAGCATGTAGCCGGCAGTGACCAGGGTGATGAGCAGGGCAGGTAGGACGTACCACCGCTGCCGCCACAGTGCGCGGAACACGGACACCGGATCCATCAGAGACCTCCTGTGACTGGCTGAGCCAACGTGGGTGCGGCCGGCCGGGGCAGACGCGTCTGCCGCTTCACCATGATCCACAGGGCCCCTCCGAGACCGACGAGCGCGGGATAGGTGAGTGTGAAGACCGGGAAGGACAAGGAGTCGAACGTCACGGACCCCACTGCCGCCACGGCGCACCCCGCGGTCACGGCACCCGCCAGGGTGCGCAGAGCGGGAGTGCGGGCGGTCCGAGCGGCGTGCAGGGTCGTCATCGCAGGCAGCGTGAAGTACACGACCGTGCCGACCAGGCCCACGAGACCGATGGTGACCGCACTGTAGAGGTACTGGTTGTCCAGGATCTGCAGAGCGTTCTCGTGGAGGTAGGTCCCCGGCCCGAGTCCCAGCCAGGGTCGCTCCTCGATCATGGCGGCGACGCGCGGGTAGTTGCTCAGCCGTGTGGTGAGCGACGGGTCGTCGGCAGAGGGGTTGAGGGCGTTGCCGAGCGTGCTCATCAGCCCTGGCACTGTCATGAAGAGACCGACGAGCGCGGCGGGAGCTGCCACGGTGGTCCACGTGCGGGCCTGTCTCGGCAGGAAGGGGAACAGGGTCGCCACAGCGATCACGACGCCCAGCACTCCCGAGCGCGAGATGGTCGCGGCGATCGAGAAGATGAGCAGGGCGGTGCCCACCGCGTGCGCCCACGTGCGGCCCCGTGGGTCGTAGATGAGGCGCCAGATCGACAGCGGCAGCACCATGGCGCAGACCACCCCGAGCTCGATCGGCGTGAAGGTGCTGCCCGCCACCCGCACCATGGCTCCCCTCACCTGGTACACCGTGGCCCCCCCGTTGTCGACGAAGCCCGGCATCGCCATGCCGACCCACTCCATCGGGTTCACCTCCAGCGTGAACTGCACCACCGCCACCAGGGAGCAGAACAGCGCTCCGTTGAGGATCGCGCGGACATAGCGCAACGCATCGTCCATGGTCCTGATGGTCTCGCCGGCCACCACGATGATGGCAAAGCTGGCGAGCAGCACCAGCAGCCAGCGGTCCGCGGCAGCACGCGCGGTGCCGTAGCTGCCTCCGGTCAGGCCGGCACTGAACGCTGCGTAGGACAGCAGCGTCACGAACAGGAAGCTGCCGATCGCGAGCCGGCCAGGGTGCCGGACAGGCAGAGGGTCGTGCAGGCCGAACAGCGCCGAGGCGAACCACAGCAGGAAGAGGACCAGGGACAGGATGATGGGGACGGTGCCGGCAGCCCCGAGGGGCTCCAGCACCATCGTGGAGGGGAAGAAGAACACACTGAACGCGATCACCCGGAGCAGCAACGGGGGGCCGGCCCTCATCCGATCCCGCATGTCCCACCGTCCAGGAGGTAGATGTGGACGGAGGTCGCACCGGCGAACTCGTCGGTGAAACGGCCGTCGGTGACGCGCAGCGACCTGCCCTCCCCGAGCACGCGCGCCGTCGTTGCGCTTCTGCACGAGAGGGCGAAGGTGGCGGACTGGCGCTCGTCGGTGGTGGAGCCGGCGATGACGGTGAAGGAACCCTCGTGCAGCTTGACCGCCGCATCCACCCCCGCCGACGTCGTGAGCAGGTCGTCGACAAAGGGTGCGTTGAGCGTCGGGGCAAGCTCGCCGATCTGCCGGTTGACGGCCGCCACGTCGGCACGGACGGCGTCACCGCACGCGTCGCGCAGAACGTGCTGGGTGACGCAGTCGCCACCGAAGCTGTGGTTGAAGTAGATCACTCCTCGCGACCCGTGGATGATGCCGCTCCAGACGGCGGCACGGATCTGCGGACCGGTGATGGTCGGCGCCCCCCCGTGGCTGGACGGGTGACCGACCTCGACGAAGTGCCAGACCGGTTTGCTGCCCGGCGGCTGGATGAGCGAGCGAGCCCGTTCGACCGTCCACCCGTAGTTGGCGGCCAGGCGGCACTGGTCCTGGCTCAGCGCTCGACCGGCGCCCGGGCCACGCCCTCCTTCGGACTCCCCGCAGATGTTGGGGTCGGTGAACCAGTAGGTGTCGACGGAGACGAGGTCGACGAGGTCGAGGAACCGCGCGGCCTGCGCGTCCGAGTGCCAGAGCGCCACTCCCTTGCCGTAGTTGGCGTAGCTCATGGCCCCGGGGGGCGCCTGCTGCAGGAGCGTGTCGACCACGGTGTAGCCGCACTCGGCGTCCGGAGGCCGGCAGATGTCGCCCTCGCCCGGGTCGTGGCCCGTCCACGGTGCCGAGCCGGCACCGGCCCACATGTCCGGCTCGTCCGTCACCAGGAAACCGTTGGCCCGGCGGTCCCCGGAACTGAGGATCGAGGACATCTGGCGGTCGACGGCCAGGGACAGGTCCGAGGTGGCGGTCAGCTCGACATACGTGTTGATGCCCACGGCGCGGTCCTGTGCGACGTCCTCCGGGGAGATCAGGCTCTCGAACCACACGCCGACCGGGAAGTAGCGGGAGGACGTCGGTAGGCCGTTGTCGAAGCGGCCGTAGTAGTCCATGCCACCGTCGACGGGCCGCAGCGTCGGTGGTCTGTCCCCGGCCGCAGCGGTCGCGGGGGCGGTGCCGGGCGTGCCGGAGCTCGTGGCCAGCCCTCGGATGACCAGAGCCATCGCCAGCGCGACCACCAGAGCGGTTCCGACGCCCAGCCACACGGTCCGGCCGGGAGGCGGGGAAGCCTGCTGCTGCGTCATCGACGGTTCACGCCCTCCACCGTGACCCGGCTCGAGGTGTCGCGCTCCCAGGTCCCCTGGGTCGGTGCCGGCCCGCTGCGTGCAGCGACGGCCAGGCCGGCGTAGACCAGAGCGTCGAGCAGGGTCAGTGGCCCGCTGACCGTGCCGGCCAGCTCACGCAGCGTCGAGCGCGAGGTGTCCACGCCCAGCTCGGCAGGGCCGCGAGCCTGGCGTCGCAGCACCGACAGCAGCGCACCGGCACTGCGGGGGGTCCGCACGACCACGGGTGCCGTCGGCACGATCGCCTTCTCGACCTCCGTGAACGCCTGGTCGACGAACACGTCGTCGGCAACGACGTCCGGGAAGGGGGCGACTCGCCGGTGCCCCTCCTGGCTCAGCGCATAGGCCCCCGCGCCCCACAGGGCCCGCGACATCGAGGGCATGCGGGAGCGGGCGCGGTAGTAGCTGCGCACGATCGGGCCCGCTCCGTTGGACTGCCAAACGTACGGGGGACGGGCTGCAAGCGCACCGCCGCCGGCGTCGAGGTGCGCGAAGACGTCCAGCACCGACTGTGGCGTGACGGTGATGTCGGCGTCGAGGTAGAGCCGGGGCCAGGACCTGGCGACCTCGTCCGCTGCGTTGAGCGCTGCGGTCTTGCCGGGCTCGGGGAGGTCGAGCACACGAGTGCCCGGCACCGACCGGGCCACCTCAGCGGTGTCGTCCGAACACCCGTTGGCTGCCACGACGACCTCGATCCCCCCTGGGGCCAGGGGAGCGAGGGCATGCAGGGTGCGCGCGATGACACCGGCCTCGTCGTGGGCGGGGATGATGACCGAGCCGGTGAGCCCGGACTGTGGGGTGACCTGGTCAGCACGCGGCAGGCTGCCCCAGGACGACTCGTGCAGCAGGGCCCGCAGGGCGCAGCGGCGGACGGGGCTCCAGCTGCGCAGCGCCTCACCGAGGACCACGGCGGCGCGGAACCAGCCGGCGCTCCGGGCGGACTGGTGCTTGCGGGCGTAGCGCACCCGGTTGACCGTCAGCAGGACGTCGAGGTCGGACGAGGTGCCGGAGCCCCCTTGCCGGTGGCTCGCGCGGGCGGACGGCTCATACCAGATCGTGCCACCGGCATCGCGCACCCTGCGCAGGAAGTCGGTCTCCTCCGAGTAGAGGAAGAACTGCTCGTCCCAGTCCCCGACCACGTCGAGCGCGTCGCGGCTCACCAGGAGGGCGGCTCCGGTGGCCCAGTCGACCGGGTGCGGCACGTCATACGCCTCGGGAGCCCAGACGGTCTCGCTCGACGCTGCCGGTCGCGAACGCAGGTGGCTGCCGAAGAGGGCGTCGCCCAGTGCGGTGCGGACGGTCGGCTCGCGGCGCAGCGACGGGTAGAGGTCGCCGTTGCCGTCCCGGATCTGCGGGACCACCACCGCAGCCCCCGTGCGGTGCATCGTCGTCACGAGCCTCGCGACGGCGTCCGGCTCCAGGACCAGGTCCGGGTTGAGGATCAGCACCGCGTCGGCGGGGGGAGCAGCGCGGACCGCCGCGTTGATGCCGGCGGCGTACCCGAGGTTGGCGCCGGTGGGGACGACCGTCACCCCAGGGTGCGTTGCCGCCACCTCCGCACTGCCGTCCGTGGAGGCGTTGTCGGCCACCACCACCGTCAGGCGGCCGGCGTGCCAGTCTCCGATCACCTGCTGCGTGCTCAGGCTGGTGAGCAGGGCGGGGAGGTGACGTGCACTGTTGTAGGTGACGACCACGACCACGATGTGTTCGACCCGGTCCGTCGGTGGCGTGCGAGTCGAGGTGGGCCGCGCCACGCGCGACGTGGGGGTCGTCGCACGTGACGCGGCGGTCTGGGTCACCCCGGACCCGGCGAGACGCCGGGCTCGCCGTGGTCAGCAGGGTGTCTGCGCTGCCGCAACCCCGCCGTGGTGGTGCTGGCGAAGAGGTGCACGGCATAGGGGAGGTCGTCGACGAGGTAGCGCTTGGCGAGCCGACGCGGCTCGCGAGCCATGCGGTAGGCCCACTCGAGGCCGGACTTCTGGAGCACGGTGGGTGCCCTGGGGACCTGGAGGGCCGCCATGTCGATGGCACCGCCGCACCCGACGAACCAGACGTCGGCGAACTCCTCCACCAGCTGCCGGATCAGCAGCTCCTGCTTGGGGAAGCCGAAGCCGCAGAAGACGATGGCGGGGTCGGCCCGGCGGAGGCGCTCCCTGAGGCGCGCCATCTCCTTGTCGGACCGCTCGAAGCCCTGGGGTGGGGAGTAGACGTCGACGACGACCTCATGCCCAGGATGCCGCTCGTTGAGCCGCAGAGCGGCGACCTCGGCGACACCTGGGGCGGCGCCGAGGAGGAACACCCGGTGAGCCTCACGCGAGGCACCGGCGGTGAGGCTCCAGATCAGGGACGACCCCGTCACCCGCTCCGGCAGCGGCGTGCCGGCCAGTCGCGCGGCCCACAGCACCGGCATGCCGTCGCAGACGACGAGGGTGGCGGAGTTGACGAGGTCACGCAGAGTGACGTCGCGCGAACGCTGCAGGATGTCCATGTTGGGGGTGGCCACCCACCCTCCGCGGCCCTCGCGCAGCTCCTCGAGCACCGCGTCCACGGTCTGTTCCTCAGTCAGCGCGTCGAAGGTCACACCTCCCACGCAGCACTGCCTTGCCTCGAGACTCACGGGGTCCCCTCCTGTGGGCAACGCTGCCCAAAGGTCACGGCCGCCACGGCCAGACCCTGCCTCACGCGATGCTGCTCACGGGACGTGAGGAAGGGGTCGCAGCGGTGATGCTTCCAAGCCGATACTTTGCCGTTTCTTTACTCCGCTTGACCTCATCTTTACTACACAACGTAGCCCCGGTCCACCGGTTCGTCCAGTACATCGCACCACCGGATGTCGCGCACCACGAAGCGGTCCGGTGCCACCATGAGGCATGGTCCAGCGCGTGGGTGTTGTCGGCGGTGGCATCGTCGGGGTCGCCGTCGCCCGGGCCCTGGTCGACCGAGGGCTCGAGGCCGTCGTCCTGGAGAAGGAGGGGCGGCTGGCCCAGCACCAGTCCGGGCACAACTCCGGGGTTGTGCATGCCGGCCTCTACTACGCGCCCGGCTCGCTCAAGGCGGTGCTCTGCGCACGCGGCCGGGCGATGACACGCGACTACTGCCAGGAGCGGGGGCTGCCCTACCGCGAGCTCGGCAAGCTGGTCGTCGCCCTGGACGGGTCCGAGCTCGCCGCGCTCGAGCGGATCGAGGAGCGGTCGCGGGCCAACCAGGTGCCCGGACTGCGTCGGCTCGGAGCCGCCGAGATGCGAGAGGTCGAGCCGCACGTGGCCGGCGTCGCCGCGCTGCACTCGCCGCACACGGCGGCCACCGACTACTCGGCGGTCACCGAGGCCATGGCATCAGACGTGAGAGCCGGGGGAGGCGCGGTGCTGCTGGGCCAGGCGGTCACCAGGTTCGTCCAGGAGGGCGGCCGGGTGCGGATCGTCACGGGAGCCGGCGCCGAGCACGTCGTGGACCGGGTGGTCGTGTGCGCCGGCCTGCAGTCCGACGTGGTGGCTGCCCTGGCCGGCGCTCCCCGGGAGCCGGTGGTCCTGCCGTTCCGCGGGGAGTACTGGACGCTGGACCCGCGCCGCTCCGACCTGGTGAGGGGCATGATCTATCCGGTGCCGGACCCACGCTTCCCCTTCCTCGGCGTCCACTTCACCCGGGGGGTCCACGACGAGGTGCATGTCGGGCCGAACGCCGTGCCCGCGCTGGCTCGGGAGGGCTACCGGTGGAGGGATGTCTCCCTGCGTGACACCTGGGCCTCGCTCACCTGGCCGGGTGCGCCCGCTCTGGCCCGGCAGCACTGGCGGATGGGGCTGGGCGAGGTCTCGGCCTCGGTCGTCAAGGCGCTCTACCATCGGCAGGCGCGCCGGTTCGTGCCCGAACTGAGGTTGTCCGACCTGCGGATGAAGACACACGCGGGGGTGCGAGCCCAGGCCTGGGGCCGCGACGGCACGTTGCTCGACGACTTCGCCGTCGACCAGGTCGGCTCCATCACCCTGGTGCGCAACGCCCCCTCGCCCGCCGCGACGTCGGCGATGGCGATCGCCGACCACGTCCTGGAACAGCACCTGCGGCTGCGGTAGGCCCGCGCGGAGTGTGTACGGTGGAGGGACACGACAGGGGAGCGCTCGCGCGCTGAGAGTGCGGCACCAGGCCGCAGACCCTCGAACCTGAACCGGTTCACACCGGCGGAGGAAGTCGGAGGACTCATCCATGCATCACACCCGCACCACCACCACCACTCATCCGACCACCCGACGGGCGCCGACGCGCCTGGCGACGGCGGGAGCCCTCGTCCTGGCGCTGGCCGGCTGCACGCTGGCAGGCGACGACGAGCCGGACGACGCCGCGACCGGCACGGCCGGCAACCAAGAGGTCGTGCTCATCACCCACGACTCGTTCGTGCTCCCCGACGAGCTCGTCGCCGAGTTCACGGCCGAGACCGGCTACGAGGTCGTCGTCCGGCCCTCGGGCGATGCCGGGGCCATGACCAACATGCTCGTGCTCACCGAGGGCAGCCCCGTGGGCGACGCCGCCTTCGGCATCGACACGACGTTCGCCTCGCGCGCGCTGGACGCCGATGTGCTGGCTCCGCACGACGCCGAGCTGCCCGCGGGGGCGCAGGAGCACGCGCTCGAGGGTGAGGGCGCCGACCGCCTGGCCCCGGTCGACTACGGCGACGTCTGCGTCAACATCGACGACACGTGGTTCGAGGCCGCCGACCTCGACCCTCCGCAGACGCTGGAGGACCTGGCCGACCCGGCATACCGCGGGTTGTTCGTCACGCCCGGGGCCAGCACGTCCAGCCCCGGTCTGGCCTTCCTGCTCGCGACGGTCGGGCACTTCGGCGAGGACGGCTGGCAGGACTACTGGGCCGACCTGGTGGCCAACGACGTGCTCGTGACCAGCGGCTGGTCCGACGCCTACAGCGTGGACTTCACCGCCGGCGGCGGTGGGGGCGACCGGCCGGTCGTGCTGTCCTACGCCTCGTCGCCGCCTTTCACGATCCCCGAGGGTGGGGACGAGCCGACGACGAGCGCCCTGCTCGACACGTGCTTCCGGCAGGTCGAGTATGCCGGGGTGCTCGCCGGCGCCGCCAACCCCGAGGGGGCGCAGGCCCTGGTCCAGTGGCTGCTCAGCGAGCCGGTCCAGGCTGCCGTTCCCGACTCGATGTTTGTCTACCCGGTCGACCCGTCCGTCGCGCTGCCCGAGGTCTGGGCCACCTGGGCCCAGGTCGCGCAGGACCCGGTCGAGGTCGCGCCGGAGGAGATCGAGGAGCACCGCGAGGAGTGGGTCCGCGAGTGGGCGGACATCGCCACCGGGTGAGAGTCTTCAGCCGGCGCGCGGCGCCCGCCTGGACGCTCGCAGCCCTGGCGGTGCTCCCGGTCGTCTTCCTGGGTGTCTTCTTCCTGCTGCCGCTGGGCGGGATGCTCGCCCGCGGCTTCGTGCCGGACGGGACCCTGGACCTGTCCGCGGTGACCGAGGTGCTGGGCCGGGCCCGCACCGCCCGGGTGCTGGCCTTCACCGTGGGCATGGCCGCCGCGGGCACGGTGCTCACCCTCGTGCTCGGTATGCCGCTCGCCTACGTGCTCTATCGCCTCACCTTCCCCGGTCGCGGGCTGGTGCGCGCCGTCGTGGTGATGCCGTTCGTGCTGCCCACCGTGGTGGTGGGCGTGATGTTCCGGTCCCTGCTGGCACCGGGCGGGCCACTGGGCGTGCTGGGGTGGGACGGGTCCTGGGTGGCCATCCTGCTGGCCTACGTGTTCTTCAACCTGGCGGTGGTCGTCCGGACGGTGGGCGGCACCTGGGAGGGGCTGGACGCGCGGGCCGAGGACTCGGCGCGCGCGCTGGGAGCCACGCCCTGGCAGGTCTTCCGCACCGTCACCCTGCCCGCCCTGACCCCTGCGGTGGTGTCGGCAGCGACCTTGGTCTTCCTCTTCTGCTCGACGGCTTTCGGCGTCGTCCTGACCTTGGGCGGCCTGCGCTACGGCACGATCGAGACCGAGATCTACCTGCTCACCACGCAGTTCCTGGACCTGCAGGCGGCGGCGGTGCTCTCGGTGCTGCAGCTGGTGGCCGTGGTGGCCATGCTGGCGGTGGCCGCCCGCACCCGGGCGCGCCGGGAGCAGGCGCTGCGGCGCGGCGGGGCACGGTCGGCGGCGCGCCGTCCGGACCGTCGCGACCTCCCACTGCTGGGGCTGGCAGCACTGGCGGTGGGGTTCGTGCTGCTGCCGGTCGGGTCGCTGGTGTGGCGGAGCCTGAACTCCGGGGACAGCTGGACGTTCCGCTACTACCGGCTGCTGGGCGACCCCGCCGCCACCCCCGCGCTGCGGGTCAGTGTCACCGAGGCGCTGGGCAACTCGCTGCGCACGGCGGTCGACGCCACCGTGCTGGCGGTGGTGCTGGGGCTGGCCGTGTCGGTGCTCGTGTCACGGCGACCGCATACGCGTCGCGGTCGTCGCCTGGTGTCCGCGGTGGACGGCGCGTTCATGCTGCCGCTGGGCATCTCGGCGGTCACGATCGGTTTCGGCTTCCTCATCACGCTCGACCGGCCGCCGCTGGACCTGCGCTCGTCGGCGGTGCTGGTGCCGATCGCCCAGGCGATGGTCGCGCTGCCGCTGGTGGTGCGTCTGGTGGCACCGGTCCTGCGGGGCGTGGACCCGCGGCTGCGGCAGGCGGCGTCAGCGCTCGGCGCCAACCCCTTCCGGGCTGCCTGGACCGTGGAGTCGCCGGTGCTGGCCCGTCCCCTGCTGGCGGCGACGGGCTTCGCGTTCGCGGTGTCGCTGGGGGAGTTCGGGGCGACCAGCTTCCTGGCCCGGCCCGACCGCCCCACGGTGCCGGTGCTGATCTTCGACCTGATCGGCAGGCCCGGGGCTGACAACCTGGGCATGGCGCTGGCAGCCTCGGTGGTGCTCAGCGTGGTCACGGTGAGCGTCATGGGTCTGGTCGAACGGCTGCGGGTCGCCGGGGCGGGAGAGTTCTAGGTGTTGACGGTCCATGACGTCTCCGTGCGCTTCGGCGACACGGTGGCCGTCGACCATGTCTCGTTCGAGCTCGAGGCGGGTGAGGTGCTCGCGGTGCTCGGACCGTCGGGGTGCGGCAAGTCGACCCTGCTGCGCGCCGTCGCCGGTCTGGAGGAGCTGGCGACGGGCACCGTGTGTCTGGACGGCCGAGACCTGCGTGACGTGCCCACACACCGTCGAGGGTTCGCCCTGATGTTCCAGGACGGGCAGCTCTTCGCCCAACAGAGCGTGGCGGACAACGTCGGCTATGCGCTCCGGCTGCGCCGGGTGGCCCCGGCCACGGTGCGCGCGCGCGTGGTCGAGCTGCTGGAGCTCGTGGGGTCTGCCGGGCCATGCGGACCGGAGCCCCGGCACCCTCTCCGGCGGTGAGCAGCAGCGGGTCGCCCTGGCGCGTGCCCTGGCGGCCGAGCCCCGTCTGCTGTTGCTGGACGAGCCTCTGTCGGCCCTCGACCGGTCACTGCGCGAACGGCTGGCCGGTGACCTGCGGGAGATCCTGGTGGCGACCGGGACGACCGCGCTGCTGGTGACCCACGACCACGACGAGGCGTTCACCGTCGCCGACCGCATGGGGGTGATGCTGGACGGGCGGCTCGTGCAGCAGGGCCCGACCCTGGAGGTATGGCGTGCGCCCGCCGACGAGCGGATCGCCCGGTTCCTGGGGTTCCAGGAGGTGCTGACGGGCGAGCCGGCGCGCCGGATGCTGCAGGCGGGCGGACGGCATCCGGAGGCGGTCGACGACTGCGCCGTGGCCGTGCGGCGTTCGGCGGTGTGGGTGACCGACGACGGTCCGTTGACGGGCACGGTGCGCGACGCGGTCGCGGTCACCGACGCCGTCCGCGTCGACCTGGACGTCGACGGGGTCGGGCCGTTGGAGGCGTTGGCCGCTCAGACCGCGCGTCTGGAGCCGGGGGCGCGGGTGCGGCTGAAGGTCTACGGCACCGGTCTGGCCGTGGTCGAGCCTCCCCCAGCAGGGACGTCCCTACCTGAGGGGGTTGTCCCCAGGGCGTGTCGGTGCCTGTCCATTGTCGAACGTATGTACTAACCTTGACCCAAGGCGGCAGGGTGGTCGCCGGGGACGCTCGAGGGGAGGCGTGGACGTGGAGACGATGACATCCAGGCAGGTCGGCGACCAGCGGCCACAGTCCTCGGCGGAGGAGGCCTGGGCACGCGACTTCTGGGCCGGTGACTGTGACCACCCGCTGCTGACCGTCGAGGACCTGGTCGCGTTCGCCAGTGAGTCAGCCGACCTGCAGGCCCTGGCGCGGGTCGAGCATGGGCTGACCATGCTGCCGTTGCCGGCAGGTGTGGCCGAGGCACTGATGTCCGTGCTGCGGTGTGCCACGGCGCAGGCACAGTCGGCTGACGGCCTCATCGCAGCGCCGGAGGCGATCACCAACGGTCAGCTGCTCGACGGCGCGCAGGCCGCCGCGGGCGTCCGCGGCTTCGTCGACGGTGTCGTGGTGGGCGCAGCCCGCGCGCTGGCCGACCGGGCCGGTCACGAGCTGTTGGGGCGCAAGAACGTGACTGACCCCGACGACCTGCCCAGGAACGAGCGAGAGCAGTGGGCCAAGAAGACCAAGTCGGTGGTGGCGCAGCAGCTCGCCGTGCTGACCGGCGACGGGGTGATGTCCTCGCACACCAGGGTGGGGTTTGCGCTGGCGCCCCGAGCCGCCGTGCAGGTCGCCGATGCTGCCCTCTGCCGTGGTGCCACCGAGTGGCGCAGTGTGGCGGACTTCTGGGCGAGCTGCCGCCGGATGCCCTACCACCAGGCGGGGGATGTCGCCGAAGCAGTGTTCGGTCCCCTGGTGGCCGGCGCCGCCCCGGAGGACACCCCGGAGGGAGGCGACTCCGGGAGGCGCGAGACCCGGGCCGAGTTCCGCCGGCGGCTCGACCGAGAGGTGCGTCGGGTCGAGGGCGAGGACGCGAAGGCGGCCCGGGAGAGGCGCAAGGCTGCCGTCGCGATGCGGGACGTGCGAGCCGAGGTCTGCGACGACGGTGTCGGTCAGATCATGATCACCGGGCCGACCACCAGCATCGTGGCGGGCATCGACCGGATCGAGTCCATCGCCCGGAAGGCCCGCAAGGCGGGGGACGAGCGGTCGCTGGGCCATCTTCGGGCCGACACCGCGATGGCCCTGCTGGTGCACGGGGTCCTCCCGCTCCCGGACAGCGGCAGCGACGGGTGCAGGGACGGGTGCGGCCACGTGTGCAGCGACGGATCCGCTGAAGGCCCGCGGCCGGACCACCCCGGCCAAGGTCCTGCGAAGCGCTCCTCTGGCCAGGGCCCAGCGAAGGACATCTGCGGCTGGGGGCCCGCGAAGCATTCCTCAGCCCAGTTGGTCCCGACCCCGGATGACGTTCGGCGGATCATCAGTGGGCAGCCCCCTGCCACCGTTGAGCTCGTGATGCCCCTCGACGCCCTCGGCGTCTTTCCTGCCGGCGACCGCCACAGATGCCCCTGTGACGACCAGTCGCCCTGCCACCGAGGACCGTCACACGACGGCTGTCTCTGCAGGGGACCGGCACCCGCCGCACCTGGTGCCGGCGTGGCCGAGATACCCGGTCACGGGTTCGTCAACGCGGAGCACGCGCGCGAGATCGTGCTGGCCCCTGGCACGACGCTGCACCGACTGCTGATGGACCCCGCCGATGGTCGGGTGGTCGAACGCTCGATCGCCGCCTACCGCCCGGATGCCGACATGGTCCGGCAGGTGAGGGCAGCCGACCGCTTCTGCCGGGCCCCAGGCTGCCTCGTGCCGGCGCACCGGTGCGAGCTCGACCATGAGTCCCCCTTCGGCATCGGGGGCAAGACCTCCGAGGTGAACCTCAACCTCAAGCATCCTCGCCACCACCAGCTGAAGACCGAGCGGTTCTGGTCCTCCGTCATGGACTCGACCCGCGACATCACCTGGACCACGTTGTTCGGCCGCGTCTACCGCACACGGAGTCACGACTACCGGCAGTACGGCGGACGTGGGGTGACCCCGGCGGCGGCCGAGCCGGGGATCACCCCGGCGGGTGAGCCGGGGATGGAGCTGGGGATGGACCCGGCGGCTGAGCTGGCGATGGACCCGGTGGGTGCGCTGGGGATGGACCCGGCGACCGTCGATGACGGCGACCTGCGCGACCGCCTGGTCTACGCAGCCTTGTCGAGCCGCGAAGGGCAGAACCGCTGGCTCGAGGCACTGGACGACTACGACTCCGGCGCCTGGACCATCGGCTACGGCCGTCCGGTGGCTGTCTTCCACCGCAGAGGTGGTGGCCGGCGCCACGGTCCCCCTCCAGGGCAGCCCACACCCGAGGAGATTCTCCGTGAGGTCGCGGCCGATGTGGGTGCGGGCACGCAGACGACCGACGCCAGACGAGGCAGCGAGCTCGGCAACGGCGTCGCGTCCGGCCACGGCGTCCCGTCCGGCACCGGCGTCCCGTCCGGCCGCGCCAATGCCACCCAAGTCTGGCCGTGGCACCGGTCCCTGGACCAGCAACACCTCACGCTGGCCGGAGCAGCCCCCGTTCTGAAGGCTGGAGCTGAGAGGCCTCAGCGGAGCTGGCCTGAAAAGCGAACCCGCCTGGTGGGACCACCATGACCGGGGCACGGATGAACCGGGGCCCACCGGGGGTGAGGGCCCCGGCTCGGTCCGTGCCGGGGTCAGGCAGCTCGAAGTACTGACGCGGTGACGCACGCGACGCGGTGACGCGCGCGGCGCGGTGACGCACGCGACCGGGCGACCCGGCGACGCACCCGACCCGGCGACGACGCAGGCAGGGATGCCGACGAGGCAGGCAGGGATGGGGAGGGAGATCGCTGCGCCAGCAGTCCCACTCTCGGGATCACGGCGCGGTCACCTCGCTGCCAGCCCGAGACCGAAGCCGCAGGGGAAGAGCGGGTGGTCGAAGCCGGGCTGGTCCTCGGGATGGTCGCGCACGTCCTGCATTGACCGCGGGAGGTCGAACGGCAGCACCCCGATGGGTGGGATCCGGCCAGTCAAGGCGTCCAGCAGAGCCGGGGCGCTGGTGCCGTAGCTGCCGACCACCACGGAGGCGACGTCCAGCAGCGGGGTCAGCACGGCTGGCCGCTCCAGGTTGACGTCGACCACCAACGGGCAGTGCTGGGCGATGCGGCTGAGCCGGTGCACCAGGCCGGGCGGGAAGTCCAGAGAACCCTGGTGGAACCAGGCCTCGAGGAAGAGGTCTGAGCGTGGCTCGAACGGTGCCCCCAGCCGCACTAGGGCGACCTGGGCGTCCTCGGGACTGTCCACGAGCTCACCCAGCTCAGCGGCAGCCTCAGCCGGCATCCCCTCCACGTAGATCCGGGTCCCCGGTCGCAGCGGCAGCACGGCGTCCTCGTGCTGCAGCACCGTCACGGAGGCGGCCTGGGCACGGTGGCCCTCGGCCACGAAGTCGGCCCGCCCGATCGTGGTCTCGGCCAGGTCCTCGTCGACATACGGGTCGTCGAAGAGCCCCAGCTCGAACTTGACCCGGAGCAGCCGTCGCACCGACTCGTCGATGCGCGCCTCGCTGACCCGCCCGTGGGTGACGAGGTCGACCAGGACGTCGACGCACTCCTCGCCGCCGAACTGGTCGGCGCCGGCTGCCAGGATGAGCTCCATCCGCTGGTGGGCGTCGAGGTGCTCCACGCCCCAGGCGCGCGCGGGCAGCACCTGGTCGCCCACGTGGTTGTCGGTGATGAGCTCCCAGTCGGTGAGCACCACCCCGTCGAAGCCGAGGGTGCCGCGGAGCAGACCGGTGATGACCTGTGTGTTGTAGCCGAAGCCGACCTCTTCGACGGGTTCGCCGTCGAGGACCAGCCCGACCGGCATCGAGTAGTACGGCATCACGGCCGACGTCCCGGCCTCGATGACCGGCGGAAAGGGCGCCAGATGGTCCGCGAAGCGGCCGGAGGGGTAGACCTGCTCTCGTCCGTAGGGGAAGTGCGCGTCCTCGCCGTCCTTCTGCGAGCCTCCCCCGGGGAAGTGCTTGCTGGTGCAGGCGACACTGCCGACACCGATGCGGTCTTGCTGGAAGCCCTGAAGGTAGGCCACGCCCAGCTCGGAGACGACCTGCGGGTCCTGGCCGAACGTGCCCGCCTGACGGGCCCACCGGGGCTCCGTCGCCAGGTCCAGCGTCGGGTGCAGCGCCGCCCGGATGCCGACCGCGACATACTCCTGTCGCGCGATGTCGGCGAACCGGCGCACGAGCTCGGGGTCGCGCAGCGCCGCCAGCCCCAGCGGCTCCGGCCACTGCGAGAACGACCCGGCCGAGAAGGACACCCCGGCGTTCTCCACGAACCCGTGGCGGGGGTCCGTGGAGATGGTGACCGGTATGCCGTGGGGCGTCCGGGTGGCCAGCCACTGCAGGTCGTTGTGCCACCTTGCCGCCATGCGCGCGGACCCGAGCGCGTGCACGTTGAAGTGCGACAGGTGCTTGCCCAGCACCACCTCGGAGGTGGGTGACTTGCTGATCTTGCCCGGGTGCTCCAGCACCTTGCCGTCGGTGCCGGCCTCGATGACCGTGTGGAACATCAGGCCGGCCTTCTCGGGCAGCGACAGCCGCCCGACCAGGTCCTCCACCCGCTCGGCCACCGGGCGGCGAGGGTCCTCATAGGGGTCGAGGACCCCGTTGCCGTTGAGGTCGCGGAACACCACCCCGTCGGGGCGCGTCAGCCGGTCCGCGTCGACCGCCGTCATGCGTCCGTCCCCGCACCGAACTGCTCCATGCTGAGCAGGGGCCGCAGCGCTGCCGCGACCTCACGGGTGCTGAACGCGCGCTGCAGCAGGTCGTCGGCCAGCACGTTGCCCAGACTGCCCATGATCATGGCCTGGTCCAGCGAGAGGTAGCGCTGAGCCGGCGTGTTGGAGACGACCGCGACCGCGTCGTAGAACCCTCCGGGGCCGTAGGCGCCCAGCTCGTCCTCGATGCGGGACAGGTTGTCGAAGGCCGCGGCGGGCTCGTACATCATGGCCAGGAAGGCGGCGTGCGGCGTGACGACCCCGTCGCCGTACTCCGGATCGGGGTTGGTCGCCGGCCGGCACTCACCGAACCCGAGGTCGGGGTTGGTTCCCTCGCGGTCCGAGTGGTAGCCGTCGGGGTTCAGTCCGAGCAGGTCCACGCCGTACTCCCGGTAGCTGGCGAACGGGTCGCTGGCGGGGGAGAAGCCCCAGTAGCCGTAGTCCGCGTCGTCCATCCCGTGCTCGATCTGGGCGCGCACGTGCAGCGGGTGGTTCTCACCCCACGAACGCGGGCCCCAGACCTCCTCCGGCACGAAGACGTTGGGCATGAGCTCCTCGAACATCGAGCCGCCCCAGCCCGGCACGATGCGCATGCCGCGGTAGGTGTAGGCGCCCTCGTAGACGTCGATGCCCAGGTAGGTGCGGGTCTCGCCGACCGGCTGCATCTCGTGCCAGCTCCAGTCACACGTGGCCGGGAAGGTCCGCCACGCGGCGAAGTAGTGCTCCGGCGGCACCTGGCCGGTCATGATGCCCAGGTATGAGGCGATCCGGCTCTCCGAGACGATCGTGTCGTAGTGGTGGGTGGTCAGCCAGACGTCGGGGGCCTCGATGTGCGAGCCGAGGTAGACACCGCCGGGCCGGTCGTGGTCGTCGAGGAAGAAGCCGCCGTGCATCAGCCCGCCGGGACGCTGGGCGGGGTGGGGGGGAACCGGGTTGGCCGCAGTGCTCGGGTTGTAGAACGCGTCCCAGCGCATCCGGTCGAAGAGCTCGCCGGCCTGCTTGGACGCGCTGGGCACCGAGTTCTTGACCACCCACAGCGCAGCGCCGAGCCAGCCGTTGTCCACGCTGGAGATGAACGGCGCGATCGGGTCACCCGAGCCCGGGAAGATGCGGAGCATCTCGCCGGTGGCCTCGTCGTACCAGTTGGCGTACATGCCGCTGGGCTCGTGGTGCTCCATGGTCGCCAGCGTCCGCAGCGTGCGCTTGATGCGGCGCTGCGCCTCGCCGGGGGTGATGATGCGCAGCTCGCGCGCCACGACCGCCGACCAGAGGTATCCGCCGATGTTGGTGGGGGAGGTGTAGCCGCTGCGGGTCGTCAGGTCCCCGGTGATGTTGTCGGCCGGCAGACCGGTCGCCTCCGGGGTCATCTCGACCAGCGAGTGCCAGGTGTCCTCGGCCCAGCGCAGCAGCGTGTCGCGGTCGACGCCGCCGGGCTCCGTGCCGGGCTTGCGCGGGCCCACGCCTCGGTCCTGACCGAAGGTCGGCGAGGCCGTGGCCAGGCCGATGGCTCCGGCCAGGCCCCCCGCCAGGACGGACCGTCGGGACAGGGGCGAGCGTCGGGTGGTGCCGATGCGGGGGAGGTTCTCACGTCGTGCGGTGCTCATACAGAGTCCTTGTCTGGGGTCACTTCAGGCCGGTCGTCGCGATGCCCTGGATGAAGCGGCGTTGGAAGACCATGAAGACGAGCAGCACCGGCAGCACCACGATCGTGGCGCCGGCCAGGAGCAGGCCGTACTGGGTGGCGTTCTGCCCGGTGGAGTAAAGCGCGAGCGCGACGGGCAGGGTGTAGGTGTCCTCGGTCTGGGCCACGACGAGCGGCCACAGGAAGTTGTTCCAGCTGCCGAGGAAGGTGAGGATGCCGAGGGTGGCCAAGGCTGGTCCGCACAGCGGCAGGAACACCCGGAAGAAGATGCGCAGCTCGCCGGCGCCGTCGACCCGGGCCGCGTCGAGCAGGTCCTTGGGCAGCCCGAGCATGAACTGTCGCATCAGGAACACCCCGAACGGGGCGACCAGGAAGGGCAGCATCAACCCCGGCAGCGTGTTCACCAGGCCCAGGTTGGCGACGAGCACGAACAGGGGCACGAAGGTGACCACGCCCGGGATCATCAGTGTGCCCATGATCAGGCCGAACAGCGCCTTCTTGCCGCGGAACTCGAGCATCGCCAGCGCATACCCCACCGCCGAACAGAAGACCAGGTTGCCGATCGTGACGACGACGGCCACCGCGGTGGAGTTGAAGAAGAACTGGCCGAAGTTGAGCCGGCTGAACAGCTCGGCGTAGTTGTCGAGCGAGGCCTGCTGCGGCCACCACGTGGGCGGCACCTGGCGCAGCTCCGCGTCGGTCTTGAGGCTGCCCAGCACCATCCACACGAACGGTGCCATCACCACGACCAGGGCCAGGCTGAGCAGGAGGTAGAGCCACCATCGGCTGCGGACTGTGGGTTCTTGCTGCGTGAAGCTCATCAGTCCTTCTCCCTGAGCAGACGGAACTGGATGGCGGTGACGACGACGATCACGATGAAGATGAGATAGCTCAGCGACGCGGCATACCCGTAGTTGCCGAAGCTGAACTGTTTGAACGTGTACATCGACGCCGAGATCGTGCTGTTGAGCGGGCCACCGTCGGTCATCACGAACGGCTCCTCGAAGAACTGCAGGTAGCCGATGGCGGTGGTGACCGAGACGAAGAGGATCGTGGGGCGCAGCAGGGGCAGAGTGATGTGCCGGAAGCGCTGCAGCGCCGAGGCGCCGTCGATGGCGGCTGCCTCGTGCAGCGCCCAGGGCACGGCCTGCAGGCCGGCGAGGAAGATGATCATCGCCGTGCCGAAGTTGCGCCAGGCCGCCATCGCGATCAGTGAGGGCATCGCGAAGGTGGTCGACCCGAGCCAGTTGGGCCCGTCGATGCCCACCCAGGCGAGCACGGTGTTGACCAGCCCGACGTCGGGATGGAGCAGGAACCGCCACACGACGGCCACCGCGACGATCGACGTGACGACCGGGGTGTAGAACCCCAGCCGGAAGGTCGAGCGCAGCTTGCCGATGCCCTTGTCGAGGGCGAGCGCCGCGGCCAGGGCGATGGTCAGCGTCAACGGCACGCCGACGACGACGAAGTAGGCGGTGTTGAACGCGGCCTGCCGGAAGATCGGGTCGGACAGCGCCTGGGAGAAGTTGTCGAGACCGATGAAGTCGACGGCGAACGGGGTCTGCAGGTCGCGCGCCTGGGTGTCGGTCACGCTCATGAACATCGACTGGATGACCGGCCAGGCCGTGAAGACCAGGAAGAGCAGGAGGAAGGGCAGCGCCAGCATCCAGGCGGCCCGCTCCTCGCGGCGTCGTCCGACGGGCCGACCCTTCGTGCCTTCGGCGCGGCGGCCACTGCCGTCGGTGGGGCCCTCCGGCGCCCCTCGCCCCCGGTCGGCGGACCGGCGGCGAGGGGTGGTCGTGGCGGAGGCCATGACTACTGCCCGGTGCCGATGGACTCGGCCTGGGTCTGGACGTCGTCCAGCACCTCCTGCGGGTCGGCCTCGGCCTTGGCGACCTGCTCCATGGCGGTGTCGAAGGACGTCACGACCTCCTCCCACGTCGGGAAGGACGGCGGTGCCTGAGCGGTCTCCAGCTGGGTGCCGAAGGCGCCGAGCTTCTCGTCGGCAGCCAGCGCCTCGTCCTCCCAGGCGCTCTGCACCGACGGCAGGTTGGTGGTCGCCTCGAACCAGGAGACCTGGGTCTCCGGCTCGGTGAGCCACTCCACGAAGGCCCAGGCGGTGTCGCGGTTCTCGGTCTCCTTGAAGACTGCGAGGTTGGAGCCGCCGACGAACGAGGAGGACGAACCACCCTCGGGCACCGGGATGGGCGCCACGTCGTACTTGTCCGCGAAGCCCTCGCCGCCCATGTCCTCGACCAGGGAGCGCATCCAGGGGCCGGAGATGAACATCGGCACCGCGCCGCTGGTGAAGTCGGCCTCGGTCTGTCCCTCCGGTGGTGAGGGGTTGGCGATGCCGTCGGTGAAGAAGCTCTGGAAGTACTCCACCGCCTCGACCGTCTCGGGGGTGTTGAACTGGTAGGCGTCCTCCGTGGCGATCTCGGCGCCGTTGGTCCAGGCCAGCGGGAGCACAGTCTGCCAGGAGCCGACGCCGCCGGGCTGCAGGCTGATGCCCCAGTCGGCGCCGCCCTCGCTCTGCAGGTCGGCCGCCATCTGCTTGAAGCCTTCCCAGTCGGTGGGGACCTCGGCGTAGCCGGCCTGCTCCGCGATGTCGGTGCGGTAGTAGACCAGGCGCGTCTCGACATACCAGGGCACGCCGTAGGCGGTGCCGTCCACGACGGCCGTCTCCTGGGCGCCCTCGAAGAACTTCGCGGAGTCGATGGAGCCGGGGGCGGGGTCGAGGGCGTCGAGCCCGGCGAACTCACCCATCCAGGTGGTGCCGACCATGGCCACGTCCGGCGTGGTGCCGGCAGTGATCGAGGTGGTGAACTTGTCGTGCGCGGAGTCCCATGGGATGGCGGTGACGTTCACCGTCACGCCGTCGTGTGCCTCCTCGAACTGGGCGGCCAGCTCGGGGAGCTTCTCGCCCTCCGCGCCCATGGCCCAGACGTCGATCTCGCCCGTGACGTCCTCGGTCGAGACCTCCTCGCCGGTCTCAGGGGCGGCGTCGGTGCCCGACCCTCCGTCGTCGCGGCCGCAACCGGTGAGGACCAGGGCGGTCCCAGCGGTCAGCGCGATCAGCATTCGTGTGCTTCGCATCGATTACTCCTTTGTATCTTCTGCGGTCCGGCGCGCTGCCGCGTCGCCTGCGGCGCAGCCGCAGGACTGACGGATCACCACGGTGGTGGGCAGCGTGTGCTGGTCAGGTGTGTCGGTATGGCCGCGGATCAGGTCGTGCATCCGCGCCGCGGCGCGGGCTCCCAGGTCCCGGACGGGCTGGGCGACGGTGGTCAGCCCCGGTCGCACGTAGCGCGCCGTCATCACGTCGTCCCACCCGACGACGGCGATGTCGCGGGGCACCTCGACCCCCCGGGTCATCAGGCGGTCCATGACCGCCAGGGCGAGCTCGTCGTTGGCACAGACCAGGGCGTCGGCGTCGATCTCACCCGAGAGGACGAGATCGGCCACCCGGCGGCCCTCGCTCTCGCGAAGGTCGGCGGGCACCGCCGGCAGCACGGCACGGTCGTCGTGCGCGGCGACGAAACCCTCGTGGCGCTCGCGGACGTCGATGGCCAGCTCGGGGCTGCCCACGAAGACGAGACGTCGTCGGCCGTGGGCCAGCAGGTGACGGGTGAGCTCCTCGGCACTGGTGCGGTTCTCGGTCGCGAAGGACTCGAGGTCGGCGCGGTCGTTGCGGGTCAGGCCGAGCACAGGCACCTTGGTGCGCAGGGCGGCCAGGGTGCGCTCGGGCACTCCGGCAGCGCCCATCAGGACGATGCCGTCGACCTTGCCGGCCAGACGCCGCAGGGCAACGCCCAGGTCGTCCTTGCCCTCACTCAGGAGGAGGACGACGCTGTAGCCTGCTGCCGCCGCCACCGACTCGTAACCCATCAGCAGCTCGGAGTAGTAGGGGCCGCCGAGCTCGGGCAGCACCAGGCCGTGGGCCTCGTGCTGGTGGAAGGCCAGCGAACGGGCTGCACCGTGCGGGACGTAGTCGAGCTCGTCGATGGCGGTCAGCACCCGGGTGCGGGTGGCCTCCTTGACGAGGTGCGGCTCCCGGAGGACGCGGGAGACGGTGGCCACGGAGACGCCGGCCCGCTCGGCGACGGTGTAGACCGTGACGCGAGAGCTGCCGCTGCCTGTGGTGCGGGCCATGGCTCCTCGCTTCCCGGTCGTCGTCGACCAAAATGTATGCGCATACATTTTGCGTTGCGCTCAACGTAGCGGGGTTTGGGACGGAGGGCAAGCGAGGGGGGGCGGGCGTCAGCCGCCGCGGTTCCGGGGCACGCGCGGCGCCTGGTGCGCCGGGTGAGCCTGGCTCGCTTGGATCAGCTGGTGCCGCTGCCTCCGGGCAGTGGCATCCCCGGGGTCGCGCAGTAGGCGAACGGCTTCCCCTCGGCCGCGTGGTAGCTGGCCGTCGTGTCGTCGACCTGCAGGATCAGCTGGTGCCCCGGGACCAGGGCCTGGGTGTACATCACACCGGGCTGGGGGCAGCCGAGAGAGCCGTCCGGCCAGGTGACATCGGCGTAGCCGGCCACCGTGACCTCGTCGACGGGGACACCCTGACGCTCGGCGAAGTCGGCGATGGCCGCCTGCACCTGGGGTCGGGAGACGATCGCGTCGGGCACCGGCCCGAGCGGCAGCTCACCAGGTGGCGGCTCGACCTGCGTGATGGGGGACTCGTCCCCGGGAACCGGCACGGTGGTCTCCTTCGCGTCGTCGGTGGGCGTGGACGTGGCGGCCGGCGGCGTGATGCTGACGGAGGCGTCGCCGGCCGCGTCGGTCGTGGACGACCCGCAGCCGCTCAGGCTGATCCCGACCGCGACCACCAGCGCGAGGAACGTGCGAGGTGCAGACATGGCATCACCTTCCGTCGGCTGGTGCTGGGACGCGCTGCCGCCGCTCCAGGTTCCCACACCCAGGACGAAGGCGGCCTACGACCCTCGCCGCCCAGCGGCCCCGTCGGTAGGATCCGTCAGCGTGGGGCATGGTCCTGGGATGCGTGTGCTCGCGGCAGTCGTGACCAGCGTGATCACCTCGGCCGTGGCACTCGCTGCGCTCCTCGGTGGAGGGATCTCCGAGCCGATGACCGTGCAGTCGGCGGCATCGCCCGCTCCGGCAGCCGAGATGGAGAAGATGCAGCTGGTCGTGTCCCCCCACCCGGATGACGAGCTGTTGGTCTGGAGCGCGCTTGAGGACGACACCACGACATACACCGTGTTCGTCGTTCTCACCAGGGGCGAGAGAACCCAGCTCTGCGCGGGATACCAGGAGCGGACCCAGGTGGCTGCAGGGGAGGTGGAGCCGTCCCCCGCCCCGACCGCGGAGACGGGAGCTGCGCTCAGGCTCGCATCGGCTCCTGGCATGCGTTCCTGGACGGCGCCGCCGCCCGGTGGCCGGCGCTGGACGTCAGCCGGGCAGGTGACCACCTTGTCGTCCACGAGACTGTGGGCATGATGGCCGAGGTGCAGACGGCGGCTTCGTCGGCACGTGTCGTGCTGTCGCTGGCCGACGGTGCGCTGACCGAGGAGTCGGTGACCGCAGCGGTGAAGCAGGTGCTGGAGCTGCGCGGAACGGTGATCCCCGACCTGCCTCTGGACCGGGTGCTCGCGGCCAGCTACTGGAACGACTCCGACGAGCACGGCACTCGGACGCGAGCCGGAGGACACTGCGCAGAGGCGGCCGACTGCCCCGGAGGCCCGGACTGGATGGAGTACGAGAACCCCGACCATCGGGCCGTGACGGTCGCCGTGTCGAGCGTGGCTCCCGCGGCCACCCGCGGGGCGTGGGTGAGCGTCCCGCCCGACCCGGGCGAAGCCTTCACGGAGCTGGTCGCCGGCGGGTTGCCGACCGAGCAGGTCACCCGCGAGCTGGCCACGGAGGACTACGATTTCTTCATGGCCTTGGGGCCGGCAGGGCCCGAGGGTCCCCGACGCGAGGGTCTGCACCAGCGGGTCTACGGCTGGCTCGCCTTTCCCGAGCAGTCGTGGCAGGCGGGTGAGCTGCCCCGTGCGCAGCCGCCGGTCCTCTTCTCCCGTCGGATGACCTACCTCGTCGTGGGAGGGGAGGGGCCATGACGGATGCGGTCACCACCGTGCCTCAGTCGCCCCAGATCGTGCCGCAGATGCCGCCTGCGCGACAGCGCCTGACGTCACTTGACTGGGCTCGCGGTTGGATGGTGTTGCTCAACGTGGTGCTGCTGTCGGTGCTGGCGCCGCGCCCGGACCAGCTCGAGCATGCGACCTGGCTCGGGGTGACGGTCTTCGACCTCGTCTTCCCGCTCTTCGTCGGCCTGTCGGGATGTGGCATGGCCTTCGCGTATGCGCGCAGGGTCGAGGCTCGCGTCACGGCCCGTCGAGCACTGGTGCTGATGGCGGCCGGGCTGCTGTACACCGCCGTGGTGACCCGCACCGTGTCGCCGTCGGAGCTGCGGGTCACCGGTCCCTTGCAGATCTATGCCGTGCTGGTCGTCCTCGTCGCGCTGCTGCATCTCGTGGTGCGGGGAGTCAGGGCTTGGGCGAGCGTCACGGTGCTGCTCGCCCTGATACTGGGCGGTGGTGTTCTGGGCCTATCACTCTCGATGCTCGGAGGGTGGGCCCACCCCCGACTGCAACCTGTCACTCTCCGTGGACTACCAGGTGATACCCCTGCAGCACCTCTACCGTCAGGGGTCACTGGGCCACGACCCCGAGGGGCTGGTCGTCATCGTCGGATGCTTGATCACCATGCTCGCGGGAGTGACGGCCGGCAAGATCCTCCTGCTGGCCGCCCCGGCTTCGGTCACTCTGCCCAGGCTGGCCGCGTGGGGCGTCGCAGTCGGCACACTGGGTCTGGTCACGCTGTGGTTCGTGGACCCGATGAAGCGGCTCTGGTCTCCGAGCTTTGCCCTTCTGACAGCCGTGGCCAGCATCACGCTCCTGGTTCTCGGCTACGTGCTGCACGACGGTCCGGCCCCCGCCTGGTGGGCCTCGAGGCGCGGGAGATGGGGGGAGCCTCTCGTGGCGCTCGGTCGCAATGCGCTCCTGGTGTACTTCGGCTCACATGTGGCGATCTTCCTCGTCGCGGGCGCCATGGTGCGGCTTCCCGCGGTGGGCGCGGCAGTCAACGGTCAGGCCATCCTCGGGATCGACGTGAGGTGGTGGTTCAGCCTGGCCTTCATCGCGTCGTGGTGGGTCCTGGCCTGGGTGCTGCACCGGCGGCGCATCTACATCCATGCCTGACCTTCGGGGAGCAAGGGCGCCGACCCCGGTCGCGGACAGGTGTCACAATGTTGGGATGGAGACCCAGACCGGCGGGGGCAGTGCGCTGACCACGCGCGGTCGCGACATGGTCAGTGCGATGGTCGAGCTGGCCGAGGACCTCACCCTCGCCCCCGACCTGATGACCTCGGCCCAGGTCGTCGCGGACGCCGCGGTGGCCCTCGTCCCGGGTGTCCAGGAAGCGAGCGTGTCGCTCGCCCGGCGTGGTGTCGGCATCGACACCCTGGCCAGCGCGGGCACCCTTCCGGAGCTGGCCGACGCCGCCCAGGTGCAGTGCGGTGAAGGCCCCTGCATCCAGGCCGCCTGGGTGGACAAGATCGCCCGGCTCGAGGACACCGAGACGGACACGACCTGGCCGGAGTTCTCCCGGCGAGCCCGGGCCCTGGGCGTCCGCAGCATGTTGTCGCTGCAGCTCAGCCTGCCGCGCCAGGACGAGGATGACGAGCGCATCGGCGCGATCAACGCCTACGCGATGCAGCCCCACGCCTTCGGCGCGGAGTCGCAGCGCATCGGGCTCATCCTTGCGGTGCACTCCTCCGTCGGCATCGGCAGTGCCGAGCGCGAGGAGCAGCTGCGTGCAGCCCTCGACAGCAGAGACCTCATCGGCCAGGCCAAGGGCCTGATCATGGCCCAGCAGCAGGTGTCGGCCGACACCGCGTTCGCGCTCCTGGTGCGCCAGGCTCGTGACACCAACACCCGTCTGCGTGACCTCGCGGCGACCCTCGTCTCGGGGCACCGCCCGACCTGACCGGCCTCCATGCCGCCCAGACGGGGTGTATCACAGCGAGAGCCCGCCCCCTCACGACGAGGGGGCGGGCTCCTTGTCCGCGGTCAGGCCGACCGGTCGGTCACTCGGCCGCCCACGCCGGGAAGGAGGCGTTGAGCTCGTCCTCCACGGCCTGGTTCAGGGCGCCCGTGCCGCCGAGCACCCCGACGAACGCCGGTGAGATCCGGTCCAGCTCGGCCATGACCTCGTCCGGGACGTCCGTCGGCTTGCTGAGCGTCAGCGGCACACCGAGGAAGCCGGCGTTGGCTGCGCCGGTGAGGGCGTCCGGCCACGCGACGCCCGAGGCCACGTGCGTGGCGGGACGGTCAGCCGGGAAGCGCTGCGAGATCGCCACCGACGTGCTGTAGCGGTTCGCACCGAAGACACGCTCCGTGGCACCGATGGCCTCGTAAACGCTGTCGGACACCGCTGCCGAACCACCCAGGACGACGACATTGTCAGCCCCCAGAAGCTCCAGGGCCTCCGCGGTGACCGGGTCGACCCGGTCGGTGCGGGTCAGCAGCACCGGTGCGCCCTGCGAACCGGCCAGAGCACCACCGCTGAGTGCGTCGGCGAAGTGGGCGTCCGCGCCGCTGGCGACGTAGACCGTGTCGACACCCTCGCCGTAGGTCATCGCGATCATCGCCGAGGTCGCATAGCGGTCGACACCACCGATGCGCACGACGTCGCTGTAGGCGCCCAGCTCGTCCTCGACGTCATCCGAGACGGCGCCGGTGCCACCCAGGATCACGATCTGCTCCGGGCTGATGCGCTCGAGAGCCGCGATGGTGGCGCTCGGCAGCGCTCCCGGCCTGGTGAGCAGGATCGGCGCCGCGACCGCGCTGGTCTCCATCAGGCTCGGCGTGGGCGAGGACCCTGCAGCGGGTGCCGTGGCCGACAGTGCGTCGGCGAAGACCTGACCGCTGGCGATGAAGACGGTGCCGACGTCAGCCGGGTAGAGCTCGGCGACCAGCGCCGCCGTCTCGTACCGGTCCGCGCCGCCGATGCGGGTGACGGTCGGGTCTGGCTCGCCGGTGACGATGCTGACCAGCGTGCGGTCCAGCGTCTCGCCGCCGACGGTGTAGTTGACCGCACCGAGGTAGCGGCTCTGCAGCGCCAGCCCCGTCCAGTCGACGGTGACCGTCGCCTCGTCTCCGGGCTGCACGGTTGCCGACTGCGGGTCAACGCTCATGTTGCCTGCATCCTCCTCGGTGAGCAGGAACGCGTGGACCGGGACGGTGGCGGTGGGCTCGGCCGACCACAGGTCGATCTCGACGGTCCACGTGCCGGCGGCCGGGTCGTCCAGGGTGACCGACTCCTCGGCGCTGCCGCCGGCGGAGAAGGCCACCTCCTCACCGGAGGGGTCGAGGACGAACAGGTCGATGTCGGCCGCCGTCACCTCGCTGTCGTAGGTGGCGATGCGGAGGGTCTTGACGTCGGCTCCGACCTCGATCGTCGTGGCGGCGTCAGCCGTCGTCGACGGGTCTCGGACCACCTCGACCGGCTCGACGTCGGAGGCCACCAGGCCGTCGATGTCGTGCACCAGATCTCCACCGATACCGGCAACGATGTCGTAGGACGCGCTGCCCGAGGTGCCCACCCCGGAGATCTCGTCCGGAGCGGCCAGCGCGACCGGCTGGATGGCCAGCGGACTGCGGACCTCGGTCTCACCGCTCGCCCAGGTCAGCGACCCGAACGTGTAGGTGTTGACCGGGGCGTCGACCTGGCGGAAGGTCACCTCGTAGGTCGCCTCACTGTCCGCCGGCAGCGTCAAGGTCTCGGGAAAGACGGTGACCTCGAGCCCGGGCGGGGTCTCGAGCTCGGCCGTGAAGGTGGCCTGCGCTCCCGAGACGTTGGTGACCGTGCGGGTGACCGTCTGCACCCCGGCGAGGTCGCCGATGGCGATGCTGGGGTAGTTGAGGTCACTGGGGTCGATGCCCGGCACGGCCGGGTTGTCGCAGACTGCCTGGCCACCGCTGAGCAGCTGCAGCTGGCCGATCGAGCAGGCGTAGGCGTACCACTCGACCAAGGAGCTGTCGTAGACGAGCCCCGGGTTGTAGGCGTCGCCCGGCACGACCTCACCGGCGCCGAAGTCCAGCGGGGTGGCGTCCACACCGCCGCGCTGGATCGGCTCGCCGGCCGTGTCCAGCACGCTGGCACTGGTCATCATCGCCGACTTGACCGCCATCGGGCTCCAGTCCGGGAAGGCGCCCATCATCAGGGCGCCGAGACCGGCGATGTGCGGGGCCGACATCGACGTGCCGGAGATCGAGTTGAACTCGGGGTCGCCGGTCGTGAGGTTCTCGTGGTACGCGGCGACGACGTCCACGCCGGGGGCGGTGATGTCGGGCTTGAGCAGGTCTCCACCCCCGGCCAGGGCCGGACCGTAGGACGAAAAGCCGGCCATCTCGGGAGCGACGACCGGGTCGGTGGACTGAGCCGAGATCGTGGCGGTAGGGGCCGAGGCAGTGCCGAGGTAGGCCTCGATGCCCACGCCGGCGATGCTGTCCACGTGGATGCTCGGCACGGTGTGGAAGTCGGCGTTGAGCGACTGCGCCTGCGTGGTGTTGGCCTGGATCATGCCGATGCCGCCGGCCAGGTCGACCGCGTCGCTTTTCTCCGTGCGGGCCACGGTGCCGCGGTCGCACAGCACGATCGTGTCTGCGACCAGGGCCGGGTCGAGCGTGGGCTGCACGCCGGCCACGGCCGGGTCGGCGTCCAGCCAGCACTCGTCAACGGCGAGCTGTGAGACGCCGGGCAGGCCGACGTCGGAGGAGTCGACCAGCGGAGCCGGGCCGACCGCGTCGCCGACGCCCACCCCGTCGTAGGTTGAGCCGTCGCCGAGCGTGACGGTCTTGGTGGCACCACGGTCATGGGTGCTGGCTGCGACCGTCATGGTCCACGGGGCGTTGTGGGCCACGCTGCTGCGGCCCACGGTGTCGCCGGAGTTGCCGGCCGAGGTGGAGACGAACACTCCGGCGTCGGCGGCACCCAGGAACGCCATCTCGTCGGGCGTCACCACCAAGGTGGAGGAGCCGGAGATCGAGTAGTTGATGACGTCGACCCCGTCGGCGACGGCCTGGTCGATTCCGGCGACGAGGCCGGCCGAGGCGCAGCCCTCGTCGAACCAGCACACCTTGTAGGCGGCGATCTGCGCGGCCGGCGCCATGCCCGAGCCACTGCCCAGGTCGGTGCCGGCGATAGACATCGGCACGTCGTGGTTGCCCGCAGCGGTGCCGGCGGTGTGGCTGCCGTGGCCGTCACGGTCCCGTGGGGAGAGGAACTCCGACGGGTGGATCGTGTTGCCGAACGCCGCGCCGTAGAAGCGGGCGCCGATGACCTTGTCGTTGCACGCGAAATCCGTGTCGCCACCATCGTCGCAGATGCCCGTGAAGTCGGGGTCGGGCGTGCCGCCGAGGGAGGCGAAGCTGGGGTTCTGCGAGTCGATGCCGGAGTCCAGGACACCCACGACGACACCTTCGCCGGCGTTCTCGGGCCCGCCGAACTGTGTCTCCCAGACCCCGCCGTCGCCGGTCATACCGAGGTAGTCGGGAGTGGAGACGGTGTCGAGCTGCCGGATCTCGTTCTCCCAGACGTTCAGCACGTCCGCAGACTTGCGCAGCTCAGCCACCTGGCCCGCGTTCAGCGTGGCGGCGAAACCGTTCAGCGCTACGTCGTAGGTCGTGACGATGTCCTCGGTGGTCGCACCGGCGTCCCGCAGGACATCGGCGCGTTGGGTGGCCAGGTAGTCGACGTAGCGGTCGGCTGCCACCGAGTCGACGTTGACCTTCTCCCCGGTTCTGGGCTTGGTGGCCGGGATCCCGGCGGTCCCGCCGTCGTAGCTGGCCAGGGGTGCGTCAGCGAGCTGGACGATGTAGGTCTTGGTCTCACCGCGCTCGGCCCCGGTCTGCGCGGAGGCAGGAAGGTTGACGGCGAGCGGGGCGGCGACCAAGGCACTGGTGGCGAGGACGACGATCGGCTGCCCCTGCCTCCCCCGAGAGTGTGTTGGCACGTGGCGTCCTTTGTTCGTTGGGCAGAGGCAGAGGCAGAGGTCGGCCGACCGACACCGCCTTGTGTCACCACCGACCCCGCCTGATCCTCACCCGCAGAACGCAGTTCGTCCAGTGAAAGGCCAAAGTTTGACCTTCGCCATACCTCGCCTTGACGTCAGTCCTCGAGCTGGGGGCGGACGGTCAGCACCTGGGTCGCGTAGCCCACCGGCCCGTCGATGTCGTGCAGCGCGGTCGCCGTGACCCCGAGCCCGGTCGGCCCCCATGACACCCGCCCGTCCATGCCCACCCAGGGCAGCCGCGGCGCCCGGTGCAGGTGGATGGTCAGGTCGGTGTTGGGGAAGATCCACGACCCCGGCGACTGCCGCGCCCCGATGCCGTTGGCCGTGTCGACCAGTCCCACGTAGCGCGCGAGCTCGGTGCTCTCCTCGCCGTCGACCAACCCGTATGGCGTGCGCAGCCAGGCCCGGCCACGCCCGGGCCGGCGGCCCGGGGCCACCCTGAACTCCACCGACGCGATATAGCCTCCCGACCAGATCCGCATGCCCTCCCAGGGCGCTGCCTCCTCAGGGGCAGGCAGCGGTGGCTCCTCGACCGCAGCCACCGCCGAGGTGTCGTGCCGGCTGAGCCGCCAGGCGGTCGCCCGCACGACGTCACGGGACCCGACGGCCAGTGTCGCCTCGACCAGCTCGATGGTGCGACCGGGGCGCAGGGTGCGGGTGCGCACCACCGACTCCTGCGCCGGGATCATCCCCAGGATGTCGAAGGTGACCCGGCCCAGCTGGAGGTCCTCCCGCGGTGCATGGCGCTCCAGGGCGTGGGTCAGCAGGCCCGACACCGGAGCCATGTGCTGCTCCTGCTCCGACCAGGCCCCCTGGACGTGGATGGTCGGCTGGTAGCGGCCCTCGCCGAGGGCGCGGTAGTAGTGGTCGGAGTCGGTCGGCAGGTTCACGCCCTCAGTGTAGGAATGGAGCCATGAGCCGTTCGCCCCTGATCCACGACCACGCCGCTGCCTGGGCGCGCATCGCCCGGGAGGTGGTCTCGACCCCCTACCCCTTCGCGCCGGCGCATCTGGCCACCGGGCCTGACGACACCGACGTCACGCCGCAACGGCTCCATCCCGCCTTCCACGGGGCACTCGACTGGCACTCGTGCGTGCACATGACCTGGAGCCTGCTCACGTTGCTCGAGTCGTATGCCGTGGAGCTGGCCGAGGCGGGCGAGGCCGCCCCGGCGCGTGCCCTGCTCGACGAGAGGCTGAGGCCGGACCGGATGGCCGTCGAGACGGCATACCTGCGGGAGCGGCCCGGCTTCGAACGGCCGTACGGCTGGGCCTGGGCGGCGACGCTGGGGGCCCGGCTGCAGCACAGCGAGCTCGACGGGGCCGGCCGGTGGTGGCAGGCCGTCGCGCCCTTGTGCGACGTCGTCGCCGAGCACGTCCTCGCCTGGCTGCCCCGGCAGGCCTACCCGGTGCGCCACGGCAAGCATCAGAACGACGCCTTCGCGCTGTCGTTGCTGATGGCTGCCTACGAGCGGCTCGGCCGGGCGGACGTGGTGGCAGCCCTGGAGCAGCGAGCGCGGGAGTGGTTCGGCGCCGACGAGGACTACCCGAGCCGGTGGGAGCCCAGCGGCACCGACTTCCTGTCACCTGCGCTGGCCGAGGCCGAGCTGATGTCACGCGTGCTGGCCCCGGAGGTGTTCCCGGTCTGGCTGGAGGCGTTCCTGCCCGGGCTGGGGGCGGGAGGCCATGCCGGCCTGCTCGAGGTGCCGGTCGTCCACGACGACACCGACGGTCAGCTGGTCCACCTGCACGGACTCGCGCTCTCCCGCGCCTGGCAGCTGCGGGTCCTGGCACCCGCCCTGTCAGCGCCGCGCGCCGAGGTGCTCCAGGGCGCGGCGCAGCGCCTGGTCGGGTCCGCGCTGCCGCAGATCACCGGCGGCGACTTCATGGCCACCCACTGGCTGGTGTCGTTCGCGCTGCTGGCAGAGTCGGGCGTGGCACCCCGGTGAGGACCGCTCAGCCCACCCAGGCGGGATAGGCGACGTTGAGGGTGTCCTCGACCCGCTGACCCACCGCGCCGAGCCCCCCCAGGATGGTGAGGGCCTCAGGCGAGAGCCGGTCCAGCTCGTCCATCGTCTGCACCGAGATCGCGGCGGGACGGGTGAGCAGGACCGGTCCACCGGCCGAGCCGGCCAGGGCCGAGCCGGCCAGGGCGTCAGGCCAGTCCAGGCCCGAGGCCACGAAGGCAGCCGGTCCGTCGGCAGGGAACTGCTCCGACACCGCGACAGCCGTGCGATAACGGTCGGCCCCGCCCAGGCGCGTCTGGGCGCCGAGAGCATCAAAGACGGTGGAGCTCACCGCGCCCTGACCACCGATGACGACCACAGCAGCCGGGTCGAGGTGCTCCAGCGCAGCCGCCGTGGCCGGGTCGATGCGGTCCTTGCGGGTCAGCAGCACGGGCGCGTCCTGGTGACCGGCCAGGGCTCCGCCGCTGAGTGCGTCGGCGAAGGCACGGTCGTCGCCACTGGCGACGTAGACGGTCTCGACCCCGCTGGGGTAGAGCAGGGCCATGGCCGCCGAGGTCGCGTAGCGGTCCGGGCCGCTGACCCGCTCGACGGTGCCCCACCGGGCCAGCGACGTCATCACGGCGGACCCGACGGCCGCGGTGCCACCGAGGACCACGATGCGGCTCGGCGTCAACCGGTCGAGCGCCTCGACGGTGTCCTGCGGCAGGGCGCCCGGGCGGGTCAGCAGGACGGGCGCCGGACGACCGTCGGCGCCTGGCAGGGAGTCCGGGACCCGGCCGTTGGCAGCTGCCGAGGTCGCCGACAGGGCGTCGGCGAAGGACAGGCCGCTGGCGACGTAGACGGTGTCGACCCCCTCGCCGTACCGGGCCGAGATCTCCGCCGCGGTGGCGTAGCGGTCGGCGCCGCCGATGCGGTCGACCACAGGTGTGCGCGTGTCGACCGAGACCAGGGTCCGACTCCCCGGGTCGCCTTCTCCCGCGGAGTAGCGGACGGCACCGAGGTAGCGGCGCTCGGGCTCCAGGCCCGTCCAGGATGTCGTGAGCGTCGCGGTCTCGCCCAACGTCACCTCGGCCGGGTCGGGCTGCACGGTGAGGTTGGCGGCGTCGCTCCCGTCCAGCCGGAAGGCGTGCACCGGGAGGGTCAGGCTCGGTTCGCTGGAGACCAGGTCGGCCGCCACGAACCAGGTGCCCGGGCTCGGCTGGTCGAGGTCGACCTGCTCGTCCGAGCCGTTGCCGGTGCTCAGGTCCACGAGGTTGCCGGTGGGGTCGTACACGTAGAGGTCCACGTCAGCCGCGCCGACCTCGTCGGCGAACGTGGCGAAGCGCACTGTCGTGGTGCCGGTCGGGACAGACACCGGCGCGACCCCGTCGAAGATGGTGCCGGGGGTGTTGGTCACCGGGAGGTCGCGGACCACCGAGGGCACCAGGCCGTCGACAGCCAGGTCGAGCGACCCGGTGAAGCCCGGCAGCACGTCGTAGTCGCGGGTGCCCTCGACGAGCCGGCCGGTGACCTCGTCCGGAGCTGTCAGCGCCGCGGGACGGACGGCGATGGGGCTGCGCACCGACGTGTCGTCGCTGACCCAGGTCAGCGCACCGAAGCCGTAGCTGCCGACAGGGGCGTCCACCATGGCGAAGCGCACCTCGAACGCGGCGGTCTCGCCGGCGGCCACGGTGATCTCCTCCGGTGTGACGGTCACGTCGATGCCGGGGGGCTCCTGCACGGTCGCCGTGTAGGTCTGCTCGGTGGCACCGACGTTGGTGACCCGGCGGGTCACGGTCTGCGCCCCGACCAGGTCGCCGATGGCGATGCTCGGGTAGTTGAGGTCGCTGGGGTCGATCTCGCCGCCGGCCTCGACACTCGCGCAGCTGCCCGGGAAGGCCAGCTCCAGCTGGTCGACGGAGCAGCTGTAGCGGAACCAGTCCAGGACGGTGGAGTCGTAGACCAGGCCGGGGTCGTAGGCGTCGCCGGCGACGACCTCGCCTGCCCCGTAGTCCAGCGGGGTGGCGTCGGCACCGCCACGCTGGATCGGCTCGTCGGCGGTGTTGGTCTGGCGAGCCGTCGTCATCATGGCCGACTTGACCGCCATCGGGCTCCAGTTGGGGTGCTCCTGCAGCATCAGCGCGGCCAGGCCGCTGATGTGCGGCGTCGACATGGACGTCCCGGACAGGCTGCCGAAGTCCTCCCCGCCGGAGGCCGGTGACACCGGGGCGATGACCTCGACGCCCGGGGCGAGCAGGTCAGGCTTGAGCAGGTCGCCACCACCGGCCAGCGCCGGACCGTAGGCGGAGAAGCTCGCGATCTCGGGTGCGACCACGGGCAGGGACTGCGGAGCGGAGATCTCGGCCGTCGCCTCGTCCTCGTCGGCGAGATACCCGGCGAGCAGCTCAGCGGTGGCGCTCGTGACGTGGACCGTGGGCACGGAGTGGAAGTCGGCGTTGAGGGACTCCTCCGCGGCCACGTTCGCCAGCACCATCCCGACACCCCCGGCCTGCGCAACGGCCGCGCTCTTGTCGGTGCGGCCGGTGGCGCCCCGGTCGCAGACCACGATCGAGCCCTCGGCGAGGCCGGCGTCGAGCGCCGGCTGGGCGCCTGGGGCGGTCTCGTCGACGTCGGCCCAGCACTGCCGAGCCTGCTCCGGCGTGGCACCGTCCGCAGCGATGTCACCGGCATGCACCAACGGGGCCGGCCCGACACCGGGACCGACACCGACCCCGTCCAGCGTGAGGTCCTCGCCCAGGGTGAGGGTCTTGTTGACGTTGCGGTCATGGGTGCCGGCGGCCACCGTCGTCGTCCACGGTGCGTTGTGGGCCACGCTGCTCGAGCCGATGGTGCTGCCGGTGTTGCCTGCCGAGGTGGCCACGAAGATCCCGGCGGCCGCAGCCTCGAGGAAGGCGATCTCGTCGGGTGACACGATGAACTCCCGGCTGCCCGACACGGAGTAGTTGATGACGTCCACGCCGTCGCCCACGGCGTCGTCGATGGCCGCGACCAGCATCGAGGTGAGGCCGGTGGAGGTCCCCTGACCGTTGTCCCACATCGCCTTGTAGGCCGCCACATGCGCCGCCGGGGCCATGCCGCTGCCCTCGCCGGCCTCCACGCCGTTGACCGTCATCTCGACGCCGGCGTTGCCGGCGGCCGTGCCGGCCGTGTGCGTGCCGTGCCCGTTGTAGTCCCGCGGGGAGACGAACTCCTGCTCCAGCAGGGGGAGCTCGGGCGGTGGCACGTAGTAGCGGGCCCCGATGAGCTTGTTGTTGCAGACGACGGGCTCTTCCGTGCCGGCCTGGCACACCCCCCGCCAGGTGTCGGGGACGCTTGCCCCCTCCAGCTCGGCGAAGCTGGGGCTCTCGGGCCAGATCCCGGAGTCGATGACCCCGACCACCATGCCGGCGCCGGCCTGGTCGGCCCCGCCGAACCGGGTCTGCCAGACCCCCGCGCCACCGGACAGGCCGAGGTAGTCGGGTGTCGAGACCGTGTCGGCGGTCCGGACCTCGTCCTCCCAGACGTTGCGGACACCGGGCGTGCGGGCCAGCGCCGCAGCCTGTGCGGTGTCCATGGTGGCCGCGAAACCGTTGAGGGTGGTCTCGTAGCGGGCCACCACGTCGTCGTCGGTGAGCCCGACCGACTCGAGCACCTCGTCCTGGGAGCCGAACAGGTAGGTCGTGTAGCGCTCGGCGGCGGGCGTCTCGGTGTCGAGCTTCGCGCCGGTGTCCGGCATGGTGCCGGGGATGCCGGGCACACCGCCGTCATAGGTGGCCAGCGGGGCGTCCTCGAGCTGCACGATGTAGGTCGCCCGTTCGAGCTCGGGCTCGTTGTCCTCCTGGGCCGAGACCGGACCGGCGAGGGCGAGCGGCAGGACGAGGGTCGCTCCCGCCAGCGCCGCCACCGCGCGGAGTCCGCGTCGCAGGAGGTGCGGTCGCACCTGGTCGTCCTTCATCGTGTTCTTCACTGGTCTGAGCCCCGAGTTCCCGCGTCATGACGCCGGGTCCACGCGCCCGACCCCAGCAGTCTTCCCTGCCCAGAGCGTGGTGTCCAGGGTTCGGGCCCAGCCGTCGCGGTCATCGTGGCCCGGCCGGGGTGGCTACCGCCGCAACGGCATACGCTCGCGGTGTGCTCGACCGTCGCGCGCTGGTCACCGAGACGCTCCTCGTCCTCGGGGTGAGCCTGGGTGCGTCCGCGGTCTGGTCGGTGCTGTCGATCACCCGCAAGCTGACCGCTGCGGAGCCGTTGTCCGCCCAGACGACGTCGATGAACGAGTCGGTGACGCCGGACCGACCCTGGCTCGACCTGGCCTACCAGGCTGCCGAGATCACCCTGGCGCTGGTGCCGGTGCTGCTGGCCCTGCACCTGCTGGGCCGCGAGGTGGGGGGCGGCCGGGAGGCTGCTCGCGGGATGGGGTTCGACCTCGCCCGGCCCGGCCAGGACCTGCTGCGCGGGGTCCTGCTGGCGGCGGCGATCGGCATACCCGGGCTGGGTCTGTACCTCACCGCGCGCGCCCTCGACCTCAACACCTCGGTCTCGGCAGCCGGCCTGTCCGACGTGTGGTGGGCGGTGCCGGTGCTCGTCCTCGCCGCGGTGCAGAACGCCGTGCTCGAGGAGGTGGTGATGGTCGGCTACCTGTTCACCCGGTGGGCCCAGGCCGGCTGGTCGACCTGGGCGGTGATCCTCACCTCCGCCCTCGTGCGGGGCACCTACCACCTCTACCAGGGTTTCGGTGGCTTCGTGGGCAACCTCGTGATGGGCCTCTTCCTCGGCTGGGTCTACACCCGGACCCGACGGGTCATGCCACTGGTGGTGGCGCATGCCCTGCTCGACGTCGTGGCCTTCGTCGGGTATGCGGTCCTCGCGCCTCAGGTCGGCTGGCTCTGAGGCCGGCATGGCGGAGGACCGACAGGCGCGTCGGATGGGACTCTTCTCATCCGGCTCTCATGCTGGCGTCATCACACCTCCCTACAGTCGATGCCATCGACGGACCACACCACCAGGAGGAGTCGAGGCCATGTCGCACCGAGCAGGGCTGACCTTGAGTGTCGCGGCGGCGGCCGCCCTCGCGCTGGCCGGGTGCGGAGGCGACGAGCCGGTGGCACAGGAGGGGGTCACCCTCACCAGTGTCGAGGCCGCCGGCACGCCGAGCTCGAGCCCGCCCGAGGCGACCGGCACGGCGGAGCCGACGACCACCACCGAGCATGCCACGGACACCGTCCGGGACGCCGGAGTGATGGACCCGAGTGCCTGCTCGGGGCGGTTCGCCGACCTCCTCCTCGACGAGGACCTGGTGGTGCGGCGGGGTGCCACCTGCGACCTGGTGGAGGTCTGGGTCGACGGCAACGTCGAGGTCGAGGAGGGTGCGGTGCTGGTGGCCTCCGGGCTGACGCTGACCGGCAACCTCGAGGCTGAGGACTACGCCGAGGTCCGGGTCGAGGACTCCGCGGTCGACGGCAACGTCGAGGTCTCCGGAGGAGGCGCGGCCACCCTCATCGACCTGACGGTCAACGGCAACCTGATCTCCGAGGACAACGACGGGGCTCAGCTCATCGAGGGCAACACGATCGGCGGCAACCTGGTCTGCGAGGACAACCAGGTCGCACCTGCCGGGGGCGGCAACACCGTGCAGGGCGACAAGGAGGACCAGTGCTCCGGCCTGTGACGGACGGCACGGCATGGCAGGCTGGGTCCATGACTGATGTGACCGTGGTCCACGACGCCGCCTCCTCCCGCTTCGACGCTGTGGTGCGGGGTGACCAGGTCGGGTTCATCGACTACCGCACGCGGGGCAACACCGTCGAGCTCCTGCATACCGAGGTCGACCCGGAGCGTCGCGAGGACGGCGTCGCCTCGTCGTTGGTGCGCGGCGTGCTCGACCAGATCCGCGTGGAGAAGATGACCGTCATCCCGACCTGCCCCTTCGTTGCGTCCTTCCTGGACGAGCACGAGGAGTATCAGGACCTGCTCGCCCCGCGCGGCTGAGCCGGTCAGCGCGGGGCGACGTCCTCCCGGGTGGGGGTGAGGTCCTCGCCCTGGTAGGTGACGATCATGCCGGGGCGGATCTGGGTGCCCCGGCGCATCACGACGCGGCCGTCGACGGCCACCTCGCCGTTCTCGATCACCATGCGAGCCATCGCACCGTCCTGCACCACGCCGGCCAGCTTGAGCAGCTGGCCGAGGCGGATGGACTCGTCGCCGATGGGCACCTGCTGAATGTCGCTCACGACACCCAGGGTATGCGGCTCGTCGCTATGCTCTGCCGATGACCGACCTCCCGGGTGGGCCGGCACGACCCCTGGTGCTGCTGGCGCACGGCACACGCAGCGGTGCGGGGGTCGCGGTCGTGCATGAGGTCGCGGCGGCGGTCGGCCGGGTGATCGGGCAGGACGTGCCGGTGGGGTTCGTCGACGTGTGTGGACCGAGCGCCGACGAGGTGCTCGCGGGTGTGGCCGCACCGGTGGTCGTGCCCTACTTCCTCACCTCCGGGTTCCACGTGCGGGTCGACGTCCCCGCGGCCCTCGCCAGGGCCGACCGGGCCACGGTGACGGCGGCCCTGGGCCGCAGCCCCGAGGTCGTCACGGCGCTCACCCAGCGCCTTGAGGAGGCTCTCGACGGGTCGGCCGTGGACGCGTTGCTGCTCGGCGCCGCCGGGTCCTCCGACGTGCGGGCCCGCCAGGAGGTGCACTGCCTGGCGGCGTTGCTGTCGGCGGCCACCGGGCTGCGGGCCCGGGCCGGGTTCCTGTCCGGTCCCGGCCCGAGCGTCGGCGAGACACTGGCCGACCTGCGTGCCGCCGGCGCCGGCCGGGTGGCTGCCGTGGCGCTGCTGCTGGCCCCGGGTGAGTTCCACCGCCGGCTCACCGCGGCCGGCGCCGACCTGACGACGGCACCTCTGGCCGTGCACCCCGCGTTGGTCGACCTGGTCGTGCGCCGCTACCGCTCCGCAGGCTGACCGGTCTGCCCGCGCGCCTGCCCACCGGCTGCTGGCACGCTGGGGGCGTGCCGACCTCACCCACGCGCTACCCCGCCCCGCTGCGTCCTGGCGACCGGATCGGGGTGACCGCACCGTCCAGCCCGGTGGCGCCGTCCCTGCGGCCACGCCTGGATGTCGCGGTCGACGGACTGCGCTCACGGGGCTACGAGGTGGTGCTCGGGCAGCACGTGGTCGGCGACGGGGTGGTCAGTGCCTCACCGCAGGCACGGGCCGCCGAGCTGACCGCCATGATGGTGGACCCGGGCATCAGAGCGGTCGTCCCGCCGTGGGGCGGTGAGCTCGCGATCGACCTCGTCGGCCTGCTGGACTGGGCGGTCATCGCAGAGGCGGAGCCGACCTGGGTGGTCGGCTACTCCGACATCGCCACGCTGATCACACCGCTGACCATGGTGACCGGCGTGGCGACCGTGCACGGCGTCAACCTGATGGACACGCCCTACCTCCCCCCGACGGGCCTCCTGCACTGGCTCGACGTGGTGACGGCAGACCGCGGCGCCACCCTGGTGCAGCAGTCTCCCGGGCGGCACCGGGCACACGGGCACGACGACTACGTGGCCGAGCCCGGGCTGACGCAGATGACCCTGGACGCCGACGGTCGTTGGGAGGTGCTCAACGACACGGCGCCGGTCGTGGCGACGGGGCGCCTGGTCGGCGGGTGCATCGAGACCATCGGCCCCCTCTCGGGGTCGCGGTATGCCGACGGTGCCGCGTATGCGGAGCGGCACTCCGCCGACGGGCTGCTGGTGTATGTGGAGGCGGCGCAGACCGAGGCCACCGGCGTCGCCCGCCACCTGCACGGGATGCGGCTCAACGGCTTCTTCACCGGGGCGCGCGCGGTGCTCGTGGGGCGCAGCAGTGCCCCGGACTCCTCCGGCTACACCCAGCGCGAAGCGGTCCTGGACGCGCTCGGGTCGCTGGACGTGCCCATCGTGGCAGGCGTCGAGTGCGGTCACGTCGCACCGTTCATGCCGGTGGTCAACGGGGCACTCGGCACGGTCGAGGTGGGCGACGGGGCCGACCGTCTCACCCAGACCCTGGCGTGACCTGAGCCCGGCAGGCCCGCGCAGAGGCAGGGCCTCGTCCTGAAGATATGAACAATTTTGCATGTTGTGGTGTAATCAGTCACATGCTGACCTCCGGCCACGTCCCCGTTCCACCTTTCGCTGCCCGGCGGGCAGCCTGACATGGCCGTGCCGCTGCACCAGGCCAAGGCCGACCTCTTCCGCACCCTGGGCCACCCGGTGCGCATCCGGGTGCTGGAGCTCCTCCAGCGCGGCCCGCTCCCGGTCCGCGACCTCCTCACCCAGATCGACGTCGAGGCCTCGAACCTCTCCCAGCAGCTGGCCGTGCTCCGTCGCGCCGGACTGGTCGAGTCCGCCCGTGAGGGCGTCCTGGTCGTCTACACGTTGAGCACCCCGGACGTCGCCGACCTGCTCCGTGCTGCCCGCAGCATCCTGGCAACCATGATCGTCGACCAGGAGGAGCTGCTCTCTGAGCTGCGCGCCGACGTGGACACGTCGTGACGCTCACCCCCGAGGGACCGTCCGGCCCAGGAGGTCGGGCCGCTCTGTGGGGCTCGCTGGCGCGAGTGGGGGCACTCCTGCCCGGTCGTGAGGACTGGGCCGCGATGCGCCGCTCCCCCCGAGGTGACCTGGTCGCTGGGGTGACCGTGGCCATCGTGGCGCTGCCGCTCGCCCTCGCCTTCGGGGTCACCTCGGGCATGGGCGCCCAGGCGGGTCTTGCCACCGCGGTCGTGGCCGGCGCCGTCGCTGCGGTCTTCGGTGGCTCCAACCTGCAGGTGTCGGGTCCGACCGGTGCCATGACGGTGGTCCTCGTGCCGGTCATCCACCAGTTCGGCGGGCCGGGTGTGCTGATGGTGGGCCTCATGGCCGGGGTGATGCTCATCGCACTGGCCCTGGCCGGCCTGGGGCGCTACGTGCGCTACCTGCCGGTGCCGGTGATCGAGGGGTTCACCGCCGGCATCGCCGTCGTCATTGCCTTGCAGCAGGTGCCGGCGGCCCTGGGCGTGCCGGCCGGCGACCAGGAGCAGGTCTGGGCGGTGGCTGCCGACGCGGCGCGTCGGTTCGTGCAGGACCCGCACCCGGCGCCGGTCCTGACCGCACTGGCCGTGGCGGCTGTCATGCTGCTCGGCGCCCGCAGGTTCCCGCAGGTGCCGTTCTCGCTGCTGGGAGTCGTCGGAGCCACGGTCGCGGCGGTCGCGGTCTCCCTGCCGGTGGAGGTGCTGGGCGAGCTGCCTGCCGGGCTGCCTGCGCCGTCCCTCGCCTTCGTCGACCTCGGCGCGGTCCGAGCGCTCCTGCCCGCCGCGCTGGCGGTCGCCGCGCTCGCGGCACTGGAGAGCCTGCTGTCGGCTACGGTCGCCGACGGGATGAGCGTCAACGAGACCCATGACCCTGACCGGGAGCTCTTCGGTCAGGGTCTGGCCAACCTTGCGGCTCCGGTCTTCGGTGGCATCCCGGCCACGGCGGCGATCGCCCGCACCGCCGTCAACGTGCGCGCCGGAGCGCGCTCGCGGACCGCAGCGTTGGTCCACGCCGTCGTGCTCCTGGTGATCGTGCTGACCCTGGCACCGTTGGTGTCGCTGATCCCCCTGGCGGCCCTGGCCGGCGTGCTGCTCGCGACCACGCTGCGGATGATCGAGGTGAGCTCCCTGTGGGCGCTCACCCGGGCAACCCACGCCGACGCGGCGGTGCTGGTGCTGACCTTCGTGGTGACCGTGGCAGTGGACCTCGTGGCCGCCGTTGCGCTGGGCATCGGGCTGGCGGTGCTCCTGGCGCTTCGCACGGTCGCTCGGGCCTCACGGCTGGAGCAGGTGCCGCTCGACGTCACCGACCACAGCGCGGAGGAGCGTGACCTGCTCGCCCAGCACATCGTGGCGTTCCGCCTGGACGGACCACTGTTCTTCGCTGCGGCCCACCGGTTCCTGCTGGAGCTGAGCGACGTCGCGGACGTGCGGGTCGTGATCCTGCGGATGTCGCGGGTCAGCACCATCGACGCCACCGGGGCCCAGGTGCTCGGCGACGCCATCACCAAGCTGGAACGGCGTGACATCACGGTGCTGATCTCGGGCATCGACCCCGGCCACGACGAGGTGCTCAGCACCCTCGGGGTGGCCGACCAGCTCCGCGCCGGGGGGCTCATCTTCCCGGACACCCCGAGCGCCATCGCCCATGCCCGGGCGCTGCTCCACATCCACCTCTCGGATGTCGCCCCGGATCGGGCCGAGGGCTAGGTGTAGGCCAGGCGCGAGCCGGCGGAGGCCACCCCCAGCCAGCTGTGCGGGTTGCCGTCCCAGCACCAGCCGAGCTTGGGAGCGCCTGAGCTGATCCAGAGCGCGGGCACCCGCCGGTCGCCCCGACGTGAGCCGGAGAGCATGAAGCACCTGTTCTTCTCGAGCAGGTGGGGCGCGTGGGTGACCAGCGCGATGCCCTCGTCGATGGTCAGCGGGGTGCGACCTCTGCCGGTGATGACCGGCAGGGCCTCCTCCGGGCGTACGCCGCAGAACTCCTCACCTCGCTCCACGTCCACGAGCAGGTATGCCGGCGCGCGGGGGACCGCGAGGATGTCCAGCGGGTGGTAGGTCGCGAGGTCGCCCGGGGCGTGGTGGCGGTCGACGACCCCGGGCTTGCGGCTGCCTGCCAGGTGCAGCAGCGGGACGGTGTCCGTCGGATCCACCAGGGCGCGCGTGACCACCACAACGAAGGACACACCCGCCCGCGCCGGCAGCGCATCCTTGTGAGCCGGGAGCGCGTCGGCGACCGGACGCAGCGGGGCGAGCAGGTCGCGGAAGTCGTCCTCGGGCCGTCCGGCCAGGGTGGGGTAGCCGAGCTCGACGAGCCGGTCGACCTGTCTGCTGAACTCCGACACTGTGCCTCCTGGGTTGACCGGGAGAGCGCAACGCCGGGCGCCGGGGTGCCTATTCCCTCCCGTCGCAGACCGCGGACGTGCTCCCACGGACCTTGGTCGGTGCCCGCCGGTACGGTGGCGGCGTGCGAGAGGGGACTCACCGATGAACGCCATGGACCAGCCGATGGCGGCGCGCCGAGGCCGTCTCAGCGCGGCCAACCTGAAGACCTACCGCTACCTGCGCGTCGGCATCGTCGCGATGGTGCTGCTGCTGGGTGTCTCGCTCGCGGTCGAGATCGTCGTGTCCGACGACCCCCTGCTCGGGTCGATCAGCGCCTACTACTACACGCCGGTGCGCAACGTCTTCGTGGGCGCCCTGACCGCCATCGGCCTCGGGCTGGTCGCCATCGCGGGCCGGCCCGGCTGGGAGGACTCCATGCTCAACCTCGCCGGCCTGCTCGCGCCGGTCGCGGCCTTCGTGCCCGCGGCCCTGGAGGAGGGCAGTCGTGACGAGCAGACGGTCGCCGGCCAGGTGGAGGTCGGCGACCAGGTGGCCGCCGGTGTGGGCAACAACGTCGGGGCGCTGGTCGTCGTGGGTCTGCTCGCCCTGGCGTTCACCTGGGCGACGATGGACCGTCCTGACCCGGTGACCCGGCGGGGCTTCCTCGTCATCGTCCTGGTCTGGTCCGGCGTCGCGGTGTGGTTCCTCGGCTGGCCCGAGGCGTTCCGCATGGCCGCTCACTACGTTGCTGCGGTGCTGCTGTTCCTGCTGATCGCGGGGATCGCCCTGGTCAACGCCCGCAGGATCGACCCGGCCATGGCGACGAGGGGGCTGAACGTGAGGCAGCTGCGAGCCGCCTACGTCGCCATCAGTCTTGCGATGAGCCTGGTCGTGCTCGTGGCGGGGGGACTGGCCCTCTGGCAGTGGCGCGGCGAGGTGCCCGTCGAGCACTGGGTGTTCTGGGTCGAGGCGGCGCTGCTCCTGCTGTTCACGGTGTTCTGGGTGCTCCAGACCATGGAGTACTGGGACGAAGGTCTGCCCGAGGAGGCTCAGCGCGGTGCCGGGCCGGCATGAGCGGGACCACGGGCTCAGCGCGGGTTCGGTCCGCCACCGCCACCAGGGTGCCGCAGCAGCCCCGGAGGCCTCGGTCTCGTCGAACAGGCCGGCCCCGCCGCAGACCCCGGCGTGCAGGGCGGCTGCGACTGTGGTCCCGGATCGCCGCCCACGGGCAGGAGGCCTGCGTGTGCGAGATCGGCAGCCCGCTGGGGTGACCCGCGCTCAGAAACGCTGCGGCACGAACGTCTGTTCGTGCATCGGTGGCCTGACGTAGGGCAGGTTCTGCATGACCGGCAGCTTCACCGGCTCGGGAGCGACGTCGACGTAGTCGAACTGGCTCAGCAGGTGGCTGATGCAGTTGACCCGGGCAGAGCGCTTGTCGTCGGAGGGCACGACGAACCAGGGTGCCTGCTTGATGTCGGTGTACTGGAACGTCGTGTCCTTGGCCATGGAGTACTTCACGTAGAGCTCGTGCTCGGCCAGGTCCATGTCGGAGAGCTTCCACCGTTTGAGAGGCTCGGCGTTGCGGGCCTCGAAGCGGCGCCGCTGCTCCTCGTAGGACACCGAGAACCAGTACTTGAGCACCACGATGCCGGAGCGCACCAGCGTGCGCTCGAACTCCGGGCAGCTGCGCAGGAACTCCCGGTGCTCCTCCGGCGTGCAGTAGCCCATGACCCACTCGACGTTGCTCCGGTTGTACCAGCTGCGGTCGAACAGCACCATCTCGCCGGCGGCAGGCAGGTGCTCGACGTAACGCTGGAAGTACCACTGCGTCTGCTGACGCTCGGTCGGCTTGGGCAGCGCGACCACCTTCACCGTGCGAGGGCTCGTCCGCTCGGTGATCCGCTTGATCACTCCGCCCTTGCCGGCCGAACCGCGGCCCTCGAAGATCACGAGCACCTGCAGCCCCTGGGTCTGGATCCAGTACTGCAGCAGCACGAGCTGCTCCTGGAGCCGCTCCATCTCCGCCTCGTAGATCGAGGACTTCAGCCTCCCGGACCTCGTGTAGTTGTCGGGGTTGCGCGCCTCGGGGTTGAGCATGATGTCGTCGGCGCCCTCAGGGATCGTGCTCCGGTTCATTGCCGCCCTCTCTCCTGGCCTGTCGGCCCTGGTCATCGTGCCCCGCCCGCGGGCTGCTGGCAAGGGTGGCTGTCACGATGGGTCCATGGATCCGGTCCTCGTCGTCGGTGGCGGCATCTCAGGTGTCTCGTGTGCCCAGGTGCTCGCCCGTGCCGGGGTCGACGTCGTGCTGCTCGACCGCGGCCGCCGCCTCGGCGGTCGGATGGCCGTGCGCACCGTGGACGAGCGCGCCGTCGACATCGGTGCGTCCTACTTCACCGTCGCAGACGACGCCTTCGCCGCCGTGGTGGCCGGCTGGGCCGACCGGGGGCTGGCCCGCCCGTGGACCGACACCTTCCACGTGGTGGACGCCGGCCGCCCGGCCGGCACCAAGCAGGGGTCGGTGCGGTGGGCTGCACCGTCAGGGCTGCGCTCCCTCGTCGACGACCTCGCCCAGGGGCTGGCCGTCGAGCGGGTGGAGGTGGGCCATGTCGCTCCGGGGCCGGCGCCGGGCCGGCTGCTGGTCGACGGCCGGCCCGCCCGAGCGGTCGTGCTCGCGATGCCGGACCCGCAGGCCCGCAGGCTGCTGCACCCCGGCCTGCCCTCCGGCGGCGCCCTGGACGACCCCTTCGTTCCCGCCCTCGCCCTCAGCGCAGGCTGGGACCGACGGGTCTGGGACGACGGTTTCGACGGCGCCTTCGTCAACGGCGACGACCACCTCTCCTGGGTCGCCGACGACGGTCGGCGGCGGGGCGACGGAGCCCCCGTCCTGGTGGCTCACTCCACCGGCGAGCTCGCCGCGGCTCACCTTGAGACGCCGCAGCGCGCGCTTGAGCCGATGCTCGGCGCGCTGCGGACAGTCCTGGACATCCGCGCGGACCCGGCCTGGACGCACCTGCACCGGTGGTCGTTCGCGCACCCTCAGGGCACCCGGGAGGCCACGCACCACCTGGGACAGGACGGGGTCGGCTTCTGCGGTGACGCCTGGTCCGGACGGCCGCGGGTGGAGGCGGCCTACCTGTCCGGAGCAGCCCTGGGTCGGGCGCTGCTCCGCCGGTTCGGGTGACCAGCGGTGGGGGCTCTGCTCAGGTCGCCAGGGTCGCGACGAAGAGGGTGCGCCCCGTCCGGTCCTCATCGGTCTGCTCGACCAGGGCGGTGGCCTCGAAGCCGGCGTCGGTCAGCCAGCCCAGCCACTGCTGCTGCCCGAACAGCCCGCACCGGTGGGTCTCGGCGGCCGAGCTCACGGTGCCGTCGGCCTCCCGCATCAGGTAGCAGTACTCGGTGACCACCCAGGTGTCGTCCCGGTCCGGGTCGTAGGTCCAGGCCAGGTAGCGGATGCCCGAGCCGTCCGGAGCGTCGGTGCCACCGTGCTCCGTCTCGGGCTCGAAGGTCTCGACCACGTGGTCGGGCACGAGCACCAGCACCCCGCCCGGCCGCAGATGCACGACGGCCGTGGCGAGCAGCGCCGCGACGTCGTCCTCGGTGAGCAGGTAGTCGAGCGCGTCGTGCACCAGCACCGCGTCGAAGGTCCGGTCCAGTCGCACGGTGCGCATGTCACCCACGACGTGTTCGGTGCCGGGGTTGAGCGCACGGGAGACCTGCAGCATCTCCGGGGCCAGGTCCACCAGCGTCATCTCGTAGGCCGTGCGCAGGTGCGCGGCGTTGTGCCCGCCACCGCTGCCGAGCTCGAGCAGGGTGCGGGCCTGCGGCACTGCGGCCCGCACCAGCCCGGCGACCATCGCGGCCTCCTCGGCGTAGTCCTCCGGCGGCGACAGCAGTGGCCACCAGCGGGCCAGGTCGGCATACATGCGGGGGATCGGGGTCGCCGCGGGCTCCATGGGGTCATTGTCCTGGCTCGGCCCGGGACCGTGCCACCATGACGCGGTGCGGCAACCACGTCCCCCGATCCCAGGCGAGATCCTGGTCCTGGTGGCCGCCGCCTTCGTGATCGCCATCGGCTTCGGCCTGGTGGCGCCGGTGCTGCCGGCGTATGCGCGCAGCTTCGACGTGGGGGTGGCCGCGGCGTCGGCCGTGGTCTCGGCGTTCGCGTTCTTCCGGCTGCTCTTCGCCCCGGTCGGCGGGGCGCTGGTGACCCGGCTGGGGGAGCGGCCCGTCTATCTGGCCGGTCTGCTGGTCGTCGCGGCATCGTCCCTGGCCACGGCGTTCGCGCAGTCCTACCCCCAGCTGCTGGTCATGCGCGGCCTCGGCGGCATCGGGTCGACCATGTTCACGGTCTCGGCGATGGCGCTGCTGGTGCGGCTGGCGCCCCCGGCGATCCGCGGCCGCGTCTCCTCCCTCTATGCCAGCGCGTTCCTCATCGGCGGGATGGTCGGGCCGGTGTTCGGCGGCGTGCTCGCGCAGTTCGGCCTGCGCCTGCCGTTCGTCGTGTATGCCGTGGCGCTGGTGGTCGCCGCGGGGGTCGTCGCCGTCCGGCTGTCCGGGGCGTCGCTGCGCGCAGACCCCCGGGCCGCGACCGCACCGCCGCTGGCGCTGCGCGAGGCGCTGGGTGACTCGGCCTACCGGGCAGCGCTGGCCTCCGGCTTCGCGAACGGCTGGGCGAACTTCGGGGTGCGGGTCGCGGTGCTGCCGCAGTTTGCCGTGGCCGTGCACGACGCGCCCTGGGTCGCCGGGGTCGCGCTCGCGGTGGCCGCGGTCGGCACGGCAGGCTCGCTGCAGGTGTCCGGGAGGCTGGCCGACCGGGTCGGTCGGCGGCCGCCGGTGCTCGTGGGGCTCGTGGTCACCGCGGTCGGGCTGGGCCTGGTCGGGTTCAGCACCAGCCTCGTGGTGCTGCTGGTGCTCTCGCTCGTGTCGGGGGTGGGGGCAGGCCTGGTCAACCCGGCGCAGCAGGCCACCGTGGCCGACGTGGTGGGCACGGAGCGCAGCGGAGGCAGTGTGCTGGCGTCCTTCCAGATGGCGCAGGACCTCGGGGCGATCGTCGGTCCGATCCTCATCGGGGTGGTCGCCGACGTCTGGGGCTACGGCCCGGCGTTCATGGCCACGGGGGCGGTGAGCCTGGTGGCGCTGGTGCCCTGGCTGCTGGCCCGGGAGACGCTGGACGACCAGGGCGTGCCCGAGCCGACCGATGACACACTCGGCACATGAGCAGCACACTGACGTGGCTGGGTGCCGGGGCCGCCGCCGGCACCACGGCATACCTGGTCAGTGCGCGACTGCGCCGGTGGGGGACCCGCGGCGACGAGGCCACCCGCCGGTTGCCCGGCGAGGAGCTGGTGCCGGGCCGGGCCGCGGCGCTGACCCAGGCCGTCGACATCGCGGCGCCGCCGGGGGAGGTCTGGCCCTGGCTCGCCCAGCTCGGGCAGGACAAGGCGGGGTTCTACAGCTACGCCTGGCTGGAGAACCTCGGTGGTGCCGGCATCGTCAACGCCGACCACGTCGACCCGGCCTGGCAGGACACCCGGGAGGGCGACCTGCTGCGGCTGCACCCTCGCATCGCCCTCGACGTGCAGCGCCTGGAGCCCCCGCGGCTCCTGGTCGCGGGGCGCAGCGGGGCGCTCGGTGGTCTGGGGTTCCAGTGGATCTTCGCCCTGACCCCCCAGGGGACGGGCAGCCGGCTGCTGGTGCGGGAGAAGTATGTGGTGCCGGGGGCCCTGCCGCTGCTCCTTGCCCACCTGGCCACCGCCGGCAGCGCCGTCATGTCTGCCAGGATGCTGCGAGGCATCCGGGACCGCGCCGAGCGGGAGCGCTGACCATGGCCGGGCTCGACCTCGGGATCCGGACCGACCTGGCCATCCTGCAGCTCACGGGCTCGCGCGTCACGGACCACGGGGGGCACCTGGTCGTGCGCAGCCCGCACAACCCCGGCCACCACTGGGGCAACTGTGTGGTGGTGACCGACCCGACCCAGGCCGGTGACGCCGACCGCTGGCTCACGGTCTTCGCGGAGGCGTTTCCCGAGGCCCGGCACCTGGCGGTGGCGCTGCCCGGGCCGACCGCGCCGGGGCCATGGCTGGCGCGGGGTCTGGAGGTGGAGGTCGACGACGTGCTGGTCAGCGACCGGCCGGTGGCGACGGGCGACGCACCCGCCGGGTATGTCGCACGGTCGGTGCGCGGTGACGCCGACTGGTCGGCGATGCTCGCGCTGGACCTGGCCGGCAACGCCGAGACGGGAGAGCACCCCGAGGCCGACTACCGCAGATTCGCCGTGGCGCGGGTGCAGACCTGGCGAGAGCTCACGGAGACCGGGTCGGCCGAGTTCGTCGGAGCCTGGCCGGTGGGATCCGGCGCCCTGGCGGCTCGGGTCGGCATCGTCGACTGTGACGGCACCGCACGCTTCCAGGAGGTGCTGACCGCCTCGGGGCACCGACGCCGTGGGCTGGCGACGCATCTCGTGGGGGCAGCGTCGCGGTGGGCGGTGGGGCGTGGCTGCGGCCGCTGGGTCATCGTCGCTGACCGGGACAGCGCGGCAGGGCGACTGTACCGGCAGCTGGGCTTCGTCCCCGCCCAGGCCGGCTACGCGGCCTACCGCGCGCGCTGACCGGGCAGCCTCACCTCAGGTCGAGGCGCGCGAGCAGGCCGGAGGTGACCCGGTCGAGGGCGGCAAGGTCGTCCTGGTCGAGCCCCTCGAAGAAGAGGTGCCGCACGGTGCGGGCGTGACCGGGGGCGATCTGCTCGATCAGCGCGCGTCCTTCAGGGGTCAGCACGGCATACGCCCCTCGGGCGTCCTCACTGCACTCCTGGCGGGCGACCAAACCGCGCTTCTCCATGCGGGTGAGGTGGTGGGACAGCCGGCTCCGTTCCCACTGCAGGGTGTCGGCCAGCTGCACGATGCGCACGCGACCCTGGTCGGACTCGCTGAGGTGCACGAGCACCTCGAAGTCGCTGAGGGAGGTGCCGCTGTCCTGGCTGAGCTGCCGACCCAGAGCGGCGGTCAGGCGTGAGTTGGCCGCCAGCCACTGACGCCAGATGCGCTGCTGTCGGTCGTCGAGCCAGGGGGAGGTGTCGCTGTCCATGAGGCCAGTCTAGCAAAATAGTTGACACATCACCTAAACCTCCTCTACTGTTGGTGACACGTCAACAACTTGGCCCACTGCCGAGCCCCGCACCCCACACATCAGGAGATCCCATGAGCACCAGCACCCTGAGCACAGCACTGACCGACCTCGCCGGCACCTACACGATCGACCCCACCCACAGCCGGATGGGCTTCACCGCGCGGCACGCGATGGTCTCGAAGGTCCGCGGCTCCTTCACGGAGTTCGAGGGCACCGTCACCGCCGGCGAACAGCTCGCGGACACCGACATCGCGGTGACCATCCAGGTCGCCAGCGTCGACACCAACAACGCCGACCGTGACGGTCACCTGCGCACCAACGACTTCTTCGAGGCCGAGACCTACCCGACCATCACCTTCGTCTCCACCGACGTCGTGCCGGTCGACGCCGAGACCCTGCGCGTCACGGGCGACCTGACGATCAAGGGCACCAGCAAGCCGGTCACCATCGACTTCGAGTACGCCGGAGGTGCCACCGACCCGTTCGGCCTGCAGCGCGTCGGCTTCGAGGGCAGCACCACCGTGCTGCGCTCCGACTTCGGCATCACCTGGAACGCCGCCCTCGAGACCGGCGGCGTGCTGGTCTCCGACAAGATCACCCTCGAGATCGAGATCTCCGCGATCCGCAACGTCTGAGGCTCCCGACACACCGGTATGCCGTCCGCTCAGGGGAGCGGACGGCATACCTGCGTCTGCCTCCCGATGCTGCTCGCTAGCCCTCGTGCCAGACGCCGAACTGCAGCTCCGGGCATCCAGACGGGCACAAGGCGACGGATCGGGCGCATCGTGCGAGTGGACGTGCCGTTGTGCCCGTCCGGCTGCTCAGTCGTGTGGGCCGCCGAACCTCCCTGGACCCACCGCTGAGACGAGATTGTGACCGGACTTCGCGCTGTCAGCGGTGTCGTCCACCCCGGGGAGTGGGTACTTTGCGAGGGCGCCACCCCGACGGGCGACTCCCGTTCGTCATCTCCGACCACACCGCCCTGGAGGATCTGTGCCCCTCACCCAGCTCGCTGACCGCCGGCCTGTCGACCGTCGCCGTCTCGTGTCTCGTGCTGGCCGCGGCCGGGCCTGTCGCCGCCACGCCGCCCGACCGCGGCAACGGCCACCTCGTCATGGTCGGCGGCAACCTGCAGGAGGACGCCGAGATCCTGCAGCGGATCGTCGACCTGGCCGACCCGGACGGCGACGGCCCGCGCAAGGCCCGCATCGCCCTGGTCACGGCGGCGGCATCGCCGGCCGCCAGCGCGGAGGAGGCCGGCGACATCGACGAGAACAACGCTGCCGCCAACGGTCTCTACTACGCCTCGCTGTTCGAGGCACTGGGTGCGCAGACGTATGCGGTGCCGGTCGATGTCACCGAGGACGCCTTCGAGGGAGATCTCTACGGACCCGACCACGCCGACAGCGGCAAGGTCGCGGCCCAGGTCCGACGCTCGACGGGGGTGTTCTTCGGCGGTGGTGACCAGATGCGCTACGTCCGGACGCTCCTCGACTGCGCCGAGGCCCCGGACGAGGCTTTCACCGACTGCGAGGACACCAAGGTCCTGTCGGCCGTGCGTCACGTCCTCGACCGTGGCGGTGTGGTGTCGGGGGTGAGCGCCGGCACCACGATCCAGCAGGGTGCCGACATGGTCACCGGCGGTGACCCGTACGTGGGCTGGCGGGACGGTGCTGCCCCGGGCTACTTCGACAGCTCCCTCCCGCTGGGCTACGTGCCTTTCGGGGGGTTCGGCTTCTTCGAGGCGGGGCTGATGGACAGCCACTTCACGACCTGGGCCCGGCAGGCCCGGATGGTCCGGCTGGCACTGGACACCGGTCACGACCGTGCCTTCGGGGTGGACGAGACCACCGCCCTCGTGGTCGACCGGGCGGCCGGCACCGGGTCGGTCGTCGGCGACCACGGCGTCTCGATGCTCGACGTCTCCGAGGCCGATGACGACCGCACCGACGGGTCCGTCGAGGGCGTCCGCTGGACCTACCTGTCGGCCGGCGACTCGGTCGACCTGGCGACCGGGGAGGTGACTGCGGCGCCCGGGTCCACCGCACCGGCCGTGGTCACGGCTCCGGAGCCCACCGACGACATCTGGTACTCCGACTACGAGATGCGCGACCTCGCCCGGGCCCTGGTGGCCTCCGGCGTCAACGAGGCCTACGGCACCACCTATGAGGACGACCCCACCTACGTCACCACGCTGGTGCGCGACGACCGCACCCGGCAGTGGCAGACGCCGGTCGGGGAGGTGTCCTTCGTCGACCTGGAGCTGCGGGTCTCCGTCCTCGAGTGAGCGACCGGTGTGCCGGCCCCTTTCCACGGTCAGCGCGCGGCGATGCTCAGGGGGACGAGGTCTGCCAGGTCGTGCTGCCCACTGTCACCCGGACGTGACCGAGCCGCAGCGCGGGACACCCCCGGCCGTGAGGTCACGCCGTCGGCACCCACCCCTCGACTGTGGGGCCTACGCTGGCCGACGTGACGGTGACCGTGCGGCCGGCCCGCCCCGAGGAGCTCCCCGCAGCCGGTGAGCTGGTGGTCGCCGCCTACCTGGCCGACGGGGTGGTGCCGCCGGGCGACCCCTACCTGGACGACCTGCGCGACGCCACCGACCGTGCCCGCGACTCCGTCGTGCTGGTCGCCGTCGACGGCGATGCCCTGGTCGGCACCGTGACCTGGTGCCCGGCCGGGTCGTCGCACCGCGAGGTAGCCGGCGACGAGGAGGGCGAGTTCCGCAGCCTCGGGGTGGCGCCGGCGGCACGCGGGCGTGGCGTCGGCGAGCTGCTGGTCCGGGCCTGCCTGCGGCACGCCGCCGAGGAGGGATACCGGGCTGTCGCGTTGTCCAGCGCCGAGTGGATGACCGCGGCCCACCGGCTCTACGCGCGGCTCGGCTTCGTGCGAGCGCCGGAGCGCGACTGGCGCCCGGTGCCCGATGTGCAGCTGCTGGCCTACCGTCTCGAGCTGACCAGCGCAGGCGGGTGAGCGTCGGTGCCACGGCATACCCTCGTGGCATGAGCGACCTGCTGATCGGAGCCCATGTCCGCGACGACGACCCGCTCGGGGCCGCCCGCGAGGTGGGCGCCCGGACGGTGCAGTTCTTCCTGGCCGACCCGCAGGGCTGGAAGGCTCCGAAGCCCCGGCAGGACGCCGAGGCTCTGCGCAGCGCCTGGGACGACCACGGCATCGCCGTCTACGTCCACGCCCCCTACGTGCTCAACGTGGCCACCGCCAACAACCGCATCCGCATCCCCTCGCGCAAGCTGCTCGGCCAGCATGCCACGGCTGCCGCGGCCATCGGCGCGCGCGGCCTGATCGTGCACGGCGGCCACGTGACCAAGGGCGACGACGACCAGGTCGGGTTCGACAACTGGCGCAAGGTCTTCGAGCGCACCGCCGAGGAGGGAGGCTTCCCGCTGCCCATCCTGATCGAGAACACGGCGGGCGGTGACTCCTCGATGGCCCGCCGGCTCGACTCCATCGCCCGGCTCTGGGACGCCGTGGGCGAGTTCGGTGCCGGCTTCTGCCTGGACACCTGTCATGCACACGCCGGCGGCATCGAGCTGGGGTCGGCCGTGGAGACGATCCGCGGGATCACCGGCCGGGTGGACCTGGTGCACTGCAACGACTCCCGCGACGACTTCGACTCCGGCCGAGACCGGCACACGACGCTGGGCACCGGGCGCATCGACCTCGCCGAGATCGTCGGCGTCATCCGCGAGGCCGGAGCCCCGGTGGTGTGCGAGACACCGTGGGAGCAGATGGCTCAGGACATCGCACTGCTGCGCGAGCGGCTCGACGACTGAGTGACCCGGCGGCCTGTCGCCGGGTCACTCCTGCGTCCGGGCCGTGCCGGACCCGGGGTGGGTCTCAGCCGTGGCAGAGGGCCCCGCCGTCGACGAGCACCGGGCTGCCCGTCATGAAGGAGGCTCCGTCGGAGCACAGGAACACCACGACGTCGGCGACCTCGCGCGGCTGGCCCACGCGGCCGATCGGGTGCATCGACTCCATGGCGGTGGCCAGCTCGGGGTTCTCGGCCATGGCGCGCGCGATCATCTGCGTCTCGATCGCCGCCGGGTGGACCGACAGGACGCGGATGCCCTGGGTGGCATACTCCAGGGCGGCCACCTTGGTGAGGCCGGCCACTGCGTGCTTCGACGCGACGTAGGGGCCGAGGTTGGCGTAGCCGCGGAGGCCCGCGGTGGATGAGGTGTTGACGATCGTCCCGCCGCCACGCTCGAGCAGCGCCGGCACCTCGTGCTTGATGCCGTAGAGGACGCCCATGAGGTTGACGTCGAGCACCCGTCGGAACTCGGCGTCGGACATCTCGTGGGTCGGAGCCTGGTGGCCCTCGATCCCGGCGTTGTTGCACGCGTAGTCCAGCCCACCGAAGGTCGTCACCGCGGTGGCGACCGCCGCCTTGACCTGCGTCTCGTCGGTGACGTCGCACGCGACGAACACCGCGCGGCCTCCCGCCGCCTCGATCTCGGCGGCCGTCGCGGGACCGGACGGCCCGTCCAGGTCAGCCAGCACCACGGCTGCGCCTTTGTCGGCGAACGCTCGCGCCATCGCTTCGCCCAGGCCTGCGCCGGCACCGGTCACCAGTGCCACTTTGCCGGTCATGTCAGTCATCTCATGCTCCGTCCGTAGGGGGTTGTGGACGTCCAGTATTCGACGGCCGCGAGGTCCTGACCAGGGCCGAAGGTCCCAGGGCCTACCGTGGCCACATGCCTGATCCCCTCGCGCCGCTCCAGCCCGTGCTGCCCCCTGCCGAGGTGCAGCTGGGTCTCGACACCTTCGGGGATGTCACCGTCGACGAGTCCGGGGCCCCCCGCACCTACGGCCAGGTGTTGCGTGAGGTGGTCGAACAAGGTGCCCTGGCCGACCAGGTGGGGGTCGACGCGTTCGGGGTCGGTGAACACCACCGCGACGACTACGCGGTCTCCGCACCCGAGCTGGTCCTGGCAGCGATCGCCGCGCGCACCCGGCGCATGCTGCTCGGCACCGCGGTGACGGTGCTCAGCTCCGACGACCCGGTGCGTGTCTATGAGAAGACCGCGACCCTGGACGGACTGTCCGGCGGGCGAGCCGAGGTGACCCTGGGCCGCGGGTCGTTCACCGAGTCCTTCCCGCTCTTCGGGTTCGAGCTGGCCGACTACGAGCGGCTCTTCACCGAAAAGCTCGACCTCTTCGCGGTGCTGCGCTCCGAGGGCGAGGTCAGCTGGCAAGGGACGGTCCGTGGGGCACTGCGGCGTGCCCAGGTCTACCCGAAGACCGAGGCCGGTGCGGTGCGGGTCTGGATCGGCGTCGGCGGGTCACCCGAGTCGGTGGTCCGGGCGGCGCGTTACGGCATCCCCATGATGCTGGCCGTCATCGGGGGAGCACCCGAGAGGTTCGCGCCGTATGCCGATCTCTACCGGCGCGCGCTCGGGGAGCTGGGGAGGGCCGAGCTTCCGGTGGGTGTGCACGCGCCGGGCTTCGTGGCCGGCACCGACGAGGAGGCGCGAGAGCTGATGTTCCCGCACTTCAAGGCCAACCGCGACCGGATCGGGGCCGAGCGTGGCTGGGGTCCGACCTCGCGGGCACAGTTCGAGGCCGAGGCCGACCACGGTGCGGTCTTCGCCGGGTCGCCCGACACCGTGGCGCGCAAGATCGCCGACACCGTGCGTGTGCTCGGCCTCAGCCGCTTCGACCTGAAGTACAGCAACGGCCCGATGCCGCACAGCCAGCTGATGCGGGCGGTCGAGCTCTACGGCACACAGGTGATCCCGCGGGTGCGCGAGCTGCTGTCCTGACCCGACGGGTGGGCAGGCCCTCAGGAGGGCCCGAGGTCGACACGCGACGGCGGTCCCTGCCGTCGGTCATCGCGTGGTGCCTCTCGGATGACTGCGCCCCCGGCCTCTCCGGCGCCCGGACCGAGCTCGACCACCCAGTCGGCGGTCGCCAGCGCCGCCGCGTCGTGCTCGGCGAGCACGACGGTGTGCCCGGCGTCGACGAGCGCGTGCAGCTGGCGCAGGAGTCGGTGCACGTCGGCGGGGTGGAGCCCCGATGTCGGCTCGTCGAGGAGGTAGAGGGTGGGGGAGCGGCGCTCGGTCTGCAGCTCGGTGGCCAGCTTGATGCGCTGGGCCTCGCCACCGGACAGCTGGGTGGCCGGCTGACCGAGGGTCAGGTAGCCCAGGCCCAGACCGGCCAGGGCCTCCAGGGCCCGCCGCACCGGAGGCTGTCCCGCGAAGACGCCGAGCGCCTGCTCGACCGTCAGCGCCAGCACGTCGGCGATGCTCATCCCCTGCCAGGTGACCTGCAGGGTCTCCAGGTTGTAGCGCGCCCCGTGGCAGGTCGGGCAGGTCGACCAGGTGCCCGGCAGGAAGAGCAGCTCGACGGCGACCTGGCCCTCGCCCTGGCAGGTCTGGCAGCGCCCGGCGGCCACGTTGAAGCTGAAGCGCCCCGCCTTGTAGTGGCGCTCCCGGGCCAGGTCCGTGCGGGCATAGAGCGCCCGGACGTGGTCGAACAGCCCGGTGTAGGTCGCGAGGTTGGACCGTGGCGTCCGGCCGATCGGCTGCTGGGTGATGCGCACCAGCCGGGTGGGCGCGAGCTCACCGGTGGCCGAGGCCTCGCCCAGGCCGGCCGACGACCCCGCACCCGGTCCGGGCGCGAGGTCGGCACCGTCGTCGTCCTCCTCGGCCGCGTCGGGCTGGTCCTCGACCCGAGCCAGGCGCGCGCCCACCGTGTCGTGCACCGCCTCCAACAGCGAGCTCTTGCCGGACCCGGACACGCCGGTCACGACCGTCAGCACACCCAGCGGCAGCGTCACGTCGACGGCGTGCAGGGTGTGCCGCTCGATGCCGGTGACGCGCAGCTCGCCGCGTGGCGCGCGCGGCACAGGGTAGGCCGAGGCGCCGGTCAGCGTCTGCGACGAGGAGGAGACCGGGCGGATCTCGGTGGGATGCACCCGGTGGTGGAGGAAGCGTGCGGTCACCGACCCCGGCACGGAGTCCAGCCCGTCGAGCGGACCCGACCACAGCACCCGCCCGCCCTGCGAGCCGGCCCCCGGCCCGACGTCCACCACCCAGTCGCAGGCGTTCACGACGGCCATGTCGTGCTCGACGACCAGCACCGAGTTGCCGGCGTCGACCAGCCCCCGCAGCGCCCGGAGCAAGGCCTCGGTGTCGTGAGGGTGCAGCCCCGCCGACGGCTCGTCGAGCACGTAGACCACGCCGAAGAGGCCGGAGCGCACCGCAGTGGCCACCCGCAGCCGCTGCAGCTCGCCGGTGGACACCGACGTGCTCGACCGCGCGAGGTCGAGGTGTCCGATCCCCAGGTCGACGAGCACCTGCAGCCGGCCGACGAGGTCGTGCAGCAGCAGCCGCTCGGCGTCGGCATGCGCGCCCGACTGTCGCTCGCCCCCTCCTCCGGCGCGTGAACGCTGACGCTCTCCGTCGAGCACCGCCAGCCGGCCCCGCAGCACCGGGAGCAGGTCGGCCACCGCGAGCCGGCCCGCCTCGTCGATGGCCAGGCCCTGCCAGGTCACGCGCAGTGCGTCCGGGCGCAGCCGCCGGCCACCGCAGGTTCGGCACGGCGAGGTCACGACATACCGCAGGGCCCGTGCTCGCTGGGTGGCGCTGCGCGTCTCGCTCAGGGTGCGCAGAAGGTAGCGACGAGCACTGGCGAACCGGCCCTGGTAGGGCCGTTGGATGCGACCGGCCTCCCGCTCGGGGACGACGGTGACCACGGGCTCCTCGTCGGTGAGCAGGATCCAGTCGCGGGAGGCCTGCGGCAGCTCACGCCACGGCATGTCGATGTCATGGCCGAGGGTGGCCACGATGTCGCGGTAGTTCTTGCCTTGCCACGCCCCCGGCCACGCCGCGATCGCGCCCTCGGCGATGCTGAGACCCGGGTCGGGCACCATCGAGGCCTCGGTCGGCTCGTGGACGACGCCCAGGCCGGAGCAGGCCGGGCACGCGCCGACGGCGGTGTGCGGCGAGAAGTGGTCGGAGTCCATGGGCGACACGTCGGCGGGATAGTCGCCGCACCGAGACCAGAGCATGCGCAGGGTGTTGCCGGTGGTGGTCACCGTGCCCACGGTGGAGCGGCTGCCGGCCCCGGCACGCCGCTGCTCGAGCGCGACCGCGGGCGGCAGTCCGGTGATGTCGCGCACCTGCGGGTCGATCGCGGTGTGGATGAGCCGCCGCGCGAACGGGGCCACCGAGTCGAAGTAGCGTCGCTGGGCCTCGCCGTGGATGGTGCCGAAGGCCAAGGACGACTTGCCGGACCCGGAGACCCCGGTGAACGCCACCAGCCGGTTGCGCGGGATGCTCACGTCCACATCGCGGAGGTTGTGCAGCAGCGCACCCATCACGTGGATGCACTCGTCCGGCCCTGGGCGCTCGCTCACTGGACTACCCTACGAGCGCTCGGCTCTCGACCCCGTAGACGTCATGGGTGAGCGTGTGGTGAAGTGAACCGGGACGGCTCGGCCGCCGCGCACCGCGCGCCGCGTAGCCAGGGAGGACGACGTCATGGGCGAACAGCTGCTCGGGCAGGGTCAGCAGGTCGGCTTGGTGGTCGCCGCAGGGGTGGCCCCCGGGACCTTCGCGGCGTCCCTGTCGCAACGCTCCTGGCTCGACCAGGGCATCATCACCGGGCTGTCGACCGGCACCCACTACCTGCTCACGCTCATGGCCCAGGACGTGCTCGACGTGGCCGCCCACGGTCTGGCCGGGTCGGACCTGCTGCCGGACGGATGGTCCCGCGAGCGTCGCACCAGGGCGTCCAGGCTGGCCTGCGCCGGAGTGGTCGCACCCGTGGGGCTGGGGCTGGCGGCGTGGCTCAGCAGCCGCGAGAGCGGCGGGCGAGCGCTGCCCTTCCTCACCCAGGCGAGCTGGCGCCTCGGTGTCACCGGGCTCGGCGGATCGGTGCTGGGCCTGGGTGCCGTGGCCACCCGCAGCGCCGACCGGATGCTCGGTGCGCAGGGTCGGATCGCCCGGTTCCCGATGGCGGTGCCGTTGGGCCTGCTCACCTCCGTGGTCGTGGAGCGGGCGCGCCAGGGTGACGCGCCGCCGAGCCATGACACGGACCCGGCCTCCACCCACCCGGCCCTGGGGCTGGCCGCCGGCGGCGGAGTGGTGCTCCTCGTGGCCGGTGTCGGTGCCGGCGAGCAGTGGGCAGCGGCTCGGCTCGCGCGGGCGGCGAGCTCGTTGGTGCCCGGGTCCGAGCTGGGATGGCGGCTGGCCGGCCACGCCGCTGCGACCGGTGCTCTTGTCGCCGGCACCCACCAGCTGTGGTCCGTGGGCATGCGACGCATCGAGGGGGCCACCACGTCGCTCGACCCGGTCACCGAACATGCGTCCGGCGTGTGGACGACCCCACTGGTCAGCGGCGACCCGCAGAGCCTGGTGTCCTGGCTGTCGCTGGGGCGCGAGGGCCGGCGCCATGTCACCACCTTCGTCCGGCCGGAGCCGTTGAGCACGCCCTACGTCCTGCCTGACGGCACACAGTCCCCCGACGCCTCGATCCGCACAGTCATGGGTGAGGACCCGGTCGCCGAGCCGGTCGCGGTGTACGTCGGCCTGGACAGCGCGCCCACGCACACGGAAAGGGTGGAGCTGGCGCTGGCCGAGATGGACCGGACGGACGCCTGGTCGAGGTCCCTGCTGATGCTGGTGTCGCCCACCGGCACCGGCTACGTCAACTACGTGGCGACGGCCTCTGCCCAGTACCTGACCCGAGGTGACATCGCCACCGTCACCTTGCAGTACTCGAAGCGCCCGTCGCCCCTGTCGCTGGGCAAGATCAAGGACGCCCGGGCCCAGAACCGCCTCCTCTGGCTGCGCATCCTCGAGCGCGTCCGTGACATGGCGCCCCAGGACCGGCCCCGCGTGGTCCTCTTCGGCGAGTCGCTCGGCGCGCACACCAGCCAGGACGTGCTGATGGGCTGGGGCACCCTCGGGCCGCAGGCGCTGGGCATCGACCGGGCCCTGTGGATCGGCACCCCGCAGGGCAGCAAGTGGCGGCACGAGATCGCGGACCGGTCACGGCCCGATGTCGACCCCGGGGTGGTGGCGATCGTCAACGACTACGAGGAGTTCTGTGCGGTGCCGGCGCCGGCGCGCGAGCGGATCCGCTATGTCCTGGTGAGCCATGACAACGACGGCGTCACCAAGTTCGGCGTCGACCTCCTCGCGAAGTGCCCTGACTGGCTCGGGCCTGAGCGCCCCGACCCGCAGGAGGTGCCCGGCAGGTCACCGAGGGGCACGCCCGGCGCGATGCACTGGCGGCCCGTCACGACGTTCTTCCAGACCCTCATCGACATGAAGAACGCCCAGGTCCCGGGTGCCTACCAGGCCTGGGCACACGACTACCGGCCCGACCTGCCGGAGTTCGTGCGCGACGTCTTCGGGCTGGAGTGCTCCGAGGAGCAGCTGGCCGCCGTGCAGGAAGCGGTGCGCACGCGGGAGGACTTCCGCGAGCGGCTCTTCGCCTGAGACATCGCGGGCGGACCGGGACGTTCGACCCTGGAGGGCTTCGTTGGGCGGGCGTAGGGTCGGGGCATGGACAGCGGTGCGCAGACCAGGTTCACCACGCTCGACGTGTCCGAGTGCTGGGCACGGCTGCGCGGCCAGGCGGTCGGGCGGCTTGCCGTCGTCGTCGACGGCTCCCCCGAGATCTTCCCGGTCAACCATGTCGTCGACCACGGCAGCATCGTCTTCCGCACGGCGGTGGGCACGAAGTTCCGCGCCGCCGTGGGTGGGCATCGCGTCGCCTTCGAGGTCGACGGGTTCGACCGGGACAGCGGCCAGGCCTGGAGCGTGATGGCCAAGGGCATCGCCCTGGAGATCCGCGACCTGTATGCCGCGCTGGAGGTCATGGAGCTGGCCGTCCACCCGTGGCAGGCCGGGCCCAAGCCTCGCTACGTGCGCGTCGAACCCGACGAGGTGACCGGTCGAGCCTTCCAGGTGCTCGACCGCTAGCCTCGCCGGACAGCGGAACACCCCCTGACCTCACGGCCAGGGGGTGTCCTGATGACTCGAGGGTCGTCAGCTCAGATCAGAGCGGGCGGACCTTCTCGGCCTGCGGGCCCTTGGGGCCCTGGGTGACGTCGAACTCGACCTTCTGGCCGTCGTTCAGCTCGCGGTAGCCGCCGCTGTCGATCGCCGAGTAGTGAACGAAGACGTCAGCGCCGCCACCGTCCTGCTCGATGAAGCCGAAGCCCTTTTCGGAGTTGAACCACTTCACGGTGCCTGTTGCCACTGGTGTTGCTCTCATTCTTGAGACGGGGGGCGTCCTCCCTGTCTGGGAGACGTGCGGGTTGCCGGAGAGCCCCCGTGTCACGGGGCGGTCTGCCTCGAAGAAGGGCTCACGCCGTACTGAGCCAACTAACGAAGACTGATACAGCAACCGGGCTTGACGCTAGCACATGTAGGCTCCCGAACCGATCAGTCGGGAGTGCAGGCGCGTGACCTGCGGACCGACATGGAGGTCAGACGGCACGACCCCTGGTGGCGAGGGCGGCAGTGCCACAATGAGCGCGGCGCCACAGGCGGTGCAGCGGACCCTTCGACGCGAACGTGGTGAGAGATGGCTAGCCTGCGTGCTCAGTTGCGGCGCATACCGCCGATCGCGTGGCGGGACGAAAGTATTGCGAGCCTGCGGGAGCAGGAGGCCACGCTGCAGGCCGGACTACGCAAGGCGAAGGAGCGCAACCGTCGCCTTCAGGCGGAGCTCGACCAGGCCCGCCGGCCGCCGAAGTACTCTCCGAGCGAGCCCTCATGGCACTGGCGGATGCGAGAGCAGGCCCGGGTGGGACGTCATGTCGCGCAGCTCGACACGCAGGCGGAGCACCCCCGTCGGCGTCTGCTCGAGACCCTGCACAACTACGAGCTCGCCCGCAGCCACGGCGTGGCCACGCCTCGCGTCCTCGGCGTGTGGCATCGGCTCGAGGACGTGCCCTGGGACACGTTGCCGGAGCGGTTGGTGCTCAGGAGCAGCCGCGGGTCCGGTGGCCGAGGGGTGCTCCTGCTCCAGCGGGAGGACGGTGCGCTCCGGGTGGTCGACAGCGATCGTGAGATGACACCCGCGGACATCGCGGAGCACTTTCGACAGGCAGAAACCGTGTCCGGCCCCTTCTTCGCCGAGGACCTCCTCGGGTCTACGGCCCAGGTCGCTCAGGGCCGGGCCAGGATCTACGCCTTCTACGGTGAGGTATCGCACGTCGCGCTGAGTCGGGTCGCCGCAGGGGGCGACACCGGCGCCACCGGTGACCGGTTCGTCGGGCCTGGCGGCGAGGACCTCGGCCCGCTGCAGGGACGGCAGCGCCATGATCCCTCGATCGCCGTCCCCGGCGATCTCCCGGTCATGATCGACGTAGCGAGGGTGCTCTCGGCAGCGGTCCCCATGCCGTTCGTCCGGGTCGATCTCTACCAGGTCCCCGGTGGAGTCGTCCTCGGTGGGCTCAACCCGCTGCCGGGGTCGTCGCAGGCTTTCACCCAGGAGCATGACCGCGCCCTGGGGGCCCTCTACGACGAGGCCGAGGCCAGGCTCCAGGTGGACCTCTCCCATGGCCGACCGCTCACCATGCTCTTCGGTCCGCACAGCCGGGACCTCTCCGTCCCGATGGCACCCACCGCGAAGGTCGTGCCCTGAGCCGTGCCCAGGGCGCCGTGAGTGGACTCCAGGCATAATGCGGCGGGGACGGGGCCGGCGAGCGACAGGAGCCTGAAGCGGTGCTCACGAGCAGCGATCACCTTGTCGTGACGCTCATCGTGCCCTGCTACCAAGGGGCGCGGTGGATCTCGACGTGCCTCAAGTCGATCGTCGACCAGACCTTGGACCGGCAGGCCTTCGAGGTGATCGTCGTCATCAACGGAACGCCGGACGACTCCCCGGGGATCGTGCACCAGGTCTTCGAGCGGGAGCCGACTCTCCACTACCAGGTCGTGTTCGCCGAGCAGGCCTCCCTTTCCCATGCCCGCAACGTGGGGGTGGAGCTGGCCGAGGGGGAGTGGGTCACCTGGGTGGACGTCGATGACTGGCTCTCTCCGAACTACCTGCGCGAGCTCGTCGAGGCAGCTGAGGAGGGCGTCGTCCCCCTGGCCAAGGTGGTCGACGTCGACGAGCAGACCGGTCGGCACACCGAGCCGCGGATGACCGAGGAGATCCTGGCTGATAGCGCGGGTCGGGCCGACCCCGCCCTGCTGTGGCGCCCCCTCACCTTCGCCGCGTGCAAGCTGCTGCCCACACATCTGGCCCGGCAGTCTGCCTTCGACACGGCACTGACGAGCGGGGAGGACGTCGCCTACTTCGCCCCGTTCATGGCACGCCACGACCTGATGCTGGACACGACACCCGCGCACCACGGCGCGACCTACTACCGGCTGCTGCGGTCTGGCTCGATGTCACGCCAGGAGCCGAGCTACGACTTCTCGGTGACGGACCGGATCGCGGTGATGAAGCGTCTGGACGCCGCGGCCCAGGCCGCCCCGTCGCGATATGCGCGGGTGATGCGATCGATGATGAGCTCCCAGGCCCTGTTCATCAGTCGCTACCTGGACATCAGCCCGGACGACTACCCGCGCGTGCGCGCGGCCCTCACCGAGGCACGCCTTGAGAGCACACCCTGGAAGGCGATCACCAGCCGAACCCCCCACCTCGCGGTCCTGTACAGCCTCACACCGTTTCTGGACGCGGACGACGCTCCGGAGTGGCAGCACCTCGCCCGATCGGGCCGGCACTGGAACCTCATCTCGAACGAGGGCGTCGCGACCTTGGGTTCCACGGTCTCGCGTCACGCGACGCTGCCGACGTCTCACGCGGCGCTCGACTGGGTCACGATCGAGGACCTCTGTGAGCAGGGACTCGCTGCCCTGGCGGACCTCGAGGAGGTGTCTGGGCCGCAGCAGGACCTGTTCAGCCACGGGATGTGGCCGCTGCCGCACTTCTTCGGCGCGGTCCTCACGTCGCGACGCGCTCCTGAGGTCCGGTGGACGGCGGCGTTCTCCCACCCCCTGTCTTGGGATCCGGGCGGTGCGCCGCGGACGAGCGAGCCGGGTGGTGGTGCCCTTCATGACGAGCTGTGCGAAGCCCTCCGACAGGCGGGTCTGCCGGTGCCGGAGACGGCCTCCGTCTTCGGGTGGGCCGAGTATGTGGCGTTCGCGCTGGCCGATCGCCTGGTCTTCGCCAGTGCGGAGCTGCGCGACTCCATGCTTGGTCACCCCCTTCACGGCGCGCTCGCCGACGCAGCAGCGCGCAAGGCGTCCGTCTGGAGCCTGCGGGAGCCGTCATCGGTCCCGGCCGGTCAGCCGCTCTCGCACACGTCGATGCGGTAGACCGCAGCCAGGTCGGCCGAGTCGACCTCGGTGAAGCCGAAGCTCACGTCCACGTCCCACATACCTGCGGTGCGCTCGTCGACCTTGGCTCCGTCCGGCTCGCGCCGCGCCGCGTCCTGGTAGAGGTGCGTGGCGCCGACCTCCTCCAGCGCTGCGCACACGCTCGGATCCTCATGGATCCGGGCGAGCCGCTTCTCCAGCACCACCTGCGTCGGTGACAGGGCAGGTCCGAGCTGGGGGAACACGACGTCGATGCCTGCGACCGCGGGCAGCAGCGCGGACCCGTTGAAGGGATCGCCGACGACGACGGCATCGTCCGGAAGAGTGTCGGCCAGCCGGTGCATCATCGCCAGCTCGTCGGTCGTGGCCATCGTCCCCCAGGCGAGTCGCTCCGGGACGTAGACGCTCGCTACCACGCGTTCGGCAAGCGGAATACGCGCCAGCGCCGTGACGCCGACGACCGCGAGCACACCCGCCATGGCGAGGTGGCCGACGACCGGTGCTGACGCCCGCCGTCGTGCGACCGTTACCAGTGAGCCGAGAGCGTAGGCGGCGAGCAGCACGGCGGGCACGACGGCGATCGGTGCGATACGACCGGCCTGGGTGTACCAGAACGACGCCAACCAGCGCAGCGGGTGTCCCTCCGGGCCGTGGGCCAGCACGGCCAGCCCGACGGCGATCGCATACGACGCTGTCAGCCAGCGGTGCCGACGTCTCGTCAGCGTCAGTGCCGCACCGACAAGCGTGGCCGCTGTGACAGCGACGTGCTGCCAGCCGTCACCTGGGAACCCGCGGCTGAGCGTCTGGTCGAGCAGCAGCTCACGCAGCGCCACGTCGTAGGTGCGCTGCCCTTCGCGCTCGAACCCGACGACAGTCGCGAGTGCGTCCAGGTTGGCCAGGACGACCGGCCCGCCGAGCACGACGAGGACGACTGCCGCCATGACGCCCGCCCCCACGAGCCGGTGTCCGGTCCGCCACAGGTGCGCGGTCCAGGCGCCGAGAGCACCCACCACCAGCGGCCCGGCGAGGATCATGGCGGAGAACACCCCGCTCGCGTGCGCGACGACGGTCCCGGCGAGTCCGGCCGTCGCAGCGCCGACCAGCGCGAGCCCGCCTTGACCGGCCGAGGCAGCTCGCACGGCCCGCACGGCGAGGAGCAGCGCACCCGGCAGCAACGCGTTCGAGAGTGCGTGGGGGAACTGTGCGAGCGCGGTGATCTGGACGAGAGGAGCGACGAAGGTGGCAGCGAGGAGCGGAGCGAGCACGGTGGGGGCCGTCCGGTGGAGGAAGACCTCGCGGGCCAGGCCGGTGAGGCCGAGCACCCAGGCGCCGGCCCCCAGGACGAGGATGGCGACGTTCGTGACGGCAGGCACCGATGCTCCTGGCGCGAGGGCGACGATGGCATGCCACCCGGTCGGGTAGTACGGGGCGCTGGTGCCATCACCGTAGAGCGGCGCGAGCCCGCCCAGCGGGGTGGCCACACCCGTCTCGCGCACCACCGCCACGGCGTTGAGATGGAAGATGGAGTCCCACTGCTGCAGCGGTGTGTCAGCGGTCGGGAGTGTGCCGATCACCGGCCAGGCGAGCAGCACCCAGGCGGTCGTCACCGCGGCCCCCACCACTGCTGCCCTCCCGGGTCCGAGAGGTCCGGGATGCCAGCGGACACCCGTGGAGCTGGCCGCCGCGGCCCGGGGCGGTGGATGGCGCCGGGAGCCGAGGCCGCTCCCTGCCGCGGCGGAGGGTGCCTGGACGAGCACACCCAGCACCACGAGCCCCGCGAGAAGAGCCACGAGCACCGGCGCCGGCCGCCACGGGATCCCGAGCGGCGCGAACAGCACGCTGAGCACCCCCACCGCCGCCAGCGTCACCGGTGGTGCTCCGGCGAGCGCGGCCAGGCCGCGGATGCCGAGGACTCGTAGGGCCAGTGCCCCTGGCGCGACCACGAGGACCGCGAGCGCGATCGCGTCGGGCAGCACCTCCCACCAGGTCATGGGCACGTGCTCAGCTGTGGTCGCGGGGAGTGACGTTCCGGGCCCCACTGTGGACTGCGGAGGTCAGGCAGGGTCCCACCACGGCGATACGCATGCTCCTCCTCATACCCGTAGACGCTCCGAACCACGTGAGTGACGACATCGGTGCCGCGTGGCTGAGGACGGCGCGGTTCCCTACGACAGCACCGCGGCCATTGTGCCTCAGCACGGCGCCAATGAGCTTGAACCCCTGCGGGAACAGATCGTGATGCGGCAATGTTGAGCCGAGTGAACTCAACTTCGGTGAGTCCCGGTTTGACAAGGGCTGGGGTGTTGTCGCAGGTTGAGTCACGACGCATCAACCCGGACCGGGCCTCTCCGACGAGTCTCCGGACCCACCACCTACAGGGAGTGATCACCACATGGGACGTGCAGTAGGCATCGACCTGGGAACCACCAACTCGGCCGTTGCCGTCCTCGACGGCGGCGAGCCGGAGATCATCGCCAACGCCGAGGGTGGTCGCACCACCCCGTCGGTCGTCAGCTTCGCCAAGAACGGTGAGGTGCTGGTCGGCGAGATCGCCAAGCGCCAGGCCGTCACCAACGTCGACCGCACCATCCGCTCGGTCAAGCGCCACATGGGCACCGACTGGGGCACCGAGATCGACGGCAAGACCTACACCGCGCAGGAGATCAGCGCGCGCATCCTGATGAAGCTCAAGCGCGACGCCGAGTCCTACCTGGGCGAGCCGGTGACCGACGCGGTCGTCACGGTGCCCGCCTACTTCGACGACGCCGAGCGCCAGGCCACCAAGGAGGCCGGTGAGATCGCGGGCCTGAAGGTGCTGCGCATCGTCAACGAGCCGACCGCAGCAGCCCTGGCCTACGGCCTCGACAAGGGCAAGGAGGACGAGCAGATCCTCGTCTTCGACCTCGGCGGTGGCACCTTCGACGTGTCCCTGCTCGAGGTGGGCAAGGACGCCGACGACGGCTTCGCGACCATCCAGGTGCGCGCGACGCACGGGGACAACAAGCTCGGTGGCGACGACTGGGACGAGCGCATCGTCAAGCACCTGCTCACGACGGTCAAGAACACGACGGGCACCGACCTGGCCAACGACAAGATCGCGATGCAGCGGCTGCGTGACGCAGCCGAGCAGGCCAAGAAGGAGCTGTCCAGCTCGACCAGCACCGGCATCAACCTGCAGTACCTGTCGATGGGCGAGAACGGCCCCATCCACCTCGACGAGACGCTCTCCCGGGCTCAGTTCGAGCAGATGACCTCCGACCTGCTGGAGCGGACCCGTTCGCCGTTCGACCAGGTCATCAAGGATGCCGGCATCAGCGTCAGCGACATCGACCACGTCGTGCTGGTGGGTGGCTCGACCCGGATGCCGGCCGTCGCCGAGCTGGTCAAGAAGATGACCGGCAAGGAGCCCAACAAGGGGGTCAACCCCGACGAGGTCGTGGCAGTGGGTGCGGCCCTGCAGGCCGGCGTCCTCAAGGGCGACCGCAAGGACGTGCTGCTCATCGACGTCACCCCGCTGAGCCTGGGCATCGAGACCCAGGGCGGCATCATGACCCGCCTCATCGAGCGCAACACGGCGATCCCGACCAAGCGCTCCGAGGTGTTCACCACGGCCAGCGACAACCAGCCGTCGGTGGGCATCCAGGTCTACCAGGGTGAGCGTGAGATCGCGCAGCACAACAAGCTGCTCGGCAACTTCGAGCTGACCGGCATCGCCCCGGCCCCCCGCGGCGTGCCGCAGATCGAGGTCACCTTCGACATCGACGCCAACGGCATCGTGCACGTCTCCGCCAAGGACCGTGGCACCGGCAAGGAGCAGTCGATGACGATCTCCGGTGGCTCGGCCCTGTCCAAGGACGAGATCGACCGGATGATCAAGGACGCCGAGGCGCACGCCGAGGAGGACAAGGTCCGCCGTGAGGAGACCGAGGCCCGCAACACCGCCGAGCAGCTTGTCTACTCGACGGAGAAGTTCCTCGCCGACTCCGGTGACCAGGTGCCGGCCGAGGCCCGCGGCCCCGTCGACACCGCACTCGCCGACCTCAAGGAGGCGCTCAAGCCCGAGGCCGGGACCTCTGTCGAGGACATCCGCACCAAGACCGAGACCCTCTCCAGCGAGAGCCAGAAGATGGGGTCGGCGATGTATGCGGCGCAGGCCGAGGCCGCCCAGGGCCAGCCCGGTGAGGCCGGTGCTGCCGGTGCGGACGCCGGTCAGAGCCAGGCCGGCCAGCAGGAGGACGGCGATGTCGTCGACGCCGAGGTGGTCGACGACGAGGACACCAAGTGACCGAGCAGGGCGGCGGTGACCGGCGGGGTCGACCCTCGGACCGAGGGTGGCCCCACCGGGCCCGTCATCCGTGACAAGCGCAAGGTGGACCCGCAGACCGGCCAGGTCCGCGAGACGGTCGCCGAGGCCCAGGCCTCCGAACAGTCCGACGCCCAGGCCGAGTCCGTCCGAGCCAGGCCGACTCCCAGGAGCATCCGGTCGACACCGGCGCACCTGAGGACCAGCTGTTACCCGAGGGCGACGCCGGCGACGACGCGGCCGCGGGCGAGGGCGTGAGCGACCTGGAGCACCCGGACACCCTCGTGGCCGCCGAGCGGTTGGAGGACCTGCGCCGGCTGCAGGCCGAGTACGTCAACTACCGGCGTCGGGTGGACCGTGACCGGGCCCGGGACAAGGAGGTGGCGGTCGGCGGCGTCGTCGAGGCGCTGCTGCCGGTGCTCGACGACATCCACTCGGCCCGGGAGCACGGTGACCTCACCGAGGGACCGTTCGCGGCGATCGCCGACAAGCTGGCGGCGACCCTCGCCCGGTTCGGCGTCGAGCAGTTCGGCGCGACCGGAGACACCTTCGACCCGGCCCTGCACGAGGCGCTCATGCACCTGCCGGAGGCAGACCTGCCCGAGGGCGCGTCGGAGACGACGGTGGTCCAGGTCATGCAGCCCGGGTTCCGGGTGGGCGATCGCATCGTCCGCCCCGCGCGGGTGGCCGTGGCCGACCCCGCATAGCGTGCGTGCGAGGGGTCTGGCACCAGCGAGACCCCTCGCACGCGTCATAGTGGGGTGCAGAGCCCCGAGCAAGGCACGTGGGGTGCACGACCCCCGGCAACGGTGAAGGAGGTGACCCGCAGATGGCGAGTCAGGACTGGTTCGACAAGGACTTCTACGCGATCCTCGGGGTCGCCCAGGACGCGGACGCTGCCGAGATCAAGAAGACCTACCGCAAGCTGGCCCGCCAGTGGCACCCCGACTCCAAGCCGGGGGACACCGCCGCGGAGCAGAAGTTCAAGGACATCGGCGAGGCGTATGCCGTGCTGTCCGACCCGGAGCAGCGCAAGCAGTACGACGCCGTCCGCGCGATGTCCCGCGGCGGTGCCCGGTTCACCGCCGGCGGCCCCGGTGCCGCTGGTGGTGCCAGCGGGTTCGAGGACGTCTTCGCCCAGATGTTCGGACAGTCCGGGGGTGGAGGTCGTCAGAACGTGCAGTTCAGCACCTCCGGCGGTGAGGGCATCAACCTCGAGGACCTGCTCAGCGGCTTTACGGGTGCCGGCGCCGGGGGCTCCGCGGGGCGCGGATACGGGTCCGGCCCGATGGGCTTCGGCGCGCCGCGCGGACCGCGCCCGGGTCGTGACGTCGAGGCGCGCACGACACTGAGCTTCCGGCAGGCCGCCACCGGTGACACGGTCACCCTCAGCACCCCGGAGGGGGAGCGCATCACCACGCGCATCCCGGCCGGGGTGAAGGACGGCCAGAAGATTCGGCTGCGCGGCAAGGGTCGCCCCGGTGAGGCCGGCGGGCCCGCTGGTGACCTGCTGCTGGTGGTCCAGGTCGAGCCGCACCCCGTCTTCGGCCGCGACGGCAACAACCTGACCGTCGACCTGCCGGTGACCTTCGCGGAGGCCGCGCTCGGAGCGACGGTGAGCGTGCCGACCCTCGACGGCAAGCCGGTCAAGGTCAAGGTGTCCCCCGGCACCCCGTCCGGCCGGGTGCTGCGGGTCAAGGGCCGCGGCATCGAGACCAAGCACGGCACGGGTGACCTGCTCGCCAAGGTGCAGATCGTCGTCCCGCAGCGGCTGTCCGACGCCGCCAAGGAGGCCCTGGAGGCCCTGCGTTCCGACGAGTCCGGCTACGACCCGCGCGCTGAGGTGTTCGCCCGGGCCGGCGACTGACCGCATCCGGCTCGACGAGCGCACGAGGAGGTGAGCACACATGGCACGCACCCGAGGTGAGGTCGACGAGCACACCCCGGTCTTCGTGATCTCCATCGCCGCCGAGCTCGCCGGCATGCACGCGCAGACCCTGCGGCAGTACGACCGGCTCGGGCTGGTCACCCCTCAGCGCACCCGCGGTGGCGGGCGACGCTACTCCTCCCGGGACATCTACCGCCTGCGCGAGGTGCAGCGACTCTCGCAGGAGGGGGTCAGCCTGGCCGGCATCCAACGCATCATGCAGCTGGAGCAGGAGGTCGCGGCGTTGCGGTCGAAGGTCGCCGAGCTCACCGAGCGCAACGAGCTGCTCGCCGACGCCATGGGGGCCGGTGACCGCATCTTCGCTGCCGGTCTCAGCGGGGAGGTCGTCGCACTGAGGCAGGGCACCAGGCCACGTCGACGCAGTCCCGGCACCGCCCTCGCGCTGTGGCGACCCCCGCTGCGCTGACGACCGGCTGACCACAGCTCGCGACCAGGCCGTTCCAGGGCCTACCTCGTCGCTCAGTCACCGGCCCAGACCGGGTAGGCCGTGGGGGCGTTCAGGCTGCTCTCCACCGCCGCGGAGACCGACGCGGGGCCGCCCAGGATCACGACGTGCTGCGGAGAGAGCGAGTCCAGGGTGGTCAGGCTCTCCGCCGTCAGGGAGGCCTGAGCGGTGATGACCACCGGCACTCCCTGGGCGCCGGCCAGGGCCGAGCCGGCCAGGGCGTCGGGCCAGTTGTGACCGTGCGCGACGTAGGTGTGGGCGGGGTCGGCGCCGAAGGTCGCGGCCACCGCGGCACCGGTCGCGAAGCGGTTGGGGCCGGCCAGCCGGTCGTCGGCGCCGAGCGCGTCGAAGACCGCCGCCGACACCGCGCCCTCGCCGCCGAGGACGACGATGCGCTCGGGCTGCAGGTGCTCCAACGCCTGGGTCACCGACGGGGGGACGGAGTCGGGCCGGGTGAGGAGCACCGGGCCGCCGTCCCGGGCGGCCGCGGCCGACCCGGTGAGCGCGTCCGGGAAGTCCGCTCCGCTCGCCACATAGACGACCGGAACGCCGGGCGGGTGCAGCATCGCCGCGGCGGCCCCGGTGGCGTAGCGGTCGGCTCCGGCGACCCGGGAGACCACGTATCCCAGGCCCTGCAGCTGGGTCTCGACGGTGGTCGGCACGGCACCTGGCCCGCCCAGGATCACGATGTTGGTCGGGTCGAGCGAGGCCAGAGCCTCGCGCGTGCCCACGGGGATCATGTCCTCCGGGGTGCCGGCGAGTCCGTTGACCAGCAGGACCGGTGCCGGCCCGCCGGCCGTCGCCAGTCCGGCCGGCACCAGTCCGCGGGCGGCGACGGGGCTGCCGGCGAGGGCGTCGGCGAAGCCGTTGCCTGAGGCGAGGTAGACCGTGTCGGTGCCGGCCGGGAAACGCTCGGCGATCGCTGCGGCGGTGCCATAGCGGTTGGCGCCGCTCCACCGGTCGACCTTGGGTGCGAACACGGCACCGCGAGCGGTGACCGGGATGCGCACCTCGGGTGCCGTGGCTGAGCTCCAGGTCAGTCGACCCGACTGCCAGGCAGTCGTCGAGGGCCCGCGGTTGAGCACCCTGACCGCGACCTCGGCCGTGTCGCCGGCAGCGACCGTGACCTGCCGTGGCGTGACCGTGACCCCCAGCGAGGCGGGGCCGTCGAAGCCGGCCGTGTAGGTGACCTCGGCGTCGGTGACGTTGGTGAGGCGGCGGGTGACCGTGGTGGCCAGCGGGCTGAGTGCCCCGATGGTGACCGAGGCGGTGTTGAGGTCGTAGCCGGTGCTCCAGTCGGCCTCGAACGCCTCCCAGTCGGCGGGCCCGGCATCGAAGACCAGCCCGGGGTCGAGGAAGCGCCGGGGCTCGAGGAAGCCACTGCCTCCGGTGAAGGGGGGTGCGCCCCCGAGGGCGTAGTCACGGGCCGTGGTCTGCATCGCCGACCGGATCGCCATGGGCGACCATCCGGGTCGCTCCCGCTGGATCACGGCGGCCAGTCCGGCCACGTGCGGTGCGGCCATGGACGTGCCGGTCTTCTGCCCTTCACCGCCGGGGACCGCCGCCAGCACCTGCACCCCCGGGGCGCCCAGGTCGGGCTTGAGCAGGTTCTGCTCGGCGGGGGGCACGTTGACGGGTCCGCGTGAGGACGACGCCGACACGGTGGGCACCCAGGTGGGGTTGGCAGCGTTGCGGTAGACCGCCGAGGCCACCGTCGTCACCCACGGCAGGCCGTTGCTCAGGGTGGCCGGGGCGCTGCCGGAGTTGCCCGCCGACATTGCCACGAACACCCCCGCAGCCGCAGCTGACTGCAGGGCGAAGTCGTAGGCGGTGTTGCCGTAGCCGGGGTCGCTGGGGGCCCCCAGGGACAGGTTGAGCACGTCGACGCCGTCGGCGAGGGCAGCCTCGACCGCGGCCAGCAGGTCGTCCTCGAAGCAGCCCGCGCGCTGCTGACCGCCCAGCTCGTAGTCCCAGCAGACCTTGTAGACGGCCAGGTGAGCCATCGGCGCCATGCCGGACATGGTCAGACCCTGCGCGGTGGGGCGCTCACGCCCCGCAGCGATGCTCGCCACGTGCGTGCCGTGGCTGTCGGTGTCCCAGGGGCTCACGCTCTCACCCGCGGCCTCCGTGCCCCCCGCCGCTCGCAGGCCGTCGATGAAGGACCGTGCGCCGACGACCTTGGCGGTGCAGGCCTCCTGCGGCCAGTCGGCCACGTCCTCGCCGGAGTCGCAGACTCCCTGCCAGTCGCCGGGAGGCGGCGGGACGTCGGTGGCCTCGAACGAGGCGTTGGCCCAGTCCAGACCGCTGTCGATCACCCCGATGACCTGGCCTCGTCCGGCCTGGTCGAGGCCACCGACCCGCTCCCATACCCCGCCGGTGCCGGGCAGGCCGAGGAACTCCGGGGAGAGCACCGTGTCCAGCCCGACATCGGTGCCCGAGCTGTCGTCCTGGTGCAGGCTGAACACGCGCACCGGGGTGACCGCCCGCACGGCCGGGTCGGCCTGCAGGTCACGGACCTCGGCGGGGGACAGCTCGACCGAGAAGCCGTTGAGCGCGGTGTCGTAGCGATGGGTGGGCTCGGCGTCCACCCTCGCGAGCAGGACCTCCTGGGCCTGGGCGGCTCGCGCGGACGCCCGCTCCGACTGCGGGCCGGTGAGCTCGGGAGTGCGCGGGGGCGGACCGTCCAGCACCACCACATACCGGTCCCCGGCTCCGGGCTGCGCCTGGGACGGCACGGCTTGGCCGCCCGGTGCGCCGGCCAGCGCCAACAGCAGCCCGGTCGCTCCGGCCAGCACGGCACGACCTCGGGTCGTCACGGTCCCCATCCCGCAGGTATACCTCAGTCAGCAGCCGATGTCTGCGGTGGTGCCCAAATCAGGCCGCGACAAGTGCGCTGGCCACGGGTGTGGACGCAGGTCAGTCGAGCCCGGGGGCCGCCTGGATCGTGCCCTCGGCGAACTGGGCCACCAACGGCACGACGTCCGCGATCGAGTCGCACACCCGGGTCGGGCGGTAGGGGAAGCGGTCGACCTGGTCGGCACGGGTCGACCCGGTGAGCACCAGCACGGTGCGCAGTCCGGCCTCCAGGCCCGAGACGATGTCGGTGTCCATCCGGTCGCCGATCATCACGGTGTGCTCGGAGTGTGCGTCGATGCGGTTGAGCGCGCTGCGCATCATCAGCGGGTTGGGCTTGCCCACGAAGTAGGGCTCCACCCCCACCGCGCGGGTGATCAGCGCAGCCACGGCGCCGGTCGCCGGCAGCGGACCTTCCGACGAGGGCCCGGTCGGGTCGGGGTTCGTGGCGATCAGCCGTGCGCCCGCCGCGACCAGCCGGATGGCCTTGGTGATGGCCTCGAAGGAGTAGGTGCGGGTCTCGCCGAGCACGACGTAGTCCGGGTGCCGGTCGGTGAGCACGTAGCCGACGTCGTGCAGGGCGGTGGTCAGACCGGCCTCGCCGATCACGTAGGCCGAGCCGCCGTCGCGCTGGGAGCGGAGGAAGTCGGCGGTGGCGAGAGCGGACGTCCAGATCGCGCTCTCGGGCACGTCGATGCCGCTGGCAGCCAGCCGCACCCGCAGGTCCCGGGGCGTGTAGATGGAGTTGTTGGTGAGCACCTGGAACCGCAGCCCGTGGTCCCGCAAGGTCGCGATGAACTCCGCCGCACCGGGCAGGGCCTGCTCCTCGTGCACCAGCACGCCGTCCATGTCGGTCAGCCAGCAGTCGACCGGGATGTGATCCGTCATGGCCACCATCGTCCCCTACCCTCGGAGACTGTGGACACCACCACCCGGCAGAGCGCACCGCCCACCCGCACCTGGACCCCCGACGACCTCGGCGGCCTCGACCACGGGCTCGGCGAGGAGGACCTCGCGATGCGGGCCAGTGTGCGCGCGTTCCTCACCGCACATGCCCGTCCGCAGATCGGGCAGTGGTATGTCGACGGCGAGCTGCCCGCGCGGGAGCTCGCCCGCGAGTTCGGCCGGCTCGGCGTCCTGGGCATGCACCTGCAGGGGCACGGCTGCGCGGGGGCGAGCGCGACCGCATACGGGCTGGTCTGCACCGAGATCGAGGCCGTGGACTCCGGGCTGCGCTCGCTGGTCAGTGTGCAGGGCTCGCTGGCGATGCACGCCATCCATGCCTACGGCAGCCCCGAGCAGCAGGAGCAGTGGCTGCCGGGCATGGCCCGCGGTGAGCTCATCGGCTGCTTCGGGCTCACCGAGCCCGACCACGGCTCCGACCCGGGCAGCATGCGCACCCGGGCCCGGCGCGACGGCGACGACTGGGTGCTCGAGGGCACCAAGATGTGGATCACCAACGGCTCGGTCGCCGACGTCGCCGTGGTCTGGGCGCAGACCGAGGCGGACATCCGGGGCTTCGTCGTGCCCACCGACACCCCTGGGTTCTCGGCGCCGCTGATGAGCGGCAAGCTGTCGCTGCGCGCCTCGGTCACCAGCGAGCTCGTGCTCGACGGCGTCAGGCTGCCCGGCTCGGCGGTGCTGCCGGGGGCCGAAGGCCTGCGCGGACCGCTCGGTTGTCTGACCGAGGCGCGCTTCGGCATCGTCTTCGGCGCCATGGGCGCCGCCCGCGACGCCTTGGAGACCGCGATCGCGTATGCCGGCACCCGCCGACAGTTCGGGCGACCCATTGCCGGGTTCCAGCTGACCCAGGCCAAGCTGGCCGACCTGACCGCCGACTACGTCACCGGCATGCTGCTGGCGCGCCAGCTGGGCCGCCTCAAGGACGAGGGGCTGCTGCGGCCGCAGCAGGTGAGCCTGGGCAAGCTCAACAACGCCCGCCGCGCGCTGGCGATCGCCCGGGAGTGCCGCAGCGTGCTGGGGGCCAACGGCATCAGCGCCGACTACTCCCCGTTGCGGCATGCCGCCAACCTCGAGTCCGTGCTCACCTACGAGGGCACCACCGAGATGCACACTCTCGTGGTGGGCCAGGCGCTGACCGGGGAGCAGGCCTTCCGCTGACCTTTGTCAGGCGCAGACACGCATAGACTCTGGCGCATGTCTGCTGCACCGCGCCCTGAGGAGCCTGCCAGTCCGAGCTCGACCCGTGATGGTGACCCGTCGTGACCGAGTGGCTTCTCCTGGGCGCCGTGGTGCTCCTGATCACGTTCAACGCGCTCTTCGTGGCGGCCGAGTTCTCGTTGGTCACCGTCGACCGCAGCACCGTCGAACGTCATGCGGACGGGGGTGACCGTCGCTCCCGCGGTCTGCTGACCGCGCTGCGGTCGCTGTCCACCCAGCTCTCCGGCGCGCAGCTCGGCATCACCGTCACCTCGCTGGTGGTCGGCTTCATCGCCGAGCCGTCCATCGCGGCCATCCTGCGCGGCCCGATCGGCCTGACCGGGCTCTCCGACGGCGCGACCAGGGCCCTGTCCTTCGCGCTGGCCTTCGCCCTGGCGACAGGCAGCCAGATGATCTTCGGCGAGCTCGTGCCCAAGAACTGGGCCATCGCCGAGCCGTTGCGGGTGGGCCGCGCGGTCGTGGGCTTCCAGCGCGGGTTCACGCTCGTCAGCCGGCCGCTCATCCGGGTGCTCAACGGGATGGCCAACGCGATCCTGCGGGTCTTCGGCATCGAGCCCTCGGAGGAGCTGGCCTCGGCCCGGACCCCGGACGAGCTGGCCTCGCTCGCCCACCGCTCCGCCGAGCAGGGCACCCTGGGGGCCGGCACGGCCACGCTGCTGGCGCGCTCGATCGAGTTCGGTGAGCGCCGCGCCGCCGACGTGATGACGCCGCGTCCGCGGGTGACGTTCGTCGAGGCGGACGACCCGGTGGCCACTGTCCTGGAGCTGGCCGTCCGCACCGGTCACGCGCGTTTCCCGGTGCTCGGCGACGACGTCGACGACGTGCTCGGCATGGTGCACTTCAAGCACGCGGTGGCGGTGCCGCTCGACGAGCGGCGCACCCGGCAGGTGCGCGAGATCGTGCATGACCTTCCCGCCGTGCCGTCCACGATGGAGCTGGACCCGTTGCTGGGCGTGCTGCGCCGCAGTGGCCCGCAGATGGCCCTGGTCGTCGACGAGTACGGCGGCACCGACGGTGTGGTCACCCTCGAGGACCTCGTCGAGGAGATCGTGGGTGACATCCAGGACGAGCAGGACCGCCCGGTCGGCCGGGCCCGCAGGTATGCCGGGGGGCGCTGGCTGTTGTCCGGGCTGCTGCGTCCCGACGAGGTCGAGGACCTGACCGAGCTCGAGCTCCCCGAGCCGGCCGAGAACGACACGCTGGGCGGCCTGATCACCGAGGTGCTCGGGCGGCTGCCCGACAAGGGGGACGAGGTGCGGGTCGAGGCCCGTGACCTCGCTGACGTCGACGAGGACGGCGTAGCGGCCACGACCACCGTCAGCCTCACCGTCTTCCGCACCGACGGGCACCGGGTGGACCGGGTGGTCCTGCGTCGGGTCCTCGACGAGGTGGAGGTGAGCCACGGATGAGCGACACCACAGCGCTGCTGATCGCCGTCCTGCTGCTGGCCGGCAACGCCTTCTTCGTCGGTGCCGAGTTCGCTCTGATCTCGGCCCGCCGGACCCAGATCGAGCCGCTGGCGCAGCAGGGGTCCGGCACGGCACGGATCACTCTGCGCGCCATGGAGCGCGTCTCGCTGATGATGGCCGGCGCGCAGCTCGGCATCACCATGTGCTCGCTGGGGCTGGGTGCGATCGGCGAGCCTGCGGTGGCGCACCTGATCGAGCCGGGCTTCGAGGCGCTCGGGGTGCCCGAGGGTGTCCTGCACCCCGCCGCCTTCGCGATCGCCCTGGCCGTTGTGGTGACCCTGCACATGGTGGTCGGCGAGATGGTGCCCAAGAACTTCGCCCTGGCGACCCCCGAGCGCGCGGCACTCATCCTCGGTCCACCGCTGTATGCCGTGGTCTGGGTGCTCCGGCCGGTCATCTGGCTGCTCAACGGCCTCGCCAACCTGGTGCTCCGGATGCTCAAGGTCGAGCCCAAGGACGAGGTCACGTCGACCTTCACCGAGCAGGAGGTCGCCGGCTTCATCGCGCAGTCACGGCGTGAGGGCCTGCTCGACGACGACGAGACCGAGCTGCTCACCGGAGCGCTGACCTTCACCGACACCACGGTCGAGAAGGTGCTGCTGCCCCTGGACAGCCTGGTGACGGTCGAGGCCGACACCACTGTCGAGGAGCTGGAGGCGCTGTGTGCCCGCACCGGCTTCTCGCGCTTCCCGGTGCGCGGCCCCCAGCACGACCTGCGCGGCTACGTCCACCTCAAGGACGTGTTGGACACGCCGGTGGCGGAGCGGGCCGACACGCTGCCGCCCAAGCGCATCCGGAGCCTGACGACGATCCAGGTCGGGTCGACCCTGGAGGACGCCCTGGCGCTGATGCAGAGCCGGGGTGCGCACCTGGGGCGCGTCGTGGAGCCGCAGACCGGCACCGCGATCGGTGTGATCGCCCTGGAGGACGTCATCGAGGAGCTCGTCGGCGAGGTCGTGGACGCCCAGCACCACGCCTGACGACCGTGGTGCGCTCCGTGTGCGGCGGGTCGGGCCCCGGTGGAGCGCACCACGGTCGTCAGGGGGCGGTTGTGAGGGCTGCGGCGAAGACCTCGTGCAGCCGGGCGCTGAAGAGCACGAAGCGGATCTGCTGCACCGGGCCCGACGGGGTGTCGCGCAGGGTGCGCACCGCGGTCTCGGCGACGACCTCGGCGTCCCAGCCGTAGACACCCGCGCTGATCGCCGGGAAGGCCACCGAGCGGGCCCCGAGCTCGCTGGCGACCTCGAGGCTGCGCCGGAAGGCCGAGGCCAGCAGGGCCGGGTCGGTCTGGCCGCGGTGCCGGTTGGGCCCGACCGTGTGGATGACCCACCGGGCCGGCAGGTCGCCGGCTCCGGTCGCCACGGCCTCGCCCACCGGCAGGCCGTCGTGCCAGCGCGCCGCGCGGACCCGCCGGCACTCCTGCAGCAGGGCCGGCCCGGCCGCGGCATGGATCGCCCCGTCCACCCCGCCGCCCCCCATGAGCTGGGAGTTGGCGGCGTTGACGACCGCGTCGACCTGCTGCGTCGTGATGTCACCGAGGACGGCCTCCCACTGCATACGACCAGTATGGCGCGGACGCGCCGGGCACTCCTCCGGCACAGACTTGAGCGGAATACACTCAACTCTGTGCAGGTTGGACCTGACAGTGACAGGTGCCGAGGAGACCACGGAAGGGGACGGCATACATGGATCTGAGCTTCACGACCAAGGCCCAGGAGGCCGTCTCGACCGCGGTGCGCGAGGCCGCGGCGGCCGGGCACGCCCACGTCGAGCCCGCCCACCTGCTGCACGCACTCGCCGAGCAGCGCGACACCACGACGGGGCCGCTGCTCGACTCGGTCGGCTCGTCCGGGGCCAGCGCCGTGCAGGCCGCCCGGTCTGCGCTGTCGGCACTGCCCACCGCCACCGGGCCGAGCGTGGCCAGCCCGCAGCCCTCACGCCAGCTGCTGTCGGTGCTCACCCAGGCACAGCAGTCGATGCGGGAGATGGGCGACAGCTTCATCTCCACCGACCACCTGCTGCTCGCCCTGGCGCGCACCGGTCAGTTCGGGCTCGACGCCGACGCCTTGGCCGAGCGGATCCCCGCCTTGCGTGGCGGGGCCAAGGTCGACAGTGCCGACCCCGAGGCGACCTACGACGCCCTGGGCAAGTACGGCACGGACCTCACCGAGGCCGCCCGCGAGGGCCGGCTCGACCCGGTCATCGGCCGCGACAGCGAGATCCGGCGGGTGGTGCAGGTGCTGTCCCGCCGCACCAAGAACAACCCCGTCCTCATCGGTGAGCCCGGTGTCGGCAAGACCGCCGTGGTCGAGGGCCTGGCTCAGCGCATCGTCGCCGGTGACGTGCCGGAGTCGCTGCGCGACAAGCGGCTGATCTCCCTGGACCTCAGCGCGATGGTCGCCGGCGCGAAGTACCGCGGCGAGTTCGAGGAGCGGCTCAAGGCGGTGCTCGCCGAGATCAAGGGCAGCGACGGCCGCATCGTCACCTTCATCGACGAGCTGCACACGGTCGTGGGGGCCGGTGCCGCGGAGGGCTCGATGGACGCCGGCAACATGCTCAAGCCGCTGCTCGCCCGCGGTGAGCTGCGGCTGGTCGGTGCCACCACGCTGGACGAGTACCGCGAGCACATCGAGAAGGACGCCGCGTTGGAGCGACGCTTCCAGCAGGTGTATGTCGGCGAGCCCAGTGTCGAGGACACCATCGCCATCCTGCGGGGGCTCAAGGAGCGCTACGAGGCGCACCACAAGGTGGCCATCGCCGACTCCGCCCTGGTCGCGGCCGCGTCGCTGTCCGACCGCTACATCAGCGGCCGTCAGCTGCCCGACAAGGCGATCGACCTGGTCGACGAGGCGGCCTCCCGGCTGCGCATGGAGATCGACTCCTCACCGGTCGAGATCGACGAGCTCCGCCGAGCGGTGGACCGGCTCACGATGGAGGAGCTGCACCTGCAGTCCGAGGAGGACGAGGCGTCCCGCGACCGGCTGCAGCGGCTGCGGGCCGACCTGGCCGACAAGCGCGAGGAGCTGGCCGCGCTGACCGCACGGTGGGAGCAGGAGAAGTCGGGCCTCAACCGGGTCGGCGAGCTCAAGCAGCGGCTCGACGAGCTGCGCACCCAGGCCGAACGGCTGGAGCGCGACGGTGACTACGCTGCGGCGTCCCGGCTGCTCTACGGCGAGATCCCGGCGGCCGAACGCGAGCTGACGGCTGCCCAGGAGGCCGAGTCCTCGACGGTCCGGACGGACTCGGGTGCGGCGCCCATGGTCAAGGAGGACGTCGGCGCCGACGACATCGCCGACGTCATCTCCAGCTGGACCGGCATCCCCGCGGGCCGGCTGCTGGAGGGCGAGAGCGACAAGCTCCTGCGCATGGAGGAGGTGCTGGGACAGCGGCTCATCGGCCAGCACTCCGCGGTGCGCGCGGTCAGCGACGCGGTGCGTCGCTCGCGCGCCGGCATCGCCGACCCCGACCGGCCGACCGGGTCGTTCCTCTTCCTCGGCCCCACCGGCGTCGGCAAGACCGAGCTCGCCAAGGCGCTGGCCGACTTCCTCTTCGACGACGAGCGGGCGATGGTCCGCATCGACATGAGCGAGTACTCCGAGCGCCACTCGGTGGCCCGCCTGGTCGGTGCCCCTCCGGGCTACGTCGGCTACGAGGAGGGCGGGCAGCTCACCGAGGCGGTGCGGCGCCGGCCGTACTCGGTCGTGCTCCTGGACGAGGTGGAGAAGGCGCACCCGGAGACCTTCGACATCCTGCTGCAGGTGCTCGACGACGGCCGGCTCACCGACGGACAGGGCCGCACCGTCGACTTCCGCAACGTCATCCTGGTGATGACCTCCAACCTGGGCAGCCAGTTCCTGGTCGACCCCGCCACCGACCCCGCCACCAAGCGGGAGCAGGTGATGGCAGGAGTGCGCACGGCGTTCAAGCCGGAGTTCCTCAACCGGCTCGACGAGGTGGTCGTCTTCGACGCGCTGAGCCGGGACGAGCTGGCGACGATCGTCGGCCTGCAGGTCGAGCTGCTCGGCCGGCGGCTGGCCGACCGGCGGATCACCCTGGACGTCACCGACCCCGCGAAGGCGTGGCTGGCCGAGCGCGGGTTCGACCCGGCCTACGGTGCCCGACCGCTGCGCCGCCTGGTGCAGACGCAGATCGGCGACCGGCTGGCCCGCGGCCTGCTGGCCGGTGAGGTGCGCGACGGCCAGACCGTCGTGGTCGACGTCAGCGCGGACGGCGAGGACCTCGTGCTGCGCTGACACCCGGACGACCGTTGTGCGCTCCCCGCGCGGCGAGTTGGGCCCAGGTGGCGCGCACAACGGTCGTCCGGAGGGGGTGGCGCGCGGGGCGTTGACCTGCCCGGACGGCATACTGGGCAGGGACAGCACGCCGGCCACCCACGGGGAGATTCATGCGGAGCATCCAGACGAGGCGACGGGCGCGGCTGGTGGCGCTCGCGGTGACGACCGGGCTGGCCCTGGCCGGGTGCAGCGGCGACGCCGAGGACACCGAGGTCGAGGAGACGACCCAGGCCCCGACGGCGCAGGACCGCCTTGACGAGGCCCACGACGTGCTCGCCGAGGCCGGTTCGGTCAGCCTGGTGATGGAGGGCACCGACCTCCCGGAGGACCAGCCCGCCTACGTCATCGGCGCGACCGGGTCAGGCACGATCGAGCCGCCGGCCTTCGAGGGTGAGATCACTGCCAAGCTCTCCGGCATCCAGGCGAACGTGCCCACCATCGCGGTCGACGGCGAGCTCTACGTGCAGCTGCCGTTCACCCCGGCCTACGTCAACACCGACCCCGAGCAGCTCGGCGTGCCCGACCCGGCGCGTCTGTTCAGCGTCGACGAGGGCCTGGTGTCCCTGCTCACCCAGACCGAGGGCGCCGAGTTCGGCGAGCAGGTGCGGGCCGGCAGCGACGTGCTGCAGCAGGTCACCGGCACGCTGCCCGGTGACCTCGTCGTCGACCTGCTCAGCACCGGCGACCGCGAGGCCGACTTCGACGTGACCTACGGCCTGGTCGAGGACAGCTGGGAGGTGCGGACCGTGGCCATCACCGGCCCGCTCTATCCGCCGGCCGCGTCGACCTACACGCTGACCCTCGACGACTACGGCGTGCCCGTCGAGATCACCGCCCCTTGACGGCCGGGTGAACACCGGTCCCAGCGCCACAGCGAGCGCCCGGGCCCTCCTGGGGGTCGCGGCGCTGGCGGTCATGCTCGCCGCCGCCGACACGTATGTCGTGGTGCTGGCACTGCCGGACATGATGGCGGGGGCGGGGCTGGGCATCGACGCGCTGCAGCAGGGGACACCGATCATCTCGGGGTTCCTGCTGGGCTACATCGCCGTGCTGCCGCTCATCGGCCGGCTGGCCGACCTGGTGACCCGGCGCGGCATCCTCATCGCCTGCCTGCTCGTCTTCGTGGTCGGCTCGGCGGTGACCGCCGTGGCAGTGGAGCTGCCGGTGATGGTCGGTGGACGTTTCCTGCAAGGCCTGGGTGGTGGTGGTCTGGTGCCGGCCACGCTGGCGCTGGTGGCCGACCTGTGGCCGCCCGGCCGGCGCGGCCTGCCGCTCGGCATCGTGGGCGGAGTGCAGGAGCTGGGGGCGGTGCTCGGGCCGCTGCTGGGGGCCGCGGTGCTGCTGGTCACCGACTGGCGGGGGATCTTCTGGCTCAACGTCGTGCTCGGCCTGCTCTTCTGCCTCGGTGTCTGGGCCATCGCGCGCCCGCCCCGCGCAGCGGCGCGGCAGGACCCGTCGGGGTCGACCGCGGCCCGGGTCCCGGTGGTCGTGCTCGGCGTCGCGGCGTCCGTGCTGACGGTGCTGACGCTGTGGGCGCCGGAGGCCCTGGTCACCTCCGTGGCCTACGGCGAGCCCTTCGTCCCGCTCGTCGAAGGATCCACCTCGCGTGCGGCGACCCCGGTGGGTGTCGCCGCCGCGCTGACGCTCCTGGCCCTGGGCGTGGTCACCGCCCCGCGGTGGCTGCCGACCCTGCTGCAGGCCGACCTGCTCGGGGCCCTTCTCGTCGCCGTCGCGCTCGGCTCCCTGGTGCTGACCTTCTCCAGCGCCGACCCCGAGGTCGAGGTGCTCGGGCCCTGGGGCTGGTGGCTGCTGCCGGTCGGGGTCGTGGCGGTCGTGGGGTTCGTCGTGCGACAACGCACCGCCGCGGACCCGCTGATCGCCCCCGGCGTGGTCCGGGGTCGGGTATGGCCCGCCCTCGTGGTGAGCCTGCTCGTGGGTGCCGCGATCGTGGCGATCGTGGTGGACGTGCCGCTGCTGGCACGCCTCGACGGTGAGTCCACGCAGACCCAGGCAGCGTTCGTGCTGGTGCGCTTCCTCGTCGCCGTGCCGGTCGGAGCGGTGCTGGGCGGGGCGTTGTTGCGCCGCGTGGGCCCCGGTCTGGTCGCCGCGCCGGGGATGGCGGTGACGGCCGGTGCGCTGGCCGTCATGACCACCTGGGGACGCGGGTCGCTCAGCGACGTCGTGGCCACCACTGTCGTGCTCGGGGCGGCCGGTCTCGGGGTGGGCCTGGCGATCGCGCCGGTCAACGACGCCGCGCTCGCCGACGCCCGGGACGACGCGCACGGCACGGTGAGCTCGCTGGTCGTCGTGGCCCGGATGGTCGGGATGGTCGTGGGGCTGGCGCTGCTGACGGCGATCGGGCTGCGCCGGTTCTACCAGGCGGTGGCCGTGCTGCCCGACCCCTCCGACTCGCAGGCCCTCCTCGAGGCCGGTGTGGTGCAGGTGCAGACGGTCTTCGCCGGAGCGGCGGTCGCGGCGGCGGTGGCTGCCGTCGTCGCCCTCGCTCTCGGCGTGCGGCGGCCGGCCCCCGCCGCGCAGCACCCGGGTGCCCTGCACAGCTCCGGCCTGCCAGACTGACGGGCATGAGCACGAGCCTGCACCTGGTCGGGGAGCCCGAGGCCGACCGCCTGCTGACCGACAACCCGTTCGCTCTCCTCGTCGGCATGCTGTTGGACCAGCAGATCCCGATGGAGGTCGCCTTCGCCGGGCCGAGCAAGCTGGCCGAGCGGCTGGGGGTGGTCACCCCGGAGCGCATCGCGGCCATGGACTCCGAGGAGTTCGTCGCCGTCTGCGCGCAGCCACCGGCGGTGCACCGCTTCCCGGCGTCGATGGGCCGGCGGGTGCACGACCTCGCCTCCGCCGTCGTCCAGGACTACGACGGTGACACGGTCGCGCTCTGGACCTCCGGTGACCCCGACGGCCGTGAGGTGCTGAAGCGGCTCAAGGCGCTGCCGGGCTTCGGTGACCAGAAGGCCCGGATCTTCCTGGCACTGCTCGGCAAGCAGCGCGGGCTTCAGGCGCCAGGCTGGAGGGAGGCCGCGGGCGACTACGGCCGCGAGGACGCCCGGATGTCGATCGCCGACGTCGTCGACGAGGAGTCCATGGCTGCCGTGCGGGTGTGGAAGCGGGAGCAGAAGGCCGCCGCCAAAGCCGCCAAGGGCTAGCCGGCCCGACACCCACTCCCTGACAGACAGGAGGACCGTGATCGTCGCGGTCTGGCGGCTCCGGGGTATGCCGGCGCTGATCGGGATGACCGTCACCGGGTTCGCGGGGTATGCCGCGTTGCTGCCGGTCGCGCCGCTGTGGGCCGTCGAGGGTGGGGCCGGCGAGGCAGGGGCCGGCCTGGTCAACGGGGTGCTGCTGCTCTTCACGGTGCTCACCCAGCTCTTCGTCCCCGGGGCGTTGCGACGCTTCGGCTGGGGACCGGTGATGACGCTGGGGCTGCTGCTGATGGGGCTGCCCGCGGTGGCGCACATCGCCAGCGACGCGCTGGGCCCGACCCTGGCGCTGTCGGCGGTGCGCGGAGTGGGCTTCGGCATCCTCACCGTCACCGGCAGCGCCGCCGTCGCCGAGCTGGTCGACCCGGCCCGACGCGGCACCGCGATCGGCGCCTACGGTCTGGCTGTCGCGGTGCCCAACCTGGTGCTGCTGCCGCTCGGCCCGTATGTCGCGCGTGAGGCCGGCTTCTGGGTGGTCTTCCTGGTGGCCGGGCTTCCGCTGCTGGGCATCGTGCCGGCCCTGGCCCTGGGCAGGATCCTGCACGACCCGCCGGCCCACTCTCCGGCTGAGCAGGCGCTGGCCGGGGCCCGGGACATCCGTCGGCGCACGGCATACCGTCGCCTGCTCGTGCCCACCGGGCTGCTGCTGGGGGTGACCCTCGCCGGAGGCGCGCTGCTCACGTTCGCCCCGCAGCTCGTGGACAGCACCGTGGCCTCCACCCTGGCGCTGTTCGGCATGGGTGCGACCGCTGCACTGTCCCGATGGGGGATGGGCATTTTGGCCGACCGCTACGGCGCGCACGCCTTCCTGTGGCCGCTGGTGGTGCTGACGGTCGTCGGCATGTCTGCGGTCGCGTGGACCGTCGGGGTGCCGGACGCGACGACCGGCGTGCTGGTCGGCTTCGTGCTGTCCGCGTGCCTGGTCGGCGTCAGCTACGGCGGGCTGCAGAACCTCACCCTCGTCGTGGCGTTCCAGCAGGTGCCGCGCCGGCACTACGGGCTGGCCAGCGCGGTCTGGAACGTCGGGTTCGACCTCGGCACGGGGTTGGGCTCGGTGCTGGTCGGGCTGCTCGCGGCGGGCTGGGGCTTCCGGTCGGCCCTGCTGGTGGCGGCCGCACTGTCGGCGCTCACCCTGCCGCTGGCCCTGCGCCGGCAGCGTGCCTCCACGCCGGAGACCACCGGGCACGGGTGAGCCGCCGGTCTGCTCAGACGAGGTCGACGAGCACCGGGGCGTGGTCGGAGGCCCCCTTGCCCTTGCGCTCCTCCCGGTCGATCTCCGCGTGCTCCACGCGGCCCGCAAGAGCAGGCGAGGCCAGGGCGAAGTCGATGCGCATCCCCCGCTTCTTGGGGAAGGCGAGCTGGGTGTAGTCCCAGTAGGTGTAGGTCCCCGGACCGGGCGCGTGCGGGCGCACGACGTCGGTGAAGCCGGCGTCGACGACCGCGCCGAAGGCCGCCCGCTCCGGCGGGCTGACGTGCGACTTGTCCTCGTAGTAGGCCATCGACCAGACGTCCTCGTCCTGGCGGGGCGATGTTCCAGTCGCCCATCAGCATGATCTGCGCCTGCGGCGTCCTCGGCCAGCCACTGCGCCCCGGCCTGCCGCAGCCGGCCCAGCCAGTCGAGCTTGTAGGCCATGTGCGGGTCGTCGAGCGAGCGACCGTTGGGCACGTACAGCGACCACACCCGGACCCCACCGCACACCGCAGAGATCGCCCGTGCCTCCGCGGCGACGGGCTCGCCCCACTCGGGCATCCCGGGGAAGCCGACCTGCACGTCGTCCAACCCGACCCGCGAGACGATGGCGACACCGTTCCACTGGTTGACCCCGGCGTGCGCGACCTCATACCCCGAGCCCTCGAACGCCAGGTAGGGGAACTGGTCGTCGCGGCACTTCGTCTCCTGCACCGCCAGGACATCGACGTCGTGCCGGTCGAGGAAGGCGGTCACCCGGTCGACGCGGGCACGGATGCTGTTGACGTTCCAGGTCGCGATGCGCACGGCGCCCACTGTAGGCGCCGGTGGTGACCCGACCGGCCGCACGTACCCTGGGGCGCCATGGGAACTGCACTGGTCACCGGAGCCTCCGCCGGGCTCGGCCGCGCCTTCGCCGTCGAGCTCGCCGACCGCGGCCATGACCTCGTCCTCGTCGCGCGCGACCGTGACCGGCTCCAGGCGCTGGCTGAGGAGCTGGTGCGCCGGTATGCCGTGCAGGCGGAGGTGCTGCCGGCTGACCTCGCCGACCGTGAGCAGCTGCAGCGGGTCGCCGATCGGGTGGCCGACCCGGACCGGCCGGTCGACCTCGTCGTCAACAACGCCGGCTTCGGTCTCCGGCGACGCTTCAGCACCGGTGAGGTGCACGCTGAGGAGCGGGCCCTCGACGTGATGGTGCGCGCCGTGCTCGTGCTCACCCACGCCGCAGTCGGGCCGATGCGTGACCGGGGTCATGGCGCCGTCCTCAACGTGTCCTCCGTCGCGGGTTTCGCGGTGATGGGCACCTACTCGGCGATCAAGTCGTGGGTGACCGTCTTCTCCGAGGCGGTGGCCACCGAGCTCGACGGCACCGGCGTGACCGTCACGGCGCTGTGCCCGGGCTTCGTGCACACCGAGTTCCACGAGCGCGCGGAGATGACCATGTCACGCGTGCCCGACGCGATGTGGCTGCACGCCCATGCGGTGGCCCAGGAGGCGCTCGACGACGTGTCATCGGGGCGGGTGGTCTCGGTGCCGTCGGTGCGCTACAAGGCGCTGGCCGGGGCCCTGCGTCTGGTGCCGCGACCGCTGGTGCGCCGCGCATCCGGGTCGATCGCCCGGCGGCGCCGCCGAGCACGCGGCTGAGCCGAGGTGCGCGGCAGGAGGCGCACCGTGCTGGCGGGCACCCTGGTGGTGCTGGCCGGGCTGGGAACGGTGGTGTGGGACGGTCGGCACGCGGTGATCGCCCTGCATCAGGAGACCGCGGTGCGTGACGTGGACGGTGCCCTGGTGGCGATGGGGACGCCCCGGTATGACGTGCAGGCGGGCCGGCTCGTCGGCCCCAGCCAGGTGCTTCCGGCGGGGGAGGGCGGTGGCCAGGGTGCCGATGACCTGAGGCAGGGCACCGCGCTCGGACTCGTCGCCGGGGACGTCGCGTGGCTGCTGGCCGGCACGGTGCCCGGCACTGGCACGGCCTACGAGGGCATGGCGCGCAGGGCGCTGCTGGACCTGGCCGTGCTCACCGCCCCCGCTGGAGCGGATCCCGGTGCGGTCCTGGCCGGGCCGTCGGTGAACTGGCGCTACGTGTGGCCGCGGGACACGGCCTTCGTGGCCGTCGCCTACGCCCGCACCGGGCACCACGCCGACGCGGTCCGGGTGCTCGGCTTCCTCCAGGCTCAGCAGTCCGAGGACGGGTCGATGCAGGCGCGCTACCTGCCGACGGGAGAGGCCGCGGTGCCCGACGACCGGGGCCTGCAGGAGGACGGACCGGGCTGGGCGCTCTGGGCCGTCGCCGAGGTGCTGCGCGCGGAGCCCGACCCGGTGCGCCGGGAGGCGGCAGCCCAGGCGCTGACGCCGTTGGCGACCCGCTCGGCGGCCCGCCTGGTGGCCCAGCTCGACCCCGTCAGCGGGCTGCCGCTGGTGTCCCCGGACTACTGGGAGGTGTCGGAGGACCGGCTGACCCTCGGGATCGCCGCCACCTCGATGATCGGCCTGGAGTGGGCCTCGTGGCTGAGTGCGGCGGGGTGGATCCCCGGTGAGGCGTGGCAGCGGGCCGGCTTGGACCCGGCCCAGCTGGCCGAGCGCGCGCGGGAGGTCCGGGGGGCTCTCGTCGAGGCCTTCGGCCCGACCTTCCCCCGTCATGTGGGAGGCAGGCCGGATGCCGCGGTGACCTTCCTCCTCCCGCCGTTCACCCGGTGCGCCGTGGCCGGGGCCGGCAGCGCCAGGATCGAGGCCGTGCCGCAGATGCGCAGGCCCGCCGGGGGCGTGGCACCCGGGGCCGGGTGGCGCGACGACGGCATCTCGTGGACCCCCCAGACGGCGCTGCAGGCCGTGGCAGCGGCGGGCACCGGACGCGCCGACGAGGTGGCGGCGTGGCTGAGCTGGCTGGACCGGCACCGCACTCAGGCCGGGTCGCTGCCGGAGAAGGTGCTCCACGACGGACGGCCTGCCGCCGTCGCACCGCTGGCGTGGACCTCGGCCCTCGTCGTGCTGGCGCTCACCCCGACCCCGCCCTCCGGCGTCCCCTGCTGACCTGCGCCCCTGCTGACCGGAGCCTTAGGCTGGGCGCATGGACGAGATCAGGTGGGGCTTCGTCGGGCTCGGTCGCATCGCCCGGCTCGTCGCCGGTGACATGCCGCACGTGCCGCACGCCAGCCTCAGCGCCGTCGCGTCGCGTTCGCAGCAGCGGGCGCAGGAGTTCGCGCGGGAGTTCGGAGCGGAGCGGGCCTACGGCAGCTACCGCGCGATCGTCGACGACCCCGACGTGGACGTCCTCTACATCGCGACCCCGCACCCGCAGCACCACGCGATCGCGCTGGCTGCCGTCAAGGCCGGCAAGGCCGTGCTGGTCGAGAAGGCGTTCACCGCGACCGTCGCCGGGGCCGAGGAGGTCGTCGCCGCGGCCCGCGAGCGGGGTGTCTTCGTCATGGAGGCCATGTGGACCCGCTTCCAGCCGGCCGTCGTGCGGGCCCGCGAGCTCGTCGCGCAGGGAGCGCTCGGCCAGGTGCGGCTGGTGCAGGCCGACCTGGGGGGCGGCCCGGCCTTCGACCCGGCCGACCGGCTCTTCTCCGCAGAGCTCGGCGGGGGAGCGATGCTCGACACAGGCGTCTACGTCGTCTCCTTCGCCCAGCACTTCCTGGGGGTGCCCGACCGGCTGGAGGTCGTCGGGTCGCTCGCGCCGACCGGGGTCGACCTGGAGGCAGCGCTCCTCCTGGGCTACGACGACGGCCGCGCCGCCATGCTGCATACCTCGCTGGGGCAGCCCTCACCCGGGACTGCCCGGATCATCGGCACCGCGGGGGTCATCGAGGTGCCGCCGCGCTTCCACCACCCGCACGCGATCACCGTGCACCGCCGCGACGGGGAGCCCGAGCTCATCGAGGCCCCGCCGCTGGGCGTCGGGTACAGCCACGAGCTCATCGAGGTCACCGAGTGCCTGCGCGCCGGGCGCACTGAGTCGACGGTGATGCCGCTGGAGGACACCCTCGCCGTGCAGCGCATCCTCAACGCCGCCTGTGAGGAGCTCGGTGTGGTCCACCGCGAGGACACCACCGTCGAGGTCTGAGCGGGTGCCCTTGCTGTCGGTGGGCATGCCTAGGGTGGCGCCATGGACTCCACCTCCGCTGTCGGCACAGCCGGCCCGAGCCCCGCGACCCTCGTCGCCGAGCTGCTCTCGGCCCGCACCTGGACGGCCTTCGACGTCGACGACGCGGGTCGCGTGCTGGCCGGGCACGACGAGCTGGGTTCGGTGCAGCTGGTCGAGATCGCGCTCGACGGCACCACCACGGCGCTGACGGACCTGCCCGGACGGTGCTCGGGTCGCTACGTGCCGGGGCAGCGCACCGTCGTCATCCAGCACGACCAGGGTGGCGACGAGCGGATGCAGCTGTCCTTGCTGTCCCTGGAGGAGGGGCCGGCGCTCCCGGCGTCCCTGCACGACCTCACCCCCGTGGTGCACGACCCCGCGCACCTGCACGACCTGCGAGACGTGTCCGCCGGCACGGTCGTCTACTCGACCAACCGTCGCAACGACGTCGACATGGACGTCGTCCGTCGTGACCTGGCCACCGGGGCGGAAGAGGTGCTCTACGACGGCGGCGGCTACGTCGTGGGTGCCGCCGCCGACCATGCGGGGCGCTCGGTCGCCGTGCTGCGGCTCAGCCTGCAGCCCAGCTCCACGGTGGTGGACGTGGCCGGGCCGGAAGGTTTCGGGCCGGTCACCGACCCGACCGAGCACGCGCTGCACGAGCGGCCCGCCTGGGCGGCCGGTGACGACGCGCTGCTGCTGGCCAGCAACCACGGCCGTGACTTCCTGGCGGTGCAGCGGCTCGGTGTCGACGGCTCGTGGCAGGTGCTGGTCGCGGACGACGCCCACGACCTCGCGTGCTGGGTGGCGCCAGACGGCTCCGCGATGGTGGTGGGCACTCTCACCGACGGCGCCTACTCCCTGGCGGTGCACGAGGCCGACGGCACCCGGCGCTGCGCCGTCGACGTGCCGACCCTCGCCGCCGTCGAGGTCCACTGGTCCCCGGCCGGCGACCGGGTCGTCGTCTCCGGCACGGGTCCCACCGAGCCGGGCACGATCCACCTCGTCGACACCCGCACCGGTCGGGGCACCGCCCTCGCCTCCGCCGCCGCGACCCTGCCAGACCACGTCCGCGGTGCGCTGACCTCGCCGAGCGTGCACCGCGTCCCCGCGCGCGACGGGGAGCAGATCCCGTGCTTCGTGTATGCCGGAGCGAGGGTCGACGGCGTCACCGGCGGCGCCTCCGTGGTGCACATCCACGGCGGGCCGGAGGCGTCGGCGGACCGGGTCTGGCACCCGGTCATCCAGGCGTTGGCGGCCTCCGGGCTGACGGTGCTCGTGCCCAACGTGAGGGGCTCGACGGGCTACGGCAAGCGCTGGGCCTCGCTCGACGACGTCGAGCTGCGGCTGGAGTCCGTGGCAGACCTGGCGGACCTGCGGGCCTGGCTGCCCAGCCAGGGCCTGGACCCCGAGCGGGCGGCGCTGTGGGGTGGCTCGTACGGCGGATACATGGTGCTGGCCGGGGTGTCCATGCAGCCGGGCCTGTGGGCTGCCGGGGTCGACATCGTCGGCATGAGCTCCCTGGTGACGTTCCTGGAGCGCACCTCGGCCTACCGCCGGGCCTTCCGGGAGCGTGAGTACGGCTCACTGGAGCACCATCGCGAGCTCCTCGTCCAGGCCTCCCCGATCACCTACCTCGACGACATGCGCGCACCCCTGTTCGTGATCCACGGCGCCAACGACCCGCGGGTGCCGCTGGGTGAGGCCGAGCAGATCGCGCACGCACTGCAGAGCAGGGGCGTCCCGTGCGACCTGCGGGTCTACGGCGACGAGGGGCACGGACTGGCCCAGCGGGCCAACAAGCTGGACGCCTACCCCGCGGCCATCGACTTCCTGCATCGTCACCTGCACCGGCGCGCGGACACCCGGGGGTAGGAGACGGCATCCGGATACAGTGGCGCACCGTGACGACTCCACGGGACCAGCTGCTCCAGATCATCCGTGACCAGGCCGTGGTGCGCGGCCGGGTGACGCTGTCCTCGGGCAAGGAAGCCGACTACTACGTGGACCTGCGCCGCGTCACCCTCGACGGTGTGGCCGCCCCGCTGGTGGGGGAGGTGATGCTCGACCTCGTGGCCGACCTGGACGTCGAGGCCGTCGGTGGTCTGACGATGGGCGCCGACCCGGTGGCGACCGCGATGCTCCACGCCGCCGCTGCCCGGGGCCGGCGACTCGACGCCTTCGTGGTGCGCAAGGCGGAGAAGGCGCACGGACTGCAACAGCGCATCGAGGGGCCGTCCGTGGCCGGCCGCCGCGTGCTGGTGGTCGAGGACACGTCCACCACGGGCGGCTCACCCCTCGCCGCGGCGCAGGCCTGTCGAGAGGCGGGCGCCGAGGTGGTGGCCGTGGCCGTCATCGCCGACCGCGCCAGCGGTGCCGACGAACGGCTGCGCGAGCACGGGCTCGACTACCGGGCGGCCTTCAGTCTCAGCGACCTCGGCCTGGACTGACCGAGCCGTGGCATGGCTTGCCACGGGCCGTGTCCCGCGGCTCAGCTCACCCGACCGAAGCCGGACACCCCGGCAAACATCTTGCGCTTCTGCACGGGCAGACCTGGCCGTCCGGAGTCGTAGATGTAGCCGTCGCCGGCGTAGATGCCCACGTGCCAGGCAGGCGACCCCCAGAACACGAGGTCCCCGGGCTGCGGGTTGGTGACCGGCGTGGCGAAGGCCTGCTGCTGAGCCGCCGTGCGCGGGAGCCGGATGCCGAGCCGGCCGAAGACATACTGCGTGTAGCCGGAGCAGTCGAAGCCCGAGGGGTCCTCGCCGCCCCAGATGTACATGATGCCGAAGTACTTCTCGCCCTCGGCGAGGATCGCCGCACCGGAGACACTCCCGGCACTGCTGCCGCCGCCCGGCAGGCTGCCGGTGCCGCCGCTCGAGGTCGGCGAGCTGCTGAGGATCGCCGAGGAGATGAACCGGCCGCCCCCCAGCTCGAGCCAGCCGTTCGTGGTGAGAACGCCGGAGACCTGGGTGTCGCGGGGCAGGGTGCCGACGACGCCGTAGGACGTGCTGGGGCCGGAGCGCACGTTGCCGGCGGTGGCGGTGACGTAGCGCGTGACCTGGGCACCCGTCGAGGGTGCCGTGGGCGAGGTGCCACCGGGTGCGGTGGTGGTCAGGATGACCCCGGAGATGAACCGGCCGTCGCCCATGTCGAGCCAGCCGTTGGAGGTCAGCGCGCCGGTGACCTTCGTGTCGCGGGACAAGGTGCCGACCACTCGGTAGCCCGTGCTGGGGCCGGAGCGCACGTTGCCGGCGGTGGCGGTGACGTAGCGTGTGACCTGGGTGCTCGTGGAGGGGGAGGTCGGGGCCGTGGTCGCCCCGCCGGGGGCCGTGGTCGACAGGATCGACGTGCCGATGTAGCGGCCGTTGCCCAGGTTGAGCCAACCGCTGACGAGGGTGCCCGTGACCTCGGTGCCGCGAGCCAGGGTGCCGACGACGCCGTAGGTCATGCCGGGTCCGGAGCGCACGTTGCCGGCGGTGGCGGTGACGTAGCGGGTGACCTCGCTGCCGCTGGTGGGCGCACTGGGAGTGCTGGTGCCACCGGGAGCTCGCGTGCTGAGGATCACCCCGGAGATGAACCGGCCGTTGCCCATGTCGAGCCAGCCGTTGGAGGTCAGCGTGCCGGTGACCTTCGTGTCGCGGGACAAGGTGCCGACCACTCGGTAGCCCGTGCTGGGGCCGGAGCGCACGTTGCCGGCGGTGGCGGTGACGTAGCGGGTGACCTCGGTGCTGTTCGTGCTGGTCGCGCTGCCCCCTGAGGAGCTGGTGGACACGATCGAGGTGCCGATGTAGCGGCCGTTGCCCAGGTTGAGCCAGCCGTTGGAGGTCAGCGTCCCGGTGACCTTGGTGTCCTTGGTCAGACTGCCGACGATGCCGTAGCCCATCCCAGGACCGGAGCGCACGTTGCCGATCGGCACGTTGACGTAGCGGGTCACGGTCGTCGGGGCCGTCGGGAGGGTGACCGGCGCGGCCGGCAGGGTGCTCAGCCGTGCTGCCGGCAGGTTCAGCCGCTGTGCGTCCAGGGGCGAGGTCTGGGCGGGCGCCGCCTGGGCGGGGAGGGTGGTGCCGAACGGCAGCGCTGCCACGGCGAGGACCATCGCGGCCCGCTTGGCATCGCAGCGCTGTGCGGCGGAGCGGTGGCGGGCGGGGCTGATGGCAGGGCGATGCTCGACAGTCATGGTCCGATCCAGTCCAGGGGGAAGTCCTCGTGCGGCGGCACAGGCCCTGAGTGAAGCGGACAACACGCGCCCATGCAACCCCTCAAATCACGCGAGTCACATGATCAGGGGTGAGGACACGCCGGGCAGAGTAGTGATTTCTGTCACAACACGGATGTAGTTCTGCAGGTCAGCGCTGCGAGCGCGCGTCACGGGGTGCCGCAGAGACGGTGTGTGCTGTGACGAGGTGCGTTTCAAGAATTTGCAGTCTCTTTACCCTCCTGCCGCAGCCGACATGGCAAGGCCCCCGGCCGGAAACGACCGGGGGCCTTGCCATGTCCTTGCACTGGCGGGTCTGGCGGTGCCGCTCCAGCACTGAGGTCAGCGACGCTTGCGGTCCCAGTGGGCGAAGCCTGCGTTGCGAGCGGCCTCCTCGGACTCGAACCAGACCTCAGCGCGGGTGTTGTCGTAGCCGGGCGAGTCGGGAGTGTGGAACAGCATGGAGCCGGAGTTGCCCTTGACCTGCCAGCCCTCGGGCCCGGCGCCGTCCTCTGACGGCATCGCCGACCCTGGGCCGTACGGGCTCTCCACCACCTCGTCGGTCACCGGCGTCGCCGAGCCGTCCTCCGTGCCGGTCGCCTGCCCGGCCTCCGCATCCACCACCGGGTGCTCGGTCTCGTCCGTGACCGGTGCATAGACCGTGTCGTCCGCGTGCTCGTCCGCCCGGGTGTCGGCAAAACCCGCCGAGCCCGCATCGTCCGGCACGTCGTCATGACTGTCGTCAGCCCAGGCCGTCTGTGCTGCACCGGCGCCGGTGGCCGCCGTGCCCGCCGTGCCCGCTGCAGCCGCGCCCGCTGAGTAGCTGGAGGGCTCCTCGCGGTGCTCGGAGTCCGCGACGACGTCGTCGGCGGTGGGGGCGTAGGTGGCGTCGGTGCCGGGCTGGCTGCTCGGGCCGGGGTGGCCCTGGTCACTGTCGTCGGCGATCGTGGACCCGGCCGGGGCGTCGCCCACCGCGGGCTCGGGACCGGGGGAGTCGGCACCGACCTCGCCTGGGGCGTAGGTCGCCTCGGTGCCGGCCTGGCTGCTGGGGCCCGGGTGCCCGGTGTCGGTGTGCTCGGCCGCGTCCGTGGGCGGGGCCGTGGCAGAGCCGGGAGCATAGGACCCGGCGGGGGTGTCACCGGCCGCGTCGTTGTCGCCCTCACGGACGGGCTCGACGTGCACCGGCTGGTCATGCACCGTCTCGTCGTGCTCGTGCTGGTCGTGTCCTGGTTGGTCGTGGTCGTGGTCGTGGTCGTGGTCGTGCTCGTCGTGCACCGGCTCGTCGTGCACCACGGCCGCGTCGTCCCAGGTGCCCTGGTCGGTCTCGCGGGTCTGGGCGTACGTGGTGTCGTCCACCACAGGCTCAGGCTCCCCGTAGGTGACGGCAGCCGCGTCGTCGTGCGTCGGCTGGCTGTGCGCACCGGGGTGGCCCTGGTCGGTCTGTTCGGCCCCCGGTGCGGCGGTGGCCGGCTCGTCGGTCAGCGGCTCCGGACCCGGTGAGTCGGCGCCGACCTCACCGGGGGCGTAGGTGGCGTCGGTGTCCGCCTGGCTGCCCGCACCGGGGTGACCGGTGTCGGAGTGGTAGGAGGCAGCGTGCTCCGGCGCGTCGTCGGAGCCGGCAGCGAACGCCTGGGGGGCGCCGTGGCCACCGGGGTCGTTGTCCCCCTCATGCACGTCCCGGTGGCGCACGTCCTCGTCGAGCGGCACCTCGGCACCGGACGCGGTGTCGGTGTAGGAGACCTCCTGGGTGGCGGCCGGCGGCGCGTCGTGCCTGTTCTCGGCCTCCTGGTCGAACACCTCGGCGGGGCCGCGGGTGTCGTGGTCGGTGAGCTCGTCACGGGTGGCCGTGCTGCCCACCGTGCCGGCGCTCTCCGACCCCGAGGAGGGCCGCCGGGTCAGCAGGAAGATGCCGGCGGCGATCAGCAGCACCAGCAGGATGATCAGGAACCACTGCATTGCAGTCATGGCGTGATCCGTTCTCGTCGGTTCACGCGACGGCGGCCGTCGCGTCCGAGGCACCGCAACAGGCGTCGGTGCCTCCACATGCCACCGTAGTGCCCCAGACCGACACGGGCCATGCATCCACACCGTGGTGGCAGACTGGCCCGGGCGCCGCGCGGTGTCCGCGAGCGAGGGAGGGCCTGCGTGCAGGGCAGCGAGGAGCTCACCGGGGTCGCCGCGTGGGCGGTCGACCTCATGGAGGCTCTCGGAGGACCTGGCGCCGGGATGCTCATCGCCCTGGAGAACGTCTTCCCCCCGATGCCGAGCGAGGTGATCCTGCCGCTGGCCGGCTTCACGGCCAGCCAGGGCACCTTCTCGCTGCTAGGCGCCGTGGTGTGGACGACGCTGGGGTCGGTCGTGGGGGCGCTGGCCCTCTTCGTCGCCGGCCGGGCCCTGGGTCGGGAACGGCTGCGCACCCTCTGGGACCGGCTGCCCCTGACCAACCTGGACGACCTCGACCGCACCGAAGCCTGGTTCGCCCGGCACGGGCGCAAGGCGGTGTTCTTCGGCCGGATGGTGCCGATCTTCCGCAGTCTGGTCTCCGTCCCGGCCGGCGTCGAGCGCATGCCGGTGCCGACGTTCCTGCTCCTGACGACCGCCGGCAGCCTGATCTGGAACACCGTCTTCGTGGTGGCCGGGTTCCAGCTCGGGGAGCAGTGGCACCGCGTCGGCGCCTACGCCGGGGTGTTCCAGCAGGTGGTGATCGCCGTCGTCGTCGTCGCGGTCGGCGTATGGGTGGTGCGACGGGTGCGCAGCCTGCGGACCAGGAGCGGTGCCGGGGGAGGCACCGCCGCATGACGCACGAGGCAGCGCAGCGCCCCGAGGTGGGGGTCGGCCCCCACCCGCGACCGTGGCCGGTCGACGACGCCGGTGCCGTGCCCGCTCATCTCGACCCCCACCTGCTGGCCGAGGGCGACCGCCGCAACGTGGTCGACCGCTACCGCTACTGGCGGCACGAGGCCATCGTCGCCGACCTCGACACCAGGCGCCACGAGATGCACGTCGCGGTGGAGAACTGGGGGCACGACTTCAACATCGGGTCCGTGATCCGCACCGCCAACGCCTTCAACGTCGCGGCCTTCCACATCGTCGGCCGGCGCCGGTGGAACCGGCGGGGCGCCATGGTCACCGACCGTTACCAGCACGAGCACCACCACCCCGACGTGGCCGACCTCGTGACCTGGACGGAGTCGGTGCCCCCCCGCATACCGATCGTCGCCCTGGAGAACACCACGACCGCCACCCCGCTGGAGACCGCCCACCTGCCCCGGCGCTGCGTCCTCCTGCTCGGCCAGGAAGGCCCCGGGCTGACCGACGACGCGCTGGCAGCGGCCGACCAGGTGCTGTCCATCACCCAGTTCGGCTCCACCCGGTCGGTCAACGCGGGGGCGGCCGCGGCCATCGCCATCCATGCCTGGGTGCGGCAGCACGTCTACGGTCAGGTGCCCTGAGCCGTCCCTTATTGCAACTCAGTTGCAGTAGCGTGGGTCGTATGCACGTCCCCGACGGATTCCTCGACCTGACGACCTCAGCCGCCACGGGTGTCGCCGCTGCCGGCGGCATCGCCCTGGCGTTGCGCGGCGCCCGCCGCGAGCTGGACGACCGCACCGCCCCGCTGGCCGGGCTGACCGCGGTCTTCGTGTTCGCCGGCCAGATGATCAACTTCCCGGTCGGGGCAGGCACCTCGGGCCACCTGCTCGGAGGGGCGCTCGCGGCTCTGCTGGTCGGCCCGTGGACCGCCACCCTGGTCGTCTCGGTGGTCCTCGTCGTGCAGGCGCTGCTCTTCGGTGACGGCGGCCTCACGGCCCTGGGCACCAACGTCACCCTGATGGCGCTGGTCGCGGTCTGGGCCTCGTGGTGGACGTTCCGGGCCCTGTCGGCGGTGCTGCCCCAGCGCCTCGGGGTCATCCCCGCGCTGGCGTTCGTGGCTGGTCTCGTGTCGGTGCCCGCGGCCGCCCTCGCGTTCGCCGGGCTGTATGCCGTGGGGGGCCAGGCCCCGGTCGAGCTCAGCACCCTGGTCGCGGCCATGGTCGGCTGGCACACGGTGATCGGTCTCGGTGAGGGTGTGATCACGGCGCTGGTCGTCTCTTCCGTGCTCGCGGTGCGGCCTGACCTCGTCCTGGCCGCACGGCCCTACCGAGCCGCCACCGAGCTGGAGATCCGTCAGGGCGTGACCGCATGAGCCGCAGCGCCACCAACCACGCACCCGCCGACCCCACGGCACGGCGGATGTCCACCCGTGCCCTCGCCGTGACCGGTGTGCTCGTCAGCCTGCTCGTCGCAGGGGTGCTCAGCTTCTACGCCTCGGCCAACCCCGACGGCCTGGAGTATGTCGCGGAACAGGTCGGCTTCAGCGACACCGCCGAGGACTCGGCCGTCGCCGACTCGCCGCTGGCCGACTACGGCACCTCCGGGGTCGAGGACGAGCGGCTGTCGGTCGGTCTGGCCGGCGTCGTCGGCGTCGTGGTCACCGGCCTCGTCGCCTTCGGGCTGGTGTGGCTGCTGCGACGCCGCGGACCCGAGCGGGACTGACATGGGCGCCCCGCACGGGCACCTTCTGCACTACCACGGGCACTCCGTGGTCCACCGGCTGCCGGCCCACCTGAAGATCCTGGCGCTGCTGTCGTTCGTGGTGGTGGTCGTGGCGACTCCGGGGCCCGAGGTCGGGGCCTTCGTGGCCTACCTGGTCCTGCTCCTGGCTGCGGTGCGGCTCTCCGGAGTGCCTCTGACCTACCTGCTGCCGCGCATGGTCGTGGAGGTGCCGTTCCTCGTCTTCGCGCTGCTCCTGCCGTTCATCGCCACGGGTGAGCGGGTCGAGGTCGGTCCACTCAGCCTGTCCGAGCCGGGCCTGCTGGCCGCGTGGACGCTGGTCGCCAAGGGCACGCTCGGCGTGCTTGCCGCCCTGGTGCTCGCGACCACCACGGAGGCGCGCGACCTGGTGGCCGGCCTGCAGCGGCTGCGGATGCCCGCGCTGATGGTCCAGATCCTGTCCTTCATGCTCCGCTACCTCGAGGTCGTCGCCGGCGAGATGCACCGGATGCGGGTGGCGCGGGAGTCGCGCGGGTTCACCGGTCGCTCGGTGCGTGCCTGGCCCGTGCTCGCGCGCAGTGCCGGAGCGCTGTTCATCCGCTCCTACGAGCGGGGCGAGCGGGTGCACCTGGCGATGCTCTCGCGCGGGTATGCCGGACAGCTGCCGCTGACCGAGCAGGTGGCCGTCGACGGCGCCCAGGTCCGGCGTGCCGCGGCCCTGCCGGGCGCCGCCCTGGCGGTCCTGCTCACGGCATACCTGTGGTGAGGTGAGCAGATGACCGAGCGCACCCCGTCGACCCGGCCCCCGGCCGAGGGACCCGTGCTGGACGTGCGGGGACTGGCCCATGCCTACCCCGACGGCCGGCAGGCGCTGTTCGGGGTCGACCTGGCGCTGCAGCGCGGGGAGCGGGTCGCGCTGCTGGGCCCCAACGGCGCCGGCAAGACGACCCTGGTGCTGCACCTCAACGGCATCCTGGTCGCCGGGGCGGGCAGCGTGCACGTGGCCGGCCTGCCGGTGGTCCAGGAGCACCTCGCCGAGGTGCGCCGCCGGGTGGGCATCGTCTTCCAGGACCCCGACGACCAGCTCTTCATGCCGACCGTGCGTGACGACGTCGCCTTCGGGCCGGCCAACCTGGGGCTGCGGGGGCCCGAGCTGCAGGCCCGCGTCGAGGAGGCGCTCGCGGCCGTCGGCATGCTCGACGTCATCGACCGACCGCCGCACCACCTGTCCTTCGGGCAGCGACGCAGGGTCGCCGTGGCGACCGTCCTGGCGATGCGCCCCGACATCCTGGTGCTGGACGAGCCGAGCTCCAACCTCGACCCTGCCTCGCGCCGCGAGCTCGCCGACGTCCTGCGCTCCCTGGACATCACCGTCCTGATGGTCACCCACGACCTGCCCTATGCCGCCGAGCTGTGCCAGCGGTCGGTGATCCTCTCCGACGGGGTCGTCGTCGCCGACGGGCCGAGCGAGGCCGTGCTGGGCGACCCGCAGCTGCTCGCGGCGCACCGGCTGGAGCTCCCGCAGGGCTTCTCGCTGACGCCGCGTCAGGTGTGGAAGCATGGCGGCTGAGCCGCACGCCGCACCCGGCCGTGAGCGCCGGGACCCATCGAGGAGGACTCATGCCCATCGCCACCCCTGAGGTCTACGCCGACATGCTCGACCGGGCCAAGGCCGGTTCGTTCGCCTACCCGGCCATCAACGTCAGCTCCAGCCAGACTCTGAACGCCGCGATCCGAGGCTTCGCCGAGGCGGGCAGTGACGGCATCATCCAGGTCTCCACCGGCGGCGCCGAATACCTCTCCGGCCCGACCGTCAAGCACATGGTGACCGGCTCGCTGGCCTTCGCCGCCTTCGCCCACGAGGTCGCCAAGAAGTACGACGTCAACATCGCCCTGCACACCGACCACTGCCCCAAGGACAAGCTCGACGGCTTCGTGCGGCCGCTGCTGGCCGCTTCCACCGAGCGGGTGCAGCAGGGGGGCCTGCCCTACTTCCAGTCACACATGTGGGACGGCTCGGCCGTGCCGCTGGAGGAGAACCTGCAGATCGCCGAGGAGCTGCTCGAGAAGAGCGCGGCGGCCCGGGTGATCCTGGAGGTCGAGATCGGTGTCGTCGGCGGCGAGGAGGACGGCGTCGCCAACGAGATCAACGACCAGCTCTACACCACCCCCGAGGACGCCATCGCCACCATCAAGGCCCTGGGCTCCGGTGACAAGGGCCGCTACCTGGCAGCGCTGACCTTCGGCAACGTGCACGGCGTCTACAAGCCGGGCAACGTCAAGCTGCGCCCGGAGATCCTGCGCGACGCGCAGGCCGCCGCCGCGTCCGAGCTCGGTCTGGAGGAGGGCGCCCGACCCTTCGACCTCGTCTTCCACGGCGGGTCCGGCTCGACCGGGGAGGAGATCTTTGCCGCGGTCGACTACGGCGTGGTCAAGATGAACGTCGACACCGACACGCAGTATGCGTTCACCCGCCCGATCGCCGGCTACATGCTGAAGAACTACGACGGCGTGCTCAAGGTCGACGGCGAGGTCGGCAACAAGAAGCTCTACGACCCCCGCGCCTGGGGCAAGGAGGCCGAGGCGGGCATGGCCGCCCGCGTGGTCGAGGCCTGCCAGAACCTTCGCTCCGCCGGCACCCACCAGTGAGCGACCTGCTGGGCATCCCGAGCACCGAGCTGCCGGTCGACCCGGCTGCGGAACGGCTGGAGGCGGGGCACGACCCGCGTCAGGTGGCCGCGACCTACCCGGAGTCGAGCCTGGCCTGGGCGGTGCTGGCCGAAGACGCCCTCGGCGACGGTCTGGACCTGGAGGGCTACGCCTTCGCACGCACCGGCTACCACCGCGGTCTGGACGCCCTCCGGCGAGCGGGCTGGCGGGGCCAGGGCCCGGTGCCCTGGAGCCATGAGCCCAACCGCGGCTTCCTGCGCGCCCTGGCCGCACTGGCCACGGCGGCGCGAGCGATCGGGGAGGACGAGGAGTGGCGGCGGTGCGCCGACTTCCTGCGGGCCTCCTCGGCCGACGCCGCGCGTGAGCTGGGGCTCTGACTGCGACCCACCGGGAGCATGTGAGCGGCGCCGGACCCGTAGGTCCGGCGCCGCTCACACCCCCTGATCTGCCGGGCTTCGCGTCCCCTGCGTCATGCCCGACGTGCACTATGCAAGCACATCCGCCACGTCGATGATGGCTCTAGAGTGCCACTGGCAGTAAGTTGCCGTAGGTGAACGCTCAACCAACCCTGGGGGACCTCTCCGGTGACGCCCGTGCCCTGTACCGTCGGATCCTGCGCGCGCTGCCCGCCCCGGTGGACGAGCATGCCGGAGACCTGGGGTGGCCGGCGTCTCGGATCCAGGACAACCTGGAGGTGCTGCTCGACCTCGACCTGGTGCAGCTCGACAGCGACGGGGTGCCCCACGCCGACGACCCACGGGCCAGCATCGGCCGTCTCCTGGACCGTTCCGAGGCCGAGCTCGACGCGTGGCGGCAGCAGCTCCTCGGACTGCGTGAGGACCTCAGCGGCTACGAGGTCGACTTCCGGACGGGACTGCAGGCGAGCGGCCCCCGGCTGCCGATGTTCGAGGAGGTGCCCCCGGCCTACGCTCCCGAGGTGGTGCAGATGCTCGCGCGCACCTCCACCGGGCCCATCCTCCAGGTCAGCTCACAGATCGACGTCGGGCCCGGTCACGACGCGTCGGTGCGCCGACACCGCGAGGAGGGGCTGGCCTCAGGGCGGGAGCACCGGGCGATCTTCCACCTCGACGTGCTGACCGACCCGCTGTGGCTGCCGTATGCGGAGGCACGGGCGGCGGCGGGCGAGCGCCAGCGCTACCTCGAGGACGTCAGCGTCCAGTTCGCCGTCTTCGGCCGGGCGGGTGTCATGGCCAGCCAAGGAGTGCAGCCGCACTCCGACTTCCTGCTCATCCGCTCGCCGGTGATCATGACGGTCTTCGAGGCGCTGTTCGAGGAGTACTGGCGTCGCGCCGAGCCGGTCCAGGACACCGACACCACCGCCCAGACCAAGCACATGCTGGACCTGCTGGCGCTCGGCTTCAAGGACGAGGCGATCGCCCGGCAGATGGGCCTGGGGCTGCGCACCGTGCGGCGGCGGGTGGCCGACCTCATGGAGGACCACGGCGTGGACACCCGTTTCCAGCTGGGCCTGGCGCTGGGCCGACGCGGGCTGCTCGACTAGCGGCCCCACCGCATACGCCGGCCAGCGCGGACAGGGGTGCCGGTCGGCCCCGATAGTCTGTGCGCGACCGTTTCCGAGACAAGGGATGTCTACCTCATGCCTGCAATCGTCCTGATCGGCGCCCAGTGGGGCGACGAAGGCAAGGGCAAGGCCACCGACCTGCTGGGCAGCAGTGTCGACTACGTGGTGAAGTTCAACGGCGGCAACAACGCCGGCCACACCGTGGTGATCGGAGACCAGAAGTACGCCCTGCACCTGCTGCCCAGCGGCATCCTGACCCCCGGGTGCATCCCGGTGATCGCCAACGGCGTGGTGGTGGACCTCGCCGTCCTGATCGAGGAGCTCGACGGCCTCGAGGCGCGCGGTGTGGACACCTCACAGCTGCTGATCAGCGCCAACGCCCACCTCATCCCGCCCTACAACCGGGTGATGGACAAGGTGACCGAGCGGTTCCTGGGCAAGCGCAAGCTCGGCACGACCGGCCGTGGCATCGGGCCGACCTACGCCGACAAGATGAACCGGGTCGGCATCCGGGTGCAGGACCTCTACGACGAGTCGATCCTGCGCCAGAAGGTCGAGGCGGCGCTCGAGGTCAAGAACCAGGTGCTGCTCAAGATCTACAACCGGCGGGCCGTCGGCGTCGACGAGGTGATGCACGAGCTGATGCGGCACGCCGAGCGCATCCGGCCGATGGTGGTCGACACGGCGCTGGAGCTCAGCACTGCGCTGGACCGTGGCGAGACCGTGCTGTTCGAGGCGGGGCAGGCAACCCTGCTCGACGTCGACCACGGCACCTACCCCTTCGTCACCTCCTCCAACGCCACCGCCGGCGGTGCCTGCACCGGCTCCGGGGTGCCGCCCACGCGGATCGACCGGGTCATCGCCATCCTCAAGGCCTACTCGACCCGGGTGGGGGAGGGTCCGTTCCCGACCGAGCTCCACGACGCCGACGGCGACTTCCTGCGCAACACGGGCGCCGAGTTCGGCACCACCACGGGCCGCCCCCGCCGCTGTGGCTGGCTCGACGTCGTCGTCGGCCGCTACGCCACCCGCATCAACGGCGTCACCGACGTCGTCATCACCAAGCTCGACGTGCTGACCGGTCTGGAGACCATCCCCGTCTGCGTGGCCTACGACGTGCAGGGCACGCGGCACGACGAGATGCCCGTCAACCAGTCCGACTTCCACCACGCCACGCCGGTCTACGAGGAGCTGCCCGGCTGGAGCGAGGACATCTCGGCATGCACCACGTTCGAGGAGCTCCCGGCCAACGCGCAGCGCTACGTCCTGCGGGTCGAGGAGCTCGTCGGCGCCCGGGTCTCGGCGATCGGGGTCGGCCCCGGTCGCGACCAGACCATCGAGCGACACAGCCTGCTCGGCCACGACTGACCGGTCTGCTCACGGGGTCACGTGACCGCGGGGGCGGGTATGCCGGTGGCCCAGTCGGCTCACGGGGTCACGTGACCGCTGGAGCGGGTATGCCGGCGGCCCAGTCGGCTCACGGGGTCACGTGACCGCTGGGGCCGCCGGGCAACAAGCGCAGCTCAGCGCTTGCCGCCGCCGAGCAGCCCACCCAGCATGTCGGCCAGCCCGCCCCCGGCGCCGCCCTGCGCCCCGGGACGCACCGAGCAGCCCGCCGAGCAGGTCGTTCATGCCAGGAGCGCCGGAGCCCGGTGAGGCGCAGCGACGCCGCGCCTCACCGGGTCTGCCGCGTTGGCACCGAGCCCTCCCAGCAGGGTCGGGATCGCCTGCTGCACTGCCGAACCGGCGGTGGCCTCGTCCACGCCGAGCCGCCGCGCGAGGTCGGCGATGGGGATCTGGGCGAGGATGTCGTCGTAGGCCGCCACGGCAGCACCTGTGATCGGAAGCCCCTGGACGGTGCGTGCTGAGCCTCAGGTTAGCCCGCCGCGACCTGCTGCTCCAGAGCCGCTTCGATGACCCCGGTGTGGGCCTGTCGCAGCTCGTCCACCGTGAGACCGAAGGCCCCTGTGACCTGCAACGAGTCACCACCCGTGGTGCCCAGGCGGAGCTCGGGCTGGTCACGCTCGGCGCACAGCTCACGGAAGGCCTCGCTGTGCTCCTGCGGCACGGCCACGACTGCGCGCGCGGTCGACTCGCTGAACAGGGCGGCGAACGCGTCGACCCCGTCACGCTCGGTGATCGCGTCGAGGGCCACCGTGGCGCCGACGCCGTGCCGCAGCACCCCCTCGGCCAGGGCCACGCCGAGCCCACCCTCGGACAGGTCGTGGGCCGCGGCCACCCAGCCGCGGGCGGTGGCCCGGAGCATGGTGCGCGCGAGCCGCTCCTCGGCCCGGAGGTCGACCCGGGGGGGCAGCCCGCCGAGGTGCTGGTGGGCGACCTCGGCCCAGACCGAGCCGTCGAGCTCGTCGGCGGTGGTGCCCAGCAGGAAGAGCGCCAGGCCCTCCTCCTGCCAGCCCGACCGGTTGCGCAGCGCCACGTCGTCCATCACGCCGAGCACAGCCACCACCGGTGTCGGGTGGATGGCGATGTCGCCGGTCTGGTTGTAGAACGACACGTTGCCGCCGGTGACCGGCACCCCGAGCACGGCGCAGGCGTCGGCAAGCCCGGTGACGGCCTCGGCGAACTGCCACATCACGCCGGGGTCCTCGGGGGAGCCGAAGTTGAGGCAGTCCGAGACCGCCAGCGGCTTGGCACCCGAGACGGCCACGTTGCGGTAGGCCTCGGCCAGCGCCAGCTGCGCCCCGGCATACGGGTCGAGCTGGGCGAAGCGGCCGTTGCAGTCGGTGGCGATGGCCACGCCCTGCCCGGTCTCCTCGTCGACACGCACCACCCCGGCGTCGTCCGGCATGGCCTGGGCGGTGTTGCCCCGGACGTAGCGGTCGTACTGCCGGGTGACCCACGAGGGGTCGCAGACGTTGGGCGAGGCGAGCACGTCGAGCAGCGTCCGGCCGAGCTCCTCGAGGGAGGGCCGGGGGAGCGTGGCGGCGGTGTCGGCCTGCAGAGCCTCGAGGTAGGCCGGCCGCGCCAGTGGGCGCTCGTAGACCGGGCCGTCATGGGCGACGGAGCGCGGCGGCACGTCGACCACCAGGTCCTCACCCCAGTAGACCAGCAGGTGCGTGCCCTCGGTGACCTCGCCGAGGACGGTGGCCTCGACGTCCCAGCGCCGGGTGATGGCCAGGAACTCCTCGAGCCGGTCGGGCTCGACGATCGCCATCATCCGCTCCTGCGACTCCGACATGAGGATCTCCTCCGGCGAGAGCGAGGAGTCGCGCAGCGGCACCCGGTCGAGGTGCACCCGCATGCCACCGTCACCGTTGGAGGCCAGCTCACTGGTGGCACAGCTCAGCCCGGCGCCACCCAGGTCCTGGATGCCCGCGACCACGCCCGCGGCATACAGGTCGAGACAGCACTCGATGAGCACCTTCTCGGCGAACGGGTCACCGACCTGCACCGCGGGCCGCTTGGTGGGTCCGGCGGAGTCGAAGGTCTCCGAGGCCAGCACCGAGACCCCACCGATGCCGTCACCCCCGGTCTTGGCCCCGAACAGCACCACGAGGTTGCCCTCACCCGAGGCGGACGCGAGGTGGATGTCCTCCACCCGCATGGCACCGACGCACAGGGCGTTGACCAGCGGGTTGCCCTGATAGCAGGAGTCGAAGGCGACCTCGCCGCCGATGTTGGGCAGACCCAGGCAGTTGCCGTAGCCGCCGACCCCGGCGACGACGCCGGGCAGCACCCGGGCGGTGTCGGGGTGGTCGAGGGCGCCGAAGCGCAGCGGGTCCATCACGGCCAGCGGGCGCGCGCCCATGCTCATGATGTCGCGCACGATGCCGCCGACTCCGGTCGCGGCGCCCTGGTAGGGCTCGATGTAGCTGGGGTGGTTGTGGCTCTCGATCTTGAAGGTGACCGCCCAGCCGTTGCCGATGTCGACGACGCCGGCGTTCTCGCCGATGCCGACCAGGAGGTGCTCCTGCATGGCGGTCGTGGTCTTGTCACCGAACTGGCGCAGGTGCACCTTCGAGGACTTGTAGGAGCAGTGCTCGGACCACATCACCGAGTACATCGCCAGCTCCGCGCTCGTCGGCCGACGGCCGAGGATCTCGCGGATGCGGTCGTACTCGTCGGTCTTGAGGCCGAGCTCGGCCCACGGCTGTGGGGTGTCCGGCGTCTGCCCGGCGCGCTCGACGGTGTCGACCTGGTATGTCGTGTGCTGGCTCATGCGTCCACCACCGCCCGCAGCACCGAGGTGAAGAAGGGCAAGCCGTCCAGACCCGGGCCGTAGCCCTCTTCGACGCAGTGCTCAGGATGCGGCATCAGGCCCACGATGTTGCCGCGGTCGTTGCTGACGCCCGCGATGGCCCGGCGCGACCCGTTGGGGTTGGCGCCCAGATAACGGGCGACGACGCGGCCCTCGCCCTCCAGCTCGTCGAGCGTGCGCTCGTCGGCCATGAAGGCGCCCTCACCGTTCTTGAGCACGATGGTGACCTCCTCGTCCTGGGCGAAGTCCCCGGTCCACGCGGTGTCGACGCGCTCGATGCGCAGCCGCTGGTCGAGGCAGGCGAACTGCTGGTGGTCGTTGCGCACCAGGGCACCGGGCAGCAGATGCGACTCACACAGCACCTGGAAACCGTTGCAGATGCCGAGCACGGGCAGCCCGCCGCGGGCGGCCGGCACCAGCTCGTCCATCACCGGCGCAAACCGGGCGATGGCACCGCAGCGCAGGTAGTCGCCGTAGGAGAAGCCACCGGGCAGGACCACCGCGTCCACCGCGTGCAGGTCGGCGTCGGCGTGCCACAACGGCACCGCCTCGCCCCCGGCCAGCTCGACGGCGCGCTGCGCGTCGTGGTCGTCCAGCGACCCGGGGAAGGTGACGACGCCTACCCTCACGACGAGGCCACCTCGACGTCCGCCTCGACCCGCACCGACACGACGTCCTCGATCACGGGGTTGCTCAGCAGCGTTTCGGCGGCCTCACGCGCCGCGGCCAGGACCTCGGCGGTCACCTCGCCCTCGACGGCGAGGGTGAACCGCTTGCCCTGACGCACGTCAGAGAACTGGCTCAGGCCCAGACGTCGCAGCGCCCCGGCCACGGCCTGGCCCTGGGGGTCAAGGATCTCCTGCTTGGGCATGACATCGACGACGACAGTTCCCATACGGGCCGCCACTCCTAGGTCGGGGGGAGAAGTCGTCGCCGAGTGTATCCACCCCTGCCGACAGTCAAGGACGGTCGAACGCCCGGCCGGTGAGCGTCTCGTAGGCCTCGACGTAGCGGGCCCGGGTCAGGTCGACGACCTCGGCGGGCAGCGGGGGCGGGGGCCGGTCGCCGGACCGGTCCCAGCCGCTGTCCGGGCCGGTCAGCCAGTCCCGCAGCACCTGTTTGTCGTAGGAGGTCTGGGTGCGGCCCGGCTGCCACTCCTCGGCCCGCCAGAACCGGGAGGAGTCGGGGGTCAGCACCTCGTCGGCCAGCACCAGCTGCACGTCGTCGGGGTCCAGCGAGGGCCAGTCGACCTCGGCGTCGGGGTCGGGCCCGAGCGCGGCCGGGTCGACGCCGAACTCGACCTTGGTGTCGGCGATGAGGATGCCGCGCTGCTCGGCGACCTCGTTGCCGCGCGCCAGGATCGCCACGGTCAGGTCGCGCACCCGCTCGGCCAGGGCCGGCCCGAGCAGCTCGACGACCTGCTCGAACGTCATCGGCTGGTCGTGCTCGCCCTGCGGCGCCTTGGTGGAGGGGGTGAAGACCGGCTCGGGCAGCCGGGAGCCGTCGACGAGACCCTCGGGGAGCCGGACCCCGCTGACGGCACCGGTCGCGGCGTACTCGGCCAGCCCGCCGCCGGTCAGGTAGGCCCGGGCGATGGCCTCCACCGGCAGCATCCGCAGCCGCCGCACGTAGACCCCCCGGCCCTCCGCGGCGGGGGGCACGTCGGCGGAGATGACGTGGTGCGGCACCAGGTCCTCCAGCTGGTGGAACCACCACAGCGACAGCTGCGTCAGCACGACACCCTTGTCGGGGATGGGGGTGTCCAGGACGTGGTCGTAGGCCGAGATGCGGTCGCTGGCCACGAGCAGCAGCCGGTCGTCCTGCACCAGGTGCGTCTGCGGGTCGAGGGGGGCGTAGAGCTCCCGCACCTTGCCGGAGTAGAGCGGAAGGTGCCCCGGTATGCCGTAGGCCGGGCCGACGCTCTCGCGACCCGTGCTCCGGGCGCCCTCCCGACGGTCGTCGGTGGGCACGGTGACGTCCCCGGCCGCGGCGAGCGCCGCGATGTCGGCGCGGTGCTGCCCGCCGGGCAGGTCGATGAGCCCGACGGCGGCATACGCGCGCTCGCGGGCCTGGTCGAGGTCGTGGCCGAGGGCCACCACCGACAGCACCCGCCCGCCGGCGGAGCGGAGCACGCCGTCAGCGTCCACGGCCGTGCCGGCCTGGAGCACATAGGTGTCGGGCACCTCGTCCTCGACGCGCTCGAGCCCGCCGATCGGCACCCCGGTCTCCGGGGCGTCGGGGTAGCCCTGGGCCGCCACGACCACGGTGACCGCCGACTCGGGGCGCCAGCGCAGGGGCGGCAGCTCGTCGAGCCGCCCGGTGGCGGCAGCCTGGAGCAGGCCCCCGAGGGGAGTGCGGAGCCGCGCCAGCACCGACTGGGTCTCCGGGTCGCCGAACCGGGCGTTGAACTCCACGACGCGCGGGCCGGCGGAGGTGAGCGCGAGCCCGATGTAGAGCACCCCGGCAAACGGCAGGCCGCGGTGGCGCATCTCGTCGATGGTCGGCTGGGCGACCCGGGAGACGATGGTGTCGACCAGGTCGGGCACCTGCTCGCGCACCCAGGGCAGCGGGCTGTAGGCGCCCATGCCACCGGTGTTGGGGCCGGTGTCGCCGTCGCCGACCCGCTTGAAGTCCTGCGCCGGCTCCAGTGGCACCACCGTCGTGCCGTCGCTGAGGCAGAACAGCGAGACCTCGGGGCCGTCCAGGTAGTCCTCGACCACGACGCGCCCGTGCAGCTTGGCCAGACACGCGCGGCCGTGCTCCAGGGCCGCGTCGAGGTCGTCGGTGACGATGACCCCCTTGCCCGCGGCCAGACCGTCGTCCTTGACCACGTAGGGCGCCCCGGTCGCGTCGAGGGCGTCACGGATCTCGTCCTCGGTGATGCACACCTGCGCCCGCGCCGTGGGCACGTCGGCGGCCGCCATCACCTCTTTGGCGAACGCCTTGCTGCCTTCGAGCTGGGCGGCCGGGGCCGAGGGGCCGAAGCAGTCGAAGCCGGCCTCGCGTACGGCGTCGGCGACGCCGGAGACCAGCGGCGCCTCCGGGCCGATGACGACCAGGTCCACCTCGTGCTCCCGGGCAGCGGCCACGACGGCACTGGGGTCGCTGGGGTCGCTCACCCCCGGCACGCACGGCGCGACCGCGGCGATGCCGGGGTTGCCCGGCGCCGCCACCACCGCCGTCACCTCCGGGTCCAGCAGAAACGCACGCACCAGGGCGTGCTCGCGGGCACCGGAACCGACGACCAGGATCTTCACATCGCCGACCCTAGCGAAGGAGCGGCCGGTGACCAGGCGCCAGACATGCGAATGGTCCTCCTGGGAGGCAGGGGGGGCATTCCCCCAGGAGGACCATCGCGACGAGGCAGGGTCTGCACGGTTGGGAGGGGGGTCTCAACCGGCGACTCGCACGATCCTCATCCCCGACGCGAACGCCGGTGACCCCACTCTGGCATGCGCACCCCCCTTGCGCCAAGATGCAAGGTGTCGGGTTTGCGTCATTGGCGGCAACCCGACGGACCATGCAGAGGCGGGGCGCCCGGGACGAAGAGAGCTGGCGATGATCGAGAGTGTCGCGGAGGGGCCGCAGGGGTCGCTGGACGACCTGGCCCGGGGTGTCTACGTGGCGATGATCCGGCTCGGCCACCCGACCCTGGCCGGGCTGGTCGACCAGGGCCTGTCCGAGAGTGAGGTCCGGCTCACCGCGGACCTGCTCGTCTCGCGCGGTCTCATCGCTCCCTCGGGACCGGACGCCTGGGAGGTCAACCCCCCGGACGCGGCTCTGCACCGCTACGCCGAGCGGATGGAGCACGACGCTCGAGCCACCCGCGCCACCGCGTCCAACCTCGCCTCGCTGTGGCGGTTGGCCACCCAGGAGACCGTGCCGCGGGTCGTCGAGGGCCTCGAGCTCATCGGCGCCGGTCCGTCGCTGGCGATGGCGACCAGATATCTCGTCGAGCGCACCGAGCACAAGCTGTGGTGGGCCGTCGGCGGCTCCTCCGTGTCACGTCAGCTGGTGCATCCCGGCCCGGGTCAGGCCCCGGGGGTGGTGATCGCCCCGGGCACGCAGGTCGGCATCCTCGTGGACCGTCCGACGCTGGACCTGCCGGGCATGCTGCAGGAGCTCGACCGCCATGTCGCGTTCGGCCACCAGGTGCGCGTCATCAACCGGCTGGCGTTCACCGTGGTGGTCAGCGACGACGACACCGTCCTGATCGACCTCAGCCACCTGGAGCCGCACGGCGACGTGTCCTTCGAGGCCACCCGGCCCAACATCGTCGCCGCGCTGCTCGGCTGGCTGACCATCGTGTGGGGCGAGGCCGTGCCGCTGGCCTCCATCGTCGACCAGTCGGGGCGCCTGCACGCGCACTCCGTGGACGCTCGGGACCGGCGCATCCTCGCGCTCCTGGCCAACGGACTGTCGGACCACGTGATCGCCCGTGACCTGGGCATCTCGACCCGCACCGTGGAACGGCGCGTGCGCGACCTGATGAACCGGCTCACCGCCACTACCCGGTTCCAGGCCGGGGTGCAGGCCGCCCGGCGCGGCTGGATCTGAGCCTCGGTAGCATAGGTGGTTCTGTGTGCGCCCACCGGTGACCTCCGGGCGCACGCCCCTGGAGAGGACTGATGCTGGTGAGTGCCGAGGTGCGTGCTGCAGTGGCGGCGGAGATCGCCCACGAGCAGTCTCACGTCGACCGGGTCTACACCGAGCTGGGCAAGGCCGCCGCGCGGGTCGACCTGGTGCATGCGGAGGGTATGGCGCGTGGCCAGACCGAGCGCAAGGGCACCGGGGACCCGCGCGAGGAGGAGATGGCCGGGCTGTTCGAGCGGGACGCTCTGGTCTACAACGCGACGCGGCGTCGGGCCTCGCTGCAGGGACAGCACGAGGGGCTGGTGTTCGGACGCCTCGACCTCGACCACGACGGCCCCGCTGCCGGACGCGAGGTGCGTTACGTCGGGCGCCTGGGTGTCCGCGACGACGACTACGAGCCGCTCGTGGTCGACTGGCGGGCCCCGGCTGCCGCGCCGTTCTACCGGGCCACGCCGGTCGACCCCCAGGGCGTGATCCGGCGTCGGGTGCTGCGCTGCCGGGGTGAGACGGTGGTCGGCGTCGAGGACGACCTGATGGTGGCGGAGGCACCCGAGGACATCGTGGTGGTCGGCGACGGCGCCCTGATGGCCGCGCTCACCCGCAGCCGCGGCCAGCGCATGCGTGACATCGTCGCCACCATCCAGCAGCACCAGGACGAGGCGATCCGCGCACCGGCCCGGGGAGTCACTGAGATCACCGGTGGGCCCGGCACCGGCAAGACCGTGGTGGCCCTGCACCGCGCCGCCTACCTCCTCTACTCCGACCGCCGCCGGTTCGAGTCCGGTGGCGTCCTCGTCGTGGGGCCCTCGGCCGCCTACACCGCCTACATCGAGCGCGTGCTGCCCTCGCTGGGCGAGGAGAGCGTGACGCTGCGCTCCATCGGTGACGTCGTCGGAGGCATCACCGCGACCCGCAACGACCCCCCGGCGGCCGCCGCGGTCAAGGGGTCGCTGCGGATGCGCCCGGTGCTGACCCGGCTCGTCCGGGAGGCCGTGCCCGACGCCCCGACCATGCTGCGCTGCTTCGTGGCCGGCCATGCGATCCGGCTCGACCTGCCCGAGCTCGAGCGCGTGCGCCGCCAGGTGCTGCGGCACCACCACCGCAACAGCTCCTACGAGGCCGCGGTGCGGGCCCTCGCCGAACGCACCTGGCTGCAGGTGCAGCACGGTGAGCGAGACGTCTTCCTCGACCAGTTCACCGACTCCCGCGAGGTGGAGGCCTTCGCCCGTGCCTGGTGGCGCCCGGTGGACGCCCGCGAGGCCCTGCTCTGGCTGGCCGACCCGGCGCTGGCACGCCGGCTCGGCGGCACGGACCTCAGCGCCGACGAGGCCGCCCTCGTGGCCGAGTCGATGCAGGTCGCCCTCAGCACGGGGGAGTGGTCCGTGGCCGACATCGCCCTGGTCGACGAGCTGGCCGCCAAGCTCGGCCCGGTCGTCGACCCGCCGGCCGAGGAGCGCGGCTTCTACGAGATCGAGGAGCTCGACGACATCGGTCAGCACGGTGTGCCCGCGCTGCGCACAGGACGGATCGCCCCGGACGAGGGTGACTTCGCGCTGGACGCCGAAGGTCAGCCCACGGCATACCAGCGGGTCTCCCGCGACCCGAGGGAACGGCTGCTCGCCTCGCGGGTCACGCCGGCCGACGAGTTCGCCCACGTGCTCGTCGACGAGGCCCAGGACCTCTCCCCGATGCAGTGGCGGATGCTGGCCCGGCGCGGTCGCTGGGCGTCGTGGACCGTCGTCGGCGACGCCGCCCAGGCCTCCTGGCCGGACCTGCCGGAGGCGAGCCGCAGCCGCGAGGAGGCGTTCGGGTCCGCCCCGCGCCGGGCGTTCCACATGAGCACCAACTACCGCAACGCCCGCGAGATCTTCGCGGTGGCCCAGGCGATGATCCGCGAGCACGTGCCGGACGCCGACATCCCCGACGCGGTGCGGGAGACCGGCCACGACCCCGTGCAGCGCGGCATCTCGCAGGCCGAGGTCGTGGAGCAGGTCACCGCGGCGGTGGGAGTGCTGCTGGAGCAGGTCGACGGGTCCATCGCCGTGATCAGCCCGCAGCGGTGGTGGGGTGCCGTCGCACCCGTGGCCGCTGCCCAGGACGGTCGGGTGGTGCTCGTCGACCCGCTGTCCTCCAAGGGGCTGGAGTATGACGCGACGGTCGTCCTCGACCCGGACGAGATCGTCGCGGAGTCGCCTGGCGGCGCGCGTGTCCTCTACGTCGTGCTGACCCGGGCGGCGCACCGGATGACGGTGCTGCGGGTGGGCTGAGGCCCTGACCTGGCGGCCTGTGGGTGACGGACGCCGGGGTCGGTGGTGGCGGCTAGGGTCGGTGAGGTGAGCACCGCGTTGTACCGCCGCTACCGGCCCGAGAGCTTCGCCGACGTGATCGGCCAGGAGCACGTCACCGAGCCGCTGATGCAGGCGCTGCGCACCGGCCGGGTCAACCACGCCTACCTGTTCAGTGGGCCGCGGGGCTGTGGCAAGACGACCAGCGCGCGCATCCTGGCCCGCTGCCTCAACTGCGAGCAGGGGCCGACCCCCGAGCCCTGCGGGGTGTGCGACTCCTGCGTGGCGCTGGCCCGCGGTGGTGCGGGCTCGGTCGACGTCATCGAGATCGACGCCGCCAGCCACGGCGGTGTGGACGACGCGCGCGAGCTGCGCGAGCGGGCGGCGTTCGGGCCGGCCCAGGCCCGCTACAAGGTCTACATCATCGACGAGGCCCACATGGTGACCTCGCACGGCTTCAACGCGCTGCTCAAGGTCGTCGAGGAGCCGCCTCCGCATGTGAAGTTCATCTTCGCCACGACCGAGCCGGAGAAGGTGCTGTCGACGATCCGGTCGCGCACGCACCACTACCCGTTCCACCTCGTGCCGCCGCAGCGGCTCACCGCCTACCTGGAGCAGGTCTGCGACGCCGAGGCGGTCGCGCTCGAGCCGGGGGTGCTGTCGTTCGTCACCCGAGCCGGGGGTGGCTCGGTGCGTGACTCGCTGTCGGTGCTCGACCAGCTCATCTCCGGGGCGGGCGACGAGGGCCTGACCTACGAGCGCACCGCCGCACTGCTGGGTTTCACCGACGTCGAGCTGCTCGATGCCGTCGTCGACGCCGTGGGCGCCGGCGATGCGGGCAGCGTGTTCCGCCAGGTCGACAAGGTGATGGAGTCGGGTCACGACCCACGTCGCTTCGTCGAGGACCTGCTCGACCGCTACCGCGACCTCATCGTCGTCTCCGCCGTCGGTGAGCGGGTCGGGGGCTTGCTGCCCGGTGTGCCGGAGGACCAGGTGGAGCGGATGCGGCACCAGGCCACCTCCTACGGTGTCGCCTCGCTCACCCGCGCCGCCGACGTGGTCAGCCGCGGGCTGGCCGAGATGACTGGTGCCGTCTCCTACCGGCTGCTGCTCGAGCTCGTCTGCGCCCGGCTCCTGCTGCCTGGGGCCGCAGGCGAACAGGGTTACGCCACCCGGCTCGAGCGCATCGAACGTCGGCTGGCGGCAGGCCCGCCGGGGCACCCTGGTCCGGCCCCGGGTGGCTCCGTGGCCCAGCAGGAGCCACGACCGGCGCAGGCACCACCCCTGCGTCCGCAGGAGCGACCGGTCGACGTCGAACGACACCGCAGCCCAGGGCCGGCCACCCCACCGGTCACCCCCGCCGCGGAGCCCGCCACCGCACAGGCCAGCTCCGCAGCGGAGCCCGCCGCCGCGCCGGTCACTCCGGCTGCGGAGCCGTCGGGAGGTGGCCCAGGGTCGCTCGACACCGACGCGGTCCGTCGGCACTGGCCCGAGGTGCTCGATGCGGTCAAGGGGATCAGGCGCGTCACCTGGAGCTTCGTCTCCGTCAACACGCAGGTCGTCGACTACGACGGCGAGCGCCTGATGCTCGAGATCGCCACCCCCGGCCAGGCCGAGACCTTCCGGCGGGGCAACCACGCCGAGGTCGTCCGGCAGGCCCTGATCGAGGCGATCGGCCTCGACACCAGAGTCGACAGCAGGGTCGCGCCGGGCAGCGAGGAGACGCCGGACTCACGGCGTGGCGGTCGGGCTCCGCGTGCAGGGTCGCTCTCGTCTGCGGGGTCGCCCGGGTCCCCCAGGTCCGGCACCGCCGGGTCCGCCCCGCGTCGGAGCCCGTCGGCTGGTGACACGTCGTCCGCCGGCCCGGAGCCGGCTTCGGTCCGGCCGGCCGACGCACCGGCCGCACCGTCACCTCGACGCAGACCGGTCCGCGACGACGGCCCGCCGCCGATGCAGGAGCCGCCGCCGTCCGAGGGCCCCGAGCCGGACTGGGGCAGGCGGGCCTCCGGAGGGGCACCGGCCTGGGCGACGGCCGCGACCAGCGAGGCGGTCACCGTGGCCGCGCCGGCCGGTGCCGGGCAGGTCGACGTGCCAGAGGCCGATGACGAGGATCTGCAGACCTCTCGTTCGGTCGGTCAGCCGGTGATCGAGAGCGTCCTCGGCGGTACGGTGATCCGCATCGACGACGACTCGGCGGGCTGAGGAGGGACGAGATGCTCTACCAGCTGCTGCACTTCACCGTCCGCCCGGCGGCCCTGGCCCTCTGGCGTCCCGAGATCATCGGGGCGCACCACGTGCCGTTGCAGGGGCCGGTCATCCTGGCCAGCAACCACCTCTCCTTCGCCGACAGTGTCGCGATCCCGCTGACGGCGCCCCGTCAGGTCGCTTTCCTGGCCAAGGCGGAGTACTTCACCGGCAAGGGCCTGCGGGGGTGGGTCAGTCGCACCTGGTTCACGGCGATCGGCTCGATCCCGGTCGAGCGCGACTCGGCCCGGGCCGCCCAGGAGTCACTGGACCTCGCCTTGGCCCACCTCCGGGCCGGAGGGGCGTTCGGCATCTACCCCGAGGGCACCCGCTCCCGGGACGGCCGCCTCTACCGGTTCCGCACGGGGGTGGCCTGGCTCGCGCTCGAGACCGGCTGCCCGGTGGTGCCCGTCGCCCTGACCGGCACCGACAAGCTGCAGCCCATCGGGGCGCGGCTGCCCAAGGTGCGCAGGTTCACCGTCGAGTTCGGAGCCCCGCTCACCTTCGCCGAGCGGTATGCCGGGGTGCCGGCCGGTCAGGCCCGCCGCGAGGTGACCGACGAGATCCAGGCTGCCGTGCACGCGATGAGCGGCCAGGAGCTCGCCCCCGACTACAACCAGCGTCAGCCCGGCACCCCGGTCTGACGCCGCACCGCCGGGCCACGGGACCTCCGGCCGGGGTGGCATTCGTGGATCGGCGAGCACCCCGCATACAGTCGAGGGGTGTACGAAGGTGTGGTCCAGGACCTGATCGACGAGCTGGGGCGTCTGCCCGGCGTCGGTCCCAAGAGCGCGCAGCGCATCGCCTTCCATCTGCTGTCCGCCGATCCCGACGACGTGGCCCGGCTGGCCGAGGCGCTGCTGCAGATCAAGGACAAGGTCCGTTTCTGCCAGACCTGCGGCAACGTGGCCGAGGCCGAGCAGTGCCGCATCTGCCTGGACCCCCGGCGTGACCTTGCGCTCATCTGTGTCGTCGAGCAGTCCCAGGACGTCGTGGCCATCGAGCGCACCCGGGAGTTCCGCGGCCGCTACCACGTGCTCGGCGGGGCCATCAACCCCATCGGTGGCGTCGGCCCCGAGGACCTGCGGGTCAAGGAGCTGATGACCCGCCTCGCCGACGGCAGCGTCACCGAGGTGATCATCGCCACGGACCCCAACCTCGAGGGGGAGGCGACGGCCACCTATCTGGCCCGCCTGTTGCGTTCGATGGGAGTGCGGATCAGCCGGCTGGCGTCCGGGCTCCCGGTGGGCGGTGATCTTGAATACGCTGACGAGGTGACGCTGGGTCGCGCCTTCGAAGGGCGCCGGCTGATCGAGGCCTGAGCGAGAGGCCGGGAGGGCACGGGCGACCATGGACGAGAGCGACGCAGGCGATCTCCGGCAGGAGCTGTCGGGGCTGGCCGAGGAGACGGCTGAGCAGGCCCGGACCTTCCTGCTCGCGGTCCGCGAGGTGGCCAGCGGGCAGGCGCCCCAGGCGGTGCTGCCGCTGCTCCTGCTCGCGGTGTCCCAGATCCAGCTGGCCGGCGCCCGGCTCGGCGCGATGGTCGACGTGGTGCCGGCTGAGCGGTTCGAGCCCGACCATGGTCCGGACCCCGACCTCGACCTGCTTCACGACGGGCTGGCGAGGCTGCTCGGCGGGTTGGACGAGTATGCCGAGGTGCCTGACCCGGTGCTCCTCGGTGACGTCGTGCGTGGCAGCCTGTCCAACGACCTCGTCGGCATCGCCTCCGACCTCTCCCACGGGCTGCGGCACTATCAGGAAGGTGCCACCACCGAGGCGTTGTGGTGGTGGCAGTTCAGCTATCTGTCGTCGTGGGGGGAGCGCGCGGCCTCCGCCCTGCGGGTGCTCCTGGCCTTGCTGGCCCACGTGCGGCTGGACGCCGACGAGGAGGTCGTCATGGAGGCGGAGATGGCGGCCCTGCACGCAGACTCATAGTCCTGCACGCAGGCTCCTGTCACGACGGGGGGCGCTCCGCGAGCTCGTTGGGGGACAGCCGTGGGTCCAACGGCGCCCCGGAGCGGTAGGCCGACCGGCCCAAGGTGTTGCTGGCCACCGACGACATGATGATGAAGGCGGCCACGGCGACCAGGGTCTTGACCAGGTCGATCGGGTCGAAGCCGTTGACGTGGATGTCGTTGATGAAGGCAGCGACGACGATCATCGGCATGCCGAGCCCGGTGGCCGGGCTCAGCACGTTGACCCGGCTCACCGCGTCGCCGACCCGGAGCATCGCGATGGCGCTCACCAGGACGAAGAACGCCCCGCCGATCGCCAGCACCGCCATGACTGTGGTGACCAGGACGTCCATCAGCGTCGCCCCCTCGTGAGGATTCGGGCCAGGGCCACCGTCGCCAGGATGCCCAGCAGGGCCGAGATCGAGGCGACGTCGAAGATGACCGACAGCTCGAACAGCCATCGCTGCCATGACGAAGACCCCGACGGCGCTGAAGTAGACCAGGTCGGAGACCGCCGCGGCCGAGGCCTCGTCGGTGACGGTGACCAGCCGGATGATGCCCAGAACCGCGGCCAGCACGAGCACGCCGATGGTCGTCCAGGCGACGATCATCATGATCTGCTCCTCGAGCCGCGGGTCGCCCGGAGCAGACGTTGCTCCATGTCGCGCAGACCAGCCATGGTGGCGGCCCGGTCCGGTGTGTACATCGAGTGCACGTACAGGGTCGGCGGGCCGTGCTCGGTGGCCGGGGCGATGCCGACCGTGAGGGTGCCAGGGGTGATCGTGATCGAGGAGGCCATCAGGGTGATCTCGGAGTCCGTCGAGCACTCCAGCGGATACTCCACGATCATCGGGGTCACCCTCGAGCCGGGGGTCAGCGCATCGGCGGCCAAGGTCAGCGCACCGGCGACGATCTCGCGGGTGATGAACCCGACGTAGGAGAGAGTGTGCAGAGGGTGGATCATCGCAGCACCGCCTCGACGTAGGGCTGGAGCTCGGTCAGGTTGGCCGACGCGTCCAGGGCGATCGGGATGATGGCGCCGGCGAAGAAGAACATCGCCAGCTGCACGACCGCAAGGAAGGCACCCGGGGCGGCGAGCCGCCACCCGATGTGCACCGTCTTGGGCAGTGGCACCCGGCGGCCTCGGCCGGTGCGCGGACTGTCGGGGCGGTAGTTCTCCATCTGCGGACCCCAGAAGACCCCAGACCAGAGCTTCTGCATCGCGATGAGGCTGCCGAGGGCGGCCACGCTGATGACGGTGATGAAGGTCCAGGCCTGCCAGGCACCGGCGGAGGCCGACGCCTGCATCAGGCCGACCTTGCCGAAGAACCCCGAGGAGGGGGGCAGCCCGATCAGGGAGAGCAGGGCGAAGGCGTAGACAGCGGCCACCCACGGGTCGCGCCGGGCGAGCCCGGCGAGCCGTTCGTAGCGCCCGCTGCCGTAGGTCTGCTCGATGGCTCCCGACGTCAGGATCAGCGCACCCATGGTGACGATGTGGTGGATCATGTAGAAGATGCCGGCGGCCAGGGAGAACTCGGTGAACAGTGCCAGGCCGAGCAGGATATGACCGACACCGCTGATCATCTGCCAGGCCAGGGCCCGACGCATGATGTGCTCACCGAAGGTGCTGTAGGCGCCGACGAGGATCGTGAGCCCCACGATGACCGCCAGCACCGGCGCCCAGGCGGCCTGGCCGTCGTAGGTCGTGGAGTAGATGCGGTAGATCGCGTAGAGGGCGACCTTGCTGTGCACTGCGGAGAACAGCGCCATCACCCCGGCCGACGTGGCGGGGTAGGTGCGCGGCAGCCACCCGTGCGCAGGGACGACACCGGACTTGATGCCGAGCGCCAGCAGCACGACCGACACGGCGAGGGCGACGGCCGGGTCCTCACCCGCACGCCCGACCAGCTGAGCCAGGTTCACGGTGCCGGCCGAGGCATACACCAGACCCACGCCGATGAGCAGGATGGTGCTCGTGAGCAGGTTGACGACCACGAACAGCCGGCCGATCCCCAGCCGGCGCCAGGTGCCGGTCACCGCGATCAGCGCGTAGGACGGCAGCAGCATGACCTCGATGAACACGAAGAGGTTGAAGAGGTCACCGGTCAGGAAGGCGCCGTTGACCCCACCGGTCATCAGCAGGGCGAGCGCCGGCACGAACCGGTAGCGGTCCTCTCCTGTCTGGATGAGGAAGACCATCGTCACCAGGGTCGTGAAGGAGGTGACCGTGATCATCAGCGCGGAGAAGCTGTCGGACACGAAGGGGATGGCCACGCCGGGCACGAAGGCCCCGATGTTGTGCGCGAGCACGCTCTCGGTGCGGTGCTCCAGCAGCAGCAGGACACCGGCGGTGGTCACCAGCGCGGGAGTGCCGAGCAGGAGCACCCGCTGCACGCCCTGGACCCGCACCATCACGGACAGGGCGGCAGCCATGAACGGCAGCACCACCAGCAGCGGCAGGAGGGGAGCGGTCATCGGTCGTGGAACTCCCCGGTCGCAGGCATCTGCTTGGTGTCGTCGTTGTGGCCGATCACGGCCAGCGCGAGCATGAAGACGGTCACGGCGAGCGTGATCACGATGGCGGTCAGCACGAAGGCCTGGGGGAGGGGGTCGGCGGCGGTGGCCGGGTCGAGCCGGTCGCCGAGGGGCTCACCACGCCACGCGCTCACGCCCGTGGTCAGCAGGAGCAGGTTGGCGGCGTGGCTCAGCAGCGCCAGGCCGAAGATGATGCGCACCATGCCGCGCTGCAGCATCAGGTAGACGGCGCCGGCCACGAGGACCCCGATGGTGATGGGCAGGACGGAGATCACTTCTTGGCCCCTCCTCGGTGCGGTGCCCTTCCTGAGGAGAGGAAGGTGGTGCTCGCGCCGACCCGCTCCCGGTCCGGGTGCTCGCCGCGGATGGTGTCCATCGGGCCGGCCAGCTCACCCTCCACCGACTCGTCGGCGCGCTCCCGGGCGCTCTCCTCCGTCTCCTGGCTCGCCCCGAGAAGGTTGAACGCGGCCATCACCAGGCCCAGCACGGCGGCATAGACACCGAGGTCGAACACCATCGCGGTGTTGACGCTCTGGCCCAGGATGTAGCCGCTCTTCGGCTCCAGGAACGAGCCGAGGAAGACCAGGCCGTAGACCCCGGTGCCGACGGCCAGGAGGATCCCGATGCCGATGAGGAACACCGGCAGCCGGGGCGGCCCGACCTGATGGTCCTTGGCGGCCGACAGGTAGACGAGGGCGACGATGGACGAGCCGACCAGTGCGGCGATGAACCCTCCACCGGGCGCGTTGTGCCCACGCCAGAAGAGGATCGCCGAGATGAGCGCGAGCAGCGGTGTGGTGGTCCGCACGAGCAGCTGCAGCGGCACGCTGTTGGCCCAGGACTCCACGATCGCGCGGTATGCCGGGGAGCTCGCCTCGCGCAGCGGGATGTCCGGCTCGTCGACGTAGTTGCGGTCGTGCTGCGGGTCGGGGTCGAGGTGCCGGTCCCGCACCGTGGACAGCACCGCGATGATCGCGATGCCGGCCATGCCGAGGACCGCCAGCTCGCCCATCGTGTCCAGGGCACGGAACTCGACCAGGATCGTGTTGACGATGTTGTCCCCGCCGGTCTCGACCGGACCCTCGGCGATGTAGTACTCCGCGACCGGGCTGCGCTCGCGGCGGCCGGTCAGGGCCCAGGCCAGCAGACCCGCCGCGACACCGGCGGTCACGGCCAGGGCGGCGGCCATCGGCTGGCCCCACCGAGGGGACCGCCCGAAGGTGAGTGGCAGCTTCTGCAGCACCAGCATGATCATGAGGATGGTGAGGGCCTCGACCAGCAGCTGGGTCAGCCCCACGTCGGGGGCACCGAGCGAGAAGATCTGCACGGTCAGGGCGATGCCGACAGCCGACAGGCTCACCGTCGCCGCGAGGCGGGAGTCCGAACGGGTCACGCCGATCACGCCGCCGATGACGACCAGCAGCATCAGCACGTCGATCGGCTGCCCCAGGTCGGCCACCTGGGGGGCCAGCCCCGAGGTCGCCATGACCGCGAGCACCCCGCCGATCGCCACGGCGCTGAGCATGCCGAACTGTGCCGCGACGTGCCGGGTCGGGTGGTCTGCACGCACGGTGTCCACCAGCCGGCGGCCGAAGACACTGAACGCGCGGACCATGCGGGTCATCACCCAGGCGCCGTCGACGGTGAGGGTGTCGTGCTCGATCCAGCGGCGCAACCCGGCGCGGTTGAAGATGATGACCACGCCGACGGCGATGATGGCCAGGGACAGCCAGAGCTCCAGCACCAGCCCGTGCCAGAGCACGAAGTGCGGTTCGTAGTCGCTGTCCGGGACCGACGCGCGCACGGCATACCCGACCGGGTTGTCGAAGATGCCGACGACGAAGGCCAGCGGCAGACCCACGACGATCGGCAGTGCGGCCGGCACCAGCAGCGAAGGCCTGGCCTCCTGGACGGAGGGGTCCTCACGGGTGCCGTCGACGAACGCGCCGAAGACGATCTTGGCGCAGTAGGCGAACGTCAGCACCGAGGCCCCGACGGCGCCTGCCAGAGCGACCCAGCCGACCCACTCCGGACCGGGTGCCTCACGCATGGCCGTGAAGACCGACTCCTTGGACACGAAGCCCAGCATCGGTGGGATGCCGGCCATCGACGCGCAGCCGATGACGACCGCCGCGAACGACCACGGCATCTGCCGTCGCAGGGCCGGCAGCCGACGCATGTCACGGGTGTGCGCGGCGTGGTCGATGACGCCGACCATCATGAACAGCCCGGACTTGAAGAGGGCGTGCGCGATGACGTGCATCGTCGCGGCGGCCAGGGCGTAGCCGGTGCCGATGCCGATCGTGGCGACGATGAGCCCGAGCTGGCTGACCGTCGAGTAGGCCATGAGCTTCTTCAGGTCGGTCTTCTGCGCCGCGAACCAGCCGGCCATGGCGCAGGTGAACAGCCCGGTGAAGATGAGCGAGTAGTTCCAGACCGGAGTCTGGTGGAACGCCGGGCTGAAGCGCATCAGCAGGAAGATGCCGGCCTTGACGACGGCTGCGGCGTGCAGGTAGGCGCTGACCGGGGTGGCGGCGGCCATGGCGTCGGGCAGCCAGACGTGGAAGGGGAACTGCGCCGACTTGGTGAAGGCGGCGAGCAGGACGAGGACAGCAACGACGGTGGTGAACGTCGGGTCCTCGTCCCAGACCGGGTGAGCCAGGGCCTCGGTCACGTTGGTGGTGCCGGTGCGGGCGATGATCGCGACCGCGGCCGCGAGCATCGTGAGCCCGCCGACGAAGGTGATGATCATCGTGCGCAGCGAGGCCAGCTCGCCGCCGTAGCCGGACCGAGCGATCAGCAGGAACGACGCCAGGGACGTCAGCTCCCACGCCATGAAGAGCAGGATCAGGTCGTCCGCGAGCACCAGCCCGACCATCGACAGCGTGAACGCGCACATCACCAGGTAGAAGCTGAGGTGCCGGCCGTCGTGCAGGTAGCGGGCCGAGTAGACGAACACGATCGCACCGATGACCAGCGCGATCATGGTGAAGACGACGCCGATGCCGTCGGCCTGCAGGGCGAAGTTGACCCCGAGGTCGGGCACCCAGGGCACCGAGTAGGTGACGGACTCCCCCCGCAGGACCGCTGCCGCCGCCGGGAGGAACACTGCCGTGGCCACCAGGTAGATCGCGGCCAAGGGGTAGCCGGCGTCCCGTCCGAAGTAGCGCGTGCACGCCGGTGAGACGGCGACCGCGACCACCAGGATGAGCAGGGTCCAGAGCAAGGCCATGCGTCAGCCTCCCTGGGCCGGCGCTGCGCGCTGGGTGGTCCAGATGGGGCCTGACATGCGCCGTACTGTAGCAATCGCGCTGTGACACGGGCGCGTCCGCGAGATGTCGGTCACATCTCGGCAAGCCGGCCGCCCTCGAGGTGCCAATGACGGGTGCTCCGGACCTGCGCGAGCATGCGTCGGTCGTGGGTCACCAGCAGCACCGTGCCGGTGAAGGAGTCGAGCGCCTGCTCCAGCTGCTCGATGGCCGGCAGGTCCAGGTGGTTGGTCGGCTCGTCCAGCACCAGCAGGTTGGTCTCGCGGGCCTGGAGCAGCGCCAGCGCTGCCCTGGTGCGCTCGCCCGGGGAGAGCGAGACCGCCGGCCGGGTGGCCCGGTCTCCACCGAGCCCGAACTTGGCGAGCAGGCTGCGCACCTCGGCGTCGGCCCGGTCGGGCACGGCGTCGGCCAGGCTGCGTGCCAGGGGTAGCGGACCGAGGAAGAGGTCGCGCGCCTGGTCGATCTCGCCGACCCGCACCCCGGACCCGAGCCCCGCCTCGCCGGCCACGACCGGCAGCGTGCCGAGCAGCGCACCGATGAGGGTGGTCTTGCCAGACCCGTTCGCGCCGGTGACGATGACCCGGTCGGCCCAGTCGACCTGCGCGTCGACCGGTCCGAGCACGAAGTCACCCCGCCGCACGAGCGCACCGCGCAGCCACGCGACGACCGACCCCGAGCGGGGGGCGCTCGCGATGCTCATCCGCAGCTCCCACTCCTTGCGGGGCTCTTCGACGACGTCGAGCCGCTCGATCATCCGCTCTGTCTGCCGCGCCTTGGCTGCCTGCTTCTCGCTGGAGTCGGCGCGGAACTTGCGGGTGATCTTGTCGTTGTCGGTGGCCTTGCGGCGGGCGTTGCGGACACCCGCCGCCATCCAGCTGCGCTGGGTGTCGGCCCGCTGCTCCAGGGACGAGCGGGTGTCGGCATACGCCGCGTAGGCCTCGCGGGCGTGCCGGCGGGCGACCTCACGCTCGGCGAGGTAGCCGTCGTAGCCGCCCGCATAGACGGCGACCTGCTGCTGGGCGAGGTCGAGCTCCACGACCGTCGTCACGGTGCGGGCGAGGAACTCGCGGTCGTGGCTGACGATGACAGCGGGGCTGCGCAGGTCGCGGACGTAACGTTCCAGCCGCTCCAGGCCGTCCAGGTCGAGGTCGTTGGTGGGCTCGTCGAGCAGCACGACGTCGTGGCGCGACAGGAGCAGGGCAGCCAGGCCGGCCCGGGCCGCCTGGCCCCCGGAGAGCGCGACCATGCGGGTGCTCGGATCCACCGCGAGCCCGACCTCGGCCAGCACGACCGGCTGCCGTTCCTCCAGGTCGGCGCCACCGAGCGCGAGCCATCGCTCCCAGGCTTCGGAGTAGGCCGTGTCCGCGCCGTCGGCCCCGTCGGCCAGGGCCTGCGCTCCCTCGGTCACCGCTGCCTGGGCGTCGGCGACCCCGGTGCGGCGCGCCAGGAAGGCGGCCACGGTCTCGTCGGCTCGGAGCTCGGGCTGCTGGGTCAGGTGGCCGACCGTGGCGGTGGGTGGGTTGAGCCGGACAGTGCCCTCCTCCGGACCGAGCTCTCCGGCCAGGATGCGCAGCAGGGTCGACTTGCCGGCGCCGTTCGCGCCGACCAGCCCGACCACGTCACCGGGCCCGACGACCAGGTCGAGGTCGGTGAAGAGCACCCGCGCGCCGTGACCGGCGCCCAGACCGGTCGCGCTCAGCACCGCGCCGGCCATCACCTGCCCCCGCCCAGCACCGCCACCGCGACGATGAAGTAGATGGCCAGGGACAGCAGGTCCTGCAGCGCGGTGGCCAGCGGCCGGGCGAAGGACCCCGCGGGCGGCTGCGTCGTCATACCAAGGATCATCCCTCCTGGGTGAGGTGAGCCGGCTGCGCCCTGCCTAGCGTGGACTGCACACCTCCAGAGAAAGGGGGACATGTCATGTCCTTCTGGGACGCCGTCTGGCTCATCGCCATCTCCTACTTCTTCATCGCCTACCTCATGCTGCTGTTCCACGTCTTCGGAGACCTCTACCGGGACCCCGACACGGGTGGCCTCGCCAAGGCCATGTGGACCCTGTTCCTGATCTTCCTGCCCTTCCTGGGCATCCTGGTCTACCTCCTCGCGCGGGGAAAGGACATGGCGCATCGCGCCGCGGCTCAGGCTGCACAGGCCCGGGAGGCCCAGGAGGCCTACATCCGGGACGTGGCCGCCGCCGGCAGGCAAGACGCCGGCACCACCTCCGCCGAGCAGGTCAGCCAGGCCAGGACGCTGCTGGACTCCGGGGCCATCTCGGCCGAGGAGTTCCAGGCGCTCAAGACCAAGGCTCTGGCATGAGGCCCGCGCGCCGTCTCGCCGCCGTCACGGGCGCGTTAGCCCTCATGACCGGGGCACTGGCGGGCTGCAGCGAGGCCGAGACCCAGGGCGAGGCCGAGTCCGCCGTCTGCCAGAGCATCACCGAGCTGCGGGAGTCGGTTGCCGGGCTCAGAGGCCTGGACGCGGACTCGACCGGGGAGGACGCCAAGGCTGCGGTCGAGGACGTGCGAGACGCCCTGGGCCAGGTGCGCACCGAGACGCAGGACCTCCAGGCGGCCGACGAGACGGCGCTGGACACCGCGGTCGAGGCGGTCACCGACAACGTCGCCCAGATCGACGACTCCGACACGCTCGGCGGCACCGCCGACGCCCTCCGTGCAGCGACAGCACCTCTGGACGCCGTGGTCGACCAGGTCGCCGACGGGCTGAGCTGCCCCTGATCCTCAGCACCTCCCACAGCATCGGTGCGGGGCGCGGATTACGCTCGCCGTGACGGAGAAGGAGTGATCACACATGAGCGACCAGCCCGGCCGCGAGAACATCAGCGACGACCTGACGACCTACAGCGTCGACGACGAGGACCAGCTGCAGCCTGAGGACACCCTGGTCCCGGGCGAGGACCCGATGGAGGCCGGCTACGACGCGCCGGACCGGCTGCGGGGCTCGCTCTCCTTCGGTGTGACTGCCGACGAGCAGGCGCAGGAGGAGACGATCGAGCAGCGGATCCGCCAGGAGGTCCCGGACCCCGATACCGCCTACGGCGCGCCGGACAACGAGAGCGGCCTGGACGAGCCCGAGATGGCCGGCGGCGACGACCCTGACGCGATCCCCGCCGAGCAGGACTTCATCGGCGAGGCGGAGCCGGAGGACACCCAGGTCGGCGCGCTCGTGGACCCTGACGGCGGAGCGGAGGTCGACACCGAGAGCGACGCCGTCGCCGATGAGGTGCCCACTGGCGCGAAAGAGCCCGCCGAAGAGGCGGCAATGCACTACACCGACGGCGACTGAGCTGACGTGACGGCCGTCGTGACCTTCGACGGACGTCTGTGTCGTCCCGGCGTGGCCGACATGCGCCGGTGGATCGACCAGGAGACAGCGGTGATGATGGGGCGATGACGACCTATTCCGGCACCAAGGAGTTCGAAGGCGCGACCTTCGTCAAGGCGAGCTTCAAGGGCGCCACCCTGCGGTTCTCCGATGTCAGTGGTGTGACGATGCGCAGCGTCGATGTCGACGGACTGGACATCGACAGCCACGACCTGTTCTTCGGCAGCCTCGTCGTCAACGGGGTCGACGTGGTGCCGCTGGTGGATGCTGAGCTCAACCGGCAGTTTCCGGGCCGCGAGCTGCAGAAGGCGCAGACACCCGAGGGCCTGCGCGAGGGCTGGGCCGCGGTCCAGTCAGCGTGGCAGACCACGGTGGCGGACACGCCGCCGGACCTGGTGGACGCCCACGTCGAGGACGAGTGGTCCTTGGCCCAGACCCTGCGGCACCTCATCCTGGCGACCGACGCCTGGCTGCGCGGTGGGGTTCTGGGGGTGCAGCAACCGTTCCACGAGATCGGCCAGATCTTCACCGGTGCCCGCGAGATGGGCTTCGACATGTCGATCTTCCGAGAGGACCCGCCGGGCTACGCCGAGATCCTCGCGGTGCGTGCCGAACGACAGCAGATGGTGACCGACTTCCTGGCTACGGCCACGCCGGAGCTGCTCGCAGAGGAACGCGAGGACCCGTGGGGCGGCGGTGGCGACTGGCGTCCCACCGTCGGTGACTGCCTACGCGTCATCCTGGAGGAGGAGTGGGCGCACCTGCGCTACATCCGACGGGATCTCGCGACGCTGCGCTGAGCCCGGGCCCGTACACGCATGCTTCTCGTGCTGTTCGGGCCACCGGCGGTAGGCAAGATGACGATCGGCCGTGCCATCGCCGAGAACAGCACGTTCCGTCTGTTTCACAACCACATGACGATCGAACCCCTCCTGGAGACCTTCGGCTACGGAAGCCCGCCCTTCAACAAGCTCAACAAGGAGTTCCGGCGCCGGGTGATGGAGGAGGCCGCCGATCACGGGGTCAACCTGATCTTCTCTGTCGTGTGGGCGCTCGACTCACGTGACGACCTGGCCGAGATGACGTCTTACGTCGGCACTTTCGACAACGTCGCCTTCGTTGAGCTACGAGCCGACCTGGGCACGCGGCTGGTCCGAAACCGCACGGAGGAACGACTCCTCCACAAGGCATCCAAGCGGGACGTCGCATGGTCGGAGGACAATGTGCGTCAGATGGACACCGAATGGCAGATGACCTCCGAAACCGGTCACTACATAGCGGGCGAGCTGCTCTCCCAGAATCCACACCTTGTGCTGGACACGGTCGGGGTCCCCCCGGCCGTCGCAGCAGCGAGAGTCATTGACTGGGTTGGCACGCTGCGCCAGGCCCTCGCCGACTGAGACGGCCTGCCAGGCGTACCGTTCGGAGGTGACTCAGAAGCAGACCTACGAGGTCCTCCGTGCCGTGTCGGGGTTCGAGCTGCGGCGCTACCCGTCGCACGTCGTTGCCGAGGTGGTGGTCCGGGCGCCGTTCGAGGACGCGGGCAACCTCGCCTTCCGCAGGCTCGCGGGTTACATCGGCGGCCAGAACCGCTCGGCCAGCACGATCGCCATGACGGCACCGGTGGTGCAGCAGGAGTCGGAGACGATCTCCATGACGTCCCCGGTCGTGCAGAGACAGATGGGCGAGGGTGAGTATGCCGTCGCCTTCGTTCTCCCGGCGGAATACACCCTAGAGTCGGCGCCGGTCCCGACGCACCCCGACGTCATGCTGCAGGCCCGCCCCACCGTTCTCGCAGCGGCCCGCCGCTACCGTGGCAGGTGGACCCAGGCCTCGTTCGAGCGCCATCGAGCCGTGCTCGACCGGGCGGTCAGGGACGCCGGGTTCATCCCTCTCGGTCCCCCGCGGTGGGCGCGCTTCGACCCACCCTTCGTCCCCGCGCCTCTGCGTCGCAACGAGGTCGTGCAGGACGTGACAGCTGAGACGTCGGCCGCCCCTCCGTGATGACACACGGCCAAGGTGTGCCGTCCCGATGCCGCAAGTCGCGTCGGACAGCCGTCGCGAGAGCTGAAGGAGCAACTGAGTGAGCGATCGATCCGTCATCTGGCAGGCCGTGCACGAGGAGCGACGCAGGCTGGTCGCAGATGTGGAGGGCGTCACTCTCGAGCAGTGGCAGACACCTTCGCTGTGCCCTGGGTGGTCGGTGCACCATGGGGTGTTTGCCCCAGGATGGCGACGTGGAGAGCAACACGTTGACGAAGCCGAGGACGGTCGCTGAGCTGCTCGGCGTCTCGCGCCAGCACGTCGTCGACCTGTGCGAGCGGGGCGACCTTCTGGCGCTGGAGCTCCATGCATCGGGCGGACGGCAGGACGGTCGACTACCTCCGGGAGTGGGACAGCATTCTCGCCAGAGGGCTTGAGGAGACCGTGGGCACCATCCTCAGCACGAGCCCTCGTGCGCGCGAGCTGCGCCAGAGCTCCCCCTTCGCTGGCGTGCTGAACGAGACCGAACGGAGGCAGGCCTCTCCGAAGGGGTGACTGCACTCCCATTAGGGTGGAAGGGATGACGTCCACGCCGCTGGTCCCAGCCGGAGACGCGCTCTGGCGCGCGATCGCCGGACGCGGGACCACGGTGCGCATCGCGGGCCGGGGCCCCGATGCTGCACCACGGCGAAGGGGGGACGCACTGCTACGCGCTGGTCGCCGGAGAGGTGCTGGTGTCCGACCACGACCAGCCAGGGGTCGACCGTCGTGCTGGGGCGCCGGGGGCCCGGCAGCGTCGTCGGCGAGCTCGCAGCCCTCGACGCCGCGCCCCGCTCGGCCACCGTCAGGGCGCACACCGACGTCACCGCCGTCGCGCTACTCGTCACGGGAGCTCGAGATGCTCCTGCGCGAGCAGCCCGACCTCGCGATCACCCAGCTCCGCCGGCTGAGCCGGCAGCTCGAGACCTCACTGAGCGCTACACGATGCGGAACGAGGACCTGCGTGCTCGCGTGGTCGACTTCCTCAGCACCCATCTGCAGGAGACGGGGGAGCGGTCCGTGGGGCTGACGCGCCAGGAGCTGGCCGACTGGGTCGGGGTCACCCGCGAGGCGGCGACCCGGACGCTGCGCCAGCTCGAGCAGGAGGGCGTGGTCGCGCTCGGGCGCGGCCACGTCACGGTCCTGGACCCCGCGCGTCTCGCACGCCTCAGGAGCGTGTGAGCGCGGTGGGCCGATGATCCGCACGAGCGCGCACCGGCCCACGGGCACCGTGACATACCTCTTCACGGACATCGAGGGCTCCACCGCGCTCTGGGATGCCCACCCGCACGCCATGAGCGCAGCGCAGGCACGCCACGACGAGGTCCTCGAGCGCGCCTTCACCAGCTGCGGTGGCTACGTGTTCTCGGTCTCGGGAGACGGCTACGGTGTCGCCTTCCCGACAGCCGGGGACGCCCTCGACGCTGCCCTGTCGATCCAGCGGGGCCTGAGCGCCGAACCCTGGCCCGACGGGGTGTCGGTCAGCGTGCGCTGCGGGATCCACACCGGTGAGCCGGAGGAGCGGTCCGGCAACTACTACGGCCCCTCCGTCAACCACGGAGCCCGGCTCATGGGAGCCGCGCACGGTGGCCAGGTGCTCGTCTCCGCCGTCACCGCGTCACTGGTCGCCCACCGCCCCGACATCGAGCTCGTCGACCTCGGGTCGGTGTCGCTCAGGGGCGCACTGACCCCGGTCGCGGTCTTCGGGGTCGCCGCCGAAGGCCACCCGTGGCTCGACCGTCCGATCGCCACCACCCAGGGCACTGCCGGCAACCTGCCCCGGCTGCAGACGTCCTTCGTGGGGGACCTCGGCACGGTGCAGCGGCTCGGACGCACCGTGCCCCCCGGAGGTCTCACCACCCTGACCGGGCCCGGGGGGATCGGCAAGTCGCGGCTGGCGACCGAGGTGGCCTGGCAGCTCGTGGACGACTACGCCGACGGAGCCTGGCTCGCCGAGCTCGCGCCGGTGGCACCCGACGGTGACCCGGTGCAGGTCATCGCGTCGACGCTGTCGGTCCAACCCCAGCCCGGGTTGAGCACGCTGGAAGCCGTCGTCGACTGGTGCTACGGGCGCCGACTGCTGCTCGTCCTGGACAACTGCGAGCACGTCCGGCGCCCGCTGGCCGAGCTGGCCTCCGCCATCTTGGCCACCTGTCCGACCGTGGCCCTGCTCGCGACCAGCCAGGTCCCGCTGGGGCTGGCCGGAGAGCACCTCGTCCCGTTGACCGGCCTCGACGACCGGCTCGGGGCCGAGCTGTTCAGGACCAGGGCCCGGGACTCCGTCGGTCCCGCCACCGATCCCGGTGAGAGCCACGACCCGGCCGACATCGAGGCCTTGTGCCGGCGGTTGGACGGCGTGCCGCTCGCCATCGAGCTGGCCGCGGCCCGGTCCCGCATGCTGAGCCCCAGCGAGCTGCTCGCACGGCTCGACGACCGGCTCCGCCTGCTGCGGGCCGGCGAGGCGTTCGGCGACACCAGGCACCGGACCCTGCGAGCGACGGTCGACTGGTCCTACGCCCTGCTCAGCGAGGCCCAGCAACTGCTCTTCGACCGCCTGTCGGTCTTCGCCGGCAGCTTCGACCTGGACGCCGTCATGGCCGTGGTCGCTGACGACGAGCACGTCGCGGCCTCGCGACGAGTACTCCGTCATCGACCGCCTCGAGGATCTCGTCGACAAGTCGATGGTGAGCCGTCACGCGCTCCACGGGACGACCCGCTTCAGGGTCCTCGAGACGCTGCGGCAGTATGGAGCTGAGCGCCTCGAGCGGCGCGGCGAGACCGAGGCAGTCCGTGACCGGCACCTCACCCACTACGTCGCCACGGCCGCCCGCGTCCACGACGAGTGGTTCAGCCGGGAGCAGGCCCGAGCCGACCGGACCTTCGAGCAGGAGTGGGACAACCTGCGCGCGGCCCACCGTCGGGCCGTCGCAGCCGGGCGGCCCGACGACGCGCAGTCGCTGGTCATCGCGACCGCCTGGCACGGGCTGGAACGACTGCGCAACGAGCACCGGTCCTGGACCGGCGACGCGCTCGCCCTGGCCGTCGACCGGGACGCCACTCACCCGACGACCTTTGCGGTGGCCGCCGCCTGGGACTACTTCGCGGCCGACCTCGAGCAGGCGATCAGCCACGCACAGGAGGGTGTCCGCCGGCACGACGGCCACCCCGAGCTCGGAGGCTGCCTGGCCTGGCTGCTCTACGCGCTGCTGGGCGCCGATCGGGTCGAGGAGGCCGCCGAGGTCGTCCCGGCCCTGGCTGCCCAGCTGGGACGGGAGATCCCGCTCGACGTCGAGTTCATGGCACGCATGGCTCTCACCGACGCCTCCCTGTCCGACCCCTCCGAAGCGCACGACGCCGCGTTCGGCGCGCTGTGCCGGGTCATCGCCAGCCCCGTGGCCCTCGCGCGGACCGCTCAGCTGCGGGCCAACCGACGGCTCTCCGTGGAGCCGCCGGACGTGGCCGGCGCGCTCGCCGCCTACCACCGTGCCCTGGAGGTCGGTGGGCAGGACGCGCCGTCCGAACGCCTGTGGTCGCTCTGCGGGGTCGCGACCTGCCTCGTCCTCATGGACGACCCCGCTGCCGCCCGCGCCCTGCGCACCGCCGTCGAAGCCTGCTACGACGCGCGGCTGTGGTTCGGTCTCGACCTCGCGCTCGGCACCAGCGCCTCCTACCTGCTCGGCCGCTCCCCGCGCGCTGCGGCCACGGTCCTGGGCCACGTCCTGCCTCGACCGCCGTCGGCGATCGGCGCGACGACGGCAGCCCGACGGGCCGCGCTGGCCGAGGTCGCGGCGTGGGACGGGGGGCTGGGCTGGCTCGAGGACGGCGGGACGATGGAGCGCCACGACATCGTCAGCTATGCCCTGGACGCGCTCGCAGCCGCGGAGGCTGGGTCGCCTGTCCCGGACTGAGCAGCGCCGTCCTCGCTCGTCGCGGCGTCCCTCCGGAGCCGCCGGAACACGACGAGAGCGACGGCGAACGCGGCCAGGACCTCCGGCCGCCCGACGGTCGACATCACCCGAGCGGCCTGGGGCACGCTGAGGACCTGCCGGCCGTGGATCCGGCTCTCCTCCAGCAGCCAGGGGTCATGGAAGTCTCGGTTGTCGCCCTGGAAACGGTGCCCTTCGGAGGTGACCTCGATGACCCGGTGGATGACGGTGCCGCCTTCGGGGATGTCGAACGCCACGATGTCGCCGACCTCGTAGGTGTCGGCGCGGTACAGCACCGCCAGGTCACCGGTGTAGAGGGTGGGCTCCATGCTCGTCCCGCTGACCCAGATCATGCTCAGCGGCCCGCCGACAGCGCGGGGCGCCAGGAAGGTGAACCACAACGGGACGAGGACTGCCGCGACCACCGCACGGACCAGCAGTCGCCGGACCCGTGAGCCGACGTCCTGTCGGCCGGCCCGGACGCCGTCGGGGTGGGTCGACCACAGCCGACCCACCCCCTGGGCGCCCGTCGTGCTGGACGGGGTGGACATCTGGTCAGCCCGCGATGGTGACGGCGACCTCGCCGATCACCTCGGACTCCACGTCGAAGGACAGCGAGAACGACTGCGACGACCCCGTCACGACCGCCTGCCCGTCGTCCAGGTAGGCGCTGGCGGAGTCGGACAGCGCCCAGTGGAGCGTCTGCCCGACGCAGGCCGGGTCGATGCCGTCGACGGTGATGCCGGCCACGAGCTGGTGCGCCTCCGGCACGAGGTCGTAGGAGACCTCGACACCATCGGTGTCGCACGAGACCACCCCGGTCCCGCCGGAGCCGAGGTTCTGTGAGCTCACCGGCAGCGAGGCCGCGGCGGCGAACGTGAGGGCGCCTGCCACGGTGGCGAGCAGCACGGTCGGGATCAGCTTCTTCATGGTTCCTCCAAGGGATCCACCACCCCGGAGGGCGGGCCGCCGAACCGTTCGACGACACCGCCAGTCTTGGCGCGCCGACCGCGGACATCTGTGATCTCGATCACCGAAGGGTCACCTCCGATGATCAGAGGTCTCATCCCCTGGTCGGGAGGTCAGCTCATGCGCGCGGCGAGCTCTCCCAGCCGTTCGGTGAGGCGGGTCGCCGCCTCGCGGCCGAAGATGGTGGAGGCACCTTCGTAGCGCTGCTCCAGGTACTCCTCAGGGGAGGCCCAGTAGCCGGCGTAGTCACCCGCGAACCCGATCACGGACGCCGTGCGCCCCCCACCGGAGACGGCCGCGACGGTGGCCTCGATCCGCGCTCCGGTCATCGTCGTCGCCTCGCCGGGCACGGTGGCGAAGGTGTGCTCACCGACCCGCACCACGTGCAGCGGCAGCCGGCGGGGCGCCATCACCCGGAACAGCCAGCCCACCGGGACGGGGAGCCTGGTGTAGGCGTGCACGATCCCCACCTTGGGCCCCTGCCCGTCCTCGTCCGGGTGGGCGTGACGGCGCGTCGTCTGGTAGCGCGGCGCGCGGACGCCGTCCGCGACGGCCGGCCAGTGCTCGGTCGGCCCGTCGACGCCGCCCCCCGCCGTGGCCAGTCCGCTGATGGGCCCGGGAAGACCGGACCGGTGCGGCTCCCACAGCTCATGCGCTGCGGACACCGAGAAGCCGGCCACCTGTGCTCTCGCGGAGGCCACCCCCTCGCGGACTGCGGCTCCGATCCGCCGTCCGACGACGCCGGCGAGCTCGCTCCCCTGCCTCGACGGCCGGCCGTCGTCGGGCTCACGACGCTGTCCGGTCTCGTCGACCGGCAGCGGGGTGATGTCGCCACTGGACCCCCCGCCGAAACCCACCGTCGCACCGTCCCTCTCGGCTTCGGCCCGGGCCGGACCCCACAGGTCGGACCCATAGGTCTCCCAACCGGTCCCGAGCGCGGTGCCGTGCACGGCATACCAGGCCAGCGCCGCTTCCACCGTGCCGTCGTCGGAGCGTGCGAGGAGCACCGTCGCGCGGGGGTCCCGCAGCCGGTCGGCGGGCGGTGCGGGGGCGGGGGACCGGTCCACGAACTCCGCGCGTGCGGTGTCGTCGTAGTGCCTCCACGCCGGGACTGCGCGGTTGCTCGCCACCCCGGTCACGACAGGGCGCACCACCGCGGTCCCCCCGGGAGCCAGCGAGGCGAGCGCCTCCGTCACCGCCTGAGCCACCAGGCCGGCCAGACGGCGGGTGCTGGCCCACGGCGCCATCGGGGACGGACCGGCCATCAGCGTGTACATCAGCCCGCCGTAGCGCTGCCCTGGTCCCTCATGGGTGTGGTCTCCGCACAGCACCACTCGTGAGGCGTCGAGCCCGCTCGCGGTCACGGCCGCACGCCAGAGATGCAGACCACCGCAGTGCAGGTCGGCGTTGACCAGCACGACCCGCTCGCCCCGGGCGTCCTCCAGCGCCAGAGCCGTGACGAAGAGGCGCTGGTCGGGGTCAGTGGGCGGAGTCGCCTCGGTGCGGCCCATGGGGCCCCAGCCCATCGTGGGCCCCGCCGAGGTCGGGGTGATGTCGACCCGCCCGATCCCGACTCGGCATCCGTCCACGGTGTGCTCCCTCCGCGCGACGAGGGGTCGCCCGCCCACCCCACTGTGTCATGTCGCGGTCAATCATGGTCGCAGCCGGGCCAGCTATGCCCCGCATAGATCACTCCACCCACAGTGCCCGACTGGCTGAGCTGGGTCGCAAGCACCTGAACTGCGAGGACAGGGACAGAGCGCGCGAGAGCTCCGGGCACATGAGGATCCGAGATGACTCCAGCTGTGCCCGGGCGGGACGATGCGTGCGTGACGATCCGGCGCCGGTCCAACGGCCGGGGCCAGGCGTTCTCCATCGGACCGGACCAGACCTTCCACCGGCTCCCCTCGAGCTTCCAGACCCGGGCCGACGCCGAGAACCGTGACACCTGGCACCCCCGTCGGGTGTGGCTCTACTGGTAGGAGATGAAGTCGGGGGTGGGTTCGACCTGCATCGTGGCTTCGGGGGTGAACGGCCCGGGGATGTCCTCGTCGTAGAAGTTTTTCCAGCCCCAGTGCTCGATGTTCGGTGCGTGGTTGTGCAGGGCCTGCCAGGTGTCCATCTTGCTTGCGTGGGGTCCTTGCCCGTCGGCGTGGATGAGGACGGCGACCTCGGGGCGGGACCGGTCCACGTCGTCGGCGCCGGGGATCATCCGGGTCTGGAACTGGTGCAGGACCAGGATCTTCTGCGGCAGGTCGTGCTCCTGCACCAGCGCGGCCATCCAGTCGACGACCTGGTTGACCTCGTCGACCTCGACCGAACCGATCCGGACCATATGCCTCTCCTGGGGCCCTAGCCGCCACTCCGGGTCGAGTGCGAGCCCCACGTGGGGCAGCCGCAGCAGCTCCTCGTAGATCTGTGCCTGGGCCAGGAAGTCGGTGCGCCCCGGCTGCAGGTCGAGGACGACGTAGACGTCGTTGTCGGCGGCCAGCTCGACCAGCGGCCGCAGCTGCTCGACCGGCAGCTCGTTGGAGTAGTTGCCGTCCGGACCTGCTTCCTGGGCGGCGACGGTGGCGATGATCTCCAGGGTGGGCACCACGGGCTGGTCGGTCAACGGTTCGTACCAGGACGCGTGCTCGCCCGCCCTCGTGATCGTCTGCTCGATCGGCTGTTCGCCGAGGACGCCGAGCGCGCCGGTGCTGGGGGTGCCATATAGCGCCACGTAGGTCTTGCCTGGCAAGGCACTGAGACCGCCTCCGGGCAGCTCGGCACCAGCGGCCGCCGCGCGTGCGCGCCAGTCCAACCAGTCGGGGTCGCCGAACTCCGCGCCCAGTCCCACCAGGCTTGTCGCGCCCGAGCCGGCGTCGGTGAAGGCGGACAGGGACTGCGATGTGGCGCCGGGGTCACCCTCGGGCAGGACGAGGACCTGCGCGCCCGCGGCGCGGGCGGTCCCGACAGCGGCAGTCTGTGCGGGGTCCCCGGTGGACAGGACCAGGGTGCCCTCCAGCGGTGGTGGGGGCGCGGTCTGCGGCAGCTCGTCCCGGTCGGACTCCAGCGGGGCCGGGGTGCCGGGCTCGGCGGTGGTCCCGGCACCGTCGGCGTCCCCGGCCGTCGCCGTCGTCGCATCGTCGCCGGATCCGGTGATGCTCGGCCCGTCCGGCACGAGCAGGAAAGCGGTGGCCGGGTCCCAGTCGGCGACCTGCTGCACGTGGTCGTCGGGCCCCACGGCGGTGGGCTCGGCCTCTCTGCCGAGCAGGGAGGTGAGCTCCGCGTCGTCGGCGGGCACGACCACGTCGATGCCGGGGTCCTGCACGTCACCGACGACGAGGGCCACCTCGGTGCCCAGCCGGTCCAGCTCGTCGGACGTCCCGGGCCCGTCGACCAGCACCGGCACGCCCAGGGACACGGCCGCGGACGCGGCCCGCAGCTGCTCCTTCGCGGAGGCGAGCACGACGACCGGTGCCTGGGCGAAGAAGTGGGTGGTCGTGGCGGCGGCGAGGGTGCCGGGGTCGCTCCCCTCGAGCACGACCGTGCCCTCCTGGGCAGTGGAGACCGTCGCCATGAGGGCGTCAGGGTCCACGGAGCCGTCGGTGCTGCGGGCACCGTCCGTTCCCCCCGCGTCGTCCCCATCCGACCCTGGAGTGCACGCGACGAGCAACAGCGCCAGCGCCGCGGCGACCGCCGCGCACCGACGACGCGTCTCTCGTCGTGGACCGTCGCCGAAGGACAGGTGGTCTGACATGTGCGCTCCCGAGCTCGTGGACCCCCAGGCTAACCATCCGAGCACATGCTCCAGGACGGCCCGGGTCGAGCTCAGATGGTGCCGGCGGTGTCGGTGGGTGCGAGGGCCGGCACATCGTCACGGGCCTTCGCCGACGCGGTGCCCCCCGGGCCTATAGAGGAATCCCAGTCATCAGCGTCCGCTCGGCGCCGACCGGGCAACGACGAGTTCGCGGGATGGTGGTGCCACTGAGTCTCGCTGGATGAATACGGTCGGTAGCAGTTCTTCGCGCGGCGGTTCGTCGACGCCGCTGATCCGGCTGACGAGGATCTCCCCGGCCCGGTGGCCGAGGGCCTGGGCAGGTTGCGACACCACGGTGATGGCTGGGGTGACCCCGTGCGTCCAGTCGGCGTCGTCGAACGAGACCAGGGAGATGTCGTTGGGAACTTGCCGGCCGGCTTCCCGGATGGCGCGCAGGGCGCCGAGCGCCACCCGGCTGTCAGATGCGAATAGGGCGGTTGGCGGCTCCGGCAGGTCCAGCAGCTCGATCGTCGCGGCGTAGGAGCGCTCGGGGGTTCCGACTGCCGTGCGGAGGTAGCGCTGGGGATCGGAGATGCCGGCGTCGTGCATGCCGCGTAGGAACCCCTCGACGCGATCTCGTCCGGTAGAGACGCCTCGCTGGCCCGGGGGAGCCGGTTCGGACCGCCGGGTGCCACCAGTCACCATGGCGATGCGCCGGTGCCCGGTCTCGGTCAGGTGGGCAACGACTCCCATGCTGGCGGCGAAGCTGTCGACGAGTACGGAGTCGAGTTCTACCCCTTCGACTCGCCGGTCGAGCAGCACGACGGGGCAGCCGGAGCGTTGAGCTCGGATCAGGTGTTCCGTGTCACCGGAGGTTGGCGCGACGATGAGCCCGTCAACGCGTTTGCCCAGCAGGACCTCGACGGCTGACCGCTCCCGCTCGGGGTCCTCGTCGGTGTTGGCCAGGAGCACCTCGAAGCCGGCGGCCCGTGCGGCGTCGCTGACTCCACGCGCCGCGGCGGCGAGAGAACGGGTTCTCGATGTCAGCCACGACTGCAGAGTCCAGGCGATCGTGCCCGATGTGGATGCGTGCAGTCAGGAGACGGGCGGTAGGGTCGAGCCAGCGTCGCGTGCTGGTGACAGGGAGTGTCAGGCATGGAGGCGTCGGAGGTGAAGGAGACAGACGTTGATGCCGTCCGTCCCTTCGTGCTCGCGTGACTGACCGCGGCACGGACAGGTTGATCGCCTGGAGCGGTGAGCTGCGACGGGCGCACGCCCGCCTGCGCGAAGCCCTGGAGCTGCTCCGTTCCAGTCCTGAGAGCGGTGCAGAGCGAGTTCTCGCAGATGACCTGCTGATCTACTGCGTCGGCTTCTGCGCGGCTTTGGACGCGCATCACCGCGGTGAGGACCGGACCCTGTTCCCAGCGATCGAGGCAGCCCATCCCGCCCTGTCCGGCGTGCTCACTGCTCTGAAGCAGGACCACTCGATGCTTGCGCATCTCATCGGCGGCCTCCAAGCAGCGGCCAGGGCCGGCGCCTCGCGCCCGCTGCTGGATCAGCACCTGGACGGCATCGAGGCGCTGATGGAGAACCACTTCCGCTACGAGGAGCGGGAGCTCCTGCAGGTGCTCGAGACGCTCCGGCTGGCTGCGAGGACCTCAGAAGCGCTGGGCCCGTTGTAGGGACGATATGCGGCTTCAGGTTGGGGCAGGTGTGACTCCGCTCCTCAGTGGCCGGCGCCGAGCTGTCCGGTGAGCTTGCCGTGCCAGGCCTGGCTGGCTTCGTTGAGCCCGACGATCTGCACGTTCTTGTCCTTCTGGTGGTACTTCAGCTCGATCGCGTCGAGCGCGGCGACGGTGGAGGAGTCGAAGATCTGTGCCTCGCTGAGGTCGATGACGACGTTGTGCGGGTCGCCGGCGTAGTCGAACTGGTAGACGAGGTCGTTGCTGGAGGCGAAGAACAGCACACCCCGCACGGCATACACCCGGGTGTCCTCGTCCGGGTGGGCGATGTCGACGACCTCGGTGAAGTGGGCCACCCGGCGGGCGAAGAAGATCATCGCGACGATCACCCCGAGCGATGACGCCGTAGGCCAGGTTGTGCGTGTAGACGGTGACCGCGACGGTGGTGGCCATGATCGCTGTCGCGCTGAACGGCATCCGGCGCAGGGTGGCGGGGTGGATGCTGTGCCAGTCCATGGTGCTGACGGAGACCATGATCATGACGGCGACCAGGGCGGCCATGGGGATGGTGGCGACCAGGTCACCGAGGCCGACGACCAGGGCGAGCAGGAAGACGCCGGCCAGGAACGTGGAGATGCGGGTGCGGGCGCCGGAGACCTTGACGTTGATCATCGTCTGGCCGATCATCGCGCAGCCGCCCATGCCTCCGAAGAAGCCGGTGACGATGTTGGCGGTGCCCTGGCCCCAGGCCTCGCGGGTCTTGTCCGAGTGGGAGTCGGTGACGTCGTCGACCAGCTTGGCCGTCATCAGCGACTCCAGCAGGCCGACGAGGGCCATGGCGAACGCGTAGGGCGCGATGATCTGCAGGGTCTCCAGGGTGAACGGCACGTCGGGGATGAACAACGAGGGCAGGCTCTCGGGCAGGTCGCCCTGGTCACCGACGGTGGGGACCTTGATGGCCAGCAGGATGGCTGCAGTGGTGAGCGCGACGATGGCTACCAGGGGCGCCGGCACGGCGGTGGTCATCCGGGGCAGGCCGACCATGATGACCAGCCCGATGGCGACCATGGGGTAGACCAGCCAGGGGACCCCGATGAGGTAGGGGATCTGGGCGGTGAAGATGAGGATGGCCAGGGCGTTGACGAAGCCGACCATGACGCTGCGGGGCAGGAAGCGCATCAGCTTGGCCACACCCACCAGGCTCAGCACGATCTGCAGGATGCCGGCCAGGATCACGGCGGCGATGAAGTAGTCGAGGCCGTGGCTGGCGACCAGTGGTGCGATGACGAGGGCGATGGCGCCGGTCGCGGCGGAGATCATGGCGCGACGGCCACCGACGAACGCGATCGTGACCGCCATGGTGAAGGAGGCGAACAAGCCGACCCGGGGGTCGACCCCGGCCAGGATGGAGAAGGAGATGGCCTCGGGGATGAGAGCGAGGGCCACGACCAGTCCGGCCAGCACCTCGGTGCGCAGCCGCCGCGGCGAGCCCAGGGCGGCGCGGACCGAGAAGTCTGTCTCCGGCTCGTCGACGGTGATCACGTTCGGTTGGGTGGGAGTCAAAGGGTGTGCTCCAAGGGAGTCTGGCAGGACGAGTGACCTGCGGTGGTGGCGGCGACGCCGAGGTAGGCCGCCCGAGAAACAGGGGGTGCCCTGGTTCAAGGGCGAGGGCGGCGTCGTTGCCATGCGGGTCTCACTCGGTGACACCCAGGGAACCGTTCGGGGGTAGCCATCCATGGCTGGTGCCCGACCTCGAGGTCGAGGGCGGGTCGCACCCGTCGACCTAGGAAGACCACAGTGGGTCTATCAAAAGGGAGACCGACCCGAAGGTTGCGTCCGGCGACGCGCGATCAGGCCGGTGTCCCAACCGTACTCTGACGTCAGAGTAGATTTCGAATCCCGGAAGCGGGACACGGTGGCGGCTGGCCTTCAACCCTGTCGTAGCCCTCGATCTCCGCGGTCATCTGAGTGCCGAGCAGGACACCCGCGGCGAGCGTGCCGGGTCCGCCTCTGCGACGTCAGCGCTCGTCCTGCCGCGAGGGCAGTGGCTGCCCGGGTTGCATGTCGACGGTCGGGAGACGGCGGCGGCGTCTCAGCATCCGCCCCGGGGTGTCGTGCTGATTTCGCAGGGCCGCTGGGGGAGAGTTGAGGGGTCTTCAATTTTCCGCGTGATGACCGCGGGTTGGTCGGGTGGTCACGCTGCCATCCGGGCGGGCGTTGTAGAGCATGATGCGGCACTTGTAGTTGGCGTGCGACCGTTAGCCGCGGCCGGCGCGTTTGACCCGAGCAGTCTCCCGGCTGACCATCGTCCACATCCAGCCGCTGCCGAACGAGCTGCTGGACGTCGCCTGACACGGAACGTGCGCTTAGCGAGATCGGGCGGGGCTGGCGGGCATAACGGGAGGGTGGTTCTGTCCTCACCTGTCCGCTCGCGTCACCACCCGGCATATGCCTCAGTTGTGCCCGGACGACGATTTCACGCAATCTGAAAGGTGTAGAACGGGGTATAAACGCAGGTCAAAGACCTGCGGTTATTGGTCGGGGTGACAGGATTTGAACCTGCGACCTCTTCGTCCCGAACGAAGCGCGCTACCAAGCTGCGCCACACCCCGTGGTCCGCGCCCGGTGGGGCGCGCAGCGTCGGCAAGGATAGCCCACGCCACCGGGCCCCGCCGAATCGCCTGGCGACGACTCTGGATCAGACCTGGGGCACCAGGGTGAGCAGGGTCGCCTCCGGTCGGCAGGCAAGCCGGAAGGGGGAGTAGGGAGAGGCTCCCACGCCCGCCGAGACGTTCAGGTAGGCCGCGTCGGCCGGCGCCTGGTCACTGGGGGTCGAGCCTGCTCCCTCCCACCAGCGGGACAGGCCCTTGGCGCGCCCGGTGTCCAGGTCGCAGTTGGTCACCAGCGCTCCGTAGAACGGCACGCAGACCTGCCCGCCGTGGGTGTGACCGGCGACCAGCAGCGACGCGCCGTCGTGAGCCATGGCGTCAAGCACGCGCTGGTAGGGCGCGTGGGTGACCCCGACCGTGAGGTCGGCGTCCGACGCCGCCGGACCGGCCACCCGGTCGTAGCGGTCGTAGCCCAGGTGGGGGTCGTCGACCCCCACGAACTCCAGGTCCAGGCCCGCGACCCGGCGGCGGGCACGCGTGTTGCTGAGGTCGGTCCAGCCGGCTTCGGTGAGCCCGCGCACGAGGTCTCCGGTCGGGAGCCGCCGATGGGTCGTCTCCGCTCCCCGCCGGTGGCTGTCGTTGAAGTAGCGCAGCGGGTTCTTGGGCACCGGCGGGAAGTAGTCGTTGGAGCCGAGCACGAAGACACCGGGACGGTCCAGCAGCGGACCGAAGGCGTCGAGCACGGTCGGGACCGCGTCGCGGTGGGCCAGGTGGTCCCCGGTGCTGACCACCAGGTGCGGGTCGAGCCGGTCGAGACCGCGCACCCAGTCTGCCCGGTAGTCCTGTCCCGGCACCAGGTGCAGGTCGCTGACGTGCAGCACGCGCAGCGGTGACGAGCCAGGGGGCAGCACCGGCGCCTCGACCCGCCGGAGCGCAAACGCTCGCGGCTCGACGAGCGTGCTCCAGGCCAGCACGCCGGCTCCTAGGCCGACGGTGGCAGCGGTGAGACGGGCCGTGGCGTGCATGCCGACGATCCTCTCAGGAAACCCCGGGCGGCTCTGACATCGTCGGTGAGATCATGGCGCACATGACCGACACGACGTCCGACCTCAAGGCCACCCTCCAGCGCGACCTGCACACCGCCATCCGCGAGCAGGACAAGGTCCGCTCGGCGACCCTGCGGATGGCGCTGACCTCGGTGACCAACGAGGAGGTCGCCGGCAAGACACACCGTGAGCTCAGCGACGCCGATGTCCTCTCAGTGCTGACCAAGGAGGCCAAGCGCCGCCGCGAGGCCGCGACCGCCTACACCGACGCGGGCCGACCCGAGCTGGCCGAGCGGGAGGAGGCCGAGCTGGTCGTCCTCGAGGGCTACCTGCCCGCCCAGCTGGACGACGCCACCCTCGACCGGCTCGCCGCCGAGGCGGTGGCCGAGGTGGGCGCGACCGGTATGCCGCAGATGGGCCAGGTCATGAAGCTGCTCCAGCCGCGGGTGGCCGGTCAGGCCGAGGGCGGGCGCGTCGCCGCCGCGGTGCGCCGGGCCCTGGCCTGACCAGGCGTCAGTCGTTGCCCGACGCGCCGAGGTCGGTGGCCTGACCGGGCGGGGGTGCCGAGGACCCCCCGGAGACGAAGATCTGAAGCGGGTCACCGGAGCGCGTCCGGGAACCGGCACCGGGAGAGGTGTAGAGCGCCGTGCCCTCCGGAGACCCGGACGAGATGCGCACCGCCGTGCCTGCCAGCCCAGCGTCGGAGAGCTCCTCCTGCGCCTGCTGCAGCGTCATGCCGCCGATGTCGGGCACGGTGCGCAGCTCTCCCTGCATCATCGTCTGCGAGGGCTCCTCGAAGTCCTCGACCGGATCGTCAGCCAGGGCCTCGGTCATGAGGACCTTCCACATGGGCGCGGCGAACTTCGAGCCGTAGAACCAGCCCTCGACGTAGTTGTCGCCCAGCTTGATGTCGCGCAGGTCGCCGTCGTACTTCACGCCGGGCGAGCCGATCCACACGGCCGTGGACACCTGCGGGGTGTAGCCCGCGAACCAGGTGTGCTTCGACTCGTCCGCGGTGCCGGTCTTCCCGCCCGCGGGCTGGCCGCTGTCGAGCACCGCGCGGAAGCCGGAGCCGCGCATGCTGACGACCTCCTGCATGAGCTCGGCGACACCGGCCGCGACGTCCTCGTCGACCACCCGCTCGCACTCGGGCACCTGCAGCGGGATCTCCTCGCCGTTGGCGTCGACGATCTTGGTCACCGGCACCGGCGGGCAGTAGATGCCGCCCGAGGCGATGGTGGCGTAGGCGCTGGCCACCGTCAGCGGGCTGGCGTTGTCCGAGCCGAGCACGAACGTGGGCGGCACACCGGCGCCGCCGGCACCGAACGCGTCACCGTCGGCGCTGTTGAGGCCCATCCTGCTCATCGTGTCCCGGATGGTGCAGGTGCCCACCTGGGTGGCCAGCGTCGCGAACGCGGTGTTGACCGAGGCAGCCGTCGACCGGCGCAGCGTGATCGTCGGGTCGTGGTTCTCGTCCTCGGCGTTGCGCACGCTCCAGTGGTCCTCACCCAACGTGCACTCACGCTGGAAGTCCTCGCGGAAGAAGATGCCCGCCGGGTGGGTGTTGCCCACCGGCGTCTCCCGGTCCTCGGGGTTGTCGATCCAGGTGCCTTCGGAGTCCACCGTGCCGGGCTTGCGCACCGCCAGGGTCGTCTCGACCGGCACACCCTGCTCCAGGGCGGAGACCAGGCTGAAGGCCTTGGCGATCGAGCCGATGTGGAAGCCCTCGCTGCCACCGAACCTCTTGTCGACACTCCAGTTGACCGACGTCGCGGTCACCCGGTCCTGCGACTCCTGCAGGTCGAAGTCCGAGGACTGGCCGATGGCCAGCACGTGACCGGTGCCGGGCTCGACCATCGCCGCGGCGCTGCCCAGCTGGTACTTGTTGCCCTGCGGCGCGAACTCACGGGAGGTGTTGCGGATCGCCTTGGACAGGTCGGGGTCCAGCGTGGTCGAGATGGTCAGTCCCCCGGTGGTGAGCTTGGCCTCCCGCTCCTCGCGGGTCGCCCCCAGGGTGTCGTTCTGCAGCAGCCACTCGGTGACGTAGTCGCAGAAGTAGGGGTGCGCGGAGTTGAGGCAGGAGCGTTGGCTGTCCCGGAGCTTGAGCTCCAGCTCGGACCCGCGTGCCTTCTCGTAGGACTCCTTGCTGATCATCCCCTGCTCGTACATCTTGTCGAGCACGACGTTGCGCCGGGCCACCGCGGCCTCGGGGTAGTTGACCGGGTCGGTCACACCCGGGGCGCGGACGACGCCGGCGAGCAGGGCGGCCTGAGCCAGCTTGAGGTCCTTGGCCTGCACGCCGAAGTAGTGGCGTGCGGCGGCCTCGACGCCGTAGGTGCGGTCGCCGTAGTAGGCGAGGTTGAGGTAGCCCTCCAGGATCTCGTCCTTGCTCAGCCGCTCCTCGAGGGTCACGGCATACTTCAGCTCCCGCAGCTTGCGGACGTAGCCCTCGGTGCCGCTGCGCGCCTGCAGGGCGACGAGGGCGTCGGTGTCACCCGCCTGGCGGGCCTCCTCCTGCAGGGAGAGCTTGACGTACTGCTGGGTCAGCGTCGAGCCGCCCTGGGTGTCGTCGCTGGTGGCGTTGGTGACCAGGGCGCGGCCGAGAGCCTGCAGGTCCAGGCCGCCGTGCTCGTAGTAGCGCTCGTCCTCGATCGCGACCTGCGCCTTCTGCATGACCGGCGCGATCTGGTCGAGCGAGACGATGATGCGGTTCTCCTGGGCGGGGGTGGCGATCAGCCCACCGTTGGCCGCTTCGATCCGGGACTGCTGCGCCAGCGGGTTGGACTCCAGGTCGCCCGGGAGCTCCTCGAACAGGCCCACCCCTTCCCGTGCGGCGGACCCCACCGACCCGGCCAGGGGCAGCAGGAGGCCGGCACCGATGAGCCCCATCAGCACCGAGATCGCCAGGAAGGCCCCGAGGAGGGAGGTCACCTTGGCCAAGGTCGTAGCAGTCCGCATACCTACCACGTTACGGGGCGAATCTGAGTGCCAGGTCAACGACGGCGCCCTCCACCGTGTCGAATGTCGCTGAGCCAGGGTCGATCAGAGCATAGTGGCCCACCCCCTCCAGCAGCTGGATGCGGTCCCGCCCGGGGGTGCCCGCCGCCTCCCACCACGACTGGGACACCGCCGCCGGCACCTCGGTGTCGTCGGTGCCGTGCAGCAGCACGACCGGTGCCGGCGCCGGCCCCAGCCGTGCCGGGTCCGCGGCGGCGTGCACGGCGGTGCGCTCCTCCGGTATGCCGTGCATCAGGTCGCGCGCCGCGTCGTCACCCAGGTGCAGGGCCGTGACCAGGCCGAGGTCGACGCACCCGGCCAGGCTCACCGCCCCACCCACCCCGGCGGCGGCGGGCTGGTGCAGGACCCACAGGGCGAGCTGGCCGCCGGCCGAGTGGCCCACCAGCACGACCGGTGTCAGCGGGGTCGTCTCACGCTCGCGGACCACCTGCAGTGCCCGCGCGACGTCGAGACCGGTGCCCGGCCACCCGCCGCCCGGCATGCCGGTCCGGCGGAACTCGATGAGCACGCCGAGGTGGCCGCGTGCGGCCAGCGCAGCCGCCAGCGGGTGCAGGTGGGTGCGGTCGTAGCGCTCCCGCCAGAAGCCCCCGTGCACCAGCACCACGCAGACGCCGGAGGGGTCGGTGACCGGCTCGTGCACGTCGTAGACCTCGTGGGCGGAGCTGCCGTAGCGCACGGTGCGGTCCGGCGGGGGGACAGGTCGGGTCAGCACGTCCTCGGGTTCGCTCATCCCCCCAGTTGACTCGCCCGGTGCGCGCCCGAGCAAGCCACGGCCCGCTGGTATCTTCCGCGCATGGCGTCCGGAACGGCAGAACCCCGTCACGTCGTCGTCGTCGGAGCGGGCATGGCAGGCCTGTCTGTGGCGTGGTTCCTGCAGGAGCACGGTGTCGAAGTCACCGTGCTGGACCGCTCCGGGGTGGCGGCGGGGTCATCCTGGGGCAACGCGGGCTGGCTGACCCCGGGCCTCGCGATCCCCCTGGCCGAGCCAGCGGTGCTCCGGCAGGGACTGACGGCGCTGCGCGACCCCACGGCGCCGCTGCACATCCCGATGACCCCCGATCCGGGCCTATGGTCCTTCCTGGCCCGCTTCGCCGCCAGGTGCACCCCGCCGGTGTGGCGACGCACCATGGCGGCCCTGGTGCCGGTCAACCGGCAGGCGCTGGCCGCCTACGACCTCATCGACCCCGCACTGCCCACCGACGTGCGTTCCCGAGCCCGGCCGATCATGGCCGCCTTCACCGAGCCGCAGCACGCCGACGCGCTCCTGCACGAGCTGGCCATGGTCCGCACCGCAGGCCAGGAGGTGGCGGCGCAGGACATCGGGGCGTCCGCCCTGCGCGAGCTCGCGCCGACCCTGTCCCCCCGGGTGCAGCGTGCGATACGCATCGAAGGGCAGCGGACCATCGACCCGGGGAGATATCTCGGCGCGCTCGCCCATGCCCTGCGCGACCGGGGCGGGGAGGTCCGCGGCGGAGCGGAGGTGCGCCGGCTGCGCCACGGCCCGGGGGGCATCGCGGTGGACGTGCTCGGCGGCCCGCCGGTCACCGCCGACGCCGTGGTGCTGGCCAGCGGGGCGTGGCTGCCCGAGCTCGCCCGCTCCTTCGGGGTGCGGGTCCCGCTGCGGGCCGGGCGCGGCTACTCCTTCGCCCTCGACCAACCACCGGGTGCCGCGGTCGAGGTGCCCGTCTACTTCCCGCACCAGCGGGTCGTGGCCTCGCCGCTGGGCGACCGGTTGCGGCTCGGCGGCACCATGGAGTTCCGCTCCCCGGACGCAGCGCTGGACCCGGCCCGCATCGAGGCGATCGTGGCGGCGGCCCGTCCGCTCTTCCACGGCCTGGACCTCGACCGGCGCCGGGACCAGTGGGTCGGCTCACGGCCGATCACCGTCGACGGGCTTCCCCTCGTCGGGCCGACCGGGGCACCGGGGGTGTGGGTGCACGGCGGCCACGGCATGTGGGGCATGTGCCACGGGCCCGCCACCGCGCGGCTGCTCGTGGAACGCCTCCTGTCGGGCCGGGTCGCCCCCGAGCTGGTGGCGTTCGACCCGCTGCGCTGAGCAGTCCGTGCGCCTCGGCAGGGCACGCCGGGGCTAGAGTCGGCGCATGGCCACATGGGAATACGCAACCGTTCCGTTGATCATCCACGCGACCAAGCAGATCCTCGACCAGTGGGGATCCGAGGGCTGGGAGCTCGTCCAGGTCGTGCCCGGCCCGGACGGCGGGGCCAACCTCGTCGCCTACCTGAAGCGGTCCACGTCGTGAACGCGGTGGAGCAGCGGCTGGAGGCCCTCGGCTTCTCGGTGCCGGAGGTCGCGGCACCGGTCGCGGCCTACGTGCCCGCCATGCAGCACGGCGACCTGGTCTTCACCTCCGGCCAGCTGCCGTTCGTCGACGGGGCGCTGCCGGCGACCGGCAAGGTGGGCGAGGGTGACGGGCTGGTCGACCCAGCCGAGGCCAAGCGTCTGGCCGGGCTGTGCGCCCTCAACGCGATCGCCGCGGTCAAGTCGGTCGTCGGCGACCTCGACCGGGTGACCCGCGTCGTCAAGGTGGTCGGTTTCGTCTCCAGCGACCCCTCCTTCACCGGACAGCCCGGCGTCATCAACGGCGCCAGCGAGCTGCTCGGTGAGGCCTTCGGTGACGCGGGTGTGCACGCACGCTCCGCGGTCGGTGTGGCCGTGCTGCCGATGGACACCCCGGTCGAGGTGGAGATCACCGTCGCCGTCCGCGACTGAGGGCCGGTGCACCGGGACTTCCCGATGCCGGCCGCCCTGGTGCCCTCGGCCCGGGCCTGGCTCGACGACCCGCACGGCCCGGTGCCCCGGCCCCGGCCGTCCGCGAGTGTGCTGCTGTTGCGTGACGGCGCGGCCGGGGTGGAGGTCTTCGCGTTCCGCCGGGCCGCGTCGATGGCGTTCGCACCGGATGTGATGGCCTTCCCCGGAGGGGGTGTCGACCCCCGTGACGCCGACGCGCACCCTCCCTGGGAAGGGCCTACCGCGACCGAGTGGTCTGGCCGGCTCGGCCTCCCCGAGGCCCTCGCTCGCCAGGTGGTGCTGGCCGCGGCCCGCGAGCTCTTCGAGGAGTGCGGCGTGCTGCTCGCAGGCCCGCATCGGCACGAGCTCGTGACGGACCTGTCCGACCCGTCGTGGGCGGCGGACCGCGACCGGCTGCTCGACCGCAGCCACTCCTTCGCCGAGCTCCTGACCCAGCGAGGACTCGTGCTGCGCAGCGACCTGATGACCCATGTCGGGCACTGGGTGACACCCGTGTGTGAGCCGAGGCGCTACGACACGCACTTCTTCGCTGCCGGCATGCCGCCCGGGCAGTCCGCCGACGGTCAGACGAGCGAGGCGGTGCAGGCACGGTGGGTGCCGGCGGCGCAGATGCTGGCCGAGCAGGCTGCCGGGCACGAGACGATGCTGCCGCCCACCCAGGTGCTGGCCGAGCAGCTCGCGGCAGCGGGCTCGGTCGCAGCCTTCCTGCGGTCGGTGCCGGCCGTGCACCCCGTGCAGCCGTGGCCCGTCGCGCACACCGGCACGCTGTGGATGCGTGCGCCGGTCGACGCGGCCGGCCACGGCATCCCGGGACCGCGGCGGGACTGAGTATGCCGTCACGTGCGTCCGGTCCGGCGCCCCCGTGGGAGGGGGGAGCGTGGGGGAGGCGAGCCTGGTGTCGGCTCTGCCCGAACCCCTCGCCGATGACATTGGAGGGCACCAACACCTGGATCCTGGGCGAGCCGGGAGCCGACGAGGTCGTGGTGGTCGACCCGGGCCCGCTCGACGAGGCTCATCTGGCCCGGGTGCTGGCCGACGTCGCAGGGCGTGGCGCACGCGTGGGCTTGACCCTGCTGACGCACGGGCACTGGGACCACGCCGAGTCGGCCGACCGCTTCGCCGCCCTCACCGGGGCGCCGGTCCGAGCGGTCGGCCGCGGGCACGACGACCTGGCGGACGGCGACATCGTGCGGGTCGGTGGCCTCGAGGTGCTGGTCGTGGCCACCCCCGGGCACACATCCGACTCGGTCAGCTTCCTGCTGCCGCAGGACCAGGTGCTGCTGACCGGTGACACCGTCCTCGGCCGCGGCACGACGGTGGTCGCCCATCCCGACGGCGAGCTTGCGGCATACCTGGCCTCCCTGGAACGTCTGGCCCGGCTCACCGGCAGCGGCCGGGCGACCAGCATCGCACCCGGCCACGGTCCGGTCGTGCCCGACGCAGCCGGCACCGTGCGCTACTACCAGGCCCACCGGCACGAGCGGCTGGACCAGGTGCGGGAGGCGGTGCGCGCGGCGGGGAAGTCTCGAGCACCCGGGGAGGACCTCGCCGACGTCGTCGTGCGCACCGTGTACGCGGACGTCCCACGGGCGGTCTGGCCGGCGGCCAGGCTCAGTGTGCTCGCGCAGCTGGCCTACCTGGGCGCGGCGGAGTAGAGGCCGGTCAGCGGGCTCGGCGGCGCAGCCGGTCGAGGTCGATCAGGGTGACCGACTTGGCCCCGAGGCTCAGCCAGCCACGACCCGCGAAGTCGGCCAGGGCCTTGTTGACGGTCTCCCGGGACGCGCCGACCAGCTGGGCGAGCTCCTCCTGGGTGAGGTCGTGGGTCACCCGGATGCCGTTCTCGACCGGCTGACCGAACCTGCCGGCGAGGTCGAGCAGGGCCTTGGCCACCCGGCCCGGCACGTCGGTGAACACGAGGTCGGACAGGCCCTCGTTGGTGCGGCGCAGCCGGCGCGCGAGTCCGGCGAGCATCTGCATGGCGACCTCGGGGTGGTCGGCGAGGAAGGCGCGCAGGTCCTTGTTGTCCAGACCGATGAGCTCGGTGTCGGAGACGGCGGTGGCACTGGTCAGACGGGGGCCTGGGTCGAACAGGCTCAGCTCGCCGAACATCTCGCCGGGACCCAGCACGGACAGCAGGCTCTCCCGGCCGTCGCCGCTGGCCCGGCCGAGCTTCACCTTGCCCGAGGTGATGACGTAGAGGGAGTCGCCACGGTCGCCCTCGTGGAACAGCTGCTCACCGCGAGCCAGCATGCGCGGGGACATCGAGGTGATCAAACGCTCGGCCGCCGCCTCGTCCAGGGCGGCGAACAGGGGCGCTTTCATCACGATCTGACTGTCCACGTTGGTCATCCTGCCACCAATGCGAGGAATCGGGCAGGGGTGTGTCGCAGCGCCGTCGTAGGCTGCCGGATGTGACAACCCTCCCGGCACCCCGTCCGCCCCGGCGTGCTCTCGACGTCGCCGGTGAGTCCGACCTCGCCCGCACCCGCCGGGCTCGGAAGATGCACCGGATCCTGGCGCAGCGTTACCCGGATGCGCACTGCGAGCTGGACTTTGCTGATCCCTACCAGCTGCTCGTGGCCACCGTGCTGTCCGCTCAGACGACCGACGTCCGCGTCAACGGTGTCACGCCGACCCTGTTCGCCCGCTACCCCGACGCCACCGCGCTGGCGGGCGCCGCGCGCGAGGACCTCGAGGCGATCATCCAGCCTACCGGCTTCTTCCGGGCCAAGTCCGAGTCGCTGCTCCGGCTCGGGGCGGCCCTCGTCGAGCGGTTCGACGGGCAGGTGCCGGGTCGGCTGGCCGACCTGGTGACCCTGCCGGGTGTGGGCCGCAAGACGGCCAACGTGGTGCTCGGCAACGCGTTCGGCGTGCCCGGCATCACCGTCGACACGCACTTCGGGCGGTTGGTGCGACGGTTCGGCTGGACCGACCTCGACGACCCGGTGAAGGTCGAGCACGCCGTGGGCGCGCTGATCCCCCGACGGGAGTGGACCCAGCTCTCGCACGTCCTGATCTTCCACGGTCGGCGCACCTGCCACGCGAAACGCCCCGCCTGCGGCGCCTGCCCGGTCGCCGCTCTGTGCCCGTCCTACGGCATCGGCGAGACCGAGCCGGAAGCCGCTCGCGCCCTGCTGAAGACGGGGCCGCCCCGGTGAGCCGACCCGCGTGGATGGACCACCTCATCGACCAGGTGGGCAGCGTGCCGGGGGAGTGGTTCAGCCGCTTCCTGCCGCCCGAGGGTGGGGGACGGCGTGAGTCGGCCGTGCTCATGCTCTTCGGCCTGGGCGCCGACGGGCGCACCGAGGTGGTGCTCACCGAGCGGGCGCACACCATGCGCTCCCACCCCGGCCAGGTCTCGTTCCCCGGAGGTGGCCGGGAGGGGCGAGACCAGGACCTGGCCGCGACGGCCCTGCGCGAGGCGCACGAGGAGATCGGGCTGGAGCCGGCCGGGGTGGAGGTCGTGGCGCTGCTGCCCGCCTTGCACATCCCGGTCAGCGGGTATGACGTGACGCCCGTGCTCGCCTGGTGGCAGCAGCCGGGGCCGGTCTGGGTGCGAGAGCCCAGTGAAGTGGCGCAGGTGCTGCGGGTGCCCGTCGACCACCTGGTCGACCCCGGCCGACGGTTCCAGGTGCGGCACCCCAGCGGCTACGTCGGGCCGGCCTTCGACGCCGACGGCCTGCTCGTCTGGGGCTTCACCGGTGGGCTGCTCGACAAGGTGCTGGAGCTGGCAGGGCTGACCCAGGAGTGGGACCGGGGGGCCGTGCGCGACCTCCCCGCCTGACGTCGGTGCCGCTTAGACGCCGGCGGAGGAGGTCTGTGCCGTGGTGGTGGTCTGCTGGCCGGCTGCCGAGCTCGCCTTCTGCGGGGGCTTGACTGCGGCGAGGGTCTTCTGTGCGTTGTCGATGGTCTTGACCGGCTTGCCCTGCACCTTGCTGACCTGGTTCTTGCCGACGAAGGCCAGAATGCCCGCGATCAGGAACAGCACGACGCCCACGATGAGCAGGCCCGCCCAGACCGGCAGGCCGGCGGCGACCAGGCCCCACGCGGCCGCCAGCAGCACCAGCAGGAAGCCGTAGGCCGCCAGTGCTCCGGCACCGGCGAACATCCCCAGCCCCTTGCCGGCATGGGACACGTCCTTGGTGATCTCGACCTTGGCGAGCTCGATCTCGCTGCGCACGATCGCGGACATGTCCGACGAGGCGTCAGCGACCAGCTGGCCGATGGTGCGCTCGGGGACAGCTCCCTGAGGGGAGGAGGTCGGCACGTGCGTCGACTCTGCGGAGGTAGCCATGGCGCGACTCTATCTCCTCGGCCGCGCTCCCGCGGGGTCAGCGCGTCGTCGGCCGGGCGTGGCTCAGGCGCGCCCGGGGAGGCACCCCCGGGCATTGTTGGTGCCCACCCGACACCCCCTGTTTGTGCCGGGTGGGCACCTTCGACGCTGCACCGGTCCCGTGACAGCCGATGGGCCTGCGCATCAGCGCGGCTCCGCGTCGATGACACCATCATGCCTGCTGGCAAGGAGTGCTACGAGACCTTCTGAGTCAAGTTTTGGCAAAACTTCATCTGCGAAGCATGCCGGCGTTGCTTCGACCCTCAGCTGTGCGCCATCCCGGCCTTGATCTTGTCCATCACCGTCGAGTCGGCCAGCGTCGTCACGTCGCCCACGTCGCGCTGCTCAGCGACGTCGCGCAGCAGGCGTCGCATGATCTTGCCGGACCGGGTCTTGGGCAGCTCGGCCACGATGAGGATCTGGCGGGGCTTGGCGATGGGGCCGATCTCCTTGGAGACATGGTTGCGCAGCTCCTGCACCAGCGCCTGCCCCTCCCCGGGCTCGTCGGCTTCCTCGACCGCCTCGGACCGCAGGATGACGAAGGCGCACACCGCCTGCCCCGTCATCGCGTCCGTGGCGCCCACGACGGCGGCCTCGGCCACCTTCGGGTGCGACACGAGCGCCGACTCGATCTCGGTCGTGGACAGTCGGTGGCCCGACACGTTCATCACGTCGTCGACCCGGCCGAGCACCCAGATGTTGCCGTCGCTGTCCTTCTTCGCGCCGTCGCCGGCGAAGTACAGGCCGTCGAAACGGGACCAGTAGGTGTCGACATACCGCTCCGGGTCGCCCCAGATGCCGCGCAGCATGGCCGGCCACGGCTCGGTGACCACCAGGTAGCCGCCCGAGCCGTCGGGCACCGAACTGCCGGACTCGTCGATGACGTCGACGCTGATGCCCGGGATGGCCAGCTGCGCCGACCCCGGCCGGGTAGCGGTGACCCCGGGCAGCGGGCTGATCATGATGGCCCCGGTCTCGGTCTGCCACCAGGTGTCCACGATCGGGCAGCGTCGCCCGCCGATGACCTCGCTGTACCAGATCCACGCCTCGGGGTTGATCGGCTCGCCGACCGAGCCGAGCAGCCGCAGCGACGACAGGTCGTAGCGGGCGGGGATCTCCTTGCCCCACTTCATGCACGCCCGGATCGCCGTGGGAGCGGTGTAGAACACGGTCACCCCGTGCTGCTGCACGATCTCCCACCAGCGCCCTTGGTGCGGGCTGTCCGGCGTCCCCTCATACATCACCTGTGTCGCGCCCAGCGTCATGGGGCCGTAGACGATGTAGGAGTGCCCGGTCACCCAGCCCACGTCGGCGGTGCACCAGTAGACGTCCGTCTCCGGGTGGATGTCGTGCACATACCTGCTGGTGAACGCCGACTGGGTCAGATAGCCCCCGGTCGTGTGGAAGATGCCCTTGGGCTTGCCCGTGGTGCCGGAGGTGTAGAGGATGAACAGCGGGTGCTCGGCGTCGAAGGCCTGGGCCTGATGCGTGGGTGAGGCCTCGGCCAGCGCGACATGCCACCACACGTCACGTTCCGTCCAGTGGGTGTCCTCGCCGGTGCGGCGCACCACCAGCACGTGCTCGACGGTGCTGTCCGCGCTCACCGCGCTGTCGACGGCCGGCTTCAGCGCCGAGGGCTTGCCCCGGCGGTAGCCGCCGTCAGCGGTGATGACGACCTTGGCCTCGGCGTCGGCGATGCGGGTGCGCAGCGCGTCGGAGGAGAAACCGCCGAAGACCACCGAGTGCGGGGCGCCGATGCGCGCGCACGCCAGCATCGCCACGGCCGCCTCGGGGATCATCGGCAGATAGATCGCGACCCGGTCCCCGGTCTGCACCCCGAGCTCGACCAGGGCGTTGGCGGCACGCTGCACCTGCTCGTGCAGCTCGGCATACGTGATGGTGCGGGTGTCGCCGGGCTCGCCCACGAAGTGGATGGCCACCCGGTCCCCGTGCCCCGCCGCGACGTGCCGGTCCACGGCGTTGACGCACGCGTTGAGCCGCCCGTCGTCGAACCACCTGGCGAACGGCGCCTCGCTCCAGTCGAGGGTCCGGGTGAAGTCGGTCTCCCACTCCAGCAGTGATCTGGCCTGCTCGGCCCAGAACCCCTCGCGGTCAGCGGCAGCTGCGTCGTACAGCTCCTGCGTGCCGTTGGCGCGCCCGCGGAACTCCTCGGACGGGGGGAAGGTCCGCTCCTCGTGGAGCAGGTTGGACAGCGTTTCCTCGGCCACAGTGCCTCCTGGGAGCGTCGTCGGTCGGAAGTCTCACTCAACCTACTCGGTGGCGTTTCGGCAACGGGAGGGCCCGTAGGCTGCCGGCGTGATGCCTCCCCAGCCGCCGTCGCCCTCCGCAGCGGTGGACGCGGTGGCGAGGCTGCTGGACCTTCCGGAGGTGGCGGAAGCTGTCGACGCAGCACGTGCGGCGTGCACCGCGCTGCGGTGGCATCAGGCGCTGCGTCGTCGTATCCCGGAGGCAGCAGCCGAGTCCCGGGTGCGGGGGGCAGCCGCGACGGCGCTCCTGGAGGGGGCCGAGGTCGCCGGCTCGGCCGGCAGTGTCGGGGTCGTGCGGGACCTGGTCCGTGGTGCGCAGCAGTGGCCACCGCGACCCGACCCGGTATGGCGCATGCTTCGCGCGGCCGTGCAGGTCACCTCGGCCACCGAGCACGTGAGCGCGCGCGACCTCGCGGCTCCCGCGCAGCTGATGGCCCACCTGCATGTTGCTGCCGCCGCACCGTTGCTGGCCGAGCACGAGCTGGGCCGCCCGCGCCGCCCGGGCGAGGGGTGCCGGGAGTGGGTCGAGCTCGGCGTGGCACCGGAGGGGGACGAGCTGGCGGCCCGGCTGGCCGGAGTGGCCGAGCTCCTGCGCAGCGTGCCGGAGGGCGGGGCGCCCACGCTGCTCATCGGCTCGCTCGTGCACGCCGAGGTGGTCGCCATGCGACCCTTCGTCCACGGCAACGGGCTGGTGGCCCGGGCCCTGGAGCGCGTGGTGCTGCGCGTGGGGGGACTCGACCCCACCGGCGTCGCGGTCCCCGAGGCCGGGCACGCGGGCCAGGCCGGTGCGGACTACCGGGGGGCGCTCACGGCCTACGTCTCCGGCGGGCCCGACGGGGTGCGCTGGTGGCTGCTGCACTGTGCCGAGGCGGTGACGGCCGCGGCCGCCCACGGTGCGGCCGTCGCCGATGCGGTGCTGGCAGGACGCACATCCTGACCTGCGACGACGCGGCATCGGCTTGTCTTTCGGACGGGGCTGGTGTATCACAGTGGAGAGGTTGCCGCCTGTCGGACACCTCCGGCGATGACGGTCCGAGGACCCACGCGCGGGCAGTCCACTGATGGACCGGTCTGGCTGGGCTTGACCCATCCCGACGGCTACGAGATGCACGCTCTGTTCCCTCGGACGCCATCGCCGCGAAGACGCCTCGCTGGACGAGGCGTCTTCGCGCGTGACGGGGGTGTCTTCCCTGCTCGGACACGGGCCTGGGCGTGCTTGCAGTTGCCCCTGGTGACGTGCATACTTGTCTGCACAGCGCTCCCCCTCGGGGTTGAGCGCGGGCGTTCGGGGCCTCCCCCCAGGCTTCGAGCGTCGACGGCCCCGGCTACCCCCCCAGCCGGGGCCGTCCCCTTTCCCGGACCTGTTCTGCCGCTGCGTCGCCGGGTCAGTCCAGACGCCCGGCAAGCAGCCCGAAGAGCACGCCGAGGCCGTTGGTGGCCCAGTGCAGACCCACCGGCGCCCAGATGCTGCCGGTGCGCCGGCGCAGCTCGCCGAAGACCAGGCCAGCGGCGGTCGTGAAGGCCACGGTGCCGACGACCAGACCGACCTGACCGAGGGCGCTGTCGCCCACGGCCCCCGAGACGGCCGGGTTCGTGGTCGAGTCGAGGGCCGGCAGGACGTGCCAGAGGCCGAACAGCAGCGAGGTGCCGGCCATGACCTGCCAGGTGGGAGCGTGCCGGGCCAGGAAGCCCCACAAGACCGAGCGGAAGGCCACCTCCTCGAGCAGCACGGTGCCCAGCGGGATGACCAGGAGCGCGGTGGCCACCGCCTCCTCGGGGGCCAGCTGGTAGCGCGGGTCCAGGAACGCCGGGCGGGTCGTCGGCACGAGCACCCCGGCGAGGTAGACGGCTCCGACCGCCACCACCGCACCGGCTCCCCAGCGCATCCCGCGGGCGCGGGTCCGGGCGCCGAACCCGAGCTCGTCCCAGGACAGCCCGGACCACCGGGCGAACACCAGGAGCGCTCCGGCGGAGAGGGGCCCGAGCCATACGGTGTCCCAGCCGAGCACGTGGTGCGCGAGGTGGGGCAGCAGCAGGGCACCGGCCACGGTGGCGCTGGCCCACCTCGGGGGCAACCGACCGGGCCGTGACGGGACGACCCGCACGGGGCCACCGTCGAACCGACTCAGCAGCGACGGTCGCCAGAAGGCGGAGGAGGCTCGCCGCCGATGCCCCATGCGGACCTCCCTGTGCCGAGGGTGCCCATCACGATAGTGCGTCCGTAGCGGTGGTCATGCACATGCCCCGCACAGCCGGGCGGCCCACCGCCGCGGCTGTGGACGGAAGCTCGGTGCTGCCCGGTGCTGGCTACGGTCACGGCATGGACCAGGTCGACTCGTTCCTACAGACCCAGATCCGCAGGGGACATCTGCCCACCCCGCACCGGGTGGGCAGGGTGGCGGAGGCCCGGGCCGAGCGGCCCGGGGCCGACGCGGCTGCCGTGCACGAAGGGCTACGCCGGGAGGTGCTGGGGCTCGGTCCCCTGGAGAGCCTGCTCGGTGACCCAGCGGTGACCGACGTCCTGGTGAACGGGGTGGGCAGCACCTGGGTCGACCGGGGTCGGGGGCTCGAGGCCGCCGGGGTCGAGATCTCGGACGAGGCGGCGCTACGACGCCTGGCGGTGCGGCTGGCCGGGCAGGCCGGGCAACGGCTCGACGACGCTGCGCCATACTGCGACGCAGTCCTGCCCGGAGGTGTGCGGCTGCACGCCATCCTGCCGCCGCTGGTCGAGGGGGCGGCTCACATCAGCCTTCGCGTGCCCCGCCGCGCGGCGCCGGACCTGCCCACCCTGCAGGGATGGGACATGGTGGATGCCGCTGTCGCTGAGGTGCTCCGGGGCATCGTGCGGCATCGGGCGGCCTTCGTGATCGGCGGTGGCACGGGCAGCGGCAAGACCACCTTGCTCGGTGCGATGCTGGCGCTGGTGCCGCCGGGAGAGCGGATCGTCGTCGTGGAGGACACCCGCGAGCTCACGGTCGCCCATCCGCACGTGGTCCATCTGCAGTCGCGTGGGCGCAACGTCGAGGGGCGCGGCGCGGTGACGCTGACCACGCTGGTGCGGCAGTCCCTGCGGATGCGCCCGGACCGGCTGGTCCTGGGCGAGGTGCGCGGCGCGGAGGTGCGGGAGCTGCTGGCGGCCATGAACACCGGGCACGAGGGCGGATGCGGCACTCTGCACGCCAACTCGGCGGCCGACGTCGTGCCTCGCTTCGAGGCGCTCGGTGCCCTGGCCGGCCTCGACGTGCCGGCGGTCCACACCCAGGTCGCCTCGGCTGTCCAGGTGGCGGTCCACCTGGGCTGGCGCGGCGGTGTGCGCAGGGTGCAGGAGGTGGCGGTCATGACCCGTGACGGCGACCGCGCGAGGGTGCAGGAGGCGCTGACCCTGGACGGCGACGGCTGGCGTGAAGGCCCGGGTCAGGCGCGGCTGAGAGCGTTGGTCGCCGGGGGTGCACCGTGCTGACGGCCCTGGCCGCCGCCCTCGTGGTCCTGGCGTTCCTGCTCTGGCCGGGGCCGGGCTCCGTGGTGTGGTCGGGCCAGGCGCTGCGTGGCGTGATGCAGGTGGCGTCGGGACCCAGCGTGGCAGTGCCCGAGAGCGCCGGTGACGCGGCGCCCCGCCGCCGTGCGCTGAGGGTGCCGGGGATGGCCTCGCTGAGCAGGCTGAGCCAGCGCCGCAGAGGCCGGGTCATCGACGATCAGGTCGTGACCCTCCTGGACGCCTTGGCTGCAGGGCTCGGTGCCGGTCTCACCCCGCTAGCGGCCTTGCAGGCTTCGATCTCGGCCGACCGGGACGGCTCGCAGTTGCGGGCGGTCGTGCCCGTGCTGCACGCCGCCGAGCGGGGAGGCCCGGTGGGTCCTGCCTGGGAGCGTGTGGCCCGGCGCACCGGCCACCCCGACCTGGCTGCCCTTGCTCGGGCGTGGGGGCTCAGCGAACGGCTGGGCTGTCCCTTGTCGGAGGCGGTCCGGTCGGCTGCCGCGTCATCACGGTCCCGCACCCAGCTGCGGCAGCGCCTCGAGTCTGCGACGGCCGGCACCCGGGCTACCTCGGTGCTGTTGACGTTGCTTCCGTTGTCCGGGGTTGGGGTGGCTCCCCTCCTGGGCCTGACGCTCGGGGAGCTCTACGGAACGACGGCGGGGGCCACGAGCCTGGCCGCCGGGGTGGCGCTCCTGCTCCTGGGCAGGTGGACCGTCGAGCGGATGGTGCAGGGCGTGGTGAGCGCGTCGTGACCTGCACAGCGACCGGGAGCTGGTGATGGCTGACGTTGCGCTCGCGGCGTTGTGGGCGGCCGCTGCGGTGGTGCTGTGGCCGGGGGCTCGGCCCTGGCAGGTGAGCAAGCGGCGGGTCCGGGCCCGCCGAGGGCGGGATCCGGCTCATGTCGAGGTGCCGGAGGCGCTCGAGCTCCTGGCACTCGCGATGTCCGGCGGCGCCGACCTGCACGGAGCGTTGCGCCAGGTCGCCCGGGCCATCGGTGGCGAGCAGGGCAGAGAGCTCGCCAGCGTGGCGGCCGGCCTGGCCTGGGGACTGGACGACGCAGTGGTCTGGGACCTGGTGCCACCCCGGTGGGAGCCCGCCCGACGGGCGGTGCAGCTGGCCGGCACCGCCGGTGTCCCTCCGGCCGGACTGCTCCGCGATGCTGCTGCGGACCTGCGCCGCGACGCCCTCGCTCGGGTGGAGACGGCCACGGCCCGGCTGTCGGTGCGTCTGGTGGTGCCGCTCGGTCTGGCTTTCCTCCCGGCGTTCGTGCTGACCACGGTCGTGCCGGTCGTGCTCGCCCTGGCCGGCGGGCTGGTGCTGTCGCCATGACTGCCTTCAGGACACGTCGCGGGACGGGACCGAGACCGAGGGCCTCAACCCGGGAGCAGGGGGTGGCCGAGCTGGTGGCGCAGGGTGGCCAGCCGCGGGACGACCTTCTCCAGCCGGCCCTTGGTCCAGGTGTGCAGCATCGAGGTCAGCAGGTCGAGACTCTCCCACAGCAGGACGCGCTGGGTGGTGACGGGGGCGTGGGCCTGGTAGTCGGCCAGGAACTGGTCGCAGATGTCGTCCATCAGGGTCAGACGCTGCTGCAGCAGGTCGTCCCGGTAGCCTTCCGGGTGCTTGCCCAGGGCCGGCACACCCACGCACCGCAGGCCGGCTCGGAAGCGCCCGATGTCCATCGCCGGCTCACCCATCGCCGCGCTGTCGAAGTCGATGAAGGCCGGCACCCCGGGGTGCAGCAGCACCTGGGCGGGGCTGAAGCTGTTGTGGCTGCTGACCTCGGCGTCAGCGGTCACCGAGCGGTCCCCGGACTCGAGGTGGGACAGCGTCGGCTCGGCCCACGACGCCAGCTCCGGGACGCTGTGGGACAGGTTGGCGAGCAGGGTGCGGGTCACCGCGACCTCGTCGGCGAAGGTGACGCTGCCGGGGTAGGTGGCGCCGCTGGTGTGGAGGGCGGCCAGGGCGTGGGCGGTGGCGGTGAGGTGGGTGCGCAGGGTGTCCAGGAGGTGGGGGTCGGTGGTGGTGAAGGCGTGGTGGCAGAGCTCTTTGAGGGTCTGGTCCTCGGGGACGGGGCCTTGGAGCAGGATGCGGTCGTGGGGGAGGTAGCCCAGGGGTTCGGCGAGCAGGACGTGGTGGCCGTGGGACAGGTGGGTGTTCCACAGGGCGGTCATGGCTTGGTGGGCGTAGGCGCCTTTGTCGCCTTGGTGGGTCTTGGCGATGACGGGGTTGGGCAGGGTGGGTGCGGGTGGGTCGTAGGTGAGGTCGTAGACGATGGTGCAGCGGGAGCCGGGCTTGTAGCGGGCGATGGTGGGGGTGGAGGTGGTGATGTGGGCGTGGGGGTGGTTGCCCTGGCGGAGCATGGTCTCGATGAGTCGGGCGGAGGCGTGGGGGTCGGTGAGGTCGCCCAGGGAGGGCAGGCCGGGGTCGGTCTCCTCCTGGGCCAGGTGCAGGCGTAGGTCGGGGAGCCAGACCTGGTAGCCGGGCTCGCCGAACCGGGCCTGGGTGTGGGGCAGGGGGTCGGGGTCGCCTTGGTGGGGGTGGTGCAGGACACCGACGAGCACGACCTCGCGGGTCTGCCCGTCGGTGTCGGTGTCGGTGTCGGTGTCTGTGTCGGCGGTGGTGGGGGGTGTGGTGAGGGTGACGCGGCAGCGGGCCAGCCACTGGTCCTCCTTGGCGCGCAGCTGGTCGGCGCGGCAGGAGAGCAGGGTCAGGGTGCCGTCGGTGAGCTCGGGCACGTGGCGTCGCAGGGACTCCTCCAGACGGTCCGGTCGCATCGGCGCGGCCAGCCAGTCCGGCAGCTCGGCGAACGGTGCCAGGGCCTCGATCGCCTCGTCATACGCCGTCGTGGTCATCACGCTGGCGGCTCCGGGGCCCTCGGTCTCTCCGGTGGTCGTGGTGGTCATCATGTCTCCGGCCTCTCTCGTAGGTCCGGCCGCCGGCTCAGGGCCGGGGCAGGGACGTGTCCAGCTGGTGCAGGAGGATGGCGAGCCGTGGCTCGACGCGGAGCAGGCGCACCTTGGTCCAGGTGTGCAGGAGCGCCATGAAGAGGTCGATCGTCTCCCAGAGCAGGACGCGCTGGGTGGTGACGGGGGCGTGGGCCTGGTAGTCGGCCAGGAACTGGTCGCAGATGTCGTCGAGCAGGTGTAGCCGGTCGCGGAGGCGGTCCTCGCGGTAGCCCTCAGGCTGGGCGGCCAGCGCGGTGACGCCGATGTCGCGCAGCTTGCCCCGGAACCGTCCGATGTCGAGACCCGGCTCGGCCATCGCCGCGCCGTCGAAGTCGATGAACGCCAGCCCCCGCTCGCTCAGCAGCACCTGGGCGGGCCGGAAGTCGTGGTGGCTGCTGACGAGCGGGTCGGCAGGGTTCGAGGCGTCGATGTCCTCCAGCCGGCGCAGGAGCGGCGCCGCCCAGCCAGGCACCTCGGGCACGGTGTGCCCCAGCCGGTCGACGACCTCGCGGGTCTCCTCCATCCAGTCGGTCACCGTCACCGTGCGCGGGTAGGTGGCGCCGCTGGTGTGGAGGGCGGCCAGGGCGTGGGCGGTGGCGGTGAGGTGGGTGCGCAGGGTGTCCAGGAGGTGGGGGTCGGTGGTGGTGAAGGCGTGGTGGCAGAGCTCTTTGAGGGTCTGGTCCTCGGGGACGGGGCCTTGGAGCAGGATGCGGTCGTGGGGGAGGTAGCCCAGGGGTTCGGCGAGCAGGACGTGGTGGCCCTGGGACAGGTGGGTGTTCCACAGGGCGGTCATGGCTTGGTGGGCGTAGGCGCCTTTGTCGCCTTGGTGGGTCTTGGCGATGACGGGGTTGGGCAGGGTGGGTGCGGGTGGGTCGTAGGTGAGGTCGTAGACGATGGTGCAGCGGGAGCCGGGCTTGTAGCGGGCGATGGTGGGGGTGGAGGTGGTGATGTGGGCGTGGGGGTGGTTGCCCTGGCGGAGCATGGTCTCGATGAGTCGGGCGGAGGCGTGGGGGTCGGTGAGGTCGCCCAGGGAGGGCAGGCCGGGGTCGGTCTCCTCCTGGGCCAGGTGCAGGCGTAGGTCGGGGAGCCAGACCTGGTAGCCGGGCTCGCCGAACCGGGCCTGGGTGTGGGGCAGGGGGTCGGGGTCGCCTTGGTGGGGGTGGTGCAGGACACCGACGAGCACGACCTCGCGGGTCTGCCCGTCGGTGTCGGTGTCGGTGTCGGTCTGTGTCGGCGGTGGTGGGGGGTGTGGTGAGGGTGACGCGGCAGCGGGCCAGCCACTGGTCCTCCTTGGCGCGCAGCTGGTCGGCGCGGCAGGAGAGCAGGGTCAGGGTGCCGTCGGTGAGCTCGGGCACGTGGCGTCGCAGGGACTCCTCCAGACGGTCCGGTCGCATCGGCGCGGCCAGCCAGTCCGGCAGCTCGGCGAACGGTGCCAGGGCCTCGATCGCCTCGTCATACGCCGTCGTGGTCATCACGGGCTCCTTCCGGAGAGCGGGGGTGGTCGAGCAGGGCGAGCGCGAGGTGCACCCGGCGCTCCTTGAAGCGTCGGGCGGCACGGAGGGCGACCCGCGTGAGGTTGAGGCGGCGGTAGGCCAGGACACGGTCCGGCAGGTCCGGGTCGACGGCGGTGCCGCCCCCATAGGCCGTGAGGAAAGCAGACAGGGGCACGGCACCGGCGAGTGGATCGCCCGGCAGCTCCCCGGGCGAGGCGGGCTGGGTCGACCCGGCCACGCGCAGGTCGTGGTAGGCGAGGTAGCGGCCCAGGTCGGAGGCGGCCTCGCCCCAGCGCAGGGTGTCGAGGTCGAGCAGGCCGATGGCCGACGGCAGCCTGACCAGCTGGCTCGGGGTGAAGTCACCGTGCGTCAGCACGGTGCAGCCGACCGGTGGGCGGGCCAGCAGGTCGGCCACGCGGTGCACATGGGGCGTCAGCAGGTCGGCGAGGTCGGGCCAGACGCTGCGAGCCAGCGCCAGCTCAGACCTGACCTGGTCCACCTCGTCGGCCGCACGGACGCGGGGTAGCCCGGCCACGGGGGTCCGGTCGTGCAGAGCCCGCAGGGCCTGGGCAGCCTCCACCGGTCGCACCTGGTCTGCGGTGGCCTCGACGGCGCCCAGCGACTCCAGGAACACCGCACGAGAGTCCTCGTCGACGCCGAGCAGGCGAGGCAGCCGCACCGGCAGACCGGAGGCGGGCGACAGCCGGGGCGAGCCGAGCGCGGTCAGCGCTGCAGCCGCGGCGCGGGCTTCGGCGGCGGTGGGATAGACCTTGGCGTAGAGCTGGTCGAGGGCAGGAGTCGCACCGGGGCCTCCGGCCGCGTCGTAGCGCAGCACGCACGCCCCGGTGCGCGGATGGTGGACGACCGTGACCCGCCAACGGGCTTCTGGCGCCCCCGTGGCTGCCAGCTCGGGGACCGCCCCGGCGATCACCTCGGCTGCTGCCGCAGGGTCGAGCAGGGTGGGCAGGGTGGGCAGTGCCGGGTCGTCGGGAAACGCGGTGGTGGAGATGTCGCCTGCCTGGGACCGCACGAGCAGCGTCACCCCGGGCTCGGCCGACGGCCCCCCGTCGAGCTCGGCGGAGATGCGCACCGACAGGGCGCCCCCTGCGCTGTAGAGGGCGGTGTGGGTGCGGGCTCGCAGCAACCTCCCACCGGGCACATGCTCGGTGACCCACCGCTGGGCCAGGGCCTTGCCGAACGGCGGGTCGAATGCCTGCTGCGCGACGGGCACGCGCTCCCGCAGCCGCAGGTCCGGACCGGTCATGCTTCGTCTCCGCCTGGATCCACGGCCTCCAGGTCGACCGAGCGGTGGAAGAGGTCGGCATACTTGCCCTCCACCTCGGCCAGGGAGTCGGGTGAGCCCTCCTGGACGATGCGTCCGTCATCGAGCACCAGGATGCGGTCCGCGCACCGGACCAGCTCCAGGTCGTGGCTGATGATGATGGTCGTGCGGCCCTCGATGAGGGTGCGCAAGGCCTCGATGACCTGGGCGGCCGACTGCGGGTCCAGGCCCGTGGTCGGCTCGTCGAGCACCAGCACCGGAGCCTGCCGGATGAAGGCTCGGGCGATCGCGATCCGTTGGCGCTGCCCGCCGGAGATGGTGGACCCGCGCTCTCCGAGCACGGTGTCGTAGCCCTCGGGCATGTCCTGGATGAAGTCGTGCGCGTGCGCCAGCCGAGCCGCAGCCTCGATGCGGGCCTGGTCGGCACCGTCGATGCCGTAGGCGATGTTCTCCGCCACGGTGCCCGTCAGCAGGAGCGTCTCCTGCAGCACGATGCTGACCTGGCTGCGCAGCGAGGACAGGGTGAACCCACGCACGTCCATGTCGTCGATCCGCACCGTGCCGGAGTCGGGGTCGTAGAGGCGGGGGATCAGCTGGGCGATCGAGCTCTTGCCGGCGCCGCTGGGTCCGATGAGCGCGACGACCTCCCCGGTGTCGGCGGAGAAGCTGATGTCGTGCAGCACGGTCCGGCTGGTGGACTCGCCCGGGTTCTCGTGCTCGGGACGGTAGCTGAAGGTCACGCCCTGGAAGCTGACCCGGCCGGCCAGTGCCGGTGCGTCCTTGGCGTCGGGTGCGTCCTGGACGGAGGGCTCGCGTTCGAGGAGCTCCTCGATGCGCTCGGTGCTGGCCAGCAGCTTGCCGACCTTGTACCACTCACTGACGATCTTGCGGGAGGGCTTGAACATGTTCTGGATCAGCAGCACAAAGAGCACGAGGGTGCCGGCCGTGATGACCTCCTCGGTCACCAGCCAGTAGCTCAGCCACACGACCGACGCGATGGTCAGCCCCTCCAGGACCGCGATCACGAAGCTGAACTGGGCCTGGATCGTGGCGATCTTGAGCGAGGCCCGCATGCTCTGGTCGCTCTGGGCGGAGAAACGTTTGAGGTCGACATGGCCGCGGCCGTAGCTCTGGACCAGACGGATCGAGGACAGCATCTCCTGAGCGGTGGAGGCCAGGTCGCCCTCCTTGGACCGCTGCTCCTTCGACACCTTCTTCAGGCGCACCGAGAAGTAGTTGGCCACCACGGCCAGAAGGGGCACCACGACGATGGCGATGAGAGCCACCTCCGTCGACTGGGTCAACAGGACCACGAACGAGCCCACCAGCAGCAGGAAGCTGGCGATGATGTTGCTCAGCGAGGCGACGACGAACTCCTCGACCACGAGGACGTCGCCGGTGACCCGCGTCAGGACGTCACCGGTGCGACGCTTGTCGTGGAAGGCCATCGACAGCTTCTGGAGGCGGTCGTACATCTTGACGCGGATGTTGTAGCCGAGCTCACGGCCACCCCTGGCGATGAACACCTCGGCGAGGGAGTCGGCACCCTTGTTGATGGCGGCGATGGCGATGATCGCCACGCCCAGCAGGATGATGGTCTCCCACTGCTCGTTGTCGATGACGGTCGGGAAGCCCTGCTCGCGCAGGCTCGGCCTTGCCCCCTGCACGTAGTCGACCGTGTAGGCGATCGGCACCGGCTCCAGGACGGCAGTCAGGGCCTCGAACACCAGCATGATGAAGGTCATCAGGTAGGGACCTGCCCCGCCACGGTGGGTGCGGAGCAGGGTGAAGGCGCGGCGCACGTCGGACCGGCGCTTGCGGCGTGGCGAGCGCGATGCCCGCTTGCGGGGTCTCTGCTGGGCCCGCGACTCCACGGGGGGCTCGGGAGAGTCCTCCGCGGGCGGGCTCACCTGGGTGTCGACACTGCTCATGGTCAGTCTCCCCTCGGGTGGTCGAGGCCGCGGTGGGCCTCGTCCACGAAGCGAAGCGGTAGGGACGAGCGGGGCGACCTGGCGAAGGCCCGCAGGGCCTTGCGCATGAGCGCCACCGCGGCATAGAAGTCGATGCGGGCCTGGAGGTCCGCGGCCAGGGTCGCGGGGTCGGCCGACAGGTAGGCCTCGACGAACTCGTCGCCGAGCCGCAGAGCCGTCCCGAGCCGGTCCGGCCGGTGCTGCACCGCCTGTTGGCGCAGGGAGGCCAGCACGTTGCCGACGTCGTACGCCGGGTCGGCCAGCCCGCAGTGGTCGAGGTCCAGCAGGGCCACCGTGGAGTCCTGGAGGAGGAACTGGCTGGGCTTGCAGTCACCGTGCACCAGCGACCCCTGCCGGCTCGGGCGGGGGAGGTCGAGCAGCCGGTCGGCGAGGTCGAGCAGGTGGTCGCCGGCCTTCCGGTCGACGGAGCGCACCCCGGTCGCCCGGTCGACGAAGCGGTGCAGCTCACGGTCCAGCGGCCGGGGCCGACCCGCCGGCACGGACAGCTCGTGCAGCGCCGCCAGACCGCGGGCGGCCCGTTGCAGGTCCTCCAGCCGGCCTGTCGCATGCTCGGTGCCGAGGTCGACCACCAGGGGACGTCCGGTCAGGTGCTGCTGCACGACAACGGCGCGGTGCGGGGCGTGGGCTACCACCGGTGCGAGCACCAGGTCCGCTCGGGCAGGGGCACCGGCCAGCACGCGCCCCTCGCTCGCCACCGCTGCGGCCTTCGCAGCGTCGTGGTAGACCTTCGCCACGAGCCGCGCCGGCGTTGTCACGCCACCGCGTCGGACCTCGGCGTCCACCAGGAAGGTCGCCCGGCGCCCGGGCCGGTAGCGCAGCAGCCTGGACCGGGCTCGGACCACGGTCGTGTCGCAGTCGAAGTGGCCGACCTCCAGGGTCCTCGCCAGGGCCGCCGGCTCCACGACCGAGGGGAGACCTGGCAGCCCCGGGTCGGTCGGGTAGGTCGACACGCGGACCCCTCCGGTGCCGGTTCCGTCCCCACCGTGGGTCGGCACGGTGCCGTGGACGAGCCGGCCACCCAGCCGGTAGAGCACCACGGCCGTCCGCCCCGGTTCGAACTTCGCGTCGAGGACGGTGCAGGCGTCGTCCGAGCTGCCCCCGAGCGCCTCGAGCAGCCGGGGGCGCATCACCTCGGCGTCGATGGCGGCCAGGAACCGTTCGTACTGCCGCCGGGCATCCTGCGGTGTGCCGACCGGCGCGACGGGGGCGTGCGAGGTCATCCTGCCACCCCCTGGAGGCCGAAGACCCCGACCAGCTCGCGTGCGGCGCGGTCGACGTTGAACGACTCCTCGGCGGTGGCGCGCGCCGCTGCTCCCATCCTGGCGCGAAGGCCGGGATCTGTCACGAGCTCGCGCAGGTATGCCGCCACGGCCGTCACGTCGTGCGCCGGAGCGAGGTAGCCGTTGCGTCCGTGACTGACCGCCTCGGCCACCCCACCGACGTCGGTGGAGACCACAGGCAGGCCCGAGGCCAGGGCCTCGACGATGACGTTCGGCACCCCGTCCCGGTCCCCGTCCGGGGTCACGAACGGGGTGAGGGCGAAGATGTCGGCCCCCCTCATGGCCTCGACGATGACTCTGCTGTCGTGCTCACCGGCGAAGACCACGACGTCCTGCAGCGCCAGCTCGGCCCGCAGCCGTTCCAGCTCCGCGCGCATCGGACCGTCGCCGTAGACGGTCAGGGTGAAAGGGTGGTCAGTGGCGACCAGGGCGCACGCGCGGAGCAGGTCGGGGAAGCCCTTCTTCTCCACCATCCGGCCGACCGAGATCACCTCGACCGTGCCGGACGACGGGGTCAGCAGGCCGGGTGCGAACTGGTGGAGGTCCACCCCGTGGTGGATCACCCTGGTCTTGGCCGCCGACGGGGGGTCGAGCTCGGCGTCGAGGTAGTCGAGGTTGGCCAGGCAGCAGGTCAGCACGTCCGTGGCTCCTGCTGCCCGCATCCGCAGGCTGCGCCGCGGGATCTGGTAGAGGTCCCGAGCGTGCGCGGTGACGCTGTAGCGGAGGCCGGTGAGCCGGTGGACCAGGAGGGCGACCAGCGCCGGGTCATGCGCGAAGTGCGCGTGGACGTGCGAGACCTCGGTGCCGTTCCGGCGCAGCCGACGGACGTGCGCGGCCACGTGGACGGCATACCGGAAGCACTCGCGGGCGGTGGCGGTGGCGTAGCCGCTGGCCAGGTCGGGGTTGCGCAGGGCGAACGCGGCGGCGGCCAGGTAGCGGCGCGGTGCTCGCACGGCGACGGTGATGTGGTCGCGCAGCCGAGAGGCTCGGTCGAGGTAGGTGACCACGGCACGCACCCGGTCGACCTGGGGCTGGCGCAGGTCCTCCCCGGAGGGCTCCATCGCGAAGATGTCGAGATGCACGCCCAGGCGCTCCAGCGCGAGCACCTCGTTGACGATGAACGTCTGTGACAGCCGTGGCCAGCTGCGCGTCAGGTAGATCACTCGGCGAGCCATGACACCCCCCTTGCCAGTCGTCGGAGCCCGCGGTGCACGGACTCGTCGGTGAGCTGCGTCCTGGCCTGCTGCTTGGTGATCTTGAGCAGGGTGTAGGCGTGGAAGTAGGCCAGCCGCAGCGGCGCGTCGGGGCCGGTGAGGTCGCCGTAGGCGTCCAGGAAGGCCTGTCCGGCGGCTGCCGAGCCCGTCTCGTCGGCATAGGCGCACAGGTGTGCCACGTCGAGGGCGGGGTCGCCCATGCGGGCCTCGTCGAGGTCGATGACCCTCGCCCAGCCGTCGCTGTCGACGATGACGTGACCCAGGTGCAGGTCCTTGTGGATCACCGAGCTCGTCACTGCGGGCAGGTGGGTAGCCGCGCTCGCCAGTGCTTCGGCCAGCTCGGCCGCAGGACCTGCCCACCGCTGGTCCGCCCGGCCGATCTCGGCAGCCCAGGCCGCGAGGTTGACCACCTCGTGCCTCAGGTCGAGCGCTCGGGTGAGCCCGGTCGGCGTCGCGTGGACACGACGCAGCCACCGGGCGCAGCGGGCGGCGACCGACGCTGCAACGGCGCCCGGGAGCTCGCTCAGCGGTCGTCCCGGTGCCGCGCGGCACACCACGATGCCCCGGTCGGCCACCACCCCGAGCGGCGCCTGGGACCCCACCCGCGCAGAGGTGTCGGTCAAGGCGTGGAAGAGCGTCAGGTTGTCGTGGGCGATGGTGGCGCGCTCAGGCTCCGCATACGCCTTGACGATGAGCTCGAGGTCGGCGTCGTCCGCGCCGTCGAGCCGGTATCGCTCGACGACCCGCCGTCCGGGAGCGACTCGGAGGGTCTGGGTGCCGGTGATGTCGACCGGGGTGGCGGGGTCGGCCCGGGGGACCTCCTGCAGGAGCTCCTGCAGGAGGTGCGTCATCCGGGCGGCGTCGGTGATCTCTGGACCGGACCCGAGCCTCAGATATCCTCCCCGCTCCCCGGTGGGCACGGTGGTGTGGTCCAGGACCCCGGTGCCCGCGTTGACGAGTGCGGGCACCGCGTCCCAGTGCCGGGTGTCGAGGCTGCGGTAGCGGCGGCCGGCGATCTTGGCCAGCGCGGCGGCGTGCCACCAGTCGAGAGCATCGCGGTCGACCTGCCCGCCCCCGTCGCGGTAGCCCCGCAGCACCAGCGACGAGAGCGACCCGGAGCCCACCTCGGGGTGGCACAGCCGCTGCCAGTCGAGGTAGGCCATCGCGTTGCCGAGGTCGTGCTCGGGGGCGGCGACACCTGAGCTGTCCAGGTCGAGCAGTCCGAGAGCGCCGCGGTGGACCACCACCTGACCCGCACGGTAGGAGCCGTGGCAGAAGACAGGACGAGACTCCGGTGGGGGCGTCGAGGCCAGGGCCTGCACCAGCCAGCCCAGCGACAGAGCGGTCGGAGCGTCCGCCTGCCAGGCGGCGGGCAGGTAGCTCTCGAGCTCCTCGACCTCCTGGCCGGGCGTGTGCAGGCGTTCGGACACCAGGGGTCCCGGGGTCGTGCGGTGGACCCTGGCGAGCAGCTCACCCAGGGCATGCGCCAGCGTGCTGCGGGTGCGGGGGTCGGACCTCTCGTCGGCGAGCACCGCGGAGGCACTGCGCCCGGGCACGGCCCCGGTCACCAGGGCGTCGAGATCTGGCCACTGACCGACCAGGGGCGTCACCAAGGGGCCGAGGCTCTGGGCCAGCGCGAGGTGGCTCTCCAGGCAGACGGCGGTGCCGCCGGCCAACATCTTGACGTAGAAGACCGGTCGCCCGACGGGACCGCGCAGGGCGCACCGGACGACGCAGCGGGAGCCGGGGCGATAGCTGACGACGGAGATCTCGCACCCGTCGACCCGCCGCCTGAGCATCTCCTGGAAGCGCGCAGCCGCCTGCTGGGGGTCCAGGAGCTCGCGCAGCCCTGGCAGCGACGGGTCGTCGACCAGCGCCCGGCGGGTGGTGCCGGCCCCGGTGGCCTCCAGCACGACGACCTGGCCGTCGGTGCCGTCGAAGGCGACCCGCGTCATCCTTGACGGATCCCACCGCACCTGGTGCACGCCGCCGGCGCGTGCCTCCGCCCCGAGAAGGGGGTCGATGCGGTCGACGAGCCCGTCGAGCCCCCGCCACCCGGTCGCGGCCGGTGCCGCTGGCCACGTGGTCGTCATCGGAGCGCCTCCGAGGTCTGCACGGCGCCGCGCAGCGCGGCCTCGACGCGCTCGGACCAGGCGGGCTCGTGCAGCGGCACGCGTCGGCCAGCCGCTCGGAGCTGGAAAAGGACGTCGTAGTGGCCGGCACGGCGGAGGCGGTCGGCGGGGCAGGGGCCGTAGCCGGCCAGCACCGCAGAGACCAGGGGATCGGCGTCAACGCCTGCGGCCAGGGCCCACCAGCGCAGGTCGGCACACAGCTTGCCGAGGTCGAGGGCCGGGTCGCCGATGGTGACCCGGTCGAAGTCGAGCAGCCGCAGCCGCTGCCCCTCGACCAGGATGTTGTCGCACTTGTAGTCGCCGTGAAGACGGTGCCCTGACTCCGGAGGCAGCCCCCCCAGCAGCTCGGTGGTGCGAGCCACCAGCCCGAGGAGTGCTCCCGCGGCTCCGGGCGCGAGCGCGATGACGTGCTCGCACGAGCGCACCGTGGCGGCGGCTTCGGCCACCGGGTCCGAGTGGGCGGCCATGGCGCCCTCCGGTGTCGGGTCGTCGTGGACCGCGCGCAGCGCCGCACCAGCGGTGGCGGCCAGGTCGGGGGCCTGGACCACCAGGTGGCTCAGGGGTGTGCCGTGGCTGCCCTGCCACAGCACGAGCCGCTCCGCCTGCACGTAGGCCAGGGGCTCGGCTGTTGCGGCGGGGCCGCCCCAGGCCGCCAACGCCGTGGAGATGCGGCCGCACCGGCGCACAGCCCGGGCCCCGGTGTCGTCGCGGTAGCACTTCGCGTAGACGGTCGAGCGGGTGCCCCCGAGGTCCACCCGGAGCACATGACGCTGCCCCGGCCGGTAGCGCAGGGGTGCCACCGTGAGAGCGTCCGGGTCGCAGTCGAGCCCCGCCGAGGAGAGGAGCCGAGCCAGGTGTGCCGCGTCGTGCAGACCGGCCAGCTGGGGGAAGGCCGGGTCCAGGGGGGAGACCAGGATGGTCATCCCGGAGTCGTCGGCCGGGATCCGCAACGACGCGAACGGCTCTCTCAGCGCGTCGGCCACCGGCGGGTCGGCCGGTCGCAGGGGGACCTTCGGCACGGCCTGCGGCACGGTCCAGGTCGCGGCGACGGGGCGGCCGTCCAGGCCGGCTCCACTCACGGTGGCGTATGCGGTGAGCTTGCGCTGCGGCTTGAGCTTGGAGCGCGTGACGGTGCAGCGCAGGATGCCGGCACCCGCGGGCAGCACCGAGTGCAGGGCGGCGGCGAGCAACGTGGGCACCCGGTCGGTGAGGAACTGCTGGATCTCCGAACTGGACCGATGCCCCTCGATCACGTCGTATGCCTCCCCCGACGCCCTGGGACCGGCTGCGACGGGGGCCCCCACGGTGGTCATGTCGCGACCGACAACGGTTCGGCGGCCGAACCCAGGTCGAGGTACTGCCCGAGGTGGGCCACCGCGCTCTCGCGGCCGTTGAGGTGTGGCTGCGTCCGTGGCGTGAGCTCTTCGGTGAGGCTGGAGCACACCGCGTCCGCGACGAGGTCGGGTCTCAGGTCGTCGGGGTCGAGTGAGCGCACCCAGTCACGCCCGGCGAAGAGCTCGGCCCGCGTGCGCTGCTCGGCAGAGGGGCCGCTGCGCGGGATGAGGAGTGCCGGTGTCCCCGCGTTGAGCAGCTCCACGGTGGTGTTGTAGCCGGCCATGGACACCACGAGGTCGGCTTGAGCGACCCTGCTCCGGCCTCGGATCTTGCGACGGATCTCGGTCATCGCCAGCCCGGCGGCGCGACGCTTCAGTGCCTTGACGTCCTCGTCGGGCATGAACGGACCTGTGACCAGGAGGAACTCTGCCCCGGTCTGCTCATGCACCTGCGGAGCAGCGTCCATCAGCGCCGAGAACATCGGGAACGCGTCGGCGCCACCCCCGGCCACCACGAGCACCTGAGGTGTGGACGAAGGCTCCCAGCGGCGCGACACGACGGACCGCGCCTTGGCGTGCGGTCGTCCGCACACGTAGCCGGTGTAGGTCAGCCGACGGGACACCGACTCCGGCCAGGAGTACTCGGCTGCGACGTCGAGGACGTCACGCTGGCCGTAGACCAGCACGTCGTCGTAGAACTCCTCGAGGGTCTCGTACGCCCCCTCGGCGGTCCAGCGTCGGCGCACGACCTCCGGGGCGTCCAGGATGTCGCGCAGGCCGAGCACGATCCTCATCCGTCGGCCGCACACGGCGCGCAGGGCCGGGATGAGCTCACCCATGGCGCCGTGCGGCATGTGGTCGACCAGCAGGACCTGCGGGTCGAAGGACTCGATGGCGCTCCTGATGAGCTGGGTGCGCAGCCGCAGCACGTCGTCGAAGGACAGTGACAGTGACACCGCCTCCCACAGGCCGGGACCCGTCTTGCGGATGCTGGGCAGCTTGAGGAAGTCGTGGCCCGCGGCGGTGGCGAAGAACTGGCCCAGCGGGGAGTCCGACAAGGTCAGTGCACTGCCGTGCGGCGCCTGGGCGAGGAACTCCTCGGCCAGCAGCGAGGTGCGGCGCATGTGGCCCAGGCCCAGGCCGTCCTGGGAGTAGATCATCAGGCGGGGCTCGTGGCGGTTCACAGGACCGGCTCACTCATCTGGGGCGCCGCCACTCCCACGGGTTGCTCACGCACGCTCCGGTGCCAGGCGACCTGCCTGGCCAGGCCGGTGGCCAGGTCGACGGTGGGCAGCCAGCCGATGACCTGCTCGGCGGCCGTGCTGTCACCATGCGTCTTGGCCGTGTCACCGGCCCGGTGTGGGCGACGTTCGACGTCCAGGCGGCCGCCGACCTCCTCCTCGACCATGTGCAGCACGTCCGGGATGGCCACCGGGGTCCCGTGGGCGATGTTGAGGACGGTGCCGGGGGTGGCTCGGGCGGTGAGGGCGCTGACGACGGCCGCCGCGACGTCCCCGACATACGTGAAGTCACGGAGCTGGACCTGCTGCCCGTAGACCTCTGCCGGGCGTCCGTCCAGCAGTGCCTCGACGAAGCGGTGGATCGCCATGTCGGGGCGCTGCCGGGGGCCGTAGACCGAGAAGAAGCGCAGCGACACGGTGGGGAGGTCGCGTTCTCGGGCGTAGGCGCCGACCAGGCACTCCCCGGCCAGCTTGCTCACGCCGTAGGGACTGAGCGGTGCCAGCGTGCTGCTCTCGTGCATGGTGCCTGAGGTGGGCCCGTAGACCGAGGAGCTCGACGCGTAGACGAAGCGGGTCAGCCCCCTGCGCGCGACCGCTTCGAGCAGACGTTGGGTGGCCAGCACGTTGCGACCGACGTAGGTCGGGAACATCGTGCCCCAGGACTTGCTCACCCCCGGCTCGGCGGCCAGGTGGATCACGGCGGACACCCCCTCGAGCACCGGGTCGAGGTCGGCTGTGGCGAGGTCGGCGTGCACAAAGGTGAACCCCGGATGTCGGCTGAGTGACGACAGGTTCCGCAGCTTCACCGCCGGGTCGTAGTTGTCGGTCAGTGCGTCGACGCCGCGGACGCGCCAACCGTGGGCGAGCAATAACTCGCCGACATGACTTCCGATGAAACCGGCTGCCCCAGTTAACAGAACGATCTTCACAGTGCCCCCATTGCAATGTGTGCGTGACCCGACTCACGCTAGGGGGTAAACCCTAGGCAAGTACAGGGCAAACATGTGATGAGTTCCTCATGAACCCTGTTGACTTTGGATAGTCGAACCACTATGGCATTCACCTTTCTGTCGTGGAGAGCGCCGTCTCTCTTCGCTGATACATGGGCCGGTCATGAAGGAGCCAGGTCGTGCTCCCCATCCCACGCGCGGGTCCTGGACCGTCCACAGGCCACCCGTCGACGGCAGCGGCACCCCGTCGGCGCGCTCGACAGTGGTCGTGGCGGACCGACCGGCCCGCCGCCGGGCCCGGGCGGGCCGCGGCACATCGGGAAGGGAGACACGACGTGAAGATCAGCAACTGGGTCCGGAGGACCCGCGCTCAGCTACGAGAGCAGGGGGAGGCCGGCATGACCACCGCGGAGTATGCCGTCGGCACGCTGGCCGCCTGTGCGTTCGCCGCGGTGCTCCTGGCCGTGGTGCGCTCCGGGGGCATCTCCTCGCTGGTGACCGAGGTCATCACGACCGCGCTGTCGGTCGGTCTGTGATGCGACGCGGGTGCCGTGAGTCCGGGATGGCGACGGCGGAGCTCGCCCTCGTGATTCCGGCCGTCCTCGTGGTGCTCGCGATGTGTCTGGGCGGGCTCGGACTGGCCGTCGACCAGATCCGCTGCGTCGATGCGGCGCGTGCCGGAGCGCGCGCCGCATCCCGTGGTGAGCCCGTCGCCGAGGTGCGGGCCGCCGCTGTGGCGGCTGCGCCCCCCGGTGCCACGGTGACCGTGGGCTCGCGGGGACAGGACGTGACGGTCACGGTGTCCGGGCCCCGCCGCAGCGTGTGGCTGCCGGGGCTGCCCCGGCCGACGGCCGAGGCGACGGCCCCGCTGGAGCCGGGGGCGTCGCCGTGAGGTGGTCGGCGGTCCGTCGTGCAGCCGCGCCTGCGCAGGAGCGAGGCTCCGCCACGGTCCTGGGGCTCGGGGTGCTGGGCGTGGTGCTCAGTGTCCTCGTCGCCGGGCTGGTGTTGGCAGCGGTGTCGACGGCCGCGGCCCGGGCCAGGTCGGCTGCTGACCTGGGTGCCATCGGCGCGGCCCAGGAGCTGCTGCACGGAGCCGGCCAAGCGGGGGTGTGCGGTCGTGCGGCGGAGATCGTCCTGGCCAACGGCGCGGACCTGCAGGCCTGCGAGGTGGCGACCGCGTCTGCGGCCGGACAGGGCCCACGGGTGTCGGTGGAGGTGCGCAGCCCCACCGGTCTGCAGCTGTGGCCGTGGGCGCCCGGGCGCGCTGTGGCGGGACTCGTCCCCGCGTCACCGTGACCAGCCCCACCGGCACGCGCCCACCGGCGCGGCCTGCGCCGGGACATACTGGAAGCGTGGCAGCACCGGCTCGCGACCGCGTCGTCGACCTCGTCCGCGCGGCGAGCATCGTCGTGGTGGTGCTGGGCCACTGGACCATGGGGGCCTTGTCTCGCGACGCCTCGGGGGAGGTGTCGGTGAGCAACGTCCTGGAGGTCACGCCGCTGCTCCATCCCGTGACGTGGGTCCTGCAGGTGATGCCGCTCTTCTTCTTTGCTGCCGGCTTCGCCAACGCCACCTCGCTCTGGCACGGTCGCCCGCTCCGCCTCTTCCTGACCGGGCGCCTGGACAGGGTGCTGCGGCCCGTCCTGCCGTTCCTGGGCATCTGGCTCGCCCTGGTGGTGCTGCTCCCGGCCCTGGGGGTGGGACCGGACCTGGTGCGGGCTGCGGGCGCCAACGCGGCCATGGTGCTGTGGTTCCTCGCGGTCTACCTCCTCCTGGCACTGGTGGCTCCGGCGCAGGCGAAGCTGCACGGGTCGCGGCCCTGGTTGCTGCTGGTGGTCCTTCCTCCGCTGGCGCTCGGCCTCGACCAGCTGCAGGACACGGCGTGGGCCGGGGTCGGTCTGGCGAACTACGTGGTCGTCTTCGCCTTCTGCCAGCAGCTGGGGATGCTGTATGCCGACGGCCGGCTCCAGTCGGTGCCGCGCTCCATCTGGTGGCTCTGTGCTGCCGCAGCCACAGCGCTGCTGGTGCTGGCCACCGGTCCCGGCCCCTACCCGGTGAGCATGATCGGGTTGCCGGGGCAGGAGATGTCCAACATGTTGCCACCCAGCGTGTGCGTGGTGCTCGTCGCGGTCCTGCAGGTGTCCCTGCTGATGCTGACCCGGCCGCAGCTGCAGCGACTGCTGGAGCGACCCCGGGTGTGGGGCGCAACGGTGAGCGTCAACCTCACCGTCCTGACGATCTTCCTCTGGCACCTCACGGCGTTCGTGATGGTCGCCGGAGCGGCGCTGGCGCTGGGGGTGCCGCTGCCGGAGGTCGGGTCGGCGTGGTGGTGGGCCCACAAGCTGGTGTGGGTGGGGGCCTCAGCCGTCGTCACCGCGGTGCTCGTGCTGCTGCTGCGCGGCGCCGAGCGCCCCCGACAGGTCGTGGCTGCGGCGCGGTATGCCGTCCCTGCCACGGTGCTGGCGGTGGCGGGTCTGGCGATGGTGGCGGCCGCCGGGTTCGCCGACCCGCTGAGCTCGGGAGGCGTGGCCCTGGGCGGTCTGCGGTTCGCAGCAGCCCCCGGTGCGCTGCTGGTCGTGGCGTCCTGGCTTCTCGGCACGCGGCCGACGGTCAGCACCGTGCCGGCACGGCCCCAGCGCGTCCCGGGGGGCTAGAGGCGCGGCTCAGGGTGGGTCGTTCCAGCGGCGCGACCGGCTGCGTGCCGTCGGCGACCTCAGCTGCGCGGGGGAGGGGGTGGGGTCTGCCCGGGCCGGTCCTGCTGGATCGGCTGGGTAGGTGCCGACCCGCCCACCTCCCGGTCGCCAGGTGTCTGCCGCGGGCTCGTCGACTCCGTGGAGGCCGGACGGGTCGGTGTCTCGGTGGGGCGGCGGGTCGGGGCCGCCGGGGCCGGGTGGTCCTCGCGAGCCGTCTCGCTGGCCTTGACCTCTTGGCGCAGTCGCTTGATCTCCGCCCGCTTCGCGCGCTGCTTGCGCAGGCCCGCCATCAACATCACCGCGCCGATCGCCAGCACCAGGATCGTCGCGGCGCCGACCACGAAGAGCTGGAACGGCGTCAGCTGTGCGGTGAAGACGCCCCAGTCGATCTCCATGGCGGGCAGCTCGCGGGTCGCGAACCACACGTATACCACCACGACGACGGCGAGCAGGACGAGGATCAAGCCGAGGGCGATCATGGTGCTGGCCTTTCGGTGCACGGACAACCATCCGCCGGTGCGAACGTTGTTCCGACCCTAGCCGAGGGACGTGTCCGCACGCGCGCCGAAGAGCAGGTGTCTCAGGACCCGCCCCGCACCGCCCCTGTCGAGGGGCTCGTTGCCGTTGCCGCACTTCGGCGACTGCACGCAGGCGGGGCACCCGGTGGCGCACTCGCAGTCCTCGACCGTCTGCACGGTCGCGGTCAGCCAGGCCTGAGCCTGCTCGAAGCCCCGCCTGGCGAAACCCGCCCCGCCCGGATATCCGTCGTAGACCATGACCGTCGGCAGCCCGGTGTCGGGGTGGCAGGCGGTGGACACCCCGCCGATGTCCCACCGGTCGCAGGTCGCGATGAGCGGGAGCAACCCGATCGAGGCATGTTCGGCTGCGTGCAGCGCACCCGGGATCTCGGCCTCGCCGACCCCGGCGAGAGCCAGCTCCTCGGCAGGCAGGGTCCACCAGACAGCCTGCGTGGTCAGGGTGCGAGCCGGCAGGTCGAGCGGGTGCTCGCCGATGACCTCGCCCCCGGGGAGGCGGCGGAGGAACGAGGTGACCTGTGTGGTCACCTCGACCCGTCCCGCCGAGAGGACCGCGGGCCCCCACCGCGTGGTGCTGTCGGTGCCCACGATGGTGAACTGGCTCGTCGAGCGGGCCTGGGTGCTCCAGCCGGGGTCGCCGGGGGTCACCAGGGCACTGTCGTCGTCCAGGTCCAGCTGCGTCACCACATACGGCTGCCCCTGGTGCACGTAGACCGCCCCCGTATGCACCGCGGTGTGCGCACGTGCCCCGTCCACGGTGCCCAGCACGCGGCCCGTCCCGGTCTCCACGATGCGCACCGGTCGGCCCGCCGTGCGCAGCTCGACGTGGTCGGTGGCGCGGTCGGGCCGCGCCCAGAACCACCCGGCCGGCCGCCGACGCAGCACGCCTCCCGCGACCAGGGCGTCGGCCAGGGCGGGCATGGCCGGTCCGAACCAGCGCGTGTCGTCCGGCGTGAGCGGCAGCTCGGCCGCCGCCGCGGCCAGGTGCGGGGTGAGCACGTAGGGGTTGGTGGGGTCGAGCACGCTGGCTTCCACGGGAGCGTCGAAGATCCGCTCGGGGTGGTGCACCAGATAACTGTCCAGCGGGTCGTCACCGGCGACCAGCACGGCCAGCGACTCCCCGCCCGCCCGACCGGCACGTCCGGACTGCTGCCAGAACGAGGCCCGGGTGCCCGGCCATCCGGCCAGGACGACGGCGTCCAACCCGGCGATGTCGATGCCGAGCTCCAAGGCCGTGGTGGCGGCCAGCCCGAGCAGCGACCGCTCGCGCAGGCGTTCCTCCAGCAGCCGTCGCTCCTCGGGCAGGTAGCCGCCGCGGTAGGCGGCCACCGTCTCCGTCAGGTCGGAGGCCTGCTCCTCCAGGTGCCGCCGGGCCGACTGAGCGACGACCTCGACACCGACTCGCGACCGGGCGAACACGACGGTCTGCACACCGGCCGAGACGAGGTCGGCGAGCAGGTCGGCGCTCTCGGCGACGGCACTGCGCCGGGTGCCGTCCACACCGTGCGAGGGCTCCCAGAGCGCGAAGGTCGCGGCCTCGCGGGGTGAGGCGTCGTCAGTGACCGCGACGACGCTCTGGCCGAGCAGTGTCGCGGCGTGTTCTGCCGGGTCGGCCACGGTGGCCGAGGCGAGCACCACAGTGGGGTAGGAGCCGTAGCGCGCAGCCACGCGCAGCAGCCGGCGGAGCACGGCGGAGACATGGGCGCCGAAGACGCCGCGGTAGACATGGCACTCGTCGACGACGACGAAGCGCAGCGCTCGCAGGAAGGGCGCCCAGTGCTGGTGACCCGGGAGCAGGGAGTGGTGCACCAGGTCGGGGTTGGTCAGCACGTAGTGCCCGTGGTCGCGGATCCACCGCCGCTCGTCGGCGGGGGTGTCCCCGTCGTACGTCGCGACGCGCACCCCCGGCACCGCCAGGGACGTCAGCCGCGCTGCCTGGTCCGCGGCGAGGGCCTTGGTCGGGGAGAGGTACAACGCTGTCGCGCCCCGGCCCGAGGCCGCGACCGTGCCGTCGCTGAGGGCCGTGAGCACCGGCAGGAGATATCCCAGCGACTTGCCGGAGGCGGTGCCGGTCGCGCACACCACGTGCCGGCCCGACCGAGCCACCTGGGCGACCTCACGCTGGTGCTCCCACAGGTGGTCGATCCCGGCTCCCGCCAGGGCGGCATACACCGGCGGAGCCACCCACTCGGGCCACGGCACGGTGCGGGCCTCGCGCCGCGGGACGACCCTCGTATGCAGGAGATGCCCGGCCCGCGGGGACCGCCCGAGCCGGGCGAGAGCACGTCCGGGGTCGAACGGATCGGTCGATGTCATTGCGGACACGGTATGCCGACTCCTGGGTGACGACGTGGGTGCCCTGGTCTACTGTGAGCCGCACAACACGGGACACTGACGTCGCGCAAGCGTGGCGCGATGCTGCACGGAGGTAGCAATGACACCGATCGTCATGCAGGATGTCGAGCTGGGGGTGGGGGGCACGTCCATCGTGGTCGTGGTCCTGATCATCTCCCTGGCAGCCCTGGTGATGGGCCTGCGGTTCCGCAAGGAGGTGCTGGCGACCTCCCCGGGGACGGCCGGCATGCAGGAGATCGGGGCCGCCGTCCAGGAGGGTGCCCAGGCCTACCTGAAGCGCCAGTTCTCGACGTTGGCCGTCTTCGTCGTGATTGCCTTCTTCCTGCTGCTTGCCCTTCCCGCCGACGACCTGTCCGTGCGGATCGGCCGGTCCGTGTTCTTCGTGCTCGGAGCGGTGTTCTCGGCAACCATCGGCTACCTGGGCATGAGCCTGGCAACCGCGGCCAACATGCGCGTGGCCGAGGCGGCCCGCACCTCCGGCCGCGACCTGGGCATGCGCATCGCGTTCCGCACCGGGGGCACCGTGGGGATGGCCACCGTGGGGCTGGGCCTGCTGGGCGCGGCCCTGGTCGTCCTGATCTACCAGGGCCAGGCTCCGAAGGTGCTGGAGGGCTTCGGCTTCGGTGCCGCGCTCCTGGCGATGTTCATGCGGGTCGGCGGTGGCATCTTCACCAAGGCCGCCGACGTCGGAGCCGACCTGGTCGGCAAGATCGAGGCCGGCATCCCCGAGGACGACCCGCGCAACGCCGCCACCATCGCCGACAACGTCGGCGACAACGTGGGGGACTGCGCCGGCATGGCCGCCGACCTCTTCGAGTCGTACGCGGTGACCCTGGTCGCCGCGCTCATCCTGGGCACCGCCGCGATCGGCTCCGACGGTCTGACCTTCCCGCTGGTCATCCCGGCCATCGGTGCGCTCACCGCCATCCTCGGCGTGTTCATCACCAAGGCCCGGCCGGGGGAGAACGGCCTGACCGCGATCAACCGCGGCTTCTACCTGTCGGCGATCACGGCAGCAGTCGCCTCCGTCGTCGCGGCCATGATCTTCCTGCCGCAGAGCATGGACGGCATCACCTCCTCCGAGCTCGCGATCTTCGGCACCACCGCCACCCCCGACCTCAACCCGGCCGTGCGGGGGGCCGGGGCGGTCATCATCGGCATCGTGCTCGCCGCCTTCATCCTGTGGCTGACCGGCTACTTCACCGGGACCGACTCCAAGCCGACCAAGGACGTCGCCCGCACCTCGCTGACCGGTGCGGCGACCGTCGTCCTGTCCGGCATCGGGGTGGGCCTGGAGTCGGCGGTCTACACGGCCGTCACCATCGCCGGCGCGATCTACCTGCTCTTCACCCTCGGAGGAGGGTCCCTCATCCTCTCCCTGTTCTTCGTCGCGCTGGCCGGTTGTGGCCTGCTGACGACGGTCGGGGTCATCGTGGCGATGGACACCTTCGGCCCGGTGTCGGACAACGCCCAGGGCATCGCCGAGATGTCCGGTGACGTCGACGGCGAGGGTGCCCAGATCCTCACCGAGCTCGACGCCGTCGGCAACACCACCAAGGCCATCACCAAGGGCATCGCGATCGCCACGGCGGTGCTCGCCGCGACCGCACTGTTCGGTGCCTACTGGGATGCCGTCAGCACGTCGCTGGAGGAGCTGGCCGGCGGCAGCACCGCGGCCTCGGCGTCGCTCTACCAGTCGTTCCTGGTGTTCGACCCGCGGGCGCTGGTCGGCATCCTGATCGGCGGTTCGGTGGTCTTCCTCTTCTCCGGCCTGGCCATCAACGCCGTCACCCGGGCGGCGGGCGCCATCGTCTTCGAGGTGCGCCGCCAGTTCCGCGAGATGCCCGGCATCATGAACTACACGCAGAAGCCCGAGTACGCCAAGGTCGTCGACATCTGCACCAAGGACTCGTTGCGTGAGCTCGCCACGCCGGGCCTGCTGGCGATCTTCGCGCCCATCGCGGTCGGTTTCGCCCTCGGCGTGGGTGCCCTCGCCGGCTACCTTGCCGGTGCCATCGGCACCGGTGTGCTGATGGCCGTCTTCCTCGCCAACTCCGGTGGGGCCTGGGACAACGCGAAGAAGATCGTCGAGGACGGCAACCACGGCGGCAAGGGCAGCGCGGCTCACGAGGCCACCGTCATCGGTGACACCGTGGGGGACCCGTTCAAGGACACCGCCGGTCCGGCCATCAACCCGCTCATCAAGGTGATGAACCTGGTCGCCCTGCTCATCGCGCCGGCGATCGTGACCATGTCGATCGGGGACGACGCCAACGACCTGATGCGCTGGTCCATCGCCGGCGTCTCCGTCCTGATCATCGTCGGGGCCGTGTGGGTCAGCAAGCGTCGCGACCTGGCGATCGCCGAGGAGTCGACGCAGCCGTCGACGAGGTCCTGAGAGGGAGGGCGGAGCGTCCCCGACACGCCGGCGACCCGGGCAGCCTTCCGCTACCCGGGTCACGGTCATCTTCGGTAGTCTCCGAACACGTCGAGCCGTCCGGGGAGGTCGCGATGGTCATGGTCAGTCAGGGGGACGCGACGTCCTCCAGCGCTGCCGACCTGTTGCGTCAGCTGCTGGCCGAGGAGGAGGACTACCGCCGACGCTGGCGGCACTACGTGCGGCGCAGCAGCCCCGGCCCGCTGCACCAGGGGGCGATCTCGCAGGTGCTCGCCGACTACCTGTGGGACATCGGGGAGTATCCCAAGGACCAGCAGTCCCTGCCGCGCAGCCTGAAGGACACCGTCAACCGTGCCCTGTCGGGTCGGCTGACCCAGCGCTCCCTCGAGTGGTTCATCGCCGCCTTCGACATCCGCACCGAGCACCAGGACATGCTGTGGAGCCGGTTCGCCGCCGACCAGGACGCCGCGGGCCTGGTGCCGCAGGAGCCGGACGGGGTGCGCACTCCCGCGCCGGCCACCTCATACCGCACGGTCGCGCTGGACGAGCTGCACGTGGTCGGGTCCGACGGGCGGCCGGTCACCCACAGGACCGTGCAGGTGGTGCGCGCGCTCGAGCCGATGGCGCGCTACAGCTACCGCTTCGACACCGCTGCCGTCGCCATCGACGTCGTCCGTGGCGGGCGGCCGAGCCAGGTCTACGCCACGGACGTGCCCGGGGTCTGGGCCATCGACATCCACCTGCACGACACCGTGCCGCCGGGTGAGACGGCCGTGCTGGAGTACCGCACCGTGTTCCGCTACGAGGAGGCACCGCCGCCGGAGTTCAGACGGGGCCTGGCGCGCACCGCCGGCGCGGTGACGCTGCAGGTGCAGTTCCATCCGACCAAGGTGCCGGCGCAGGTGTGGTTCGGCACCTGGGAGGCGCTGGACTCCCCAGCCGCCGACCTCGTGCCGCAGGCGGTAGGGCCCGACCACTCCGTCCACTGGTTCGGCGAGGACGTGCACCACGCCCTGGTGGGCTTCACCTGGCGGTGGTGACCCCCGGGCCGACCGCCGGCACGCCGTAGCCTCGGGGGGTGACCAGCGCATCGGCACCGCCCCCCGCCGGCCCGGCCGAGCTCGTCGGCCGCCTCCGCGACGACCTGCGCCAGGCCGGCTACACGCACGAGCGCGTCGGCGAGGTGCTGGGGTCCGTGGCCGACGCGGCGCTGCACCGGGAGCAGCCGCTCCCGGCCGCCCTTGCCACCGCCGGCTCCACCGACCCCGTCGCCGTGCTCGTCCGGGCCTTCGCGCTCGGTCGGACCGTGTCCGCGGAGTCGCTGACCGCGGCGCTGCCGAGGACCGGCGTGGCCGGGGCGGTGGCGCTCGGGCTGGCCCGCGTCGACGGTGACGGCGTGCGCGGCCGGTGCGACCTGCGCCCGTACGGGCAGGACGACCACACCTGGTGGGTGGCCTCCGACCTCACCGAGCTGGCCACCGGAGAGGCGCTGGGCACCGACCACGTCCTCGGTGTCGGCGGAGCGTCGTCGACGCTGGCCTCGTGGACCCCCCGGCCTCGGGTCCGGCGAGCCCTGGACCTCGGGACCGGGTGCGGCGTCCAGTCCCTGCACCTGGCGGGTCACGCGTCGCACCGGGTCGCCACAGACCTGTCGGCACGGGCCCTGGGGTTCGCCCGCTTCAACGCCGCACTCAACGACGTGGAGCTGGACCTGCGCCAGGGGTCCCTGTGGGACCCCGTCGCGGGCGAGGAGTTCGACCTCGTCGTGTCCAACCCGCCGTTCGTCATCACACCGCGGCGGGCCGACGTGCCGCTCTACGACTACCGCGACGGTGGGGCGGCTGGTGACGCCGTGGTCGCCGGGCTGGTCCGGGACCTCCCGCGGCACCTGGCTCCGGGGGGCATCGCGCAGCTGCTGGGCAACTGGGAGCTCGGCGCCGGTGAGGAGTGGCGCGACCACGTCGACACCTGGCTCGAGGGCACCGGCCTGGACGCCTGGGTGGTGCAGCGGGAGGAGCTGGACCCGGCGCAGTATGCCGAGACGTGGGCCAGAGACGGCGGGCTCCGGCCCGGGACGCCCGCCTTCGACCGCCTGTATGCCGCCTGGCTGAGCGACTTCGCCGAGCGGGGCGTCGAGCGGGTCGGCTTCGGCATCCTCACGCTGCAACGGCCGACCCAGGACCGCCTGCCCTGGCGCGAGCTGGAGGAGGTCACCACCCCGACCGTGGGGCCGATGGGCCCCACCGTGCTGGCGGGCCTGCGCGCCCGCACCTGGCTCGCGCTGCACACGGACACGGAGGTGCTCAGTGTGCCCTGGAGCGTGGCCGGCGACGTCACCGAGGAGCGGATCGGCCGACCCGGCGCACCGGACCCCGCGGTGATCCGGCTGCGCCAAGGGTCCGGGCTGTGCCGGGTCGTCCCGCTGGACTCGCTCACCGCCGGGGTCGTCGGAGCCTGTGACGGCGACCTCACGGCAGCGCAGCTGGTGCAGGCTGTCGCGGCGCTGACCGGCACCGAGCCGGACGTGGCCACGGCTCAGGTGGTGCCTCGCCTGCGCGAGCTCATCGCCGCTGGCCTCCTGCGCTGACGTAGTCGTAGCGGTAGGTGCGCGCAGGTGGCTGCTCCACGCGACGACGGTCGCCCAACAGCGCCCTCCACAGCTGGCCGGCGGTGTGCTCGTCCATGTCGAACGCGGCGATGAAGAGACCGAGCACGCGGGGGGACAGCGTCCTGCCGGACAGGGCCCGGCTGACGACGTCCTTGAGCTGTCGTGGCAGGCCGTCGTTGCTGCGCGGCTCGGTGCCGGTGGCCCAGAGGTGCTCGGCAAGCACGTGTGCGACCGCGCCTTGGTGCACACCGCGACCGCCGCGGCGGGTGTGCTGCGACCACGCCTGACGGTAGGCGGGTCGCTCCCGGAGGAGCCTGCAGAGCAGCTCGGCTGCGCGTGCGCGGCCGGTCGCTGAGCCGGAGGGTGAGGTCGAAGGGTTCATCGGGGGATGCCTTCCGTGTGGGTGTGCCGTACATCCACCCAGGACGTGTCTGTCGCACGCCTGATACACGTTTCGGGTCCTTGGCCACGATTGCGACACAACTGCTACACACCTGCGACACAAGGCAGACGCAGCCGTTCTGCGGGAGCGGAACTCGGCCTACCCCCTTGACTGAGTGAGTGCTCACTCAGTTATGCTGCCCGGTATGCCGACCCGCGCCCCTGCCCTGCCACCGGAGGAGCGGCGTGTGCAGCTCGAGTGCGCCGCGGTGCGGGTCCTGCACGACCGCGGTCTGGCCGCCACCACCAAGGAGATGGCGGCGGCAGCGGGCGTGGCCGAGGGCACCATCTTCCGTGTCTTCGACAGCAAGGACGCCCTCGTGCACGCCGCCTTGCGACGAGCCTTCGACCTCGGGCCTCTGGTGGCGCGGGTGGATGCGATCGACCCGGCGCTGCCCTTGGCCGACCGGCTGGTCGAGCTGGTGTCGGCGCTGCAGGACCGGTTCGTCGACCTCTTCGACCTGATGACAGCCGTCGGCATGATCCGCCCGCCCGAGGACCTGCACGCCGAGGCCCACGAGCAGCAGAACCGGCTCACCGCGCGGATGACCGCACTGGTCTCGCCCGATGCCGACCAGCTCACCGTGTCACCGGAGCACCTCGTCCGGCTGGTCCGGCTGCTCACCTTCTCCGGCAGCAACCGCCACATCGCGCGCGGTGAGCTGCTCACCCCCGACGAGATCGTCGATGCGCTGCTCGACGGCACCCGAAAGCCGAGGCCACCGTGCTGATCTCCCTGCTGCGCCGGCACCTGGCGCCCTACCGCACCGCCATCCTGCTGCTGCTGGGGCTCCAGCTGTTGAGCACGCTGGCCTCGCTCTACCTGCCCAGCCTCAACGGGCGCATCATCGACGAGGGTGTCGCGGTGGGCGACACGGGCCAGATCGTCCGGCTCGGGGGCGTCATGCTGGCCTTCACGGTGGTGCAGATCCTGGTCACCGTCGGCGCGACCTTCCTCGCCTCGCGGACCGCGGCCGCCACGGCTCGCGACCTGCGCGGCAACGTGTTCGACCGGGTCAGCAGCTTCAGCGCCCAGGAGGTCGGCCGGTTCGGCGCGCCCACCCTGATCAGCAGGTCGACCAACGACGTCACCCAGGTCCAGACGGTCGTGTTCATGGCGCTGGCGATGATGGTGACCGTTCCGATCATGATGGTCGGCGGCATCGTCATGGCGATCCGGGAGGACCCCGGGCTGTCCTGGCTGATGGCCGTGGCGGTGCCCCTCCTGGCGCTGTTCATCGGGCTGATCCTGCGCAAGATGGTGCCCCAGTTCGCTGTCATGCAACAGGCCGTGGACCAGGTCAACCGGGTGCTACGCGAGCAGATCACCGGCGTCCGGGTCGTCCGCGCCTTCGTCCGGGAGGACCAGGAGAAGGCGCGGTTCGCCGAGGCCAACGACGACTACACCGGGGCCGCACTGGCGGTCGGCAAGCTGATGGCGATGGTCTTCCCGATCGTGATGTTCATCCTGAACGCCTCGACGGTCGCCGTGATGTGGTTCGGGGCCCAGCGCATCGACGCCGGTCAGATGCAGATCGGTTCCTTGGTCGCGTTCATGGCCTACCTGCTCTTCGTGCTGATGTCGGTGATGATGGCGACCTTCATGGCGACGATGATCCCCCGCGCGGCGGTGTCGGCCGGCCGGATCATGGAGGTGCTCGACACCGACACGACCGTCGTCGACCCGCTGCAGCCCACCCCGGTGCCCGAGGGGCCGGTCACCGTGGAGTTCCGGGACGTGGTCTTCCACTACCCCGGTGCCGAACGGCCGGTGCTGCAGGGGGTCTCGTTCACGGCGCGACCCGGCCAGATGACGGCGCTGGTCGGGTCGACCGGCGCGGGCAAGACCACCGCCGTCTCGCTGGTGACCCGGCTCTACGACGTGACCGGTGGCTCGGTGCTCATGAACGGGGTCGACGTCACCCGTGCTGCGCTCGACGCCGTCTGGGGCAAGGTGGGCATCGTCCCCCAGAAGCCATACCTCTTCTCCGGCACCGTCGCCTCCAACCTGCGCTACGGCAACCCCGAGGCCACCGACGAGGAGCTGTGGGACGCCCTGCGGATCGCCCAGGCCGACGACTTCGTCGCCGCGATGCCGGAGGGCCTCCACGCTCCGGTGGCCCAAGGGGGCACCAACGTCTCCGGTGGACAGCGTCAGCGCCTCGCGATCGCCCGCGCGCTGGTGAAGCAGCCGGAGGTCTACGTCTTCGACGACTCGTTCTCGGCGCTCGACGTCTCCACCGACGCCCGGCTGCGGGCCGCGCTACGCTCTCGCACCGCGACCTCGACGGTCATCGTCGTGGCCCAACGGGTGTCCACGATCACCCGCGCCGACCGCATCGTCGTCCTCGAGGACGGCCGGGTGGTCGGCACGGGCACCCACGACGAGCTCCTGGCGGCCTGCACGACATACCAGGAGATCGTCCGCTCCCAGCTCACGGCGGAGGTGGCCTGACATGAGCGAAGGAGTGAAGTCGGCCGAGGAGAAGGCCGCCGAGGCGCGCCGTGGCCCGCCCCTGGTCACCCGCGGCCCCGGCCGCACCATGGGTGCCCCGGTGGAGAAGCCGCAGCACTTCGTCCGGTCGGCCAAGCGAGTGCTGGGGCTGCTGCGTCCCGACCGCGCAGCACTGGTCGCGGTGCTGGTGCTGACCACGGCCAGCGTCGTGCTCAACGCCCTGGGGCCGGTGATCCTGGCCCGGGCCACCGACCTCATCTTCGCCGGCGTGTTCGGGCGGCAGCTGTCCTCGGGGGTCTCCCAGGCGGAGGCTGTCGAGTCGCTGCGCGAGCGGGGGGAGGACACCGTCGCCGACATCCTCGCGGCGATGGACTACGTCGTGCCCGGGCAGGGCGTGGACTTCGCTGCGCTCGCCGAGGTCCTGATGCTGGTGCTCGGCCTCTATCTCGTCGCGGCCCTGCTCTCGTGGGCGCAAGGGCGCATCCTCGTCGTCGTGGTCAACCGCACGATCTACCAGCTGCGCCGCGACGTCGAGGCCAAGCTGCACCGGCTGCCGCTGCCCTACTTCGACAAGCAGCCGCGCGGTGAGGTGCTCAGCCGGGTCACCAACGACATCGACAACGTCGCTCAGAGCCTGCAGCAGACCCTGTCCCAGCTGCTCACCTCGCTGCTGACGGTGGTCGCCATGGTCACCATGATGCTCGTCATCTCCCCCCTGCTGGCCCTGGTCGCCCTCGTCACCATCCCCTTGTCGCTGCTGGTCACAGCGGTCATCGGCAAACGCGCCCAGGGTCTGTTCATCCGGCAGTGGAAGCACACCGGCGAGGTCAACGGGATCGTCGAGGAGGCCTTCAGCGGGCACGAGCTGATCCAGGTCTTCGGTCGTCGCAGGGAGTCACGCGCGGTCTTCACCCGGGCCAACGACGACCTGTACGAAGCGGGCTTCGGGGCCCAGTTCGTCTCCGGCCTGATCATGCCGACGCTGATGTTCATCGGCAACCTCAACTACGTCGTGATCGCCGTGCTCGGCGGGCTCAGGGTGGCCGGCGGGCAGATGAGCCTGGGCGAGGTCCAGGCGTTCATCCAGTACTCCCGGCAGTTCACCCAGCCGCTCACCCAGGTGGCCTCGATGGCCAACCTGATGCAGTCGGGCATCGCGTCCGCCGAGCGGGTCTTCGAGGTGCTGGACGCACCCGAGCAGCAGGTCGACCACGCCAGCCCCGTCGACCTGGCCGTCCCTCGCGGCCGGGTGGAGTTCGAGGACGTCGCCTTCTCCTACGACCCCGAGTCGCCCCTGATCCACGACCTGGACCTCGTCGTCGAGCCGGGCCAGACCGTCGCCATCGTCGGGCCGACCGGCGCGGGCAAGACCACGCTGGTCAACCTCCTGATGCGCTTCTACGAGCTGGACGGGGGCAGGATCACGCTCGACGGCGCCGACATCACGTCGCTGACCCGGCACGGGCTCCGCTCCCGGATCGGGATGGTGCTCCAGGACACCTGGCTGTTCAAGGGCACGATCCGGGACAACATCGCCTACGGCCGGCCCGAGGCGACCGAGGACGAGATCCGGGAAGCGGCCCGAGCCACCTACGTCGACCGCTTCGTGCACTCGCTGCCGCACGGCTACGACACGGTGCTCGACTCCGAGGGTGGCAGTGTCTCGGCGGGCGAGAAGCAGCTGATCACGATCGCGCGGGCGTTTCTCACCGATCCCGCTCTGCTGATCCTCGACGAGGCGACGTCGTCGGTGGACACCCGCACCGAGCTGCTGCTGCAGCACGCGATGGCGGCGCTGCGCCAGGACCGCACGTCCTTCGTCATCGCCCACCGGCTGTCGACGATCCGCGACGCGCACCTCATCCTGGTCATGGAGGCAGGGCGCATCGTCGAGCAGGGCAGCCACGACACGCTGCTGGCGGCGGACGGGGCCTACGCAGCGCTCTACCGCTCCCAGTTCGAGGCTCCGGTGGAGTCCGAGGACGTGCCCGTCACCGCGCCCTGAACCCTCCGGCCGGGTCAGCTGGTGCTGTAGGCCTCCCGGGCCAGTGTGAACCCGTGGCTGGAGTCCAGGTGGCGGCAGGTCACGTCGGTCAGCGAGCTGCGGCACAGCATCGACCCCACCTGCAGGGAGCTGTCGTAGGCGAGGACCGCGAGGTCGGTGCCCTCGATCTCCTCGGTCTCCCCGACACCCTCGGACGCCCACCAGCCACCCAGGTCCAGCGCCGCCTGGCCGCGGATGGTCTCCGAGGTGCAGCCCCAGGTCGCACGGCCACCGGCCAGCACGGTCACCGCGTCGGCGGTCTCGACCCCGCACTCACCCAGCGCCTCGGGGTTGAGGTCGTCCTCGGCAGGCTGGAAGTCCTTGTCCGCGATCTGGCAGACGACCGAGGCAGACCGCATCACACACTGGATGTTGCCCGACGGCATCACGAAGCTGGCCTGGTCACCGCCGACCAGGACCGTGCCGTCGCTGGCCACCTCCACGGTGCCTCCGTCCGCGGCGCCGCTCTCGGACGGCTGGGCAGCGTCGTCCTCGCGGCCCGGGTCCGCTCCCGTCGAAGGCTGGCTCGCGTCGTCCTCCAGGACCTGGGCGGTGTCCGGCGCGCCGCTGCCGCATCCAAGGAGCATCAGGGCAGTGGCCAGGCACAGCGCGACGACGGCAGGGTGACGGTGAGACATGCCGTCAGCGTAGCCAGCACCACGCACCCCGGTGGGTCCGCTACCGTGTGCGCCGGGGGTCCACGTCGGAGTCGCGACGAATCCGCGGCACGTGGGCACCGAGAAGGAGTGCCATCCCGTGACGCGCAAACTCGTCATCGTCGAGTCTCCCGCCAAGGCGCGGAAGATCGGCGAGTTCCTCGGCGCCGACTACCAGGTCGACGCCAGCGTGGGTCACATCCGTGACCTGCCCAACCCCAGCGAGCTTCCGGCTGAGATGAAGAAGGGCCCCTACGGCAAGTTCGCGATCAACATCGAGGACGGCTTCGACCCCTACTACGTGGTCGACGGGGACAAGAAGAAGAAGGTCGCCGAGCTGAAGCGGGCCCTCAAGGACGCCGACGAGCTCCTGCTCGCCACCGATGAGGACCGCGAGGGTGAGGCCATCGCCTGGCACCTCCTGGAGGTGCTCCAGCCCACGGTGCCGGTCAAGCGCATGGTCTTCCACGAGATCACCCGCGAGGCCATCCAGCGGGCCGCCCGGGACACCCGCGACCTGGACACCCGCCTCGTCGACGCGCAGGAGACCCGACGCGTGCTCGACCGTCTCTACGGCTACGAGGTCTCGCCGGTGCTGTGGCGCAAGGTCAAGCAGGGCCTGTCCGCGGGCCGGGTCCAGTCGGTGGCGACCCGCATGGTGGTGGAGCGGGAGCGTGAGCGTATGGCGTTCCGCTCCGCCTCCTACTGGGACGTCGAGGGCGAGTTCGCCCCCTCGAGCAACAGCGGGCAGAGCTTCGTGGCGAGGCTGACCGGCCTCGACGGCGACCGGGTCGCCACGGGTCGTGACTTCGCCGACACCGGGGTGCTGAAGACCCGCGGCGCACGCCAGCTGGACGCCACCTTGGCGACCTCCGTCGCCGAGGCGATGACGCAGGCGCAGGTCGTCGTGCGCGAGGTCTCGGAGAAGCCCTACACCCGTCGGCCGTCGGCACCGTTCACGACCTCCACCCTGCAGCAGGAGGCCAGCCGCAAGCTGCGGCTCAACAGCCAGAGCACGATGCGCACCGCCCAGCGGCTCTACGAGAACGGCTACATCACCTACATGCGCACCGACTCCACGACCCTGTCGCAGTCGGCGATCAGTGCAGCCCGGGGCCAGGCCCGTGACCTCTACGGCGCCGACTTCGTGCCCGAGGCCCCGCGCGTCTACGGCAAGAAGAGCAAGAACGCCCAGGAGGCGCACGAGGCGATCCGTCCCGCCGGTGACTCCTTCCGCACCCCCGCCCAGGTGGCCGGTGAGCTGCGCGGGCAGGAGTATGCGCTGTACGAGCTGATCTGGAAGCGCACCGTCGCCTCCCAGATGGCCGACGCCCGGGGCTCGACCGCGAGCGTCAAGCTCGGCGCCACCCTGCCCGAAGGCGCCGGAGCCCGGGACGCGGAGTTCTCCGCCTCGGGCACCGTCATCACCTTCCGCGGCTTCCTCGCCGCCTACGAGGAGGGGCGTGACGAGGAGCGACACGGCCGCAACGAGGCCGAGACCGAGCGCCGGCTGCCCAAGCTCTCCGAGGGTGTGGGGCTGGACACGCTGCGGGCCGAGGCACAGGGACACCAGACCAACCCGCCGGCGCGCTACACCGAGGCGACTCTCGTCAAGGCGCTGGAGGAGAAGGGCATCGGCCGCCCCTCCACGTATGCCGCGACGGTCGGCACCATCCAGGACCGGGGCTACGTGCGCACCAGGGGGTCCGCGCTGATCCCGACCTGGCTGGCCTTCGCGGTGACCCGGCTCCTGGAGGAGCACTTCTCCCGGTTGGTGGACTACGACTTCACCGCCTCGATGGAGGAGGACCTGGACCGCATCGCCGCAGGCGACGAGCAGCGGGTCGCCTGGCTCAGGCGCTTCTACTTCGGCGACGAGGCCACCACGGGGGAGGGCCTGCGCGACCTCGTGCAGGACCTCGGTGAGATCGACGCGCGTGGTGTCTCCACGATCGAGATCGGCGAGGGCATCGTCGTGCGGGTCGGTCGTTACGGCCCCTATGTCGAGGACTCCACCGCTGAGGGTGAGCCGCGGCGGGCCAGCATCACCGACGACATCGCCCCGGACGAGATGACGCCGGAGAAGGGGCGTGAGCTGCTGGAGACGGCCGCTGACGACGGACGTGTGCTCGGCCAGGACCCCGAGTCCGGCCGCGACATCGTGGCCCGGGCCGGTCGGTACGGCCCGTATGTCACCGAGGTGCTTCCCGACTCCGACGAGACGCCGACGAAGGGCGCCAAGAAGTCGGCCAAGGCCAAGCCGCGCACGGCGAGCCTGTTCAAGGACATGGACCTGGCGACCATCGAGCTCGACACCGCGCTACGGCTGCTCAGCCTGCCCCGTGTCGTGGGCGCCGACCCCGAGTCCGGCGAGGAGATCACCGCTCAGAACGGTCGCTACGGTCCGTACCTGAAGAAGGGGACCGACTCCCGCTCGCTGGCCACCGAGGACCAGATCTTCGGCATCACCCTGGAGGAGGCGCTCGCGATCTACGCCCAGCCCAAGCAGCGGGGCCGGGCGGCCGCGGCACCGCCCCTGAAGGAGCTCGGCGCCGACCCGGTGAGCGGCAAGGCAGTGGTGGTCAAGGAGGGTCGCTTCGGCCCCTATGTCACCGACGGCGAGACCAACGCGACCCTGCGCAAGGAGGACGACCCCGAGAGCATCACCCCCGAGCGGGGGTTCGAGCTGCTCGCCGACAAGCGAGCCAAAGGACCTACCACGCGCAAGCGCGCAGCCAAGAAGACGACGAAGAAGGCCACGACCAAGAAGGCGGCTCCCCGCACGGCTCGCAAGGCCTGACCCGGCCTGTCCGCGGCAGGCACCACGTCGGGCTCAGCTCGGGACGACCGCGCGGGACGAGCTCTGCTCGGTCCGGCTCACCTGCTGGAGTGCCTGACCGAGGTCGCCGATGAGGTCACCTGCGTCCTCCAGTCCGACCGACAGCCGCACGATGCCCGCTCCCGGACGGGCTTCGGGGGCGACGGGCCGGTGGGTCAGCGAGGCAGGATGCTGGATCAGCGTGTCCACACCACCGAGCGAGACGGCGTGCGTGATCAGCCGGCACCGCTGCGTGACCGCCGCAGCGGCGGCATACGAGTCGACCTCGAAGGCGAGCACCGACCCGGAGCCGGCCATCTGGGTGCCGACCAGGCCGCGGGGGTCGTTGTCCCCCATGCCTGGGTAGTGGACCGCCCGCACCGCGTCGTGCGTCGACAGCCAGCGGGCGACGACCTGCGCGTTCTCCTGCTGTGCGCGCACCCGCACCGGCAGCGTCTGCAGGCCGCGGTGGGCCTGGTAGGCCGCCAGCGGGTAGAGGATGGCCCCGGTGAGAGCACGGACACTGCGGATGCGGGCGGCCCACTCGGCGTCGGTCGCGACGATGCCCGCGAGCAGGTCACCGTGCCCGCCGAGGAACTTGGTCGCCGAGTGCAGCACCAGCCGGGCACCGTGCGTCACCGGGCGCTGCAGCACCGGGGTGGCGAAGGTGTTGTCGACCATGACCGGCACCTGGCCTGCCTGTGCGACGACGGAAGCGATGTCGACGAGCTGGAGGGTCGGGTTCGCGGGGGTCTCCACCAGCACCAGGCCGGTGCGCGGGGTGATCGCCGCAGAGACGGACTGGGGGGTGGCCCAGGTGACCTCGGTGCCGAGCAGGCCCGTCGCGAGGACGTGGTCGGTGCCGCCGTAGCAGGGTCGCACCGCGACCACGTGTGGGGTCCCGGCGCTGACCGCGGCCAGCAGCACTGCGGACAGCGCGGCCATGCCGGAGGCGAACGCCACTGCCTGTTCGGCCTCCTCCAGGTCGGCCAGCGCCCGCTCGAAACGGGCCACCGTGGGGTTCCACAGTCGCTGGTAGATGCCGCTCTGGCCCTCGCGGAGGGAGCCACCGGTGGCCAGGTGCTCGTAGGCTGCGCCTCCCGCCTCCACGTCGGTCACCGGATAGGTGCTCGACAGGTCGATCGGGGGCACGTGCACGCCCAGCGCGGTCAGGTCCTCGCGAGCGGAGTGGACAGCACGGGTGTCGAGGGAGGCGGCATCGTCAAACATGTCTTCCATGGTGCGGATAATGCGGACCTGCGTCAAGAACCTCTAAGAATCTGCGGATAACTGGGTCATGATCCGCATGAACTGCCTGCTGGAGGAGGTAAACTCGCCACCATGGCGAAGCCCGTGCAGACCTCCGAGGAGCGTCCCCTCGACGCCGTCGACCAGCGCCTGGTCCTGCTCCTCGAGCAGGACGGCCGGATGTCCAACGCCATGCTCGCCCGACAGGCGGGCATCGCGGAGTCGACGTGCCTGGTCCGGGTGCGCTCCTTGCGGGAGCGGGGGGTGATCCGGGGCATCCACGCCGACATCGACCCCGCCGCCGTCGGTCGACCCGTGCAGGCCATGATCGCCGTCCGGTTCGGCGGGCACCGCCGCAGCCACTTCGAGGCCTTCCGTGACGAGGTGCCGCGACTGCCTGGGGTCATCGGCGCCTACCACGTGTCGGGGGCCACCGACTACCTCGTGCACGTGGCCGCCGAGTCCGCAGACGCGCTGCGCGACTTCGTGCTCGACCACCTCACCAACCGTCCAGGTGTCCTGCACGCCGAGACCGCCCTGATCTTCGAGTCGCTGCGCGGCGACGGCACGCTGACCTGACCTGACCTGACCTGACCGCCGACACGCCACCCACGGCACAGGTGACCTTCCGGTGGAGCCAGGACGTGTCCAACCCGCTGCAGACCCGGGACCGGTGGTTCGTCCACTACCACGGGGGTGCCGGTGCACCGGATGGACCGGCGCCTCCTCTATGACGTCCTGCTCAGCCTGCAGCTGCCGGTCTGGGCCGCGATGGGGGACCAGGTGGAGGTGCTGCCGGGCGTGGACGGCCGGGGTGTGCTGTCAGCACGTTGACCTAGGCTCCCTGGCATGCTCCCGACCTCAGCGGACCCGCGCCCGGCCGGCGCCGGGGTCTTCGTGGCGTTCGAGGGCGGTGACGGGGCCGGCAAGTCGACCCAGGCTGCACTGCTGGGCCAGTGGCTGAGTGCCGCGGGCCGGGAGGTGGTCCTGACCCGCGAGCCCGGCGGCACGCCCGTCGGTCTGGCCATCCGTGAGGTGCTGCTGCACGGCGAGCATGTCGCGCCCCGGGCCGAGGCCCTGCTCTTCGCCGCCGACCGCGCGCACCACGTCGCCACCGTGGTCAGACCCGCGCTCGAGCGTGGTGCGGTGGTGCTGACCGACCGTTACCTCGACTCCTCCATCGCCTACCAGGGGCAGCCCCGCTCGCTCGTCCGCGACGAGATCCGCGACCTGTCGCTGTGGGCGACCGAGGGCCTGCTGCCCGACCTCACCGTGCTGCTCGATGTTGCCGCGACGGAGGGGCGGGCCCGTCGGGGCCAGGTGCACGACCGGTTGGAGAGCGAGAGCGACGACTTCCACGACCGGGTCCGCCGCGGTTTCCTCGACCTGGCGGCCGCCGCTCCGGAGCGCTACCTCGTGCTCGACGCCACGGCCCCCTCGCACGAGGTCCATGCCGCGGTGCGGGCGCGCTTCCTCGAGGTCACCGGGCCGGCGGAGGCGAGGCGAGTCCCGACATGAGCGTCTTCGACCAGCTCGTGGGGCAGGACCGTGTGGTCGCGACGCTGCGGCGCGCGGCGACCCTGCCTGCGTCGATGACGCACTCGTGGCTGTTCACCGGACCTCCCGGGTCGGGGCGCTCCGTTGCTGCGCGTGCCTTCGCCGCTGCCCTGCAGTGCGAGCGCCGGGACGCCCCGGGGTGTGGGCGGTGCGCGGCCTGCCACACCGTCCTGGTCGGCAGCCACCCCGACGTGACCGTCCTCAGCACGAGCGAGACCTTCATCCGGGTCGACAGGGCCCGCGAGCTGGCGCTCGCCGCTGCGGGGCGCCCCACGGCCGGCCGGTGGCGCATCATCGTCATCGAGGACGCCGACCGGCTCAACGAGCAGGCGGCCGACGCGTTGCTCAAGACACTCGAGGAGCCGCCGCCGCGCACCGTCTGGCTGCTCTGTGCGCCGACCCTCGACGACCTGATCGTGACGGTGCGCAGCCGCTGCCGCCATGTCCGCCTCGGGACACCTCCGGTCGATGCCGTGGCCGACCTGCTGGTCCGGCGCGACGGCATCGAGCCCTCGATGGCTCACTACGCCGCGCGCGCCGCACAGAGCCACATCGGCATCGCCAGACGGCTGGCCACCGACGAGATGGCCCGGGCCCGGCGGCGCCGGGTCACCGGCATCCCGCTCTCCCTGACCTCCCTGGGCGCAGCGCTGGCTGCCGCCGCCGAGATCGTCGAGGAGGCCACGGAGGGGGCACAGGCGGTCTCCGGCGATGACGCCGCCGCTGCTCGCGCCGAGGTGCTGCGGCAGCTCGGCGCCGACCCCTCGGCGCGCACTCAGCCGCCCGCGGTGCGGGCGCACCTCAAGCAGCTCGACGAGGACCAGAAGCGGGTCGCCAGGCGGCGCCAGCACGACACCATCGACGCGGCGCTGACCGACCTGGCCTCGGTCTACCGCGACGCCCTGGTGCTGGGCTCGGGCGTGGAGGCTGTCAACGCCACGGAGGTGGACCAGGTCACGCAGCTCGCCCGGGCCTTCGGGCCCGACGAGCTGCTGCGAGCCCTGGAGACCATCAACCTGGCACGCCAGCGGCTGATCGCCAACGGTGCGCCGCTCCTGGTGGTCGAGGCGATGATGGTTGGGTTGATCCTGCCGCGGGCCCGTTCCGGTGCCCGCGGATGACGAGTCGGAAGGACAGCGCGGTGCGCACAGGCAGACAAGGACGGCTGCGGAGGCGGCTCGTGGCAGGGGCCGGGGTGCTGGTGCTGCTCGCGGGCTGCAGCGCCGGGGCGCCCGAGACGGAGAGGCCGGACGCGGTGGCGCCCTCGACGTCCCCGGACCAGGCAGTGGAGTCCTCGTCGACCTCAGCCGAGCCGACCACCCCCGCTGAGTCGCCGCAGGGGCTCGAGGCCTACTACTCCCAGACGTTGGAGTGGAGCGAGTGCGAGGGCGGCGAGTGCTCGACCCTGACCGTCCCCCTGGACTACGCCGAGCCCGACGGGGCCACGATCGAGCTCGCCCTGCTGCGAGCTCCCGCTACCGGTGAGCGTCAGGGGAGCCTGCTGGTCAACCCCGGTGGGCCGGGCGCGTCGGGTGTCGAGTACGCCCGGCTGTCAGAGTTCGTGGTGTCCCCGGAGGTGGCCGCGGGCTACGACGTCGTCGGCTTCGACCCGCGCGGGGTCGCCGGCTCCGCTCCGATCGTCTGTTTCGACGACGACCGGATGGACGAGTTCCTGGGGTCCGACCCGTCGCCGGACACCCCGGAGGAACGCGAAGCCTCCGACGCCCTGGTGGAGGAGTTCGCGCAGAGCTGTGCCGAGGCGGCACCCGAGCTGCTGGGGCATGTCTCCACGGTCGAGGCGGCACGGGACATGGATGTGCTGCGCGCGGCTCTCGGGGAGGACGAGCTGGACTACCTCGGTGCCTCCTACGGGACCTTCCTCGGAGCCACCTATGCCCAGCTCTTCCCCGAGCGCGTGGGACGGCTGGTCCTGGACGGCGCGATCGACCCTGAGCTCGAGGGTCTGGAGCTGGGCCTGGGTCAGGCGGCCGGCTTCGAGCAGGCCACCCGTTCGTACGTCCAGGACTGCATCGACCAGGGCGACTGCCCGTTGGGGGGCACGGTCGACGAGGGCATGGAGCGCCTCGCGGGCTTCCTCGACGAGGTCGACGCCGAGCCGCTGCCGGTCAGTGGGGACTCCGTGACCGAGCTCACCGAAGGCTGGGCGTTGCTGGGCATCATCGTCGCGATGTACGACCAGTCGGCCTGGGACATCCTCACCCAGGCGCTGCAGCAGGCCTTCGACGGGGACGGCTCCACCCTGATGCTGCTGGCCAACATCTACGCCGACCGGGAGGCCGACGGCACCTACAACGGCAACGGCATGCAGGCGATCTACGCCGTCAACTGCCTCGACCGTCCCGGTGGCCAGTCCGAGCAGACCGACGAGGAGGTCCTGGCCGAGTTCGAGGAGGTCGCCCCGACCTTCGGTCGCTACCTGGCCGGTGAGGGGGCCTGCGCCGTGTGGCCGGTGGAGGCCGCCGAGACCCTCGACAGCTACACGGCCGCAGGCGCCGCGCCGATCGTCGTCATCGGCACCACCGGTGACCCGGCGACACCCTACGAGTGGGCCGGGGCCCTGGCCGACACCCTGGAGTCGGGTGTGCTGGTGTCCTACGAGGGGGAGGGTCACACGGCCTACGGACGGTCCAACGACTGCGTCGACGACGCCGTGGACGCCTTCTCTGCTCGAGGGCATCGTGCCCGAGGACGGGCTCCGCTGCTGAGCTCACCCGGCGCTCGGGCGTCCGATTCGCCCGAGCCGGGGCGGGTCGGATATCCTCCCTGCGCACCCTCGGGTGTCCGCCGCCTTAGCTCAGTCGGCTAGAGCGATTCACTCGTAATGAATAGGTCATCGGTTCGATTCCGATAGGCGGCTCGGACAACAGCACCAGCGTAGGTCAATGACCTGCGCTGGTGCTGTTGTTGGTGGCTGTGACGTCTCAGTCGGCTCTGGCGTCCAGGGCACGCCGGACTGGCGTGCTGATCCGCACCGATATGGCCTTGGCCACGTCGTCGACGCTGCACGGGCCTTGCGCGCGCAGGTCGAGCAGATGCAGCAGGGTGGGGTGGGGTAGACGATGCCGGTGCCGGCCCCGGGCAGGGTGCCCCCGTGTAGTTCGGCTGTCACGAGCGCCTCGTCCGCGAAGAATCGCTCGGCGCGCCGATCGGTGTCGACGTAGGTGACCGATGGGATGGCCGTCGAGGGCGACAGGTCGAGGTAGCTGCCTGGGTAGAGCGCCTTCGTGCGATGCCACGCCGTGCTCACGGCGCCAAACAGACCGGAGCGGTCGCCGATGCTGCTGCGGTAGGTGGTCCACGACGGTGCGCAACGGCGACTCGAGCCGTTCTTGGGGGTGTTCATGCGCGCACCATCGCGTCAGCTGACCGAGGGTCGTCCACACGTTCTGGTCGATGCGCGGGGAGGGAGATGCCGAGGAAGGATGAAAGCTGTGGTCTGGTGTGCCCGGCGATCGGATCCCCAGACTGGCCGGGCGACCTGGCGGTCGGCTGATGGCCGACACCTGGCAGGGTGCCTTCCCTCCTACCGCGACGACGCACATCGGGTTGCGGTGCGTGTGGGAAGTCACCCAGGTTGGGGGACTCGGCGCCTCACGTCGTTCCACCACCATGGAGGGCGACAAGCCCTGCCTGACAACGGGAGACCGAGGCCATGACCGCAACGCCGGACCGCCACGCACGCACGATGTTGCCGATCCCGGACCGTCCCGGACACGGGTTGACGACCTATGACGCGAAGGACCCGGACACGGCGTTCCCGCCGATCCGGCCCCTGCTGCCACCCGAGGGGGCACCGAACGTCCTGATCGTGCTGCTCGACGACGTCGGCTTCGGCGCAGCGAGCACCTTCGGAGGCCCGTGCCGGACCCCCACGGCGGACCGCCTCGCCGCCGGTGGTCTGAGGTACAACCGGTTCCACACCACCGCACTCTGCGCGCCCACCCGCCAGGCCCTGCTGACGGGGCGCAACCACCACTCGGTAGGGATGGGCAGCATCACCGAGACGGCCACCTCTGCCCCGGGCAACAGCTCGCTGCGGCCGAACACCAAGGCCCCGCTGGCGATGACCCTCAAGCTCAACGGCTACTCCACGGCCCAGTTCGGCAAGTGTCACGAGGTGCCCGTCTGGCAGTCCTCGCCGCTGGGACCCTTCGATGCGTGGCCTTCCGGGGGAGGTGGCTTCGAGACCTTCTACGGCTTCATCGGGGGGGAGAACAACCAGTGGGACCCGGCCCTGTACGACGGCACCACCCCGGTCGACCCCCCGGCCACCCCTGAGGAGGGCTACCACCTGACCGAGGACCTCACCGACCGAGCCTGCAGCTGGGTCCGCCAACAAAAGGCGTTGATGCCGGACAAGCCGTTCTTCATGTACTTCGCGCCCGGTGCCACCCATGCGCCCCACCACGTGCCCCAGGAGTGGGCGGACCGCTACGCCGGGCAGTTCGACGACGGGTGGGACGTGCAGCGCGAGCTCACGTTCGCTCGCCAGAAGGAGCTGGGCGTCATCCCCGCCGACGCAGAGCTGACCGCCCGGCACGACGAGATCACTGCCTGGGAGGACATGCCGGACGAGCTCAAGCCGGTGCTTGCCCGGCAGATGGAGGTGTACGCCGGCTTCCTGGAGCACACCGACCACCACGTGGGGAGGCTGGTCGACGCGATCGAGGACCTCGGGGTCCTCGACAACACGATCGTCTACTACATCATCGGCGACAACGGAGCCTCCGCCGAGGGCACCATGAACGGCGCCTTCAACGAGATGGCCAACTTCAACGGGATGGCGGCGCTGGAGACTCCCGCGTTCATGGTCAGCAAGATGCAGGACTTCGGTTCCCCCGAGTCCTACAACCACTACTCCGTGGGCTGGGCGTGGGCCATGAACACGCCGCTGCAGTGGACCAAGCAGGTCGCCTCCCACTGGGGCGGCACGCGCAACGGCACCATCGTGCACTGGCCCAAGCGCATCGCCGAGCCCGGGGGGCTGCGCTCGCAGTTCACTCACGTGATCGACATCGCTCCCACGATCCTGGAGGCCGCGGGCCTGCCGGAGCCGACCTTGGTCAACGGCGTGCAGCAGTCGCCCATGGAAGGCACCAGCATGCTGTACTCGTTCACCGAGCCCGCGACGCCGGAGCGCCACGACCTGCAGTACTTCGAGATGTTCGGCAACCGGGGGATCTACCACAAGGGCTGGAGTGCTGTCACCAAGCACCGCACCCCCTGGGTCATGGTCGGTGGCGTGGTGCCGGCCTTCGACGACGACGTCTGGGAGCTCTACGACGGCCGGACGGACTTCAGCCAGGCCCGCGACCTGGCCGCCGAGCACCCCGACATCCTGGCCGGAATGCAGCGGCTCTGGCTCATCGAAGCCGCCAAGTACGGCGTCCTGCCGCTGGACGACCGGACGGCTGAGCGCCTGGACCCCAGCACGGCGGGCCGCCCGACGCTGATCCACGGCACATCGCAGCTGTTCTTCCCGGGGATGGGTCGCCTGTCGGAGAACAGCGTCGTCAGCATCAAGAACAGGTCGTTCTCGGTGACTGCGGAGGTGGAGGTGCCTGCTGGGGGTGTCGAGGGTGTGATCATCGCCCAGGGCGGCCGGTTCGGAGGGTGGGCTGTGCACACCCGAGAGGGGAGAGTCAGCTTCACCTACAACGTCCTTGGGATCCAGCGGTTCGAGACCCGGGCCGACTCCCCTCTCCCGGCGGGCCGGCACCAGGTGCGCATGGAGTTCTCCTACGACGGCGGGGGGCTGGCCAAGGGAGGCGATGTCTCCCTCTACTACGACGGCAGTCCCGTCGGGACGGGCCGTGTCGGGGCTACCCAGCCGATGGTCTTCTCGGCAGACGAGACCACTGACATCGGTCAGGAGACCGGCACCACGGTCTCCATGACCTACACCGCCCGGACCAGCCGGTTCACCGGCAGGATCCACTGGGTGCAGATCGACGTGGGCACCGACGACCATGACCACTTCATCGACCCTGAGGAGCGGCTGCGCATCGCGATGGCTCGGCAGTAGCCACCCGTGCGCGGCGCGCGGCGCGGAGGGTGGTGACAAGCCTCACATCACCGGGACTACTGCAATAGATACCAGCACAGCATGGTTGGTCGGTCTGTACCGACGCTTGCCGACAGCGCCTCATCGAGGTGCCGGAGCCGGCGGACCCCACCACGTGAAGGACCACGACTCACCATGCCTACTGCCAAGCACCTCATCGCCCTCGCCGCCGCGGCCACGGTCACGCTCTCGGCCTGCGGCCAGGACGACGGCCAGGACGCGGCCTCTCCCTCCGGCGACAGCGGGGCGGGCTACGGCCTGGCCCAGGACGGTGTCCTGGTCGTCGGCACCGAGGGCACCTACCGGCCGTTCAGCTATCACGAAGGCGGCAGCGGCGAGCTGGTCGGCTATGACATCGAGGTCGTGGAGGCCGTCGCGGAGCGCCTGGACCTGGAGGTGGAATACCAGGAGACGCAGTGGGACGCGATCTTCGCAGGCCTGGAGGCCGGACGCTTCGACGTGATCGCCAACCAGGTCTCGATCAACCCTGAGCGCGAGGCCTCCTACCTCTTCAGCGAGCCCTACACCGTCTCACCCGGCGTGGTCGTGGTCAGCGAGGACAACACCGACATCACCGGCCTGACCGACCTCGAGGGCAAGACCTCCGCCCAGTCGCTGACCAGCAACTGGTTCGAGGTCGCCGAGTCCAACGGCGCCCAGGTCGAGGCTGTCGAAGGCTGGGCCCAGGCCGTCGCCCTGCTGGAGCAGGGTCGCGTCGACGCCACCGTCAACGACGAGCTCACGTTCCTGGACTACACCAACGAGCGTCCGGACAGCCCGATCAAGATCGCTGCCGAGACCGACGAGGCCTCGCTCAACGCCTTTGCCTTCACCCAGGACAAGCAGGAGCTCGTCGCGGCGTTCGACGAGGCCCTGGCCGAGCTCGAGGCCGACGGCACCCTGGCTGAGCTCGGGCAGAAGTACTTCGGCGAAGACGTCTCGAGCTGACGTCGCCGATGAACGACGGATGGCAGCTCTTCCTCGACTCACTGTGGCCCATCGTCCGCGGTGGGCTCCTGGGGACGATTCCGCTGGCGCTGGTGTCGTTCGTCCTGGGCCTGGTCCTGGCCCTGGGCGTGGCGCTGATGCGGCTGTCGAAGAACCGGCTGGTGTCCGGGATCGCGCGGGTCTACGTCTCACTGATCCGGGGCACGCCGCTGCTGGTGCAGCTCTTCGTGATCTTCTACGGACTGCCCTCCCTCGGGGTCCTCATCGACCCCTGGCCCAGTGCGGTGATCGCGTTCTCGGCGAACGTCGGCGGCTACGCCGCCGAGGTGGTCCGCGCCGCGATCCTGTCGGTGCCCCGCGGGCAGTGGGAGGCCGCCTACACCGCCGGAATGTCGCACCAGCTCACCCTGCGTCGGGTGATTTTGCCCCAGGCCGCCAGGGTGTCGGTCCCGCCCCTGTCCAACACCTTCATCTCCCTGGTGAAGGACACCTCGCTGGCCTCGCTCATCCTCGTCACCGAGCTGTTCCGGGCCGCCCAGGAGATCGCGGCGTTCAGCCAGGAGTTCATGCTCCTCTACATGGAGGCCGCGCTGGTGTACTGGGTCATCTGCCTTGCCCTGTCGGCAGGGCAGGACCGACTGGAGAGGAGGCTGGACAGGTATGTCGCACACTGAGCCACGCAGACCCGGCCCCACCGGGCAGGGCGCACCAGGCCAGGAGGTGCTGCTCGAGGCCAGAGGGCTGAGCAAGAGCTTCGGCGACCTGCAGGTGCTGCGCTCGATCGACCTGACCGTGACCAAGGGTGAGGTGGTCGTCCTGATCGGCCCGAGCGGCTCCGGCAAGACCACCGTGCTGCGCTCCCTCAACGGGCTCGAGACCCCCGACGGTGGGACCTTGTCCTTCGCTGGTGGGCCTCGCCTCGACTTCTCGTCGCCGGTGCCCAAGAAGGACCGGCTGGCGCTGCGCGACCGCTCCGGCATGGTGTTCCAGCAGCACAACCTCTTCCCGCACCGCACGGTCCTGGAGAACGTGATCGAGGGCCCGGTCCACGTCCAGGGTGTGCCTCGAGCCGAGGCCGTCGCGGCCGCCGACGCGCTCCTGGACCGGGTGGGGCTGCTGGAGAAGCGGGACGTCTACCCCTTCCAGCTCTCCGGCGGGCAGCAGCAGCGGGTGGGCATCGTGCGCGCCCTGGGCCTGAGGCCAAGCCTGCTGCTCTTCGACGAGCCCACGTCGGCCCTGGACCCCGAGCTGGTCGGAGAGGTGCTGGGCGTCATCAAGGAGCTCGCCGACGAGGGTTGGACCATGGTCGTCGTCACGCACGAGGTCAGCTTCGCGCGGGCCGCGGCCGACGAGGTCCTGTTCATGGACGGTGGCGTCATCGTCGAGCGAGCCGACCCTGCGACGATGTTCACCAACCCCCGGCACGAGCGCACCCAGCGCTTCCTGGACCGCATCCTCAACCCGCTGCACGAGCCCCGGAAGCCCTGAGCCCCGCCCGGCGCCGTCATCGGGGGCCGGGGCGCCGGCGGCGAGGCCCGGCACGTCGGCGGCCCAGAGTCGTCTCGGTCAGTGCGGGCCGGGCCACCGCTTGGTGCTGACGCCCTCGCGCGTCGCGCGCTCGATGGCCTCGTGGTAGCACTGCTCGGCGTCGGCCCGACCGCCCCAGTGCGCACCTTCGACCGACTTGCCGGGCTCGAGCTCCTTGTAGACCTCGAAGAAGTGCTGGATCTCCAGGCGCACATGGTCGCTGATGTGCTCGAGCTCGCGGATGCTGCCCTTGCGGGGGTCGTCGGCGGGCACGCAGATGATCTTGTCGTCGCCACCGGCCTCGTCGCGCATGTGGAACATGCCGATGGGCCGGGCCGCGACCAGGCATCCGGGCCAGGTGGGCTCGTCCAGGAGCACGAGGGCGTCCAGCGGGTCGCCGTCCTCGCCGAGGGTGTCCTCGATGTAGCCGTAGTCGGCGGGGTAGCGGGTCGAGGTGAACAGCATCCGGTCCAGCCGGATGCGGCCGGTGGCGTGGTCCACCTCATACTTGTTGCGGCTGCCCATCGGGATCTCGATGGTGACGTCGAAGTGCATGTCTGCCCTGGCCCTTCACGTGGTGGGGTGCTCGGTCACTGTCCGCAGAATCTCACACTTCGGCGCGCCCCGGGGGCAGGTGCAGGCAGGGCCCGGACCGGCCACGGTCGTAGAGTGGCGCGAACGTCGCCGCACAGTGTCACGGAGGAGGACGCATGCTCGGGCGCCGCACGTCGGCCCGCCGCACCCTCACCGGGCTGGTCGCGGCAGCCCTCGTCGCGGTTGCCCCCGGTGTCGGCCAGGCGACGGGTAGCCAGGACCAGACTCCGGACAGCATCGTCGCCGCCCAGGCCGAGGTGCGCCCGGTGCCGACGCGGGTGCGCCCGGTGCTCGTGCCCGTGCAGCGTGGCCTCGCCCCCACGCCCGAGGGCGTGCTCGCTGCCGTGGCCGACGAGTGGGACTCCTCGTGGCTGGGTCGCGCCGACCGGCGGGCCCTCACGGTCCGCGACGTGCAGACGGGGGAGACGCTGCTCGACCAGGGCAGCAACGAGGCCCTCACACCCGCGTCCACGGTCAAGCTCCTCAGCGCCGCAGCAGTGATCTCCACGCTGGGCCCCGATGAGACCTTCGCGACCCGCGCGGTGGCCGGGCCGGAGCCCGGCCAGGTCGTCCTGGTCGCCGGGGGCGACCTCCTGCTCCGCGCCGGCGCCGGGTCCCCGGATGCGGTCGTCGGCCGGGCCGGTCTGGCCGACCTCGCGGAGCAGGTCGCCGACACGCTCGAGACCGACGGCGTGACGGCCGGTGACGCGGCGGAGGTCACGGCTCCCGGCCCGGTGCGCGTGCTGCTCGACACCACGTATGCCGACGGCCCGGACACCAGCCCGGGCTGGACCGACTACTGGGTCGACACGGGCTTCGCCGGGCGCATCAGCATGCTGGGCCTGCAGCAGGACCGCGCGCTGCCCTTCGACCCCTCGCCGGCGGACCCGCCGATGGTCGCCGCTGAGGCGTTCCGCGACGCGCTGGCCGAGGCCGGGGTCGAGGTGCAGGACTCCGACGTGGCACGCACCGACGCGGTCGACATCGACACCGCCGAGGTGCTCGGGGAGGTGGAGTCGGCCCCGGTCCGCGACGTGCTCGGGCTCGCGCTGGCCAGCAGCGACAACGCCATGATCGAGCAGCTGGCTCGCCAGGGTGCGGTCCGCGACGGCGTCCCGACCGACCAGGAGTCGGTGAACGCCTGGGTGCTCGACCGGCTCGAGGAGGCCTACGGCCTCGACGTCTCCGACGCCCGCCTGGCCGACACGTCAGGTCTGTCCGACGGCACCCGCGTGCCCATGCGCCTGGTCGCCGACGTCGTGGTGGCCGGCGCCGACGGCTCCCACCCGGCGTTGCAGGAGGTCTTCACCGGGCTGCCGATCGCGGGCTACACGGGCACGCTCTTCGACCGGTTCCTGCTGGACCGTGCGCAGGCAGGGGTGGGTGTCGTGCGGGCCAAGACCGGCTCGCTGCCCGGCACGAGTGCGCTGGCCGGCACGGTGGTGACCGCGGACGGGAGGCTGCTGGGCTTCGCCCTCACCGCGACCGACATCGGCGCCGGCGGTGCCGCACTCGAAGCCCGGGCCGTCATCGACGCACTGGTGGCCGACCTCGCGTCGTGTGGGTGCTGAGCAGGCACCGGGTTACGTTGGGCGCATGACCCAGGACCACGGAGCATCGGGCACGACGACCACCACGGCACGCGCCGGCAGCGACTATGTCGACTGGGCATTCGCGGCCCGTGCCTCACGGCGGATGGTGCCGGCCGGACCGAAGGTGTCCTCCGAGGAGATCCGCGACCTGGTCGCCGAGCTCCGTCAGGCCGCCGCCCGCGCCGTCGAGCCGGTGGCGCAGACCAGCCTGCTGCGCGTCCCGGAGGGTGCCCCACGGCCGTTGGTGGTGGACCGCACGGGGTGGATCGAGGCCAACGTCGCGTCGCTCCAAGGCATGCTCGGTCCGGTGCTCGACGACGTAGTGGAGCGCCGCCGTGCACACGAGCGCACCCGCGGCCGGGGCAGCGACAGGGACACTCCCGAGATCGTCCAGCGGGTCGGCGGTGCGCTGACCGGCACCGAGGTGGCCGGCATGCTTTCCTGGGTCAGCACCAAGGTGCTCGGGCAGTTCGACCTGGCGCCGCAAGGCACCCCACGGCTGCTGCTCGTCGCCCCCAACATCATGGCCGCCGAGCGTGAGCTCGACGTCGACGAGCACGACTTCCGGCTGTGGGTGTGCCTGCACGAGGAGACCCACCGGGTGCAGTTCACCGCTGTGCCGTGGCTGCGCGACCATGTCGTGGCCTCGGCCCGTCGCATCGGCAGCCGGCTCGTGCCGGAGGGCGACGCGATGGGTGAACAGCTGCAGACGGTGATCAGGGGCCTGCCCGGCGTGCTGCGCGGGGAGGTCGACATCACCCACCTGCTGGCCACCCCGGAGCAGCGCGAGCAGATCGCAGACATCACCGCCGTCATGTCACTGCTGGAGGGCCACGCCGACGTCGTCATGGACGAGGTCGGGCCCGAGGTCATCCCGAGCGTCGCGCTGATCCGTGAGCGGTTCGACCAGCGGCGCAAGGGCGCGGGCACGGTCGACGTCCTGCTCCGCCGCCTGCTCGGCATGGAGGCCAAGATGCGTCAGTACCGCGACGGGGCCGCCTTCGTGCGCGCCGTGACCGACAAGGTCGGCATCGAGGGCTTCAACCGCATCTGGACCTCGCCGGAGACCCTGCCGCGGGCCACCGAGATCCCGGACCCCGGCGCCTGGGTGCGCCGCGTCCACGGCTGAGCGGACGACGTGGCTGGGCCGGCCCCCGCCGTGGCAGCGGTGCGTGTTGCCGTGCGGCGGGCGCTGGAGGAGCGGCACCTGCTGGGCACCCACGTGGTCGTGGCCTGCAGCGGGGGAGCTGACTCGCTGGCACTCGCAGCAGCCGCGGGCTTCGTGGTGCCCCGGCACGGCGGCACCGTGGGTGCCGTCGTCGTGGACCACCGTCTGCAGCAGGGCTCGACGTCGACCGCGGCGGCGGCCGCCGAGGCCTGCCGCGGGCTCGGGCTGCGCCCGGTGCAGGTGGTGCCGGTGACCGTCGAGGCCTCCGGCTCCGGGATCGAGGACGCCGCACGCAACGCCCGCCTGGGTGCGCTGACCGCGGCCGCTGCCGACCAGGGAGCAACGACGGTCCTGCTGGGGCACACCCTCGACGACCAGGCCGAGCAGGTGCTGCTCGGCCTCGTGCGCGGCTCCGGCGCCACGTCCCTGTCCGGTATGCCGCCCGCTCGCCTGCACGGTGACCCCCCGGTGCTCCTGCTGCGCCCCCTGCTCGCGGTGCCCCGCCGGCATACGCTGGCCTGCTGTGACGACCTCGGGCTCACCCCCTGGGCCGACCCGCACAACGACGAGATGCGCTACACCAGGGTGCGTGCCCGGCACCTCCTGCCGGTGCTCGAGGACCGGCTCGGGCCCGGGGTGACGGCAGCGCTGGCCCGCACGGCCGACCTGCTCCGGGACGACGCCGCCGTGCTGGACGACGTGTGCGACACGGCATACCGGCGGCTGGGCGAGCAGCCCTGGCTGGTGGACCAGCTGATGGCGCACCCGCCGGCGATCCGACGACGCCTCTGGCGACGGCTGGCGCTGGCGCACGGCGTGCCCGCGGGTGCCCTCGGGGCCACGCACCTGCTCGCGCTCGACGATCTCGTGGCGCACTGGCACGGTCAGGGACCCCTCGACCTGCCCGGTGGGGTCCGTGCGCACCGCAACCAGGGCCGGGTATGGCTCCAGGGCGCGGGGCCTAGTTGAATGGCCTCTACTCCCGGCCGGAGACCCCCGGCCCGATCACCGCACAGACCTGGAGGACGCGTGGACGCCGAGCACATGGGGGCAGACCTGGCCAAGGTGCTGCTCACCGAGCAGGAGATCCAGAGCCGGCTGGGTGAGCTGGGCCAGGACATCTGGGCCGACTACCACGACAAGAACGTCCTGCTCGTGGGGGTGCTCAAGGGCGCGGTCGTGGTGATGGCCGACCTGATGCGCGCTCTGCCCGGCACGGCCGAGATGGACTGGATGGCGGTGTCCTCCTACGGTTCGGGCACCAAGTCCTCGGGGGTCGTGCGCATCCTCAAGGACCTGGACACCGACATCACCGACCGGCATGTGCTGATCGTCGAGGACATCATCGACTCCGGGCTCACGCTGTCCTGGATCCGCACCAACCTGCTGTCCCGCAGCCCGGCGTCGGTGGAGATCTGCACGCTGCTGCGCAAGCCGGAGGCAGCCAAGGTCGAGATCGACGTGCGCTATGTCGGTTTCGACATCCCGACCGAGTTCGTGGTCGGCTACGGGCTGGACTTCGCCGAGGCCTACCGCAACCTGCGGGTGGTCGGAGTGCTTGCCCCGCACATGTACACCTGAGACTCTGGAACACTGGGCGGCTGCCGCGCGTTGTGGCGGACAGGTCGCCGGAGTCCGGACGACCATTACTTCATGTCAGACGGACCAGGAGGAGCGGGGCCACGCCCCGGACGCCGATGAGCAAGAAGAAGCAGACCCGTAGCCCGTGGGTGTGGATCATGATGATCCTCGGCCTGGGGCTGCTGTGGTACGCCCTCGCGACCCCCAGTGCCTTCACCCGGATCGAGACCTCCGAGGCCATGGAGCTCATCGAGAACGGGCAGGTGGAGTCGGTCACGCTGACCCCGGACCGGATGGACCTCACCCTCACCGAGGGCTACAGCAACGACGAGGTCCAGGACGTCACCCAGGTGCAGACGTTCTATGTCGAGAGCCGCGGGCCTGTCATCGTCCAGGCGCTGGAGGACAACCCGCCGACCGACGGCTTCACCGACGACCCTGCCCGGCAGAACTGGTTCGTGTCGCTGCTCTTCACCCTGATCCCGCTGCTGCTGATCCTGGGGCTGTTCCTCTTCCTGCTGACCCGGATGCAGGGCGGTGGCCGTGGCGTCATGCAGTTCGGCAAGTCCAAGGCCAAGCTGGCCTCCCCGGACATGCCGAAGGTCACCTTCGCCGACGTCGCCGGGGCCGACGAGGCCGTCGAGGAGCTGCACGAGATCAAGGAGTTCCTGGCCGAGCCGCGCAAGTTCCTGGACGTCGGCGCCAAGATCCCCAAGGGTGTGCTGCTCTACGGTCCTCCCGGCACCGGCAAGACGCTGCTGGCCCGCGCTGTCGCAGGTGAGGCGGGAGTGCCCTTCTACACGATCTCCGGCTCCGACTTCGTCGAGATGTTCGTCGGGGTGGGTGCCTCCCGGGTGCGCGACCTCTTCGACAACGCCAAGGAGAACGCCCCGGCCATCATCTTCGTGGACGAGATCGACGCCGTCGGCCGGCACCGTGGCGCAGGCCTCGGTGGTGGGCACGACGAGCGCGAGCAGACTCTCAACCAGCTGCTGGTGGAGATGGACGGCTTCGACGTCACCACCAACGTCATCCTCATCGCCGCGACCAACCGGCCCGACATCCTCGACCCGGCGCTGCTGCGGCCGGGCCGTTTCGACCGGCAGATCGCCGTGGAGGCCCCGGACATGATCGGGCGCCACCACATCCTGCAGGTGCACGCCAAGGGCAAGCCGATGGGGCAGGTGGACCTGCTCGCGGTGGCTCGTCGCACCCCCGGCTTCTCCGGTGCCGACCTGGCCAACGTGCTCAACGAGGCCGCCCTGCTGGCTGCCCGCAAGGAGGAGAAGGTCATCACCGACCATCACCTCGACGAGGCCATCGACCGGGTGATCGCCGGGCCGCAGAAGCGCACCCGCGTGATGAGCGCCACCGAGAAGAAGATCACCGCCTACCACGAGGGTGGTCACGCGATCGTCGCGGCCGCCATGCGGCATACCGAGCCGGTCAGCAAGATCACGATCCTGCCGCGTGGCCGGGCCCTGGGCTACACCATGGTGCTGCCCGCCGACGACAAGTACTCCACGACCCGCAACGAGCTGCTCGACCAGCTGGCCTACGCCCTGGGCGGCCGCGTCGCCGAGGAGATCATCTTCCACGACCCGACGACGGGCGCCTCCAACGACATCGAGAAGGCCACCGGGCTGGCGCGCAAGATGGTCACCCAGTTCGGCATGAGTGAGCGCATCGGTGCGGTGAAGCTGGGCTCCGGTGGTGGCGAGGTCTTCCTGGGCCGCGACATGGGCCACGAGCGCGACTACTCCGAGAACCTCGCCGGAGTCGTCGACCAGGAGGTGCGCCGCCTCATCGAAGCCGCGCACGACGAGGCCTGGCACGCCCTGAACGACAACCGCGACCTGCTCGACCGGCTGGTGCTGGAGCTCCTGGAGAAGGAGACCCTGGGGGCCAAGGAGCTGGCAGCCATGTTTGCCGAGGTCGTCAAGCGGCCCCGGCGCCCGGTCTGGCTCTCCAGCGACCAGCGCACCGTCCACGAGCGCGGGCCGGTGCTGACGGAGGCGGAGCGGCGCTCCATGTCCAACGGTCACCACCCGCACGACGAGCGGCAGCAGCCGCCGAGCAAGGTCATCGAGATCCCTGAGGGCGGTCATGTCGATCCTGGACACCACTGACCACGCTGACGTCGACGACACCGACGACGTGCCGCTGCGCACCCGCGTCGACCGTCCCCGCATCGAGGCAGCCGTCCGCGAGATCCTGATCGCGGTGGGGGAGGACCCCGACCGCGACGGTCTCCTGGACACCCCGGCCAGGGTCGCCCGGGCCTACGCCGAGATCTTCTCGGGTCTGGCGCAGGTCCCCCAGGACGTGCTGACCACGACCTTCGACGTCGACCACGAAGAGCTCATCCTGGTGCGCGACATCGACCTCTACAGCGTGTGTGAGCACCACCTCGTCCCCTTCCACGGCGTGGCCCACGTGGGCTACATCCCGGGGCGGGACGGACGGGTCACCGGCCTGTCCAAGCTGGCCCGGCTGGTCGACGTCTACGCCCGGCGTCCGCAGGTGCAGGAGCGGCTGACCTCCCAGGTCGCCGACGCACTGGAGGACCAGCTGGCCCCCCGCGGCGTCATCGTCGTCGTCGAGGCCGAGCACCTGTGCATGTCGATGCGCGGCATCCGTCGACCCGGTGCGCGCACCATCACCTCGGCTGTGCGCGGCCAGCTGAGGCAGCCCGCCACCCGCGCCGAGGCGATGAGCCTGGTGCTCGCCCACCGCGGGTGAGCGTGCCGGTGACCCGCATCGTGGGGGTGCTCAACGTCACCCCCGACTCCTTCAGTGACGGCGGCGTGTGGCTTGACCCGCACCGCGCGGTCGAGCACGGGCTGGAGCTGGTCGACCAGGGCGCCGACGTGGTGGACGTCGGCGGTGAGTCGACGCGGCCGGGGGCCGGTCAGGTGCCGGCCGCCGAGGAGGTGCGCCGCGTGCTTCCGGTCGTGCGCGGCCTGTCTGCCCAGGGCGTCCAGGTGTCCGTCGACACGATGAAGGCCGATGTCGCACGAGAGTGTCTCGAGGCGGGGGCGGCCGTGGTCAACGACGTCTCCGGAGGGCTGGCAGACCCGGGCATGGCTGCGCTCATGGCCGGCGCCGGTGTGCCGTATGTGGTGATGCACTGGCGCGGACACTCGGACCGGATGCAGGAGCTCGCCTCCTACGACGACGTCGTGCGGGAGGTCGTCCAGGCCCTGCAGGAGCGGGTGGACGCCCTGGTCACCGCCGGGGTGCCGGCCGGCCAGATCGTGCTCGACCCGGGTTTCGGGTTCGCCAAGGACGCCACGCACAACTGGCGCCTGCTCGCACGGCTCGACGCGGTGACCGCGCTCGGGCACCGTGTGCTCGTGGGCACGTCGCGCAAGAGGTTCCTCGGCAGGCTGCCCTCCCGCCCTGGGGCAGCGCTCGACGAGGCCGCCGAACCCAGCGCACCCGCCGACCGTGACGTCGCCACGGCAGCGACCTCGCTGCTGGCCGCACAGGCCGGCGCCTGGGCGGTGCGTGTGCACGACGTCCCGACGACGCGGGACGCTCTGGCCGTGTGGGAGATGGTGCAGCGTGCCCGCGCCTGAGAGCCACCGGGGCGACGTCGTCACGCTGCGCGGCGTCACGGCATACGGCTATCACGGGGTGTTCGACGTCGAGCGCCGCGACGGCCAGGACTTCGTGGTCGACGTCGAGATGGGGGTCGACCTCCGGCCGGCCGGGGCGACCGACGAGCTGCACCGCACCGTGCACTACGGCGAGGTCGCGGCCACGGTGGTCGAGGTGGTGACGGGGGAGCCCTTCGACCTGGTCGAGAAGGTCGCTGCTGTGGTGGCCGACCAGGTGCTGGCCACCCAGCCGCTGGTCGAGAGGGTGGCCGTCACGGTGCACAAGCCGCAGGCGCCGGTGGGTGTGCCGTTCGGCGACGTGTCAGTGACGGTGCGCCGCACCCGCGACGTGCCGGTCGTCGTGGCGCTCGGCTCCAACCTCGACGACCCCGTCCGCACGCTCAGACGTGCCTCGCGCCGCCTGCACCGGGTGCGCGGCCTGCGCGCCGTGCGCCTCTCGCCGCTCTATCGCACGGTCCCGGTCGGGGGGCCGGAGCAGCCCGACTACGTCAACGCCGTGGCGGTGGCCCGCACCCGGCTGACCGCCGACTCCTTGCTCGCAGCGCTGCACGACATCGAGGCCGACTTCGGTCGCACCCGTGAGGTGCGCTGGGGCGCAAGGACTCTCGACCTCGACCTGATCCAGTGGGGTGACCCGGCGGCCGGCACCGACCGGGTCAGCGACCTCCCCGAGCTGACCCTGCCGCACCCGCGGGCCCGGCAACGGGCGTTCGTGCTGGTGCCGTGGGCCGCTGTCGACCCCGACGCCGTGCTGCGTGTCGGTGATGCGGTGCAGCCGGCTGGCGCGGCTGGTCGACGGGGTCGACCACGCCGGCGTCGAGCTCATCCGGGAGCGCACGTGAGCGCCCCGGCACCCCAGGACGACGGTGTGCGCATCGGCAGCGCCGTTGTCGCTGCCCTGTCCGCCGGTGTGGTCGGCTGGGTGGGCCTGACCCTGTGGCGCGGGAGTGGTCGGGAGTATCCGGTGCTGCCGTGGCTCGGCCTCGTGCCGCTCCTGCTGCTGTGCCTGGTCGTGCTGGTCAGTGCCTGGCAGGTGCGCCGCTACGTCAAGGGGGTCGGCACCTTCCGGCCGAGCCCCCAGTGGGCCAGGGGGGCCCTGGTCGCCGCGCAGGCCTGCGCCCTCGGGGGCGCCGTGCTGGGGGGATGGTATGTCGCCAACGTCGTGGTCCACCTGCCCAACCTCGACGTGGCCTCGGTGCGTGACCTGACCCTGCGGGCAGCAGCCTCGGCCCTGGCCGCGGTGCTGGTCTCGGTCAGCGGTTTCGTGGCCCAGTGGTGGTGTCGGCTGCCGCCGCAGGAGGACGAGGACGAGCGAGGTCGGCGTGACCCTGGCGGACTCGCCTACGGCTGATGGTGCCAGGGGTCTGGCACACCCGACACCCGGGTTGCCAGGGGTTTGGCTCACCCGACACCCGGGTTGCCAGGGGTTTGGCTCACCCGACACCCGGGTTGCCAGGGGTTTGGCTCACCCGACACCCGGATTGCCAGGGTTTTCCCGGCGGCGACAACCCTGCTCAGACATCGGCCTTCGGCTGACCAGGTCACGTGACCCCTGGAGCGTCCGCCCGAGATGCCGGACCGGCCTGAGGGGGCGTGTGCCCGGAGGCCCGCCCCGGGCTGTCACCTGGTCGAGCGTGCACGAACTGATGGTCATGAACCAGAAGATCGAGCATGGCGGACCTCCTCACCCCAGGGGCGGCGTATCTGCCGGTGCTGGGTCGAAGACCACGTCCATGGCCGAGGGAGGCTGTCCTGACCTCCGGCCGGGGGACACAGGCGGCGGGATCCCTTGGCAACGGGGGCGTCCGGGGTGCCAAACCCCTGGCAACGGGGGCAGTGCGGGGTGCCAAACCCCTGGCAACGGGGGCGTGCGGGGTGCCGAACCCCTGGCAACCTACTTGTCGACGTCGCCCACCACGAAGAACATCGACCCCAGGATCGCGACCATGTCGGCCACCACCGTCCCGGGCAGCATCTGAGCCAGCACCTGGACGTTGTTGAACGACGCCGACCTCAGCTTCAGCCGCCACGGCACCTTGTCGCCCCGGCTGACCAGGTAGTAGCCGTTGAAGCCCAGTGGGTTCTCGGTGGCCTGGTAGTGCTCACCCTCGGGCACGCGCAGCACCTTGGGCAGCTTCACGTTGATGGGTCCGGGGGGCAGCTCGCGCAGCACCTCGGTGCAGCGTGTGGCCAGGTCGAGGCTCACCTGCACCTGCTCCAGCAGCACCTCGAGCCGGGCATGGCAGTCTCCGGCGGTGCGGGTCACCACGCGTCCCGGCCCGCCCTCGGCGAACAGCTCGGCATAGGCCAGGTAGGGCTCGTCGCGACGCAGGTCGACGTCAAGACCACAGGCGCGCGCGATCGGGCCGCTCACCCCGAACGCTGCGGCGGTGTCGGCGTCGAGCACCCCGACTCCCACGGTGCGCGCTGCGAGGATCTCGTTGCCCACCAGCATGGCGTCCAGGTCGGGCAGCCGTCCGCGCACCGCGGCGACCGCGGCGTCCACCCGGTCCAGCCAGCCGTCGGGGAGGTCCTCGCGCAGGCCGCCGACCCGGGCGATCATGTAGTGCATCCGGCCTCCGGAGATCTCCTCCATCACGGCCTGCAGCTCTTCGCGCTCCCGGAACGCGTAGAAGATCGGGGTGATCGCCCCCAGCTCGAGGGGGTAGGAGCCGAGGAACATCAGATGGTTGAGCACCCGGTTGAGCTCGGCCAGCAGGGTGCGCGCCCAGGTGGCCCGCTCCGGCACCTCCATGCCCAGCATCGCCTCGAGGGTGAGCGCGACCCCGATCTCGTTGCTGAAGGCGGACAGCCAGTCGTGCCGGTTGGCCAGCACCATGATCTGCCGGTAGTCACGCACCTCGAACAGCTTCTCCGCGCCCCGGTGCATGTAGCCGATGACAGGCTCCGCGGCGACGATGCGCTCACCGTCGGCGGTGATGCGCAGGCGCAGCACGCCGTGAGTCGCCGGGTGCTGAGGACCGATGTTGAGGACCATCTCGGTGGTGCTCAGCCCGGCGGCACCCAGGCTGACGTCAAGACTTCTCGGGCCGCTCGCGCTCACGACCCCACGGTAGTGCCACGCCTGGCGAGCACCCACCAGAAGTCTCCGAGCCCGCCCGGCGCCCCCAGCGCCCGGCGTGTCGCCTGCTCCGCCAGCAGCTGCAGGTATGCCGTGGGCCGGGTGTGTGCCAGGGCGTGCGGCACCGCACCGGTCGGGCCGACGAGGTCGTCGAGGGCCGCACCCTGGCGCAGCACCTCGACCGCACCGCCGGGAACGCCCGGGGTGGCGGCGGCCAGGGCGTCGACGGCGACGTGCGCGGTCAGGTCGCAGGACCCGTCGGGCACCGGGGCCACCTGAGCGCCGTCGCGGTAGGCGGTGAGGGTGCCCTCCGGCGGCCGGTCGGCCAGCGTGTGCCCGTAGTCGACGGCGACGACCAGCCCGTCGTCGACCCGGGAGACCAGGTCGGCCCAGGCGAGGTCGCGGGCCAGCCCGACCTCGGCACGCCGCGCGGACGGCCCCACCCACCGGTCCAGCCACGCGGCCTCGTCGGAGGTCGGGGGAGGACCGGGGCTCTCCTGGCCGGTGGTCGGGTCGACGGTCAGGGTGCGCCATCGCCCGTCGTCTCGCCTGACCACGGCGCACGGCACGACGTCGAGCCACTCGTGGGCCAGGACCAGCACACCGCTGAGGCCGGTGAGTGAGGCCGGCAGCGCAGCACCGCCGGGGGACCGGACCCAGCCCACGGACGGCGACACACCGGGTGGCCGGTCGACGACGTCGACGGCGGTCACGCGCAGGGCGGGCAGCAGGTCGGTGACCGCGCTGGCCAGCTCACCCCGCCCAGCGCCCACGTCGACGAGGTGGGTGCAGCCGGTGACGTCGGGCCAGGGCGACGACCGCACTCGCCAGCAGTGCCGTGCCGTGGGGCAGCCCCTGCGCGGACGTCGCGAAGTGACCGCCCGGCCCTTCGGTGCGGCGGTAGAAGCCGCGATGGCCGTAGAGCGCGTCCTGCCAGGCGACCTCCCACGGCACGGAGCGGGGAGCGGCATTCATCACCCGATCCTGTCACCAGGCACAGTCCGGCACGATCCCGTCAGACTCCGCATCCGGTCCGACATCTGCGCTGCTCGGCGGTCTGCTGTCCCTACACTCGCTTCGTGGACGTCCTCGACATCGTGCGCATCCTGGCCGGTCTGGTGCTCCTGGTGCTCGGGGGCGAGCTGCTCGTCCGCGGCGCCTCGGCCCTCGCCACGAGAGTTGGTCTGTCCCCCCTGGTGGTGGGGCTGACGGTGGTGGCGATCGCCACGTCGGCCCCGGAGCTCGCCGTGACGACCGGGGCGGTGCTGTCCGGGGAGACCGACCTGGCCGTCGGCAACGTCGTGGGCAGCAACATCGCCAACGTGCTGCTCATCCTGGGTCTGGCCGCGGTGCTGCTGCCGATGACGGTCACCCGGCGGCTGGTGAAGCTGGACGTGCCCTTCCTCGGCATCCTGAGCATCGGGCTGCTCGTGCTGTCGCTGGACGGGACGATCAGCACCCTCGACGGGCTGCTGCTGCTGACGGTCTGGATCGCGCACACGGTGCTCGCGGTCTGGTTCAGCCGCCGTGACCAGGCCGGGCTGGCACGGCCCGATCTGACCGCACTGATGTCCGTGCCCCGCTCACTGGGCCTGGTGGGGGTCGGGGTGGTGCTGCTCGTGGCCGGCTCACAGCTGCTCGTCGACGGTGCTGTCGGCATCGCCACGAGTCTGGGGGTCAGCGGGCTCGTCGTCGGTCTGACCGTGGTCGCTGTGGGCACCTCGACCCCGGAGATCGTCGCCTCGCTCGTCGCGGTCCGCCGGGGGGAGGGCGACATCGCGGTCGGCAATGCCGTCGGCAGCTGTCTGGCCAACATCGGTCTGGTGCTGGGTCTGCCGGCGATGCTGGCAGCCGGGCTGCCGGTCCCCGCCGCAGCAGTCGCGCTGGACATCCCGCTGATGATCGCGGCTGCGCTCGCGCTGCTGCCGGTGGTCTTCACGGGGTTCGTCATCGCCCGTTGGGAGGGTCTGCTGTTCCTCGGGCTCTATCTGTCCTACACGGCCTACGTCGTGCTCGATGCGACCGGTCACGACGCACAGCGGGGGTTCAGCTCGGTCATGCTGCTGTTCGTGCTGCCCCTGGTCGCCCTGACCCTGGTCCTGCTCGCGGTCTTCGAGGCGGGGGTGATCCGGGGCCGGCGCCAGTCGTCGGACGACCGGGTCCGGTGACCTCCCGTGCTCGCGATGTCGGATTTTTGCTAGATCCGGCCTGGCCGCCGGGGCAGACTGGGCCCATGCACACCGACACCGAGGCCTGCGCTGCTGCGGTGCGCAGCCGTGACCCCCGCTTCGACGGGTGGTTCTACACCGGGGTCGTCAGCACCGGCATCTACTGCCGGCCCAGCTGTCCGGCGATGACCCCGCACACCCGCAACATGCGTTTCTACCCGAGTGCGGCAGCGGCCCAGGGAGCGGGCTTCCGGGCCTGCAAGCGGTGTCGACCTGATGCCACCCCCGGTTCGCCGCAGTGGCACGTGCGGGGTGACATCGTGGCGCGGGCTGTGCGGCTGATCGCTGACGGGGTGGTGGACACCGAGGGGGTGGAAGGACTCGCCCGCCGGCTCGGATACAGCAGCCGCCAGATCGAACGCCTGGTCGCGGCCGAGCTCGGAGCGGGTCCGCTGGCACTGGCGCGTGCCCAGCGAGCCCAGACCGCACGCACCCTCGTCGAGACCACCGACCTGCCGATGGCCGACATCGCCTTCGCGGCCGGGTTCTCGAGCATCCGCTCGTTCAACGACACGGTCCAGTCGGTCTTCGCCACGACACCGTCGGCGCTACGTGGCCGGGGCCGGGCACCCGCGCAGCGGCCGGTCCCCGGCGCCGCCCACCGGATCACCGTCCGGCTTCCGCACCGCGCACCGTTGCACGCCGACTCCCTCTTCGGGCATCTCGCTGCCACCGTCGTCCCGCACGTCGAACGCTGGCACGACGGTGGTCTGGAGCGCACGGTGCGGCTGCCGCACGCCCCGGGACGCGTGCACCTGCGACCGTCGACGGGGCACGTGCTCGCGACGCTGACCCTGCTGGACCTGCGTGACCTCACCGCGGCGATCCACCGCTGCCGTCGCATGCTCGACCTGGACGCCGACCCGCTGGCCGTCGACCACCACCTGGCCACCGACCCGGTGCTGGCTGCGCTCGTCGGCACCCGCCCCGGGGTGCGCATCCCCGGCACGGTCGACCCGGCAGAGATGGCCCTCCGGGTCGTGCTCGGCCAACAGATCTCGACCCGAGCCGCGAGCACCCTCACCGGCCGCATCGTGCGGCTCCTGGGCGAGCGGGTGCCGGAGGCCCTGGACGACGGTGACCGGCCCGACCACCTGTTCCCCGAGCCCGCGGTGCTCGCCGGGCACCCGGCCGACCAGTTCCCCGGGATGCCCCCAGCCCGCCTGCGCACCCTGCGCACCCTCGCCGGGGCGCTCGCCGACGGGGCGCTCCGGCTGGGTCCCGACACCGCCTGGGGTGAGGCGCGGGCGGCGCTGCACGGCATACCGGGCATCGGCCCGTGGACCGTGGAGATGGTCGCACTGCGTGCCCTGGGCGACCCCGACGCCTTCCCGGCCACCGACCTCGCGGTCCGCGCCACCGCCGCAGCACACGGACTGCCGGGGGAGGCGCGAGCCCTGACCGCTCGCAGCACCGGCTGGCGTCCCTGGCGCTCCTACGCCACCCAGACCCTCTGGGCCTCCAGCGGCCACGCCGCCGCCCGGATGCCCGACACCACCCGAGCATCGGAGTCACCATGAGCACCTGCCACGTCGTCGTCGACAGCCCCGTCGGAGATCTCACCCTGGTCACCGACGGCACGGCCCTGACCGCCCTCTACTTCGTCGAGCACAAGCACGCACCCGGCACCGAGCGGCTGGGCCCACAGGCCGAGGTCGACGACGCTCCCGAGGTGCTGCAGCGGACGGTCAGCCAGCTCGCGGAGTACTTCGCCGGCCGGCGGACCGACTTCGACCTGACCCTGGCCCCGGTTGGCACCGCGTTCCAGCAGCAGGTCTGGGCGGCCCTGCGCGAGATCCCCTACGCCCAGACGCGCTCCTACGGCCAGCTGGCAGGGTTCCTGGGCAAGCCCGGGGCCTCCCGTGCGGTCGGTCTGGCCAACGGACGCAACCCGCTGTCCATCGTCGTCCCCTGCCACCGGGTGATCGGCGCCGACGGCTCCCTGACCGGCTACGGCGGTGGCGCCGAGCGCAAGCGGGCCCTGCTGGACCTGGAGCGCAGGGTCGGTGGCGCGTCGCTGTGGTGAGCTGTGGCTCGTTACCCTTGAGCCCGTGACCGACACCCCCCTGCCCGCCCCCGACTCCGAGCTGCCCGAGCAGATGCGTGTGCGGCGCGCCAAGCGGGAGACCCTGCTGGAGCAGGGGCACGAGCCGTATGCCGTGCACGTGCCGGTGACCCACAGCATCAGCGAGATCCGCGAGCAGTGGGGCCACCTGGAGACGGGGCAGGAGACCGCTGACGAGGTCGGGGTGGCGGGGCGTGTGGTCTTCGTGCGCAACACCGGCAAGCTGTGCTTCGCCACGCTGCAGGCCGGTGACGGCTCGCGTCTGCAGGCGATGCTCAGCCTGGCCGAGGTGGGCGAGGAGGCTCTGGCCCGGTGGAAGTCCCTGGTGGACCTCGGCGACCACGTCTTCGTGCACGGGCGGGTGATCTCCAGCCGCCGCGGCGAGCTCTCGGTCATGGCCGACGAGTGGCGCATGGCGAGCAAGGCTCTGCGACCACTGCCGGTGCTGCACAAGGAGCTCTCCGAGGAGCAGCGGGTGCGTCGCCGCTACGTCGACCTCATCGTCCGCCAGGAGGCCCGCGACATGGTGCGCCAGCGCGCGGCGGTGATGCGGGCCATCCGGGAGGTCCTCGACCGGCACGGTTATGTCGAGATCGAGAGTCCCGATCCTGCAGACGATCCACGGCGGCGCCACGGCCCGGCCCTTCCACACCCACCTCAACGCCTTCGACATGCCGATGACGATGCGCATCGCCCTGGAGCTGTATCTCAAGAGGGCCGTCGTCGGCGGCATCGACCGGGTCTACGAGATCGGCCGCATCTTCCGCAACGAGGGCATCGACTCCAGCCACAGTCCGGAGTTCACGATGCTGGAGGCCTACGGAGCCTACGGGGACCAGACGACCATGGCGGAGCTGACCCGGGAAATGATCCTGGCCGCCGCAGACGTGGTGCGCGGCCGCCTGATCGATACCGAAGCAGGCGTGATCGACCTCGATGCCGAATGGGTGTGGCTGCCTTTCTACGACGCGCTGTCGGTCGAGGTCGGTCACGAGGTCACCGTGACGACCGACGCCACGGTGCTAAGGCGCATCGCAGGGGATCGCGGCGTCGAGCTCGGCCCGGACTGGGGCGGTGAAAAAATTGCGCTGGAGCTCTTCGGTGAACTCGTCGAGCCGCATCTGCTTCAGCCCACCTTCGTGTGCGACTATCCTGCCTCGGCCCAGCCTCTGGCCCGACCGCACCGCAGCAAGCCCGGCCTCATCGAGGCCTGGGACCTGGTGATCGGAGGCACCGAGCGCGGGACGGCGTTCACCGAGCTGATCGACCCCGAGATCCAACGGCAGCGCCTCACCGAGCAGTCCCACCGGGCCGCCGGCGGCGACCTGGAGGCCATGCAGCTCGACGAGGACTTCCTGCAGGCCCTGGAGTATGCCGCACCGCCGATGGGCGGCCTCGGCCTGGGCATCGACCGGGTGATGATGCTGCTGACCGGTGTCGGCATCCGCGAGACGATCCTGTTCCCCTTCGTGAAGCCCGAGGCCTGAGGTGTCTGTGCTGCAGTCGGTCTGGCCCTACGTCGCCGCGCTGCTGCCGACGGTCGGCCTGGCCTATCTCTTCTGGGTGATCATGAAGCACATCCTCGAGGGGGACCGTCGGGAAAGGGCGGCCCAACGCGCCTGGGAACAAGAGCTCGCGGCGGAAGAGGAATCGGAAGGCCGCGCGGATAATTCGGGTTCTCCACAGGAGTGAAGAGTTTCTTGTGTCGCAGTCCCGCGAGGGTTAGGCTGGCTTTGCGGTCAATCCCGTGATCGACCATCCCTGCTCAACCCGATTCCAGTAGAAGAGGTTCACATGGCTCAGCGGGTGCAAGTCATTCTCGAGGACGACCTCGACGGGTCCGAGGCTTCCGAGACCGTCGAGTTCGCGCTCGACGGCGTAACATACGAAATCGACCTCAACGACCAGAATGCCGCGGCACTGCGCGACGACTTCGCCAAGTGGGTGGGCCAGGCCCGCCGCTCGGGTGGTCGCCGGCAGACTCGTCGTCGTGGCTCCAGCGCCCCGGCGGCCGGCAGCACCGGCGACCTCGCCAAGGTCCGCGAGTGGGGTCGCGCCAACGGTTACAAGGTCTCTGACCGCGGCCGCGTCTCACAGGAGCTTCAGGACGCCTACGCAGCGGCGCACTGACCCTCGCCCTGACACCCACCTCGGCCCCGACGCCCGTGCGGGTCGGGGCCGAGGTGGGTGCGGGTCAGCCACGGGCCAGTGCCGCGTCGAGCGTCAGCTGGGTGAGCTCACGACGACCCTCGGCCGCGTCCTCCACCTCCGACCACGTGCGCGGGGTGGCGACCTGGGGCAGCGTCCGGCCCCGCAGCGACCAGGGGCAGATCGTCGTCTTCGCCGCGGCGTTCTGCGACCAGTCCAGGAACACCTTGCCGGGGCGAAGCGCCTTGGTCATCTGCCAGAGCACCAGGTCGGGGTGACGCTCGGTGAGGTGCTGCGCCAAGGCCTTGGTCACGGCGCTGACCTCCTCGGACGAGCGTCGACCGTCCAGTGCTGCATACACCTGCATCCCCTTGCTGCCGCTGGTGACCGGCTCGAGGGTCAGCCCGGCGACCGCCATCCGCTCGCGCACCAGCAGCGCGACCCGCGCACACTCGGCCAGCCCGGCCCCGGGACCCGGGTCCAGGTCGATGACGAGCCGGTCGGGGTGCTGCGGCACACCGTCGTCATCCACCCGCCACTGCGGCACATGCAGCTCCAGTGACCCGAGGTTGACCAGGTAGACCAGGGTGGCCAGGTCGTGCACCAGGGGGTAGGTGACGCTGTCGCGGCCCGACCGCGACCCGTGGCCGCGCAGGGTGACCGAGTCCAGCCAGCGCGGAGCTCCACTGGGCAGGTTCTTCTCGAAGAAGTGCTCACCGGCGACGCCGTCCGGCCAGCGGATGCGGGTGACCGGGCGGCCACGCAGGTGCGGCAGGATCCGTGCGGCAACCTGCACGTAGTACTGCAGCACCTCGCCTTTGGTGGTCCCGGTGGCGGGATACACCACCTTGTCCAGGCTGCTCACCCGCAGCGTGCGCCCGGCCACCTCCACGGACTGCACCTCGCCCGAGGCCATCACAGGTCCGCCGGGCTCAGGTCGGGCCGCCACCCCTGGTAGGACGGCTGGCGCAGCCGACCCGCCGAGGTGAGCCCCAGTGAGGCGACGTCCACGACCACGTCGGGGTGCACCCATCTGGCCCCGACCCGGTCGACCCTGGGCACCTCCTGCAGGAACGGACACTCGCCGTCGGGCACGTGCGCGAGCCGGTCGGCCAGGTCGGCGCCGGCGCGCCCCGCCAGGCCGCTGCCCACCCGGCCGCGGAAGGACAGGTGTCCCGGACGGTCGGGCACCGGCACGCCGACCAGCAGCGAGCCGAGCCGGGACCGGCCGGTCTCCGGTCGCCAGCCCCCGACCACATAGCTCTCGACGGCGCGGTGCGGGAACTTCAGCCAGGCGGTGCTGCGCACACCGGGCAGGTAGGGCGAGTCGACGCGTTTGGAGACGATCCCCTCCAACCCCTGGTCGGCCGTCGCGGCGAGCAGACCCGGGCCGTCGTCGTAGGTGGGCGGCACGTGCCACGACGGCCCCGGCGGCAGCAGCGACTCCAGGGCGGCCCGCCGCTCGTGCCAGGGGAGGGAGGTGAGGTCGAGCCCGTCCAGCCGCAGCAGGTCGAAGACGAGGTAGGTGGCGGGCCGAGCCGAGCGCGCCCGCGCGGCCTCGGCCGGACCGCTGAGGTGCACCCGGTCCACGATGCTCGAGAAGGTGGGCCGGCCCTGCGCCATCGCCACCGCCTCACCGTCGAGCAGCATGTCCTCGGCGACCTCGGTCAGACCGGCCAGCTCGGGGAAGCCCACGGCCACGTCGCGGCCGGACCGGGTCCGCAGGGTCAGCCGCCCATGGCTGATGTCGGCCAGGAGCCGCACGCCGTCCCACTTGATCTCGTGCACCCACCCCGGGCCGGTGGGCACCCCGGAGCCGGGCCGGGCGGTGCCCGAGGTGGCGAGCATCGGTCTCATGGGTCCATCCTGGGGGAGTGCGAGCCATCTGGAAGGGAGCCGTGTCGTTCGGACTGGTCAACGTGCCCGTCCGGCTCTACTCGGCCACCGAGAACCATGACGTCAGCTTCCACCAGGTGCGGGCTTCCGACGGCAGCCGCATCAGGTACAAGCGGGTGGCCCAGGCCGACGGCGAGGAGGTCGCCTACCGCGACATCGCCAAGGCCTACGAGACCGCCGACGGCCGGACGGTCGTCCTGACCGACGAGGACTTCGCCGGTCTGCCCAACCGGAGCAGCAAGGAGATCAGCGTCGAGCGGTTCGTCCCGGCGAGCCAGATCGACCCGATCCTGTTCGACAAGGCCTACTACATCGAGCCCGACGCCATGGGCGCGAAGGCCTACGGCCTGCTGCGCGAGGCGTTGCGCGAGAGCGACCGGGTCGCGATCGTCACTGTGTCGGTCCGCACCCGGATGACGATGGCGGTGCTGCGGGTGATGGACGAGGTCATCGTCCTGCAGACCTTGCTGTGGCCCGACGAGATCCGCGACTCCGGCCAGCTCGACCACCTCGACGAGGTCTCCGAGCCGAAGGACAACGAGATCGCGATGGCACGGATGCTCGTGGAGTCGATGGCCGGGGACTTCGAGCCCGAGGGCCATGAGGACGACTACCAGCTGGCGGTCGAGGCCCTGGTGCAGTCCAAGATCGAGGGGGGCGAGGTCACCGAGCCGCCCGACACCGAGGACGAGGGCGACTCCGGTGAGGTCGTCGACCTGCTCGCTGCGCTGCAGCGCAGCGTCGACCGGGCGAAGGCGGCGCGCGGTGAGGGCACTGACGACGAGCCGGGGAGGGCGTCCACGCCCACGAAGCCGCCTGCGAAGAAGGCCGCAGCCACGAGGTCGAGGGCCACCACGTCGTCGGGGACGACGTCGAAGGGCACCAAGGAGTCGGGCACGAAGGCGAAGGACACCACGTCCAGTCGAAGGCATCGTCCACGAAGACGACGGGCAAGAGCACCGCCGGCAAGGGCACCGGCAGCAAGAACACCGCGAAGAAGCGGCCCGCCAAGAAGACGGCGGCCGAGGAGTCCAAGGCCGGCTGAGCGGGGTCTTCCGCGGGTCAGCCCTCGGGCGGGGCTGCCTCGTAGGCCTCGCCCGGGTAGCAGCCCACCGATCCGTCGATCTGAGTGACGAGACGACGCAGCGGCGAGCGCAGATCCTCGGTCAGCTCGGCTGCCGGCCCGGACAGTCCCTCGATCACGAACACATACGGTCCCGGGCCCCCGGTCTCGCCCTCGCGCTCGGGCAGGTTGCAGCTCATCAGCGCGACGCCCTTGCCCGGCACGATGTAGGCCTCGCCGAGGTGCTCCGGGCCGCGCTCCATGCCCGGGGCCCCGGACAGGTCGGCGCGCAGTTCGTCGGTCCGCTCCTGGCTGCCGGGGTAGACGGCCAACCGGAGCACGGTCTCGTAGGTGGCCCCGGTGACCTGGTTGACCTCGCACACCCAGGCCGTGTCGTCGTTGCTGACCATGGCCTCGCGGGCGTCCTCGGGGTCGCCCCCGGTCGCCGTGTTGACGAGCTCCTCGTCGATGAGCGCGCAGTACCAGCCGTTCTCCGACGGCGTGCCGGCGGCCTCGGGCGCGGCCGGGGAGGACAGGGTCGCGACATCACTGCTGTCGCTGCCGGTCTCGCTCGTGCACCCGGCGAGCAGCAGAGCCGCCCCGGCCGCGAGGGCGGCGGTCGTCGTGAGGTGAGACATGAGGGCAGAGTATGACGTGGCTCCCTGAGGAGTGCAGGGCAGGTCCGGAGGAGGCCTTATGCCGTGGGCGAACACGGCTGTCGGTGGCCCTCAGATGTGGAACAGTCCTGCGAAACACCGCGTTGAGCCCAGCAGACGCACGTACCATCGTGTCTTCTCGACGACTCAGGAGAGACCATGTTCGAACGGTTCACCGACCGGGCCCGCCGGGTTGTGGTGCTCGCGCAGGAAGAAGCGCGAATGCTCAACCACAACTACATCGGCACCGAGCACATCCTGCTCGGGCTCATCCACGAGGGGGAGGGAGTGGCCGCCAAGGCCCTGGAGTCCCTGGGCATCTCCCTGGACGCCGTCCGCGAGCAGGTCCAGGAGATCATCGGCCAGGGTCAGCAGTCGCCGACCGGGCACATCCCGTTCACCCCGCGCGCCAAGAAGGTGCTCGAGCTGTCCCTGCGCGAAGGGCTGCAGCTCGGTCACAACTACATCGGCACCGAGCACATCCTGCTCGGCCTGATCCGCGAGGGTGAGGGAGTGGCCGCCCAGGTCCTGGTCAAGCTCGGCGCCGACCTCAACCGGGTGCGTCAGACCGTCATCCAGCTGCTCTCGGGCTACCAGGGCAAGGAGGCTGCGGCCGCCGGTGTCGGGGCCAGCAGCCAGGAGGGCCAGGCGTCCGGGTCGCTCGTCCTCGACCAGTTCGGGCGCAACCTCACCCAGGCGGCGCGGGAGGGCAAGCTCGACCCCGTGATCGGCCGGCAGGCCGAGATCGAAAGGGTCATGCAGGTGCTGTCCCGCCGCACCAAGAACAACCCGGTCCTGATCGGGGAGCCCGGGGTCGGCAAGACCGCCGTCGTCGAGGGGCTGGCCACCGACATCATCCGGGGTGAGGTGCCCGAGACGCTGAAGGACAAGCAGCTCTACACGCTCGACCTCGGCGCGCTCGTGGCCGGCAGCCGCTACCGCGGCGACTTCGAGGAGCGCCTCAAGAAGGTGCTCAAGGAGATCCGCACCCGCGGCGACATCATCCTGTTCATCGACGAGATCCACACGCTCGTCGGAGCGGGTGCGGCCGAGGGCGCGATCGACGCGGCCAGCATCCTCAAGCCGATGCTGGCCCGTGGCGAGCTGCAGACCATCGGTGCGACCACGCTGGACGAGTACCGCAAGCACATCGAGAAGGACGCCGCGCTGGAGCGCCGCTTCCAGCCGATCCAGGTCAACGAGCCGACGTTGTCGCACGCCATCGAGATCCTCAAGGGGCTGCGGGACCGTTACGAGGCGCACCACCGGGTCTCCATCACCGACGGTGCCCTGGTCGCCGCGGCGACCATGGCCGACCGCTACGTCAACGACCGTTTCCTGCCCGACAAGGCGATCGACCTCATCGACGAGGCCGGCGCCCGTCTGCGCATCCGTCGGATGACGGCGCCGCCGGACCTGCGCGACTTCGACGACAAGATCGCGCACGCCAAGCGCGAGAAGGAGTCGGCGATCGACGCACAGGACTTCGAGAAGGCGGCCCGCCTGCGCGACGAGGAGCACAAGCTCACCCAGGCTCGGGCGGCGCGGGAGAAGGAGTGGAAGGCCGGCGACATGGATGTCGTGGCCGAGGTCGACGAAGAGCTGATCGCCGAGGTGCTGGCCGCCTCGACGGGCATCCCGGTCATCAAGCTGACCGAGGAGGAGTCGAGCCGGCTGCTCCACATGGAGGACGAGCTGCACAAGCGGATCGTCGGCATGGAGGACGCCATCACCGCGCTGTCCCAGGCCATCCGGCGCACCCGGGCCGGGCTGAAGGACCCCCGTCGCCCCGGCGGCTCGTTCATCTTCGCCGGGCCCACCGGCGTGGGCAAGACCGAGCTCGCCAAGACGCTGGCCGAGTTCCTGTTCGGTGACGAGGACGCCCTGATCACCCTGGACATGTCGGAGTACTCCGAGAAGCACACGGTGTCGCGGATGTTCGGCTCGCCCCCGGGCTACGTCGGCTACGAGGAGGGCGGCCAGCTGACCGAGAAGGTCCGTCGCAAGCCGTTCTCCGTGGTGCTCTTCGACGAGGTCGAGAAGGCCCACCCGGACATCTTCAACAGCCTGCTGCAGATCCTGGAGGACGGTCGCCTGACCGACTCCCAGGGCCGGGCGGTCGACTTCAAGAACACCGTCATCATCATGACCACCAACCTGGGCACCCGGGACATCGCCAAGGGCGTCTCGCTCGGCTTCTCCGCCGGCAAGGACACCCAGAGCGGCTACGAGCGGATGAAGAACAAGGTCACGGACGAGCTCAAGCAGCACTTCCGTCCCGAGTTCCTCAACCGGGTCGACGACACGATCGTCTTCCCGCAGCTCACCCAGGCCGAGATCGTCCAGATCGTCGACCTGATGGTCGCCAAGCTGGACGTGCGGCTCCAGCGACAAGGACATGGGCATCGAGCTGACCACCGCGGCGAAGGCGCTGCTGGCCAAGAAGGGCTACGACCCGGTGCTGGGTGCTCGGCCGCTGCGTCGCGCGATCCAGCGCGAGATCGAGGACGCGCTGTCCGAGAAGATCCTGTTCGGCGAGCTGAAGGCCGGCGAGATCGTGCTGGTGGACACCGAGGGCGAGGGCAAGGCGGCGGCCTTCACCTTCCGTGGCAACCGCAAGGAGAGCCTGCCGGACATCCTGCCGATCGAGGAGGCCACCTCCACGGAGTGACCTCCGGCGGACACCGCGACGGGGTCGGGTGCGCACCTGCGCACCCGACCTTTTCGCCTCTCCGGCACCCGGTCCGTCGATGCGGCCGGGGCCGGGCAGGGCCTCTGGGACGGCCGACCCCGGACTGGGGCCAGGGCCGCGGCGTCTCGTAGGGTGCCGGTGTGTCCCTCTCCTTGGTCGAAGCCCATGACCGCTCAACGTTCAACGCCGTCGTGGCGGACCTCCCGATCAGCAGCCCTCTGCAGGGGTGGGGCTACGGGGAGGCCCGGCGGGTGCTGGGGCAGCAGCCGCTGCGTTACCTGGTCCGTCGGGGGAGCTCGACGGTCGGCGCCCTCCAGCTCATCCGCAAGCCCCTCGTGCCCGGCGTCAGCACGCTCTACGCCCCGCGCGGCCCCGCGCTGGAGACGCTGGACGACCTTCCCGAGGTCGCGCGACTGGTGCGCAAGATGTCCCGGCTGACCGACATGTACCTCAAGATCGAGCCGGCCGTCCCGCTGCTGGCCGGCACGCAGCCGCACCAGAGCGACCTTGCGGCCGAGCAGCGGGTGATCCCCGACCGGCTGGGCCCGTTCCGTCGCAGCGAGACCGAGCAGCCCGAGCACACGATCCTGGCAGACCTGACCCCGGACACCGACACGTTGTTCGCCGGGTTGCACAAGATGGCTCGGCGCAACGTGCGCACGGCGCAGCGGATGGGTGTCGTGGCCGTCCGCGACGACGACTTCGAGGCGTTCTGGCAGATCTTCGACAGCACCAACCGCCGTGCCACGCTCGGCTCCTTCCCCCGGGCCTACTACGAGACCCTGCTGCGCGAGAGCAACACCGACGGCAGCGAGGCCTACCTCGTCCTGGCCCGGCACGAGGGCCGAGCCCTCGCCGGTGGCTTCTTCCTCGGCATGGGTGACCTGACCTGCTATCTCTACGGCGGCTCGATCCGCGACGACCGCCCGCCGGCCCAGGGTGAGACCCGCAAGGACGCCAAGGCGCCCGATGCCTTCTACTGGGGTGCCATGCAGGACGCCAAGGAGCACGGCTACACGACCTTCGACTTCTGGGGGATCCCGCGGCGGTTGGACGAGTCCAAGCACTCCTACGGAGTCTTCAAGATGAAGCTGAAGTTCGGTAGCACCCGCTACTGGTACCCGGCCTACGACCTGTCGTTGCATCCGCTCAGCCCCGCCTTGCGCGCGGCGCTGCGGGCTCGTCGCGACCTGCTCAACTACCGCTCCCGGGGCACGACCGACGACATCCTGTGAGGCCTCAGGCCGGCAGCCGGTAGGTGCCGTCCGGCAACGGCTCGACGAGCCCGTCGGCGACCAGGGCCCCCAGGCACCGCTGCCGCTGCACCTCGTCGTCCCACACCAGAGCCAGGCCGGTGGCCGGCACCGACGCCGGGGCCGCCCGCAGCAGCTCGAGCAGGGCTCCGCGGCACTGCCGGTCGGTGCCCGTCCACGCCTGGCTCCTGCGGGGTGGTCCGTCGTAGGCAGGGTGGCCGGCGAGGCTCCACGCGCATCGGTCGGTGACCGGGCACGCGGCACACGCAGGGGAGCGGGCAGTGCAGACGAGCGCGCCGAGCTCCATGACGGCGACGTTCCAGGTGGCGGCCACACCGTCGTCGTCGGGGAGCGCGCTGGCAGCCAGTGCGGTCTCCGCGCGGGTCAGCGAGGGGGCGGGCAGGGCCCGTCCGTGCAGCGCTCGGACCAGGACCCGGCGGATGTTGGTGTCCACGACGACGGCACGCCTGCCGAAGGCGAAGGCACGCACGGCAGCGGCGGTGTAGTCGCCCACCCCGGGCAGGCTGCGCAGGGTGTCGAGGTCCTCCGGCACCCTCCCTGCATGCTCGTCCCGGATCGCCTGCGCGGCGGCGTGCAGGCGCAGGGCCCGGCGGGGGTAGCCGAGCCGCCCCCACGCCCGGACGGCCTCCCCGGCCGGTTCCGCGGCCAGGTGCGCGGGGGTCGGCCAGCGCTCCAGCCAGCGGTGCCACACCGGCTCGACCCGGGAGACCGGGGTCTGCTGGAGCATGACCTCGGAGACCAGCACCCCCCAGGGCGTGCATTCGGGCCGGCGCCACGGCAGGTCGCGGGCCGCGGCGGCATACCAGGCGAGCAGCGGCTCGTGAAGGGCACGGGCGGAGGGTGAGGCGCCCTGGTCTGTCGCCGTGCTCACACGTAGCGTTCGAGGATGCTGGTCTCGGCCAGGCGGGACAGGCCCTCGCGCACCGCCCGTGCCCGCGCCTCACCGACCCCGTCGACGACCATGAGGTCGTCGACGCCGGCGGCCAACAGGGCTTGCAGGGTGCCGAACTCGACGATCAGCCGCTCGGTGATGGCCCCCGGCAGGCGTGGCACCCGGCTCAGCAGGCGGTGTCCGCGCGGCGAGATGGAGGAGTCGAGCGCGTCACCGACGGTCAGGAAGCCCATGCACCGGGCCACCTGTGCGAGGTCGAGCAGGTCGGTCGCCGTGAGGTCCTCCAGACAGGCCAGGACGTCCTCGACCGTATGCGGTGTCGCGGCCTGGTGGATGTAGTCGCGGACCACGTGATGGCGGTCGTTGCCGAGGCCTCCGGTCAGCTCGCCGAGCTGAAGGCCGATCAGCCGGCCGTCGGTGCCGAGCTCCACGGCATACTGGGTGATCTCGTCGGAGATGCGACGCACCATCTCGAGCCGCTGCAGCACAGCGGCCACGTCGCGCACGGTGACCAGGTCCTCGATCTCCAGGGCCGACAGCGACCCGGCGACCTCGTCGAGCCGGGAGCGGTAGCGCTCCAGGGTCTGCAGGGCCTGGTTGGCCCGGGACAGGATCTGGCTGGAGTCCTCGAGCACGTAGCGCAGGTTGCCGACGTAGACCGCGACGATGGCCATGGACTGGCTGACCGAGACCACCGGGTGGCCGGTCTGCTTGGCGATGCGCTCGGCGGTGCGATGCCGGGTGCCGCTCTCCCGGGTCTCGATGGTGGGGTCGGGCACCAGCTGGGTGGCCGCGCGCACGATGCGGGTCACGTCGCGGTCCAGCACCACCGCGCCGTCCATCTTGGCCAGCTCGCGCAACCGGGTGGCGGAGAACTCGACGTCGATCTCGAAGCCACCGGTGCTGAGCTCTTCGACGAGGCGGTCGTTGCCCAGCACGATCAGGGCTCCGGTGCGCCCGCGCAGGATGCGTTCCAGGCCGTCCCGGAGCTCGGTCCCCGGGGCGACGACGGCCAGCGTCGCACGCAGCACCTCGTCGTCCCTGCGCTCCACGCCGGCCACCTCACCCCTGTCGTCTCGCTGGTCGCACCGGGAAGTCGCATGAACGGCTCTGACCTTGAGCGCATTGTACTGGTCAGGGCCAGGAGTGCTCCCCCAGGACGCGCGAGACGGCGCTCGAGATCACGCGTGACCCAACGCCGCCGACACCGCCTCGACGACCGAGCCGGCCTCGATGACGTGCATGCCGGGGGGAGGGCCACCCTCGGTGAGCGACCCGGCCGGCACCACGGCGCGGCGGAAGCCGATCCGGGCGGCCTCGGCGAGCCGCCGCGGCGCGCCGGTCACGGGCCGCAGGTCTCCGGCGAGGCCGACCTCGCCGAACGCGACGGTGCCGTGGGGCAGGGCGACGTCGAGCCGGGCCCCCGCGATGGCCAGGGCCACCGCCAGGTCTGCCGCCGGCTCACCGAGCCGGACTCCGCCCACGGTCGAGGCGTAGCAGTCGGCACCGTTGACGTCGAGCGCGGCCCGTCGGGTCAGCACTGCCAGCACCATGGCCAGCCGGGAGGAGTCGAGCCCGCTGGTGGTGCGCCGGGGGCTGCCTCCGCTGGAGGGGGTGACCAGGGCCTGGACCTCGGCCACCAGAGGCCGTCGGCCCTCGAGGGTCACGGTGACACACGTGCCGGGCACGGGCCGGTCACGGCTGGTCAGGAAGAGCCCGCTGGGGTCGGGCAACCCGACGATGCCGCGGTCGCCGAGGTCGAAGCACCCGACCTCGTCGGTGGGACCGAAGCGGTTCTTCACGGCCCGCACCAGGCGCAGGCGGGAGTGCCGCTCGCCCTCGAACTGCACCACCACGTCGACCAGGTGCTCGAGCACCCGTGGCCCGGCGATCGCGCCGTCCTTGGTGACGTGTCCGATCAGCAGCGCCGCGATGCTACGCGCCTTGCAGACCTGGATCAGCGCCGAGGCGACCTCGCGCACCTGGCCGACGTTGCCCGGCGCGCCGTCGACCTCGGCGCTGGCGATGGTCTGCACCGAGTCGATGACCAGCAGGGCCGGCTCGACCTGGTCGAGCTGCCCGAGGACGGTCGCCAGGTCGGTCTCGGCCGCCAGGTAGAGGGTCGGTGCCACAGCACCGATGCGTTCGGCCCGCAGCCGCACCTGCGCGGCGGACTCCTCGCCGGAGACGTAGAGCACGATGCGCCCCTCGCGCGCGGCGCGGGCGGCGACGTCGAGCGCCAGGGTGGACTTGCCGATGCCCGGCTCGCCCGCCATCAGCACGACAGCCCCCGGCACGAGGCCACCGCCGAGCACGCGGTCGAACTCGCCGACCCCGGTCGTCGCCGCCCGTGCCGTGGCCGCGTCGACGTCCCCGATGGGCACCGCGGGCCGGACGGGGCTGGCTGCCGCTGTGCGGACCGAGGCGGTGCCCACCTCGGCCACGGTGCCCCAGGCCTGACACTCCCCGCACCGGCCGACCCACTTGAGGCTGCTCCAGCCGCACTCGGTGCAGCGGAAGGTCGGGCGCGCGGTGCGGGTCGACTTCGTGGGCATGCTGGGCATGCTAGGCGCCGACACCGACACGCAGCGCCGCCACGGCGTGCGAGGTGGTCAGAACGTGCGGTGCCAGAGGTTGACGGCGTAGTCCACCGTGCTGCCCGCGTGCTCGGCCAGGATCCGGTCCGCCATCGCCTCGGTGAACTCGATGCGCACCACCGCCTCGAAGTCGGCCCGGGTCGCGAACTGCCAGCGCATGTCCACCCGGGCCACCGCATACCCCTGACGCCGCCAGAAGCGTTCCACGGCCTGCGCGTCGTAGCCCGGCCAGGCGCGGCGGAACCACCCGCCGAAGGTGGAACGCGTCGCGTCGTTGTCGACGACGAACGCCGTCCCGCCGGGGGCGAGCACCCGCTCGACCTCGGCCAGGCCGGGCTCGCAGCCTGATCCGAAGAAGTAGGCCCACCGGGCGTGCACGACGTCGATGCTGTCGTCGGGCAGCGGGATCGCCTCGGCGCCACCGGTGCGCACCTGCACCCGACTGCCGGTCCCGGCCATCCGGGAGCGGGCGAGGGTGACCAGCGGCGGGTGCGGCTCGACGCCCACGACCTGGGCGGCCTCGCGTGCCAGGAACGGCAGGTGGTAGCCGCTGCCGCAGCCGAGGTCGAGCACTCGCCGACCGGCCCAGTCGGCCACCCCCCGCATCGCCGCCCAGATCGCCCCGTCCGGGTCCACCCCGGAGTTCTCCAGCTCGTAGACGTCGGGGTGCTCCCAGATGTTGGGGCTCGGGATCGCCGCGCTCACGGCTGAGCCCCGCTCGCCCTGGTGGCCGGGTGCACCCACAGGGGCAGCTGCCGGCGACGGGGCCGGGCCGACATGGCCTCGTCGCAGTGCTGCGCGAGCACCGCATACGCCCGCTCCCCGATGAGCTCGACCAGCTCCGCGCGCAGCGACAGGTAGACGGGCCGGCTCGCGGTGTGTGCGACCGGGGCGCGGCTGCAGTACCAGTCCAGGTCGTGGCCGCCGGGCCCCCAGCCGCGCCGGTCGTACTCGGCGATGGTGACCTCCAGGTATGACGTCTCGTCCGGGAGCTCGACGGTGCGGTAGCTGCGCCGGACCGGCAGCTGCCAGCAGACGTCCGGCTTGAGCGTGTGCGGGGGCAGCCCCTCTGCCACAGCGTGCTGGTGCAGGGCGCACCCCGCGCCGGCAGGGAAGCCGGGTCGGTTCAGGAAGATGCACGCCCCCTCGACCACGCGGGTGGTCGTGTCCGCACCGTCCCGGTCGGTCCACGCCCCGTCCTGGCCGAGGTCGTGCAGCTGCCACTCGTCGGGGCCGAGGCGTTCGGCCACCTCCCGCACCCGGCGCACGTCGTCGGCATCGGTGAAGTGGGCGCCCTGGGTGCAGCACCCGTCGTCAGGCCGGTCGGCGTAGATGCCGGGGCAGCCCTGACCGAAGATGCAGTGCCACGACGAGGTGAGCCAGGTCAGGTCGCAGCGCACCCGCTGGGCCGGCTCGGCAGGGTCGGCGAACTCCACCCACCAGCGAGGCGTGTCGAGCTCGACCTCCACGTGGCTGTCCCCGGGCACTGTCGTCATCGGGCCAGAGTAGGCCGGGATAGCCTGAGACCTATGCGGCCGGGTGTCATCGACGAGCGACGTCAGGGCGGGGAGTCCCGTGGCTGAGCCGCTCGGCCGGATCCCGGTCCATCTGTCCACGTCCTCGGTCTACCCCGAGAACGCCGCCTATGCCTTCGACCTCGCCGAGCGCCTCGGCTACGACGGTGTCGAGATCATGGTCTGGACCGACCCGGTCACCCAGGAGGCCGGAGCCCTGGGTGCCCTGGCCCGGCTGCACAACCTGCCCATCGGAGCGATCCACGCGCCGACACTGCTGCTCTCGCAGCGGCTGTGGGGGTGGGAGCCCTGGGGCAAGATCGACCGGTCCATCGAGCTGGCCCAGGCGGTGGGCGCCGGCTGCGTCGTCGTGCACCCGCCGTTCCGCTGGCAGCGCGGCTATGCCGAGGGGTTCGTCGAGGGCGTCGCCGAGCGCGAGCGGCGCACCGGCATGGCCATCGCGGTGGAGAACATGTTCCCGTGGCGGGCCGGCGGGTCCGAGCTTCAGGCCTACCTGCCCGACCACGACCCCACCGACGAGGCCTACGCCCACGTCACGCTCGACATCTCCCACGCCGCCACCTCAGGGTCCGACCCCGTGGCCATGGCGCGCTACCTCGGGCCGCGCCTGTCCCACCTGCACCTGGGGGACAGCTTCGGCAGCTTCAAGGACGAACACCTGGTCCCGGGTCGCGGCACCCAGCCGTGCGCGCAGGTGCTGCAGCACCTGGCAGCCTCCGGCTTCGACGGTGTCGTGAGCCTGGAGGTGAGCACCCGCAAGGTGGCGCCGGCCCAGCGCGAGACCGACCTGGCCGAGTCGCTCGCTTTCGCCCGGCAGCACCTGGCCATGCCGGTCGAACGGGGATGAGCCCGGGGCGCGCCCCCCGGGCCCGCTCCCGCGGGAGACGACCTGCGGGAGCCGACACCCGCGCCGACATCCTGGCGGCCGCCCGCAGCGCGTTCGCAGAACACGGCTACGACCGGGCCACCCTGCGCGGCATCGCTCGCACGGCCGGCGTCGACCCCTCCCTGGTGCACCACTACTTCGACGGCAAGGCTGCGCTCTTCGCCGAGACGATGGACATCGGGATCGACCCGGCTGCGGTGGTCGCTCGCATCGTGGCCGGCGACCCGGGCCAGGTCGGCACCCGCGCCGTGCACAGCTTCTTCACGATCTGGGACAGCCCCGAGCGGCAGCCCCAGCTCGTGGCGCTGCTCCGCTCGGCCGTGACCCACCAGGACGCCGGCACGGTGCTGCGGGAGTATCTGGTCCGGGAGGTCTTCGGCCGCATGGTGCTCCAGCTGCGGCTCGACCGGGAGGGCGGGCCGCCGGTGGCGACCCCCGACGAGCAGCGCCGGGCGGGTCTGGCCGCGGCACAGATGCTCGGGGTGGCCGTGATGCGGTATGTCGTGCGGCTGCCCGCGCTGAGCGAGGCACCTCCCGACGTCCTGGTGCCGCCCCTGGCGGCCACCCTCCAGGGATACCTGGTGCAGCCGGGCGCTCACGGCTATAATTCATTGGGTGATGAATAAAGAGGCGGCGACAGTGCAGCCCGCGGTCCGCATCCGGGGGCTGCGGGTGACCCGTGGTCGGCACCACGCGCTGGCCGGTCTGGACCTTGACGTCCCGCCCGGTCAGGTCGTCGGCCTGCTGGGGCCCAGCGGCAGCGGCAAGAGCACGCTGATGAGGTCGGTCGTGGGCGTGCAGGTGGTGACGGCCGGCTCGGTGACCGTGCTGGGTCAGCCGGCGGGCTCGCCGGACCTGCGGCACCGCGTGGGCTACGTGACCCAGGCCCCCAGCGTCTACGCCGACCTGACCGTCCGCGACAACCTGCGCTACTTCGCCACCGTGCTGGGCGCCGACCGTGCGGCGGTCGACCGTGCGCTGGAGCAGACCGGGATGGTGCGGCAGGCTCACCAGCGCGCGTCCACCCTCTCCGGCGGGCAGCTCTCCCGGGTCTCCCTGGGGGCTGCCCTGCTCGGCGATCCCGAGCTGCTGGTGCTCGACGAGCCCACCGTGGGGCTGGACCCGGTGCTGCGGCGCGACCTGTGGGGCCTCTTCGCCGACCTCGCCGCAGCCGGCACCACCCTGCTCGTCAGCAGCCACGTGATGGACGAGGCCACCCGATGCGACCGCCTGGTCCTGCTGCGGCACGGCACCCTGCTGGCCGACGCCACCCTCCCGGCGCTGCTCGAGCGCACCGGAGCGCAGGACGCCGAGCACGCGTTCCTGGCCCTCATCGAGGGCGCCGGAGCGCCGGACCGGAGCCGGTCATCATGACCCCCCGGCTGACCCTCGCCACGGCGGGCCGGGTGCTGCGGCAGCTGCGCGCCGACCACCGCACGGTCGCCCTGCTGCTGCTGGTGCCGTGTGTCCTCATCGGCCTGCTCGCCTGGATCTTCGACAGCGGTCCGGTCTTCGACCGGATCGGTCCGGCGCTGCTCGGTGTCTTCCCCTTCACCGTGATGTTCGTCGTCACCAGCATCACCACGCTGCGTGAGCGCACGACCGGCACCATGGAACGGCTGCTGGCCACCCCGCTGGGCAAGGGCGACTTCCTGGGCGGCTACGCGCTCGCCTTCGGCCTGGTGGCCGTGGCCCAGGCGAGCCTCGCCACGGCCTTCGCGGTCGGGGTCTGCGGTCTGCAGGTCGCAGGCTCAGCGTGGGCGCTGGTCGTGGTGGCCTGCATGAGCGCCCTGGTCGGCAACGCGCTGGGACTCTTCGCCTCGGCCTTCGCGCGCACCGAGTTCCAGGCCGTGCAGTTCATGCCGGCCTTCGTGCTGCCGCAGTTCCTGCTGTGCGGGCTGATCGTGCCGCGCGACCGGATGCCCGCGCGAGCTGGAGGCGGTCTCCGACGTCCTGCCGCTGTCGTATGCGGTGGACGCGATGGCCGCGGTGACGGCCACCAGCGACGGCTGGGCGCAGGCCCGTGTCGACCTGCTCATCCTGGCGGCGTTCGCGCTGGGCGCCTTGGCGCTGGGCGCACTCACGCTGCGTCGACGGACCCCCTGACGCGACGCGGCGTGCGCGGTCACCGCGGCAGGTCGTAGCCTGACCCCATGGATCTCGGTGTGGTGGACCCCGCCATGTGGGTGCGACAGGGACTGCTGGGCGCGAGCCGGAGCGACAGCCTCCGGTCGCTGGTCGAGAAGGCCCCGGTGAGCCGCGACGTGGTCGCCCGGTTCGTGGCCGGCTCCACGACCGGGGAGGCGGTGGAGGTCTCCGCCGACCTCCGCACGACCGACCGCCTGGTCACCATCGACTACCTGGGCGAGGACACGCTCGACAGCGCCATGGCCACGCACACCCGCGACGTCTACCTCGAGCTGCTCGGGGCGCTGGCCGAGCGGGGCCTGGCCGGTGCCGGCGCCGTCGAGGTCAGCCTCAAGCTCAGCGCCCTGGGCCAGGCACTGGGACCCGACGGCGAGCAGATCGCCCTGGACAACGCCCGGCAGATCTGTCAGGCGGCAGCCAACGCCGGCACCACCGTCACCCTCGACATGGAGGACCACACCACCACCGACTCGACGTTGTCCGTCCTGCGCGAGCTGCGCCAGGACTGGCCGTGGGTCGGCGCCGTGCTGCAGAGCTACCTCTACCGCACCGAGCAGGACTGCCGTGACCTCGCCCACGAAGGCAGCCGGGTGCGACTGTGCAAGGGCGCCTACCGGGAGCCGGAGTCGGTGGCCTACCAGGACAAGGCCGAGGTCGACAAGGCCTACGTGCGCTGTCTGAAGATCCTGATGGCGGGTCAGGGCTACCCCATGGTGGCCAGCCACGACCCACGGATCGTCGAGATCGCGGGGGTCCTGGCCGACCGCCACGGACGCACCGCGGACTCCTACGAATACCAGATGCTCCTCGGCATCCGGCCCGACGAGCAGCGGCGCCTGGCCGACACCGGCGCGCGGATGCGGGTCTACCTTCCCTACGGCGAGGAGTGGTACGGCTACCTGGTGCGGCGAATGGCCGAGCGTCCGGCCAACCTCGGCTTCTTCCTCCGGGCCGTCGCGACCACCGGGTGACGGCGTGACGATCGCGATCCTCGGCGCCGGCGTCATGGGCAGCACCCTGCTCGCGGCCTTCGTGCGGGCCGGCCACGACCGCGCCGACATCGTCATCAGCGACAAGGTGCCGGCGCGCACGGCCGAGGTCGCCGCCCAGCACGGGGTGCGGGCCGCCACCCCCGTCGCGGCCGTCGAGGGCGCCGACATCATCGTGCTGGCGGTCAAACCCCAGGACATGGCCGCGCTGGTCACCGAGTTCCATGACCACGTCCCTGCTCATGCGCTGGTGCTCTCGATCGCCGCCGGCATCAGCACGGACTTCCTCGAGCGCCACCTGCCCGAGGGGATCTCGGTGGTGCGCGTGATGCCCAACACCCCGGCGCTGGTGGACCAGGCCATGTCGGCGCTGGCTCGGGGCCGGCACTGCACCGACGACCACCTCGACCAGGCGGAGAGCCTGCTGGCGACCGTCGGCAAGGTGGTCACCCTCGACGAGGTCCACATGGACGCCGTCACCGCGATCAGCGGCAGCGGGCCCGCCTACATCTTCTACGTCGTCGAGGCCATGATCGAGGCCGGCGTGCTGCTCGGGCTGCCGCGGGCCACCGCCACCGAGCTGGTGGTGCAGACGCTCTACGGCGCTGCCACGATGATCCGCGAGACGGGGCAGCATCCCACGGTGCTGCGGGAGCAGGTCTCCAGCCCCGGAGGCACCAGTGTGGCCGCCCTGCGCGAGCTGGAGGACCACAAGGTCAGGGCTGCCTTCCTCACCGCGATCGAGGCTGCGGCGCACCGCTCGGCAGAGCTGTCGGCCGCCGACTGAGCGACGGCGGCAGCACCGGACGTTCACCGCGTCCCGTGCCCGGGTCGAGGGGGTCTGTGGAAGAGTGGGGCCCATGACTGAGATCACCGTGCGCCGACTGGGTGAAGAGGACTGGGCCGAATACCGCGAGCTGCGGCTCAAGGCGCTTCGGGAGTCCCCGGAGGCCTTCGTGGCCTCCGCGGAGGAGGAGGCCGACTACCCCGAGGAACGGTGGCGTGACCGGATGCGCCGCTCGCAGCGGCTGCTCGCCGAGCGTGACGGGGAGGCGATGGGGGTGGCCAGCCTGGGCACCGAGGGCACCGCTGCAGACACCGTGGGTGAGCTGTTCGGCCTGTGGGTCCGCCCCGAGGCCCGCGGCACCGGGGTCGCCCGGCGGCTCCTGGAGGCCGGCGCCCGCGCCGCCCGTGAGGACGGCCTCAAGCACCTCGTCTACTGGGTGGGCACCGACAACGGCCGCGCCGTCGCGTTTGCGAGCAGCTTCGGTTTCCGCCCCACCGACAACCGGCGCCCCATGGAGATCCGGGGCGTCGACGTCGACGACGACGACGCGGAGGAGATGGCGATGGTGCTGCCGATCGGCTCCTCCTCCGGAGGCATCCCCACCAGCCTGTGAGCGATGCCGGGTCGTCCCTGCGGTAGACCTCAGGGACGGCTGGCCAGCTGCTCGATCAGCTTGCTCGGTCCGGAGACGATCATGATGTGGTGCGGCCCCACCTTGGTCTCGGGCAGGGCGTGGGTGAAGTCCTCGCCGGGGGCCTTCAGGCCCACCACCGTCACGCCGTAACGCTTGCGGATGTCGGTCTCCAGCAGGCTGAAGCCGATCATCTCCTGCGGCGGGCGCATCTTGACGATCGCATAGCCGTCCTCGAACTCGATGTAACCCTCCATCTTGTCGTTGACCAGGTGCGCGACGCGGCCGCCGGACTCGGCCTCGGGGAAGATCACATGGTGCACCCCGATGCGCTCCAGCAGCCGGGCGTGCTCAGCGCTGACCGCCTTGGCCCAGATGGAACGCACCCCGGCGTCGACGAGGTTTCCCGCGGTGAGCAGCGACCCCTCGATGGAGCTGCCGATCCCGACCACGGCCACCCGGAAGTCCTGCGGCTTGACCTTGCGCAGCTCCTCGGGGTTGGTGGCGTCGAGGGACTGGACCCGCATCAGCCGCCGCGAGAAGCGCTCGGCGACCTCGTTGCTCGTCTCCACCGCATGCACCCGGTAGCCCAGCCGGTCCATCTCCATCGCTGCGGCCGCACCGAACCGCCCGAGGCCGATCACCAGCACGTCCTCGTCGAACAACCTGTGCTTGGTCATGCGGGTCTCCTGTCGGTGGGCCGGTCACGCCGTGCCGGACGGTCGGTCGGTTAGCGTGAGTCCATGATCGGGGTCAATGTCGTCTGGGACCAGCGTTTCACGACGTACGACTTCGGGGTGGGCCACCCGATGCACCCCATCCGGCTGGACCTGACCTACGCACTCAGCCAGGAGCTCGGCCTGCTGCGTGGCAACGGCGTCCGGGTCGTGCCGGGCGAGTTCGCCGATGACGCCCTCCTGGAGACCGTCCACGACCGACGCCTGGTCAAGACCGTGAAGCGGCTCTCCGAGCACCCGGAACAGGCTCGGGGTGAGCGCGGGATCGGCACCGAGGACACTCCGGCCTTCCCGGGCATGCACCTGGCCAGCGCGCTGGCCGTCGGCAGCACCGTCGCCGCCTGCCGCGGGGTGTGGCAGGGGGAGTGCCGGCACGCCGTCAACATCTCCGGCGGTCTGCACCATGCGATGGCTGACCGGGCCTCCGGCTTCTGCGTCTACAACGACATCGCGGTCGGCATCCGGTGGCTGCTCGACCACGGTGCGCAGCGGGTGGCCTACCTCGACCTCGACGTGCACCACGGGGACGGCGTGGAGCGCATCTTCTGGGACGACCCGCGGGTGATGACCGTCTCGATCCACGAGAACGGCCGGGCCCTGTTCCCGGGCACCGGGTTCGCCGGGGACACCGGCGGTCGCAAGGCCCCGGACACCGCGGTCAACGTCGCTCTGCCCTCGGGCACCGGGGACGAGGGGTGGCTGCGCGCCTTCGACGCCGTGGTGCCGCCGGTCGTCGAGGCCTTCCAGCCCGACATCCTGGTGACCCAGCACGGGTGCGACTGTCACTTCTCGGACCCGCTGGCGCATCTGGCGGTGTCCATCGACGGGATGCAGACCGCCTACAGCTGGGTGCACGACCTCGCCCACCGGGTCTGCGACGGCAGGTGGGTGGCCCTCGGAGGGGGTGGCTACGAGCTGGTGCAGGTCGTGCCGCGGGCGTGGTCGCACCTCATCGCGATCGCGGCGCACACTCCCGTCTCGCTCATCGAGCCGACTCCGCGGGACTGGCAGCAGATGGTGCTGAACCGTCTCGACATGGTCGCGCCGCCACGCATGGGCGACCTGGGAGGGCGCCACATCGACTACGGCAGCTTCCGGGACGGCTACCACCCCGAGGACCCCGTGGACATCGCCATCATGGCGACGCGACGGGCGATCTTCCCCGGCTGGGGGCTGGACGCCTACTTCGACTGACGGATCATCGGACCGACCGGTCCACGAGCGGGCGGTCCGACGCACGTGTGGGACGTGTCACATCGCGGAGCCGACGGCGTGGCGACTGGACAGTTCCACTCCGTCACTTTCGCAACACCCGCTTCTGGACGTATGTTGGGCCAGACACCGGACAACATCGTCGCCCCTGCGCCGTGATGTCTGCACGATTCGACGAGACAGGACCCGTCCATGGGCGAGGAGCGCCAGGTAGCCGAGATGAGCTTCATGACGGTGGCGGAGGTCGCTGCGCTGATGCGGGTGTCCAAGATGACGGTCTACCGGTTGGTGCACAGCGGCGAGCTGCCTGCTGTGCGGGTCGGTCGCTCGTTCCGGGTGCCCGAGCAGGCCGTCAACGACTACCTGCGGGACTCCTACCACGGCACCGCCTGACCAGCGGCGGGCCAGGGCTGCCCCGCACGCGGGTTTGAGGCGGGGCGAGCCCGGCAGGTAGGCTAAGCCGACTTGTCCGCGTCGTTGCGCCCAGCCCCGACCGAGGCCGAGCACCACGCGAGACCCGCACCCGAGCATCGTTCGACGATGCACCCCGAGACAAAGGACACGGTCCACACATGGGTTCTGTGATCAAGAAGCGCCGCAAGCGGATGGCCAAGAAGAAGCACCGCAAGCTGCTGCGCAAGACGCGTCACCAGCGTCGCAACAAGAAGTGACGTCCGCGACCACCTCGTCGCGATGACACCCGCACGGCGCTCGACCCGCACTGGGTCCGGCGCCGTTGGTGTCTGGCCCTGACGCCGACCGAGCAGGAGCAGCCATGACGCACGACGCCGCCGCCGCCTTCGCCGGGTCGCCCGAGCACGACGCGGCCGGCCGGCCGGTGCGGGTCAGCATGCTCAGCCGGCCCGGATGCCACCTGTGCGACCGCGCACGCCACGTCATCGACACGGTGTGCCAGGCCACCGGCACCGGCTGGGTCGAGGCGGACGTCGACGACCACCCCGAGCTGCTCCCGGTCTTCGGTGAGCTGCTGCCGGTGGTCTTCGTCGACGGCCGGCGACATGACTACTGGCAGGTGGACCCCCGCCGGCTCGCGGAGGCCCTGGGGTCCGCCTGAAAGCGGAATGACGGCTTTGTGCTTTCGTTCACAAAGTTTTACCCTGGAGGGGTCAAGAGCCGGCTCAGCCGGCGTTCTGGTATATGCACCCTGACGACCGGAAGGAGTCGGTGCTGTCGTGATGGCCGAACCCGCCCGGCGCGGGGTCCCGGAGGCCACAGTGGGACGGCTGCCGGCCTACCTGAGGGCACTGACGGTCTGTGCCGACAACGGCACCACCTCCATCTCCTCCGAGGAGCTGGCGGTCGCCGCGGGGGTGCGCTCCGCGCAGCTGCGCAAGGACCTGTCCTACCTCGGGTCCTACGGCGTGCGGGGTGTCGGCTACGACGTCGACCGGCTCGCCTCCCAGATCGCCTCCGAGCTCGGTCTCACCCAGGAGTGGCCTGTGGTGATCGTCGGCGTCGGCAACCTGGGCCGCGCTCTGGCGGCCTACCGCGGTTTCAGCGAGCGGGGCTTCCGCATCGTCGCGCTCGCCGATGCGGCGCCGGCCATCGTCGGCAGCATCGTGCAGGGGCTGGTGGTGCGCCACCTCGACGACCTGGCCGACCTCGACCCCGCACCCGCGATCGGCGTGATCACCGTGCCCGCTGACCAGGCGCAGGCCGTGGCGGACCGGCTGGTCGCGCTGGGAGTGCGCTCCATCCTCAACTTTGCCCCGACGGTGCTCACCGTGCCCCCCGACGTCGCCCTGCGCAAGGTCGACCTGGCCACCGAGCTGCAGATCCTCACCTTCCACGAGCAGCGTCGCGGTGCCCTCGCCAGGGAGGTCTCCGGATGAGCGTGCTCGTCGTCGGCCTGTCCCACCACACCGCCCCCATCGACGTGCTCGAGCGCATGTCGCTGGGCCCGCTAGGCGCGCTGGACCTGGCCGGCCGCGTCGGTCGGGCCGAGGGGGTGAGCGAGTCGCTGGTGCTGGCCACCTGCAACCGCGTCGAGGTCGTGGTCGAGGCGGAGAGCTTCCACGGGCCACTCACCTCGGTCGGGGAGGAGCTCGCCCAGGTGACCGGTCTCGGTCTGGACGAGCTGACCGAGCACCTCTACGTCCACTACGAGGACCGCGCGGTGAGCCACGTCTTCTCGCTGGCCTGCGGGCTCGACTCGATGGCGGTGGGCGAGAGCCAGGTGCTCGGACAGCTGCGCGAGTCCCTGGCCATCGCCCAGCACGCCGGCCACGTCGGGTCCCAGCTCAACCCGCTCTTCCAGCAGGCCCTGCGGGTGGGCAAGCGCGCCCATGCCGAGACCGCGATCGACGCCGTCGCGGGCTCCCTGGTGGGCCTCGGGCTGGAGCAGACCCGCAGCGTCGTCCCCGACCTGTCGGCTGCCCGCACGGTCGTGGTCGGGGCGGGGGCGATGTCCGGGCTCGCTGTCGCCACCCTGGCCCGGGCCGGAGCCGGAGACCTGACCGTCGTGAACCGCACGGCAGGGCGCGCCGACCGGCTCGCCGCAGCCCACGGCGGTCGGGCCGCCGACTGGAGCGACCTGGAGCAGGTCCTGGCACAGGCGCACCTCGTCATCTCCTGCACCGGCGCGGTGGGTCACGTCCTGGACGCCGACCTCGTCGCCCGGGCGCGCCGGGAGAGCGCCTCGCCCCTGGCGGTGCTCGACCTGGCTCTGCCCCGTGACGTCGCGCCGGAGGTCGCAGACCTGCCGGGTGTGCGCGTCTGGGGTCTGGCCGAGATCCAGGCGGTCCGACGCAGCGCGGTCGACTCCGCGACCGCCGACACCGCCGTCGCCGAGGTGCGCGACCTGGTGACCGCCGAGGTCGCGGCCTACCTGACCGACCGGCGCGCCCAGCGGGTCGCCCCGACCGTCGCGGCGCTGCGGGCACGGGCGCACGAGGTGGTCGACCTCGAGTACGACCGGCTGGTGCAGCGGCTGCCCGACCTCGACGACGCCGCGCGCGTGGAGGTGCGCCGCACCGTGCAGCGGGTCGTGGACAAGCTGCTGCACACGCCGACGGTGCGGGTCAAGGAGCTGCAGTCGACCGGTGGCTCCGGCGACTACGCCCACGCCTTGCGTGCCCTCTTCGACCTGGACCCGCACGAGATCGCCTCGGTGACCTCCCCGCCCGTCGTGGACGCACAGGTGCGACCGTGACCTCACTGCGCCACACCCCACCCCTGACCGCAGCCGAGCAGCAGTGTGTGCCCGGTGCCGAGCACCGCACCGCCCAGCGTGTGCTCCGCCTGGGCACCCGGGGCAGCGCCCTGGCCGCCACCCAGGCCGGCTGGGTCGCCGACCGGCTGCGCGCCGCCGGCCACGACGTCGAGCTGGTCGAGGTGCGCACCGAGGGTGACGTCAACCACGCCCCGCTCACCGAGATCGGTGGCACGGGGGTGTTCGCCTCCGCTCTGCGCACCGCCTTGCACACCGGGGAGGTCGACCTGGCCGTGCACTCGCTCAAGGACCTCCCGGTCGCCCCGGAGGACGGGCTGACCGTCGCCGGCATCCCCGCTCGCGAGGACGCTCGAGACGCCGTGCTCACGCGCTCGGGCTCCGGCCTGGCCGGCCTCCCGGCCGGAGCGCTGGTGGGCACCGGCTCACCCCGTCGGGCCGCGCAGGCGGCCCTGCTCGCACCGCAGGTGCGCCTCGTCGACATCCGCGGCAACGTCGGGACCCGCATCGCCAAGGTCCACTCCGGCGAGGTCGACGCGGTCATCCTGGCCGCGGCGGGGCTGAGCCGGCTCGGCCGGCTGGGGGAGGCCACCGAGGTGCTCGAGCCCGACGCGATGCTGCCGGCCCCCGGCCAGGGCGCCCTGGCGGTGGAGTGCCGCTCGGACGACCACGAGGTCGTCGCCGCCTGCGCCGGTCTCGACGACGGACCGACCCGGGCCTGTGTCACCGCCGAACGGAGCCTGCTCCAGCGGCTCGAGGCGGGCTGCACCGCCCCGATCGGCGCTCTGGCCCGACCGGCCCGCGAGGGTCTGGTCCTCACTGCTTTCGTGGCGCAGCGTGGCAGGTCGCTGCGTCGCACGATGACCGGGCCCGACCCGGTCGACCTCGGCCGGGCCCTGGCCGAGGACCTGCTCGACGCCATCGCCGTCGCCGGGCCCCCCACAGCTCGGCAGTCGGCCACCACGACGGAGCGTGATTCGTGAGCACCCACCTCGCCGCCCCCACCGCCAGCAGCGCCGGCACCGCCAGAGTGGCTTTCGTCGGCGCCGGACCCGGTGACCCCGGGCTGCTGACGGTCCGCGCCCGCGACTACCTCGCCACGGCTGACGTGGTCGTGCTCGACTCGCTGCACTGCGCCGACGACGTGGCCCGGTTCACCAAGGCCGGTGCCGAGCTCGTCGACGGCTGCCAGGGCACCGGGGGCAAGGACCTGACGCCGGCCTCCCGGGCCAAGCTCGTCGTGCGCACGGCACGCCGCTTCGACGACCACGGGGTGCTCGTCGTGCGGCTCATGAACGGTGACCCCAGTGCGTTCAGCGGGCTCGCCACCGAGGCGCTGGCCTGCAGCAAGGCGGGGGTGCCGTTCGAGATCGTGCCCGGCGTGAGCACTGCCTGGTCGGTGCCGGCCTATGCCGGGGTGCCGCTGACCGGGCGGGGGGTGCGGGAGCTGCACACCATCAACGCCGGCGACGGCAAGACCGACTGGGCTCTGTCCGTGGCCGACGACATCACGGTGGTGGTCCTGGGCGGTGCCCCCGACCTGCATCGGGCGCTGTCCGGTCTGGTGGCGGCCGGTCGTGAGCCGCAGACCCCGGTCGCCCTCACCGAGCACGGCACCACCGTCACCCAGCACACCACTGTGCTGTCCCTGGCCGAGGCCATCGACGCCCTGACCGGGGAGGCGCTGAGCCACGTCACGGTGGCGGTGGTCGGTGAGCAGGTGGCGCTGCGCCAGGAGCTGTCCTGGTATGAGACCAAGCCGCTGTTCGGATGGAACATCCTGGTGCCGCGCACCAAGGACCAGGCGGCGCCCATGGTGGAGCGCATCGCCTCCTACGGCGCGTCCGCCTCGGTCGTGCCGACCATCAGCGTCGAACCGCCGCGCACGCCCCAGCAGATGGACAAGGCGGTCAAGGGCCTGGTGACCGGGCGCTACGAGTGGATCGGCTTCACCTCGGTCAACGCCGTGCGGGCCGTGCGGGAGAAGTTCGTCGCCGTCGGGCTCGACGCGCGGGCCTTCGCCGGGCTCAAGATCGCCGCGGTCGGCGGGGTCACCGCCGCAGCGCTGCGTGAGTGGGGTCTGGAGCCTGACCTGGTGCCGGAGCAGGAGCAGTCGGCGCGCGGGCTGCTGGAGGTGTGGCCACCGTTCGACGAGGTGCTCGACCCGATCAACCGGGTCTTCCTGCCGCGCGCCGACATCGCCACCGACACCCTGGTCGCCGGTCTGCAGGAGATGGGCTGGGAGGTCGACGACGTCACGGCCTACCGCACCGTCCGGGCCACCCCACCGCCGGCGCCGATGCGTGAGGCGATCAAGGGCGGGGAGTTCGACGCCGTGTGCTTCACGTCCTCCTCGACGGTGCGCAACCTGGTCGGCATCGCCGGCAAGCCGCACCCCTGCACCGTCGTGGCCTGCATCGGCCCTGCCACGGCCCGCACCGCCGAGGAGCACGGGCTGCGTGTCGACGTGGTCGCCGACCAGGCCTCGTCCAGTGCTCTGGTGGACGCCCTGGCCGAGCACGCGCAGACCCTGGCGGACGCTGCGACGGAGGCCGGCGAGGAGGTCATGCGGCCCAGCCAGCGACGTCCGGCCGGACGCCGCGGCTCGGCCAAGGCACGCGCGTGAGCCTCACCCTGCCGCACCACCGGCCACGCCGGCTGCGGACCACCCCGGCGGTGCGCCGCCTGGTGCGTCAGACCCGGCTCTGCCCGGCCGACCTCGTGCTGCCGGTCTTCGTCCGCGAGGGCATCACCGAGCCGGTGCAGATCGGCTCGATGCCCGGCGTGGTGCAGCACACCCGCGACTCCCTGCGCGCCGCCGCGGTCGAGGCGGTCGCCGCCGGTGTCGGCGGGATCATGGTCTTCGGGGTGCCCGAGCACCGCGACGCGGTCGGCTCCGGCGGCAGCGACCCCGAGGGCATCCTCAACGTCGCCTTGGCCGACCTGCGGGCCGAGCTCGGTGACAGCACGGTGCTCATGGCCGACCTCTGTCTGGACGAGTTCACCGACCACGGTCACTGCGGCCTGCTCGACGCCGGCGGAGCCGTCGACAACGACGCCACGCTGGAACGGTATGCCGAGATGGCCGTGGCCCAGGCCCGTGCCGGAGCGCACATGGTCGGGCCCAGCGGGATGATGGACGGACAGGTGCGCGTCGTGCGTCAGGCGCTGGACGCGGCGGGACACCTGGACGTCGCCGTGCTGGCCTACACCGCGAAGTACGCCTCGGCCTACTACGGGCCGTTCCGTGAGGCGGTCGGGTCAACGCTGAAGGGGGACCGCGCGACCTACCAGCAGGACCCGGGCAACCGCACCGAGTCGCTGCGCGAGCTGCGCCTGGACCTCGAGGAAGGGGCCGACATCGTGATGGTCAAGCCCGCCCTGCCCTACCTGGACGTGCTCAGCGACGTCGCAGCCGCCAGCGACGTCCCCGTCGCCGCCTACCAGGTCTCCGGGGAGTACGCCCAGATCGAGGCCGCGGCCAGGTCGGGCTGGCTGGACCGGGACCGGACCGTCCTGGAGGCGCTGACCTCGGTGCGCCGCGCGGGAGCCCAGATCGTGCTGACCTACTACGCCCAGCTCGCTGCGCAGCTGCTGACCGACCGGGATGCGCGATGAGCCCCGAGGACGCAGACCCGGTGGACGGCGGCTCCGGCCCGGTGGACGGCTCGAGCCCGGTGGACGGCTCGAGCCCGGTGGACGGGGACGACGGACCCTGGCTCGACGAGCTGGAGCAGGCCACCTGGCGGGCGTTCCTGCGCGGTGGCTACCTGCTCATGGAGTCGCTGGAGGCGGCGCTGGCCGAGCACGGCATGCGGATGGGGGAGTACGAGATCCTGTCGATGGTGTCCGAGGCACCGGGCCAGCGGCTGCGCATGTCGGCGCTGGCCGACCGGGTGGTGCAGTCGCGCAGCAGGCTCACCCACACCGCCACCCGGATGGAGCGGCTCGGGCTGGTGCGGCGCCACCGCATCCGCGAGGACGGGCGCGGCGTCGTGCTGCACCTCACCCCGGCCGGTCAGGCCCTGCTCGACGAGATGGCGCCGGTCCACGTCGCCAGCGTGCGCGACGGCCTGGTGGACCACATGTCCCGCGCCGAGCTCGAGATGATGGGCGCCGTCATGCGCCGGGTCATCGTCGCCACCCGCACCAGCCCCGCCCAGGGTGCCGACGCCCTGTGAGACCTCGGGTGTGACACTGGGGCGCATGAGCCACGACCCCCGCGACCTGCCGGCCTACCCCGACGCGGCCCCGCGCTCCGCGGCTCTGCTGGAGCAGGCGCGCAGGGTCATCCCCGGTGGCGTCAACTCCCCGGTGCGCGCGTTCCGCTCGGTGGGCGGTACCCCCCGTTTCATGCGCCGGGCGCAGGGGCCCTGGCTGGAGGACGCCGACGGTCGTCGCTACGTGGACCTCATCTGCTCCTGGGGGCCGATGATCCTGGGCCACGCGCACCCCGACGTCCTCGACGCGGTGCGGGCGGCAGCGGCCGAGGGGTTCAGCTTCGGCACCCCCACCGAGCGGGAGGTGCTCCTGGCGCAGGAGATCGTCCGGCGGGTCGAGCCGGTCGAGTCGGTGCGACTGGTCAACTCGGGCACCGAGGCGACGATGAGCGCGCTGCGGGTGGCCCGCGGCTTCACCGGGCGGTCCGTCGTGGTGAAGTTCGCCGGCTGCTACCACGGGCACGTCGACGCGCTGCTGGCCTCGGCCGGCTCCGGGGTCGCCACGTTCGCGCTGCCCGACTCGCCCGGCGTGCCGGCCTCGAGCGCCGCAGAGACCATCGTGCTGCCCTACAACGACGTGGCCGCGCTGGAGACGGCCTTCGCCGAGCGCGGCCCCGAGATCGCGGCCGTCATCACCGAGGCCGCGGCCGGCAACATGGGCGTGGTGCCGCCGCGCCGCGGCTTCACCGAGGCCCTGCTGCGCGTCACCCGCGCAGCACGGGGCGCTGCTCATCTCCGACGAGGTGATGACCGGCTTCCGGTGCAGCTCGCTCCGGGCTGGTTCGGAGCTCGAGGGGTCCCCGAGCGGCGGGCGCGCCAGACCTGTTCACCTTCGGCAAGGTCATGGGTGGCGGTTTCCCCACCGCCGCCTTCGGCGGCCGGGCCGACGTCATGGCGATGCTGGCGCCGGAGGGGCCCGTCTACCAGGCCGGGACCTTGTCGGGCAACCCGGTGGCCTCGGCCGCCGGACTGGCCACCCTGCAGGCCTGCACCCCGGAGGTCTACGCGCGGCTCGACGTGGTGGCCCACGCCATCGCCGACGCGGTCACCGAGTCCTTCACCCGGCACGGCTGCCGCACCGCATCCAGTGGGCCGGGTCGATGTTCAGCGTGTTCTTCCGCGAGGGGGAGGTGCACCGACTTCGGCGACGGCGAAGGACCAGGACGCCGCGGCATTCGGGCGCTTCTTCCACGCCATGCTGCGCCGCGGCGTGCACCTGCCGCCGAGCTGCTTCGAGTCGTGGTTCGTCAGCGCCGCCCACGACGACGCGGCCGTGGACCACGTGGTGCGGGCGGTGCACGCCTCCGCCGCAGAGATCGCCCAGGTTGGCGTGGGACACTCCAGGCCATGACAGGAGCCGCTCCGACCACCGTCATCCACGTCGTCCGCCACGGTGAGGTGCACAACCCCGAGGGCGTGCTCTACGGGCGGCTCCCCGGCTTCGACCTGTCCGAGCTGGGCGTGCGGATGGCCGAGATGACCGCCGACCACCTGGCCGGTCGCGACATCGTCCAGGTGCTCTCCTCGCCCCTGGAGCGGGCCCGGCAGACCGCCCGGCCGATCGGCGAGCGGCTCGGCCTGACGGTGGGCATCGACGACCGGCTGATCGAGTCGGAGAACAAGTTCGAGGGCATGGTGGTCGGCGGACCGGGCGGTGCGATCACCCGGCCGGCCAACTGGCTTCTGCTGGTCAACCCGCTGCTGCCGAGCTGGGGCGAAGGCTACTCCAAGATCGCCCAGCGGATGCTGGCCGTGGTCGGGGCCGCCCGGGCCGCGGCCCGGGGCCACGAGGCCGTGCTGGTCTCCCACCAGCTGCCGGTGTGGACGCTGCGCCGACGCCTGGAAGGGCGGGTGCCTGTCCACGACCCGCGCAAGCGGGAGTGCTCGCTGGCGTCGGTCACCTCGGTCCGCTACGTCGGCGACGAGCCGGTCGAGCTGACCTACACCGAGCCCGCTGCCTCCTGCTGCCGCTGGCCCGGCCAGGCGCAGGAGCATGAGGCGGGCGGCACTCCTCGCGGCACTGGTCCTCACCCTCACCGGGTGCAGCGGGGCGGGTGACACCATCGCCGAACAGGCCCGCGACGGTGACAGCAAGGGCTACATCGCCGGCGACGGCACGGTCGAGTTCATCGACCCCGCCCAACGCGAGATCGTGCTCGACCTCGACGGCACCACCCTCGAGGGAGAGTCCTGGTCGAGCGCAGGACGCACGCGGTGACGTGCTCGTCGTCAACGTGTGGGGGTCCTGGTGCGGCCCCTGCAAGGCGGAGGCGCCGGACCTCGAGGAGGTCTACGGCGACTTCACCGAGGCCGGCGAGCCGGTCGACTTCATCGGGGTCAACCACCGCGACAGCGTCCCCACCGCGTTGGCCTTCCAGGAGGCCAAGGTGTCAGCTATCCCTCCCTGGAGGACGACGGCGGGCAGACCCTGCTGCAGCTGCAGGGCCTGGCCAACGCCCGGCCGAGCACGCTGGTCCTCGACCCTGAAGGACAGGTGGCCGCCCGGGTGCTGGGCCAGGTCGACGCCACGACCCTGCGCGGCCTCGTCGAGGACGTGCTGGCCGAATCGTGAGCGAACTCGTCCTCACCGGTCCGTTGCTCGGGGCGCTGGCCGTCGCCGCGCTGGCCGGCCTGGTCTCCTTCGCCTCGCCCTGTGTCCTCCCGCTGGTGCCCGGGTTCCTCGGCTACGTCAGCGGCATGAGCGCGACCACGAGCAGCGGCAACGGCCCGGCCCGCGGCCGGCTGCTGCTCGGGGCGGGGCTGTTCGTGGCCGGCTTCAGCGCCGTGTTCATCGCGATGAGCGTCGTGCTGTCCTCCTTCGGTCTGCTGCTGCAGGAGCACCAGGGGCTGCTGCTGCGCCTCGGCGGGGTGGTCGTGCTGGCCCTGGGCCTGCTCATGCTGCGCCCCGACGCGGCCGGCTGGCAGCTGCGATGGCGACCCTCGGCCGGCCTCGTCGGCGCGCCCCTGCTGGGAGTGGCGTTCGGCCTGGGGTTCAGTGCCTGCACCGGACCGGCGCTCGCGGCCATCCAGACCCTCGGTGCCTCGCTGGCCCCCACCGACGGGGTGGTCCTGCGGGCCGTGCTGCTCGCCGTGGCCTACTGTCTCGGTCTCGGCCTTCCCTTCCTGCTCGTGGCCGCGGGTGCCGGCTGGGTGACCAGCGGCTCCAGGGTCCTGCGGAAGCACCATGGCGGCATCCAGCGCGCGTCCGCGGTGCTGCTCATCGGGCTGGGGCTGCTGATGCTGCTCGGCATCTGGGAGGACGTGACCGTCTGGATCCAGAGCAGGCTCACCTCGTCGTTCGAGACGGTGATCTGATGGCGGTCGAGGAGGAGGCGCCGGGCCGGACCGCACGTGACCGGCAGACAGCCCTCATCCAGCCCCGGCTGGGACCGCTGGGCTGGCTGCGGTGGGGCTGGCGGCAGCTGACCAGCATGCGCACCGCACTGGCCCTCCTGCTGCTGCTGGCGGTGGCGGCCGTGCCCGGGTCGATCTGGCCGCAGCGGGGGGTGGACCCGGTGCGGGTCAACCAGTATCTGCGGGACAACCCCGGCCTGGGGCCCTGGCTGGACCGCCTCGGCATGTTCGACGTCTACTCCTCGCCGTGGTTCGCCGCGATCTACCTGCTGCTCATGGTCTCGCTCGTCGGGTGCATCATCCCGCGCACCCGCCAGCACGTCAGGGGCCTGCGCACCCCGCCGCCGGCCACCCCCCGGCGTCTGGAGCGGCTGCCGGCCCACCGGCACACCACGGTCCTGGCCGAGCCCGAGCAGGTCACCGACGCCGCTCGGGCGGTGCTGAGACGTCACCGCTTCCGGCTCCGGAGTGCCGAGCCCGGCGCACGCGACGTCGCCGCCGAGGGCGGCTACCTCAAGGAGACGGGCAACCTCGTCTTCCACATCTCGCTGCTCGGCGTGATCGTGTCGGTGGCCGTCGGACACCTGTGGGGGTGGCGAGGCGAGGTGATCCTGCCCGAGGGCCAGCAGTTCACCTCCAGCGTGGCCGCCTACGACACCCTGCAGCCCGGACCCCTCGTCGACCTCGACGCCATGGAGCCGTTCACGCTGCGCCTGGACGACCTGACCGTGCTGTTCGAGACCGACGCCGAGGCCGGGAGCGCCCAGTTCGGTGCGCCGCGTCTGTTCGAGGCCCAGGCCAGCACGTCCCCGGCACCCGGCCAGCCCGAGGTCGTCGACCGGCTGGCGGTCAACGACCCGCTGTCCCTGCGCCGCACCTCGGTCTTCCTGCTGGGCAACGGCTACGCCCCCATCGTGACCGTCCGGGACGCCGCGGGACAGGTGCTCTTCTCCGACGCGGTGCCCTTCCTGCCCCAGGACGACAACTACACCTCGACCGGTGCCGTGAAGGTCGCCGGGGCGGACCCCGAGCTGGGCTTCTACGGCGCCTTCCTGCCGACGGTGCGGTTCGACCCCGAGCTCGGACCGACCTCCGACTTCCCGGACCTCGTCAACCCGGCCCTGGCCCTCGGTGTCTACGAGGGCGACCTCTTCCCCGAGGGGGTGCCGCAGTCGGTCTACGCGCTCGACGTCAGCGGCATGGACCCGGTCTACGACGAGGAGGGTGAACAGGTGCAGCTGCTGCTCTCACCGGGGCAGACCGAGACCCTTCCCGGCGGCCGCGGCACGGTGACCCTGGAGGGGGTCCTGCGCTGGGGTGGCCTGGTCATGCGATATGACCCGGGCCGCCTGCCGGTCCTGGTCTTCTCCCTCACCGCGCTGGCCGGGCTCGTCGCCATGCTGGCCGTGCGCCGCCGGCGGGTCTACGTCCGGGTCGCCGACGGGCCCGAGGGGGACGGGCGGCATACTGAGATCAGCGTCGCGGGACTGGTCAAGGGCACCGACCCCGGGCTGCAGGACCTCGTGGACCGGGTCAGCGACGAGATCCGTGACCGGGCCGAAGGCGTGACACCGACGAAGGACGACAGATGACCAACGAGACCCTTGCCGCAGCCTCGGACATCGGGGTGTGGACCACGATCGCCCTGCTCGCCGTGGCCATGGTGGCGTTCGCGCTGCACCTGGCCGTGCACGGGTCGCGCGCCACGCGCGCTGCCGACCGTGGCGGTGCCGTCAGCCGAGGCTGCAGCGTCCCGGGTCGAGGGTGGGTCGGGTGTCACTACCGTCACCCCGCCGGCCACCGCGACCGCGCCGCCCAGCCGTCGCTGGGGCGTGGTCGGGCTGCAGCTGACCTTGCTGGCGGGTCTGCTGCTCGTGGTCTCCAGCCTGATGCGGGGCCTGTCGGTGCAACGCGCCCCGCTGGGCAACATGTACGAGTTCGCCATCGTGACCTGTGCTTTCGTGCTGGTGATCTACGGCGCCTGGGCGCTGCGGCGGGACCTGCTCTGGCTCGGGCTCTTCGTCGTCACCCCCGTGCTGCTGATCCTCGGTGTCGCCATGGTGGCGTGGTACACCGAGGCCTCCCAGCTGCTGCCCGCGCTGAACAGCATCTGGCTGGTCATCCACGTCACGGTGGCCACACTGACCGTGGCGCTGTTCATCATCGGCGTCGCGACCGCCGTGCTCTACCTGCTGCGGGACCGAGCCGAGCAGCAGGCCGGTGGCGGCACCGTCACCGGGTGGCTGGCGGCGCTGCCGCGGGCGGCGGTGCTGGAGCGGCTCACCTACGGGCTGCACATCGTGGCGTTCCCGCTGTGGACGTTCACCCTCGTGGCCGGCGCCATCTGGGCCGAGCAGGCCTGGGGCCGCTACTGGGGGTGGGATGCCAAGGAGGTGTGGACCTTCGTGATCTGGGCGGTCTACGCCTCCTACCTGCACGCCCGCGCGACCACCGGCTGGACCACCCGCAAAGCCACCTGGCTGGCCGTCGCGGGCTTCGCCTGCGTCGTGGTCAACTACACGGTCGTCAACCTGTTCTTCGTCGGCCTGCACAGCTATTCGGGGGTCTGAGAGCTCGTGGTCCGCTACACCGTGCTGCGGCTGCTGGTCTTCGTCGTCTTCCTGCTGGGCCTGCTGCTGATCGGCGTGCCCGAGCTGTGGGCGCTGGTCTTCGCCGCACTGTTCTCCATGGTGACGTCCTACTTCCTGCTGCAGCGGCAGCGCCTGGAGCTCGCCCAGCAGCTGGACGCCTCGATCACCCGACGCCGGGAGAAGCGACAGGCCAAGCTGGCCCGGGAGCGCACCGACGAGGACGACGAGGACGCCGAGATCGAGGGCGGTCACTGACCGCTGCGCATGGCCCCGGTCAGGCAGAGAGCACGAGGCCGAGGGTGAGCAGCACGGCATACGCCAGCTGCGCCAGACTGGTGCCGCCCAGCACCGGCACGAGGTCGCCGCCGGTGGCTCCGGACCGGACCCGCTGGGCCGGGGGCCACGCGGCCGGGGCTGCCAGCAGGGCGAGCAGCGCCCACACGTTGCCGACCGCGGCCAGGGGCACCACGGCATACGCGAGCGCCACCAGCGCGACGTAGCCGGTGCGGGTCCGGTCGTCGCCGAGCTGCACGGCCAGGGTGCGCTTGCCGACCTCCCGGTCCCCGGGGATGTCACGCAGGTTGTTGGCCACCAGGATGGCGCAGGCGAAGGCACCGACCCCGACCGCACCGGCGAGGCCGGCCAGGTCAGCGTCTGGGCCTGGGTCCACTGCGTGCCGAGCACCGCGACAAGCCCGAAGAAGACGAAGACGGCGACCTCACCGAGACCTCGGTAGCCGTAGGGGTGGGCCCCGCCGGTGTATCGCCAGGCAGCCACGATGGCGACTGCGCCCACGAGGAGCAGCAGCCAGGAGTTGGACAGGGCCACCAGGGCCAGGCCGGCGACGGCGGCGGTGCCGAAGCTGAAGAAGGCCGCCGCCTTGACCAGCGCGGCGTCAGCGGCCCCGCTGCCCACCAGGCGCATCGGACCGACCCGGGTGGCGTCGGTGCCCCGCACCCCGTCGGAGTAGTCGTTGGCATAGTTGACCCCGACCTGCAGCGCCACGGCGACCACGAGGGCGAGCAGCGCCAGCCCCAGGTCGGAGCCGCCGGAGGCGTGAGCTGCACCGGTGCCCACCGCGACCGGCGCGAAGGCGGCGGGGAGAGTGCGTGGGCGCGCGCCGGCGACCCACTGTCCGACCGTGGCCACCGGTCAGATCCCGCGCAGGAAGTCGGGGTCGTCGTCCGGTCCGAGTGGCCCGGCCGGGCGCGGGCCGCGGCCGAGTGGGCCGGTGCCGCGCTGGCGGCCCGCGAGCAGCCAGGCGATGCCACCGATGCCGGGGAGGATGAGGACCACCAGCAGCCAGACCGCCTTGGGAAGGTTGCGCACGTCGTCTGCCCCGGTCTTGGCCACGTCCACGAGACAGAAGACCGTGAAGGCGATGAGGAGGACGGGGAGGAGGATGCGCAGCACTGTGTTCCTAGCTCAAGGATGGGGCGGGACCGACGTCATAGTGTGCCATCGCCCGCTGAGAGATCCCTCCGAGCCGCCCTCCGGTCCACCTTGCCTCCGGCCAGCAGCGGCAGGGCTGTGACCAGCCGCACCTCGCTCGGCAGGGCCTGGGCAGGGAGGTCGCCGCGCAGGCGTCGGCGGAGCGTCCCGGTGGGGTCGCTGTGCAGGGTCGCCGGGGCCGCGCGGGAGGGCACGACGAGGGCGGCCACCCGCTCACCCCACTCGGGGTCGGGCACCCCGACGACCACCGCCTGAGCGACCTCCGGCAGCCCCTCGAGCGCAGCCTCCACCCGCGCCGGGAGCACCTTGTGGGCGCCGGTGTTGATGACGTCGTCCCTCCGGCCGAGCACCGCCCAGCCGCGTTCGCTCGAGCGCTCGCCGAGGTCGGAGGTGACGAACCAGCGCCGACCACCGCGGACGATGAAGGCCTGCCGGGTGCCGGGGGTGTCGCCGAGGTAGCCGCGCGCCAGCACCGGGCCGGCCAGGAGCAGGCGTCCCTCGTGGTCGAGGTCGACCTCGACCCCGCGCAGCGGCCTGCCGTCGTAGACGCAGCCCCCGGCGGTCTCGGTCATGCCGTAGGTCGCGACGACCCGGATGCCGTGGGCCTGCACCAGGGCCCGCAGCGCCGGGGTGAGGGCAGCCCCACCGACGAGCACGGCGTCGTAGCCGGCCAACGTGGCGCTGCCGGCGGGGTCGGCCAGCAGCCGGTGCAGCTGCGTGGGGACCAGCGCGGTGTAGTGCCGCAGGCCCGGGCGTAGCCGTGCCGTCGCCTCGACGAACGCGCCGACCGTGAAGCCGCTGCGCCGAGGCATGACCACCGGCGGTGTGCCGGCCACGACCGAACGTACCCACACCTGCCAGCCGGCGACCTGGGCGGGGGAGAGGGCCAGCACCCACTGCCCGGGACCGCCGAGGTGCTCCAGGGTCGCGGTGGCCGAGGCCAGGAGAGCGGGAGCGTCGATCACCACGTGCCGCGGGGTGCCGGTCGAGCCGGAGGTGGTCAGCACCACCGCCGCGCCGTGCAGCAGGTCGTCGGCCCGCGGGGCAGGAGCAGCGGGTTCGGCCGGCACCGGATGCACGGGCGGCCCGCCGTCGAGGACGTCGGAGACGGCGCGCCACCACCGGTCGGGGGGCAGCGAGCCGCTCAGCAGGAAGGGCGGCCGCACGTCGTCGGCGGGCGTGCGGGCGCTCAGGGCTGGAAGCTGTTGTCCAGGTCGACGTACCACTCGCCGTCGAAGCGCAGCAGCACGATCTCACCGTCGCCGAACCCCTCGGCGAAGAGCTCGCCGAAGTTGTCGCCGGTGACCCTCGCGGTGTCGCCCTCGACCTGGGCGCCGTCGATCTCGACGAGCTCGATGATCGCGGCCTCCTGCTCGGTGATCTGCCCCTCGAGGGTCGGCACGAGCTGCTGCTCGCAGATCTCCATCTCATCGGGGGAGTCGGACATCGGCCCGGTGCCCTCGAGGTTCACCACGAGCTCGCACAGCACCGGGTCGGCCGTGGCCAGGGCGACGATGAACTCCTTGGTGACGGCTGCGGCCTGCACGCCGTCCTCGCCGCCGGGTGCGCTTGTCGCGGCCGAGTCGTCGGGGGCTGCCGTCGCGGTCTCGGTGGAGGTGTCCGGCTCCGCCGTGGCGGTGGCCGTCTCGGTCTCCTCGTCCGCGGGCTCGGAGGTCTGTACGGCCGGCTCGGACGTCGTCGGCTCCTCGACCTCCGGCTCGTCGCTGCTGCAGGCAGCCAGCAGGAAGGCCGGCACCACGAGGGCCCCCACCAAGACACGTCGCATGTTCATCGTTCCTCCCCGAGTGCGGTCGATTGCCCGTCCACTATCCCACGTCGGCCGTGGCATGCCTGCCTGAGCCGGGGTGACGGTCAGAAGTACCAGGGGAAGGGTGACCAGTCGGGCTCCCGCTTCTCCAGGAAGGAGTCCCGGCCCTCGACGGCCTCGTCGGTCATGTAGGCCAGCCGGGTGGTCTCGCCGGCGAACACCTGCTGACCCATCAGCCCGTCGTCGACCAGGTTGAAGGCGAACTTGAGCATCCGCTGCGCCGTGGGGGACTTGCCCATGACCTCGCGCGCGACCGTCAGCGCCTCGGCCTCGAGGTCGGCATGGTCGACGACGATGTTGACCGCCCCCATGCGCTGCATCTCCTCGGCGCCGTAGGTGCGGCCCAGGAAGAAGATCTCCCGGGCGTTCTTCTGCCCCACCATGCGGGCCAGGTAGGCCGACCCGTAGCCGGCGTCGAAGCTGCCCACGTCGGCGTCGGTCTGCTTGAAGCGGGCGTGCTCACGGCTGGCCAGGGTGAGGTCGCAGACCACGTGCAGCGAGTGGCCGCCACCGGCCGCCCAGCCGTTGACCACGGCGACGACGATCTTGGGCATGGTGCGGATCAGCCGCTGCACCTCCAGGATGTGCAGCCGGCCACCGGCCGCCTTCACCCGGGCGGCGTCGACGGTGTCGGCGGTCTGCCCCTCGGCATACTGGTATCCCGACCGACCGCGGATGCGCTGGTCACCGCCGGAGCAGAACGCCCACCCTCCGTCCTTGGGGCTGGGCCCGTTGCCGGTGAGCAGCACAACACCCACGTCGGGGGTCATCCGAGCATGGTCGAGCGCACGGTAGAGCTCGTCGACGGTGTGCGGGCGGAAGGCGTTGCGCACCTCCGGCCGGTCGAACGCGACGCGCACCGCACCCACCGAGCGGGCCCGGTGGTAGGTGATGTCGGTGAAGTCGAAGCCGGGCACCTCCTCCCACTGCGCGGGGTCGAAGGTCTCCGAGACGGGTGCAGGGCTGGCGATGTCGCTCACGAGGTCCGAGGATAGGCGCATGGCTCTGAGGTGGTACACCGTCGTCGTCGACTCCCGTGACGTGCACGCGCAGGCCAGGTGGTGGGCCGAGGTGATGGACTGGCAGGTCGTCTACGAGGCCGACGACGAGGTCGTGATCGTCCCCGGCTGGGTCACCCCCGAGGTGCTGCAGCAGGTCCCGTGGGAACGGCAGGGGCCTGGCATGGTCTTCGTCCCGGTGCCGGAGGGCAAGCAGGTCAAGAACCGCCTGCACCTCGACCTCGCCCCGCACACCAGCCAGGACCGGGACGCCGAGATCCAGCGGCTGCTCGACCTGGGGGCGGAGCGGGTCGAGGTCGGCCAGGGTGAGGACGTCACGTGGACCGTGCTGGCCGACCCCGAGGGCAACGAGTTCTGCGTGCTCTCCAGCCGCGACACGTGAGGGTGTCGGTCACCCCGGCCGAGCTGCTCGACGCCGCGGTCGTGGTGAAGGTGCCGCTGCGGGTGCGCTTCCGCGGGGTGGACCATCGCGAGGCGGTGCTGCTGCGTGGGCCCCAGGGGTGGGCCGAGTTCGCGCCGTTCCCTGAGTATGCCGACGCCGAAGCCGTCCGCTGGCTCGCCGCAGCGGTCGAGGCGGGCTGGTCACCGTGGCCCGGCACCGTGCGTGAGGTGGTGCCGGTCAACGCCACGGTGCCGGCGGTCCCCCCGGAGCGGGTGGCCTCCGTCCTGCGTCGCTTCCCCGGCTGCCGCACCGCCAAGGTCAAGGTCGCCGAACGGGGCCAGACCCTCGCCGACGACCTGGCGCGGGTGGCCGCGGTGCGCGACCATCTCGGACCCCAGGGGCTCATCAGGGTGGACGCCAACGGGGCCTGGGACCTCGACCAGGCGAGCGCGGCGCTCGCTGCCCTCTCGGCATACGGGCTGGAGTATGCCGAGCAGCCGGTCGCCGACGTCGGCGACCTCGCCCGGCTGCGCGTGGCCCTGGCCCGAGCCGGCACCGACGTGCCGGTGGCTGCCGACGAGTCGATCCGGCGTGCCGAGGACCCGATCCGGGTGGCCCGGGAGCACGCCGCCGACATCGTGGTGGTGAAGGTGGCGCCGCTGGGCGGGGTGTCCCGGGCGCTGGAGGTCGTGGCCGAGTGCGGGCTCCCCGCCGTGGTGTCGAGCGCCCTGGACACCTCGGTGGGCATCGCGGCCGGGGTGGCCCTGGCCGCCGCCCTTCCCCAGCTGCAGCACGCCTGCGGGCTGGGCACCGCCGCGCTGCTGGCCGGTGACGTCGTGGCCGACCCGCTGCTGCCGGTCGACGGCACCCTCACCGTCACCCGGGCCGCGCAGGCCCGGGACGGGGTGCTCGGACGAGCTCGTCGAGGAGCACCGGGCCGACCCCGAGACGACCGCCTGGTGGCGGCACCGCCTGGAGCGGGCTGGGGCGCTGCTCTGCCTGAGACCGACGGCGCAGCGAGAGTTTACGTCGCGGAAACAAGAGTGCGCCGGACGAAACATGGCGGCGGCGGACTGGTAACACCACCTCCGGAGACTGCTGTCAGCGGTGCGACAACCCTGGTCGCGCCCCCACACACCACTGGAGACACTCATGGAGCTGACTGCAGGCGACGTCTGGGTGATGGTGTCGGCGGCTCTCGTGCTGCTGATGACCCCCGGACTTGCGTTCTTCTACGGCGGCCTCACCCGGGCCAAGGCCTCGCTCAACATGATGATGATGAGCTTCGTGTCCATCGGCGCCGTCGGCGTCATCTGGGTCCTCTGGGGCTACTCGATGTCCGGCGGTGACTCGGTCGTCGGCGGCCTCTTCGGCAACCCCCTCACCTCCTTCGGCATGTCCGACCTCGTCGGCACCAGCGACCTGATCGCGGCCGGCTTCGGCGCGACGTTCGCGATCATCACCGTCGCTCTGATCAGCGGCGCCATGGCCGACCGCACCAAGTTCAGCGCCTGGTCGATCTTCGTGCCGGTCTGGGTCACCCTCGTCTACTGCCCGCTGGCCTACATGGTCTGGGGCGGCGGGCTGCTCAGCGCCGACGGCTGGATCGGCAGCACCTTCGGCGAGGCCATCGACTTCGCCGGTGGCACCGTGGTGCACATCAACGCCGGCCTCGCGGCCCTCGTGCTCGTCTACATCATCGGCCAGCGCTCCGACTTCGGGAAGATCGGCTTCCACAAGCCGCACAACATCCCGCTGGTGATGCTCGGTGCCGCGCTGCTGTGGTTCGGCTGGTTCGGCTTCAACGGTGGCGCCGCGGGCTCGGCCGAGGAGGCCGGCCTGATCTGGGTCAACACCATGGTCGCCCCGGCCGCCGCGATGCTCGCCTGGCTGCTCGTCGAGCAGGTCCGCGACGGGCGCCCCACCTCGGTCGGCGCCGCCTCCGGCGTGGTCGCCGGTCTGGTCGCGATCACCCCGGCCTGCGCCAACCTCAGCCCGGTGGGCTCGATCATCCTCGGCCTCGTCGCCGGTGCCGCCTCGGCCCTGGCCATCGGCCTGAAGTACAAGTTCGGCTACGACGACGCGCTCGACGTGGTCGGGGTGCACCTCGTGGCAGGTCTCATCGGCACTGTCGGCATCGGCTTCCTGATGCTGCCGGTCGACGGTGAGGGTGGCGGCCTGTTCTACGGCGGCGGCGTCGACCAGCTGACCGCGCAGGTCGTGGCCGCGGTGTTCACGATGATCTTCACCGGTGTGCTGACCGCCGTGATCGGTCTGGCCATCGCCAAGACGATCGGCTTCCGGATCTCCCCGGAGGACGAGGAGGCAGGTGTCGACCAGGTCACCCACGGCGAGAGCGCCTACGAGTTCGGCCCGCTCTACTCCGGCACCGCTCCCGCCCAGGAGCAGGAGAAGGCCAACGTCTGACCGCACCGCGTGCCAGCGGGTGTCCAGGCCACACGGCCGGGGCACCCGCTGCGCTGTGCCGGGTGTGGCGCCGGCCGGGTCAGGTGACCTCACCGGCCGGGCCCGGGCTCGCCCGGACTGCTCGCGGGGCCAGGTGACCTCGCCGGCCACCGGACGTGCCGCATACGGGAGCGCTGACCTGGGCGGACGCGGCAGGCGGTGGCGACGCGTTAGCCTGTCCCCACCACGCACACGGTCCCTGCCGGGTGCGTCCACCGCACGAGACGACACGAGGTGCTGAAGTGCCCACGGGCAAGGTCAGGTTCTACAACGAGGACAAGGGCTTCGGCTTCTTGTCCAGCGACGAGGGCCAGGATGTCTACGTCCACGCCAGCGCGCTGCCCGAGGGCGTCGGCGCCCTCTCCCGCGGTGCCCGTGTGGAGTTCGACATCGCCCAGGGACGCCGCGGTGACCAGGCGCTGCACGTGCGGCTGCTGGAGCCTGCCCCGTCGGTGAGCAAGTCGATCGCGATCCGCGACCGCAAGCCGGCCGACGAGATGGCGGTCGTGGTCGAGGACCTCATCACCCTGCTGGACACCGCCGGCAACTCGCTGCGTCGTGGGCACTACCCCGACCGCAAGGTCTCGGTCACCCTGGCCAAGTCGCTGCGCGCCATGGCCGACCAGTTCGAGGCCGGGGCCTGAGTATGCCGGTTGCCAAGCTCGACGCCACGCTCGCCGGCGCGGTCGAGGTCGCGCGGGCCGCGGCCGTCGAGATCGCCGAGCCGGGCACGGTGGGGGAGCACCTGGGGACTCAGGTGGAGGGTGAGCGGCTGGTCACCCACCTCTTCGCGTGCACGGCCGCGGCCTACCCCGGCTGGCGATGGGCCGTGACGCTGGCCCGCCCGCCGCGGGCGCGCAAGGCCACGGTCAGCGAGGCCCACCTCGTGCCCGGCGACGACGCCCTGCTCTCCCCGGAGTGGCTGCCCTATGTCGAGCGGCTGGCCCCGGGTGACATCGGCCCCGGAGACCGCACCCCGTTCGAGGCCGACGACCCGCTGTTGGAGCAGGGCTTCGAGGCCACCGGCGACGAGGACGTGGACCAGGTCGGCTTCTACGAGCTCGGGCTCGGCCGTCCGCGGGTGCTGTCTGCGGAGGGGCGTGAGCGGGCCGCGCAGCGGTGGTACGACGGCGACCGCGGACCCACGGCCGACGTGGCGCGCAAGGCCCCCGCGCCATGCGCCACCTGCGGCTTCTTCGTGCCCATGTCCGGCGCCCTGCGCTCGGTCTTCGGGGTGTGCGCCAACGAGTGGTCCCCCAGTGACGGTGCCGTCGTGAGCGTGGACCATGGCTGCGGTGCGCACAGCGAGGTCGACGTGGAGCAGCGCGCCGCCCCGGCCGTCGACGAGCCCGTCCTGGACGACCTCGCGCTCGACGTCGTCGAGCGCTGACGCTCAGGCCCCGGCAGCGTTGCCGCGGCCGCGTCGCAGATAGAGGTAGCCCACACCCCCGACTGCCAGCGCTGCCACCGGGACCCAGACCCACCACGCCCGGTCGCCGGTGCGCAGGTCGGGCACGGCCAGGACGACCACCAGCACCACCGCCCAGATCGCCAGACCCCACCGGACGACCGTCATGGTGGGCAGGTCGACCTCGGGCGGGACCACGTCGGGGGGAACCGCCTCGTCCGGGGTGCTCCGATCAGTCACATCGCCACTGTAGACAACGACCACCGAAGGTATGCCGCATGTCGACCACCACGGCCCCGCAGAGGGCCAGCCAGCTTGACCAGTTCTTCCGCGTCTCCGAGCGCGGCTCCACGATCAGCCGGGAGGTGCGCGGCGGTCTGGCCACGTTCTTCACGATGGCCTACATCGTCGTGCTCAACCCGCTCATCATCGGCACCGTGCCGGACGGCACCGGCGAGCTGCTGGCCGGGGGCGACCTCGCGGTCATCGCCGCCGTCACCGCCCTGGTCGCCGGGGTGATGAGCATCCTGATGGGCCTCGTCGCCAACTTCCCGCTCGCCCTGGCCACGGGTCTGGGGCTCAACGCCTTCGTGGCCTACGGCATCGCCGGCATCGACGGGATGACCTGGGCCGACGCGATGGGCCTGGTCGTCATCGAGGGCCTCATCATCCTGGCGCTGGTGCTCACCGGCTTCCGGGAGGCGGTGTTCAAGGCGATCCCGACCCAGCTCAAGACCGCCATCAGCGTCGGCATCGGCCTGTTCATCACCATCATCGGCCTGGTCGACGCGGGGGTGGTCCGCAAGCCCGAGGGCGGCCCGGTGCCGGTCGAGCTGGGGGTCGGCGGGTTCCTGACCGGCTGGCCGACCCTGGTGTTCGTGGTCGGCCTCTTCACGATCGTCTCGCTGATGGCGCTGCGGGTGCAGGGCGCGATCCTCTACGGCATCGTCTCCGCCACAGTGCTGGCCTTCGTGCTCGAGGCCACGCTGAGCATCGGCACGCAGACCGACGAGACCGGCGCGGTGGTCAACCCCACCGGCTGGGGCCTCACCGCGCCGCGGCTGCCCGAGTCGCTGGCCCAGGTCCCCGACTTCAGCCTGGTCGGGGAGTTCAACCTGCTCGGGTCGTTCCAGGCCATCGGCGTCGTCGCGGTGTTCCTGCTGGTCTTCACGCTGATGCTGGCCGACTTCTTCGACACGATGGGCACCATGGTCGCCGTCGGCGCCGAGGCCGGCCTGCTCGACGAGGAGGGCAACCCGCCCCACACCCGCCGCATCCTGGTCGTGGACTCCCTGGCCGCCGCGGCCGGTGGGGCCGCCGGCGTCAGCAGCAACACGGCATACATCGAGTCCGCCTCGGGGGTGGGTGAGGGCGCACGCACCGGCCTGGCGTCGGTGGTCACCGGTGGCTTGTTCCTGCTGGCGACCTTCCTGTCGCCGCTGGTCGCGGTGGTGCCCTACGAGGCGGCGACGCCGGCCCTCGTGGTCGTCGGCTTCCTCATGATGCAGCAGGTGTCCGGCATCGACTGGGACGACCTGGAGATCGCCTTCCCGGCGTTCCTGACGATCGTGCTGATGCCGTTCACCTACTCGATCACCGCTGGCATCGGGGCCGGCTTCGTGACCTACGTCCTGCTCAAGGTCGTGCGCGGCAGGTCCGCGCTGGTGCACCCGCTGATGTGGCTGGTCGCGGCGCTGTTCGTCGTCTACTTCGCGATCGACCCGGTGCGCACCCTCCTCGGCGCCTGAGCCGGGGAATAGTTAGCCAGGCTAAGCAGTTGCCCGGTGCGTGACCGGCACCGACTTCACCCCAGCGACGACCCTGCCCGAGCCCTCGGTCGCGGCTCTGGCGCACGACCTCCGGGTGGCCTGTATGCGGGTCAGCCGGAGGGTGCGCTTCGAGACGACCACGCAGCTCGCCCCGCACCAGTTCAGCGCGCTGGTGCGCCTGGCCGAGCAGCCCTGCACGGCCGGCGAGCTCGCCGAGCGGGAGCGGGTGACCGCGCCGAGCATGAGCCGCACGGTCTCCCGACTGGTCGACCTCGGTCTGGTCGAGCGCTCGGCCGACGCTCAGGACGGCCGGGTCGTCATGCTCTCGCTCACCCAGCGGGGCGGCGAGGTCATCGCCCAGGAGCGAGCCCAGCGCGACGCCTGGATGGCGGTCCGTCTGGAGCGGCTCTCCGAGGACGACCAGGCGGTGCTGCGCCGGGCGACCGTGCTGCTGGAGCGGGTGGTCGCCCAGTGAGCGCGATGTTCGCCGCGCTCTCGGTGCGCAACTACCGCATCTACGCCATGGGGGCCATCGTCTCCAACACCGGCACCTGGATGGGCCGGGTGGCCCAGGACTGGGTGGTGCTGACCGAGCTGACCGCCAGGTCGGCCTCGGCGCTGGGCATCGTCACCGGTCTGCAGTTCCTGCCGATGCTGCTGCTGGCTCCGGTCGGCGGCGCGATCGGCGACCGCTTCGCCAAGCGCCGGGTGATGCTGGTGACGCAGTCGGTGATGGCCCTGACGGCGATCGCCATGGGAGTGATGGTGCTGACCGGGGTGATGGAGCTCTGGCACATGTATGTCCTGGCCTTCATCCAGGGCTCCGCCGCGGCCATCGACGCCCCGTCGCGGCAGGCGTTCGTCTCCGAGATGGTGCCGCCGGACCGCATCACCAACGCGGTAGGTCTGAACAGCGCCTCGTTCCACGGGGGACGCCTGCTCGGCCCGGCGGCCGCCGGGTTCCTCATCGCGGCGTTCGGCACCGGCCCGACGCTGCTGATCAACGCCTCGACCTTCGTGGCCGTGATCATCGCGCTGGTGGCGCTCAACCCGACCGAGCTCACCCCGGCCCCCCGCAGCCGGGGACGCGGCCGCATCCGCGAAGGCATCCACTACGTGCGGCAGCGCCCCGACATCATGCTGATCATGGCGCTGGTCTTCGTGCACGGCACCTTCGGCATGAACTTCCAGCTGACCAACGCGCTGATGGTGACCGAGGTCTTCGACCGGGGCGTGGAAGATCTCGGCCTGATCAGCTCGATCATGGCGATCGGCTCACTGGGCGGTGCGCTCATCGCCGCCCGTCAGGAGCGCCCCCGCTGGCGGCGGCTGATCGGTGCGCTGATGGGCTTCACCGCCTGCACGCTCGCGCTGGGCCTTGCACCGTCGTGGACGGTGTATGCCGTGGTGCTGGTGCCCACCGGCCTCTTCGCGCTCACCGTCATGGTGACGGCCAACGCGATGGTGCAGACGTCGGTCGACCCCGCGGTGCGCAGCCGGGTGATGTCGCTCTACATGGCGGTCTTCATGGGGGGCACGCCGGTGGGTGCCCCGGTGCTGGGCTGGGTGGGCGACACGTTCGGGGCCCGCTGGACCATCCTCATCGCCACGGTGATGTGCGGCTCGGCGGCGGTGGCTGCCACGATCTACCTCATGCGCACCGACGACATCCGCCTGCGTCTGGGCACCCGGCTCACCCGGCCGCTGGTCCTGGTCCGCGGCCCGGTCCATGCGATGCCCGAACAGGTGATGTGATGGACGCCCGCACCCGACGACTCGTCGTCCTGGGCGCCCTGGCGCTCATGATCCTGGCTGCTGTCGTCGCCAGCCTGGCAGGAGCCTGATGACCTTCACGACGCGACCGACCCTGACCGGCACCTACGGCATGGTGTCGAGCACGCACTGGATCGCCTCACAGAGTGCCATGCGCATCCTCGAGCTCGGCGGCAACGCCTTCGACGCGGCGGTCGCGGCCGGGTTCGTGCTGCACGTGGTGGAGCCCCACCTCAACGGCCCGGGTGGTGACCTGCCCGCGATCATCGGCCGCTCCGGCCACGCCCCGCAGGTGCTGTGCGGCCAGGGGCCGGCTCCGGCGGGCGCCACCCCGGAGCACTTCCGGGAGGCCGGGCTCGACATGGTGCCGGGCTCCGGGCCGCTGGCCACCGCGGTGCCCGGCGCCTTCGACGCCTGGATGCTCCTGCTGCGCGACCACGGCACGATGAGCCCCGGTGAGGTTCTGGCCCCGGCCGAGCACTACGCACGCCACGGTCACCCGTTGCTCGGTGCCGTCGCCGCCACCGTCGACCGGGTCAGCGGTCTGTTCGCCGAGCACTGGCCGACCTCGGCCGAGCTGTGGCTGCGCGGCGGGGCCGGCCCGGCCGCGGGGGAGCTGCACCGCAACCTCGCCTGGGCCGACACCCTGGCTGCGCTGGTGCGGGCCGGTGACGACACCGGCGGCACCCGGGAGGCCCGGGTCGAGGCCGTCCGGACAGCGTGGTCGCACGGGTTCGTGGCCGAGGCCATCGACCGCTTCGCCCGCCGGCCGCACCGGCACAGCGGGGGAGAGGTGCTTCCGGGCGTCATCACCGGGGCCGACCTCGCGGCATACAGCGCAACGTGGGAGGAGCCGCTGACCCTCGACTGGCAGGGTCACACGATCGCCAAGACCGGCGCCTGGGGCCAGGGTCCCACGCTGCTGCAGGTGCTGCGCATGTCAGGAGACGCCGACCCCGACACGGCCGAGGGCATCCACCGCCTCGTGGAGACGTGGAAGCTGGCGATGGCCGACCGGGAGGCCTGGTTCGGCGACAGCGACGACGTGCCGGTGGCGGCGCTGCTGGACCCGGCGTATGCCGCACAGCGCGCCGCTCTCATCGGTGAGCGCGCCGACCTCACGGTGCGCCCCGGCGCACCCGGCGGCCGCGAGCCCAGGATGGCCGCGCTGGCCCGGGCCGAGGTGGACCACCCGGTCGACGAGAGCGTCGGCGAGCCCACCGTCCGACGGGACGGGCTGACCCGTGGCGACACCTGCCACGTCGACGTGGTCGACCGCTGGGGCAACATGGTCTCGGCGACCCCCAGCGGTGGCTGGCTGCAGTCCTCACCGGTGGTGCCCGAGCTCGGCTTCCCGCTGGGGAGCAGGCTGCAGATGATGTGGCTGGAGCAGGGGCTGCCGTCCTCGCTGGTCCCCGGGCGCCGGCCCCGCACCACGCTCAGCCCGACTCTGGTGCTGCGCGACGGCGAGCCGGTGCTGGCCTGCGGTTCGCCCGGGGGCGACCAGCAGGACCAGTGGCAGTCGCTGTTCCTGCTGCGTCACCTGGCGGGCGGGGCGAGCCTGCAGGAGGCGATCGACGCACCGATGTTCCACACCACGAGCTTCCCGGGGTCGTTCTACCCCCGGGCCACCGAGCCCGGTGTCGTCGTCGTCGAGGAGCGGGTCGGGGCCGACGTGCTCGAGGACCTCGCCGCCCGTGGCCACCGGGTGCAGGTGCAGGGCCCGTGGACGCTGGGACGCATGTGCGCCGTCACCCGCGACCCGCACACCGGGGTGCTCAGCGCAGGCGCCAACCCCCGGGGGATGCAGGGCTACGCCGTCGGGCGCTGACCTGGCCTCTGGTCCTCCGTGACCGCCCCGTCCCTGCCCTCGGTGAGGACCTCCGGCGAGCTGTCCGGCTCGGGTGTCTCCTCGTCGTGGTAGCGCACCTGGGAGGCCGCGGGCTTGCGACCTGCCTTGCGTCTGCTCGTCGACCCGGGCGAGCTGCCCGGGAAGTGCGGCCGTGGCAGCTTGGACACGTCCTCGGGGCGCACCCGGGTGCCCAGGTCGGCGTGCTTGAGCAGCAGGTCGTAGGAGGCGGTCGTCGGCGGGTGGACGGCGATCGGCTCGTCCCGGGAGAACACGACCCAGTGCGCGGTGTTCTGGTGGAAGACCTGCAGCACGCTGCCGTCCACGACCGTGCCGGCGTGCTGGAGGGCCTTCTTGCGCTGGTTGCCCTTGCTCACCTTGTCCTGCACGTAGCGCTCGGCCGGTTCGCGCTGCGCCCGCACCTGGTCCCAGACCTGCGGGCCGTACTTCCTGACGGCGGGGTAGACCAGCGGGCCGTACTTCAGGGCCATGCCGACCGCTTTGCTCTTGCCTGCCACTGCTCCGGGCCTCCTCGTGTCTCACCTGTCCCTTCCACCTTAGGTCGCCGGTGCGACACTGTCCGCATGGCACTCGACGGGCGCATCGACTACACCGGCGAGGGCCTGGCCGAGGCCGATCTCGCCGGCACGCCGCTGGAGCAGCTCACGACCTGGGTGGACGCCGCGGTCGCCCGGCAGGCGGCGCTCGGCGACGTGCCCGAGCCGATGGCTCTGTCCGTCGCCACGGTCGACGAGTCCGGCCAGCCGGATGTGCGCACGGTGCTGATGCGGATGCTGGAACCGCGCGGGGTGGGCTTCCTGACCAACCTGGAGTCGGCCAAGGGCGTGCAGATCCGTGCCCACGACAAGGTGGCAGCCGCCCTCGTGTGGCCCGCCATGTTCCGCGCCGTCCGGATGCGGGGTGTGGCCGTGCCCGTCTCCCGAGATCGGGTGGCCGGCTACTTCTCCTCACGGCCCTGGGGCTCGCGGATCAGCGCCTGGGCCTCTGCGCAGTCACGCCCCGCCGCCTCGCGCGCGCAGCTGGAGGAGCTGCACCAGCAGTATGCCGAGCGCTTCCCCGACCACGGCCGGCCCGATGACGTGCCGGTGCCTGACTTCTGGGGCGGCTACTGGGTGCAGCCGCACAGTGTGGAGTTCTGGGCCGGCCGGCCCAGCAGGCTGCACGACAGGCTGCTGCTGACCCGCACCGGCCCCGGCGACCTGGCCGACCCCACGGCCTGGACCGTCACCCGACTCCAGCCCTGACCCCGGCACCTGCGTCAGCGGGCCGGTCAGTAGCCGAGGGTTGCGAGGTCCTCGCGCGGCTCGGCACCACGCTCGGCCAGCATGGAGGCCATCAGCCGCACCTCCGAGCTCTGGCCGTTGACCATGGCCTGGGCCAGGCGACGCACCTCGGCGTCGCTGGCCCCGTCCAGGGCCGCCTCGGCCATCTGGACACCGGCCAGGTGGTGGGTGGTCATCAGCTGCAGGTAGAGGATCTCGGCCTCCTCCCCCTGCGCGGCCGCGAGCTCGTCCAGCTCGGTCTGGGTCGCCATCCCCGGCATGGGGCGGTAGTCGGGGTCCCCGGGTCCAGCCGTCTGGGCGGCCTCGTCGGTGCCGCCCGTCTCGCCGCCGTGCTCGTTGTGCTCCCCCTCGACCGTCTGCATCCAGCCCATCCGCTCGCCGTCGCGCGCCTGCGGCAGGTCCCAGGCCCGGAGCCAGGCCTCCATCTGGCCCAGCTGGTTGCTCTGCGCGGTCGCGATGTCGTAGGCGAGCACGTCGATGTCGGTGGAGTCCGAGGCCTGGATCGCCTCCAGCGACATCTGCACGGCCTGGGCATGGTGCTCGCTCATGTCTCGAGCGAAGCCGGCCTCCACGCTGTCGTCCCCCGGCGTCTGCGGCCGGAGCAAGAAGAACGCCAGCGCGGCCAGGGCCACCACGAGCACTGCACCCACCGCGACCAACGCGATGCCGCGGGTGCCGCGCTGCGTCCCGGGCGTCCCCGTCATCGGCCGGCCAGCAGGTCCGTCGTCGTGCCGCCGGTGCAGGCAGCACCGGGCTCGGGCGTCTGCGGTCCCTGGCGATACTCCCGGATGAACCCGGGGAGCCGCTCGTCATCGGCGGTCTCGAGCTCGAGCTGCACCCCCCACGCGGTCGCGACGACCGGGGAGGACTGGTCGGCGTGGGGGGAGAGCAGCAGGAAGTCCTGGTCGGCCAGCCCCCGCAAGGTGTCGACCTGGTCCTGCGGCAGGTCCGGCTGGTAGGTCAGCCACACGGCACCGTGCTCCAGGGAGTGGACGGCATGGTGCTCCGGGATCTCCGCCTCGTAGATGCCGCAGTTCCACCACGCCGGGTGGTGGTCACCGCCCGGTGGGGGGCTGATCTCGTAGTCGACCGGTTCGGTGACGTGGTCCTGGCCGAGGTCCTCGTAGGTCTGGACCGCGTCGAGCGTGGGCCGGTTGGCGACGGCGAAGCCCACCGCTCCCGCGACCAGCGCCAGCACGAGCGCCAGAGCGCCCCAGATCAGCAGGGAGCGACGCCGGTCGGCTGCGCGTGCCTGCTTCTGCAGGGCGGCGACCTTGTCGGTGCGGCTGGACGGGGACGGCTGACGGGCCATGGTGTGGGCCTCCGGAGTGCTGGCGAGACGGGCTGGGGGCATCGTAGGCCGCTTGGCTGAGGCCAACCGTAGAATCGCCCCACCGGCCGCGACAGAAGGGCAAGACCACCGATGAGCGACCTGATCGACACCACCGAGATGTACCTGAAGGCCATCTTCGAGCTCATCGAGGACGGCGTGGTGCCGATGCGTGCCCGGATCGCCGAGCGTCTCGGCCACTCCGGGCCCACCGTCTCCCAGACCGTGGCCAGGATGGAGCGGGACGGTCTGGTGCACCTGGAGGAGGACCGGCGCCTCCACCTGACCGAGCTCGGCCAGGTGACGGCCACCCGCGTCATGCGCAAGCACCGGCTGGCCGAGCGGCTCCTGGTCGACGTGATCGGCCTGGACCCGGCATACGTGCACGACGAGGCCTGCCGGTGGGAGCACGTGATGAGCGAACGGGTCGAGCAGCGCATCCTCCAGCTCATCGACGGCCACGAGCGCTCGCCCTACGGCAACCCGATCCCCGGGTTGGAGGAGCTGGGGTCGGCCTCGCCTCCCGTCGTGGCCGGTGGCGAGGCGCTCACCGCGCTGGCCGGCGCGCAGAGCCGGGTGGTGCGGCTCGTGCGCATCGGAGAGCCGGCTCAGGTCGAGCCTGACGTGCTGGACCTACTGCTGCAGAGCGGCCTGACTCCCGGAGCGCGCATCGTGGTCCGCGAGGAGGACGAGCGGGTCATCGCCGAGGGAGAGGGCGGGCAGGGCGTCTCCCTGCCACACGAGGTCGCCCTGCACCTCTTCGCCACGCCGGAAGGCTGAGGAACGGGCCTCCTGAGGTCACCGATACCAAGCTGTGATGTGAGGTCAGTCACCCATAGACTGTGGCAAGCGTTGGCAAAGTTGTGTTTGCGCAGGTCAAGCGGGGGTGACTATTCCCGGTCGGGGCAACTCGTGATGCGACCTTTACCAAAATGTGACATTGGCTCAGATCCCTGTGTAGTCTCCTTCTTGTTCCACTCCCCTGGTGGAGCCCCTAGCCGTGACGCCGAGTCCTGTCACCGCGGCCGGGGACCAGCACATTATCCGCGCGACAGGAGCGGGGGACCCAACGTCTGGGATCACGATCCCTCGGGGCTAAGACAGCTTCTGCCCTTTACCGGAGCTGTCCGGGCACACTCCAGCCCGAGCCCGACAGCTCACCCCGCAGGCCATTGGAGAGGTTTACTGTGTCGCAACGCATCAACGGTCGCCACCGCGCGCCCAGCCGCATCGGCAGCACCAGCATCCTGCTGACCCGTTCGGCCAAGGCCACTGCCGTGGCCGCCACCTCGGGTGGCCTTCTGGCCACCGCCGTGGTTCCCGCCAACGCAGGTCCCCGTGGCGTCGTCGAGGACGTCGCCGCGGTCGTGACCGACAAGTCCACCGCTGTGGACCTGCTGTCGGTCGAGCTGCCCGCCGTGGCCGTCCCCGAGGACAAGCCCGTCGCCGCCGCACCGGCCCCCCAGAACGTCGACGACCTCGACTTCGGCACCGCCGGCTTCGTGGGTGTCGCCCCCGAGCCGGAGCCCGAGCCCGAGCCGGCCCCCGAGCCGGAGCCGGAGCCGGCCCCCGAGCCGGAGCCGGAGCCGGCCCCCGAGCCCGAGCCCGAGGTCCAGGAGTCGAGCAGCAGCTCGTCCACCGGCTCCTCCGGCAGCTCCACGTCCTCGAGCAGCTCCACGTCCTCGAGCGGCTCCACGTCCTCCAGCAGCCAGTCGTCGAGCTCCACCTCCGAGCGTGAGTCCTCCAGCGCGAGCCGCTCGACCGAGAGCCGCGAGCCCGCTCCCGCCGCCGCACCGGCCCCGACCGGTGGCGTCCTCGGTGTCGCCGCCGCCTACACCGGCATCATGTACTCCTGGGGCGGCACGTCCCCGTCCACCGGCTTCGACTGCTCGGGCTACACGTCCTACGTGTTCGCCCAGGTGGGGATCAACCTGCCCCGCTCGGCCGAGCAGCAGCGTCAGGCCACCACCCCGGTCAGCAACCCGCAGCCCGGCGACCTGGTCTTCTGGGGCGCCCCGGCCTGGCACGTGGGCATCTACGCCGGCAACGGCATGGTCTACGACTCGGGCCGCCCCGGCATCCCGACCCAGCTCCGCCCGATCTTCAGCGGTGTGACCAGCTACGGTCGCGTCGGCTGACCCAGTCAGAGCACGCGCGTCAAGGGTGACGCGACACGCATCCTGACGTCAGCGTCCGAAGACCCCCACCCGATCCGGGTGGGGGTCTTCTGCGTCCCGGTTAGGACGCCTGCTGTCGTCGGCCTCACAGGTGACGGGCGGCGAGGCGCTGCCGTGTCTGTTGACGGGTGCCGCCGAGTCTGACCGATGCCGTCCAGTCCGACGGGTGCCGCCGAGTCCGACGGGTGCTGTGCTCCAGCACGGCACCGGTCAGACAACACAGCACGACAGGGGCGATCTCACCTTCCGGACCTGTCACCAGGCACCGGCAACCGGCCCCACGTCATCCGTCCTGGCGGTCCGTCTCGTCGTCGAACTCGCCCAGGATCTGCTCCAGGATGTCTTCCAGCGAGGCCAGCCCGACGGGCACGCCGGTCCCGTCGGCGACCAGCGCGAGCTGGGCGCGCTGCTGGCGCATCATGCTGACGGCGTCGATGAGGTGCAGTGCGGCCGGCAGGGTGACGGTGGTCTGGATGAACTCCCGCAGCGGCTGCGCCTGACGGCCCCGGGCTGTCGCCCGCATCGCGTCGCGCACATGCACCAGACCGACGACGCTGTCCATGTCGGTGACCAGCAGACGGCACCGGCCACTGTCGCGGGAGATGGCCTCCACGTCGCGCGCCATCGCCCCGTGCGGGATGGTCACCGCCTCCGCCAACGGCAGCATCACGTCCCCGACCGTCTCGCTCTCCAGGCGCAGCGCGCCGGTGAGCATCTGGTGCTCCTGGTCGGGCAGCACCCCGTGCTCGTGCGACTGGGCCAGCAGCAGGCGCAGCTCGGCCGGGCCGTGCCGCTCGCTGTCGACGGTCTCGACGGGCTCCACGCCCAGGCTCTTGACCAGCAGGTTCGCGGCTCCGTTCAGGGCGACCAGCAGGGGGCGGAAGACCCACGTGAACGCGCGGAAGGGCAAGGCCAGGATCATCGCCGAGGACTCGGGGTGGGAGATGGCCCATGACTTCGGTGCCATCTCACCGACCACCATGTGCAGGAAGACGACGATCGACACGGCGATCACGACGGCCACTACGTGCGTCAGGCCGGCCGGGAGCCCGACCGCGTGCAGAGCCGGCTCGAGCAACGAGGCCACCGCCGGCTCGGACAGGGCGCCGAGGCCGAGGGTGCACAGGGTGATGCCCAGCTGGGCACCGGCCAGCATGAGCGTGAGCTCGCGGTTGGCGTCGACGGCGGCCATGGCGGCGCGGCTGCCCTCGGCGGCGAGCTCTTCGAGGCGGTGCCGCTTCGCGGCCAGGATGGCGAACTCGGAGGCCACGAAGAACGCGTTGAGCCCCAACAGGAGCACGGAGACCCCCAGCGCGGTGACCACGTTCATCCCCGCACCTCCTCGTCGCTGCCGTGCGAGGTGACCGTATGCGGTGAGGGAGCGGCCTCGCCCGGTGCGTCAGGGGTGCGAGCCACCATCTGGTGCACGACCACCAGCTCGGGGACGTGCCGGGCCAGGCTCAGCACGTCGATGCGCACCGCGCAGTGCTGGGGCTCGCCGTGCTCGTTGCGGGCCTCCCACTCGACCTCCACGCTGTCCCCCTGCTGCGCCATCCGGCCCAGGCGGTGCATCACCAGGCCGGAGAGCGTGTCGTAGTTCTCGTCCTCGGGCAGGGCGATGCCGGTGGCCGCCTCGACCTCGTCCATGCGCAGTCGAGCGTGCAGCTCCCAGGCACCGTCCGCACGGGCGGTGGGCTGGTCCTCGTGCTCGTCGTCCTCGTCCCAGATCTCGCCGACGACCTCCTCGGCCACGTCCTCGAAGGTGATCACCCCGGCGAAGCCGCCGTACTCGTCGACGACGACCGCGATCTGTCGGTGCGTCGCGCGGAGCCGCTCGAGCACCGTGGCAGGGGGAGGGACTCGGGGATGATGACGGCCTCCGCGGCGATGTCGCGCACCGGCGTGTGTGCCCTGTCCTCCGGGGCGATCTGCAGCAGCTCGTGCAGGCCGACCACGCCGATGACGTCGTCGATGTCCCGGCCGATCACCGGGAAGCGAGCGTGACCGGTCTCCAGCAGGTCCGAGCACCCGACCGGCGGGCTCGTCGGCCTGCACCGTCTGGACGTCGATGCGCGGCGTCATGGCCTCCTCGGCCACGTGCCCGCGGAAGGCCAGGCCCCGTCCGAGCAGGCGGGAGAGGTCCTCGTCGATGTGCCCGCCGAGCTGGGACTGGGAGATGATCCGGTGCAGGTCCTCGGGGCGTGGCACCCTGAGGCAGCTCCTCGACGGGCTCGATGCCCACGGCGCGCAGCAGCGCGTTGGAGGCGCTGTCGAAGAGGTGATCACCGGACCCGCGACGGCCAGGTAGACGAGCGTGGACCGCGACAGTGCGCGCGCCAGTGGCACCGGCCGGGCGATCGCGAGGTTCTTCGGGCCCAGCTCGCCCAGCACCATCTGCAGGGCGGTGCTGAAGAGCAGGGTGAAGGCCACGGAGATGGACAGCAGCGCCGTGTCGGACAGACCCGTGAACCCGAAAGCCTGGGCCAGTCCCTGACCCAGCAGCGGCTCCCCGGCGAAACCGACGAGCAGTGCTGTGAGGGTGATGCCGAACTGGGCTCCGGACAGGGTGAAGGACAGACGTGAGGTCACCCGCAGGGCCCGTTCGGCGGCGGCGTCGCCCTCGCGCGCGAGCTGACGCAGCTTGCCGCGGTCGACCGCGACGTAGGCGAACTCCTGGGCCACGAAGTAGCCGGTGGCCAGGGTCAGCGCGACGATGACGGCCAGGCCCCCGACGATCAGCACGAGGTGGCCCCCAGGGCGAGCCGGGCAGAGCCCGGCCCGGGACTAGCGGAGCCGTCCTCGGCAGGTGTGGGCATGGCGTCGAGTTTATCCCTGGCGGGTCCTGGGGCGCCCGGATGTGGTGGCGGCTGGGGACAGGTCGGGTGCTCTGTCCTGCTGGTCCGGGGACACCCCGCCCGCCTGCCGGGGTTTGTCGGTGCCGCCTCCTACCGTGGCGGTGACAGGTCGGACGGCCGGCCCGACGACGAACGGGAGGAGGAGCGATGGTTCGGTTCATGCACAGCGCGGACTGGCAGATCGGCATGACCCGTCGGTGGCTGCAGCCCGAGGCCCAGGCACGCTATGCAGCCGCCCGCATCGAGGCGATCCGGCGGATGGGCCGCCTCGCCGCGGCGCAGGGGTGCGAGTTCCTGGTCGTCGCCGGTGACGTGTTCGAGAGCAACCAGCTGCAGCCGCAGACGGTGCTGCGCGCTCTGGAGGCCCTGGGGGAGGTGCCGGTGCCGGTCTACCTCCTGCCCGGCAACCACGATCCGCTCGACGGGCTGACGGTCTACCGCCAGCGCACCTTCCTGCGCAGCTGTCCGGCGCACGTGCACGTCCTGGACGCCGTAGGCCCGACGCCCGTGCGCGAGGGTCTCGAGCTGGTGGCGGCACCGTGGCACGGCAAGCACCCCGACCGTGACCTTGTCGCCGAGGCGCTGTCCCGGGTAGGGGAGGCCGACGGCACCGTGCGCGTGCTCGTCGGTCACGGCATCGTCGACGTGCTCGACCCGCGGCGCGACCGGCCGACCGCCATCGCCACCGCTCCGCTCGAGGACGCACTGGCCCAGGGGCGCATCCACTACGTGGCCTTGGGAGACCGCCACTCCCGCACGAGCGTGGGGGGCTCGGGGGCGATCTGGTATTCGGGGGCCAGCGAGGTCACCGACCATCGGGAGGACCTCCCCGGCGACGTGCTCGTCGTCGACGTGGCTGCCGGCGTGCCGCCGGTGGTCACCCCCCACCACGTGGGCACCTGGACGTTCACGGCGATGCACCGCGACCTCGCCGGTGCCGACGACGTCCGGCGGCTGGACCACGAGCTGCAGGCTGTGCCCGACAAGGACCGCACCGTGGTGATGCTGACGCTGCGCGGCACGCTGGGGGTGGAGGAGTTCGCCGAGCTCGTCGACCTTCTCGAGCGGCATGCCACGGTCTTCGCGGCGCTGCGCGACTGGGACAAGCACACCGACCTGGTCGTGCTGTCCGGCGACGACGCCCTCGACGATGTCGGCCTCGGGGGTTTCGTCGCTGCGGCTGCGCGCGACATGCGCTCCTTGGCCTCAGCGGAGTCGGCGCCTGCCGCGCCGGTCCCGGCCTACACGAGGGTGGTGGCAGGACCCGTCCCGGCATCGGCCGACGTGGACGTGGACGACGACCTCCACTGGACCTACGACGTCGGTCGCGGTGACGACGCCGAGAGTGCCCGCGATGCCCTGGCCCTGCTGTTCCGGCTCACCCGGGAGGAGGCGCGATGAGGATCCATCGGCTCACCCTGCGCAACGTCAAGGGCGTCAGAGAACGCACCGTGGACTTCCCTGACACCGGCGTCATCGTGATCGAGGGCCCCAACGAGGTCGGCAAGTCCACCCTGCTGGAGGCTGTCGACCGTCTCCTCGACATCCGCTGCAAGGCGTCGTCCCGCTCCCAGGCCGTGCGGGCGATGCAGCCGGTGGGCCTCGACGAGGGTCCGTATGTCGAGGCCGAGCTCACCGTGGGCCCCTACCGTGTGGTGTTCGCCAAGCGGTGGCTTCGGCAGACCTCGACGACCCTGACGGTGCTGACCCCGGTCCAGGAGCAGCTGTCCGGTGACGACGCTCAGATGCGCATGAGCGGCATCCTCGACGAGTGCCTGGACCGCCCGCTCTTCGAGGCTCTCCGTTTTGCCCAGGCGGGCGAGCTGACCCAAGTGGCGCTGGCGGACAGCTCGGTGCTGACCGAGGCTCTGGACGGGGCGGCCGGTGCCGATCTGCACACCGAAGGCGGAGCCGATCTGCTCAGCGCCGTCGAGCAGGAGTTCCTCACCTACTTCACCCCGACCGGGCGGCCGACGGGTCCGCTGCGGGCTGGGATCACGCAGGCCCGGGCTGCGCAGGAGCAGGCGGTGCTCGCGCACCAACGGGTCGACGAAGCCGACCAGCTTCTGGCCGATCGGGCGAGTGCCCAGGCCGCCGCGGCCGCGGCCGCCCGCCTGGTTCCCGAGCTGGAGGGCGAGGTCGACTGGGCCCGGGTCGCCGCCGAGGCGGCGCTTGCCGTCGTCGCGGCGACCGACCGGGCGGTTGCTGCCGAGCAGGAGGCACGGGCTCACGCCCAGCGGTCTGCGGGGGACGTGACGTCTCGGCAACGGCTCATCGAGGAGGTCGCCCGACGTCGAGCGAGCTCGGAGGCACTGGGGGCCTCGGCTGAGCAGGCACAGGCCAGCATCGACCCGCTCCGTCGGGCACTGGTCGTCGCCGAGGGACGAGCCCACGCCGCGCAGGAGGCGCTGGCCGGTGCTCAGCAGGTGCTCGGCCGCGCCATGCTCGACCGCGACCACCTGGTCGAGGTGGCCGAGCTCGCCGCTCTGGGCCAGCGGCTGGCCCGTGCCGGCTCCCTGGGTGCCGACCTCGCCGAGGCCGAGACCCTGCTGGCGTGCCACCCCGTGACCCCGGCACTGCTGCGGCGCATCACCGACGCCGGTCACACGGTCGACACCGCTCGGGCTGCCCTCGAAGCAGTGGCCACCGTGCTGTCGGTGCAGGCCCTCACCGACGGCCAGGTAGTCGAGGTCGACGGCGTCGCCGAGACGCTCGACTGCGGTGGTGACGCCTCCTCCCAGCGCACGCTGAGCCGGGAGACCTCGATAGTGGTGCCAGGTGCCGTCCGCGTGGTCGTCCGGCCCCAGGCCGATGTGACCGCCCGCGCCGATCGCTGCGAGGCCGCCGAGCGCGCTTTCCGTGATGTGCTGGCCGAGGCCGGGGTCGACGACCTCGCATCGGCGAGGGCTGCTGCCGACGAGCACGACAGCGCCACCCGGGAGGTCACCCGGCTGTGCGCCGAGCTGAGCGCGACCCTGGGCAGCGACACGCTCGAAGGACTGGCAGCCCGCGTGCACGTGCTGCGAGACTCCACCTCCGCCTACACCAGGGAGCGTGGTGACGAGGAGGGTCTGCCGGCCGACGTCGACCAGGCCAGGGCGGTGCAGCAGGCGGCACAGCGTGACGTCCTGCGGGCGCAGCAGCAGGTCGAGCAGTCGGGGCAGCAGTGTGCCCAGGCCCGGCAGGCTGTCACGGAGGCGCTGCAGCACGCCGAGGTCACCCGGTCGCGCCACGAGGCCGGCCTGCTCGAGCTGCACCGTCAGGAGGAGCAGCTCGCCCGGGGTCGCGCCGTGCTCGACGACGAGACCCTGGAGGCCCGGGCCGGCGAAGCGAGCACCCGCCACGCGACGGCGGTGACAGCGTGGTCCGCGGCCCGCCAGGCGCTGGCCGAGGCCGACCCGTCGGCTGCTGAGAGTCGGCTGCAGCAAGCGCTCGAGGCGCTTCGGACGCAGCGGGCTGAGGCCGAGCGGGTCCGTGACCGGCTCAACCAGCTCACCGGCCGTGTCGAGATGGTGGCGGCTGAGGGTCGCCAGGAAGCCTTCGAGCTAGCCGTCCAGACCTTCGACGAGGCTCGTGACCAGCTGATGTCGGTCGACCGCCGGGCTCGCGCTGCCCGGCAGCTGCACCGGACCCTGCAGCAGCACCGCGACCAGGCTCATGCCTCCTACGTCCGGCCCTATGCCGCTGAGCTGGAGCGTCTTGGCCAACAGGTCTACGGCGGGACGTTCGGGGTCAGCGTCAGCAGCGACCTAGTCATCACACACCGCCATCTCGACGGCACCACCGTGCCCTTCGACAGCCTCTCCGGCGGCGCGAAGGAGCAGCTGGGCATCCTGGCCCGGCTGGCGGTGGCCACGCTGGTCGACCCGGAACACGGAGTGCCCGTGGTCATCGACGATGCGCTCGGCTACACCGATCCTGAACGCCTGCAGCGGGTGGGGGCGGTGCTGGGTGCCCCCGCGGCGTCCAGCCAGGTGATCCTGCTGACCTGCACCCCGTCGCGTTACGACGGCATACCCGGGGCCACCACGATCTCTGGACCGCTTGACCGCTTGACCGCTTGACCGCTTGACCGCTTGACCGCTTGACCGCTTGACCGCTTGACCGCTTGACCGTCATCCGCGGGCTGTTCCGACGTTCCCTGACCCTCACACGGCTCGGTGGCGTGAGCTCCACGCCGGCAGCACCCACCACACCCCGCAGAAGACCAGGACCGCCACCCCGGCGGCGACCCAGCCGGCCGTGTTGTCGAGCACCACGCTGAAGATCAGGCACAGGACCGCGGCCACCGTCATCGCCAGGGTCACCAGCCCGGCCCGGGCGAGCTGGTGGGAGACCTGGACGACCTGGTCCTTGCGGTGCTGCCGGAACAGCAGGCGGTGCATGCTGACCGGCCCGACCAGCAGCACCGTCGTCAGGAAGGCGAGCGAGATGGCGACGAGGAACAACGCCACGTGATAGTCCGTGAGCTCGGTGAAGCGGGACTGGAAGGGCAGCGTCAGCAGGAACCCGGCCAGGATCTGCGTGCCGGTCTGGACGACCCGCAGCTCTTGGAGCAGCTCGTTGAAGTTGCGGTCCAGGCGCTCGTCGCGGGTCTCGTCACGACTCTGGGGGGTCGGCTGCTGGTGGCTGTCCATGTCCTCCTGATTCTGATCGGTGGGATGCTGCCCCGCCACCCCTCGCGAGCCCGGTCGGGGCCGGTTAGCGTGGCGATGGACGCCTCCCCCCGAGGCCCATCAACCAGGAGGTTCGCATGACCGACCAGCAGAGCGTGACCGTGACCCGCAGCATCGACGCATCGACTTCGGACATCTTCGACGTCCTCTCCAACCCAGAGCGCCACGTCGAGCTGGACGGCGCCGGTTTCGTCCGCTCCGTCGAGCACGCCGATCGCATCACCGCGACCGGGCAGGTCTTCACCATGAACATGGAGGGCGACCACATGGGTGGGGAGTACAAGACCGACAACCACGTCGTGGGCTACAGCGAGGGAGCACTCCTGGCCTGGCGGACCGCGCCGGCGGGCCACGAGCCGCCCGGGTGGCAGTGGGTGTGGGAGCTGACCTCGACCGGCCCGGACTCCACGGATGTCAGCCTGACCTACGACTGGAGCAGCGTCACCGACCAGGCCCTGCTGGACAAGCTGCAGTTCCCGCTGGTGACCGAGGAGCAGCTCGAGGAGAGCCTCAACCGGCTGGCTGCTGCCGTCTCCTCCTGAGGCGCCGGCTCGCTGGGCACCCAGGGCACGACGGCCCTGCAGGCGGTGCTGTGCTGCCCTGACCGGCGGGGTCAGTGCCGCTTGCTGCGCGACTCGATCTCGATGTGGCTGTTGGCGGCGTTCTTGGCCTGCTTCGCCACCCGCTTCTCCTTCAGGGTCTTGCCGGACTTCTTCGACATGGACTGGCGGGGGGACTTGTCGGCCATGAGTGGCTCCTTGGGGTCGGAAGCCGGTTGTGGCTCCGTCTGGCACCCTACGCCCGTTCCAGCCGTCGCCTGCAGCCTGCAGCCTGCGGTCTGCAGGCCCGAGGCGCGGCTCTGCGGGCGTCGACGCGCGGGCTCAGAGCGCCAGCAGCCCCTCGACCACCTCGACGAGGTCATCGCCGCGGACGTCTGCGGCAAGGAACACGTCGCCTGGCTCGCCTTCCAGGCGGGAGCACCAACCGGCGAGGGCGCCGACCTTCTTGGCCCCATGGCAGTCCCAGGCATGGACCGCGACGAGCGCCATCCGGTCCAGCTCACAGTTCAGCGCCTGTGCGGCGCGGCGATAGACGTCGGGTGCGGGCTTCCACACCCCGACGACGTCGGACGTCACGACACGGTCGACATAGTGGTCCAGTCCTGCCCGGGCCAGGAACGAGCGTGTGTTGGCCGGGTCGCCGACGGTCAGGCAGCCGATGCTGATCCCGGCCTCGGAGAGCCTGCGCAGGGCCGGCTCGGCATCCGGGAACGCCGGGACCTTCGCGAAGCCCTCCAGCACGTGCGCGATCGCGCCGTCGGACAGTGCCTGTCTGGTCTCGGTGCGCAGTGACTGGCGTGCCGTCGCGGTGAAGTCTACGGCGTCGCCGGCAAGCGTCAGCGCCATCGCGTCGCGTTGGAACCGCATGAAGAACGGTGCCAGCACCGACGCGGGCTGCCCGACCTCCTCGAGCCTGGCCCCGATCGGGTCGAGGTCGAGCAGAGTCTCCAGAACATTGAAGACCACGGCATCGACGCGGCCAGCCATGCGGGACTCCTCCATCTACGCGGGGCGCCGGACTGATCCTGACCTCACCGTACATCCGGTGCAGGGGACCTGCCTGTCCGCCAGTTGCTGCGGCGGGTCGGTCAGCGTGTTCAGGGGGAGTCGTCTCCCTCGTATCCGATGAGCCAGTGCAGGCCATGACGGTCGATGACCTGGCCGTCGGTAGCCCCCCAGGGCCGTGGCTGCAGGTCGTCGACGATGCGACCGTGCTCGGCGAGCTTCTGGAACCACTCAACCAGGGTGGGGGCAGGGGCCGTGCCCAGGAGGGACAGCATCATGCCTTCGCAGCGGAACGATGGCTGGTCGCCGGTGGCGTCGGCGGCGAAAAGGGTGATCGGGCCGTCGTCGAGGTAGCCGTGGGCGACAGCCTCCGGCGGACCGTCCGTCCTGCCGAACTCCTCCAGGGTGTGCATGGTGGCGGTGCAGCCGAAGACTCTGGCGTAGAACGTCAGTGCCTCGCGCGCAGTGCCGGGCAGTAACAGGTAGGGAGTCAGTGCGGTCATAGGTGGGGACCCTACGCAAGGGTGCGGGCGTCGCGGTGGACGTCGCGAGCGACATACGGTCTGATTCGGGGAAGCCTTGACAATAATTACTGTCAAGGGGCAGCCTGACTGTATGCAGGACGTCGAGGTCATCGAAAGTGGGCAGGCAGCCGCCATCGCACTGGATCCGATCCGGGCCCGGCTGCTCGGCGAGCTGGCTGAACCGGCCTCGGCCGCCGGGCTCGCCGCCCGGGTCGGGATCGCGCGCCAGAAGGTCAGCTACCACCTCAAGGCGCTCGAGGCACACGGCCTGGTGGAGCTGTCTCAGGAGCGCCGGCACGGCGGCATCACCGAGCGGGTGCTGCAGGCATCGGCGGCCTCGTACGTCGTGTCACCGGCAGCAGTCAGCGCCTCCGCGGCCGACCCTGACGCCAACGACGACCACCTGTCGGCGGGCTACCTGATCGCCTTGGCGGGCCGGCTGATGCGCGAGGTCGGCGCCCTGGCGCGCCGTGCCGGTGCGTCCGGCCAACGACTGCCGACGCTGACCATCGACACGCAGATCGGCTTCCGGTCTGCCGCTGACCGGGCTGCCTTCGCGGACGACCTGACCGCCGCAGTGCTCGACCTGGCCGCTCGCTACCACCACGACGAGGGGCGCGCCCACCGGCTCGTCATCGCCGCCCACCCCCTTCCCGAGGAGAGCACATGAGCACGACCCCACACGTCCCTTACCGCCTGGAGTTCGCCGTCGAGGTCCCGGGGACCCCGGAGCAGGTCTGGCACGCCGTCGCCACCGCCAAGGGCATGAGCGCGTGGTTCCTGCCGACCGAGATCGAGGAGCACGAGGGCGGTTCCCTGCACTTCACCATGGGCCCCGAGATGGGCTCGGACGGAAAGGTGACGGCCTGGGACCCGCCTCGCCGCCTCGTCTACGAGGAGGACTGGGCCGCCCTCATGGGCAAGGACCCGGAGGCCCTCAGCCCGCTGACGTCAGAGTTCCTCGTCGAGGCGCAGTCCGGCGGCACCTGCGTCGTGCGCGTCACCAGCAGTGGCTTCGGGACCGGCGCCGCCTGGGAGTCGGAGTTCTGGGAGGACCTGGCCCCCAACTGGCTGCCGTTCTTCGACAACCTGCGCCTCTATCTGGCGCACTTCCCTGGTCAGGAGGCGACGCAGCTGGAGGTCACCGCCTCCCACCCAGGCGACGCGCAGACGCTGTGGTCGACCCTGCATGACGCGCTCGGGCTGGGCGAGGAGGGTGCAACGGTCCAGGTGCGCGGCGCCACCGGCACGCTGGAGCGAGTCGGCGAACGGCAGGCCCTCCTCCGGCTCACCGCGCCCGTGCCCGGGATGCTCAGCGTCTTTGCCTACGGCGACGGCGAAGACACGGCGACGGCGGGGGTGCGGGCCTACCTGTTCTCCGCCGACGCGGCGGACTACGTGCGGCGTGAGGAGGCGGCCTGGCAGGCATGGCTGCAGGGGCTCTCCGTTCCACGCTGAGGTGGATCCGTACCATCGCCGACCGCACCGTGAGTAGAGCTCAGCCGCTCGAATGACGTGGCAGGCTGTCCCGGTGCAACGTGTCGTGATCTTCGGGCCGCCCGCGGTTGGCAAGATGACCATCGGTCGCAGGGTCGTCGAGCTCAGCGGGTTCCGCCTCTTTCACAACCACGCCATGATCGAGCCGCTGTTGTAGCAGATCGACCCTTACCTGGACAGAGGGGCCGTCGTCTCTTTCGTGGAGCTGGCCGCGGACCTCCAGACGCGGCTCGAGCGCAACCGCACCGAGCACCGGTTGACGGAGAAGCGATCGAAGCGTGACCTTGACTGGTCCGACGCGAATGTGCGCGACATGGAACGCCACGTGATGAATACGGACGCCGGGCCACAGCGGGACGACCTCCCGGGCGTGCGTCTGCTCGGCCAGCACCGGCATGTCAGGTTGGACACCAGCCGGTTGACCGCAGAGCAGTCCGCCGAACGCATCCTGGAATGGCTGACCGGGTCGACCGCCGACCGGTAGGCCAAGGGAAACTTCCCCGCGGGTGCGCGTCAGGTCCAGGGTGTCGCCCGCCTGTCGAGTTGTCCGCGGCGGTCGCTCCAGACGGTCTAGTCGAAGAGACGCAACAGCAGGGCTCGGTTCTGGGGTGGCCAGATCAGCTCGCGGAGCTGGTCAACGGGTCCGACCGGCCACCGGTGCGCGATGCTCACGACCTCTGGGTCCTGGATCAACGGGAAGAGCAGGTCCGGGATGTCGGCCCAGGCGACCTTGAACGGCCGGTCCCACAGCTGCACGAACTTCGTCGTCACCGGTGCAGTCAGGCTAAGCGCGTCGTGCATGACGGCTAGCCTTTCGTACGCCGTCATCAGGGAGGCCTCACGCTCCTTCCAGGTCTCCGCGCGCACGACCCTCCACAACACGGGCGTCAGCTCCGCGCCACACGCAAGGCGTGAGAAGGCCGATCCGAACCACTTCGAGTAGGGCGCGTACTGCCGTTCCATCAGGAAGGCGAGCCGCATCAGGTCGGACACGAGACGCGAACCGATCACGGAGGAGCCGAGCTCGTCGCCCGCGGCTCCAGCCCTGCCTACCAGGTTCATCTCCGGGTGGACCCGCCACCAACCGGCAACCAGCAGGTACAGCCAGACATCGTGGGGGTAGTAGGCCAGACGGTCCCGCGCTGCCTGCAGACCCACCCCGTCGTGAAAGACGGCCCCCGCGGTGAACATGCGCAGCCTGTGCTCGGCCAGTGTCAGCCAGTCGCGAGCCTCCATGTCACGGTCGAGGTCCAGCTCGAGCTGTTGTCGCACATAGCCGCGGACGGTGTGGACCTCGTAGCCGATCGGGTGACTGGCGAAGGTCGACGGGAGGCCCCGCTGCAGCACCTCGTCCACCTCGACGCCGTGGCGCGGCTCGTCCTCCTCGGCGAGGAAGACCAAGACCCGCGGCTTCCAGTCGTGGTCGGTCGACATCTCGTCATCAAAACCGAGCACCTCCGACCCGCGGCCGAGCAGCGCCGCAGAGTGCCGCAGGTCAGGGAACCTGGCGCTCAGAAGGGGCTGCACGACCTCGTCATACAACCGCCGGCTCAGCTCGACCCCCGGAACGAACGTTGACATGGCCATCAGCCTCCTCCAGGAGGACCCGGTGTGGACCCATCCACCAGCTCCAGTGCCCACCAAGTGTCCATCCGCGCGACCGCGCCCGTTCTCCGGCCAGGTCGCAGGACGCAGCCGACCCGCAGCACCACCTCGCCCGAGGGCCCTCGTGACCTGACCAGACACGGATCCAGACCCGACATGTCACGACCTCCCGGCCCCTCGACCATCAGCCACACCGGCTGGTCGAAATCTCCCGGAAGATTACGTGCATAACAAGCAAATGAGTACGTCTCAGCAACCTGTCGAGTCGTGGTCGGGGGATGGCGTTATCATCGTCTTATGACGATGACATCGGACGGCTCGACATTTCCCTGGGTGCTTTCGGGCGGCGCCGGTCTTGAGGTGGCTGCGGCGTTGTTCCACGGCCTCTCGGACCCGTCGCGGCTGACGATCCTGCAGCACTTGAGCTTGGGCGAGCACCGCGTCCGGGACCTCACCGAGCACCTGGGGCTGGCGCAGTCGACGGTCAGCGCGCACCTGGCGTGCCTGCGCGACTGCGGCCTGGTGGTGTCCCGGCCGGAGGGCCGGGCCTCGATGTTCTCGCTGACCAGTGCGCCGGAACTGCTGGGCGTGCTCGACGCCGCGGAGCGGCTGCTCGCCTCCTCGGGGTATGCGGTGGCGCTGTGCCCGAACTACGGGGTGGGGACCGAGGGCAACCCCGCCCCGGACCAGCTGAAGACCCACGCCGGGCAGGAGGCGGGAGCGTGAGCGGCCAGGGCACCCCGGAGCGGGAGGTTCTCGTGGACGCCTGCGGGTGCGAGATCACCCCGCCGCCTCCCACCGGCGGCGGTGAGGTCGAGGAGCCGGTCACCCGGCTCTGGCAGGTGCGGGAGGTCCAGCTTGGCCTGCTCTCCGGTGCATTGCTCGGTGGTGGGCTCCTGGCCGGGCTCGCGGGGTGGGAGGTCGCCGAGCTGGTGCTGGCCGCGGCGGCGCTGCTGGTGGGCGGGTCCACGTTCGTCCCGAGCGCGCTGCGGAGGCTGGCGCGCGGCAAGCTCGGTGTCGGCCTGCTGATGACGATCGGCGCCGTCGGCGCCACCCTGCTGGGGCAGGTGGAGGAGGCCGCCGCGCTGGCGTTCCTGTTCTCCCTCAGCGAGGGCCTGGAGGAGTACTCCCTGGCCCGGACCCGGCACGGTCTGCGGGCGCTGCTCGACCTGGTGCCCAAGGAGGCGACCGTGCTGCGCGGCGGCCGCGAGTTCGTGGTCGACCCCGGACAGCTGGTGGTCGGGGACGTCATGGTCGTCCGACCCGGGGAGCGGCTGGCGACCGACGGGACCGTGAGCACCGGCCGCAGCAGCCTGGACACCTCGGCGATCACCGGCGAGTCGATGCCGGTGGAGACCGGGCCCGGTCAGGACGTCTTCGCCGGGTCGATCAACGGCACCGGCGCCTTGGAGGTGGAGGTCACCTCCACCGCGCAGGACAACTCCCTGGCCCGGATCGTGCACGTGGTCGAGGCCGAGCAGTCCCGTCGCGGCGCCACTCAGCGGCTGGCCGACCGGATCGCCAGTCCTCTGGTACCCGGCATCCTTGTCGCTGCCGTGCTCACCGTGCTGTTCGGAGCCCTGCTGAGTGACCCGGCCGTGTGGGTGCACCGGGCCCTGGTCATGGTCGTGGCCGCCTCACCGTGCGCCCTGGCGATCTCGGTGCCGGTCACCGCGGTCGCCTCGATCGGCGCGGCCAGCCGCCGCGGGGTCCTGGTCAAGGGCGGCGCCGCGATGGAGGCCCTGGGCAAGGTGCGCACCGTCGCCCTGGACAAGACCGGCACACTCACCCGTAACGAGCCGACCGTGATCGAGGTCGCCACCGCACCCGGTCACGACCGAGGTGAGGTGCTGACGTGGGCGGCCGCGTTGGAGGCTCGCAGCGAGCACCCGCTCGCCGCCGCGATCCTGGCCGCCACCCACGAGGTGCCCGCCGCGCAGGACGTGAAGGCTGTCGTCGGCGCCGGGCTGGTCGGCACCGTCGACGGTGTCCGGGTCCGGCTCGGCAAGCCCACCTGGGTCGAACCCGGTGACCTCTCCTCGGCGGTGACCGGTATGCAGCAGACCGGCGCGACCGCGGTCGTAGTCGAGGTCGACGGCCACCCCGTCGGTGCCATCGCCGTCCGGGACGAGCTGCGGCCGGAGGCGACCGAGGTCATCTCCCGCTTCCACGACCACGGCTACACCGTGGCCATGCTCACCGGCGACAACCAGGTCACCGCCCACGCACTGGCCGGCCAGGCCGGCATCGAGCAGGTGCACGCCGACCTGCGCCCCGAGGACAAGTCCACGGTGATCACCGGTCTGCGCGGCCACGCACCCACCGCGATGGTCGGCGACGGCGTCAACGACGCACCCGCGCTGGCCACGGCCGACGTCGGCGTCGCGATGGGCGCCATGGGCGCCGACGTTGCCATCGAGACCGCCGACGTCGCCCTCATGGGTGATGACCTGCGGCTGCTGCCGTTCGCCTTCGACCACGCCCGCCGCACCCGGGCCATCATGCTTCAGAACGTCGTGCTGTCCCTGGCCCTGATCGCGGTCCTGATCCCGCTGGCCTTGCTCGGCGTCCTCGGCCTGGCGGCCGTGGTGCTCATCCACGAACTGGCCGAGGTCGTGGTCATCGCCAACGGGGTCCGGGCCGGACGCGCACGGCACGTGCCCGTCCTGGACGGTGCCCACGACCGCACCCGCCCGCAGAAAGCCCCGGTGTGAGAACAGGCCGCGACCACTGCAAACACGCAAACCAGCGCGCACCCCCTGGTCCCGAAGGCGACGACCGGAAGCGGCAGGAGAGGACGTTGCCTGCTGCGAGGATGTGGCTACACTTGTGGCTATGAGTGTGGACGCCGCAATGGCCCTCCGGGACGTGAAGAACCGCCTGTCCGAGGTCGTAGACCAGGTCGAGCGCGAGCATGACAGGGTCGTCATCACCCGTCACGGCAAGCCGGCAGCGGTCGTCATCAGCACCGATGACCTGGCTTCCTTGGAGGAGACCCTGGAGGTCATGAGCCGGCCCAAGCTCATCGCCCAGGTCCGTGACAGCCTCGCCGAGCTCGCCGCCGGCGAAGCGGTGGTCATGGGCAAGGAAGAGATCCTCGCCACGCTGCGCGACTGATGGCCGACGCGTACGACATCGCGTGGACGCCCACCGCAAAGCGCGCACTTCAGCGACTTCCCGAGAAGGTCGCGACGGCGGCCATCGAGTTCATCTACGGCCCCCTGGCCAGCAACCCCAAACGCGTCGCCAAGGCGTTGCGCCTCAATCTCGAAGGGCTCCACAGCGCACGCCGTGGCGACTACCGGATCATCTACCGGATCGACACTCGCGTCACCATCACCGCGATCGAGCACCGCGCTGACGTCTACCGATGACATGCCGTCCGCGGCAAGAGCGGATGTGTTGGTGAGGCGTTTGTCTGGGGGCCTCCGGGGCACTTCCCTCGGCGGTTGCGCTCTACCTGCGGGCGCCTTGCTCGACTTTCATGCGTTGGACGAGAGGCCCTACGAACTCATAGATGTGAACGATGTCGGACCGGGTCAGGACGGTGCCGGCGGGGTCCCGAACCACCATGCGCACATGCGCTTCAACCGTTCCGTCCGGGCGTTCCACAACCTGTCTGACCGTTATCATCGGGTGCACCTGGACCCACTGCCGTTCCCAGTACTGCCGGACGCTGTCCCTCCCGACGAGTCGACCGCCTTCCCAGCCGTTGGGCCAGTCGACGTCCGGCGCCATCGCGCTGATCACGACGTCGAGGTCTCGATCGTTGAAGGCCGGGTATAGCGCCCGAACCCGGTCTGCGCGTTCCGTGGTCAACGGTTGCCCACCTTCCACAACGGGTCAAGTCGATGCCGGCTGCACGGCCGCGGTCAGAACACTACCCGGATGCGGCATGAGCGTGAAGGTCCGCTCCGGGTCCTGACGGGGTGCTACGGCCTGTACACGTTCTCGGAGATTGTCGTGGCGTTCTCCGGCGTGTTCTGTCCGTCAGAGATCACGGTGAAGCCTCCGGCAGGGCCGCGGACAGTCAGGGGAAGAATGGCGGAACATCCCACAACCCAGTCCACGTCGTCGGGATAGACGAGCAGGCAGACCCCTTCGTCTGCCGTGTGAGTGAGCCAGAGCTCTGCGCCCTCGTACTGGCCAACCGACCGGCTCGAGTCAGGCACGACCTCGACATCATCTGGGAACGTAACGACCGCCGGCACCGAGTCCTCTGGCTGCCTGTCGCGGTCGAGATCGCTGAATCCGTCCGAGGACGTGCAAGAAGTCAGTACTGCGGCGACGGACATCGTGAGCGGGGTCGCCCAAATCCATCGCCGAAATGGCACTCGTCCCTCCTTGTCGCGGGGTGGTGACCCACGAGCCTATCCGCTGCCCGACCAGGTGGCAGCGGACCTGCCCAGGTGGCAGCGTGCCTGTCCAAGGTGAACGGCCCCGGCGCGGCATTGCACCCCATTCGCATGCTGTCCGTTCATTTGGCCGCGCGCGTGCCGAAGTTGTCAGTAAGGTCGGTCCTATGGTGCGCAAGGTGGCAGTTGCAGGACTTGTCCTGGCGGGGGTTGGCGTCATCCTCGGGGTGTTGTCCCAGCAGATGACTTTCGCGGTGCCGATGACCCTCATGGACCAGGACGTGCGGTGGGCCCAAGTTCTGTCCATCCACCTGTCGGCGGTGCTCATGCCAGCCGGTGCGGTGATGATTGCCCTGTCCGTGTTGGTCGCGGCAACCGGCTACCTCCCCGTTCGCGGCCATCCGGTACTGCTGGTCTGGACGGCCTTGGGGTTCATCGTTGTGTCGGTGATCGTCGAGTCCGGCATTCTCGCGTTCGTGCTCGAAATTCGCGACCCATCAGTGGGCTCGTTGAGCCTGAACGAGTACCGCTCCCCGGTGATTCCGGCCCTGCTCGATGTCGCCCTTGTGATCAGGTGGGTGGGGGCCACCCTGCTCGGTCTGTGGGTAACCGGGCTGCTCATGGCACGAGCGGAACCGATGGTCCAGGAGCACGACGGGTCAGCGACCAGCGCCCAGCCGCGCACATAGTCAGGTCCACGCCGAGCAGGCACTACTAGGGCTCGGTTCAGGCAGGCAACTGCCAGCCGCGCAGCGCGCGACGATACCCCGACGCGATCCGCGCGGCAATAGCGTGCGACCACGCTCCTGGCGGCAGATTGGTGGGTTCCAGATCGAGCCATGCAGTTCCTGGTCAGACGGGCCAGTTGTGCTCGTTGATGAGGTGCTTGGCATTCGAGTCTCGATCAGGCGTCGGGGAGGTGACGCGTGTCTTGGCGCAGCGGGGGCACCTCTCGCGGGTCCCGCCGACTTTGGCAGCGTCAAAGTCCGTCAAAACTTCCAAGCGTGCCGGCCGAATGTGCAGGTCAGTGGCTTCATCAGTGGCCCGTGTCATCATCCTGAGCCACTCAGGTTACCCGCTGACCGACCAGCAGGACAGGGCTGTTTCACACCTGGTAGTGCACCCAGTAACTGCCGAGCCGCGTGGGGTGGATTCCGGCAAGCTCGCGGCCCAGCTGCTCGCGTACCCGAGATGCAGGAGGGGGAGCACGGAGGCTCTGTGTTCGGCATGTCCGCGATGTATCGACCACCGTCTCGCGGGATCATCGCCGGTCAGGGCCGGTCACCACGAGGGTCCAGTCACGTCGCGTGAGGGAAGTTCGTGGAGCCGATGGAGCTCAGCTTGTCGCTGGCTGGTTCGTAGCTTCTCCCGCTCAGCGTCTCTGCGGTCTGCGTGTGGAAGATCGGAGTCGGCGCGCTGAGTCGCCGGTTGAGGCGGGCCTGGTTTCTGGCTGCGTCGGGTTCGTTCGTTACTGGGCCGGTGGGGCTGGGCTCGGTGGGTGGGATGCCGTGGGCGGCGCGCCACACGGCGAGGTCGCCGATGAGGTGGTCGTCGACGTCAGGCGGTAGCGCTCGCTGCCACGGCGTGCGGTCAGCGGCGCCAACCTGGCGGGCCTCGACTGCCACTCGTTCCTTGAGTTCGTCGATGCGGTGGGTGAGCCGGTCGAGGTAGCCGTTCGTCGCTGGTTGGTGCCGCAGGACGGGTGGGATGTCGGGAAGCCAGGGCAGGGGCGCGTCCCGGTGCGACGGTGGGGTGGTGCCGGCGACGCGCCAGGCGAGGGCGGCGGCGGGTCCTCGGCTTCGGTGAGGGACTGGGTGCCGCGGTACCAGGCGGCCTGCTCGGCCACGGTTTCCGGGTGGGTCCCGTCGACCCAGCGCAGCGCAAGCTGTCCCCGCAAGTGCGGGTACGCCGGTTGCTGCGTCAGGCCAGGGATCCACCGGTCCATGGCCTCGTCCAGCGCGACCATCCGCTCAGGCTCGAGGCGCTGCTGGGCCAGGACCGGCAGGGCGTCCTGGTAGGCCAACACCGCCTGCCGCAAGTCCTTGGCGGCGTCCCCGCGCTTGACGGTCGTCGCGGAGCGTGCAGCTGAGACACATGCCATATTGACGTGCATCTATCTATCTGCGAGGGTTTTGATATCGACATGGGTCGATGACATTTACGTGCTTGAGGAGTTGTTGTGAGTCAGATCCGGATCTATGACCCTGCGCTGTGCTGTGCGACGGGGGTGTGCGGGGTGGAGCTCGATCAGGAGCTGGTGCGCATCTCGGCGGAGATCGACCGGGTGAGACAGGGAGGGGGTGACATCGCCCGTTTCAACCTCGCCTCGGAGCCGCTGGAGTTCGCGGGCAACGAGACGGTGAGGTCCTTCCTGCAGGTGGCCGGGTCTGCCGGGCTCCCGTTGGTGGTGGTGGACGGTGTCACGGTGATGACCGGGCGTTACCCGAGCAGGGAACAGCTGGAGCAGTGGGCCGGTGTCTCGCCGGTGGCGGGCTCCACCGTCCTGCCTGTGGCTTCGACGGAGGGTGGTTGCTGTGCCGGTCAGAGCACTGGCGCGCAGCAGCCGGCCGGTTCGACCGCAGGGTGCTGCTGATGACCGCCACCGCGCAACGTACGCCCACCCTCTCGCTGCTGGCCGACTTGCCCAAGCACCTGTTCCTGACGGGTAAGGGCGGGGTCGGCAAGACCTCGATCGCGTGCGCGAGCGCGGTACACCTGGCCCGGTCGGGCCGGCGGGTGCTGTTGGTGAGCACCGACCCGGCGTCCAACGTGGGTCACGTCCTCGAGACGACGATCGGCAACACGGTCACCCAGATCGCTGCAGTGCCCGGACTCTCGGCGTTGGAGATCGACCCTGAGCAGGCCGCAGAGGCCTACCGGGAGCGGACCATCGCCCCGGTGCGCGGGATCCTGCCCGAGGCCGAGATCGCCTCGATCACCGAGCAGCTCTCCGGAGCGTGCACCACCGAGATCGCCTCCTTCAACGAGTTCACCGACCTGCTGGCCGACCCCTCGGTGACGGCCGACTACGACCACGTCGTCTTCGACACCGCCCCGACCGGGCACACGATCCGTCTGCTCCAGCTGCCCGGGTCCTGGACCGGCTACCTCGAGGCAGGCAAGGGCGACGCCTCCTGCCTTGGCCCGCTGTCCGGTCTGGACAAGCAACGCACCGCCTACGCCGGCGCGGTCGCTGCGTTAGCCGACCCCGCTCTGACCCGGATGGGCCTGGTCTGCCGGGCTCAGGCATCCACCATCGCCGAGGCCGAGCGCACCCGGGGCGAGCTGGCCGGCATCGGTATCGGGGACATGCGTCTGGTCATCAACGCGACCATGCCGGACACCGGCTCGCCCGACCCGCTCGCCCAGGCGGTGCTGCGCCGCGAGCGGGAGGCGCTGGCCGCGCTTCCGGCTGCCCTGGCCGCGCTGCCGCGGGACGTTGTCCCGCTGCACCCGACCTCCCTGGTCGGCGTCGACGCGGTCGCCGGCCTGTTCGACCCGACCCCGACCGCGGACCGTGCGCCCGCCCACCCGGCGGACTCCCGCAAGTCCGTGGCCTCCCCGGACGGGCCGCTGGCGGCATTGGTCGACGAGCTCGCCGAGGGTGACCACGGGCTGGTCATGGTCATGGGCAAGGGAGGGGTCGGCAAGACCACCCTGGCCGCAGCGGTCGCGGTCGAACTGGCCCGCAGAGGCAAGTCGGTCCACCTCACGACCACCGATCCCGCGGCGCACCTGGAGCACACCCTGAGCAGTGAGGTCGATGGCCTTGACGTGTCTCGGATCGACCCGGCCCAGGCCACCGTCGCCTACCGGGAGCGGGTCATGCGCACCAAGGGCGCCGGCCTGGACGCCGAAGGTCTGGCTCACCTGGCCGAGGACCTGCGCAGCCCGTGCACCGAGGAGGTCGCGGTCTTCCAGATGTTCTCCAAGGCGGTGCACGAGGCTGCACGCCGGTTCGTGGTCATGGACACCGCACCGACCGGTCACACCCTGCTGTTGATGGACGCGGCCGGGTCCTACCACCGCGAGATCGTCCGCCAGATGGGCGAGGGCAGCCGCTACACCACCCCCCTGATGCGGATGCAGGACCCCGACTACACCCACGTCGTCATTGCCACGCTGCCTGAGACGACACCGGTGCTGGAGGCGTTGGAGCTGCAGGCCGATCTGCATCGGGCTGGCATCGAGCCTTGGGCCTGGATCGTCAACCAGTCCCTGGCCGCAGCCCGCCCCAGCGACCCGGTGCTGCTAGCCCGCGCCGCACAGGAGGCCACCGCGATCGCGCGGGTCGCCGCCGACGGCAGTGCCCGACACGCCGTCGTGCCCGTCCTGGCTCAGGAGCCTGTGGGAGCTGACCGGTTGGGTGCCCTGATGCGCTGACCCCGGCCGCGTCCGGGTCGGCCGGCGGCCCGACCGGCCCCGGGTTGTGGACTCAGGTGGTGAGTTCGGCCAGCAGGCGCTGGACCCGCTGGTCGATCTCGTGCCCACGGCTTCCACGTCGTCGAGGGTGCACCCACCCCATGCGCCAGCCGGGGGACGCCGCCAGGCGTGGACGCCTGGGGTCCGAGACCACGCCCTAGGGCGGGGTGGTCACGCGCTCGTGCAGCACGCGCCGGTCCCGCATCCGCCCGAAGCGTCGGCCGGGACCTCCGCCAGGGCGACCTCAGCCAGCAGCCCGCCACCGGTGACACCGGTGGCGAAGCCCACGGCCGGCACGCCCTCGGGGAGGGGACGGTGCGCCTGGGCGGGCACGCCCAGGCGCGCCACACCGGTGGGTGTGCCGCAGCAGCCGCCGGCCGCCGCGGTGTCCTGACCCTGGGCGTCGACCGAGCACACACCGGTCTCGGGCAGGACCAGCTGCACTTCGTCGGCCGCGTCCAGGTCTCCGGCCAGGGAGGCCACGACCGAACGGACCTGCTCGTTGCCGGTGGTGATCAGGAACGTCGGTGCGCGGCCGTAGGACTTCATCCCCACGATGAACAGGCCCGTGTCGGGGTGGGCCAGGTCGCGGTGACCGTGCGGCGGGACCGTCCCGCACGAGTGGTACTGCGGGTCGATGAGCGGGGCCAGCCGGGCCGGGGCCTCTAGACCCGGGTCCAGGTCGAGCTGGACCTCGGACAAGATGGACAGGTCCGGACGGAACCCGGTCGCGGCGGCCACGTTGTGCACCCCCTCGATGCTGACCTCGCCGTCGCCCGTCCGGCCTGTCACGGTGACCGTGTCCGGGCCGGGCTCGAGCACGGTGACGGAGAAGCCGGTGACCAGCTGGACCGCGCCGGAGTCCACCAGCGCACGGAGGTCGCTGCCCAGCCGTCCACGAGCGGCGAGCTGGTCGGCCTGACCACCGCCGTACACCTTCGCTGCGGAGCCTCCGCGGATGACCCAGACGATGTCCGTGCCGGGCTCCTGCTCGGCCAGCCGAGCCAGGTTGAGCAGGGTGTTCGCCGCCGAGTGCCCAGCGCCGACGACGAGGGTGCGTCGCCCGGCGAACCTGGCCCGGTCCTGACCCAGGACATCGGGCAGCGGACCGACCAGGAACGGGGCAGACCGGGCCTCACCCAGCGCCGGCAGTCCTGCTGCACCCACCGGGTTGGGTTGCTCCCAGGTGCCGGAGGCGTCTATCACCGCGCGGGCCGGGATGTCGACCACGGTGCCGTCGGTGGCCTCGGTCCGGACCACGAAGGGCCGCTCGGTGCGGCCGACGGAGCGCGTCTTGTCCAGGCCGGCCCGGGACACCGCCACGACCCGGTGACCGAGCCGGAGCTGCTCTCGGAACAGAGCAGCCAACGGGCACAGGTAGTGCTCGACCAGTTCGGCACCGGTCGGTGGCACGGGTGTGGCGGGCCGCGCCCACCCTGTGCTGGCCAGCAACCTCTCGGCAACGGGATCCACGATGTACGCCCACGGCGTGAAGGTGCGGATGTGCCCCCACTGCCGCACGGATGCACCTATGTCGTCACCTGCCTCCAGCACCACGAACGGCAGCCCCCTGTCGCTCAGGTGCGCGGCGGCCACCAGGCCGACCGGTCCGGCACCGATCACGACGACCGGTAGGTCCTCAGGCGATGAGAGAGTCATGGTGCTTGCCTCCTGGCAGGTCGGCGTTCAGATGGTCTAGTATCGACATGTGTCGATGTAGGTCAGGGTGCACCGACCATCGACAGATGTCAATAGATTCGGAGGTACCAGGTGTCGACGAACCACCGTGAGGCCACGCTCGCTCCCACCCAGACATCCCAGGCGTGCTGCGAGCCGCTACAGGTGACCGTGCTCGACGAGGACGAGGCAGCCGAGCTCGCCCGCAGGTTCGCTGCACTGGCCGACCCCGTCCGGCTGCGACTACTGAGTCTGCTCGCCACCAACCCAGGCGGTGCCGTCTGTGCCTGCGACCTCGTCGAGCCGGTCGGCAGGAGCCAACCCACGGTCAGCCACCACCTGAAGATCCTGCGCGAAGCCGGCCTGGTCACAAGCCAGAAACGCGGCACCAATGTCTGGTACGCCGCCGTGCCCGCCGCCCTGGCCACCCTGCAGGACGCTCTCGCGCCCGCCCGCTGACGCGGTCGTGAGTGACCCTCAGGAAGGGTCGACCCTGAGCTCGGCAGCGAGCCTGCGAACTCGGGTGTCGATGTCGTCGCGCACCAACCTCATGCGCTGGAGCCCTTCGATGCCGCGCCTGGAAGGTTCGTCGGTCTCCCAGACCTCGATGTCACCGACCATCCCGGGCACGGGCGTCACCTCTGCCTCGGAGCCGACCAGCACGACACGGTCCACCGACCGCAGCACGTCCGGGTCGATGGCTCGTGGCGCCTCACCCGACATGTCCGCGCCGACCTCACTGACGGCCAGAGCCGACAGGTCGTTGATGGCATCTCCCGGTCGGGTGCCTGCGGAGTAGACCTCGATGGCATCGCCCGCCCAGCGGCGCATCAGGGCAGCTGCCATCTGCGACTTGCCACCGTTCTTGACACAGACGAACAGGACAGACGGACGCGAAGGCATGGATGCTGCTCCTTCCAGGAAGTGATCTCGAGCACACAGGACCGACGCGACGGCGCGCACACGAGGAGTCTGATCGAGACCAGGGTTTGCGAGCAAGTGAGCCCCACGGTGCCGACCGGTTGACAGTGCATTCCTTCAGCAGCGCCGTCGCCTGGGAACGGGGGGGGGTCCGGTCCGAGCGTGGGAGTCCGACGAGAGCGCACTCCGCGTCCACATCCTCCCCGCGTTCGGCCAGCGGTCGACAGGCTCGGTGAACCGGCTGCATATCGAGCGGTTCTTGGCCGACCTGGCGCCTCCCGCTCGATCGGGACCGCAGCGAGGGTCCGCACGACACTCCGTGGCCTCTTCGACTACGCGGTGCGGGCCAGGGTCATCCGGGACTCTCCGGCCGCGGCTCTGCGGATGCCCCGCCCCGACCAAGAGCGGCCGGAGCCGCGTCGTCCCCCTGCTGTCGCTGGCTTTTCCGGCGGTCGACGCCCGCACGACCTGCGGCACACCGCTGCGAGTCTGTGGATCGCGGCCGGCGTGGACATCAAGACGATCGCCTCGTGGCTGGGCCACAGCTCGACCAAGCTCACCCTTGACACCTACGGGCATCTGATGGGCACCGATGCCGACCGGGCAGCCGTCGAGAGGGTCAACCGGGCATTCACGTCCCACGATGGGCCCGGGAATCGACCAGGGGAGCAGCCTGTCGCCTTCAGCAACCCGTTGACCTGCACAGACACAACGTGCCCCCGGCAGGATTCGAACCTGCGACACCCGCTTTAGGAGAGCGGTGCTCTATCCCCTGAGCTACGAGGGCGGATCTGGGGTCCCAGGCCGCGCGTCGGTGACCCGGGCCCGTGAGCCACGACCGGAAGCGTAGCCCAGCGGTCCGGGTGCGGGCGCGCGACGACAGGTCTGTCCGGCTGCGATAGTGCTTCGGTGACCACTGCCCACCTGCCGACCCCGGCGCAGCTCCCGGCGATCCAGGCCCGCACCGTGCGCACCCTCATGGGGAGCCAGACGCTGGGTGGCATCGGCGTCGCGAGCGGCATCGCGGTCGCCGCGATCATCGCCGCCGACATCAGCGGCAACGACGCCTTGTCCGGACTGGCCACCACCTCGCAGGTGCTCGGCGGCGCGCTGCTCACCATCCCGGTCGCCCGGCTGATGGCGGCCCGCGGCCGCCGCGTCGGCCTGGCCACGGCATACGGGCTGGGCACTCTTGGTGCCCTGCTGGCGATCGTCGCCACCGTCACCGGGGTCTTCGCGCTGCTCCTGGTCGGCACGTTCCTCTTCGGTGCCGCCACGACTGCCGGCAGCCAGTCACGGTATGCCGCAGTCGACCTGGCCGAGCCCCACCACCGTGGTCGCCAGCTCAGCCTCGTCGTCTGGGCCACGACGGTCGGCTCGGTGCTCGGGCCCAACCTGCTCGGGCCCGGTGCTGCGATCGGCCGCTTCCTGGGCATCCCGCCGCTGGCCGGGGCCTGGGTGATCAGCGGGGTGGGCTTCCTCGTCGCGATGGGGGTGCTCACGACCTTCCTCCGGCCCGACCCGCTGGTCACCGCACGGGCGCTGGCGCAGCGGGAGTCGCCGGCCGACCCGGCCCAGCCGCACGGCTCGGTCAAGCACGGCGTCGTCGTCATCGGCCGCACCCCCGAAGCCTTCGCCGGGACGATGGCTATCGCCGGAGGGCACATCGTCATGGTCGCGGTGATGGTCATGACGCCGTTGCACATGGCTCACGGCGACGCCGAGATCGAGGTGATCGGCTTCGTCATCTCGATGCACATCCTCGGGATGTACGGGCTGTCCCCGGTGGCCGGCAAGCTGACCGACACGTGGGGGTCACCGCGGGTGGTGCTGCTCGGCGTCGTGATCCTGCTGCTGGCGTGCCTCCTGGCCGGCCTGTCCACGGCGGGCTTCTCGTGGGCTCTCACGGCTGGCCTGGTCCTGCTGGGACTGGGCTGGTCCTGCACCATGGTGGCCGGGTCGGCCCAGGTCGCCGCCGGCTCACCGGTGCACGACCGCTCAGCGGTGCAGGGCGCCTCCGACGTCATCATGGGTCTGTCCGCCGCCATCGGCGGGGCGCTGGCCGGGGTGGTCGTGGCCTATCTGGGCTACGGCTGGCTGTGCGCCATGGCCGCTGCGGTGGCCCTCGGCCTGGGCTCGGTCACGCTTCGCGGGCTGCGTGTCCACGTCCTGCGCTGAGCTGTGACACGGCCACCCGGCCGGTGTGATGAGGGGCACCTCACAGCACCGATCGCGTGCCAGTCCTCGACATACCGGCGCAGGGTGAGGATCCCAGCCCCGCACTCGTTAGCCTGACCGGGTGAAGCCTTCCGTCGACGTGACCGCTGCCCGCGTCGACGCCGTCCGGGTGGCACAGGAGCGCTGGCGTGCCGACCTCGCCGACCTGGGGGGCCGTAACTCCCTGCTCTGGCACCGTGAGCTGCCGTTGGGCACCTTCGACCTGACCGTGGCGCACCCCGGGGGAGTGGCCAAGCTGCTGGCCGGTGGCCGCACCCGGCTCTCCGAGCTGGTGCGCGAGCAGGTCGCCTTCCAGGACGCGCTGCGCACCGTCGGTGCGATCCGTGGCAAGACCGTGCAGATGCGCCGCGAGCACGGCCTGACCACCGGTTTCATCGCTGTCGGTCTCGCCTCCTGGACGCTGCACCGCACCAAGACCCAGCCACGCGCACCGGTCCTGCTTCGCCGCTGTCGCATCCACCCGGTCGACGCCAGCCACCGCGACTACCTGGTCGAGCTCGACTCCGACGTCGTGTTCAACCCGGTCCTGGACAACTACCTGCGCGGTGAGGTCGGCATCGAGCTCGACCCGGCCGAGCTCGCCGAGCTGTCGACACTGGAGGGGGGCTTCGACCCGCGAGCCACCTACGAGGAGCTGGAGTTCCTCTGCCAGGACATGCCCGGGTTCGGCATCGGCCCCAACATGGTCATCAGCACCTACCCCTGGGCCAAGCTGCCGCTGGTCGCGCACCTGTCCGTCGAGCCGGCCCGGCTGGCCACCCACGACCTGGTCGCCGCCCTGGCCGGGCACGACGTCCGCCCGGCGCCGGTCACCCCCGACGACGCCCGTGCCGACGACCCGGCCCAGGAGCTCTGCGTCCTCGACGCCGACCACGACCAGCGGGCCGTGGTGGACGAGGTCTCCCGAGGTGCCAGCCTGGTCATCGACACCCCCGCCGGCACCGGCGCCACCCAGACGGTGACCAACATGGTCGCCGCCTCCCTCGCGCAGGGGCACACGATGCTGGTGGTCAGTGAGGAGCGGCCCGCCCTCGACGCGATGCGCCGCCGTCTTGCGCATGTCGGGCTGGACGACATCGTGCTCGACCTCCCGGAGGACCCGCGCCGTGCCCGAGCGGCGGTCGTCCGGCTCGCCGAACAGCTCGAAGGTGCCATCACCGCACCGGAGCCCGCCTTCCCGGACGACCCGCTGCCGGCGTGGCGGCAGGCGCAGCACACGCTGAGCGTCCACGAGACCCGGATGCACACCCGGCACGCTCCCTGGGGGCAGACGCTGTCGCAGACCCAGTCGACCCTCGCCCGGCTGGCGGGCCTGCGCCATCCGCCGCTGTCCCACGTGCGTCTGGACCTGCCCGTGCTGCAGTCACTCACCCCGGACCGTCTGGCCGAGGTCACTGCCGTGCTCACCAAAGCCGCTGAGATCGGCGTCTGGCAACGTGGCAGGGTCGAGGACCCCTGGTATGGCGCTGTGCTCACCGACGAGGACGACGACGCACCCCGCGCGGCCGAGATCGTGGCGGGCCTGGTGGCCGGCGACCTCGTCGCCGCCCGGGAGCAGGTGCAGCAGGTATGCCGTGCGGCCGGCCTGCCCGAACCGCTGAACCTGACCCAGTGGGCCCAGCGCCTGGACCTGATGGGCCGGGCGCACGAGACCTGCGACGTCTTCCGACCGCAGATCTACGACGCGCCGCTGGACGACCTGGTCGCTGCCACGGCCAGCAAGGCCGGCGGCCCACAGCGACCTGGCGCTGTGTCGCGCGGCCGGCTGCGTCGGCAGGTGCGTGCGCTGCTCCGCCCGGGGCCGCCACCCACGGACCTGGCCGACCGGGTCAGGGCCGCCCGGGACGAGCGGGCCGAGTGGGAGGAGCTCGCCGGGCGGGCTGCGCGGCCCACCACGCCCGAAGGCTGGGAGGAGGCGCTCGACTCCTTCGTGCCCATCCAGAAGGACCTCACCTGGCTGGCCGGGGTGCTCCAGACCACGCCCAGCGGCCAGGACCTGATGACCACCCACCTGGACCTGCTGCTGGATCGGCTGCTGCGTCTCGACGCGCGGGCCGACCGGGTCTCCATCGCCGCCAGGGCGCACAGCACGCTGCAGCCGCTGCGCGACGCCGGGCTCGGCGCGCTGGTCGACGACCTGGCCCGGCGGGGGATCGGTCCCGACGACGTGGCGACCGAGGTCGAGCTGGTGCACCAGGCCTCGCTGCACGACCACCTCACCCGGGACGAGGTCGGGGTGCCCAGCACGGAGGACCTGATCGAGGCCTCGCGCATCCTGCGCCGCGCCGACCGGGAGCACCTCGACCGCAACGCTGCGCGGGTCCGGCGCACCCTGCACCGTCGGCTGCAGCGTGTCATCGCCGCGCACCCTTCCCAGGTCACGGCGCTGCGCCGGGCCGCGGCCGCGGGTGTCCACGACATCCGAGAGGTGCTGCACTTCAGCCCCGACCTGGTCATGGCCCTGCGCCCATGCTTGGTCGGCAGCCCGCTGGTCGTGCCGGCCACACTGCCGGAGCAGCTGCGGGTCCGGCTCGTCGTCGTCGAGCACGCCGGGCGCACCCGCACCGCCCACACCGTCGCTGCCCTCTCGCACGGCACCCAGACGGTGGTGGTGGGTGACCGGCTGCGCCCACCGCCCACCGCCTTCAGCTGCGTCGTCGACGACACACCGACCGACCCCGCGGGGTTGTCCTCCCTGCTCGACGACGCGCGGCTGGTGCTGCCGGTGCGGACCTTCACGACCCACTACCGCGCGCTGGACCAGCGGCTCGTCGACCCGCTGGCACGGGTGGCAGAGCCACTGATCGAGGGCTTTCCGGGGGTGCTGCGCACACCCCGGGCGACGGAGGTCGTCGTCGAGGACGGCCCGTCACTGGTGCGCTCCGCGGTCACAGCGGTGCTGGAACGCACGAGGCGGCGACCCGACCAGTCGATCGTGGTGCTCGTCGACGACCCGGACGTGTGCGGCGGGTTGGACATGGCCCTCAGCGCCGCGCTCGCCGAGGACCGAGCGAGCTGCATCGCGCTCGCCGAGGACGCCCCCGAACCCTTCCACCTCGTCGTCACCGACCGCTGGGCCGGGGAGGTGCGCGACCACGTCATCTGGGTGGCCCACACCGCCGGGTCCGTGCCGGCCACCAGGGTCAGCACAGTGCTCGCGGCAGCGCGGCGCACGGTGACCTTGGTGACCACCGACCCCGTGAGCTCGTGGGCCGACGGTGTCGGGAGCGCCGTGGCGCGCGACATGGTGCACGCACCCGCGGTGCCCGAGACCGACCAGCCGTCGTCCACCCTGCTGGCCGACCTCGCCCGGCGGCTCCGTGCCGAGGGACTGGTCGTGCGGCACGGCATCGGCAGTGGCCGGCACTGCGTGCCGCTCGGCATCGAGGACCCGGCCCGACCCGGTCGGCTCAGCGTGGCCGTGGACACCGACCTGGAGCCGCTGAACCAGGCGCCAGGGCGGGACCACTTCCGGCTGCGCCCCGAGCAGCTGACCCGGCTGGGCTGGAGCCACACCCGGGTCCGGTCGACCGACCTCTTCCGTGATCCTGCGCGCGAGGTGGCCAGGCTCGTCGCCCTCGTCCGCGAGGCCTCCACCCGGACCCGGGCGGATGACCGCTGACGGGGCTGAGCCGGGAGGCGAGCCCGCTCGGGGCACCGAGGGCGTCGGTGAGCCACAGCCGGACGCGGCTGCGCCGGGGCGGCGAGGGCGAGGCCACCGCAGGGTCCTCGCCCCGGCGACGGACGGCGTGTCCGAGGCGGACAGGGCCGGTAGGGACCGGACCGGCCCCGTCCCCCAGGAGAGGACAGGGCCGGAGGAGGGCGCGCAGAGACGCGACGACCAGTGGTGGCACGAGCAGCGCCCACCCCACTGGGAGTAGCGGCGAGGGGTGAGTCTCAGACGTGGTCGCGGCGGGCCAGCAGGTCGCGGATCTCACGGAGCACCACGACGTCCTCGGCGGGAGCCTCGGGCTCGGGCTCCACACCCTTGGCACGCATCTGGGCGAGCTTGTTCATCGGCACCACCACGATGAAGTAGACGACAGCGGCGGTGATCAGGAAGACGACGACAGCGCTGACGATGGCCCCGATGTTGACAAAGGTCGCCGGGTCGTTCTCCCGGAGGAAGAAGCCCCACCCCGGCGTGTCCACGCCCCCGAGGGCGGCGAGGATCGGCTCGATCACCGCCGACACGACGGTGGCCACGACCGCCGCGAACGCGGAGCCGATCACCACCGCCACAGCCAGGTCGATGACGTTGCCGCGGGTGATGAAGTCCTTGAAGCCTTGGATCATGGGTGTCCTTCGTGACAGAGGGGGGTATGGCCCTCCGTGATGAGGGCGATGGCTGCCGCGACGTCGCAGCCGACGTCACAACCTATCCCCTCGCCGCAGCGCCCCGGAGCCGGCACGGGCTCACGGCAGCGCAGCCGTCACCGGGGGGTGCAGCACCACCGTCACCCCGCCCTCGAGTGCTGTCGGCGCGCCCAGCCGGGCCAGCTCGCCGGCCTCGGCGGCGGCCACGGCGACGAAGATGCCCGAGCCACCGGGCGCGTCGGGGGCCAGCACGAGGACGCCGGCAGCGACCGTGCTGCCGTCGAGCAGCGAGACGACGTCGACCCTCGACCCCGGTGAGGCGGCGGCCGCCAGCGGGGGGTTGCCCAACGGCACGTGGGCCACGAGCGTGCCCGCGTCCAGGCCCTCGGCCAGACCCGCCGTGGACAGGTCGGCGTCGGTGAGCACCTCGCCGGCTCTCAGCGGCGCGGCCAGGGTCCGTCCTGCGGCGTCGCCCAGGTCGACCATGCTGCCGGTGGGCACCAGAGCGGCCGGGGCGCTGACGGGGGTCAGGTCCTCGGGTGCAAGGACGCTGCCGACCGGCAGGTCAGCAGCAGCGACGAGCACCTCCGGGCCCAGGTCGGGCGCCGGTGGTCGCACCACCGAGACGATGATCCCCACGGCTCCTGCTGCGGCCAGCGCGGCCAGGGCACGCCGGAGACGGGCGTGCCGCCAGCTCCTCCGGCGCATCAGCCGGGGAGGGCGAAGGGCAGGGCGAGCCCGTCCAGCACGCGACGGCACGAGCAGGTGGCTGTGTCGTCGGCCTCGGCGGCGGGCAGCTCGGGCACAGCCTCCCGCAGGATCTGCGTGACCGAGGCGAGCGAGCGACCGAAGGTCTCGATCACCTCGGCGTAAGTCACGGCCGACCCGCCCTCCACCCCGGCGTCGTGGTCGGTGACCACGGCGATGCTGGTGTAGCAGAGCGCGAGCTCACGGGCGATGGACGCCTCGGGCATGGTCGTCATACCGACCAGGTCTCCTCCGGCTGCGGCGTGCCAGCGCGACTCAGCCCGTGAGGAGAAGCGTGGTCCGTTGACGACCACCGTCGTGCCACCGTCGACCGCAGCCACCCCACAGGCGGTGGCGGCCTCCAGCACGCTCGCGCGGCCCCTCGGGCAGAACGGGTCGGCGAAGGGCACGTGGACCACGGTGCCGACCTCGTCGTAGATCGTGTGCGGCCGACCCCAGGTGCGGTCGATCACCTGGTCGGGGACCACGACGGTGCCTGGGGAGAGGTCCGGCCGCAGCGCGCCGACGGCGCAGGGGGCCAGCACCTGACGGACGCCGAGCGAGCGCAACGCCCACAGGTTGGCGCGGACGTTGAGCCGGTGGGGCGGGATGCGGTGCCCGCGGCCGTGGCGGGGGAGGAAGGCGAGCGGACGTCCCCCGACCTCGCCGACCGAGACCGGGTCGCTGGGATCGCCGAAGGGGGTGACGACGTCGACCTGGACAGGGTCGGAGAGGAACTCGTAGAGGCCCGACCCGCCGATCACGGCGATCTCGGCCCGGGGTGCGCTGCCGGCTGCGTGTGTGCTCACATGCGGCAGCGTAGGCCTCGATCAGCTGCCGGCGGCGGCGTTCGACGATCCTGTGGACGACGGCTTCGAGCCCGAGGCGCTGGGGGTGGACGAGGTCTTCGTCGACGCGCTCGAGCCCCCGTCGGACGAGGAGCTCTCACTCGCGCCGGAGTCCTTCGAGGAGGACGTGGCCGCCGGTGTCTTGGTCGAGCCGGAGGAGCGGGAGTCGGTGCGGTAGAAGCCCGATCCCTTGAACACCACGCCGACCGCGCTGAACACCTTGCGCAGGCCACCGCCGCACTGCGGGCACACGGTCAGGGCGTCGTCGGTGAACGCCTGCTGGATGTCGAAACGGTGCTCGCAGTCCCGGCAGGCATACGAGTAGGTAGGCACGGTTGACAAGTGTATGCGGCGGGCCGGGGTGGTCCTGACGGTGCACCGCGTGGGCGCACCTGCTCCGTCGTCGGGGTGGCATACCCTCGGAGTCGTGCCTCGACTGCTGCGCCGTGTCCTCGTGCCCCTGGTGGCCGTGCTCGTCGTCGTGCTCGTGGCCGCAACGGTCCTCGGGGTGGGGCTGGCCCGGCGCAGCTTCCCGGTCGTCGAGGCCGAGCTGCCGCTGCGTGGCCTGGGCGGTGCAGTCGAGGTGCTGCGCGACGAGCTGGGGGTCGCCCACATCTACGCCGACACCGCTGAGGACCTGTTCCGGGGCCAGGGCTACGTCGCCGCCCAGGACCGGTTCTTCCAGATGGACCTGCGCCGGCACACCACCGCGGGCCGGTTGTCCGAGCTCGTCGGATCGGGCGGGCTCGAGACCGACCGGGTGATCCGCACCATGGGCTGGCGCCGCGTGGCGGAGGAGGAGCTCGCCCTGCTGGACCCCACGGCCCGCCGCTACCTCCAGGCCTACAGCGACGGTGTCAACGCCTACCTGCAGGCCAACCCCTCACCGTCCCAGGTGTCCCTGGAGTACGTCGTCCTGGGCCAGAGCGTGCCGGACTACCAGATCGAGCCCTGGGACGAGGTCGACTCCCTGGCGTGGCTGAAGGCGCTGGCGTGGGACCTGCGCGGCAACTACCGGGACGAGCTGGCCCGGGCCCGCCTCGCCGGCGACATCTCCCTGAACCAGCTGGGCTCGCTCTACCCCGACTACCCCTACGACACCAACGCTCCGATCCTGTCCAACGACGAGTGGCGACCCACCCCGATCAGCCGGGGCACCGGTGAGAGCCGTGGCGGCAGCGCCGGTGCCGGCGCAGACGCCGGCACCGAGGACGAGCGCGACACCGGACCCGAGCCGGTCGAACCCCGCGACGGGGGCCTGACCGAGCACGACCTCGCCCTGGGGGAGACCGCATACGTGGGCGCTCTGGAGGCGCTCGACGCCATCCCACCGCTGGTCGGCAAGGGTGACGGCGTGGGGTCCAACTCCTGGGTGGTCTCCGGTGAGCACACCGAGTCGGGCGCTCCGATGCTGGCCAACGACCCACACCTGGCCGTCGGTCAGCCGGGCGTGTGGCTGCAGGCCGGCCTGCACTGCCGGGAGCTCTCCGAGGACTGTCCGTTCGACGTCACCGGCTTCACGCTGGCCGGTATGCCGGGAGTCATCATCGGGCACAACCAGGAGATCGCCTGGGGCATGACCAACCTCGACCCGGACGTCACGGACTTCTACCTCGAGGACATCTCCGAGGGTCAGTACCGCGTGGACGACGCCGTGCGCCCGGTGCTCTCCCGCACCGAGACCATCGAGGTGGCCGGAGGTGAGGACGTGCAGATCCTCATCCGTGAGACGCACCACGGCCCGATCATGTCCGACGTCATCGACACCGTGGTGCAGGCCGGAGTCGACCCGCCCCTGCAAGGCGTGGAGTCCTCGGGGCGCTACGACGTCGCGATGGCGTGGACGGGTCTGGAGCCGGGGCGGTCGATGGAGTCGATCTTCGCAGTCAACCGCGCCACCTCGTTCGAGGAGTTCCGGGAGGCGGCCGCGTTGTCCTCAGCCCCCGCCCAGAACCTCGTCTACGCCGACCGCGAGGGCAACATCGGCTACCAGGCACCCGGGCTGGTCCCGGTGCGGGAGTCCGCCACCAACGGGGCGCCGCCAGGGTTCTGGCCGGCCCCGGGCTGGAACAGCGCCTACGACTGGAAGGGCTGGGTGCCCTTCGAGCAGCTGCCGCACGCCCTCAACCCCGAGGACGGGATCATCGTGGCAGCCAACCAGGCCGTGGCCCGCAGCAGCACGCCGTTCCTGACGAGCGAGTGGGACAAGGGCTACCGCAGCCAGCGCATCGCCGACCTGCTGGCGACCGAGATCGCGCGCGGGCCGCTCACCACCTCGACGATGCAGCGCATCCAGACCGACACCTACAACGCGTTCGCCGACACTCTCGTGCCCTACCTCATGTCCGTCAGCCTGGGCGGCGACCCGTTCTACTCCGAGCCACGCCAGCTGCTCGACGACTGGGACCGCACCGCCCCGGCCGGTGACGGCGACCAGGGCGCAGCCGCCATGTACTACTACGCCGTGTGGATGCACATCCTGCAGCTCACCGTCGACGACGAGCTCCCGCTCGACCTGCACGCCAACGGCAACTCGCGGTGGATGCTCATGGTCAGCAACCTGCTGGACCGCCCGGACGACCCGTGGTGGGACGACAACCGCACCCCCGGTGTCGTCGAGACCCGCGACGAGGTGCTGCGCCAGGCGATGATCGACGCCCGCCTGGAGCTGACCCGCGACATCAGCAAGGACCCCAGCGACTGGCAGTGGGGTCGGCTGCACCAGGCACACCTGGACCATCCCGTGCTGGGTGAGGACCCGGTGCCGAGCATCATCCAGAACATCTTCGACAACGGTCCCTACGCCGCCCCGGGGGGATCGGCGCTCGTGGACGCCTTCTCCTGGGACGCCGGCAGCGGCAGCTTCGAGGTGACCGCCGGGCCGTCGATGCGGATGGTTGTCGACCTCGGTGACCTCGACGACTCCACCTGGGTCAACCAGACCGGCAACTCGGGGCACGCGTTCCACCCCAACTACGACGACCAGACTCAGGCTTGGCTCGACGGCCTGGCCTATCCCTGGGCGTTCACCCGTCCGGCGGTCGAGGAGCGGGCCCAGCACCGCCTCGTGCTGATCCCGGAGGAATGACCGGCTGCACCCCCCGGGTGGTCAGCACGGCGTCGACCCGTATGTCGTGCTCCTCGCTGGGCAGGTCGGCCACCCACTCGTGGTCGTGCAGCACCGCGACGACGGGGGCCGGTGACCGACCCAGCCGCAACGCCGGCACCGCCCGGTCGTAGTAGCCGCCGCCCTGCCCCAGCCGCCGGCCGTCCCGGGCCACCGCGAGCGCAGGCACCAGGGCGATGTCGACCTCGGCGAGCGCCTCGGCACCCTGGCCGGCCGACGCGTCCGAGGCCGGCCGCATCGGGTGGCCCTCCTCGGCCGGCTCGGTGGTCCAACGCAGCACCCCGCCGGGCAGGGTCAGCGGCAGCAGCACCTCGACGCCGCGGCTGCGCAGGGTGGCCACCAGGTCGTCGACCGGTGGCTCGCTCGGCATCGGTGCGAACGCAGTCACGCGCAGGTCCTGCAGGTCGACGCGTCCCAGCCCGGCCGCATACGCCTCCAGCCAGGGGAGCGCCGCCGCCGTCAGCGCGCGGGCGTGGGCCGCACGTCCGGCTGGTCCCTGGCGTTGCACCAGCTCACGGCGCAGCCGTCGCACCTGGTCACGCCAGGCCGACTTGCCGGCAGCGACCGGTGGCAGCTGAGGTTCCATGAGCACAGTCTGACGGCTGAGGTCGACGGCGTCCCGCTCGCGACTAGGCTGTCCGCCATGGCGCCAGGAGTGATCAGCACGGGTGTGACCCGCACCGAGGAGGACGTCCGCGCATGATCACCGTGGAGGAGCACCTCGCGTCGATCCTGCGCAAGGTGCGGCCCAACCGTCAGGTCGACCTGCCGCTGGAGCGTGCCCACGGGCTCGTGACCACGCAGGATGTGCACAGCCCCGTCGACCTGCCCCGCTTCGACAACTCGGCGATGGACGGCTACGCCCTGCGGGCCGAGGACGTCGCCGGGGCCGACACCACCCACCCCGTGCTCATCAAGGTGCAGGGCGACATCCCGGCCGGGGACACCTCGCCGCGGGCCCACGTGCCCGGCACCGCCTGGCGCATCATGACCGGAGCGCCGATGCCCGAGGGCGCCGACGCGGTGGTGCCCGTCGAGGACACCGACGACCGCGCCCGGGAGACCCAGGTCCGGCGCGAACCGGAGGTGGGTGCGCACATCCGGCACGCCGGGGAGGACCTGCGGGTCGGCGACGTCATCGTGCCCGCGGGCACCACGGTCGGCCCGGCGCAGATCGCCGTGCTCGCCTCCGCCGGGGTCACCCGGGTGCGGGTCAACGGTCCGGTGCGCGTCGTCGTGCTCTCCACCGGGGACGAGCTGGTGCCGCTGGGCGGGGACCTCGAGCCCGGCCAGATCATCGACTCCAACGGCCCGATGCTCGCGGCGGCGGTGCGCGGGGCGGGCTACTACGCCGTCCACGTCGGCCATCTGCCCGACGACGAGAAGGTCATCAAGAAGGAGCTGGACCACCACCTCTCGCACGCCGACGTCATCATCACCAGTGGCGGGGTGAGCAAGGGTGCCTACGACGCCGTCAAGGCGGTGCTGTCCAAGCAGGGGGCGATGACCTTCACCGAGGTCGCGATGCAGCCGGGCAAGCCTCAGGGGTTCGGGGTGCTCGGCCGGCGGAAGGTGCCGGTCTTCACGCTGCCGGGCAACCCGGTCAGCGCACTGGTGAGCTTCGAGGTGTTCGTGCGTCCGGCGCTGGCTCGCCGCGCCGGGCGTCGCTACCAGCTCTCGACTATGACGGCGATCGTGAGCCAGGGATGGCGCTCGCCGCAGGGCAAGGCGCAGTATGCCCGGGTGCAGCTCGAGCAGGACGTGACCGGCGCGTATGCCGTGCGGCTCGCCGGGGGCCCCGGCTCCCACCTGGTCGGCGGGCTGGCTTCGGCCGAGGCGCTGGCGGTCGTCCCGGCCGATGTCACCGACGTGGCTGCCGGCTCCGAGCTCGAGGTGGTGCCGTTGCGGCCGTGGGGCGAGATCGAAGCCCGGCTGGCTGCCGAGCGGCGCGCCGCCGAGGACGACCTCCGCTCCGGCGGCCGCGGCCGACACCGCTCACGAGAATGAGCCTGCACCACCTGCGCAGCGACGGCACCGCGCACATGGTCGATGTCAGCGGCAAGGACGTGACCGCCCGCAGCGCCACTGCTCGCGGCCGCGTCATGCTGTCGGCCGCAGCGATCGCTGCGCTGCGCGGGGGCGCGGTGCCCAAGGGTGACGCCCTCGGGGTGGCCCGCGTCGCCGGCATCCAGGCGGCCAAGCGCACCCCCGACCTGGTCCCTCTGGCACACCCGGTGGCGGTGCACGCCGTCGAGGTCGACCTCGTGGTCCAGGACGACGCGGTCGAGATCACCGCCACCGTCCGCACCGCCGACCGCACCGGGGTCGAGATGGAGGCGCTGACCTGTGTGAGTGTGGCTGCGCTGGCCCTGGTCGACATGGTCAAGGCGGTCGACCGTGAGGCGAGCATCGAGGGAGTCCAGGTCGTCGCGAAGTCCGGAGGCCGGTCCGGCGACTGGGTGCGCGGCGGCTCGTGATGTGGACGTGGCCCACGGAGGTCCGGGCCCGGCGTCCCGACGGTCTCGAGATCGTGCTCCGCCCGTTGCAGCGCTCGGACCGTGTTGCCTGGGAGGCGCTGCGGGCCCGCAACGCCGAGTGGCTGAAGCCGTGGGAGTCCACCCTTCCCGGCGGTTCCGAGCACGTCCAGCCGTTCCCGCGGCTACGACGGGCCTACGACCGAGCGGCACGGGAGGGCCGGCTCGTGCCGTTCGTCATCGACGCCGGCGAGGGTCCCGTGGGTCAGATGCACCTGTTCGAGATCCAGTGGGGCTCGCGCTGGAGCGCGTCAGCCGGCTACTGGCTCGACCGTGGGGCCACCGGCCGAGGCCTGGCCACCTGGGCGCTGGCGATGGTCATCGACCACGCGTTCCAGGATGTCGGGCTGCACCGGGTCGAGGTCAACGTGCGGCCCGAGAACACCACCAGCCTGGCGGTGGCCCGTCGGCTCGGGCTGCCGGAGGAGGGGATGCGGCGCGGCCTGATCCACGTGGACGGTGCGTGGCGCGACCACCTCACCTTTGCGATCACGGCGGAGCACCCGGAGGCCGGAGCCCTCGTCGCCGGGCTGGCTCGCCGCAGCCCCACCTGAGCACATGAGTCACACCGGTCACTTCCACGACACGCATGGTGGTTGCACCGGTCGGCGAGGACCAGCCCCTACCGTTGCTGACGTGCCCCCCAGCAGCCTGATCTTCGTGGTCATCCTCGCCGTGTGGGGTGCCTACCTGGTCCAGCACTGGGTGCGGCGCCGCGACCACATCGCCACGGCACGTTCGGTGGACCGCTTCTCCGAGTCCATGCGTGTGCTCGAGCGGCGACAGCACCTTCCTCAGACCGATCTCTCCCGACCCGTGCCGCGCTCGTATGCGGTGTCGCCGATCCGCCCCGCCTCGCCGGAGGTGGTCGTCAAGCACGCCATGCCGACTCCGGCCGCGCCGAGCCGGGTGACCGCCGCGCGCGTGGCCGCCGGAGCCGCAGCCGGGCGAGCCGTCGCCGGTGGGGCCGGGGTCGGGCGGGCCGCTCGCTCCGGGGCTCGTGCCGCCGCATCGCCGCTGTCCTCCATCCGCGGACGCAGCGCCATGCTGCTCGTGGGCACCGTGGCGATGGTGCTCGGCACCGGGCTGGGTGTGCTGGAGCTGTGGCCCTGGTGGACGGCTGCCGCCGGCATCGGTGCCTTCGCGCTGTCGGCCCTGTTGGTCCGGCGTTCGGTGCGCCGGGCCACCCCGGCCGCCCGGTCCGGTCGCAGGTCCGCCCAGCGAGCCGGGCGCAGGTCTGCCGAGCGGGCCGGCCGGACGCCCGGACGGCGACCTGGCCGCACCCCCGCCGCCCCCGCTGCCGGTGGCCAGGGCCAGCGGGTCGTCACCCGTCCCGTCCCGGGCACGCTCAGCCGTCCGGCGGCTCGCCACGCCGGTCGCCCCGGCCAGCTGACCCCCGGCCAGCTGACCCCCGGGCAGCTGACCCCCGGGCAGCCGACACCCGGGCAACCGGCACCCGGTCAGAGTGCCGGCCTCGCCGTTGACCGACCTCAGCGAGCCGGCACCCGCACGGCGGCGACAGCGGCCGGTGGGGCCGCAGCCGCGTTGGCGGCCCGCACCAGCGCCGGCCGCCCGGCTACCTCCGTCCCGCGGCGCCAGGCCGCCTCAGCCGTCTATGACATCGACCTCGTCGAGGGACGCACCGGCCAGGAGACCCCCCCGACGTCCGCCCCACGGCGGCGTGAGGGGCCTGCCGAGGCCGGCAGCTGGGACCCGGTGCCGGTGCCGCCGCCGACCTACACGCTCAAGGCCAAGGCGGCCCCCCGGCATACGGACCCGGCCGGAGCGCCTCCTGCCGCGGCCTCCACCGCGGTCCCCGCCACGGATGCCGGCAGCCCCAGCGGTCTCCCCGACCTGCCCTTCGACGGACTAGCCCTGGCCTTCGACGAGGAGTCCGAGGAGCTGCCGGCGGTGCGCACCCAGCACTGAGACCGCCGGTTCGTCCAGCGGCGACGATCGGTGATAATCTCCGTAACCGCTCGACACCTTGGGGCTGTGGCGCAGTTGGTAGCGCGTCTCGTTCGCAATGAGAAGGTCAGGGGTTCGATTCCCCTCAGCTCCACCATCTGGACACCCCGTCGCTCCACCAGGAGTGACGGGGTGTCTGTCCTGTGGTGGTTCGGTGCCCTCCCGGGGGCGCGGAGGTCACACGCCAGAGCCAGACCGCTGCCCCGGATGTCGGGGCAGTGTCGTAGCCCCGGTGAGGTCCCCCCGGGATCCACCGGTCACACCGGTTGACCTGCAGTGATGGCGGCTAGACTGTGCGGACCGTCCGACCCGCGGACGCCTCTCGCACGGTGGGCGCACTGATCGGAGACCGTCGATGTCGGACACCTGGACTCGAGCCCGGGCGTGGCACCTCCTGACGGCCGTCGTGGCCGGGGTCGCCGTGATGCTGCAGCTCGTCCTCGTGGTCCAGGGCAACGCGATCCTCGACGAGACCGACCCGCCGGGACTGGCGACCCGGGTGATCCGGTTCTTCAGCTACCTGACGATCTGGAGCAACATCCTGGTGGCGGTGATGGCCGCGACCCTGGTCGCCCGGCCCGACCGGGACGGTCCGGTCTGGCGGGCGCTGCGGCTCGACGCCGTGGTGATCTGCTTCGGCGGTGGTGTCGTGCACTTCTTCCTGCTGCGTCCTCTCCTTGACCTCAGCGGTGCCGACCTGCTCGCGGACCGGCTGCTGCACGTGGTCGTGCCGCTGCTCGCCGTGGTCGGCTGGCTGGTGTTCGGCCCCCGTGACCGCGTCAGCCGCGCCGACCTCGGCCCGTTCCTCGTGGTGCCGGTGGGCTGGCTGGTCTACACGCTGGTCCGGGGTGCCTTCGTGGACTGGTACCCCTACCCGTTCATCGACGTCGACGAGCTGGGGTATGCCGCCGTGGTGGTGAACGCGGTCGTCGTCTCGGCCCTCATGCTGGGCCTGGCTCTCGTGGCCCTGTGGCTCGACCCGAGGCTGCCGGGCGTGCGGCACCGGGAGATAGTCTCGGGCGCGTCACCGCATACCCACTGACCGAGGAGCGCTCCGATGGCGATCAACCTGCGCGGTCGCAGCCTGCTGTCCCTGCAGCACCACACCCCGGGCGAGATCCGCTACCTGCTGGACCTGGCCCGCGACCTCAAGCACGCCAAGACCACCGGCAACGAGCGACAGATGCTCCGCGGCAAGTCGATTGCGCTGATCTTCGAGAAGACCTCGACCCGCACCCGGTGTGCCTTCGAGGTCGCCGCAGCCGACCAGGGGGCCTCGACGACATTTCTGGACCCCGCCTCCACCCAGATCGGACACAAGGAGTCGATCAAGGACACCGCCCGGGTGCTGGGCCGGATGTACGACGCCATCGAGTACCGCGGTTCCTCGCAGGCACTGGTGACCCAGCTGGCCGACTACGCCGGGGTGCCGGTCTACAACGGCCTCACCGACGAATGGCACCCCACCCAGATGCTCGCCGACGTGCTGACGATGATGGAGCACGTCTCCAAGCAGCTGGAGGACATCGCGTTCGCCTACGTCGGTGATGCCCGCAACAACATGGGCAACTCGCTGCTGCTGATCGGGGCCAAGCTCGGCATGGACGTGCGCATCGGCGCTCCCGCGGCCTACCAGCCGGCCGACGAGCTGGTGCGGCAGTGCCGCGAGATCGCGGCTCAGACCGGGGCCAGGCTCACGGTCACGGAGGACCCGCAGCAGGCCGTGGCAGGAGTGGACGCCGTCCACACGGACGTCTGGGTCTCGATGGGCGAGCCCGTCGCCGCGTGGGAGGAGCGGATCGCCGCGCTCCTGCCCTACCAGGTCAACAGCGCGCTGATGGCCGCGACCGGCAACCCCCGGGCGAAGTTCATGCACTGCCTGCCCGCCTTCCACGACACCGACACCGCGGTGGGGCATGCGCTGGTGCAGCAGCACCCGGAGCTGGCCGGCGGGCTGGAGGTCACCGACGAGGTGTTCGAGTCCGGTGCCAGCGTGGTGTTCGACCAGGCCGAGAACAGGCTGCACACCATCAAGGCGCTGATGGTCGCCACCCTGGGATGATGGGGGAGTGACCACCGACGTCCTGACTCTGCGTGAGCCTGCCCACCTTGTCTCGCCCCAGGCCAAGCGCTACTGGGCCCTCGGCGGCCTGGTCAGCGGGATCGTGGAGTGGCTGGTCTTGTTCGCCGTCTACTCCTTCCTCGTGCCGGACTCCTGGCAGTGGTGGGCCGGCCCGCTGGCAGCCGCGCTGGTGGTCCTGCGCATCGTGCACATGGTCGTCATGCCCCACTGGCGCTACCGCGTGCACCGATGGGAGGTCACGCCGACGGCGATCTACACGCGGTCGGGGTGGCTGAGCCGGGAGCAGCGCATCGCACCGCTGTCACGGGTGCAGACCGTCGACTCCCAGCGAGGTGCGGTGATGCGGATCTTCGGGCTGTCCTCGATCACCGTCACCACCGCCTCAGCGGCAGGGCCGATCACCATCGACTGCCTCGACAAGGACGTCGCCGACCGGGTCGTCGCTGAGCTGACCGAGATCACCGGGCGCACCCAGGGCGACGCGACATGAGCGCCGGCCCCCCGCCCGACCGGCCCCCCCGTGGCCTGCCTCCGCGTGACCTGCCTCCACCGACCGGGCTGCCGGCACCGCTGCCCCCGCCTCCGGACATGGTCAAGGGGGAGGAGTGGCAGCGGCTGAGCCCACGCATGCTCTTCGTCCATCCGGTGCGCACCGCGGGCCAGCTGATGGTGCCGTTGCTGATCGCCTTCTTCGGCTTCGGCAGCCGCGACGAGGGCCCCTTCTCCGGCGTCGGCTTCATCGTGGTCGCGGCCACGCTGGTCGTGCTGCTCGGCCTCGTGCCGTGGTTCACGACCTACTACCGCATCGCCGGCGGGCAGCTGCAGGTCCGCCGCGGCCTGTTCACCAAGACCACGCTGACGGCACGGCTGGACCGGGTGCGCTCGGTGGACCTCGAGTCCTCCCTGCTGCACCGGCTGCTCGGACTGTCGAAGGTCTCGATCGGCACCGGGGTCGACGCCACCCAGATCCCCCTGGACGCCCTCACCGTGGCACAGGCCCGCGAGCTGCAGGACTTCCTGCTGGCCCGGGCCGAGGTGACCGGACCGGTCGCCGCCGAGGCGGGTGCACAGCCCGGTGCTGCCGCACCCCCGGTGGGACCGGACCGTGCCGGGGTGGTGCTGGCCCGGATCGACTGGTCCTGGCTGCGCTTCGCCCCGTTCAGCCTGTCCAGCCTGGTGATCGTGGCCGGCATCGGGGGTCTGCTCTCACAGTTCGGTGGGCAGGTGCCGGTCGAGGACGTCGAGGTGGTCGAGAGCGCCTGGGACTGGGTCCGCGCCCAGGCGGTCCTGGCTCTGGCCGTGCTGGTGTTCGTCGCGGGGCTCCTCGCCTGGCTGCTGCTCTCGACCCTCAACTACGTCGTGCAGTGGTGGAACCTGCGGCTGACCCGGATGCCGGAGGGTGCCCTGCGGTTGCAGCGGGGGCTGTTCACCACCCGGTCGACGACGATCGAGGAGGCGAAGGTGCGAGGTGTCACGCTGCGCGAGTCGTTCCTGCTGAGGCTCGTCGGCGGTGCAGAGCTCGTGACGATGTCCACCGGTGTCGGCGCCGACGGACAGACCAAGGTGCTCCCGCCCTCGCCGCGACAGGTCGCCGTCGACGTCGGGCACACCATCGTCAACGAGGAGGGGCCACTGACCGTGCCGATGACCCAGCACGGACACTACGCCTGGCTGCGCCTGCAGTACCGCGCACAGCTGGTGCCGGGGCTGCTGGCCCTCGGTGTGGCCGCGGGTGTCATCTGGCTGGGCTGGGCGTGGTGGGTGCTCCCGGTGACCTGGCTGGTCGCGGCCGGCCTGGGGGTCCTCGTCGCCCGGGAGGCCTACCGCAACCTCGGCCACGGGCTCACCGATGCGCACCTGGTCAGCCAGCACGGTGCGCTGCTGCGCGACCGCGAGGTCCTCGAGCGGCCCGGCATCATCGGGTGGGTGCTCAGCCAGTCGATCCTGCAGCGGCGCCGCGGCCTGGCCACGCTGGTCGCCACGACCGCGGCGGGCGCGGAGTCGGTGCGCATCCACGACGTGCCCTATGCCGACGCGCTGGTGCTCGCGGGCAGGGCTACCCCGGAGGTCTTCGTGGACGTGCGGGCCTGACCTGACGCCCACGGGGGTGAGCCTGGACATTGGCGTATGTCGCGTCGCGAGGCCTGTCGGACATCGAGCAGGGCGGGCCTCGCGCCGGGACAGCCGCACCGGGAAGTCAGCACGGGCTCGGCGGGTTGACACTGGAGTGATGGAGACCGACGACCGCGCCGACCGCTACGACAGGGCGACCTTCGCCTTCGAGACCAAGGACTACCGGGGCGCTGCCCGGCTGCTGGAGCCGCTTGCGGAGGATGCTCCGCACCACGCCGAGGTGCAGGTGCTGCTGGCCCGCTCCTACTACCACTCCGCCCAGCTGGGGCGGGCCGAGACGCTGCTGCGGGCGATCGTGGAGCGCTGGCCCGACGACGCCTACGCGCACCTCGTGCTCGCCCGGACTCTCCAGCGGGCCGGCCGGGCCGAGGAGGGCCGGGTCCACCTGTTGCTGGCCGAGGCGATGGGCCTGACGGGAGACTGACCTACCCGCTGCCGGGGCCTGGGCGTCAGGTCCAGAAGTCGTACCACAGGCGCCAGGTCCACTCCCGGCGCGGCAGCACCTCAGCGGTGTAGACGGGGTAGAACCAGAAGAACAGCGCCACCGCCGCGACCGTGTAGGCGAGGACGGCGACCGCGCCCCAGCGCCGCCGCCGCGGGGAGGCGTCGGCTGTGCCCAGCACCAGCGCCATACAGGTCACCACCACCAGCACCAGCCACGGCACGAACGCCACGGCGTAGAACGAGTAGAGGGTGCGGGTCTGGTAGAGGAACCACGGCAGCCACCCGGCGACGATCCCGGACAGCGCAGCACCGGCCCGCCAGTCGCGGCCGAAGAGCCACAGGAAGACGACGACGACCAGCCCGGCCGTCGCACCCCACCACACGAAGAGGTTGCCGAGCGAGGCGATGTAGCTGACGCAGCTGTCCGCCTCGCACCCCATCTCCCCCTGCTCCGGCCACTTGGCGTAGAACAACGTCGGCCGGCCCTGGACCGTCCAGGACCAGGGGTTGGAGGACCAGGCGTGCTCGTTCTGCAGCCCCGTGTGGAAGGTGAGCACCTCCTGGTGGTAGCTCCACAGCGACCGGAACGTGTCGGGCACCAGTGCGGCCAGCCCGCTCGGCGGGTTGTCCGCGGCCCACTGCCGCTTGTAGCCGCCGTCGGTGACGAACCACCCGGTCCAGCTGACCAGGTAGGTCAGCAGGGCCACGGGCACCATGGCGACGAAGGCAGGAAGGCCGTCTCGCCATACCGTGCCGAGCCACCACCGGGGCACCCCGGCGGTGCGTCGTGCGCCGAGGTCCCACAGCACGGTCATCAGGCCGAACACGGCCAGGAAGAACAGCCCCGACCACTTCGTGCCGATGGCCAGGCCCAGGCTCACCCCGGCGGCCACCCGCCACCAGCGCAGGCCGAGGGAGGGACCCCACGGCATACCGGCTCGTGCTGCCGCGCTCAGCGCGCCCCAGCGCTCGGCCAGGCGCCGCCGGCCGTCCTCCCGGTCGCGCAGCAGGCACCAGAACGCGACCAGGGCCCACCACATGACGAAGATGTCGAGCAGCCCGGTGCGCGAGTGCACGAAGTGGTGGCCGTCTGCGGCCAGGAGTGTCGCGGCGATCGTGGCCAGTGCCGCGTTGTGCCACAGGTGCCAGGCCACCCGACCGATCAGCAGGATCGACAGGGTGCCCACCACGGCCACGGCGAACCGCCAGCCGAAGGAGGAGTCCACCCCGAAGAGCCACTCACCGGCCCCGATCATCCACTTGCCCACCGGTGGGTGGACGACGAGGTCGGCGTCCGGACCCCAGATGTCGCCGGTGCCGTTGGTGAAGAGCTCGTTGGGCTCGGCGAGGTCCTCGCGCACCTCGCGCTCGTGCCCGTAGAGGATGAGCGACCAGCCCTGCTTGACGTAGTAGGTCTCGTCGAAGACCAACGAGGAGGGGTGTCCCAGCCGGTAGAAGCGCAGTGCGCCACCGACCAGCATCGCCAGCAACGGCCCCCACCACGCCCATCGGGCCTGCCGGGGGTCAGGAGCCGCGCCGAGCAGCCGTCGCGCGAGTGACGGCTGTGACCTCGGGGGTCGGGTCGCGGTCATGGTCACCCGGGACATGCTAGGCAACCTGGCTGCTCAGAGCCGCAACCCCGGCTGTACCATCAGGACCGTGGCCACTTCAACTATCTCCACGGGGGAGCGCAAGGGTGCGAGCAGCATCCTGCTGAAGTCGGTGATGGCGATCACCGGTCTGATCTTCGTCGGGTACATCCTCGTCCACATGTACGGCAACCTGATGATCTTCGCGGGGGAGGCGGCGTTCGACGAGTATGCCGAGCACATCCGCGAGATCGGCGCACCGATGGTGCCCGAGCAGGGGGTGCTCTGGCTGATCCGCATCGTGCTCGTGCTGAGCCTGGTGGGGCACGCCTACGCCGCGTTCACCCTCTGGTCACGTGCCGGCAAGGCCCGGACCAGCCGGTATGCGGTGTCCGGGGTCGCCAGGTCGCTGTTCGTCTCCAAGGCGATGCGCTGGGGCGGGGTGGCGCTGCTGCTGTTCCTCGTCTTCCACATCCTGCACTTCACCACCAACACCATCCAGGTCAACGGCGACTTCGACAGCCCGGCCGCACGGCTGGTCTCCAGCTTCGAGGTGTGGTGGGCCGTCGGCATCTACACCCTCGCGGTGGTCGCCCTGGGGCTGCACCTGCTGCACGGGGTCTGGGGTGCCGGCATGACGCTGGGGCTCAACACCAGCATCGCCGCGGCGGAGCGGCTGCGGATCGCCTCGGTGCTGGTCGCGGCGGTCGTCGTGGTCGGCTTCCTGCTGCCGCCCTACGCGATCCTCTTCGGCCTGATCCCCTGACCTGACGGCGCCCGTCCGAGCACCTGGAGCACATGCGATGACCGAGACCCTGCCCGTGACCGACGCGCCCGCCGAGGGCCTCATCAACGGCATCTACCGCGAGGGCGCGCCCATCGCCGACGGCGTGGCACCGTCCGGGCCGATCGGGGAGCGCTGGGCGCTGCGCCAGTTCGAGGCCAAGCTGGTCAACCCGGCCAACCGTCGCAAGCTCAGCGTCATCATCGTGGGCACCGGCCTGGCGGGGGCGTCCGCCGGGGCCACCCTGGGCGAGGCCGGCTACCAGGTGAAGTCGTTCTGCTACCAGGACAGCCCGCGCCGGGCGCACTCCATCGCCGCCCAGGGCGGCATCAACGCCGCCAAGAACTACAAGGGTGACGGCGACTCGGCATACCGGCTGTTCTACGACACGGTCAAGGGTGGCGACTACCGCTCCCGCGAGTCCAACGTCTACCGCCTGGCCGAGGTCAGCACCTCGATCATCGACCAGTGCGTCGCCCAGGGTGTGCCGTTCGCGCGGGAGTACGGCGGCATGCTGGACAACCGCTCCTTCGGCGGCGTGCAGGTGTCACGCACGTTCTACGCCCGCGGCCAGACCGGCCAGCAGCTGCTGATCGGCGCCTACCAGGCGCTGGAGCGGCAGATCGCGACCGGCGCCGTGCAGATGTATGCCCGCCACGAGATGCTCGAGCTGGTCATGGTGGAGGGCACCGCCCGCGGCATCATCGCCCGCGACATGGTCACCGGGGAGATCGAGACCCACCTGGCCGACGCCGTCGTGCTGGCCACCGGGGGCTACGGCAACGTGTTCTACCTGTCCACCAACGCGATGGGCTGCAACGTCACGGCCAGCTGGCGGGCCCACCGCAAGGGTGCCTACTTCGCCAACCCCTGCTACACGCAGATCCACCCGACCTGCATCCCGGTGTCGGGGGAGTACCAGTCCAAGCTGACCCTGATGAGTGAGTCGCTGCGCAACGACGGCCGCATCTGGGTGCCCAAGCGGGCCGAGGACTGCGCCAAGGACCCGCGCGAGATCCCGGAGGAGGAGCGCGACTACTACCTGGAGCGCATCTACCCCGCCTTCGGCAACCTGGTGCCCCGCGACATCGCCTCCCGCGCGGCCAAGAACGTCTGCGACGAAGGTCGCGGTGTCGGTCCCGGTGGGCTGGGTGTCTACCTCGACTTCGCCGACTCCATCGACCGTCTGGGCAAGTCGGCGGTCGAGAGCAAGTACGGCAACCTCTTCGACATGTACCAGCGGATCACCGGGGAGAACCCCTACGAGCTGCCGATGCGCATCTACCCCGCGGTGCACTACACGATGGGTGGCCTGTGGGTCGACTACGACCTGCAGTCCAACATCCCGGGGCTGTTCGTCGTCGGCGAGGCCAACTTCTCCGACCACGGCGCCAACCGCCTCGGTGCCTCGGCGCTGATGCAGGGTCTGGCCGACGGCTACTTCGTGCTGCCCAACACCATCCGCAGCTACCTCGCCGAGGGCCCCTACCCCAAGATCGAGGACAACGACCCGGCCGTGCTCGAGGCGCGCGAGCTGGTGCAGCAGCGCATCGACCACTTCCTGTCGATCGACGGCACCAAGAGCGTCGACACCTACCACAAGGCGCTCGGCAAGATCATGTGGGACAAGTGCGGCATGGAACGCAGCGAGGAGGGCCTCAAGCAGGCCATCACCGAGATCCGAGAGCTGCGGGACGACTTCTGGCAGAACGTGCGCGTGCTCGGCTCGGCCGACACCATCAACCAGTCGCTGGAGAAGGCCGGCCGGGTGGCCGACTTCCTCGAGCTGGGCGAGCTCATGTGCGTCGACGCGCTGCACCGGCGCGAGTCCTGTGGCGGGCACTTCCGGGCCGAGTCACAGACCGAGGACGGTGAGGCGCTGCGCCGCGACGACGAGTTCGCCTACGTCGCGGCCTGGGAGTTCGGTGGCGAGGACGGTGCCCCGGTGCTGCACAAGGAAGACCTCCAGTACGAGTTCGTCGAGATGAAGCAACGGAGCTACAAGTGAACCTGACCCTCAAGATCTGGCGCCAGGGCGGTCCGACCGCTGAGGGCGAGATGGTCACCTACCCCATCCAGGGCGTGTCCGAGGACATGTCGTTCCTGGAGATGCTCGACGTGCTCAACGAGGAGCTCATCGCCAAGGGCGAGGAGCCCGTGGCCTTCGACAGCGACTGTCGCGAGGGCATCTGCGGCATGTGCGGCCTGGTCATCAACGGCAAGGCGCACGGCCCCGAGGTGACCACCACGTGCCAGCTGCACATGCGCTCGTTCTCCGACGGTGACGAGATCAGCATCGAGCCGTGGCGTGCCGAGGCCTTCCCGGTGCTCAAGGACCTGTGCGTCGACCGCACCTCGTTCGACCGGATCATCCAGGCCGGCGGCTACATCTCCGCCAACACCGGCGCCGCCCCCGACGCCGCAGCGACCCTGGTGCCCAAGGACAACGCCGACCGCGCGTTCATGGGTGCCGAGTGCATCGGCTGCGGTGCCTGTGTCGCCGCCTGCCCCAACGCCTCGGGCATGCTCTTCATGGGTGCCAAGATCACCCACCTTGGCGAGCTGCCGCAGGGCCAGCCCGAGCGCTATGCGCGGGTGGTGTCGATGGTCGACCAGCACGACGCCGAGGGCTTCGGCGGCTGCACCAACCTCGGCGAGTGTTCCCGGGCCTGCCCCAAGGGCATCCCGCTCAACGTCATCTCGCAGATGAACCGGGACCTGCAGCGCGCCAAGCTCGGCAAGCACTGACGCTCCCCCGGGTGCCAGGGGTTTGACACCCGCTGCACCCGGCTGCCAGGGGTTTGGCACCCGCTGCACCCGCCTGCCCGGCTCGGTCCCCCCGACCGAGGTCCGCGATGATCGGGCAGGGTGGCACTGTCTGACCCAGGGCGGGGATATATCCCGTGCCTGGGTCGATGACCCTAGCCCTGCTCGATCTTCTGGGCCATCCCTGGTCCTGCAGGTCACCGGGCGACCGTTCACTAGGGTGTCGGGTGCGCGGTGCCAGCCCGGCCCGCCCGAGCGATGAGGTGCTGACGTGGCCCCCGACGACGTGCGCCTGGTGCTGGCGGCCACCCCGATCGGCGATGTCCGCGACGCCTCGCCCCGGCTCGTCGAGGAGCTGCAGACCGCGCCGGTGATCGCGGCCGAGGACACTCGGCGGCTGCGTGGGCTCTGCGACCGGCTCGGCATCACCACCAGCGGTCGCATCGTCAGCTATCACGAGCACAACGAGGCAGCCCGGACCGCTGACCTGGTCGAGGCGCTGACCCGGGGAGAGCGCGTGCTGCTCGTGACGGATGCCGGGATGCCGTCGGTGTCCGACCCGGGCTACCGGCTGGTCACCGAGGCGGTGCGCCACGGCATACCGGTCACCTGCGTGCCCGGGCCGAGCGCCGTGCTCATGGCTCTGGCGGTCTCCGGCCTGCCGGTCGACCGCTTCTGCTTCGAAGGCTTCCTGCCGCGCAAGGCGGGGGAGCGGGACCGTGCGGTGGCGGCGCTGGCGGCTGAGCCACGCACGATGGTCTTCTTCGAGGCACCGCACCGGCTGGCTCCCATGCTCGAGGCACTCGCGCGCGGCCTGGGGGACGACCGCCCGGCCGCGGTATGCCGTGAGCTCACCAAGACCTACGAGGAGGTCAAGCGTGGTGGCCTGGCTGAGCTCGCGGCCTGGGCGGCCGGCGGGGTCCGGGGTGAGATCACCGTCGTCGTCTCGGGTGCGCTGCCGACGGCGGCCGGTGACGTCGACCTGGTGGCCGCGGTGCGCGGCATCCAGCAGCGGGTGACCGACGGAGAGCGGCTCAAGGACGTGTGCCGCGAGGTGTCGGCCGCCACCGGCCTGTCGACCAAGCAGCTCTACGACGCCGTGCTCGCCGCGCGCTGAGCCCCGGTGGCAGGACTAGGCGCCCGCGGCGCTAGGAGTAGTAGCCCGCCTGGAACATCGCCGAGTCCCGGGCCTTCTTGCGCCTGCGGGCGTTGCGCCACAGGACCACCGCCATCCAGACCACGGCGATCATCACGAAGATGACCAGGACCGGCAGGAAGATGGCCACCAGGCTGAGGCCCACCGAGGCGGTGTCCTCCGCGGCCGAGACGACCGGCGCGCCCATCCCCATCGTGGTGCCGTTGACGAACGGGCGCGCCACGGCCTTTCCGGTGTGCACGATGCCGGCGGTGACGACACCCATCACGACGCCGAGCCACGGGTTCTCCTGGAAGAAGGTCGAGCCTTGCTCGAAGTCCTCCGCAGCTTGGGTGGCGGCGAAGATCAGGCCACCGACCGCCGGTCGGATGAACGTGCCGACCGCGTCGTTGATGTGGTCGATCACGGCGATCTTGTCGAGCACGACCTCGCTGACCAGCAGCACGGAGGCGACGCCGATCGCCCACGGCGACTCGATCCAGGCGAACTGCTCCGGCAGGGTGATGTAGTCCGTGTATCGGGCCACCAGGGCCACGATGAGGAACGGGATGTAGGCGTTGAGTCCGGCCGCGGCGGACAGGCCGGCACCGGTCAGAGCAGCGAGCATGCGTCCCGACCTCCCTTCTTCGCACGCGTGGCACCCGGGTTGGCACCCGACATCAAGTCAACCACGCTGACCTTCAGACGCTGCCGGCTCCACAGAGGTTCCCCCTCGTGGGCCCGGTCTGTGGGAGGCTGGTGACCCACCGGTGACGGGGCACGGCAGGCAGGCCCCCGGGAGGAGGGCTCGTCATGGCACGCATGCACAGCACGGATGCCGAGGACGACCTTCCTCCGCGACACCAGGATCCCAGTCGCCACAAGTCGCACCTCATGGCGATGGCCGACCAGGTGGACCGGGAGGAAGGGTCATCGTTCCCGCGGGTGATGCGCACTCCGCTGGGAGCGCTCGCCGTGTTCCTGCTGTTCGTCCTGGCGGTGGTGCTTGTCTCCTGGCTCGCGGGAGGACCCGTGTGAGCCGAAGCGGCTCACACCACCACCCGCCCTCCCTGTCCTGCCACGCGGGCGCGGCTGCCGTCGCCGGTGTCCTCCTGCTGACCGCATGCACCGCCGAGCAGGCCGAGGACGACGCCGAGCCCGAGCCGGTCACGCTCCAGGTGCCGGCGTGGGACCTGGCAGCCGAGCTGGACGCCGTCGTCGATCCCTCCGACGAGCTGCTGGGTTTCGCCGGGGCACGGATCTACAAGAAGCCTGGCGCAGGCCACGCCGTCCTGACGGTCTCCTCCCGGGAGTCGAGGACCGAGCTCGACCCGGTGGACGCAGACCTGCCCGGTGACGTCGAGCTCTTCCACAACCTGGGCTCGACCCTGATCGTGACGCCTCACCAGCAGGAGCTCACCCCGCTGCTCGACCTGCAGGCGAGGCCGGAGGCCGGAGCCACGGGGCAGGGCCCGGTCCTCTTCACCGCCGGGGGCCAGTCGGTCGCGGTCTGGTGGCTTGACGGAGCCGTGCAGCCGGAGCAGGTGCGCGACGTCTACTGGACCAGTGACGACGACCTCGTCGCGGCCAGCGGGGCGGACGTGCTCGTGTCCTCGGCCGAGGAGATCGCGGTCCGGTGAGCCGGTGGCGGTCATCCCCGAGCACGGCAGGTGGGTCACCGTCGCCGGCTATGAGGATCTCGCCGTGTATCCCTGGATCGCCGATGTCGACACCATGCTCCCGAGCGGCGACCACTCGGTGGCGGTGCTCCACGGAGACGTCGCCCAGGCCGAGCTGTTCGTCGCAACGGGTCTGGGTGAGGGCCCCGGACCGACCGTGCCCATGACGATCACCCGGGCCGGGGACTTCAGCATCGCAACCGCCCCGGGCGGCGGTGCAGACGCGATGCAGTGGACGGGTGACGACGGCGCCCTTCGTCTGTATCCGCGACCCTCCACCAGGGCCGAGGCGATGGCCGACAGCGGCGGCGTGACCGTGCGCTTCGCCGACCCCGCGGCCGAGATCGAGCTCGAGGCCGACAGCAGTGAGGTCGCGTCGGTGACCACTGAGGGCGTCCAGCTGCTGGTGGCGCGCCGCCCGCCGGGGGAGGGGGACCCCTCCTCGCTCGTGATGGCCCCCGTCTTCGAGACGCCCGACGGGCTGCGGGTGCGCGCCGAGGACTTCGACACTCACGACCTGTCCGGCACCGACGTCGCGTGGGCCAGCGACAACATGCCCTACCGGACCCTGGTCGACGGGTCGTCGGGGACGCCGCTGCCCACGATGCTGTTCGTCGGCGACGCCGGGCCCCAGTGGGGGAGCGCCGGCCCCCCCGAGCGGGTCGAGCTCGCCGAGGGTGCCCTCGCCGCGTCGGTCGAGACGGGCCGGGGCGTGTGGGCGGTGCAGTGCCTCGGCGGGGAGGACCTCACCACCCCTCCGGCTGTGGGCCATCTCGCTGAGCCGACCATGGCCCTGGCCGACTGCGACACCCTTCACGGGGGGCAGGCCTACGTCGTCGCCGTCCTGCCAGGCGACCTTGTCGAGCGGGCCAGGGCCGTGCCGGCGACGGCGGCGGGGGCCGACCCGGAGGCGGTGACGCTGGGCACCCCGGAGATCGCCGACCTCGGGGACGGTCTCGCGCTCTGGGCCATGTCGGTGACGTCGGTGCCGCACCAGGTGCGGCACCACCTCGCGCACGTCCTGGCGGGTCTGGACACCGACGCCGACGGGCAGGCCGACATCCGCTGGGAGTGAGCGGAAGGGGCGCGAGCACGACATACGCCCCCGCCTCTCCACCGGCAGGGCGGCGGCTGCACCGCAACTAGACTGCGGCCTCATGACCCATGTCCTGTCTGCTGTCGCCTGGCCGTATGCCAACGGCCCGCGCCACCTCGGCCACGTGGCCGGGTTCGGTGTGCCCTCCGACGTCTTCAGCAGGTACATGCGGATGGCCGGCCACGACGTCCTCATGGTCTCCGGCACCGACGAGCACGGCACCCCGATCCTCGTCGCCGCCGACAAGGAGGGCATCAGCGCCCGTGAGCTGGCCGACACCAACAACCGGATGATCGTGCAGGACCTGGTCGACCTCGGCGTCTCCTACGACCTGTTCACCCGCACCACGACGGCCAACCACTACGACGTCGTGCAGCAGATGTTCCTGGCCGTCCACGCCAACGGCTACATGGTCGAGCAGACGACCCCGGCCGCGATCAGCCCCTCGACCGGGCGCACCCTGCCCGACCGCTACATCGAGGGCACCTGCCCCATCTGCGGGTATGCCGAGGCGCGCGGTGACCAGTGCGACAACTGCGGCAACCAGCTCGACCCGACCGAGCTGAAGGACCCGCGCAGCCGGATCAACGGGGAGGTCCCCGACTTCGTGCAGACCCAGCACTTCTTCCTCGACCTGCCGGCTCTGGCGCAGGCGCTGGGGGAGTGGCTGGACGACCGCGAGGCCTCGGGGCTGTGGCGGCCCAACGTCATCCGCTTCTCCAAGAACATCCTCGAGGACATCAAGCCGCGTGCGATGAGCCGCGACATCGACTGGGGCATCCCGGTGCCCCTGGAGGGCTGGCGCGACCAGCCGACCAAACGGCTGTACGTCTGGTTCGACGCCGTGATCGGCTACCTGTCCGCCTCGGTGGAGTGGGCCCGGCGGCAGGGCGAGCCGGACCGTTGGCGCGAGTGGTGGAACGACCCCCAGGCCCTGACGTACTACTTCATGGGCAAGGACAACATCACCTTCCACTCCCAGATCTGGCCGGCCGAGCTGCTCGCGCACAACGGGCAGGGCGAGCGTGGCGGCGAGCCCGGGCCCTTCGGCGAGCTCAACCTGCCGACCGAGGTCGTCTCCTCGGAGTTCCTCACCATGGAGGGCAGGCAGTTCTCCTCCAGCCGGGGAGTGGTGATCTACGTGCGCGACGTGCTCGAGCGCTACCAGGTCGACGCGCTGCGCTACTTCCTCTCGGCTGCGGCCCCGGAGCAGGCCGACTCCGACTTCTCGTGGCCGGAGTTCGTCAAGCGCACCAACACCGAGCTGGTCGCGGGCTGGGGCAACCTGGTCAACCGCACGGCCTCGATGATCGCCAAGAGCTACGGACAGGTGCCGGCAGCCGGCCCGCTCGAGCCCATCGACGAGGCCCTGCTCCGGCAGGTCCATGCGGGCTTCGACACCGTCGGCGGTCTCATCGCCCGGCACCGCCAGAAGGCCGCCCTGGCCGAGGCCATGCGCCTGGTCGGCGAGGCCAACGCCTACGTCTCCACCACCGAGCCCTTCAAGCTCAAGGGCGAGCACCAGCGCGAGCGTCTCGGCGACGGTGCTGCACGTGCTGGCCCAGGTCGTCGTCGACCTCAACACGCTGCTCTCGCCCTTCCTGCCGCACTCCTCCAACGCCGTGCACACCGCGCTCGGCGGCGAGGGCGCGTTCATGCCGATGCCGCACATCGAGGAGGTGAGCGACCTCGACGAGCCGGGACGGGCCACCTACCCCGTCATCACCGGTGACTACTCGGCCATGCCGCGCTGGCAGCACCGCCCGGTGACCGTCGGAGCGCCGGTCGCCAAGCCGACGCCTATCTTCACCAAGCTCGACCCCTCGGTGGTCGACGACGAGCGGCGCCGGCTCGGCCTGCACCCGGAGGCCGTCCAGGGATGACCGACGCCCGGGCCTTGGAGCGGCCGCCGGCGCCTGACCGGCTGCCGATCGCCGTGGTGGACAACCACTGCCATCTCGACATCGGTCGGGACGGTGCCCCGGCGGCACCCGTGGCCGAGGTGGTCGCTCAGGCTGCGGCGGTGGGGGTCGACCGGCTGGTGCAGATCGGGTGCGACCGCGCCAGCGCTGCGTGGACCGTGCAGGTCGTGCGGCAGCACCCTCAGGTGCTCGGCGGGGTGGCGATCCACCCCAACGAGGCACCCAGACACGCGAGTGCCGGCACGCTCGACGAGGCATGGGCCGAGGTCGAGCAGCACGCCCGCGAGCCGCGGATCCGGGTGATCGGCGAGACCGGCCTGGACTACTACCGCACCGGTCCGGACGGGGCCGGTGCCCAGCAGGAGTCGTTCCGTCGGCACATCGACCTGGCCAAGCGCACCGGCAAGGCGCTGCAGATCCACGACCGCGACGCGCACGAGGACATCCTGCGCATCCTGGCGCAGGAGGGAGCCCCGGACCGGGTGGTCATGCACTGCTACTCCGGCGACATGGCGATGGCGCGGGAGTGCGTGCGCCGCGGCTACTTCCTGTCCTTCGCCGGGACGGTGACCTTCAAGAACGCCCGCGACCTGCGCAACGCGCTCGCGGTCACCCCGCTGGAGCACCTGCTCGTCGAGACCGACGCGCCCTACCTCACCCCGTCGCCGCACCGTGGCCAGGTCAACGCCCCCTACCTCGTGCCGCTGACCGTGCGGGCGATGGCCGGCACCCTCAACGTCTCCGTCCCGGCGCTGTGCCGGGCGCTGTCCGACAACAGCGAGCGGGTCTACGGCCCCTGGTGAGGGAGCCGCAGACCCGCGGGTTGCCGAAGGGTCAGCCGCGTAGGTCCCGGCGCTCGAACGCCGGCACCGCCAGCGCGACGAGCACCAGGAAGATGGCCACCAGCACGCCCGCGTCGCCCCACGCCATCCCCGAGCCGAGCGGGTCGCTGCGCAGGAAGTAGTGGAACGGCGAGAGGGCGGCCCAGTCGGCATACGACTCCGACAGTGGCAGGAACGACTGCAGCATGTAGGCGACCAGGGCCAGGCCCACGGCCGCACTGACCGCCCAGCGCACCCGGCCGGTGGCCGCACTGACCAGCAGTGCCACGGCGCCGAAGACCAGGCCCAGCAGCGTGGCCAGCAGCGAGATCGCGGCGAGGTTGACCAGGGACACGTCGAGGTCGGCCAGCGCGATGCCGGCAGCGGTGCCCAGGAAGGTCAGCAGGCCCACCACGGCGGCCAGCACGACCATCGACACGGTCTTGCCGAGCACGATGCTGCGCCGGCGCACCGGGCTGGCCAGCAGGAGCCCCATGGTGCCGTTCTCCTCCTCCCCGGCCAGGGCCTTGGCCCCGACGGTGCCGGCCACCGCGATGAGGGCGATGGGGGTCATGATCGAGAAGACCTCACCCTGCAGGAAGCCGGCCGGCGTCGACATGTCCACCCCGCCGATCATCGAGATGAGCGCGTCGGGGAACTGCTCGAACACCTCGCTGAGGCCGTCGGGGAGCAGGGTGAACAGGAGGGCTTCCATCAGCCCCAGGCCGGCGATCGAGGCGCCCACCACCAACGTCAGGCCCTGGTGGTCCGAGGCGGTCTTGACCGGGATCGAGGAGACCCGGGCCTGTCCGCCGATGCGGTCGGCCAGGGCTGCGGTCCGGGGGTTGTCCCGCAGCCGGTCGAGCAGGGTCATCGAGGTGACGTTGCTGCGCAGGTCGCGGCGGTTGACGCCGACGACCGAGGCGACGGCGAGGGCGAGGCTCAGCCCGAGCAGCACCGCGAGGTGGCCCGCGTCGACCCCGTTGACCTCCGGTGCGGAGGAGCTGAAGTACCACCACGGGAAGAGCTGGGCGACGGTGCGGCCCCCGTCGATCATCGGCAGGAAGGACGTGGCGAGCCAGGAGAGCGCCATGAAGCCTCCGGCCACCCCGGCCGCGACCGAGGGCCGGCCGGTCCAGGCGCCGATCGCCAGGGCGAGCAGGCCCCAGAACAGCGAGTTGGCCCACAGATGCACGACGAGGGCGCCCACCTGGACCCCGGTGACGTCGATGTCCAGGACCATGGGCACGGTCAGCCCGGCGACCCACAGCAGCAGCGAACCGATGGAGACGAGCACCACCAGCGCGGCCATCTTGGACAGGAGCACCTGGGTGCGGCTGCGCGGGTTGGCCAGCAGCAGCCCGATTGTGCCGTCACGCTCCTCGCCGGCGATCGAGGCCGACCCCGCCGCGATGGCCAGCCCGCCGATGGTGAGGGCACCCATGAGGTTGTACATCGCACCGTAGGCGATGCCGCCGACCCCGCCGACCAGCTGGGAGATGCCGGCCGCGTCGAGGATCGCCGACGGCATCTCGTAGTAGAAGGACAGGTCGATGTCGGCATACACCGCCATCGCCAGGGCCAGCATCAGGCCGAGCGCCACGGCGGCGACGACCATGCCCACGATGCGGTCGCGCACCGTGAAGGTGAAGACCGAGAGTCCCATCACACACCTGCCTCGTCGCGGTAGTAGGCCAGGAAGATCTCCTCCAGGTCGGCCTCCTCGCTGTTGATGTCGACGAGGTGGTGCCGCGTGGTGGCGATCGCCAGCAGCTCGTCCATGTTGCCGTCGAAGTTGAGGCGCACGGCGTTGTCGAAGGCCTCGACGTCGCGGGCGCCCCGGAGGTGGGAGAACTCGTCGGCGGCCACGGGGGTGTCGAAAACCAGCTCGATGCGGCGGATGGCCTTGGAACGCAGGTCGTGCACGCGCTCGACGTCGATGAGGCGCCCGGCGCGGATGATGCCCACCCGGTCGGCGACCCGCTGCACCTCGGAGAGGGTGTGGCTGGACAGGAAGACCGTGCGGCCCTCCAGGGCCACCTCGCGCACCATGGCCTGGAACTCCTGCTGCACCAGCGGGTCGATGCCGGTCGACGGCTCGTCCATGATGATGACGTCGGGCCTGTTCATGAAGGCCTGGATGATGCCGATCTTCTGCCGGTTGCCGCTGGAGTAGTCGCTGATCTTCTTGGACAGGTCGGCGGTGAGCCGCTGGGCCAGCTCGTCGACGTAGCCCCAGTCGACCCCACCGCGCAGGTTGGCGAAGTAGGTCAGCGTGTCCTTGCCGGTGAGCCGCGGATACATCGCCAGGTCGCCGGGCAGGTAGCCGACGTGCCGGCGGATCTCCACGGCGTCGCGGTGGCTGTCCAGACCCACGATCGTGGCGGTGCCGCGGGTGGGCCGGATCAGGTCGAGCACGGTGCGGATCATGGTGGTCTTGCCTGCTCCGTTGGGCCCGAGGAAGCCGAAGACCTCCCCGCGGTCGACCTGCAGGTCGAGGTCGGTGAGCGCGACGACGTCGCCGTAGCTCTTGCACAGGCCGGTGGTGGTGATGGCTGCGTCGTTCATGACTGCTGGTTCCCCTCGGTGGAGGACGCCGCACTGAAGGCGTCGCGGATGCGGCCGTCGGTGAACAGGCCGTCGGTGTAGAGGTCGAGGAAGGGCCGCGCGATGCGGAGCATGCCCTCGATGGGGTCGGAGGTGGCGAGCACCCGCAGCATGTGATGCTGCAGCAGGGTCTGCGCGAGCCCGGCGTTGAGCAGGGCCACCGCGCGAGCCTCCGGGTCGTCGGTGGGACGGATGATGCCGGCGTCCTCGCCTGCCTTGAGATAGGCGACGGCGTCGCGGTAGAGACGGTCGTAGAGGTGGCGACCCACCTCTGCGTCCTCGGTGAGCGCCCTGGCCAGGTAGGCCATGGCCGGGGCGTAGTCCTCGGCTTGCTGACGCATGGTCTGCTCGTCGGGGGTGAGGCCGCCGGTCATGGCGGCGAACTTGCCCTCCCGGATCTGGGAGACGAGGTGCTCCTCGACGGCCTGGCGCAGGCCCTCCTTGGACCGGAAGTGGTGGACCACCAGAGCGGCCGAGACACCGGCCCGGTCCGCGATGCCGCGCACCGTGGCCGTGCGGAACCCGACCTCGCCGAACAGGTGCAGCGCCGCGTCGCGGATCCTTGCCCTGGCGGTGAGGTCGGGTGTGGGCTCGGCGGCCGTCGCTGAACTCATGTTCAACATGCTAAACCTGTGTTCAGTCGTGGGTCAACGGTATGTCGTGCACCTCACACCTGGGCGCCTGCAGAAGCTCCCCGATCTGACAAGGTGGGCGCCATGCATGCCGACGACGCCGACACCCTGCTCGGGCCCGCGGACATCCGCGCGCTCGCCGGCCGGCTGGGCATCCGCCCCACCAAGCAGTGGGGACAGAACTTCGTGATCGACGCCAACACGGTGCGCCGCATCGTGCGAGCCGCGGACGTCGGACCCCAGGACGTCGTCGTCGAGGTCGGCCCCGGGCTGGGGTCGCTCACCCTGGGGCTCCTGCGGGAGGTCCGGCACGTGACCGCGCTGGAGATCGACCCTGTCCTGGCCGCGGAGCTTCCGCGCACTGTGCACGCGCACGCCCCTGGGCTGGCGGACCGGCTGAGCGTGCTGCATACCGATGCGCTGCGGGTGCAGGAGCTGCCCGACCCGCAGCCCACCGCCCTGGTGGCCAACCTGCCCTACAACGTGGCGGTGCCCGTCGTGCTGCACCTGCTCCAGCTGCTGCCCTCCCTGGAGAAGGTGCTGGTCATGGTGCAGTGGGAGGTCGCCGAGCGGCTGGTGGCCGCGCCGGGGTCTCGCACCTACGGGGTGCCCAGCGTGAAGGCCTCCTGGTATGCCGACGTGAGCGCCGCGGGACGCATCGGACGCACGGTCTTCTGGCCGGCGCCCAACGTCGACTCCGGTCTGGTGCGCATGGTGCGGCGCGACCCGCCGAGCACTCCGGCGACGCGGCAGGAGGTGTTCGCCGTGGTCGACGCGGCCTTCGCCCAGCGGCGCAAGACCCTGCGTGCCGCGCTCGCCGGCTGGGCCGGCGGCGCGCCGAGGGCAGAGGAGATCCTGCGTGCGGCCGGGATCGACCCGTCGCTGCGCGGGGAGCGTCTGACCGTCGATGACTTCGCTGCCATCGCCGCTGCGGCCCGAAGCTAGGTCGATGGGACCGGAGCGCGTGGGGACCCTAGGGTTGGGCCATGACTGACCTGGAGCGTGAGCGTGGTCTGCGGGTGACCGTCCGCGTCCCCGGCAAGATCAACCTCGAGCTGCGCGTGGGCCCGCGCCGCGAGGACGGCTACCACGAGCTGGTCACCGTCTTCCAGGCCGTCAGCGTCTATGACCGGGTCGTCGTCGAGTCCTCCGACACGTGGTCGGTGCGCACGGTCGGTCCGTATGCGGTCCGCGTGCCGGACACCCAGGACAACCTGGCGCTGCGCGCCGCCCAGCTGCTGGCCGACCGGGCGGTCGAGGTCGCCGGGGCCACCGCTCGCCCGGGTCCGGTGGCGCTCACGGTGGAGAAGCGGATCCCCGTCGCTGCCGGCATGGCCGGCGGGTCGGCCGACGCTGCGGCAGCGCTCGTCGGGTGCGCCGAGCTGTGGGACCTCGGGGTGCTGCGCGACGACCTGGAGCCGCTGGCCGCCGAGCTCGGGGCCGACGTGCCGTTCCTGCTGCACGGCGGCACCGCGGTCGGCTCCGGCCGGGGCGACGAGATCTCTCCGGTGCTCTCCCGGGGCGAGGTGCACTGGGTGCTCTGGGTGACCACCGGGGAGGGGCTGTCCACCCCCGCGGTGTTCGCCGAGTTCGACCGGATGCACGGCGACGACGAGCTCGGGGTGCCCGAGCTGACGCCGACCCTGGTGTCCGCGCTGCGCCGGATGGACCCCGACGCCGTCGGTGCGGCGCTGCGCAACGACCTGCAGCCCGCCGCCCTGTCGCTGCGTCCGGACCTGCAGGAGGTCCTTGACGCGGGCCTCGACCTCGGCGCTCGTGGTGCGCTGGTCTCCGGCTCCGGTCCGACGGTGGCCTTCCTCGTGGCCTCGCAGGCGGAGGCGCTCGACCTGTCGATGGGTCTGGCTGCCCGGGGGCCGGCGGGCGACATCCTGCGGGCGACCGGGCCCGTCGGCGGCGCCGCCGTCATCGACAGCCGCGGCTCGCGGCTGAGACTCTGATGGCGCCCCTGGTCGCACTCGACCGCGCCACCATCGTCGTCGGCACGCAGGTGCTGCTCGACGAGGTGTCCGTCGGCATCTCCGGTGCTGAGCGCATCGGTGTGGTCGGCCGCAACGGCGGCGGCAAGACGACCCTGCTGCGGGTCTTCGCGGGCACCCGCAGCCTCGACTCCGGCCGGGTCGTGCGCACCGGAGGTGTCACGGTCGGCATGCTCGGGCAGACCGACGACCTCGACCCGGCGGCGACCGTGGGCCGGCTGGTGCTCGGCGGGCTGGCCGAGCACGAGTGGGCGGGTGACGCCCGGGTGCGCGAGATCCTGGAGGGCCTGCTGGGCGACCTCGACGCCTCTGCCCTGGGCGGCTGGGACGCGCCCGTCGGGCCGATGTCCGGGGGTGAGCGGCGACGGCTCACCCTGGCCGCCCTGCTGGTGTCCGACCCCGACCTGTTGCTGCTCGACGAGCCCACCAACCACCTGGACGTCGAAGGCGTCGCCTGGCTGGCGGCATACCTGTCGCAGCGACGACCCCGGCCCGACAACGGACTCGTCGTCGTGACGCACGACCGGTGGTTCCTGGACGCCGTGAGCACCCGCACCTGGGAGGTCGACGACGGTGAGGTGCACAGCTATGACGGCGGCTATGCCGCCTACGTGCTGGCCAAGGCCGAGCGCATGCGCATCTCGGCGGTCACCGAGGAGCGTCGGGCCAACCTGGTGCGCAAGGAGCTGGCCTGGCTGCGGCGGGGGCCGCCGGCACGCACCAGCAAGCCGAAGTTCCGCATCGACGCGGCCAACGACCTCATCGCCGGAGAGCCGCCGGCGCGCGACCAGGTCGAGCTGGTGCGCTTCGCCACGACGCGCCTGGGCAAGGACGTCTTCGACCTCGTCGACGCCACCGTCCGCCTCGGCGACCGCACGCTGCTGGACTCGGTGACCTGGCGGCTGGGGCCGGGTGACCGTTTCGGCATCGTCGGGGTCAACGGCGCCGGCAAGTCGACGCTGCTGCGGGTGCTGCTCGGCCAGCAGCCGCTGCACGCCGGCAAGCTCAAGACCGGCAAGACCGTGCGGACCGCCATCCTGAGCCAGGAGCTGCGGGAGCTCGAACGCGTGCGAGGCCGGACCGTCATCGACGCCATCACCGAGGTGCGGGCGTTCACCACGCTCGGCGGCAAGGAGGTGTCGGCCTCCCAGCTGGCCACCCGGCTGGGCTTCACCGGCGGGCGGCAGCAGTCCCGCGTCGGTGACCTCTCCGGCGGTGAGCGGCGTCGGCTGCAGTTCCTGCGGCTGCTGATGGACGAGCCCAACGTGCTGCTGCTCGACGAGCCGACCAACGACCTCGACATCGACACGCTGACCTCCATGGAGGACGTGCTCGACGGCTGGGCCGGCACGCTCCTGGTCGTCTCGCACGACCGCTACCTGCTGGAGCGGATGACGGACCGCCAGGTCGCGCTGCTCGGCGACGGCTCGCTGCGGGACCTGCCCGGCGGGGTGGAGCAGTATCTGCAGCTGCGCCGCGAGATCCGCGACCGCGCCTCCGGCGTGCCGTCGGGGCGAGCCGTGGTCGGTGCCGGAGCCGTCGGTGCCCCGGCGGGGCCGTCGACGGCCGAGCTGCGCGAGGCTCGTAAGGCGGTCGCGCGTCTGGAGCGGACCCTGGCCAAGCTGGCCGACCGTGAGGCACGGCTGCACGACGACATGGTCGCCGCCTCCACCGACGCCGGCGAGATGGCGCGGCTGACCCGTGAGCTGGACGCCCTGCACGCCGAGCGTGACGCCCTGGAGGCGCAGTGGCTCGAGGCCGCCGAGCTCGCGGAGTCCTGACCGGCGCGCTCCCGAGCTCGCGCCAGCCCTGACCGGCACACCCCCGAGATCGCGCCACGGCATACCCACCATCCCCGGCAGGCCTGCATACCTGCCCCTCCGCCCACTCTGGATCTCCGACCCAGCCCCGCATGCATCTGTCGTCCGCGCCTGCGTAGGTCACGTGCTGTCACCTCTGGCTGGTGCTGCGCTCCAGCACAGCACCTGCCCGACATGACGACACCTGACCGGCAACGCAGCACCTGAGCGACGACGCGGCCGTCTCCGGTTGTCCACAGGGGCGTCCCACGCCACCGCCCGGCGTGCCACGGTGAGCCGATGCACCAGCAGCTCGCGAACCTGACGGCGTGTTCCGGTGGCGTGTTCCTCCGCGCCGACGCCCTCATCACCGGCCACAGCGACGACGACCTCCGCGGGTGGATCCGGTCGGGGGAGGTGCGTCGACTGCGCCGTGGCGTCTTCGCTGCCGGCGCCGAGCCCGACTTCGCTGCCGACCGGATGATGCAGCAGGCAGCCGGACTGGCGCGCCTGCATGGTGACGACATCGCGATGAGCCACCACACCGCACTCCTGCTGCATGGCGTCGCGGTGCACGAGGTGCCGCTCCGCGACGTCTGGGTGGTCAGGGTCAGCGGTGCTGTCCAGTCGGGGCCGGGTTTCCGTGTGGTCCGACCCCGCGTGGCCTCCACCCTCGTGCGGGTCAGCGGCATCCAGACGGTGACGGTGGCGCGGTCCGTCCTCCAGGTGGCCTGCAGCTTCGGCACGGCCGCCGGCGTGGTCTCCGCTGACTCCGCCCTCGACAGGGGTCTGGTCACCGAGGACGAGCTGGCGCAGGAGCTCAGCAGGCTCGGTCGCAGACCGGGCGTGGTCGCCGCGCGGGCCACAGTCGCTCGCTGTCGTCGAGGCGCGCAGTCACCAGGGGAGACCCTGGTGCGCCTGCTCGCCGAGGATCTGGGCCATGAGGTCGAGCTGCAGTTCCCGGTCGCCGAGAAGGGGCAGCATCCCTTCGCCTTCGCTGACCTGCGGATCGTCGGCACGCGCAGCCTGTGGGAGTTCGACGGTCTGACGAAGTATGCCGGGGCCGACGGGGCAGCGGCCCTGGCCGCCGAGAAGGTCCGCGAGGACCGCATCCGCCGACTCGGCTGGGGCCTGGACCGCGTCGTGTGGTCGGACTTCCGGCGACCTGAGCGACTCGCGGACCGCATCGCGCAGGCTGCTCTCCGGCACCGCATACCGCCAAGGACCTAGCGACCCAGCTCCTCGAACGGCGCGACGAGGCGCCTCAGCGCAGTGGCCAGGGTTGCGCGGTCACCGTCGGAGATCGGGTCGAGGAACCTGTGCTCGCGCTCGATGAGGCCGGCCAGTGCAGCGTCGACGAGGCTACGTCCCCCGTCGGACAGTCCCACCAGCACGGCTCGCCGGTCGGTGCTGGAGGCCGACCGCTCGACCAGGCCGCGCGCTGCGAGCCGGTCGACGCGGTTGGTCATCGTGCCGCTGGTCACCATCGTCTGCCGGAGGAGCTCGCCGGGTGTCAGCCGGTAGGGCGGCCCCGACCTGCGCAGCGCTGACAGGACGTCGAACTCCCACGGTTCCAGCCCGTGCGCCTCGAAGGCGCTTCTGCGGGCTCGGTCGAGATGCCGGGCCAGCCGGGCGACCCGGGAGAGGACCTCCAGCGGGGAGACGTCGAGGTCGGGCCGCTCACGACGCCAGGCTGCCACGATGCGGTCGACCTCGTCGGACGCGGAGTCGTGCTCGTGCGGCTGAGCCATGAGGCCAGGGTAGTCCGGTCAAGAATCTTGGCGTCAAGACGTCATGGGCGCGTCAGCCTGTCGTGGTGGGGTGCTGGGTGCTGCGCCGCCCGTTGGGTGCTGCTCTGTCTGCAGGGTGCTGTCCTGCAGCGCAGCACCCAGCAGACAAGACGGCACCGGAGGGGCCTGCCCGGTGTCGGGTCAGGGCTTGGGCACGGAGCGCAGCGTCGGCTTGGGCTCCATGCCGGCCAGCCCGTTCCAGGCCAGGTTGACCAGGTGCGCGGCGACGTCGTTCTTCTTGAACTTGCGCGAGTCGAGCCACCAGCCGCCGGGGATGGCGACCATGCCGACCAGCATCTGCGCATACAGCGGCGCCATCTTGGGGTCGAGCTTGCGGCGTTTGAACTCCGCCGCCAGGATGTGCTCCACCTGCGTGGCGACATCGCTGATGAGGCTGGCGAACGTGCCGGTCGACTGTCCGGGTGGGCTGTCCCGCACCAGGATCCGGAAGCCGTCGGTGGAGCTCTCGATGTAGTCGAGCAGCGCCAGTGCGGCGCGCTCGAGCAGGGCACGGGCGTGCCCGTCACCGGTCAGTGCGGTCGTGATGGAGGACAGCAGGGCCTGGATCTCGCGGTCGACCACGACCGCATACAGGCCCTCCTTGCCCCCGAAGTGCTCGTAGATGACCGGCTTGGAGACCCCGGCGGTCTGCGCGATCTCCTCGACGCTGGTGCCCTCGAAGCCGCGCTCGGCGAACAGGCGCCGCCCCACGTCGATCAGCTGCTCCCGCCGCTGGGGTCCGGTCATCCGGGGGCGTGCGGCGCTGGCCTTGCTCGAAGGGGTGGTCACGACCCCATCATGTCAACCCCGCCGCCACCTGCCTGCGAGCTCGGCGAACGCTGGCCTACCCTGGGGAGGTTCCCGACCGCCGGGAGCGTTCCCCGGTTGCTCTGCTGGCAGGGGCCGCCTGACTTTGAATCAGGATTAGCGACGTAGGTTCGATTCCTACCCGGGGAGCCGTCGACCGCGCACGGGCGCGTTAGAGTCGTGATCCGTGAGCACCCCTGCTGCAGTCATCGTCCTTGCCGCCGGCGAGGGCACCCGGATGAAGTCGGCCACCCCCAAGGTCCTGCACCGCATCGGCGGCCGGTCCCTGGTCGGGCACGCGCTGTATGCCGCCCGGCTGGCCCGGCCGGACCACCTCGCGGTCGTGGTGCGGCACCAGCGTGACCTGGTGGCGGCCCATGTGGCCGAGCTCGACCCGGAGGCCGTGATCGCCGACCAGGACGAGGTCAAGGGCACCGGCCGGGCCTGCGAGTGCGGCCTGGGCGCCCTGCCCGACGACCTGACCGGCACCGTCCTGGTGACCATGGGCGACGTGCCGCTGCTGTCCGGGCAGACCCTGGTGGAGCTGACCGAACGGCACGAGCACAGCGGCGCTGCGGTCACCGTCATCACCGCCGAGCTGCCTGACCCGACGGGGTACGGGCGCATCCTGCGCGACGAGGCCGGTGACGTGGTGCGCATCATGGAGCACAAGGACGCGCTGGCCGAGCGCGAGGCAGGGGGCGCGTGGGCGCACGCGCTCGACGTCGCCGAGATCAACTCCGGCATCTACGCCTTCGACGCCGCACTGCTGCGCCGTGCGCTCGCCGACGTCGGCACCGACAACGCCCAGGGGGAGAAGTACCTCACCGACGTGCTCGGCATCGCCCGGCGCGACGGCCTCCGGGTGGCCGCCCACCTCATCGACGACCTCTGGCAGACCGAGGGCGTCAACGACCGGGTGCAGCTCGCCCGCCTGGGCACCGAGCTCAACCGACGGGTGGTGGAGGTCCACATGCGCGCCGGTGTCACGGTGGTCGACCCGGCCACGACCTGGATCGACGCCGATGTCACGATCGGCCAGGACACGCTGGTGCGACCGGGCACGCAGCTGCTGGGCGCCACGACGGTCGGCGCCGACGTCACGGTGGGTCCCGACACCACCCTGACCGACGTCGAGGTCCACGACGGTGCCACCGTCGTCCGCACGCAGGCCGAGCTGTCCGTGATCGGCGCCGGCGCGACGGTGGGCCCGTTCTCCTACCTGCGACCCGGCACCGTGCTCGGGCTCAAGGGCAAGATCGGCGGGTTCTGCGAGACCAAGAACGCCACCATCGGCGACCACTCCAAGGTGCCTCACCTGTCCTATGTCGGCGACGCCACCATCGGCGAGCACAGCAACATCGGCGCCGCGAGCGTCTTCGTCAACTACGACGGGGTGAGCAAGCACCACACCACCGTGGGCAGCCACTGCCGCATGGGCAGCGACACCATGTATGTCGCTCCTGTCACCATCGGCGACGGCGCAGGCAGCGGAGCAGGCACGGTCATCCGCAGGGACGTGCCCGCCGGGGCCCTGGCCATTAACGTGGCCCCACAGCGCAACATCGAAGGGTGGGCGGCCGCCAAGCGACCGAGCACCCCCCAGGCCGAGGCCGCCGCAGCAGCCACCGCACGCCAGACCCAGGAGGGGCCGCAGGCATGACCGGCATCCATCTCACCACCAAGAAGAACCTCATGGTCTTCAGCGGGCGGGCCCACCTCGAGCTGGCCCAGGCGGTGGTCGATGCGCTGGGCACCGAGCTCGTGCCCTCCGACTCCTACGAGTTCGCCAACAGCGAGATCTATGTGCGGTTCAACGAGTCGGTGCGTGGCTGCGACGCCTTCGTGATCCAGAGCCACACGGCGCCGATCAACAAGTGGATCATGGAGCACCTGATCATGGTCGACGCGCTCAAGCGTGCCTCGGCCAAGCGCATCACGGTGGTGCTCCCGTTCTACGGCTACGCCCGCCAGGACAAGAAGCACCGTGGCCGCGAGCCGATCTCGGCCCGGCTGGTCGCCGACATGTTCAAGACCGCAGGTGCCGACCGGCTGATCACGGTCGACCTGCACACGGCGCAGATCCAGGGCTTCTTCGACGGCCCGGTCGACCACCTCATGGCCCTACCGATCCTCGCCGACTACGTGCGGGGCAAGTACGGCCAGGAGGAGCTCGCCGTCGTCTCCCCGGACGCCGGCCGGATCAAGGTGGCCGAGCAGTGGTCGCAGCGTCTCGGCGGAGCCCCCCTGGCCTTCATCCACAAGACGCGCGACATCAGCCGGCCGAACCAGTCGATGGCCAACCGCGTCGTCGGTGAGGTCGCCGGGCGCACCTGCATCCTGGTCGACGACATGATCGACTCCGGCGGCACCATCTGCCAGGCCGCAGACGCGCTGATGGCCGACGGAGCCGGCAGCGTGGTCATCGCCGCCACGCACGCGATCTTCTCCGACCCGGCGGTCGAGCGGCTGTCGGCCTCGGTGGCCCGCGAGGTCGTCGTGACCAACACCCTGCCGCTGAGCGCGGAGGCCCGCGCGCTGCCCAAGATCACCGAGCTGTCCATCGCCCCCCTGATCAGCCAGGCCATCCGGGCGGTCTTCGAGGACGGCTCCGTGACCAGCATGTTCGACGGTCAGGCCTGAAGCCTCCCCGCCGCTGCGACGGCATACGGCAGGGTCGGGGTGCCCTCTCCCGGTTTCAGCCTGTCGGCCACTGTCGCGTAGACTCCACGGGTTGCCTCGGCGAGGGACACCACACGGTCGGTGCACGACCCGTGGGTCCGTGATTCGACGCGGCGGTGCGCGGCCCCCAGCCGCCTCCCGTCCCGGTCTCGCGCCCTCCCGCCCGCGTCGTGTCCCGCGTCGAGGCCCAGCACCGTCGCATCCCTGTAGTCGAGAAGTGAAAGAGGCCTCATGTCCGACCAGATCCGTATCTCCGCCGAGAAGCGCAGCCAGTTCGGCAAGGGTGCTGCCCGCCGCATCCGTCGCGCCGACAAGGTGCCCGCCGTGCTCTACGGCCACGGCAACGACCCGCTGCACCTGACCCTGCCGGGCCACGACACGATGATGGCGCTGAAGCTGAGCAACGCCGTGCTCACCCTCGACGTCGAAGGCGAGGAGCACCTCGCGCTGGCCAAGGACGTGCAGCGTGACCCGATCAAGCGCGTCATCGAGCACGTCGACCTGGTCACCGTCCGCCTGGGCGAGAAGGTCGAGGTCGACATCGCCGTGCACCTGGAGGGCGAGGCCGCCATCGAGACCCTGGTCGCCCTCGACCACTCCGAGCTGACCGTCGAGGCCGAGGCCACGCACATCCCCGAGTCGATCGTGATCTCGATCGAGGGTCTGCCGGCCGGCACCCAGATCCACGCCTCCGACGTCACGCTGCCCGAGGGCGTCGCGCTGGTGACGGACCCCGACGCGCTGGTGGTCAACATCACCCAGGCCATGTCCGCTGAGGCTCTGGAGGCCGAGCTCGCCGAGGTCGAGGCCGAGCTGGGCATCGAGAAGGAGGAGTCGGAGGAGGACGCCGCGGGCGAGACCGCTGGCGAGGAGTCGGCCGAAGGCGACTCCACCGAGGCCGACCAGTCCTGAACACCGTGGTGAGGGCACGGGCGTCGAGGTCTCCTCGGCGCCCGTGCCTGTGTCGGGAAGGCGTGCAGTAGATGGACCCCTGGCTGGTCGTAGGCCTCGGCAACCCCGGCCCGAAGTACGCCGGCAACCGGCACAACATCGGCGCGATGGTGCTGGCCGAGCTGGCGCACCAGGCCGGTGCGACTCCGCGGCAGCACAAGGCCCGGGCCTGGGTCAGCGAGATCCGGCTCGGGACCATGCCGGGCGGGGCACCCGGGCCACGCGTCGTGCTGGCGCAGCCGATGAGCTACATGAACACCTCGGGCGGTCCTGTCGCCGGGGTGGCGCGGTTCTTCTCGGTGCCGCTGGACCAGGTCGTGGTGCTGCACGACGAGCTCGACATCGACTTCGGCGCGGTGCGGCTCAAGCGCGGCGGGGGAGAGGGCGGTCACAACGGGCTGCGCTCCATCAGCCAGTCGCTGGGCACCAAGGACTACCTGCGGGTCCGGCTCGGCATCGGCCGTCCCCCGGGTCGTCAGGATCCTGCCGACTTCGTGCTCTCGGACTGGCCGGCCCGTGACCGGGTCGACGTCGAGCTGCTCATCGGCGACGGGGCCGACGCCGTGCACGACCTGGTGCACCTCGGCCTGGAGGCAGCACAACAGCGCTTCCACTCGCGCTGACCCACGGGCGAGGACGGGCCCGGCACCTCGCCGAGGTGCCGGGCCCGTCGTGCACTCATCCCGGTCACCGCGCCCGGAGGTGCTCGGTCCCGGAGGCGGCGGCGAGGGGGCCGGTCAGGAGGACTGGCCCTTCAGCTGTTGCATCCGGACCTCGATCTCCCGGTCGTGCGTGTGGTCGTCGAGCTCGGCGAACTGGTCCTCCAGACGGGTGGCCTGCGCCTCAGCACGACCCTGCACCATCGCCTCCTGGCGGCGGATGCGGTCCTCGAAGCGGGACAGCTCGCTGTTGGGGTCCATCACGTCGATCGAGGAGATGGCCTCCTGGACCTTGCCCTGGGCCTCCACGGTGCGGGCCCGGGCCACGAGGGTGCCGCGACGCGACTTCAGGTCCTGCAACTTGGTCTTCATCGAGGTCAGGCCCTGCTTGAGCTGGTCGACGGTGACGTTCTGCTGCTGGATCGCCGGCCGGGCCGAGGCCACGTCGTTCTCGTGCTGGATCTGCCGGCCCAGGGCCATCCGGGCGAGGTTGTCGAACTTCTCGGCCCCCGCGGTGTCACCCGCGCCCCGCATCTCCTCGGCCTTGGCCGAGGCAGCAGCTGCCTTGCGTCCCCACTCTGCTGCGGCCTCCTCGTCGGCCTTGAGGTCGGCCTCGGCCATCCGCACGTTGGCGATGGTGACGGCGACGGCCTCCTCGGCCTCGGAGATCGAGTTCGTGTAGTCGCGGACGAGCTGGTCCAGCATCTTCTCGGGGTCCTCAGCGTTGTCGAGCAGCGCGTTGATGTTGGCCCGCGCGAGCTGGCTGATGCGGCCGAGGATCGTCTGCTTCTGCGTCATGCTGGTGTTCCTTTCGTGAACGTCCTGGTCTCCCGGTCAAGCGGGAGACCGTGGGTATGCCGTGGTCCGGGGGTGGTAGCGGTCTGGAGATGGCGTCGGTGGTCCCGGGTCAGAACCTCCCGCCGCTGCCGAAGCTGCCTCCGCCGCCGAAGCCGCCCCCGCTGCCGAAGCCGCCGCCTCCACCGAAACCGCCGGAGCTGCCACCCCAGGAGCCCCCGCCGCGGCCGCCGCCCATGAGGATGCCGCCGAGCACCAGGGAGCCGATGTCGATCCCCTGGTTGCCGCGGCGATGCGGCCCCGGGCCAGACCAGCGGTCGACGTCGTCGTTGGCCTGGGCCAGGGCCCGCTCGCCGAGCTGCTCGGCGCGGTTGAGCAGCCCGGCGGCCTGGTTGACGTCCTGGCCGGCGACGGCCTGGGCCTGGTCGAAGAGCCGTAGTGCCTCGGAGATGCGGGTGCGTGCTCCGCTGTCGACGGCGCCTCGCCGGGTGGCGATCGTCTCGTCGATGCTGCGCAGCCGGGCGCCCACCCGGGCCACCCGCTGGTCGAAGTCGCGGCGCATCTTGTCCTGGTGCTCCTCGGCCTGGCGCATGGGCTGCAGCACGGTGTCCAGGTCGTGCTCGGCCGAGTCGAGAGCGGCCAGGGCCGCCAGCGGGTCACCGCCCCTCCCTGCCTCCTGGCCGGCCTGCACCGCCTCGCGGGCCCGGGCGACCGACTGCTGCACCGTGGGGTCCTGCGGGGCGAGCCGGCCGGCGTCCTGGATGTCGGAGGTGATCGACCCGATCGCGGTGGCCAGGGCCTGCACGGAGTTGGCCAGGTCGTCCCCGGCCCGGTCGATCTGGTCGAGCAGCCGCCCGGCGTGGCCGAGCGCAGCCTCGGCGGAGCGGGCGGCGGCCACCGCGGAGGCACGGTCGCCGGCACCGATGGCACGCCGACCCTCGTCGACGAAACCGTCGACGCTGCCCAGCAGGCGGGCGGCCTGCTCACGGTGCTGCTGCACCGTCACCAGCGACTGTGCGGGGTAGCGGGCCTGCAGCCCACGGATCGCCTGGTCGGCGACCGGCAGGCGTCGCGAGACCTCCTTGCGACCCTTGTCGATCTCCTCGAGGAACTCGGGCACCCGGTCCTGCAGCGAGCGGAGCTCGGCGAACTCGCGGGTGCCGGCGGCCACCCCCTGGGTGGCGGAGCGGGACAGCTCGATGATCTGCCCGAGCATCGTGCGCTCGACCGGCTCGGGCTCCCGGTCGGCGTCGTCGAGCTCCTGGCGGATGCGGAAGGCCTCGCGCGCCTGGGCGTGGGCCTGGGCGACGACGCCGCGGAACTGTGCGGTGCGCTGCTGCCCGAACTGCGCCTCGGCGAAGGCCAGCTCCTCGTCCGCCGAGCGGATGGCGTTGTCGAGGGACACCAGTGCCTCGGCCGCCAGCCGCTGCAGCTCCAGCGTCGGCAGACCCTGCGCCGCGGCGGGCTCGGCCGGGTCGCTGTCGGGGCGGGGGCCGCCACGGCGCGCGGCCTTGTTGCCCAGGCGGCTGACCAGGGCCACACCCCCGACCGCGACCAGCGGGGCGAAGACGAGCCACGGCAGGCCGAACGCACTGTCCGTGCCGAGACCTCCCTCGCCACCGGGGTAGGACGAGCCGTCCTGTCCCAGGTCACCCGAGGCCGCAGCGATGTAGCCGTCGGCCGCGCCCTCGACGGCGCCCACCCAGTCGTCCTCACGCAGCGCCGGGACGATGAAGTCGGTCTCGACGGCAGCCACGCTCTCGGGGGTCAGGCCACTGGCGGAGTCGGCGGCCGAGCCGTAGGCGCGGTCCTCGACGGCCACGGCGAGCAGCACGTTGTTGCCGCCCATGCCGGAGGTGTCGTAGGTGGCCTGGGCCCACTCCGCGCCGCTGTTGCCGCCGGCACCCTCGAAGGTGTCCACGAACGCCACGTAGAGGATCAGACCCGTCTCCTCCTCCAGCCGCTCCAGGGCGGCCTCCACCCGGCCCTCACCCCCGGACAGGGCACCGGCGGGGTCGTAGACCTGGCCTGGCAGGTCCACCGGCTGCTCGGCATACGCGGCCGACAGCAGCGCGGACGGCCCCGCGAGGGGGGCACCGAGGGCGGTGAGCAGACCCAGGAGCAGCGCTGCGGCCAGGCGGACGGCGCGCCGCGACAAGGCCTGGTGGACAACTCCGGTGTCGTGCACGTGGACGATCCTCCCCTCGGGCCACGCGGGTGCGCAACCGAGCCTTAGACTTGCAGCCTCCCCCGACGGTTCCCCTTCCGGGGGTCCCTTCACGTTCGACAGGAATGCATGCACCTCACTGCCGCCCTGGATCTGATCCGCACCGATCCCGGCGTTCGTGCCGTCACTGCTGCAGCCGAGGCTGCGCGAGGTTCCGCCGACGTCGTCGCCGGTCGTGGGATGCACCCCCCGCTGGCCGCCCTGCTGTCCGAGCACGCCACCATCCTCGCCGTGACGGCGACCGGGCGCGAGGCCGACGACCTGGCGGCGGGCCTGGCGGACTACCTCCCGGCCGACAGCGTGGCGACCTTCCCCAGCTGGGAGACCCTGCCGCATGAGCGGCTCAGTCCCCGCAGCGACACCGTCGGCCGTCGCCTCGCGGTGCTGCGCCGGCTCACCCACCCCGACCCCCAGGACGCGGTCTACGGCCCGTTGCGGGTCGTGGTCGCCTCCGTGCGGGCTCTCCTGCAGCCGATCGCCCGAGGTCTGGGAGACCTGGAGCCCGTGCAGCTGCGGCCAGGGGACGAGCGGGCCCTGGAGGACGTCGTGGAGGCCCTGGCCGCTGCCGCCTACACCCGCACCGACCTGGTCGAGCGGCGCGGGGAGTTCGCCGTGCGCGGCGGCATCCTCGACGTCTTCCCGCCCACCGAGGAGCATCCACTGCGGGTGGAGTTCTGGGGTGACACGGTCGAGGAGGTGCGGTGGTTCAAGGTCGCCGACCAGCGCTCCCTGGAGATCGCCGAGCACGGCCTGTGGGCCCCGCCCTGTCGTGAGGTGCTGCTGACCGAGGCGGTGCGGGCCCGGGCGGCCCGGTTGGGTGAACAGCTCCCCGGGGTCGCCGACATGTGTGCCAAGGTCGCCGAGGGCATCGCCGTCGAGGGCATGGAGTCCCTCGCCCCGGCGCTCGTGGACGGCATGGAGATGCTGGTCGACGCACTGCCCGAGGCATCCCGCGTGCTGGTGCTCGACCCCGAGCGGGTGCGCACCCGCGCGCACGACCTGGTGGCCACCAGCGCCGAGTTCCTGGAGGCCAGCTGGGCGAACGCCGCCGCCGGCAACGTGGTGCCGGTCGACCTGCAACAGGTCCTGGGCAGCGCCTCCTACCTCGGGCTGGGCGAGGCCCGTGAGCACACCCTGGTCTCGGGCCGATCGTGGTGGACGGTCACTCCGTTCGCCGCCGACGAGGGTCTGGCCCAGTTCGCCGACCCGGCCGACGCCGCCGAGCTCGACGCGCAGCTGCGGGTCGAGGCGACGGGCGTCGAGGCCTACCGCGGCGACATCGAGGCCGTGATGGTCGACCTGCGCCGCTGGCTGGTCGACGGCCGCCGGGTCGTGGTCGCGCTCGAGGGGGCCGGCATGGCACGCCGTGTGGCCGAGCTGCTGGGCGAGCACGACGTCGCACACCGGGTGGACACCCCCTTGCTCGACCTCGGTCCTGACCTGGTGCACGTCACCACCGCGACCGTCGGGCACGGGTTCGACCTGCCCGGAGCCGGGCTGGTCCTGGTGGGCGAGACCGACCTGACCGGTCAGCCGGGCACCGGGGGGTCAACCAAGGACATGCGGCGTATGCCGTCGCGGCGGCGCGGTCAGGTCGACCCGCTGCAGCTGCGGCCCGGTGACTTCGTCGTGCACGAGCAGCACGGTGTCGGCCGGTTCGTGGAGATGGCACAGCGCACCGTGCAGGGGGCCACGCGGGAGTACCTGGTGTTGGAGTACGCCGCGTCCAAGAAGGGCCAGCCGGGGGACCGGCTGTTCGTGCCGACCGACCAGCTCGACCAGGTCACCCGCTATGTCGGTGGTGAGTCACCCACCCTCAACCGGCTCGGTGGTTCGGACTGGCAGAAGACGAAGTCGCGGGCCAAACGGCACGTCCGTCAGATCGCCGGCGAGCTCATCCGGCTCTACAGCGCCCGGATGGCCACCGTCGGCCACGCGTTCGCGCCCGACACGCCGTGGCAGCGCGAGCTGGAGGACGCCTTCGCGTTCGCCGAGACGCCCGACCAGCTCTCGAGCATCGACGAGGTCAAGGCCGACATGGAGCAGTCGGTGCCCATGGACCGCCTGATCTGTGGTGACGTCGGCTACGGCAAGACCGAGATCGCCGTCCGCGCGGCCTTCAAGGCGGTGCAGGACGGCAAGCAGGTCGCCGTGCTGGTGCCGACCACGCTGCTCGTGCAGCAGCACTTCCAGACGTTCTCCGAGCGCTACGCCCAGTTCCCGGTCACGGTCCGTGCGCTGTCCCGGTTCCAGTCCGACAAGGAGGCCAAGGAGACGATCGCCGGCCTGGCGGACGGGTCGGTCGACCTGGTGATCGGCACCCACCGCCTGCTCTCCAGCACCGTCCGGTTCAAGGACCTCGGCCTGGTCGTGATCGACGAGGAGCAGCGCTTCGGAGTGGAGCACAAGGAGCAGCTCAAGGCCATGCGCACCAACGTCGACGTGCTGGCCATGTCGGCGACTCCCATCCCCCGCACGCTGGAGATGGCGGTCACCGGCATCCGCGAGATGTCGACCCTGGCCACCCCGCCGGAGGAGCGGCACCCCGTGCTCACCTTCGTCGGCGGCTATGACGAGAAGCAGATCGCAGCGGCCATCCGGCGCGAGCTGCTGCGTGAGGGCCAGGTGTTCTACGTGCACAACAAGGTCAGCTCGATCGAGCGGGCTGCCGCCCGGCTGCGCGACCTCGTGCCGGAGGCGCGCATCGCGGTGGCCCACGGGCAGATGGGCGAGCACAAGCTCGAAGAGGTCGTCGTCGACTTCTGGGAGCGTCGCTCCGACGTGCTCGTCTGCACCACCATCGTCGAGACCGGTCTGGACATCTCGAACGCCAACACTCTCATCCTGGAGCGGGCCGACCAGATGGGCCTGTCCCAGCTGCACCAGCTGCGCGGTCGGGTCGGCCGGGGCCGCGACCGGGCCTACGCCTACTTCCTCTACCCTCCGGAGAAGCCGCTCACCGAGACCGCTGTCGACCGGCTGCAGACCATCGCCGGGCACACCGACCTGGGGGCCGGCATGGCTGTGGCCATGAAGGACCTGGAGATCCGCGGCGCCGGCAACCTCCTGGGCGGTGAGCAGTCGGGTCACATCGCCGGGGTCGGCTTCGACCTCTACGTCCGCCTCGTCGGTGAGGCCGTCGCAGAGTTCAAGGGTGAGGACGAGCAGGGCCCGGTGGAGGTCAGGATCGAGCTGCCGGTCGACGCCCACCTGCCGCACGACTACGTGCCGGGGGAGCGGCTGCGCCTGGAGGCCTACCGCAAGCTGGCCCAGGTCAAGGACGAGCAGGAGCTGGCCGCCATCCGGGAGGAGCTCGTCGACCGCTACGGCACCCCGCCGGAGCCCGTGGAGACCTTGCTGGAGGTGGCCGGCTGCGCACCGTCGCGCGGGCGGCCGGCATCAGCGACATCGCGGTGCAGGGCCAAAGCGTCCGGTTCGCTCCGGTCGAGGGGCTGCGGGAGAGCCAGCAGCTCCGGCTCAGCCGGCTCTACCCCGGCACCATCGTCAAGCCGACGACGCGCACCATCCTGGTGCCCGCACCCAAGACAGCGCGGGTCGGCGGCAAGCCGCTGCGTGACCGCGCCGTGCTCGACTGGGCCGCCCAGCTGGTGCGCGCGGTGCTGCTGGACGACATGGCGGCGGCTGCCTCCCGGTGAGTGCCGTCGCTTCCGCCACCACGGCGCGTCGACGACGCCCGGCAGTGACATGATGGGGCCCGTGACGCGATCGACCCTGACTGCCTGCACCCTTGCCGCTGCGCTTCTGCTCAGCGCCTGCTCCTCCGACGGACTCTCGGCCAACGAGGCGGCTACGATCGGCGACCGCACCATCACGATGGACGAGCTGCAGGACACGGTGGCCCAGCTCAACTCCGCCTCCACCTCACCCAGCGCACCCGCGGGCGTCATCAACGAGCTGACCCGCACCGACATCCTGGACGAGGTCATGGCCGGCACGCCGCTGGAGATCACCGACCGCGAGGTCGCCGACCTGCTCCGTCAGAGCGGTGTCACCGAGCCCAGCGAGCTGACCGTCGACGTGGCGCGCACCCGGGAGTACCTCTCGCTCCTTCAGGACCCGGCCACCCTGCAGAACCCGGACGCCGTCGCGGTGCTGGAACGCCTCAACGCCATCACCGACGCGGACTTCGCTGACCTCGGGGTGCAGATCAACCCCCGCTTCGGCTCGTGGGACCCGGCCCAGGCCATCGTCGTCGACCAGGACCCGGAGTGGATCAGCCCCGTCGAGTGACCCTGCTGCTGACCACGCCCCGCGTCGCACCGGGGCTGCTGTCCCGGCAGGCGTGGCAGGCGTTGGAGGCGGCCGATGTGGTGCTGGCCCGGGACGGGCAGCAGCCGGCGGTGGCGGCGCTGGAGCAGTCGGACCTCCCGGTGGAGCTGCTCGGTGCCGCAGCAGCCTCGGTGACCGCGCGCCGGCTGCTGGACCGCTGCGCCGACGGGCAGGTCGTGTGGGTGGGGTCCAGTGACGCCGACCCCGGCCTGGCCGAGGCGCTCGCCGCGGAGCTGAGCCGCTCCGAGGCCGCGCCCGAGCTGGAGGTCCTGGTCGGGTCGTGGGACGTCCCGGGGGCGCGGCTGCTGGACGCGGTGGCCGTGATGGACCGGCTGCGCTCCCCCGGGGGATGCCCCTGGGACGCTGAGCAGACGCACGCCTCACTCACGCCCTACCTGGTCGAGGAGGCCTACGAGGCCGTCGAGTCGCTGGAGTCGGGTGACCGCGAGCACATGGCCGAGGAGCTCGGTGACGTGCTGCTGCAGGTGCTCTTCCACGCCCGGGTGGCCTTGGAGCACGAGGACGACCCGTTCGACATCGACGACGTCGCCGCAGCCCTGGTCGCCAAGCTCGTCCGTCGCCACCCGCACGTCTTTGCCCGCACCGCCGGGTCCGCCTCCACCCCGGCGGCGGTGGAGGCCAGCTGGGAGCAGCTCAAGGCGGCGGAGAAGCCCGGGCGGGAGCACGTCCTGGACGGGATCCCGGCCGGTATGCCGGAGCTCGCCCGGGCCGCCAAGGTCGCCTCCCGCCTGGAGCGGGCCGGACACCGGGACTGGCTGCGGGACCGGGTGGCCCGGGCCGCCGGCGACGGCGCCCAGGCCCAGGCTTCAGGCGCCGCCACCGCGACGGCCTACGGCGCGCAGGTCATGGAGCTCGTGCTGCGCGCCCGCTCGGAGGGCGTCGACCTGCCCGCCGGCGCTGCGGGGCCTGCTGCGCGACCTGGCCGAGGACCTGCCGGGGTGAGCTGCTGCGGGTCGGTCCCGACAGCGTCCGGCCCGGGCGGCTAGGCTCGACACACGTGCATGTGATCCGCCCACTTCACCACCCATAGGAGTGCCCATGGCTGTCATCGACGCCATCATCGCCCGCGAGATCCTGGACTCCCGTGGCAACCCGACCGTCGAGGTCGAGGTCGGTCTGGACGACGGCACCGTGGCCCGCGCGGCCGTCCCTTCGGGAGCCTCCACCGGCGCCTTCGAGGCCGTGGAGCGTCGCGACGGCGACGCGAGCCGCTACCTCGGCAAGGGTGTCGAGCAGGCCGTGGCCGCCGTGATGGACGACCTGGAGCCGCGGCTGCTGGGCTTCGACGCCAGCGAGCAGCGCCTCGTCGACAACGAGATGCTCGCCATCGACGGCACCGACAACAAGGCAGAGGTCGGCGCCAACGCGATCCTCGGTGTCTCGCTGGCCGTCGCCAAGGCCGCGGCCGAGTCCGCCGGGCTGCCGTTGTTCCGCTACCTCGGCGGACCCAACGCCCACGTGCTGCCCGTGCCGATGATGAACATCCTCAACGGTGGGTCCCACGCCGACTCCAACGTGGACATCCAGGAGTTCATGATCGCCCCGGTCGGCGCCGGCTCGTTCCGTGAGGCGCTGCGCTGGGGCGCCGAGGTCTACCACGCGCTCAAGGGCGTGCTGAAGGACCGTGGGCTGGCCACAGGTCTGGGTGACGAGGGTGGCTTCGCGCCGAACCTCGAGTCCAACCGCGCCGCGCTCGACCTCATCCTCGAAGCCATCGAGAAGGCCGGATACACCCCCGGCAGCGACATCGCCCTGGCGCTGGACGTGGCCGCCAGCGAGTTCTTCGAGGACGGCTCCTACGCCTTCGAGGGCGGCACCAAGTCGGCCGAGGAGATGACCGACTACTACGCCGGTCTGGTCGACGACTATCCGCTGGTGTCCCTGGAGGACCCGCTGCACGAGGACGACTGGGCCGGCTGGACCGCCCTGTCCGACCGTCTCGGCGACCGGGTGCAGATCGTGGGGGACGACCTCTTCGTCACCAACCCGACCCGGCTGCAGCGAGGCATCGACGAGCGGGCCGCCAACGCGCTGCTGGTCAAGGTCAACCAGATCGGCTCGCTCACCGAGACCCTGGACGCGGTGACCCTGGCGCAGACCAACGGGTTCCGCTGCATGATGAGCCACCGCTCCGGCGAGACCGAGGACGTGACCATCGCCGACCTCGCGGTGGCCACCAACTGCGGCCAGATCAAGACCGGCGCACCCGCCCGCTCCGAGCGCGTGGCCAAGTACAACCAGCTCCTGCGCATCGAGGAGGAGCTCGACGAGGCCGCGGTCTACGCCGGGTCGGGGGCCTTCCCCCGGTTCCAGGCCTGAGCGCGCGGCGAGAGGCACGGCATCCCTGATGGGCACCAGCGGTCAGTCCCGCGGCCCCGGGCGCGGCGGACCGTCGCGGCGTCCGGGGGCGACGACGCGGCCCGGGGCGCGGAACACCCGCCCCGGGCAGCCCGCCGACCGCGGCGACCGTGAGGTCGCCGCGCCCTCGACGCGGCGACCGGCGCCCCCCCAGGTGTGGCGGCTGGCCGGCGTGGCGCTGGTCGTCGTGCTGCTGACCGTGTTCCTGTTCCCGACGGTGTCGGGCTACCTGCAGCAGCGGCAGGAGATCAGCGCGTTGCAGCAGGAGCTCGAGACACGCCAGCAGGACATCGCCGCGCTCGAGGGGGAGGTGGCCCGCTGGGACGACCCCGACTTCGTGGAGCACCAGGCGCGAGAGCGGCTGCGCTTCGTGCGCCCTGGGGAGACCGCCTTCACGGTGCTGGACGACACAGGTGAGCTGCTCACCGAGGCCGTCCCTGGCATGACGCCGATCGCCGCCGAGATCCATGAGCTGCGCCCCTGGTACGGCGAGGTGTGGGAGTCGGTCAAGATCGCCAACGAGGGACTGCCCGAGGTCGAGACCGACGTGCAGACGGACGTCGCTCCCGACGTCGCTCCCGACGTTGAGCCCGGCTCTGAGCCTGATGTCGAGCCGTGACATGACGGCGCCCACGGAGGAGGACCTCGCTGCCGTGCAACGCCAGCTGGGCCGCACCCCGCGTGGCGTCGTGGAGGTCGCCCACCGATGCCCGTGCGGCTGCCCCACCGTGGTGCGCACCGAGCCGCGGCTGCCCGACGGCACCCCCTTCCCCACCACGTTCTACGCCACCTGCCCGCGCCTGACCGGCGCCATCTCCACCCTGGAGAGCGAAGGCATGATGCGTGAGATGACCGACCGGATCGCCACCGACCCGGTGCTGGCCGACGCCTACGCCGCTGCCCATGAGGACTACCTGCGCCGGCGGGCCGAGCTCGGCGTGGTGGACGAGATCGCGGGCGTCTCGGCCGGAGGCATGCCGACCCGCGTCAAGTGCCTGCACGTGCTGGTCGCGCACGCGCTCGCCGTCGGGCCCGGCGTCCAACCGCTGGGCGACGAGGCGCTCGCCGCGCTGCCACGGTGGTGGGAGGGTGGCTGCTGTGCGGCCGACGCGACCGACGAGGAGGACTCATGACCGGCACCAGGGTCGGCGCCATCGACTGCGGCACCAACTCCATCCGGCTGCTGATCGCTGACGTCGACGCCGCCGGGAGCCTGACCGACGTCACCCGCGAGATGCACGTCGTGCGGCTGGGCGAGGGCATCGACGCCACCGGGCACATCGCCGACGCGTCGATGGAGCGCACGCTGAGGGTGGCCCGGCAGTATGCCGCCGAGTGCGGTGAGGCCGGTTGCGCCTCGGTGCGTTTCGTCGCCACCTCGGCGTCGCGCGACGCCGACAACGCCGACGACTTCGTGGCCGGGGTGGAGTACGCCTTCGAGTACTTCGGCATCTCTCCCGAGGTCGTCTCGGGGGAGGAGGAGGCGTCCCTGGCCTTCGTCGGCGCAACCGGTGACCTGCGCGCTGCCGAGGTGCCCGCCCCCTTCCTCGTGGTCGACCTCGGAGGCGGCTCGACGGAGTTCGTCCTGGGCCAGACGGAGGTCGAGCAGTCCGCCTCGGTGGACATCGGCTGCGTGCGGATGACCGAGCGCCACCTTGCCGGCGACCCTCCGACGGAGGACGAGGTGTGGGCTGCGCTCGCCGACATCACGGCCGCGATCGACACGGCGGCGCAGTCCGTCGACTTCGCCCGGGTGCGCACGCTGGTCGGACTGGCCGGGTCGGTGACCACGGTCACCGCGCACGCGTTGGGCCTGACCGCCTACGACCCGCGCCGCATCCATGGCAGTGAGCTGGACGTCGAGGAGGTCATCGTGGCGGCGACCGACCTGGTCCGGCTCAGCCACGCCCAGCGGGCCGCCCTGGGGTTCATGCACCCCGGGCGGGTCGACGTCATCGGGGCCGGGGCGCTTGTCTGGCGCACGGTGGTGCAGCGCCTGCAGCGCGACGCCGGCCTGGAGACCGTCCGCACCTCCGAGCACGACATCCTCGACGGCATCGCGCTGTCCCAGGTCGTCGGTCGCTGACGCCGTGACGGGTCGCGACCCGCACCCTGTCACCGGTCGGCTGTTCCCCTCACCGGTGCCGCCGGGCACCGGCTGGCCGGGAGACCCCGCCGACGTGACCACCCCGGTGGCCCGCACGGCTGCCGGGGTGCGCCGGCTGGCCGGCTCGGCCCCGGACGTCCCGACCCTCGACGCCCGGGTCTCGATGTGCCGGGCCTGCCCACGACTGGTTGCCTGGCGTGAGTCGGTGGCCACCAGCGGTCGGCGGGCCTCGTTCGCCGACCAGCCCTACTGGGGCCGGCCCGGCCCCGGCTTCGGGGACCCGGAGGCGGCGGTGCTCGTCGTCGGGCTCGCACCGGCAGCCAACGGCACCAACCGCACCGGGCGGATGTTCACCGGCGACCGCAGCGGCGACTGGATCTACGCCGCCCTGCACCGCGCCGGGTATGCCGCGCAGCCCACCAGCGAGCACAGCGGGGACGGCCAGGCGCTGAGCGGCGTGCGGATCGTGGCGGCGGTGCGCTGCGCGCCGCCGGACAACAGGCCGAGCACCCAGGAGAAGGCCACCTGCCGACCATGGCTTGTGCGCGACCTCGAGCTGGCCGCACCGCACCTGAGGTCGGTGCTGGCGCTGGGCTCGATCGGCTGGGACGCCGCACTGGCCGCCGCCCGCGAGCTCGGCTGGCAGGTGCCGCGGCCCAAGCCACGCTTCGGGCACGGCGCACAGGCCGACCTGGTCACGGCCACCGGGCGGCCGGTGAGGCTGCTGGGCAGCTATCACGTGAGCCAGCAGAACACCTTCACCGGCAAGCTGACCGAGCCGATGCTGGACGCCGTCCTCGCCCGGCTCTGACCCTCGGTAGCCTGGCTCTGCCCTCGTAGCCCAACCGGCAGAGGCAGCCCACTTAAAATGGGTCCAGTGCGGGTTCGAGTCCCGTCGGGGGCACCCCGGACCGACGCCGGCCTAGTCCAGGACGGTGCCGTCCGGCACCTGCTCCGCATGACCGGTGTCCTCGAGCTCGACGTGACCGCGCACCACGACGTCACGCCCGAAGGTCCAGTCGCCCTCGACCGTCAGCGACGCCGCGTGGCGCAGGGACGGCGCACCGTGCCCGAAGCGCCGGTCGAAACCGCGGATGGCCCGGTATGCCGAGCCCAGGGTGACCAGCGGCAGCGGGTCGACGACGGGGTCGAGCGTGCCGTCCTCGGACAGCGCGAAGGCATCGGAGCGCAGGAGCAGCAGGTCCTCCGTGGTCTTGACCGGCCGGAAGCGCGTGCGCGGCACCTCGATCGCCGTGGCGTCGTCGAAGATCTCGATGGCGGCCCCCATGGCGCTCTCGATCTGCAGCACCGGCGTCGAGTCCGGGTCGGTGGGGTCCACGGTCTTGTCGTTGCGGATCATCGGCAGGCCCGGCACCCCTTCGCGCTCGACCAGCGAGTCACGCACCCGGCGCAGGTCCAGCCACAGGTTGTTGGTGTTGAAGTAGCGGTGCCGGGTGATGTCACCGAAGGCGGCCTGGTCGTCTGGGCTGACCTGGGCCGTCTCCCGCAGCACCAGGCGGTCGTCACGGCGCCGGACGGCCAGGTGACCGCCCTTGCGGTCGGCTGCGGTGCGTCGGCACGCCTCCAGGGCCATCGGGGCCCCGGATCGGGCGAACCACGCGGCGATGGCCGCCGACGGGGAGGCCCCGACGTTGTCGCTGTTGGACACGAAGGCGTAGCGGAACCCCGCGTCGATGAGGGAGTCCAGCGTGCCGGAGGTCAGCAGCGACACGTAGAGGTCGCCGTGGCCGGGCGGACACCACTCCAGTGCCGGGTCCGCGGGCCATTGGACCGGACGGAGGTCGTCGGCGCGCAGCTTGGGCTCCTGGCTCTGCAGGAAGTCGAGCGCGAGGCCCTCGACCGGCAGGTCCTGGTAGGGCCGCAGCGCCTCCAGGCAGTCGTCACGGGTGTTGAAGCTGTGCATCAGCACGAGCGGCAGCCGCGCCCTCGAGGTCTCCCTGGCGTGCCGCACCTGCCGGACGATGAGGTCGAGGAAGGTGAGCTCACCGCGCACCGGCAGCAGTGACTTGGCGCCCTCCATGCCCATGGAGGTGCCGAGGCCGCCGTTGAGCTTGACGATCGCGGTGTGGGACAACGCTGCGGGGTCGGCGTCGGGGTCCAGGTCGTCGAGGGCGTCGAGCTGCTCCACCGGGCGGATCTCGGACTCCTCGATGCGGCCGGTGACGCCGTCGCGCAGCTGCTCCCAGTACCGCGCGAACACGCGCACGGCCGTGGGTGCCACCCCCGCGTCACGCATCTTGGTCAGAGATTCGGCCAACGCCGGGTCCGGGGAAGTCATGGGGGTCATCGTGGCACGGCGGCCCGACGCGCCGCGCGGCGTGCGGCCCGGCCGGAGGTCAGTCCGGGGCACCCGCCCAGATCAGCGCCCGGGCCACCAGCGAGAACTGCCCCTTGGGGTGGGCGCGGAAGAGCGGTTCGCTGCCGAACAGCGCGACCCGGGCCCCTGCGGTCCCGCCCTCGGTGTCGACCCCGTGCACCACCAGGGCCTGGCCGGCGGCGGCGTCCTGACCACCCTGTCCGTCGGCGCCGGGCCGCCAGTGACCGCTGACCAGCACGTCGTCGGTCGCGAAGCTCTGGGCGACCTCGACGTCCTCACCCAGCCCGGTGAACCACCGCGGGGAGTAGACGAACGTGTGCGCCGAGGCCCCCGACGTGAGGGGCCCGTCGGTGTTGGTCACCGCAGCCACACCGTTGGCGGCCGGCGGCCCCTCACGAGTCGTGACCTCCAGCGCATCGAGGTCGGCGTTGAGGGCTGTGCCTGCCGCCCCCCGGGCGACGATGCCGCCCCCGCCGGCGAGGAACTCGGTGAGGTCGGCCCGGGCGCCCTCGTCGAGATCGGCATAGCTCAGCCCCGACGACACGTAGAGCGCCTCGATCTCCGACCAGTCGAAGCCTGCGTTGAGGCTGGCCGCCGTCACCGGTGTGGCCGAGAAGCCCATCTCCCCCAGCGCCCACAGCTCACCGGAGGAGGCGGCGACCGCGACGTCCATCGACGAGACCTCGGCGCCGGTCGCCCGGCCCGCCGGGCTCAGCACGATGCCGTGCTCCCGGACGGCTGCCGCGACGGCCGCCCGAGCGCTCGCGGGCACGACGACCCCGCCGTCGTCGGTCCAGGTCAGCGTCACCCCGGCGGCGAGCAGGTCGTTGAAGGCCGCCGCGTCGGCGGGGTCCAGGATGTCGAGCCGCCAGGGCCCCCCGCCGGTGAGCCCGCCGGAGGGTGCGGCCCGGTCGACCTCGGGACCGGTCGGCTGCATGGCGCTGCCGGCCGGCACGGTGACGACGTCGGCACCCCAGAGCAGCGCGTGGCTCCACCCGGCGATGTCGTACATCGTCGCGACGCGCGTGGAGATGTCGGTGCCGGGCCCGAGAATGACCCCGGCGATGCCACGCTTGGCCTGGTGCATGTCGACGACGTAGGACCCGGCCGGGTAGGTCCGGCCGGCCACGGTCACCGGCCGGCGTGCCGTCGTCACCGCGACACCGTTGTCGACGAGGTGGTCGACCAGCCGAGCGGCGGCGGGCGCCGACCGCTGGTCCGGGCCCACCGGGATGACGTAGCCGCGGGGGTAGTCGGTGAGGTAGACGTCCTCCCTGCCCGCACCGGGCAGGCCCAGCGAGGTCACCGGCACCTGGTCGGAGCCGGTCACGCCGCGGCGGAACCACTCGACCTGGTCCGCGACGAGGGTGGCGCGGTGGGCCACGGCATACCCCAACGTCGCGGTGACAGCGGCGTGGGCGATGTCGCTGTTGATGGCGGCACGCCGCCGCAGCTCGGCGGTGCCGAGGTCGTAGGAGTCCTTGTTGAGGCGCAGCGGGACCTCGACCGTGAGCGCGGCCGCACCGTGCAGCGGCGGCGTACTGCGGGGTGAAGATCGGCGGCCAGCCGTCCCAGCCCTCGTCCCAGTCACGGAACGGGATCTGCGGGGGCTGCACCTGGTCGGCGCTGGTCCCGGTGTCGAGGTCGAGGTCGAGGATCGCCTCCTCGACCGCCAGCCCGGTGGGCCACGCGTGCTTGAGCATGAGGTCGAGCTCGAGGTTCTCCGCATGCGGGGGAGTGGTCGGCTCGACCAGTGTGCCGTTGACGTAGCCGTGAAGGTCGAGGAGCAGCATCGGCTGGGTGCGGACGATGGCGTCACGGACGGCACCGGGTCTCCGGCTGGGCGGCGGTGATGAAGTCGCGGTTGAGGTCGAAGCCGGCCGAGTTGGCGCGGGTCCTGCCGACCCGTCCGTCGGGGTTCATCGACACCACGAGGGGGATGCGGGTGCTCTCCAGCGTGGCCAGGACCTCAGGGTCGGTCGAGGTCGCGTAGTCCTGGATGAGGCGTAGCGCCGCGTCGGTGCCCTCCCACTCGTCGCCGTGGATGTTGGCGTTGACGAAGACCGGGACCTTGTAGTCGCGCGCGATGGTCGGGTCCTGGGCGGCCTGCTCCGGGCGCTCCAGGATGCGACGCGCGCATCTGGTCCTGACGGCGGGTCTGGCCCGTGGTCTCCGGGGCGGTCAGGGTCACCAGGTAGATCTCGCGACCGGTGGCCGTGCTGCCCACCACCTCAGCACTGACCCGGTCGGAGGTCGCCTGGAGCTCGTTGAGCAGCGGCGCGATCTCGTGGTATGCCGTGAGACCGGGCTTGAGCGCGGCGTCACCGGAGTCGGGGACCGGCTCGTCCAGCTGGGTCTGCCGTGGGTAGCCCTGGGGTGTGTCCTGTCGCTGCGTCCCGACGGCCGACGTGGGCTGCTCGGCCGGCACCGCTGTCCCCACGGCCACCGGGGCGGTCACGCCCAGGGCAAGGACGGCCACCACGCCGACCAGGCGGCAGGCGGGACGGGACAGGGGCACAGCACTCCTTGTGGTCGTCGAAGGGCGGCCGCACGGCGAGTGCGCCCGAGGACCGAAGACTAGCCCGCCCAGGACGATCACAACAGGTGAGGCGGTGGACAGCGACCGGCCCCAGGACGGTGTGGACGGGAACAACGGCCGCAGGTCAGACGCTCTATCCTGTGAGGACGCATACGTGCGTCCTGACCAACGACCATGGAGGGCAAATGGCCAACAACCCGGTGTTCAACCGGATCGACAAGGAAGCCAGTGGCTACGCCGGCTTCGGCGCACCGCAGCAGGGGTCGCCGCAGGGCTACGCCCAGGGGCAGCAGCAGGGCGCACCGGTGGCTCACCGCGGTGCCTCCGAGACCATGACGCCCGAGCAGCTGCAGCAGATGTATGCCCAGCCACCGGCTGGTCCGGCACAGACCGGCCGGCTCACGCTGGACGACGTCGTCATGAAGTCGCTGGGGCTGTTCGTGGTGGTGCTCACCGTGGCGGCGGCGTCCTGGTTCATCACCGCCCCCGACAGCACGACAGGCGAGATCTCCCCGCTCACCATGCCGATCTGGCTGCTGGGCATGTTCGGGTCGCTGGGGCTCAGCTTCGCGATCGCCTTCTCCAAGAAGGTCAACGTGCCGCTGATCCTGGTGCACGCGGTGCTGCAGGGTGCCTTCCTCGGCGCGATCAGTGTCTACTTCAACGCCATCTATCCCGGCGTCGTCGCGACCGCGGTCGTCGCCACCCTGGCCACCTTCGCCGGCATGTTCATCGCCTGGAAGGTCGGCCTCATCAAGGTGACCAGCAAGTCACGGCGCATCTTCGGCATGATGGCCATGGGATACCTGGTCTTCGCGCTGGTCAACGTCGGTGCCGCGTTCCTGGGCTTCGGTGACGGCTGGGGCATCTACGGCGGCCCGCTCGGCATCCTGGTCTCCCTGTTCGGTGTCGGCATGGCCTCCTACTCGCTGGCCGTCGACTTCGACTCGATCGACCGGGGCATCAAGGCCGGCGCACCGGAGAAGTACTCCTGGCTCATGGGCCACGGCCTGGTGGCCAGCCTGGTGTGGCTCTACATCGAGTTCCTGCGTCTGTTCGCGATCCTGTCCAGCAACGACTGACGTGGACGCCACCGTCACCGCGCAGGCGCGGGCGACGGTCGCAGCAGAGCTGGAGCGCGTGGTCCGGCGGTGGCATCAGCTGCCGTTGGACCACGCGCTTTCTGCTGCGTCGTCGGTGCACACCCTGGTGCAGGAGGTCGCGGACGAGGTGGCTCGAGCCGACGGGCTGCCGGCCGAGCCCGTGCCCGACCTCGGCCCGGCAGCCCTGATGGACCAGCTGCGGGTCATGGTGCACGACCATGCCCGCGCCGGTCTGGCACACGAGCAGGAGTCGGTGTCCACCCTGGCGGGCCGGCTCACGGCGCTGCGCCGCGCGCTGCCCTGACCGGTCTCAGGACATGCGCTCGAGGACGATGGCCATGCCTTGGCCACCGCCGACGCACATCGTCTCCAGCCCGAACTGCCCGTCGGTGCGCTGCAGCGCGTTGATCAGGGTGGTGGAGATGCGTGCTCCCGTCGAGCCGAACGGGTGGCCCAGCGCGATGGCGCCTCCGTGCACGTTGAGCTTGTCGAGGTCCATGCCCAGGTCCTCGGCGCTGGGCAGCACCTGTGCCGCGAACGCCTCGTTGATCTCGTAGAGGTCCATGTCGGCGATGCTCATCCCGGCTCGGGCCAGCGCCTGGCGGGACGCCTCGACCGGACCGAGGCCCATGATCTCGGGGGACAAGGCGCTGACCCCGGTGGAGACCACCCGTGCCAGCGGTGTCAGGCCGAGCTCGGCCGCCCGAGTGTGGCTCATCACGACCAAGGCCGCGGCTCCGTCGTTGAGCGGGCAGCAGTTGCCGGCCGTCACCGTGCCTTCGGGCCGGAACACCGGCTGCAGCGTCGAGACCTTCTCGTAGGTGACTCCCGCGCGAGGTCCGTCGTCCCTGCTGACGACCGTGCCGTCGGCCAGGGTGACCGGTGCGATCTCGGTGTCGAAGACGCCGGCGGCGATGGCGGCCTCGGCGCGGTTCTGGCTCGTCACCCCCCACTCGTCCTGACGCCGGCGGGTCACCCCTCGGGACGTGGCGACGTTCTCGGCGGTCTGACCCATGGCCAGGTAGATGTCCGGCAGCAGGCCGTCCCTGCGGGGGTCGGCCCACGGGGCGTTGGTGCGCGCCGTCTGTGCCGAACGCGCCTCGGCCTCGGCGAACGCGGGGTTGTGCCAGCCGGCCTTGGAGCCTCCGGCGCCCGCGAAGTCGACGTAGCGGGAGACGCACTCCACCCCGGCGCTGACGAACACCTCGCCCTCGCCGGCCTTGATCGCGTGGAAGGCCATCCGCGTCGTCTGCACCGAGGAGGCGCAGAAGCGGTTCACCGTCGCCCCGGGCAGCCCGTCCTGCCCGAGCAGCACCGAGACCACGCGCGCCATGTTGGACCCGTGCTCGCCCCACGGCTCGGCACACCCGAGATAGAGGTCGTCGATGGTGGCCGGGTCCAGCGCCGGCACCTCGGCCAGCGCGGCCCGGATCACCCCGGCCGCCAGGTCGTCGGGGCGCACGCTGGTGAGCGACCCCTTGAAGGCGCGCCCGATCGGGGTGCGCTTGGCGGCGACGATGACGGCCTCGGGCATGCTTCCTCCAGGGGGTAGGGGTCTCCGGTGAGTCTACGGCGAGCCCTGACCTACCCCGGCGTGCGACCCTGGCCACGATGCTGCCACGATGACGACGTCAGCAGTCCGCTCACGACGAGGTGAGGTGCGAGCCGTGCGTATCGGTGTGCCGAAGGAAGTCAAGAACCACGAGTACCGCGTCGCCTTGACGCCGGCCGGGGTGCACGAGCTCGTGCAGCACGGGCACGAGGTGACCGTCGAGCGCGACGCCGGTCTGGGCTCCTCGATCACGGACGAGGAGTATGTCAGCGCGGGGGCCGACATCGCGCCCGACGCCGACGAGACGTGGGCCACCGCGGAGACCGTCCTGAAGGTCAAGGAGCCGGTCGAGGAGGAGTACCACCGCCTCCGCTCCGACCTGACCCTGTTCACGTACCTGCACCTGGCCGCCTCCCGACCGTGCACCGAGGCCCTTCTGGAAGCCGGCACGACCGCCATCGCCTACGAGACGGTGCAGCTGGCCAACGGGGCGCTGCCGCTGCTCTACCCGATGAGCGAGGTCGCCGGCTGCCTGGCGCCGCAGGCCGGTGCCCATGCGCTGATGCGTGCCCACGGCGGGCGAGGCCTGCTCCTGGGTGGGGTCTCCGGAGTCGACCCGGCCAAGGTCGTCGTGCTCGGCGGAGGTGTCTCCGGTTCGCACGCGGCCACCATGGCCATGGGCCTGTGGGCCGACGTCACCGTGCTGGACAAGGACGTCGAGAAGCTGCGCGTCCTGGACCGTCGGTGGAACGGCCGGCTCAAGACCATCACCTCCAACCAGTTCGAGCTGGAGCGGCACGTGCTCGAGGCCGACATGGTCATCGGCGCGGTGCTGGTGCCGGGGGCCAAGGCGCCGCGCCTGGTCACCAACGACATGGTCAGCCGGATGAAGCCGGGCAGCGTGCTCGTCGACATCGCCATCGACCAGGGCGGCTGCTTCGAGGACTCGCGGGCGACCACGCATGATGACCCGACCTACCCGGTGCACGAGTCGGTGTTCTACTGCGTCGCCAACATGCCCGGCGCCGTGCCGCGCACCTCCACCTTCGCGCTCACCAACGTGACCCTGCCGTATGCCGTGGCTATCGCGGACAAGGGGTGGCGCCAGGCGCTGCGGGACGACCAGGTGCTGGCACACGGGCTCAACACGGTCGACGGACAGGTCACCAACGTCGGGGTCGCGCAGGCGCATGACCTGCCGCTGGTGTCGGTCTCCGACGTGCTGGCCCGCGACGACGCCTGAGCTCTCCCTCGCCCCCGCTGCCCAGGTGGGCCGCGCCGCCGGAGTCAGCTGGCCGAGTCGGCGGCGCTGCGGGGACGGGGGCCTTCAGCCGCGGAGTTGGCTGCGGACGTGTCGGTCGGGGGAGTCGTGTCGGTCGTGGGAGTCGTGCGGGCCCGGGGGGTCGTCGGTGCCGGGGCAGCGCTCTCGGGGGTGAACACCGGGGCGACCTGCTCCGTCAGCACCGCGGTGACCACCGGCCGGTGCCGCCGCAGCAGCAGCGTGGCCCAGCGCCCTCGGGCGCTGCGGGGGTGACCGTCGACCTCGGCCCCGCTGACCTCGCTGCCAGGGTCGGCGACGGCGTGCTCGGCAGCAGCGGCCAGGGGTTGGACGCTCTCGTTGCTGCGGTGGTCGGGCAGCCGTCCGGACTCGCTGGTGACCAGGCCGAGCGCGTCGCACACGCTGGGGAGCATGACCGCTGCCGCCCGGGCGTAGCCGGCCGACGACGGGTGGAACCGGTCCGGGCTGAAGAGCTCCTGGTGCAGGGTGTGGAAGTCGGGCCCGAGCAGGTCACCGAGCGAGACCGTGCGACCCCCGGCCTCCACGACTGCGACGGTCTGCGCGGCCGCCAGGTCTCGGCTCCATCGCTGGGCCAGCCAGCGCAGGGGCTGCGGCACGGGTCGGATGGTGCCCAGGTCGGGGCAGGTGCCGACCACCACCTCGACACCGGAGTCCCGCAGGGTGGTGACCGCCTGGGCCAGGTAGCGCACCGACTCGGTCTCGTCGAGGCGATCCTTGACGTCGTTGCTGCCGATCATCACCAGCGCCACCTGGGCGTCCGGCATCAGCTCCAGCCCCCGCTCGGCCTGGTCGGGCAGGGCCGGCGAGGTGGCGCCGCTGCGGCTGGCGTTCCTGAGGTGCACCGGCCTGCCGGTGAGCGCGGCGACACCGATGGCGACCGTGGCCCCGATGGTCTCCCGTGGTGAGGCCGCGCCCACCCCCGAGGCGGTGCTGTCGCCCAGCACCAGCAGGCGCAGCGGGTCGCCGACACCGGCGCCGTAGGTGCCGGTGTCGTCCTGGGACATCCCCGGACCGTCCCCGATCACGCGGCGGGCGATCTCGGCCTCTGCGCGCAGCACCGCGACCCCCGCCAGACCCGCTGCGGCCAGGCCGCCTCCTCCGTAGGCAGCGCGCGCCGCTACGTCCCGGGCCTTGATGGCTCTGCGCATGTCTCCTCCACCCGCGGGTCATAACCGACCCCTCACACGCTACGCGGTGTCCCTGCGTGGGCGCTGAGCGCCTCCAGGCCCTGGGCCAGGCTGACCCGCGGCGTCCACCTCAGCGTATGCCGGGTGTGCCGCTGGTCGAACCAGTGCGCCGTGCTGAGCTGCTCCGCCAGGAAGCGGGTCAGTGGTGGTTCGGTGATCTCCGGGATGCCGGGCAGCCGCCGGGACAGGACGACCGCGCCCTCGACCAGCGCGCCGGCAGCGTAGGCCAGGGGCACGGGGACGTGCCGACGGGGCGCGGGGGCTCCGGCGGCGCGGCAGATGTCGGCGACCAGCTCGCCGATGGGCCGCGGCTCGCCGTTGGTGACGACGAAGGGCTGCCCGTGTGCGTCGTCGATGCGGTCGAGGGCGGCCGTCAGCGCCTCGGCCGCGTTGTCGACATAGGTCGTGTCGACCAGGGCGGTGCCGGCCCCGACGACCGGCAGCCGCCCGGCCTTCGCCCGGGCGACCAGGCGACCGACGAGCTGGGTGTCGCCGGGACCCCAGACCAGGTGCGGGCGCACCGCCGTCACCCGCAGCTCGGGGGAGTCGGCAGCCAGGGCCAGCACCTCGGCAGCCGCCTTGCTGCGGGCGTAGTGCCCCCGGGCGCGACCGGGGTCGGCCGGGCCGGCGCCCGCACCGGCGATGGAGGCACCGGTGTGCGCGACGGAGGGCGAGGAGACGTGCACCAGGCGGCCGACCCCAAAGGTGCGCGCGGCGCCCAAGACGTGGCGCGTGCCGGAGATGTTGGTGCGCTCGTAGTCGGACCAGGGGCCGACCACGTCGACCTTCGCGGCCAGGTGCACCACCGCGTCCTGGCCCGCCACGGCCCGATCCACGGCGTCGGGGTCGGTGATGTCGCCCAGGCTCTCCCGGTGCCGGCCACCGGTCGTGCGGCGCTGCATCAGGGTCACCTCGTCACCCCGCTGCGCCAGCAGGTCGGCGACCGCACCGCCGAGCATGCCGCTCGCCCCGGTGACCAGGACGCGCATCACCGGCTCCGGGTGCTGGGGGCTGCGCCGACGCGCACGGCGGCCCGCCTGGCCCGGGCCACGGCGCCCGGTGGGTGCAGCCGGGCCTCGGCCCATCGGGCGACGGCCGTGCGGTCGACCTTGGAGGCGTGCCGGATGTCGACGGGCAGCCAGTCGCGCAGGAGCACGGCCGCCACCGGCACACCGGCGTGCTCACGCACGGCCGCGGCCAGGTCGGGTCCGGCCAGCGCGGAGCTCCCGAGGGTCAGCCGCGTCTCGGGCACGACCACGACGACGACCTGCTGGGCACCCTGCGGGCCGACACCCACGACGGCGACGTCCGCGACCCCTGGCAGCGTGGCGACCCGGTGCTCGAGGCCATACGGCGCCAGCGGGCCCTCGGGTGTCGTGAGCAGGTGGACCCACCGCCCCTCCACCCACAGCCGGCCCTCGTCGTCGAGGTGCCCGACGTCGCCGGTGCGGTGCCAGCCGGGTGGGCGTGCGCTGGCCTGCTGCGTGGCCCAGCGGCGGTCGTACCGTTCCTTCACGTGGGGTCCGCGCACGACGACCTCACCGAGCACCCCGGGGCCGGCGACGAGCTGGTCGGAGGGGGTGCCGTCGGCGCCGAGCGGGGCGATGCGGACCTGCACCCCCGGCACGGGGGTGCCCACGCAGACACCCTCACCGGGGGCGGTGACCGTGGTCGGGTCGATCGTGGCGACGGGCAGCGCCTCGGTCATGCCGTAGGGGGTGTGCGTCTGTGCGGAGGTCAGCAGACCCCGCACCTGCTGCAGCAGCGCCGTGGGCACCGGGGCACCGGCGGACAGCACCAGCCTGGGCCGCGCCAGCACCTCGCGCTGGGCTGCTGTCAGCGCCCCGGCGGTCGCCACCACGTTGCGCAGTGCCGCGGGGGAGGCGAACACCACGGTGGCGTCCACGGCCGCGACCGCCTCGGCGAGGGCCGCAGCGGTGAGGGTGTGAGGTGCCGTCACGTCCATGTCGGGCACCGCCGAGGTCAGCCCCAGGGCCGGCCCGTACAGCGCGAAGGGCGCGAACGCCGCGACGAACCGCTCGCCGGCATGCAGGTCGAAGGTGTCCCGGAGCAGGGCGACCTGGGCCCCCAGCTGGGCCCGCGTGTAGACGACGCCCTTGGGTGGGCCGGTGGCGCCGGAGGTGAAGAGGACAGCGCCGTCGGCGTCCGGGTGCTCCGGCACCGGCGGAGCAGGCTCACCCCGTGACCCCTGCACGGCCAGCGCCTCGACGTCGGCGGGGTCGGCGCTCGTCCGGGCACCGGGCACCCGGGTGGCTCGCACCAGGGCGAGCGCCCTGCGGATGCCGATGACATGGTCGGGGCCGGCGCCGCGCAGGGCGGCGCCCAGCCGGCGCAGGCCGAGCCCGGCGTCGGCGACGACGACGACGGCTCCCAGCCGCCACACGGCATACACCACGGTGGTCAGGTCGATGCCCGGCGGCACCAGCACCGCGACCCGGCTGCCGGGGCGCACCCCGCGACGGTGCAGCGCTGCGGCCACGGACTCCACCCTGGTGGCCAGGTGGGCGCGGGAGATGGAGCCGGCACCGCCGCCCAGCTCGACGATGGCCGCGGCGTCGGGGTCGCGCGTGTCCACGGCGACCGGCACACCGGCGGCGTCGGTCGGCGCGTCGGTCGGCGCCGTGCCGTCGACGTGCGAGGTGACCCACGCCCACACCACGCCGACCCCGTCGGGGCGGTCCTCCAGGACCAGGTGTGAGGCCCCCGGGTAGACCTGGATGTCGGCGTGCGGCAACCGGTCGGACAGGTCCTCCAGGTAGCGCTGGGAGAAGACGGGGTCGCGGGCGCCCCACACCAGCAGGGCCGGGACGCCGAGGTCGCTCACCCCGTCGGCGATCGCGGTCAGCGCGGGGTGGCTGACGTGGTCGGCCTCGAACGGGATGTCGGCCACGAAGTCGGCCACCGCCCGCCGCTGCCCGGCGCGGGCGTAGGGCGCGGCGAAGGCGTCCCGGACGGGCTTGGGCAGCGGCGGCAGACAGGTCGCGGTGGTGGCCCGGACGAACGTGGGAGTCCGACGGCACACCAGGTCGAGCAGCGGGGCGGAGCGCGCCAACCGGATCGCGGTCGGCCGGGGGCGGCTCTCCGGCTGGTGGACTGCCGTGTTGGTCAGCACCACGGCGCTGAGCTGGTCGCGGTGGGCCAGGGCCCAGCCGAGGCTGATCGGGCCACCCCAGTCATGAGCCAGGGTGACCACCGGTCCGGTGACCTCCAGCGCCGCGGTGAGGTCACCCAGGTCGGCCACCCGCTGCTGCAGCGTGCGCGGCCGGGGGGTCCGGGCGGACCACCCCATGCCGAGCTGGTCGACCGCGACCACCCGCCAGCCGGGCGGAGCCTGAGCCAGGACCCGGCGCCACAGGTAGGACCACGTCGGGTTGCCGTGGACGCACAGGACGGTGCCGACGACCTGCTCACCGCGGTCCGCGAGGACCGGGCCGTTGTCGAGGACATGCCAGTCGTAGGCCGTGCCGTCGCCCGCGGCGCTGTCGGTCACCCGGACACGACGGGACCAGGCCGGGTCGACCCCGGGGAGGTCGAGACCGTTCACCAGGTGAGCTCCAGGCAGGTCATGTTGAGGCCGGATCCGATGCCCATCATCAGCACCCGGTCACCGGTGTCGAGTCGCTCGACCTCCTTGGCCAGCGTGATGGCGACCGCGGCCGGGCCGACGTTGCCGAGGGTGGGGAAGGTGAGCGGGATGCGGTCCAGCGCCAGCCCCAGCGCCTCAGCCGTCTTGCGGGTGTGCACCTGCGACACCTGGTGGACGATGTAGCGGTCCATGTCGGACCAGTCGAACTCGGCTGCGGCGTCCTTCCACAGGTCGGCGGCCAGCTCCATCCCGGCCACCAGCAGCCCCGTGGTGTCGGTGCGCATCTGGTCGAAGTCGCCGACACACAGCGCGTGGTGCCAGGTGGCGGCCCGCGACACGCCCCCGACGATGCGGTGCGCCCCGGGGTGCTCGCTGGACCGGCCCAGCACCATGGCAGCGGCTCCCGACCCCAGCGTCAGCGTCGCGAACTCGCGCTGCAGGTCGTCGGCCGTCGCCTCGGGGGAGGCCAGCCGGGCCAGCGTGCGTTCCTGCGGCACCCGCGACCCCTCGCCGTCGACGATCAGGGCGTAGTCGATCTGGCCTCCGTCGATCATCGTCGACGCGAGCTGCATCCCGTTGACGAAGCCCAGGCAGGCGTTGGTGATGTCGAAGTTGAGGCTGCTGGACGGCATGCCGAGCTCGTGGTGGATGCGCACTGCCACGGAGGGCTCGAGGTGCTCACGGCTGACGGAGGTGTTGACCACCATCCCGATGCGGGCGGGGTCGACGCCGGACTCGGCGATCGCCTTGGCGCCGGCCTCGATGGCTCCGTCGACGAAGCTGGTGCCCTCGGGCCACCAGCGGCGCTCCTGGATGCCGGCGAGCTTGGACAGCATGCCCGGGCGCAGGCCGTTGCGGGCGAAGGAGTCGCCGATGCGGCGGTCGAACTCGGCTGACGTCATGACCACCGGAGCATCCACGGCGGTGACGGACAACACCGAGGTGTCGTGGTGACGGAAGGTGATGTTGCCGCTCAATGGAACCTCGGTGGATGCGAAGACGTCAATCAGGGTGGGACTATGACACCACAGGCTGGGTCCGGATCGGGAACAGAGCGACAGGCTCTGCACCGCGGTGACCACGCCGGAGCGACAGGAGAGCGCGATGCGCACGACCACGACCACACGCTGGGGGGCGGCGCTGGGCGGCGCTGCGCTCGTCGTCGGCGGACTGAGCGGCTGCGGCAGCGCCGCGCCGGAGACCGAGGCGGCCGACCCCGCTGCGGTCGCCGCTGCGGACGCCGTGGCGCAGGACCAGCTGCAGCCCGGCGAGGAGACGACGGTCGACGAGCTGCTCGAGCGGCTCAAGACACCGGGCCCGCAGACGCTGAGCTCCTTCGAGGTCACCATGGAGGCGACCGACGGGACCGACGGGGTCACCCTCGACGGCGCGGTCGACGTCAGCGCGGACGTGCCTCGGCTGGACCTGACGATGGCTCTGCCCGAGATGGGTGAGATCCAGCTCGTCGTCGTCGAGGAGGGTGTCTTCGTCAGCGTCCCGATGCTGAGCGGGCCGGGCACCTACGTCCAGGTGCCGGTCGAGGACCTGGAGGCCTTCGGGGCGCAGGACCTCACCGGCACGCTGGACCTGGAGCAGACCTGGCAGAGCTGGGACGTCGGCGGACAGTCGGTGACCTTCGTCGGGTCCGAGGACGTCGACGGCACGCCGATGGACCACTTCCAGGTGGTCGTCGACCTCGACGAGGCCGCCTCGGCGATCGAGGGCCTGCTCGGCGACCACGCGCAGACCACGGGGGCCGAGCTCGGCCAGATGACCTACGACCTGTGGGTCGACGACGCCGACCTGATGCGCCAGCTCACCTTCGGGCACGACACCTACCAGGTGCAGCTGGAGCTCGACGGCTGGGGCACCACCCCGCAGATCACGGCGCCCGATGCCTCCGACGTGGTGGAGATGCCGTCCTTCGGCACCGGGCCGACCGGCTGATCAGCCCGGGGGGGCGATCTCCTGCTGGGACGGCAGCTGGTCCTGGCGCAGCACGCCGACCGGGCAGGTCAGCCCGTGGGGGCCGTGGTTGCAGTATCCGCCGGGGTTCTTGTGGAGGTACTGCTGGTGGTAGCCCTCCGCGTAGTAGAACTCACCTGCCTCCTCAGCCGGCTTCATCTCCGTCGAGATGGTGCCGAGGCCATGGTCGGCCAGCACCTGCTGGAACGCTGCTGCGGTGGCCCTCGCCGCGGCCTCCTGCGCCGGGGTGGTCCAGTAGATCGCCGAGCGGTACTGCGTGCCCACGTCGTTGCCCTGCCGGTTCGGGGTGGTCGAGTCGTGGTTCTCCCAGAAGACCTTCAACAGCTCCTCGGGGCTGACCACGGCCGGGTCGTAGGCCACGAGCGCGGCCTCGGTGTGCCCGGTGCGGCCGGTGCAGGTCTCGTGGTAGGTGGGGTGGGGCGTCTGTCCGCCCATGTAGCCCACCGCCGTGGTGACCACACCGGGGATGGTCCAGAAGAGCCGCTCGGCCCCCCAGAAGCAGCCCATCGCGACATACAGCACCTCAGTGCCGTCCTGCCACGGGCCGTGCAGGGAGGTGCCCAGCACCTCGTGCGTCGTGGGGATGTCGGGGAGGGGGTGGGAGCGACCGGCCGGGGGCGTGGAGGAGAAGAGCATCACGCCTGGTCCAACGGCTCCCTGGTGCCCGATGTTCCAGGGACGACCGGCCTCGGCGAGGCGGTGGCAGCCGCGGGCACCGGTGTGGCACCGTGCTCGCATGACCGCTGCGTCCCTCCTGCTCTCCTCCGCCACGACCTCCGAGGCCTCCGCAGGCAGCGTGGCGGCGCTCCTGGCGCTGCCGGCACTCCTCGTCGTGGGCGGCCTGCTCGTCGTGCTGGTGGGACGCACCCAGCGCACCGAGGTGCTCGACCAGGCCCGCCGTGGAGGCTTCGGCGGGCCTCCCGGCACCACCGACGTCGGCGACGCCGACGGGTTCGGCGTGGAGCAGGCGCGGGCCGTCCTGCAGTCCGCGAGCCGCAAGGTGCTCATCGGGCTGGGACTGATGCTCCTCGGTGCGCTCGGCACGCTGGGCGTCATCGTGTGGGAGCTGACGTCCTGAACATCCTCTGCGTCGACGTCGGCTCGACGTTCACCAAGGCCGCCCTGGTCGACCCGGGGGCCGGGGTGCTGCTGGGGCGAGCGGCGGTGCCGACGACAGTGCGCACCGACGTCCTCGACGGGGTCAGGGCGGCCCGCGCGGCCATCGGGGAGCACGGACACCCGCTGCCGGACCTGGCAGACCCAGAGCACACCCTGCTCTGCTCCAGTGCCGGCGGAGGCCTGCGGCTGTCCGTCGTCGGCTACGAGCCGACCGTCACCGCGGAGGCCGGCCACCGGGTCGGGCTCAGTGCGGGAGCCAAGGTCGTCCACGTCACCGGGGGAGCGCTGCGCAGGGTGGGGGTCACCGCCCTGCGGGCCTCGAGACCCGACGTGGTGCTGCTGGTCGGCGGCACCGACGGAGGCAACGCCGACGTGCTCGTGCACAACGCCCGTCGTCTGGCGGCGGCCCGCCTGCCCGCCCCCGTCGTGGTCGCCGGCAACCGGGCCGCCCGCGACGAGGTCGTGCAGGTGCTCGCCGACGCGGGGCACCCCGTCGTGGCGGCCGACAACGTCCTGCCGAGGATCGGGGAGATCGCGCCGGGGTCGGCCCGAGCCGCGATCCGCGAGGTGTTCCTGCGCCACGTGATCGGGGGCAAGGGGCTGTCCAGAGGCCCGCTCTTCGCGTCCCTGGTGCGCGCCGCGACCCCCGATGCCGTGCTCGCCGGCGTGGAGGCACTGGGGCGCGCCCTCGGCCAGGACGTGATGGTGGTCGACGTCGGAGGTGCCACCACCGACGTCTACTCGGTGCTGACCCCCGAGGGTGAGGACGCCACGCTGCGCAAGCACGTCGTCGCGACGCTGTGGCACGCCCGCACGGTCGAGGGCGACCTGGGCATGCGGTGGAGCGCGGCGACCGTGCTCGAGGCCGCCCGGGCCGAGCACCTGCCCGGGGCCGATGACCCGGGCCTCGTCCGGTGGGTCGAGCGGGTGGTCGCCGAACCGGCCCGGGTGCCGCTCACCTCGGGTGAGCAGCGGCTCGACCTCGACCTCGCCCGGCTCGCCTGTCTGCTCGCGGTGCGCCGGCACGGCCGGCCGTCCGCGCCGGGTGAGGCGCCCCGACCGCTGGCCAACATCGCGCACCTGATCGGGTCCGGCGGGGTGCTGCGCCATGCCCCGACCGGAGCAGCGCAGCAGCTGCTGACCGACGTGCTCGCCGACCACGGCGGTGGCTGGCGCCCGCCGGACCGGGCTCGCGTGGCCGTCGACACCGCCTACCTGCTGTGCGCGGTGGGCCTGCTGAGCGACCGGCACCCCGAGGCGGCGGCTGCGCTGGCCCGCCAGGTGGTCGACTGACCGACCCGGAGGCGGCATAGGGTGCGAAGGTGGCGACTGCACCGACCGTGACCCTGGCCGACATCGAGGCCGCCCGTGAGCTGCTCACCGGCGTGATCCAGCCGACCTCCATGGAGTTCAGCCAGGCGCTGACGGACCGCGTCGGCGCGCCGGTGCACCTGAAGTGCGAGAACCTCCAGCGGGCCGGCTCCTTCAAGATCCGCGGCGCCTACACCCGCATCGCCGGGCTCTCCCGGGCCGAGCAGGCCAACGGTGTCGTGGCCGCCAGCGCCGGCAACCATGCCCAGGGTGTGGCGCTCGCGGCCCGTCTGCTCGGGCTGGACGCCACCGTCTACATGCCCACCGGGGCCGCGATGCCCAAGCTGCAGGCCACCCGCGGCTACGGCGCCACCGTGCACCAGGTCGGCACCACCATCGACGAGTGCATCGCGTCGGCCAAGGAGCACAGCCAGCGCACCGGAGCGGTCTTCATCCCGCCGTTCGACCACCCTGCCATCGTCGCCGGGCAGGGCACCTGTGGCCTGGAGATCCTCGAGCAGGTGCCCGACGTGCGCACCATCGTGGTCTGCCTCGGCGGCGGAGGCCTCCTGGCCGGCATCGCGACCGCGGTGAAGGCGCAGCGACCCGATGTGCGGGTCATCGGCGTGCAGGCGGCGCAGGCCGCCGCCTGGCCGGCCTCGCTGCAGGCAGGCCATCCGGTGCCGCTGACGGCCATGGCGACGATGGCTGACGGCATCGCGGTGGGCTGCCCGGGTGAGGTGCCCTTCGACCTGGTGCGCGAGCTGGTCGACGCCGTCGAGGTGGTCAGCGAGGACGACCTGGCCCGCGCCATGCTCTTCCTGCTGGAGCGGGCGCGCCTCGTCGTCGAGCCGGCCGGCGCGGCGGCTGTCGCGCACCTGCTGGCCGCGCAGGAGCTCGACCTCCAGGGCCCGGTCGTCGCGGTGCTCTCCGGTGGCAACATCGACCCCCTCCTGCTGCTGCGGATCATCCGCACCGGTCTCACCGTGGCCGGTCGCTACCTTCAGTTCTCCGTGCGCGTGCCGGACGCGCCGGGCTCGCTGGCCCGGCTGCTGGGCCAGCTGGCCGAGCTGCGCACCAACGTCCTCGAGGTGCAGCACGGACGCACGATTGCCTCGCTCGGCGTGCACGAGGTGCAGATCGCCCTGACCGTCGAGACGGAGGGACACGAGCACTCGGCCAGGGTGCAGCACACGCTGCAGGACAAGGGATACGTGCTCCGGCCGGTCTGAGCACGGCTGAGCGGACAGCACACGACGACGGGCCGCGCCGCTGCAGCGGCGCGGCCCGTCGTCACCGGGGTGGGCAGACTCAGCCGCGGTAGGGCGTGGCCCCCACGACCGTCACGTCGATCTGCTTGCCGTTCGGTGCCTCGTAGGCGAGGGTGTCGCCGGCCTTCTTGCCCAGGATCGCGGCGCCGAGCGGCGAACGCTCGCTGTAGACGTCGAGGTCCTCGCCGTCACCGAGGATCTCCCGGCTGCCCAGCAGGAAGGTCTCCTGGTCACCGAACATCTCGACGGTGACCACCATGCCCGGCTCCACGACGCCGTCGTCCGGCGGAGCCTCGCCGACGGTGGCGTTGTCGAGCAGGTGCTCGAGCTGGCGGATGCGGGCCTCCATCTTGCCCTGCTCCTCCTTGGCTGCGTGGTAGCCGCCGTTCTCCTTCAGGTCACCCTCGTCGCGGGCCGCCTCGATGCGCTTGGCGATGTCGTGGCGGCCGGGGCCCGTGAGATGCTTCAGCTCGGCATGGAGGCGGTCGTAGGCCTCCTGGGTGAGGTAACTCGATGATGCCTTGGCAGTCTCGGTCACTGGTGGTCACTCCTTGGTCTGTGCAGAGATGGTCCGGCCTGGCGGCGCGGGGTCTGGCCGCATCGTGTGTCGCGGGACCACACACAAAGTCCGGGCGGTCGACCTCCACATGCGGTGGTCGTGTGCCCGGACCGTTGCTGGAACCTCAATTCTACCGTGGAGTATCCCCGTGTCCAGCGCAGCGGCCCCTGGCAGGTCACGATGTGGTCACGGAGTGCTCTCCTGGTAGCGACAGCTGTCGACGTAGCCGGTGACCGCGGGGCCGGCCGTGCGCAGGGTCTCGACATGCCGGCTGGGGGAGCTCGCGGACGGGTCGACGACCCTCTCGAGGCGGCCCACGACGCTCTTGCGCTCGTCCTGGGCCTCTAGCACGCAGACCACCGCCCGGGAGGGGTCGCGGCGCAGGTCGAACCGGATGTCGACCTGGTTGTCGGCCACCACGACGAAGCCGGTGTTGACCCAGTGCACCCGCCCGGTGGTCGCGGCCAGGGCGAACCAGACGGCGACCGCGCTCATCGCCAGCACACCGACCGTGCCGACGAGCCACCACGTGCGTCGCCGGGCCGCGGTGGTCCTGGGGATGCTCATCGGGTGTGCTCCGTCTGCGGGGGGTGAGAGGATAGGGCCCATTGTCCGTCACCACACGACATGCGAGGAGCAGAGGGTGCCTGAGGGCTTGCGACTGATGGCGGTGCACGCCCATCCCGACGACGAGTCGTCCAAGGGTGCGGCCAGCACCGCGATGTACGTCGACCAGGGGGTGGAGGTCATGGTGGTCTCCTGCACGGGAGGCGAGCGCGGCGACGTGCTCAACCCCCAGCTCGTGCACGACCCCGTGATCGAGCGTGACCTTGCGCAGGTGCGCCGCGACGAGATGGCGAAGGCGGCGCAGATCCTCGGCGTCCGGCATACCTGGCTCGGGTTCGTCGACAGCGGGCTGCCCGAGGGCGACCCGCTGCCGCCGCTGCCGGACGGCTGCTTCGCGCTCGAGCCGGTCGAGGTGACGACCGAGGCGCTGGTGCGGGTGATCCGCGAGTTCCGGCCGCACGTCCTGACGACCTACGACGAGAACGGCGGGTATCCGCACCCCGACCATGTGATGACCCACGTGGTCACGATGTCGGCGTTCCGCGCGGCCGGCGACCCCGAGGCCTACCCGCACGCCGGTGAGCCGTGGCAGCCGCAGAAGGTCTACTACACCGCCTGGTCGCCGGACCGGCTGCGCAACCTGCACCAGGCGATGCTCGACGAGGGCCTGGAGTCCCCGTTCGCCGAGTGGATCGAGCGGATGGGCGAGCGTCCCGAGCGGGCCATCTCCACCCACGTGCCGTGTGCCGACTGGTTCGCGGTCCGCGACGACGCCCTCCGGGCCCACGCCACGCAGGTGGACCCCGACGGGCACTGGTTCGCGATCCCCATGGAGCTCCAGCACCGGGTGCACCCCACCGAGGACTTCGAGCTCGCGGTCTCGCTGCCGCCCGTCGAGCTGCCCGAGGACGACCTCTTCGCGGGTCTGCCGCCGGTGGCCGAGCTCGAGCGGGTATGCCGTCAGCAGGCCCCGCGGGACGGCGAGGGCGAGCTGGTCGCTGCCTACCGCGCACCCCTGCCCGAACCGGTCCAGGCCGTGGCCGCATCGGCGCGCGACGACGAGGGGGACGACGAGTTCCGCGGCAGCGAGGGCCATGCCGACGACCACCACGACCAGCGCCAGGAGCGTGCCTCGTGAGCAACACCAGTGTGGAGATCACCGCAGGTCTGGGTGGCTTCCTGGTGCTGTTCGGCCTCGCGCTCGTGGTCTGGTTCCTGGGTCGCGACCTGTCCCGCAGGCTGCGCCGGATGCGTCAGCGGGAGACCCTGCGGCAGCGCCAGGTCACCCGGGACGCGCAGGGCCCGGCCGATCCGCCGCGGACCGTCACACCCCCGCCGGCGTAGCTCCGTAGACGACCAGCGACACCGCGATGTAGTGCACGGTGAAGGCGGCGACGGTGAAGGCGTGGAAGATCTCGTGGAAGCCGAACCACAGCGGTGAGGGGTTGGGCCGCTTGAGCGCGTAGACCACCGCGCCCACGGTGTAGAGCAGGCCGCCTGCGGCGAGCAGCAGCACCACCGTCAGACCACCGGAGCGGTAGAAGTCGCCCAGGTAGAGCACCGCCACCCAACCGAGCGCGATGTAGACCGGTGTGTAGAGCCAGCGCGGTGCACCCACCCAGAAGACGCGGAAGAGCACCCCGGCCACGGCGCCGGTCCAGACGATCCACAGCAGGGTGTCGCGCTGGTCGTCGGGCAGCAGCAGGACCGCGAACGGCGTGTAGCTGCCGGCGATGATCAGGAAGATGTTGGCGTGGTCGAGGCGCTTGAGCACGGCGTTGGTGGTGTCGCTCCAGCGGCCGCGGTGGTAGGTGGCCGAGGTGGCGAACAGCATCACTGCGGTGGTCCCGAAGACGGCGGCCGAGACCCGCCCGGCGGTGGTGGGGGCGAGCACGACGAGCACGATGGCGGCGGCGAGGGCCAGCGGCACCATGCCGAGGTGGAGCCAGCCGCGCAGCTTGGGCTTGACCGCGACGGCCACCTCGTGGACGGCCTGCGCGATGTCCTCGCCGAGCTCGTGCGCCTTGTCGGCCATGCCCGGGCCGCGGCCGGTCTCAGGGGAACCAGTCATGTGTGCGAGCGTAACCTACGCAACCGTAAGTTACTAAACCGTAGGTAACGTTCACCGGGAGTTCCCAGGGCGTTCCCGCCCGGCGCCCAGGCCCGGGCGAGTAGGTTGGCGCCTATGCGGACTGCGCGCGACCTGGTCTACCGGGTGTACAACCGGTCACTGACCAAGCAACTGCCCGCCGAGCGCCTGCCCCGCCACGTCGGGGTCATGCTGGACGGCAACCGCCGCTGGGCCCGGCTGCGCGGTGAGACCACCGCCGACGGGCACCGGGCGGGGGCTGACAACATCAAGCCGCTGCTCGGCTGGTGCGAGGAGGCGGGGGTCGAGGTCGTCACCCTGTGGCTGCTGTCCACCGACAACCTCGAGCGTGCCGAGGTCGAGCTCGCGCCCCTGCTGCAGATCATCGAGGACGTCGTCGCCGACCTCGCGGCCAGCCGCCGCTGGCGGTTGCACGTCGTCGGTGCACGCGACCTCCTGCCCGAGCGCACCCGTGCCTCACTGGAGGACTCTGCCGCGGCCACCGAGGACGTCGACGCGATGCTGGTCAACGTGGCGATCGGCTACGGCGGCCGCCAGGAGATCGCCGACGCGGTGCGCTCGCTGCTGGCCGACCGCGCCCGCCACGGCACCACGCTGGAGGAGCTGGCCGGCACGCTGACCACCGAGGACATCGCCGAGCACCTCTACACCAAGGGCCAGCCCGACCCCGACCTGGTGATCCGCACCAGTGGTGAGCAGCGGCTCGGCGGGTTCCTCCTGTGGCAGAGCGCACACAGCGAGTTCTACTTCTGCGAGGCCTACTGGCCCGACTTCCGCAAGGTGGACTTCCTGCGGGCCCTGCGCGCGTATGCCGAGCGGGAGCGCCGCTTCGGCGGCTGACCTCGGTGGGGCCACCCGTCCGCGGCGCCGCGGTGTGAACAGCGCACGAACACCACGCAACGCCGGGGGCGAAATGCCGCGCCGCGGCCGGCTCACCGCATACCGTCAGTTCTGACGCAGGGCACCGGTCCAGCGTCTCGGGAGGCTCACCAGATGGAGCGAAGGCTCTGGGCGGAGGGCCGGCACCGGCACTGCGCCGACAGATGGCGAGTCCGGTCCCGGTCACCTCATCGCCACGACGCGTAGCCCGCAGCCGCGCGTCCCAGGGAGTCGACATGGCCAGCACCGTCACCGCCAGCACCACCACGACCTCTCCTGCGGCCCGCGCCGCCGCCACTACGCCGCCGCCGCTGCCCCTGGCCGGCGACGACCCGGACGCCCGGGTGCACCTGGGTGCCAAGACCTACGTCATCGACACCTCGGTGCTGCTGTCCGACCCGCACGCGGTGCTGCGCTTCGCCGAGCACGAGGTCGTCCTGCCCGTCGTCGTCATCAGCGAGCTGGAGGGCAAGCGGCACCACCCCGAGCTGGGCTACTTCGCCCGGCAGGCGCTGCGGCTCCTCGACGACCTGCGGGTGGAGCACGGCACGCTCAGTGAGCCGGTGCCGGTGGGGGAGGCCGGCGGCACCATCCGGGTGGAGCTCAACCACACCGACGACGGGTCGCTGCCCTCAGGCTTCCGGCTGGGCGACAACGACACCCGCATCCTGGCGGTGGCCGCCAACCTGGCCGCCGAGGGCGAGGACGTGACGGTGGTCAGCAAGGACCTGCCGATGCGGGTGAAGGCCTCCGCGGTGGGCCTGGACGCGCAGGAGTACCGAGCCGAGCTCGCGGTCGACAGTGGCTGGACCGGCATGGCCCAGCTCGATGTCGACGACCAGGAGATGTCCGCCCTCTACGAGTCGGGCCGCCTGGAGCACGCCGATGCCCTGTCGATGCCGTGCCACACGGGGCTCACCGTGTTCGGCCCCTCGGGCAGCGCCCTGGGTCGCGTGACGGCCGACGGGTCCGTCGCGCTGGTGCGAGGCGACCGTGACGCGTTCGGGCTGCACGGCCGGTCGGCGGAGCAGCGCATCGCCCTCGACCTGCTGCTCGACCCCGACGTCGGCATCGTCAGCCTCGGCGGGCGGGCCGGCACCGGCAAGAGCGCCCTGGCGCTGTGTGCCGGCCTGGAGGCGGTGATGGAGCGGCGCCAGCACCGCAAGGTGATCGTGTTCCGTCCGCTGTATGCGGTGGGCGGCCAGGAGCTCGGCTACCTGCCGGGCAGCGAGAACGAGAAGATGGGTCCGTGGGCCCAGGCGGTCTTCGACACCCTGGGGGCGGTGGTGAGCAAGGAGGTCGTCGAGGAGATCCTCGACCGCGACATGCTCGAGGTGCTGCCGCTGACGCACATCCGGGGCAGGTCCCTGCACGACGCCTTCGTGATCGTGGACGAGGCGCAGTCGCTGGAGCGCAACGTGCTGCTGACCGTGCTGTCCCGCATCGGGCAGTCCTCGAGGGTGGTGCTCACGCACGACGTCGCCCAGCGGGACAACCTGCGGGTGGGCCGGCACGACGGGGTCGCGGCGGTCATCGAGGCGCTCAAGGGCAACCCGCTGTTTGCCCACATGACCCTGCACCGCAGCGAGCGGAGCCCGATCGCTGCGCTGGTCACGGAGCTCCTGGAGGGTCCGCACAGCAGCGTCTGAGCCGTCGGGCCGGGCGGGCACCACTGAGGGGCGGGGGGTCCGTCGGGGCTGTGCATCGCCACGTGTGACCTTGCCCACGAAGAGCCTCTGTGGTTTGCCATGGTCGTCGGGCCCGTGCCACCTTAGATCACGAAGGTCACGATTTGATAACGCCCAGCACCGCTGCTGCGTGTCCCCTGACGCCCGGTGCTTCGGGCCCCCCTTGGAGGTTCCTTTGACTCGCTCTGCCCTGCCCGACCCTGTCCACCCCGACACGACTGTCTTCGACCGCGCCGAGTCCGGCCGTCACCGCCACGGTGTGCGCCGCCACCCGGCCGCCATGGTCACCGCCGCGATCGCCGTGGGTTCGGTGGCCCTGGCCGGCTTCGCCGCTGTGGGCGCCACCGCCGGACCCGACACGGGCCGCGCTCAGGCCAGCCTGACCGGCGCCGCTCCCCTCGCCGCCGAGGGCGCGTTGTCCTCGGTCCAGGACACCGCCATCGAGCAGACCGACGAGCTGCTGCGCCTCGACACCATCGCCGACGAGCAGGCTGCGCTCACGATCTCCCAGAGCTCGGCCGCGACCGGCGCCAAGGCCGCCGAGAAGGCCGCCGCCAAGATCGCCGCCGACCGCAAGGCCGAGAAGGAGGCTGCCGAGGCCGCTGCTGCCGAGGCCGCCGCCGCCGAGGAGGCTGCCGCTGAGCAGGCTGCCGCCGAGCAGGCTGCTGCCGAGTCCGCAGCCGCCGAGGAGGCCGCCGCCCAGGAGCAGACCACCCAGGCCGCCCCGCAGCAGGAGACGCAGGCAGCCTCCCGCTCCGCCGAGCGCGAGCCGGCTCCCGAGCCCGAGCCCGCGCCCGCTCCGGCCCCGTCCGGTGACCCCCGCTCGATCGCCCGCTCGATGCTGTCCAGCTACGGCTGGGGGCAGGACCAGTTCGGCTGCCTCGACTCCCTGTGGATGAAGGAGAGCGGCTGGAACGCCTCTGCCATGAACCCCTCCTCGGGCGCCTACGGCATCCCGCAGTCGCTGCCCGGCAGCAAGATGGCCAGCGCGGGCTCGGACTGGCAGTCCAACCCGGCCACCCAGATCCGCTGGGGCCTGGGCTACATCGACGGCCGCTACGGCAGCCCCTGCGCCGCCTGGGCGCACTCGCAGGCCGTCAACTGGTACTGATCCCTCTCGGCGACCTTCCCTCGACGGGCCCCGCGTTTGCGGGGCCCGTCGTCGTACCCGGACACTGTGCTCATGACCTCTACGGCGAGCAGCGCAGCTCGCGACGTCAGTGACCATCCCGCACTGGAGACCCTGGCCCGCGCCGGGTATGCCGTCAACGGGCTCCTGCACCTGGTCATCGCGTGGATCGCGCTCCGGGTGGCGATGGGCCTGGGCGGTGAGGCCGACCAGGGCGGAGCGCTCGAAGCGGTGCGCAGCGCCCCGGCCGGGGGAGTGCTGCTCTGGGTCGGTGTCCTCGGCTACGGGGGCCTCGCGCTCTGGCAGGTGCTCGAGGCTGCCCTGGGCTTCCATCCCGGTGCCTCCACGCAGAACCTGGCAGACCGGGCCAAGGACCTGGGCAAGGGCCTCGTCTACGGCGCACTGGCCTGGACCACCTACCAGTTCGCCAGCGGTGGCAGCTCGGACAGCGGGGAGACGACCTCCGACGTCACAGCCACGCTGATGGGCGCCCCGATGGGGCAGGCGCTGGTCTTCGCGCTCGGCCTGGCCGTCATCGGGGTCGGTGGCTACCACGTGTGGAAGGGCGCCGTCCAGAAGTTCCTGGAGGACCTTCGCGGCAACGCCGGTGGCGACCTCGGCCGGGCCGTGGTGCTGGCCGGCACAGCGGGCTACATCGCCAAGGGCGTCGCGCTCGGGGTGGTCGGCATCCTCTTCTGCGTGGCGGCCTGGACGACCGACCCCGAGGAGGCCACCGGCCTGGACGGGGCGCTCAAGGCGCTGTCCGGCAACCCGGTGGGCACCACGCTCCTGGTCGTCATCGCGATCGGTTTCGTGGCCTTCGGGCTCTACTCCTTCGCCCGCGCCCGCTACGCACGCCTCTGAGCACCAGGCCCGGAGGGACGGACGGGCGGTGCCCGGACATCGTGGACCGGCTGTTGCCGCCGCTCGGTCTGCCCCGAGCCGCCTCTGCCGGGGGGTCTCTCCCTCAGCGGTCGTGCGGCCGGGTCATCCCGAGCACGTCCAGGGCCTCGTCCAGCTGCTCCTCGGTGAGCTCACCGCGCTCGACGTGCCCGCGCTCGATGACCACGTCACGGATGGTGCGCCGGGTCGCCAGGGACTGCTTGGCGACGGCAGCCGCGGCTTCGTAGCCGATGAACCGGTTGAGCGGGGTGACGATGGAGCTGCTGCTCTCGGCGAGCTCGCGGCAGCGGTCCTGGTCCGCCTCGATGCCCCGCACGGTGGCCTCGGCCAGCAACGCCGCGCTGCGGCCGAGGAGACCGAGTGACTCCACCAGTGCCGCGCCCATCACCGGAAGCATGACGTTGAGCTCGAAGGCGCCCGAGGCCCCGGCGACCGTGACGGTCGTGTCGTTGCCGATGACCCGCGCGCAGACCATCAGGGTGGCCTCCGGCAGCACCGGGTTGACCTTGCCCGGCATGATGCTGGACCCGGGCTGCAGGTCCGGCAGCCGGATCTCGCCGAGCCCCGCCCGGGGCCCGGAGCCCATCCAGCGCAGGTCGTTGCAGATCTTGGTCACCGAGACCGCGACGACCTTGGCCGCCCCCGAGAGCGCGACCAGGGCGTCCTGGGCGGACTGGGCCTCGAAGTGGTCCTCGGCCTCGCGCAGCTCGAGGCCGAGCCGGGTGGACAGCGCGGCGATCACGCGGGGAGCGAACTCGGGGTGGGCGTTGATGCCGGTGCCGGCGGCCGTGCCACCCAGTGGGAGCTCCGCGGCCCCCCGCGCGGCGTCGGTGACGCGCTGCCGGCCCAGCGCCACCTGACGGGCATAGCCCGCGAACTCCTGACCCAGGGTGACGGGGACGGCGTCCATGAGGTGCGTCCGGCCGGCCTTGACGACATCGGCGAACTCGGTGGCCTTGGCGAGAAGTGCCGACTCCAGGGCGGCCAGGCCCGGGTCCAGCACCGTCAGCGCCTGGTGGACCGCCACCACCCGCAGCGCTGTCGGGAAGGTGTCGTTGCTCGACTGGCCGTAGTTGACGTGGTCGTTGGGGTGCACCGCCAGCCCGCTGCGGGTGGAGGCCAGCCGGGCGACGACCTCGTTGACGTTCATGTTGGTCGAGGTGCCCGAGCCGGTCTGGTAGATGTCGACCGGGAAGTGCTCGTCGTGCAGGCCGTCGGCGACCTCCCCGGCGGCGTCGGCGACCGCCTGCGCGATCCCGGCGTCGAGGACGCCGAGGTCGGCGTTCACGGTGGCCGCGCACTGCTTGAGGCGGGCCAGCGCGTGCACGATCTCAGTGGGGACGCGCTGGCCGGAGATGGGGAAGTTGAGCACCGCTCGCGCGGTCTGCGCCCCGTAGAGCGCGTCGATCGGCACCTCGATCTCACCCATGGAGTCGTGCTCGGTGCGGGTCCGCTGGTCATGGTCTGCCGTGTTCATGTCCCCAGTGTGGCCCGGCCGGCCGGAGTTGTCAGAGGCGCCTCAGCCGCACCCGGCGCACCGAGTGGTCCTGGCCCTTCGACAGCACGAGCGTGGCGCGCCCGCGGGTGGGCTGGATGTTCTCCCGCAGGTTGGGGGCGTTGATCGCCTCCCAGATGTTCTCGGCGATGTCGCGTGCCGCCTCGTCGGACAGGCTTGCGTAGCGGTGGAAGTGCGACTCGGTCTGCGCGAACGCCGTCTCGCGCAGTCGGAGGAAGCGCTGGATGTACCAGGTCTTGATGTCCTCGACATGGGCGTCGACGTAGACCGAGAAGTCGAAGAAGTCACTGACGGCCAGGCCGGTGCGCCCGTCGTGCTGCTGCCGCGGCGGCTGCAGCACGTTGAGACCCTCGACGATCAGCACGTCGGGGCGTCGCACCACGATCTGCTCCCCGGGCACGATGTCGTAGGTCAGGTGCGAGTAGACCGGAGCGGCGACCTCGGCCTTGCCCGCCTTGACCTCGGCCACGAAGCGCTGCAGGGCGCGCCGGTCGTAGGACTCCGGGTAGCCCTTGCGCGCCATCAGGTTGCGGGCGTTGAGCACCGTGTTGGGCAGCAGGAAGCCGTCGGTGGTCACCAGCTCGACCTGAGGGGCGGTGTCCCAGCGGGAGATCAGCTCCTTGAGGATGCGGGCGGTCGTCGACTTGCCCACGGCGACCGAGCCGGCCACGCCGATCACGAACGGTGTGCGCCGGCGGCGCTCGCCGAGGAAGTCGCTGGTGACCTGGTGGAGCCCCTCCGTCGCCTCCTCGTAGAAGGACAGGAGCCGGGACAGCGGCAGGTAGACCTGCTCCACCTCGGCGATGTCCAGGCGGTCTCCGAGCCCTTGGAGCCGGCGCACGTCGGCGGCGTCCAGGCGCATGGGGGTCTGCTCACGCAGGCGGGCCCACGCCGCTCTGTCGAGCTCGACGTAGGGGGAGGGAAGGCAGTGGCCGGCGGACGGCATACGGGCCATTGTGCACGGTCGCCGGTGCGGAGGGCGCGGCAGCGCCTGGCCGTTCGCCACACCGGTCTGTGCGGGCGGTTAGTCTTGCCCGCATGTGTGGAATCGTGGGATATGTGGGCCCGGAGGCCTCGGACAAGGCACTGGCCGTCGTGATGGACGGGCTGGGCCGGCTGGAGTACCGCGGCTACGACTCCGCCGGGGTGGCGCTGGTCGCCGACGGCCTCGTCGTCACCCAGAAGCGCGCCGGCAAGCTCACCAACCTGCGCACCGCCCTGGCGGACAACCCGCCTCCGGTCAGCGCCACGGCGATCGGCCACACCCGGTGGGCCACCCACGGCGGGCCGACCGACGCCAACGCGCACCCCCACCGTGGCGGTGCCGACGGCAAGCTCGCCCTGGTCCACAACGGCATCATCGAGAACTTCCACGCCCTCAAGAGCGCGTTGACCGCCGAGGGTGTGACGTTCACGTCCGAGACCGACACGGAGGTGGTGGCGCACCTGCTCGACCACGCCTACGCCGGCACCGGCGACCTCACCGACGCGATGCGCGAGGTCGTCAGCCAGCTGCACGGGGCCTTCACCCTGCTGGCGGTGCACGCCGACTCGCCGCACACCGTGGTCGGCGCCCGCCGCAACTCCCCGCTGGTCGTCGGCCTGGGCGAGGGGGAGAACTTCCTGGGCTCCGACGTCGCTGCGTTCATCGGCTACACCCGGCACGCGCTCGAGCTGGGCCAGGACCAGATCGTCACCATCACACCCGACACCTGCTCCGTCATCGACTTCGACGGCACACCCAGCGACGGCAAGGCCTACGAGGTCACCTGGGACGCCGCGGCCGCCGAGAAGGGTGGCTACGACACCTTCATGGAGAAGGAGATCAACGACCAGCCGCACGCGGTGCGGGACACCCTCTTCGGACGCACCGACGAGACCGGCCGCCTGGTCCTGGACGAGATGAGCATCAGCGAGGACGACCTGCGCGCGGCCACCAAGATCGTCATCGTCGCCTGCGGCACCGCCGCGTATGCCGGGATGGTCGCCAAGTACGCCATCGAGCGGTGGACACGGCTGCCGGTGGAGGTCGAGCTCGCCCACGAGTTCCGCTACCGCGACCCGGTGATCGACGGACGGACCCTGGTCGTGTCGATCTCGCAGTCCGGGGAGACCATGGACACCCTGATGGCGGTGCGCCATGCCACCGCCCTGGGCGCCAGGACCGTCTCGATCTGCAACACCCACGGCTCGACCATCCCGCGCGAGTCGGACGCGGTGCTCTACACCCACGCCGGTCCCGAGATCGCGGTGGCCTCGACCAAGGCGTTCCTGGCCCAGATCACGGCGAGCTACGTCCTCGGCCTCTACCTCGCCCAGCTGCAGGGCGGCGAGCACAGCCGCGTGGCGGCCGAGGTGCTTGCCGAGCTGCACGGCATCCCCGACAAGATCGAGGCGCTGCTGGGCAGCATGGACCGGGTCAAGGAGATCGCGCACTTCATGGCCGACACCCGGTCGGTGCTCTTCCTGGGCCGGCACGTCGGCTATCCGATCGCGATGGAAGGGGCGCTCAAGCTCAAGGAGCTCGCCTACATCCACGCCGAGGGGTTCGCGGCCGGCGAGCTCAAGCACGGCCCGATCGCGCTGATCGAGCCGGGTCAGCCCGTGTTCATCGTGGTGCCCTCGCCCGACTCCGAGCACGGGCTGCACGGCAAGGTGGTCTCCAACATCCAGGAGATCCGCGCCCGCGGCGCCCGCACCCTGGTCATCGCCGAGGACGGTGACGAGGATGTGGTCCCCTTCGCCGACGAGGTGATCCGGGTCCCGCGCACCTCGCCGCTGCTGGCCCCGCTGCTGACCGTCGTGCCGCTGCAGGTCTTCGCGCTGCACCTGTCCACGGCCAAGGGCCTGGACGTCGACCAGCCTCGCAACCTCGCCAAGTCCGTCACCGTCGAGTGAGGCTCGCGGCGTGGCGGCGCAGGAGCTCGCGATGATCGTCGGCGTGGGCATCGACGTCGTCGACATCGCCCGCTTCCGCGCGCGCATCGACGCGAACCCACGCCTGGCCGAGCGGCTGTTCACCGCGAGCGAGCGGGCCCTGCGCAGCGAGTCGATGGCGGCTCGCTTCGCGGCCAAGGAGGCGCTGGCCAAGGCCCTGGGGGCACCGGTGGGGCTGCGCTGGACCGACGCCACGGTGGTCCGCGAGGACGACGGCCGCCCCCACCTGGAGGTCACCGGCACCGTCGCCGCCCGCGCGGAGGCGCTCGGAGTGACCTCGCTGCACGTGTCTCTGTCCCACGACGCCGGGGTCGCCTCAGCCGTCGTCATCGCCGAGGGGTGATCGTCTCGTGATCCAGGCCTACTCCGTGGAGAGTGTCCGCGCCGCTGAGGCCGCGCTGATGTCCCGGCTGTCCGAGGGCGAGCTGATGCACCGAGCCTCCACCGGCCTGGCCGAGGTCGTGCGGGCCCGGGCCGGGCAGCTGGGGGCACACACCGTCGTCGTGCTCGTCGGCCCGGGCAACAACGGTGGGGACGCCCTGTATGCCGCAGCGATGCTGGGCCAGGACCTACCCGTCGCGGTCGTCCAGGTGGCGGCGACACCCCATCCCGGCGGCGCCGAGGCGGTGCGGCAGGCCGGGGTGCCGGTGCATGTCGTGGACGCTACGGCCGCGGAACTGGGCATAGGGGTGCGCACCGCGCTGGCCGAGGCCGCCGTCGTGGTCGACGGGCTGCTGGGCATCGGCGGCACGGCGGGACTGCGCGGCGCCATGGCCGAGGTCGTGGACGCCATCGGTCCGGAGGCCTACGTGGTCGCGGTCGACCTGCCCAGCGGCGCCGATCCCGCCGGCCGGGAGCCGCTGCGCGAGGCGGTCTTCGCCGACGAGACGGTGACCTTCGGGGTGCCCAAGCCGGTGCACCTGCTGCCGGCCACCGAGCCCGCGGTGGGCCGGCTCACGGTGGTCGACATCGGGCTGGAGCTGCCGGCCCGGGCAGCGGTGGAGCGGCTGGACTTCGCCGACGTCAGACAGCTGTGGCCGGTGCCGGGGCCGGGGGACGACAAGTACTCCCGCGGGGTCCTCGGTGTCGTCGCCGGCGGCGAGGCTTTCCCCGGGGCCGCCGTGCTGACGACGGTCTCCGCGGTCGAGGCCGGTGCGGGCATGGTCCGCTACGTCGGGCCGCAGACCCCGACCGGGCTGGTGCTGCGCGCCGCCCCCGAGGTCGTCACCCGCCCGGGCCGGGTGCAGGCCTGGGTGCTCGGTCCCGGACTGGACCCGGAGGACACCAGTGTCCGCGGCCGCATGCAGATCCGGGCCGTCCACCGTGCCCTGGAGTCGGACGAGCCATGTCTCGTCGACGCCGGGGCGCTGGACCTGGTCACCGGGCGCCGCGCCGCGCCCACCCTGCTGACCCCGCACGCCGGTGAGCTGGCGCGCCTGCTCACCCGGCTCGTCGGCGGTCCGGAGACCGAGCGCGCCGACGTGCAGGCCGATCCGGTCCGACACGCCCGGATGGCCGCTGAGGTCACCGGAGCCGTGGTGCTGCTCAAGGGCGCGACGACGGTCCTGGTCGGACCCGGCGCCCACGACCCGGTGCGGGTGCAGGCCGACGCGCCGGCCTGGTTGGCGACCGCAGGTGCCGGAGACGTGCTGGCCGGGATCTGCGGCGTGCTGCTGGCTGCCGGCCTGGCCCCGCTGGACGCCGGAGCGCTGGGTGCGCTCGTGCATGGGGTCACCGCCGACCGGGTCAACCCCGGCGGTCCGGTGCGGGCCCTCGCCGTGGCGCACGGCATACCGTCCACCGTCGCCTATCTGCTCACCCGCTGAGGCACCCGGTCCTAGCGGTTCGACACCGGCGCGTCCTCGTCCAGCGCGGCTGCCCGTGCCGTGCGGCGCCGGTCAGCGACCAGGCTGGTGATGGTCACGACCGTCAGCACCGCCACGATCACGACCAGCGAGGCGAGGGTGGGGATGGTCGGGACCTGCTCCCAGATGCCGTGCGCCCAGTGCAGGCTCAGCTTGACGCCGATGAAGGCCAGGATGACCGCCAGCCCGTAGCCCAGGTGGGAGAGCTTGCCCAGCGCCCCAGCGAGCACGAAGTAGAGCGCACGCAGGCCCAGCAGCGCGAACGCGTTGGTGGCGAAGACCAGGTAGGGGTCGCCGGTGATGCCGTAGACGGCCGGCACGGAGTCGACCGCGAACACGATGTCGGTGCCCAGGATAGCCAGCGCCACGAGGGCCAGCGGCGTGATGGCCCGACGGCCGCCCTCGCGCACCGTGAAGGCGGTGCCGCGGTAGTCGTCGGTGACCGGCCAGAACCGGCGGGCCAGGCGCACGACGCGCAGGTCCTGCACGTCGACCGAGTGCTCCCCGGAGAGGGTGTCGCGCAGCACCTTGACGGCCGTGACGACCAGGATCGCCCCGAAGACCAGGAACATCCAGTCGAAGGAGGAGAGCAGCTGCGCACCGAGGGCGATGAAGATGCCCCGCAGCACCAGGGCCCCGGCGATGCCGATGAGCAGCACGCGCTGCTGCAGCTGACGGGGCACCGCGAACGAGCTGAGGATCAGGATGAAGATGAAGAGGTTGTCGATCGACAGGCTCTTCTCGACCAGGTAGCCCGTGTAGTACTCGAGCCCGGTCTGGCTTCCGTGGGCCTGCCAGACCCAGACACCGAAGGCCAGCGGCAGCGCGATGTAGAAGACCGACCACCCGATCGCCTCGCGCATCGAGACCTCGTGCGGGCGACGGGTGATGAGGAAGTCCAGCACCAGCAGGGCAACCACCCCACCGAGCGTGATCGCCCACAGGGTGGGCGTGGCGATGGTGGTGGTGGTGTCGATCCCGGACTGTGCGGCGGCTGCGGAGAGCAGCATCAAGGGGTCTCCTCACGGCGTCACGTCGTGAGGTCTCCTTCACCTGCGCGGTGGGCCGTGCAGGCGCACCCCGGGAGACCTGTGGAGGTCCCGAACTGACCGGCGGTGACTTGGTGAAGTACTCCCCTCAGACCATCCAGCGTAAGCCACCCGGCGGCGCGCCGCGAAATCACCGGACACGCGTCAGCGACTGCGGTTGAGGGCGCTGGTCACCGCCTTGAGGGAGGCCGTGACGATGTTGGGGTCGATCGCCACGCCCCAGCGCACCTCACCGTCGATGGCGCATTCCACATAGGCCGCCGCGACCGCGTCGTCCCCGGAGGACAGGGCGTGCTCGGAGTAGTCGAGCACCCGGACGTCGTGGCCGAGCGTCGACAGGGCCTGGACGAACGCCGCGATCGGCCCGTTGCCCGCGCCCTGCACGACCTGCTCGGTGCCGTCGGCGACCACGGTGGCGGCGATGCGGTCGCTGCCGTCGGGGGCCGTGTGGGTGTCGACGGCCCTCAGCAGCACGGGCGTGGTCGGCACGAGGTACTCGGTCTCGAACGCGGCCCAGATGGCTGCCGGGGACATCTCCCCGCCGGCACCGTCGGTGTGCTGCTGCACGACCCGGCTGAACTCGATCTGCAGACGCCGCGGCAGGTCCAGCTTGTGCTCGGTGCGCATGATGTAGGCGACCCCGCCCTTGCCGGACTGGCTGTTGACCCGGATGACCGCCTCGTAGGAGCGGCCCACGTCCTTGGGGTCGATGGGCAGGTAGGGCACCTCCCAGTCGTGCTCGTCGACCGGGACACCCGCCGCGTCGGCGTCACGCTGCAGGGCCTCCAGCCCCTTCTTGATCGCGTCCTGGTGCGACCCGGAGAAGGCGGTGAAGACCAGGTCGCCCCCGTAGGGATGGCGCTCGGGCACCTTCAGCTGGTTGCAGTGCTCGACGGTGCGCCGGATCTCGTCGATGTCGGAGAAGTCGACCTGGGGGTCGATGCCCTGGCTGAACAGGTTCATGCCCAGGGTGACCAGGCAGACGTTGCCGGTGCGCTCGCCGTTGCCGAACAGGCACCCCTCGATGCGGTCGGCACCGGCCAGGTAGCCGAGCTCGGCGGCGGCCACCGCGGTGCCCCGGTCGTTGTGCGGGTGCAGGGACAGGACGACGTGCTCCCGGTGCTCGAGGTGACGGTTCATCCACTCGATCGAGTCGGCATACACGTTGGGTGTGGCCATCTCCACGGTCGCCGGCAGGTTGATGATCACCGGCTTCTCGGCGGTGGGGGCGAGGATCTCCATGACCTTGTTGCACACCGTCACGGCGAAGTCGAGCTCGGTGCCGGTGTAGGACTCCGGGGAGTACTCGTAGAAGACCTCGGTGTCGTGCTCGAGCTGCTCCTCGAACTTCTTGCACAGGCGGGCGCCACTGGTGGCGATGTCGATGATGCCGTCCATGTCGGTGTCGAAGACGACCCGGCGCTGCAGCGTGGACGTCGAGTTGTAGAGGTGGACGATGGCCTGCTTCGCGCCGTCGATCGACTCGTAGGTGCGCTGGATGAGGTGCTCCCGGGCCTGGGTCAGCACCTGGATGACCACGTCGTCGGGGATCAGGTCCTCCTCGATGAGCATCCGCACGAAGTCGAAGTCGGTCTGGCTGGCCGAGGGGAAGCCGACCTCGATCTCCTTGTAGCCCATCCGGACCAGGAGCTCGAACATACGGCGCTTGCGCTCGGGGGTCATCGGGTCGATCAGGGCCTGGTTGCCGTCGCGCAGGTCGACCGCACACCAGCGCGGGGCCTGGGTCATGGTGCGGGAGGGCCAGGTGCGGTCGGGCACGTCGACGGGGGTGAAGGGGGAGTAGCGGCCGAACGGCATACCGCTGGTCTGCTGGGGGTTGTGCTGGGCGGTCACGATGGGTTCCTCGCTGCTGGTGGGTGAGTCCGGGGACAGCACAGACTCCGCAGCGAGGGGCCGGACCTAGGAGGTCTCGCTGCGGCAGCCGAGGAGGAGCAGTCGGGAAGCCATCGGGGTGAGCCTAGCCCATCCTGACGTAGCGTCAACCACGTGCCCGATGTGCGCTCCGGTGTCGGCGTCGAGAGGCACACGGGAGCGCACATCGGGCACCCGGCGCCGGACCTGTGGACGGCGAGGGCCCCTCGGAGCTCGTCCGCGGCACAGTGCGGGCTATGGCTCTCGACCCTGTCATCGCCGGGAGGCTGAGCGCGCAGGGTGGCGTCAGCTCGGTCACCGAGCTCGTCGACCTCGGCATCTCGCGTCACGTGGTGAGCCGCGCCGTCGCTCGCGGAGACCTGGTCCGGCTGCGCCGCGACGTCGTGGTGGCAGCTGAGGTATGGCGCGCAGCCGCGCCCTGGGAGCGGCACGCCCTGCGCGCCCGGGGCACGGCGCGGGCCTGGCGTCGGGCACCGTTCGCGCTCAGCCATCACAGCGCCCTGGCACTGCAGGGGCTGCCCTTCCACGGTGTGGACGACCGGGTGCACCTGGTGCGCCTCGACGGGGTCCGCAGGGGCGGCACCGCCACGGGCATCCACGACCCCGTCCCGGAGGCCTTCCTGACCCGGGTCGACGGCATCTGCGTGGTCGACGGGCCGCTCGCCGCCCTGCAGGTCGCGGACCTGTTCGGAGTGGAGGCGGGCCTGGTGAGCGCCGACGCGGTCGTGCGCCAGCGGGGGAAGGCCCGGCTCACCGAGGCGCTGCAGGGTGCACCCCGGGGCAACGGGGCCACCCGGTCCAGCCTGGTGGCGAGGCTGGCCGACGGTGCGTCGGAGTCGGCCGGGGAGTCGCGGACCCGGTGGCTGCTGCACGTCCTGGGACTGCCGGCTCCGCAGCTGCAGGCCTGGATCCGTGGGGACGACGGGTTCGCCGCCCGGGTCGACTTCCTGTTCCGGACCGAGCGGGTCGTCGTCGAGTTCGACGGCCTGGTCAAGTACGGGGCGGTGGCAGACCTCAGGGCCGAGAAGGTGCGCGAGGACGCGCTGCGCCACCTCGGCTACGAGGTGGTGCGGCTCACCTGGGCGGACCTGGCACACCCCGACCGGGTGCACGCTCGGATCCTGGCGGCCTTTGCGCGCTCGGCGGCGCGGGCTCGGACCGCGTGACCGACGTGCGCTCCCGGGTCGCTGTCGAGAGGTGCACGGGAGCGCACAACGGTCACGCGGGGGAGATGGAGGGCTTGTATGCCGGGCGCGCGGCCTCGAAGGCGCTGATGTCGTCGGCGTGCTGCAGGGTGAGCGAGATGTCGTCCAGGCCGTTGAGCAGCCGCCAGGCGGTGTAGTCGTCGACGGCGAAGGTGCAGGTGATGTCGCCGCAGGTGACCTGACGCCGCTGGAGGTCGAGGCTGACCGTGGCTCCCGGCTCGTTCTCCAGGTGCTTCCAGATCAGCTCGACGTCGTCCTGGCCGACCTGGGCGCAGAGCAGGCCCTGCTTGCCGGAGTTGCCTCGGAAGATGTCGCCGAAACGTGAGGCGATGACGGCGCGGAAGCCGTACTGCATGAGCGCCCAGACGGCGTGCTCCCGGGAGGAGCCGGTGCCGAAGTCGGGACCGGCGACCAGCACCGTGCCCGCGGTGTAGGACGGGTGGTTGAGCACGAACGAGGGGTCCTCGCGCCACCGCGCGAAGAGCCCGTCCTCGAAGCCGGTGCGGCTGACCCGCTTGAGGTAGGACGCGGGGATGATCTGGTCGGTGTCGACGTTGCTGCGGCGCAGCGGGACCCCGATGCCGGTGTGGGTCGTGAACGCCTGCATCACCGGACCTCCTCCAGGATCGGCTCGGTGACCAGGTCGGCCGGGCTGGACAGGGTGCCGCGCACGGCGGTGGCAGCCGCGACGGCGGGAGAGACCAGGTGCGTGCGCGAGCGGGCACCCTGGCGACCCTCGAAGTTGCGGTTGGACGTCGAGGCGCACCGCTCCTGCGGCGACAGGCTGTCCGGGTTCATGCCCAGGCACATCGAGCAGCCGGCGAGCCGCCACTCGGCCCCGGCGTCGAGGAAGACCTGGTCCAGGCCCTCCTCCTCGGCCTGGAGCCGCACCGCGTGGGAGCCGGGCACGACGAGCATCCGCACGCCCTCGGCGAGGTGCCGGTCGCGCAGGATGTCCGCGGCGATGCGCAGGTCCTCGATGCGACCGTTCGTGCACGAGCCCAGGAACACCGCGTCGACCGCGATCTGGCGCATCGGGGTGCCCGGTGCCAGATCCATGTAGTCCAGGGCGCGCTGTGCCGCTCCCTTGTCTCCCTCGTCACCGCAGTCCTCGGGATCCGGCACGGCACCCCCCAACGGCACCGACTGGCCGGGGTTGGTGCCCCAGGTGACGAACGGGGTCAGCGTGTCGGCGTCGATGAAGATCTCGGCGTCGAAGACCGCGTCATCATCGGTGCGCAGCTCCCGCCAGGCGGCGACGGCCTCGTCCCACTGCTCGCCCTGCGGAGCGTAGGGCCGCCCCTTGACGTAGCCGAAGGTGGTCTCGTCAGGGGCCACCATGCCCGCCCGGGCACCGGCCTCGATCGACATGTTGCAGATAGTCATCCGGCCCTCCATCGACAGGGCACGGATGGCGCTGCCGCGGTACTCGAGCACGTAGCCCTGCCCACCGCCGGTGCCGATCCGGTTGATGACCGCCAGGATGATGTCCTTGGGGGACACGCCGGGCTGAAGGGTGCCCTCGACCGTGACCGCCATCGTCCGGAAGGGTGCCAACGGCAGCGTCTGGGTGGCCAGCACATGCTCCACCTCGCTGGTCCCGATGCCCATCCCCAGCGAGCCGAACGCCCCGTGGGTGGAGGTGTGCGAGTCACCGCAGACGATCGTCATGCCCGGCTGGGTGAGGCCCAGCTCGGGGCCGATGACGTGCACGATGCCCTGGCCCAGCCGGCCCCGCTCGTGGTGCACGATGCCGTGCTCGGCGCAGTTGGCCTTGAGCGCCTCCAGCTGGGTCCTGCTGACCGGGTCGAGGACCGGGCCCAGGGTGGTCGGGACGTTGTGGTCCTCGGTGGCCAGGGTCAGGTCGGGCCGGCGCACCGGGCGACCGGCGACCTTCAGCCCCTCGAAGGCCTGCGGGCTGGTCACCTCGTGCACGAGATGCAGGTCGATGTAGAGCAGGTCCGGCTCGCCCTCGACCTGGCGGACCACGTGGGACTGCCACAGCTTCTCTGCCAGGGTGCTACCCATCGACCTCTCCTGCACGACCTGAGACCATGTGGGCCACACTAAACCCCCTAGGTTGACGTGACGTCAGGAGTGCTGTGCGGATGAACACCCACCGGCTGGCCGTGATCCCCGGCGACGGGGTCGGACCCGAGGTCACGCAGGTCGCCCTGAGCGTCCTGGACGCCGTGGAGGAGCGCTACGGCTTCAGCACGGAGCGCACCGAGGTCGCGCTCGGTGCCGACCGCTACCGCGCCACGGGTGACCTGCTCACCGAGGCCGACGTGGCGACGCTACGAGCGCAGGACGCCATCCTGTTCGGGGCCATCGGCAGCCCGCAGGTCACCCCGGGAGTGCTCGAGCGGGGCATCATCCTGGCGCTGCGCGCCGCGATGCGGCAGGCCATCAACCTGCGTCCGGTGCGGCTCTACCCCGGCGTCCCCACCCCCATCGCCGGGCTCACCCCGGACCGTTGCGACCTGGTGGTCGTCCGGGAGAACACGGAGGGCGCCTACGTCGGCACCGGCAGCAGCGTGCACCGGGGCACACCGGCGGCCGTCGCCGTGCAGGAGTCCATCACCACCTGGTATGCCGTGGAGCGGGCGGTCGACTTCGCGTTCCGCCTGGCGGAGCAGCGACGTGGCCAGGTGACCCTGTGCCACAAGACCAACGTGCTGGTGCAGGCCGGGGCGCTCTGGCTCGAGGCGATGGAGGTGGTCGGGCAGCGCTACCCGGGGGTCGAGACCGACTACGTGCACGTCGACGCGATGTGCATGCACCTGCCGGTCAGCCCTGAGCGCTTCGACGTCGTCGTCACCGACAACCTCTTCGGCGACATCGTCACCGACCTCGGCGCGGTGGTGCAGGGAGGTCTCGGTGTCGCGGCCAGCGGCAACCTCAACCTCGACGGCAGCGCCCCCAGCATGTTCGAGCCGATCCACGGGTCGGCTCCTGACATCGCCGGCCGCGGGTGGGCCAACCCCGCCGGCGCCGTGCTGTCACTCGCGCTCGGTCTGTCCACCCTGGGGGAGGGCGCTGCTGCCGCGGCGGTCGAGCGTGCCACCGCTGCCGTGCTCGCGGAGCTGCCCGCGCTGGCCGGCGCCGCCATGGGCGCCTCCACCACGCAGGTGGGGCAGCGCATCGTCGACCGGCTCGACTCGGTCGACGAGACGGTGCCGGCGGGCCCGTCGCTGATGGAGCAGCTCGCCGTGGTGCGCAAGGGCCTGCAGGACCGTGGCTGACGACCGGGCCGGCCTCGACCAGACCGTGCCCGACCCGGTCGGGCCACCGGACTACGACCCGCGGGTGCACCCGGCCCACGCGCGCATCGACCTGGCCGCCATCCGGCACAACGTCGGTGTGCTGCGCGCGCTCGCCGGCGACGCCGCGCTGATGGCGGTCGTCAAGGCCGACGCCTACGGTCACGGCCTCGTGCCGTCGGCCCGGGCTGCGGTCGCCGGCGGGGCCGACTGGCTGGGCACCGCTCAGCTGGCCGAGGCCCTGGCCTTGCGCCGGGCGGGCATCGCCGTGCCGCTGCTGACCTGGCTTCACGCGCCAGGCGTCGACTACGTGCCGGCGGTCGAGTCCGACGTGGACCTCGGGGTCTCCGCCCCCTGGGGGCTGGCCGAGGTGCTTCGCGCCGTCGAGCAGACCGGGCGCACGGCGCGGGTGCACCTGAAGGTGGACACCGGCCTCGGCCGCAACGGCGCCTACGCCCTCGGCGGGGGTCACACCGACTACGCCGACCTCGTCGACCGGGCCAGGGCAGCCGAGGCCGGCGGTGCGATCAGCGTCGTCGGGCTCTTCACCCACTTCGCGTATGCCGACGCCCCCACCCACCCGACGGTGCGTGCCCAGCAGGACGCCTTCGCCGACGCCGTCGCCCTGGCCGAGCGCGCCGGTCTGCGCCCGGAGGTCCGGCACATGTCCAACTCGGCCGCCACCCTGACCACCCCCGCGGCGGCCTGGGACATGGTGCGTCCCGGTCTGGCGGTCTACGGCCTCTCCCCGGTGCCCGATCTGGGCAGCAGCGCCGACTACGACCTGGTGCCGGCGATGACGGCGGTGGCTCGGGTGGCGACAGTCAAGCGGGTGCCGGCCGGCCAGGGGGTCTCCTACGGCCATACCTTCACCACGACCCGGCCCACGACGCTGGTCGACGTGCCGGTGGGCTACGCCGACGGCGTGCCGCGGCACGCCTCCAACGCGGGGGAGGTCCTGCTGCGCGGACACCGTCGCCCCATCGCCGGTCGGGTCTGCATGGACCAGGTCGTCGTCGACGCGGGCGACCTGCCGGTCGAGTGCGGCGACGAGGTGCTGGTCTTCGGGCCCGGCGACCGTGGAGAGCCGACGGCCGAGGACTGGGCGCGGGCCGCCGGCACGATCAGCTATGAGATCGTCACCCGGTACGGCCCGCGGATGCCCCGGGTCTACACCGGAGGGGACGAGGAGTGAGCCGGGCGGGCACCGTGGCGCAGGAGCTGCCGGGCCTGCTGGCGAAGACACCCGGCCGGACCCTCGTGGCCCAGGCCAGCGACGAGGTGCCTCTGCACGTGGAGGTCGACGAGCCGGACGAGGGGCACGACCCGCTGCTGACCGTCGTGCTCACGCACGGCTTCACCCTCGACCTGCGTTCGTGGGTGTTCCAGCGGCACGCCCTCACCGCGGCGGGCTACCGGGTGGTCCTGTGGGACCAGCGGGGGCACGGCCGCTCCGGCCACGGTGAGCCCGGCGACAACACCATCGAGCAGCTCGGCGAGGACCTGCGCCGGGTCATCGACGCGGCCGCGCCCCAGGGGCAGGTCGCGCTCGTCGGCCACTCGATGGGCGGGATGACCGTGATGTCCTATGCCGCCGACCACGCCGAGCAGGTGCGGGAGCGCGTCGTCGCGGTCGCCCTGCTCAGCACCAGCGCCGGCGGCATGCACCGGGTGCGCTGGGGGCTGGGGAAGCGGCTGGGAGCGCTCGTCAACGAGATCGGGCCGGTCCTGACGGCACGCCTGGCGCCCCGGCAGACCATCCTCCAGCAGGTGCGCCGCCGCACGCCCTACATCGACGAGGTGCCGGTCGCGGTCTCGTCCTTCGGCTCCAAGGTGCCCCGTGCGGTGCGTCGCCTGACCGCGGACATGATCCTCGGCACCGACCTTGCCGTGATGTCGGCCTTCGCCCCGGCCCTCAAGGCGCACGACAAGCGTGACACGCTGGCCCATCTGCGTGACGTGCCGCTGCTGGCGATGGTCGGCGACCGGGACGTGCTGACCGAGCCGGTGCACACGGCCGAGATCGTCGAGGCGCTCCCGCACGCCGACCACTTCGTGGTGCACCGTGCCGGCCACGTCATCATGCTCGAGCACCCGGAGATCGTCGGTGACCACCTGCTCGACTTCCTCGACCGGGTGGTCGCCGGTCACGGTGACGACGTCGACCGGATGCCGGTGCACCGGCATACCTGCGTCGACCTGCGCCGGGGCCGGGGGCGACGGGCGCTGTCCCTGGGGTGGGTCCGGTGAGCGGCGTCCGGCGGGTGCTCCCTACCGCCGCGGACACGCGGGCGTTCGGGGCGGCGCTCGGGAGCCTCCTGCGCGCCGGCGACCTCGTGGTGCTCACGGGCGACCTGGGGGCCGGGAAGACCACCCTCACCCAGGGGCTGGCGGAGGGGCTGGGGGTGCGCGGCCCGGTCACCTCACCGACCTTCGTGATCGCCCGGGAGCACCCCTCGCTGGTCGGAGGGCCCTCGCTGGTGCACGTCGACGCCTACCGGCTGGGCGGTGAGGCCGAGCTCGACGACCTGGACCTGGACGCCTCCCTCGAGGAGGCCGTGACCGTGGTGGAGTGGGGGGCCGGCGTGGCCGACCACCTGAGCCCGAGCCGGCTGGAGGTCGTGCTGACTCGCCCGGACGACGACGAGGCCGACCAGACCCGGCGGGTCCGGCTGGTGGGGCACGGCGCCCGCTGGCGCGACGGTGGACCGCTGTCACCGCTGGGCAGCAACGCCGCCGGCACGCCGTAGGCTCCCCACCGTGGACGTCGAGCGAGCGCGGATCCTTCTCGTGTGCACCGGCAACATCTGCCGGTCCCCCTACATCGAGCACCTGCTCAGGCACGACCTGGACGAGGCCTGGGGGGCCGGAGCGGTCGAGGTCGCCAGCGCCGGCACGCGGGCCGAGCCCGGGTTGCCGGTCAGCGAGCCGATCAAGGTCCGGCTGGGCGCCTGGGGCATCAGCACGGCGGGGTTCGCCAGCCGCCGCCTGAGCACCGCTGACGTGCAGTCGGCGGACCTGGTGCTCACCGCCACCAAGGCCCACCGGGGCGAGGTGGTGCGGCTGCACCCCGGCGCGCTACGCCGGGCCTTCACCGTCCGGGAGCTGGGGCTGCTGGCCGCCGAGGTGCCGGAGGCCGACCTGCCCATCACCGACCACCCGGGCCAGTGGGTGCGTGACGTCACCGGGACGCTGGCCGGGTTGCGCGGGCATGTGCCGACCGACGCGCTCGACATCGTCGACCCCTACCGGCGTGAGCAGGCTGTCTACGAGGCGATGTTCGGGCAGGTCGCCGAGGCTCTGCCGTGGCTGCGGTGGGCCCTCACCGGCGGCCCCGCCCCCACCGCACGGACCGGGCGCCGCTGACGGCACGCCGCCACGCAGCAGGCGGACGGGGCAGGCGTAGGACGACCCGTCCGAGCAGGTGGTCCGGGGGGAGCGCGCCGACGGTCCATGAGTCGGTGCCGACCCCGAGTGCATCGGACTCCACCCAGAGGGCGCCCGAGGGCTCGACCCGCCGCAGGCGCTTCACGGCGTTCGGTCGTGGCCCGTCCGGGCTGTCCGGCAGCCGCACCACCACGAGGGCACCGGGCCGCACCGCGGTGCCACGACGGACCAGCAGCCGGTCGCCCTGGCGCAGGGTCGGCTCCATGGACCGGCCCCGCACCACTGCGAGCTGCCAGGCGCCCCGAGAGCCGGCGGACGGACTCAGTGCTGCGTTCCGTCCTCCGGCGAGGACTGCTGCCTGGAGGGGGCGCCGGGGGGACCGGCCGTGGCCGGCGCCTCCTCTTCGGTGACCCGCCGCAGGAAGTCCTTGGTGCGCTGGTGCTGGGGGTTGGTCAGGACCTCCGACGGTGGTCCGTCCTCCACCACGACGCCACCGTCCATGAACACGACATGGTCGGCCACCTCACGGGCGAACGACATCTCGTGGGTCACCACGATCATCGTCATCCCACTGGCGGCGAGGTCGCGCATGACCGCCAGCACGTCCCCGACCAGCTCGGGGTCGAGGGCAGACGTCGGCTCGTCGAAGAGCATGAGCTTGGGGTGCATGGCCAGGGCTCGCGCGATCGCCACGCGTTGCTGCTGGCCCCCGGACAGCTCGTTGGGGTAGGCCTCGGGCTTGTCGCCGAGACCCACCTGCTCCAGCAGGGTCTGGGCCTCGGCCTCGACCTCCTTGCGTCGGCGCCCCTGCACGGTGCACGGCGCCTCGCAGACGTTCTGCAGCACCGTCATGTGCGGGAAGAGGTTGAAGCGCTGGAAGACCATGCCGATCTCACGGCGCTGCGCGGCGATCTCCTTGTCCTTGAGCCGGTGCAGCCGGCCATCACGCTCGACGTAGCCGATGAGGTCGTCGTCGACCCAGATCCGGCCTCCGTCGATGTCCTCGAGCTGGTTGATGCACCGCAGGAAGGTCGTCTTGCCCGACCCGGACGGCCCGAGCAGACAGACGACCTGCCCGGTGTCGACTGCCAGGTCGATGCCCTTGAGGACCTCGTTGTGACCGAACGCCTTCGTCACGTTGACGGCCTGCACCAGGGGTCGTGTCATGGGGTCACCTTCGCCGGCTCGTTGGGGTTCAAGGGGTCCGGCGCGGCGGTGGGGGTCACCCGGGCGCCGTATCCGCGGTTGAACCGCTTCTCCAGGAAGTGCTGACCGACCATCAGCACGCTGCCGACGATGAGATACCACAGCGTGGCGGCCACCAGCACCGGGAACACCTGGAAGGTGCGCGAGCCGATCGCGTTGAGCTGGAAGAAGAGCTCCATGTTGACCGGCACCGCGATGAGCAGCGAGGTGTCCTTGACCATCGAGATCAGCTCGTTGCCCGTCGGTGGCACGATGACGCGCATGGCCTGGGGGAGCACGATCCGGCGCATCGTGGTGCGGCTGTCCATGCCGAGGGCCTCAGCCGCCTCACGCTGCCCCGTGTCCACCGAGGTGATGCCGGCGCGGGCGATCTCGGCCATGTAGGCGGCCTCGCTCAGACCCAGACCGATGGCGCCACCGGTCACCCCGATGAAGATGGCGTTGGCGTCGAGGTTGAGGAAGCGCCAGTCGCCCTCGGCCCCGATCAGCCCCAGGATCTGCTGGTCGAACGGGATGCCGAGGTCCAGGCCCCCCTGGAACACCAGACCGAGCGTGCCCATGATCGTCAGCAGCACCAGCCGGGGGATGGTGCGGAAGAACCAGATGAACGAGAAGGAGACGACCGACAGCACGGGGTTGGGCGACAGGCGCATCACGGCCAGCATCACGCCGAGCACCACGCCGATGGTCATCGCCAGGACGGTGACCCACAGCGTGCCCACCAGCAGGCCGCGCAGCACCGGCGACTGGACCATCGTCTCCACCACGAAGGGCCAGTTGAACACCTCGTTGGTGACGAGCATGTGGACGAACATCGCCACCAGCAGCGCGATCAGCGCCACGGCCACCCAGCGCCCGGGGTGGCGCACCGGGATCGCGTCGATGCGTCCCGGGCGCTCACCCACGGTGTCGGTCGGGTTCGTCATGGGTTGACGGCGAAGTCGTCGATGCCGCCCTCGACCTGACCCCACTCGTCGAGCACCGCGTCGTAGGTGCCGTTGGCGGCGATGGCCTCCAGCGCGGCCACGATGGCCTCGGCGAGCTCGGTGTTGTCCAGCGGGACGACATAGCCGTAGGGCGCCGCGTCGTAGATCTCGCCGGCCGCCTCGATCGCGTCGCCCACCTGGGCGATCGCGTAGGACACGACGGGGGAGTCGGCCAGCATCGCGTCGGCACGGCCCGACACGAGGGCGGCGGTGGCCTGGTCCTGGCCCTCGAACTGCAGCACGGTGATCGGGTTGCCCTCTGCCTCGCAGGCCTCGACCTTGGGTGGCAGGTCCTCCTGGTCCTGCACCGTGTTGGCCTGCACCGCGACGGTCAGGCCGCACGGGGCCTCGGGGTCCACCCCCTCCGGGTTGCCGCTGGCGACCGCCCACTGCGTGCCGGCGTTGAAGTAGCTCACCATGTTGACTTCCTGCTTGCGCTCCTCGTTGATGGTGAAGCTCGAGACGCCGATGTCGTAGCGGTCGCCGGTGACGCCGCCGATGATGGTGCCGAAGTCGGCGTTCTCCCACTGGGTCTCCAGGCCCAGCTCGGCCGCCACCGCGTCGAACAGGTCGACGTCCATGCCGATGATCGTCGAGCCGTCCTCGTCCAGGAACTCGCTCGGGGCGTAGGAGGCGTCGGTGCCGATGCGGATGACGCCCGCCTCGCGGAGCTCGTCCGGGACCATGGCCGCAGCCTCGGAACCGGTGTTCGCCGACGGGTCGGCGGCCTCGCCCTCAGCCGGGGTGTCGGCCTCGTCACCGCAGGCGGCGAGGGCCAGGGTCAGGGCGAGGACGGTGGCGGCGCCGAAGCGACGCGATGCAGTGCGGTGCATGGTGTTCCTTCTTGCTAGCAGCTGATGCGGTCAGGTGTGCGCCGGGCTTTGACGGGGCGCCGTGGCGCTGTCGCCGCGCGAACCCCCTCAGCCGGGCTGTGGGCTGTCGCAACGAGCGGCTACCTCAGAGTAGACGCGCCCGGGTGCTTCCCCTACTCTGACCAAGGTAAAGAGTTGGTCAAGATGAGGGCCGCAAGACCCGTGAGGGTCCTCACCTCTCCGGCTCGGCATGCTGAGACCAACCGGGAGCTCTGGATGACCCTGTTTCTCCACTCGAGTGATCCTGTCCGTGACCAGGCCCACCCCGAGTCCACTCCACGCGTGCCCACGCCGACCGCCGCCGCCCCGGTGCGGCGCGCCAGGTCCTACCTACGGCCCTACCTGCGCTGGCTGCAGGTCCTCGATGTCGCGGTGATCGCCCTCGCGGTCGCGGCGGCACACCTCGGGCGGTTCGGTCCGGTGGACCAGCAGCTCCCGCCGAACGCCAACATCGGGACCCTGTCCTACACCTCCGTCTCGCTCGCGCTCGTGCTCGGCTGGTTCGCGATGCTGCACCTGCAGGACGCCTACGACGGCACCTACAGCGGGCACGGGGTCCAGGAGTACCGACAGGTGCTCCGCGCGTCCTTCTGGCTGTTCGGCGTGCTCGCCATCGTGGCGTTCGCCTTCAAGCTCGACTTCGCGCGCGGCTACGTGCTGCTCGCGTTCCCGCTGGGCACCTTCCTGCTGTTGCTCGGACGGTGGGCCTCGCGCCAGTGGCTGGTCCGGGAGCGGCGGGCCGGAGAGCTCTCCGACCGGGTGCTGCTGGTCGGCGACCAGGCCCACGTGGCCGGGCTGGTCGCGGCCCTCAACCGTTTCCCTGACGCCGGCTACCGTGTGCTGGGAGCCTGCGTCGCGGACGCCCGGGACCACACCGTCGCGGGCGTGCCGGTGGTGGGGGACGGCACCGACGTGGTCGCCCAGGCTCAGGCGCTGAACGCCGACGTGGTGGCCGTGTCCTCCTCGGCCGGCCTGGGGGTGCGCGGCCTGCGACGGCTGGGCTGGGCCCTGGAAGGCACCGCCATCGACCTCGTGGTGGCCCCGGACATCATGGACGTCGCCGGCCCGCGGGTGAAGACCCGACCCGTCCAGGGGCTCCCGCTGATCCATGTGGAGTCGCCCCGGTTCACCGGGCCACGCAGGGTCGTGAAGAACGTGATGGACCGGGTGCTGGCCCTCTTCGGCCTCATCGTCCTGGCCCCGGTGCTCCTGCTGGTCGCCGTCGCGATCTCGGCCGAGGACCGGGGCCCGGCCATCTTCCGCCAGGAGCGGGTGGGCAGGCAGGGACGACGTTTCGCCATGTACAAGTTCCGCAGCATGGTCCCCGATGCCGAGTCTCGGCTCCCGGACCTGCTCGGCTCCAACCAGGCCGCCGGCCCGCTCTTCAAGCTGCATGCCGACCCACGCGTGACCCGGGTCGGGGCCTTCATCCGGCGTTACAGCATCGACGAGCTGCCCCAGCTGGTCAACGTCCTGCGGGGAGAGATGAGCCTGGTCGGACCCCGGCCGCCGCTGCCGCACGAGGTTGCGTCCTACGGTGACGACGTGCGCCGTCGGCTCCTGGTGAATCCGGGCATGACGGGGCTGTGGCAGATCAGCGGGCGCAGCGACCTGGAGTGGGAGGAGGCCGTGCGCCTCGACCTGTACTACGTCGAGAACTGGTCGCCGGTCCTGGACATGATGATCGTGTTCCGCACCGCCAACGTGGTGCTCCGGGCCACCGAGTCCGGAGCCTACTGACCCTGCCCCCTCGGGGCGCTAGGGTGCGGACGTGACCGCACCCGTCGACGTCGTCTACCTGGGCCCGAGCGGCACCTTCACCGAGCAGGCCGTGCGGCAGGTCGTCGGCCCGGAGGTGGAGCCGGTGCCGGTGCCCACCGTGGAGTCGGCGATGGCGCAGGTCCGCTCCGGGGCGGCGCGCAGTGCGGTGGTGCCGTTCGAGAACTCGGTCGAGGGGTCGGTCTCGGCCACGCTGGATGCGTTGATCCACGGAGCGCCGCTGTGCATCGTGCGTGAGGTCCACCTCGCCGTCCGGTTCGCGCTCATGGCTCGTGCGGGCTCGCCGCTCACCGGTGTCCGCCGCATCGCCACGCACCCGCACGCGGCCGCCCAGACGCGGCAGTGGCTGGCCGACCATCTGCCGGACGCCGAGGTGCTCCCGGAGGCGTCGACCGCGCGGGCCGCCGCAGCTGGTCGCCGGCGGCGCCTACGACGCGGCCGTGGCGGCGCCGCTGGCCGCCGTGGAGCACGGGCTGGAGGTGCTGGCCGACGACATCGCGGACCGGGCCGGGGCCGTGACCCGGTTCGTGCAGCTGGCTGCGCCGGGCACCGCTCCGCCCCCGCCGACCGGGGCGGACCGGACCACGCTCATCGCCTTCATCCGGCACAACCACCCCGGTGCCCTGCTGGAGCTGCTGGAGCAGTTCGCGGTCCGCGGCGTGGACCTGTCCCGGCTGGAGTCACGCCCGACGGGAGAGGGCCTGGGGCAGTACTGCTTCGCCATCGACGCCGATGCCCATATCGACGAACCGCGCATGGCCGAGGCGATGACAGGCCTGCATCGCACCTGCCTGAGGGTGCGCTACCTCGGCAGCTACCCCCGGGCCGACGGGCGCCCCGGCACCGTGGCCCCGGAGGCCGACGCGACCGCCTACGCTGACGCGGCGGCCTGGCTGCGGTCGCTGCGCGGCGCGGGCTGAGCCGCAGCCGGGCGCCACGTCAGTCGCCGAGCTGGAGCCAGCGCTGCCAGCCGTGGTGCAGCACCAGCCAGGCGATGAGGCCGTAGCCCGCCTGGGCGGGGTGGACCCCGTCGCCGGCGGCCAGGTCGGACTGCCACTGGTCGTGGTCGCGCAGCGGGAGGAAGGTGTCGACGAAGGGCACGCCGCGCCGCGCGCAGACGTCGGCCTGGGCCTCGGACAGCGCCTGCAGCCGGATGTTGAGCTCAGGGTCGAGCGCGGGGGGCGGCCCGACCACGAACGTGGCGATGCCACTGGTGCTGGCCTCGTCGAGGACGTTGGCCAGGTTGAGCCGGGATCGGGCCGTGCTGATGCCGTGCTCCAGGTCGTGCGCACCCACCCCGACGACGAGGCGGCGCTCGCCGCGGCCGTGCCACCGCACCGGGCACTCGGCCCGCCAGCGCTGCATCACCTCGGCGCTGGAGTCGCCGCGCACCCCGAGGTTGTATGCCGTGAGGTCGGCGCCGTCGGTGGGGGTCCGCCCGACCACCCTGCTGACCCAGCCCAGCGCCTTGGGGTCGCCGTAGCCGGCCACGTAGCCGTCACCGATGAAGCAGATCCCGATGTCACGGGCCCCCTCGACGACCTGGAACTCGGCGCTGGGGGTGAACTCCATGGCGGGCTGGTCGGTGCCGGACGTCACAGGTGGTGCCTTTCTGGTCGGGTGCTCGCTCACTCGTCGTCGTCGCGGGCCAGCCAGGTGGCCAGGCGCTCCACGGGAGTCTCGAACTCGGGATGGAGGTCCACGAAGGTGCGCAGCTGGTCGGCCAACCACGCCAGGGTGACCTGGTCCTCGCCCCGGCGGGCGGCCAGCTCCTCGATGCCTCGGTCGGTGAAGTACACGCCCTGACCCTATCGCCGGCCGCAGGCTCTGCCGGGCTCACCGGGCCGGGATCGACACATCCTTGTGCCAGGACTCCGTCACGTAGGCCGTGCGCCATCCCAAGGAGGTGTAGAGGCCGTCGGCCCCGGTGGGGGAGTCGGCGTCGACCTCCAGCCCCACCCGGTTGCGGCCGCGTGCTGCCGCATCAGCCACCACCGCGTGGAGCAGGGCCTTGGCAACCCCGCGGCCGCGGGCCCGCTGGTGCACGCCGATGTAGTCGATGTAGGACCCGTCCGGCTGAGGTTGTCCGTCGCCGTCCAGCCGACCGGTGACCGTGGTCGCCACGACGGCACCGGCCGGTTCTCCGTCCACCGTCGCCAGCCACCAGTGGTCCCACCGGTGGCCCGGGTCCTCCCGCAGCCGTCCGACGAACTCCTCGAACGTCTCACGGTAGGAGTTGAAGTGGTCGGCGAACGACTCCTCGAGGACGAAGTGGATGTCGCGCAGGTCCTGCTCCTCCGGCATGCCCACCCCGTCGTCGCGGCGGACCCGTCGGACCACCACGCCTTCGCGGGGCGGGGGGAAGGCGTCGACCTCGTCGCTGCTCACCGGGCGGGACATCTGCCACCAGTCGCGGACCTTGCCGAACCCCGCCTCCTCGAGCCAGCGGTGCTGCCGTGTGTCGTCCTGGAAGGCCCCGGAGTCCATGTGGAACGAGTCGACCCCCCGCGCCTGGCCGATGGACAGGGAGAACGCCTCCGCCTTCGTGAAGCACCACGCGGCGACCACGTTCGCGTCGTCCTCGGCGAGGTCGGGGTCGACGGTCACACCGACGAGGACGCGGCCGGCGGCCCGGTCGTGACAGCTCACCCAGGCCCGGGCCGTGCCGTCGGCGTCTCGCACCAGCAGGTGGGTGCGGGTGCGCACGCCGCGGCCGGTGACCTCGGCGGAGACGTTCTCACTGTCGGCACCGGGCCATCCCCGAGCCTGCTGCTCATGCCGGCGCAGCAGCCGGACGAGGTCCTCCACGTCCCGCTCCGTGGGGGTCACCGCTGACCAGCCCGGGGGCAGACCGGTGTCCTCGCGCGTGGTCATGGGGGCGCTCACCGGTCGAAGGCCCGAGCCATCAGGGCCTCCTGCTCGACGGCGTGCACCTTGGCCGAGCCGGTGGCGGGGGCTGCCGACGCGGGGCGGGACACCACGCGCAGCGGGCGTTCCGCGCCGTGCTCGGCCAGCGCCGCCGGCAGGTTGAGTGCCATGAACGGCCACGCGCCCTGGTTCTCGGGCTCGTTCTGCACCCACACCAGCTCGGCGTCGGGGTAGGCCTTCGCGAGCTCGGCCACCTCCTTGCCCGGCGTGGGGTAGAGCTGCTCGACGCGCAGGATGGCGGTGCGGTCGTCCTCGCGCCGGCGCCGCTCGTCCTCCAGGTCGTAGACGAGCTTGCTGGAGGCGAGCAGCACCCGGTCGACCTCGCCGGAGAGCCGCTCGCGGTCGGGCAGCACCGGACGGAACCGCCCGCTGGTGAAGTCTCCGGGGGCACTCGAGGCGGCCTTGAGACGCAGCATGGCCTTGGGGGTGAAGACGACCAGGGGCTTGCGCGGCCGGGCGTAGGCCTGCTTGCGCAGCAGGTGGAAGTAGGACGCCGGCGTCGAGGGGTAGGCCACCGTCATGTTGTCCTCGGCGCACATCTGCAGGAAGCGCTCGATGCGTGCGGACGAGTGGTCGGGACCCTGTCCTTCGTAGCCGTGCGGCAGCAGCAGCACGACCGACGAGCGTTGGTTCCACTTCTGCTGTGAGGAGGAGATGAACTCGTCCAGGATGATCTGCGCGCCGTTGACGAAGTCGCCGAACTGCGCCTCCCACATCACCAGGGCGTCGGGACGCTCGACCGAGTAGCCGTACTCGAAGCCCATGGCGGCGTACTCCGACAGCAGGGAGTCGTAGATCCAGAACTTCGCCTGGTCCTCGGCCAGGTGCGTGAGCGGTGACCATTCGTCGGCCGAGACCTTGCAGGTGAGCACGGCGTGGCGCTGGACGAACGTGCCGCGGCGCGAGTCCTGCCCGGCCAGCCGGACCGGGGTGCGCTCCAGCAGCAGAGCGCCGATGGCCAGCAGCTCGCCCATCGCCCAGTCGATGCCGCCCTGGCGGGTCATCTCCTGCCGGCGGGCCATCAGCTGGGCGAGCTTGGGGTGCACCGTGAAGTCGTCGGGGGTCGCGACGAACGCGTCCCCGATGCGGTGCAGCATCTCCTCGTCGATGGCGCTGACCACGGGCCGGTGGAAGGCGTGGTCGTCCTCCTGCTGAGCCTGGGGACGCTCCAGACCGCCCTGCTGTCCGTCCTCACCACGCATCGCGGCCTTGGTCTCGGTGAAGACCTGCTCGAGCTGACGCTGGTAGTCGCGCAGCGCCGCCTCCGCGTCCTCGACCGTGATGTCACCGCGTCCGATGAGCGACTCGGTGTAGAGCTTGCGGACCGAGCGCTTGGACTCGATCAGGTCATACATGAGCGGCTGGGTCATCGAGGGGTCGTCACCCTCGTTGTGGCCGCGCCGGCGGTAGCAGACCATGTCGATCACGACGTCCTTGTGGAACTCACGGCGGAAGTCGTAGGCCAGCTCGGCCACCCGCACGCAGGCTTCCGGGTCGTCGCCGTTGACGTGGAAGATCGGTGCCTGCACCATCCTCGCGACGTCGGTGCAGTAGACCGAGGAGCGCGACTGCATGGGGCTGGTCGTGAAGCCGACCTGGTTGTTGATGACCACGTGCACGGTGCCGCCGGTGCGGTAGCCCCGCAGCTGCGACAGGTTGAGCGTCTCGGCGACCACGCCCTGGCCGGCGAACGCCGCGTCGCCGTGCAGCAGCACCGGCAGCACAGTGAAGGTGTCGCCTGGCTTGTTCAGGCGGTCCTGCTTGGCCCGGACCACGCCCTCCAGCACGGGGTTGACCGCCTCGAGGTGGGAGGGGTTCGCGGCCAGGTAGACGCTGGTCGTCTTGCCGTCCTCGGTGCGGAACTCGCCCTCGGTGCCGAGGTGGTACTTCACGTCACCGGACCCCTGCACCGACTTGGGGTCCTGCTTGCCCTCGAACTCCTTGAAGATCTGACCGTAGGACTTGCCCGCCAGGTTGGCGAGCACGTTGAGCCTGCCGCGGTGCGGCATACCGATGCAGACCTCGTCGAGCTCGTCCTGGGCCGACTCGTTGAGGATCTTGTCGAGCAGCGCGATGACCGACTCGCCGCCCTCGAGGCTGAACCGCTTCTGACCGACGAACTTGGTCTGAAGGAAGGTCTCGAACGCCTCCGCGGCGTTGAGGCGTCGCAGGATGCGCAGCTGCTCGTCCGGGGAGGCCTTCTCGAACGGGATCTCCACGCGCTCCTGGATCCAGGCCCGCTGCTCCGGGTCCTGGATGTGCATGTACTCGATGCCGATGGTCCGGCAGTAGGAGTCACGCAGGATGCCGAGGATCTTGCGCAGGGTGAGCCGGGGCTGACCGCCGAACCCGCCGGTGGCGAAGTCCCGGTCGAGGTCCCACAGCGTCAGCCCGTGGTTGGTGATGTCCAGGTCGTGGTGGCGCCGCTGCCGGTACTCCAGCGGGTCGGTGTCGGCCATCAGGTGGCCACGCACCCGGTAGGCGTGGATGAGCTCCTGCACCCGGGAGGTCTTGGAGACGTCGTCCATGTGCGAGGCGGACACGTCGGGGGCCCAGCGGATCGGCTCGTAGGGGATGCGCAGGGAGGTGAAGACCTCGTCGTAGAAGCCGCTGCCACCGAGCAGCAGCCCATGCATCACCTTGAGGAACTCCCCGGACTGCGCGCCCTGGATGATGCGGTGGTCGTAGGTCGAGGTCAGCGTCAGGACCTTGCTGACTGCGTTGGTGTTGAGGCGTTCCTTGCTGGCACCCTGCCACTCGGCGGGGTAGTCCAGCGAGCCGACCCCGACGATGCAGCCCTGGCCCTGCATGAGCCGCGGCACGGAGTGCACGGTGCCGATGCCACCGGGGTTGGTCAGCGAGATCGTGGTGCCCTGGAAGTCCTCGATGGTCAGCTTGCCGCCGCGGGCCTTGCGGATGAGCTCCTCGTAGGCGCCCCAGAAGTGGTGGAAGTCCATCTCCTCGGCGTTCTTGACGCTGGGGACCAGCAGCTGGCGCGAGCCGTCGGGCTTGGCCACGTCGATGGCGATGCCGAGGTTGGTGTGTGCCGGCGACACGAGCACCGGCTTGCCGTCCTGCTCGGCGAAGCCGTTGTTCATCTCCGGCATCCTCGACACGGCCTTGACCATGGCGTAGCCGATGAGGTGGGTGAACGAGACCTTGCCTCCGCGGCTGCGGGACAGGTGGTTGTTGATGACGGTGCGGTTGTCGATGAGCAGCTTGGCCGGCAGCGACCGCACGCTCGTCGCGGTCGGCACGGTGAGGCTGGACTCCATGTTGGAGACCACGCGGGCGGTGGCGCCACGCAGCGGGGTGGTGCGGGACTCGGCCTGCGGGCTGACCGTCTTGCGGGCCGGGGCATCGCGCGGCGTGGGCGACGGTTCGTTGGCTGCCTTACTGCCGTCGGCGGCGGGCTCCGCCTTGGCGGCGGGCTCCGCCTTGGCGGCGGGCTCCGCCTTGGCTGCCGGGGACGCCGAGGTCTGCGCCTTCTCGGGGGCTGGCGCGGAGGTCTCGGCCTTGTTCTTGGGCGTTGAGGGCTGTGCCTGACGCTGGGCGGGCCTCGCTGTGGAGCTCGCCTTCGACGCCGGGGCGGAGGACGTGGCTGGGGTGCCCTTGCGCTCGGTGCTTCCGTTGCTCCCGGCACCCTCGGGCTGGTAGGTGGCGAAGAACCTCTGCCACTGTGGCGACACGGACGTCTTGTCCGCGAGGTACTGGTCGTACTGCTCCTCGACCAGCCACTCGTTGGCTCCGAAGTCGGCCAAGGGATTGTCGTTGCTGGGGGGCTGCGGTGCCACGGCGTGTGCGCCTCTTCCTCACATGGTTGACGAGACGGAGATCTGCACTCGTCAGCCTAGCCCCAACGGGCTCCCCGAGCCCCCCGCAGGGTCAGGCGATGTCGCGCGACCTCGTGAGCACCCAGCCGATGACGGTCATCACCGCCGCGTAGGCGAACAGCACCAGAGCCGCGACCCACCACCGCAACGGGTCGTCGGCGGCGCCGAGCGCCGAGGCGAGGCCGGGCTCGATGCCGGTGAACAGGTCCAGCGTGGCGCTGGTGGCTTGGCTCGGGAAGAACCGGGCCAGTGCGTCGCCGCCGTCGACCAGGGTGAGGCCGAAGCCCAGCAACGGCTCGACGATCCACGCCGCGGCCACCGCGATGATGAGGGCGGCGACCTGGTTGGGGATGAGCACGCCGATGCCCAGGCCGATGAGGGACCAGAGGGCCAGTACGAGCAGGATCAGCAGCAGGGTCCGGCCCAGCTCCACCGGTTCGGGGAAGAGGGGGAGGTCGTTGATGGCCAGCAGCACGCCGCCGCCGACCAGACAGCCCAGGATGTGAGCCAGGGCGTTGGTGGAGGCGATGACCACCAGGGCGACCACCTTGGCTGCCACGACCCGGCCACGCCGGGGGGTCGCCAGGAACGTGCCGCTGATCGTCTTGTGGCGGAACTCCTGCCCGATGCTCAGCACCCCGATGACGAGCGCGAGCAGGTAGCCGACCTGGATGCCGGCGGTGTAGACCAGCCTGGCCAGCACGAGCGGGGGCACCACCTCGGAGGTGGGTGGCCCGTCGGGGACGATGCTGCCGTAGACCAGGAACGCGCCGAACAGACCGGAGAAGATGGCGCCGAGCGCAAACATCGCCAGCGCCATCCCCCACGCCAGACGAGTGGTGAGGTACTTGCGCAGCTCGGTGCGGACCAGCGCGGTCATGCGGGCTCCTCCATGGGCGTCGCGGGGGTCGCGCCGGTGCCGGCCCCGAGGTTGCGGTTGCGGTGGGCGGGGGCCTCGGTGAGGTCGAGGAACAGCCGCTCCAGGTCGGTGCGTAGCGGGCGTAGCTCGTGCACTGCGACGCCGGACCGGAGGGCGGCCTCACCCACCCGCGTCATGTCGCCGGTCAGCACGCGCAGCGCACCGTGCCCCAGGTCCGGCAGGGGCTCGGTGGCCAGGCGCTCCTCCTGCAGTGCCGCGGCCAGGCGCCCCGGGTCGGCGCTGCGCACCAGGGTGGCCGGGTCGCCGTGGAGCTGGTCCATCGTGCCTTGGCTGACCAGGTGACCGTTGGCGATGATGACCACGTCGTCGACGGTCTGCTCCACCTCGCTCAGCAGGTGGGAGCTGATCAGGATGGTCTTGCCCTGCCTGGCGAGGTGCTGCAGCAGGCCGCGGAGCCAGCGGATGCCCTCGGGGTCCAAGCCGTTGGCCGGCTCGTCGAGGATGAGCACCTGCGGGTCGCCCAGCAGTGCCGCGGCCAGGCCCAGGCGCTGCCTCATGCCCATCGAGTAGCCGCCGGCCCTCTTGCGTGCGGCCGCAGGGATGCCTACGAGCTCGAGCATCTCGTCGACGCGGCTGTCCGGGATGCTGTGCGTGCCGGCCAGGACGCGCAGGTGGTCGCGCCCGCTGCGCCCCGGGTGGAAGTTGGTGGCCTCGAGAGCGGCCCCGACGGTGAGCAGAGGGGCCGGCAGGTCGGCATACCGGCGTCCGCCGATGAGCCCCTCGCCTGCCGTCGGGCGGATCAGCCCCAGCAGCATGCGCAACGTGGTCGTCTTGCCTGAGCCGTTGGGCCCGAGGAAGCCGGTGATCCGCCCGGGCTCCACCCGGAAGCTGAGGTCGTCCACGGCCATGAACCCGCTGAAGGACTTGGTCAGGCCGCGCACCTCGATATCCGTGCCCGGCAGGGTCGTCCCGGATGTGGTCATGACCTCATCCAAGCAGGGGGTGCGGCACGGGGCATCGGCCGATAGTCGGAGTGGGGCTCACCCGTTCGACCGACCGCACCGCTGGCGCCGTCGGTGACGCGACAGGTCAGTCGCGCCGGGGTGGGGCCCCGGCCAGACGGCGCCAGCGGACATCCTGCGCATCGGTGTAGGCGACCTCGACCGCGGGGTGCATCCGGTGGGGGTCCACGACCGCGCCACCGGCGTCGCGGAAGGTCACCTCGACGAGGTGGACCTGGAGCGGGTCCAGGGACGCGGTGGTGCGACCCGACTCGACGTGCGAGGTGTAGCCGCCAGGCACCGTCGCCATCAGCAGGTGCGCCCCCCGCACCTCGAGGTCGGTGAACGGCCGGTCGCTGTCGTTGCGCACCTCCACGGTCGTCCGGCCCGCGTCGGTCCGTGGGTGCAGGGTCAGCAACCGGGCCTGACCGGCGCTGTCGTCGAGCCGCTCGGAACGCCCCCGGGTGGCCTGCCGGGCACGCTGCATCGAGGCCTGCGCCTCCTGTCGTGCGGTGGCCCTGGCCTTGCGCATCGAGACGACACCAAGGGCAGCCAGTGCCGCGGCCGCTGCGGTGAGGCGGCCGCGCGCCCGGGAGTCGGTCATAGGGGCAGACTACGAGAAAGGCTGCGCCGGGAGGTAACTGGTCAACAGCCCCGACTCGCCCCAGCCGTGTCGTTGCGCCCCCGGCAGGATTCGAACCTGCGCTCCCGCCTCCGGAGGGCGGTGCTCTATCCCCTGAGCTACGGGGGCAACAGCGCGAAACTCTAGCAGTGTGGTGCCCGGGACCACGACATCGGAGTCCAGGCGTGCCCGTCGACACTAGACTTCCGCGGGTGACTCCCGAGCAACTCGCTGCCGTCATCCGGACCGCCCTCGACGAGGCCGTCGCGGACGGCGACCTCGCTGTGGCCGTGCCTGCGGAGATCCGGGTGGAACGTCCGCGCAGCCGTGAGCACGGAGACTGGTCCACCAACGTGGCGCTGCAGCTCGCCAAGCCGGCCGGTATGCCGCCGCGCGCCGTCGCAGAGCTGGTCGCCCAGCGGCTTCGCGCCGTCCCCGGAGTGGCCGCTGCGGACGTGGCCGGTCCCGGCTTCCTCAACATCACGCTCGAGGCAGCCAGCGCCGGTGAGCTCGCCAGGGCGATCGTCGAGGCCGGCTCGGCCTACGGCGCCAACGACACGCTCGTCGGCCAGGTGGTCAACCTCGAGTTCGTGTCGGCCAACCCCACCGGGCCGCTGCACATCGGACACACCCGATGGGCCGCGCTGGGCGACGCCCTGCGGCGGCTGCTGCAGGCCTGCGGGGCTCAGGTGACGGCCGAGCACTACATCAACGACGCGGGCGCGCAGATGGACAAGTTCGCGGCCTCCATCCTGGCCAAGGCCCGGGGCACGCAGGTGCCCGAGGGTGGCTACCCGGGGGAGTACGTCGGTGACCTGGCCGCCACCATCGTGGCCGAACGGCCCGACCTGCTGGACCTGCCCGAGCCCGAGGCGCTCGACCTCGCTCGCCGGCGCGGCTACGAGCTGCAGCTGCAGCAGATCAAGGACACCCTGGCCTCCTTCGAGGTGCACTTCGACGTGTGGTTCTCGGAGAGGTCCCTGCACGAGGGGGGTGCGGTCGAGCAGGCTGTGGACCGGCTGCGTGCGCAGGGCCATGTCTTCGACGCCGACGGCGCCGTCTGGCTGCGCACGACCGACTTCGGCGACGACCGCGACCGGGTGCTCGTGCGCGCCAACGGTGAGCCGACCTACTTCGCCTCCGACGCGGCCTACTACCTGAGCAAGAAGGACCGCGGGTTCCCCGCCAAGATCTACATGCTCGGAGCGGACCACCACGGCTATGTCAACCGTCTGAAGGCGATCGCCGCCTGCGCGGGGGACGACCCGGAGCGCAACATCGAGGTGCTCATCGGCCAGCTGATCAACATCAGGGGTGAGCGCATGGGCAAGCGTCGCGGCAACGCGATCTTCCTCACCGACCTGCTCGACTGGATCGGTTCCGACCCGGTGCGCTACTCGCTGGCCCGCTTCCCTGCCGACTCCCCGCTGGACCTGGACGGCGACGAGCTGCGCAAGCGGAGCCACGACAACCCGGTCTTCTACGTCCAGTACGCCCACGCCCGGACCTGCAACGTGGCCAGGCTCGCCGGTGAGGACGGGGTCTCGCGCGAGGACGGCTTCGACCCGGCCCTGCTCGAGCACGAGACCGAGTCCGCGCTGCTGGCCGTCCTGGGCGACTTCCCCCGGGTGGTGGCCCAGGCGGCGACTCTGCGTGAGCCGCACCGTGTCGCCCGCTATCTCGAGGACCTCGCCGGACGCTTCCACAAGTGGTATGACGAGTGCCGGGTGCGCCCGGTCGACGTCGACGAGGAGATCACCGACCTGCACCGCACCCGGCTGATGCTCAACGACGCCACCCGCCAGGTGCTCGCCAACGGCCTGCACCTGCTCGGGGTCGGCGCCCCCGAGCGCATGTGACCGTGCCCCACCGCCTGCCCCCCGACGAAGGACCGCACACGATGCCCGACGCCCCCATCAGGGTCGCCCTCCTCGGCTGCGGCACCGTCGGCGCCGCCGTGGCCCGCCGGTCGACCGAGCGTGCCGAGCTGTTCACCCACCGGATCGGACGGCCCCTGTCGCTCACCGGCATCGCGGTGCGCGACGCCAGTCGCCCCCGCGACCTCCCCGGTGTGCCGGCCGGGCTGCTGACCGAGGACGTCGACGGCCTCGTCGAGGACGCCGACATCGTCGTCGAGCTGATGGGGGGCATCGAACCCGCCCGCAGCCTGATCGAGCGGGCCATGGCCGCAGGGGCGCAGGTCGTCACAGCCAACAAGCAGCTGATCGCCCACCACGGCGTCGCCCTGCACCGGCTCGCCCACCAGCACGGCGTCGGGCTCGACTACGAAGCCGCGGTGGTCGCGTCGGTGCCTGTGCTGCGGGTGGTGCGGGAGGCCCTGGCCGGGGACGAGATCACCTCCATCTCGGGCATCGTGAACGGGTCGACCAACTACATCCTCGACCGGGTCGCCCGGCTGGGGGTGCCGTTCCAGGAGGCGCTGGAGCGCGCCGACAAGCTCGGCTACCTGGAGGCCGACCCCGCCGAGGACCTGGAAGGCCTCGATGCCGCCGCCAAGATCGTGATCCTGGCCCGCACGGCCTGGGGGGTCGAGGTCACCGTCGACGACGTGCAGCGTGAGGGCATCAGCCACCTGACCGACGCCGACTTCGAGCAGGCGCGGGGCACCGGTCAGGTGATCAAGCTGATCGCCTCGGCCTGGGCGTCGGGATCTGCGCTCGCGCCTCGGGTCGAGGTGGCCGTGCGGCCGGTCATGCTCGCGGCCGACCACCCGTTCGCGCACACCCGCGAGGGCCGCAACGCCATCGTGATCGAGGCCGAGTCGGCCGGTGCGCTCCGGCTGCACGGCGCCGGTGCCGGTGGGGACGAGACGGCCTCGGCGGTGTTGGGTGACATCGTGCAGGCCGCCCGGCGCATCGCCACCAGCGGCTGAGACTCGCCCGTCTGCGGTGAGGCAGGCGCACACGCTGTGGTGTTAGAGTGACCGTGCCTCGCGGGATAGCCCACATCGGTGGAGTTGTAACCCCCGTCCTGAGTTGGGTCCGCAGGCAATGCCCATGGCTCCGACGTCGTCGGTCCGTGCTGTCACCCTTTGTGCCTCGCACGGGAGCGGCCGAGGACCTGGGCTATCCATCCAGCGCCCTGCGCTGATCCCGATGAGACCCCACCTTCCGGCAGCGTCCGGAGTGACACGCGGGGGAAGGAATCCTTAGTGACTGACACCACCAACGCCGAGGCCTCGACCAGGACCGGCGCCCTGAGCGCGATGCGTCTGGCCGAGCTGCAGGACCTCGCGGCCACCATGGGGATCCCCGTGTCCCGGGGGATGCGGAAGGCCGACCTCGTGTCCGCCATCAGGCAGGCCCGCGGCGGAGCCGCCAGCGCCCGCGCCCCGCAGCAGAGCGACACCCCGGCTCCGGCGGAGGCCGCCTCCGGGGACAGCCGCCGCGAGGCGGCACCGCGAGAGGCGGCGCCCCGACGCTCACGCCGCGCCGGTGCCGCACAGGGTGAGCCGCAGGCAGCCCCGGCCACGCGCACGGACGCCGCGGCATCGGCGGGGGACGAGCCGGCCGGCACCGGACGGGACAGCGGTGGCGAGTCGGACACCGGTCCCCAGCGGGACGCCGGCCAGGACCGCGAGCGCGGTCAGGAGCGGGATCGTCAGGGCGGACAGCGCGAGCGTGGCCAGCAGCGTCAGGGCGGGCAGAACCGTGAGGGGAGCCAGGACCGCGACCGCGAGGGCGGTCAGCAGCGCGAGCAGGGCCAGAACCGCGAGGGCGGTCAGAAGCGCGAGCAGGGCCAGAACCGCGAGCAGGGCCAGAACCGCGAGGGCGGTCAGCAGCGCGATCGTGGCCAGCAGTCCGAGCGCGAGGGGCGCCAGGAGGGTGGCCAGAACCGCGAGGGTGGCAGCGACCGCGACCGCGACGGCGGTCAGCGCGACCAGGGTCGCGGCGGCCAGGGCGGCCAGGGCGGCCAGTTCGACGACGACGACGACCGCGGTGGCCGCGGCCGCCGACGCAACCGCCAGCGTGGGCGGGACCGCAAGCGTGGGCGGGCCGGCGGCGGCGGCCAGGGTGGTCGTGGCTCCGAGGGCTTCCAGGACGAGCAGCAGGAGAGCTACTCCGACGAGGACGTCCTCGTGCCGGTGGCTGGTGTGCTCGACGTCCTCGACAACTATGGGTTCATCCGCACCACGGGCTACCTTCCGGGGCCGACCGACATCTACGTGCCGATGGGCATGGTCCGCAAGAACGGCATGCGCAAGGGTGACGCGGTGGTCGGGGCCATCAAGGCACCCAAGGACGGCGAGCCGCAGCAGAGCGTCGGGCGCAACCGAGACAAGTTCAACGCGCTGGTGCGCCTCGACTCGATCAACGGCATGACCCCCGAACAGGCCCGGCAGCGTCCCGAGTTCGGCAAGCTGACCCCGCTCTACCCGCAGGACCGCCTGCGCCTGGAGACGGACCAGAAGAACCTGACCACGCGGATCATCGACCTGGTGGCCCCGATCGGCAAGGGCCAGCGTGGTCTCATCGTCTCGCCGCCCAAGGCAGGCAAGACGCTGGTGCTGCAGTCGATCGCCAACGCGATCACGACCAACAACCCCGAGGTCCACCTCATGATCGTCCTGGTGGACGAGCGTCCGGAGGAGGTCACCGACATGCAGCGCACGGTCAAGGGCGAGGTCATCGCCTCCACCTTCGACCGTCCGGCCGAGGACCACACGATCGTGGCCGAGCTGGCCATCGAGCGCGCCAAGCGGCTCGTCGAGATGGGTGGTGACGTCGTCGTCCTGCTCGACTCGATCACCCGCCTGGGACGTGCCTACAACCTGGCTGCCCCCGCCAGCGGCCGGATCCTGTCCGGTGGTGTCGACTCCAGCGCCCTCTACCCGCCCAAGCGGTTCTTCGGCGCGGCGCGCAACATCGAGGACGGTGGCTCGCTCACCATCCTGGCGACCGCGCTGGTGGAGACCGGCTCCAAGATGGACGAGGTGATCTTCGAGGAGTTCAAGGGCACCGGCAACATGGAGCTGCGCCTGTCGCGCCAGCTGGCCGACCGACGCATCTTCCCGGCGGTGGACCTCAACCCCTCCGGCACCCGCCGCGAGGAGATTCTGATGTCCGGCGAGGAGCTGAAGATCACCTGGAAGCTGCGCAGGGTGCTGTCGGCACTCGACTCCCAGCAGGGGATCGAGCTGCTGCTCGACCGCCTCCGCAAGACGCGCAACAACTACGAGTTCCTCACCCAGGTGCAGCAGACCTCCTCGATCAAGCTGGAGGACGAGGACTGACGTCCTGACGGACGGCGCCGCCCTGCCCGGTGGGGTGGCGCCGTCCGGGGTCCGGACGGACGCCGAGTTGGAATAGCACGAGGCCGACTGGCATTATTGACAGTTGGCCCACCGGTTCACGGTCACGGCGTCCGCCGACCGACCCGGGGACATCCGCCACCCGAGGAGATCACTTGAAGAAGAACATCCACCCGGAGTACGTCGAGACCCAGGTGACCTGCAGCTGCGGTGCGATCTTCACCACCCGCAGCACCGCGACGCGCGGCAAGATCAACGCCGACGTCTGCTCCCAGTGCCACCCCTTCTACACCGGCAAGCAGAAGATCCTGGACACCGGTGGCCGCGTCGCCCGCTTCCAGGAGCGCTACGGCAAGAAGGCCGCCAAGTAGACCTCGCTCGCCGGCTCCGGAAACCACACGGGTGCCGGAGCCGGCGTCGCCTGTCTCCGCCCCCCCCCACGCACCAGCGGAGCCCGCATGTGACCGAGTCGGCTGCGCTCCCGTCGCCGAGTTCACCGAGATCGAGCAGCAGCTCGCCGATCCCGCCGTTCACGACGACCCGGCCGCCTGCGGCGGCTCACGAAGCGGTATGCCGCGCTTGCCCCGACCGTGACGGCATACCGGCAGTGGCACGCCGCCCTCGACGACCTCGGCGCGGCGCGCGAGCTGGCCAGCCGAGGACCCCTCCTTCGCCGAGGAGCTGCCGGCCCTGCGAGGCCACCGAGGCCAGCCACTGCCGACGCGCCTGCGCCGTCTGCTGGTGCCCCGGGACCCCGACGACGACCGCGACGCGATCATCGAGGTCAAGGCCGGCGAGGGTGGCGAGGAGTCGGCGCTGTTCGCTGCCGACCTGGTGCGGATGTACCTGCGCTACGCCGAGCGCAGGGGCTGGCGGGCCGAGGTGCTGGACGCCACCGAGTCGGACCTGGGCGGCTACAAGGACATCCGGCTCGCCGTCCAGGCCACCGGCACGCCCGGCCCGGGGGAGGCTCCCTGGGCGCGGCTGAAGTACGAGGGGGGCGTGCACCGCGTGCAGCGGGTGCCCGTCACCGAGAGCCAGGGCCGCATCCACACCTCGGCCGCCGGGGTGCTCGTGCATGCCCGAGGTCGAGGACCCGGAGGAGGTCCAGCTGCAGCCCGCGCGACCTGAAGATCGACGTCTTCCGATCCAGCGGCCCGGGCGGGCAGTCGGTCAACACGACCGACTCGGCCGTGCGGATCACCCATCTGCCGACCGGGCTCGTGGTCTCCTGCCAGAACGAGAAGTCGCAGCTGCAGAACAAGGAGTCGGCGCTGCGGGTGCTCCGGGCTCGGCTGCACCAGCTGGCGGTCGACGAAGCCGACGCGCAGGCCTCGGAGCAGCGTCGCAGCCAGATCCGCACGGTCGACCGCAGTGAGCGGATCCGCACCTACAACTACCCGGAGAACCGCATCGCTGACCACCGGACGGGGTTCAAGGCCTACAACCTCGACCAGGTGCTCGACGGTGAGCTCGACCCGGTGGTGGAGTCTGCGCTCGAGGCCGACGAGGCGGCCCGACTCGCCGTGCTGGCGGGGGAGGGGACGTGAGCGAGCCCGAGCCGCCGGGGGTCGACCGGGCGCTGCGTGATGCCGCTGGGCGGCTGGCCGAGGCCGGGGTGCCCAGCCCGCGCGTCGACGCCGAGCTGCTGCTGGCGCACGCGGCCGGGACCGGTCGGGGGGAGGTGCAGCGGCTCGCGCTGCTGGGGCGGGCACTGCCCGGCCCCGTGCTCACCGCCTACCGGCTTCTGGTGGACGAGCGGGCTCGGCGGGTGCCGCTGCAGCACCTGACCGGAACGGTGTGCTTCGCGGGCCTGGAGCTCGCGGTGGGCCCCGGCGTCTTCGTCCCCAGGCCTGAGACCGAGCTGCTCGTCGACCTCGGCACGGAAGCCGCCCAAGGGCGGCAGGCACCGGTAGTCGTCGACCTGTGCACCGGCAGCGGAGCCGTCGCGCTGGCCGTCAAGGCCGGCCTGCCGCGGGCGCGGGTGCATGCGGTCGAGCTGTCCGGTCACGCCCACGCCTGGGCACTGGACAACCTCGCCCGCACCGGCCTGGAGATCGACCTGAGGCTCGGCCCCGCAGAGTCGGCATTCGAGGACCTGCTGGGGCTGGTCGATGTCGTGACGTGCAACCCGCCCTACATCCCGGCCGAGGCGGTGCCCGTCGACCCCGAGGTGCGCGACCACGACCCCGAGGTGGCGCTCTACGGCGGCGGCACCGACGGGCTGGCCGTCCCGCGTGCGGTCGCGGCGCGGGCCGCGCAGCTGTTGCATCCGGGCGGGGTGCTGCTGATGGAGCACGCCGAGGTGCAGCGGGAAGGGATCACGCGAGCCCTGCTGGCAGCGGGGGTATGGCGTGAGGTCACCGACCACGACGACCTGACCGGACGCCCCCGGGTCGTCCGCGCCGTCCGCGCCGGCTGACCACCGGTCGCTCCCTGGGTGGCATCGGCAGCACGCACGGCCCGAGACGCAGACTCCCCCCGGGCCGGTGGCACCGGCGCGGGGGGAGCCCGTCTCAGAGGTGGGTCAGAGGGCGCTCATCAGCCAGACGACCAGGGCGATGATCAGCAGCACTCCGACGATGGTCCAGATCATTCCGCTACCACGCATGGGTGTTCTCCTTCGGTCAGGGGACGACGCCGGGATGGTGGTCCCGGCGTCATGGTCGAGGAAGAGCGTAGTCACTTGCGCGCGTCGCGCATCTTGAGGCGACCCTCGCTTGCACTCCTGCGTTCAGGCGTCGGCGACGACGACACCGGTGAGGTCCTGTGCGATCGCGATGGCCTGCCGCGTCGAGACCACCGCCCCCCGCCAGGCGGCAGCCCGGCCGGCGTCGGCGGGGCCCAGGTCGGCGCCGCGCAGGTCCGTGCCCTCGAACTGGGCGTCCAGGGTCTCGGTGTGCAGCAGGGTGCACCCGTCCATGACCGCACCGCGCAGGTCGGCTCCTGACAGGTTGGCCTCGGTGAACCGGGTGCGGCTCAGGTCGCGGCGGCTCAGCACCATGCCGGTCAGGTCGGCGCCGTAGGCGTTGCAGCCCACCAGCGTCACCCCCATGCCGCGGGTGCTGTCCGCCACCAGACCCACCAGCCGGCAGCCGCGCAGCACCGCGTCGGTCAGCAGCGCACCCCGCAGCACGGCCTCCGCGAGGTCGACGCCGTCCAGCACGGCGTCGCCGAGGTCGGCCTCCTCGAGCAGTGCGCCCCGCGCCGAACCGCCCTGCCAGCGCGATCCGGCCAGGCGTGCGCCGCGCAGGTCGGCCCCGTCCAGGGTGCAGTCCACCAGCACCGCGTCGTCCAGGTCGGCGCCCGCAGCCCGCACCCCGGACAGGTCGCACCGGGTCAGCACCAGCGGCTCGCCCGCGGCCCGGTCGCCGAGGGCGAGCACCTGCGCAGGGTCCAGGGTCAGGTCGGTGAGTGACGGCATACGGGCAGGATCCCACCCGCCTTCGCGCGGGTGCGAGACTGTGCGGCGTGATCGTTGACGCCGTTGACCCGCAGAGCCGGGAGGAGGCCCTCGGCAAGGCTGCCGAGGTGGTCCGTGCCGGTCGGATCGTCGTGCTGCCGACCGACACCGTCTACGGCGTCGGGGCGGACGCGTTCGACGAGGTGGCCGTCGCGATGGTGCTGGCGGCCAAGCACCGGGGCCGGGAGATGCCACCACCCGTGCTGGTGCCCAGCGCCCGCACCGTCGACGGCCTGGCCGCCTCGGTGCCGATGTACGCCAAGATCCTGATGCGGCAGTTCTGGCCCGGGGCCCTCACCCTCGTGCTCAAGGCCCAGCCGTCGCTGGTGTGGGACCTGGGGGAGACCAACGGCACCGTGGCGCTGCGGATGCCCGACGACGAGATCGCGCTGGCGCTGCTCAGCGAGGTCGGCCCGCTGGCGGTCACCAGCGCGAACGTCACCGGCCGCCCGGCGGCGACCACGGCCGCCGAGGCCGAGGAGCAGCTCGGCGGTGCGGTCACGGTGTATCTCGACGGCGGCCCCCGCACCGGCGGCGCCGCCTCGACCATCGTGGACTGCACCGGGGAGGAGCCGGTGGTGCTGCGGCACGGGGCGCTCCCGGCCGACCGGCTGCGAGAGGTGCTGGGCGCCACCGTGCTGCATGACCAGCCCCCGGCGCAGGTGCCGCACGAGGAACCTGTCGCTGACCCGGGCGACGCAGGCCGCGCAGGGCCCGCCACGGACACGCTGGTCGGCGCCCGCCTCATCGGCAGCGTGCAGCCGACCCGGGTGAGGGTGCCCGCCGCGGCACTGCGCGACGTGCCGCCGGTCGGCTGACCCACCGACGGCCACCCGCCCGCAGCACGGCATACAGTTGGACCGCACCGCCGGACGAACGCCGGCCCCGCCGAGCAGGAGAGCCCAGTGAGCACCGAAGTCACGCCCGAGACGTACTACGGCCCGAGTTTCGCGGCGCTGGTGGACAGCGACCCGCAGATCGCCGCGCTGCTGGTCAGCGAGCTCGACCGGCAGCGTGCCGGGTTGCAGCTCATCGCCAGCGAGAACCAGACCAGCCCGGCGGTGCTGGCCGCGCTGGGGTCCACCCTGTCCAACAAGTATGCCGAGGGATATCCGGACAAGCGCTACTACGGGGGCTGCTCCGAGGTCGACAAGGTGGAGAAGCTCGCCATCGAGCGGGCCAAGGCGCTGTTCGGGGCTGACCACGCCAACGTGCAGCCGCACTCGGGTGCCAGCGCCAACCAGGCCGTCTACGGTGCCTTCGCCGCCCCGGGCGACACGATCCTGGGCATGTCGCTGGACCATGGCGGCCACCTGACCCACGGCTTCAAGGTGTCCTTCTCCGGCAAGTGGTTCAACGCGGTGCACTACGGCGTGAACGCCGAGACCGAGGACATCGACTACGACCAGGTGCGTGACCTGGCCCTGGAGCACCGGCCCAAGCTGATCATCGCGGGCGGCTCGGCGATCCCGCGGCTCATCGACTTCGCGGCCTTCCGCGAGATCGCGGACGAGTCCGGTGCGATCTTCTGGGTCGACGCCGCTCACTTCATCGGCCTCGTGGCGGGCCACGCCATTCCGTCACCGGTGCCGCATGCCGACGTGGTCAGCTTCACCACCCACAAGGTGCTGCGCGGCCCCCGTGGCGGTGCCATCGTCTGCAAGGCCGAGCACGCGGCGAAGATCGACCGGGCGGTCTTCCCGATGATGCAGGGCGGCCCGCTCATGCACGGTGTGGCGGCCAAGGCCGTCAACTTCGCCGAGTGCGCCACGCCCGCCTACCAGGACTACGCGCGCCAGGTGATCGCCAACGCCCGGGCACTCGCGGCCGGGCTGGACGAGCGGGGCATCCGCCCTATCGCGGGTGGCACCGACACCCACCTGTCGCTGCACGACCTGCGCGGCGTGGGGGTGACCGGTGCCGACGCCGAGCTGCGCTGTGACGCGGCGGGCATCGTGCTCAACAAGAACGCCATCCCCTTCGACCCCGAGAAGCCCAACATCGCCTCCGGCATCCGGGTGGGCACGCCCTCGCTGACGACCCAGGGCATGGGCACGTCGGAGATGGATGTCGTCGCCGACCTCATCCACCGCGCCGTGACGACCACCGACGGGGACCCCGGTGACGACCAGGCCCGCGCGATCCGCGCCGAGGTCACCGACCTCCTGGCTGCACACCCGGCCTACCCCACCCCCTGACGACCGGCCCGGGGTGCCCGCGGGCGGCCGGGGGAGGTGAGCGATGCGCGAGTACCTGCTGATCCTGCTGACCGCAGCGATCTTCACGTATGTCGCCACGACCCTCGTGCGCAGGCTCGCGTTCCGGGTAGGGGCGGTGACCCCGGTGCGGGCACGCGACGTCCACGCGGTCCCCACGCCGCGGCTGGGCGGTGTGGCGATGCTGGTCGGGTTCGCCGTCGCCGTGCTGGTCGCCAGCCGGCTGCCCTACCTCGGGCAGCTCTTCGACACCTCCGAGCTGATCGGGGTGCTCCTGAGCGCGACGATCATCACGCTGCTCGGCGCCCTCGACGACGTGCGTGACCTCGACTGGCTGACCAAGCTGGCCGGGCAGGTCGTGGCCGGCGCGGTGCTGGCGTTCTTCGGGGTGCAGCTGTTGAGCCTGCCGATCTTCGGTGTGACGGTGCTGCCCGAACCGGTGCTGGTCACGCTCACCATCCTGGTGGTCGTGGTCTCCTGCAACGCCGTGAACTTCGTCGACGGGCTCGACGGGCTGGCCGCCGGCGTGGTGTTCATCTCGGCCGGCACGTTCTTCGCCTGGACCTACCTGGTCAGCCGGGCCTTCGACCCGCCCAACGTCTTCTCGACGGCCACCTTCATCACCGCAGCCCTCATGGGGTGCTGCATCGGCTTCCTCCCGCACAACTTCCACCCGGCGCGCCTGTTCATGGGTGACGCGGGAGCCTTGCTGCTCGGTCTGTTGCTCTCGGCCGCCACCATCTCGATGACCGGCAGCGTGGACCCCAACTCCAGTGTGGCGACCACGTCGACGCTGGCAGCCTTCATGGTGCCGCTGCTGCTGCCGGTGGCGATCATGGCGCTGCCGATCCTCGACATGGCCTTGGCGGTCGTCCGGCGCACCCGCCGGGGGGACTCGCCGTGGAAGCCCGACGCCCACCACCTGCACCACCAGATGCTGCGGATCGGGCACAGCCACCGCCGGGCCGTCGGCCTGCTCTACCTGTGGTCAGCACTGATCGCCGTCGGGGCGGTCTCGTTCGCCTACGTGCCGGTCTGGGTGTCCCTTCTCGGCATGTCACTGGCGCTGCTCCTGGCGGTTGCCCTGACGTGGCAGCCATGGAGCCGCCGAGTCCGCTCCCCCTCCTTGTGAAGCTCTTCACAAGGATCGTCCACCCGCCGCGAGGTCCCATGTCGACACCACCCGCCGAGGGCCGGCCCCCCGCGCACCGCACAGGTGCCCGCAACCCGGTGGTGGCCGCCATGCACAGGGCCGCTCTGACGGCGGCGCTGCCGGTGGCAGCCCTGGCGGTGACGGTCCTGGGGCTGCTGCGGGGGCCAGGTGCCGGCGTCTCGGCCGCGATCGGTGCGGTGATCGCCGTGGCGGCCTTCGCCGGTGGTGTCTGGGGCGTGGGCCAGCTCCTCGACCACCTGCCGGGAGCGGAGGTGCCCGGGGCCCTCGCGTTGTACCTGGTCCAGCTGTTGCTCCTGGTGAGTGTGGTGCTGGTGGTGCGTGAGCTCGACGGGCTCGACGCCAGAGCGACCGCGATCGGGCTGTTCGCGACCGCTCTGGCCTACCAGGTGGGCCAGGTCACGGGCTTCCTGCGCACTCGCACCCAGATCGTCGACCCTGACAGCCGGTGAGGTTTGCCATGATGGTCCCCATGGAAGACCTCGAGCCCCGGCCCAAGGGTGACCCCCTGCCCCCGCGGCACGATGTCGTGGGCACCTCGCGGGAGACCGACGCGGCCACCTCGGTCGTCGCCTACCTCATCGCGGGGCCGGTCACGTTCGGTGGCATCGGCTGGCTGGTGGACGCCTGGCTGGGCACCGGGTTCTTCATCGTGATCGGCCTGCTGGGGGGGATGGCGCTGTCGCTGTACGTGGTCTGGCTCCGGTATGGTTCACCGTGACTTCCCCACCCGTGCGATGACGCGATCGGGGCGTGCCCAGCCAGCGACCTGTAGGACCAAGGAGAACCAGTGATCCTGACTTCGGCCCTCCCCGTGCCTGCGGCGGACTTCCCGCCGTCCCCGTCGACGTTCTGGCAGCCGATGGTCCGGTTCGGGACTGTCGAGGTCTTCGGCATGGAGATGACGCTGGCGATCACTCGGCCCATGATCGTGATGGCGCTGTCGGTCGCCCTGCTGTCCTGGTGGCTCATCGCCACGACCAAGCGTGCGGCCGTCGTCCCGAGCAAGGGGCAGTGGTTCACGGAGAAGGTCTACGACTTCGTGCGCAACGACGTGGCCCGCGACATGATCGGGTCCAGGGACTTCCTGCGGTTCGTGCCGATGCTGTTCGCGATGTTCGTGCTCATCCTGGCCAACAACTGGGCCGGCATCGTCCCACCGATCCAGCTGCCCACCTTCGGTCGCATCGGCTTCCCCATCGCGCTCACCCTCGTGGTGTATGTCGTCTACCACTGGATCGGTGTGCAGAAGCACGGGGTCGTGGGCTACTTCAAGTTCATGGTGCCCGGGGGGCTGCCGGTCTTCATGATCCCGGTGATCTTCCTGCTGGAGCTCATCACCTTCTTCGTCACCCGGCCGCTGACGCTGGCCCTCCGGCTCTTCGGCAACATGTTCGCCGGTCACATGCTGCTGCTGGTCTTCAGCCTGGGTGCATGGGAGCTCTTCACCCAGGGCGGGCTGCTCGCCCTCGTGGCCATCCCGGCCTGGGCGATGACGTTCATCATGGTGCTTTTCGAGGGCCTGGTGCAGTTCCTTCAGGCCTACGTGTTCGTGCTCCTCGCGGCCTCCTACATCGGCGGTGCGCTGGCGGACGACCACTGACGTCCGACCCTTGATCTCACAACTGAATAACCTTGCCGCCGGCGGTCTTCGCCGCCGGGACAACACACAGAAAGAGAAATGACGTGGAAGGTAACATCACCCTCATTGGCTACGGCCTCGCCACCATCGGCCCCGCCATCGCCGTGGGTCTGATCTTCGCCGCCTACATCAACGGGGTCGCGCGCCAGCCTGAGGCTGCCAACTTGCTGCGCCCGATCGCCATCCTGGGCTTCGCGCTCGCCGAGGCGCTCGCGATCTTCGCCCTGGTGCTCTTCTTCCTGTAATCCGCAGCGGGACCAGCCAGACTCCAGCCGTTCCACCCGGACGTCCACACAGTGCGGCGTCGAGCATGAGGAGACCACCGTGCAGCTGATTGCTGACACTCTGACCACCGTGGCGGTGGTGACTGTTGCGGACGACCCGGAAGCGACAGCCCTACCGATCCTGCCGTACTGGCCCGAGCTGATCTTCGGTCTGGTCGCGTTCGCCATCTTGTACTTCGTCGTGAAGAGCAAGGTCGTGCCCAACCTCGAGAAGGCGTATGCCGACCGCACGGCAGCCATCGAGGGTGGTATGGAGGAGGCCGAGCAGGCTCAAGCCGAGGCGGAGGCTGCCCGGCAGGAGTATGTCGCGCAGCTCGCGGGCGCCCGGGACGAGGCGGCTCGCATCCGCGAGCAGGCCAAGGAACAGGGAGCTGCGATCGTGGCGGAGATGCGCCAGCAGGCCCAGGCCGAGGCTGCCCGCATCACCGAGACGGCCCACAAGCAGGTCGAGGCCGAGCGGCAGCAGGCGATGGTGTCGCTGCGCAGCGAGGTCGGACAGCTCTCGACCGACCTCGCCAGCCGGATCGTGGGGGAGTCCCTCCACGACCAGGCACGCCAGACCGGTGTCATCGACCGGTTCCTCGCAGAGCTGGAGGCGGGCGACGTGCAGCGCACCCGGGTCGGCACCGGGCAGGAGTCCTGATGACAGGTCCCAGCCACACCGCGATGCTGGCCTCCCGGGCCGCTCTCGAGGAGGCTCTGTCGGGCAGCGTCGACATCGTCGCGTTGGCCGAGGACCTGCTCGCCATGGCCGGGACCGTGACCAGCTCAGGGACCCTGCGCAGGGCACTGGCCGATCCCGCCCGCGAGGGACGGGACCGGGCAGGCCTCGTCGACCGGCTCTTCGCGGGCCGGGTCGGGGATGCGGCCCAGCACGTGGGTCGCACGGTCGCGGCGCAACGGTGGACCGACTCCCTGGACCTGCCGATCGCGCTCGAGGAGCTGGCGGTCGAGGCCTTTCTGGCCCACGCGCAGGCCTCCGGACGGCTCGGCCGCGTCGAGGACGAGCTCTTCCGCTTCCAGCGGATCGTCGCCGGTGACGTCGACCTGCAGTCCGCGCTGACGGACCCGCAGGCCCCGGCCGCGGCCAAGGGCAACATGGTCAAGCAGCTGCTGGCCGACAAGGCGGCTCCCGAGACGGTCCGTCTGGCCTCACACGCCGTGGCCACGCGCACCCAGCGGTTCGGCCGCACGATCGAGTCCTACCTGCGCATCGCCGCCCGGCGGCAGCAGCAGGTGACGGCTGTCGTCACGAGCGCCGCCCCGCTGACCGAGGCGCAGATCGACCGCCTGGTGGCCGCGTTGTCCGAGCAGTACGGCCGCGCGGTCAACGCCAACATCGTCATCGACCCTTCCGTGATCGGCGGCATGCGCATCGAGATCGGTGACGAGGTCATCGAGGGCACGATCAGCAGTCGTCTGGACGACGCCCGGCGTCGTCTTTCCAGCTGAGAACTTCACACCACCACGCACGTGACCTGTCCCGGCACCACGCACGGGGCATCGAAGAGGAGAAGAGAATGACGGAGCTGACCATCCGTCCGGAGGAGATCCGCGACGCACTGGACGATTTCGTCCAGTCCTACCAGCCGAGCGCCGCCTCTCGCGAAGAGGTCGGGCGCGTGGCCGATGCCAGCGACGGCATCGCCCACGTCGAGGGCCTGCCCTCGGCGATGACCAACGAGCTGCTGAAGTTCGAGGACGGCACCCTGGGACTGGCCCTGAACCTCGACGTGCACCAGATCGGTGTGGTGGTGCTCGGTGAGTTCGCCGGCATCGACGAGGGCCAGGAGGTCCGTCGCACCGGTGAGGTCCTGTCGGTGCCCGTGGGCGACGGCTACCTCGGTCGCGTGGTGGACCCGCTGGGCAACCCCATCGACGGTCTGGGCGCGATCGAGGCCGAGGACCGCCGGGCTCTGGAGCTGCAGGCTCCGTCGGTCATGCACCGCAAGTCGGTGCACGAGCCGCTGCAGACCGGCATCAAGGCCATCGACTCGATGATCCCGATCGGCCGTGGACAGCGCCAGCTCATCATCGGTGACCGGCAGACGGGCAAGACCACCGTCGCCGTGGACACGATCCTCAACCAGCGCTCCAACTGGGAGTCCGGTGACCCCGAGAAGCAGGTCCGCTGCGTCTACGTGGCGATCGGCCAGAAGGGCTCCACCATCGCCTCGGTGCGCGGCACCCTGGAGGAGGCCGGGGCGATGGACTACACCACCATCGTGGCCGCCCCCGCCTCCAACTCGGCCGGCTTCAAGTACCTCGCTCCGTACACCGGCTCGGCGATCGGCCAGCACTGGATGTACCAGGGCAAGCACGTCCTGATCGTCTTCGACGACCTGTCCAAGCAGGCCGAGGCCTACCGTGCCGTGTCCCTGCTGCTGCGCCGTCCGCCGGGCCGCGAGGCCTACCCCGGTGACGTCTTCTACCTGCACTCGCGCCTGCTGGAGCGCTGCGCCAAGCTCTCCGACGACCTCGGCGCCGGGTCGATGACCGGCCTGCCGATCATCGAGACCAAGGCCGGCGACGTGTCGGCCTACATCCCGACCAACGTCATCTCGATCACGGACGGTCAGATCTACCTGCAGGCGGACCTGTTCAACTCCAACGTGCGACCGGCGATCGACGTCGGCATCTCGGTCTCCCGCGTCGGTGGTGCCGCCCAGATCAAGGCCATGAAGGAGGTCTCCGGTCGCCTCAAGGTCGACCTGGCGCAGTTCCGTGAGATGGAGGCCTTCGCGATGTTCGCCTCCGACCTGGACGCCGCCTCGCGGGCCCAGCTGGAGCGTGGTGCGCGCATGGTCGAGCTGCTCAAGCAGCCGCAGTCCTCGCCGATCGCCGTCGAGGACCAGGTCGCCATCATCTGGGCCGGCACCCAGGGCCACCTCGACTCGGTCCCGGTGGCCGACATCCGCCGCTTCGAGCGCGAGTTCGTCGAGCTGCTGCACCGTGAGCACGACGGCCTGCTGTCCGGCATCCGGGAGACCAAGAAGCTCGGCGACGACACCCGCGCGTCCCTGGACGAGGCCATGGCCTCCTTCAAGCAGCAGTTCCGTCCCACCGAGGACGAGCCCGAGGTCCCGGTGGAGGAGGAGGTCGACGCCCTGGAGGGTGGCGACGTCAACCAGGAGCAGATCACGAAGCAGAAGCGCTGACCCACCGCGGCCCCGGCAGACGCCAGGGGCCGCGGGACCGCGCAGGGTCGAGGTTCACGAGGTGTGAGGAGAGAGGCGAGGAATGGGAGCGCAACAGCGGGAGTACCGCCAGCGCAGCAGAACCGTCCAGTCGACGAAGAAGATCACCCGGGCGATGGAGCTCATTGCTGCATCCCGGGTCGTCAAGGCACGGCAGCGGGTCCAGGAGACCTCGCCCTACGCGCGGGCGATCACCAGGGCGGTCTCGGCGGTCGCGACGCACTCGGACGTGGAGCACCCGCTGACGACGGAGCGGGATCACCCGACGCGGGCCGGCATGCTCGTCATCACCAGTGACCGAGGCCTGGCCGGTGCCTACTCGGCCACCGTGCTCAAGCGCAGCGAGCAGCTGCGCACCTTGCTGGAGCAGGACGGGCGCGAGGTCGCTCCCTACCTGTGCGGACGCAAGGCCGAGGGCTTCTACCGGTTCCGCCGCCGTGACTTCGAGACCAGCTGGTCGGGCTTCTCCGACAAGCCGACCTTCGAGGACGCCAAGGAGATCGCCGAGCGGATCACCGCTGACTTCATCGCGGGAGCCGACGGCGGCGGGGTCGACGAGATCCACGTCGTCTATACCCGCTTCGTCAACATGGTCACCCAGGAGGTCCAGGTGGTCCGCATGCTCCCGCTGGAGGTGGTCGAGGGCGTCGAGGTGCCCGAGGAGCACGAGCTGCTGCCTCTCTACGACTTCGAGCCCAGCGGCACGCAGGTGCTGGACGCCCTGCTGCCCAAGTACGTCACCTCGCGCATCTACAACGCGCTGCTGCAGGCGTCAGCCTCCGAGCTCGCTGCTCGCCAGCGGGCCATGAAGTCGGCGACGGACAACGCCGACGAGCTCATCAAGACCTACACCCGGCTGGCCAACCAGGCTCGCCAGGCCGAGATCACCCAAGAGATCAGCGAAATCGTGGGCGGCGCCAGCGCCCTCGCCGACGCCAAGTGAGAAGGAAGCACTGAACCATGAGCACTGCTACCACTGAGGCTCCCTCGCAGGAGCAGACCCAGGGCGGAGTCGGCCGACTCGCCCGCATCATCGGTCCGGTCGTCGACGTCGAGTTCCCCCCGGGCAAGATCCCTTCGATGTACAACCTCCTCACCACCCAGGTGGAGCTCGGCGGCGAGACCAAGAACATCAACCTCGAGGTCGCCCAGGACATCGGCGACAACATGGTGCGTGCCATCTCGCTGCAGCCGACCGACGGTCTGGTGCGCGGCGCGCAGGTGCAGGACACCGGCGGGCCGATCTCCGTGCCCGTGGGTGACGTCACCCTGGGCAAGGTGTTCAACGCCACCGGTGACTGCCTGAACCTCGAGGAGGGCCAGACCCTGGAGGTCGGCGAGCGCTGGGGCATCCACCGCCAGGCGCCGGCGTTCGACCAGCTGGAGTCCAAGACCCAGATGTTCGAGACCGGCATCAAGGTCATCGACCTGCTGACCCCCTACGTGCTGGGTGGCAAGATCGGCCTGTTCGGCGGTGCCGGCGTGGGCAAGACGGTGCTCATCCAGGAGATGATCGCCCGCGTCGCCCGCGACCACGGCGGGGTGTCGGTCTTCGCCGGGGTCGGCGAGCGGACCCGCGAGGGCAACGACCTCATCGTCGAGATGGAGGAGGCCGGGGTCCTCGGGCAGACCGCTCTCGTGTTCGGCCAGATGGACGAGCCGCCGGGCACCCGGCTGCGCGTCGCCCTGTCCGCGCTGACGATGGCCGAGTACTTCCGTGACGTGCAGAAGCAGGACGTGCTCCTGTTCATCGACAACATCTTCCGGTTCACCCAGGCCGGGTCCGAGGTGTCCACGCTGCTCGGCCGGATGCCGTCGGCTGTCGGCTACCAGCCCAACCTGGCCGACGAGATGGGCGTGCTCCAGGAGCGGATCACCTCGACGCGAGGCCACTCGATCACGTCCATGCAGGCGATCTACGTCCCGGCCGACGACTACACCGACCCGGCACCGGCGACGACCTTCGCCCACCTCGACGCGACCACAGAGCTGTCCCGCCCGATCGCCTCGATGGGCATCTACCCGGCGGTGGACCCGCTGGCCTCGACCAGCCGGATCCTCGACCCTCGGTACATCACCCAGGAGCACTACGACACCGCGGTCCGGGTGAAGTCGATCCTGCAGCGATACAAGGAGCTCCAGGACATCATCGCGATCCTTGGCATCGACGAGCTCTCCGAGGAGGACAAGGTCCTGGTCGGCCGGGCCCGGCGCATCCAGCGGTTCCTGTCCCAGAACACCTACGTGGCCAAGCAGTTCACCGGCCTCGAGGGCTCGACCGTGCCGCTGTCCGACACCGTCGAGGCCTTCACCAAGGTGGCGGACGGCGACTACGACCACTTCCCGGAGCAGGCCTTCTTCATGTGCGGTGGCCTCGACGACGTCGAGCGCCAGGCCGCCGAGCTCGAGAAGAACGGCTGACCGTCGGGCCTGAGGTCCGAACACACCGCATGGGCCGGGTCCACCTCACCTCGGGTGAGGCCGGACCCGGCCGTGCGCGGTCCTGGTGCGGGGGGTCCGGTGCCCTGGCCAGGGCGCTACACTGCCAACCCGGTCCACCCCATCGAGAGGACAACTACCCGTGAGCCATCTGCAGGTCGAACTCGTGGCGGCCGACCGCAAGGTCTGGGAGGGCGAGGCCAGCATGGTCAGCGCCCGCAGCGTCGACGGGGAGATGGGCATCCTGCCCGGCCATACGCCGGTCCTGAGCGTCCTCGTCAGCGGTGAGGTGCGCGTGCACACCGACTCCGGCGACGGCACGGCCGTGATCGACAGCGGTTTCCTGTCGGTGGACAACGACCGGGTGACCATCGTCGCCGACAGTGTCGACGCCGAAGGCCTCACCACCGCCGGCAGCCGCTGACGAGCCATGTCCGACGCCCTCCCCTCGGTGCTGCTGGTGGTGATGGCGCTGCTGGCTGCCGTCGTCCTCGTGGCGCTCGGCTGGTGGGCGTTCGGCCGTTTCGGCGGGCCACCACGCGCCGGGAGCCCTCCCGTCCCCTGTGGCTACCGCGTGGGGGCCGACGACCCATGGACGGTCGGAACCCTGCACTACGAGGAGGACCTCCTGGTGCACCGTGGCCCCGGGGGGCTGTCCATGCTCACCCAGCACCGCTGGGCCCGGGTGGGGCTGGACCTCGGCATCGCCGAGCACGCGGAGGCGTCTGCCGTCTCACGGCGGCTGCCGGATGTGCCGCTGGTGGCCGTTCCCTGCACCTACGGCAGGACGCACTTCTACCTGGCGCTGCCCGAGGAGCACTACACCGCGCTGCGCTCCTGGGTCGAGGCGGCTCCTCCGGGGTGGAACACCAGCGTGGCCTGAGGCCGTGGCCGCAGGCGTCCGGTCCAGTCGGGCCTGCTCAGCCCTCAGGCTGCGTGCGGCCCCCTCCCGGCTGCCAGAGCACGTCACCGCCGGAGCCCACGTTGGCCACGCGGGACAGGATGAACAGCAGGTCGGAGAGCCGGTTGAGGTAGGTGGCGGTGAGCGGGTTGACCCCGCCCTGGCCGGTGGCCGCGTCGGTAGGCGCAGGGTCGGTGCCGTAGGCGTCGACGGCGCTCCAGGCCGACCGCTCTGCCCGGCGCGTGACCGTGCGGGCGACGTGCAGGTAGGCCGACCCCGGCGTGCCACCCGGGAGCACGAACGAGCGCAGGGCGGGCAACGCCTCGTTGTAGGCGTCGCAGTCGGCCTCGAGCTCGTCGACCCACCGCGCGAGCACCCGCAGCGGCGGGTGCTCATAGCTCGCGCGGAGGGGCGTGCAGAGGTCGGCACCCACGTCGAACAGGTCGTTCTGGATGCGCAGCAGGGTCGACCGCACCTCCTCGGAGAGCTCGCCGCAGGTGACCGCCACCCCGATCGCCGCGTTGGCCTCGTCGGTGTCGGCGTAGGCCACGAGCCGGGGGTCGGTCTTGTGGGTGCGGCTGAAGTCCCCCAGGGAGGTCGTGCCGTCGTCGCCCGTGCGGGTGTAGATCCGAGACAAGGTCACCATGACCCGATCCTCGCAGACAGGCTCACCGGCCGCTGCCACGGGCACGAAGCACCTGCCACGGAGGCGAACCCATGGCGCGGATGCGATTTTCGTCACAATCGTGACGAAAACGTGACCGGTTTAGTCTCATCAGATGATGCGCGGCCTCCCCGCAACACAGTAGAAACAGGCAGGGAGCTGTCCACACACGCTTGGAGCCGAGATGACAGCAGCAGCGGGGGCCCTCGACATCGCCGTCGAGGCACCAGGGGTGATGCGCCTGAAGGGCGCCATCAACGTCCACACCGTGCCGGACCTGCGGGTGCAGCTCCAGCGCGTGCTCGACAGCGGCGAGGGCGACCTCGTGCTGCATCTCGGGGAGGCCGAGGTCCATGACGCCACGGGGCTGGGGGTGCTGGTGGGCGCCCACCACCGCGCCCTGCGGCGGGGCCGGCGGCTGGTGATCGCCGAGACGTCCGACCGGCTCGACCGGCTGTTGCGGCTGACCAAGCTGCACTTGGTGCTGGCGCGGCTGGATGCTGCCCCGTCGCACTCGGCTGCGGGCCGGATCGTCAGGTCTGCGCCCACCCTGCCGCCGATCCGCTGAGCCGCCGCACGATCTCGTGCACCCGTTGCGGTGTGGTGCCGAGGTTGACGCGCACATGCCCGAGCCCGCCGGCCCCGTAGTCCTGCCCGTCGAGGCGCACACCTGCCCGCAGCGCTGCGGCCACGGGGTCCGGGAGCTCCAGCGCGCGCACGTCCAGCCAGGCCAGGTAGGTCGCCTCTGCCGGTCGTACCCGCACGGCCGGCAGTGTCTGTGACATCAGGGACCGGAACAGCTCGTGGTTGCCGGCGATGCGCTCTCGCACGGCGTCCAGCCAGGCTCCGCCCTCGCGGTAGGCCGTCTCGGCAGCGATCTGGCCGAGCGTGGTCATGCCGTGGTTGAGCACCGGGTGGAGGTGGGCGAGCCGCTGGTGGTCCTCGGCGCGGTGCGAGATGACCTGGGCGCACCGCAGCCCCGGCATGCTGAACGCCTTGGTGGCCGACACCAGGGTGGTCACGGGTGCCCCGGGTGAGGCGACCGCGGCATACGGCGTGAACTCGACCCCCGGCAGCGTGAGCGGGGCGTGGATCTCGTCGCTGACGACGTGGACGCCATGGGGCTCCACCGCCTCGCGCACGGACTCCAGCTCGCTCCTGGTCCAGCATCGGCCGACCGGGTTGTGCGGATGGCACAGCAGCAGCGTGCGGGCCCCGCCCCGGGCGGCGCGCTCGATGCCGGCGATGTCGAGCTCGGCCGTGTCGGCGTCGGGGTCGATGGGCACCTCGACGGCAGCTCGTCCCAGGTCACGGACCGTGACCAGGAAGGGCGGGTAGACCGGCGTCGGCACGATCACCGGCCCCCCGTCGGTGAGGTGCTGCAAGGTCAGCCGCATCCCCTCCATCACATCGCCGGTGACCAGCACCCGGTGCGGGTCGACGCGGGTGCCCCAGCGCTCGGCGGCGAAACCCACCAAGGCCTCGACGACGCGGTGACGGCCGCGGGGGTCGGGGTAGCCGAAGACGCCCTGGGCCGCGTAGGCCAGCACCGCCTCGCGCACCGCGTCGGGCACGGCCATGTCCATCTCGGCCACCCAGCACGGCAGGATGTCGGGGCCGTCGACGGCCCACTTCAGCGTCCCGGCCGCCCGGAGCTGCTCGTCGCTGAGGTCGCGCAGCATCAGCCGACCGCCGTGGCAGCAGCACGTCGGGGGTCGGCGCCGGCACTCAACGCACCGTCGGGATGCCGCAGCGCCCCACCGACGCCGCCGAAGAACATCGCGTGCGGCCCGTGCTCGTGCAGCGGGAGCCCGGCGTCGGCGAGGTCGGCCGCCAGCGTCTCGTCGCGCTCGTAGTCGATGCGCACCGTGCCGTCGTCGAGGTGGCGCACGTGCATGCGGGGTCGGTCGATGGCCTCCTGTAGCCCTTCGCCGTGCAGGCACACGTGCAGGAGCACCTGGGCCAGGGCGGTGGTGATGCGGTCGGCTCCGGGGGTGCCGATGGCCAGGCGGTCGCCGGCCCGGCTGTGTGCGGTGGTGGGCGCCATGTTGGAGGCCATCCGGGTGCCCGGCTGGAGCGCATGCAGGCCCAGCCGGTTGAGCTCCGGTTCGCCGAGGGCGTTGTTGGCCAGCATGCCGGTGCCGGTGATCGTCATCCCGGAGCTGTAGCCCGAGGACGCCGTGATGGCACACGCGGTGCCCTCGCTGTCCACGACCGAGACGTGGGCCGTCGAGGCCGACGTCGGCATGCCCAGGCCGCTGCCGCCCGCGATGTCGCGCAACAGGGCATGGCCCGCGGCCTCCAGGTCCGGCGCGATGTCCACGCGCTCGAGGCGCAGGTCCAGCACGCGCCGCATCACCCGGGCCGCCACGACCGGGGTGACCGGCTCGTCCGCGTCGGCCAGCAGCCGCAGCATCGCGGTGAGCACCGGCCCACCGATGGCCGGCGGCGGGTTGCAGGCCAGGTCCCACTCGCCCAGCCGCGAGCGCAGGGCCGGGCGGATCACCGGCCGGTAGGCACGCAGGTCCTCGATGGTCAGCAGACCGCCACGCTCCTCCATGTCGTCGGCGATGACTCTCGCGAGGTCGCCGGTGTAGGCGGTGGCCGCTCCCTGGGTGCCGACGAGCTCCAGCGTCTCGGCGAGGGCGAGGTCGATGATCATGTGCCCGCCCTGGAGCCCGGCGCCGTCATCGGTGTAGATGTCGCGGGTGACCGGGTCCCAGCCGAAGATGGTGGACGCGACGAGCTCGCTGTAGGACGCTGCCGTGGTGCTCACCGCGAAGCCCTGGCGCGCCGCGCGCACCGCCGGGTCGAAGAGCTCGGCCCACGGCGCCTCCCCGTGGTGCTCGTGCGCCCAGCCCATCGCCGCGAACATGCCGGGTGTCGCGACGGAGCCCGGTCCGGCATACGTGGTCAGACCACCACCGTAGGTCGTGACGCACTCGATGAGCCCCTGGCCGAACCGGGCTCGGGCAGCGCCTCGCCCGGGCATCTCCACGTTGCCGTCGATGACGACCGGGTCGCCGTGGGCGGGCCAGATGTTGATGTAGCACCCACCCAGTGGGCTGATCAGGCCGGGCTCGGTGACCGAGGCCGTCAGCATCGCGGCGAGCGCGGCGTCGACCGCGGTGCCCCCGTGCGTCAGGGCCACCTGTGCCGCCTGCGCGGACAGCGGGTTGGGGGCGGCGATCGCGGCCTGACGCGTCATGACGCGATTGTGCCCCATCGCGCCCGCCCGCCGTCTCAGAACAGCCGGGACTCGGCGTCGTCCATGCCGCGCAGCGCCTCGTAGTCCAGGGTGACGCAGCGGATGCCGCGGTCGAGCGCCAGGGTGCGCGCCTGCGGACGGATGGCCTGGGCGGCGAGGACCCCGGACACCGGCGCCAGGTGCGGGTCCCGGTTGAGCAGCTCGAGGTAGCGGGTGAGCTGCTCCACCCCGTCGATGTCGCCGCGCCGTTTGATCTCGACGGCGATGGTGGTGCCGCTCTGGTCGCGGCAGAGGATGTCCACCGGGCCGATGGCCGTCGGGAACTCCCGGCGCAGCAGGCTCCACCCCTCGCCCAGGGTCTGGATGTGCTGGGCCAGCAGCGCCTGCAGCTGGGCCTCGACACCGTCCTTGACCAGCCCGGGGTCCAGGCCCAGGTCGTGCGAGGAGTCACTGAGGATCTCGTGCAGCCGGATGCGCAGGGTGTCCTCGCGCTTGCCGTGCCGGACCACCCAGACGGCGCACACGCCCTCCTCGGTCTCGGCGGGCTCGGGATCCACCTCGCTCAGGGCGCAGGGGGGTGCCATCCAGTTGAGCGGCTTGTAGGACCCGCCGTCGGAGTGGACCAGCACCGAGCCGTCGGCCTTGACCATCAGGAGTCTGGTCGCCAGCGGCAGGTGGGCCTGCAAGGCCCCCTCGTAGTCCACACTGCACCTGGCGATCACGACGCGCACGAGGCACCACCCTAGCCGTGAGGGGTGAGAGGATCGCGGCATGGCTCGAGACATCAGCACCGTCGGCGTGATCGGACTCGGCACCATGGGTGCCGGCATCGTGGAGGTCTTCGCGCGCGGTGGACGGACCGTGGTCGGGGTCGAGACGACCCAGGAGCTCGCCGACCGGGGCAAGGCGATCCTCACCGCGTCGACGGACCGCGCGGTCGCCCGCGGCAAGCTCGACGAGGCAGGTCAGCAGGCGATCCTCGACCGGGTCAGCATCACCACCGACCTGGCTGAGCTGGCCGCCGCCGACCTCGTCGTGGAGGCGGTGCCGGAGCGGATGGAGGTCAAGCGCGAGGTCTTCGGCAGGCTCGACGCCGTCGTGCGTGAGGACGCGGTGCTGGCGAGCAACACCTCGAGCCTGTCGGTCACCCGGATCGCCGCCGGGACGAGGCACCCCGCCAGGGTCGTCGGCCTGCATTTCTTCAACCCCGCACCGGTGCTGCGCCTGGTCGAGGTCGTCACCACGCTGAGCACCGACCCGGAGGTCGTCGAGGCCGTCGCCGGACTGGCCCGCGACGTGGGCAAGGAGCCGGTCGTCGTGGGTGACCGCGCCGGCTTCGTCGTCAACTACCTGCTGTTCGGCTATCTCAACTCCGCGATGCGCATGCTCGAGCACGGCCACGTCGGCCGCGAGGACCTGGACACCGCCATGCGGGTCGGGGCGGGCCTGCCGATGGGGCCGCTGACGCTCATGGACCTCATCGGGCTCGACGTGTGCGACCACATCGGCGACGTGATCTACGGTCACAGCCGCAGCCCCGTGCATGCCCCCAGTGCGATGCTGCAGCAGATGGTCGTCTCCGGGCGTCTGGGCCGCAAGAGCGGACAGGGGTTCTACACCTACGCCAAGCCCGGCAGCGGTCAGGTCGTCCCCGACGACGCCAGTCCTGACCAGGGCGCGGCCCCGACGGTCACCAAGGTGGCCGTGCTCGGCGACGGGGCCCTTGCCCAGGAGCTCGACTCCCGTCTCACCGAGGGTGGGTATGCCGTCACGCGGCTGGCCGACGTGTCGGACCTGTCCCCGCTGGGCGGTGTGGAGCTGGTCGTCGAGGCCCAGGCCGAGGCCGCGGACCAGGAGGACGACCCGCTCGCCGGCCGTGACGTCGACGAGCTCTTCTCCGAGCTCGGCCAGGTCACCTCGCCCGGCACGATCCTGGCGACGGCCAACACCTACTCGGCGGTGGCTCTCGCGGCCATGTCAGGCCGCCCGCGGGAGACCGTGGTGCTGCGGATGCACGCCCCGACCGGCAACGGCCAGGCCGTCGAGATCGGTCGCACCAGCCGCACCGACCCCAGGGTGCTGGACACCCTGCGGGGTGTGGTCACCGCCATCGGCGCCGAGCCTGTGGTGTGCCGTGACCGCACCGGTCTCGTCGTCGACGCGCTGCTGGTGCCCCATCTCAACGACGCGGTGCGGATGCTCGACCAGGGTTATGCCGGAGTCGGGGACATCGACACCGCGATCCGGCACGGCCTCGGCTACCCGATGGGCCCGTTCGCGATGATCGACCACCTCGGAGCGGAGGAGGTGCTCTCCGTGTGCGAGGACATGCTGACCGGCAGCGACGGCTTCCAGCCACACCTCGCGCCCTCCCCGCTGCTGGTCGAGCACGCGCTGCTGGACCAGCCCTTCACACAGGGCTGATGCCTCGGTCCAACCGTCCCCGGCGGGGTGGGAGGTCCCGCTCCGCCGGTGGTGTGCCGCCGCCTCCCTCTGCACGCGGGGGGTGGACGGCGACGACCCGCTATGCAGGCCAGGTGTGGTCGGTCCGGCAGGTGCGCGGCAACGACTCGGGTCGCAGCTATCTGTGCCCCGGCTGCCAGCAGCAGGTGACGGCGGCGACGGCGCACACCGTGGTCTGGCCCGAGGACTCCATGCAGGGTCTGGACAACCGGCGGCACTGGCACAGCACCTGCTGGGCCGCGCGAGAGCGGCGGCGCCCCGGCGGTTCCTTCGCCTGAGACCTGGCCCGGGACATGGGCTCAACCGGTCACAGGCGGGCCTGCCGCGGCACCACGACCTCTTCGTAGACCAGGAGCAGGCCGGCGGCCACCGGGATCGCGATCAGGGCTCCGAGGACGCCGAGCAGCGTGCCCCCGACGAGCACCGCGACCAGCGTGATCGCTCCTGGCACCGACACGGTGCGCGACATGACCCGGGGGACGATGAGGTAGTTCTCGATCTGCTGGTAGACGACGTAGTAGACGATGACGACCAGGGCCAGCGTGGGGTCCTGGAAGACCGCCACGAGGGCCACGATGGTGGCCCCGATCGTCGCGCCGACGAGCGGGATCAGCCCGAGGAAGCCGACCAGGACGGCCAGCACCACGGGGTAGGGCAGCCCGAGGATCTCCAGCAGCACCCAGGAGCAGAAGGCGTTGATGGTGGCGACTGCGGCCTGCCCCAGGGCGTAGGAGCCGACCCGCCGCATGACCTCCTCGGCGAGCGCGATGACCCGAGGCCGCCGGCTGGCCGGGACGAGCCGGTAGGTCGCCTCCTTGACCGAGGGGAGCGTGGCCAGCAGGTAGAGCGTCAGGAAGAGGGCGAAGCCGAGGCCGACGAGTCCTCCCGCGAGCCAGCCCGCCGCCCCCAGCACACCACCGAAGATCGTCGACATGAAGGTGCTGTCGGTGACGCGGTTCTCCAGCTCCTGGAGGAACCGCTCGGAGATCTCGTACTGCTCGTTCCACCGCTGCACCCAGGCGCTCTCGGACAGGTCGGCCAGATAGTCGGGGGTCCGTTCGACCAGCGTGCTGGTCTGGTCGATCACCGGCGGCGCGACGAGGAAGCCCAGTGCGGTGAACACCCCTATCAGCCCGAGGAACACCACGAAGACGCCGAACCGGCGGCTGAGGCCACGGCGGACGAACACCTCGACGATCGGGTTGAGCACCAGGGTCAGGAAGACCGCGACGATGAGGAACGTGAAGACCGTCGAGAGCCGGGTCAGGTTGTCGGCCAGGAAGACGGCCGTGAGCACTCCGAGGGCTCCGACGAACCCGATGAAGAACGGGGCAGCCAGGCTGACCGACCGCGGAGGGCCCTCACGAGGGGGAGGTGTTCGGTCGGCCTGGTCCGGCTCGGGCTGTGCGGGACGTTCCCACATCTCCCGGCGCAGCCGGTTGCTCTCGGCCAGCAGCTCGAGCTGGCGTTCCCGGTAGTCCTGCCACCGTTGCACGGCTCGCAGCCCGGCTCGGGGCACCGTGGCGGGGTTGAGCCGGTCCGGGACGCGCCGGCGCACCCGGCCGTGCGCCTCCTCGGAGGTCACCCCGCCGGCTCCACCAGCTCGACGAGCACCCCACCGGCGTCCTTGGGGTGCACGAAGTTGATGCGGCTGCCGGCCGTGCCCGGGCGGGCCTCGTCGTAGAGCAGGCGCACCCCGCGTGCGCGCAGGGCTCGCGTGACCTCCTCGACGTCGGCCACCCGGTAGGCGAGCTGCTGCAGACCGGGACCGGACCGTTCCAGGAACCGGCCGATCGGCGAGTCGGGCCGCAGCGGTGCCAGGAGCTGCAGCTGGGCGCTGCCGGGCTCGGCGTGCGGCGGAGCCAGCATGGCCTCACGCACGCCCTGCTCCTCGTTGGTCTCCTCGTGGCGCACGACCAGCCCGAGGTGCTCCCGGTGCCACCGGACCGCCGCGTCGAGGTCCGGCACGGCGATGCCGACGTGGTCGATCGCGAGCACGAGCGGGGAGAGGTCCTGCCACGGGCCGGTCATGGCCGCAGACTACTCACCATCGGCCCCCCGGACACCCGTGCCCGCCTGACCTGTGCACACCGGTGGGGCGCGTGCCGGACGGGGGGCTCCTTGACCGGACGGGCGGCACACCGCATACGGTGCCGCCATGAACGACCTCCTGGTGCGTGGCGCCCGCCTGGTGCCCCTCGGCGATCCGTCCGCAGCGCACCCTCCAGCCGTGCCCACCACGCCGCAGGACGTCCTCGTCCGCGACGGCGTGGTCGAGCAGGTGGGGCCCTGCGTGCAGGCCGGGTCACACGTGCCCCGACTGGAGGCGGAGGGCCGCTGGCTGACCCCGGGTCTGTGGGACCACCACGTCCATATGACCCAGTGGTCGCTGAGCCTGAGCAGGCTGGACACCTCACCGGCCCGCCGCCCGGAGGACGTGCTGCGCATTGTCGTCGACGCACTCGGCGGCGGTCGGGCGCAGACCCCCACCGGCCTGCTGACCGGGTGGGGCCACCGGTCCGCGGAGTGGGGGCGGCAGCCCAACGTCGCCGAGCTGGACGCCGTGACCGGTGCGACCCCGGTGGTGCTGATCAGCGGTGACGGCCACCACGGCTGGCTCAACACCGCAGCGCTCATCCGGCTCGGCGTCCCCCTGCGGGACGGGATCGTGGAGGAGGAGGAGTGGTTCGACATCTACTCGCGGCTGGACCGGCTGCCCGGAGCACACGAGGAGGGGGAACGGGGCATCGCTGCGGCCGTCCACGCCGCTCGGGGCCGCGGGGTCGTCGGGATCGTCGACCTCGAGTTCGCCGGCACCTGGGAGCAGTGGCCGCAGCGGTATGCCGCGGGGATCGGGCCGTGGCGGGTCCGCACCGGTGTCTACCCCGGCCGGCTGGAGGAGGTCCTGGCGACCGGGCGCCGGCACGGAGACCCGCTGCCGGGCACCGGTGGGCTGGCCACCCAGGGTCCGCTTGAAGATCATCTCCGACGGGTCGCTCAACACCCGCACCGCCTGGTGCTGTGAGCCCTATGCCGACGGGGCCGCGCTGATGCACCCGCGGGGACGGGCCAACGTCTCGGTGGCAGAGATGACCGAGGCGGTGCGACGCGCCCATGAGCACGGCCTGCGCGCGGCCCTGCACGCGATCGGCGACGCGGCGGTCGCCGCGGTGCTCGACGTCTTCGAGGCCACGGGGGCGCAGGGGAGCATCGAGCACGCGCAGCTGCTGCGTCCCGAGGACCTCCCACGGTGGTCCCGGCTGCCGGTCACCGCGAGCGTCCAGCCGGCCCACCTGCTGGACGACAGGAGCGTGACCGAGCAGTGCTGGCCGGACCGGACCGAGCGTGCCTTCGTGCTGGCCGGCCTGCTGGAGCATGGCATCGACGTCGCGTTGGGCTCGGACGCCCCGGTCGCCGCGCTCGACCCCTGGCTGTCCATCGCCGGTGCCGTCCACCGAGGCCCGGCCCGGGACGCGTCCTGGCACCCGGAGCAGGCGCTCACCCCCCACCAGGCGCTCGCGGCCTCGGTCGACGGGCAGCGGGTGCGCCCCGGTGACCGTGGCGACCTGGTGCTCCTGGACGCCGACCCCCTGGCCCGGGGCACCACCTCCGAGCAGGCCGCCGGGCTGCTCGGGATGTCCGTGGCGGCCACGGTCGTCGCGGGCCGGGTGAGCGGTCCGCTGCAGGCGTCCGTGGCCGGTTAGAGTGACGACACCACCGCCGTCGCTGGGAGGCCAGAGCATGTCGCAGCACACCACCCCGTCCGTGATCGTCGCCGGAGCCCGCACGCCCATGGGGCGACTGCTCGGCTCGCTCAAGGACCTGTCCGGCACCGACCTCGGGGCAGTGGCCATCGCCGGTGCGCTGGAACGAGCCGGGGTGCGCGGGGACCAGGTGGACTACGTGGTCATGGGTCAGGTGCTCACGGCCGGCGCCGGGCAGATCCCGGCCCGCCAGGCCGCGGCCAAGGCCGGCATCCCGATGACCGTCCCCGCGCTGACCATCAACAAGGTGTGCCTGTCCGGCATCGACGCGGTCGCCCTCGCCGACCAGCTCATCCGGGCGGGGGAGTTCGAGGTGGTGGTCGCCGGTGGCATGGAGTCGATGACCAACGCCCCGCACCTGCTGGAGAAGTCCCGCACGGGCTACAAGTACGGGGATGTGACCATGCGCGACCACATGGCTCATGACGGGCTGTGGGACGTCTTCACCGACCAGGCCATGGGCGGTCTGACCGAGACCGCGAACGGGGCGGACTCCGGCACCCTGACGCGCGAGGAGCAGGACGCCTTCTCCGCGCGCAGCCACCGGCTGGCGGCGACCGCTCAGGAGCAGGGACTGTTCGCCGCGGAGATCGCGCCCGTGTCCATCCCGCAGCGCAAGGGCGACCCGGTCGTGGTCAGCCAGGACGAGGGCATCCGCGCGGACACCACGGTCGAGTCCCTCGCCCGGCTGCGCCCCGCCTTCCGCCCGGACGGCACCATCACCGCCGGGTCGGCCTCGCAGATCAGCGACGGCGCCTGCGCCGTCGTGGTGATGAGCCGCGCCAAGGCCGAGGAGCTCGGGCTCAGCTGGCTGGCCGAGATCGGCGCCCACGGGGTCGTGGCCGGCCCCGACTCGACACTGCAGAGCCAGCCGGCCCGGGCCATCGCTGCCGCCTGTGCCAAGGAAGGCATCGAGCCGGCCGACCTCGACCTGGTCGAGATCAACGAGGCGTTCGCGGCCGTGGGCCTGGCCTCCACCGCTGAGCTGGGCCTGGACCCCGAGATCGTCAACGTCAACGGCGGTGCCATCGCGCTGGGCCACCCCATCGGGATGTCCGGAGCCCGGATCACCCTCCACCTGGCGTTGGAGCTGCAGCGGCGCGGGGGCGGGGTCGGTGCTGCAGCGCTCTGTGGCGGCGGTGGGCAGGGTGACGCCCTGGTGGTGCGGGTGCCCCGGCAGGGATGAGGCACCGCGCCTTGATGCAGTCCCGTCGTGACGTCGACGTCCCGGCCCTGGTCGAGCAGGCCAGGGCCGGCTCCCCGCGTGCCGTGGCCCGGCTGATCACGCTGGTCGAGAACGCGCACCCGGCGCTGCGCGAGGTGATGGCCGCGCTGGCGCCGCATACCGGCCGGGCCCGGATCCTCGGGCTGACCGGCAGCCCGGGCGTGGGCAAGTCCACCACCACGACCATGCTGGTGAGGGCCCTGCGCGAGCAGGGCAAGCGGGTCGGTGTGCTCGCGGTCGACCCCTCCTCGCCGTTCAGCGGCGGGGCCCTGCTCGGGGACCGGATCAGGATGGTCGACCATGTCCTGGACCCCGAGGTCTACATCCGGTCGATGGCCAGCCGCGGACACCTGGGCGGGGTCTCCTGGGCGACGCCGCAGGCCCTGCGCGTGCTCGACGCGGCTGGATGTGACGTCGTGGTCATCGAGACCGTCGGCGTCGGGCAGAGCGAGGTCGAGATCGCCGGGCTGGCCGACACCACGGTCGTGCTGCTGGCCCCGGGCATGGGCGACGGGGTGCAGGCCGCCAAGGCCGGCATCCTGGAGGTCGGAGACGTCTTCGTCGTCAACAAGGCCGACCGCGACGGTGCCGACGCGACCGTGCGCGAGATCAGACACATGATCAGCCTCGGTGACCGGACCGAGCCCGGCCTGTGGCGGCCCCCGGTCCTGAAGACGGTTGCCGACCGGGGACGGGGCGTCGAGGAGCTCATGCAGGCGCTGGACAAGCACCTGGCGCACCTCGAGGAGCACGACGAGCTGCGAGCCCGTCGCGAGCGGCGGGCCGCTCGCGAGGTCGAGGCCGTCGTGCTGGCCGAGCTGCGCTCGCGGATGGGCGAGCTGTCTGCGGGGTCGTCCCTGCAGGACGTGGCTGCTGAGGTGGCTGCGGGAAGGCTCGACCCGTATGCCGCCGCCGACCGGGTGCTCGCCGACCTCACCTGAGGCCACGCGCGGGTCGGACGCGAGGGCTAGCGTGGCCGTATGCTCTTCGCCTTCTCGATCTCGCCCACCCTCGCCGAGGACGCCGACGGGTCCGTGAGCCGGGCCGTGGCCGACGCGGTGCGTGTCGTGCGCGCCTCCGGCCTGCCGCACGAGACCACCTCGATGTTCACCACTATCGAGGGGGAGTGGGACGAGTGCCTGGCGGTCATCAAGCAGGCCTGCGACGCCGTCGCCGCGCACGCCCCGCGGGTGGGTCTGGTCGTCAAGGCTGACCTGAGACCAGGTCACACCGGGCAGCTGAGGGCCAAGGTCGACCGGGTCGAGGCACTGCTGACCGACGGCGGGGAACGCAGAGGTGGGTGAGACCACGGCATACCTGCTCCGCGCACCGCGACCGCAGGACGCCCGCGCCCTGGGTGAGGTGCACTGCGCGGTCTGGCGCGCCAGCTACGACGGACTGATGAGCCTGCAGGCCTACCAGGCGCTGCAGCCCGAGGTGTTCGTCGAGCAGTGGAAGCGCTGGCTCACGCCGGCCGACCGGCCCTCCAGCACGACCGTGCTGGAAGGACCGACCACGGCCGCCGGCCAGGAGGGGATGGTCGAGGAGCGGATGGTCCGACCCGGGACGTAGCCGGTGTCCTCGGCCGTGGGTGCCACGGTGCTCGACAAGCCCCCGGCCAGCGACGAAGATGCAGACGTGACCACCGGTGACGGGCTGCTCACCGACGAGGTGCAGGCGCTGGACCGTGCCATCGCCGCCCTGGAGCAGCAGCGGGAGGTGCTGGGCGACGCGGTGGTCGACACTGCCCTGCGGCCGCTGGAGGACAAGCGCGGCCGTCTGGTGGCCCGGCACGCCGACCGGCGCAAGCTGGTCACGGCGCTGTTCAGCGACCTGGTCGACTCGACGCCGATGACCGCCAGGCTGGGTGCGGAGACGATGCGTGAGGTGATGTCGCGGTACTTCGCGCTGTGGCGTGCCGCGATCGAGGCCGAGGGGGGCACGGTGGAGAAGTTCATCGGTGACGCGGTCGTGGGCATCTTCGGGATGGTGCGGTCCCGCGAGGACGACGCGCACCGCGCGGTTCGCGCCGCGCTCCAGGTGCAGGAGCCGCTCGCCGTGCTGAGCGAACAGCTGCAGGCCGAGCACGGGGTGGCCTTGACCATGCGCGTCGGCATCGACACCGGGGAGGTGGTCCTGGGCGCGGTCGGTGAGCGCGGTGACGACGACATCGTCGTCGTCGGCGAGAGCCTCAACCGTGCCGCCCGGCTGCAGGCGGCGGCACCCCCCGGTGGCGTGCTGGTCTCGCGCGACACCGCCCGCCACGTGCGGGGCTCCTTCGCTCTCCAGCGGGTGGAGGCCATGTCGCTCAAGGGCATCGGTGAGCCCGTGCACGCGTTCCTCGTCCAGTCCGAGCGGGAGCACAGCTTCTGGGTCGGCTCGCGTGGCATCGAAGGTGTCACCACCCGCACGGTGGGGCGCGATGTCGAGCTCGGCCAGCTGCGCAAGATCTTCGCCGACGTCGCTGCCGAGTGCACCGAGGCCGTTGTCACCGTGCTCGGCGAGGCCGGCATAGGCAAGTCCCGCCTGCTGTCGGACTTCGAGACCTGGCTGGCCTCGCTGGAGGAGCCGGTCTGGGTGCTGCGGGGCAGAGCAGACCCGGCAGCCGAGAAGGTGCCGCACGGGCTGCTGCGTTCGGCCTTCGCCGAGCGTCTCGGCATCCTCGACTCCGACGCTGCGGAGGCGGTGCGGGCCAAGTGGCAAGGCGGTGTCGAGGCGATGGCCTCCAGCGGTGGTCGCGGCCGCACCATCCCTCCGGACGACGTCGAGGCCATCGCCACCTGGCTGGGCTTCGCGGTCGGCGAGGTCCCTGCGCTGGTCGGCTGGCGTGATGACCCCGAAGGCCTCCAGCGGCGGGCCCAGCGGGCGCTGGCTCAGCTGCTGGCGGTGATGGCCGTCCAGGGCCCCGTGGTGGTGCTGCTCGAGGACCTGCACTGGGCCGACCGTGCCACCCTCGACTGGATCCAGGGGTGGGCGGCCGCCACGCCCGAGGTCCCGCTGCTCGTCGTCGCCACGTCGAGGCCCTCCCTCCTGGAGCGCCGGCCGCACTGGGGCGAGGGGCTGCACGGCCACCACACCGTGCGGCTTCACGAGCTGTCCCGGCGGGAGAGCCGGGAGCTGGTGGGGGAGGTGCTGCAACGGGTGCCCGACCTGCCCGACGAGGTGCGCTCCCTGGTGGTCGAGGCCGCGGAGGGCAACCCCTTCTTCATCGAGGAGCTCGTGGCGTGGCTGATCGACCGGGGAGTGGTCGTCACCGGGGCCGGCGCCTGGAGCGTGGTCGAAGGCGCCCTGAGTGGCACCGCCGTGCCAGGCACGCTGCGCGGGGTGCTGCAGGCTCGTCTGGACGCGCTGGAGCCCGACGAACGGGACGTCACCGACCGCGCCTCCGTGATCGGACGGGTCTTCTGGGACCGCGCGGTCGAGTCTCTGGCCGGGGCGACCGACGCCGACGGCGAGGACGCCTTCACCCGGCTGCGGGCGCGAGAGGTCGTGCACCAGCGGCCCACCTCCGCGTTCGAGCACGCACGCGAGTTCTCCTTCCGGCACGCGCTGCTGCGCGACGTGGCCTACGACGGGCTGCTGCGCCCGCGACGCCGGCACTACCACGCCTTGGCGGCCCGCTGGATGCAGGAGGCCGTCGAGAGCACCGGACGCGGCGACGAGCACGCAGCCCTGGTGGCCGACCACCTGGTGGCGGCGGGACAGCGCGGTCATGCCGCCCCCTGGTTCCTGCGGGCCGGACGGCACGCCGCCGACAGCTTCGCCGGTGAACAGGCGCTCGAGCTGCTCGCCCAGGCCGAGGACAGCGCCGCACCGGAGGACCGTGAGCTCCGCTTCGAGATCTGCGTCGAACAGGAGAAGGTGCTGGACCGGCTGGGGCGGCGGACGGCGCAGCGGCGGGTGCTCGACGCCATGGCGGAGCGGGCTGGGCCAGACCCGGCGCACCGCGCGGTGGCTCATCTCGCGCAGGGCCGGTGGCTGTTCTTCCACGCCGACTACACCGCGGCCGTGCCCGTGGCCGGCGAGGCGGCACGGTTGGCCCGTGCGGCAGGGCGGGAGGACCTCGAGGTGGAGGCACTGGTCCTGGGTGGGCGCAGCCGAGCCTTCCGGGGTGACCACCGCGCGGCGCGGGAGGAGCTCGAGGCGGTGCTGGTGCGGGCCCGGGAGGTGGGCTCGCTGCGGCAGGTCGCGGAGACCGAGCGGCTGCTCGGGGTGGTCGCCACCAACCTGCACGAGCAGGGTCTGGCGATCGAGGTGCTCAGCGCCTCCATCGAGGGCTTCCGGGCCGCGTCCGACCTCGAGGGTGAGGGGCTCGCCCTCGGCCAGCTCGGGGCCGTGCACCTGCTGACCGGCGATCTGGAGCCGGCGCGCGAGCGCAGCGAGGAGGCGCTGGCCATCTTCGTGGCCAGCGGGCACCGGCTGCGGCAGGGCACCATCCTGGGCAACCTGATGTCGGTCGCCATCGAGCAGGGGCGTCTGGACGAGGCGATGCGGCTGGGTCGCGAGACGCTTGCTCTCGCGGAGGCGGTCGAGGACCCCGAGGGCATCGTGTCGACCCTGCAGCGGCTGGGGGAGACCGCTCGTCTCCTCGGTGACCTCGCGTCGGCCCGTGGCTTCCTCGAGCGTGCCGCTGCCGAGGGGGCGGCCCACCAGCTCGACTACTTCTCGGCGTTCACCTGGGGCACGCTCGCCGTGCTGGAGATCGAACAGGGGCGTGCGGACGCTGCGCTGGCGGCTGCCGCCGCGGCGTCCGAGGCGGCCCGCCGTTGCGAGGTCCCGGCCACCCTGGCGCGGGCGGCCCACGTCCGCGGGCTGGCCCACCGAGCTGCCGGCGACCCTGGCGCCGCGGTGGAGGCGCTGCGGGAGGCGGTGCGACGGCATACCGAGCTGGGGATGGCCCCCGAGGCCCGGGAGTGCCAGGCGTCCCTGGCCTCGGCCCTCCTGGACACGGGGCACCTCGCCGAGGCGCTCGAGGGTGCGCGCGGGCTCCTCCCCACGCTCGAGCGCCCCGAGCCGACCGGAGGGCTCGACCCCGGCCTGGTGCTGTGGGAGTGCCACCGGGTGCTCGCCGCTGTCGGAGACCCCGATGCCCGGCTGTTCGCCCGTGCGGCGCGACGCTTCCTCGACGAGCGGGCCGCTCTGGTCGCCGACACCCACCTGCGCCACGGGCTCCTGGCGACCGAGCTCAACCGGCGACTGGCGACCATCGCCACCGATGCCGACGCGCCGGAGGTCACCGGTTCTGGGCCTCGGCCCAGGCCGGCCACCCACGGTCAGGACGGTACGGTGAGGGCATGACCGACAGTGCTGTTGATCGTGCCATCCACGTCTCGTCCGGCCGGCAGGCCTGGCAGGAGCGTTACGACCAGGCGGTGGCGTCCGGTCGTGTCCGCGACGTCGACTTCACGACCCTGTCCGGCATGGAGGTCGAGCCCGTCTACGGCCCCTCTCCGGAGGTGGAGGCCGTGGACGAGCGGATGGAGCGCATCGGCTGGCCCGGCACCTACCCCTACACCCGCGGGCTCTACCCCACGGGATACCGCGGGCGCACCTGGACCATCCGCCAGTTCGCCGGTTTCGGCAACGCACAGCAGACCAACGAGCGCTACAAGATGATCCTGGCGCACGGGGGCGGAGGTCTGTCGGTCGCCTTCGACATGCCGACCCTGATGGGTCGGGACTCCGACGACCCGCAGGCCCTGGGCGAGGTCGGGCACTGTGGGGTGGCGATCGACTCGGTCAGCGACATGGACCTCCTGTTCTCCGACATCACCCTCTCCGACGTCACGACGTCGATGACCATCAGCGGGCCGGCCGTGCCCGTCTTCTGCATGTACCTGGTGGCCGCCGAACGTCAGGGCGTCGACATCACCACCCTCAACGGGACGCTGCAGACGGACATCTTCAAGGAGTACATCGCCCAGAAGGAGTGGATCTTCCCCCCGGAGCCGCACCTGCGGCTGATCGGCGACCTGATGGAGTACACCACCGCGAGCATCCCCGACTACAAGCCGCTCTCGGTCTCCGGCTACCACATCCGCGAGGCCGGGGCCACGGCGGCGCAGGAGCTGGCCTTCACGCTGGCCGACGGTTTCGGCTACGTCGAGCTCGGGCTGTCCCGTGGCCTGGACGTCAACACCTTCGCCCCCGGCCTGTCCTTCTTCTTCGACTCCCACCTCGACTTCTTCGAGGAGATCGCCAAGTTCCGCGCCGCCCGCCGCATCTGGGCCCGCTGGATGCGCGACGTCTACGGTGCGACCGACGAGAAGGCGATGTGGCTGCGCTTCCACACCCAGACCGCCGGAGTCTCGCTGACTGCCCAGCAGCCGCTCAACAACGTGGTCCGCACCGCCGTCGAGGCGCTCGCCGCCGTGCTCGGGGGCACCAACTCGCTGCACACCAACGCCCTCGACGAGACGCTGGCCCTGCCCACCGAGCAGTCCGCCGAGGTCGCCCTGCGCACCCAGCAGGTGCTCATGGAGGAGACCGGGGTCGTCAACGTCGCCGACCCGCTGGGTGGCTCCTGGTATGTCGAGGCGCTCACCGACCAGATCGAGGCGGAGGCCGAGGCGATCTTCGACACTGTCCGCCGGATGGGGGAGGCCGGGCGCGAGCCCGGTGCCACCGGACAGGTCGAGCACCCCATCGGCCCGATGACCTCGGGCATCCTGCGGGGGATCGAGGACGGCTGGTTCCAGTCGGAGATCGCCGAGTCCGCCTTCCAGTACCAGCTGGGCCTGGAGAAGGGTGCCAAGAAGATCGTCGGGGTCAACTGCCACACCCAGTCGGTGAGCCACGAGCTGGAGATCCTGCGGGTGAGCCACGAGGTGGAGCGCGACCAGGTGAGCGTGCTCGGCCGACGCCGCCAGCAGCGTGAGGCCCAGACGGTCGACCGGGCGCTGCAGGCCATGGTCGAGGTCTCTCGCACCGACGCCAACATGATCCCGGCCATGCTGGACGCCGTGCGGGCCGAGGCGACGCTGGGTGAGATCTGCAACGCCCTGCGCGCCGAGTGGGGCGTCTACCGCGAACCGGCTCGGTTCTAGCCCTCCGGCAGGTGAGCGGACTGCGCCATGGACGAGGGTGAGATCGGCAGGCTCGTCGCGCTCGAACGTCGGCACTGGTGGTACCGCGAGCGCCGCGCCCTGCTCGGTGCGGCGGTGCGCGGCCTGCCGACGGGCCGCGCCCTCGACATCGGCGCCGCAGGTGGTGGCAACACCCTCGTGCTGACCGGGCTGGGCTGGTGGGCCTGCGCGCTGGAGCACTCCCTCCCCGGGGCGCAGGTCGCTGCCGAGCGCGGGCTGCCCGTGGTCCGCGCTGACGCGGTGCACCTACCCTTCGCCGACGCCGGCCTCGACCTGGTCACGGCGCTGGACGTGCTGGAACACCTCGACGACGACCGGTCTGCGGCCGCGGAGATCCGTCGAGTGCTGCGGCCCGGCGGTCGCGTCGTCGTCACCGTGCCGGCCGACATGCGGCTGTGGTCGGCCCACGACGTGGCGGTCGGTCATGTGCGGCGGTATGCCAGGGCCGAGATCGTCGCGCTGCTGCGCGGCGCCGGCCTGGAGGTCGAGAGCGTGCGCTCATGGATGGTGCTGCTGCGGCCGGCGGTCGCGCTGCAGCGTCGCCGCAGCACCGGCAGCGACCTGGCCGAGCCACCGGCCTGGGTCAACGCCGTGCTGGGCGGCGTGGTCCGCGCGGAGCGCCACCTGCCGGTCGGGGGACTGCCCGGGGTCTCGCTGCTGGTGCGCGCCAGGCGAACCGGGGGACCGGAGGTCAGCCTGCGGAGGGAGGGTGACGAGAGTCTCGTCCCAGGAATTTCCCATCGCGAGACCAAGAAAGTTACCATTTCGTTATGAAGTCCCCCCGCCTGGTCGCTGCTGCGACCCTTTCGACCGTGCTGATCCTGGCTGCCTGTAGTGAGGCCGAGGACTCCGCCGACACCACGTCGGCCGACTCCGCGACCTCGACGACCGACCTCGCCGACGGCACCGCCGACGCCGCGCAGGGCACCTCCGACGGTGCCGAGTCGACGGCCGAGGCGACCGACGACGGGTCCACCGTGACCGCCGCTCCGGTCGGCGAGGCCGTGGTCAGCATCGAGGAGGCCGACGCTCTCGCGGTCCAGTTCCTGTCTCGCGCGGTGCGTGCGGGCCAGAGTGACGGGGAGGAGGCACGGTCCGACATCACCCTTGCCTACCGGGGCCCCGCCCGTGAGGCGGCGTTCACCGCCGACCTCCTGGAGCCGGTGACCGGCAACCCGCCCAGCCGCAACCTGCGCGAGGACCCGGTCGAGCCGACGGTGCTGGCGATCAGCCGGGCCGACGGAGGGTCTCCGGACGCCATCCTGGCCCAGACCGTCGACGAGGACGGACTGCCCTCGCTGCACGTGCTGGCGCGTCCCACCGACCTGGAGGAGTATCGCATCGTCTGGTCAGCCCCGATGCTGCCCGGCACCGAGGTGGGCACGTTCGACCGGCGCAGCGTCGGCAGCCCCGTGCTGCGGGAGGGCGCCGGCGACTTCGTCACCAGCCCCGGCACCGCCCTGAACGAGCTGGCCGACTACATCGACTTCCCACCCTCGGGTGCTCCCGACGTGCGGACCAACGGCTACGCGCCCCTGGTGCGTCAGAACGCCAGCGAGCAGGCCGCAGCCGTGGCGACACAGGCCACCTTCTCCGAGAGCAACGAGCTCATGCCCGGCACCACGATCACGTTCACCCAGGAGGACGGGTCGGCCATCTCGTTCGCGGTCCTCGAGCGCGAGAGTGTCTTCGACGTCGGCGAGGGCATGGAGCTCATCCCGCCGGATGTGTTCACAGAGCTGGCCGGCGACTCCTCGATCACCCAGAGCGCGACGCTGAACACCTACGTCTTCGTCGCGATGCAGATCCCGGCCGACGAGGGCGAGCCCGAGATGATCGCGGCGCGCGAGCAGATCGTCAGCGCCTCGGGCAACTGAGCCCCCACCGTTGTCCCCGGTCGCCATGCGATCGGGGACAATGGTGCTCATGACCCAGCAACCTTTCAGCGCCGCTGCCCTGCGCGGCGCCGTCGACCTGTCCTCCCTGGGCCAGCGCCCGGGCGCCTCGACCCCTGGTGGTCCGACCACCCCCGCCGCTCCGGGCAGCCTGGAGCCCGCCCTGCGCCAGGCCACCGACGCCACCTTCGAGTCCGTGGTCAACGGCAGCATGACGGTCCCCACGGTCCTGGTGCTGTGGACCCCGCAGGTGCCCGAGTCGGTGCAGCACGTGCAGGCCCTGGCCACCCTCTCCCAGGACTACGACGGCCGGTTCGTCGTCGTCGGGGTCGAGCTGAGTGCCAACCCGGGCATCGTGCAGGCGCTCACCCCGATGCTGCAGCAGACGTTCGGACAGATCGACGCCCTGCCGATCGTGGTCGGGCTGCTCCAAGGCCAGCCGATGCCGTTCTACCTAGGGGTCCAGGACACCGCACAGCTGCGCCCTCTCTTCGACAAGTTTCTGGAGGCCGCCCTGGCCAACGGTGTCACCGGTCGAGCCGACGTGGGGCGGCCCGACGACGCCGACGAGGACGCCGTCGAGCCCGAGCCTGCGCTGGCACCCCTGCACCAGCAGGCCTACGACGCGATCGAGCGCGGCGACCTCGACGCTGCGGCGACGGCCTACCGGCAGGCTTTGGACGCCGACCCCGGTGACGAGGACGCGCGCCTGGGCCTGGGCCAGGTCGGTCTGCTGCGGCGCACCCAGGACCTCGACCCCACCGCGACCCGGCTGGCTGCCGCCGAACGGCCCACCGACGTGGCTGCACAGATCGACGCGGCCGACCTCGACCTCGTCGGAGGCCACGTCGAGGACGCCTTCCTGCGCCTCGTCGACACCGTCCGGGTCACCTCCGGTGACGAGCGCAACCAGGCGCGCGAGCACCTGCTGGAGCTCTTCGAGGTCGTCGGGGCGCAGGACCCCCGGGTTGCCGCGGCGCGTCGCTCGCTGACGGCCGCCCTGTTCTGAGCCGGGTGCGGCGAGGGCCCGCCAGGTCAGACCTGGTGGGCCCTCGCCGTGCGCGGTGAAGGGTCAGCCCTGGAGTGCGGCGTCGACGACACGCTGGGCGTCCTGTTGCACCGCAGCCAGGTGCTCGGTGCCTCGGAACGACTCGGCGTAGATCTTGTAGACGTCCTCGGTGCCCGACGGCCGCGCTGCGAACCAGGCGTTCTCGGTCTGCACCTTCAGCCCACCGATGGCCGCGCCGTTGCCGGGGGCCTCGGTCAGGATCGCCGTGATCGGCTCACCCGCGACCTCGGTGGCCGTCACCGACTCCGGTGACAGCTCCTTGAGCCGCGCCTTGGCAGCCCGGTCGGCCGGGGCGTCGATCCGGGCGTAGGCCGGCGCGCCGTAGCGCTCCGTCAACGCGGTGTACCGCTGCGACGGGCTGGAGCCGGTGGCGGCCAGGATCTCCGAGGCCAGCAGCGCCAGGATGATCCCGTCCTTGTCGGTGGTCCACACGGCGCCGTCGCGACAGAGGAACGACGCGCCGGCCGACTCCTCACCACCGAAGCCGATGCTGCCCTCGAGCAGGCCCGGCACGAAGTACTTGAACCCGACGGGCACCTCCAGCAGGGGTCGGCCGAGGCCCTCGGCGACCCTGTCGATCATGGCCGAGGAGACCAGGGTCTTGCCGATCGCCATGTCGGCGTCCCACTGGGGCCGGCCCCCGCCGTAGAGGTACTCGATGGCGACCGCGAGGTAGTGGTTGGGGTTCATCAGGCCGCCATCGGGGGTGACGATGCCGTGCCGGTCGGCGTCCGCGTCGTTGCCGGTGCTGATCTGGTAGTCGTCCTTGGACCGGATCAGCGAGGCCATGGCGTGCGGCGACGAGCAGTCCATCCGGATCTTGCCGTCCCCGTCGAGCGTCATGAAGCGCCAGGTCGGGTCGACCAGCGAGTTGACGACGGTCAGGTCGAGGCGGTGGGTGTCGGCGATGGCCTGCCAGTAGTCGACCGCCGCGCCGCCCAGCGGGTCGGCTCCGATCCGCACGCCGGCCTCGCGGACCGCGTCCAGGTCGAGCACCCGGGGGAGCGCGGCGACATACTCCCCCATGAAGTCGTAGGACTCCGCCGTCGACCGGGCCCGGCCGAACGGCACCCGCTGCACCCCGTCCAGGCCCGCGCGGAGCAGCTCGTTGGCCCGGTCGGCGATCCAGCCGGTGGCGTCGGTGTCGGCCGGGCCGCCGTTGGGGGGGTTGTACTTGAAGCCACCGTCGCGCGGCGGGTTGTGTGAGGGAGTGACGACGATGCCGTCGGCCACCGACGCGCCGGAGCGGCCCTCGTTGGTGGCCAGGATCGCGCGGGACACCGCCGGGGTGGGGGTGTAGCGGTCGTGCGAGTCCACCAGCACCGTCACGTCGTTAGCCACGAGCACCTCGAGAGCACTCGCCCACGCCGGCTCGGACAGGGCGTGGGTGTCGCGTCCGATGAAGAGGGGACCGCTGATGCCCTGGGCCGACCGGTAGTCGCAGATGGCCTGGGTCGTGGCGAGGATGTGCTGCTCGTTGAAGGCCCCGTCGAGAGCGCTGCCCCGATGGCCGGAGGTGCCGAACGCCACCTGTTGGTCGACGTCCTCAGGGTCGGGAACGGTCGTGTAGTAGGCGGTGACGAGGTGGGCGACGTCCACCAGGTCCTCGCTGCGCGCCACCTTGCCGGCGTGCTCGTGAAGTGCCATTCACTGCTCCTCGGTCGATGCGTCCGTCTGTCCTTCGGGCACGAGCCACACGGCGCCCAGCGGGGGCACCACGAGCGACGCGGAGTGCGGCTGCCCCTGGTGCGGGTCGTCGGTGGCGGTGACGACACCGAGGTTGCCCACCCCCGACCCGCCGTAGGTGTGGGCGTCGGTGTTGACCGCCTCGCGCCACCGGCCACCGGTCGGCAGACCGACCCGCGTCTCCCGGGGGGTGCCGCCGAAGTTGGTGAGCGCCACCAGCATCGGCCGCTCCCCGTCGGCGTCCGGCTTGCCGTAGCGCACGAACGAGTAGGTGTTGCCCGAGGCGTCGTCGGCGTCGAGCCACTGGAAGCCCGCGCTGTCGCTGTCGAGCTGCCAGAGCGCGGGGTTGGCCCGGTAGGCGCGGTTGAGGTCGCGGACCAGGTCGCTCAGGCCCAGGTGGGCGGGCTGGTTGAGCAGCCACCAGTCGAGGCTCCGGCCGTCGGCCCACTCGGACTCCTGGGCGAACTCGGTGCCCATGAAGATCAGCTGCTTGCCGGGGTGCGACCACATGAAGGCGAGGTAGGCCCGCAGGTTGGCCAGCTGCTGCCAGCGGTCGCCAGGCATCTTGCGCAGCATCGAGCCCTTGCCGTGGACGACCTCGTCATGGCTGATCGGCAGCACGAAGTTCTCGGTGAAGGCATACATCATCGAGAACGTCATCTGGTGGTGGTGGTACTGCCGGTGGACCGGCTCGTGCGCGATGTAGTCGAGGGAGTCGTTCATCCAGCCCATGTTCCACTTGAAGCCGAAGCCCAGGCCGTCCTGGTCGGTCGGCTTGGTGACCCCGGGCCAGGAGGTCGACTCCTCGGCGATGATCACCGCACCGGGGTGGCGGCGGTATGCCGTGGCGTTGGTCTCCTGGAGCAGCTGCACGGCGTCGAGGTTCTCCCTGCCGCCGTAGCGGTTGGGGATCCACTCTCCGTCCTCGCGCGAGTAGTCGAGGTAGAGCATGGAGGCCACCCCGTCGACCCGCAGCCCGTCGGCGTGGAACTCCTCCAGCCAGAACAGGGCGTTGGCCACCAGGAAGTTGCGCACCTGGGGACGCCCGAAGTCGAAGACGTAGGAGCCCCACTGGGTGTGCCAGCCCTTGCGCGGGTCGGGGTGCTCGTAGATCGGGGTGCCGTCGAAACGGCCGAGCGCCCACGGGTCGGTGGCGAAGTGACCGGGCACCCAGTCGAGGATGACGCCGACCCCGGCCTGGTGCAGCCGGTCGATGAGGAACTTCAGGTCCTCGGGGCTGCCGAACCTCGCGTCGGCGGCGTAGTAGCCGGTCACGTGGTAGCCCCAGCTGGGGCCGTAGGGGTGCTGCATCACCGGCATGAGCTCGACGTGGGTGAACCCCAGGTGGGTCACGTAGTCGACGAGCTGGTCGGCCATGTCCCGGTAGGACAGGCCTTGCCTCCAGGAACCGAGGTGGACCTCGTAGACACTCATCGGGGCGGCGACCGCCGAGGTGCTGTCACGGTGCTCGATCCACTGCTCGTCGCCCCACACGTGGGTGGCTTCGGTGACGATCGAGGCCGACGACGGGGGGATCTCGGTGGCCCGGGCCATCGGGTCGGCCTTCATCCGACGGTGCCCGTCGGGGCCGGTGATGTCGTACTTGTAGCGGGTGCCGGACCCGGTGTCGGGGATGAAGAGCTCCCAGATGCCCGAGGAGCCGAGCATCCGCATCGGGTGCGTCGAGTTGTCCCAGTGGTTGAAGTCACCGACGACGTTGACGCCCTGCGCGTTGGGGGCCCAGACCGCGAAGGAGGTGCCGACGACCTGTCCCAGTGGCCCGTCGTAGCGGCGCACGTGCGCACCCAGCACCGTCCACAGCTGCTCATGGCGGCCCTCGTTGATCAGGTGCTGGTCGATCTCGCCCAAGGTGGGCAGGAACCGGTAGGGGTCGTCGTGGCGGTGGGCCACGCCGTCACCCCAGGTGGTCTCGACCCGGTAGTCGCTGATCTGGTCGGTGGGCAGCACCACGGTCCAGACACCGTGCGTCTCGTGCTGCATCGGCACCAGGCGCTCGTCGGGCAGGACGAGGTCGACCTGCGTGGCCAGCTGCCGGAGCACGCGGACCGTCACCCCTCCGTCGTGCGGATGCGCGCCGAGCAGCCCGTGCGGGTTGCTGTGCTGGCCGCGGAGCAGGCGCTCCACCTCGTGCCCGTGCAAGGGCTTGGCCTGGGGGGTCTGCGGGTCGCTCACCGTGGTCTCTTCCGTCGATGGGGCTGGGTCGGGTGTGCTGTCGTCGCGGCGGTGCAGCAGCCGGGTGATGGCCGAGACCGGGATGTCGATCCACGAGGGGCGGTTGCGCGCCTCGTAGACCACCTCGTAGAGCGCCTTGTCCAGCTCGAGGGCGTCGAGCAGGGCTCCGTGCTCGCGCGGGTCGGCTCCGGCACCGGCGGCGTAGCCGGCCAGGAAGGCCGCCCGCACCGCGGCGGCCCAGTCGCGCCGGTCCAGGTCGTGCTCCTGGTCGACCGACCCGGCCGCGTAGTCGAAGGAGCGGAGCATGCCGGCCACGTCGCGCAGTGCCAGGTCGGGGGCGGTGCGCTCGGCCAGGGACCGCAGCGGCTCGCCCTCGAAGTCGACCAGGACCCAGCCGCGGCCGGGCACGTCGAGCACCTGGCCGAGGTGGTAGTCGCCGTGGATGCGCTGGACGTCTGGCCAGTCCCCCTGCTCAGCCTCGGCATAGACCTGCTCGATGGCCTCGGCCTGCTCGGCCAGTGCCGGCACCTCGGCAACGGCCGTCCGGTAGCGAACGCGCCACTGGCCGGCCAGCGACTCGCGCTGCTGGGCGGTGACCGGGTGGACCCCGAGTGCCTCACGCAGCGTGCCGTGCACCTGGGCGGTGGCCACACCGAGGGCGTGTGCTCGCTCGGTGAAGTCGGTCTCCGCCTCGGCAGCGACGAGTGCGGTGCGCCAGGCGTCCTGAACGCCGGGGAGGAACTCCTGGGCGAAGGCCAGGTGTCCGGACACCGTCTGCCCCGTCGAGGAGGTCCAGGTGCCCGCGACGTAGCCGGTGGGACGGGGGACGAGGGTCGACCCCGCCTCGGCCAGTGCGCTCTGCACCGCGACGTCGGGGTTGTCGCCCTCCTGCAGGACGCGGAAGACCTTCACGATCAGCGGCGGGGCGGGGGCACGCCGCGAGGCGCCGTCCGGGTCGGTCGCCGAGACATCGACGATGACCGAGGTGTTGGACTGCTCGCCGGTGAGCACCGCGGAGCGCGCCACGACAGGTCGCGCTGCCTGGGGGTCGACCGGGTGCCCGGCCGCCGAGGTGTCGCTGCCGGAGCCGACGGTGCTCCCGGACTGGATCAGGTCCAGCAGCGCCTGGACGTAGGCGCGGTCGTGACAGGCGTCGTAGACGTGGTGCTCGCCGAGGGTGGTCACCAGGGCGGTGTGCAGCGACTCCTCGGGCTCCCGGCGGTAGGTCAACGGCACCTGGTAGACGACGGGGGAGGGCCCGGCCTCGTCGCAGACCAGGTGCGTGCGCACCAGCACATGCTCACCGGCACCGCCGGGCGCCGGCCAGGACACCGCGCCCAGGTGCCGCAGCACCGGCGTGCGTCCCTTGCCGGCATACCAGCGCCTGCTGGCCATCCACGTCGTCAGGTGGGGGATCAGGTCCTGCACATGGTCACTCACCGGCAGCCTCCTCGTCGGGGGTCAGTCCAAGCCAGTAGAAGTCGCGCGAGCCCATCGTCAGCAGCACGGTGCCGTCCTTCTCGACGTCGGGGAAGCCGACACCACCGAACAGGTCGCTCGCCAGCGCGCCGTGCAGGCGCGGCGGCACGGTGATGCGCGCGGCCTGGGGGCGGGATGACAGGTTGTTGACGCACAGCACGGCGGGATAGCCGTCGCGCGGCCGGTGGTCGTCGCTGGGCAGGATGCGCACGAACGCCAGGACGGCGTCGTTGTCGGCTTCGCACAGCACGAACTCCCCGACGCCGAAGACGTCGTGGGCGGCCCGCACCTGCAGCATGCCGCGCGTCCAGTGCAGCAGCGAGGATCCCGAGGCCATCTGGGCCTCGACGTTGACGTTGTTGTAGTGGTAGACCAGCGAGGACACCACCGGCAGGAACAGCTTGCCCGGGTCAGCCGTGGAGAACCCCGCGTTGCGGTCGGGGGTCCACTGCATGGGCGTGCGCACCGCGTCACGGTCGTCGAGCCAGATGTTGTCGCCCATGCCGATCTCGTCGCCGTAGTAGAGGCACGGCGAGCCGGGCAGCGACAGCAGCAGCGCGTTGATCAGCTCGAGCTCGCTGCGGGAGTTGTCCAGCAGCGGGGCCAGCCGGCGGCGGATGCCGATGTTGGCCCGCATCCGCGGGTCCGGGGCATACCAGCCGTACATCGCCGAGCGTTCCTCGGTGGAGACCATCTCCAGGGTGAGCTCGTCGTGGTTGCGCAGGAACGTGCCCCACTGCATCCCGCGCGGGATGGGCGGCGTCTCGTTCATCACGGTGATGATCGGCTCGGCCTTCTCCTCACGCAGGGCGTAGTAGAGGCGCGGCATGACCGGGAAGTGGAAGCACATGTGGCACTCCGGCTCCTCCTCGGAGCCGAAGTAGTCCACCACCTCCGCGGGCATCTGGTTGGCCTCCGCCAGGAGCACCCGACCCGGGTACTCGGTGTCCACCATGGCACGCAGCCGGGCCAGGAACTCGTGGGTGGGC
>CAVZNA010000003.1:0-101032 GCA_963776585.1 uncultured Actinomycetota bacterium
CACGCTCGGCGTCGGACGACAAGGACCGGCGCAAGAAGTCCCACGACTCAGCGCGGCGCACGTCCGCGAGCGCCTCGGCCCGCGACCAGTCCGGCGACGCAGACACGAGGCCGGTGACCTGCGTGCCCTCCGGTTGTATGCCGTGAAGTTCCAGCAGCGTGTGCAGCCGGGAGTCGGTCTCGTCTCTGGACCGTATGACAAGGGGCCGGCGGTGGAGGATTGCGACACACTGTGTGGAACGAGTCAGTGGCCACGAAGTCGGCGTCGGCCACAGCGCCGATGAAGTCCCCCGGGCCCAGGGCGGCCAGTGCAGGATCGTGCAGGTCGGCCAGGTTCACCAGACGCACCCCCCGCTGCCTGGCCAGCTCCTCCACCCAGGCGACCTGCTCCCCCGCGGCGCGCCCCAGGAAGAAGCACACGGCATACCGTTCCTCAGACATGAAGCCCGGCAGCCGGCTCACCTCCTCCCAGTCGCGACGCTCGAGGAGCATGGTCGGGTCCAGCACGACGGGGACCGTCCTGCCGGTGAGCTCGGCAACCAGCTCAGACCCTCGCTGCTCACGCACAGAAAGATGGTCGATGCCGTCGAGCCAGCGACGGTAGGAAGAGCGCAGGAACGTCGGCACGTCGTGCACACCGAAGCTCGCGGCATAGGCGATCCGTCGTCCGGGCTCGGCGAACGTGAGGAAGTCGATCTCCTGAGCGTTACGGAACCCGTGGTTCCACACCTGGTCCGAACCGACGACGACGTAGTCGTAGCGAGACCTCCACGCCTGGGGCGGTAGGTCGGCGAAGCGCTCCTTGCTCATGCGCACATGCCGGCTGACGAACTCTGCGACGGCGTCGCGCCGCAGATGCGCATACGGTGCAGCCATCACGGGCACATGCGTCGCGTGCTCTCGCAGCAACCGTGCGTTGCGCACGGTCACTCGTCCCAGACCGTCCTGGCGTGCGGCATACCAGGCGCGCCGCGCGAGGAGCGTGCGTGACATCCGCGCCGGTGTGTTGAGGACGGTCTCCGGCTCCATCCCGAGGGTCACGAGCGCGCGCTGGAGCGCGTAGTTCTGCAACCGGTTACCGTAGTTGACCTCGTCGACGATGGTGACGATGCCGACTCGCCTACCTGCTGTCGAAGTCACGGGGTCATCCTCCCAGACCGCGAGGGCAGAGCCGGTCCCCGCCGCCGCACGGCGATGATGTCCGCGAGGGCCGGCCGACCGACACGGTGGCTAGGCTGTGCCGAGAACAAGGAGACCCATGTCTGTGCTCGTGCATGCCGGCCTCGCGGTGCAGGTTTCGACGAGGCGACACCACGGTCGGCGACCCGACGCCCACGTCTTGTCCTGCAGCCCGGCTCACCTCCGAGCGACATGAGCCAGGACGACGACCGCGGGTCGCCGATGACGCGAGGCCAGCTGCAGGGCCTGGCCGCGCGGGGAGCCATGTGGACCATGATCCACGTCTTCGTCTCGCTCCCGCTCGCGTTCCTGGTGAACATCCTCCTCGCTCGAGTGCTGGGGGTGGAGGGTTTCGGCCGCCTCGCCTTCCTCACCGCCGCAATGGAGACCACCGGCGTCATCGTCAGCATGGGCATTGGCGCCGGGGTGGTGCAGTTCGGGGCCAAGGCTCACAGCCTGGGCCGCACTCGCGAGGTCGCGGGGCTTCTGTCGCGCTCGCTCGGTGCACGCTTCCTGTGGGTCCTGCCGGCCATCACGGTGGTCATCCTGCTGATCCCCGACATCCCCGGTCCCTACCGAGCCGTCGCCGTCATCTTCGGCGTGTGGGTCCCGGCGCTATTCAGCAACGGCCCCATCACGCTGACCATCGAGAACAGACGGCGACAGCCGCCAAGATCACCATGGTCTCCAACGTGGTCGTGCAGACGACCGTCGTCGCCACGGCACTAGTCATGGCAACGGCCGAGAGTGTGTGGGTGGCACGGATGGTCGCTGCCGTCCTCGGCAGCGTCCTCGCCCTGTTCTTCGTGACCCGCGAGTACCGCCGCCCCGCCATGGTGCCGCGTTGGCCGCGCGGTTTCCCGACAGGGTTCTGGGCCTTCGCCGTGCCGACCGGCATGTCCGGCATCCTGGCCACCCTGATCGCCACGCGCAGCGAGGTCTTCCTCCTGCAGGTGCTGTCCGACCCGGTCGAGCTCGGGCTGTACGCCTTCGCGTTCGGCCTGGCGACCCACATCTTCGCGCCCGCCCAGGCGCTGATGAACCCACTCATCCCCGCTGTCGCGGGCCTGCGTGAGGTCGACGAAGCCTCCATCCCCCGGGCGTTCCTGCGATCGGTAGGGATGAGCGCCACGATCGTCGGCCTGCTCGTCGCTGTGGCCGCACCCACTCTGTGCGTGCTCATCCCCGTGCTTTACGGGGCCGACTTCGCCCCCGCAGCACCCATGATGCTCGCTCTCAGCCTCACCTCCGGAGTGCTGCTGGTGACCTTTCCCATGCAGACCTTCGTGGAGTCCCGACTCCGCGGGATGAGCATGCTGCGCACCAACACCGTCTCCCTGCTCGTGGGCCTCGTCCTGGCGTTGCTCCTTATCCCGGTGATGGGTGCGTGGGGGGCCGTGGTGGGCAAGGCCGGCGCCGTGCTCACCAGACTGTCCTGGCTCGCCGTCACCGAGATCACCAGCTTCGGCACCACCCGACGTGAGCTCGCCGTGTCGCTGCTGCCCCTCCCGCTGGCGGGAGGGGCAGGCTACCTGGGGTACTGGGTCGGTCCCGCCCTCACCGACCAGACCCTCCTGGCCGGCGTCCTCGCCGCGTCGACCGCTGCTCTCGCCTTCTCCGGGATGCTGCGCCTGTGTCGGGCCGGCATCACACCGGCCGACGCCGACATCGCTGCCGGGCTGGCGCCCGCGAGGGCCCGGCCGACCCTCAGGTGGATGCTGTCCGCGGTGAGCCGCCGGTCTCTGTGAGCGTCCCCAGCAGCCGGTCCACCCGCTGCACCGCGGCCGCGTCGTCGAAGGCAAGGGCACGGGTGAGCGCCGTAGCGCTGGCAAGCGCGTAGGCCTCGTCCTCGCTCAGCTCCACGAGCCTCGCGGTCAGCCGTTCGACGTCTCGCGGGGGATAGAGGTCGCCCGTTCCGGGTGGCAGGATCTCGCGCGGACCTCCCGCGGAGGTGGCCACGGTCGGCAGGCCCTGGGCCATGGCCTGCACCAGCACCTGGCCGAACGGCTCGGGTCGGACGGAGCAGTGCACCAGGACGTCATGACGGTCGAGGAGTGCGGTGACATCGTCCACGTGCCCGGCGAGCACGATGCGTTCACGATGAGGACTCGCCTCGACCCTCGCCTGGAGCCGGCTCCGATAGGCCCCTTCCCCGAACATCGCCTCGCCGGCAATCGTCAGCGTGGTGGGCACGCCGCGGGCGTTCAGTCGCTCACAGCTCTCGACGGCGAGATGGGGCGCCTTCCAGGGCGCCAGCCGACCGAGGCTGAGCAACCGCAGCGGAGTCCCGGACGGACGCGTCCTGGGTGTCCGCGCCCGCACCTCGTGTGCGTCGACACCGCACAGGCTGTGCGCGACCATGACCTCCAGCCCCGGCACGGTGCGACGGACCGTCCCGGCGGTCCACTCCGAGTTGGCCAGGGCCAGCCTCGTCCTGGGCAGCGTCACCCTGCGGGTCAGCGCCAGCGCCAGCGGCGACATTGCGCTCTGCTCCAGCCCGTCACGCACCCAGTAGACGAGGTCCACGGACGACGGCCGGCCGAGCGCCGCGTAGAGGGCCGCACGCATCGTGTTCGCGACGACCACCCGCGGCTGACGCTCACGCAGGTAGCCTCGGACGGTGGTCAGTGCATGCAGTGGCGATGACGCGGGGCGCACCTCCACCCGCGTTCCCAGCCCCCGCCAGGTCGCTCCGTCCTCCAGAGTCAGCAGGCGGTAGTCGAGGGCGGTCCGTTCGAGGTAGCGCCGAAGGGCGAGCTCAGCACCCCCAGGCTGGGCCGTGTGGGTCAGGAAGACGACTCCTCCCTTCATGCCCCACTCCTCCTGGCCGCCTCAAGACGGAGCAGCACCGATGCCATGTCGCGCGCTCGGTCGCTCCAGTCAGGCACGCCACCCCCGGTCGCCCTGACCGACCCGTCGGACCGGCCGGCCCGGACGAGCGCCGTCAGGACCGCCTCAGGGAATCGCTCCGCGGGAGCCACGGTCACGCGGGGGTCCGCAGAGTCCGTGAAGCCCGCCACCGGCGTGGCGACCACGGGTCGTGCGGCGGCGCGGTACTCATAAGCCTTAATGGGGTCCAGGCTGCGCGTGAAGTCGTCGACCACGTGCGGCACCAGCAGCACGTCCGCATGGCAGAGATAGCCGGGCACAGTGCTGCTCGGCCGTGGGCCGAGCAGCACGACACCCGCCTCCCGGAGCGAGGACAGATCTGCCGGCTCCAGCGGGGCAGGGCCCACCAGCACGACCGCGGCGCGACCACCGACCGCTCGCGCCGTCCGCACGCACAGCTCGACGTCGATCCGGTCCCGATGGACCGTGCCGACGTAGACCGCGACCGGGCCGGCCGGCAGGTCAGGGGGCCGTCGGCCCGGATCGGCGTAGGCGGACAGGTCCACGGCATTGGGGATGATGGTCACCGGACGGTCCTGCCCCTTGGTACGCGCCAGGTCGGGAGAGCAGACCACCACCTCGGCGCAGCGTCGCAACAGGGCCTCCTCGTCCCGCTGCAGCCGAGCGGCCTGCCGTGGTGTCCGGCGGGCGGAGGCCCAGTCGTCCGTGATGTCGTAGAGGGCGGGCCAGTCGGTCAGGTCGAGGTACGCTACACCCTGAGGGTCGTTGACCCACAGGACGGGGTCTTTCAGGGCAAGCCGGCCCGCAACCTCAGCTACGCGGCGGGCACGTCGGCGGTCCCCGCGCCGGTCGACACGACGGGGCAGCATCTTGCGAGGGCGGAGGGCCCACAACTGGCCCGATGTGGTCCCCGAGAGGTCAACGCGTCGTCGTCCTACATCCGCCGATCGCGGGCGTCGACCGCTCCGAAGGTCGTGCAGGGTGTCTACCGGTGGCTCGACGAAGAGGACCCGTCTGACCGCGCCACTCCGGAGAAGACCCGAGACGAGATGCTGGTTACGACGCCAGACCTCGTCCCACACTTCGAGAGAGATCACCACGAGGTCCGTCACCGCAGCACCCCCCGGTAGACCGCATCCGTCGCCGCGGCCTGGGCCCCCAGGGTGAAGGTCGACCGTTGCACGCCTCGGAGCTCAGCCCCGTACAACGCTCGGGCCTCGGGGTCGGCGATCAGCTCCGAGAGCAGCGCACCGGCCCCACGCCAGTCACCGGGGTCGAAGAGCCTGGCGTGAGCCGCCCTGCCGACCGTCTCTGGGTGGGCCCCGGCGCGGCTGGCCACGACGGGGAGCCCGTGCGCCATGGCCTCCAAGACGCTCAGTCCGAACCCTTCGACTGTGCACGGTGCCAACAGCGCCGCGGCAGTGAGCAACAGGTCCGACACGTCTTCACGAAACCCCAAGAACGACACCCGAGCGCCGATGCCCAGCTCGTCGGCGAGGCTCTGCAGCATGGGCATCTCCGGTCCTCGGCCGACGACTTCCAGCGTCCATCCCTCAGGCGCTCCGTCAGCGAAGGCCCGCAGCGCCACGTCCGTGCTCTTCTCGGGTTGCAGTCGCTGGAGGACCAGAACGACCGGGCGCCGAGTCGCCGAGTCGTTCATGACCGGCTCGATGCCGGGGTAGACAACCGCGGCAGGACCGTCAATGGCGGCTGCGACGTAGTGACTGATGGCAATCTGAGCCCCGCACCCGGCGTCTGATCAGAAGGCCCGCCATTTTGCCCGGGACCGCGGCTCCGCGGGTGCGGGCGAAGTGCCTCGTGGCGACGATGGGGGCTCGCGTGGAGAGCACGGCTGTCAACTCACCAGCAGTCATGTGGGCATGCACGATGTCCGCGTCCTGCGCCTGACCACGGACCTGTGTTGCAGCCTCTCGCACGGTGTCCCCAGGTAGGGATCGAACGCCTGCAGGCTCAAGGACAGCAGGCATGCGGGCCCGGTCACCGCCCACCACCTGCACCTCGTGACCTGCCACAACCTGGGCGCTGGCGAGAGTCGCCACGTGGCGTTCTACCCCGGCGAAGCTGTCGATCGGATGACATGGGTGACCTTCACCTCAGCCCCCCTGCGTCAGTGCCGCGCTGTCGAACAGGCGTACAGCCGACACCGCAACGGCATCCCACATGCGCGTAAGGGAGCATGCGCCGGCCGTGGCCTGCACCTCCAGTCCGCGAACCTCGAGTCGGGCCAGCGCGGACATTCCGCATCGCACCACTTCGCCGACGCAATAGACCGTGTCCCCGCCCAGCCGGATGATCACGCGCTCACCAGGCGCTCGGAGGGTCGGGAAACGGTTGCCGTGCGATCCTGTGCCGCTCCGGCGGCACCGAGGCAGACGCCGGCGATCGCGAAGGGGACGCTCACCGAGACGCCGACCCAGAAGAGGTCGAACTGCCCCTGGGTGACCCGCGCGAGCACCATCGCGAAGGCGAGCGTTCCGTAGCGGGGGTCCATCGACCACAGCACCCGCAGCATCCCGACGACCATGACGAGGAACCCGAGCAGGCCCACCACACCAGTCGTCGCCAGCACCTCGAGGAAGACCTGCGGAGGCTGGAACCCGTAGGGCGTCTCACCTGTCGTCCAGTAGCGCAGTCCGAGTCCGAACCACGGGTCCGCCAACCAGGCAGCGAGGGAGTCCTCGAACCAGGTGAGCCGTTGGAAGACCGAGTTGTGCACGTTGCCCGACTCGACGTCTTGCCGCACGAGACTGGCGACCACCACGACGCACAGGGGCCATCGCCAGGGCGACCAGCCACGAGCGCCGTCGCTCCGGGTGGGTGCGCAGAGCAACAACGACGAGGACAACGGCCATCGCCAGCAGGGCCTGCCGCGACTGCGCCAAGACGATGCCCGCTGCCGACAGCCAGAAGACCAGCCGCGGGCCCCAGCGTGGCCACGACAGCCAGCTCGGGCGCACGAAGGCCACCACCGCGGAGAAGCTGAGGAGGGTGCCGATGAAGTTCTTGTGCATGCTCCACGGCCACGACGGGTAGACCGCCGAGAAGTTGCCGCCGGCCCACTGCAGAGCGCCCTGCGCGACGGTCGCGGCGGCCAGGAACCCGCAGGCGAGGAGGAAGAGGGTCAGGCCGTGCACCGCATACCCGGACCGCCCGACCGCCCAACCCACCACCAGGGCGCCCCAGACGATCAGCCAGGCGTGGAACCAGTCGATGGTGTTGGCCAGGAAGGGGTTGGCCACCACCGTGAACAGCGTGGCCGCCTGGTAGATCGCGTTGAGCCACAGCAGCTTGCGAAGCTCAGGACTGAAGGGCCGGGGTGCGAGGAGGACGGCGGGCCAGAACGCCAGCCCCAGGGCGAGGGTCGGACAACGGGAAGGTCGAACCCGGCGACCCTGACGCGTGGACCACCACGATCATGAGCGGCATGGCTAGTAGCGGCAGGGCGGCGGGTTGGCGCACGCTGAACCCCGCCACGAGCACGAACTGCGGCGACGCCCAGCGCCAGCGCCGGTTGCCACCACCGACAGGTAGCCCACTGACCACGGCCGCTAGGACGGCCACCACCGTGACGACTGCCTCCAGGAGCCGCAGGCGCCAGAGCGGGGGCCGCGCTGCCGGAGTCTCGACGCAAGGTCACGACAGCCATCGTCCCAGATCGCAACGTCGAGCCTCCGCCTTCAGCGGGCCCACGCGCGAAGCAGCTCGGCCCGGCGTCCCGGCCGCGATGCCACGCTCTCCCGGCAGCACGCGGGAGCGCACGAGGGCTCCGCACGACCTGCGCCGCTCGCGACAGCTGCCAGCCCAGCGCCCCGTGGTGCTTGCGGAGATACCGCTCCTGTCCCGCGTGGAAGTGCGCCTCCCGCCTGGCGCTGTCGGTGCTGGTGCCGGCGCCCTCGTGGAGCACCGTGACCGTCGGGACCGCCGCGTGCCGCCATCCCAGGTATGCGGCCCGCCGGGCCCAGTCGGTCTCCTCGGCATAGAGGAAGAAGTCCTCGTCGAAGCCGCCCACCTGCGCGATGGCCTCGGCCCTGAGCAGCAGCACCGAGCCGATGACGTAGTCGGCCGCAGCGTTGAGCCGGCCGAGCCCGACGGCCTCCACCCAGGACCGCCACGGGCTGGGGAAGGGCCACACCACGCGCGCCGGGCGGCCCGCCTCATCGACCTGAGCCGGGCCGACGCTGGCAAGGTCGCTCTCCGCGCGGAGGGCCCGGTGCAGGGCCCGGACGTCGTCGACGCTCATCACGGCGTCGGGGTTGAGCAGCAGCACGTCACGCTCGGGGTGCAGCCGGTGCCGGAGTCCGTGGTTCACCCCGGCGCCGAAGCCGGCGTTGGTCCCGGGGTCGAGATAGCGGACGTCGAGCTCGGCACACAGGTCGCGGATCTCCGGCAGCGACGAGTTGTCCACGACGGTCACCGGCAGGTCGCGCACCGGCAGCAGCGTGGCCCGCAGCTTGGCCGGCGACCCGTAGGCCACCACGATCACCTCCGGGTCGGCCTCTGTCTCGGGTGAGACCGGCAGCGTCCGGGTGATGCGGCGGTAGGCGTGCTCGTAGCGCGCGGCGACGGCGGGCCAGGAGCACTCTGCGGCGCGGGCCAGACCTGCGTCCCGCAGCCGTTGAGCCAGCTCCGGATCGCGGCCGACGCGGACGAGAGCCTCCGCCAGAGCCGAGGGGTCACCTTCGGGCACCAGCAGGCCGACCCCCTGCACGAGGTCGGGCAGCGAGCCGCTGTCACTGGCCACCACCGGCACACCGCAGGCCATGGCCTCGACCACGACCCGGCCGAACTGCTCGACCCAGCCCGGGGTGGTCAGGGACGGGACCGCGAGCACGTCCAGCGACCCGAGCGCGGCCGGCAGCTCCTCGGGGTCCGGGGACCGGCGAAGTGCACCCGCCCGGCGAGGTCCGGCTGGGCGGCACGGGCCCGGTAGTGCTCCTCCTCGGGACCGGCGCCGACCATGGTGAGCCTCAGGTCGGGGGCCTGGGCCACCGCCTCGAGCAGCACGTCGACGCCCTTATGGGTGGCCCAGCGCCCGACATACCCCACCTGGACGGTGCTCGACGCCTCCCGTGGGCTCTCCGTCGGGCGAAACGTCCCGAGGTCGACCCCCAGCGGCACCACGTCAGCGGCGCCGGGGAAGCCCTTGCGCTCGGCGATGAGGGCGGCCTCGCTGTTGCAGGCGATGACGGCCGACGCGTGCCGGAGGGTATGCCGCTCGAGCCACCGGAACGGCAGCGGGTAGCGCTTCTCGAGGTTCTGCGCGGTGTAGAGCAGGTAGGGGGCCCGGCACCGGCGCAGCGCACGGATCGCCAGCACCTCGGCCGTCGCCAGGGCGAACGGCTCCTCGTGGATGTCGAGGACGTCCCAGTGCTCACCGAGCGCCCGCCACAGCGGCCGTGGGTCGTAGAGGAACAGCGCGGGGTGGGTGCCCCAGGTGCGGATGCCTTCGGCCGGCTCGCCGGGGCGTGCCTGGAAGTCGACCGGGCTGCCCCCCTCGTTCCAGCGGGCCGCGCCGATGACGGTGACGTCATGGCCGAGGGCGCGGAGCTCGGACTCCCGTCCGCGCCAGGCACAGACGGCAGCGCTGTGGAAAACTCGCAGGACCCGCACGCAGGTACGATAGCCGGGGGAAACCCCTCCAACGCACCGGCGAAAGTGAACTCCGTGACTGTCCACGACATCCTGGCGATCCTGCGTCAGCGGTGGCGCCTGATCCTGGCGACCCTGCTGGTCGCCGTGTCGGTCGCCGCCATCGTCACGATCACGACGCCCAGCACCTACCAGGCCAGCACCCGGGTCTACCTCCTGGCCGAGGGCGACCAGGCCAACCTCTACCAGATGCCCGGCGGGGAGCTGGAGACGATCATCCAGGTCGCCACCTCACCAGTCGTGATGGACCCGGTGCGCGAGGCCGCCGACGTGCCGGAGGGGGCTGCGCTCGACGTGACCGCGACGGTTGCCGACAACACGACACTGCTGGACGTCACCGCCCGGTCCGACGACCCGCAGGTGGCGGCCGACGTCGCGACTGCCCTGCCGCAGGAGCTGGCCGCCGTGGCCCGCGACTACTCCCCCATGCTGGCCAACAGCGGCCAGACCGTCGTCGCACAGACCATCGTGCCGGCCAGCGTCCCGTCGCAGCCCACCTCGCCCGACCCGGTGCGCAACCTCGCGCTGGGTGCGCTGGCCGGGCTCATGCTCGGCGTCGGCTTCGCGCTGCTGCGGCACAACCTCGACACCCGCATCCGCGAGCCCAAGGACGTGGAGCAGCTCTCCGAGCGCCCGGTGCTGGCGAGCGTGCCGGTCCGGCGCGCGGACAGCCAGCACCTCATGTTCTTCGAGAGCGAGCCGTTCAGCTCGCAGTCCGAGGCGTTGCGCCGGCTGCGCACCAACCTGATGTTCGTCGACGTCACGACCCGCAAGCACTCGTTCATCGTGACCTCGGCGCTGCCCGCCGAAGGCAAGACGACGACCGCGGTCAACCTGGCCATGGCGATGGCTGACGCCGGCACCAAGGTGCTCCTCATCGACGGTGACCTCCGCCACCCCTCGGTCGCCGACGCGATGGGGCTGGAAGGCTCGGTCGGGCTCACCACCGTGCTGCTCGGCCGCGCCGACCGTGCCGACATGATCCAGCGCTGGGCGGGCAGCAACCTCTACGTCCTGCCGGCCGGGGAGATCCCGCCCAACCCCAGCGAGCTGCTGGGCTCGGACGCGATGATGGAGCTCTTCGAGCAGCTCGTCACCGAGTTCGACTTCATCCTGGTCGACACGCCCCCGGTCCTGCCGGTCGCCGACGCCCTGGTGCTGGAGCGGCTGACCGGTGGTGCGCTGATGGTCGTGGCAGCGGGCAGCACCCGCCGCCACCACCTCACCGAGGCGCTGCACGCCTTCGAGACGGCCGACGCCACGGTCGCCGGCTTCGCGCTGACCAAGACCCCTGCCGAGCCGGAGCACTACTACGGCTACTACCGGGGCGGCCCCGCCCCCACGGAGGACTCGCGGGCGGCCCGCCGGCGCGCGTCCGACCGGCGTGAGGGCTACGCCGAGGACCAGCGGGTCGCCGCCCAGGAGGCGATGCAGGCCAGGGCCGACCGACTGGACGCCGGTGACCGCGAGCCGACCACCTCGAGGCGGCGGCGCCCGGCCTGACCCGCTCTCAGACGCTGTCGTCTGCCCGGACCAGCAGACCGGCCACGGCCAGCTCGTCGAGGAACTCCTCCAGCGCCTCGGGGTCCACGTCGGTCTCGTCGACGTCGAGCGAGGCCGCGACCCGCGACAGCAGCGGCACGTCACCCGGCCCGGCGCACGCCGAGAACACCACCGCCGACACCCCCGTCAGCACCTGGATCGGACCCTCGGGCAGGTGCGCGGCATACACCGTGTCCCCGTGTCCGGGCCCCTGGTCGGACTCGCCGGTCACGACGCCGACACCGGGGGCGACCTGCCACCGCGCGGTCACCGGCCGCCCCGGGTCGTCCGGCGCTGCCACTCCTCGGCCAGCCCGCGGCGCGGCCGGTCGAAGAACTCGACCATGATCTCGCGGGCCGTCGGCCGGTGGCCGCGCACGTTGGCGAGGTGGTCGACGTTGACCAGCGGCGCCCGCAGCACCAGCGCGACCTTGTCGCGGCGGGTCGGCGCCGCTTGCACCCGCGCCCACCACTCCTGGGTGCGGGTGCCGCCGTCGACGGTCACCTTCCACAGCGCGTAGTCCGGGGCGTCCCGGTGCGCCTCGAGCGTGCCGTGGGCCGCCGCCCAGCCGACCTCGGCACCGACCCGGGGCACCAGGACCCGTGCCGCGTCGGTGGCGTCCGAGTCGGCCGGCAGCGGCCGCCGGTTGCGTGCGGCGTTGAGCACGGCGACGAGGTGGCGCGCCGCAGGTGAGGGGACCGCGGCCGGGATGCCGGCGAAGTCCTGGGTCTGGCGCTCGGCCCACAGCACGTCGAAGGTGTGCTCGTCCTGCGCCATCCCGGGGAAGAACCGGTGGATGTCGGCATACCCCCACTGCGCGTGCCAGTAGGTCGCGGCGTGGCCGAACGGCGACCCGCTGCGGAAGGTGTTGCGGCGCTGCCAGTCCCGGGCGGTGATCGCCAGCAGCAAGGCGTCGCACTGGGAGGGCCGCACCAGCACGTCGGCGTCGGTGCCGCCGCCGGCGGACTGCAGGCCGAGGTCGGTCGCCGGGCCCTTGATGTGCAGCAGGTCGACACCGACAGCATCCGCGACCACCTGCAGCGCCGCATGGCCGAACAGGATGCGCACCGCCATCGGGACCTCGACGTCGGTGCGGCTCACCACGTCAGCGTAGCCGCGATGACACCTGTCACTCCGAAGTGGTGAGCCTGTGGTCTGGCGCCGGTCCGCGGCACCGGAGAGGCTGGCCGTATGACGCTGCGCACCGCCCTGCGCCGCGGCTCCACCGAGCACGCCGCTGGCTACCGTGGTGCCGTGGACACCGACTCCGACGACCCGCCCACCGTGGCGGAGGGGGGCCGCACCGCGCCGGAGCCGTGGGAGCGCTACGGCTGGGTGATCGGTGCCATCTGGCTGCTCTTCCTCGCCTTCCCGCTGATGGCCGGCCTGGACCAGCAGTCACAGTGGTGGGCCCGCGCGCTGGTCGTCCTGGTGGTCGTCGGCTTCGCCGCCGTCTACATCCGCGGCTTCATCCGGCTGGGGTATGCCGAGGGCAGCGCTGAGCGGCAGGCGGTGGGGGTGCGCTATCTCGCCGCGCTGGTCGCGGTCCTGCTGTGCGCGGTGCCGCTGGCGGGTTGGGACAGCCTGGGCATGATGCCGTTCATCGTGGCGTTCGCGATGTTCTCGCTGCCGCTGCGGGCCGCGGGTCTGTTCTTCGCCGCTGCCGTGGCGGTCACGCTGGGGCTGCTGCTGGGTGCGGGCATCCTGGACGGCGCGTGGCCGCTGGCCGTGATCGTCACCGGTGTCGGCCTGGCCACCGGGCTGACCCGGCTGATCGAAGACCGGCAGCACGAGCACCAGCGCCTGGGCACCCAGATGGTCGTGGCCACCGAGCGCGAGCGGGTGGCTCGCGACGTGCACGACGTGCTCGGCCACAGCCTCACCGTGATCAGCCTCAAGGCCGACCTGGCTGCGCGGCTGATGGACGTCGACCCCGCCCGGGCGCGGGCCGAGGTCGAGCAGATCCACGACCTCAGCCGTCAGGCGCTGGCCGAGGTGCGCACCACCGTCGGCGGGCTGCGGGTCGCCCGCCTGGTCGACGAGGTGGAGGCGGCCCGCACGGTGCTGCGCGACGCCGGCATCACCGCCGACCTGCCGCGACGACCTCGACGTGGTCGACCCGCGGCACCGCATCGTGCTCGCCTGGGTGCTGCGGGAGGCCGTGACCAACGTGGTGCGGCACTCCGGAGCCACCCGGTGCTCGGTGACCCTCGGTGCCGACCGGCTCCGCGTCGAGGACGACGGCACCGGAGTCAGCGGCAGGGAGGGCAACGGCATCCGGGGTCTGCGGGAGCGGGTCACCGCCGCCGGCGGCACCCTGTCGCTGCGTCCCGGCGAGACCGGCGGCACCGTGCTGGAGGTGCAGCTGTGATCAGGCTGCTGCTCGCCGACGACCAGGCCCTGGTGCGCGGGGCGATGGCCGCCCTGCTCGGCCTGGAGCCCGACCTGGAGGTCGTCGCGGAGGTGGGCCGGGGCGACGAGGTGGTCGCCGCCGCCCGGGAGCACCGGGCGGACGTGTGTCTGGTCGACGTGGAGATGCCCGGCCTGGACGGCATCGAGGTATGCCGGGCCCTCACCGAGCAGCTGCCGGGCGTGCGCTCGCTGGTGGTCACCACGTTCGGACGGCCGGGCTACCTGCGTCGGGCGGTCGAGGCCGGGGCCAGCGGCTTCGTCGTCAAGGACACCCCCGCCAGTGAGCTGGCCGAGGCCGTGCGGCGCGTGCAGGCCGGCCAGCGGGTGCTCGACCCCGCCCTGGCCGCGGAGTCGCTCGCCGAGGGCGCCAACCCGCTCACCGACCGCGAGCGCGACGTGCTGCGCGAGGCCCTCACCGGCGCCCCGATCGTCGACATCGCCCGCCGGGTGCACCTGTCCCCCGGCACGGTGCGCAACTACCTGTCCTCGGCCATCGGCAAGACCGGCGTCAGCACCCGCGCGGAGGCAGCCGTCGCCGCCCGCGACCGCGGCTGGCTCTGACCCCCAACCCACGCGTTGCCAGGGGTTTCGCACCGCCCCACCACGCGTTGCCAGGGTTTGCGCACCGCCCCACCACGCGTTGCCAGGGTTTTGGCACCCCTCGATCTCCGGCGAAGGATCATGGCCGCCAAGGGGTCGACCATCCTGCACGCGAGCCAGCGGACTGGCCACGACCCTCGGCCAGGGCCAGGTTGTTCGCCCCAGGGTGGGCCTATAGCCGCGCCCTGGGGTCAACAACGTGGCCATGGCTGATCTTCATGACCATGACGAGGACACCGCGGCTCGGCGGCCCCGACCTGACCACCTGCGGATGCCCCCGTGTCGAGGGAGTTCTACTGTTGTCTAGTCAGCACCCGAGAGCAACGCAGACGGAGGCATCGACATGGCACCTCAGGACGGCAAGGACGACCCGGGCCCCAGCGTCAAGGACCCCGAGCTCTACGAGAAGCTGCGCGACGAGGGCAACAGCAAGGAGAAGTCGGCGCGCATCGCCAACGCCGCGGCCCGCGACTCCCGCTCCGAGGTCGGCGAGCGCGGTGGTGAGTCCGGCTCCTACGAGGACTGGACCGTCGACGACCTGCGCGGGCGGGCCGCCGAGCTCGACATCGACGGCCGTTCCTCGATGACCAAGGACGAGCTCATCGACGCGCTGCGCCACCACTGACCGGCCAGGGCATCCGCAGCGCGCGGGATCGCGAGATCAGGACCGTTACGGTGGGTGCCATGCGGACCCTGGGCAACATCCTCTGGCTGCTCCTCGCCGGCTGGTGGCTGGCACTGCTGTATGTCCTCGCAGGCGTGATCGCCTGCATCCTGATCATCACCATCCCGTTCGGCATCGCCTCGTTCCGGCTGGCCAACTACGTGCTGTGGCCGTTCGGTCGGCGCACGGTGTTCCGGCAGGAGGCCGGGGTCTTCTCGGTGATCGGCAACGTCCTGTGGATCCTGGTGCTGGGCTGGGAGCTGGCCATCGCCCACCTCGTGGCCGGGCTGCTGCTGTGCATCACGATCATCGGCATCCCGTTCGGCATCGCCTGCTGGAAGATGGTGCCGCTGGCGCTGCTCCCCCTCGGTCAGCGGATCGTGCCGATCGAGCACCCGGAGCAGGACCCGTTCGCGGGGACGATGGCGCGCTACTGACGCAGGTCCTGCCTCAGCCATCCGGTGTCCGTCACCGGCTCACCACTTCTTGATCCGCTCCAGGGGGTAGGCCACGGCGGCGGCAGCCATCAGCCCCCAGACAGCCAGCCCGACCAGCGTCGCGGTGGAGATGTCGGTCCCGATCGTCCGGTTGCGCCACCCCAGAAACAACAGCGGGGCGAGGAAGAGGAGCCCTGACACCACGGCCCACCGCGACAGCATCGCGTTAGCACGCACCCGAAGGTGGGGATCCCGGTGCACCTTCGCTGGGAAGCCGTAGCCGTCGCCGGGGTGCGTAGCACGACCTCCCTGCGCCGTGAGCAGCATCAGCAGAGACACGATGAACCCGACGAAGAAGAGGAGCGCGACGGCATACGTCACGGCTCACTCCGGCAGCGTCGCGTAGTCGGACGTCGCGCGGTCACGGCGTCGGGCTGACCGGCCGAAGGTCGGCATCACCCCGAAGCTCGCCCGCCGGGCCGCCCGCCGGAAGGTCGCGAGCAGGGCCGGGCCGAGCACCACGATGGCCAGGGCGTTGGTGACCGCCCGGCCGGTGTCCCAGCCCGCCGTCGACGTCACCAGGGTGTAGACGACGAACCGCTCGAGGTTGTCCGCCACCGGCGCACCGGGCACGTAGGCCAGCGACCCGGCGCTGGTGTCGACCCCGGCCACGAACGGCCAGAAGTAGAGGTTCATCAGCATGCCGAAGACATAGGCCACCACGACCCCGTAGGCCGCCAGCATCGCGATCTCGCGGCGGCCGGTGACCCGCCGGGGCAGCAGCCCTGCCCCCATCCCGATCCACGCGGCGCACAGCATCTGGAAGGGCAGCCAGGGGCCCACCCCGGCGGTGAGCAGGGCCGAGGCGAACAGGGAGGTGCAGCCCAGCACGAAGCCGAACCCCGGCCCGAACACCCTCCCGGCCAGCACCAGCACGAAGAAGACGACCTCGATGCCGGCGATGCCGGTGCCCAGCGGTCGCAGGGCAGCGTTGACGGCCGACAGCACGCCGAGCATCGCCAGCGCCTTGGCGTCCATGCCGCCCTCGGAGATCTCGGCCAGCACGACGAGCACCAGCACCGGCAGCACGGCCATGAAGACGAACGGGGCGTCGCTGCGCTGCCCGAACGTCGCCGGGTCGGGGCTGAGCAGCAGCGGCCACAGGAACATCGCCAGACCGGCCACCGAGGCCAGCACGATCACCGTGGCCGAGCGCCGGCCGAGGCGGACGGCGTGCCGGGGGGCAGACTGCGCGGCCGAGCTCATAGGACCAGGCCTCCCACCAGGGCATCCCTCACCTGACCGGGAGTCAGCCAGGGCGCCCCCAGCACCTTGGCGACCTGCGGCGCGAAGATCGGCGAGGCCGCCACGACCTCGACGGTCGGCCCGTCGGCGACCACCTCGCCCTCGGCCAGGACCACCACCCGGGTCGCCACCCCGGCGACGAACTCCACGTCGTGGGTCGCGACCACGACGGGCGTCCCCCGCGCGGCCAGCTCGGCGACGATGACCCCGAGCGCGGCCTTGGCGGGGTAGTCCAGGCCCCGGGTCGGCTCGTCGAGCAGCACGACCTGCGGCGCGGCGGTGAGCTGCACCGCCAGCACCAGCGAGAGCCGCTGGCCCTCGGACAGGTCGCGCGGGTGCCGGTCGCCGGCGACGCCGGGCGCGATGCGGTCGAGCAGCCCACGGCAGGTGCCGGGCGGTGCCTGCGACTCGCGGTCGGCGGCCGCGCACTCCTCGTCGACGGTCTCCAGGTAGAGCAGGTCGGCGGCGGTCTGCGGGACCAGACCGACCAGCGCGCGGGCCCTGGCCGGGGACACGGCCGCCGGGTCCTGCCCCGCCACGTCGACCCGCCCGGTATGCCGTGGGCCGGAGCCCTGCAGCGCCCACAGCAGGGAGGACTTGCCCGAGCCGTTGCGGCCCATCAGCGCGACGACCTCGCCGGCCCGCAGGTCGAGGTCGACGCCGCGCACCGCCACGACCTGGCCGTGCCGCACGACCACGGCCGAGGAGGTGAGCACCGGAGGGCCGGTGGCCGAGGCGGGAGCCGGCGGCCCGGCATACGCGGGCGTGGCGGCCAGCTCGAAGCGCAGGTGGGTGGCGCGACGCCGGGCGTCGCGCACCGACAGCGGCAGCGGGTCCCAGCCGGCGATCCGGCCGAGCTCCACCACCGGCGGGGCGACCGGGGAGTCGACGAGCAGCTGCTCGGGTGTGCCCTGGCGCACCGTGGCCCCGTCGACGAGCAGCAGCCGGTCGGCATACTGCAGCACCCGCTCCATCCGGTGCTCGGCCATCAGCACGGTGACGCCGAGGTCGTGCACCAGGCGGGTGATCGCGGCCAGCACGTCCTCGGCCGCGGTCGGGTCGAGCGCCGACGTGGGCTCGTCGAGCACCAGCACCCGCGGGTCGGTGGTGAGCACCGACCCGATCGCGACCCGCTGCTGCTGGCCGCCGGACAGGGTGGTCAGCGGACGACGCCGCAGGTCGGCGATGCCCAGCAGGTCGAGCGTCTCCTCGACCCGCTTGCGCATGACCGCGGCCGGCACGGCGAGCTGCTCCATGCCGTAGGCCAGCTCCTCCTCCACCGTGTCGGTGACGAAGCCGGCCAGCGGGTCCTGCCCGACGTAGCCCACCAGGTGCGCGACGTCGCGCGGCGGCCGGTCCCGGGTGTCCAGACCGGCGACGCAGACGTGGCCCTGCAGGTGCCCGCCGGTGAAGTGCGGCACCAGCCCGTTGACGGCGCGCAGCAGGGTCGACTTGCCGGAGCCGGTGCGCCCGACGACCAGGGCGAGCTCACCCTCGGGCACGTCGAGGTCGACGTGGGCCAGCGCGGGGCGGGTCGCGCCGTCGTAGGTGATGGTCACGTCCTCGAAGCGGATCACCGGCCCACCTCCTGTGCGGTCAGCGGGGTGCGCGGCGTCGCCACCGCCGGCACGGCGCCCACCAGCACGGCCAGCACCGCAGCCGTGGTCACCTCGGGCCAGGTCAGCGGGTCGAGGGAGGGGTTGATGTCCGCGGGGCTGGCGGCCAGCGCCAGCCACAGGAAGGCCGCGACGGCGACCCCGCTGGCGGCGGTGACGACCTCGGCCGCGCGCCAGGTGTCGGGGCGGTAGTGGGTGCGCTGCACCCGCCGCCCGGCCAGCCGGAAACCCACCGCGGCGAGCACCAGCCCGAGCGCCAGCATCGGGGCTCCGACCGCCGTCGGGGCGGTGCCGTCGAGCAGCCCGTAGATGCCGATGCACACCCCCACCAGCCCGGTGATGGTGAAGGTGCCGGCGAGCAGCCGGCTGCGCGGCGGCACCTGCGCGGCCCGGCCGTAGCCCCGCGAGTCCATCGCCGCGGCGAGCTGCAGCGAGCGGTCGAGCGCGTCCTCGAGCACCGGCACGACGATGCCGCGCCACGCCCGCAGCCCCGTGCCGGCACCCCCGCGCAGCCGCCGGGCCCGCCGCACCCGCAGCACCGACTCGGCGAGCTGGGGGAAGACCGACAGCGCCACCACGACGGCGGTGCCGACCTCGGAGAGCGCACCAGGCACCGCCTTGAGCAGGCGCTTGGGGTTGGCCAGGGCGTTGGCCGCGCCGACGCAGATGATCATGGTGGCCAGCCGCAGCCCGTCGTAGAAGCCCCCGAGCACGGCCTCTGCCGTGACCGGACCGAACAGCGTGAGGTCGGCGATGCCTCCGGGCAGCCCGACCGTCGGCAGCGGCACCAGCACGGTGCCCCCGGAGCCGCCCCCGAACACGACCCGGAAGGCCACCCGCATCACCACCACGAACACCCCGACCCAGACATACAGCCGGAACGACCTCGCCCACGGCGCGTCGCCCCGCCGGGCCACCACGACGAGGGTGGCCACGGCGATGACCAGCCCCAGGATGAGCGGGTTGGTGGTGCGGCTGGCGGCGGTGGCCAGGCCCAGCGCCCACACCCACCACGCGGCGGGGTGCAGGGCCCGGGGCAGGTATGCCGTGCGCCAGCGGTCGCGCCGCCCCACCGGTGTGAGCAGGGGGCTGCGAGGGGGCGCCGTCGTGCTCACGACCCGCCCCCCGCGCCGCGCCGCCGGGAGGCGACGACACCGGCCACGCCGAGCAGCGCGATGACTCCGACCGTGGCCAGCATGCTGGTGGGCAGCTCGAGAGCCTGGCTCTCCACCGAGACCCCGTCGGCGTCCGCAGCCGTCGCTTGGTCGGCGGTGGGGTCGGCGGCGGCCACCGTCTCGGGGGTGCCGGTCTCGGGGTCGAACCGCGGCGTCGCCGGGTCTGCCCCGGGGTCGACCGCGAACACCCAGCCCAGGATGTCGCCGTCGGTGACCGCGTGGGTGCGGGCCCCGGCGGTGACGTAGCTCCACGGGGTGCCGGGGCGCGCCTCCCAGTAGGCCCAGCTCGCCTGCGTGGGCGGGGTGTCCAGACACGACTCGCGGTAGCCGGGATCGCTCGCCAGGCCCAGCTCCTCCTCGGGCGCCGGGGTGCCGTCGATGCGGCAGACGAACGCCTCCCCCCAGCGGGACACCCCCTCGACCGTGAAGCCGGCGGCCCGCAGCACGTCCAGTCCGGACGTGCCGGCGGCCAGCGGGCCCGGCACGCAGCGCACCGAGAGCTCCCCGGCACCGGCGTCCCGCTGGTCCACGACGAGGGTGGCGCCGACCCCGTCCTCGCACGCCCCGTCATACGGCTCCGGCGGGGCGACGACGCCCAGAGGTGCGGAGGAGGGCAGCGGCGCGGCGACCACGGAGGGTGCGGCCACGACCATGGGTCCGGCCAGCAGCGCACTGCCGGTCAGGGTGCCGAGGGTCCACGCAGCGACTCTGCGCACGGGAGGCACCTCGTTCCCCAAAGCTGATGTCGCCAGGGGTGGTGCCCGAAGGATCTGGGTCGTCCACCACGGGTGGCGGTGCCGACGAGGTCGCCCGGACTCCACCCGCATGCCGCGACGGGTTGTCGTGGAGTCGTGTCCCTTCGGGCATTCGGGCTCGTCGGGAGCTGGTCGCTCCCGACCTACCGTTGCGGGTCAGCGCCGGACTTGGACCGGACTTCCCCCGGAGGTGACGTCCTCGTCACTCTAACGCAGCACCCGCAACCCGGGACACGGTCTGCACGGTGTCGATCTCCGCCGCAGGCTTGTCGTCGCGGTAGCGCAGCACCCGGGCGAAGCGCAGCGCGATGCCGCCGGGGTAGCGCCGGGAACGCTGCACGCCGTCGATGGCGATCTCGACCACCTGCTCGGGTCGCACGTGCACGACGTGGCCCTCCTGCCGGGTCTGCAGGGCGAGGAACCGTTCGGTCTGCCAGTCGAGCATCTCGTCAGTCATGCCCTTGAACGTCTTGCCGAGCATCACCAGGTCACCGGTCTGCTCGTCGCGGGCGGCCAGGTGGATGTTGGACAGCTTGCCGCGGCGCCGGCCGCTGCCCCACTCGACGGCGACGACGACGAGGTCGAAGGTGTGCCGGGGTTTGACCTTGACCCACCCGGCCCCCCGGCGACCTGCGGCGTAAGGGGTGTCCAGGGCCTTGACGACCACGCCCTCATGGCCCGCGGCCACGTGCTCGGCGAACCACGCCTCGGCCTCGGCGGCCTCGGTCGTCACCAGCCGCGGCACGACGAGGTCGGGGGCGGTCTCCACCAGCGCCTCCCAGCGCCGGCTGCCCGGCAGGTCGATGAGGTCCAGGCCGTCCCGGTGCAGCAGGTCGAACAGGTAGGTGGTCAGCGGCACCTCGGCACGCAGGCGCTGCGGGTCGGCGCTGCTCGCGGTGCGGGCCCCGGTGACCTGGAAGGGCTGCGGCCGGCCGTCGTCGCGCAGGGCGATGACCTCGCCGTCGAGCACCGCGGCCTGCACCGGCAGCCCGGCGAGCGCCTCGACGACCTCCGGCATCCGGTCGGTCACGTCCTCGAGGGTGCGGGTGAACAGCCGCACCTGGCGGTCCTCGGCCGGCCCCCAGACGTGCGCCTGGAGGCGGATGCCGTCGAGCTTGGTCTCCAGGGCGACCCGCCCGATGCTCTCGACGACCTCGGTGACTGTGGGCGCGGAGGCCGCGAGCATCGGCCGCAGCGGCCGTCCCACCTCCAGCCCGATGGCGGCCAGCGCAGCCTCGGCGTCGGTCACCCCTGCGGTCTCGCTCTCAGGCGCCAGGGCTGCCCGGGCGACCGGTCCGGCCCGCCCGGCGAGCATGACGGCCCGGCGCACCGATGCCAGCGGCACCTGCGCGGCCTCGGCGATCGCCTGCTGCACGATGCCGTCGCCGGCGCCCTGACGCACCTCACCGGTGATCAGGCCGCTCAGCCACCGCTGCTCCTCGGCCGTCGCGCGAGCGAGCAGCTCCTCCACCGCAGCGCGCCGTAGGGGTGCCGACCCGCTGCCGCCGATGCCCGCGATGGTGCTGAGGGCCGCGTCGACCTCCAGCACGGTGAGCGTCGGGTCTGTTGCGGGGGCAGGGAGTGACTGCAGACCCCGCCAGCTCACCCCGATCCGGCGCTGCGGCAGCACCCCGGCCAGGTAGTCGGTGACCACCTCGACCTGGCGGGGGCTGCGCTGAGCTCACCCTGCGGCTGCCTCCGTCCTGGGGACCCGTCGGCGTCGCCGGATCGGCGAGGCGGCGGCACCAGCGTCTCGGCCAGGGCCGCGACCTTGGCCGTCCGTGAGCGTGTCCCCGTGACCTCTGCCGAGGTCTCGATGACCCGGGCCAGCGGCATACCCCCACGTCGGCGCCTGCCCTGGGCTCTCCATGCTCCTGCGCTGTGTCCTGCCCCATCTCGGCACGCTACCGCTGAGCGGTGACAGCGGCGCGACGGTCCCGCCGCAGACGGCGTCATGGAGTCGGTGCGCCCGGGCGCCGAGAGTGCATGACAGTGCTCAGGCCACGCGTGGGAGGGCGCTGGCTGGCGCCCGGACCTCACCGAGAGCTTCCGGTGGTCGATGGTCCCCTCTTCCCCCGTGAGCAGACCTTCCTGGTGTTCGACGGCGGGCCCGGATGACCACGGCCCGTGCCACCGTCCGGAGCCCTGCACCCGACAGGGTCGGCACGCCCGTGACGCAGCAGACGAAGCAGCGCATCACCTCCCTCGACTGGGCCAGGGGTGGCCTCATCCTGGTCAACCTGGTATCGATCTCCTACCTCTTCCCGCCTCCTGGCCAGTTCCGTCACGCCGAGTGGATGGGGGTCACCTTCCTGGACCTGATCTTCCCGACGTTCGTGGCTCTGTCCGGCTGCGGGATGGCTTTCGCCTACGCACGCCGCGTGGACCCCGTCGTCACCCTGCGCAGGATGGTCGTCCTCTTCGTGGTTGGCCTGCTCTACAACGCCGCCCTGAGCGGGTCGCTCGAACCCGGCGAGCTGCGCGTGACCGGCCCGTTGCAGGTGTATGCCGTGCTGGTCGTCGTGGTGGCCCTGATGCACCTCGTGGTGCACAGCCTTCGCGGCTGGGTTCTGACGACGGTCGCCGTGGTGGCGGCCTGGACCACCGTCACCTGGGCTTTCAACCAGCAGTGCCCGACCGGCCTGCCCACCCGTTCGTGCAACCTGTCCGCGGCCGTCGACTTGCGCTTCCTACCTCTCGACCACCTCTACCGGCAAGGGGCGCTGGGTCACGACCCGGAGGGCATCCCGGTCATCGTCGGAGCTCTGGTCACCATGCTGGTGGGGATCGTGGCTGGCAAGATCCTGCTGGCCGGCACCCAACCGCGGGTCACCCTCGTCCGGCTGGTGGTCTGGATCGCGTTCGTCGCCGTGCTCGGGCTGGCCGTCGCCCAGGTGGTCGCCCCGTTCAAGCGCACGTGGACTCCGAGCTTCGCCGTGCTCTCGGCCACGCTCGGTCTGACATTGCTCATCATTGGCTTCCTTCTCCACGACCACCCCGCCCCAGCCTGGTGGACTGCACGCCGCGACTCGCTCGCCCAGCCGTTGGTGGCCATGGGCCGCAACGCCCTTGTGCTCTACTTCGGGGCGCACCTGGTGCTGCACCAGGTGTACGTGTCCGGTGCCCCGACCCTTGCTAACCGCATCACTAACGCCCAGCTCCCGTGGGGAGGGGACGCCCGCCTGCTCTTCATCGGGGTGATGGTGTCGAGCTTCTTCGCCCTGGCGTGGGTGCTGCATCGCCGAAGGATCTACATCCACGCCTGAGCAACGCCCGTCCAGCGCGACGTCCCGGCCGTCGGTCAGGGCTCCGGCACGAACGGAGCCTCGTCGACGACCGGGCCGAGGTCCACGCCGTCGGGCGAGAGGATCGTGACGTCCTGCGGTGCCAGCGACGTCGCGGCGCGGGTGATGTTGCTGCGGCTGTAGACCACGTCGCCCGGCCGCAGGGTCGGCACCAGGTCCTCCACCAGCACCAGGGTGTAGCCGCGCGCCCGCAGGTCCGTGATGATGCCCGGCACCGCGTCGACGGTGGCCGACACGCTGTCGTGCATCAGCACGATGGCACCGGAGCGGGTGTTGGTGGTGACGTGGCTGCGGATCTGAGAGGCGGTGCGCCCATCCCAGTCGCGGGGGTCGACCGACCACAGGATGAGCGGCTTGCCCAGCCTGCGGGTGTTGGAGTTCCACGACCCGTAGGGCGGACGCAGCTGGGTGCTCCGAGGCACGCCGGCCCTGCTGAGTGCGCTGTCGGCACGGTCGACCTGCGACTGCTGCCCGGCCAGCGACAGCGTCGTCAGCTGCGGGTGACTGTAGGTGTGGTTCTCGACCGCATGCCCCTCGTTGTGGGCGCGACGCGTCGTCAGCGGCCGGGCGTCCGCCTGCTGGCCGACCACGAAGAACGTCGCCGGGACGTTGCGGGCGTCGAGGGTGTCGAGCAGCCGACTGGTATGCGGGGAGGGCCCGTCGTCGAAGGTCAGCGCCACACAGGCCAGCCGCGAGCAGTCCGGTCCCGGGGGCGGGGGTGGCGGAAGGGGGAACACGGCGTTCTTGGCCGCCGTGAGGATGCTGCTGCACAGGGCACCGGTGCCGCCGAGGGCCGTCACCCGCGCGGGCTGCTCGTCGAAGATGTAGGTCCGGGTGGCGCTCGGCAGGGTGCCGCAGGGACCGACGGCCAGCAGCACCGGGCCCCTGGTCAGGATGCCGGAGGCCACCGCGTCGGCGAAGGCGACACCGTCCCCACGGGCCAGGTAGACCCGGCTCACGGCCCCGGGGAAGGCATGCTCGGCGACCAGGTGGGCCGTCTCGTAGCGGTTGGCCCCGGCGATGCGCGAGGCGGTCCGGCCGGCAGCTGCGGCAGTGAGCGCTTCACTGGTCAGCACCCCCCGGCCACCGACCGCCGTCACCTGCGTGGGGTCGAGGGCGGCGATGGCCGCCGCCGTCTCCGGGGGCACCGACGTGCCGTCGTTGCTGGTCAGCAGGACCGGTCCGTCGGTCAGCATCCCTGCCGAGATGGCGTCGGCGTTGACCGAGCCGCGGACCACATACACCCGGCCGGCGCCGTTGGGATAGGCCCGTGCGGCGATCGCGGCGGCGGTGCCGTGCCGTGTCGCTCCGCTGACCCGCACGGCGGTGTGGCCCTCCGCCGCGGCGTGCAGGGTCGCGGTGCACACCGCGGACGTCCCACCCAAGGCGACGACCTCGACCGGGTCGAGCCGGGCGATCTCGGCTGCCACGCTGGCCGGGACACCGTTGCACCGCGGGACCAGCAGGACCGGGCCGTCCGTCAGCGATCCCGCCGCCAGCGCGTCGGAGAAGACGTCGCCCCGGGCCAGGTAGACGCTGTCGACGGCCAGCGGGTCGGGGAACTGGTGCGCCGAGATGGCGGCGGACGTGTCGTAGCGGTTGGGGCCGGAGAGGCGGCTCGTCGCGGGAGCCGTCTGGGTGGGGACGGGCAGCTGGCCGGCGACCGGTGCCGCCACCACCGCCGGGCGGGCAAGGTCGAGTCCGCCCTGACTGAGGGCCGGCCCCGCGGCCGGCACAGCCAGGAGGGCGGCGATCACGATCGCCCAGAACTTCATCTGATCGACGCTACTCCTGCTCAGCCCACGTGACTAGCGCCCGGTGCGCGGCAAGACTGGGGGCATGTCCACCACCGCCGTCATCCCCGCCGACCTGCAGTCCACGCTGCACGACCTCTACCGCCACCTGCACCGGCACCCCGAGCTGTCGATGCAGGAGACGCAGACGGCCGAGCTGGTCACCCAGCGGATGCGCGACCTCGGCTACGAGACCCTGCGCGTCGGCGGGACCGGGGTCGCGGCGGTGCTCCGCAACGGCCCGGGCCCGGTGGTGGCGTTCCGGGCCGACATCGACGGGCTGCCGCTGGCCGAGGAGACCGGCCTGCCATATGCCAGCACCGCCCGGGGCACCCTGCCCGACGGCACCGAGGTGCCGGTCATGCACGCCTGTGGTCACGACACCCACATCACCTGCGCCATCGGCGCAGCCGACCTCCTGGTCCGGTCACGCCATGAGTGGGCCGGCACCGTGGTCTTCCTGTTCCAGCCCGGTGAGGAGACCAGCGCCGGGGCCCGCGCGATGCTCCAGGACGGGCTCTGGGACCGGGTCCCCCGCCCCGAGGTCGTCTACGCCCAGCACGTGTGGCCGGGTCGGACCGGCACCCTCGAGCTGAGCGTCGGCCCGGCGATGGCGATGGCCGACTCCTGGAAGGTGACGGTGCACGGGCGCGGTGGCCACGGATCCCGGCCGGAGGCCACCATCGACCCGGTCGTGCTCGCGGCCTACATCATCGTGCGGATCCAGGGCATCGTCTCCCGCGAGGTCGCTGCCCAGAGCGCCGCGGTCATCACCGTGGCCACCGTGCACGCGGGTCTGAAGGAGAACGTCATCCCTGCCTCCGCCGAGGCTCACCGTCAACGTGCGCAACCTCGACCCTCAGGTGCGGGACCGGGTGCTCGAGGCCCTGCGCCGGGTGATCCGTGGCGAGGCGGAGGCCTCCGGTGCCCCCGAGCCCACGATCGAGGAGCTCTACACGTTTCCGTTGCTGGTCAACGACCCGGTGGCGGCCACCGAGGCGGTGGAGGTGCTCGGTGCCGAGCTCGGCACCGGGAAGGTCACCCTGACCGAGCCCATGATGGGCAGTGAGGACTTCGGTCACCTGCCGCAGGCCCTCGGGGTGCCGGGGGTCTACTGGTTCTTCGGCGGCACCCCCCAGGAGGCCGCCGACGGCACCGACCCGGTGCCGTCCAACCACTCCCCGCACTTCGCACCGGCGCTCGAACCGACCCTGAGCACCGGGGTCCGGGCTGCCTACGCCATGCTCCGCCACCGCCTGGGTGACGCCTGACCCGCAGGGTCAGCGGGCGGCTTGCGGTTCAGCGGGTCAACCGGTCAGCAGGTCAGCCGGTGGCCCGGGGGTCAGCGGGTGGTGGCCTGCAGCTCGGGCGCCGGACCCTCGTGGATGACGTCGCCCGGAGCCGCGTCCGGCACCAGCTCGCCGACCGTGACCGGGGTGAGCCCCCGAGCGCGCAGGTCGGCCACGATGCCGGGCACCGCCGCGACGCTGGCGGGCAGGGTGTCGTGGAGCAGCACGATGTCGCCGGCGCCCACGCCCTCGGCGACCACCTCCTGGATCTCCTGCGCGGTGCGTCCGGTCCAGTCCAACGTGTCCAGGGACCAGAGCACCAGTGCCTTGCCGAGCTGCGTCGACCGGTCGTCCCAGGCGCCGTACGGCGGCCTGAGCATCGTGCTGGCGGGCACGCCGGCACCGAGCAGCGCCTCGTCGACCTGCGCTACCTCCTGCTGCCGACCCGCCGCGGCGAGGGTGGTGAGGTCGGCGTGGTGCTCGGTGTGGTTCTGCACCTCCATCCCGGCCCCGACGAGGCGGCGCACCGTGTGCGGGCGCTCGTCCACCTTGCTGCCCGTGACGAAGAAGGTCGCCGGGACGTCCAGGTCGACGAGGGTGTCCAGGAGCCGGTCGGTGTGCTCCGAGGGCCCGTCGTCGAAGGTGAGCGCCACGCAGGCCTGCACGGAGCAGTCCACGGGCGGGGGCGGTGGGTCGAGGGCCGACGCCACCGTGCACCCGGAGCCCACGGTGGTCACGGCGTCGAGCCAGGAGCCGGCGCCGGCGAAAGCGGGCTGCCGCCCCTCCTCGTCGAACGCCGCGCATCCGGGCAGCACCAGGCCTGCCGGAGCACTCGCAGGCTCAGCCCCTCCCGCCGTCACGGTCACCGAAGCTGCTGCGAGCGCGGCGGCAGCAGTCACGAGCAGCGCCGGCGCTCTCACCCTAGCCAGGCTAGGACACCGGGACGCCTCAGCGGGGGCACCACGCCCGGGACGCTGCGGCCGGGCTCAGCCGTCGGACGGCCGGGGCCTCAGCAGTCGCCCACCGGCCGGGAGCCTCAGCTGTCGGTGACCCCCGCCGGTGCCGGGTTGTGCGTTGGGGGCCGCCGAGCCGGTCGTGCGCCGTGCTGCAGCACAGCACTGGACAGCCAGGACGGCACCTGCCGGATTGCGCGGCACCCGCGGGCGCCAGGGGGTCAGAGCACCTTCGGGCGCCTGGGCGCGCCCCCAAGGGACCACAGCCTGAGGGGTTCTCGATCTCGTGCTGCCGAGCCGGTCGTGCGCCGTGCTGCAGCACAGCGCACGACGCAGAAACCGACACCGGGCAGACAACCCTGCACACTGCACGGGCCGCAGAAGGCGGCAGGGGGTGCCAAGGCCGACCTGCGACGGGCCACACCGGCCGAGCGGGGCGTCAGTCGCCGATGAGCTCCAGCACCGCCCGCTCCAGGGCGAGCTGGCGCTGCAGCGGGCTGTCGTGGGCGCGCCGGGTCACCGCCCGGATGGTGCGGCCCTGCTCGTAGGCCTCGACCACCCGGGGGTCGACGTAGGACGTGCGCGCCAGCGTGGGGGTGTTGCCCAGGAACGCCGAGACCTCCTTCATGGCCCCCGAGACCGCGCGCCGCTGGGACGCCTGGCTCTCCCCCGGCTCCTCGCTGTCGGCCAGCGCGGCGGCGGCCAGCACGGTCGCGTGCCAGGTCCGGAAGTCCTTGGCCGTGGCCTCGACCCCGGTCGTCTCGCGGATGTAGTCGTTGACCAGCATCGGCAGCACCGAGCGCCAGGCCCGGTCCTGCTTGTAGGCGAGCAGCCTGCGGTCCTCACTCCGGCGGCGGCGCATCACCTCGATCGCCTCGACCACCCCGGCGTCGTCGATCTCGACGAGGTGCTCGACGCCGGACTTGCCGACGAAGCGGAAGACCAGCTGGCCCGAGCGCCGTCGCACATGCCGCCGCTCGAGGGTGGTGAGGCCGAAGCTGCCGTGCGCGTCGGCATACACGTCGTTGCCGATGCGGAAGTAGCCGAGGTCGAGCAGCCGCACCGCCGCCGCGCAGGCCCGCTCCACCGGCATCCCGTCCTGGCCGAGATGGTCCAGCACCGCCTGCCGCTGTCGGGTCAGGGCCGCGCCGAAGAGCAGCACCCGGTCGAACTTCGCGGCGTCACGGCGGGCCCGCCACTGCGGGTGGTAGAGGTACTGCCGGCGGCCGGCGTCGTCGGTGCCGACCGCCTGCAGATGCCCGTGGGGGTAGGGGGTGACCCACACGTCCCGCCAGGCGGGAGGGATGGCGAGGGCCCGGATGCGGTCGACCTCCTCGGGCGGCAGCCGCTGGCCGCCGCTGTCGAGGTAGACGAAACCCCGGCCGGCACGGCGCCGGGTCCACCCCGGGTCGGTCGCGGAGGTGCGCCGCAGCCGGACCATCACCGCACCCCTGACTCGGGCCACGTGTGTTCGCGAACGTCGATGCCGTTGCCTTGAGCGCGGGCAGCACCGGCCCTCGACCGACAGCATGGATTCAGATCGCAGATCCTGCAGCGTGAGCGGCCCCCACGATGCCCACCCGGGTGCCGGCTGAGACCCTGGGAGCATGACCGCCGACACCGCGCCCCGCCCCGTCTTCGTCTACGACGGCGACTGCGCCTTCTGCTCCAGCAGCGCTCGGGTGCTGCGCCGTGTCGTCGACCCGGCCCGGTCCTACGCGATCGAGCCCTACCAGTTCCTCGACCTCACGGCATACGGGCTGACCGATGAGGAGTGCGCGTGGGAGGCCAAGTTCGTGCGCGCCGACGGCAGTGTGCACGGCGGTCACCGTTCGGTCGCGGAGGCGCTGCGGCACGGACGGGCGGTATGCCGTCCGCTGGGCACGCTGATGACGCTGCCGGTGGTCGACGGGCTGGCGGCGCGGGCCTACCGCTGGGTGGCGGACAACCGCGGCCGGCTCCCCGGTGGCACGCCGACCTGCTCGATCACCCCGGCCGGGGGCTGACCCTCGCCGCCGGCTGAGGCGGCACGCATCGTTACGCCGCTGGGTCGCCGGAGGCCTCGGCCAGGCGCTGGTGCAGCCGGGCACGGATCTCCTCGGGCTCCAGCTCCGCGCGTTGACGCTGCTCACGCGCGATGATGACACCGGCCGTCGCCACACCGGCGAGACCGGCCAGTCCGAGGACCTTCCAGAGGTTCATGAGCAGGAGACCCTTCCATGGCTGACGCGACGCTGGACCTGGACACCGCGGTCGACCTGACCCGCACCGGCGACCTGTGGCTCTTCCGGGGCCGGTCCACCGCAGACCACGCTATCCGGGCGGTGACCAACGCCCCGGTCAACCACGTCGGCATGGCGGTCGTGCTCGAGGACCTGCCGCCCCTGATGTGGCACGCCGAGCTCGGCCGGGGGTTGGTGGACGTCTGGACCGGCACCCACCACCGAGGCGCGCAGCTGCACGACCTGCGGGCCGCGGTCGAGCAGTGGGGCTACCGCTACGAGCAGCACACCTGGCTGCGCCAGCTGGACACCGAGGTGACCCGGCAGATGGAGGACGACCTGCTGCGCAGCATCGCCCGGCTCGACGGCACCCCCTTCCCGGCGACGACGGCACTGGCGGCCCGGTGGCTGCGCGGTCGGTTGCGCCGTGCCGCACCGGCCGAGTCCACCTACTGCGCCGAGGTGGTTGCGGACGCCTACCAGGCCATGGGGCTGCTGGCCGAGGACCGGCCCACCAACTTCTACGACCCGGGCATGTTCTGGTCCGGTGACGGCCTGCAGGTGCTCGGCGGGGCACGGCTGAGTGACGAGATCCGGGTGTTCCTTCCCGGACCGGCAGCGGCCGCGGGGCGCCCCGCGTGGCCGCCGCGCGGCAGGACTGGGACGCTGGGGGCATGAGCCCCGTCCCTGCGCCCGACCCGGTCCTCGTCGGCCACGGCTGTGCCCGGTGCTGAGGGGCCGACCGGTGCGCACGCAGGACGTCGACTGGGCTGAGCAGCTGTCACTGCCACCGCTGACCTGGGAGGGCGCAACCGTCGGGCTCCTGGCGCTCGTGGCGGCGGTGCTGGTCGGGCTGGTCGTCGAGCGGGCGGTCCGCGGCTACCTGCGCTGGCGTGGCCGCGGCCTCAGCGCGGTCGCGGTGTTCGGCCGGCTGGCCCGATGGGCCGTGGTGCTGCTGGGCCTCGGCATCGCCCTGACCGTGACCTTCCCGAGTGTGCGGCCGATCGACATCCTGGGCGGGCTGGGTGTCATCTCGATCGCTGCCGGCATCGCCTTCCAGACCGTGCTGGGCAACATGTTCGCCGGCATCATGATCCTGTCCGGCGACCGCTACCTCGTCGGCGACCAGATCGGGGTGCGCGACCTGCGCGGGGAGATCACCGAGATGACGTTGAACTCGACCGCGGTGCGCACCTTCGACGGCCGCCAGGTGCTCATCCCCAACCAGGTGATGCACTCCGAGCCGGTGACGGTGCAGACCGGCTTCGCACGGGTGCGCACCAGCGTCACGCTCCAGGTGGACGCCACCGCCGACCCCACGCGGGCCCAGCGCATCGCGGTCGAGGCCATGACCGCGCTCCCGGAGGTCTCCGACCAGCCGGCACCCGAGGCGCTGCTCACCGTGCTGGACAAGGGAGCGCTCACCTTGGAGCTGCGGTTCTGGTCAGGAGCCCGCCAGCTGGAGACGCGGGAGGCCCAGCATGCGGTGATCGCCGCCGTGCTGACCGCCTTCACCGAGCACGGCGTGCGCCTCGCCGACGAGATCCAGACCGTGGAAGCCGGCCCGGACCTGCTCCGGGCGCTGGGGTCGAAGGCAGAGCGTCCTGCACTGTGACGTCTGCGCAGTTTCTGCATGACGCACCACAGGTGGTCGGCGGGCAAGGGGTCGAGCCGACACCACACGGCGGCGCCGTGCAGGGGGTCTGGCCCACCTGCACGGCGCCGTGGCGTCCTGCGGTCCGCGCAGGGGGTTCGGGGCGACCCCACCTGCACGGACCGTTGCGTGCTATCCGCAGCTCAGGTCGGTCCTGACCGCCTCGGCCGCCGCGGTCAGCGATGATGCCTCACCGGCTGGGATCTTCTTGCCGCTCTGCGCCCTCACCTGGTTGACGAACGCTCCGAGGGAGCCGCAGGCCCCGGTTGGTTCGTCCGCCTCCAGGGCGGCCAGGGCCGCGCGCAGCTTGCTGTCCAGCGCGGTGGTGATGCCCCGCGGCAGGCCCAGCTGTGCAAGCCTGTCCTGCAGGTCGGCCACCTGCTCCGCGGGTGTCCGCTCGAGCTCCACGGAGCCGCTGTCGGGGGCGGCGCCCTGGGGCCGGGTGACCCCGCGCTGGTCGGTGCCCGGCGTCGCTGACGGGTCACCGGCGTCGATCACGACCGAGCCGGCGACCGGCAGGTGCGTGGCCGTGGGGCCTCCGTTGTCCGCGAGCGGCTCCAGCACCGGCTCGCTCACCGTGACGTCACCGGCTGCCGGTGCACCGCAGGTGCCGTCGGAGGCGACGTTGTGCCCGGCGGAGGTCAGCAGCACCGTGCCGCCACCGTTGTCGACGACACTGCACTGGGTGCCGCTGTTGTCGACGACCACGGAGCCGCCGACGGTGAGGTCCGCCGAGGAGTCCCCGAAGGTGGCGACGAGCATGCCACCGGCGGTGCCCTCCGGCGCGGTGTTGCCGGCGACCGTGGAGTCGGTCACCGTGACGCTGCCGTCGGTCGCGAACAGCGCCCCGCCGTGCCAGCCCAGCGCGGTGTTGCCGCTGAACGTGCTGGTGAGGATGTCGGTGGTGCCGAGCGACCGCATACCACCGCCGACGTCCGAGGCACTGTTGCCGCTGACGGTCGAGCGCGAGATGAGGGTCGTGCTCCCGAAGAAGCCGTAGAGACCACCACCGGGACCGCCGTTGACGGTGTTGTCGGCCACGGTGCTCTCCACCAGGGTCAGCGAGCCGCCCTCACCGGTGTAGATGCCGCCGCCGCCCTTCCAGAACTCGTTGCCGCTGGTCTCCACGACGCTGTCGGTCACCTCCGACCGGGTCAGCGTCAGATCGCCGTTGTTGAGCACGGCACCGGCCAGCTCGTAGCCGTAGCCGCGGGTCAGCCTCACGTCGGTCAGGGTGGCCGCGACACCGTCCGCGACCTCGAGGATCCGCGAGGTGCCCTGGCCGTCCAGCACGAGACCGGGAGCCGCCGAGGCGTCGAGGGTCACGTCCTTCGCGACCGTCAGCGGGGTGGACAGGGCGACCGTCTCACCGGCCAGCGCGGCGTCGACCGTGATGGTGCTGCCTGCACAGGCACCGGTCAAGGCTGCCCGCAGGCTGCCCGGGCCGCTGTCGGCGGCGCTGTCGACGACGGTGCCGTCGACGCAGCCACCGATCCGGATCTGGTCGAGCAGCAGCGAGGAGCCTGCCGCCACCGGGGTCTGCAGGGCCAGCGAGCTGATGGTGCTCGGGTCCACCGCAGTGCCCTCGGCGTCGACGAAGGAGTCCAGCGGCAGGGTGACCAGACGCCAGCCCTCGGTGTCGTCGACGACCGACGACGTGAACTCCACGTCCTGGGTGTCGGCCTGGTAGATGCGCACGTAGTCGACGGTCGTCGTCTGCGGGAAGTCGATCTCGCCCACGGTGCCGCCGAAGTTGCCACCGACGGCGGTGTTGAGCAGCAGGAAGAACGGGTGCTCGAAGACCCACTCGTTCGGAGCCACGTCGGCGGGGACGGCCTCGTGGTAGCGGATGCCGTCGACCTCCCAGATGATCTCCTCAGGGCGCCACTCGACGGCATACTCGTGGAACTCCTCGGCGACCGGGACGTCGAAGATGTAGTCGCCACCGTAGGACTGGCCGCCGGAGTAGCCGGGCCCGTGGATGGTGCCGAAGATGCGGAAGGGCTCGCGGCCGACGTGCTCCATGATGTCGATCTCACCGGCCTGCGGCCACGGGTTCTCGACGATGTCGTCGCCCAGGGTCCAGAACGCCGGCCACAGACCCTCACCCACGGGCACCTCGACCCGGGCCTCGATGCGACCGTAGGCCGTCTCCAGCTTGTCCTGCGTGACCAGGCGGGCGGAGGTGTACCGGCACGGGCCGTAGTAGCAGGTCGGGCCGGACCCGTCGGTGACCTCGCGGGTCGTGATGACCAGGTTGCCCTCGCCGTCGTGCGCCACGTTGTCGGTGCTGTCGGTGTAGTACTGCAGCTCGTCGTTGCCCCAGCCGGGCTTGCCGATGACGGTGCCGTCACCGATCTCGGGCGTCCAGACGGTGGGGTCCGGGGGCGTGCCCGCCGGCGCGTCGAACTCGTCGCTCCAGGCCAGCGGCCAGTCGGTCGAGGCACCCTCGCCCGGGCCGACGGTGGGGTTGGTCAGCGTCACGTCGAGCGTCTCGCCCGAGCCGTTGCCGTAGACCCACATGCTCAGCGCGTTGCGGCCGGTCCAGTCCTGGGCGACGGGGAAGCGGCGGTATGCGGTGACGTCCGCACCGGAGCCGTCCACCTGCAGCACTCCCTCGGGAGCCTCCTGGCCGGGCAGTGCCAGCGGGTCGTCCGCGGCGAGCCGGGTGCTCCGGAGCTGGTCGCCACTGGGGCTGTCCCACAGGTAGGGCGTGGTCTCGAAGTCCTCGACGAGGTCGGGGTCCGGGGTCTCGTCGTCGGCGATGACCAGCCGCGCGCCCGGGGGCCGACCCAGCTCGGCACCGGTGACGTCGGCGATCTCCAGCAGGACGATGCGTTCGGCGCTGTACTTGTCGTCACCGAACGTGGGGACGCTCAGGCTCGCGGTCGTCTCACCGGCCGGGATGGTCACGGTGGTGTCGACGCCGGTGTAGTCGACGCCTTCCTGGGCCGGGCTCTGCGTGGAGCGCACCCGCACCTCGACGGGCTCGTCGGCGGCCTTGCTCAGGCGCAGCCCGACCTGACCGTCCTCACCCTCGGTCGTGGTGAAGCTGGGGGTCGTGAAGCCCACCGTCAGCGGGCGCTCGGGGGCGGTGCCGTAGACGGAGACGTCGTCGAGGTAGAAGGTCTCGGTGCCCTCGGTGGTCAGCGCGCCGAAGGCGTAGCCGTGCACCTCGGTGAGCTGGAAGCCGTCGTTGGGGGCACCGTTGCCGATCTCCTTGCGGTTCATCTCCGCGAAGGGCAGCTGCACCAGGCGCCACCCGGCCGTGTCGTCGGTGAAGGCGGCGCTGAACCGCTCGCCGTCATCGGTCGTGGAGCCAGGCGTCCGGTTGTCGACGACGTCGACGAAGAGGCTGGTGCCCCCGCCGGTGCCGTGCATCCAGAACTGCAGGCCCTCGTAGGCGCTCCAGTCCTGGGTCGCCCAGGTGCTCGTCGCCTGGTCGGCGAAGGCGTGGATCACCACGCCGAAGGCGGTGACGTCGAAGTCGGTGCGCAGCGCGTCGTTGTCCGCCGCCGACGCGGGCACCGGCTCCGGCAGCTCCGCGGTCCGCGCGAAGGACGTCGTGCTCTGGGTGTCCTGGGCCGTGAAGAAGCCCAGCGGGATGGACCCCTCGGCGCCGGTGAACAGCGGCTCCTCGAAGTCGTCCACCATCGGGAGCTCGGGTGCGGCCTGTGCCATGGGCACGCCGGTGAAGGGAAGGAACAGCAGCAAGGCCGTTCCTAGGGCGGTCAGGGTGCGGGCACGCCGTGCGGCAGCCATGGGGGTCTCCTCGTCGTTGAGTTCAGAGAGCGCTCTATCGCTATAGAGTAGGGCGCTCTCGGGCTGTTGCCAAGGGGTATCTCGTGCAGAATGCGGTATAACGGCTCAGGCGGTGTCGCGCACCATGAGCTCGACGGGCAGGATCACGTGCCCGGAGCCGGCGAGCTGCTCCAGCTCAGGCATCGGGTCCTCGACCTCACGGCCGAGCGTGCGCAGCAGGACCTGGGCCATCAGCCTGCCCTGGTCGGTGGTGCGCTGCCGCACCGTCGTCAGCGGCGGCGAGGAGACGGCCGCCAGCTCGGAGTCGTCGAAGCCGACGACTGCCACGTCCTCGGGGACCCTCCGTCCGGCGGCCCGCAGCGCGCCGATCGCCCCCAGCGCCATCATGTCCGAGGCGACGAACAGCGCGTCGACATCCGGGCGCCGGCCCAGCAGCCGGGCGACCGCCTCGGCTCCGCTCGGGGTGGTGAAGTCGCCGACCTCGACCAGCTCGGCGTCGAAACCCTCGCCCAGGCCGTCCTGGAAGCCCAGGAGCCGGTCGACCCCGGCGGCCATGTCCTGCGGGCCGGCGACGGTGCCGACATGGTGCCTGCCGATCTCGCGCAGCCGCTGGGCGGCCAGGACGGCACCGCCGTAGTTGTCGTGGTCGACGTAGGCCACGTTGGCGTCGTTGCTGAGGGGGCGACCGCCGACGACGAGCGGCACCCCCGCGTCGAGCACGTGCGGCACGACCTCCAGGTCGTCGTGCTCGGAGATGAGCAGCGCACCGTCGACGTGGCCGGCCTGCAGGTAGGTCTCCACCCGCCGGATGTCCTCGGGACGCTGCGCCATCGAGAGCATCAGCTGGACGCCGGCCCGGGTGACCTCCTGGCTGACCCCCCGCACGATGGCCGAGAAGAACGGGTCGCCGAAGACGCGGGTGTCGGACTCGGCGGCGATCAGAGCGATGGTGTCGGACCGTCGGGTCATCAGCGACCGGGCGGCCTGGTTGGGCACGTAGTTGAGGTCGGCGATCGCCATGTTGACGACCTCGACCAGGTGCGGGTCCACGGACTTGGCACGGTTGACGACCCTGGAGACGGTCGCCCGTGACACGCCGGCGCGCAGTGCGACCTGCTCGAGGGTCGGGCGACCCGTGGACAGGACCTTGCGACCACGGGCTGCGGGCGGTGTCATCGTCGGATGGTAGCCGCTGACCGGCCCGCAGCCCGCGGTCCGACCAGGGGTGTCACCCCTTCACCGCCCCTTGCATGACCCCGGCGACCAGCTGGCGACCGGCGAAGAGGAACAGGATGATGAGCGGCGCGGCGGCGATCGTGACGCCGGCGAGGATGAGCGAGTAGTCCTTGAAGTAGGACGCCTGCAGCAGCTGGATCGAGACCGGCAGCGTGGGGTTGGCCGAGCCGAGCACGATGAAGGGCCAGAAGAACGACGTCCAGGATCCGATGAAGGTGAACAGACCCAACATCGCAGCGGCCGGCCGGGCTGCCGGCATCACGATGTGCCAGAACGTGCGCAGCATCGAGCAGCCGTCGACGCGACCGGCCTCGATCAGCTCGTAGGGCAGGGCCGTCTCGAGATACTGCGTCATCCAGAAGACCCCGAACGCGGTGACCATGCCGGGCACGATGACCGCCTCCAGCCGTCCGGTCCAGCCCAGCTCGGCCATCAGGATGAACAGGGGCACCACGGACAGCTGGGTCGGGATGGCCATGGTGGCGATGAGGAACACCAGCAGCGGGCCGCGGCCCCGGAAGCGCAGCTTGGAGAAGGCGAACCCCGCCAGGGTGGCGAAGAAGACCACGGAGGCGGCGGTGAGGGTGGCCGCGATGATGCTGTTGAGCAGGGCCTGCCAGAACTTGATGTCGCTGGAGATCACCCGGGTGGCGTTGTCGACGAAGTTGCCCTGCGGGACCAGCGAGGGCACCGGGGTCTGGGCGATGGACACCGCGTCGGAGGACCCGAGCAGGAAGGAGTAGTAGAGCGGGTAGGCCGACAGCATCAGCACCACGGCCATGATCGCGTAGGTGAGCCAACCCGGGCGGTTGCTCGTGGCCGACCGGCGTCGCCGTGCCTGCCGTCGGCCCGCTGACGCGGCTGCCCTCGCGCCGGCGGTGCCGACGACCATGGGGTCGGTGCTCATGACTGGTCCTCTCCGGTGCGGGTGGTGCTCGGCGCGGTCGCGGGAGCGGTGGTGGCGGTGGTGCCGGTGCCTGCCGACACCGAGCCGGCCAGCGGTGCCGCCGGCGGGGTGGTGCGGGCCCGGGCGCTCTCGCCCGTGGCGATCCGGCGGGTGATGAGGTAGTTGAGCACGCCGACGCCGATGATGATGAGGAACAGGATCCAGGAGACCGCAGCGGCCCGGCCGAAGCTCTGCTGCGCGCCCCAGCCGAGCTCGTAGATGTACATCGTCACCGTCATCCACTGGCGCGACGACCCGCCCTGACCGGCCTGGTCGAAGACGCGGGGCTCGTCGAAGATCTGCAGTCCGCCGATGGTCGCGGTGATGACCACGAAGATGATCGTCGGCCGCAGCATGGGCACGGTCACCGAGACGAACTGGCGGACCCGGCCCGCGCCGTCGATCATGGCTGCCTCGTAGAGCTCCTTGGGGATGGCCTGCATGGCGGCCAGGAAGATCAGGGTGACGTAGCCGGTCCAGCGGAAGTTGACCATGGTGGCGATCGCGACGTGCGAGGCCAGGACGTCGGAGTGCCAGCCGACCGAGGGCAGGCCGACGCCTTCGAGCAGGGTGTTGATCAGCCCGGCCTGGTCGGCGAACATCTTGGAGAAGATCACGCCCACCGCCACCGGAGCCACCACGAAGGGCAGCAGCACCCCCATCCGCCAGAACGTCTTGGCCCGGATGTTCTGGTTGAGCACCGCCGCCAGCAGCAGCGCGCCCAGGGTCTGGGTCACCCCGGAGAGCAGGAAGATGCTGAACGTGTTGCGCAGTCCCACCCAGAAGTTGTCCTGGCCGAGCACCTGCGTGTAGTTGCCCAGGCCGACGAACTCGCCCTTGCCGCCGATCAGCGACCACTCGTGCAGCGAGACCCAGAACGTGTAGACCAGGGGGAAGAGCCCGACGATGCCGAACAGGACGAAGAACGGCGAGATGTACAGGTAGGGCGAGTACTTGAAGTCCCAGATGCCGAGGCGCTGGCGCCAGGTCAGGTCGCGCTGGGGCGGGGTCGGCGCGGCCGGCTGAACCGGCCGAGGTGGTGCGACGGTCGTGGACATGGTGCCTCCTCGGTGGGACGGGGCCGGGGGCCGGCCGCGATCACTCGCGGCCGGCCGCACCAGCGGGGATGTCAGCCGAGCGCCTCGACGGCGTCGACAAAGGTGGCCCAGGACGACTCGGCGTCATCGGTCTGGTCGACGTCGACCCGGCCGATCGCCTGCTGCATGGCGTCGTTGACCGCGGCGTACATCGGGCCCTTGAACGGCACGACCGTGACGGCCTCGGCGCGGGTCGAGAAGATCTCACCGGTCGCGGCGTCGTTGAAGAAGGCGTTGGTGGTCTCGGCGAGCACGTCGGAGCTCAGTGCCTCGACCTGGCTGGGGAAGGTGCCCTTGCTCTGGAACGCCCGGATCTGCTGCTCGGGGGCGGTGAGCCAGCTGGCCAGGGCCTTGGCCTCCTCCGGGTGCTCGCTCTGCGTCGGGACGGTCAGGAACGACCCGCCCCAGTTGCCGCCGCCACCGGGGAAGGTGTCGGCGATGTCCCAGCCCTCGACCTCGGCGGCGTTGCCCTCGATGACGCCGAGCATCCAGCTCGGGCAGACCATCGTGGCGAAGCCGTCGCGCTGGAAGGAGGTCGTCCAGTCGTCGCTCCACTGGGCGAGGTGGGCGGACAGGCCCTCCTCGGACGCGGCCAGCACCTGGTCGTACATGGCACGGACCTCGGGGTTCTCGGTGGCGATGACGTTGCCCTCGGCGTCCTCGTAGGCGTACTCGACCTGGTTGACCATGGCCTGGTAGACGGCACCGGCGGACTCCATCCACGGCACGTCCGAGGCAGCCTGGAACTCGCGGCCGGCGGCGAAGTAGCTCTCCCAGTCGTCGCCCAGCCACTCGGCCACCTCGGCTCGCTCGCTCGGCAGGCCGGCGGCCTCGAGCAGGTCAGCGCGGTAGCAGATGGCCTCGGGGCCGATGTCGGTGCCGTAGCCGATCAGGACGCCGTCCTCGGTGGTCGCCTGCTCGACCTTCCAGTCCAGCCAGCGGCCTTCGACGTCCTCGTCGGCCAGGTCGACCCACTGGTCGGGGTACTGCTTGAGCTGGGGCAGCCAGTCGACCTCGACGGCCTCGATGTCGGACAGCCCGGAGCCGGCCGCCAGGCGGGTCAGGATGTTGTCGCGGGCTTCGTTGGCCGTCGCGGCCTTCTTGAGCTCGACGGTGACGCCAGGGTTCTCCGCCTCGTAGTCGGCGATGAGGTCCTCGTAGCCGAACTCGTTGAAGGTCGCCACGGTCAGGGTGACGTCGCCGCCCTCCTCGGCGGCGCCGCCCTCGGCCGTGTCGGCGGTGTCCCCACCGCAGCTCGCGAGGACGAGCCCCGCGGCGGCGATGGTGCTGATCTGAGCAACTGCTCGTCGTGTGCGCACGGTGTGCCTCCAGGTGACCAGCCCCTCACCGGGGGAGCGGATCGTCTTTGGTCCGATAGGGGTGTTCCGGTGATGAGAGAGCGCTCTCTGCCCTCAGAGTGAGGGTCGCGCTTCCTTTTGTCAAGAGCCAGGGGTTCTTGTGGTCGCCGCCTTCTCATGGCAGAGTCTAACTATTCCAGAGAGCGCTCCACGAAAGGTCGCACCTATGTCACCGCACGGACGGTTCGTCGACACCGACGGCACCGCGGCCTACGTCATCGAGCACTACGACGAGATGCCGCCCTTCTTCCTGACCCTGTCCGGCGCCTCCGACGTCTGGCTCTTCATGTCCACCACGGGCGGGCTGACGGCGGGGCGGCGCAACGCCCAGCACCCGGTGTTCCCCTACGACACCGAGGACAAGGTCGCCGACTCCGCTGCGCACACCGGAGGTTTCACGACGGTCACGGTGGAGGGTGACGGTGGTGGCCGCACGGTGTGGCAGCCGTTCGCTCCGCACATCGCGACCCCGACCGGCGTCCGCAGCATCACCAAGTCGGTGCTCGGCGACGCCGTCACCTTCACCGAGACCCACCCGGTCCTCGGGCTCACCTTCTCGGTGACCTGGCGGACCAGCACCCGGTATGGCGTGGTGCGCCGGTGCTCCCTGCTGGCGACCAGTGACCAGGCCGCTCGGTCCGTCCGTGTGGTCGACGGGCTCCTCAACGTGATGCCCCCCGGTGCCTCGGTGCAGGTGCAGCGCAACCTCAGCAACCTGCTCGACGCCTACAAGGTGGCCGAGGTGGACCCCGCGACGGGGCTGGGCACCGTCTATCTCAACTCGCGGCTGACCGACCTCGCCGAGCCCGCCGAGTCGCTGTCGGCCACGACCGTCTGGCAGGTCGGCCTCACTGCCGAGGCACACCACCTGTCGACCTCAAGCCTGCCCGCGCTGCGGGAGGGACGCGAGGCACCGGACCAGCGGCAGTCTCGTGGCGAGCGTGCGGCATACCTCGTCCGTGCCCGCCTCGACCTGGCTCCCGGAGAGCGCCACGACTGGACCGTGGTCGCCGACGTGGACCGGGACGCCGCGCAGGTCGTGGACCTGCGGGAGCGCCTGCGCGACCCGCACGCCCTCGTCGGCGACATGGAGGCGGACCTGTTCACCGACCGCGCCCGGCTGCGGGCGCTGCTGGGCGCCGCCGACGGGTTCCAGTGCACCGGGGAGGAGACCGCGACCGCCCACCACCAGGCGAACGTGCTGTTCAACATCATGCGCGGCGGGGTGTTCGCCCGGGGCTACGTGCTCGACCCCGACGACGTCGTCGACTTCGTCGCCACCCGCAACCGCGCCGCTGCCGACGGCCTGCGCGCACGGCTCCCGGTCGGGGCCGACGGGCAGCTGACCACCCACGACCTCCTCGGGTGGGCGCGCGACACCGGGGACGCCGACCTGCTGCGGCTCGCCCGGGAGTACCTGCCGCTCACCTTCAGCCGCCGGCACGGTGACCCCAGCCGACCCTGGAACGCCTTCGACATCGTGCTCACCGACGCGGACGGACGCCCACGGCTGGACCACCAGGGCAACTGGCGGGACATCTTCCAGAACTGGGAGGCCCTGGCCTGGTCCTTCCCCGGCTACCTCACCGGCATGATCTCGACCTTCGTCGGAGCGACCACGGTCGACGGCTACAACCCCTACCGCATCTCCCGGGCCGGCATCGACTGGGAGGTGCCCGAACCGGAGGACCCCTGGGCCAACATCGGCTACTGGAGCGACCACCAGGTCGTCTACCTGCTCGCGCTCCTGGAGACGTCGCAGGCCTTCGAGCCCGGCGCGGTCCAGGGGCTGCTGGACCAGCGGGTCTTCACCTTCGCCGACGTGCCCTACCGGCTGGCCGGCTACGAGGCCACGGTGGCGGACCCGCGGGCAACGGTCACCTTCGACGAGCAGGCCCAGCAGCGGGCGACGGAGCGTGCCGACCGCATCGGCAGTGACGGCCTACTGGTCCACGACGCGGCCGGTGACCTGGTGCGCGGCACCCTCGCCGAGAAGCTGCTCCTGCTCCTGGCCGCGAAGCTGGTCAACTTCGTCCCCCGGGGCGGCATCTGGATGAACACCCAGCGCCCGGAGTGGAACGACGCCAACAACGCCCTGGTCGGTCAGGGGCTCTCGGTCGTCACCGTCGCCTACCTGCGGCGCTACGTCGTGCACCTGACGGGGCTGCTGGTCGACGCCGGGCGCGACGTCGAGGTCAGCGACGAACTGGCCACCCTGCTGCTGACCCTCACCGACGTGCTGGCCGGCGCGGTCGACGACCTCGGCGCAGCCTGGTCACCCGCTCGCTGCCGCGACGCCGTCGAGCAGCTGGGTCGGGCCGGTGAGACCTACCGGAGCGCGGCCTACGCCGGGCTGTCGGGGCAGCGCAGGACGCTGAGCGCCGGCCTCGTCGCCGACCTGCTCTCGGTCGCGCAGGTGCACCTGGAGGACACGGTGCGGGCCAGCACCCGACCCGACGGGCTGTTCCACAGCTACAACACCCTCTCCTTCGACGACGACGGCCTGCACGTGCACCGCCTCGCGCCGATGCTGGAGGGCCAGGTCGCGGTGCTGGGCAGCGGCATGCTCGAGCCTCAGCAGGTCGTCGAGCTGGTGCGGGCCCTGCGGCACAGCCCGCTCTACCGGTCCGACCAGCACAGCTACCAGCTCTACCCGGACGTGCAGGTCCCGACCTTCTTCGAGCGCAACACGTGGGACGACGCGTCGGCCAAGGCGTGCCCCCTGCTGGAGGACCTGCGGGACGCCGACGAGCGCCGGCTCGTGGTGCAGGACAGCACGGGTCGCTGGCACTTCGCCCCGGGCATCCGGCATGCCGGCGACGTGCGCACCGAGCTCGACCGGCTGGCCGCTGACCCCCGGTTCGACGGGGCGGTGAGCCGCGACCGCGAGCGCGTGCTCACCGCCTTCGAGGAGATCTTCGACCACCGCTCCTACACCGGGCGCTCCGGCACCTTCTTCGCCTTCGAGGGCCTCGGCAGCATCTACTGGCACATGGTGTCCAAGCTGCTGCTGGGCGTGCAGCGTGCCGCGATGTCCGACCCGGCGGCCTCCGCCGAGCTGCGTGCCGCCTACGAGGACGTCCGGCACGGCCTCGGCTACTGCAAGGACCCGCAGACCTACGGCGCCTTCCCCACCGACCCCTACTCGCACACGCCTGCGGGTCGCGGCGCGCGCCAGCCCGGCATGACCGGGCAGGTCAAGGAGGAGGTCATCACCCGCTTCGCCGAGCTCGGCGCGGTGGTCGAGGCCGGGTGCATCCGGTTCGACCACCGGTTGCTGCGCGACACGGAGTGGCTGCCCCGACCGGCCCGGTTCGCCTTCGTCGATGTCAGGGGCGCCGAGCAGAGCATCGACCTGCCTGCCGGCAGCCTGGCGTTCACGTGGTGCCAGGTGCCGTTCGTGCTGCACCGCGCGGCGGGGTCCGCGAGCACGTATGCGGTGCGGGTCACCCTGGTCGACGGACGGGTCGAGGTGTTCGAGGAACCTCGGATCCCGGACCGGCTGAGCGCGGAGGTCTTCGGTCGCTCCGGTGCCGTGACCCGGGTGGACGTCCACCTGCCCGGCTGAGCCCTCCGCCTCCTGGCTGCTCAGGCACCCCGCTCCGGCGAGCAGGCCCGGCCCTGGTGTCCGCAGACACAGCAGCCCCCGTCGCGGTGCGACGGGGGCTGCTGTGACGGTCAGCCGGTGCAGGTCAGGGATCGACCTGCGGCACGGCGCCGCGCTGGGTCGCAGCTCTGCGACACGGCACCGGGCTGGGTCACAGACCGGTGACGCGGTCGCCAGGAGCGGTCAGCTGCGGGTTGTCGCGCAGGTAGGTGACGAAGGCCTCCAGGTCCTCCCCGGCACCCAGGCGGTTGGTGCCCTGGGTGAAGGCGGTGAAGCTGTCACCGCCGTCGGCGAGGAAGTTGTACAGCGAGACCCGGTAGGTCTGACCGTCCACCAGGGCGCTGCCGTTGAGCTGCATGTCGCTCACCCGGGAGCCCTGGGGCTGCGTCGCGTCCCAGGTGTAGCTGAAGCCCTCGGAGACGCCCAGCGCCAGGGTGGGTCGACCACGCGTGGGGACGAACTGCTGCTCCAGGGCCGCCTTGATCTGCGCCCCGGTCATGTCGACCGACACGATGATGTTGTTGAACGGGGTGACCGCGAAGGCCTCGGCGTAGGTGACCTCGCCGGGCTGCTCGCCGCCGCTGATCTGGTCGACCGTGAGGCTGGCCCGCACACCACCGACGTTCATGAACGAGATCTGCGCGCCCCCGTCCTCCGGCGCAGCGGTCGCAGCCAGGATCGAGTCGGCCACGAGGTTGGCCATCGGGGTTTCGATGCCCCGGTCACCTCCGGCGTCCCCGGTGATGTCCTCGGCCACGGTGCCGACGACCTCGTCGCCGACCACGTCGGCCAGCGCACTCCACTTGTCGATCAGCGCGGTCATGGCCGGCTCGGCACCCAGGTCGCGGGTCACGAGGTGGTTGGTCGCGCTGGTGACGTCACGCACGACGTCACCGGTGCTCGAGCTGAGGACGAGGTCGGTCTCGGTGACGACCCGGCCGTACTGGTTGGCGCTGGTGACCAGGCGCGGGTCACCGGCCGGGTCAGCGATGGAGCACACGTAGGGCTGGTGGGTGTGCCCGGTGACCACCATGTCGATCGCCGGGTCGAGCCCGTTGGCGATGTCCACGACGGGGCCGCTGATGCCGACGCAGTCGTTGTAGGTGCCGGTCTGGAAGCCGCCCTCGTGCAGCAGCACGACGATCGACTCGACGCCCGCAGCCTGCAGCTCGGCAGCCTGGCTGTTGGCGGTCGCGACCTCGTCGAGGAAGTCGACCGAGGCCACGCCGGCGGGGTTGACCAGGGTGGGCGTGTCCTCCAGGGTCATGCCGATGAACCCGACGTCGACGCCCGCGACCTCCCGGGTGTAGGTGGCCGGCAGGACCGGGTCACCAGTGGTGTTGTCGACCACGTTGGCTGCCAGCCACGGGAAGTCGGCTCCGGCATAGGGCTCGCCGGGGAAGTAGCACCCGTCGACCGGGTGGCATCCGCCCTCCTGCATCCGCAGCAGCTCCTCGACCCCCTCGTCGAACTCGTGGTTGCCGACGCTGCTGACGTCCAGGCCCATCAGGTTGAGGCTCTCCACCGACGGCTCGTCGTGGAACAGGCCCGACAGGAAGGGCGACCCGCCGATCAGGTCACCGGCCGCGACCGTCATCGTCTGGTCGGGCAGGGAGGTGCCGCGCAGGGCGGCCAGGGTCGTGGCCAGGAACTCGGCCCCGCCGACCAGGTTCTGGTCCGGGTCCTGCGTGACGGAGAGCCGGGTGTCGTCCCCCGCCTCGAGGTGGCCGTGGTAGTCGTTGAACGAGAGCAGCTGCAGCACCGACTGGTCGACCCACCCGGGCAGCGCGGCGTCGAGCTCACCGACCACCCCGGCGCCGACCGCCCCCGGACCGCCGAGCACCGTCACGCCCTGCGGAGACAGGGACTGCAACGCCGCGGAGGTAGCGGCCGGCATCTCCTCCGCCCTGGTCAGCAGCAGCGGCTGGCCGAGGAAGCCCGCCAGCGCCGAGCCGGTCAGGGCGTCGGGGTAGGCCAGGCCGGTCGCCACGAACGCGTTGTCGAGGTCGGCCGGGTAGTCGGCTGCGAGCAGTGCGGCCGTGGCGTAGCGGTCGCGGCCGGCGACGCGCGTGGTCTCGGGGACGATGCCGGTGACGGCCGTCAGGACGGTCTCCGACACCGCGCCGGCACCACCGAGCACGACGACCGACTGCGGCGCCAGGTCTCGCAACGCCGCCGCTGTCTCGTCGCTGAGGCTGTCGGCGCGGGTCAACAGGATCGGCACGCCCAGCGCGCCTGCCACGGCACCGCCGACCAGCGCGTCGGGGAAGTCCTCACCGGAGGCGAGGAAGACCACAGGGAGGCCGGCGGGGAACATGCCCGCGATCTCGGCTGCGGTGCCGTAGCGGTTGCGCCCGGAGATGCGGGTGACGTCGCCGTAGGCGCCCAGCGCGTCCTCGACGGCCTCGGACACGGCCCCGGTGCCACCGACGACGCGGATCTCGACGGGACCGAGGTCGGAGAGGGCGTCGCGCGTCGCCTGCGGCAGCCGGTCGGGCCGGGTGAGCAGCACCGGAGCAGCGACCCCGGCCCCGTCGGCCTGCAGGCTGAGGTCGCCGGAGGTGGCGGCTGCCGCGCGGGCGGTCAGGGCGTCGGGGAACACCTCGCCCGAGGCGACGTAGACCACCTCGACGCCGTCCGGGTACTGCGCGGCGACCGCAGCGGCGGTGCCGTAGCGGTCGGGCCCGTAGACCCGTTCCACCGTCTCGGTGGGCGCCTGGGCAGGGAGAGATGTGGCGGCGGGCACGGCTGCGGCGCCGGTCACGGCGGCCACGAGCGTGGCGGCGGAGACGAGGGCACAGGCTCGTCGGCCGCGGCGGGGGGGACTCGAACTCACAGGGGGCACTCCTTCGTTGGACCCAGGACGGGAACGGGCTCCGGGTGCCCGTTGGGGTCAACGTAGTCGGCTGCGCCGACATGGCAACCGGTGGGCACACACTCATCGCCCAGAGTTGGTGCTCTTTTCACCTCTCCTTTGACAGACTTGGCCCATGACGCCGACATCCTCGACCCCGCCCACGCTCGCGATCATCGGCGCCGGCTCCGTCGGCGCCACGCTGGCCTACACCGCCCTGGTCCGCGGCACCGCCCGTCGGGTCGTGCTGCACGACATCAACACCAAGAAGGTCGAGGCGGAGGCGCTCGACATCTCCCACGGCATCTCGTTCATGCCGGTCGGCGAGATCGTGGGCAGCGACGACATCGAGGTATGCCGTGGTGCCCGCATCGTCGCGATCACCGCCGGCGGCAAGCAGAAGCCCGGGCAGAGCCGGATGGACCTGGCCGAGAGCACGATCGCGCTGACCCGTCAGCTGATGCCGCGGCTGCTCGAGGTCGCCCCCGACGCCACCTACCTCATGGTGACCAACCCGGTCGACGTCGTCACCACGGCGGCGCTGCGCATCTCCGGGCTGCCCCCGCAGCAGGTCTTCGGATCGGGCACCGTGCTGGACTCGGCCCGGCTGCGACACGAGATCGCCAGCCGCATCGGCGTGGCCGTGCAGAACGTGCACGCCTACATCGCCGGGGAGCACGGGGACACCGAGTTTCCGCTGTGGACCTCGGCGAGCGTGGGTGGGGTGCCGCTGCTGCAGTGGCACGAGGCGCACGGCCGGCTGGACGAGGCGGATCGCGCGGACATCGCCGACAAGGTCGTGCACGCCGCCTACCAGATCATCGAGGGCAAGGGTGCGACCAACTACGCCGTGGCCCTGGCCTGCTGCCAGATCATCGAGTCGGTGCTGCGTGACGAACGCCGCATCCTGCCGGTGTCGACCTGGGTCGAGGACTACCTGGGCGTGGGCAACGTGTCCCTGTCGGTGCCCACCGTCGTGGACTCCCGCGGCGCCGACGAGCGGCTGGTCGTGCCCATGTCGGACTCCGAGCTGACCCAGCTGCGCGCCAGTGCCGACTCGATCAAGGCGACAGCGGCACGCGTCGGTCTCTGACGCCAGCCGCGCCGACCAGCCGCGCCGACCGCGGGCTCCGCTCAGTAGTGGTCGCCGTGGCTGGCGTCGCCCACCCCCGGGATGTGGTGGGCCGGGTGTGAGACCGCCTCCTCGATGGGACGGGGCGTGCGCAGCACGTAGACGGTGTAGGCGATGATCACCATGAAGCACAGGGCCGGCACGATGAACGAGACCGCCGGGCTGGTCGCGTCGATGAGCGCGCCCTGGATCAGCGGGATCGTCGCACCTCCCACGATCGCCATGACCAGACCGGCAGCACCGAACTTCGCGTCCTCGCCCAGGCCCTCCAGGGCGATGCCGTAGATCGTGGGGAAGAGCAGAGACAGGCAGGCCGAGAGCAGCACGACCGCCACCGCGCCGACCAGGTTGGGCGACAGGATCGCCACGGCGCACAGCACGACTCCGAGACTGGTCATCGTCAGCATCAGCACCCGGCTGTCGAAGGTGCCCATCAACCACACCATGACGAAGCGGGAGACGAGGAAGACGAGCACGCTGGCCTGCAGCCAGCGGCCCTGCTCGGTGTTGGTGGCGTCGACGGCCTGCTCGACATACAGGATGGTGAACGTCCAGATGCAGGTCTGGGCGGCCACGTTGAAGTACTGCGCCACCACCCCGAACGAGTAGTGCTTGTTGCGGACCAGGCGCATGAACCTGCCCTTGGACCCCCGGGGGTCCACCTCATGGGTCGCGCGCACCGGCTGACCGGGCACCCGCATCAGCGCGATCCCGATCCAGATGGCGGCCAGCACGATGGCCAGCCCGACATAGGGGGTCATCACCGCCTGCAGCTCGTCGCTGCGCAGGGCGATGCGCTCCGCCTCGGACAGGGCGTCACGCTCCGCGTCGTCGAGCTCGCTGATGTTGGGCAGGATGACGGTCGCTGCGAGCAGGACGCCGAGGTTGACGCCGACGGGGTTGAACGCCTGGGCGAAGTTGAGCCGCCGGGTCGCGTTGCCCTCCGGGCCCATCGACAGCACGAACGGGTTGGCCGACGTCTCCAGGATCGACAGGCCGGCAGCCAAGGTGAACAGCGCGGCCAGGAAGAACCCGTAGGTCATCACGTTGGCCGCGGGGATGAACAGGGCCCCGCCGGTGGTGGCCAGCGCCAGGCCGACCAGCACGCCGACCTTGTAGGAGAAGCGTGAGGTGATGAACGCCGCCGGGATCGCCAGCAGGAAGTAGGCGCCGTAGTAGGCCGACTGCACCAGGGTGGACTGCACCGTGGTCATCGAGAACACGTTGCGGAACACCCCGACCAGGGGGTCGGTCAGGTTGGCGGCGGCCCCCCACGCGGCGAAGCACGTGACGAGCAGGACGAACGGGATGAGCATCCCGTCGTAGAGGAACGGGACCTTGCGGTCCTCGGTGACAGGGGTCTGGTCTGTCTCGGCTGACATGATGCTCCTCCCCCCCGACCCGTGTGACCGAGGTCACACCAGTCAACCAGTGCTCCCACCCCCTCGCAAACACACCGATCCGGATGCGGGGACGCGACCGAACACACCCGATCCGTCATCGATCGGCAAGGGTTGTCCGCGCCGCCCGGCGGCAGGCTGGTGTCATGCGAACGACACTCGTCACCCTGGCCGCCGCGACCACGCTGGCCCTCACCGCGTGCGGCACCGACGACCCCGAGCCGCCCGCCGCGACGGCGGCAGCGGAGTCGACGAGCAACGAACGGGACGCCGCCGACAGCAGCGACGACGTCATGACCGACGAGCCCATGACCGACGCCATGGAGGACACCGAGAGCACCGAGGAGGACATGGCGCCGGTGACCCCCGGCTCCTACGTCGACCTCGCGACCTACCGGGCTGACCCCGCGACCTACCAGGACGGCACCGTCGTGCTCTTCTTCCACGCCGACTGGTGCCCCAGCTGCCGGGCGACCGACGCTGCGCTGGTCGAGGACGGCGTGCCGGACGGTCTGACCGTGGTGCAGGTCGACTTCGACACCGAGACCGCCCTGCGCCAGAAGCACGGCATCGTCCAGCAGCACACGTTCGTGCACGTCGACGCCGACGGCACGGCGCTCGCCACGTGGAGCGGCAGTGTCGACGGCGAGGACATCCTCGCCCGGACCGGCTGACGCCGTGCTGGCACTCGTCGGCGCGGTGCTGGCCGGGGTGCTGACCACCCTTGCACCGTGCGTGCTGCCGCTGCTGCCGGTCATCGTCGGCGGATCCCTGGCGCCCGACGCCGACCGGTCTGCCCAGACGCGCCGGGCGGTGGTCGTCGCGGCCTCACTGGGCCTGTCGGTCGCTGCCTTCACCCTGGCGCTGAAGGGCACCACCGCGCTGATCGGCGTGCCACCGCAGACCTGGCAGTGGCTCTCCGGCGGGATCCTGGTGACGCTCGGCCTGGTCAGCGTCTTCCCCGGCGTGTGGGACCGGGCCGCCGCCGCCGTGTCGCTGCAGTCGCGCACCCAGCGCGGGCTGCGCGGGGCCCGCGCCCAGGACGGCCTGACCGGTCAGGTGCTCACCGGGGCAGCGCTCGGACCGGTCTTCTCCTCCTGCAGCCCCCTCTACGCGTATGTCGTGGTGACCGTGCTGCCGGCCGACCTCGGCTACGGTCTGGTGCTGCTCGCGGCATACTGCCTCGGGCTCAGCGCCACCCTGCTGGTCATCGCCCTGGCCGGGCAGCGTGCCGTGTCTCGGCTGGGCTGGGCAGCCGACGCCCACGGCTGGCTGCGCCGCTCGCTCGGGGTCGTCTTCGTGGCGGTCGGCCTCGTCGTGCTGCTGGGCTGGGACCGCGAGGTGCAGGCCTGGGTCCTGGAGCACTCGCCGGTCGCCCCGTGGGAGCTGGACTCCGGCTTCATCCCCGAGGGCTGACCGGCAGCTGCAGCCGCACCCGGCAGCCCCTCCCCGTGTTGGCCAGGGTGACCGCACCCCCGTGGTCCTCGACCACGGCACGCGCGATCGTCAGGCCGACCCCGGCGCCGGCCGCCACGCCCGGGGTGCGCGAGGCACTGCCCCGCCAGCCGGGCTCGAAGGCATGGCCCAGGTCGTCCTCGGCCAGACCTCCGCAGGTGTCGTCCACCTCGACATAGGCGGTGCGCGCATCGGGCTCGCCGTCCTCGCCCACCCGCAGGGTCACCTCGCCGCCCTCGCCGGTGTAGAGCACGCCGTTGCGCACCACGTTGGCGACGGCCCGCTCCAGGCGGGCCGGGTCGACCAGCACCGGCACCCCGGCGTCCGCCTCGACGTGCAGGTGCACCCCCAGGCGGTCGGCGACCGGCAGCTGCCCCTGCGCGACGTCCCGGGCGAGCTCGGCGAGGTCGACCGGCTCACGACGCAGCACGTCGTCGCTGTGCTGCAGCCGTGACATCTCCAGCAGGTCGTCGACCATGCGCGTCATCCGGTCGCTCTCGTGCCGGATGCGGCGGTGGTAGGTCGCCGGGTCGGCGGCGACACCGTCCTCCAGCGCCTCGGCCATCACCCGGATGCCGGCCAGCGGCGACTTCAGGTCGTGCGAGGCCCAGCTGATCATCTCGCGGCGGCTGGCTGCGAGCGCCTGCTCGCGTTCCTGCTGCGCTGCGGCCTCAGCGGTGGCCCGGTCGATCGTGCGCACCGCGCGGTAGAGCAGGAAGCCGCACGCCAGCGCCACCGGCACCGACGCCGCGACGAGCAGCCAGACCAGGGTGAGGTCGTGGCTGGACAGGAACATCGCCTGGGCGGTGACGAGCACGCCCGCCGCGATGCTGGCGACGACGGCCGCCGGCCCGACGAGCGTGGCGGCCGCGAGCGAGCGGCGGGCGACCCGCAGCGTCGCCCAGATGCCGAGCGCCCCCACCACACCGGCGGTGCCGGCCGACAGCACGACGGCCTCGAGCTCGGGGGTCATCCCTGACGGTCCCAGCGATAGCCCGCACCCCAGACCGTCACGATCCTGGTGGGTGCGGCCGGGTCGGCCTCCACCTTGTTGCGCAGCCGGCGCACGTGGACCGTCACGGTGGAGTCGTCGCCGAAGTCCCAGCCCCAGACCTCGCGCAGGAGCTCGGCTCGGCTCAGCACCACCCCCGGGTGCCGCAGGAGATAGCTCAGCAGGTCGAGCTCGCGGGCCGTCAGCGCCAGCGGCCGGCCGGCGATGCTGGCGGTGCGCCCGTCGAGGTCGAGGCACAGGTCGCCGTCACGCAACGGCCGGCCGGGGCTGGACGGGGGTCCCTCGGCCCGGTCGTCCGCCCGCCGCAGCACCCCCTGGACCCGCAGCACGAGCTCGCGGGCGCTGAACGGCTTGACGACGTAGTCGTCGGCACCGACCTCCAGGCCCAGCACCCGGTCCTCCTCGGCCGTGCGCGCGGTGAGCAGGATGACGGGGAGGGCCGGGTCGGACTCACGCATCCGGCGCAGGGCCTCGATGCCGTCGATGCCGGGCAGCATGACGTCGAGCACGACGATCCGCGGGCGGTGCTCGCGGGCCGCGGCCACCGCCTGGAGCCCGTCGGAGGCCTCGACCGTGGGCAGCCCGGCCCGGTGCAGGTAGGCGACGACGACCTCACGCACGGTGTCGTCGTCGTCGACGACCAGCACGGCACTCACTCTTGGAGGGTAGTGGGGCGCCGGTCGCCCGGACCTTGCCGGAGTGTGACAGGGCGACACCCGGCGGCGAGCGCTCAGCGGAACGGCTGCACCGGGTGCGTGCCGGGCACCATGGCGTAGGGCCTCCCGCCGGCCAGGTCGACCATGAGCCGCGCCTGGGCGTGCAGCCACATGGTGCCCAGCTGTTCGTCGTAGGCCGGCGCATAGGCCACCCGCCCGCCGGGCGCCAGGGTGAGCTCGCCCAAAACCGTGCGGTCGGCCACGTCATACATGTCCACCCGCAGGAACGGGAAGGGTGCGTGCCGCGAGAGGGTCTCGGCGGCGGCCACCATCTCGGCCAGGCGTGGTGGCACCGGGATGGTGGGGTCCTGCTCCGCGAGCACGCGCTCGTCGGCGAGCTGGTCCCCGCCCGGGGTGAGGTAACGCCGGCTGAAGTGCCCCGGGCGCTCGCCCGTGGTGACGCGGCGCAGCATGACGTGCCCCACCCGGCCGTAGAAGGCGAAGATCTTGACGTCGTCCGGCACCGCGGCGCCGTGCGGGTCGACCAGCAGCTCCTCGGCGAAGTAGGGCCCGGAGCACTTGCGGGCCGAACGCAGGTCGTGCCAGTGCCGCTCGAGCTCGGCGGGGGTGAAGTGGCGCCTGCCGTCAGCCGTGCGGTATCCGCCGTCGTCGCGCAGCACCGGCAGCACGGACCGACCGTTGGCACCGTGGTCGGCCTTGAGCACGCACGACTCCGGAAGGGCCGACCAGGGGACGTCCTCGAGGCTTTTCCACACGCCGTAGACGTGCGGCACCCCCACCCCGTGGCCGGCGGCGAACTCGTAGCTGCCCAGCTTGCTGGCCAGGCTGCGCAGGGGGGTGCGGGCACCGCCGGGGACGTCCTTCGCGGCGGCGTGGAGCGCGCGCACCTGCATCACCTCACGGTGGAAGGAGGGCCGCGCCGGTCCGGCGAGCCGCCGCCTCACCTCGCTGCTCGCCGCCTCGTCCGTCAGGTCGACGAGCAGCCCGGCCGCCGTGGCGACGGCCGGACCGCCGATCGTGGCCGGGGAGCGGCCGCCGCCCCCGGATCGCGGGACCCGGCTCCTGAGCCGTCGGCGCGCGGCGGCAACCACGTTGGAGAGTGTGCGCTGGTCGGCATTCACCCCAGGACCGTAGCCGAGCCCCGCGACGCCGCGGTCGCTGCCCCTTCTCGGGGGCATCCGCTCAGTCGCGCACCTGGAAGACCCCGTGGGCGCCGCGCTCGGCGTCGACCATCACGTGGCTGAGCAGGGGATAGGTGCCCGCCTCGGGGAAGGTCAGCTCGACGAAACCGCCCTGCGCCGGCACCAGCGGCAGCACCTGGGCACCACCTGGCCCGTCGGGCGCCCTCAGCCGGTAGGCACCCTCACTCCATACAGTGTCGAACTGGGCACCCACGACATGGAACGCACTGCTCCGGCTGGGTCCCGCGTCGAGCACCCAGACCCGCACCCGCTCGCCGACCCGGGCCTCGAGGGGGGCGTGGTCGTACTGGTTGGCGTAGCCGTTGAAGACCACCAGGTCGGGCTGCTCCTGGGCGATCTTGCCGGCGTCGGCAGTCTCCCCGGGAGCCCCGAGGTAGACCTCCGACTGCACCAGCACCAGCTCGCGGTCAACCTCGGGCAGCCCGGGAGGGTCGATGACCACCGCCCCGAACATGCCGTTCGCGAGGTGCATCGACATCGGCATCGTCGAGCAGTGGTACATCCAGATGCCGGCCCGGGTGGCGGTGAAGGTGTAGGTCAGCTCCTCCCCGGGCGCGATCGTGCGCATCGGCCGGTCCGGGGCCAGTGCGCCGGCGTGGAAGTCGATGCTGTGCCCGATGCTGCCGTCGTTGACCAGGGTGATCTCGAAGGTGTCGCCCACCGCGCCCCGCAGCACCGGCCCGGGTGCGGTGCCACCGAACGTCCAGGCGGTGCGGGTGCGGCCCGGGGCGACCTCGGCCTCGCGCTCCTGCACCACGAGCCGATGGCGGTGGGTGGTGCCGTCCGGGGCCGGGTCCGGCACCGGGTCGTATGCCGTGAAGCCCGGGCCGGGGTCCTCCATCAGGTCGGCGGCGCTCACCTCGGCGCCCGGGGAGGGTGACCGGCCGCCGTCGGGGTCCGCCTCGTGCGCGGACCCGGGAGAGCCGCCCACCGCGACGATGTCGAGCTCCATCCCCATCTGGCGGTGTCCGGCGACCGAGCACCAGCCCTGCAGGTCGGTGCCGACGACGCCGAGGTCGAGGGTCGCGGTGTCTCCGGGGTCGAGCCGGCCGGTGCCGGCGCCGGTGGCGACGACGAGGTCATGCCGGTCGGTGTCGGTGTTGACGACCTCCAGGACGAGCCGGTCACCGGAGGGCACCTCGACGAGGTCGGGGACGAAGCGCATGCCCTGCGCCTCGACCCGCACCGTGGTCGTCTCACCGGTGGCGACCACGCCCACTGCGGCGTCGGTGCTCGACAGGCCCGCGGCGACGGGGTCGACAGCCACTCCGGCGAGCACCGCGAGCGCCACGGCCCCCAGACCGGCCAGCACTCCCCGGGTCCGCCGCGGTGACGGCCCGGGGGTGGAGGTGGCCGGTTCGGGAGCCCGGGCAGGGGTGGTCGGCGGGAGCGAGGTCGGCGTGCGGCGGTGCCGCCACATCACCCCGACGAGCAGGGGCACCGCACTGGCCAGCGCGCCGAAGACCACCAGCGAGGTGGTGACGCGCACGGCGCTCGGCACCGGCAGCAGGCACACCAGCAGCCCGACGTTGACGGCGACCAGGCGCACGGTGGTGCCCTGGTCGAGGGTGGCTGAGGCCCTCCGCACCCGGGACGGACCGCCACCCAGCACGACGGGGACCAGGTAGGACAAGGCACCGACGAGCACCTGGGCCACCACCCCGACCAGGAGTGCCGGGACGAGCCAGCTCGTGTCCGCGCGCACGGCGGTCACGTCCTGCGCCCCCAGCGCCACGAGCGCGAAGGCGGCCAGCGCGCCGAGGAGCCAGAGCATGCCGGCCCCGACCGAGAGCGTGGCCATCTGGCGCGGTGGGCGCCGGCGGGCGGCCCCTGCCATCGGCACGAGCAGCACGACCACGCCCACGGCATACAGCGTGGTGCCGGCGGCGACCACGGACGGGAGGTCACCGGCCGCGCCCCCGACGGCCACGACGAGGCCGACACCGAGCATCACGAACGCGCGCCGAGCGGCCACGACGGCACCATCGGCGATGCGGGTGCGCAGCATCGTGGGCCACAGGGTGACCAGTGTGCCGAGCACGGTCAGCCCCACCCAGCCGAAGACGTTGACCAGCAGATGGCTCAGGTGCAGGGCCTGGTCGGTCCGGGCGTCGCCCACGCCGAGGCCGAGCAGCGTGCCCAGCACCACCCCGACGACGAGGGCCAGGGACGCCCCGACGTAGTAGCGCACCGTCACCGCGAAGCGGTTGCCCAGCGCGGAGCGGGCTCTGCGGACCAGGTCGAGGCCGTGCCAGGCCACCGCTGCGCCGACGAGGGCAGCGCCGACCACGACCAGGGCAGCCACGCCCGTGGTCATGCCGGCCGTGAGCAGCACGATGCCCAGGTTGAGCAGACCCAGGCGGCGCGCCTGCGCCGTCCGGCCGGCTTCACCCAGGCGCAGCAGGGCCTGCGCGAAGTGCCACGTCCAGACCAGGATCGCGTTGCTCACCACGCCCAGGGCGAGCACGTGGATGAGCAGCCAGCCTGCGGCGGGCAGGAACGGGTGGGCCAGCACCACGACCACCAGGGCAACCGCCCAGGCCAGCACCACCGCACCCGTGCGCAGGTGCCAGCTCGCCCGGGTCACGGCTGCGCGGCGGGCTGTCGCAGCTCGAGCCGGCACGCGCCGGGCTCGGCGAACGGCAGCAGCCGGACGCCGGTGGCGTCGACACCGCCGGCCTCGAGGAGCCCCTGCACCATCCCCTGGTGCACGCCGCAGACGACGTCGGGGTGGGCCCGCGCTGCCTCGAGCAAGGGGCAGCGTCGCAGGGCGACGGAGGCGCCGTCGGCGGAGGGCTCGGGGCCGAAGCCGCCTCGTGCCAGCAGCGCCAGCACCTCCCCGTGGCCCGCCTTGCGCGAGGCCGACGCCAGCCGCTGACCCCACTCCCGCCCGATCGCCAGCGACGCCTCGACCGGGTCGCTGCTCGTGCGGGCGACGTGTGTGGCAAAGGCCGTGGTGAGCGCCAGGAAGTCGCGGGACCGGTCGTCGGCGCCGCTCCCGTCGACCGAGGTGTAGAGCCACGCCGGGCGGCCGCGACCTGCGGCAGGCTGCCGGGAGCGGACGACCAGGCCCAGCTCGACCAGGGCGTCGAGGTGCCCCCGGGCCGTGTTGTGGTGCTGCCCGAGCACGTCGGCGACCACGCCCACGGTCATCTCAGGACCGCGGGCCTCGAGGAGGTCCAGCACGCGGCGCCGCGGCGCCGGCAGCGTCGCGACCACCTCGTCGACCAAGGGTGTCGGAGCCGGGCCGAGGTCCCGATTATTTTTCACATAGATTACTGTAACAAATACCACCCGCTCCCGTCCCCACCGGAGGACCAGATGCCCGCCTCGCCCACTCCTTCCTCGATCCCGGTCACCACGCTCGACTCGTCGTGCACCTGCGGCTGCACCGACGACGGCACTCCGACCCTCGACGTCCGTGAGATCCCGCACGTCATCCGGCACGCCACGGTCTTCGGTGCTCTCGGAGCCGTGCCACGCGGCGGCTCGCTGGTCCTCGTCGCGCCGCACGACCCGAAGCCGCTGCTGGCGCAGATCCGCGACCGCGAGGACGACTCGGTCGAGGTGACCTACCTGGAGTCGGGCCCCGAGGCCTGGCGTCTGCAGCTCACCCGCCGCTGACCTGCTGCTCCTGTGGTGCCGGTGAGCTCATGATGGCGAAGGGCTCCTGGTCGGGGCCGGTGACGACAGCCACCCGGCCGAACTCCATGTCGTAGGCCGGCACCACGACGGCCCCGCCTGCCTCGACCACCCGGGCCGCCGCCGCGTCGGTGTCCTCCACCATGAAGGTCACCGCCCAGTGCGGCGGCATCTGGCCGTCGACCTCCCCGATGCCCCCGACCGGCCGCTCGTCGTCGCCGAGCGCGAAGGCCGCGTACTGGTATCCGTCGCCGGACATGTCCTGGTAGGTGTAGCCGAACACCTGCTGGTAGAACGCCTGGCCTCGGGCGAAGTCGCCCACCATCGCCTCGTTCCAGGTGACCGAACCCGGCTCGTTGACCAGGTTGAACCCGGTGTGCTCGTGGGACTGCCACAGCCCGAAGACCGCACCGGTGGGGTCCACCGCCAGGCACATGGTGCCGAAGGGGCCGACCTCCATCGGGGGAAGCATGATCTCGCCACCGGCCGCGGCCACCTTGTCGGCAGCCTCCTGCGCGTCGTCGACGGCCACGTAGGTCGCCCACACGTGGGGCGGCGCGTCCATGCCCTCCATCGGCGGAGCCATGCCGGCGACCGTCTCACCGTCGACCATGGCGTTGCAGTAGCCGCCGTACTCGGGCTCGCTGTCGCCGAACTCCCACCCGAACACGCGCCGGTAGAAGTCCTGCGACCTGGCGAGGTCGGTGACGGAGATGTCAATCCACGCCGGAGTGCCCGGCATCCACGACTCGTGACGCACGACCATGGCTTCCTCGATTCCCTCGAGGGACCGGCCCCCGTGGCGGGTCCCATCCGACCATCGTGCACCCGGAGCCCGCTCCGCGGGAGTCCTGGCAGGTCCCCACCCGTGTGTCGGTGGGGTGAGACACGATGGAGTCGAGGCGGTGACGGCACCGACCCCGCGACGACGAGAGAGGACCTGCGTGAGCTCCGACACCGCATACCTGGACCACGTCCGCGCCCTGTTGGCGGACCACCCCCTGGTGGACGGGCACAACGACCTGCCCTGGCGGGCCAGGACCCTGGTCGGCTACGACTGGGACCGGCTCGACATCGCCGGGAGCACGCCCAACCACACCGACCTGCCGAGGCTGCGCGCGGGGTGCGTGGGCGCACAGTTCTGGTCCGTCTTCGTGCCCTCCACGCTGCCCCCCGACCAGGCGGTCATCCAGACGTTGGAGCAGGTCGACGCGGTGCACGCGATGGTGGGCCGGTATGCCGACCAGCTGGGTCTGGCGACGACGGCCGACGAGGTGGAGCGCGTCTTCGCGAGCGGCCGGGTGGCCTCGTTGATGGGTGCCGAGGGCGGGCACTCGATCGGGTCGTCGCTGGGCGTGCTGCGCGTGCTGCACCGGCTGGGGGTGCGCTACCTCACGCTGACCCACAACGACAACACCCCGTGGGCCGACTCGGCCACCGACGAGCCGGTGCTCGGGGGGCTCAGCGACTTCGGGCGTGACGTGGTGGGTGAGATGAACCGGCTGGGCATGCTCGTCGACCTGTCCCACGTCTCGGCCGACACGATGCGCGACGCCTTGGCCACGTCGGTGGCGCCGGTGATCTTCAGCCACTCCTCGGCGCGCGCCGTGTGCGACTCCCCCCGCAACGTGCCCGACGACGTGCTGCAGACGATGGCCGCTGCGGGCGGGACGTGCATGGCGGTCTTCGCGCCGCAGTTCGTCTCCCAGGAGGTGCGTGACTGGCGGGAGCACGCGGCAGCGGCCGCCCGCGACGAGGGTGTCGCGGCGACCGACCTGGAGCAGTTCGAGCCGTGGATGCACACCTACCGCGAGCGCCACCCGGAGCCGGTGGCGACCCTGGCCCAGGTCGTCGAGCACGTCGAGCACCTGCGCGCCGTCGCCGGGGTGGACCACATCGGCATCGGTGGCGACTACGACGGCGTGTCCACCCTGCCGGTGGGGCTGGAGGACGTGTCGGGCTACCCCCGGCTCTTCGCGGCCCTGGCGGAGCGCAGCTGGTCCGACACCGACCTGGTCAAGCTGGCCGGGGCCAACGTGCTGCGGACCCTGCGGGCCGCCGAGGACGTCGCGGCCGCTCAGACCTGAGGGGAGCCCACCAGGAGGCCGAGGTCATCGGCGAACCCCAGGGCGCGGCCCTTCCCCGCGCGCGCCGGCCACGGACCCTAGGGTTGCAGACATGACGCACCCAGCACGCGGAGTCCTGGTCACCGGCGCCTCCCGCGGCGTGGGCGCAGCCACCGCCCAGGCGTTCGCGCAACGGGGTGACCGCGTCGTGGTGCACTACCGCGGGGCTGCCGACCGGGCGCGTGCCGTGGCCGACAGCCTGCCCGGTCAGGGGCATGCCGTCGTGCAGGCCGACCTGGCCGACCCGGAGCAGACGCGCCGGCTCGCGGACCAGGCGGTCGAGGCGCTGGGTCGGGTCGACGTGCTGGTCAACAACGCCGCCCTCTTCCTCGACCCTGCCGCCGGAGGCAGCCGGCGCGGCGACCATCGCATCACCGACGTCGACTACGACGCCTGGGTGCGCGCCTGGCAGTCCACGCTGGCCACCAACCTGATGGGTCCGGCCAACCTCACCTGGTGCCTCGCCCGCCACATGCTGCAGGTCCCTCCGGTCGACGGCCTGCCGGTCGGTCGCGTCGTCAACGTCGGCTCGCGGGGTGCCTACCGCGGGGAGCCCGACGTGCCGGCCTACGGGGCCAGCAAGGCCGGTCTGCACGCCTTCGGCCAGTCCATGGCGGTCGCCTTGGCGCCGCACGGCATCGGCGTCGTCTCCCTCGCCCCCGGCTTCATCGCCACCGACATGGCCGCCGGGCTGCTCGACAGCCCCGAGGGCGAGGCGATCCGCGCGCAGAGCCCCTATGGGCGGGTCGCGACACCGGCGGAGGTGGCCGCGGCCCTGGTCACCCTGGCCGAGCCGGCCGCCGAGTGGGTCTCCGGGGCGGTCGTCGACTTCAACGGCGCCAGCCACCTGCGCTGACCCTCGGGGTTCGAGCCGGGTGAGTCCGCGGTCAACCACGGCGAGATGTCCGACGTTCCGGGCCGCGGGCTCACCGCATACGCCCCGCACTGTCAGCGCCCCCACGTTCGGCCATGCCGCTCCGGCTGGGCGATGGCCCAGAAACTCGACCCAGGGCGCACATATATGTCGTCCCTGGGTCAAACATCGTGGCCATGCCTGATCCTGTGCGCCCTGGGTCGACAGCCCGTCGATGGCGCAGGCTTGTCGGCGTGCTGGAGACCCCTCACCGACGCCAGCGGAAGCCGACCTGCTGCCCGGGCTGCAGCTGCGCGGCCCTGTCGACGTCCCGGGCGACCACCACACCGATCACCGGGTAGCCGCCGGTCACCGGGTGGTCGTTGAGGAACAGCACCGGCAGCCCCCCGGCCGGCACCTGCAGACACCCTCGGACCATCCCTTCGCTCGGCAGCTCGGCCTCGGCCCACTCCGCAGCACGGGTCAGCGGCTCACCCTCCAGACGCACGCCGACCCGGTCGCTGCGCGAGGACACCTGCCAGCTGCGGGACGCGAGGTCACCGGGCCGGTCGAACCAGTCGTGCCGGGGCCCGGGCAGCACGTCCAGCACCACCGGGTCGGCGGTCGGCACGGGCACCGGCGCGACGTCGACGTTCGGGAACCCCCCGCGGTAGCGCCGCACCACGAGCACGTCCCCGGCCCGCACCCGGTCGGGGCCGAGGCCGGCCAGGGTGTCGGTGGACGTCGACCCCAGGACCTCCGGCACCGCCAGCCCGCCGCGCACGGTGAGGTAGGTGCGCAGCCCGGCGGACGGCATACCGAGCCGGATCACCTGCCCGGGCTCCAGGTGCAGCGGCGCCGCATGAGGGACCGGGCGGTCGTCGACGGTGGCCGGGGCCACCGCGCCGGTGAGCGCGAGGGTGAGGTGGCCGTGGGCACGGGCGACGAGCCCGCCCAGCACGACCTCCAGGGCGGCCAGCCCCTCGCCGTGGGCGACCAGCCGGGCCCCCAGCAGGTATGCCGTGCGGTCGGCGGCGCCGGAGCGGCCCACCCCCACGGCGGCCACTCCCGGTCGGCCGAGGTCCTGCACCAGGGTCAGCGGGCCGGGGTCGAGGATCTCCAGGGCAGCGCTCACGACGACTCCACGAAACGCACCGCACACCCCGGACGCAGGAGGGCCGGCGGGGTGCGGTCGAGATCCCACAGCACGGTGTCGCTGGTGCCGATCAGCTGCCAGCCGCCGGGGGACGAGCGAGGGTAGACGGCGCTGAACTCCCCGGCCAGAGCCACCGCTCCGGCCGGCACCGTGCTGCGCGGCTCGGCCCGGCGCGGCACCCGCAGCCGCGGGTCGCCGCCGACGAGATAGCCGAAGCCCGGCGCGAAGCCGAAGAACGCCACCCGCCAGGTGCTCGCAGTGTGCGCCGCGACCACCTCACCCTCGGCGAGCCCGGTCAGCCGGGCCACCTCGGTCAGGTCGGGCCCGTCGTAGGCGACCGCGATCTCGACGACGTCGGCGACGGTGGCCTCGGGGCCGTCGGAGGAGGCTCCCGCCGCTGCACGCCGGACGGCCTGGCCGACCTCGGCCAGGTCAGTGCCTGCGCGGGTGCGGACCAGGACGGTGCGGGCGGCCGGCACCAGGTCCTCCACCGCGGCCCACACCCCGTGACCGGTCTCGACGGCCGCACGCAGCACCGCCTGCAGGGCGATGACCTGCTCGGCGTCGGCCACCTCGACGAGCAGCGCCTCCTCACCCATCGGCAGGAGTCGCGGGTCGAGCCGCGGGGTCACGACGCCCTCACGGGTGCACGAAGGCGCTGATGCGCACCCCCGCCTCGGTGAGGGCGGCACGCACCGCGCGGGCCATCTCGACGGCACCGGGGGAGTCACCGTGGGTGCAGATCGACTCGGCGTGCACCTCCACCTGCGTGCCGTCGACGGCGGTGACGACGCCGTCCACGGCGAGCCGCACCATCCGGGTCGCCACCTCGTCCGGGTCGTGCAGCAGCGCGCCGGGCTCACCGCGCGGCACGAGCCGGCCCTGCGGGGTGTAGCCACGGTCGGCGAAGGCCTCGGTCACCGTCGACAACCCCGCGTCGGCGGCGACGTCCAGGATCCGTGCGCCGGGCAGCCCCATGACGGTGAGCGAGGTGTCGTAGGCGATGACGGCCTCGACGACCGCGCGCGCGTGCCCCTCGTCGTCGGTGACGGCGTGGTAGAGCGCACCGTGCGGCTTGACGTAGGCCATGCGGGTGCCGGCCACCCGGCACATCGCGTCCAGCGCGCCGAGCTGGTAGAGCACGTCGGCGGTCAGCTCGGGCAGGTCCATCGCGATGAAGCGCCGGCCGAAACCGGCCAGGTCGCGATAGCCGACCTGGGCGCCGACCACGACACCGCGCTCGGCCGCGAGCGCGCAGGTGCGCTGCAACGTCAACGCGTCGCCGGCGTGGAAGCCGCAGGCCACGTTGGCGCTGGTGACGATGTCGAGCATCGCCGCGTCGTCACCGAGGGTCCAGGTGCCGAACGACTCCCCGAGGTCGGAGTTGAGGTCGATGCGCGTCATACCTCCAGAATCGCACCTCGAGAGCTCAGCTGAGGAAGGAGACCCCGGTCAGCTCTTCCGAGCGTTCCCACAGCTCACGCGCCGCCGTCGCGTCATACGACTCTGGGTTGGACGCGACCACCACCGGGCGCCCGCGCTGCTGGCCGAGCCGGTCGGGGCCGTAGTACTGCCCGCCCAGGGCACCGGGGTCGGTCGCGGCCCGCAGGGTGGGCAGGGCGCCGTCCTCGGGGGTCTGGGTGAGCCGGCGGAAGACCGGCTGCAGGGCACGGAAGCGGGTGGGGAACAGGTGGTCCGACAGGCCCGTGCCCGCCGTGCCCGGGTGTGCGGCCAGGGCGGCCGCGCGGCTGCCGGCCGCGGTGAGGCGCCGCTGCAGCTCGTAGGTGAACTGCAGGTTGGCGAGCTTGGAGGTGCCGTAGGCCCGCGTCCGGGCGTAGTCGGCGCCGGGCGCCTCGTGCGCGGTGGGGTCGATGACGCCGGCCCGGTGGGCCTGGCTGCTGACGGTGACGACCCGAGCTGCCGGGGCGGCGAGCAGCAGGTCGATGAGATGCCCGGTCAGCGCGAAGTGGCCGAGGTGGTTGGTGCCGAACTGCGACTCGAAGCCGTCGACCGTCACCGCCGGCGGCACCATCATGATGCCGGCGTTGTTGACCAGCAGGTCCAGGCTCGTATGCCGGGTGCGGACCTCCTTGGCGAAGCTCTCGACCGAGTGCAGGTCGGCCAGGTCCAGCGTCAGCACCTCGGTGCTGCCGCGCTGCGGGCCCAGCCCGTCGACGGCCGCGCGGCCCCGGGCGAGGTCGCGGCTGGTCACGACCACGTGCGCACCGCGGGCCACGAGCTGGTGCACCGTGGCCAGGCCGAGGCCGGCGTTGCCGCCGGTCACGACGGCCACGACCCCGGTGAGGTCGGGCATGTCCGCGACCGACCAGCGCGGCGCCATCAGGAGGCCTGCTGCAGGGTCGGGTAGTCGGTGTAACCCTCGGCGCCACCGCCGTAGAACGTGTCCTGGTCGGGCTCGTTGAGCTCGGAGCCCTGCTGCCAGCGCTGCGGCAGGTCGGGGTTGGCCAGGAACGGGCGGCCCACGACGACCGCGTCGGCCAGCCCGGTCTCGAGGGTGCCCTCGACCTTGGCCAGCGTGGTGACCTCCCCGAAGCCGTCGTTGAGCATCACCGAGCCACCGAAGCGGTAGCGCAGGTGGCTGACCAGGTCGACGTGCGGGTGGGCCAGGATGCTCAGGTAGGCGATGCCCAGCGGCACGATGCCGTCGACGAGGGCGGTGTAGGTGGCGTCCAGGTCGTCACCGAACGACTCGCCGATGCCGTTGAAGGCGTGCGCCGGGGAGATGCGCAGGCCGACCCGGTCGGCACCGATGGCCTCGGAGACGGCGGTCACGACGTCCACGGTCAGCTGGGCGCGGGCCTGCGGGGAGCCGCCGAAGTCGTCGTCGCGCAGGTTGACCGTCGGGTCGAGGAACTGGTGCAACAGGTAGCCGTTCGCGGCGTGGATCTCCACTCCGTCCAGACCCGCCGCGACCGCGTTGCGGGCCGCGGTGACATAGTCCTGGACCACGCCGGGCACCTCGTGGGTCTCCAGGGCGCGCGGGGTCGTATGCGGCTTGGGACCCTCGGCGGTCACCATCTGACCGGGCGCGGCCACGGCTGAGGCGGAGATGCTCTCCAGGCCGCCCTTGTTGTCCGGGTGGGCGATGCGACCGGCGTGCATCAGCTGGGCCACGATGGTGCCGCCGGCGGCGTGCACCTTGTCGGCCACCAGACTCCACCCCTGCACCTGCTCGTCGGTGTAGAGACCGGGCACGGCCAGGTAGCCCTGGCCCACGGCGCTCGGGGCGGTGCCCTCGGTGATGATCAGACCGGCCCCGGCGCGCTGCGCGTAGTAGGTCGCGTTGAGCTCGGTCGGGGCGTTGCCCTCACCGGCACGGTTGCGGGTCAGGGGGGCCATCACGAAGGACTGGGGAAGGTCCCAGGAGCCGATGCGGACAGGTGCGAATGCGCGGGACACGGGGTGTCGGGCCTCTCGGTCGGGGACATAGCGGGACTGGGCGTGGCAACGCCCTGCCTACCGGCCGGTATTCCCGGAACCGCAGGTCACACGTTCGCCGGGTCGTCCACCAGGTGCGCGTAGCCGTAGGCGAGGGTGGTCGCGACGGTGAGCCACACGGCATACGGCACGAGGATGGCGCCGGCCAGCGAGATGGCCTGCCAGGCCACGAACACCAGGCCCCAGGTGAGCAGCGAGGCCACGGTCAGGGCGATGGCGGCCGGCAGCAGACGGTGCGGCGGGATGTAGAAGAAGAAGGCCCACAGCAGCGAGAAGGCGGTGGAGGACAGCAGCAGGTTGAGGAAGCTGATCGACTCCGCCGCAGGCGTGTAGACACCGACGGCGTAGGAGGCCAGGCCGAGCGCCAGGAAGTTGAGCGGCCAGACCACCCCGAACACCCAGTCCGGCGGCTGCCAGCTCGGCTTGGGCAGCCGGTCGTACCACCCCGGCGAGCGGGAGGTGAGGAAGGCCGCGAGACCGGCATACGCCAGCACCACGGCGATGCACGTGGCGGTGATGAGGACCTGCGCGTTCATGCGACTCCTGCTCTCATGCCCCCAGTATCGCCGTCGCCGACGGGCTTGACCGACTCCAGACCGTGAGCAGACCCCGTCTTGACCATGTCATGCCTAGCGTGTCTGACGTCACATACCCATCCAGAAGGATTCCTGTCATGCAGCAGTCCCCCGTCTCCCGCCGCACCCTCGTCGGGTGGGGCGCCCTCGCCGCCCTCGCCGGCCCGCTGGCCGGCCGCGCGGCCCACGCGGCCCCGACCTTCCCCGAGCCCTCCGACGAGCCGCCGCTCTCGGCGATCCGCAGCTACGGCGACATGGTGGCCGAGCTCGACAAGCTGGCCCGCACCAGCCGCTTCCCGGTGACCGTGCAGACGCTGTCCGAGATCGGCACCCAGGAGTCCCTCTCCGAGCAGGGCCGCGAGCTGTATGTCGCCACGGTCGGCACCGGGTCGACGCACGTGTGGGTGCACGGCCGCATCCACGGCAACGAGCCCTACGGCCTGGAGTCGATCCTGGCCGTGCTGAAGTCGCTCGGCAGCAACGGGTCGCGCCCGATGCAGCAGATCCGCGAGGAGTTCACGGTCCACGTCATCCCGGTCTACAACCCCGACGGCTCCGAGGCCAACATCCGCGAGACGATCCTGTGGGACCGCGCGGCCGACCAGCCGCGGCTGCTGAACGGTCGCGAGCAGCGCATCGACCTCAACCGCGACTGGGCGCCGGACCGGTTCGTCGCCCGCGAGTCGCTGGCGTGGTACGAGTACTGGACGATGGTCCAGCCCGAGTTCGCGCTCGACATCCACCACCAGGGCCTCAAGCGCGACCGGGAGACCGGTGACCCGATGACCTTCTCGCTCGGCATCTCGCTGGCCCCCGGCGGCCCGACGCTGCCGGGCATCCTCGATGGGGAGTACGACGTGCTCACCCGGCAGATGCAGAGCCACGTCTGGCTGGAGACCAAGGACCGCGGCTTCATCGGCATCGACAAGTACGACGTCGGTCCGGGCACGGTCATCGACATCCGCGGCGGGGTCGTGTCGGCGATGATGCTGGGGCTGAACTACAACGGGCTCAACCCGACCGGGCACAGCAACGCCGCCGTGTTCTTCGAGACCTCGGGCAACACCCGCGACGGCAGCATCGGCCAGAAGGGCCGCGGCAAGTTCGTGCAGCAGAACATCCTCGGCATCAACGCCTGGCTGACCGGTCTGGCCGACGGCACGGTGTTCGGGCTCGACCCGACGATCTGGGACGAGCAGATCCCCGGGACGCCGGTGGAGCGCTACTTCACGGACTGGGGCGGGGTGATCCCGGTCTGAGGCGATGAGCTCGTATGCCGTGGGCGCGGGGATGAGGGACGGCGCCCACGGCATACGTCCAACGACCGTTGTGCGCTCCACCTGTCGGCGTGTCCGGCTCAGGTGGAGCGCACATCGGTCGTCCGGGCGGTGTGGTTGGCTAGGACTGCATGGTCGAGGTGCCAGAAGTCCGGTTCGCACAGGCGAGCGGGTCGTCCGTGGCATACACGGTCTACGGCGACGGCCCGGTCACCATCTGCGGCGTGCCCCCGATGGCCCAGAACGTCGAGCTTGCCTGGGGGTCGCCGGTCATGCGGCGGATGTTCGAGCGGTTTGCCGCCTTCTCCCGCCAGGTGGTCTTCGACAAGCGAGGCACGGGGCTGTCGGACCGGTCGCTCGACATCCCTGGCCTCGACGAACGCGTCGACGAGCTGCTCGCCGTCATGGACGCCGCCGGCGTCGAGCGCGCCTTTGTCCACGGGGTCTCCGAGGGCGGCCCCATGGCCATCATGTTCGCCGCCACCTACCCCGAGCGGGTCGAGGGCCTCATCCTCGAGGGCACCGCGGCCTCACTGCTCTCTGAGGAGCAACGGACCGCACGCCGCACCGTCGACGGCCTGGCGGCCGCCCAGGAGCGGTGGCAGGACTTCGTCGCCACATGGGGCACCCCGCAGTCCCAGAGCGTCGAGCTGTTCGGCCCGTCGCTGCTCGGCGACCCCGACTTCTGCGCCTGGTGGCCCCACTACGAGCGTCACGCCGCCAGCCGCGACGCGCTGCTCGACCTCTTCCGGACCAACGGCGACATGGACGCCCGCGGCGTCGTGGGCCGGGTCGAGGCACCGGTGCTCATCGTGCATCGCGCCGGCGACCCCATCACCCCGATCGCCCGGGCCCGGGAGACCTACGAGCTCTTCCAGCAGGCGGGAGCGGACGTGCGCCTGGAGGAGCTGCCCGGTGGGGACCACTGGACCTTCGCCGGCGACCTCGAGGAGGTGTGCCGGGCGATCGAGCGCTTCACCACCGGCCAGGTGGCCACCCCGCGCGCCGAGGCGAGCGTCCGGCATACCGTGCAGGTCAGCGCCATGGGGCGGTTCGAGGTCAGGGTCGACGGCGAGCCCGTGCCGCTGGCCGCCTGGGGGTCGCGGCGCGCCCGCACCCTGCTCAAACGGCTCGTCGTGGCGCGCGGCTGGCCGGTGCCCCGCGAGGAGCTCGTCGAGCTGCTGTGGCCGGGAGAGTGGTCCGAGCGGCTCGGCCCGCGCCTCTCGGTGCAGCTGTCGGCCGTGCGGCGGGTGCTGGGTGGCGGCGTCGTCGCCGACCGGTCGACGGTGCGCCTCGACCTGCGCGCCGTCGACGTCGACGTGGAGCGGTGGCTGAGGCTGCCGGACGAGCAGGCGGTGGCGACATATGCCGAGCTGCTGCCCGGCGACGTCTACGACGACTGGGCCCGGCCCCTACGGGAGGAGCTGTGCGACCGTTTCGTCGCCGCTGCGCACCGGGTCGCCGGCGAGGTGGCCGCGCCGGACGCGGTCGTGCTCCTGCGCCGGGTGCTCGAGCTCGACCCCTACGACGAGCAGGCCCACCGGCAGCTCGTCGCCAGACTGGAGGAGGACGGCCGGCACGGTGAGGCCGGCACCGCTCGGGCGCGGTATGCCGTGGCGATGGCCGAGCTCGAAGCGTGACCTGAAGGTTCTCGAAAGGGTGGTGCGGCACGGTGCCGCTATGACGACGACGACATCACAGGAGTCCCGCTTCCGCCACGTCCCCGACGGCGCCGGCATCCACCATGCCTTCCTCAACCATCTGGCGACCGTCAAGGTCGAGCCCGGCGACTCCGCGTCGGGCCTCGGGGTGGTCGAGTTCGCCGCGCCACGAGGGTTCGGGCCGCCGCTGCACCTGCACCGCGAGGAGGACGAGCTCTTCTACGTCATCGAGGGGTCCGTGCGCTTCCGGCTCGGCGAGCAGGAGGTGACCGGCGAGACCGGTGCCGTGCTCGCCCTGCCCCTCGGGGTGGCCCACACCTTCCAGGTCGAGTCGCCGACCGCGCGTTTCCTCACCGTGGTCGCGGGCCGACGCACCGCGCCCAGCTTCGTCGAGCTGGTGCGGCACCTCGGCGTCGAGGTGCCCGAGGCCCGGCTGCCGGACCCGGTCGAGATCGACCCCGGCGAGGTGGCCGCAGCCTGCGCCCGGCACGGCGTGGAGGTCCTCGGCCCCCCGCCGGCGCCCCACCCGTGAGCCCCACGGCATCCGTCCCACGACCGTTGTGCGCTCCGCGTGCGGCGAGTCGGGCCCACTCGGAGCGCACACGGTCGTCAGGGTCAGAATCCGCGCAGCTCGGCGAAGTCCTCGACCGGCGCCCGCTGGGTGCGCAGCCGGTTGACCTCGTGGTCCTCGGCATACCCCAGCGCCATGCCGGCATAGATCGTGTGGTGCTCGTCCAGCCCGAAGTGCTCGGCCAGCGGCGCCCGCACGACGCCCCAGAACTCCTGGAAGCAGGTCGCCAGGCCCCGCTCGGTGGCCACCAGCGCCAGCGACTGCATGAACATGCCCAGGTGGGCCCACTGTGCATGCCCGAGCCGACGGTCGACCACGAAGAACAGGCCGACCGGAGCGCCGAAGAACTCGAAGTTGCGGGCGACGTGGGCCAGCCGGGCGGGCTTGTCGTCGCGCGGGATCCCCAGCACCGCATACATCTGCTCGCCCATGTCGAAGCGCCGGGAGCGGAACGGCTCGTGCAGCGGCGAGGGGTAGATCGGGAACTCCTGACCCCCGCCGTCGCGGCCCTCGGCCTGGGTGCGGCGGGCGATCTCGACGACCTCGTCACGCTCGGCCCCGGCGACCACGACCACCCGCCAGGGCTGCAGGTTGCCCCCCGAGGGCGACCACCGGGCCACGTCGAGCAGCTCGCGCACCGTGCTCTCCTCGACCGGGTCGGGCCGGAACCGACGGGTGGAGACGCGCTGCTGCAGGGCTGTGGTGACGTCCATGGCGCCGAGCATAGGCAGGTCCGTCGAGCGTGGCGGAGGGCCGCATCCGAGGTAGCGTCGCTGCCATGACTCCGCTGACCGCCGAGACCGGCATGCTCGTCCTCAACCGTGCCGACCTCGAGAACCTGGGCGTGACCTGGCTCGAGATCATCGACGTGCTGGACGACGCCTTCCTGCAGAAGTCGCAAGGACAGGTGCAGAACCCCCCGAAGCCGAAGGTCGCACCGCGGCCCGACGCCTTCATCAACGCCATGCCCGCCTACCTCGGCGGCACCGACCGCGCCGGCATCAAGTGGGTGGCCGGCTACGAGCAGAACCACGCCAAGGGGCTGCCCTACATCTACGGCGTGCTGGTGATGACCGACGCCGAGACCGGTCGCCCGATCGCCCTCGTCGACGGCGGGTGGGTCACCGAGAAGCGCACCGCCGCCGCCTCGGGCGTGACCATGCGCCACGTCCAGGACGAGCCGACGACACTGGCCCTGATCGGCTGCGGCGTGCAGGGCAACGCCCACCTCGACGTGGCCCTGCACAGCTATCCCGGCATCGCACGCGTGCGTGCCTTCGACCACACCGACGTCAAGGCGCAGGCGCTGCTGGACCGGGCCGGCGACCGGGAGACCTATGTCGCCGGCTCGGAGCTGGATGCCGTGGCGGGCGCCGACCTCGTGATCACCACCGTGACCCGGCCGCTGGACCCCAAGCTCGAGGTGAGCCACACGGCCGAGGACGCGCTCATCCTGCCGGTCGACTACGACGACGCGATCAGCACCGCGGCCTTCAACGAGTCGGTCTTCTTCGCGGTCGACGACCTCGGGCAGTATGCCGCCGTCGGCGCCAAGTCGAGCCACTTCGCCGGCTTCCGCGAGCCCGACGCCGAGCTCGCAGCGATCGTGGCCGGGCACATCGAGGTCCCGGCCGAGGGGCGGCGGGTGATCATGAACATGGGCATCGCCACCGAGGACGTCGCGCTGGGCGGCTACCTCTACGACCGCGCGGTCGCCGACGGCGTCGGCCGGTTCATCGACTTCCCGTGAGGCTCAGTTGAGCCACATGCTCTGACCCGGTTCGTAGCCCACCCAGCTGTAGGACGAGGCCAGGGTGAGCTCGCGCCGCAGCAGACCCAGCCCGAGCCGCAGCCGTGCCTCGGTGTCGGGGCTGGCCAGCAGCGACTGCCGGTCGTGCAGGTCCAGGGTGACCGCGTTGGGCAGCCAGTAGGCCAGGGTGCGGTCGTCCTCGGGGATGTCCGGGATGTCGTCGCCGAGCGTGACCGCATACGCGGTGACCGCGGCGCGCAGCAGGTCGGCGAGCCGGGAGAGCTGGCCGGTGTCACCGTCCGGCTCCCCGAGCATGCTCACCTCACCGGTGAGGTAGGGCGTGCCGGCGCTCTCGTCCAGGGAGTTGAGCATGAAGCGCGCCGTCCCCTCGGCGACGATGAGCAACCGGTCCCCCGGCAGCACCGCGACGCGCCGCAGGCGGGCCACACAGCCGACCGCGTGCAGCGCCCGTGCGCTGTCCGCCCCGACCTCGAACCCCTCCTTGATGGCCACCACCCCGAAGACCGGGTCGTGCTCCTCCTGCCCCTCGATGAGCGACTCCATCAGGCTGAGGTAACGGTCCTCGAACACGTTCAGCGACAACAGGTCACCTGGCATCAACGCGGACCCCAGCGGGAACAGCGGCAACGTGGCCATACCTCGAGCGTACGGCCATGGCCAGAGCGGACCGGCCCGGCCTAGGCTGGAGCGACGACGGGAGGTGCTGGCGTGACACCGTGGCAGTTCGAGCTCTCCGGTCGCCCGTTCTCCGGTGACGAGCGGAGCGCGCTGGCCCCCGACCTGGACTCCCTCGGGGCCGACGTCAGCGTCCTCGACGTCTACGACGCGACGCTGAGCGCGGTCAGCAGGCTGACCCGGCCTCGGGTGCTGCGCGGGTATGCCGGTGAGCAGCTCGCGGGGGCGGCGGTGGTGATGCTGTGCCGCGACGGCGCGCGCAGCTTCTTCTCCGGTGAGCTGGCTCGACGCGCCCTGCACCCGCTCCCGCCGATCTGGTACTGGGAGCGTTCGAGCCTGGCCACCGACGGTCACTCCGGCCCCGGGCTGGTGACGGCCGGTGTGGACCGGCGGCAGTTCGTCGACCAGGCCCTCTCCTGGCTACGGCGGCGCCACCTCGTCGGCAGCGTGGTGGACCGGTCCGAAGCCCCGGCGGGGCGCGGGCAGGTGGCCACCCGCGGGCTCGGTGTCTCGCAGGTCGACATCTCCCAGGGTGGTTCGGCAGCCGTGCTCGCCGAGCACCGCAACCTGCCCCGGAAGGTGCGCCGGTTCGCCGGTCGGGGTGGACGGGTCGAGGTGCGCACCGGCGCGATGCCCGGGTGGCTCGCCGAGCCGCTGCTCACGGCGTATGCCGTCACCCGGCCCATCAACCCGCCGTTCGTCGAGCTGTATCCGCAGATGGTGCGGGCGCACTGGGCGCTGACCTCCGACCGCCTCGTCCATCTGGTGGCGATGATCGAGGACCGCCCGGTGGGCTACCACTCGTTCTGGCGGGCGGGCCGACGCCTCGCGCTGCTGTCGGGGGCCTTCGGCCGCCCGGACGACGGCAACGCGCACGCCTACGAGAACGTGCTGCTGGGCAGCCTCGACGTCGCCGGTGAGCTGGGGTGCTCCGTGGTCGACTTCGGTCCGACGGTCAACGCGGTCAAGCGGTCCCTGCTGGGGGCCCAGCCCACCGAGCTGCGCTTCGTCAGCAGCGTCGCACCGGTGCGCGCGGCGGTGCGCGCGATGCTGCCGCGCACCGCGCTCTCCCCCGACAGCATCGAGGCCGTCGTCGGCCGCACCTGAGAACGAGCCCAGGGCCCGACCTGCGGGCCACCGGCCCGACGGGACCGGGCCCGACGGGACCGGGCACGACGAAGCCCCCGGGCCGGGGGGCTCGGGGGCTTCGTCGTGCCTGTGGTGCGCGAGGGGGGAGTTGAACCCCCACGCCCTTTCGGGCACACGGACCTGAACCGTGCGCGTCTGCCTATTCCGCCACTCGCGCGAGTGCCGGGAAAGATTAGCACGATGCCAGGGTGGGGCTGACATCTCGCCGCGACTCCGACAGGGTGGCTGGTGGGACCACCCGGTCCCACTGCATACCGACACCGTCGTCGAGCGGGGCACGCCACCCCGTGGGAGGTCACCATGTCCGAGAGCAGCGCCCCGATGAGCATCCCCGGCGACGCAGGCGACCCGGTGCGGCTGTATGCCGAGTTCGAGGCGCTGCCCGGGCACGAGGCCGAGGTCGCCGCGCTGGTCCGGCAGCTGACCGCCGACGTGCGGGCCGAGCCGGGGTGTCAGGTCTTCGACGCATGGGTGCGCTCCGAACGACCCCACGAGTACGTCGTCTTCGAGACCTACCGCGACCGGGCGGCGTTCGAGGCGCACCTCGGCTCAGCGCACTCAGCCGTCTTCAACGACGCGCTCGGACCGCTGGTGGCCGGTGGCGGTTCGCGGCTGACCTGGCTCTCCGAGGTGCCGCGGCCCTGACCCGTCGCGCGGCGTAGCCGGCGCAGGGCGACCCACCTCGGGCGGACGTGCGACGGTGGTCCACGTTCCGCAAGTACGATCACTAGGGGTCCGGCCGCCCGCCGGACCGCGCGCGCAGACAGCGCAGAGCAACGAGAGGAGTGGCGCCGTGGGACTGTTCGACAACCTCGAGCGCAACCTCGAGCGCGCCGTCAAGGCACCCTTCGCCAAGGTCTTCAAGGCCGAGGTGCAGCCGGTGGAGATCGCCTCGCACATCCGCGGCGCGATGGACGAACGGGCAGCCGTCCTCGGCCCCGGCCGCACCATGGTGCCCAACGTCTTCACCATCGAGCTCGCCGAGAGCGACTACGAGCGGCTCTCCTCCTACGACACGGCACTGACCGACGAGCTGGTCGCCGCCGCGGAGGACCACGCCGACGCGCAGCGTTACACCGCGCCCGGGCCCATCGAGGTGCGCCTGGTCAACGGGGACGGCCTGGAGACCGGCATCTTCCGGGTGCGTCCTGCCTCCAAGGACGGCCGCCGTGCCGAACGGCGCGCCGACGTGCCCGGCCAGACCCCCCGCTCGGCTCCCCGTCCGGCACCGGACGGCTCCCCGCAGGAACGGCCCGCCGCAGGCCGCCCCGCTGCCGCCCCCCGTCCGTCACCGGCACCACCGGGGCCGCACCAGCGCCCCTCCGCCGCTGCCGCTGCCGCACCGGCTGCCCGCCCCGGCACCTCGGACCAGGCCGACGACGAGGGCCGCACCCGCACCTTCCCCACCACGTCCCCCCCACGGCGCGGCCGCCAGCACTCCGCCCGCGGCCCGCAGGCGTGGCTGGACATCGACGGCCGCCGGGTCGGTCTGGGCACCGCCGTCACCTCGCTGGGGCGCGACGAGACGGCCATGGTCATCGTCGACGACCCCGGCGTCAGCCGGCGACACGCCGAGATCCGGATCACCCACGACGGCCCCCACCTGCAGGTGCTGATCCGTGACGTGGGGTCGACCAACGGCACCTATCTCAACGGTGAGCAGATCGGCACCGAGGAGCTCCACGACGGCGACCGCATCACCCTCGGCCGCAGCACGATCACGTTCCACGTGGATCGAGCGCGATGAGCGAGCTCACCCTCAACGTCATCCGCCTCGGCCTGCTCGCCCTCCTGTGGGCCTTCGTCTTCTCCATCGTGGGCGCGCTGCGCGCCGACCTCTACGGCACCCGGGTGCTCACCCGGGGCAGCAACAACGGCCGCCGGCAGGAGCCCCGTCAGGCCCGGCCCAGCCGCAGCCAGCGGCAGTCCGGCCCCACCCACCTCGCGGTCGTCGCGGGCTCGCTGCGCGGCACGACCGTCCCGCTGCACGACAACGGCATCCTCATCGGTCGCAACCCCGAGTGCACCCTCGTGCTCACCGACGACTTCGCCTCCGGTCGCCACCTGCGCATCTACCCCGGCACCGACGGGTGGTATGCCGACGACCTGGACTCCACCAACGGCACCTTCGTCGACCAGCGGCGCATCGACACCGGCGCCCGGCTCGACCCGGGCGCCCAGATCCGGATCGGGCAGACCGTCCTCGAGCTGCGCCGGTAGTCCGCCATGTCCGTCGCTCTCAGGTATGCCGCACGCTCCCACGTGGGGCTCGGCACCAAGGCCCGCAACGAGGACTCGGCGTATGCCGGACCCGAGCTGCTCGTGCTCTGCGACGGGATGGGTGGGCACGCCGCCGGCGACGTGGCCAGCTCGCTGGTGGTCGGCGAGCTGGTGCACCTCGACGGTGAGTCGCACGGCGCCGACGACATGCTCGACATCCTCGAGAACTCGGTGATGGACGCCAACGACCTGCTCTCCGAGGTCGGGCACGACAACGCCGACTCCGGCGGCATGGGCACCACCTGCATCGCGATGCTGCGCTCGGGCAGCAAGCTCGCCGTCGCCAACATCGGCGACTCGCGGGCCTACCTGCGCCGCGGCACCCGGGTCACCCAGATCACCCGGGACCACTCCTTCGTCCAGCAGCTCCTCGACGAGGGGCGGATCACCGCCGAGGAGGCGCTGCACCACCCGCAGCGCTCGCTGGTGACCCGGGTGCTGACGGGCCGGGTCGAGGACCACCCGGACCTGTCGATGCGCGAGCTGCAGCCCGGCGACCGGCTGCTGCTGTGCTCCGACGGGCTCACCGACTACGTTGCCGAGTCGACCGTGGCCGACATCCTGCGCAGCAGCGGCTCACCCGGCGACATCGCCGACCAGCTCGTCGCGATCGCGCTGCGGGCCTCGGTGCGGGACAACGTGACCGTCATCGTGGCCGACGTGGTGCGCCCGGGTGACGGCACCACCCAGCCGCAGGTCGTGGGCGCGGTGAGCGAGCTCGGCACCGCACCCACCGACCCCGGCCAGACCCCGGCCGAGAAGGCCGCCGCGCTGGCCCGGCACATCCAGGGCGAGCCGGAGGCCCCCGCCCTGGCGGAGGAGAGCTCCCCCTCGACCCTGCTCACCTGGCTGCGCCGGGGCCTGCTGGGCGTGGCGGTGCTGGTCGTGGTCGTCGGCGGCGCGTGGGCCTCCTACGAGTGGAGCCAGCGGCAGTACTTCGTGGGTGAGACCGAGGGCCAGGTCACGATCTTCCGCGGCGTCGCCCAGGACCTCGGCCCGTGGGTGCTGTCCACCCCCGAGGAGAGCACCGACCTCGCGGTCACCGACCTGCCGACCTACTACCAGAGCCGGGTGCGCTCCACACTGAGCGCTGACGACCGTGCCGACGCCGACGCCATCGTGGCCGAGCTGCGCTCCCTCGTGGTGCAGGACTGCACGCCGATCCCGGTGGTGCCCCCGGTGCAGCTGCCCGACATCGTGCTGCCTCTGCCCAACGGCGACAGCGCGACCGTGACCGCCCCACCACCGCTCGTGGTGCTACCGGAGGGATGTGAGCCGTGAGCACCGTCACCGACGTGCGCCCACCCACCGGCCGCACCACCGAGCTCCTGCTCCTGCTCTTCGCCGTCGCCATCGTGCTGGTGGCCTACGCCAACGTCGGCCTGGCGACCAGCGGCACCCTGCCGGTCGACCTGGTCGCCCACGGCGTCGGGTTCCTCGTGATCAGCGTGGCCTTCCACCTGGTCATCCGCTACCGCGCGAAGTATGCCGACCCGCTGCTGGTGCCGATCGCCACCCTGCTCAACGGGCTGGGCCTGGTGATGATCCACCGCATCGACATCGGCACCGGCAGCAGCGCGGCGACCCGGCAGCTGCTGTGGACGGGGGTGTCGATCGCGTTCGCCGCGGCGGTGCTGTGGCTGGTGCACGACCACCGGGTGCTGCGCCGCTACACCTTCACGCGATGGCGCTCGGCTTCGTGCTCCTGCTGCTGCCGATGCTGCCGGTCATCGGCCTGGAGATCAACGGCTCCCGGCTGTGGGTCTCGGTCGCGGGCTTCACCTTCCAGCCCGGTGAGATCGCCAAGATCGCCTGGCCGTGTTCTTCGCCGGCTACCTGGTGCAGACCCGCGACGCGCTGTCCCTGGTCGGACCCGGGTGCTCGGCCTGCAGCTGCCCCGCGGACCGCGACCTCGGCCCGATCCTGGTCGCGTGGGGACTGTCTCGGTGCTGATCCTCGTCGCGCAGCGCGACCTCGGCTCCTCGCTGCTGTTCTTCGGCCTCTTCGTCGCGATGCTCTATCTCGCCACCGAGCGCACCGCTGGGTGATCATCGGCCTGACCCTCTTCGCCGGCGGCGCGTATGCTGGCATGGCGGCTGTTCAGCCACGTGCAGACCCGGGTGACCTGTGGCTGGACCCCTTCGCCCCCGGCCTCAGCGACCAGGTGGCCCGCGGGCTGATGGGCATGGCGCACGGCGGCCTCTTCGGCACCGGCCTGGGTGAGGGCTACCCCTACAGACCTACTTCGCCAACAGCGACTACATCATCGCCAGCTTCGCCGAGGAGCTGGGCATGGTGGGGCTGTTCGGCATGATCATGCTCTTCGCGCTGCTCGTCGAGCGGGGCCTGCGCACGGCGATCGGCGCCCGGGAGGGCTTCGGCAAGCTGCTGGCCGGCGGGCTGGCGTTCACCGTGGCCTGCAGTGCTTCGTCATCATCGGCGGCATCACCCGGGTCATCCCGCTGACCGGCCTGACCACGCCCGTTCCTGTCCGCCGGCGGCTCCTCGCTGCTGGCCAACTGGATCATCATCGCGCTGCTGCTGCGCATCAGCGACCATGCCCGCCGGCCGGTGTCCGAACGCCCGGTCGAGCCGGCGCGCCGGGTGGAGCAGCCCGTCGGGGGCTCCTCGTGAACACGCCGATCCGCCGCCTGGCGCTGCTCGTCTTCGCCATGTTCGCCGCCCTGCTGGTCTCCACGACGTGGATCCAGTTCGTGCGGGCCGACGAGCTGAGCCAGCTGCCGCAGAACCGGCGCACGCTGCTCGACACCTACAGCCGCGACCGCGGGCCGATCCTCGTCGACGGCTCGGCGATCGCCGACTCCCAGCCCACCGACGACGACCTGCGCTGGATCCGCACCTACCCGCAGGGCGAGCTCTACTCCCACATCACCGGCTACTACTCGTTCACGTTCGGCGCGGGCGCCGGCCTGGAGCGCGCCAAGAACTCGGTGCTGGCCGGCACCGACGACAGCCTCTTCTACCGCCGGGTCGTCGACCTGGTCACCGGCACCACCCCGACCGGTGCCGCGCTGGAGCTGACCGTGGACCCCCAGGTGCAGGCCGTCGCCGACGCTGCCCTGGGTGACCGTCGCGGTGCCGTGGTCGCCCTCGACCCGAGCACCGGTGCGGTGCTGGCGATGGTCAGCCACCCGGCATACGACCCCAACTCCCTGGCCTCGCACAACCTGAGCGCCGTGCAGGACTCCTGGGAGTCGCTCAACGCCGACGAGGGCCGGCCCCTGGTCAACCGCGCCATCGCCGGCGACCTCTACCCCCCCGGGTCCACCTTCAAGCTCGTCGTCGCCGCGGCCGCGCTGGAGTCCGGTGACTACACCCCGGAGAGCGCCCTGGAGGCCCCGTTGACCTACACCCTGCCCGGCACGACGACCGAGCTGCCCAACTTCGAGGGGGGCCGGTGCGGTCCGACCGACGAGGTCAGCCTCGCCCAGTCGATCACCGTCTCCTGCAACACCTCGATGGCGTGGCTGGCCGGCCAGCTCGGCGCGCAGGCCCTCGACGACCAGGCCCAGGCCTTCGGCTTCGAGCAGGACATCGAGGTGCCGATGCGGGTGACGCCCAGTGTCTACCCCGAGGACGCCGACGACGCCCAGCTGGCGCTCACCGGCATCGGGCAGCACGATGTGCGGGTCACCCCGCTGCAGGTGGCGATGATCTCGGCCGCGATCGCCAACCAGGGTGAGGTCATGCAGCCCTACCTGGTCGACACCGTGCGCGACGGAGACCTGGACGTCATCGACGAGACCGACCCGAGCCGGCTGTCCCGCGCCGTCTCGGAGACCACCGCACAGGAGCTCACGGACATGATGGTCGACGTGGTCAGCAACGGCTCGGGCACCGCTGCCGCCATCCCGGGCGTCGCCGTCGCGGGCAAGACCGGCACCGCCGAGTTCGGCACCAGCGGTGCCGCCCACGCCTGGTTCACCGGCTTCGCCCCCGCGGACGACCCGCAGATCGCCGTCGCCGTGGTCGTCGAGAGTGCCAGCGACGACTGGACGGGTGAGAGCGGGGGGCGCGTCGCCGCACCCATCGGACGTGACGTGCTGCAGGCAGGAGTGGAGCGATGACCGACGACAGGACACCCCCCGAGGGTGAGTTCATCGAGCCCCGCGTCCTGGGCGGACGCTACGAGGTCGGCGAGCTGATCGGTCGCGGGGGTATGGCCGAGGTGCACGTCGGCCACGACCTGCGCCTGGGTCGCAGCGTCGCCATCAAGATCCTGCGCTCCGACCTGGCCCGCGACACCTCGTTCCTCGCGCGGTTCCGGCGGGAGGCGCAGTCGGCCGCCGGGCTCAACCACCCCTCGATCGTCGCGGTCTACGACTCCGGCGAGCAGCTGCACCACGAGAGCGGCGGGGCCCCCGTCCAGGTGCCCTACATCATCATGGAGCACGTCGAGGGCCGCACCCTGCGCGACCTGCTCAACGAGGAGCGCGTGCTCGACCCGGACGAGGCGGCGCGGATCACCGCGGCCGTGCTGGCCGGTCTCGACTACGCGCACAGCAAGGGCATCGTCCACCGCGACATCAAGCCGGCCAACGTCATGGTCACCCGCGGCGGGGCGGTCAAGGTCATGGACTTCGGCATCGCCCGGGCCCTGGCCGACACCGCGGCCACGATGACGCAGACCCAGGCGGTGCTCGGCACCGCCCGCTACCTCTCCCCTGAGCAGGCCCAGGGCCAGGACGTGGACGCCCGGTCCGACCTCTACTCGACGGGCTGCCTGCTCTACGAGCTGCTCAGCGGTCGCACCCCCTTCCAGGGCGACCCGGTCTCGCTGGTCTACCAGCACCTCGGCGAGCAGCCCCAGGCGCCCTCGACGCACCAGCCGGACCTGCCGAAGGCCCTGGACGCCATCACCCTGCACGCGCTGGAGAAGACACCCGAAGCGCGCTACCAGAGTGCCGGCGCCTTCCGTGACGACCTGGTCGCGGCCCGCACCGGCGGCCGGATCAGCCAGGACGCCCAGGACACCTACAACCGGGTGCTCGGCGCGGCGGTCGCCGGGTCTGCCATGGCCGGTGGTGCGGCGATGGCCGGTGACCAGACCGAGGTCGTCGGCGCCGCTCCCTACGGTCAGGGCAGTGAGCCGACGATGTCGATGGTCGGGCAGGCGGCGGTCCCACCGGAAGACTCCGACGAGCCGACCGACGAGATCCCGGTGCGCGAGGAACGCCACCGCGGCGGCTGGCTCATGCTCGGTGTGCTGGGCCTGCTGGCTCTCGCCGCCGTGGCGTTCGTCGTCTTCGAGGTGCTCGGGCCGGCTGACGAGGAGACCGTCCAGGTGGCGGTGCCCTCGGTCATCACCTTCACCGAGGACGAGGCCAGGGCCGCGATCACCCGGGTCGGGCTGGTGCCAGAGGTCGAGCAACGGGCCGACGACACCACCGCCGGCGAGGTCATCGAGCAGAACCCCGGCCCCAACACCATGGTCGACGAGGGGTCCACGGTCGACCTCGTCGTCTCCAGCGGGCCGGACGCGATCGAGATCCCCGACGTCGAGGGATTCTCCGAGAGCGCGGCGCGCACCCGTCTGGAAGCCGAAGGGCTGACCGTCGCCGGCGAGGTCCAGGAGGTCGACGACCCGGAGTATGACGCCGAGACCGTGATCCGCACCGACCCCGGAGCCGGCCAGGAGGTCAACCCCGACGAGGAGGTCGTCCTCGTCGTCGCCAGCGGCCAGGTCGAGGTGCCCAACGTCGTCGGCCAGGACCTGGGCACTGCTGCCAGCGACCTGCGTGACGCGCGGTTGAGCCCGGTGACCGAGTTCCGCGACTCCGCCGAGTCGGAGCCCAACACCGTGCTCGAGCAGTCCCGGTCCTCCGGCGACATCGTCGACTACGGCACCGAGGTCGTCCTGGTCGTGGCTCGCGAGGCCCCCTCCACCGTCACCGAGACGCAGACGCAGACCCAGACGGCAACGGTCACGGTGACGCCGGAGCCGACCCAGACGCAGCCGCCGGAGCCCACCGAGCCCCCCGCATCGCCGTCCGACCCGGCCGAGGGGGACAACAACGGCGTCGGCAACGGCGGCGGGGCCGGTGACGCTGGTGGAAACGGCGACGGCGGTGACGCTGGTGGGAACGGCAGACTGGCAATGGCAACGGCGGCGATGGTGACGGCGACGCTGCCGGGGACCAGCCTCCTGAGCAGGGACAGTCACCACCCACGCCCACGGGGGCGGCAGCACCCGGCCCGGCCTCTGTCGCACCCACCCCTGCCGCTGCCGGTGAGCTGAGGCCAGGCGCCGGCGTCTTACCCTGACCCCTCCGAGGCCCTGCCGCCTCCCGTCACGCCACACCTCCCCGTCCCCCCACCCCACCACGATTGGGTGCTGTCTTGTCTGCCGGGTGCCGTGCTGCAGCGCAGCACCCGCCAGACACGCCGACACCTGACCGAAAACAACACGGCACCGGAGAGACAAACCGGCAGCTGGGGGCGGAGCCGGCCCACCGGCATACCGCATCGCGCCAAGCCAGTGGGGTGCTGCCTTGTATGTCGGGGGCCGTGCTGCAGCACAGCACCGGCCAGACAAGACGGCACTGGGCAGAGACACCACAGCACCGGCCAGACAAGACGGCACTGGGCAGAGACACCACAGCACCGGCCAGACAACACGGCACTGGGCAGACACACCACAGCACCGGCCAGCCACGCCAGCCCACCGGCCGCCCACAACGTCAGCGCTGGTTGAGCTCCTCGGGACCGGGCTCGGTCCCCTGGGTCGGGTCCGACGGCACCGGGTCACTGACCGAGGTGCTGTCGGGTGAAGTGACCGTGACGTGCTCGAACCGCGGGGACCCGGCGAAGGCCGGCAGCCGGGCGCTGTCGAAGGACTCCACGAGGTAGCCCAGCCCCAGGGCTGCGGACCAGGCACGGTAGGTGGCGACGACCTCGTCCTCGGCGAGCGAGGTGGCCATGCGCTCGCGGTCCCCGACGGCGGTGATGGTGTAGGGCGGGGAGTAGACCCGGCCCTGGAGGTAGAGGGTGTTGCCGACGCACCGGACGGCGCTGGTCGAGACGATGCGCTGGTCCTGGATCATCATCGCCTCGGCACCCCCGGCCCACAGCGCGTTGACCACACCCTGGACGTCCTGCTGGTGCACCACGACGTCGTCGACGGTGTAGCCCTCGGGCAGCGTGTCGAGGGTGTAGCCGGCGTCGTCCAGGGTGACCCGCAGCGCCGGGCCTGCCACCGGGCCCAGTCCGATCTGTGGGGCCAGCGTGTCGGCCTGCCGGGAGATGTCGGTGCTGATGACGGAGGTGCCGGTCTCGCGCTCGAGCTCCTCGATCTGGGAGGACAGGTCCTGGGCGTCGTCGCTGAGGCGCTCGACCGCAGCGGTGCGCTGCTGGATGAGCTCGGCCAGGTTGGCCGGCTCGCCACCGAAGCCGCTCTCCCGGGCCAGTGCGGCGGAGGTGCCGAAGAGCAGGCCGGCCGCGAGCGCCATGACGGGCACCGCCCAGCCCCACCCGGAACGGGTGGACCGGGGTGCCGGGGGCTCGGTGCTCATCAGCAACCAGGGTATCCCGGCCGGCAGGACGTATCCTGTGGGCACCATCCACGATCGAGGAGCCTGACCGTGCCTGAGTCCACCGGCCGCCCGGACGCCAACAAGCCGTCGAAGCACTCCGGCAACCCCGCGATGAGGGCCCAGGCGAAGGGCCGCCGCCCGGAGCCCAAGAAGCAGCGCGTCGGCAACCCGTCCTGGTGGGTGCCGGTCATGTCCGGCCTGATGGTCGCCGGTGTCGTCTGGGTGTCGACGTTCTACATCACCCAGGGCGACTGGCCCGCGCCGATCGGCTACTGGAACCTCGCGATCGGCATGGGGATGATCATGGGCGGCTTCCTCATGTCCACCCGCTGGAAGTAGCCGCAGCCGGGCGTTGTCCCCATGTTGTCCACACGCTGGGGATAACTACACAGATGTAACTCAGCCCGTCCATCCGGTGAACAGCCCCTGAACCTGCTCCACCCGCCAGGCCGCGGCGGCGAGCAGCACGACCACGATCGCGGCGAAGCCGGGCCACTGCCAGGCGCGGCGGCGCACCGCGGCTCGCTCACGCCCCTTCGCCGAGGTCAGCGTCAGCACCCCCGCGACGGCAGCACCCGTGACGGCCCCGCCGAGGTGGGCCTGCCAGGCGATGTTGGGGATGATGAAGCCGATCACGCCGTTGATGGCCAGCAGCACCAGGATGCCGGTGGTCTGCCGCCCCAGCTGCCAGTTGAGCACCAGCATCGCGGCGAACAACCCGAACACGGCTCCGGACGCGCCCACCGTCGGGGTCAGCCAGCCCCCCGGCACCGTGGCCAGCAGCACGTAGCCGACGGACCCGCCGAGAGCGCTGACGAGATAGAGCACCGCGAAACGCAGCCGGCCCAGGAGCGGCTCGAGGTAGCCACCGCAGATCCACAGCGCATACATGTTGAACGCGATGTGGAAGAACCCGGCCGGGGAGTGCACGAACGCGGCGGTGAGCATGCGCCACGGCTCCTGCGCCGTCAGCACCGGCACGAACATGAGCTCGCGGGTGACGTCGGGGTTGAGCCGCTGACCGACGTAGACCACGACACAGATGCCGATGATCGTGAGGGTGACCATCGGCCGGGTGTCCGCGCGGGCCGGTGCGCCGTAGCGCGAGGAGGCGCGTGGGGCGGTGCGCTTGGCCTGCGCGACACAGTCGACGCACTGGATGCCGACCGGGGCCGGCCGCTGGCAGTCCGGGCACGTCGGACGTCCACACCTCTGGCAGCTGACGTAGGCCACCTGGTCGGGGTGGCGGGGGCAGACGGGCGGCCCCGTGGGGGCCGGGTCTGGCTGCGGGTATGACGTCACGGGCGTGAGCGGGGAGAGCGGCCGGCCGCGGTGGTCCGGTCAGTCCTGCTCGACGCTGACGCGCTCGATGACGACCGGCTCGGCCGGCTTGTCGTTGCGCCCGGTCTGCACGGCGGCGATCGCGTCGACCACGGCTCGGCTGTCGTTGTCGGCGACCTCGCCGAAGATGGTGTGCTTGCCCTGGAGCCAGGGGGTGGGCTCCACGGTGATGAAGAACTGGGAGCCGTTGGTGCCCTTGCCCATGCGCTTGCCGGCGTTGGCCATGGCCAGCAGGTAGGGGGCGTTGAAGTGCTTGTCGGGGCTGATCTCGTCGTCGAAGGTGAAGCCCGGGCCGCCCATGCCCTCACCCAGCGGGCAGCCGCCCTGGATCATGAAGCCCGGGATGATCCGGTGGAAGGTCAACCCGTCGTAGAAGGGCTGCGGGTTGCTGCGCCCGGCGTCGTCGGAGTAGTCCAGCGAACCGTCGGCCAGACCCACGAACGTGGCCACCGTCTTGGGGGCATGGTCAGGGAACAGGGTCAGCGCGATGTCGCCGTGATTGGTGTGCAACGTGACGTTCATGGCGCCCATCCTCCCATGTCCACCCCGCCGCTCCGGTGCCCGCGGGGTCAGGTGGATCATGGCTGCCGAGGGTGACAGGATGGGCGGCAAGGCCAACATAGGAGGGTTCCCGTGCTTTTTCGCACCAACACCGAGAAGTCCAAGGACAAGGCTGTGTCGCACGCCAAGGACGCCAGCGCGCACGCCGTGGCCGCGGGGGAGAAGGCCGGCGAGACCGTCCTCAACGCAGCCAGCTCGCTCATGCACGCAGTGACCGAGGCGGTGACGCCCAAGGCCGAGGCCGCTGCGACCGCGGCCCGCGAGCGCAGCGCGGCTGCCCGTGAGCTCGCCGCCGCTCGCACCGCCCACGCCCGCGAGGTGGCCGCCGAGCGTGCGGTCCACGCCCGTGCCGCCGCCGTGTCCGGTGTCGACCGCGGCATCGACACCGCCGTCCCGCGCGCGCAGGAGGGCATCGCCCAGCTCGGGCCGAAGGTGGACCACGCGCGCGACAGCATCGTCGACGACCTGCTGCCCAAGCTGCAGGAGCTGATCGGCGCCGTCCAGACCGCCAAGGACGACATCCTGTCCAAGCAGGACGGCCCGGTGGCCGCGCTGACCGGCGCTCCCAAGAAGAAGAGCCACAGGGGCAGCGTGCTGATCACGCTGGGTCTGCTCGCCGCGGTCGGCGCGGCCGTGGCCTACTACCTGTCGAAGCAGCAGGACGACGACCCGACCGACCCCTGGGCCGGTTCGGTCGACCGTCCGATCGGCGGTGCCCCCGGCGTCGACTCCCAGGTGCGCGAGGACGAGGTCGCTGCCGCCCCCGTCGAGGCCGAGGGCGTCATCGAGCCGGTCGAGGACGACGTGCCCGGCACCGACCCGGACGCACGCACCGGCTTCGGCACCGACTTCGGAGACACCCCGGAGGAGCACAAGCCGCAGGCCTGAGCAGCACGCACCATCCGCCGCGGGGCGGTGGCCATCTCCGACGATGGTCACCGCCCCGTGGTGTGCCCGCACCCGCGGCGACCGTGACCTGAACCTCAGGTTTCACTCCTGTCCCGCGTGGCGTCACCGCCACCGGGTCGCGCACTCCTACGCTCACGCTGTAGGTCCGTTCGCTCAGTGCCGGAGGGAGGTCCGTTCGTGACGCTTCCGGCACGCCCTGCCTACCGCGACGACCCGGACCCGCACAGTCGCTCCACCCCGCAGTCGCCCGTCGACCTGCTCGAGGCCCCGTCGGCGCCGCCCCGGCTCCCGCCGGCGGCACCGCATACGCCCGCAGGTGTCGGCACCCGCGACCAGTCCGTGCCGCGCCGCGGCGGCGGCCCCCGAGGTCCCCGCGGCATCGACCCCCGCCCGGGGCAGATCCCCGGCCTGGACGGCATCCGGGCGCTGGCCATCCTCGGTGTCCTCGTCTACCACTTCACCCCGGCGCTGCTGCCCGGCGGCTTCCTCGGGGTCGACGTCTTCTTCGTCGTCTCCGGCTTCCTGATCACCACCCTGCTGATGCGCGAGCTCGCCCAGCGCGGCCGGATCGACCTGCCCCGCTTCTGGCTGCGGCGTGCGCGCCGGCTGCTGCCGGCCCTGGTCACCGTGGTGGTGCTCAGCGTCGCGGCGGCCCGGCTCGTCGGCGGTGACCTGCTGGTCTCGCATCGGCCGGCAGACCCTCGGCGCCCTGACCTTCTCGACCAACTGGGTGGAGATCGGGGCGGGCGCGAGCTACTTCAACTCCACCTCCCCGCTGCTCTTCGTCAACTTCTGGTCGCTGGCGGTGGAGGAGCAGTTCTACCTGCTGTGGCCGTTCGGGCTGGTGCTGGTGCTCGCCCTCACCTCGGGCACCCGCCACCGCCTGTATGTCGCGGGGGGCCTCGCCGCCGCCTCGGCGCTGGCCATGGCGGTGCTCTACACCCCCGGTGAGGACGCGACCCGGGTCTACTACGGCACCGACACCCACGCCTTCGGGCTCATGCTCGGGGTGGCCCTGGCCTTCGCGTGGGCGGGCCCGGAGCGTGCCTGGCTGCGCACCGCCGCCTGGCGCCGCTGGCGCGGCCCGGCGGTCGGCGCGGCCCTGGTCACCCTGGTCGCGCTGATGGTGCTGCTCACCGAGGCCGACCCGCTGACCTTCCGCGGCGGCATCCTGCTGGCCAGCCTGGCCACGGTGGTGCTCATCGCCGGGCTGCTGGAGAGCTCCAGCCCGTGGCGGCTGTGGATGAGCCTGCCCGCCCTCGGCTGGCTCGGCAGCCGGTCCTACGGCCTCTACCTCTGGCACTGGCCGGTGCTGGTGATCGCGGCGGCGCTCGTGCCCTTCGCCCCGGGCACCGTGCAGGGCGCGGTCGTGCTCAGCGCCGCCCTGGTCGTCACCCTGGTGCTGACCGAGCTGTCCTTCCGGTTGGTCGAGATGCCGATCCGGCGGCACGGCTTCCTGGGGCCGCTGCGGTCGGCGGCCGGCTGGCTGGCCACCCCGTGGACGAGCTCTCGCCTGCCCCGGCATGGTCGCCGGTGGGCTGGTGCTGCTGCTGCTGCTCATGGTGGCGGCCATCGTGACCGCCCCCGACAAGTCGGAGACCCAGCGGCAGATCGAGGCCGCCGAGGCGGCGATGGTGGAGCAGCCTGCCGTGGGCGCGGCGAAGCTGGAGGCAGCCCGCGGCGTGGCTCTGGGCAGCCTGGCCAGCGACACACCGGTGAGCCGAGGAGGGTGAGGACAGCGTGGTCGACACCCCCACGCCCGCCGAGCCGACCGAGGACGCCGACGCCCGCGGCCACCGCAGCCGTCGAGGTGCCCGAGCAGGCCGCGGAGTGGGGCTACACCGCCGACGAGGACGGCCTGCTGGTGCCCCCCAGCGACCAGATCACCGCGATCGGCGACTCCCTGGTCGTCACCAGCCGGGACGGCCTGACCTACCGCTTCCCCGAGATCACGTATGCCGCGAAGTCCAACCGGCAGTGGAAGGACGCCCTCCCGGTGCTGGAGCAGGCGCTGGCACAGGGCACCGTCAAGGACAACGTCGTGGTGCACTTCGGCACCAACGCCGGGGTCGACGAGGACCGGGCCCGCGAGTTCGTGGAGGCCCTGGGCCCGGACCGCCGGGTGGTGTTGATGAACCTCTACGGCAGCAGCACCTTCGTGCCCGGCTCCAACGAGGTCATCGCCGAGATCGCCGCCGACCACCCCCACGTGGTCGTCGGTGACTGGCAGGCTGCCGCCACCGCCCAGCCCGAGACGCTGCAGTCCGACCGCATCCACCCCGACATCGAGGGCATGCACGTGTATGCCGAGGTCGTGGCCACGGCGTTCGACTCCCTGGCCCGAGGGCAGGGCTGACGGGGCTCTGCGTTTGTGGCAGGCTCGGACCCGTGAACATCGTCTTCGTCGAGCCGCACTTCCCGAAGAACCAGCGTGAGTTCGTGCGGGCGCTGGCCGAGGCCGGGGCGTTCGTCATGGGGGTGGGCGAGACGCCGGCGGAGTTCCTGGACGACCAGCTGAGGTCGTGGATGGGGCACTACGAGCAGGTCGGCTCGGTGACCAACGTCGAGGAGATGACCCACGTGGTGCGCCGGCTGCAGGGCTGGGTGTGGGTCGACCGGCTCGAGTCGACGATCGAGTCGCACATGATGCCCGCGGCGATGGTGCGCGAGGCGACCGGCATACCGGGCACCTCGGTGCACACCACGTGGCTGTGCCGCGACAAGCCGTCGATGAAGGACGCACTGCGCGCCGCCGGGGTGCCGACCGCGGCGTCCACGGCCGCCGACGACGTGCAGCAGATCCGCGACTTCGCCGCCGGGGTCGGCTACCCCCTGATCCTCAAGCCCCGGGACGGTGCCGGCGCCGCCGCCACCAGCCGGGTCGACAACGACACCCAGCTGGAGGCTGCCCTGGCGCAGTTCGGCCACGGCGTGACCTCGATCGCGGTCGAGGAGTTCGTCGAGGGCCACGAGGGCTTCTACGACACCATCACCGTGCACGGCGAGCCCGCCCTCGACTTCGCCTCGCACTACTACCCCGGGGTGCTCGAGGCGATGCGCACCCGGTGGATCTCGCCGATGTATATCGCGACCAACCGCATCGACAGCGGTGGTCTCTACGACGAGATCCGCGAGATGGGCCGCAGGGTCGTGCAGGCGCTCGGCATCGAGACCTCGGCCACCCACATGGAGTGGTTCCACGGCCCCAAGGGTCTGAAGTTCAGCGAGATCGGGGCGCGTCCGCCGGGCGTCGGCTGCTGGGACCTCTACTGCGCCGGCAACGACATCGACGTCTACCGCGCCTGGGCCGACGCCGTGCTCTACGGCGGCACCGACCTGCGGCCGAGCCGCAGCAACGCGGCCGGCATCATCGCGCTGCGCCCGGACCGTGACGGCACGATCACCCACTACTCCGGCCTGGAGGACGTCGAGAACCGGATGGGCCGGTGGATCATCGACGCCCACCTGCCCGGTGCGGGCACCCCGACCCAGCCGGTGGCCAACGGCTACATGGCCAACGCCTGGATCCGGATGCGCCACCCCGACTACGACGTGCTGCGCACGATGCTCGACGACGTGGGCAGCACCGTGCAGGTCCATGCCGCCTGAGCCGCACGTCACGCTGCTCGGCCCGCAACGCACCCCGCGCCTGGACCAGGTCGTCGACTCCCTGGGTCTGCAGGGCCCGTTCGCGACCATCAACGCCGGCTGGCAGGAGCGCGAGCCCGAGGACGAGCTCCTCGACACGATGCTGGGCGGGCGCAGCCGCAACCTGCGGCTGTGGCACCGCATGCAGCAGCTGTGGGACGCCGACCCCGCGTTTGCCGAGGCCGACCGGGAGCGTCGCGGGGTGCTGGAGGAGATGCAGCAGCTCTACCTCCTCGGCCTGGACCACGCCATGGGAGCGATCACCGGGCTCTACCGGCATACCCCGCGCAACGCGTGGGTGATGCAGACGGCCCTGGAGGACACCGAGCACATCGTGCGCGAGATGGACGCCCGCCACCTGGAGCGGGTCGCCGAGGTGCACGCCGAGTTCTGGGCGCGCACCCGGCCTCACGACCGCCCCGATCTGGCCGAGGCGCGGGAGGCGATCGCCCACGAGCTCAGCGACGAGATCGCCCGCGAGCTGCACATCACGCTGAGCACGGTGAAGACCCACGTCGGCAGCCTCATGGCCAAGCTCTGCGTCCGGAACCGGGTGGAGCTCGCCATCTGGGCCTACGAGACGCACCGCGTCCCGCCCCGTCGGTAGGGCGCCCCCTCGACCGAAAGTACGGTGCCGGAACCGGCCTTTCCGGCGATGACCAGCAGCTCGGCCGCCGCCACGATTTTCGGCATGACCACGCAGATCCCGAGGACCGCCCGCCGGCAGTGGCCGGTGCCGACCGCGCTGGTGCTGCTGGCCCTGGTGCCGGTCGCGGCCGGCGCGGTCCGCCTCGTCGAGCTCTCCGGCGGCCCCGCCGTCCTCGAACCCCCGCACTCGGCGGCCACGCCGGTGCCGCTCGCGGTGCACATCGTCAGCGTGACGGTGTTCGCGGTGCTCGGGGCCGTCCAGTTCGCGCCGGGCAGCCGCGGCCCGCGCCCCCGGTGGCACCGCCGCACCGGGCGGATCGTGGCCCCGGCCGGCCTGGCCGCCGCACTGAGCGGGCTGTGGCTGACCGCCTGTATCGCCGACGTCGAGGGCGGCCCGATGACCGCGTTCCGTGCGGCCGCCGGCACCGGAATGGCCGTGGCGCTCACTCTCGGCGTCCTCGCGGTCCTGCGCCGCGATCTCCGCCGGCACCGTGCCTGGATGCTGCGCGGCTTACGCCCTCGCTCTGGGCGCCGGCACGCAGGTGTTCACCCTCGGCGTCGGGGACGGCCGTCGTGGGTGCGGCCGCGGGCCCACCACCGAGGCGTTCTTGCTCATGGGGCGCCGGCTGGGCCATCAACCTCGCCGTCGCCGAACGGCTGATCCGCCGCTCGCCCACGACCGGCCGCCGGCCGGTTCTACCCCCGCCCGTCGGGTACCCGAGGAGGTCCGATGAAGGCCATCGTCCAGGACAGGTTCGGCCCGCCGGACACGCTCCGGTTCGAGGGCGTCCTAGCTGCCGGGGATCGGTGCCGACGACGTGCTGATCCGGGTGCGCGCCGCCGCGCTCAACCCCTACGACTGGCACATGCTGCGCGGCGACCCGCGGGACGCCTCGCCTGATGGGCGTTTCGGGTCTGACCCGGCCGAAGGAGCGGATCGTCGGGCGCCGACGTGGCCGGCGTCGTGGAGGCCGTCGGTGCCGGACGTGCGCGGGCTGCGGCCCGGTGAGGACGAGGTGCTCGGCTTCTGCCCGCGGCTCGTTCGCCGAGTACGCGGCCGCCTCCGGTGCCGCGGCCTTCGTGTGCCCAAGCCCGTCGGACCTGTCGTTCGAGCAGGCGGCAGCACTGCCCATGGGCGGCCACTACGGCCCTGCGGGGCGATCCGGGACGTCGGCCGGGTGCAGGCCGGGCCACCGCGTGCTGGTCAACGGCGCCGCGGGCGGTGTCGGGCACTGCGCCGTGCAGATCGCGGTGGCGCTCGGGCGCGTGAGGGTACCGGGGTCCGCGGCCCGCGCAACGGCGAGTTCGTGCGGGTCGCTGGGGGCCGTGCACGTCGTCGACCACACGGCCAGCGACGACTTCACCACCGGGGCGGGTCCGCTACGACGTCGTCCTCGACAACGTGGGCAACCGCTCGCTGCGCGACCTGCGCCGTGCGCTGACGCCCACCGGCACCCTGATGCTCAGCGGCGGCGGCTCCCCCGGGCGCGTTCGTCGGCGCGGTCGGGACCATGCTGCGCGGCACCGTCCTCGGCCCGCCTGGTCGTCGGCCAGCGCATCGCCCCGCTCTGCGCGACGTCTGGGACCGGCAGCACCTGCTGGCGCTGACAGAACCTGGTCGCCGCGGGGCAGCTCCGGCCGGTCGTGGACCGGACGTACCCGCTGGCCGACGTCGGCCGCCGGCCTGCGAGACCCCGAAGACGGGGCACGCGCGGGCCAAGTCGGTGGTCACGGTGTCCTGAGCACCGGCCAGGAATGTCTGCTCCGCCATTGCTACGGTCCGCCGCGTGACCGACGACCACGTGGCTGGACGCGACCGCGCAGGCCGAGTCGTCCGCGCCGGGGCGAGGCCAGCCCCCGGGAGCTGGTCGAGGCGGCCATCGCCCGCATCGAGCGGGTGAACCCGCAGCTGGACGCCGTCATCCGCGAGCGGTTCGACGCCGCGCGGGCCGAGGCGGCCGGGCGAGCTGCCCGACGGGCCGTTCCGCGGCGTGCCGATGCTGCTCAAGGACCTCGGCTGCCACGTCGGCGGGTGAGGCGACCGACTACGGCACGTCGTTCCTGCGCGACGCCGGCGTCCGCTGGCCCACCGACAGCTACCTCGCCCGGCTCTTCCGCGCCGCCGGGTTCGTCGCCCTGGGCCGCACCAACGTGCCGGAGTTCGGCACCACCGTCACCACCGAGCCGGCGGCCAACCGGCCGGCGCGCAACCCGTGGAACCCGAGCCACTCGACCGGCGGCTCCAGCGGCGGCTCGGCGGCGGCGGTCGCGGCCGGGCTGGTGCCGGTCGCGCACGCCAACGACGGCGGCGGCTCGATCCGCATCCCGGCCAGCGAGTGCGGCCTGGTCGGGCTCAAGCCGACCCGTGCCCGGGTCAGCCAGGGCCCCGAGATCGGCGAGGGCTGGGCCGGCGCCACGATCGACGGCGTCGTCAGCCGCTCGGTCCGCGACACCGCCGCCGCTCCTCGACGCCATCGGCCGGCCCGATGCCCGGCGACCCCTACGTCGCCCCGCCGCTGCCCCGGCCGCTCGCCGAGGAGGTCGGCGCGCCGGTCGGCCGGCTGCGGGTCGGCGCTGCTCGACGCCGACCCGCCGGAGGACCAGTACCTCGACCACCCCGGAGTGCCGGGCCGCCGTCGAGCACGCCGGGCGGCTGCTCGAGGAGCTCGGCTGCGCCGTCGAGCCGGGGACGCCCGGGGCGATGTTCGACGCGCTGTTCCCGCGCTTCTTCGCCACGACGATCGCCGGCGACACCGCGCTGACGATCTCGCGCCGTCGAGCGCTTCGTGCTCGGCCGGCCGATCGCCGACGACGAGCTCGAGCCGCGCAACGCCGTCTACCGCGCGGTCGGCCGGCGATGCCGCCGACGCGACTACCTCGCGCGCGCGCATGTGGCTGGGCGCCTGGATGCGCCGGATGGCCGCGTGGTGGGCGCCGCCGGAGCTCGGCGGCCAGGGCTTCGACCTGCTGGTCACGCCGACCGTCGGCGCGCCCCCGCCCGAGCTCGGCTGGTTCACCGCCGAGGGCCCCGAGCAGGAGGGCCGCGCGGATCGACAGCTTCATCCCCTACACCGCGCAGTTCAACGTCACCGGGCAGCCGGCGATCAGCCTGCCGCTGCACTGGACCGACGACGGGCTGCCGGTCGGCGTGCAGCTGGTCGCCGCGCTACGGCCGCGAGGACGTGCTGGTGCGGGTGGCGGCGGCGCTGGAGCAGGCCGCGCCGTGGGCCGACCGCCGTCCCGCCGTCTCCGCCTGAGAGAGTGCCCACGAAGTCTTGATCCGTTCCAGGAACTGGGCCAGGGTGGAGGGGTGCCGACGGCGGCGGAGCTCGAGCAGATGCTGCGCGGGCACCGCCCTGCGCGTGACCCGCCCGCGGCTGGCGGTGCTGTCCGCGGTGCACGCCCACCCGCACGCCGACACCGACTCGCTCATCGCCGCCGTCCGCGCGCGACGCCGGCGAGGTCTCCCACCAGGCCGTCTACGACGTGCTGCGCGCGCTGACCGACGCCGGCCTGGTGCGCCGCATCCAGCCCGAGGGCTCGGTGGCCCGCTACGAGGCGCGGGTCGGCGACAACCACCACCACCTCGTCTGCCGGACCTGCGGCGCCATCGTCGACGTCGACTGCGCGGTCGGCGACGGCCCCGTGCCTGACCGCCTCCGACGACGCCGGCTACGAGATCGACGAGGCCGAGGTCATCTACTGGGGCCGCTGCCCCGCGTGCGCCGCCGCATGCCCGAGCACACCCGACCGTCCGAGGAAGAACCAGCGAGACAGGAGCAGTGACCGACGTGCCTGACAAGGACGCGACGCGCAGCGTCAGCGAGAGCGAGAACCCGGCAATCCCCGCGCCGGAGGCCAAGGGCCACCGGCCGCGCACCAACCAGGACTGGTGGCCCGACCAGCTGGACCTCTCGGTGCTGCACGCACCACTCGCCGAAGGCCAACCCGCTGGGCGAGGACTTCGACTACGACGCGGCAGTTCGCCCAGCTCGACGTCGAGGAGCTCAAGCGCGACGTCGTCGGCGGTGATGACCGACGTCGCAGGACTGGTGGCCGGCCGACTTCGGCCACTACGGCGGCCTGTTCATCCGGATGAGCTGGCACTCCGCCGGCACCTACCGCATCGAGGACGGCCGCGGCGGCGCCGGCGCCGGCGCGCAGCGCTTCGCGCCGCTCAACAGCTGGCCGGACAACGTCAGCCTGGACAAGGCCCGCCGGCTGCTCTGGCCGGTCAAGCAGAAGTACGGCCTGAAGATCTCCTGGGCCGACCTGATCGTCTTCGCCGGCAACGTGCGCCCTGGAGTCGATGGGCTTCCAGACCTTCGGCTTCGCCTTCGGCCGCGAGGACACCTGGGAGCCCGAGGAGATCTTCTGGGGCCCGAGGACACCTGGCTCGGCGACGAGCGCTACAGCGGCGACCGGGAGCTCGCCGGCCCGCTGGGCGCGGTCCAGATGGGGCTGATCTACGTCAACCCGGAGGGGCCCAACGGCAACCCCGACCCGCTCGCCGCCGCCCGCGACATCCGGGAGACCTTCCGCCGGATGGCGATGAACGACGAGGAGACCGTCGCGCTCATCGCCGGCGGGCACTCCTTCGGCAAGACCCACGGCGCGGCCCCGCCGAGTACCTCGGCCCCGAGCCGGAGGCCGCCCCGCTGGAGCAGCAGGGCCTGGGCTGGAAGAACACCTACGGCACGCGGCAAGGGCCGCGACACCATGACCAGCGGCCTGGAGGTCACCTGGACGCCGACGCCGACGCGGTGGAGCAACTACTTCTTCGAGAACCTGTTCGGCTACGAGTGGGAGCTCACCGAGAGCCCCGCCGGCGCCAAGCAGTGGGTGGCCAAGGACGCCGAGGACGTCGTCCCCGACCCGGAGACCAACGAGCCGGCCCGCAAGCCGACGATGCTCACCACGCGACCTCGTCGCTGCGGTTCGACCCGGTCTACGAGCAGATCTCGCGGCGCTTCCTCGAGCACCCCGAGGAGTTCGCCGAGGCGTTCGCCAAGGCCTGGTACAAGCTGATGCACCGCGACATGGGCCCGGTCGTCGCGCTACCTGCGGCCCGTGGGTGCCCGAGCCGCAGCTGTGGCAGGACCCGGTGCCGGCCGTCGACCACGAGCTGGTCGACGACGCCGACGTCGCCGCGCTCAAGCGCACGCTGCTGGACTCGGCCTGTCGATCTCCGCAGCTGGTGCGACCGCGTGGGCCGTCGGCGGCGACCTTCCGCGCACACCGACAAGCGCGGCGGTGCCAACGGCGCCCGGATCCGGCTGGAGCCGCAGCGCAGCTGGGCGGTCAACGAGCCGGCCGAGCTGGCCACGGTGCTGCCGGTCCTCGAGCGGATCCAGCAGGAGTTCAACGGCGCCGCAGACCGGCGGCACGAAGATCTCGCTGGCCGACCTGATCGTCCTGGGCGGCTGCGCGGCCGTCGAGAAGGCGGCCCGGGACGCCGGGCTCGAGCTCACCGTCCCGTTCGCCCCGGGTCGCACCGACGCCTCCCAGGAGCAGACCGACGTCGAGTCGTTCGCGCGTGCTCGAGCCGCGAGGCCGACGGCTTCCGCAACTACCTGCAGCCCGGGGAGAAGCTGCCGGCGGAGACACTGCTGCTCGACCGGGCCAACATGCTCGGGCTGACCGCGCCGGAGATGACCGTGCTGGTCGGCGGCATGCGGGCGCTGGGCGCCAACACCGGCGGCTCGAAGCACGGCGTCCTCACCGACCGGCCCGGCGTCGCTGACCAACGACTTCTTCGCCAACCTGCTCGACCATGGGCACGGAGTGGAAGGCGTCGGAGGCCGAGGAGAACGTCTACGAGGGCCGCGACCGCGCCACCGGGGAGGTCACGTGGACGGCCACCGCCGTCGACCTGGTCTTCGGCGCGCAACGCCCAGCTGCGGGCCATCGTCGGAGGTCTACGCCGCCGACGACGCGCAGGAGCAGTTCGTGCGCGACTTCGTGCCGCCTGGACAAGGTCATGAACGCCGACCGGTTCGACCTGCGCTGACCGCGGGCCGGGGCCGGCCGCACCCAGCGACCGGCCCGGCGCCACCGGCCCGCCCGCCCCTAGACTCGGGCGGCCACGGGGTGTGGCGCAGCTTGGTAGCGCACCTGCTTTGGGAGCAGGGGGCCGCAGGTTCAAATCCTGTCACCCCGACACCGCCCTGCCCGCGGGTCCCGCACGTCTCTAGACTCGTGGGCAGCCCGGCGCCCGCATGCCCGCGGAGCGCCCGATCCCCCTGCTGTCTGTACCGAGGAGCACTGCCGCTGTGAAGAGCACCATCGAGGAACTGGGCCCCACGCGGGTCCGGATGGCGATCGAGGTGCCCTGGGGGGACCTGGACCACGCCTTCGGTGAGGTCTACAAGGAGCTGGGCAAGCAGGTGCGCGTGCCCGGCTTCCGCCCCGGCAAGGTCCCCAACCGGGTGCTCGACCAGCGCATCGGCCGGCCCGTCGTCCTGGAGCAGGTCGTCCAGCACGCCGTCCCGGAGGTCTACTCCGAGGTCGTCCGCGAGAACCAGGTCCGCGTGCTCGGCCAGCCCGAGATCGAGGTCACCCGGCTCGACGACAACGACACCCTCGCCTTCACCGCCGAGGTCGACGTCGCCCCGCAGCTGACCCTGCCCTCGCTGGAGAACCTCGCCGTCACCGTCGACGACGTCGAGGTCACCGACGAGGAGATCGACCAGCAGGTCGACGTCATGCGCGAGCGCTTCGGCATGCTCACCGGCGTCGAGCGCGCCGCGCAGGACGGCGACTTCGTCTCCATCGACCTCGAGGCGAAGCTCGACGGCGAGGTGCTCGAGGACGGCTCGACCACCGGCATGTCCTACGAGGTCGGCACCGGCCAGCTCATGGAGGGCCTCGACGACGCCGTCCGCGGGCTGTCCGCCGACGAGTCGACGACCTTCTCCACCGCGCTGCTCGCGGCCCGAACGCCGGCCAGTCCGCCGACGTCACCGTCACCGTCCGCTCGGTGAAGACCAAGGAGCTGCCCGGAGCTGGACGACGAGTTCGCCCAGACCGCCAGCGAGTTCGACACCCTGGCCGAGCTGCGCGAGGACGTCCGCACCCGGCTGTCCCGCACCAAGGTCCTGCAGCAGGGCGCGCAGGCCCGCGACAAGCTGGTCGAGCACCTGCTCGAGGTCGTCGAGGTGCCGATGCCGGAGAACCTGGTCGAGCGCGAGATCGAGTGGCGCAACCAGGCCTTCGAGCGCGAGCTGCGGCAGGCCGGCATGGACTGGGACAGCTTCCTGCAGATGTCCGGTGGCCAGAGCCGCGAGGAGTACGACGCCGAGCAGCGGACGAACGTCGAGCAGGCGGTCAAGACGCAGTTCATCCTCGACGCGATCGCCGACGCCCGTGAGGTCACCGTCGACAACGAGGACCTCTCCGCGCAGATCATGGCCCAGGCCCAGCGCAGCCGGATGAGCCCCGAGCAGTACGCCCAGCAGCTGCAGCAGGGCGGCAACATCGCCGAGTTCGTCGCCGACGTCCGCCGCACCAAGACCCTGGCCCAGCTGCTCGAGGAGACCACGATCACCGACGCGTCGGGTAACGTCGGTCGACCTCGAGGCGCTGCGCCCGCGCACGATCCAGGCCGCCGACCGCCGAGGCCGCGGAGGCCACCGCCGACGACGCCGAGGACGAGCCGCGGACGCCGCCGACGAGGCGACCGTCGAGGCCACCGCCGACGACGCCGAGGACGCCGCGAAGTCCTGACCGACGGGCCGCGACGACGCCGCCCTGCCCCGCCCGGGGGAGGGCGGCGTCGTGCGTTCCGGCGCGACTCCGCTGCGCCGACGGCGAACACCGCCCCGACGGGGACTGTGCCGTCGGAGGTCCGCGTTAGGGTCGACAGGACTCAGGCGATCGCCGGGGGGTACCGCCTCCCGGAGGGCCGTTCCGGGCCCGCACCACGTCCACCGAGACCGACTGCCACGACGCGTCCTACGGAGGTCACCGCACCCGTGAGCACTACCGACCCGAACCTGGCGAGCGCGCCGATGCTGCGCGGCGCCGGCGGCAGGATGAACCTCAACGACTCGGTCTACGAGCGCCTGCTGCGTGAGCGGATCATCTTCCTGGGCAGCCAGGTCGACGACGTGATCGCCAACCAGCTGGCCGCCCAGATGCTGCTGCTGTCCGCCGAGGACCCCAAGCGCGACATCCACCTCTACATCAACTCGCCCGGTGGCTCGGTCACCGCCGGCATGGCCATCTACGACACGATGCAGTTCATCGACTGCGACGTCGCCACCTACGGCATGGGCCTGGCCGCCTCGATGGGCCAGTTCCTGCTGACCGCCGGCACCAAGGGCAAGCGCTACGCCCTGCCGCACGCGCGGATCCTGATGCACCAGCCCTCGGCCGGCGTCGGCGGCACGGCGTCGGACATCGCGATCCAGGCCGAGCTGTTCCGGCGCACGAAGCGCCAGCTCAACGAGCTGCAGGCGCTGCACACCGGGCAGACCGTCGAGCAGATCGAGAAGGACTCCGACCGCGACCGCTGGTTCACCGCGCAGGAGGCCCTGGAGTACGGCTTCGTCGACCACGTGGTGAGCCGGGCGGCCATGACCGACAACGACCAACCCGGTCGCGGACAACTGACGGTCCGGAGGAAGTGACCATGAGCTTCCAGATGCCCGCAAGCCGGTACATCCTGCCCTCCTTCGTGGAGCGCACGAGCTACGGCATGAAGGAGTCCAACCCCTACAACAAGCTCTTCGAGGAGCGGATCATCTTCCTCGGGGTGCAGATCGACGACGCCTCGGCCAACGACGTCATGGCCCAGCTGCTGACGCTGGAGTCCACCGACCCCGACCGCGACATCACGATCTACATCAACTCGCCCGGTGGCTCGTTCACCGTCGCTGATGGCCATCTACGACACGATGATGTTCGTCCGGCCCGACATCCAGACCGTCTGCATGGGCCAGGCCGCCTCGGCTGCCGCCGTCCTGCTCGCTGCCGGGACGCCGGGCAAGCGGCTGGCGCTGCCCTACTCGCGGGTGCTGATCCACCAGCCCTCGGGCGAGTCCGGCGGCCAGGTCTCCGACCTGGAGATCCACGCCGCGGAGATCCAGCGGGTGCGCGCCAGATGGAGGAGCATCCTGGCCCGGCACACCGGGCAGACCCTGGAGCAGGTCCGCATCGACATCGAGCGGGACAAGATCCTCACGGCCGAGGAGTCCAAGGCCTACGGGATCGTCGACGAGGTCATGCAGAGCCGGAAGCTCAACGCACTGCCGGCGGTCTGACGCGTCGGGTACGGGTCGAGGGTGCGCGTGTCGCGGCTCTCGACCCGTACCGTCGTCCGTGCACGGCATCCGCCGGGGCGCGCGGGCACGGGCGGGACGAGAGCTGGGACGGCCGGCCGAACCGGGTGAGTCATTGCCCGGGGAGGTCGCCGAGGCGGGTTACGGTCTGCGGACGCCCGATCCCCGGCCGGTAGCGCCGGGAGGAAGAGCCTCGCGGGCAGCCCGAGAACAGAGGCCGAGCAGGGGCAGAGCAGCCAGAATCGAGCACGCGGGCTCCCGGACAGGGCCAGCGACATCCGAGGTGGAGGTCAGCAGGTGGCACGAATCGGTGAGAGCGGTGACCTGCTCAAGTGCTCGTTCTGCGGGAAGAGCCAGAAGCAGGTCAAGAAGCTCATCGCTGGCCCCGGGGTCTACATCTGCGACGAGTGCATCGACCTCTGCAACGAGATCATCGAGGAAGAGCTCTCGCGAGTCCTCGGACCTGAAGTTCGACGAGCTGCCCAAGCCCAAGGAGATCCACGACTTCCTGGAGCAGTACGTCATCGGCCAGGACAAGGCCAAGCGGACGCTCTCGGTGGCCGTCTACAACCACTACAAGCGGATCCAGGCCGGCGGTGACCGCCGCGACGAGGGCGTGGAGCTGGCCAAGTCCAACATCCTGCTGATGGGGCCGACCGGCTGCGGCAAGACCCACCTCGCGCAGACCCTGGCCCGGATGCTGAACGTGCCGTTCGCGATCGCCGACGCCACGGCGCTGACCGAGGCCGGCTACGTCGGCGAGGACGTCGAGAACATCCTGCTCAAGCTGATCCAGGCCGCCGACTACGACGTGAAGCGCGCCGAGACCGGCATCATCTACATCGACGAGGTCGACAAGATCGCCCGCAAGAGCGAGAACCCGTCGATCACCCGCGACGTCTCCGGTGAGGGCGTGCAGCAGGCGCTGCTGAAGATCCTCGAGGGGACGACGGCGTCGGTGCCCCCGCAGGGCGGCCGCAAGCACCCGCACCAGGAGTTCATCCAGATCGACACGACGAACGTGCTGTTCATCGTGGGTGGCGCCTTCGCCGGCCTGGAGAAGGTCATCGAGGCGCGCACCGGCAAGCAGGGCATCGGCTTCGGCGCCGAGGTCCGCGGCAAGGCCGAGATCGAGCGAGGCCAACGCCTTCGCCGAGGTCATGCCCGAGGACCTGCTGAAGTTCGGCATGATCCCCGAGTTCATCGGCCGGCTGCCGGTGATCACCAGCGTGCAGAAGCTCGACCGCGAGGCGCTGATCAACATCCTCACCGAGCCGAAGAACGCCCTGGTGCGCCAGTACCGGAAGCTGTTCGAGCTCGACGGCGTGGACCTGGAGTTCACCGACGACGCCCTGGAGGCGATCGCCGACCAGGCCATCCTCCGGGGCACCGGCGCCCGCGGCCTGCGCGCGATCATGGAGGAGGTGCTCCAGTCGGTCATGTACGACATCCCCAGCCGGGAGGACGTCGCCTCCGTCGTCATCACCAAGGAGGTCGTCCTGGAGCACGTGAACCCGACGATCGTGCCGCGCAAGCCCACCCGCGAGCGCCGCGAGAAGTCCGCATAGCCGGTCGCCAGCGAGTGCTCGAACCGGAGAGGCCCAGAACCCGCGCGGTCTGGGCCTCTCCGGTTCAACGGGTCGCTGGAGCGCGGCGGAGCACGACGGCCTCGATCTCCCGCCGGCAGCCCTCCGGGTCGGCCATCAGCCGCGCGTAGCTGAACCGCAGGACGACCCAGCCCAGCGCCGCCAGTGCGGTGTCGCGGCGCAGGTCCCGCTCCCGGGCTTCGCGGCTGCCGTGGAACGCCGCCCCGTCGAGCTCGACCGCCGACCCGCGCCTCCGGATACGCGGCGTCGAGGTGGAGCCGCACGGCCGGCGCCCAAGCGGACCGGGTGCTGGCTACCGACCGGCGGGCCGGGGCGGGCCCGGCAGGACTCGCGCGACGCCCCAGCCTTCCAGTTCGCTCTCACAACCCTCCTCGATCAGGTCAGCAGGGCTCCGAGGCCGGCCCGCCCCGCGTGCACACGGGCAGGCCGCGGACTCCGCCCGAAGCGCCGCGACCTGATCCGGCCGGCGTCCGGAGGGACTCGATGACCGCCTGGCGGCACATGGTCCCGCCGGCGGCCGGACCCCGCCTTCGCCAGCGATGCGCCCAGTCCCAGGCGTCGACCAGGCTGCGCTCCAGGCCGGTGACGGGAACGCCGCGACCGGGTCACCGAAAGAGGGTGCGTCGTCCGGTGCACGACCACGCCGGAGGTCCGCCGTGGGTAACGGTCGCCCGGCAACGTCACGTGGAAGATCCCCGCCGCCGTCGGGACGATGCCCAGAACGCGAGAGCCGACGGTGACTCAGCGGACCCCCGGACCAGAGTGTCGCTGCCCGCGCTCTGGCCAACGGATCCTCGTCGGCGGCGGGCAGCATCACCACGCCGGGATGGAGTGAAGCAGGTTCCCCGAGGACGTCCACCGGGCGACCGAGGTCGGACTGGTGGCGAGGGTCAGGTCGATACGGGTGGCGACGCCCTGGGGCATCAGCTCGGGGAGATCGTGCATGTAGCGGAATGCTCGCCGATCCGCCGGGGCGCTGCGGAGCCCCTGTGGACGGGCGCCGCGGATGAACCAGTGCGGCCCGGAATCAGAACGATTCCGGGCCTCAGTGGTTCAACGCTCGCGGGCTACTCCTCGATGGGGGCGAGGACGACGGTCACCGTCAGCGGGCCGGTGCCCTCGAGGACCGAC
>CAVZNA010000004.1:0-320286 GCA_963776585.1 uncultured Actinomycetota bacterium
GCTCCTGACCACATACCTGCAGGTCAGGCCCATGATCGACGCGTCTTGCTGCAGTACTTTCCTGGGGTATCGGGGTGTCGAAAGGCCCCTCCCGACGAGCGGAAAGGGCCTCTGACCTGCGGTGGAGCCAAGGGGACTCGAACCCCTAACCCCCTGCTTGCAAAGCAGGTGCGCTACCAATTGCGCCATGGCCCCGAGGGCTGACCGGTGCGGTCAGCAGGTGTTCACTTGTCGTCGACGGTGTCCGTGGCCTCGGCCCACAGGTCGCGCTCGGCCTGGGCGTCCTGCTGCTTCTTGAGGGCAGCCAGGGCGGCGAGGGCCGCGGCGGTGATGACGAGCAGTCGCTTCATGCTTCCTCCTGGTGGCTCTCGGCGCCGGTGTGACGTGAGATGGCTGGTGGGCCTAACTGGACTTGAACCAGTGACCTCTGTCTTATCAGGACAGCGCTCTAACCGACTGAGCTATAGGCCCGGGGCGGTCACCGCGAGGGTGCCCGTTCCGGTCGTGCGACGCATGAGGCTACCCCACCGCATACCGGCCCACCAAACCGGGGCGCAGGCCCTGGCCGGGGGTGGTTCACTCGTCGGACAGGGTGAGGTGCATGCCCCCGACGAGGGCCGTGCACACGTTGTAGAGGAAGGCGGTCAGCGTCGCCAGCGCGGTGAGCAGGATGACGTTGATCACCCCGAACACCACGGCGAGCGAGACGACCCGGCCGAAGCCGACGTAGTCCATCAGGTCGAACGTCGAGGCCGAGTCCTCACCGGTGGTCACCTGGATGATGAACTCGTTGAGCGTGGCGAAGACGTTCATGCCCGCTGAGCACGGTCCACAGCACGGCGACGGCGACGACGCCGGCGATGCCGAGGGCCACCGAGACCAGCAGTGCGATCTTGAAGACCGACCACGGGTCGACCCGCTGGACGGTCAGCCGCACCCGGCGGGGCCCGACGGCGCGACGGGCCCGCGGGGGTCGAGCGCCGCGCTGGCCAGGGCCGGGAGCACCGGCAGGGCGGGGCCGTCCGGCAGCCGACGCACCTGCGGCGGAGCCGGCCGAGGCGGCGCCGGCCGCCGCACCGGGCACCCTGGAGGCGCCCGGCCGCCGGGACGCGAGGTCACGCCGCGGGGCCACACGAGCCATGGCACCGTCGCGCATCGAGGCAGCCTTGCTCCGAGCGTCCGCCGAGGAGTCGGAGGCGGGACGCTCACCCTGGGGCTGGTCGGCCCCTGCGGAGTCGGGTCGCTCGAGTCGCTGCGTCGCGTCGGAGTCATGCTCCGCCACCGACGCGCGCGCGTCTGTGTCGTGCTCCGTCGTGCTCACTCGTCGCCTCCTGGGCCAGGCTCCGGCGGAGCGTCACCGCGCTCCGTGGCGTCGTCGGCCGACACCTCTACCTCCGACGGTACGCCATCAGCCCCCTCCTCCGTTGAATCCACGTCGGCCTCGAGTGCCTCCACCGCCTCGGCCAGCTCGGTCTCGGCGTTGCGCGCGACCGCCACGATCGAGTCGTCCTTGCCGGGGGTGGCGAAGATGACACCGGCGGTGTCGCGGCCGGTCACCCGCACCTGGTCGATGGCCGAGCGCACCACGTTGCCGCGCTCCATCACCACCAGCACCTCGTCGCCGTCGACGACGGTGAGCGCACCCACCAGGTCGCCGCCACGGTCGGTCGCCTTGGCAACCTTGATGCCCAGGCCACCCCGCCCCTGCAGCCGGTATGCCGTCACCGGAGTGCGCTTGGCCATGCCCGACTCGAACACCACGAACACGTAGGGCTCGGTGCCCGCGGCGATGACCTGCATCGAGAGCAGGTGGTCGGCTCCGCGGAACTTCATGCCGGTCACGCCGGAGGTCGCCCGGCCCATCGGGCGCAGCGCCTCGTCGGTGGCGGTGAACCGCACCGACTGGCCCTTGACGGAGACCAGCAGCACGTCGTCCTCGGCACTGGCCAGGCCGGCGCTGACGAGCTCGTCGCCGTCGCGCAGGTTGACCGCGATGAGGCCGCCGGAGCGAGGCGAGTCGTAGTCGGCCAGGCGCGTCTTCTTGACCAGGCCGTTGCGGGTCGCGAGCAGCAGGTAGGCCGTCTGCTCGTAGTCGCGCAGCGCCAGCACCTGGGCGATCTCCTCACCGGGCTGGAAGGCCATCAGGTTGGCCACGTGCTGGCCCTTGCCGGTCGGCCCGCCCTCGGGGATCTCGTAGGCCTTGGCCCGGTAGACCCGCCCCAGGTTGGTGAAGAAGAGCAGCCAGTGGTGCGTCGAGGTGGTGAAGAAGTGCCCGACCACGTCGTCGGCGCGCAGCGCGGCGCCCCGGCGGCCCTTGCCGCCGCGGTGCTGCGGGCGGTACTCGCTGACCTTGGTGCGCTTGGCGTAGCCGCCCCGGGTGATCGTGACGACCACGTCCTCCTCGGGGATGAGGTCCTCCATCGACATGTCGCCGTCGAAGGGCACGATCCTGCTGCGCCGCTCGTCGCCATACCGGTCCACGATCTCGGCGAGCTCGTCGCTGACGATCTGCCGCTGCCGCTCGGGCCGGTCCAGGATGTCCTGGAAGTCGATGATCATCGCCTCGAGGCGGTCGTGCTCCTCGATGATCTTCTGGCGCTCCAGGGCGGCCAGGCGGCGCAGCTGCATGTCCAGGATCGCCCGGGCCTGCACCTCGTCGATCTCCAGCATCTCCACCAGGCCCTCACGGGCGTCCTCCACGGTGGCGCTGCGCCGGATCAGCGCGATGACCTCGTCCAGGGCGTCCAGCGCCTTGAGCAGGCCGCGCAGGATGTGGATCTGCTCCTCGGCGCGGCGCAGCCGGTAGGCGGTGCGCCGCACGATGACCTCGATCTGGTGGTCCACCCAGTGCCGCACGAACGCCGACAGCGGCAGCGTGCGCGGCACCCCGTCGACCAGGGCCAGCATGTTGGCACCGAAGTTCTGCTGCAGCTGGGTGTGCTTGTAGAGGTTGTTGAGCACGACCTTGGCGACCGCGTCGCGCTTGAGCACGACGACCAGGCGCTGGCCGGTGCGCCCGGAGGTCTCGTCGCGCAGGTCGGCGATGCCACCGAGCTTGCCGTCGTTGACCAGCTCGGCGATCTTCTTGGCCAGGCTGTCGGGGTTGACCTGGTAGGGCAGCTCGGTCACCACGAGGCACTGCCGGCCCTGGATCTCCTCGACCTCCACGACCGCGCGCATGATGATCGACCCGCGGCCGGTGCGGTAGGCCTCCTCGATGCCGCGGCGGCCCAGGATCAGCGCCCCGGTGGGGAAGTCGGGGCCCTTGACCCGCTCGATGAGCGCCTCCAGCAGCTCCTCACGGGAGGCTTCCGGGTGGTCCAGCAGCCACTGCACGCCCTCGGCGACCTCGCGCAGGTTGTGCGGGGGGATCTGGGTGGCCATGCCGACAGCGATGCCGGCCGAGCCGTTGACCAGCAGGTTCGGGAACCGGGCGGGCAGGACCTGCGGCTCCTGGGTCTTGCCGTCGTAGTTGTCGCCGAAGTCGACGGTGTCCTCATGGATGTCGCGCACCATCTCCATGGCCAGCGGCGCCATCCGGCACTCGGTGTAGCGGGGGGCGGCGGCCGGGTCGTCACCGGGCGTGCCGAAGTTGCCCTGGCCGTCGACGAGGGGGTAGCGCAGCGACCAGTCCTGCACCAGCCGCACCAGGGCGTCGTAGATCGCACCGTCACCGTGCGGGTGGTAGTGGCCCATCACGTCACCCACGACACGGGCACACTTGTTGTAGCCGCGGTCGGGACGGTAGCCACCGTCATACATGGCGTAGATGACGCGGCGGTGCACCGGCTTGAGCCCGTCCCGCACGTCCGGCAGCGCGCGCGAGACGATCACGCTCATCGCGTACTCGATGTAGCTGCGCTGCATCTCCGCGTTGAGGTCGACGGCCTCGATCCGGTCGGTGATGGGCGGGGTGATGTCGGTCACGCGAGTCCTTGTCGTCGGTCGGTCATGCGGGTCGTGCGGGGTGACGTATGCCGTGTAGGGCCAACCTCGTCACCGGTCCGTGCTCAGATGTCCAGGAACCGCACGTCCCGCGCGTTGCGCTGGATGAAGGACCGTCTGGACTCCACGTCCTCGCCCATCAGCACCGAGAAGATCTCGTCGGCCGCGGCCGCGTCCTCCACGGTGACCTGCAGGAGCACCCGGCTGTCGGGGTTCATCGTCGTCTCCCACAGCTCGCGGTAGTCCATCTCGCCCAGACCCTTGTAGCGCTGGGTGCCGGTCTCCTTGGGCAGCCGCCAGCCGGCCGAGAGGCCGGCCTTGATCATGGCGTCGCGCTCCCGGTCGGAGAACGCGAACTCGTGCTCGTGCGTTGGACCACTTGATGCGGTAGAGCGGCGGCTGGGCCAGGTAGACGTAGCCGGCCTCGATCAACGGACGCATGAAGCGGAAGAGCAGCGTCAGCAGGAGCGTGCGGATGTGCATGCCGTCGACGTCGGCATCGGCCATCAGCACGATCTTGTGGTAGCGCGCCTTGGTGATGTCGAAGTCCTCGCCGATGCCCGAGCCGCAGCCCGGAGATGAGGGCCTTGACCTCCTGGTTGGCCAGGATCTTGTCGAGCCGGGCCTTCTCGACGTTGAGGATCTTGCCGCGGATCGGCAGGATCGCCTGGTTGTGCGGGTTGCGGCCGCGCACCGCCGAACCTCCGGCCGAGTCGCCCTCGACGATGAAGACCTCGGAGATGGTCGGGTCGTTGGACTGGCAGTCGCGCAGCTTGCCGGGCAGCCCGCCCGACTCCAGCAGGCCCTTGCGGCGGGTCGCCTCGCGGGCCTTGCGCGCCGCCATCCGCGCCGCGGCGGCCTGCACCGACTTGCCGACGATCTCGCGGCCCTCCCGGGGGTGGGTCTCCAGCCAGTGCCCGAACTCCTCGGTCATCGCCTTCATCACGAAGCCGCGGACCTCGGAGTTGCCGAGCTTGGTCTTGGTCTGCCCCTCGAACTGCGGCTCGCCGAGCTTGACGGAGATGACCGCGGTCAGGCCCTCCCGGATGTCCTCACCGGTGAGCTTGGGGTCCTTGTCCTTGAGCAGCCGGTTGTTGAGGGCGAAGTCGTTGACCATCCGGGTCAGCGCCGCGCGGAAGCCCTCCTCGTGGGTGCCGCCCTCGTGGGTGTTGATGGTGTTGGCGTAGGTGTGCACCGACTCGGTGTAGGAGCCGGTCCACTGCATCGCGATCTCGAGGGAGAGCATGCGCACCTTGTCCTCGGTCTCGAACGCGATGACCTCCTCGTGCACCGGCTCGCTGCGCTTGGAGCGGTTGAGGTGGGTGACGTAGTCGAGCAGCCCGTTGTCGTAGCGGTAGGTGCACCGTGCGCCCGGTGCCGCCCACGGCCACGTGGGGGGCGTCGCCGTCGTCGGTGCCGTCCACCGGGTCGTCCTCGAGGGCGTCGGGGTCCTCCTCCAGGACCACCCGCTCGTCGGTGAGGGTGAGGGTCAGGCCCTTGTTGAGGAAGGCCATCTGCTGGAAGCGGGCCCGCAGCGTCTCGAAGTCGAAGTCGACGGTGTCGAAGATGTCCTCGCTGGGCCAGAACGTGACCATCGTGCCGGTGTCGTCCGGCCCGATCTCCTCGTCCATCGACAGCGGCGCCTGGGGCACCCCGAGGCGGTAGGCTCTGCCGCCATACGTGCCTGCGCTGGCGCACCTCGACGTCGAGCTGGCGGGAGAGCGCGTTGACGACCGAGGACCCCACCCCGTGCAGGCCGCCGGACACCGCATACCCGCCGCCACCGAACTTGCCGCCGGCGTGCAGCACCGTCATGACGACCTCGACCGCCGGCTTCTGCTCCACCGGGTGCATGTCGGTGGGGATGCCGCGCCCGTTGTCGACGACCCGCACCCCCCCGTCGGACCGCAGCACGATCTCGATGTGGTCGGCGTGCCCGGCCAGCGCCTCGTCGACCGAGTTGTCCACGATCTCCCACACCAGGTGGTGCAGTCCCCGCGCGCCCGTCGACCCGATGTACATGCCCGGGCGCTTGCGCACCGCCTCCAGGCCCTCCAGGACCTGGATCGCGTTGGCGTCGTATGCCGGGGCGGTCGCCAGGGAGTCGGGTGCCCCTACCGGCCCTGTCGCCTCGGGCAGCTCCGGCATCGCCGGTGTGGGTGGGTGGTCCTCGGGTCCGACGGTGTTCTCGGGCACGGGGCTCCTTAGACAGGGGGATGGGGCTGGACTCCAGTTTAACGGTGCGAAGCACCCGAACGTGCCATCCACAGGGCTCGAACGGCGATTTCAGCGCAGCGGAGACCACTTCTCACGGTCCACCATGGACCCGAGGGGCTCAGCGGCCCACAGGTGCCTCTGGCCGACGGAGCGCTCAGCCGTAGGTGTCCCGCGGACCGGGCCCCTGGGAGCGCAGCGGTCCCTTGCGCCAGCTGGGCCCCCCGGGGGCCTTCACGACGATCTCGGTGACCACCTCGGCACCCACCTCGGCGGTGATCCGGGTCAGCACCGAGCTCACCAGCAGCCGCATCTGGGTGGCCCAGGCGGTGGAGTCGGCCTGCACGGTCAGCACCGTCCCGGTGAAGGCGACCGGGGTGACGTGCGCGGCCACCTGGTCCCCCACGATGCTGGGCCAGCGGCCGACGACCGAGCCGACCTGGACGTCGGCGTCCCAGCCGCGGGTGGCCAGCAGCCGGCCCACCTCGTCGCCCAGGGCCTGCGGGTCACGACCGGCCTGGCCGGTGGGACTACGCCGGTCGGTCAGTCCGCGGGAGCGCCCGGGCGAGCGGCCGGCCTGGCCGGGTCGGAAGCCCCGCTCCCGGGCGCCGCGGCGCGCCCGCGCGAGGGCGTCACGAGCCGCGGCCAGCGGGTCGGCCGCGGCCTCAGCGGGGCCCTCGGCCGCGGGCTGCGCCGGTGGCGGCCCGGAGGAGGGCCCGCTCTGGTGGCTGACCCGGTGTCTGTCCCGGTGGTGGCTGCCCGGGCGGTGACGGGGTCACGACTCCCGCTCCCGCTGGGTCACGGCGCCGTCGGCCACGTCGAAGACCGCACCGGTGACCAGCTCCGCCGGCACGTCGTCGGGCACCGCGGCCGTGATCAGCACCTGCTCGCAGTCGGCGACCAGGCCGGCCAGCCGGCGGCGTCGCCCGCTGTCGAGCTCGGCGAAGACGTCGTCGAGGATCAGCACCGGGTCGGTGCCCAGGTCGGTGCGCAGCAGCCGGAACGCGGCCAGGCGCAGCGCCAGCGCGAACGACCAGGACTCGCCGTGACTGGCGTAGCCCTTGGCGGGAAGGTCCCCCAGGGACAGCACGACGTCGTCGCGGTGCGGCCCCACCAGGCTGACCCCCCGCTCCTGCTCCTGGCGGCGCACGTCCTCGATCGAGGCGAGCATCTCGCGGACGAGATCCTCCTGCTCCGGCACCGACCCGTCGGCGACCGCGGCGGCTGCGTCGGTGCGCAGCGAGGACCGGTAGGTCGCCAGCACCGGGGTGTCGGCGTCACTGATGGTGCGGTAGGCCTCCTCCAGGTAGGGCCGCAGGTCGCGCAGCAGCCGCAGCCGGGCGTAGGTGAGCGCCGCCCCGATCTGGGCCAGGTGGGTGTCGAAGACCGTCAGGGTGGCCAGGGCGGAGTCGCGCGCCTGGTCGAGGGTCTCGCCGGGGGCCAGCTGCGGAGCCTTGACCCGCCGCGACGACGAGCGCGGGTCGCGCCAGAGGGCGGCACCGGAACGCAGCAGGGCGTTGCGCTGCCGCAGCGCCTTGTCGTAGTCGGCCCGCACCCCCGCCCAGCGTGGCTGACGTGCCACCAGCAGGTCGTCCAGGAAGCGGCGGCGCTCAGCCGGGTCGCCCTTGACCAGGGCCAGGTCCTCCGGTGCGAAGAGCACCGTGCGCAGGGTGCCGAGCACGTCCCGCTGCCTGGTCAGCGCGGAGCGGTTGAGCCGGGCCCGGTTGGCGCGGCCGGGCACGATCTCGAGCTCGACCAGCGTGCTGCGGCCGTCCCGGACCACCTCCGCGCGGATCACCGCCGACTCGGCACCGAAACGCACCAGCGGGGCGTCCTGGGCCACGCGATGACTGGCCAGCGAGGCGACATACCCCGCGGCCTCGACGAGGTTGGTCTTGCCCTGGCCGTTGCGGCCCAGGATGGTCGTCACCCCCGGGGCGAGGTCGAGGCCGATGCTCGGATAGCTCCGGAAGTCGGTGACGGCCAGGCTCCTCAGGTGCACGGCAGGCCGCACCCGGTATGCCGGCGGTCAGCCCTTGCCGGCGTCACCGGAGCCGGAGGTCGGGCCCTCGGGGTCAGCCGTGGCGCCGGAGCCGGACGACGGGCCGGCCTCGTCGGCCTCCCCTTCGTGGTCACCACTGGGCACCGGGTCGCGCTCGTCCGCCGGCTTGGGCTCGGCACCCTGGTGGACCTCCTGCTGCCCCTCCTCCAGGTCGTCCTCGAGCATGCGCACGTGATGGCCACCGAACTCACCGCGCAGGGCGGCCACCGCCTGCATCGCGGGGGAGTTCTCCTGACGGGAGGCGAAGCGCGCAAACAGCGCGGCGCTGATGACCGGCATCGGCACGGCGTGGTCGATCGCCTCCTGCACCGTCCACCGCCCCTCCCCGGAGTCGGTGGTGTACTCGTCGATGCCCTTCAGCCCCGGGTTGTCCTCCAGTGCGTTGACCAGCAGGTCGAGCAGCCAGGACCGCACCACGGTGCCGCGGCTCCAGGCCTCGAAGCAGCCCTTGACGTCCTTGACGATCTCCTTGGCGGTGAGCAGCTCGAAGCCCTCGGCGTAGGCGTGCATCAGGCCGTACTCGATGCCGTTGTGCACCATCTTGGCGTAGTGCCCGGCCCCCACGTCTCCGGCGTGCACGAAGCCCTCCTGCCGGGGACCCTCGGGGCGCAGCGCGTCGAACACGGGCATGACCTGCTCCACGTGCTCGGGGCGCCCGCCGCACATCAGGCCGTAGCCGTTGTCCAGCCCCCAGATGCCGCCGGAGACGCCGCAGTCCACGTAGCCGATGCCCTTGGCCGCCAGCTCCTCGTCGTGCCGGGTGTCGTCGGTGAAGTGCGAGTTGCCGCCCTCCACGACGATGTCACCCTCGTCCAGCAGGTCACCGAGCGCGGCGACGGTGCTGTGGGTCGGGCCGCCGTGCGGGACCATCACCCAGACCACGCGGGGCGCCTGCAGCGACTGCACGAGCTCCTCGAGGCTGCTCACGTCACGGGCGCTCTCGTCGAGGTCGTAGCCGATCACCTCGTGACCCGCGCGGCGCAGCCGCTCGCGCATGTTGCCGCCCATCTTGCCCAGGCCGATCATTCCGAGCTGCATCTGTCCATCCCCTTCGGTGGTGCCGGTGCTTTCCGGTCGGTGTGCCGAGGCTCAGCCCGCGAAGCGGACCGGCATCAGCACGTAGCGGTAGGTCTCGTCGGACTCCCCGTCGAGCTCGGCCTGGCCCGAGATCACACACGGTCGTGACGGCTGTGTGAAGGCCATCCGGGTGTAGTCGGTGCCGAGCGCGCCGAGGCCGTCGAGCAGGAACTGCGGGTTGAAGGCACTCTCGATCTCCGGCCCGGTGAGCGTGGCCTCGATGGCCTCGCTGCCCTGGGCGTCGTCACCGGTGCCCGCTTCGATGGCGACCTGACCGTCGGTGAAGCGCAGCCGCACCGGGGTGTTGCGCTCGGCCACCAGGGCCACCCGCCGGACCGCCTCGATCAGCGTGCCGGTGTGCATCACGGCCACGGTGTCCACGCTGCTCGGGAAGATCGACGTGACCTTCGGATACTCCCCGTCCAGCAGCCGGGTGGTGGCCCGGCGGGAGCCGGCCTCGAAGCCGATCAGCCCGTCGCCGTGGTCGGCGTCACCGAGGGAGACCTCGATGGACCCGGCTGCCCCGAGCGCCTTGGCCGTCTCGGACAGGGTGCGGGCCGGGACCAGCGCGACGTGGGAGGCGTCGCTGGCCATCGGGTGCCAGACCAGCTCGCGCATCGCCAGACGGTAGCGGTCGGTGGCGAGCATGGTGACCTTGTCGCCCTCGATCTGCACCCGGACACCGGTCAGGATCGGCAGGGTGTCGCCGCGGTCGGCTGCGACCGAGACCTGGGCGACGGCCTGGGTGAACGTGGAGCCGGGGATCGTGCCGCTGGACTCTGCCGGCGAGGGCAGGTTGGGGTAGTCGGCGACGGGCATCTGGATCAGCGAGAACCGGCTGGACCCGCAGGAGAGCTGCACCTTGGTGCCCTCGGCGGTCACCTCGACCGGCTTGGACGGCAGGTTGCGGGAGATATCGGCCAGCAGCTTGCCCAGCACGAGCACCGTCCCGCCTTCGGTGACGTCAGCCTCGACGGTGACGGTGGCGGAGATCTCGTAGTCGAAGGCCGACAGCGTCAGCGTGCCCTCCTCGTCGGCCTGCACGCGGACGCCGGCGAGGACCGGGACCGGGGGACGGCTGCTCAGGCCTCGGACGACCCAGGCCACGGCCTCGGCGAGCACGTCGCGCTCTACACGGAACTTCACGACAGTCAGCCTCTTCGCATCGTCAGGACTCGGCCCGTCCTCGGACCACAGGTGAAGGATGACATTAGCCGGGTGTCCCTGCCCCGCCAACCCGTGGCGGATCGTGTGGTTCGCGGTGGCTCGGTGTCCCCAGGGACGTGGGACGGGATCTGCCAGGGATGAGGTCTCGTCATCGTCGTAGGGGGTGTGGACGGGGTGGACAACACCGTCCCGGTGCAGGTCGCACGCTGCGGTCCGGGTGTGCACAAGGGGTGGACGGGCGCGGTGGACGGGCCGGGGCGGGTGGGGACGCACTCCTGGCATCCACAGCAGCGACCCCGCGGAGGAGGGCTGTTGTCCCCGGCATGCGACCGCGGTGCTCACGTTGTCCACAGAGGCTGTGGACAACTGGGGACAAGGGTGTATTTCCGCTGTTCACAGGGCTATCGACATCCACACAAGGGTGGTGGAGAGGCGGTGCGGCGGGGGCAAGCGTCAGCGCGCTGCGGCCTTCCGGATGGTGCCGGTGAGCTCGGTGATCTGGTCGAACAGGGCGCGTCGTTCGCCGATCAGCTGCCGGATCTTGCGCTCGGCGTGCATGACCGTCGTGTGGTCCCGGCCACCGAACTCCTGGCCGATCTTGGGCAGCGAGAGGTCGGTGAGCTCCCGGCAGAGGTACATCGCGATCTGCCGCGCGTTGACGAGGGTGCGCGAGCGTGAGGTGCCGCACAGGTCGTCGACACTGATCCGGAAGTAGTCGGCCACCTCGGTCATGATCGTCTGCGCCGTGATCCGCCCCGACTCGGCGTTGGGGATGATGTCCTTGAGCACATGGGCGGCCAGGTCACGGTTGGGCGGCTGCCCGCTGAGCGAGGCGAAGGCGGTCACCCGGATGAGGGCGCCCTCCAGCTCGCGGATGTTGGTGGTGATCTTCGTGCCGATCAGCTCGAGCACGTCGTCGGGGGTGGTCATCCCCTCCTGAGCGGCCTTCTTCTTCAGGATGGCGATGCGGGTCTCGAGGTCCGGGGGTTGGACGTCGGTGAGCAGACCCCATTCGAACCGGCTGCGCAGCCGCTCGGCGAAGCCGGAGAGCTTCTTCGGGGGCTGGTCGGAGGTGATCACGACCTGCTTCTCGCTGTTGTGCAGGGTGTTGAAGGTGTGGAAGAACTCCTCCACCGTCTGCTCCTTGCCCTGCAGGAACTGGATGTCGTCGATGAGGAGGAAGTCGACGTTGCGGTAGCGACGCTGGAAGGCGCCGGCCTTGTCGTCGCGGATGCTGTTGATGAAGTCGTTGGTGAACTCCTCGGAGTTCACGTAGCGCACCCGGGTCTCGGGGTAGAGGTTGCGGGCGTAGTGGCCGATGGCATGCAGCAGGTGCGTCTTGCCCAGGCCGGACTCGCCGTAGATGAACAGCGGGTTGTAGGCGCGGGCCGGCGACTCGGCCACTGCGAGCGACGCGGCGTGTGCGAAGCGGTTGGAGGAGCCGGACACGAACGTGTCGAAGGTGTACTTGGGGTTGAGACGGGAGTCGCCGTCCGTCGTCGTGGCCACTCCCACCCCGACGGACCGGCCGGGGGAGCGGAGGGCGCCGGCGCTGGTCAGCGCGCGTCCGGCAGCCGGGTCGGTGGCGTCGGCGAGGGCGGCGTCGACCTCCGAGGTGGACTCGAGCGGCACGTAGGAGGTGTCGGCGGCCAGGTCGTCGACGGGGGGGTTGACCCCGACTCCTTCGCCCTCCACCTCGCGGCGCAGCTCGTCGTCGACCGTCACCGCCAGGCGCACGTCCCGGTCCAGGTCGTGGGACAGTGCCCGGCTCACCGGCAGGCGCAGCGAGGTCTCCAGCGTCTCCTTGGTGTGCGGGTAGGGCACCGCCAGTAGAGCGGTCGAGTCGAGCAGGCCGACGAAGCGCGTGAGGCGGAGGAAAGCTCGTTCGCGGGGAGCGATGCCGGAGGAGTCGAGCTGGTCGACGACACGGGCCCAGATCGCCGGGTAGTCGAGCTGATCCTGGGACATCGTTGCGGCGCGTCCTTCACTGTCGTCGGGCGTACGGTCGAGCGCGCCTGCCGGGCCCCCGTCGTTCGAGTATGCGGCTACGACACCCTCGTCCACAAGGTTATCCACAACCTGTGCATAAACTCGTGGACAGAGGACCGGAAGTGGCGACCGTAACAAGCCGGGGACCCGGCGGCAAGTGTCACCGTGCGACAAGATGTCACGAGTCGGTGCCGTCACGGCGTGTCGCGACGGTCGTGGTGCCGGTGTCCGAGAGGATCTCAGGTTGCGCGGTCGGGGCCCGACCGCGTGACGGGTGGTTTGACCACCGTCGGCGCCCTCACGTACCGTTGGACGACGCCGTTGTGTCGGCCGTTTTCGCCTGCCCATGAGGACCGAGAGTCGTCGGCTGTGTCTTCCCGCGCTCGCCGCTGGAGGGTGTGGTCGCGCCCCGGGAGTCGGCGTGGGCTTTCGATTGCGGCCGGGCAGAGGCCAGTCACGATCCCATCATCTCGGTCAGCGGTGTCAGCATGTCGCCGCGGTAACGGAGCAGTCATGAGCAAGCGCACGTTCCAGCCCAACAACCGTCGTCGGGCCAAGGTCCACGGCTTCCGCCTGCGGATGCGCACCCGTGCGGGCCGTTCGATCCTGGCTTCCCGCCGCCGCAAGGGCCGCTCGTCCATCTCCGCCTGAGACTGCGGTCGGGACCGGCAAGCCTCGTGCTGCCCCGTCGTCACCGACTGACCAGGCCGGGTGAGTTCAGTGCCGTCCTGCGGGGCGGCGCGCGCAACGGGGCCCGGCGGGCGGGTGGTCGGGTGGTTGTGGTCCACCGTCGCGACGCTGCCTCCGATGACACCCCCGCACCCACGCGTCCACCGCGCGTGGGCTTCGTGGTGTCCAAAGCCGTAGGCAACTCCGTGGTGCGCCATCGCGTCACCCGGCGCCTGCGCGCGCTCATGGCTCAGCGGCTGACCGCCCTTCCGGAGGGCACCGACGTGGTCGTCCGTGCTCAGCCGGCTGCGGCCGCGGCCCGTTTTGACGAGCTCGCCGCCGAGCTCGACCGGGGTCTCGAGCGGGTGTCCCGGTGAGCGCCGCCCAGCCGGCCACGGCCGGCCGGTCATGGCGTGAGCTGCTGGCTCTCCCGCTGATCTGGCTGGTCCGTGCCTACCAGCTGGTGGTGTCGCCACTGCTCGGCCCCACCTGCAAGTTCTATCCTTCGTGCTCCGCGTATGCCGTGGACGCGCTGCGCGTCCACGGTCCCCTCACCGGCCTCTGGCTGTCCGCCAGACGGCTGCTGAGGTGTCACCCTTGGAGCCACGGCGGTGTGGACCACGTCCCCCCACGCCGCACTGCCGCCCCTAACCCCGGTGAGCACCGCTCACCCCGAGACTGAGGACCCCATGGGCTTCTTCGCTGCGCTGATGTACCCCTTCGAGTGGTTCGTCGCCTCCATCCTGGCCGGAGCCGAGCAGCTCCTCACCACGCTCGGCATGTCCGAGACGAGCGGATGGACCTGGGCGCTGGCCATCGTCTGCCTGGTCATCGTGCTGCGGATCCTCCTGATGCCGTTGTTCGTGCGGCAGATCCGCTCGCAGCGGCGGATGCAGCTGCTGCAGCCGGAGCTGATGAAGATCCAGAAGAAGTACAAGGGCAAGAAGGACGAGGCGTCGCGCAAGGCGATGACCGAGGAGTCGTTCGCGCTGTACAAGAAGCACGGCACCAACCCGTTCTCCTCGTGTCTGCCGATCCTGCTGCAGATGCCGTTCTTCTTCGCGCTGTTCCGGATCCTCAACAACATCCCCGCGATCGCCGCGGGTGAGCGCACCGCCCCAGGTTTCTTCACCGCCGACATGGCTCAGACGATGCAGGAGGCCACCCTCCTGGGGGCCAACCTGACGTCGAGCTTCCTGCACAGCGACGACACCTCGGCCAAGATCCTCTCGCTGGTGCTCATCGTGGCGATGTCGCTCACGCAGTTCATCACCTCGCACCAGCTCATGCGCAAGAACATGCCCGCTGCCGCGCTGGACAGCCCGATGGCCCGCCAGCAGCAGATCCTGATCTACGCGCTGCCGATCATGTTCGCGGTCTTCGGGGTCAACTTCCCGCTGGGCGTGCTCATCTACTGGACCACGACCAACCTGTGGACGATGGGCCAGCAGTTCTACGTCATCCGGGCCATGCCCGCCCCCGGGTCGCTCGCCGAGAAGGCGCTGGAAGAGCGCCGGCTGGCCAAGGGCAAGCCGATCAAGAAGTTCCAGCTCAGCGACACGGTGGAGGTCGAGGACGAGGCCCCGGTCGTGGAGAAGCAGGGGGGCCAGCGCGTCCAGCCGCAGGGCAAGCGGCGCGCCAAGAAGAAGAAGAACAACAACCGACCCAAGGGCCGCTGAGCGGGGCCACCCGCACCGGCCCCGCCGACCACACGCCAGACACGTTCAGGGAGAGCCACATGTTCGCCGACACGACCGAGGCACAGTCCACCGCCGACCAGAGCGACGCCACCCCGGCCGACCAGACCGACGCGCAGTCCACCGCCGACCAGACCGACGACGCCACCCCGGCCGACCGGCAGCCGGGCGGGGGCGAGGACACGCAGCAGGCCAGGGCCGGGTCACGGCGCAGCGAGCTGGAGCGGGAGGGTGAGATCGCCGCCGACTTCCTCGAGACGCTGCTCGACATCGCCGACCTGGACGGCGACCTCGAGGTCGACGTCGACGGTGACCGTGCCGCGGTGTCCATCGTCGACTCCGAGGACGGCGCCGCCCCCCGTCGCCTCGTGGGTGCCGATGCCACCGTGTTGGAGGCGCTGCAGGAGCTGACCCGTCTCGCGGTCCAGGCGGAGACCGGGGACCGGAGCCGGCTGATGCTCGACGTCGCGGGCCACCGGGCCCAGCGCAAGGCTGCGCTGGTCGAGCAGGCGCGCGAGATCATCTCGACGACGCGCACGACCGGCCAGCGCCAGGAGCTCGAGCCGATGTCGGCCTTCGAGCGCAAGGTCGTCCATGATGAGGTGCTCAAGGCCGGTCTGCGCTCGGAGTCCGAGGGCGAGGAGCCGCACCGTTTCGTCGTCGTGCTCCCCGCATCCTGATCCTCGTCGACCCGGCCGGACCAGCCGCGGAGCCATCTGACCGCCCAGCCCCGAGGAAGAGTGCAGGTTCCCCGTGAAACATGACCCGCGCGCGACCGCACCGCCGCCGCCGCGCAGCGCGGCCGAGGTCTTCGGTGAGCGGCTGCCCCTTGCGGTCCGCTATGCCGACCTGCTGGCCACGACCGGCATCGAGCACGGTCTGATCGGGCCTCGGGAGGCCCCCCGCCTCTGGGACCGGCACATCCTCAACTGTGCAGTGATGGAATCCCTTCTGCCACATAGGGTTCGGCTGGTCGACATTGGTTCTGGTGCTGGCCTGCCCGGGCTGGTGCTGGCCATCGCTCGGCCCGACCTGCAGGTCACCCTGGTCGAGCCGCTGCAGCGACGCACCCGGTGGCTGGAGACGGCGGTGGCTGAGCTCGAGCTGAGCCAGGTCACCGTGCTGCGAGGGCGTGCCGAGGACTTCCCCGGGCGGCTCCAGGTCCCCGTCGTCACGGCCCGTGCCGTGGCCCGTCTCGACCAGCTCTACCACTGGTCCTGGCCGCTACTGCCGGTCGGTGGCCGGCTGCTGGCGCTGAAGGGCCAGAGCGCGGCCGAGGAGCTGGACGACAGCCGGGAGAGACTGACCCGGATGGGGGCGGCCGAGGCGCAGGTGCTGGTGGCCGGCGAGGGTGTCATCGACCCGCCGGCCCGTGTCATCGAGGTGGTCCGCGGAGCGTCCGCGCCGGAGGTCGCGACGAAGCACAGGAATGGCACGCGTCGGGCCGGTGCGCGCGCGTCGCGCCGAGCAGGGCGCCCCGGCGCGCGATGATGGAGCCGATGAGTGTCGACAGCATGGTGGAGCGGTCCCCCGACGTGGACCTGCGCGCGGTGACCAGGACCGGGCTGGGGTGGCCGGACCGTGGTGTCGCGGCCCCGGCGCCGCACCTGGGCTGGCCGGCGGACGACAGAAGCACGGTTCACGTGAATCTGCATCGGGCGACAGTGAACCATCTCGAGGCCACACCAGTTCTCGGCCGGGTGCGGCGCACGGGGAACCTAGCGATGTTTCACGGGAAACCCCGTCGTCGGACCCCGCCCCGGCGGTCTCGGGTCCCGCACCGGGGGTGACATCCCACCCCGCGTCCAAGGTGGCTCCGGACCCCGCTCGTGGCCCAGCCAGCCTGGAGCGCGTGGCACCACCGGACCCGCTGGACCCGCTGACGGCTCCTGTTTCACGGGAAACCCGACCCATGACGCCCTTGGCCCGCGCAGTGGCCGACGAGGCCCGCCGCCGCAAGGCGTTGGCCTCGGCCCGCACAGAACGACCCCTGGACACGCGGATCTTCACGGTCGCGAACCAGAAGGGTGGTGTCGGCAAGACGACCACCACGGTGAACCTCGCGGCTGCGCTCGCGCAGCTGGGCATGCGTGTGCTGGTGGTCGACATGGACCCCCAAGGCAACGCCAGCACCGCGCTCGGCGTGCCGCACCACGCCGGCGTCGCGGGCATCTACGACGTGCTGATCGAGGGCACCCCGCTGCGTGAGGTGGTCCAGGAGGCTGCGAACGTCCAGCACCTGTGGTGCGCACCGGCGACGATCGACCTCGCCGGGGCGGAGATCGAGCTGGTGCCGCAGGTAGCGCGCGAAGCGCGGCTGCGCAAGGCCCTGAGGGTGTTCCTGCGGGAGCATCAGGGGGACGACCGCTTCGACTTCGTCCTCATCGACTGCCCTCCGAGCCTCGGCCTGCTGACCGTGAACGCCTTCGTGGCGGCCGCCGAGGTGCTCATCCCCATCCAGTGCGAGTACTACGCCCTGGAGGGGGTCAGCCAGCTGCTCACGAACATCGAGATGATCCGCGAGCACCTGAACCCCGACCTCCGCGTCTCCACCATCCTGATGACCATGTATGACGCCCGCACCAGGCTGTCCTCGCAGGTGGCGGACGAGGTGCGGGAACACTTCCCTGAGCAGGTCGTCAAGACCGTCATCCCGCGCTCGGTGCGGATCAGTGAGGCTCCCAGCCACGGGGAGACGGTGATGACCTACGACCCCAGCAGTGTGGGGGCCCTGTCCTATCGTGAGGTCGCCGTCGAGATGACCAGCCCCCGGCTCAGCCCGCCTACCGCACCGCCCCACCGTGAAGGAGTCCCCACCCCATGAGCGACCGTCGACGAGGACTTGGCAAGGGCCTGGGCGCCCTCATCCCCCCATCGTCCGGCACCGGGGACCGTCCCAGCGACCTGTTCTTCCCCCGACCCGTCACGACGGCCGACGGTTTCACGGGAAACGGGGGTTCCGTCTCGACCATGCCGGCGACGACGCAGCTGGCGACGACACAGGTGGCATCATCCGGGGAGGTGTCCCCCGAGCGCGAGCACGACGCCGAAGGGCCGCCGAGCGACGAGGAGTCGGCAGTCGGCACCGAGCCGGCAGGCGACGACGGCTTCACCCTCAGGGCTGTGCCGGGAACGTCCTACGCCGACCTACCCGTGGCCGCCATCCGGCCGAACCCCCGACAGCCTCGCCAGGTGTTCGACGAGGACGAGCTGTCCGAGCTGGTGCACAGCATCAGGGAGATCGGTGTGCTCCAGCCCATCGTCGTGCGGCCGTTGTCCGCGGAGGCGGGCCCGGACGCTGCCTACGAGCTCATCATGGGGGAACGGCGCTGGCGGGCCTGCATCGAGGCGGGCCACCACACCGTGCCGGCCATCGTCCGCAGCACGTCCGACGACGACCTGCTGCGCGACGCCCTGCTGGAGAACCTGCACCGCAGCCAGCTCAATGCGCTCGAGGAAGCAGCGGCATACCAGCAGCTCCTCGACGACTTCGGCTGCACCCACGAAGAGCTGGCACGGCGCATCGGTCGCTCGCGGCCGCAGATCTCCAACACGATCCGACTGCTGCGGCTGCCCCCGCTGGTGCAGCGACGGGTGGCCTCCGGAGTGCTCTCTGCCGGCCACGCCAGGGCTCTGCTGGGACTGGCCGACGCCGCCGCCATGGAGCGGTTGGCCCAGCGCATCGTCGCCGAAGGCCTGTCCGTCCGTTCGGTGGAGGAGATCGTCGTGCTCGGCGAGGCCGGCACCGAGCCGTCCCGGCGCACCACGCGACGTGGCCCGGCCGACCCGGACCTGGAGCACCTGTCGACACGCCTCTCGGACCGGCTGGACACCAGGGTGCAGATCGCGATGGGGCGGCGCAAGGGCAAGGTGACCGTGGAGTTCGCCTCGCGCGAGGACCTCGACCGGATCCTGGCGATCCTGGCACCGGAGCCGGTCGACCAGCACTGAGTCACGGGCGTGACCAGGGACGATGCACACTGTCCCCAGGATGCACAATGCCGTCCACAGGGTGTGGATAACCCATGTGGACGGCGTCGTGGATGACTACAGGGGCCCTGGTGGTCGCCGGCGCGCAGCGGAGCCAAGCCCCCGGAGGCCCAGGCCCTAGCCCAGGAACGGCTCCAGCTCGCGCACGAGCTTCTGCTTGGAGAGGGCACCGACGACCGTCTTGACGACCTCGCCGCCGACATAGACGTTCATCGTGGGGATGCCGGTGATGCCGTACTTCTGCGTCACCTGAGGGTTCTCGTCGGTGTTGAGCTTGACGATGCTGATCTTGCCGGCGTACTCGTCGGAGATCTCCTCCAGCACGGGCGCGACCATCTTGCACGGCCCGCACCAGGGAGCCCAGAAGTCCACCAGCACGGGGTGGTCGCTCTGGAGCACGTCAGCGGAGAAGTTGGCGTCGTCGGTCTGCTTGGTAGCCATGGACCTTCCTTAAGGGTGTCGGGTCGGGGACTGGACCACAGACTCGATCTCGCTGTGGCACAGGGATTTTCAGGTGACTGGCATCGCGCTGTCGGCCATCGGCACGGCAGTCGCGGACGCGGTGGCGGCCGACTGCTCGTCGTCCAGCGCCGCCAGGTAGCGCTCGGCGTCCAGCGCGGCGGAGCACCCGGTGCCGGCAGCAGTGACGGCCTGGCGGTAGGTGTGGTCCACCAGGTCACCGGCTGCGAAGACCCCGGGCAGGTTGGTGGCCGTGCTGCGCCCCTGCACCAGGACGTAGCCTTCGGCGTCCAGGTGCACCTGGCCCGTGAGCAGCTCGTTGCGCGGGTCGTGACCGATCGCGATGAAGACCGCGGACGTCTCCATGGTGCGGGTCTCGCCGGTCCGGGTGTCCCGGACCACCACGGCGGTCAGCTTGTCCTCGCCGACGAGCTCGACGATCTCGCTGTGCCACTCGAACCGGATCTTGGGGTCGGCCTCCGCGCGTGCCGCCATGATCTTGCTGGCGCGCAGCTCACCGCGGCGGTGGAGCACTGTCACACTGCTGGCGAAGCGGCTCAGGAAGGTCGCCTCCTCCATGGCCGAGTCACCTCCGCCCACGACGATGATGTCCTTGTCACGGAAGAAGGCACCGTCGCAGGTGGCACACCACGAGACGCCGTGGCCGGACAGGCGCTGCTCGTCGGGCAGACCCAGCTGGCGGTAGGCCGACCCCATGGCGAGGATGACGGACCGGGCCCGGTGCACGGTGCCCTCCGCGTCGGTGACCAGCTTGACGGGCCCGGTGAGGTCGACGTCGACGATGTCGTCGCGCACGAGCGTGGCGCCGAAGCGCTCTGCCTGAGCGCGCATCGCGAACATGAGCTCAGGACCCATGATGCCGTCCTCGAAGCCCGGGAAGTTCTCCACCTCGGTGGTGTTCATCAGCGCGCCCCCGGCGGTGACCGCGCCCTCGAAGAGCAACGGCTTCAGGTTCGCTCGCGCGGCATACACGGCTGCCGTGTAGCCGGCGGGACCGGAGCCGATGATGACCACCTCGTGGACCGTGTCGTCGGACGCCGCCACGGTGGGAGTGGCCGGCTGCAGGGAGAGACCGGTGATGAAGGACATGAGGGAGTGAGCTCCTGTAGTGCGGTGCGGGTGGTGCGCTCTGGTAACCGATCCTAGGCTGCCGATGTTCCCCGCGGCACCCTCAGGGCAGCGACACCGGCCCGTGCAGCACGACCGCCCCGTCGTCGCCCTCGGCGCAGTCCGGGGCGACGGCCCAGGCCAGGGCCGGTGCCCGCGCGTCGGCGATCACCAGCACCGCCGGTGCCCCGTCCAACGTCGCCGGCCCGACGACCCAGGACCCTGATGCGGGGTCAGCCCCCACCGCAGCGACGCAGTCGGCGGCGGTCTGCGAGGTGAGGGTGGCTCCCGTGTCTCCGCTCCCCGCTGCCTCGTCCGCCTGCTCGCTGGGCCGCAGGCCGGTGGCCGCCGACAGCACAGCACCCGCCCCGACCTCGAAGGTGTCGCTGACGAGAGCGGTGGGCTCCGGGACCACCTGGATGCCGCTGAGCGGCGTCACCTCGCGTCCGTCCTCCCCGGCGACCTCACCGCCGGACTCCTCGCGCTCCGCCGCATCGGCCCCCCCGGCCGCGGCGTCGGCACCGGAGTCGCTGGACTCGGTGCCGACGTCTCCGGAGTAGAACGCAGCCACGCTGTCCCAGGCCTGGTCACCGAGGGCCGACTGGAAGATGACGGTGCCCGCGACGGCGACCGCGGCGACCGCAGCGGCCGCCGCGAGCCAGTGGTGCGGCGCGGCGCGGTCACCGCGGGTCGGCAACGGTGTGACACGCGACCCCTCCGCCCGTTGCTCCTGCTCCTGCCGAAGGCTTGCGGTGATCCGATCGGCCAGGTCGTGCGGCATCGGCCCGGGGTCCGGCAGGGAGGACAGGAGGGCCCGGACACCGGTGGGGTCGAGGTCCTCGGCAGCGGGCTCGCGGTCGCGGGGGTGGCTCACCGGCTGCTCCTCGTCGTGGTCGTGGGCGGGACAGGACAACATGTGGTGAGGGCGCCCCGGGTGGGGGGCGCCTCCCGTGGGGTAGGACGAGTGCCGCCGACGAGTGGTTCCCTCACGGGGCCTCCAGCAGCTCGGCCATGGCGGCCCGGCCCCGTGCGCACCGCGACTTGATGGTGCCCTCGGCGACCTCGAGCACCGCGGCTGCCTCGGCCACGCTCAGGCCCTGCATGTCCACCAGGATGAGGCTCAGACGCTGCGCCTCGGGGAGCCGGTCGAGCGCCGCCCGCACGTCCATCCGCACCTCGACGCTGCGGTGCGGGTCGCGAGGCTCCACCGGGTCGTGGTCGTCGAGGTTGCTGGTGGGTCGCACCCGGCGCAGCCGGTCCAGGCAGGCGTTGACCACGATGCGGTGCAGCCAGGTGCTCACCTGGGCGGTCCCCCGGAACGAGTCGGCCCTGCGAAACGCGTTGAGGAACGCATCCTGCACGGCGTCGGAGGCCATCTCCGGGTCACGGGTGGTGCGGATGGCGACGGCCCACATCTTGTCCTTGTGGCGGCGGAAGAGCTCACCGAAGGCCTCGGGGTCGCCCTGGGTGTGCAGCCTCAGCAGCTCGGCATCGGTGTGGCCGGCGAGATCGGCGAAGGTCACGACCGGCCTGTCACTGCACGGTGACCTCGGACACGTAGACGATCTCACCGCCGGGACCGGTCCACGCGCGGTCGAACCAGATCAGCACGTACTGGCCGTCGACAGGTTCCTCCGCGGTGAAGGTCACCTCCCCGGAAGCCTCGTCCAGTGCACCGATGCTGGTGCCGTCCTCGCGCGAGGCCTCGTCGGTCACGAACACCTCGACGCCGTAGTCGCCCTCGGGGAAGTCGATGGTGACCTCGTTGACCTCCTGGGTGCCGCCCAGGTCGACCAGCAGGCCCACCCCGCTCTTGAGGTTGCCCCAGCCGGCGGCAAGGTAGGTGTGGCTGTTCCAGGCCGTCGTGCTGTCGCCGTCGATGGCGGCGTCGACGATGTCGTTGCGCTCGTCGCCGTCGCCCTGAGGGTCGTAGGAGGTGATGCCGGCGAGGTCGATCGGCTCGGCGGGGGTCTCGTCCTCGGTGGTCTCCTCGGGAGCCGCGGTCTCCTGCTCGCCGTCGCCCTCCGCAGCGGGGTCGCCCTCCTCCTCCTGCTCGGTCGGTGAGCTGGTGGCAGCAGGGCCGGCCGTGGGGTCCTCGTCGCCGGTCAGGCCCTGGAAGGCGCCGTAGGCCAGGAAGACCGCGACGACCAGGATGCCCGCCACCAGGGCCAGCACCACCCCGGACTGGCGCCGTTCGGTGGGCCGGTCGACCTCTGCGGACGCCAGCGCCCGGTCACCTGCCTGGGAGCCGTCGCCGCCGCCACCCACCGCGCCTGCGGTGGCGGCCCCGGCCGCAGCGGGCGCGAACATGTCGGCACCGCGCTCGTCGTGCAGCCCCCCGCGCTCCTCCGGCAACCCGCCGTCGTCGAGGCCCTCAGCGGCGGGGGTGTCGTAGCCGCCGCCGGCGCGCGGGTCGTCGTCACGGGTGCGGTAGTAGTGCGGCTCCTCCGCAGCGGTGACCGGCTCCTCGTCGTGGTCCGCCTGGTCGTCCTTCAGCTGGGCGGCGGTGACCGCGGCTCCCGCCGTGGCGCCTCCGGCCAGGGCGGCCGCGGCGCCGACGTCCTCGATGGGCGCGTCGGGTCCGTGCTCCTGACCGCCGGTCCCGGGCACCACCTCCGAGGGCCAGGGGGCCAGCTGGCGGGCCAGCTCTCCGGGTGTCCGGGGGCCCCGGTCCGGGGAGTACTCGGCGCCGAAGGTCATGCGGCACAGGGCGTCCAGGTCACCGGGGACCCCTGCCACGACCTCCGACGGTGCCGGCAGGGTGCCGTCCGCCAGGCGGCGGGCGGGGCGCAGGCCCTCGATGTCCTCGCCGGGCCAGCGGCCGGTCAGGCCGGTGTAGAGCAGCGACAGCAGGTCGGTGGTGTCGATCAGTGAGGCCTCGCCTGCGGACACGTCGTCGACCTGCTCGATGGCGGCCGCCACGCCGACGCCGGACACCTTGACGCTGCCCTCGCTGGTGCGCAGCACGGCGTGCGGGTTGAGGTAGAGGTGGTGCAGGCCACGCCGCCGGGCCGACTCCAGACCGGAGGCGGCCTCGCCGACGATGCGACGTGCCTCCTCGGCCGGCAAGGGGTGCTCCAGCACCAGGGAGGCGAGGGACTCCGCCTCGCTCAGGCCCTCCTCGACGATCCAGCAGACCTCCTGCTCGAGGCCGACGTCGAGCACCCGGACCAGCCGCGGGTCGTCCACCCCGGCCGTGCGGCGCGCCCCGTCGAGCACCGCGTGCGCCATGTCCTCGTAGTCACCGGTCGCCGGCAGGACGGTCACCGCGACCAGCCGGTCGAGGGTCTGGTCGTTGGCCGACCAGTAGTCCAGGGTGTCGTCCCGACGCGCCAGCAGCTCCTCGAGCTCGTAACGACCTCCCAGGACCGTGCCGGTGTCGATGCCGTGCACCATGGGTTCCTCTCGCTGACCAGTTGGGGACGGGGACGCGTCCAAGAGTAGTCGGGCACCGGAGGAGCCAGGTCCGGTTGCCGGGTATGTCGCGGTGGCAGATCTCGGGCCTGCGCCGGCGTGGTCCGCCGTGTCCTCGACGGGGCCCTCAGTAGGGCCGTTGCCGGGGCCGCCCGTGGGTCCGCTGCTGGGGCCACCGGACGGTCCGCTGGGAGGGGGTCCGCCAGGAGGAGGTCCACCGGGCCGGCGACGACGCAGGCGGCGCAGCAGCGGGGCGATGACTTCGGAGAGCTCGCGCACCCCGAAGAGGTGGGCCAGCACCCCATACATCAGGAAGTAGACGAGGCCACCGGTGACCAGCACGCTCAGCGAGGCCAGCTTGCCGTCGAAGAACCGCTCCCCCAGGGCGATGACACCCAGCACCGGCAGCACCGGCACGAGAGCAGCGGCGAGGGCTCGCAGATAGCTCGAGCGCACCTCCCCCAGAGACAGCCCGCCGAGCCGCCGACGGACCCACCAGATGCCGAGCACCGCCGCGACCGCCTGGCCCAGGGACTGCCCGGCCCCGATGGCCATCGCGGTCACCTGCGGGGGCAGCAGGATCGCCACGACCAGCGAGGCGACCGCGATGCCGGTGATGACCAGCTGCAGCCGGAACGGCGGCTTGCCCTCCTGGTAGGCGTGGAACACGCGCTGGGACAGCAGGTACATCCCGTAGGGGACCAGGCCGAGGGTGAGCATGCGGACCACCCACGCGATGTCGTCGGTGGCGCCCTGGCCGGTGAAGATGAGCAGGCTGGCCGACAGCTGCGGGGCGAGCAGCAGCACCGCGACCGAGACCGGCACCATCGCCGCACCGAGCAGGCGGAGACCGTGCTGGTACTGCTCCCCCAGGGCCGCCCGGTCGTCGGTCATCGCGGCGCGCGAGAGCTGCGGGAACATAGCGGTCAGCAAGGAGGTCGCGACCAGCGAGTGCGGCAGGATGAAGATGAGGAACGCGGTGCTGTAGACGATCTTGCCGGGCACCCCGGGGTTGGCCTCGGCGTTCCAGTTGAGCACGTTGGTCGACAGCAGGAGGCCGGCCTGCGAGACGCCGATGATGGCCAGGGTCCACATCGCCATGCGCGAGGCCGAGCCCAGGCCGACCCCGCGGAAGCCCCACCGGGGCCGCCACCGGAAGCCACTGCGCCAGACCACCGGCAGCAGCACCAGCGCCTGCACGACCACACCCAGGGTGGCCGTGCCGCCCATCAGCAGGATCATCGGCGCGGTCCAGTCACCGGGGTCGAGCACGTCGGTGCCCGGATACAGCACGGCGAACACGGCCAGCCCGCTGATCGCGACGATGTTGTTGGCCACCGGCGCCCACATGTACCAGCCGAACTTCTCCTGGGCGTTGAGCACCTGCCCCAGCACGGAGTAGAGCCCGTAGAAGAAGACCTGGGGCAGGCACAGGTAGGCGAACGCCACCGCCAGCCCCAGCTGCTCGCCGGACCACGACCACGCGTAGAGCTTCGTGACGGCATATGCCCCCGCGGTGACCACCACCGTGGTGGCCAGCAGCGACGCGAGCGCGAGGGTGATCAGCCGGTCGGTGAAGTCACGGCCCTTGTCGGCCTGCGCCAGCGCGCGGGTGATCTGGGGGACGAAGACGACGTTGAGGATGCCGCCGGCCAGCAGGATGTAGATGGTGTTGGGCAGGGTGTTGGCGGTGTCCCAGGCGTCGCCGGACAGCCCGGTGCCGACGATGCCGACCAGCAGCGCGGTGCGCACCAGCCCGAGCACCCGGGAGACCAGCGTGCCCGAGGCCATGAGCGCGCTGGAGCGGGCCAGGCGTGCCGAGCTGTGGCGCGCGGTGCCGGTCTGCTCCGGTGCCTCGCTCACGGCGGGTCCTCCTCGGTCGTGGTGTCCATGGTGGGTCCGGGGTCGGCCTCGGCCGGCGCCGGCCGGCGCAGTGCCCGGCCGATGCCGAGGACCAGGATGACCCCGGCCGCCCCGCCGAGCAGCCAGTAGATCCAGACCCCGGTGGGCTGCACCCGCACCTGCATCACCTGCTCCTCGCCCAGGGCCAGCCCGGTCGGCGTGGTCAGGTAAGCCTTGACCGGGACCTCGCCCGCAGCGACGGCGCGCGCGCGGAACTGCACGGTAGCGCGACTCTCTGCAGCGATCCCGAACGGCTCCGGGGGCTCGATGACGCGGATGCGGGCGTTGCCGGGCTCGATGTTGAGACGCAGGTCCTCGACCTCGATGGGCAGCGTGTTGACCACGGTGACCTGGATCAGGCCCTCGTCGGCCAGGAAGTTGACCGTGGTGGGGTTGACCTGGACGCCCGCCAGCACCGCGTCGACCTGGTCCTCCACGTGGTTGAGCGGGGTGCGCCAGGCGGCCCGGTCCAGCCGCCACCGGGTCGAGACCAGGCCGTCGAGCACCAGCCCCCAACGCCCCACGGCGGCCTCGTCGGTGAGGACCGTGGCGATCTCGGCGACCGTGCCGCGCAGCTGCTCGATCTCGGCCAGCAACGGCTGGCTGAGCGGGCTGGGCTGCGGCAGTGGGTATGCCGCGGGGTCACCCGGGGCGCCGTCGAGGAGGACCGTGCCGGTCAGCTGGGCACGAGGAGGCTGCGCCAGTGCGGTGGCGGCCGGCGTCTGCTGCAGCCACGGCGCGTCGGCCAGTGCGGCGGTGACGGCGTCGAGGGTCTGCGGGTCGATCGCCGTGCCCCGCGGTGGCGCCAGGGCCAGGGTGCGCTCGCGGGCGGGGCTCTGCTGGTAGAAGGCCAGGGTCTCGGCGACGAGGCGCTGCACCGTCTCGCCGTCCCGCTCCGGGGGAGGGGCCTGGGCGAGCAGGCCAGCCAGGGTGGTGTCGACACCGAGCAGCGCCAGCTCCGCGCCGTCGACCGGCAGGCGACCGGCAGCGGAGTTGGCGGCCACGGCCACGGCGGTGCTCGGCACGACGGCAGCCGACAGCTCCTGGGTGTCCGGCCAGATCGAGCGCAGCGCCTCGAGCTGGGCCGGCTGCACCCCCGCCCACTCCGGCCAGGCGATGTCGTGCCGGCCCGACTCCAGCAGCGGCTGTGACAGCAGGACCGACTCCGGCAGGGTCCGGGTCATTATCTCGGCCGCGTCGGCGGGGTCGGTGCCGATGTCGATGAGGGCGGCCAGGTCGGGGTCGGCGACCGGGAGCCACCACAGCTGGTCGTCCTCCAGGGTGGCCAGCGCGGTCTCCAGGTCGACCTGCGCCTGCTCCACCTCGGTCAGGTCCAGCGGCACCTCGACGCCGGGCAGTGCCGGCTCCCCCGGTGCCACCGTGGTCGGGGTCGGGTCCAGGGGTGCCGGCGCTGTCGCGCCGCCGTCGTCCGGGGAGGGGGCCGGCTCGTCGCCGGTCGCGGCCGGCGGTGCCGGAGTGGCTGGGCTCGTGGTGGGCCCGGGCGGTGCGGTGGTCGGCGCGTCGCCGGTGGGACCCTGGGTGGGTGGCTCGTCACCGTCGGCCTCGTCGCCCGGCGGCGGTCGCTGCGGCACCACCGGCGCCAGCAGGGCCGGGTCGACGACGAACGTCGCGGCCTGCCCAGCCAGACCCTCGAGCCAGACGCGGGGGGGCGAACCCGGTCCGATCGCCTCCACCCAGGCCTCGACGCGGGTGCCGGCCGACGGGTCGCTCAGGTCCGGGTCCGGTGGCACCGTCAGGGGCACCACCCAGGACAGGTCCAGGCGCTGCTCCGGCGGCTCCCCGGCATACCAGGGAAGGTAGCTGCGCACCCGACCCCGCACCTCGCCCTCCCCCCCGAGCACCTCCAGGGTCAGCGGCAGCGTGCCGAAGTCGAAGAAGGGCTGCACCGTGTCGCCGGCGACCTCGATGACGAACTCGGACCGTGCCCCGGGGGCCAGCGCGATGCCGAAGGGGTCCTCGCCGAGCACCAGACCGGTGGCCACCCCGGCCTCGCCGCTGGCCCAGGCCGCCAGCTCACCGCGGGTGTCCAGCGCGGCATACGAGGAGGTCGCCTCCACCGCGGAGATCTCCACCGGCTCCGCGCCGGTGTTGTGGACCGTCCCGCTGATGCGGAACGCCTGGTTGGGCCCGATGGTCGAGGGGGTCACCGCGTCCAGCGCCACGGTGACCGGCAGGGCCTCGGTGACCTGCGTCGGGCCGGGACCGGGGGACGGGTCAGCCGGCAGGCCGGAGGACGCGCCGGGCGCCAGGGCCAGCAACAGCCACACCAGGCAGGCGGTGAGGGCCACCCTGGTGCGCGGGAGGGAGGGGAGTGTGGTCGGCACTCGGCATACCGCGGGCGTCAGGAGGGCCCGGCGAGCCGCTGCCAGGCGACTCGGGCGATCCGACGCTCGTTGGGGAAGGTGAGCTTCTCGTGCACGGCCTCGAGGGGGAACCACGCGGCGTCGATGGCTTCGTGGTCGGGGTCGCCGTCCACGCTCAGGTGGCCGCCGACGGCCTCGAGGAGGTAGTGGTAGACCATCTTGTGGATGCGGTGCTGCGGGGTGGAGAACCAGTACTCCACCGTGCCCAGGGTGACCAGCACCCGGCCCAGGATGCCCGTCTCCTCGGCCACCTCCCGCTCGGCCGTCTGCTCCAAGGTCTCGCCGGGCTCGACGTGCCCCTTGGGCAGGCACCACTCGACGCGACCGCTGCGGTTGCGCCGGGCGATGATGGCGATGCGGGCACGTCCCTCGTGCACATCCACCACGACGCCGCCGGCCGACGTCTCGTTGACCGCGGGCAGCCTCCGCACCGGGCGGGTGGGTCGCGGCGTGGTGGTCATCACCTCACTGTAACGAGCCTGGCCCTCCTCGCCCCTCGGCCCCGCCGAGCGCGACGGGGCCGGTCGCAGGGTTGCGTAGGCTGGGACACCGTGTCCGAACCTGCCGTGCATCCCGAGCTCCTCGCCCGCGCCCTGCGCCACCTGACGCCGGTGATCCCGCTGCTCACCGAGCTCGGGCAGCGGTTCCAGGAGGCCGGGCACGAGCTGGCGCTCGTGGGTGGGCCGGTGCGCGACGCGTTCCTCGGCCGGACCTCCCCGGACCTGGACTTCACCACCTCCGCGGCCCCGGAGGAGATCGAGCACGTGCTGTCCGGGTGGGCCGAGCACACCTGGGACGTGGGCCGGGCCTTCGGCACGATCGGCGCCCGGCGCGGGGACGTCACCGTGGAGGTGACGACCTACCGCGCCGACGCCTACGAGGCCGGCTCCCGCAAGCCGGTCGTGGCCTTCGGCGACAACCTCCATGACGACCTGGTGCGCCGCGACTTCACCATCAACGCGATGGCCCTTCGGCTGCCCGAGCTGCACTTCGTCGACCCCCACGAGGGGCTGACCGACCTGGCCAAGACGCTGCTGCGCACCCCGCACACCCCCGAGGTCTCGTTCTCCGACGACCCGCTGCGGATGATGCGGGCAGCCCGGTTCGTCAGCCAGCTCGGGGTGCGGGTGGCTCCCGAGGTGGCCGAGGCGATGAGCGAGATGGCGGACCGGCTGACCATCGTGTCCGCGGAGCGGGTGCGCGAGGAGCTCAGCCGGCTGCTGCTCGGCGCGCACCCCCGGGCCGGCCTGGAGGTGCTGGTCGACTCCGGGATGGCCGCCGTTGTCCTGCCCGAGCTGCCGGCGCTGCAGCTGGAGGTCGACGAGCATCACCGGCACAAGGACGTCTACGACCACAGCCTGATGGTGCTGGAGCAGGCGATCGACCTCGAGGACCCACCGGGTGCGCAGGGCGAGGACGTCGTCGTCGGCCCCGACCTGGTGCTGCGTCTGGCTGCCCTGCTGCACGACATCGGCAAGCCGGCCACCCGCCGGTTCGAGCCCGGCGGGGGCGTCAGCTTCCACCACCACGAGGTCGTCGGGGCCAAGCTCACCCGCAAGCGGCTCAGGGCGCTGCGCTACGACAAGGACACGGTGCGCGACGTCAGCCGGCTGGTCGAGCTGCATCTGCGCTTCCACGGCTACGGCACCGGGGAGTGGACCGACTCGGCGGTGCGCCGCTACATCACCGACGCCGGGCCGCTGCTGGGCCGTCTGCACAAGCTCACCCGGTCCGACTCCACCACCCGCAACCGGCGCAAGGCGGCCCGGCTGGCCGCGACCTACGACGACCTGGAGCTGCGGATCGCCAGGCTGCGCGAGCAGGAGGAGCTGGCGGCCGTGCGACCCGAGCTGGACGGCCACCGCATCGCCGAGGTGCTGGGCATCCCCCCGGGGCCGGTGCTGGGCCGGGCCTACAAGCACCTGCTCGCGGTGCGGATGGACCAGGGCCCGATCGGGGCCGAGGCCGCCGAGGCCGAGCTGCGCCGGTGGTGGGCCGAGCAGCCCGAGGCGCGCTGACGGCATACCTCTCGGGCGACGAAGCTCGGCGAGGGCAGGGTTGTCGACCCCGGGGCACACCAATCCACCCCGGGGCACACCTATATGCAGGCCGCGGGTCGAACATCGAGACCGTCGTGACGACACCGCGCCGTCCACCCTGCGAGCCGACGCGGCAGACTGGCCGCATGCGAGCCGTCGTCGTCACCGAGCACGGAGGGCCGGAGGTCCTCACCGTCGTCGAGCGGGAGTCTCCCGTCCCCGCAGCGGGGGAGGTGCTCGTGGAGGTGGCCGCGGCGGGGGTCAACTTCATCGACATCTACCAGCGCTCCGGTGTCTATCCGATGCAGCTGCCGTATGTCGTGGGGTCCGAGGGCGCCGGCACGGTCACCGCCGTCGGGGCGGAGGTGCCGGCCCTCGCCGTGGGCGACCGGGTGGCCTGGGCCATGGTGCCCGGCGCCGGTGCCGCCGAGCAGGTGGTGCTGCCGGCGGAGCGTGTCGTCCCGGTGCCCGCGGCGGTGCGCACGGAGCAGGCGGCTGCGGTGATGCTGCAGGGGATGACCGCCCACTACCTCGTCGAGTCGACCTTCCCGGCGCAGGCGGGCCAGACCGCCCTGGTGCATGCCGCGGCAGGCGGGGTCGGGCTGCTGCTGTGCCAGCTGCTCGCGGCCAAGGGGGTGCGGGTCATCGGCACCACCTCGAGCCAGGAGAAGGCCGCGCTCGCCCGCGCGGCCGGCGCCTCCGACGTGGTGCTCTACCGCGAGGAGGACGTCGTCACGCAGGTGCGCCGGCTCACCGACGGCCAGGGTGTGCACGTCGTCTACGACGGGGTCGGCAAGGACACCTTCGACGCCGGTCTCGACGTGCTGCGGCCCCGGGGCATGATGGTGCTCTTCGGAGGAGCCAGCGGCCAGGTGCCGCCCCTGGACCCGCAGGTGCTCAACGCCAAGGGCTCGCTCTACCTGACCCGCCCCTCCTTGGGTGCCTACCTGGCCGACCGTGAGGAGCTGCTGTGGCGGGCCGGTGACGTCCTCGGGGCGGTGGCCTCCGGCGCGCTGGACGTGCGCATCGGCGGCACCTATGCCCTCGACGACGTGGCGACGGCCCAGCAGGACCTCGCCGCCGGGCGCACCACCGGCAAGCTGCTGGTGCTGCCGCGTTCGGGGACCTGAGGGCAGCGGCCCCGACGCGGCGCCTCAGCCCTGCGGAGGCAGCGCCAGGCGGCCCTCCTGCTCGGTGGTCCGTCGTTTGTCCTCGGCCCAGGTGGTGACGGCGGTCCAGGCGACGGCCGCGAGGGGCACCGCCAGCAGGGCGCCGATGATGCCGGCCAGGATGGTGCCGGCCGTCAGCGCGAGCAGGATGGCCAGCGGGTGCAGCGACAGGGCCTTGCCCAGCACCACCGGTGCCAGGATGTCGCCCTCCAGCTGGTTCACCGCGATGACGACACCGACCACGATCAGTGCCACGACGGGCCCGTTGGCCACCAGCGCGACCAGGGCCGCCAGGATGCCGGCCACCGTGGCGCCCACCAGCGGGATGAACGCGCCGAGGAACACGACGAGCGCCAGCGGGAAGGCCAGCGGCACCCCGAGCACGGCAAGGGCGATGCCGATGATCACCGCGTCGACCAGCGCCACGACGGCGGTGCCGCGGACGTAGCCGCCGAGCACCTCCACGGACCGCCTGCCGACGAGCTCCAGCCGGCGTCGCCGGTGGCCCGTGGCGGGCTGGAGGAAGAACGTCCAGATGCGCTCGCCGTCCTTGAGCAGGAAGAAGAGCAGCACGACGCCCAGGAACATCCCGGCGACGACCTCGGCGGCAGCAGTGGCCCCGGCGAGTGCACCCGTGCGCACCTGCTCGCCCTGCAGCAGCTCGAGCACCGCGTCCCGGGCCTGGTCGAGCTGGGCGGCGTCGATCGGGATGGGACCGGAGGTCAGGAAGCGCTGGAACTCCTCGAACCCCTGCTCGGCCTGGTCACGCAGCTCCTCCCACTCGTTGCGGATCCCGCGCACGACGATCCAGCCGACCGCGACGAGCGCCGCAAAACCGGTCAGCATGGCGATCCAGACCGCCACCAGCCGAGGCAGCCGCCCGTCGAGCACGGTGACGACGGGGGTGACCGCCGCTGCCAGCACGATGGCGATGAGCACCGGCACCACCACCAGGCGCAGCTGGACGAGGGCGTAGACGACGACAAAGACCAGGGTCAGCACCACGAGCACCTGGGCGCTGCGGACTGCGATGCGTCCGAAACCGTCGGCCCACGGGGAGGCCGGCGGGGAGGCCAGGGTCGGTGGCTCGGGGTGGCGCGTGGGGGCTGGGCCGGTCGGTGCGGGCCGGGCAGAAGGCCGGCGACGGGTGAGAGGCATCGGACCAGTATGCGGTCACCGTGCTGGTGCCGCGGCCTCGAGCGTCCATCGGCTCGCCCCGCGGGGCCGACCTGAGAGCGATATCAGCCGGCGTGCTCGTCCGAGTCCGTCTGCGGCGCGACGGCCCACTCCGGCGGCTTGTCCTCACCCGACTCTTCGTCGCGCTCGGCCTTGTCAGCGGTCGGTTGCACGACGCCGGCCGCGTGGTGGACCGGAGCGTAGATCGCATACAGCCGCATGTCCTCGTCACCGGTGTTGATGATGTCGTGCCAGGCTCCCGCGGGAACGGTGACACACCACCCGTCCGTCACGTCCTGGGTGAAGGACAGGTCGTCCTCCGCCGGTCCCATCGTGACCCGACCCTGGCCGGCGTCGAGGCGCAGGAACTGGTCGGTGTCGGGGTGGGCCTCCAGCCCGATCGACTGCCCGGGCGGGATGGACATGAGTGTGACCTGGAGGTGCTTGCCGCTCCACGCGACCGAGCGGTAGTTCGCGTTGTCACGCGTCGCGGCCTCGATGTCGAAGGCGTTCGGCCGGGGTCCGATGTCGCTGATGCTCACTTGTCCTCCTGGTGGAGCTGTCCGCTGCGTCGCGGCTGCCGACTCTCACCCTAGTCCGAGGAGCAGGACCGACGCGTCGCTCATGCAGATGTGGCGCTATGGCACCGAAACTGCATGACGCACCGGGCGCTGGCGGTCGACGGGACGAGTCCCGGCCTGCTCCCACACCTGCCAGAGCACCCAGGTCCAGGCGATGACGCGCAGTGCGATGGTGAGGCTGTAGGCGTCACCGGGCAGTCCGCGGCCCGGGTCCGAGGCCAACCCGATGTGCAACCACACCGCCACGAAGTGCAGGATCTCGGCCGCGGCCCAGATCAGGTGGTCGCGCCAGGGCAGCGCGGAGAGCGCCAGGAAGGGCAGCACCCACAGCCCCGTCTGCACCGGCACGGCCTGCGCGGTGACCATCACCACGAGCGTCATCGGCGCTGCGACGGCGACGAGGTCGTGCGTGCCGGTGCCGCGGCGGGTGAGCAGCCACCCCACGAAGACCGCCAGGATCCACCCGGTCAGCGCGATCCAGGTGACGACCGGCGCCGACAGTCCTCGGCCGTGCAGCTGCGGCACCAGGCTCAGGGCGCCGTAGCCCGCGCCCGAGGCGACCCACTGCCGGGGAGCGGTCAGCACCCCGTCAGGCACGACCAGCACGAACGGCAGATAGACCACGACGCCGGTGACCAGCGCGGCCACCACGGCCCGGGCGGCATCCTGCACCCGGCCCTGGTGTCGCGCGACGAGCACGATGGCGATGAGGAACACCAGCGGGTAGGGCCGCATCAGGAACGCCACGCCGAGCAGCGCTCCGGCGGCGACGGGGTGCCGGCGCTCCCACGCCAGCACCGCATACAGCACGAGCACCACGCCCAACAGGTCGGTGGAGACCAGGGCCAGCACGGCGATGACCGGGCTGACCGCGAGGTGCGCTGCCTGCCACGGTCGCTGCGGGCGCGCGGCCACGACTGCCAGCACTCCGGCGGCGAGCAGCAGCGCGGCGACGACGGCCCAGAGGGAGAAGACCCACTGCTGTGCCGACACCCCCGTGCCCGACCGGGGCGAGACGAGGGCCATCGCCCACATGACCAGCCCTGACACGAGCGGCTGGTCGCTGGGGGAGTCCCCGACATACGGCAGCAAGCGGTCAGACAGGCTGCTGCTCACGTGCACGACGCTGATGTCGGAGTAGCACGCCCGCCAGAAGTGGTCGGGTGCCACCCAGCCCTTCATCAGACAGTGGCCCTTCTGCCAGACCCCGAGCGCGAGCATCCCGGCGCCGAGGGTCGTCACCGCGGCGGCGACGCCGGCCAGCCCACGCGCCCCGACCACGGCATGGTGACCCAGCGGTCCACCGATGATGCCGGTGGCCGTGCGCACGACAGGGTCCGACCAGGACGGTATGTCGTAAGGGGGCCGCGTGCTGCGGCTCACCCCCTCACCAGGGGTGCGGTTCACCACCACGGAGGACGGTCAGGCGCCGTCAGTGGGGTCACCGTCGCTGCCGCCGCCACCACCGCCGCCCCCACCTCCGGGGTCGGTGGGTCGCGGCTGTGCACCCTCACCGGGAGGCCCGTTGCCGTTCCCGTCGCCGTTGCCGTTGCCGTTGCCGTTGCCGTTGCCGTTGCCGGGCGCCGCGTCGGTGTCGGTCGGTGCCGGCTCGGTCGGCTCAGGGGCCGGGGGAGGCTCGGGCGCGGGCTCAGGGGCTGGCTCGGGCTCGGGCTCAGGGGCTGGCTCGGGCTCGGGCTCAGGGGCTGGCTCGGGCTCCGGCTCCTGCGTCGTCGGCTCCGGCTCCTGGGTGGTGGGCTCCGGCTCCTGGGTGGTGGGCTCCGGCTCCTGGGTGGTGGGCTCCGGCTCCTGGGTGGTGGGCTCCGGCGCCGGAGCGGGAGCCGGCGTCGGCACCGGCTCGGGCTCGGGTGCGAACGTGTCGTCGTTGACGCCCGCCCGCTCCGGGAACTCCAGGACCTCCTCGCCCTCGAGGGCCAGGCGCATGAACTCACCCCAGATCTGGACCGGGAACGACCCGCCCGTCACCTGGTCGACCCCGGCGATGTCCTGCATCTCCTCGGTGCCGTCACCCTTGAACATCAGCACCGACGCAGCCAGCTGCGGGGTGAAGCCGTTGAACCACGCCGAGCGGTTGTTCTCGCTGGTGCCCGACTTGCCGGCTGCGGGGCGGCCGAGGTCGCCCGCGCCCTGCCCGCTGCCTTCGGTGATGACCTTGGTCATCGCGTCGGTGACGTCGGCGGTGATGTCGGCCTCGACCGCGACCTCGGTCTCGGGGTCGGCCTCGTAGGAGTAGACACCGTTGGTGCTGCTCACCTCGGCCACGATGTAGGGCTCGGCCAGCCTGCCCTCGGCCGCGATCGCGGCATACGCGTTGGTCATCTGCAGCATCGTCGGGGAGGCGGTGCCCAGCACGTTGGACAGGTCGTCGGTCAGCCCGGGGGTGTCCTCGTCGAGCCCGAGGTCGACCGCCACCCGGCGGGTGTTCTCGGGCTCGATGTCCTCGTTGAGCTGCACGTAGACCGTGTTGACCGAGTTGGCCGTGGCCGTGCCCAGGTCGATCTGGCCGAACTGCTCGTCGCGGAAGTTGTTGACCTCGTAGGGCTCGTCCTCGCCTTCGATGAAGAACTCCATCGGGCTGGGCCCGGCATACGTGGCCAGCGTGCTGACGTTGTCCTGCAGGGCCGCGATCAGGGTGAACACCTTGAACAGCGAGCCGGCCTGCAGACGGGCGTCCGTGGCGATGTTGAGCTGCTCGGTCTGGTAGTCCTCCCCGCCGTACATCGCGGTGATGGCGCCGTCGCCGGGTCGCACCGAGACCAGACCCACCTTGAGGTCTTCGGCGTCCTCGTCGTCGGGCTTGTACTCCTCGACGGCGTCCTCGGCCGCCTCCTGGTGCTGCTCGATGATGGTCGAGGTGATCCGCAGCCCACCCCGGTCGATGTCGCCCTCGGGGATCTGCAGGTCCTCCACCAGCGACTCCCGCACGGTCTGGGAGATGTAGCCCGCCGTGCCCTGGGTCGCCGTGGACGGCTGCGGTGGGAGCAGCTCGGGGAACTCGGCCGCGTCCCCCTCGGCCTCCGGCAGCCAGCCCTGCGTCACCATCCCGTCGATGACGTAGTCGAACCGCGCCTGCGCCCGCTCCTCGTTGCCCTCGGCGGCGGCCGGGTCGAACAGCGACGGTGCGTTGGTCACTGCCGCGAGGAAGGCGCCCTCGGCGACGGTGAGCTCACCGACGTCCTTGCCGAAGTAGGCCTGCGAGGCGGTCTGGATGCCGTAGGCACCCCGGCCGTAGTAGATCGTGTTGAGGTAGCTCTCGAGGATCTCCTCCTTGGAGAGCTCGCTGTCGATCTTCACCGCGATGAGGACCTCCTGCAGCTTGCGCGTGTAGGTCTGCTCGGAGGTGAGGTAGTAGTTCTTGACGTACTGCTGGGTGATCGTGGAGCCGCCGGCGGTCTCGTCCGAGGTCAGGTTGGTCCACGCCGCGCGGGCGGTGCCGGTGAGGGACACGCCCTCGTTCTCGTAGAACGAGCGGTCCTCGGCCGAGAGCATGGCGTTCTGCACGTGCTCCGGCACCTCGCTCAGCGGCACCGACTCGCGGTTGGTGCCACCGGTGAAACGGGCCAGCTCGGTCTCGCCGTCGGCGTAGTAGATGATCGAGCTCTGCGACTCGGCGAACTCGTTGGGGTCCGGGATGTCGGTGTTGGAGTAGGCGAACGCCAGCACCCCCACGGCCAGCAGAGCAGCCAGCAGACCCAGGCCGACGACCCAGAGCAGGATGCGTCGCCACAGGGGCTTCTTGCGGGTGGGACGAGACGACCGGTGGGCGCGTCGGGTCGAAGCCCCGGCGGGGGGGCTGTTGGGGCCTGAACGGGGAGTCCCGGTCACGCATCCTCCTGGGTCGGCGCGGTTCGTTCCTGCTGCATTGTGCCCCCTCGCCCTGGGTCGGCGCTGCGCGTTCGGCTGCAGGGGAGGACGACCGGGACGGGTTGTCGCGGTGCGATGGTCGCTAACGATGTATCGGTACGATATATTGCATTCGTTGTCCTAGTCGTCCACACCTCGGGGGGAGTCAGTCATGAGCCGTCGGTCCGACATGCTCGAGCTGGCCATCCTCGGCTTGCTGCACGAATCCCCGCTGCACGGTTACGAGCTCCGCAAGCAGGTCCACCGTGTCCTCGGCACGGTGCGCGCCATGTCCTACGGCACGCTCTACCCACGGCTGCGGGACCTGGTGGACCGCGGTCTGCTCGTCGAGGCCGACCGGCCCGCAGTGGGCCGCCGGGCTCGCATCACGTATGCCGTCACACCCACCGGCCGGGAGCGTTTCTCCGAGCTGGTGTCCGCAGTCGGGCCGAGCGCCTGGGAGGACGATGCCTTCGCGGTGCATTTCGCCTTCTTCGGCCGCACCGAGTCGGCCGTTCGTCTGCGGATCCTCGAGGGTCGGCGGGCACGACTCGAAGAGCGCCTGGACGCCATCAGGGCCAACGGCCCGGCGCTCAACGGGGCGACACAGGACAACTACACCATGGAGTTGCACCGGCATGGGGTTGAGTCGACCGAAGCAGATCTTCGGTGGGTCAGTCGCATGATCGAGGCCGAGCGGCTCCAACACGAACGTGCTGTCAGCCCGCGCGGCAGCACCCGGGACAAGGAGTAACGAAATGGGATCCGTGCGCGTAGCCGTCGTCGGAGTCGGCAACTGCGCCAGTTCGCTGGTGCAGGGTGTCGAGTACTACAAGAACGCTGACCCGGCCGGAGCGGTGCCGGGTCTGATGCACGTCGAGTTCGGTCCGTACCACGTCCGCGACGTGCAGTTCGTCGCTGCCTTCGACGTCGACGCCAAGAAGGTCGGCTTCGACCTCTCGGAGGCCATCGGCGCCAGCGAGAACAACACCATCCGGTTCGCCGAGGTGCCGCCCACCGGCGTCATGGTGCAGCGCGGCCACACTTTCGACGGCATCGGCAAGTACTACGCCGAGACCATCGAGGAGTCCGACGCCGACCCGGTCAACGTCGTCCAGGCACTCAAGGACGCCGAGGCCGACGTCCTCGTGTCCTACCTGCCCGTGGGCTCGGAGGAGGCCGACAAGTTCTACGCGCAGTGCGCGCTGGACGCCGGTGTCGCGTTCGTCAACGCCCTGCCGGTCTTCATCGCCTCGGACCCGGAGTGGGCCCAGAAGTTCACCGACGCCGGCGTGCCGATCATCGGTGACGACATCAAGTCGCAGGTCGGGGCCACCATCACGCACCGCGTGATGGCCCGTCTGTTCGAGGAGCGCGGGGTGGTCCTGGACCGCACCTACCAGCTCAACGTCGGCGGCAACATGGACTTCAAGAACATGCTCGAGCGCGACCGGCTCGAGTCCAAGAAGGTCTCCAAGACCCAGGCCGTCACCTCCAACATCAGCCACGACCTGGGTGCGCGCAACGTGCACATCGGCCCGTCCGACTACGTCCAGTGGCTCGACGACCGCAAGTGGGCCTACGTCCGGCTCGAGGGCCGCGCCTTCGGTGACGTGCCGCTCAACCTGGAGTACAAGCTCGAGGTCTGGGACTCGCCCAACTCGGCCGGCATCATCATCGACGCCATCCGTGCCGCCAAGATCGCCAAGGACCGCGGCCTGGGCGGCCCGATCCTGTCGGCCTCGTCCTACCTCATGAAGTCGCCGCCGCAGCAGCTGCCCGACGACGAGGGCCGCGCCGCAGTCGAGGCGTTCATCCGCGGCGAGGACTGACCTCCCGCCCTACCGCTTCGCCAGGTATGCCGTCCGCTCACCCGAGCGGACGGCATACCCGTGCTGCGGGGACCGGTCAGGCGCGCCCGTGGGCGGCGCGGCTGCGACGGGTGAGGGAGTCGACGGTGACGGCCAGGAGCAGCACCGCACCGGTGACCATGTAGCGGATGGAGGAGTCGAGGCTGAGCAGGCTCAGGCCCGAGGTGATCGACTGGATCACCAGGATGCCGAGCACGGCCGACCACGCCGAGCCGCGTCCGCCGAAGAGGCTGGTGCCGCCGATGACCGCGGCCGCGATCGCGGTCAGGTTGGTGTCGGCACCACCGCTGGACTGGCTGGCCGAGGCCAGCCGCGCGGCGGCGAAGAGTCCGCCGACCGCGGCCAGGGTGGAGCAGGCCACGAAGACGGACACGTAGACGCGCTTGACGTTGATGCCGGCCCGTCGCGCCGCCTCGACGTTGCCGCCGATGGCCATCACGGAGCGGCCCCAGCTGGTGCGACGCACCATGATGTCGACCACAAAGACCATCACGATGAAGGTGAGGAACATCACCGAGACGCCTCGGTCCTGGTTGAGCACGTAGGCGCTGCCGACACCGATGACACCGAGGACGGCGGCCCGTGCCAGCACGCCGCGTGAGGGCTGGGGGGTCAGCCCGGCCGCGACCCGCCGACGGTTGTCGGCCAGGCGGGCACCCACATAGGCGCCGACGGCCAGCAGGATCACGACGTAGGACAGCCAGCCCGGCAGGAACCACGCCGTGGCGAACTCCACCAGGGCGGACTCGAACGGCAGGTTGATCGAGCCGGCATCCCCCAGGATCCACAGCTGCAGCCCCAGGAACCCGAGCAACCCGGCCAGCGTGATGACGAACGACGGCACGCCCCATCGGGTGAAGACCAACCCGTAGAAGAGCCCGATCGCCGACCCGGCCGCGATCGCCGCGAGGACGCCCAGGACCAGCGGCCACCCCTGCTGGACGAAGCCCACGGCCACGATGGCGGCGGACACGCCGCTGACCGAGCCGACCGACAGGTCGATCTGACCCAGCAGCAGGACCAGCACGATGCCCAGGGCGATGGTGCCCACGGCCGCCGACTGCAGGGTGAGGTTGACCATGTTGCGGCTGGACAGGAACGCCGGGTTGAGGAGCTGGAACACCGCCCAGATGACGATCAGCCCGATGACGACCGGCAGCGAGCCGAGCTCGCCGGACTTCAGCCGGTCCCGGAAGGTGGACCACGCCCCGGAGATGCCGACCGAGGCGATGAGCCGCTCGTCGGCCCGGTCGGCGGCGACCGGGGTGGCGGCCTCGGTCGAGGCGGTGGGGTCGGCCGGCGCCGCGGGGTCGGAGGTGGGCAGCGTCATGAGTCCTTCTCCTGTTGGCTGCGGCGGTGGGCCCGTGCCGAGACGGGGTTGTTGGTGGCGCCGGTGATCGCGGCGATGACCTCCTGGCTGGAGGTCTGGCTGACCGTGAAGGTGCCGTTGTTGCGTCCCAGCCGCAGCACGACCACGCGGTCGGCGACCGCCATGACGTCGGCCATGTTATGGCTGATCAGCAGGACCCCGAGGCCGCGCTCGCGGAGCCGCTCGACGAGGTTGAGCACCTCGGCCGTCTGGGCGACGCCCAGGGCGGCCGTGGGCTCGTCGAGCATCACGATCTGGGGTTGCCGAGCAGGGACCGGGCGATCGCGACGGTCTGCCGCTGGCCGCCGGAGAGGCTGGCCACCGGGATCCGCACCGAGGGGATGCGGGCCGACAGCTCCTTGAGCAGCTGCCAGGACTGACGCTCCATCTCGACCTCGTCGAGCTGCCCGCCCCGCCGGATCTCCCGGCCGAGGAAGAGGTTGCCCACGACGTCGAGGTTGTCGCACAGCGCGAGGTCCTGGAAGACCGTGGCCACCCCGAGCTTCTGCGCCTCGGCGGGGCCGCGGACGACGACCTGCTCGCCGCCGATCTCCAGATGACCCTCGTCGGGCGTGTGCACGCCCGCGATGGCTTTGACGAGGGTCGACTTGCCGGCTCCGTTGTCGCCGACGAGTGCCACCACCTCCCCGGCGCGGACGTCGAGGGTGATGTCGCTCAGGGCCTGGACGGCTCCGAAGCGCTTGGACACCCCCTCCATGGACAGGACCGTGGTGCCCACGCCGGGGTGGGTGGTGGAGGTGGTCATTCGATGCCCAGCTCCGCGCAGGCGTCCGCATACTCGGCGGTGCAGATGTCCTCGACGGAGTAGAAGCCGTCGGCGACGACGGTGTCCATGATGTTGTCCGCCGTCACGGCCACCGGGTCGAGCAGGGTGCTGGGCACCCCTTCGAGCTCGGAGGACGACGCGGGGGCCTCACCACGGGCGAGCGCCAGCGCGGCGGTGGCGGCGTCCTCGGCCTCGGGGACGATCGCCTTGTAGATGGTCAGCGCCTGGTCGCCGGCGACGATGCGCTGGATGCCGGCGAGCTCGGCGTCCTGGCCGGTGACCGGCGGCAGCGGGTCGATGCCGCCACCCTTCATGGCGGTGATCGCCCCGCCGGCGGTGCCGTCGTTGGCGGCGTAGACCCCGACGACGTTGTCCATGTCGAGGGCGCTGAGCTGGCCCTCCATCCACTCCTGGGCCGCGTCGGGGCTCCAGTCGGGGGTGTCGAACTCGGCGACGACGTTGAACTCGCTGTCGTCGAGCACCCCGTGTGCGCCCTCCTTGAACAGGGTGGCGTTGCCGTCGGTGGGCGAGCCGTTGATCATCACGATGTCGCCGGAGGTGGTGCCCTCGGCCTCGAGGATGTCGAGCAGCGTCTGCGCCTGCAGCTCGCCGACCTTGGCGTTGTCGAAGGAGACGTAGTAGTCGGCTCCGGCGACCAGCCGGTCGTAGGCGACCACGGGCACACCCTGGCTCTTGGCGTTGTTGACGATCGCCTCGCCGGCGGTGGCGTCGACGACGTCGAGCACCATGACGTCGATGCCCTGGGCCAGCGCTGCCTCGGCCTGCTCCTGCTGCTGGGCGGGGTCCTGGTCGGCGTTGGAGTAGATCACGGTGCAGTCGGGGCACTGCTCGGCGATGGAGGCCTCGAACAGCGGCCGGTCGAAGGCCTCGTAGCGGGTGGTCTTGGACTCCGGCAGGAGCAGCGCGATCGTGAAGGCCTCGCCGTCTCCCCCCTCGGCCGCGGTGTCGTCCTCGGCGGAGGCCCCGTCATCGGCCCCGGTGTCGCTCTCCTCCGGCTCGTCGCTGCCGCAGGCGGCCAGGGTGGCGATCAGCAGACCGGACGCGGCGACCACGCCGGCCCGTCGCAGGGAGTGAACTGTCATCTGTCTGTCCTTTGGTCAGGGCCGTCCACGCTGATCGGCTCTCGTGAAGACAACTAAGTCACACCCTGGCGCTTGAAGTCAAGACTTGAATTCAATTCGTGACCTGCGCCCTGCCCTCCGTCTCCGGGAAGGGGGCCAGCTGTGCCGCGGCCACGAAGCAGCCGCGCAGGTCCGCGTCGGTGCCCAGGGTCGACGGGCGCAGCTCGACCGAGGCGGCGGCACTGGGCAGGGCACGACGCTCGATCGAGTCCTGCATCGGGCCCAGCACCCACTCCTTGGCCAGGATCAGGTCGCCGCCGAGCACGATGACCTCGGGGTTGAGGATGTTCACCAGGCCGGCCACCGCCACCCCCAGATGCATGCCGGCATCGGCCAGGACCCTGCGGCAGCCCACGTCGCCCCGTCCGGCCAGGGTGACGAGGTCGGTGAAGCGCAGGTCACCGTGGGAGACGCGCACCGACTCCACCAGGGCGCGCGAGCCCACCACGGTGTCCAGGCAGCCGCGGTTGCCGCAGGCACAGATGGCGCCGTTCTCGTCGAGGGTGACGTGGCCGATCTCCCCGGCGGTGCCGCTGGCGCCGCGGAACACCTCACCGCCGATCACCAGTCCCGCGCCCACCCCGTGCGAGGCACGGATGTAGCAGCCGACGGCGACGCCGGTCAGCACGCCCGCCCGCAGCTCGCCCAGGGCGGCCATGTTGGCGTCGTTGTCCAGCTGCACCGGCACCTTGAGCTGAGCCTGCAGCGCCTCGGCCAGCGGGACCCCGCTCCACCGGGGCAGGACGCTCTCGGAGCCCACCTGCCCGCTGACCGAGTCGACCGGTGCCTGCATCGCGACACCCACCGCCCGCAGGTCCGAGACCGGCCGACCGATCTCGGCATGCAGGTCCGCGACCAGCCTGGCGGCCCTGGTCAGCGTCTCGTCGGGCTCGTGCTGGAAGGGCAGGGGGAGGCGGATGCGCTCGAGCACGTCGCCGGAGGGCGAGGCCACGGCGACCCGCAGGTCGCGGTCCCCGATGGCGACGGCGGCCAGCACGCCCCGACGCCCCGGCAGGGAGACCAGGGTCGCTCGCCGGCCGTTGCGGATGCTCGGCTCCAGCCGCACCGCGCCGTCGTCGCTGAGCTCCCGGACGAGGGTGGAGATGGAGGCAGCGGACAGTCCGGTGACCCCGGCGATCTCGACCTGGGTCAGTGCACCCTCACGCTGAAGGGTCTCCAGCACCCGGGTGCGGTTGGCGGCCCTCAGGGAGGTCTGCGACCCGGGGGACCCTGTTGGCTTCACAACATGAACCATAACTTGCCCGACGGGGGCGACGACGAAGCCGCCGCGTCGACCCCAGGCCCTGAGCCGGGCGGCCCGGGCGGCCGGTGTCAGCGAGCCGCGGCCGCCTGGACCGTCTGCCGGACGGCCGGCATCAGCTCGGCGCGCAGCACCGAGGTCATGGTCTCGGCGTAGGAGGCTGTCACATGGCTGCCCTGGCGGTAGACCAGCACCTGACCGATCACGGCCGGGCACGTCTCGTCCAGGCACAACCAGTCGGTGAGGTCGACGAACTCTGCCCCGGGCACCGCCTCGGCACCGGCGCGCAGAGCAGGCGTGCCGCCGCCCTCCCGCGACCCGAAGTCACACACCGAGAAGTCGTCCGGGTTCTCCGCGACGCAGGTGTAGACCTCTGTGCCCGGATGCGGGTTGTCGGCGAGTGCCACGACACCGATCCCGCTGTCCAGCAAGGCCTGCCAGTATGCCGAATAGCCCGCGACCAGTCCTTCGGCCGTGTCCTCGCCGTCCGCGTCGATGGCACTGGCGCGGCCCGCCGAGGTGATGACCACCTCCGGCCGCTCCGGACCCGTCAGCCGCTCGAGCACCTCCTGCCCCCACGCCTGGCAGTCGGTGTAAGGCTCGTCGTTCAGGATGGTGACCGCCTCGGTCCAGGCGCACGCCGACTTGGTGTAGGTGCGGACCAGGATGCCTTCCTGACGGCCGAGCCGGTCCAGGCCCGACATCCACTGAGCCATCTTGGAGTCACCGACGACGGCCCACACCGTGTCCGACTCGGTGTCCCCGAAGTCGCAGGCCGTCACCTGGGCCACGCCCTGGTCGGTCTGGCACCCGCGCTCGTCGTACATGCCGACCGGCACGTCCTCGGTGGCCAGCTCAGGGTCAGGGAAGACCTGACCCGAGGTGGGCAGGGCGTCGGAGACGTCACTGGCGATCTCGGGGTCGCTGGAGCCCGGGTCGGCCATGAGCGCCTGGGCTCCCACCGCCCACTGCGGCAGCGAGGTGGACAGCGTCGGCGTGGTCAGGACGAGGGCGGCACCGACAAGGGAGGACACGGCCATGCCGGCCCCACCCAGGGCCAGCGCCTTCACGGGTCGCGCGGCCAACGACCGCTGGAAACGGATGGGGTCCTCCACGGCCAGCTTGGTGACCCAGGCCAGAAGGACGGCGAGCAGCACGACGAGAAGTCTACCGACCAGCCCGGCCTCGGGGCGGAGCTCTTCGAGGAACACCAGCAGCGGCCAGTGCCAGAGGTACAGCGAGTAGGAGATGCCCCCGACGAAACGCATGGGGCGGGTGCCGAGCACGCGCCCGGTGACCGTCCGGTCGGACGCGCATCCGGCCGCCAGCACCGCGGTGGTCCCCAGCACCGGCAGCAGAGCCGCGGAGCCCGGCCATGGAGTCTCCCGGGAGATGAGCAGCACCGACAGGAGCACCATGAGGATCCCGGCGGCGGCCAGTGCCTCGGCATACCGGTAGCGCAGTCCGCGCAGGCGGGGCACTCCGAAGGCCAGCAGAGCACCGAAGCCCAGCTCCCACACGCGGGTCGTGGTGACGAAGTAGGCGGTGCCAGGCGAGGAGGCGGTGTGGATGACCGACCACCCCAGCGACGCCACCGTGATGGCTCCCAGGAACAGGCCCATCATTCGGAACCGCCGGCCCCCCATCCGCCGTGCCAGGACGACGGCGGCGATCATCAGCAGCGGCCAGAAGACGTAGAACTGCTCCTCGACCGACAGAGACCAGTAGTGCTGAAGAGCGGACGGGGCGGTGTCCTCGGCAAGGTAGTCGACGGCACGGAACGCCAGCGCCCAGTTGACGACGTAGAGCGTGCTGGCCACCACGTCCCAGCCCAGGTCACCGCGGACGCCGGCAGGCAGGACGAGGTAGCCGACCACGCCGGTGAAACAGAGCACCAGGGTGGCGGCGGGCAGCAGCCGTCTGGCCCGACGCGCGTAGAAGTCGGTGATCGAGATCGTGCCCCGGCGCTTGACCTCACGGATCAGCAGCGAGGTGATGAGGAACCCGGAGATGACGAAGAAGACGTCGACACCGGCGAAGCCACCCGAGATGAACGGAACCTGCGCGTGGTAAAGCAGGACCATGAGGACGGCGACGGCGCGCATCCCCTCGATGTCGCCCCGGAGCACGGGGCGGGTTCGACGGGACGTGGGCAGGGTCGTGCCTGTCATATGGCCACCTCCTCCCTGGGGTCGTGTGGTCTGCGGTGTGGTCGTGGCTCGCGGATTCCTCGCGGCGCCGTCTAGTGGTCAGCCACCTAGGGTAGGGCCTGGGCAGGGCAGCGGCGCTGTGCAGCGGCGGGGTGGTGACGAAGGACACTCCGCTGGTCGCGTGGTCCGGCTGGGTAGGCTCCCTGTGACGGAGCCGTGACGTCCCGCTCCGAGCTGGAGGAGCATGAGCGAGACCGACGGCCACCTGCGCGTCCTGCTGCTGGCGCAGCACAGCGACGAGCTGACCGCGTGGCGGACGGTGGTGCCGCAGCTCCTGACCGCCGGTGGGCATGTGGTGCGGTCCGGTTATCTCGGCGGCCCCTCCGCAGCAGTGCCCCAGGGCAGCGGCAAGCACCGTATCTCTGCTCGGGTCGACGGTGCCCGACGCTCTGCACGCAGCGGGAAGGCCTTCGTGGTCGCAGCCGTGGGGGCTGGTCTGGAGCACGGCCCGCAGGCCTGGCGGACCTCGTGGGCGTTGCGGTTCGATCCCTGGCTGCGACGGGCTGCCCGTGACTCCACGGTCATCGTGCCGGTGGGCCACTGGACACCACGGGCGCTGTCGTCCATCCGTGAGCTGGCCCCGGGCGTGCCAGTGCGACCGGACCTCACCCCTGAGCAGCTGGCCGACCAGCAGACATGGTGGAGGGCCGTCCAGGAGCAGGTGGGCAGGATCCTCGAGGGGACCGCGACGACCCGCGGAGGTGCGACCGACCTCTTGCAGACCTTGGAAGGGCGCAGCGCTACCGACGAGTGGACCGTGCCGAGCCCGCTCGCCCACAGCGATGTGCAGGATCTGGCGGAGCTGTGCGTCCGCGGCGTCCCCGGGACGTCGGTGCCGCAGATGCTCCGGGCCCTGAGGGTGCGGCTGCACCCCACGTCCGTGGCTGACGGCCGCGTGCTCGCAGGTGCACTGGCCTTCGCTGAGCTCGGTGTCGAGGGGGAGTCGAGGGCCGATGTCCCCCGGGTGGCCCACGGCGTGCTGGCGGAGGCTGACCAGGCGCTCGCGCGGGACGACCACCCCCGGGCGGCCCGCCTGGCCCGGCTCGGTCTGGAGCTCCTGTGCCACCGGGAGCTCCATTCCGACGGCTTGTCGTCCCCCCTCGTCGACGACCCGCAGGGCTACCTGCGGTCGTGGCGTGAGAGCCGGGTCTACCAGCACATGGTGTCGCAGCGGCCCGGCGCCGATCCGCGTAGGCCCGAGGACGGGGCCCATGGCCAGCGGACCGTGACGATCCTGCCTGGTGCCTACCCGCACTTCCACGGAGACTGGATGCATGCTCTGAACGGCTACATGCCGGCCCCGCGGGTCCTCGAGCTGGGTTCGGCGGGTCCGGAGTTCGCGGGTATGGCGCTGTCCGCCATCCCCTTTGAGGAGGCGTTGCGCCCTGCCTCGGAGCGGAGCTGGGAGCCCTCCGACGAAGCGGGGGACGTGCTCGCGAACAGTGACCTGGTGGTCGCCGACTGGGCTGACGCGGGTGCGGTGTGGGCCACCCTCCGCTGCCCACCGGGCACCCGCATCGTCGTCCGCGTCCACGCCGTGGACCTGCTGCGCGGATGGTGCCAGCTGCTCGACTGGTCGCGGGTGTCCGACGTGGTCTTCGTCAGCGACCACATGCAGCGCCTCGGAACCAGCATCCTGGGGGACGCCCTCGACGGAGTGCGCCAGCACGTCGTGCCGCCGCACGTGGACCGGGCGGCGATGCGGCGCGACAAGACCCCTGGCGCCGAGCGCACCCTGGCAGTCATCGGCTGGGCCCAGCGGGTCAAGGACCCGCTGTGGGCCTTGGACGTGCTGGCCAGGCTTCGTGAGGCCGACGACCGGTGGCGGCTGCTCCTGGTCGGGGCCCCGTTCCCGGCCCGTCAGCTCGCGAGCGGCGCGCGGTACCGCAAGGCCTTCGAGGAGCGTCTGGAGTCCGACGAGCACCTGTCCGGCGCAGTGGCGCGGGTGCCCTTCACCGATGACCTGCCCTCACTCCTGACCGAGGTCGGCTTCGTGGTGTGCAGCTCCCGCCGGGAGAGCTTCGGGGTCGCACTGTGCGAGGCGGCTGCGTCCGGGGCGGTCCCCGTCATCCGCAACTGGCCGATGCTGAGCTCGCTCGACGCAGCCCGCGGACTCTATCCGCCGGAATGGGTCGTGAACACGGTCGAGGAGGCCGCCGCCAGGATCCTCAGGTATGCCGATCCGCAGGACTGGGCCCGGGAACAGGAGCACACCCGGCGACTTGTCGACGTGGTCCTCGGTCCCCAGGACACCGCGACGATGCTGAGGCGAGTTCTCCTCCGCCGGTGACCGCGGAGGGTCGGCTAGGGTCGTCGAGTGGCTCCTCTGGACGACATCGTGCGCAGGATCGGCCGTCGGCTGCACCGCCGGCCCGCATCGGGAGGGGGGAGGGCCGACGCACACGGGAGCAGCACCTCCGACAGCTCGCTCGTCGCCGCACTCGCCGAGCTGACCGCTACCCGCCGGCATGCCGAGGCGGTCTCCCTGGTCGAGGAGCACCTTGCCTCTCATCGTGACGACCTGGCCTTCCTCAAGCAGGCGCGCACCAGCACCTCTGCTGCCGGTGCCATCTCGTGGCAGCGCGAGGCCCTCGAGGCGCAGCTGGCTCTTGGTGGCGGACCGTCGGTCGAGGCCGCGGCGCGCCAGCTCGAGGGACGGTGGCGGGAGACGTCGCCGGACTGGGCGCCCACCATCGACCCGGACACGCTGGCGGGCCTGGAGAGGAGGGAGCCTCTCAGGGGCCATGTCCTGCACGTCCTCAAGATCTCCATGCCCTACCGCCAGAGCGGATACTCGATGCGATCGATGTACACCCTGACGGGGCAGCGGCGGAGCGGACTCCACCCGGTGGCAGTCACCGCTCTCGACTTCCCGCCCGCCGAGGAGGGGCTCGAGGTGCCCCCTAGCGAGGAAGTCCAGGGTGTGCTGCACCACCGGCTCCGTCGCGACGCGGTGCCACCCAAGCAGCCGTGGGACGCCTACCTCGACGACTGGGCCACGGCCCTGGCGCCGGTGGTGGCCCAGGAGCGGCCGGAGGTCATCCACGTGCACTCCGGCAACCGGGGCTACGAGTCCGCCTTGGTGGCCTTGTCGGTGGGACGGGCGCTCGGGATCCCGGTGGTCTACGAGGTACGGGGCTTCTTCGAGTCGCTGTGGACGTCGAACACCGCATGGTCGGAGCACTCGGAGGTGTATCGCCGACGATACGACACCGAGGCCCGTTGCATGCGCGAGGCCGCCGCCGTGGTGACCCTGTCCGACTCGATGCGCGAGGACATCATGGCTCGAGGGGTGCCGGGTGAGCAGGTCCACGTGGTGCCGAACGGCGTCGACAACTCCGTGTTCGCCCCTCGCGACCGTTCACCCGAGCTGATGCGGCAGTGGGGGCTTGAGGGCTCTTTCGTGTTCGGCTACGTCTCCAACCTCGACCATTACCGCGAGGGTCAGGAGCTGCTCATCAGAGCCGCCGTCGAACTGCGCCGCCGTGGCGTCCACGCCACGGCTCTGATCGTCGGGGACGGCCGGCGACGGCAGGTCCTGCAGGAGCTGGCCGCCGAGGTGGCCGCCGGAGACGCCGTCGTCTTCACCGGCAAGGTGCCGCACGAGGCGGTCCTTGACTACTACGCCCTCTACGACGTCTTCGTGGTGCCGCGCGTCGACGAGCGGGCCGCTCGCCTGGTGACACCGCTGAAGCCCTTCGAGGCGATGGCGATGGGGGTTCCCGTCGTCGTGTCCGACCTGCCCGCCCTCCGGGAGATCACGGGTGACGGGGCTCGAGGCGTGTCGTTCCGTACCGGTGACGTCGAGTCGCTGGTCGAGGTGCTGGCCGAGCTGTCCGCAGACCCCGACCGGCGCCAGCGGGTCGCCCAGGCGGCGCGCACGTGGGTGGTCGAGGAACGTGACTGGTCACGTAACGGTGAGCGGTACCGGGCGATCTACGAGGCCGTCCTGGACCGCCAAATGTAGACCCCGACTCGACCGGCCTTGCGTGCGCCGGGGTCGGTTCCTCGTCGTAGCGGCCTTCGGCACGTCGGTGCGCGGCGCGCAGCGCTCCGATGTCATCCTTGCGGTTGTGACCACTCCCAGATCTCGCGCCGTATCCCTGTTGCCGGTCCCCTTGCGGCGACGGCTGCGACGTGCCCTCGGTCGGACAAGCGTCAGGCCGCCCGCGAAGGTCACCGAGCGTGACCGTTTCGTAGCCAGGCTCGATGCCCAGGTCAAGGACGTCGACGCCGAGTCCGCCACCTCGCCGCGGCGGAACGTCCGGGTGGCGGTGGCGGTGACACCGCGACTCCGACGTGGGTTGCAGTCCGAGTGGCAGCAGGAGGTCATCGAGGCGGTCGGCTTGGCGACATCCCTGGGGCTTGACGAAGAGCCCGTGGACCTCGTCCTGCTGGAGTGGCAGGACGGCCGGGTAGCCGGACTGAGCGACTCCGTCGTGGACCAGGTATTGACCATATGCGAGCAACATGGGATCACCACGGTGGCCTGGGCGACAGAGACCAGGGGTGCGCTATGGCCGGAGGGCAGCATTCTCGAACGCTGTACGGTCGTCGCCGCCGACGACGAACGGGCAGCTCAGGCGTGGTCGGAACAGTCCGGGCGCAGTGTGGGCTATCTCGGTGCAGCGGCATGCCCGGCGGTCCACTCTCTCGGTCTGGCGGGCTCGGTCAGCCGGCGGCGCGCGGCGGCAGCGGTCGTCGTCGCTCCGGGTGTCGATCTGACTCCCTTCAACCTGCTTCCGCCGAAGCATGTTGATGTATGGCATCACGGCCACCTTGAGTCGAATGTGGCGCAGGACCACCGCGCCGCGCCTCACTACGAAGCGGATGGGCCTACCGAGCAGTCCCAGGACCTCACGGTGACAAGGCTGGGCACGAAGGCGTTGGTGGACCGACCCCTCACGGGGACGTCGCTGGAGCTGGGCCATTACAGAGTGGCTGCCGTCCTCGGCACGGAAACGACCTCGAGCTGGCCGCTGGTGGAGGCCACGATAGCCGGGACGCCTCTGGTGCTGGACAGTGCGGCGGCCGACAAGCTCCCCGCTGACCTGCGGAAAGTGCACACTGTGGCCGCGACTTCGGACGAGTTGACGATCGATACGACGGCACGGCTGTGGCAGCGCGAGCTCAGCGAGCGAGAGGGCCTCATCGCCTCCCGGGCTGCCCGCGCCAGCCACACCTTCGGGCATCGGGTTGACGAGCTGCTGGGCGTCCTGGGACGGCAACCTTTCCCCGTGGACCGGTCAGTCTCGATCATTGTGCCTACCAACCGGACCCACGAGCTCGAGAACGTCGCCGCCAACGTCGCCCGGCAGGTGGAGAACACCCGCGGCAACGTCCAGCTCGTCCTTGTGCTTCATGGGCTCGACATTAATCATGGCGAGCTTCGCGCCCGCTTCGCCGACGCGGGGGTGCAGCAGATCGAGGTCGTTCCGGCAGACCGTAGCCTGACCTTGGGATCGTGCCTCAACCTCGGCATCGACGCCAGTGATGGCCGCTACCTTGCCAAGGTCGACGATGACAACTTCTACGGCCGGCACTACCTCACCGACTTGGTCGACTCCTTCGACTACTCGGGGGCCGGCATCGTCGGCAAGTGGGCGCACTACATCTGGCTGCGCTCGTCAGGTGCCGTTGTGCTCCGATCAGCGTCGTCAGAGTTCCGGTTTGAGCGTCTGGTCCAGGGCGGGTCCATAGTCTTCCAGGGCGATGTGCTGCGCGCTTTGCGCTTCGGCGACCTGCCTCGCGCCGTGGACACGGACATCCTCAACCGTGCCGAAGCCGCTGGCGTGCGCACGTTCTCGGCTGACCGCTTCAACTTCGTGAGCATTCGCGGGACTGACCGGTTCGCGCACACCTGGCCGATCGCCGACACGGCGCTGATGAATCGCGCAGGCTCACTGGTCTTCTACGGTGACCCCCGGGAACACGTCGATATCTGAGGAGTCTGGGGACTCAGGGACGTCAGAATGCTGAGCCAGTCATCGGCTCGGTCGAGCACGCACCGCAGGCCCTCGCGTGCTAGGGAACGAGCCTCGTCAGGGTCGGCGCGCAGACGGGCCAGAGCCGTCTCAAGTTCTGTGGGCCCCACGAAGACAGCTCTTGGGTCGCGGTTCGATGTGAGTCCCCCATCCAGGGGAACTGGCTGCTTCCGGTGGCACGACAACCGGTCGTTCTGCTGCCATCGCCTGAAGCGTCGCCACTTCGGACGCCACGTTCCACGGACCCTGATAGACGAAGACGTCGAGGTGTGACAGGAACTCACGGTTCGTCATGCCGGTGCCTGCAAGGGAAAGCCAGGACGGCGGGGGCAGGGCTAGGCCCGCGCGCCGGATGCCCGTGGCGCAACCGTTCAGGAAGCGCACGTCAAGTCTTGAGTCGACCGGGTAAGGCAAGATGCTGGGAGACCTTGGTGGCCAGAACGCCCCGCGGTCCGGGAGGTGGTGGCCGACGACCATGACACTGCCGGGCGGTCGCGGCCCGCGGGGCAAGGGCTTTGCGGCCACCGGCACGGCAGGTGCCATCGCTCGGGGGTGGACGCGGGCCGGGCCGAACAGAGCTGTGAGCCTGGCTGATGCTGATGAGTCTGCCCCGACCCAGGTAACCGACTCGGCGTCCCATGTTGCGACCGCACGATTGATCGAGAGGAGGTCTGCGTCCGTCAGGTCCTCGCGGGGGTCAGGAGACGACGTGAGGAGGAGGAGCACGCGCCCGGCAGAGCACTGCGGTAGCCCGTGCAAGGCAGCGGTTGGCTCAGTCACGAGCAGCGTGTCCGCGTGCCCCCGGTCAGTCACGGAGACCTGCATGAGAGTGTTGGTCGACCAAGCCTGCTGAGCTGCCGCCAGCATGCGAGGGCGGTGGCGAGCGGGGGGGTAAGGGGTTTCCTGGTGGAGCAGCCCGACCGTCCCACCCCCCATGGCGGCTGTCTCGGCAAGGCCAACCGCCATCGGTGCGCGGGGATGATCGTGCCGCAGATCAGCCATGACCGCGACCTCGCAGGACCAGGGCTGGTCGGCCTCCCGCACCGGATGCCATGAGGGCCGCGGTAACGCGAACGGACGCGGCGAGGCTGCAGTGACCCGGGGCCCGGCTCGTCCGGTGCGGATGCGGCTGTGCCACTCCAGGTAGGCCTCGCGGTAGGCCAGGCGGTCCCACCGCGTCCATCCGGGCACCGCATCGGTGCGGGACAGCGACTCCTGACGCAGCTGCGTGATCGCCATGGGGAAGGGATGGGTCAGGTCCCGCACGCTGCCGGGGCGCACCGCGTTGAGGCGAAGGGGATACTCCATGTCGCCCGACTTGCGGGTGTGGTCGAAGCCACCGATCAGGTCGACGACGGGTCGGCGCTCGAAGAGCAGGGAGGACGCGTTGAGGCGATGCGGGGGATAACCGACATAGGTGACGCTGAGGTCCGGGAAGGCGCGCAGAGTCCAGGTCCGTGAGGCCAGCAGGTGCGGGTCGTCCTGCACCGCCGTGACCTGCACCTCGATGCGCCGGGGGTGGGTCCAGTCGTCGGAGTCCTGGAAGGTGACATAGCGACCCCGGGCGTGCTCCAGCGCCAGGTTGCGCGCGGAGTACGTGCCGGCGTTGGAACGCGCCCGGAGGACCCGCACACGAGGGTCGAGGGCTGCTGCCTGGTCGAGGAGATCTCCCCCGGTGGTGGAGGCGTCGTCGACGATGAGCAGCTCCAGCTCCCGCCAGGTCTGGTCCAGCACAGAGCGCACGGCCATGATGAGGTCGGGAGTGGGGTCGTGGGCCGACATCACCACGGTGACGAGATCGCCGCCCTCACACGCCGAAGTGACCCGTCTCGAGAGCCGCTGGTAGGGCGAGTCCACCGGCCGGGAGCAGGGTGATCGGCTCGACCCCGTCGTCGAAGGCCTCGGCGAAGACCGACAGCCAGGGCCCGACGTTCTCAGCCGTAGGCTCCACGGCCGTCAGGAACGGGTTGGCCAGGTCAGTGCGGAGGCCCCAGAGGTCGAGGGAATCGACGTCCAGCTCGGGAAGCAGCTCGGCGAGCTCTTCCAGGCGGCCGGTCCGCAGGAGCAGCTGGGCGAAGAGGGTCGCGGACGCCCGCGGCCACGTGCTCAGTGGCGGGCGAGCTCGGAGGTGCTGGTACTGTGCGAGTCCGCGATGCCAGGCCTCCTCGTCCGAGTAGTCCAGCGTCGTGACCCGCGCCAGCGCATGGGACCACAGGGGGTCACCGTTTGCAGCGAGCCGGCTGAGCGCGGCGCGGGCGAGAGGACTGCGGCTGCGCAGCGCATAGGTGGCGAACGACTTCTCGTCGTCCGGGCCCAGGGTGGCCGCCAGCCGCGCAGCCGGGTCTGTCTGGGGGGCTCGGTCACTCCTGCTCCGTCATCCGGCCGGTGTCGCTGTGCAGGGCCTCAAGGACGTCGACGCGGGTGCGCTCCGATGACGCGACGAGCCGCGCCGACAGGGCGTCGATGCGCTGCTCGAGCTCGCTCACTCCGCTGGGCGGGCTCGTCGGAGACGGCCCACCGCGTCCGGGACGCATCACCGCTGCGAGCACGAGCAGCTGTCCCGTTACCAGCCCCCCCACGGCAGCGGGCCACCACGACAGAGTCGCAGCAACGATCGTCAGCACACCGACGGCCGCGGCCACCGTGACGACCGTGCGGGGTGAGAGACGGGCAAGGAGGCTGGGCAGGCTGGGCATCCCGAACAGGTTAGGGCATCCGCGGGGTGCCGTCCCTCCTCACACGGTGACGTGGGCTGTCGGGTCCCCGTAGAAGACGATGCGCGACCCGCCCCGGTTGACCAGGTCCTGGTCGGCGATGCCCCAGGTGTGGCCCGCGGTGGTCGCCGCGCGGCGCGAGACGTAGTTGAACCGGTCCGTGGAGTAGACCTTGCCGCCGCCGGCGCGGACCTTGTCCAGGAAGGTCGTGTCGACGCGGCGGGGCAGGTCCTCGAACCGCACCTCGGCGGCTACGGCCCGGGGGGTGAGGATCGTGCCGCCCTGCACCAGGTTGACGTAGCGGTGCTCGGCGTGCGGGAAGCGGAGCACGGTGGCGTCCGAGGCGGCCAGGTGCACGTAGTGGGCCCACTTGCCGACGACCTGCGCCTGGCTGTAGTCGAACGCCCGCACCAGGTCGGACAGATAGTGGGTCGCATACGTGTTGTCGTCGTCCATCTTGGCGACGTAGCGCCCCGAGGCGGCCTCCACACCCAGGTTCATGCAGGCACCGAGGGTGAGCGCGGCGTCTGCCCTTCGCACTACGAGCCGGTCTAGGCCCAGATCTCGCGCCCGGGCTCGCAGGTGGTGCTCGTCGACGTCGAAGCCGTGAGCCACCAGCACCAGCTCGAGGTCTGGGTGCCGCTGCCCCGCCAGGGTGGCCAGCACATGGTCGACCTGGGCGGGCCGCATCGTCGGCACGATGGCGGAGATGGCCTGGTCGCGCTCGGCCACCGGCAGGCCCACCGCGCGCAGCACCTCGTCCACCCGGTGGGTGTAGAGGTGCTCGTCGAAGACCCGGCGGTGGGCCCGCAGCGCCAGCCGTTCGCGGTGCTCGGGCTGGTCGAGCAGCATGGCGAGTGCACCGCGGGCTTCGTCGGTCGTGGTCACGACGGTGACGGTGTCGCCGAAGAACGGCTCGATCGCCGCTGACGGGGTGGAGAGCACGGTCGTCTGGGCGGCGCTCAGCTCGAACAGGCGCCGGGCGCACATGGTGGGCGAGCCGGTGACCGAGTTGACGTTGAGGAACACCGGGTAGGCCGTGGCGGCCGTGAGCATCTGCTCGTACGGCACCGACCCGACGACGGCGCGGCGGTAGGCCTTCGGGAACTGGTAGCGCTCGTCCTCGGCCTGCATCCGGGAGAAGATGTGCAGCCCGCGCTCCTGGGCCGCCGGCAGCAGCACGTCCATCTGGGCCCGACGCTCCGGGTGCTTGTGGGTGAAGTAGGTGCCGGCGAAGGCGACCTCGCCCAGGGGCTCGGCGAGCTGGCGGACCGGGGTGTGCACCCGCGGCTGGGCGGCGAAGGGCAGCAGCCCGACCCGGTCGTGCCCGAGGTCGCGCACGTAGTCGGGGATGCGCTCGGCGTCGACCGTGAAGACCTGGTCGAAGAGCCGCGCCGTCTGCAGGAACACGTCGTAGTTGGGTGGGTCCTCCTTGTTCCAGAAGACCGTGGGGACCTGCTGCTCGCGGCACCACTGCACCAGCTCGACGAGGTCCTGGGCCGGGCCGTCGGGCTGGGTCATCGCCAGCCGCCACGCCTTGTCGTTGCCGGACCAGGCCGACTCCACGAAGAGCAGGTCGGGGCTCTCCCGCTCGACCATCTCGCGCCAGCCCAGCCGGGGCACGGGCAGCTGGCGCCACTCGAAGCGGAAGGCCAGGGTCGAGAACGGGTCGAGGATCACGGCTGCGGTCAGCCCGGGCCGGGCCACCGGACCGGTGGGCACCGGGAAGTCGGCCACCGTGACACTGGTCGCCTGCCGACGGCGGGTGAGCTCGGCCCGGGCTCGCTTGCGCACCTTGCGCACCACGGTCGCTCGCGCCTGCGGGTCGACGGCAGCCCGCCCCAGCTCGTGTCTGATGCGGGCGGCCCGGCTCCGGGACGGCACTGTCGTCACCGGGTGCCGAGGCGCCGGACGAGCACGTCGGCGATCCGCGGGCCGGCCTGCCCGTCCCACAGCGGCGGCACCGGCCAGTCGGTGAGGGGTCCGGCTGCCAGGACCTCGCGGACATGCTCGGCCAGGTTGTCCCGGCGCACCAGCTGGTTGGTGCCGTGCGTGATGGTGACCGGCCGCTCCGTGTTGGGGCGCAGGGTCAGGCACGGCACGCCGAGGATGGTGGTCTCCTCCTGGACCCCGCCGGAGTCGGTGACCACAGCGGCCGAGCCACGGACGAGCCCCATGAACTCGAGGTAGCCGTAGGGGTCGACGACCTGCATCTGCGGATGGTCGAAGAACCCTGCCTGACGCAGCCGGTCGCGGCCGCGAGGGTGCAGCGGTATGACGACACGGGCCTGGTCGGCGACGGCGTGCATGGCCTCGACGAGCTCCCTGACGTCATGTGGCCGGTCGACGTTGCCCGGCCGGTGCAGGGTGGCCACCAGGTAGGTCTCGGGCAGGTCCAGCTGCTCCCGCAGGGGTGCGGGGTCGAACTTGTCCCGGTGGGCGAGCAGGGTGTCGATCATGGGGTTGCCGACGAAGTGGATGCGGTCGGAGTGCACCCCCTCGTTGCCGAGGTGCGCGACGGCGTCGACGCTGGTGGTCAGGAGCACGTCGGCCAGGCGGTCGGTCACCATGCGGTTGACCTCCTCGGGCATGGTGAGGTCGAAGGAGCGCAGCCCGGCTTCGACATGGGCGGTGAGGATGCCCATCTTGGCTGCGACGAGCGAAGCGGCCGCGGTCGAGTTGACGTCCCCGTAGACCACCACCATGGCCGGTCGGCGCTCGGCGAAGAGCTCCTCGAGGCCGATCATGATGGCCGCAGTCTGCGCGCCGTGAGCTCCGGAGCCCACCCCGAGGTTGACGTCGGGCATCGGGATGCCGAGCTGGCGGAAGAAGACGTCGCTCATCTTGTCGTCGTAGTGCTGGCCCGTGTGGACCAGGAGCTGGGGCACCCCCCTGGCTGCGAGAGCTGCGATGACAGGGGCAGCCTTCGGGAAGTTGGGTCGCGCTCCAGTCACGTGCAGGACGAGGTCGGTCATCTCGGTTGTCCTCGGGGTCGATGGCGGGAGGTCACCGCACAGGATGCCATGCCTGGCATCGGGTGCGGGGCGCGCACGGGACGGCTGGTCTCTGGCCGGGTCTGTCCCGGCGTGGCACCATCACGAGGTCGGACGAACGCGTGGGAAGGACAGATCCGTTGAGCCAGGTGGGGCGCACGGTCCGCAACCTTCCGTTGAGCACCTCGGTGCTGCTGGGACACCTGCTGCGGGGGCGCGCCAAGGGCCAGTCCGTGGTCCTGCGTCGGCTGCCGGAGCGGGCCAGGGCCCGGATGACGACACCGGCAGTGCGGGCCCGGCGGCCCGACATGGCGGCGCTGGCACTGGCGGCAGGAGGTCGCGCTGGTGAGGCCCGCATGCTGCTGCTGGACGCCCTCGACGGAGCCGGAGAGGGCGGGCACGCGACCCTGCTGCGTCATCGGGTGGCCGAGGCAGCGGTGACCCTGCACCAGCTCGACCTGGCGGAACGGGCGCTGGCCGGCATACCGCCCCAGGACGGCGACCCTCGTCTGGCCGCGCTGGTCGCCGCCGGCCAGGGCCGGCTGAGCGGCGCGATGGCGTTGCTGGCCGGTGCCCCCGACGGGGGGTCCCGGCGGCTCGCCCACCGGCTTCGGGGCGAGGTCGAGATCGTGCGGGCGGAGGCCCTGCGCGACGACCTGCGCCGCCCTGCGTCCGAGCCGCACGCGGTGACGGCGCCGAGCCGGGTGCTGCATGTCGTCACCAACGCCCTGCCTGACCGCCAGGCGGGCTACACCATCCGCACCCACGGCATCGTGACGGCCCAACGCGCACGGGGCATCGACGCCCGGGTCGTCAGCCGGCTGGGCTTCCCGGTCGACACCGGCGTGGTGGGGGCCTCGCCCCTGGTGCAGGTCGACGGCGTGCCCTACCACCGGCTGCTTCCCGGGGCCCGCATCCCGCCCCCCGGCCGGGCCAGGCAGGACGTCGCGGTGCGCGAGCTCGGGGCTGTCGTCGAGCGCACCGGTGCCCAGCTGCTCCATGCGCACAGCAAACACGACAACGCCCAGGTGGCCCTGCGGGTGGCGCGGCCGCTCGGACTGCCGGTGGTCTACGAGGCCCGCGGGTTCCTCGAGGAGACCTGGCGCACCGACGGCGGCTCGGCGGACACCGACTTCTACCGCTGGTCCCGGGAGAGCGAGACGCTGTGCATGCACGCTGCCGACGTGGTCGTCACGCTGGCCGAGGCGATGCGACAGGACATCGTCGGCCGCGGCATCGACCCGGCTCGGGTCGTGGTGGTGCCCAACGCCGTGCCGGAGTCGTTCACCGCCCCGCTGCCCCCGGCAGGGCCGGCCCGCGACCGGCTGGGTCTGCCGCGCGAGGCGTTCGTGCTCGGCACCGTCACCACCCTCAACGACTACGAGGGGCTGGACACCGTCATCGAGGCGCTACGCCTGCTCGACGACCCACACTTCCGGCTCCTCGTCGTCGGGTCGGGACCTGCGCGACCCCGGCTGCAGGAGCTTGCCGAGCCGCTGGGCGACCGGGTGGTGTTCACCGGTCGCGTGCCCCACGAGTGCGTGCGCGACCACCTCGCGGCCCTCGACCTCTTCGTCGTCCCCCGGCACGAGACTCCGGTCACCGTCCTGGTGCCGCCGATCAAGCCGCTCGAGGCGCTGGGCGCGGGCATCCCGGTGCTGGCCAGCGACCTGGCCCCGCTGGTCGAGATCGTCCGGCCGGGGCACTTCGGCGAGGTCGCCGCGCCCGGTGACGCGGCGTCGTGGGCCGACCAGGTCGCCTCGCTGGGATATGCTCCCGATCACGTTCGTGCCCTGGGCGCACGCGCTGCCGCGTTCGTCGCGCAGGAGCGGACCTGGACCGCTGCCGTGGACCGCTACGACGCGGCCTACGCCCTCACGGCCCGCGGCTGACAGACTGTGCACGCTGGGCGCGACAACGGTCGCTTCCCGACACCGACGCAAGGAGCCGAACATCGTGGCTGTGGACGCCGTCATCATCGGGCTGGGCTATGTCGGCCTGCCGCTGGCCGAGGAGGCCACCCGGGCAGGCATGACCGTGCTCGGCTTCGACATCAACCAGGGCGTCGTCGACGCCCTCAACTCGGGGGTCTCCCACGTCGACGACCTGTCCGACGGTGACGTCTCCGAGATGGTGGCTGCGGGCTTTCGGGCGACGACCGACGAGACCGAGATCGGTGAGGCCAAGGTCGCCGTCATCTGTGTGCCCACGCCGTTGTCCCCTGAGGGCGGCCCCGACCTGCGCGCTGTCGAGAGCGCCGTCGACGCGGTCGCGCGCAACCTGACCCCGGGCATGCTGGTGATCCTGGAGTCCACGACCTATCCCGGCACCACCGACGAGGTGGTCCGCCCCAAGCTCGAGGCCGGCGGTCTCGTGGCCGGCCAGGACTTCCACCTCGCCTTCTCCCCCGAACGCATCGACCCCGGCAACGCCACGTTCGGGGCCAAGAACACGCCCAAGGTCGTCGGGGGCCACACGCCGGGCTGCAGCGAGGCAGCCGCCTCCTTCTACGGCAGCTTCGTCGACACGGTGGTCCGGGCCAAGGGCACCCGCGAGGCCGAGACGGCCAAGCTGCTGGAGAACACCTACCGCCACATCAACATCGCGCTGGTCAACGAGATGACCCGGTTCTGTCACGAGCTGGGCATCGACCTGTGGGACGTCATCGACGCCGCCAGCTCCAAGCCGTTCGGCTTCCAGGCGTTCTACCCCGGTCCCGGGGTCGGTGGGCACTGCATCCCGATCGACCCCAACTACCTGTCGCACAACGTGCGGGCGCGCCTGGGCTACCCCTTCCGCTTCGTGGAGCTGGCTCAGGAGATCAACTCCCAGATGCCGGCCTACGTGGTCGGCCGGGCCCAGGACATCCTCAACGACCTGGGCAAGCCGATGAAGGGTTCGACGGTGCTGCTGCTGGGTGTCACCTACAAGCCCAACATCGCCGACCAGCGCGAGAGCCCGGCCGTGCCGCTGGCCAAGCAGCTCCTGGCCAAGGGCGCCGTGGTGCGCTACCACGACCCCTACGTGACGCAGTGGGGTGCCCTCGGCGACTCCGCGACCCGGGTCGAGGACCCGGCCACCGGCGCTGCGGACGCCGACCTGACCATCCTGGTGCAGAACCACCGCGACTACGACGTCGACGCGATCGCGGCCGCTGCCCAGGCGCTCTTCGACACCCGTGGTGTGGTCACGGAGGGTGAGAAGGTCTCCCGGCTGTGACCATCGGCGGTCCCGACCAGCAAGGCTCCCTGCCGGGTCTCAGCGCGTCCGAGGCCGCCGCGCTCGCCCGACGGCACGACATGGAGCAGGTGGGGGTGCGCCCTCCCCTGCGGACCTACCTGGGTCAGCTCTGGCGGCACCGCAGCTTCCTGCTGACGATGTCCTCAGCAGACTTCGTGGCCCGCCACCAGCAGAACTACCTGGGGCAGGTCTGGTCGGTGCTCAACCCGTTGCTGCTCGGCGCGGCCTACTTCCTGATCTTCGGTCTGCTGCTCGACACCCGCGCCGGTGTCGACAACTACGTCGCCTTCCTGCTGATCGGTCTGTTCAGCTTCATCTTCATCGCGGCCGGGATGAACCACGGGTCCAAGTCGCTCAGCGGCAACATGGGCCTGGTCCGGGCGCTGCGGTTCCCCCGGGTGGTGCTGCCGATCTCGGTCACCGCCACCGAGCTGTTCGCGACGCTTCCGGCCTACGGCGTGATCCTGGTCATCGTGCTGCTGACGGGTGAGACCCCCAGCTGGGCCTGGCTTCTGTACCCCCTAGGGATCGTCATCACGTTCGTCATGACGTGCGGCGTCGCGATGATCACGGCCCGTCTCGTGTATGCCGTGCGCGACGCCGGCAACCTCGTGCCGCTGCTCACCCGCATGCTGCGCTACGTCTCCGGTGTCTTCTTCGTCATCCCGGCCTACGCCGGCAACGAGGTCGTCAACGTGCTGCTGTCCTACCAGCCGGTGGCCGTGTGCCTGACCATGCTGCGCCAGTGCCTGTTGGCGGAGTTCCCGCCGACCGCCACGGTCTGGCTGGTCAGCGCGGGGTGGGCGGTGCTCCTCTTCGTCGTCGGGCTGGTCGTGTTCTGGCGGGGGGAGGCCACCTATGGACGGCACTGAGCCGGAGCCACCCGCGGCGGTGGACGACGAGCGCGTGCCGGCGGTCATCGCCTCGCACGTGGACATCCGCTACACGGTGTTCGGAGCAGGCTCCGGCAGGAGCCTCGAGCAGGGCAACAGCGTCACCCGACTGCTCAACCGGTCCACCCGCCAGGTCGGCACCCGCGAGGTGCACGCGGTCAAGGACGTCTCCTTCGTGGCCTACCGCGGCGACTCGGTCGGACTGATCGGACGCAACGGGTCGGGCAAGTCGACGCTGCTGCGTTCGATCGCCGGCCTGATACCTCCGTCGAGCGGTTCGATCTACCTCAACGGCAAGGCCGCGCTGCTCGGCGTCAACGCCGTCCTGATGCGCAAGCTGAGCGGCTCGCGCAACGTGATGATCGGCGGGCAGGCCCTGGGGCTGACCCGGCGGGAGGTGCGCGAGAAGTACGACGAGATCGTGGAGTTCGCCGGCATCGGCGACTTCATCAACCTGCCCATGAGCGCCTACTCCTCCGGCATGGCAGCGCGTCTGCGCTTCGCCATCTCCACTGCGGCGGTGCCCGACATCCTCGTCGTCGACGAGGCGTTGTCGACCGGCGACGCCGAGTTCCGGGCGCGCGCCACCGAACGCATCGAGCAGATCAGGGAGGCCGCCGGCACGATCTTCGTGGTCAGCCACTCGGCCAAGCAGATCGAGACGCTGTGCAACCGAGCGCTGTGGATGGAGCACGGCCACCTCATCATGGACGGGGCGCCCCAGGAGGTCGGCGCGGCCTACATGGAGCGATACCCACCCCGCCGGCCGAGCGGCGGGGGGAAGCCGCCCGTCAGGCGGTAGGGCTCAGCTGCGACCCAGCCCTACGTAGGTCCACCCGGCGGCCTTGTAGGCGTCGCGGTCCAGGCAGTTGCGCCCGTCGATGACGAGCTTGCGGGCGACCTTCTCGCCGAGCGCCTCCGGGTCGAGGTCGCGGAACTCGCTCCACTCGGTCAGGTGCAGCACCGCGTCGGCGCCCTCGACCGCCTCGGTCACCGAGTCGGCGTAGCCCAGGGTCGGGAAGACCTTGGCGGCGTTGCCCATCGCCTTCGGGTCGTAGACGCTGACCGAGGCACCGGCGAGGTGCAGCTGGCCGGCGATGGACAGGGCGGGGGAGTCGCGGACGTCGTCGGAGTTGGGCTTGAAGGCCGCACCCAGCACGGCGATGCGGCGGCCGACCAGACCGCCGATCCGGGAGCGGACCAGGTTGACGACGTGCTCGCGTCGGCGCAGGTTGATGGCGTCGACCTCGGCCAGGAAGGTCACCGACGCGGCCGCACCCAGCTCTCCGGCGCGTGCGGTGAAGGCCCGGATGTCCTTGGGCAGGCAGCCGCCGCCGAACCCGACGCCGGCGTTGAGGAACTTGCGGCCGATCCGCTCGTCGTAGCCGATCGCGTCGGCGAGCTTGGTCACATCGGCGCCGGTGATCTCACAGATCTCGGACATCGCGTTGATGAAGGAGATCTTGGTCGCGAGGAAGGAGTTGGCGGCGACCTTGACCAGCTCGGCCGTCGGTAGGTCGGTCACCACGACGGGAGTGCCGTCGTGGGTGATGGTGTGCTCGTAGACCCTGCGCAGGATCTGCTCCGACTGCTCGCTGCTGACCCCGAGGACCAGACGGTCCGGGTGCAGCGTGTCGCGGACGGCGAGCCCCTCGCGAAGGAACTCGGGGTTCCAGGCCAGCTCGACCTTGACGCTGTCGGGGGTGAGGTTCTCGATGCGCTCGGCCAGCCGCTCGGCGGTGCCGACCGGCACCGTCGACTTGCCGACGACGAGCGCCCCGTCCTTCAGGTGCGGGATGAGGGCGTCGACGGCCGCGTCGACATACGTCATGTCGGCGGCGAGCGAGCCGCGCTGCTGCGGGGTTCCGACACACACGAAGTGCACGTCGGCGTCGGCGACAGCGGCGAAGTCGGTGGTGAAGGTGAGCCGGTCGCCCACATGGCGCTCGAGCAGCGGCTCGAAGTCGGGCTCGTAGAACGGCATCTTCGCCTGGGACAGGGAGTCGATCTTGGCCTGGTCGACGTCCACCCCGACCACGTCGAAGCCCAGCTCTGCCATGCCGGCAGCGTGGACGGCACCGAGATATCCCGTGCCGATGACCGAAATCCGCATGTGTCACACCCTCCGACGTCGCTTGTCCGGGTCGACGGTACCCCGCCTGCGACGCGGAACGGCAGCCCTCGGCCCACACTCAGGCTCGATTGTGAGCGGTCTGACAGGATCGGGGGTATGACGCAGGAGATCGCCTCGGAGTTGGTGGCCAATGTCGCCCAGGTGCACGTCCAGCCGGGCCAGCGGGTCGAGGCCGGTGAAGAGGTCGTGCTGCTGGAGTCGATGAAGATGGAGATCCCGATGCTCGTCGAGGGCGCCGGCACCGTGACCGAGGTGCGGGTGGCTCCGGGCGACGTCGTCCAGGAAGGCGACGTCCTCGTGGTCCTCGACTGACGCGAGGACGCCTGCTGGCTACAGCAATGAGTAAAGAGCAGGTCAAGCGTATCTCTCCCATCTGCAAACTCAGCTCAGTGCTGAGTATTTCCCTGAGGGTCTTGTGGCCTAGGTCACAAGGGGTCTACCGTGCGAAGAACCGACACCGGTGGGGTCCCGATGCCGTCCGTTGTATCCCGTGACCGTGACGCCTCAGGAGATCCACATGAAACGCGACTTCGCCCTGCCCAGAAAGCTGTGGGCGATGGTGGCTGCGGCCACTCTCGTCCTCGGCATGACCGGCTTCATCGCCACCAGCCAGGCCGCTGTCGGCAATCCATACCTCATCGAGGGCACGGTGCCTGACGCCGGCACCACGGAGTTCGACGACCCCAACGGGAATGCTCAGGAGCTGGGGCCGATCAACGGCAACTCCACCAAGCTCGGCTCGATCCACACCGCGGCGGTGCCGATGCTGGGCACCACCAACCCGAACGGCCAGACCGACCTCAACACGATCTGGCTTGGCTCGGAGGTCGACGACGCCGACGACGTGTGGCTCTACCTGGGATGGGAGCGCGACTCCAACCGGGGTAGCGGGGTCATCCAGTACGAGTTCATGCAGTCGCCGGCGCCGGAGGGCTGCGACTACTCCCTGCCCGAGGCTGACCTCATCGCGGGCTGCAACCCGTTCGCCAACCGGCAGCCCGGCGACTTCATCCTGGTGTGGGACCAGCAGGGCAACACCATCAACATCATCCTGCGCACCTGGGGCTACACCGATGCCAACGGCAACGGGGAGTGGGACGGCCCGCTGGACGAGCCGCTCGTCCTGAGCACCGGGACCACGCTGGCCAACAACGACGACGCCTTCGCGGCGACGGGTGCCAACGGTTTCCGTGGAGAGGCCGCCGTCAACCTGAGTGACACCATCTTCGAGCTGACTCCCGACGAGTGCATCACGATCGGCAATGTCATCCCGGGCACCATCACGGGCAACTCCGACACGGCCGACTACAAGTGTGACGACGCCGCGCCGGCTTTACCGCTCAGAGGTCGGTGACCTCCAGCCACCGCGAGATCATCGGCATCACCTGCTCCGGCACCTCCAGGTGGTGGAAGTGACCCGCGCCCACCGTCTGACCCTCGGTGAGTGCCACCCCGGCGTCCCGGGCGACCTCGCCGACCTGACGCTCGCGGGTCGCGGCGTGGATCACCAGGACCGGCCGGTCCACCCGGCGTAGCGCCGCCTCGCCGTCGAAGTCGGCGATCGCCCGCGCCGCTCCCGCAGCCACCGCCGGCCGGAACCGCGCCATGGCTTCGATGATGGAGTGCTTGGACGCCCGGTCGGTGGCCAGGAAGAGGCGCTCGGCGAAGCGGGAGCGCCATACTCCGGAGTGGTCACCGGCCACCTCCACCGCCGCCTCCTGCCAGAACGCCTTGCCCTGTGGGCTGGCGACCGGGGCGGGGTCGAGCAGGACGCCACCCACCGGTGCCTGCGGCCCGGCGTGCCGGGCCGCGAGAGCGGCGAGGACCACCAGCGCCCCCATGCTGTGCCCGATCAGGATGGGTGAGGTGAGCATGGCCTTGCGGCAGATCTGCCACACGTCGTCGGCGTAGTCCTCGATGCGCACGTCGCGCAGGGCCCGGGGCACCGGCTCGCCGAGGTCACTGGCGCGCACGCCGCCGACCCCCATGGAGCCGTCGTCCTCGATCCGCGAGCTCTCCCCGTGGCCGCGCAGGTCGACCTCGACGATGCGGTGCTCGTCCCCGAACGCCTGCTTGAGGGTGACCATGGACGAGCTCTCGCAGCACCACCCGTGCACGAGCACGAGGTCTCGGCGGCCCGAGGCGGACGGCCCGGACACGGCATACCGGACCTGCCCGGCGGGGGTGTGGACAGCAGGGGCCATGAGCCCGATCGTCGCATGAGACACGATTGGACCGGTATGCCGTGTCCCCGGTACCGTGACCGGGTTCACCGTCTTGACCCACCCCTGTGGACATCGACTGCGTCCGAGAGATCGGCCGTGGCACCCTGGGGGACATCGAGCGGTGGGACGTATCGCAACCCTCCTGTCACGGAGAGACCGTGACCGCTTGAGACCGAAGGAGGTGGGTTAACGCATGCGTCAGTACGAACTGATGATGATCCTCGACCCCGAGATGGACGAGCGCAACCTCCAGCCCACGCTGGAGAAGATGCTCGCTGTCGTCGGCAAGGAGGGCGGCACCGTGGACTCCCTGGACATCTGGGGCCGCCGCCGTCTGGCCTACGAGATCAAGAAGCAGGCCGAAGGCATCTACGCCGTGGCCACCATGACTGCGGAGTCCGCCACCGCCAAGGAGCTGGACCGCCAGCTCGGGCTCAACGAGCAGGTGCTGCGCACCAAGCTCCTGCGCCGCGACGTCTGACGTCCCGGCACCCTGATCAGACCCCTACCCGAGCGAAGGACTGAGCATGGCAGGCGAAACCCCGATCACCATCGTCGGCAACCTCACTGCTGACCCTGAGCTGCGGTTCACCCCCTCGGGTGCAGCCGTCGCCAACTTCACCGTGGCCTCGACGCCGCGCACCTTCGACCGTCAGGCCAACGAGTGGAAGGACGGCGACACGCTGTTCATGCGCTGCTCGATCTGGCGTGAGGCGGCCGAGAACGTCGCGGAGTCCCTGCACCGGGGGGCCCGCGTGGTCGTCACCGGTCGGCTGGTGCAGCGCTCCTGGGAGTCCCCCGAGGGTGAGAAGCGCACCGTCGTGGAGATGCAGGCCGACGAGATCGGCCCGTCGTTGAAGTACGCCACCGCCCAGGTCACCAAGGCCCAGCGCGGCGGTGGCGGCGGAGGTGGCGGGTTCGGCGGCGGTGCTCCTGCGGGCGGAGGTGGCAGCAGCTACGGCGGCGGCCAGGCCGCACCGGCAGGGGGTGCCGGCGCCGGCAGGTCCAAGCCCGAGGCCGACCCGTGGGCCACCGGAGGCAGCTCCGGCGGCTCCGGCGGCTCCGGTGGCGGCCAGCAGGGCGGCACCTGGGGCGGTGGCCCGTCCTACGACGAGCCACCGTTCTGACCAGGGTTTTCTGAGCCGGCGCAGGTCGGCTCCACCGTTAACCGAGAACCACCCATCCCGAGTCTCATGCTCGGGCTCTCACAGAAGGAGAGCACCACGATGGCCAAGCCCGTTGTGCGCAAGCCCAAGAAGAAGGCGAACCCTCTCAAGGCCGCCAAGATCGAGTCGATCGACTACAAGGACACGGCGCTGCTGCGCAAGTTCATCTCCGACCGCGGCAAGATCCGCGCCCGGCGCGTCACCGGCGTGTCGGTGCAGGAGCAGCGTCGCATCGCCAACGCGGTCAAGAACGCCCGCGAGATGGCACTGCTGCCCTACTCCAGCTCGGCTCGCTGAGCGACTCGACAGCAGACCCCGAGAGGACACCATGAAGCTCATCCTGACCCAGCCCGTGAGCGGGCTCGGCGTGGCCGGTGACGTCGTCGACGTCAAGGACGGCTACGCACGCAACTACCTGCTGCCGCGCAAGCTCGGCACCGCATGGACCAAGGGCGGCCAGAAGCAGGTCGACGCCATCACGTCGGCCCGCTCCAAGCGCGCCCAGCGCAACGAGGAGGAGGCCAAGGCTGCCAAGGCACGCCTGGAGTCCGAGCCCGTTGTCGTGTCCGCCCGGGCCGGTGCCGGTGGACGGCTCTACGGCGCCGTCACCTCCACCGAGATCGCCCACGCGATCCACGAGGCCGGTGGCCCCGAGGTCGACCGCCGTCGCATCGAGGTCCCGACCCCGATCCGCTCGGTCGGCTCGCACACCGCCCACGTGCGGCTGCACGACGACGTCGCCGCCACGGTGACCGTCGAGGTCGTCAGCGCCTGACCAGCTGACGCCACACACTGCAGCACAGCAGGGCCCGCCGGAGACATCCGGCGGGCCCTGCTGCATACCGCGTTGCTCGGGGTTGTGCCCCCTGACCGTCGCGTTGCTCGGGGTTGTGCGCCCTCTGCGTGGTGACGGGTGTGCAGAAGGCGCTCCCGGTGACACTTTCCGCACACCTCCGGCGCAGACGCCCTGCACCTCAGCGCGCAGACGCCGCTGCCGTCACGTCGGGATCAGCACGTTGGCGAAGATCTGCCAGGCCAGGACGCTCTTGGCCACCAGGCTCAGCACGATGTAGGTGCGCTCACCGACGAGGTAGTTGCGCCACCTGCCGACCTGCGCAAACTGCAGCCACTGGTTGAGCGCAAAGCTGTTGAAGAACAGGAACAGGCTGACGATGATCCCGTAGACGAAGGCGGGAGGACCGGCGTCGAGCTCACTGACGTTGACCGCCAGATAGAGCGCCAGCGCCAGCCACGGGCCGACCCCGGCCACGCAGCCGAACCAGAACGGCGACCACCACGCCTTCGTGCCACGGGAGGGACTGCCGTCCGGACCGTGCATGAGGCCGTTGTTGCCCACCTCCATGAGCCAGCCGAAGAGGATCATCGCGATGTTCGCGAAGGCGATGCCGACGAGTGCTGCCAGGTCGGTGATCCCGGTGACGAGGCAGATCATCAGGATCATCAGGGTCGAGGAGATGGAGTACTCCACCCAGCGGAAGCGGTTTCGTCCCTTGCTCAGCTCGTCGACATACCGCGGGAAGCCCCACGGCGAGGCGATGAGGAAGTGGAAGAAGGCGGACAGGAAGAGGAACGAGGCCGTGCCGATCGCCAGCGGCACCTCGAGCACCGACAGCACCGTCGCCTCGGACAGCGGGGTGCCGGGCGGCCCACCGAGAGCCAGGGTGGACACCTCGAGGCTGAAGTCGTTGCTCAAGGCAACCATCGCTGACCCGGAGACCAGGTGGAGCAGGCCCATGGCCACGTTGAAGCGGCGCAGGGAGGTGGCCGTCCGGTCGGCGACGGAGACGGAGGGAGTATGCAGTTCGAGGGGCAAGGCGCTCATGGGCAGCAGTCTTGCAGGTCATCAGTCCTCCGTCGGGGACCAGCGCCGGTGGCGGTGGTGCGACGGCGCGGCCGCCACGGGCGACGATGACCTAAACTGGGCAGCACCGCCCACCTGATATCCCGCCCCCGCGGATCGTGGGTCGAGGGCACCCTGACGCGGGTCCTCCTCGGCTCCCGGCCCCGACCCGAGGAGACGGCCATGCTCGCCTACCTGCTCGCCCATGCCGTGGCGGCGATGGCGGCGCCGTGGCTGGTGCGGGCCTGGGGCCCTCGGGCGTTCGCCGCGCTGGCCGCCGTCCCCGCTGCCACAGCGCTCTGGGCGGTCACCCAGGTGGGTGCGGCCGGCAGCGCCCAGCCACCCGAGCAGGTGTTCGGCTGGGTCGACCAGCTCGGCGTCGACCTCGCGTTCCGGCTCGACACCCTCGCCTGGCTGATGACCGTGGTGGTCAGCGGCATCGGCGCACTCATCCTGCTCTACTGTGCCCGCTACTTCCCCGATGGAGGGCGCGAGGAGCGGGCCGAGGTGGGGCGCTTCGCGGCATACCTGACGGCGTTCGCCGGCGCCATGCTGGGCCTGGTGACCACGGACGACCTCCTCGTCCTCTACGTGTTCTGGGAGCTGACGACGGTCCTGTCCTACCTGCTCATCGGCTACCACTCCGAGAGCAAGGCGAGCAAGGGAGCCGCCAAGCAGGCCCTGCTGGTGACGACCTTCGGCGGGCTGGCGATGCTCGTCGGCATCGTCCTCATCGGCCAGGGGCAGGGCACCTACCGCATCAGCGAGCTGGTCGCGGACCCGGGCAGCGGTGCCGCCGTCACCGCCGGCGTGGTCCTGCTCCTGGTGGGTGCGGTGACCAAGTCGGCCCTGGTCCCCTTCCACTTCTGGCTGCCCGCTGCCATGGCGGCACCGACCCCGGTCAGCGCCTACCTGCACGCCGCAGCGATGGTGAAGGCCGGCGTCTACCTCGTGGCCCGGTTCGCCCCCGCCTACGCCGACCTGGCGGTCTGGCAGGGCAGCGTGCTCGTGCTGGGTGCGGCCACCATGCTGCTCGGTGCCTGGAGAGCTCTGCGGCAGTGCGACCTCAAGCTGCTGCTCGCCTACGGCACCGTCAGCCAGCTCGGGTTCCTCGTGGTGCTCGTCGGCACCGGCACCCGGGAGGCCGCACTCGCGGGCCTGGCGCTGCTGCTGGCCCACGCCCTGTTCAAGTCCACGCTCTTCCTCACCGTCGGCACCATCGACCACGCCGCCGGCACCCGTGACCTGCGCGACCTCGACGGCGTGGGCCGCCGGCTGCCGTGGCTGGCCGCCGGCGCCGGTGCCGCCGCCCTGTCCATGGCGGGGCTGCCCCCACTGCTCGGCTTTGCCGGCAAGGAAGCGGCCTACGAGGCGTTCCTGCACCCACCGCAGTGGTGGTCGCTCGAGGGCGCGACCCTGGTCGTGCTGGTCGTCGGCTCGGCGCTCACGCTGGCCTACAGCCTGCGTTTCCTCTGGGGCGCCTTCGGCCCCGCCACGCGCCCGCGCGAGCACGCGGCGCCGCCGCCCTGGCACCAGCCCGCTCCCCTGCTGGTCGCGATCCCGGTCCTGCTGGGCACCACCGGGCTGCTGCTCGGCCCCCTCGCCCCGCTCCTGGAGCAGGTGCTGCTGCCGTATGCCGAGCAGTGGCCGGCCTCGGACCATCCCGTTCACCTGACGATCTGGCACGGGCTCGGACCCGCTCTGCTGCTGTCCGTGCTCACCTGGGTGGCCGGCGGCGCGCTGTTCCTCGGCCGGGAGCGGGTGGCCACCGTCCAGGCGGCCGTGCCGCACGTCGCCGATGCCGGCCGGGCCTACCAGCAGCTGATGCGCGGGGTCGACCGGGGGGCGCTGGAGGTGACGGGCGCGCTGCAGCGTGGTTCGCTGCCGTCCCTGCTGGGCGTGATCCTCGCGGTCCTGGTGCTGCTGCCGGGCATCCAGCTGCTGCGGGGGGTGACCTGGCCGAGCGAGGTGCGGTGGGCCGACACCGCGGCCCAGGTCGGGGTCGCGGTCCTGGTCGTCATCGCCGCGGTGGCCGCGACCCGAGCCCGGCGCCGGTTCCGCGCGGTCTTCCTGCTCGGGGTGACCGGCTACGGCGTTGCGATGCTCTTCCTGCTGCACGGCGCCCCCGACCTCGCACTGACCCAGGTGCTCGTCGAGACGGTGACCCTGGTGGTCTTCGTGCTGGTGCTCCGGCGGCTCTCCGGCAAGTTCCCGGACGACCCGACCGTGCTCAACCGCCGCCTGCGCGCTGTGCTGGGGGTGGCGGTCGGCGTCGTCATCGCAGCGGTGGCCCTGACCGCCTCAGCGGTGCGGCAGCGCTCCCCGGCCGCCGAGGGCCTGGTGGAGAGTGCCAAGGACTACGGGGGCGGCAACAACATCGTCAACGTGATCCTGGTCGACGTCCGGGCCTGGGACACCATGGGTGAGCTGTCGGTCGTGCTGGCCGCAGCCACCGGGGTCGCCAGCCTCGTCTTCCTCCGACAGGACGCCGTGGTGCGGGTGCAACGTCAGCTGCAGGACTCCTGGCGCACCCGCGCCAACCTCGGCCCCGCCGGTGACGGAAGCCGGATGTGGCTGGCCGCCGGCCCGCAGCTGGCCCCGCACCGCCGCTCGACGATCTTCGAGGTGGTCACCCGCCTCGTCTTCCACACCATCGTGCTGTGGTCGCTCTACCTGCTGTTCAGCGGCCACAACAACCCTGGCGGCGGTTTTGCGGCCGGGCTGGTGTGTGGGCTGGCGCTGGCGCTGCGCTACCTGGCAGGCCGGGGCTACGAGCTGCGCCTGGCGGCCCCGGTCATGCCCGGTCTCCTGCTGGGCGCCGGCCTCGGCATCGCCGCCGGCGCCGCGCTGCTGCCGATGCTCTTCGGCTACGAGCCGCTGCGCACCTTCATCGTCGACGTCGAGGTGCCGCTGCTCGGCAACGTGCACCTGGTCACCTCGCTGCTCTTCGACATCGGGGTCTACCTCGTCGTGGTCGGCCTCATCCTCGACATCCTGCGCAGCCTGGGCTCGGCCCTCGACGACCAGATCGCGGCGGAGGAGCCCCGGTGACCCCCAACCTCACGCTCGTCCTGGTCGCCTCCGTGCTCATCGGCTGCGGGGTCTACCTGCTGCTGTCCCGCTCGGTGATCCGTGGTGCTCATCGGCTTCCTGCTGATGAGCAACGGGGTCAACGTGCTCTTCCTCATCGCCTCCGGCCCGCCGGGGGAGGTGCCGATCCTCGGTGAGGGCGAACCCGGGGCCGCCGTCAGCGACCCGGTGCCGCAGGCGTTGGTGCTCACCGCGATCGTGATCACCCTGGGCATGACCGCCTTCGTGCTCGCGCTGGCCCACCGGACCTGGCAGCTGGGCAACAGCGACCTGCTCGACGACGACCCGGAGTCGGCCCGCATCCACCGCAAGGCCGAGACCAACGACAGCGGTGCCGACAGCGCCAAGGAGGAGGCGGACGCCATCGCGGCCGACTTCGCCGACGAGGACCCGGGGGAGGGGTCGCCATGACCGGTCTCGCCTGGCTCGTGCCACTGCCGGTCGTGCTGCCGCTGGTCGGCGCCGGCGTCGCGCTGGCCACCGCCGGACGCACCCAGGTGCAGCGGGTGGTCAGCATGAGCGTGCTCGGCCTTGTGCTCGTGGTGGCAGGCGCGCTGCTGTATGCCGCCGACCGGGACGGCCCGCAGGTCGTCGCCGTCGGCGGGTGGGCGCCCACCGAGGGCATCGTGCTGGTGGTCGACCGGCTGTCGGCGTTGATGGTGATCATCTCGGTGGTCGTGACGATGGGGGTGCTGCTCTACTCCATCGGGCAGGGCCGCTCGTCGTTCGACCAGGAGGCCGACGGACAGTCACCGCTGCCGGTCTTCCACCCCACGCTGCTCGTGCTGTCCGCCGGGGTCTCCACGACCTTCATCTCCGGCGACCTCTTCCACATCTACGTCGGCTTCGAGATGCTGCTCGCGGCGAGCTTCGTGCTGCTCACCCTTGGCGGCACGGTCTCCCGGGTGCGGGCCGGCGTGACCTACGTCTTCGTGAGCCTGCTGTCCTCGCTGGTCTTCCTGACGGCCATCGCGATGGTCTATGCGGCCACCGGCACGGTCAACCTCGCGATCCTGGCCACGCGCATCCAGGAGATCCCGCCGAGCACCGCGGTGGTGCTGCACCTGCTGCTGTTGCTCGGGTTCTGCACCAAGGCGGCGGTCTTCCCGATGTCGGGGTGGCTGCCCGACTCCTACCCGACCGCTCCCGCCCCGGTGACCGCCGTGTTCGCCGGGCTGCTGACCAAGGTCGGCGTCTATGCGCTGATCCGCACCGAGACCCTGCTCTTCCCCGGTGACAGCCTCACCACGCTGCTGCTGTGGGCAGCACTGGCCACGATGGTCGTCGGCATCCTGGGTGCGGTCGTGCAGGACGACATCAAGCGGATGCTGTCCTTCACCCTGGTCAGCCACATCGGCTTCCTGATCTTCGGCATCGCGCTGGGGTCGCAGGCAGGGCTGTCGGCCACCATCTTCTACGCCATGCACCACATCACGATCCAGACCACGCTCTTCCTGGTCACCGGTCTCGTCGAGCGCATCGGAGGCACCAGCGACGCTGCCCGGCTGGGGGGCCTGGCCAAGGTCTCACCGCTGCTCGCCGTGCTCTTCTTCGTCCCGGCCCTCAACCTCGCCGGGATCCCGCCGTTCTCCGGCTTCCTGGGCAAGGTCGGGCTGCTCCAGGCCGGGGTCGACCAGGGCACCTGGCTGGCACTGGTCCTGGTGGGCGGGACGGTGGCGACCAGCCTGCTCACGCTGTATGCCGTGGTGCGGGTGTGGGGGCGCGCGTTCTGGGGGCACACCCAGGAGGGGCTGACCGGGACCGGTCCCCTGCGCGGTGGGCACCACATGGCCCTGTCCACCGGCCTGGTGGTGCCGACCGCAGGCCTGGTCACGGTGGGCCTGGCGCTGACCGTGGTGGCCGGACCGCTCTTCGACATCACGTCGCGGGCCGCGCTCGACCTGCTGGCCCGCACGCCCTACCTGACCGCCGTCCTGGGGCCGGGAGGTGCAGGATGAGGACAGTGCTCGACCGGATCCAGTGGCTGGCCGCGGGGTGGCTCACCGTCGTGTGGGTGATGCTGTGGGGCAACGTGAGCTGGGCCAACGTGCTCGCTGGGCTCGGCCTGGCGCTGTTCATCCTGGTGGTCTTCCCGCTGCCCTCCCTCGCGGTCGGGGTGAGAGTCCGCCCGGTGGCGCTGGCGGTGCTGCTGGGCCGGTTCTTCGCCGACATGACGCAGGCGTCGGTGCAGGTGGCCTGGATCGCGCTCGCCCCCGGACCGCCGGTGCGGGGGCTCGTCGTCGACATGCACCTGCGCAGCCGCAACGAGCTGTTCCAGACCATCACCGCCGAGATGGTGGCGCTGGTGCCGGGCAGCATCGTCGTCGACCTCGAGCCCGACACCGGCACGCTCACCCTGCACGTGTTCAACGTCAGCACCCGCCGGGAGGCCGAGCGCGTCCGGCGTCGGGTGCTGGCCCAGGAGGCGCGGGTGCTGCGCGCCCTCGACCCCGACCCCGGCGCCGCGCTCGACCCACGGCGTCGCCGGCAGGCCGAAGCCCCCGGAGGTGGCTCATGACGACCGTCCTGACCTGGTTGACCGGTGCGCTGCTGGTCACGTCGGCGTTGCTCACCCTGGTGCGCATCATCATCGGGCCCAGCGTGCTCGACCGGGTCGTGGCCACGGACGTGCTGGTCTCGGTCGTGGTCTGCAGCCTCGGTGCCCACGTGGCGATCAACCCGGGCTCGACCACGCTGCCGATCCTCATCTCGCTGTCCCTGGTCGGCTTCATGGGGTCGGTCGCGGTGGCCAGGTTCGTCGCTCGCGACCGGGACTTCCCGGTGCAGTTCGACGAGGTCGCCCCGCCGGACCTCCCGCCCTCCGACGACCCCGACGTCGCGGTCGCCGACCCCGGGGCGACCCCCGCGGCGGGCACGGCCGACGGGCTGGAGGCGGGGGCGACCTCGGCGTCGGGGGAGCGTGAGACGCGATGACCTGGGTCGAGATCGCCGACGCCGTGGGCCTGGTGCTCATCGTGGCCAGCGCCGTGCTGTGTCTTGCGGCGTCGGTGGGGCTGCTGCGTTTCCCGGACCTGCTGACCCGCATGCACGCGGCCACCAAGCCTCAGGTGCTGGGGGTGATCCTGGTGCTGGTCGGGGTCGGTCTGCGCAGCCGCGACTGGCTCGACATCGGCATGCTCGTGCTGATCGGGGTGTTCCAGATGCTGACGATCCCGGTGGGCGGGCACATGGTCGGCCGGGCCGGGTTCCGCACCGGTCAGGTGGCGCCGACCGACGTCCACCTCGGGCCGTCCGCGGAGTACGACACCCACCGCGACACCCCCACCCCCTGACGACCGTTGTGCGCTCCGGCTGGGCCCGACTCGCCGCACGCGGAGCGCACAACGGTCGTCAGCGGGTGGCGCCGGTGACCAGCCAGGCCTCACCCCTCGCCCGCCAGCCGAGCCCGACCGCCCGCAGCGCCATGAACCCGGTGAACGCCACCCACAGCCAGACCAGCCCGGTGGTGCCGTCGGCCCCGGACAGGTGCACCCACGCCAGCAGCGGCAGGTAGCCGAGGAGACACACGACCTGCGCCGCGGCCAGCCACCGGGCGTCCCCGGCCCCGATCAGCACACCGTCGAGCACGAACGCGACGCCGGCCAGCGGCTGCCCCAGGGCCACGACCAGGAGGGCCGCTGCCAGGGCGGCCCGCACCTCGGGGTCGGCCGAGAAGCCGAGCGGGATGAGCCGGTGCAACGCGATGATCAGCACCCCGAGCACCACGCCGAACCCCACACCCCAGCGCACCATCGTCGCCGTCGCCGCCCGGGTGCCGGACACGTCGGAGGCGCCGAGAGCCTTGCCGGTGATGGCCTGCCCGGCGATGGCGAGCGCGTCCAGCGCGAAGGCCAGCGCACTCCATACGGTCATCGACACCTGGTATGCCGCGAGCTGCGGGTCGCCCAGGTCGGCGGCCACCCACGTGGTGGCCAGCAGGGCAGCACGCAGGGCCAGGGTGCGGATAAGCAGTGGTATGCCGCCGAGGGCCGCGGTCAGCACACCGCCGGGGTGGAAGGAGCGGCGCGCGCCGAGGCGGCGGGCGCCGCGCAGCACGACCCACAGCAGCGCCAGGGCCATGCCGGTCTGGGCGAGCACCGTGCCCCAGGCCGCGCCGGCGATGCCGAAGCCCAGGGGGTGCACCAGCAGGAGCGAGAGGACGGCGTTGGCGGTGAACCCCAGCACGGCGACCACGAGCGGGGTGCGGGTGTCCTGCAGGCCGCGCAGCACACCCGTGGCGGCCAGGACGATCAGCATCGGGGGTATGCCGTAGGCCGAGATGCGCAGGTAGGTCTCCGCCTCGGCCGAGGCGGCTGCGGAGGCGCCGAAGAGGCCGACGACGGGGCCGGCGAGCACGGCCGTGACCGCGGTGGTGACCACCCCCAGGAGAGCGGCCAGCCAGATGCCGTCGATGCCGGCGGACAGGGCGGCCCGGGTGTCGCCGGCGCCGAGGCGACGGGCTACCACCGAGGTGGTGCCGTAGGCCAGGAAGACGAAGATGTTGACCGCGGTGAGCAGCACCGCCGTCGCGACCCCGAGCCCGGCCAGCGACGTGGTGCCGAGGTAGCCGACGATGGCACTGTCGGCCAGCAGGAAGAGCGGCTCGGCGACGAGCGCGAGAAACGCGGGGATGGCCAGACGCAGAATCTCGCCGCGGTGCCCGGGGTCGGGCACGCGCGGCGAGTCCTGCCTGCGGGCGAGTCTGCTCACCCCGTCATCATCCGGCACCTTGCCTCTGGGGCTCGGCCTCGACCGTCTGGTGGCCGGTGTCGTCGTGGCGGCCCTGCTCGATCTGCTGCTGCCGGCTGCGGTGGGCGACGTTGATCTTGCGCGGCTTGGCCTCCTCGGCGACGGGGATCACGAGGGTGAGCACGCCGTCGACATACTCGGCCTCGATCCGGTCGGCGGCCACACCGTTGCCCAGGGTCAGCTGCCGGGCGAACGTGCCGGTCGGGCGCTCGCGGGACAGCCAGTGCAGCTCCTCGCCCTGCTGGGCACGGCGCTCGGCGCGGATGGTCAGGGTGCGGTCCTCGACGTCGACGTCGATGGAGCCGGGGTCCACGCCGGGCAGGTCGATGCGGGCGATGAACTCCTCGTCGTGGCGGTAGAGATCCATCGGCATCGGGGCCGACGAGGGCGTGCGCATCACGTCGCCGAGCAGTCGGTCCATCTCGCCGAAGGGGTCGAATCGGGTGGCCATGGTGTCCTCCTCAACAGGGTGCGTCAGGAAGTGTTGGTCAGACTGAGAGCCCTGGCGCGTTAGCACTCTCACTCCTAGAGTGCTAACGACCGACCGGTTTCGTCAAGCCGAGGACGGGGCGTGTGGAGAAGTTTCTTCTCCACACAGCCGGTGGACAGAGTTGTTGCAGGTCAAAGGCCTGATGTGACGCAAGTTTCCCGAGTTTCCACAGGTCTGTGCACAGGGTGTGCACGATGCTGTGGCGCGCCGTGCACACACCGTGCACACACCGTGCACAGGCCCGTCCACAGGACCGTTTGGGGTGCGGCCGGGCCGGCCGTACGGTGAGTCGTCCCGGGTCTGTCAGACGTCGGTGCTGGAGTGAGCTCAACCCGCAGGCAGGGCTGGGTCCGTGTCCTGACGAGAGGAGTCGGTGCGTGTCGCTGAGCGAGCTGGAGCAGGCCTACGGACCGGTGCCGGAAGGTCCTCCCGAGGACCGGCTGCCCCCTCAGGACGTCGCCGCCGAGCAGAGCGCGATCGGCAGCATGCTGCTGTCCAAGGACGCCATCGGCGAGTGCTCGGAGATCCTGCAGTCGGTCGACTTCTACCGCCCGGCGCACGAGACCATCCACGAGGCCATCGTCGACCTCTACTCCCGCGGGGAGCCGGTCGACGCCATCACCGTCGCCGACGAGCTGTCCAAGCGCGGCGACCTGCACCGCATCGGGGGCACGGCCTATCTGCACCAGCTGATCGCCGCCGTCCCCACCGCAGCCAACGCCAGCTACTACGCCCAGATCATCTCCGAGCGGGCCATGCTGCGCCGGCTGGTGGAGGCCGGCACCCGCATCGTGCAGATGGGGTATGCCCAGGGCGGCGGGGACGTCGAGGAGATCGTCAACTCTGCGCAGGCCGAGATCTACAGCGTGGCCGACCGGCGCAAGGGCGAGGACTACCACGCCCTGTCGGCGCTGCTCGAGCCGACGATGGACGAGATCGAGCTCAACCACGCGTCCACCGGCGAGATGGTCGGTGTGCCCACGGGGTTCACCAGCCTCGACGAGCTGACCAACGGCCTGCACCCCGGTCAGATGATCATCGTGGCTGCCCGGCCGGCGGTGGGCAAGTCCACCTTCGCACTCGACATCGCCCGCGCTGCCGCCATCAAACACCAGCTGCCCACCGTGGTCTTCTCCCTGGAGATGAGCCGCACCGAGATCACGATGCGTCTGCTGTCGGCCGAGTCCGAGATCCCGCTGCAGGCGATGCGCAAGGGCAAGCTGGAGGACCGGCACTGGACCAAGCTCGCCGAGACCCAGGGCCGGCTGCACGAGATGCCGCTCTTCATCGACGACAGCCCCAACATGGCGCTGATGGAGATCCGCGCCAAGTGCCGGCGGCTGAAGCAGCGCAACAACCTCAAGCTGGTCATCGTCGACTACCTGCAGCTGATGAGCTCCGGCAAGCGTGTCGAGTCGCGGCAGCAGGAGGTGGCGGAGTTCTCCCGGGCCCTCAAGCTCCTCGCCAAGGAGCTCGAGGTGCCGGTGATCGCGCTGTCACAGCTCAACCGTGGGCCGGAGCAGCGCACGGACAAGAAGCCGCAGATGTCCGACCTGCGCGAGAGTGGCTCGATCGAGCAGGATGCTGACGTGGTGATCCTGCTCCACCGGGAGTCGATGTACGAGCGGGAGTCTCCGCGTGAAGGTGAGGCCGACGTCATCGTGGCCAAGCACAGGAACGGACCCACCGACACCCTGGTGGTGGCCTTCCAGGGTCACTACAGCCGGTTCACCAACATGGCCACGAACTTCTGAGCTCCGACCACTGACACCCAGCCGGCCTCGACCCGCGGCCTCCCACGGCGGCCCAGGATGCCGGCCCTGCCGTCGCACCACAGGAACTGCCCCCCGATGGCCACGAAGAGCACACCGGCGGTCAGGGCAGCGGCTCCCCCTTCATCAGCGCGGACTTGTAGACGTTGGTGATGCGGACGCCGTCGAGCCAGTCGGTCAACCGTGCGGCCTCCACGTCGAGGGCACGCCTCCCGTCGGCGCCGACGTCCTGCCCGGGGCACAGCACCACCTGCACCACACCGTCCTCGTCCTGCATCCAGGCGCCCACGACGCGACCGTCCCACCATGCGGTGTTGCCTCCGTTGCCGTTGGTGTCGAAGAGGAACGGCACGTGCGCCGGGTCGAGGTAGAAGGTCCGCTCGCGCCAGCCCATCGTCGTGGGGTCCAGCGTGGGCAGCAGCGCCGCCCACGGCTCGACCTCGGCTGCGGGTTCCAGGTCGTCCGGCAGCACCCAGCCGCGGCGGGGGCCGTCCACCGTGACTTGCTGCGCCTCGACGGCCGACAACGCGGCGCGGACCGCTGCCTTCGTCGACCCCAGCCACCACTGCAGGTCCTCGACGGTGCCCGGGCCGAAGGTCGCCAGCCAGCGCCGCACCAGCTCGGCATACCCCTCCGCCATGCCGAGCCGCTCCACCTCGGCGCCGAGCCAGTCGGTCATCAGGGTCCAGGTCGGGCGGGACACGCGCCAGTGGCCGTCGTTGGGGCCGCGGGTGATGCGGCCTTCGGCGCCGAGCATGGTCAGCACTCGCGGCGCGAGCTGGAACGTGCCGCCGTACGTCTTGTCGAGGTTGACGGTGACGGTGCCGGACAGCTGCGGCAGGTCCTCCCGCAGCTGCCGGGCCGACATCGGCCCCGACCTGGCCAGATGAGTGAGCACCGCCTCGCTCGCCGCCTCCAGCCAGACAGCACCGTCCGTCGCCACGCCGTGCTGCTGCGCGTCCCGGGCGACCACCCGGCGCTGCTCCGCGGCCACCCGCGCCGAGGCGCTGCCGAGCGTCGCGGGCAGGAGGTCGACCGGGAACGCGAAGAGAGTCCGCCGCATCGCCAGCTGCTTCACCAGGGACCGGTCGGCATACAACGCCCGGTCGATGTCCGCGGCGCTGACCCGGTCCACGCGCGCCGCGACGGACAGGTAGACCGTGGCGGCCTCGGTCGCGTGCAACGCCGTCATTGTCCGGGCCGCCGCCACCGGGTCGGTCACCCGGTGCGAGGGATGGACGCCGTGGCGCGTGGCGAGCCGTGCCCCTCGCTCTCGGTCGTCGATGTGTCGCAGGGGGGGTGAGCTCATGGCCCCCGAGTATTTACCCTCCTGCTGTTGTGAGTCTCACCCCTCGGGCCTAGGGTCAGCCGCGAGGCCACCGTCACATCCGGCGCGGGTCGGTCACCCCAGGCCATCGTCGGCCCGGAATGCGGAGGTAGCGATGAGTCTCAGGTCCACACTGCGCCGGATGGGGGTGGCTCTGGCAGCCGCCACCCTGATGGCCTCGGGGTTGCCGGCGGTCGGCGGTCTGACAGCCGAGCCGGCGGCGGCGGTCTCCCCGGATGTCGTGATCAGCCAGGTGTACGGCGGCGGTGGCAACCCCGGCGCGCCGTTCACCCACGACTACGTGGAGCTCTTCAACCGAGGCACCAGCACGGTGAGCCTGGCCGGCAAGTCGGTGCAGTATGCGAGCGCGACCGGCACCGGGAGCTTCGGGCAGAACTCCGTCGCCGCGCTGAACGGGTCCCTGGCCCCCGGCCAGCGCTATCTCGTCCAGCTCGGCGGCGGTGCGACCGGTGCACCGCTGCCTGCTCCGGATGCCATCGGCACCATCAACATGTCTGGCACCTCCGGCAAGGTCGTCCTGGTGGACAGCACGGCCGGTCTGGCCTGCAACGGGGGGTCGACCCCGTGCGGCGCGGACCAGCTGGCCCTCATCCGCGACCTCGTCGGCTACGGCAGCGCCACCTTCTTCGAGGGCTCGGGCGCGGCCCCGACTCTCAGCAACGTGACTGCGGCCCTTCGTGCTGAGGGCGGGTGCACCGACACCGACAACAACGCTGCCGACTTCACGTCCACCACGCCGGCTCCCGCCAACTCCGCTTCTCCGCTGACCCCGTGTGAGGGCGGTCCGGTCGACCTCCCCCCGGTCGTGACCTGCCCGGCGACGCTCTTCGCGCCCTTCGACACCGGGGCGTCGACACCGGTCAGCGCCACCGACGACAACGACGCGATCGGCTCGATCGCCATCACGTCCGACCCGGTGAACGGCGTCACCCTGGAGCAGGTCGACCCCGCGGCCGGGAGCGCCACGCTCACCGTCGACCCCTCGACCGCTCCCGGCCGCTACGACGTGACCATCGCGTTCGCGACCGACGCTGCCCTGCCGCAGTCCTCCACCTGCACGGTGGAGGTCACCGTGCAGGCCGAGCCCGCTGAGGTGCTCATCTCGCAGGTCCAGGGGGACGGCGCTGTCAGCCCTCTGGACGGTGACACCGTGTCCGTCGAGGGCATCGTGACCAGTCTCTTCACCTCCCGTGATGTGCCAGATGGCTTCTTCCTCCAGGAGGAGGACGCCGACAACGACGATGACGCCGCGACTTCCGAGGGCGTCTTCGTCTTCTGCCGGGGCGAGTGTGTGCCGGTCGCCGTGGGCGACCGGGCCCGCGTGATCGGCCAGGTCGACGAGTTCTTCAGGATGACGCAGGTGTCGTCCAACTCGGTCGGCGGCGGCATCCAGGTCCTCTCGGGCGATAACCCGCTGCCGGCTCCGGTGTCGGTCGCCATGCCCGCCTCCGGTTCGACCCAGGCTGCCGGCACGTTCGAGCCCACCGAGGGCATGGTCGTGACCTTCCCCGACCGGCTGGTCGTCAGTGAGTACTTCGAGCTGGCCCGCTACGGCCAGCTGGTGCTGACGGCCGACGAGCGGCCCTACCAGTTCACCCACCTCAACGAGCCCAGCCCGTCCGGCTACCAGGCCTTCCTGGCCGACCTGAGCACGCGGCGCATCATCCTGGACGACGACAACAACGACCAGAACGACGCGACGTCCGGTCCTGACTCGAACGAGCCGTACCCCTGGCCCCAGGGCGGACTGTCTCTGGACAACCGGGTCCGCGGCGGCGACTACGTCGACGGGCTCGTCGGCGTGCTCCACTGGTCGTTCGCAGGGCAGTCCGGCACCGACGCGTGGCGGATCCGGCCGATCGAGACGGTGGACTACACCTTCACGACCGGCAACATCGCCCCGGAGTCACCCGAGGACGTCGGCGGCCGGCTCACGGTCACGAGCTACAACGTGCTCAACTACTTCGCGACCATCGACACCACCTCCTCCAACAACACCGGTCCCTGCGGCCCTTCGGGCGACCTGGACTGCCGTGGCGCGGACTCCGAGCAGGAGCGGGTGCGTCAGCTCACCAAGATCGTCGCCGGGCTGGAGGAGATCGACGCCGACGTCGCCGGTCTCATCGAGATCCAGAACGACGAGGGCCAGTCGACGGACCAGATCGTCGCAGCGCTCAACGACGCCACGGCCGCCGGCACCTACGACGCGATCGACACCGGCTACATCGGCAGCGACGCGATCAAGGTGGCGCTGGTCTACCAGCCGGGCGCGGTGACCCCGGTGGGTGACTACGAGGTTTTCGACAGCCAGGATGACCCGCGCTTCGACGACACGCGCAACCGCCCGGTGCTCATCCAGACGTTCGAGGAGAACGCCACCGGCGCCCGCTTCACGGTCGCGGTCAACCACCTCAAGTCCAAGGGGTCGGACTGCGACGCCGTCGGCGACCCCGACCTCGAGGACGGGCAGGGCAACTGCAACCTGACCCGCACCCGGGCAGCCGAGGCGCTCGCGGACTACCTGGCCACCGACCCCACCGGCAGCGGTGACCCCGACGTCCTGGTCATGGGCGACCTCAACGCCTACGCGCAGGAGGACCCGATCACCGCGCTCGAGGCAGCCGGCTACACCGACCTCCACGAGCTGTTCGAGGGTGCGGACGCCTACAGCTACGTCTTCGACGGGCAGCTCGGCTACCTCGACATCGCCTTGGCCAACGACGCCCTGCTTGGCCAGGTGACCGGGGCGACGACGTGGCACATCAACGCCGACGAGGTGCCGCTGTTCGACTACAACGACGACGTGCGCGACGTCGGTGAGGCGTCGTTCGAGCGCGAGTCCTCGGCGCTGCCGCTCTACGCCCCCGGGCCGCTGCGCTCCAGCGACCACGACCCGGTGGTCGTGGGGCTGGACCTCGTGAGCCCGTTCACCGTGGTGGCCGACCTGCGCGAGACCCTCGCCGGCATGGACATCCAGCGCGGCGTCAAGAACGCGCTGGACGCCAAGCTGCGGTCAGCGCTGGTGGACATCCGCAGCGGGGACGAGGAGGGCGCGTGCGACAGCCTCGGCTCGTTCCTCAACCAGCTGCGAGCCCAGGCCGGCAAGAAGGTCTCGCAGGCCGACGCCAGCGTGCTGCGGGAGGAGGCCCAGCGGGCGCGGGCCCTGCTCGACTGCTGAGCCGACGGCGGTCCGCGGGTCGCCGGGCGGCTCCAGCCTCAGGGCAGGAGCCGCCCGGTGGTCTCGTGGGCTGTCCAGCTGATGACGGTGCCCTTCCCCGAAGGCGCTCCGCCTGCCACTCTTGGTGGCATGACCCTGGACCCTGTGGTGAGCAACCCGGACCACTACACCGTGATCTTCGAGAACGAGCACGTCCGTGTCCTGGAGTACACCGACCGCCCCGGGGACCGGACCACCCCGCACTCCCACCCGAACAGCGTGATGTACACCTTGAGCCACTTCCGCCGACGACTGTCCTCGGGAGGTGAGCACCGCGACGTGGAGATCGAGGCGGGCGTGGCCGGTTGGCTCCCGGCGCAGGAGCACCACGGAGAGAACATCGGCCAGACCCAGACCCACGTCATCTTCGTCGAGCTCCTGCAGCCGGCAGGCGGTGATCCTGCAGGGCAGTCCGGCGGGGGTGAGCTCGGCCCCGTGACGTCCTGACGGCTCAGGGCGAGGAGGCCGCCACCACGCAGAACTCGTTGCCCTCCGGGTCGGTCAGGGTGCGCCAGTGCGCTCCCCACTCCCGCTTCTCGTGCACGACGGCGGCCCCGAGCCCGACGAGCCGCCTGGTCTCGACGTCCAGGTCGTCAGTGCGGAAGTCCAGGTGCAGCCGGTTCTTGGCTGTCTTGCCCTCGGGCACCTGGAAGAACAGCCACCCGGCGGCACCCTCCCGGCCCCCGTCGATGCTCGCGAACTCCGCGCTGGCCCGGGGGTCGACCTGGAGGCCGAGCGCTTCGCCCCAGAACGCCGCCAGGCTCGCGGCGTCACCGCAGTCGACCGTGACGTGGATCAGCTCCATACTCATGACGCCATCCTGGCCTACGGTCTTTCCGGCGTCAGGCGCTGGCGCGCTGCTCCTCCAGGATCGCGTCGATCTGGCCGACGGCCAGGCTGATGCCCTCGTCCATGCCCATCTGGACCAGCTGTTCCATGTCCTCGAGGCTGGCGAAGGTGCTGCGGATGACCATGCGCGTGCCACCCTCGGCGCGTTCCTGCACGCTGACAGTGCTCTGCGACGCCGGCATGTCGGTCTCGGGGGTGCCGGCGGCGTCGGCGAAGTAGTCCTCGAAAGCCAGGTGGCTCGGGGGCTCGACCGACTCCACGGTCCAGCCGCCGTAGTAGCGCTCACCCTCCGGGCTTGTCATGTAGTAGGTGACTCGTCCGCCGGGTCGCAGGTCGTGGTCGACCACGGTCGCGGGGTAGGTCGGCGGTCCCCACCAGCGCTCCAGCAGCCGCGGGTCCTCCCACATCCGCCACACCTCCTGTGCGGAGGCGGCGAAGTCGGCGGTGAGGGTCAGGGTCCTGCTCTCGGTGTCCTTGCGGACGTCGGTGACGGTCATGTCGTGCCTTCTCTCGTGACGTCGGCGAGCACCTCGCCGAACTGGTCGAGGCGGCTGCGCCAGAGCTCTTCCAGCCGCCGGAGCACGAGGTCGGCCTCGCGTACGGCGTTGATCTCGCCGCGCACCAGCTGCTCGCGCCCTCGTCTCTGCTTCGTCACCAGCCCGGCCCGCTCCAGCACGGCCACGTGCTTCTGGACGGCGGCGAAGCTCATGGGGTAGTCGCGGGCCAGCGCCGACACCGAGTGCTCGCCGATGAGGCTTCGCACCACGATGTCCCGTCGGGTCGCGTCGGAGAGGGCATGGAAGATGCGGTCCACCCGGTCCTGCTCCTGAACTACAACCATAAGGTTGTAGGTTAGTCCCTTCGGCGGAGTCACACAACCGGTTCCCTGGATCGACGGCACGACTCCGATGCCGACCCTGGGGCGCCATGTGGCGCTCAACGGTCAGCGGGGCACAGATCGGTCGCCAGGCGGCAGAGTCACGGCGGCAGCGTCACGAGCTGGCAGGGTCACCATGGACGTCCCCGGCGGCGAAGCGCCGGGCTCACTCGACGGTCAGCTCGCCCATCTCGCCCCAGCCGTCTCCCTCGACCTGGTGGCTGACGATCTTGGGCGTGCGGACGAGCGCCTGCGGCATGTCCTGCATGGCCTGCTTGAAGTGGTCGCTCTGCACGTGCGGGCCCGCGCCGTCGTCGGTGAACGCCTCGATGAGGACGAACTCTGCGGGGTTGTCGACGCTGCGCGACCACTCGAACCACAGGTTGCCCGGCTCGGCCCGGGTGCTCTCGGTGAAGTCCTTCACGAGGTCGAGCCAGCGGTCGGTCCACTCGGGCTTGGTCTCGAACTTGACGTTGATGAGGATCATCTCGGGCCTCTCCGTGGGTGGGGTCATCCAGCATCGCCATGCTGGGCGGTCCCCCGGGGGGCCGTCAACCGCTAAGGGGTGCCGAGGAGCCGGCACCCCGGCATGATGGGCGTATGCCGAACGACGGCCGTCGCGGACCGGTGCAACGGACTCTGGCGATCCTGGAGGTGGTCGCCGAGCGGGGCGGGGCGTCGGCCAAGGACATCGCAGAGGCTCTGGACCTGCCGCTGGCGACGGTCTACCGGCTGGCCGGTGACCTGGTCGACGAGGACTACCTCGTGCACATCCGGGACAAGCATCGCTACGAGCTGGGTTACCAGCTGCACCGGCTGGGCCTGTCCCTGCATCATCAGATCGGGCTCTCCAAAGGCATCCGCGACCAGGTGGTGAGGCTGCACCAGGACACCGGGCTCGCGGCATACCTGGCCATCCACCGAGGTGCCGAGCTCGTCGTGGTGCTCGTCGTCGACTCGCCCCGGTGCCCCCGGCTGCGGCCCATCAAGTTCGGCTTCCACGAGGCCCCGCACGCCACCGCCTTCGGCAAGCTGCTGCTCAGCGAGCTGGACGACGAGCAGCGGCGGGTGCACGTCGGACGGCACGGCATGCGGCCGATGACCCCCCACACGATCACCGACTACGACCAGCTGTGCACCCACCTGCGCGGGGTGGCGCTGCAGGGCATCGCCTGGGAGTTCGAGGAGTTCCTCCAGGGGTCTGCGTGTGTCTCGGCGCCCGTGCGCGGCGACGGCTCGCTGCTGCTCGGGTCGGTGGCGGTGTCCGCGCCGGCGCATCGCCTGCGTGTCCCGGACCAGCGACTGGCCGACCAGCTGCGGCAGGCCGCGTCACGGCTCAGCCAGCACTTGCGCACCGGCGCCATGGTGGGTTGAGTGAGACCGGAGGAAAGCTCGTCGGGACTTCTCACTCGCTGAGAACGACCGTTGGTCACGCCAGGAGCCATCTCCTACCGTGACGGCACACCCGGCAACGTCGCCGACCGCAGGAGGAGCCATGGCCCAGACCCGTGAATCACAGCCCACCAAGGAGCCCGCCGACCTGCAGGTCGACACCAGTGGGCCGGACGAGGGGCCGGTGCCCGCCGAGGAGGCGAAGCGCACCGACCGGGGGCACCGGATGCTGACCCGCCTGCTGCGTGCGGCCTACCCCCACGACTCGCTCCCCGACGGCCCCTACGAGCGCACCGCGACCGCCGTCCAGGAGGCCGCGCTCGCGGAGGCCGGTGACGAGCGTGCGCTGCAGCTCGGGTTGGACGGCCTCGACCGCGCCGCCGGGGGCGACTTCCTCAGCACCGACGACGCCACCGCCGAGCGGCTGCTCCGGGACCGCGCCGACGACTACTTCTTCCGCATGGTGCGCAGCGTCGCCGTGGTCGCGCTCTACGACGACCACGAGGTATGGGGTGTGCTCGGCTACGAGGGTGCCTCCTTCGACCAGGGGGGCTACCTCCACCGGGGGTTCGACGACCTGGACTGGCTGCCGGACCCACGCATCGAGGAGTACGACGGCGAGCCGCGGGTCGAGGTCGTGCGCACGGAAGGAGCGGACGCATGAGCGCGGACACCAGGACCGGGGCGGACACCCGCACCCACGGGTCGCCGATCGAGCACAGCGACCCGGTCGTCGTCATCGTCGGCTCCGGAGCCGGCGGGGGGACGGTCGCCCACGAGCTGACGACCAAGGGGGTCAAGTGCGTCGTGCTCGAGGCCGGGCCCTACCTGACCCAGGACGACTGGGTGAACGACGAGTGGGAGGCCTTCGGCCAGATGGCCTGGCTCGACATGCGCACGACCTCCGGCAGCTGGCGCATCACGCGCGACTTCCCGAACCTGCCGGCCTGGATCGTCAAGGCGGTCGGCGGCACGACCACCCACTGGTCAGGAGCGACCCCGCGGTTCATGGCCCACGAGTTCAAGGCGCGCTCCACCTACGGTGACCTGCCGGGCGCCAGCCTGCTCGACTGGCCGATCACGCTGGACGACCTCGCGCCCTACTACGACCGGGCCGAGCAGGCGATGGGCTCGACCCACCGGCACGGCCGACCGCCGTTGCCGGCCAACAACAACTACAAGGTGTTCGCCAACGGGGCCGAGCGGCTGGGCTACAAGCACTACGCCACCGGCCCCTACGGCACCAACGCCGAGCCCTACGACGGACGTCCCGCGAGCGTGCAGGACGGGTTCAACTTCCAGGGCGACAAGTCGGGCGCCAAGTGGTCGACGCTGGTGCGGGAGATCCCGCGGGCCCTGGCGACCGGCAACCTCGACCTGCGGCCCAACTGCCACGCGGTCAGGATCACCCACGGCAGCGACGGCACGGTCGACGCGGTGGAGTATCTGGATGCCGAGGGCAACCTGCACCGGCAGGCCGCTCGGGTGGTCTGTGTGGCCGGCAACTCGATCGAGACGCCCAGGCTGCTCCTGATGAGCGACTCGGCACAGCACCCCGACGGTCTGGCCAACTCCTCGGGCCAGGTGGGCCGCAACTACATGCGCCACCTGACCGGCACCGCCTACGCGAAGTTCGACAAGCCGGTGCGCATGTACCGCGGCGAGACGATGGCCGGCATCGTCGCCGACGAGGCGAAGCACGACACCGGCCGAGGGTTCGCCGGCGGCTTCTACATGGAGACCCTCTCGCTGGGCCCGGCCTTCCTGGCCAGCTTCCTGGAGCCGGGTGCGTGGGGCCGGGAGTTCACCTCCTGGCTCGACGCCTACGAGAACCTCGCCGGCATGTGGATCGTGGGCGAGGACATGCCCCAGTCGAGCAACCGCGTCACGCTCAACCACGACGTGCGGGACCAGCACGGGCTGCCGGTGCCCAACGTCAACTTCAGCGACCACGCCAACGACGTGGCGATGCGCACCTATGCCTACGGTCAGGCCGACCAGCTGTACGGCGCGGTGGACGCGCTGGCGGTGCACCACACCCCGCCCTACCCCGCGACGCACAACCTCGGCACCTGCCGGATGAGCGCGGACCCGGCCGACGGTGTGCTCGACCGATGGGGCCGGTCCCACGACGTGCCCAACCTCTACGTCAGCGACGGCTCGGTGATGACGACCGGCGGGGCGGCCAACCCCACCCTGACCATCGTCGCCCTGGCGATGCGGCAGGCCGACCACCTGCTCGACGAGATGGGCAAGGGCAACCTCTGACCCATGCTAGGCGATGGTCGCCCCGATGGTCATCGCGCCGGGTTCGACTCCCGGCGGGCACTCCTCCAGGTCAGCGCAGGGTCTGCAGCGCCCGGGCCCAGCGCTCCGTCTGGTGCAGCATCGTGCGCAGGTTGCCGGCCTGGAAGTCGCGGGGGGTCATCTCGGCGAAGTCCTCCATGTCATCGAAGATGGACATCGAGACCTGCGCTCGCACCGTCGCGACCTGCAGCTCGCCGAGCACCGACTTGAGGTGCTCGGCCGCCCGCAGACCGCCGGAGCTGCCGTAGCAGACGATGCCGGCGGCTTTGTCGTTCCACTCGGCGTAGAGGAAGTCCAGGGCGTTCTTGAGCTGCCCGGGCAGGCCGCGGTTGTACTCCGGGGTCACGAAGACGAAGCCGTCGTAGCTCGCCACCTTCTCCGACCAGGCACGGGTGTGCGCCTGGGTGTAGTGACCGGAGGCGGCGGGCTCCGGCTCGTCGAGGTTGGGCAGGTCCTGCTCGGCGAGGTCCACCAGCTCGTAGGTGACGCCGTCGCGGTCGCGCGTTCCGGCATACACCCAAGCCGCCACGGTGGGGCCGACCCGGTGGGGGCGGCTCGAGGCGATGACGACGGCGATCCTGAGAGGTCGGCTCATGGTGCGGGCTCCTGTGTGACGGTGGAGGTCCCATTGTGACCCGCGAAGGCCGCCTCGGCCGGTCAGGCGTCCAGCGAGTCCATCAGCTTGGCGATGAGCGCGCGGAGCTGGGCGCGTTCCCGGTCGGTCAACGCGCCCATGGCGCGGCGGCCGACCTCCTGACGGGCGCCCCGGATCTCGGCGGCGACCCGGACCCCCTCACTGGTGACCCTCAGCCGCACGGCCCGGCGGTCCGCAGGGTCGGGTTCCCGCTGGACCAGGCCGTGCTCCGCGAGCGCGTCGACCACCTCGGTGGCCGAGCGGGGTGTCACGTCGAGGCGCTCGGCCAGGTCGCCGATGCGGGGTGGTGTGTCGGTATGCCGGGCGATGGCCATCAGCGCGCGCGCCTGGTGTGGGGACAGGCCCCACGGCGCGGTCTCGACCGCGACACCCTTGCGCAGTCGGCGGGACAGGCGCATCAGCAGGTCGACCTCGGACGGGTCCTGGTCGCTCGGCCGCGGGTCGCTCGGGGGGTCTGTGCTCACAGGTCGCAGGTTACCACCGTTTTGTGTGGTTACTATCTAGTGAGGTAACCTCACTGCATACTCACGGACCGGCCCCGACGACCGGCTCGCCCTCAGAGAAAGGGGAGTGACCGCATGGACGCCCTGTTGTCCGCACCCTCCCGAGGCGGCCGTTCCGACGGCGCCAGGCCGGACCCCCAGGACATCGCCCAGCTGCACGCCCATCCCGTGAGCGCCCGGCGCGTGCTGGCCCTGTTCCGTCCTCACCGCACCACCCTCGCCGTCGTGCTGGTGCTGATCGTGACCGGCTCCGCCCTGGGGCTGGCCACGCCGTTCCTCGTCAAGGCGCTGGTCGACCGGGCGATCCCGGACCAGGACGTCCCGCTCCTGCTCACGCTGGTGGGTGCGATGGTCGGCGTCGCCGCGGTCGGTGCACTGCTCGGCGTCGTGCAGACCTGGATGTCGACGACGGTCGGTCAGCGGATCATGCACGGGCTGCGCACAGATGTCTTCACGCACCTGCAGCGGCAGTCGATCGACTTCTTCACCCGCACTCGCGGAGGTGAGGTGCAGTCCCGGCTGACCCATGACATCTCCGGACTCCAGAGCGTCGTCACCTCGACGGCCACGTCACTGGCCGCCAACGTCGCCACGGTCGTGGGCACCCTGGTGGCCATGGTCGTGCTGAGCTGGCAGCTCGCGCTGCTCTCTCTCGTCGTCATCCCGCCGGCCGTCGTCGTGACCCGCTCGGTGGCCCGGTTGCGCCGTGATGCCACCCAGCGGCGGCAGCGGGCGCTCGCCGGGCTGCATGCCCAGGTCGAGGAGTCGCTGTCGGTCAGTGGCGCGCGGCTGAGCAAGACGCTCGGGGCCGGCCCGGTGCTGGCCGAGCGGTTCCGTTCCTCCTCCTCCGACCTGCTGGGCCTGGAGGTGGCCGCACAGATCGCCGGTCGCTGGCGCACCGCCACGATGAGCATGGTCTTTGCGGTCATCCCCGCCCTGCTCTACCTCATCGCCGGGCTGCCGGTGACCTCCGACGGGATCACCATCGGGACGTTGGTCGCCTTCACGGCGCTGCAGGCGGGGATCTTCCGGCCGGTGATGGGCCTGCTCAACGTCGGGGTGCAGGTCACGGCGTCGATGGCCCTGTTCAGCAGGATCTTCGAATACCTCGACCTGCCCGTCGGGGTCCCCGAGCCGCCCCACCCGGTGGCGCTGGACCGGTCCCAGGTGCGCGGCGAGCTGCGGCTGCAGGGTGTCCGCTTCCGACACACTGACGCTGGCGAGGACTCCCTCGGCCCGGTCGACCTCGTGGTGCCGGCGGGGGCGCACGTGGCGATCGTCGGTCCCACTGGCTCCGGCAAGAGCACCCTCGTCGCACTGCTGTGCCGCCTGCACGACCCCAGCGAAGGGCGCATCACGCTCGATGGCGTCGACCTGCGCGACCTCACCGCCCACGATCGCGCGGCGGCGGTCGGCGTCGTCTCACAGGAGACCTACCTCGTCCACGCCACGGTGCGTGACAACCTGCGTCTCGCCCGGCCTGAGGCGACCGTCGCCGAGCTCGAGCGCGCCGCTCGGGCCGCGCAGGTGCACCACGTGGTCAGCGCCCTCCCCGACGGCTACGACACCGTCGTCGGTGCTCGCGGTCACCGGTTCTCCGGCGGTGAACAGCAACGGCTGGCCCTGGCCCGGACGCTCCTGCGCGACCCCCAGGTGCTCATCCTGGACGAGGCCACGAGCGCCCTCGACACCAGGACCGAGCGGGCGGTGCAGGTCGCCCTCGACGAGCTGGGCCGCGGGCGCACCGTCGTCACCGTCGCCCATCGCCTCTCGACCGTGCGCGACGCCGACCAGATCGTGGTCCTCGACCGCGGGCGGATCCGGGAGCAGGGCACCCACGAGGAGCTGATGGGCCGGGGCGGCGCATACGCCGCGCTGGTCGGGAGCACGGTCAGGGGGCGGGCCGCGAGGCGGCTTCCGGGGTCGACCCGCGTGGCGGCGTAGGACCCAGTGCCGGGAAGCCTCACCACCAAACCTCCGGACGTGTTACCAAAGTCCTGACGCGGAACCGTCCCCGAAGTCCTGACGCGGAACCGTCACTGATGTCGTGACGCGGAACCGGCACTGATGTCCTGCGACATGGCGCACGGAACGGAGGCGCGCCTCCGAGGTATGTCGTACGTATGTTCTATTATTGATCCCAGATGAACCCCACGAAGGTGGGGACAGACCGGCCGGAGGCCGGTGTGGAGCAACCGACGGGGTGAGGTCGTCGCGTGCACGGCAGCGTTGGAGGGGGACAGAGTGAGGACGACATACGACTCCGGGGTCGCTACCTCGGGCAAGCCCATGCTGAAGCCGGCCACGTTGTCAGGCGGGGTAGGGGACCAGCACGATGATGCGTTCGGCTGGCACACCGGAACAGCTGAGCCGCCGCTCGACCCCGACTGGCACGGTGAGGCATGGCCGGTCCTGTCACCTGTCCCCGCCGCCCTGGGGCGCATCGCTCACGGCATGTATGCGCTGGGTCTGCCCAGGGAGGTGACCGACGACCTTCTGGCCCTCCTCACCTGTGCCGCGGCTCACCTCCCCACGACGTTCTCGACAAGCGACGCGTCTTCGGCCGCGGGTGATCCTGCGGCCGCGGGTGATCCTGCTGTGACGTCCCAGGCCCGTGCTGCAGGCGGCGCCTGGGCGACGTCCGATGTCGACGCGTCGTCCGACAGACCTGCGTCGTCGCGGTTTCCCGTCGCCGGGGAAGACGCGATCAGCCATGCCGAGCTCCTCGACGCTGCCTCTGCTGTGCGTCGCGTGCAAGGTTTCGCGGAGTCGGTGGCCGTCTCAGCCGCTCGATCTCTGGCGCAGCGGGCTGGACTCGAACTGCTGAAGGACAAGCGGGTGGCCGTCCCGGAGGAGCTGTCATCGACGGCGCGAACACGGTGGCGGGCCAAGACCAAGTCCGTGGTGGCGCACGAGCTGTCGGTGCTGACCGGGCACACGCTGTGGAGGTGCCGTTCTCTGGTGGCCTTCGCCGAGGCACCTCGAGTCGCTGCCGCGCCGGTGGAGGAGGCCCTCCGGGCGGGTGCTACCGACTGGCGCGCCGTCGAGCTGTGGTGGTCACGCTGTCGCGCCATGCAGGTGGAGGACGCCGCGACAGTGGCCGAGGCGGTCTTCGGGCCCCTTCTGACCGAGCCAGTCCCGGACGAGCCGGCAGCTGGCGGCAACACCGACACGAGCCTGCGGCGGGAGTCCTGGGGTGAGTTCAAGCGCAGGCTCGAGCGCGAGGTCGTTCGTGTCCAAGGAGCAGACTCGGAGGCTGCTCGTGCTCGGCGCAGGGCAGCGGTCGAGACGCGCACTGTCGGGGTGGAGATCTGTGACGACGGTCTGGGGTCCATCTCGATCACGGGTCCGACCGCTGCGGTGGTCGGTGCAGCCGACCGCCTCGAGACGATTGCGCGCAAGGCCCGAGCGGCCGGTGATGAGAGACCGCTGAACCAGATCCGTGCTGACTCGGCACTTGCCCTGCTGGTCCACGGTGTCCTCCCGTTCCCACGAGCCGCGGCGACGGTGCCCGCACAGAGGGACGCGGACCCTCCGCTGGTGGTTGCGCCCGATGACGTGCTGCGCATCATCAAGGGGCTTCCCACGACGACCGTCGAGCTCATCCTGCCTCTGAGTGCGCTCAACCCGGTGTTCCAGCCGCAGGGTGCGGGCGAGAGCGGAGGGGGAGGCCAGAGTGTGGTCGGGGGCCACGGCGCAGTGGCCGAGATCCCAGGGCGCGGCTTCATCACCCCCGAGCATGCTCGCGACCTCGTCCTCATGCCAGGCACCACGCTGCACCGGTTGCTGACCGATCCGGTGGACGGTCGGGTGCTCGAACGGTCGGTCACGGCATACCGGCCTGACCAGCGCATGACCGACCAGGTGCGAGCTGCGGACCGGTACTGCAGAGCGCCAGGCTGCCTGGTGCCGGCGGTCAGGTGCGACCTCGATCATGAGCATCCCTATGGGGACGGGGGCCTCACGGCCGAGACCAACCTGGGCCTCAAACACCGTGCTCACCACGCGCTCAAGACCGAGGGGTTCTGGCACACCGTGATGGACTCGACCCGGACAGTCACCTGGCGGACTCTGTTCGGCCGGATCTACCCCACTCGAGCGCACGACTACCGGCAGTACGAACGACCTGCTGATCGACTGGACCGGCGAGCGGCGCCTGGCTACCCAGGTGGTGCTGACGCGTGGGGAGGACAGGACCCCGGCGGCGTGGTGGACCCCGACCTACAGCACCGCCTGATCTATGCCGCGCTCTCTTCCCGACACGGGCAGGACTCCTGGCTGGAAGCGCTCGATGACCACGACGAACATGGTCACAGCTGGGTCAGCGGCGTCGACCGTCCACTGTCGATCTTCCACACCGTCGGTGGACGCCGCAGGAGCGGCCCACCTCCGGGTCAGCCCACCCCCGAAGCGGTGCTCAACCCTGAGCAGACGGCACCGCAGGCGTCACCGCAGACGGCACCATGGGCGCCGAAGGTCGACCCCGGGCCGCCGCCCTTCTGACCTGGCCCGTGGAGAGTCAGTGACCGGCCGCCCAGCCTGCACGGTGTGGGGCCGTCCGACGATGAGTTCAGGCAGCGACCTTCCTGCGGGACCGGAAGAAGCGGGGCCTGCTCAACAGGTAGGCCACGGCGACGACACCCACCACGCTGATGATGCGGTTGATGTCGACCGCGGGCTCCCAACGGACCTTGCCGTCCTTGATGACATAGGCGCCGGACGGTCGGCCCCGCATGCCGAAGCCACCTCCCTCGCCTTCCTGGTTCTCGCCGTCGCGGCCGCTCCCGCCACCGCCGCCGCCCATGACCCTGGCGGCCGTGATGATCGTGAGTCCGTCCTTCTCATAGGGCTCGCCGAACACCCGCTTGACGGTGATGGAGTCCTTGGCGCTGCCGAGGATGTCGCTGACGTTCATGGTCTCCTCCTCCTGGCTGCCGGGAGGGCAGCCTCGTCACTCGACGCTATCGGCGCGCGGGCGGCGCCAACAGGGCCGGAGGTCCCCCTGTGACGGGGGCCGGGACCATGCCGTTGACATGCCGCCACGCGCTCGCGTCAGAAGGTGGGTCAGTCGGTGTCGAGCACCTCGCGGACCATCGCGTGCCCCTGCGCCTCAAAGGCGACATCACCGACCTGGTGCGCCCAGACGGCGGTGCGCGCTCTCAACCGCCGCTCGGTCCCCGGTGCGATCCGATAGGGCCGGTCCAGCCAGTCCAGCGCCTTGCATCCCCCTGGACGAGGCGTCCCGGCAGGTATGACGTTGCGAGCACTCGCAGGCCCCGTTCGGCGTGCAGGAGCTCAGGTGCTCGTCCGACACGGGTCCAGACCAGACCCAGAGCCAGAGCTCGTGAGCCGTGATCTCCCGACCGATGTGGTGGTTGTCATGACCACCGGCCTTGACGATGACCTCTCTGCACCCCCGGTCCGCAGGTGCAGGACGGCCGTGTCTGTGAGCCCCCAGGAGTGTTCAGCGACGAGCCGTGCGTCGGGGAACCAGCGTCGCACCACGTCGACCTGGCCAGGAGTGAGTCCGGGAGGTGCGCAGACGGACACGCGCCTTCAGTCCACCGGTCGGACCATCGGAGTCTGCTGGTAGAGCGCCAGGCGCCATCTGTCGTCCACGCGCACATACACGCTCGACATGATGGCCCTGAAGGGCGGCTCGTCACCACGGTGTGCCGACGCTGCATACACGAGGCACGCGCTGTCGGGGCCGGCACCGACCAGCCGGGCGTCCTCGATCACGTAGCTCGACCACGCCGGCGCCTCCCGCAGTGCGGCGACCACGGCCCGGCGGTCCATCACCGACCCGTCGGCCAAGACCATCACGCCGTCGGCGGTCATGGTCTCCCCGTAGAACACATGGCCCGTGCCGTCGCACAGGGAGTCCCAGCCCTGACGCTCCAGCTCCAGCAGCACGTCGACGGTCGCTGACATGTCCCGACCCTACCGACCGAGGCGCGGGCCTACCGTCCGAGGACGGGGTTACCGTGCACCGGCGCGGACTGCGCCCGCGAAGGTGGCTCGCGCGGCAGCCCACGGCCCTCGTCGGAGCGCCAGGTCGTCCCACAGAGGGGTGAGCTCGGCAGAGAAGCTGGTGCTCGCCTCGCGGGGCACCAGCGACGGCAGGTTGTCGATCGCGATGACGTCGAGCGGGGGTTCGTCGTGCACTGTGCGCACCGGGTCGGCCCAGGTGGTGACTGCGGTGTTGACGGGGACGAGGTTGTGCTCGGACGTGACGTCGCATGTCACGTCGGCGACCACCCGGAGCCGTCGCTGCGCCACGGCCAGGTCGCTCACCTCGACGAAGGGCGCCTGAGGAGCCGTCGTCACCACACAGTTGACGAGCAGCTCGTGCTCGCGCAGGGCGTCCTTGTCCAGGACCGCGGTCTCCTTCATGCCCCACCGCGTGACCTCGCACCCGGCGGTGTGCAGGGCGTCGACGGCACCACCACCGCTGCGCCCGAACGCCCCGATCACCAGGGCTCGCGGGGTGCCCGCACCCGGTGAGACCAGCGAGGCGTGCAGCGTCGGGTGGTCGGTGGGGGCCAGTGGGGTCATCAGCGCACCCCGGTAGGCGAGCAGTCCGAGCGTCGCCCCGACATACCCGGCCCACCGCCCGAACGCGACGACGCGGTGGCCCCCGACGGTGAGGTACTCCAGGTCGAGCAGCTCGCCGCCACCGCGGGCGAACCGACCCAGCAGCTCGGTGGCCCCCTGCTGACCCTTGAAGGCGTGCGCGAACAGGATGTGCGTGTGCCGCAGCTCCGCCGGCTCCTCGGGCAGCTCCTTGATGCCCACCACGTATGCCGTGGGCGGCGCGGTCGCCCACGACCCCTCGGGCGCGATCTCGCAGCCTGCTCGGCGGTAGTCGTCGAGGGGAAAGATGCGCTGTTCGGACTCCTCGATGGTGACCCGTGCGCCCGCCGCGACGAGATGGGCGGCGTCGTCCGGCACCACCGGCACCCGCTGCTCGGTCGGCCGGCTCTCGCTGCGGATCCACAGGTGCAGGTCGGTCACGGCGACAGTCTGGCCGCACGGTGGGCGCACCGTCCAGCGAGACGTCGACACCATCTTCAACCAAAAGGTTGACAACAGTTCGGCGGCGTCCTAGCGTCGTATTCAACCAAAAAGTTGAGGAGGGCAGATGACCGACGAGCTGTCCCGGGTCTTCGCCGCACTGGCCGACCCCACCCGGCGTGACATGGTCGCCCGCCTGGCGGTGCGCGACGCCACGGTCGGAGAGCTCGCCGCCCCCTACGGCGTCAGCGTGCAGGCCGTCTCGAAGCACCTGAAGGTGCTCGAGGGCGCGGGCCTGGTCAGCCGGAGCCGGGACGCCCAGCGCCGTCCGGTGCACCTCGAGGCGGAGGTGTTCGACCTGATGACGAAGTGGATCGAGCGCTACCGGCGCGAGGCCGAGGAGCGCTACCACCGGCTCGACGCCGTGCTGGCGGAGATGAACGACACACCCCAGACACACGACACAGAGAGCGAGAACGCATCATGACCACGACGACCAGTGCCACGACGACGATCGAGGCAGACCCCCAGCTGCCGCTCATCCGGATGACCCGGGACTTCCGGGCCACCCCGGCCCAGCTGGTCCGGGCTCACACCGACCCCGAGCTCTTCGCCCGCTGGGTCGGGCCCGACTCGGTCACCACCCGCATCGACCACTGGGACGCTCGCACCGGCGGCAGCTACCGCTTCCTCAACCTGCGCGACGGCGAGGAGTACGCCTTCCACGGCTGCTTCCACGAGGTCAGCGACGACCGGCTGGTGCAGACCTTCACCTTCGAGGGCTACCCCGAGGGAGTGTCCCTGGACACGATGACGTTCGAGGACCTCGGCGACGGCATGACCCGGATGCACGCCCAGTCGCTCGTGGACAGCCTCGAGGGACGCGACGCCATGCTGGCCAGCGGGATGGAGGTCGGGGTCAACGACGGCTACGCCAAGCTCGACGCCCTCCTGGCCGATGGCGCTGTCTGAGGACCCGGCCGAGCGGCACGGCCCGCCCGAACGGTGTCCGACCCGCACGCCGGGCTGCGCCCGGCTGCTCGGTTTCATCGGGAGGGACACGCAGCAGTTCACCCGCAAGGGGTGATGGTCAAGGGGCCGCCAAGCAGCATGATGGCTGGTGATAGCGTTGTCGCGAGGGCGCATCGGTCACCGCGACGCTCTGTGAGACAACCCACTTCGCCGACCCTTGGGCACGGCCCCTCTCGAAAGGCCCACGATGGACTTCTGGGACTTCTTCTGGCTGATGGTCTACAGCTTCTTCTTCATCGCCTACCTGATGGTGATGTTCCAGATCATCATCGACGTGTTCCGCGACCCGGACCTCTCGGGCGTCATGAAGGCGGTGTGGATGATTGCGCTCATCTTCCTACCGGTCCTGACCGCCATCGTCTACCTCATCGCCCGTGGCCAGGGCATGGCCGAGCGGCAGGTGGCTGCCGTCCAGCAGTCGCGAGCTCAGACCGACGACTACATTCGCTCGGTTGCCGGCTCCGGCGGAGCCGGCAAGTCACCCACCGAGCAGATCGCCGATGCGAAGGCACTGCTCGACTCCGGCCACATCAGCCAGGACGAGTTCGAGGCACTGAAGGCCAAGGCACTCGCCTGACGCGTAGCGCCTCATGCCGAACGGCGACGAGCGCGCGCACGGCAGCCGCAGGCTGCGTCAGGGCGTGAGGACCACCTTGACGCAGCCGTCGCGCTTCTCCTGGAACATGGCGTAGGCCTCGGCCGCCTCGCTCAGGGGCAGCCGGTGCGTGGCCAGCGTCTCCAGCCCGAGCACGTCGTCGGCGCCGGCCACCAGCTCGTGCAGCTCGGGCGTCCACCGTTTCACGTGGCACTGGCCCATCCGGACCTGCACGCCCTTGTCGAAGAGCTCCATCATCGGCATCGGGTCGGCCATGCCGCCGTAGACGCCGGACACCGAGACGGTGCCGCCGCGCCGCACTGCGGCGATCGACCCGTGCAGCGCCGCCAGCCGGTCGATGCCGGCCGTCTCGATGGCCTTGCGGGCCACCGGCCCCGGCAGCCTGCTGGCGGCCGAGATGGCCGCCTTCGCCACCGGGTTGCCGTGGGCCTCCATGCCTACGGCCTCCAGCACACCGTCGGCGCCGCGACCGTCGGTCATCTCGTGCACCGTCGCGCCGATGTCTTTGACGTCGCGCAGGTCGACGACCTCGGCGCCCGAGGCGCGGGCGAGCTCGAGACGCTCGGGCACCAGGTCGACGCCGATCACCCGGGCGATGCCCTGGTGCTTGGCGGCGCGCACCGCGAGCAGGCCGACCGGCCCCAGCCCCATCACCGCGAGCGTCCCGGCGGGGTCGACGTCGGCATACGCGACGCCCTGCCAGGCCGTGGGCAGGATGTCGGACAGGTAGAGGTAGCGCTCGTCCGGGTGGTCGTCCGCCAGCTTCACCGGCCCGAAGTCGGCGTGCGGCACGCGCACCAGCTCGGCCTGCCCACCGGGCACCGCGCCGTAGAGTGAGGTGTAGCCGAACAGCTGCGCCCCCTTGCCCTGCTCCCGCACCTGCGTGGTCTCGCACTGGGCGAAGAGGCCGCGGTCGCACATCCAGCAGCTGCCGCACGAGATGTTGAACGGCACGACCACCCGGTCGCCGGGCTGCAGCTGGCTGACCGCGGAGCCCACCTCCTCCACGACGCCCATGAACTCGTGTCCGAGGATGTCTCCGGGTGTCAGGTAGGGCGCGAGCACCCCGTAGAGATGCAGGTCGGAGCCGCAGATGGCCGTGGAGGTCACCCGCACCACTGCGTCGGTGGGTTGCTCGATGACCGGGTCCGGGACCTCCTTGACCTCGACCTTCTCGATGCCTTGCCAGGTGAGTGCCAACATGGGCGCCACGCTAGGCGGACCCACCGACAGTCGCGACCCGGGACGTCACCGCCGGTCGTGCTGCGTCCCGACCGGCACCGCCGTACCGTCGGGGCATGGACACCTCCGTCGCTCTCGTCGCCGGCGCCTCCCGCGGCCTCGGTCTGCTCATCGCCCGCGAGCTGCTCGACCGAGGCCACCGGGTCGCGGTGTGCGCCCGCGACGAGGCCGAGGTCGAGCGGGCTGCGCAGATGCTCTCCCCGCACGGCACGGCATACCCGTATGTGTGTGACGTCGCCTCGCGGGAGCAGGTCGACTCCCTCGTCGCCCGCGTCCAGCAGGACCTCGGGCCCATCGACGTGCTCGTCACCGTGGCCGGGGTGATCCAGGTCGGACCGGCGGAGTCGATGACGCACGAGCACTTCGAGGAGGCGATCGGCGTCATGCTGTGGGGTCCGGTGCACCTGGCGCAGGCGGTGTTGCCCGGTATGCGGTCACGCCGGCGCGGCCACGTCGGCACGGTGGCCTCGATCGGGGGGTCGGTCGCGCCCCCGCACCTGCTGCCCTACGCCACCGCGAAGTTCGGCGCGGTGGGCTTCTCGGAGGGCCTGACGGCCGAGCTCGCCGGCACCGGTGTCACCGCGACGACTATCATCCCGGGGCTGATGCGCACCGGCTCGCACGAGAACGCGACGTTCACCGGCGACCAGGGAGCGGAGTATGCCTGGTTCGCCCCCGGTGCCTCGCTCCCACTGGTGTCGATGGACGCCGAGCGGGCAGCACGCCGGATCGTGTCGGGCGTGCTGCGTGGTCGCACCCACGTCATCCTCACCCCGCTGGCCACCGTCGGGGTGCGGGTCCACGGCCTCGCGCCGGCGACGACGGTGAAGCTGCTCGGGGTGGTCAACCGGCTCCTCCCTGGCGCCCCGGCACTGCCTCGCTCGGAGACCATCCCCGGCCATCAGGCCAAGGGCAGGCTCGCGGCCCGGAGCGAGCTCGGCGCCCGCGCGGTCGAGACCCTCACCACGTGGGGCACGAAGTCGGCCAAGCGCTTCAACGAGCGGTTCGCCCAGCGCGCGGCCGACTAGCCTGACGACGCAGGTCCACCTCCCCGCTCGACGTCGTCCACGCGACCGCCGTCCGGGTGGTCCGCACGGCCTCGAGGTGCCCCGGCTGCCGGTGCAGGTGATGACGGTGAGCACGACCCCGAGACATACGAGGCCTTCGCCCGGTCGCATCCCGAGCAGGTGCTGGCCATCACCCTGCGCCAGGTGCGACCCGAAGCGACCCAGCCGCCGCAGGGTCAGCCCCCGCGCGGCGCATACATGATCACGGCCACCCCGGCCAGGCACAGCAGGGCGCCGGCAATGTCGTAGCGGTCGGGGCGGAACCCGTCGAGCGCCATGCCCCAGGCCAGCGAGCCGACCACGAAGATGCCGCCGTAGGCCGCCAGCACGCGGCCGAAGGCGGCCTCGGACTGCAGCGTGACGACGATGCCGTACAGCCCCAGCGCAGCGATGCCGGCGCCGATCCAGACCCACCCACGGTGCTCCCGGATGCCCTGCCAGACCAGCCACGCACCGCCGATCTCAGCGAGCGCAGCGAGAGCGAAGAGCAGCAGGGAGCGCAGGACGGTCATGGGGGCCAGGGTGTCAGCCAGACGGCTGCGGGGACCAGGGTGTCAGCCAGTCGGTCGCGGGGAAGCCCTCGGCCGCGGCGACCAGCGGATACATCGTCGCGCCGTCCACCGCCTCCCGGATGATGTCGGCGTGGCCGGCGTGCCGGGCCAGCTCCTCGACCAGGTGGAACCACACCCAGCGCACCGACCAGGCCGTCACGTCCCTGGGGTTCCAGGGGGCGGGCGGGACGGGACCGGCGTGTCGAGGTCGAGGCGCAGCACGGCCTCCCTGACCTGTGCCGAGACCTCCTCCAGCGAGGCGACCGCGGTGGCCACGGAGTCGTCGGCGGTCCAGGCGAACTCGGCGGCGTAGTCGGCCATCAGCTCCTCGTGGGTGCGGTCCTGCGTCGGGCGGTCCGGGGCCGCGAGCGCAGTGCGCAGCCAGCCTCGCTGGGTCCCGGTGGCGTGCTTCACGAGCACTCCGACGGACAACGCGCTGGGGGTGGGGGTGGCGCCGGCCTGCTCGTCCGTCAGGCCGAAGGCCGCGGCGCGGAAGGCGTCCTGCTGCTGTCGCAGGAAGCCGTGCAGGGCGGCGCGCTCGTCGGCTGCCGGCGGGGCGTGGAAGGGCATGGTGGCTCCTCGGGTGTGTCTGGACCGGGTCAGGGCTGGTGGGCGTAGAGGTCGCGGATGGTGGCGACCTCGGCCAGGTGGTGGATCAGCTCACGGTTGATGTGCAGCACCAAGGTGGCCAGGGGCTCCTCGGCGTAGGGGCCTTCGGCGGGCCCGCAGGGTCGCTGCAGACCCTCCTCGCCCAGCGCGCTCACCCCCGCGATCCACCGGTCCGCCTGCTCGTCGAGCTGGGCCAGCGCGCCGGCGGCCGTGCCGGCATACGCGAAGTCCTCGTAGCTCACCGGCGGCCCTCCGAAGTGCGAGGCGTTGCGGGCACCGAGCACGCCGACGATGACGTGCCCGAGCCGCCACGCGATGGTGGTGAACGGCGGCGGCGTCGGCTCGGGGATCTCGAAGTCGATCAGGTGGTCGCCGGCGCCGACCCGCAGCGGTGCCGGGGTCGGACCGGGGTCGCCCGCAGGGCGCACGCTCCACGCGCCCGGGACCGGCTCCCAGAGGTACTCCTCGTCGGTCAGCCCGACAAGGCGCGGACGGGCATGGTGCCTCCAGTGCCAGAGGAACTGGTCGCTGACCAGAGGGTTCCACTTCAGCGGTGTGCTCATGACCCCATGGTGCCGCGGATAGAGGACTGTCCTGTTCCGCTATCTGCGCCATTCTGGACCCATGAGCCAGACCACCCAGCGGGTCCTGCGGCTGCTTTCCCTGCTGCAGTCGGGGTCGGTGTGGACCGGCCCACAGCTGGCCGCCCGGCTCGGGGTCACGCCTCGCTGCATCCGCCGCGACGTCGAGCGCCTGCGTGAGCTCGGCTATCCGGTGCAGGCGGCCCAGGGGGTAGGCGGTGGCTATCGGCTCGGAGCCGGCAAGGCGCTCCCGCCGCTGCTGCTGGAGGACGAGGAGGCAGTGGCGGTGGCGGTCTCGTTGCGGCTGGCCGCGGGCGGCACCGTGGCCGGTGCGAGCGAGGCGGCCCTGCGCACCCTCGCCAAGCTCGACGCCGTCACCCCGCCCCGGCTGCGCGCCGAGATCCGCGCCATCACCGGCGCCACCGAGACCGTCCTGGCAGGCGGCACGACCGTCGACGGGGACGTGCTGCTCCGGCTCGCACGTGCCTGTCGGGACACGGTGCGGGTGCGCTTCTCGTATGCCGCGCGCTCGGGGACGGAGTCGGCGCGCGTGGTCGAGCCCTACCGTCTGGTCGCGACAGGGCGACGGTGGTATCTCCTGGCCTGGGACATCGACCGGGCCGACTGGCGGACCTTCCGGCTGGACCGGATGACCGACGTCACCCCCACGACGCTGCGGTTCCGGCCGCGCGAGCACCCCGACCCGGCCGCCTACGTGCAGCGCGCGGTGACGTCGAGCCCCTACCGGCACCACGCGGTGGTGCGGGTGTTCGCCGGTGCCGAGACGGTGCGCGACCGGGTGAGCCCTGGCAGCGCCGAGGTGGAGCAGGAGACGGACACGACCTGTCTGCTGCGGGCGGGCGCCGACAGTGCCGACGCGTTGGCCGCGCACCTGGCTCTGATCGGACTGGACCTGGAGGTGCTGCAACCACCCGAGGTCCGGGAGGCGGTGGTCAGGCTCGGCCGGCGGCTCCTTGCCGCAGGGGGCGAGGGGCCTCCAGGACGACCCCGGCCCGTTCGACCAGCACCTCGATGAGGGCGTTGATGGTGGGCCGGCGTGAGGAGTCGGCGCGGTGCGCGACGAACACGCGGCGGGTCGGTGCGTCCACCACGGGCACGGCGACGACCCCCTCGGGCAGCACCCCTCGGCCCATCCGGGGGACCATCGTGATGCCCAGCCCGGCCCGGATCAGCGCGATCTGGGTGTGATGCTCGTCGGCCACCGCGGCGATGTCGAGCTGCACGTCGTTGACCTTCTGGAAGCGGTGCAGCCACCGCTGGCAGGTGCCCGCCGACGCGTCACTGATCCACGGGTCCTCGGTCAGCTGTCGTGGCCGGATCAGGGTCTCGGCGGCCAGGGGGTGGTCCAGTGGCAGCACCACGTCCAGGGGGTCCGCGCCCAGCTGGGTCAGCACCACCCCGGTCGGCACGCCGGCCGTGTCGTCGACCCAGTCGTGACCGACCGCGAGGTCGACCTCGCTGCGCTCCACCGCGCGCAGCCCGTCGTCGGGGCCGAGCTCGCGCAGCGAGATGCTCACGCTGGCGTGCCGGCGTCGCATCGTCGCCAGCGCGTCGGCGACCAGGCCTCGGGTGGCCGAGGGGAAGGCGGCGACGGCCAGGCGGCCGGTGATGGTCTCGGTCAGCCGCTCCAGCTCGGCCCGGGCCCGTTCCTCGGCGCTGATCATCACCCGTGCCGCCTCGACCAGGGCCAGGCCGCTGTCGGTGGGCACGACATACCGGCCCTGCCGCGACATGAGCGGGGTGCCGGCCTCGCGCTCCAGCCGCGACAGCTGCTGGCTGACTGCCGACGGCGTGTAGCCGAGCCGGTCGGCGGCGGCACTGATCGTGCCCTCCTCGACCACGGCCGTGAGGGAGGCGAGCTGATCCAGACTGAACATGAAGCAAATGTAACGTAGTCCGGTCACGGAATGTCGCTTGTGCTAAAACGTTGACGCGGCAACAATGGTGTGCATGACAACGGTTCTCTTCCTCTCCTTCCTGCTCGTCTCCCTCGCCGCTCTCGGCCTCTGGAGCACCCCCCGGTCCGCCGGCCGTGGTCCCCTCACCCTCGTGCGCCACGGCATCCACGCCTTGACCTACCTGGGTGCCACCAGCTGGAGCGCTCGCCAGACCATCGCCTGACCCCACCCGAGGTGGGGCCGAGCCACAGCCGTTGCCGCGCTGAGCGCGACTTGGCAGGCTGGCCCCACCATGGGTCATCTGGAGATCAACGGCGTCAGCTATGTCCTCCCTGACGGGCGACCGCTGCTGTCGGGGGTGTCGCTGCGGGTCGGTGAAGGGGCCAAGGTCGCCCTCGTCGGCCCCAACGGCACCGGCAAGACCACCCTGCTGAGGCTGCTGGCCGGGGACATCGACCCGCACGTCGGCTCGGTCTCACGCACCGGCGGGCTGGGGGTGATGCGGCAGTTCATCGGCACGATGGGCCGGGCCACGGCCGGTGGCGGCTCCCGTGCCGAACCCCCGACGGTCCGCGACCTGCTCGTCGCCGTCTCGCCGGCGCCGGTCCGCGCGGCGGCGGACACCCTGGGGCGGGCCGAGGTTGCGGTCATGGAGATCGACGACGAGCCCGCCCAGCTGGCCTACGCCCAGGCACTCGTCGACTGGGCCGATGTCGGTGGATACGACTACGAGACACTCTGGGACGTCTGCACGACGGCCGCTCTCGGCATGCCGTTCGAGCGCGCCCAGTGGCGCACCACCGACCAGCTGTCCGGAGGTGAGCAGAAGCGTCTCGCGCTGGAGGCCCTGCTGCGTGGCCCCGACGAGGTCCTGCTGCTGGACGAGCCGGACAACTACCTCGACGTCCCCGCCAAGCGGTGGCTCGAGCGTCAGCTCGTCGACAGCCCCAAGACCGTGCTCTTCGTGAGCCACGACCGTGAGCTCCTCGCCACCGTCGCCACCCGGGTCGCGACGCTCGAGCCCTCCGCGGCCGGGGCCACCCTCTGGGTGCACCCCGGGTCGTTCGCCGGGTGGCACCAGGCGCGCGAGGCCCGCAACGCCCGGCTCGAGGAGGCCCGCCGTCGCTGGGACGAGGAGCACGCCAAGCTCAAGGCCCTGGTCCTGCTGTACAAGCAGAAGTCGGCCTACAACGCGGACATGGCCGCGCGGTACCAGGCTGCTCGCACCCGGCTGCGGCGCTTCGAGGACGACGGGCCGCCGGAGGTGGTCGCGCACGACCAGCACGTGACGATGCGGCTGCGCGGAGGCCGCACGGCCAAGCGGGCGGTGATCTGCGAGGGGCTCGGCCTGACCGGTCTGATGCGCCCGTTCGACCTGGAGGTCTGGCACGGCGAGCGCGTGGCTGTCCTGGGCAGCAACGGCTCCGGCAAGTCGCACTTCCTCCGGCTGCTGGCCTGCGGCGGCAGCGACCCCGAGCCCGAGCACCGGCCGGTGGGTGACATGGTGCCCGCTCCGGTCGACCACACGGGCCGGGCCCGGCTCGGCTCCCGGGTCCGTCCCGGCTGGTTCGCCCAGACGCACGACCACCCCGCCCTGCGCGGTCGGACGCTCCTGGAGATCCTGCACCGGGGCGACGAGCACCGGGCGGGTATGCCGCAGGAGCAGGCCGCACGCGCGCTCGACCGCTACGAGCTTGCCCGATCGGGGGAGCAGGTCTTCGACACGTTGTCGGGGGGCCAGCAGGCGCGCCTGCAGATCCTGCTGCTCGAGCTGTCCGGCGCCACCCTGCTGGTGCTCGACGAGCCCACCGACAACCTCGACCTGCATTCCGCCGAAGCGCTGGAGGACGGTCTGGCCGCCTTCGAGGGCACCGTCCTGGCGGTGACCCACGACCGGTGGTTCGCCAGAGGCTTCGACCGGTTCCTGGTCTTCGGTGCCGACGGCCGCGTGCGCGAGACCGATGGGCCGGTCTGGGACGAGGAGCGCGTGGTCAGGGAGCGCTGAGGGTGCGACCAGGGACGACCCTGATGGCGGCGGCGCCCTGCGCGGCATACCGTCGACAGCATGAACACCATGACACTCTCCCGTCCACGGCACGGCAAGGTCATCGCAGGGGTGTGCGCAGGCCTGGCCCGTCGCTTCGGGCTGAGCCCGATGGTGGTGCGGGTGCTGGCCGTGCTCTCGCTGCTGCTCCCCGGGCCGCAGGTGATCGCCTATCTCGTCCTGTGGGTCGTCATGCCCCAGGACCCCGCCTGACCCCTCATCTCGCTGGCGAGGTGAAAGCCACGCCCCGGTGCCGTACTCTCCCCCGAGGGGAGCCGTCGTGACCTCCCCCGGTCCACCTCGACACTGGGAGAACGCGCGTGCGCCAGCCTCTGACCTCACTGCTCGTGGCGTGCGCGCTGCTGATGCTCTTCCTTGCCCCCACGGCGTCCGGAGCGGACGGCCCCGACGGTGCTCTCGCCATGAAGGGGGAGACCTGGCGGAGCCCCTCGGCCTCGCCGGAGGCAGCGTTCACCCGGTCCGGCGTCATCACGCCGGCCACGGTGCAGGGAGCGGAGGCGGACGAGCCGGCCTACTACGCCGACGGTTGCCATCTGCGGCGTGCCGACGTCACTCCCGTGGGCTGTGTCTACGGTGACCCGGCGGGGGCGGTGGAGGTCGCGATGGTGGGCGACTCCAAAGTCGGTCAGTGGTTCGTCGCCCTCGACCAGATCGCTCGACGCGAGGGCTGGCGACTGACGGTCTGGACCAAGAGCGCGTGCAGCTTCGTGCCGGGCGTCCCCCGGCCCGACTACCCGGAGTGCGACATCTACAACGACAACCTTCTGCAGGTGCTGCGTGCCTCGCCACCGGACCGGATCGTGACCTCTGGTCAGCGCCGTGACGTGGCTGACGCCTACACCACGATCTGGGGTGACCTGCTTGCCCGGGGAGTCGACAAGATCGTGGCGGTCTGGGACTCTCCGTCGCCGTCCACGGCGACGCCGGACTGTCTGGAGCCGCTCGTGCCGGCAGGCGACTACGTGTCGTCCTGCAGCTACACGATGAACAGCCGTTCGGGCAGCGAGACCCTCCAGGAAGCAGCGTCCCGGGTCACCGGCGCCGAGTACGTCGACATGCGCGACTGGTACTGCCCCGACTCCGATCTGTCGCCGGCCTGCCCGCCGGTCATCGGCGGGGCGGCCGTCCTCGCCGACGGCACACATCTGACTGATACCTACATCGCGACGCTGACCGATGCGTTCCACGTCCGGCTGGCGCAGGCGGGGTTTGCTACCTCGCCCCCGGAAGCACCGCTCGTGGAGCGCGTCGGCGGGGAGGACCGCTACGCCACCGCGGCCCTGCTGGCCGGGGCCCACCCTCCCGGCGGCCCGGTCTACGTGGCGACGGGCCAGGCGTTTCCCGATGCGCTGGCGGCAGCCTCGGCGGCGGGCGCGGCGGGCGCCCCGGTCCTGCTGACCAGGACGGACCAGCTGCCGGCCGCCACTCTGGAGGCCCTCGGCCGGCTCCAGCCCAGCACCATCACGGTCGTCGGAGGATCGGGCGCGATCACCGATAACGTCGTCACCCGCTTGGGGGACTACACGACCGGACCGGTCGAACGGGTCAGCGGGAGCACCCGTTACTCCACCGCCGCAGCGCTGGCACGCCGTGCCGGCACGAACGCTCCGGCTGCCTACATCGCCACCGGCATGGACTTTCCTGACGCGCTGACGGCAGCGGCGCTCTCGGGGGGCGAGGGGTCGCCCCTCCTCCTCTCACGGCGGGACAGCCTCCCGCCCGAAGCCGGCGACGCCCTGGCCGACCTCCGGCCCGCGAGCGGACTGGTCGTGGGTGGGGAGGCTGTCCTCTCCGACGGTGTCGTGGCAGAGGTGGCGGCGCGGACCACGACGGGGTCTGCGACCCGGCTCTCGGGGACTGACCGCTACGCCACCGCCGCCGAGCTGGCTGGGCGCTACCCGCCGGACGTACCGGTCACCTACATCGCGACCGGAGCCGGCTACGCCGACGCGCTGGCGGCGGCGGCCCTGGCCGGTGACCAGGGGGCGCCCGTGCTCCTGGTGCGCCGTGACTCCGTGCCCGAGGCGACCGCGACAGCACTGGAGCGGCTGCGCCCTGAGCGCATCGTCATCGTGGGAGGTGCGGGGGTCGTCGGGGAGACCGTGCGCTGGCAGCTGGAGCGGCACCTTCGCTGAGGCTGTGCCCTGGGCACGCTGGTGCCCTGCGTGCCAGACTCCTGGAGTCGGAACCCACCTCCCGAGGAGTCCAGGATGAGCACGTTGCATGCGCCAGGGACGGTCTGGCGCACGCGCGCCGCCGTCGGACCCACCGACCTGACAGACGAGACGCTGGAACGCGTCGACCAGTGGTGGCGGGCGGCCAACTACCTGTCCGTCGGACAGATCTACCTGATGGACAACCCGCTCCTGCGCCGGCCGCTCAGCGTCGACGACGTCAAGCCGCGCCTGCTCGGTCACTGGGGCACGACACCGGGGCTCACCTTCCTCTACGCCCACCTCAACCGGGCGATCAAGGAGCGCGAGCTCAACGCCATGTATGTGACCGGTCCCGGCCACGGCGGACCCGGCCTGGTGGCCGGCACCTACCTCGAGGGCACCTACACCGAGACCTACCACGAGATCACCCAGGACGACGAGGGCCTGCGCCGGCTGTTCCGGCAGTTCTCGTTCCCGGGCGGCATCCCCTCGCACGTCGCGCCGGAGACGCCGGGGTCGATCCACGAGGGCGGCGAGCTCGGCTACGCCCTGTCGCATGCCTACGGCGCCGTCTTCGACAACCCCGACCTGCTCGCCTTCACCGTCGTCGGGGACGGCGAGGCCGAGACCGGGCCGCTGGCGACGTCCTGGCACTCCAACAAGTTCAGCAACCCTTTCACCGACGGAGTCGTGCTCCCGGTGCTGCACCTCAACGGCTACAAGATCGCCAACCCCACGGTGCTGGCCCGCATCCCCGATGACGAGCTCGACGCGCTGATGCGCGGCTACGGGCACACCCCGCACTTCTTCACCGGCGGCTTCGACGGGGAGGACCACGCGAGCGTGCACCGCCGGTTCGCCGAGCTGCTCGACACGGTGCTCGACGAGATCGCCGAGATCAAGACCACTGCCGCGGCGGCGGTCGAGGCGGGCGAGGAGCTGCACCGCCCCGCCTGGCCGATGATCGTCTTCCGCACCCCCAAGGGCTGGACCGGCCCGGTCGAGATCGACGGCAAGCGCACGGAGGACTCCTGGCGCTCCCACCAGGTGCCGCTGGCCAGCGCCAGGGACACCCAGCAGCATCTGCGCGACCTGGAGTCCTGGCTGCTCAGCTATCGCGCCGAGGAGCTCTTCGACGACACCGGGCGGCTGTTGCCGGAGATCGCGGAGGCCGCGCCGGCCGGGCGGCTGCGCATGGGCGCCAACCCGCACACGAACGGCGGGCTGCTGCTGACCGACCTGCGGATGCCGGACTGGCGCGACTTCGGAGCCGACCCCACCGACGCGCCGACGACGGAGGCGACCCGGGTGCTGGGGGAGTTCCTGCGGGAGGTGGTGCGCCTCAACCCGCAGAACTTCCGCATCTTCGGCCCGGACGAGACCGCGTCCAACCGACTGCAGGCGGTCTACGAGGTGACCGACAAGCAGTGGAACGCCGGCTACCTCGACACCGACAAGGGCGACCCCCTGGCTCGGGTCGGCCGGGTGATGGAGATGCTGTCCGAGCACCAGTGCCAGGGGTGGCTCGAGGGATACCTGCTCACCGGGCGGCACGGGATGATGAGCTCCTACGAGGCGTTCATCCACCTCGTCGACTCGATGTTCAACCAGCACGCCAAGTGGCTGAAGGTCACCAACCACATCCCGTGGCGGCGCCCGATCGCCTCGCTCAACTACCTCCTGTCCTCACACGTGTGGCGCCAGGACCACAACGGCTTCTCGCACCAGGACCCCGGCTTCATCGACCATGTGGTCAACAAGAAGGCCGACATCATCCGGGTCTACCTGCCGCCGGACGCCAACACCCTGCTGTCGACCTTCGACCACTGCCTGAAGACGAAGCAGTACGTCAACGTCGTGGTCGCCGGCAAGCAGCCCGCTCCGACGTTCCTGTCGGTCGAGGAGGCCGTCAACCACTGCACCCGTGGGCTGGGCATCTGGGACTGGGCGGGCAGCGAGGTGGAGGGTGAGGACCCTGACGTGGTGCTCGGCTGTGCCGGTGACGTGCCGACGCTGGAGGTCGTCGCCGCGGCCGCGATGCTGCGTGAGCACGTGCCCGGGCTGAAGGTGCGGGTGGTCAACGTGGTCGACCTGATGCGTCTGCAGGACGACAAGGAGCACCCTCACGGTCTGTCCCATCGCGAGTTCGACACGATCTTCACGCCGGACAAGCCGGTCGTGTTCGCCTACCACGGCTACCCGTGGCTCATCCACCGGCTGACCTACCGCCGCACCGGTCACGCCCACCTGCACGTGCGGGGCTACAAGGAGGAGGGCACCACCACCACACCCTTCGACATGCTGATGCTCAACGACCTCGACCGCTTCAGCCTGGTGATCGACGTGATCGACCGGGTGCCGGGGCTGGCGACGCGGTATGCCGGGCTGCGTCAGCGGATGTCCGACGCGCGGCTGGAGGCCCGTGCCTACACCCGTGAGCACGGGCAGGACATCCCCGAGGTGCGCAGCTGGGTGCGTCCCGATGTCGGCGAGACCGCGACACGCACGGGTGGACCGGCGCAGGCGGCCGACACCGGCGGTGACAACGAGTGAGACGCCGCCTCAGCTCAGATGGGCGGCGAAGCGTCGGAAGGCCCCCGCTGCCCCGTTGCTGATGAAGGGGCCATGGCCGAAGTAGGCCGCTCGGAAGTCGTGCTGGGCGAGCTTGAGGATGCTGGTGTCGACCTCGGGGCTGCCGGCGTTCATCCAGCCCCGCGTGACGCGGCCCTGACGGTCGCTCATGGCAGCGTCGCCGGCGAAGAGCAGCCCGCCGAGCCGGTCGAGCAGGAAGGACACGTGGCCGCTGGTGTGCCCCGGGGTGGAGATGACCGTCCACTCCTCCGGCAGACCGGCCGGCTCGCCGTCGACGAGCTCGTGGTCGACAACCACCGGGTCGGCCTCCGGGGTGAAGCGGGCGAGGGCTGCGAGCGGGCCGAACCGGTGCAGCAGCGGCGAGTTCTCCTGCGGCGACTCCCCCTGGGCCACGCGGGCGTCGCGGGCCGACATCGAGACCGGCCCCGCACCGGCAGCCTTCACCGCCGCGGCGTTGCCGGTGTGGTCGGAGTGCGCGTGGGTGATGAGGACAGCCGTGACGTCTCGGGGAGTGCGCCCGATGTGGGCCAGCGTGTCGGCGATGACGTCGAACCTGCCGGGCAGGCCGGTGTCGACGAGCGTGACGCCGTCGTCGCCGTCGACGAGGTAGGCGTGCGAGCCCACCGGCAGCTGGTGCACCCCACGGGCCACGACACGCTTCATCGACTGCTCCTCACGACGGTGTTGGTGGGCACCACCGTAGGGCCTCAGCCTGCGGGGTAGGGCGAGGCCGCGAGCAGCCGAGCCAGGTGAGCGGCGTTGCGGGCGACCATGCGGTTGGTGCCGTCGGTGGGCTCCGGGGTCGTGTCGAGGTCCTGGTAGTCGGTGGCCTGCATGGCCTCGCCGACCCAGTAGGTCGCGCCCTGCGCCGGGACCGTGAAGCCGATGTCGCTCAGCGCCTGGAACGCGGCCGCGCTCACGGCATGCGCTCCGTCCTCGTTGCCCACCACGGCCACGACGGCCACCTTGCCGAACATCGAGGGGCGGCCCTGGTCGTCGGTCTCGGACAGCTCGGCGTCGAGACGCTCGAGCACTCGCTGGGCCACACTCGACAGATGGCCGAGCCAGATCGGCGTGGCCAGCACGAGGATGTCGGCGGCCTGGACCAGGCGCCGGATGGTCGGCCACTGGTCCCCCTCGCCCATGTCGGTCTCCACGCCGGGCCGCACGTCGAGGTCGACGGCGCGCACGATCGAGCCCGCCACGCCGTGCTCGGCGAGGTGGTCGAGGACCTGCTGCGCCAGGTGCCCGGCACTGGACGCGGCCGGCGAGGCCTTGAGGGTGCAGTTGATGGCCAGTGCGGTCAGAGGGGTGCTGTCGGGTGATGTGGTCATCACCCGAGTGTGACGACCGGAGCGTCCTGGTGCATCCCGGTGGCACTGTCGGTGTGTCGGTCTACCGTCAGAGGAAGCAGACCTGGACCGAGGGAGGCAGTCATGACATCGCTGGAGAACCGGCCGCACACCGCGCTGATGGTGATCGACGTGCAGAACGGCGTGGTCGGCCACGCCTACGACCGCGACCGCGTGGTCGCCAACATCCGGACGCTGGTCGACAAGGCCCGCGCCGAGGACGTCCCGGTCGTCTGGGTGCAGCACTCGGACGACGAGCTCGAGCAAGGGTCCGAGGCCTGGGAGTACGTGCCGGAGCTCGTGCGCCGAGAGACCGAGCCCCTCGTGCACAAGACCTACGGCGACTCGTTCGAGGCCACGGACCTCGAGCAGCGCCTCGCCGAGCGCGGGGTGGGACGCCTGGTGGTCACCGGAGCACAGACCGAGGCCTGCATCCGCTCCACCCTGCACGGCGCACTCGTCCGTGGCTACGACGCGACCCTTGTCGCCGACGCCCACACGACCGAGGACCTGCGCGAGTGGGGTTTCCCGGTGTCGCCGGAGCAGTCGATCGGCTACACCAACATGTACTGGAGCTGGGCCTCCGCCCCGGAACGCGCCGGTGCGGTGACCCCCACCGCGGAGGTCGACTTCACGGGCTGAGAGCGGGCCCGCACCCCTGCCTCCACGGCGGGCCGCCCTGCCTCATCGACGTGCCTCCAGACCGTCCAGGATCAGGTCCAGCACGAACTCGAAGGAGCGGCCCGGTGCCGGGCCCTCAAGGTGCTCGCGCACGTGCGCCGCCAGGTGGGGGTACGTCTCCGCAGGGAGCCCGGCGAGGAAGTCACGGGCCATCGCCGCCATCTCGGCAGCGCCGCGGACCTCGAAGGACTGCTCCTGCAAGGAGTAGCCCAGCACGTGGTTGTTGACGGCGTGGAACCCGTGGTGGGCCAGGTCGTGGGGCAGGCCCGATCGGGCCAGCGTCCGGAGCAGGGTTTCCATCAGCGCCAACCTCGCGGGTCCCGGTGGCCGGCTCGACCACAGCGGGGCCGACCAGGGGTGGCTCAGCAGCGAGTGGTGGATGGACACGGCGGTCGCCCGCAACGCCTCCCGCCACGGCGCGGTCTCCGGTGGCGTGACCACGCCCGCGGCGACGAGATCGACCATCGCGTCCAGCAGATCATCCTTGTTGGCGACGTGGTGGTAGAGCGACATCACCTCGAAGCCGACCTCGCCGGCCAGCTTGCGCATGCTCAGCCCACCGACACCCGCACGGTCGGCCAGGGCGATAGCGCTGGTCAGCACCCGATCGCGGGTCAGCGGCTCCCGGAAGGCCGCGCCCCCGACCCCTGCTGTCGTCCGGGTCATCCCTGCCTCTCCCTTGACGTCTCATACCTCGTACGCCTAACGTACACCGTACGACCTTCGTACGCTGTACGGGCCACAGGGAGAGCAGGGATCATGACCATGAGAGCGATCGTCCAACACCGCTACGGCGCGCCGGAGGAGGTCCTGCGGCTCGAGGATGTCGGGGTGCCTCCGGTGGGCGCCGACGAGGTCCTGGTGCGCGTGCGCGCCAGCTCGGCCAACCCGTGGGACTGGCACTTCGTGCGTGGTGAGCCCGTGCTGCTGAGGCCGACCGGGATCGGAGGCCTCCGCCGGCCCCGGTTCCCGGTGCCCGGTGGTGATGTCGCGGGCACGGTGGAGCAGGTCGGTGCCGAGGTCGACGGGCTCTCGGTCGGTGACGACGTCTACGGCTTCGGGCACGGAGCCTTCGCCGACTTCGTGGCGGTGCCCGAGCGGCATCTGGCACGCAAACCCGCCAACCTCACCTTCGAGCAGGCGGCGGCGGTGCCTCTGGCCGGCGTGACTGCCCTGCAAGGCCTGCGCGTGGGCGGTCTGCGACCGGGCCAGCACGTGCTCGTCATCGGCGCTTCCGGCGGGGTCGGGACGTTCGCCGTGCAGATCGCCCGGCACCTCGGTGCCCGGGTGACCGGTGTATGCAGCACGGCCAACCTCGACCTGGTGCGCGACCTGGGTGCCGAAGAGGTCATCGACTACACGACCCAGGACCTCACCGACGTCACATCGCGCTTCGACCTGATCTTCCAGCTCGGCGGGACGACGCCGCCCAGGACGCTGCGCCGGCTGCTCACCCCCCGCGGCACGCTGGTGCAGTCGGCCGGTGACGGCAACCGCTGGCTGGGGCCGCTGGTCGGCATGGCCCAAGGGGCCGCGCTCAACCTGGTCGTCGGCCAGACGCTGAGGACGTTCGTGGCGAACGAGACCACCGAGACGCTCGACGAGCTCCGTGCGCTGGTCGAGGAGGGAGCGGTGGTCCCGGTGGTCGACCGCACGTACCCGCTCAGCGAGGCAGCGGCTGCCATCCGGCTTGTCGAGAAGGGTCGACCCGCAGGCAAGGTCGTCGTCTCGGTGGCTTGAGCGTGACGGGACAGGGCAGCCCGGCCGTGCGGGGCAGGGGCTCTGCGCACGTGGCTCAGGAACGGGCTGGCTTGGGGTGTCCCTCGGAGGCCTGCACGACGACGATCCCGGAGCCGGACAGGCACAGCTGGTAGGCCTCGCCGGAGCCACGGCCGATCATGGCGCCGGCCGTAGCGGTCCTGCGCACACTGGACTGCAGACCGGCCGACCAGAGCACGGCGGCCTGCATGTCGACATACGTGGGCTCGTCCACGGCCAGCACCACGGGGCGACCGTGAGCCATGACCGCGAGGACGCCGTGACCGGTGAAGGTGGTGTTGTACAGGCCGCCGCTGAGCATCGAGGCACCCTCGACCCGTTGGATGTCCCAGGTCAGGGACTCCTCGAAGGCCAGCACGGCGCCTCCGTTGACGGTGACCGACTCCCCCTCCAGCTCCAGCAGGAAGATCTCGTCGGCCTCGTGGGCGAGGAACACGTCGCCGGTGCCGCTGATCTTCATGAGGGGCATGCCCTCCCCGGTCAGCGCCTTCTTGAACATCTTCCCCACGCCGCCGCTGCCCTGGTAGGAGAAGTCGACCTCCCCCTGGTAGGCCACCATCGACCCCTGCTTGGCGAAGAAGTGGCCGCTGGTCCCGGCCAGGTCGACCTTCAGCATCCGCTCGTTCTGCAGGACGAACGTGCCGGGTTGGGTGGAACGCTCCAGGTGCTGCATCAGCTCGCTCTTCATGCCCCGAACGTACTCTCCTGCGGCTGCACTGCAGCACCGGTCGACACGTTGCGGGTGTCGTGGCGGGCACGTGATGAGAGGCTGGCTCCATGACACACCATGACCAGACCCCGCTGACCCGCGACCCCGAGGGCGTCGCCAAGGTCCGCGACATCATCGACGACCAGCCCATCTGCATGCTCACGTCGGTGCACCAGGGCGCCCTCGTCAGCCGGCCGATGGCCGTCCAGGAGGTCGAGTTCGACGGCGACCTCTGGTTCTTCAGCCAGGCCGACGCCACCAAGATCGACGACGTGGGGTCCGAGCCGCACGTCAACGTCGCGTTCGCCGGCGAGGGGGCCTGGTTGTCGATCAACGGCACAGCCCAGGTCGTCACCGATGTGGCGAAGAAGAAGGAGCTGTGGAACACGGCCGCTTCGGCCTGGCTCGAGGGTGGTCCCGAGGACGACGAGGTCGTGCTGCTGCGGGTCCAAGGTCACACCGCCGAGCTCTGGGAGGGCCCGGGCAAGGTGGCGACGGCGATCGCGCTGGTCAAGAGTGTCGTCCAGCGTGATGGGCGGCCTGAGGTGGGCGACAACGAGACCGTCCGCCTCGAGGGCGGCACCCGCATCTGAGCCCGAGAGTCGCTGGTCGTCCGCTGACCACCCTCGGCGGCGCGTCCGTGCACCCAGGTGGCGGTGTGTGGCAGGCTCTGCGTGGTTTCCGTTACGTCAAGGAGGGCTCGCATGAGCACCAGCGGCATGCAGACCGTGATCTACCCGGTCCACGACCTGGCAGCGTCCAAGGTGCTGTTCACCCGGTTGCTCGGCGTGGAGCCGACGACCGACGAGGACGACTACGTCGGGTATGACCTGGCAGGCCAGCACATCGGGCTGGACCCGCACGGCCACGCGCGGGGGTTGACCGAGCCGACGAGCTACTGGCACGTCGACGACATCCGGGGCACCATGACGGCGCTCATCGAGCGGGGCGCCGTGGAGCAGCAGGCTGTGGTCGACGTGGGCGGCGGCAAGCTGCTCGGCTCGGTCAGTGACGCCGACGGCAACGTGATCGGTCTGATCCAGTCGCCGTGAGCCTCCCCGCCGCGCCCGGTCCTGGCCGGCGCCGTTGGGGTGTGCCGGGAGGGTCAAGCGGGGGGTATGCCGGGACGGCCAGGCTGGGCGAGCGAACCTGCAAGGTCAGGCAGCGAGGGCGAGCAGCGCTGCGGCCAGGCACACGACGGCTCCGAGACTGCGCACCCGGTCTGCGACGAGCAGCCGGCGGACGAGCGAGTCGGAGCGGCCTCGGCCGAGTGCGCCATGCGTCGGTGCCGCGACGAAGGCGGTGCTGAGACCGGCGAGCAGGGCCCCGGCCCCAGAGACCCAGACCCAGAGGCTCGGCTCGCTCAGCACGGCCCAGAGGCCGGCGCCGACCAGGACGAGGTAGACGACACCGACCAGCGGCGCGATCGAGCGGCCGTGGGCATCGTGTGCCGCCGGCCAGTGCTCGCCGTCCACGCGGGCCAGCGCGGGATAGACCACCGCGGTCACCGTCAGCTGGAAGCCGGCGTGCAGCGCGGCCGCCACGGCCAGCGCGACCACGGGGGCGTCCATGCCGGTCATCGTAGGTGCTGCACCGGGGGCCGTCGTCGGTGCTGCACCGCGGGGCGTCGTCGGTGCTGCACCGGGGGCCCCTGCGGTGACCCAGGGCGCAGAAGATCGGTGATGGCCGGGAGGTCGGTGCCGAGGCGGAGAGATATCCCGTCCCTGGGGTGCAGATGCGCGCCATGCCAGAACTATGCGGCCGTGCCGATGACATCGGGTGGTCGGGACCGCGACCGGTGCGCCGGAGGTCTGCGGGGGTGAGGGCACGACAAAGGCCGCGCCGTGATGCCCAGGGCACCACGACGCGGCCTCGTCGAACAGCGGACGGGCCTGGCCCGTCAGCAGGTCAGGCGATCGTCTTGTTGTTGCGGCTGTATGCAGACTCCGCCACGAAGAGGAGCACCACGGCGGCGATGATCGCCACGATGGCTCCGAGGATGTTGAGCTCGAAGATGTCTCCGGTGCCAAAGAAGCTGGCAACCAGTCCCCCGATGATGGAGCCGGCAACGCCGAGCAGCAGCGTCATGACGAGGCTGAGGCCCTGCTTGCCCGGCTTGAGCAGACGGGCGATCGCTCCGACCACGAGGCCGAAGACGAGGAATCCGAGGATGTCCCAGATCATGATGTGCTCTCCTGAAAGGTGTGTATGCACGCCCCGGCTGGGCGGCATGCGACAACTCACAAGGATAAATCCCCAGGGGTCTCACAGCCTAATCTCAGCCCCATCTGCCACGTCGGCGTGTCGCGGCCCTACGCTCGGACCGTGCCGGGCTCCTTCCACCTCCCGACGGCCATCGTGGTGGCCGGAGCCTTCGTGCTGGTCGGTGCCTTCGTGGTCCTGTGGCGCCGGCAACGCGCCCGTGGCTTTCTGTCCGAGGTCGACCGCGCGACCTACGAGACGCTGTCCACGGCATCACGGGCCTCCCGGCACCTGCGTGGGGGCCTGACCGCGGAGGGGGCGGCGCGCTCGGCGCGTGACCTGCGGTCGATGCTGGGGGCCTCTGCGCTGGCCGTGTGCGACACCGGCGGGGTGCTGGCGTGGGACGGTGCCGGCGACCATCACGCGCCGCAGGCCGTCGCCGTGGCCGCGTCCGCGCGGAGCACCGGCCGGGTCACGGTCCTGGGCCGGGAGGAGGTGCGGTGCGACGTGGCCGACTGCCCGGTGCGGGGCGCGGTGGTCGCCCCCCTGGTCAGCGAGGAGGTCGTCGTCGGCACGTTGACGGCCTACACCGCACGCCCCTCGGCGGGGCTGGCGCGGGCCACCGAGCAGGTCGCGGCCTGGGTGTCGGCCCAGGTCGAGCTGTCCGAGCTCGACCGGGAGCGCACCCGGGCGATGGAGGCGGAGCTGAGGTCGCTGCGGGCCCAGATCAGCCCGCACTTCGTCTACAACTCCCTCGCCGCGATCGCCTCGTTCGTGCGCACCGACCCCGACCGGGCCAGGGAGCTCCTGCTGGAGTTCGCCGACTTCACGCGCTATGCGCTGCGCCGGGGCGGGGCGTTCACGACGCTGGCCGAGGAGCTGCGCAACGTGGAGCGCTACCTGGTGCTGGAGCAGGCGCGGTTCGGCGAGCGGCTGCAGGTGAGTCTGCTGATCGCCCCGGAGGTGCTGCCGTTGGCGGTGCCCTACCTGGTGGTGCAGCCTCTGGTGGAGAACGCGGTGCGGCACGGGCTGGCGGGCAAGGAGGGGGTGGGACACGTGTCGATCACCGCCAGCGACCAGGGGTCCGAGGCCGAGATCACGGTCGAGGACGACGGTGTCGGCGCCGACCCGGAGGTGATCCGCCAGGTGCTCGACGGGGTCCGTGAGTCCGACAGCATCGGGCTGGGCAACGTCGACGCCCGGCTGCGGCAGGTCTACGACGACGACCACGGCCTGGTGGTCGAGACGGCGCCGGGTCTGGGCACCAGGGTCAGCTTCCGCATCCCCAAGTACGCCCCGGGTGTCCACCCCGCGGCGTAGCCTCGACCCATGCCCACCCCGCCAAGGCCGTTGTCGGCCCTCGTCGTCGACGACGAGCTGCCGGCGTTGTCCGAGGTGGCCTACCTGCTCGGTCGTGACCCCCGCATCGGCGACGTCGTCACGGCCTCGTCGGGCACCGAGGCGCTGCAGGCTCTCGAGGGGCGCGCCGTGGACGTCGTCTTCAGCGACATCTCCATGCCGGGGCTGGACGGGATGGCGCTGGCCCGGGTGGTCGCCCGGTTCAGCGACCGCCCTCAGATCGTCTTCGTCACCGCCCACGACCACCACGCGGTCGACGCCTTCGCCGTGCAGGCGGTCGACTACGTGATGAAGCCGGTGCGCGAGGACCGTCTGGCCGAGGCGGTGCGCCGGGTCGTCGACGCGGTCTTCCCGACCGGGGCCGGTGCGCCCGAGGCCGAGGAGACCATCGCCGTGGAGCTGGGCGGGGTCACCCGCTTCGTCGCCAGGTCCGCGATCCGCTACGTCCAAGCCCAGGGTGACTACGCCCGGCTGTTCACCGACACCGGCTCGCACCTCGTCCGCACCCCGCTGACGGCGCTGGAGGAACGGTGGTCCGACGCCGGCTTCGTGCGCATCCACCGCTCGACCCTGATCAACCTCGCTCATGTCACCGAGGTGCGGATGAGCCACGGCCGGTATGCCGTCGCGCTCGGTGACGTCGAGCTGCCGGTCAGCCGTCGGCACACCAAGGACCTGCGCGACACGCTGCTCGGACCCCGCTCGTCCGACCGCGGCTGAGCGGTGGACGACGTGACCGGGACCGACCCGCCGGCGCCACGGCATACCCGGCGGGTGCGGGTCACCAGCAGCCGTCGCGGTGCCGCACGACCACCGGGGACCGCAGCGCTCTCGCGCGACCTGGCCGAGCAGACCGGTCTGGGTGAGGTCTACCTGCAGGGTCTGCTGCGAGCCCAGCTGCGGCTGTCGCTGACCGTGCTCGGCGTCGGCGCGGTGGCGCTCGGCGGCCTGCCGGTGCTCTTCCTGGTCGTGCCGGCGACGCGCGAGCTGAGCCTGCTCGGCATCCCGTTTCCCTGGCTGGTGCTCGGGGGGCTGCTCTACCCCGTCGCTGCGCTCGCGGCCCGGTGGTATGCCCGGGCCGCTGAGAGGCTCGAGCGCGACTTCAGCGCGATCGTGAGCCGGCAGTGAGCGCGTCGCTGAGCGCCGGTGCGGTCGCGCTGGTGTGCCTGTTGACCGTGGCCGTCGGTGCGTTCGGTCTGCGGGTCTCCCGGGCGACGAGCGACTTCTACGTGGCCGGGCGCACGGTGACCCCGTTCCGCAACGCCAGCGCCATCGGTGGGGAGTACCTGTCGGCGGCCTCGTTCCTCGGCATCGCCGGCCTGGTCTACGAGCGGGGCGTGGACATGCTGTGGTTCCCCGTCGGCTACACGGTGGGGTATGTCGTGCTGCTGGTGCTCGTGGCCGCGCCGCTGCGCCGGTCGGGGGCCTACACGCTGCCCGACTTCGCCGAGGACAGGTTGGAGTCGCGGCGCATCCGGCTGGTCTGCTCGGTGCTGGTGGTGGGGATCGGGTGGCTCTACCTGCTGCCCCAGTTCGCCGGGGCCGGCATCACCCTGGCGCTGGTCACCGGCGCGCCGGTGTGGCTGGGCGGGGCGGTGGTCGCGGTCGTGGTGGTGCTGAGCGTCGCGGCCGGCGGCATGCGGTCCATCACGCTGGTGCAGGCCATGCAGTACTGGCTGAAGCTCGCCGCCATCTCGGTGCCGGCGTTCGTGCTGCTGGCGGTGTGGGCACGGGCCGGTGGGCCGGCGCCGGCAGCGGACCTGGCGTGGCAGCTGCCGCTGCTCGGCGACCCCGGCGAGCACACGCTCTACCGGACCTACTCCCTGCTGCTGGCGCTGGCCCTGGGCACGATGGGCCTGCCGCACGTGCTGGTGCGCTTCTACACCAACCCCGACGGTGGCGGAGCGCGCCGGACGACAGTGACCGTGATCGCCCTGCTCGGGATCTTCTACGTCTTCACGCCCGTCTACGGGGTGCTGGGCAGGACCTACCTGCCGGTGCTGCCCGAGGGTGCCAGGGTCGACTCGATCACGCTGCGGCTGCCCTCGGAGATGCTGCCGGGGCTGGGCGGCGACGTGCTGACGGCGATGCTGGCGGGGGGTGCGTTCGCCGCCTTCCTGTCCACTGCCTCGGGCCTGACGATCTCGGTCACCGGCGTGCTCAACCAGGACCTGCTCCGCCCGCTGCTGGCTCGGCTGTCCGGCGGGGACCACTCGGAGGTGCGGGCGTTCCGCTATGCCGCGGTGCCGGCCGTGGTCGTGCCGTATGCGGTGAGCCCGGTCATCGGGGACATCTCGCTGGCGACCATGGTCGGGCTGGCCTTCGCCGTCGCGGCCTCCACCTTCGCGCCGCTGCTGGTGCTGGGGGTGTGGTGGCCGCGGCTGAGCACGGTGGGCGCCGCCTGCGGTCTCGTGGTCGGCGGGGTCCTGGCAGCGGGGGCGGTCGGCGTCACCCTGGCCCTGGGCGAGCTCGACGGGTGGCCGGGGGCGCTGCTGGCGCAGCCCGGGGCGTGGAGCGTGCCGACTGCAGCGGCCGTGGCCGTCGTGGTCTCACTGGCGACGCCGCACCGCATACCGCGTGGCACCGGGCGCACCCTGGCCCGCCTGCACACCCCCGAGGGCGCACGCTCGGGCTCGTGACCGTCCTTCCCGTGCCCGATGTGCGCTCCCGTGTCGGTCTCGAGACGCACACCCGAGCGCGCATCGGTCACCGGGTCGAGCCGGCGGTCCTGCGCATGCTCGCCCCACGCTGCAGCGGTAGCGTCGAAGGACGGAGAGAGCCACGGACGAGAGGGAGGCTGCACGATGACCGACACGTCGCAGGACCGGACGTCCACCCAGGATTCCCAGGACGAGCACCAGGCTCACGAGCGCCGCATGTACCTGCGGTTCGGGGCCATGATCGCCACGTCCACGACGGTGATGTTCCTCCTCACCTACACCAACAGCTATGCCTTCGACCACGTGATGTTCAGCGAGGAGCGCGTCTATATGGCGCTGCTCATGGGGGCCGCGATGGCCATCATCATGCTCGCCTTCATGTGGGGGATGATGTACAGGAACACCAAGGTCAACATCGGCATCGTGGTCGGCGCGCTGGTGCTCGGGGGTGCCGCCCTGGGCCTGTCCCGCTCGCAGGTGCTGGTGCAGGACAGCGCCTACATGAGCGGCATGATCCCGCACCACTCCATTGCCATCCTCACCAGCGAGCGCGCCGACATCGACGACGTGCGGGTCCGGGAGCTCGCCGACGAGATCATCGCGGCCCAGCGCCGTGAGATCGCCGAGATGCAGTGGCTGATCGAGGACATCGCCGACAACGGGCCGGTGACCACCGAGACCGAGGCACAGGAGCGACCGGTGCCGGACTTCGAGGCCCAACCGTGACGACCTGACCGGCCGGCTCGGGGGGCGTGCCCCCCTGTGCCCGGCCGTTGCCCTGGCCCAGCACCCACCTCGGGTGAGACAGTGACGAGGTGTCACGGCATCACGTGATCCTGCTGCCCGGCGGTGTGCTCCCGGCCGCACTGGCCTATGCCGACCTGCTCCCGGCGCTGGGGCCGGACGTCGACGCGGTGGCCAAGGATCTCGAGCTCTACAGCGCGGGGGAGCCTGCGTCCGACTACTCCCTGGACCTGGAGGTCGCCGGCGTGCTGCGGGAGGCCGACTCCCGGGGGTGGGACCGCTTCCACCTGCTCGGCTACTCCGCGGGTGGTGCCGCCGCTCTCGCGCTGGCGGCCGACCACGGCGAGCGGCTGCACAGCCTGGCCCTGCTGGAGCCGGCGTGGGCCGGGCACTGGGAGTGGAGCCCGGAGCACCACCGGTTCTGGGAGGCCCAGGCCGAGCTGACGACCCGGCCGGACGAGGACTTCATGGCCGAGTTCATGAAGACGGCGCTCGCACCCGACGTGCCGCTGCCCCCGCCACCGGTGGGCGACCCCCCACCGTGGATGGCAGTGCGCCCGGCCGGCTTCCAGGCCCTGGTCAGCGCGTTCATGGCACACGACCTCGACCGGACCGCCCTCGCCCGGTTCACCCAGCCCGTCTACTTCGCGGTGGGTGGCCTGAGCAACACCGACCAGTATGCCGAGATCGCCGACCGGCTCGGCCGGGTGTTTCCCGACTTCCGGCTCGAGCTCTTCCCGGACCGGCACCACTTCGACCCTCCACACCGGGCCGAGCCACAGACCGTGGCCAGGTCACTGCTGGCGCTCTGGGACAGGGCCGAGCCCCGCACCTCCTGAGCCGGGGGGTCGCGACTCATCCACGGCGGGTCTCAGCCACGCTCGTACCGCTCCGGCCGCAGGTCCTCACCGTGCGCGGCGTGCGTCTGCGCCCCGGGCACGATGTCGGTGTTCTGGGCGCTGACCGCCAGCCAGGTGCCCTCGGGACGCCGCTCGGTGACGAAGCTGAGCACGCCTCGTCGCTCCCCCAGAGGGGCACCGTCCGGTCCCGTCTGACCCTCGACGCGCCACAGGGCGTGCACCACGGCGACGTCGGCACCCAGCCGGCGCACCCGCATACGCTCCACCGTCATCGTGCTGCCGGGGAAGATGCGCTCGAAGCCGTAGGCATGGTTGTGCCGGATCTGCTCGCGGCGGGTCCACCACAGGCCGACGACGTTGACGAAGTCGGCATCGTCGACGAAGAGCGCTGCGAGCGCGGCGGCATCGCCGTGGTCCCAGGCCGCGGCGAAGGCGGCAGCGATGTCCTGCGGCCGCGCCACCATCCACCCACCGTAGGTCAGGCCCCCGTCGGTGAGTGCCACACCTGTCAACACCCTGGTTCACACGCAGCGGGCGAGTACCGTGAGGACTGAAGGAGGCGAGGCCCGTGGGCAGGACACCACAACCGCAGTGCCCGATCAGGATCGGGGAGCCCTGCACCCTGTGCTTCCCGGGGGCCACCGGCCCGCAGGACTGCGGTCTGGTCTACCTGGTGCAGGACGACGAGGAGATGCGCGAGGAGCTCGCCGCCCGGCGTCGGGCGGCGCGCCGGTCAGAGGAGTGAGGCGGTGAAGCGTCTACCTCCGCCGGTCCTGGCGATCCTGGCGGCGCTGGCGCAGCGCACCTTGACCCCGGACGCAGCGACTCCCTCCGCGGTGCGCACTGCTGTGGCAGGCGGGACATCGGTGGCCGCGCTGGCCCTGGCCGGTGCCAGCGCCCGACAGTTCCACCGTCAGGGCACGACGGTCGACCCGTTCGACCCCGCGCTGGCCTCGTCCCTGGTCACGACGGGTGCCAACGCGGTCACCAGGAACCCGATGTATGTCGGCCTGGCCGGGTTGCTGGTCGCGCTCGCGGTGCGCCGTGGGTCGGGGGTGGCCCTCCTGCCGGTCGCCGCTTTCGTCCTGGTGATCGACCGGCTGCAGATCGCCGCGGAGGAGGAGGCGTTGTCCTCCCACTTCGGTGCCGACTACGAGCGCTACCGGGAGAGCGTCCCGCGGTGGCTGGGACGCCGGTCGACCTGACGTCAGCGGCCCGTCTCTTCGGGCTGTCCGCCTGGTTCTTCCACCGCTCGTCGCGGCATACCGACCGCTTGTCGTGACGGTCCCACCCGCCCGGCGACGGCTGCGGTGACACCCCTTCCTGTGCTTGCGGTGGGTGCCGCACAGTGAGCGAGCCAGGGCAACGAGGCCCGGCATCCCCGACCCCGGAGGTGAACCGTGGCCACGCCCACCCAGTCCACGACCAGCGACCCCTATATGGCGCTGCAGGAGACCGAGGAGTTCCAGGACCTGCGCCGCCGGTTCCGTCGCTTCGTCTTCCCGGTCACGGCCTTCTTCCTCACCTGGTACTTCGCCTACGTGCTGGCCGCCGTCCTCTTCCCCGAGTTCATGTCGATCCGGGTCTGGGGCAACGTCAACATCGGCCTCCTCTTCGGTCTCGGCCAGTTCGTGACCACGTTCGCGATCACGTTCATCTACGCGCGCTGGGCCAACCGCGAGTTCGACCCGCGTGCAGAGCGCCTGGTCGCCCGCATGGACGAGATGGGAGAGCAGTCATGAACGTGCTCATGCAGGAGGCCGCCGGCGGCAGCGTCGGCAACCCGTGGCTCAACATCGCGGTGTTCGCCGGCTTCGTCGTGTTCACCATCGGCGTCGTCATCAAGGTCGCCTCGGGCAAGAAGACGGCGGCCGAGTACTACACCGGCGGCGCGGCCTTCTCGGGGCGGCAGAACGGTGTCGCCATCGCCGGCGACTACCTGTCGGCCGCCTCCTTCCTCGGCATCGCCGGGGCCATCGCGCTGCAGGGCTACGACGGCTTCCTCTACTCGATCGGCTTCCTGGTGGCCTGGCTCGTGGCGCTCCTCCTGGTCGCCGAGCTGATGCGCAACACCGGCCGCTTCACGATGGCCGACGTGCTGTCCTTCCGGCTCAAGCAGAAGCCGGTGCGCATCGCCGCCGCCACCTCGGCCCTGGCCGTCTCCTTCTTCTACCTCCTGGCCCAGATGGCGGGCGCCGGCGGCCTGGTGTCGCTGCTGCTCGGTCTGGACGGCAAGCTGTCGCAGTACCTCGTCATCGCCGTCGTCGGCGCGGTCATGATCGGCTACGTCATGATCGGCGGCATGAAGGGCACCACCTGGGTGCAGATCATCAAGGCGGTCCTGCTCATCACCGCCACCTTCATCATCACCGTCTGGGTGCTCGCCCAGTTCGGCTTCAGCTTCTCCGCCCTGCTGCAGGGTGCCGCGGACAGCTCCCCGGCCGGCGAAGCGCTGTTCGACCCCGGCCTGAAGTACGGCCTGTCCGACCTCACCAAGGTCGACTTCATCTCGCTGTCGATGGCCCTGGTGCTCGGCACCGCCGGCCTGCCGCACGTGCTGATCCGGTTCTACACGGTGCCGACGGCACAGGCGGCGCGCAGGTCGGTGGAGTGGGCCATCTGGCTGATCGGTGGTTTCTACCTGCTGACCCTGGTCGTCGGCTTCGGTGCGGCTGCTCTGGTCGGCCCGGACGCCATCCTCGCCGCACCCGGCAAGGCCAACTCGGCCGCCCCGTTGCTGGCCTTCGAGCTCGGCGGGTCCGTCCTGCTGGGTGTCGTCTCCGGCATCGCGTTCGCCACGATCCTCGCGGTCGTCGCCGGTCTCACCATCACCACCAGCGCGACCTTCGCCCACGACCTCTACAACCAGGTCTTCCGGGACGGCAAGGCCACCCAGGAGGAGGAGGTGCGGGTCGCCCGGCTCGCGGCCCTCGGTGGCGGCATGGTCGCGATCGTCGGAGGCATCCTGGCCTACGGCCAGAACATCGCCTTCCTGGTGGCCCTGGCCTTCGCCGTCGCGGCGAGCGCCAACCTGCCGACGATCCTCTACTCCCTGTTCTGGAAGCGGTTCAACACCCGCGGCGCGCTGTGGAGCATCTACGGCGGGCTGACCTCGGCGATCGGTCTGATCATCTTCAGCCCCGTCGTCTCGGGCAAGGTCGACCCGGTCACGGGCGAGAGCCTGTCGATGATCACCAACACGGCGATCGACATCAGCTTCTTCCCGCTGGAGAACCCCGGCATCGTCTCGATCCCGCTGGGCTTCCTCCTGGGCTATCTCGGGACGGTCACCAGCAAGGAGTACAACGCCCAGAAGTACGCCGAGATGGAGATCCGCAGCCTCACCGGCCACGGGGTCGCCAAGACCCTCGCGCACTGACCCACCTCGCCGGGGCGCGGGCGACCACCCCGCCCGCGCCCCGGCATACCCACCACTGCTGCACCCTGCAAGGAGTCGACGATGACCACCACACTGCCCACCGACAGCGTGAACACCCAGCTGCACGAGGAGCGCACGTTCGCGCCCAGCGACGAGTTCGTGGCCCGGGCCAACGGCACGCAGGAGCTGTATGACGAAGCGGCGGCCGACCGGCTGGGGTTCTGGGCGGCGCAGGCCCGGCGCTACGTGACGTGGAGCACCGACTTCACCCAGACCCTCGACTGGAGCGACAAGCCGTTCGCCCGGTGGTTCGTCGGCGGTGAGCTCAACGCCTGTGTCAACGCGGTGGACCGTCACGTCGAGGCCGGGCTGGGCAGCCGGGTCGCGGTGCACTTCGTCGGTGAGCCCGGGGACACGCGCGACATCACGTATGCCGACCTGCACGCCGAGGTGCAGCGCGCGGCCAACGTCCTGACCGGCCTGGGGGTGCGGGCCGGCGACACGGTCGCGATCTATCTCCCGATGATCCCCGAGGCCGTCGTCGCCATGCTCGCGTGCGCCCGCATCGGGGCCCCGCACTCGGTGGTCTTCGGAGGCTTCTCCGCCGAGGCGCTGCACAGCCGCATCGCCGACGCCCAGGCCAAGGTCGTCATCACCGCCGACGGCGGCTACCGCCGCGGCAAGCCGTCGGCGCTCAAGCCCGCGGTCGACGCGGCACTGGAGCACGGCGAGAGCAGCGTGACCTCCGTGCTGGTGGTCCGCCGCACCGGTCAGGACACGGCGTGGACATGCGCGCGACCTGTGGTGGCACGAGGCGCTGGAGGCCGCGGACGCCACCCACGAGGCCCAGGCTTTCGACGCCGAGCACCCCCTGTTCATCCTCTACACCTCCGGCACGACCGGACAGCCCAAGGGCATCCTGCACACCACGGGTGGCTACCTGACCCAGGCGGCCTACACCAACCACGTCGTGCACGACGTGCACCCCGAGACCGACGTCTACTGGTGCACCGCCGACGTCGGCTGGGTCACCGGGCACAGCTACATCGTCTACGGCCCGCTGACCAACGGGGCGACCCAGGTCATGTACGAGGGCACCCCGGACAGCCCGCACCAGGGCCGCTGGTGGGAGATCGTCCAGGACTACGGGGTAACCATCCTCTACACCGCGCCCACGGCTATCCGCACCTTCATGAAGTGGGGCCGGCAGCTCCCCGACGCGTTCGACCTGAGCTCGCTGCGGCTGCTCGGCTCGGTGGGTGAACCCATCAACCCCGAGGCCTGGATGTGGTACCGCGAGGTGATCGGCGGCGAGCGCTGCCCGATCGTGGACACCTGGTGGCAGACCGAGACCGGGGCGATCATGATCAGCCCGCTCCCGGGGGTGACGCCGACCCGACCGGGGTCGGCCCAGGTCGCCGTCCCGGGCATCAGCGTCGAGGTCGTCGACGACCTGGGCGAGCCGGTGGAGCGCGGGGTCGCCGGCTACATGGTGCTGACCGAGCCCTGGCCGGCGATGCTGCGCGGCATCTGGGGAGACCCGGAGCGCTACCGCGACACCTACTGGTCCCGGTTCGAGGGCAGGTACTTCGCCGGAGACGGAGCCAAGCGTGACGAGGACGGCAACATCTGGTTCCTCGGTCGGGTCGACGACGTCATGAACGTGTCCGGCCACCGGCTGTCGACGGCCGAGATCGAGTCGGCGCTCGTGTCCCACCCGAAGGTCGCCGAGGCGGCCGTCGTCGGGGCGGCCGACGACACCACGGGCCAGGCCATCTGTGCCTTCGTGATCCTGCGCTCCGAGGCGGTCGCCGAGGCCGACGAGCCCGGTGAGGGCGAGGCGCTGGTGCAGGAGCTGCGGGCCCACGTGGCCCGCGAGATCGGCCCGATCGCCAAGCCGCGGCAGATCATGATCGTGCCGGAGCTGCCCAAGACGCGCTCGGGCAAGATCATGCGCCGGCTCCTCAAGGACGTGGCCGAGCATCGTGAGGTGGGCGACGTGACCACCCTGGCGGACTCGTCGGTGATGACGAGGATCTCGGCTGGGCTCAAGACCGACTGACCACGCTGCCGGCCTGTCGCCGGTCGTTCGAACGGGCACAACGGAGACGTCCCGGCCCATCGGCCGAGAGGTGTCCCCGTTGTGCCCGTTCGGCTGCACGGTCGCGGCCGCACGGGGCCCGCGTCAGCCCTTGCGGCGCAGCGCCGACTCCAGGTGTGCGGCCTGCGCGCCCGTCCGGGTGGACTCGACGATGTAGTAGGGGTCGTCGGCCCTCGGCTTGAAGGTCTGACCCTCGAACTGGAACTCGGACGTACGCATCTCCACGACCCGCCCGTGCGTGGTGCCCTGCGAGGTGTTCCATGCCACGGTGTCACCGCTGCTGAATGTCATGGCACCGGATGGTAAGGGTAGGGGCCGGCCGCGCACCGGATGGCCGGTGGGCTGGTGCCGCAGCAACCCGGCCGCGCGCGTCAGGAGAAGTCGGCTGCCGACACCTCGGCCTGGCCCTGCTCGATGGCCTGCACGATGCGGGCCGCCACCGCCTCGGGCTGGAGGCCAGGGGGCAGCTGGGGGGCCTCGCCGGCCAGCGGCCGGGTGGCCAGGCCGGTCTCGGTGTGCGGCGGTCGGACGTCGATGACCGAGACCTTGCTCCGCCTCAGCTCCCGGACCAGTGCCTTGTCGGCGGCGGTCAGCGCAGCCTTGCTCGCGGCATACGGGCTCATCCCCGGCAGCGGCTGCTCGGCGACGACGGCCGAGATGTTGCAGATGAAGCCCCCTGACTCTGCGATCAGGGGGGCGACCCGACGGACCATCCACAACGGGCCGATCACGTTCGTCATGAAGAGGTCCTCGATGACGGCGTCGTCGGTGTCCACGAGCAGCCCGAACGCCACCACCCCGGCCGCGTTGACGAGCCCGTCGAGCCGCCCGTAGGCGGTGCGCGCAGCCTCGACGATGGTGTCACCGGCGGTCGCGTCGGTGAGGTCGGCGACGACGGTCTGCGCACCGTCGATGCCCACCGCGCGCAGCCGGGCCTCGTCCCTCCCCACGAGCAGCACCCTGGCACCTCGCGCGGCGAGGTCCTTGGCGATGAGGGATCCGAGGGCACCGCTGGCCCCGACCACGGCGACAACGGCTCCGTCAAGCGTGTGACCTGCCATGACACCACTGTAGGTGGGCCCGGCTGCCGGGTTGTGCCGGGGGCGCGGTCAGGGGGTGACGACCTCGTTGCCGGCCTCGGTCCAGGCGACGATGCCTCCGTCGAGGTGGTAGACGCTGGTGAACCCTTCGCTCAGCATGCGCTGCACGGCTTGCCCGGAGCGGTTGTCGCTCTGGCAGTAGACGGCGTAGGTGGCGTCAGCGTCCATCTGCTCGAGCAGGTCGCCGAACCCCGGAGAGCCGAGCTCGATGTTGATGGCTCCGTCGATGTGCCCGGCGGCGAACTCCTCCGGGGTCCGCACGTCGACGATGGTCGTGCCGTCGGCGGTCATGTTGGCCTCGAACTGCTCGACGGAGACCTCGGCACCGTTCACCGAGGGGAAGGTCTCGGAGGAGGTCGCCGGGTCTGTGGCTCCCATGCCATCGACCGCCCCGCTGTCGTCGCCGTCGCCGCTGTCGGAGGAGCAGCCGGCGAGCAGCACCGCGGCGGCCAGGGACGCGACGAAGAAACGTGACATCGAGGAGCGCATACCCACCAGGGTATCCCACTCAGACCACCGGTTCACTCGCCCTCCACCCTGCGCAAGACCTCCGCGGCCACCAGCCCGGGATGCGTCTCCGGGAGCCAGTGGCCGGCCTCGACCTCCAGGAAACGGTAGTCCGCGGCCACGTAGCGCGAGGTCCGCGCCGCGGCGGCCCGCCCTAGAGCCGGGTCGTCGTGTCCCCAGAGGTAGGTCGTCGGCACCCGGCTCCGACCGGTCCTTGTGCGGTTGAACGGCAGCGCGCGATACCAGCTGAGCGGTCCGGTGAGTGCGCCCGGCTCGCTGAACCGGGCGGCATAGCGCTGGGCGATCTCCCGTGGCATGCCGGTGCGCACGTAGAAGCCCTCCATGCGCCGCCGCAGGAGTGCCTCCGGCAGCCAGGGCAGCTGGAAGAAGCCCATGTAGCTGCTGGACACCGCCTGTCTGCTGTGCCGCAGCGACCAGACGTAGGCCGCGGGGTGGGGGGTCGACAGCACGGTCACGGTCCGGACCCGGTCGGCGTGTCGCGACGCCAGGTGCCACGCGACGAAGCCGCCCCAGTCATGGCCCACGACATGGGCCTGCTCGACCCCGGCCGCGTCCAGCAGGGCCACGATGTCGAGGCTCAGCTCGTCCAGGGTGTATGCGCGGCGACCGGTGGGGCGGGCCGTGTCGACATACCCGCGCTGGTCGGGGGCGAGGGTGCGCAGCCCAGCGGCCACCAAGGGGGGTGTGACGGCGGCCCAGGCCGTGGCGTCCTGAGGGAAACCGTGAAGCAGCACGACGGTCTCGCCGTCGGTCGGCCCCTCGTCGAGCACGGGAAAGGTCAGCCCGCCCCTGCGGAAGGAGTCCACGCCGCCATTGTGCCCGAATCTGCAGGTCAGGAACAGGTCAAGGCTTGTTCACCAGGTCGTAGCGTCGGCCACTGACCTCGGTGACGTTGATAGCCACGACGACGTACTTGTCGAACCCCACCCAGGTGCGCAGCGGCAGGTCCCACGTCTCCCGTGCGGCGTCGCCCTCGAGGATGGCGGCGCGCCCGCGGGCGACCACGCTCCAAGCCTGGTGCTCACCGACGTCGTCGATCTCGAAGGCCACATCGCCGTGCATGACCACCCCGAGGATCTTGCTGCCTTCGGAGCTGCGGAAGATCAGGCGGGACCGTTCCCGGTCCGTGGCGTAGTTGATCGGGACGACGTGGACCTCGTCCAGCAGGTGGTAGCCCAGGCGGCCGAACTGGCGGCTCTCGAGGAGCTCCCAGCACTCGGTGTCGGGGAGCTCGTTCGGCATGTCGTTCATGGCGCCTCCTCAGGTCTGGTGCCCACTCTAGGAGGACGACCCAGGACCAGGCAGGGTCGAAAGTCCCTTGCCCCTGTCACGTGCCGCGCGGCCGACCTGCGCCAGCCGGCCGGGTGTGGGGCGGGGTGGTGAGACGTGCCAGGTCACACCTGTCTTGCTGACGTCCCCTATGACACCCACCACGCGCACCCCGGCGGCCATCCACAGGCTGGTGCGCCGCCGGGCATCCGGCGAACGCGGGGGTCAGGCCGAGGCGGTCTGCTGCTCGGCGATCTTGGCGCGGACCTCGTCCATGTCGAGTGCCTTCAGCTGGGTGATGAGCGACTCCAGCGCGGCTCCCGGCAGCGCGCCGGGCTGCGCGAAGACAAGGATGCCCTCACGGAAGGCCATCAAGGTGGGGATCGAGGTGATCTGCGCGGCGCTGGCGAGGGCCCGCTCGGCCTCGGTGTCCACCTTGCCGAAGACGATGTCGGGGTGCTTCGCCGAGGCCTTCTCGTAGACCGGGGCGAACATTTTGCAGGGGCCGCACCAGGCGGCCCAGAAGTCGACGAGCACCATGTCGCTCTGCAGCGTGCTCTCGAAGGTGTCCTGGGTGAGATCGACAGTGGCCATGCGTGTGCTCCTTCTGGGGGTTCGTTGCTTAGCACAACTATACCCCAGGGGGTATCTATTCCCCGAGGCGGCCCTCGACCTGTCCTCCGGGCGGCCGTCGGGCGCACCGTCGGCCGGCAGACGGAGGTCGACGGTGAACCAGGGCAGCATCAGCTGGGCCAGGGGACCGATCGCGACGGCATACAGCACGGTGCCCACCCCGACGGCGCCGCCGAGCAGCCACCCGAGCAGCACGACAGTGACCTCCATGCCGGTGCGCACGAGGCGGATCGAGCGGCCGGACACCCGGGCCAGGCCCGTCATCAGACCGTCGCGGGGGCCGGGGCCGAGCTGCGAGCCGATGTACATCGCGGTCGCCATGCCGTTGAGCACGATGCCCCCGACCAGCAACGCGACGCTCGCGGCCACGTCGTCGACCGGACCGAGCAGGGCCAGGGTGAGGTCCGCCGAGATGCCGACCAGGAAGGCGTTGGCGATCGTCCCCAGCCCGGGCATCTGCCGCAGCGGGACCCACATCAGCAGGACGGCCAGCGACACCAGGATCGTCATCGTGCCGAACGAGACGGGGATGTGCTGGATCAGCCCGGTGTGCAGCACGTCCCACGGGATCACGCCGAGGCCGGCGCGCACCACCATCGCCATCGACGCGCCGTAGATCGCCAGACCCACGACCAGCTGGACCAGGCGGCGGGTCATCCGGCCCGCCCGGAGCTGTTCCAGGGGGCCGAGGTTGGCGAGCTCGCGGCGCGAGGTGGCGGGGCGGGACGTCGTCATGCCCGCCAGTGTGACCCACGATTGGCCTTCTCCCCAAGGGCCAATCGTGCCGACAGTGGTCTGTATGCAGCGCACCATCGCGGCCGCCAAGGTGGCCACCGTGCTCGGCGGGGCATCGTTCGACGCCCCCGTGTATGCCGCGTTGTCGGACCGCCTGCGGGGCGCGTTCACCGACGGTCGCCTGCCCGCGGGGGCGCGGATGCCCAGCGAGCGTGAGCTGACCACCGCCCTGGGGCTCAGCCGCACCACGGTCACCCGGGCCTACCAGCAGCTGCGCGACCAGGGTTACCTGCGCACCCGGCAGGGCTCGGGCAGCATCGTCCACCTGCCGCAGGTGCCCGGAGGCCGGGTCGACCACCTCCTCGCGCCGGGCGGCACCGCCGAGGGCCAGATCGACCTGACCACCACGGCACCCAGCTCCGGGCCGTGGCTGCTCGAGGCCTACCACCGGGCCGTGGAACAGGTCGGTGCCTACCTGCCCGGCACCGGCTACTACCCCAGCGGGCTTCCGGTCCTGCGCGAGGCGGTGGCGCAGCGGTATGCCGAGCGCGGCCTGCCCACCTCCGCCGACCAGATCCTCATCACCTCCGGCGCGCTCACCGGCACGGCCATCGCGGTGCAGGCGCTCCTGTCGCCCGGGGAGCGGGTCGTCGTGGAGAGCCCCACCTACCCCAACGTCATCGCCACCCTCACCGGGGCGCGGGCGCGCATCGTCGTCCATCCGCTGGAGCGCGAGCTCGCCGGCGACGAGTGGGACGCCGACGGGCTGGCCCTGCTGACCCGCCAGGTCGGGGCCCGGGCCGCCTATCTGGTCCCCGACTTCCACAACCCCACCGGCGTCCTGATGAGCACCGCCCAGCGCGAGCGGGTGGGGGCGGCGCTGAGCCGCTCCCGGGTCGTGCCGGTGATCGACGAGTCGCCCGTCGAGCTGGTGCTCGACGACCTCGAGATGCCGCCGCCCCTGGCAGCGTTCGTGCCCGACGCCGTGACGGTGGGCAGTGTGAGCAAGTCCTACTGGAGCGGTCTGCGCATCGGGTGGATGAGGCTGCCGCGGGCCAGGGTCGAGCAGATGGCGCTGAGCCGGCTGCGGATGGACCTCGGCGCGCCCGTGCTGGAGCAGCTGGTCGTCGCGGCGCTCATGGAGCGACACGACGAGATCGTCGCCGAGCGTCGGGCCAGGTTGCGCCGGGCGCGCGAGGTGCTGCTCTCCGGGGTGCGCGAGCACCTGCCGACCTGGCGGGTGGACAGCCCGCCGGGGGGCGCCTGCCTGTGGTGCGAGCTGCCCCAGGCGCGGTCGACCGACCTGGTGGCCTCCGCCCGCCGGCACGGCGTGGTGCTCGCCGCCGGTCCGACCTTCGCCCCGCTGGGTGGCCTCGACCAGTGGATGAGGCTGCCCTTCGCGCTCGACGAGGAGAGCCTGGCGCAGGCCCCGGCCCGGCTCGCCGCAGCATGGGACGAGACCCTGGCCGGCGACACCGCCTACGGCTCAGGGCGCGCGCAGGTGCCGATCATCGCCTGACGCCTCAGGCAGGCCCGCCGCCACCGATCAGGCCAGCACCACGAACACGACACCGGCGACACCCAGCACCATGGCCAGACCCAGCAGCAGGACCATCGGCAGCGGGTCGACGTCGAGCTCTGCATGCCTGATCGCGTGCACGCCGAGGCGGGTGCGGTGGTGCTGGGTGCCGGCGATGGCCAGCGCCGCCAGCAGCGTGAGCAGCGGCAACAGCAGGAGCGCGAGGCCGTAGAACTCCAGCCATCGCAGGAAGACCGCACTCACCACGACACACGCCAGCGCGGTCCGCGACCACGCCATGGTGGTGCGCTCCGGCTGCAGCGCGGCGTCCACCTCGGCGGCGGTGCCGACGGGGCGCGGCCGCGGCAGGCGCGACCAGGCTGCCGCAGCCATCAGCTGAGGATCAGGTAGATCACGACGACTGCGCCGACTGCGCCGCCGATGCCGAGCACCGGGGCGATGAGCGGCAGCGGCAACGGCCGGCCCAGCCGAACCGCCCGTTCGACGCCGATCCAGCGCACGAAGGCACCACCGCTGACCAGCATGCCGAGCAGGAGCAGCATCACGGCGACGGCCTTGCGGCCCGGCTCGGGGATGACGGCGAACGCCTCGATGGCCACGCCTGCCGCCTGCAGTGCCAGGCCGGTGCGGATCCAGGACAGGAAGGTGCGCTCGTTGGCCAGACTCACCCGCGGGTCCGGTGTCGTGCCGTGCGGGAAGAGCCGGCGCGCCAGGCCGCTGCGGTGGTCCACCACGTCCGGGGGCTGCTCACCCCGTTCACGCGGGTCGTCCCGGGCGGCCTCCGGCTCCGGTGAGTGCGACATGGTGTCCACGCTACTGCGGGAGCGGCGGGCCTGACCCGACGGTCACCACGGGTCGCCGGTCCACTCGGCACGCAGCGCCTCGAGCATCGCTGCCACCGCCGGTCGCCGCTGCGACGTGCGCCGGTGCACGGCGAAGACCCGACGGGTCGGCGGGTCCGCCAACGGGAGGGCGGTCACCGAGTCCGGCAACCTCCCACGCCCCAGCCGCGGCACCAGGCACAGCCCCAACCCGTGCGCGGCGAGGGCGATCTGGGACTGGTACTCGTCGGCTCGCCAGTCGATCGTGTAGGCGAGCTCGTGGTGGCTGAGCGTGCGCACCAGCCAGCGGCTGCAGATGCCCGAGGAGTCGTTGACCCAGCGCTCGCCGTCGAGGTCGGTCAGCTCCACCCGGTCCCGGCTCGCCAGCGGGTGGTCGCTGCTCATCACGAGGTCCACCGGGTCGGTGCCCAGGGTCGTCCGCTCGACGCCGGCGGGCAGGTCGAGGTGGTCGTCCATCCAGTCGTGCAGCACCGCGAGGTCGGCATCGGAGGCAGCGACGGCGGCCAGCCCGGCCTCGGGGTGCAGCTCGCGGACGCTGAGGTCGACCGCCGGGTGCCGGGTGCTCACCCGGCGTAGCGCGGCGGCGGTGAGCCCCCGGATCGCGGTGGGGAACGAGGCGACGACCAGCGGGCCGGCGACCTCCTCGCCCAGGCGTTCCAGCTCGGCCCGGGTGCGCTCCTCGATCGCCTGCACCTGGGACGCCGCGCCCACCAGCACCATGGCGGCGTCCGTCGGCACGACATACCGGCCACGACGCCTGGTCAGCGGGGTCCCGGCCTCCTTCTGCAGCCGGGCGAGCTGCTGGCTGACCGCCGACGGGGTGTAGCCGAGGTGCTCGGCAGCGGCGGCGATCGTGCCGTAGTCGACCACCGCCTGCAGAGCGCGGAGCTGCTCGGGCGCAAACATGTAGCAGATCTTACGCCTCAACCCCAATAACATTCGCTGGTGCTGACGCTTTGAGGTGCCTAGCGTCGATGTCATGACCACACTCCAGCCCACTGTCTCCGCCCCAGGTGCCGCCCCGGCCGCGACGGTCAACCCCGGCAGCGCGGGGGCGGTCGCCATGCTCACCGCGGCGATGATGCTCTCCGGCACCATCGGCGTGCTCGTCGTCGAGTCCGGTGCCGGCCCGGTCACCGTGGCGTTCGCCCGCTGTCTCATCGGCGGTGCCGCCCTGGCTGCGTATGCCGGGGTGCGCGGTCATCTACGGGACGTGCGGATCCCCGTCCGTGACCTGGCCTGGATCGTGCTCGGCGGCATGGCCCTTGTCGTCAACTGGGCGCTGCTCTTCGCCGCCTACGAGCTGACCTCGATCGGCATCGCCACCGTGGCCTACCACGTGCAGCCGTTCATCCTGGTGCTGCTGGCGGCTGCGCTGCTGCGCGAACGGCTGGCCCCCGGGGCGGTCGGCTGGATCGGCCTCGGGTTCGCCGGGCTGGTGCTCATCGTGCAGCCGTGGGGCGGGGGAGCAGGGGCCGACCCGCTCCTCGGCCTGGTGCTGGTCGTCGGCGCTGCCACCCTGTATGCCGCCAGCGTGCTCATCGTGCGGCAGATCACCGGGCAGCGACCCGAGGTGGTCGTGCTTGTGCAGCTGCTTGTCGGCGCTGCAGTGCTGGCGCCCTTCGCCGACTGGTCGGGTCTGGCGGGTCTGGGCCACGGCTGGACCCTGCTGGTGGTGCTGGGGGTCGTGCACACGGCCGCGATGTACGTCTTGATGTACACCAGCTATCCCCGGCTCGGGGTCACGACCATCGGTGTGCTGGCCTTCGTCTATCCGGCGGTCGCGGTCCTGGTCGACCTGGTGCTCTACGGCACCACCCTGTCGCTCGGGCAGGTCCTCGGACTGGTCGCGGTGCTCGCCGCCGGGGTGGGCAACGTGCTCACGCGCCCCCGTGCACAGACTCCAGGAGGGCGGCATACCGCCCGATGACCTCGGCGGTCCGGTCGGTCGGCGGGACAGACGCGGCGCCGGCCGGCTCGTCGGCCAGGGCCACCGGCCAGCCCGGCGGGGCCGGCGAACCCTCCAGGGACCAGGCCGCCTGGCGGGCGGCGCCGATGCCGACGTACTCACCCGGTGCGGGCACCTGGACGGGCACCCCGAGCAGCTCCCTGGCCACGTGCTGCACCGCCCGGGACGCTGAGGCCCCACCGATGAGCAGCACCCGGTCAACCTTCGCTCCCTGCCGACGCAGCGCTTCCACGCCGCCCTGCAGGTTCAGCAGCATCCCCTCGACAGCGGCACGGGCGAGGTTCTCCGGTGAGGCGTTGGCCCTGGTCAGACCGGCGAGGGTGCCGGTCGCGTCGGGCAGGTCCGGGGTCCGCTCGCCGTCCAGGTAGGGCAGCAGGGTGAGCCCGCCCGCGCCCGCCTCGGCGGCTAGTGCCAGCCGGTCGAGCCCGGCCAGGTCGACACCCAGCATCGAGGCGGCGGCGGTGAGCACGCGTGCGGCGTTGAGCGTGCACATCAGCGGCAGGAACGCCCCGGTGGCGTCGGCGAACCCGGCGACCGCGCCGGTGGGGTCCGCGGGGCAGGTCGGCGAGACGGTGAAGACGGTGCCCGAGGTGCCCAGCGACACGACGACGTCACCGGCTGACAACCCCAGGCCCAGACCGGCCCCCATGTTGTCGCCGGTGCCGGCAGCGACGACCAGGCCGCCGGTGGTGGTGCCGGCGACCGCCCCGGGCGCGACGACCTCCGGCACGCCGAAGGGACGACCCAAGGCCAGCTGCATGAGGTCGGAGCGGTAGCGACCCTCGTGCCCCGACCAGTAGCCCGTCCCTGATGCGTCCCCCCGGTCGGTGGTCCACCCGGTCGGGTCGCTGCCCTGGCGCAGGATGCGCCCGGTCAGCCAGTCGTGGGGCAGCACCACCGTCGCGGTGCGCGCCGCCGCCTCCGGCTCGTGCTCGGCCAGCCAGCGCACCTTGCTCACCGTGAAGCTGGCGACCGGCACGAGGCCGACCTCCTCGGCCCAGCGCTGCGGGCCACCCCACTCGCGCACCAGGTCACCGGCGGCGGTGGCGGAGCGGGTGTCGTTCCACAGCAGCGCCGGGCGCACCACCTCGTCGTGCTCGTCGAGCGCGACCATGCCGTGCTGCTGGCCTCCGACGGCGATCGCCTCAACCCCGTCGAGGATGCCTCCGGCCGACGCCTCGGCATACGCCTGCCACCACGCGTCAGGGTGCACCTCGGTGCCGTCCGGGTGCGGTGCTCGCTGCTGGCGCACGACCTCGCCGGTGGCGGCGTCGCAGACCACCACCTTGCACGACTGCGTCGAGCTGTCGACGCCCGCGACCAGCGCAGACCTCACCTGCCGCCTCCCGGGAAGGCGCCGACCCCGCTCACCGCACGTTCGACGGTCGCCCGGGCCCCCAGCGTGTGCAGCGAGGCCAGGGCCGACAGGTAGGCGGTCGTGAAGCGCTCGTGCTCCACCAGGTCACCGAACAGGTCCGGGTCCCGCAGGAAGGCCAGCGGGTCCTGCCCCTGGCGTGCCGCCGCAGCCGTCACCCGGTCCTTGAGCCGGTCGACGATCTCGATCGCCTCACCCTGCTCGTCCCGCCCCTCGGCATACCGCGCCCAGGAGGCGACGACCAGCGCGGAGCGGTCGACCTCGCCGTCGTGGGCGAGGTTGTGCCGGATGACCGGCAGCAGCCACTTGGGGATGCGGTCGCTGCTCTCGGCGCACAGCCGGGCCAGGGTGTCGCGCACCTCGGGGTTGGCGAAGCGCTCAATGAGGGTCTGACGGTATGCGGCGAGGTCGGTGTCCGGCACGTGCGGCAAGGTGGGGGAGCCCTCGTGCTCCATATAGCCCAGGAGGAAGTCGACGAACAGCGGGTCCTGGCAGACCTCGTGCGCGTAGCGGTAGCCGGCCAGGTAGCCGAGGTAGCACAGCGACTGGTGGCTGGCGTTGAGCAGCCGCAGCTTCATCAGCTCGAACGGCACGACGTCGTCGACCAGCTGCACCCCGACCTCCTCGAACGGCGGCCGGCCGGCGACGAAGTGGTCCTCGAGCACCCACTGGGTGAAGGGCTCGCAGACCACCGGCCAGCCGTCCTCGATGCCGGTCGCCTCTTCCAGCTGGGCGATGTCGTCGGGGGAGGTCACCGGGGTGATCCGGTCGACCATCCCGTTGGGGAAGGTGACCTCCTGCACCATCCACGCGGCCAGCTCGGGGTCCTTGAGCCGGGCGAAGGCGGTGATCGTCCGGCGGGCCACGTCGCCGTTGCCCGGCAGGTTGTCGCACGACATGACCGTGAACGGCGGGGTGCCTGCGGCACGGCGGGCCGCCAGAGCCGCCACGATGAACCCGAAGGCCGTGGTCGGTGCCGATCCCTCCTGCAGGTCCGCCTGGACCGCCGGGTCGGTCCCGTCGAACTCACCGGTCACCTGGTTGACGAGATAGCCACCCTCGGTGATGGTCAGCGACACGATGCGGGTGGCCGGGTCGGCCATGGCGTCGACGACCGCCTGCGGGTCGTCCGGCGCGAGCAGCATCTGGATGATGGAGCCGACGACCCTGGCCTCCCGGCGACCGTCCGGATGCTTGACCACGAGCGTGTAGAGGCCCTCCTGCGCGGTCAGCGTCTCCACGATGCGACGGTCGTGCGGCAGCACGCCGACCCCGCAGATGCCCCAGTCGAGGGCAAGCCCCTGCTCCATCAGCCGGTCGACATACATTGCCTGGTGGGCCCGGTGGAAGCCACCGACACCGAGGTGGACGATGCCTCTGCTGACCTGGCCGCGGTCGTAGGACGGGACCGAGACGCTCGGGTCGACCTGGGACAGGATGCCTGGTGCGAGGCGCGGGCTCACTTGACGGCTCCCATGGACAACCCTTGCACCAGCTTGTCCTGCGCCGCGAAGCCTGCGGCGAGCACCGGCAGGGAGACCACGAGCGAGGCGGCGCAGACCTGCGCCAGGAAGAGGCCCTGGCTGGTGACGAACCCGGTGAGGTAGACCGGAGCCGTGCTCGCCACGGTGCCGGTCAGCACCCGCGCCAGCAGCAGCTCGTTCCAGCTGAAGATGAAGCAGATGAGGGCGGCTGCGGCGATGCCGGGCATCACCACGGGCGCGATGACCTCGCGCATCGTCCGGATCAGCCCCGCTCCGTCGACCTGGGCCGCCTCCAGCATCTCGATCGGCACCTCGGCCAGGAAGGACTGCAGCATCCAGATGGCGATGGGCAGGTTCATCGAGGTGTAGAGCAGGATCAGCAGCCAGATCGTGTCGAGCAGACCGGTGACCTGCGCGAAGAGGTAGATCGGCAGTAGACCTGCCACCAGCGGCAGCATCTTGGTGGAGAGGAAGAAGAACATGACGTCCGTCCACTTCTTCACCGGCCGGATGGACAGCGCGTAGGCGGCCGGGAAGGCCAGCAGGATGACCAGGGCCGTGGACAGCACGCTCGCGGTCAGCGAGTTGAGCAGCGGCGGCCACGGGTCCGAGCCGAAGAAGGAGCGGTAGCCCTCCAGGCTCAGCGGGGCGAACCAGCTCGGCGGGTTGGTCGCGGCGTCGGTCTCCGAGTGGAACGAGGTCAGCACCATCCACAGCACCGGCGCCACGAAGAGCAGGCCGACGACCCAGGCGAGGACCGTCAGGCCCAGGCCGTTGCGGGAGGCGCTGCGCTTGCGGGCCCGGTCGGTGGGGTGGACCGTGCCGGACACCTTCTTGAAGGTGTTCTTGCCCTTGTGCAGGGGGCTGCGCCCGCCCCCACCCTCTGCAGTGGCCGCGCGGTTCTCTGTCGTGCTCATCGGGACTCCTCGTTGAACATCGTGAAGACGGTGCGCAGTGCCGCCATGGCGATGAGGATGGTGGCGATCACCACGACCACGCCGGCCGCGGACGCCCGCCCGTAGTCCTGCGCGGTGTAGAAGGTCTGGTAGATGAAGTAGGGCAGGTTGGCGGTGCCGAGTCCGCCGGCGGTGATGGTGAAGACGTGGTCGAAGTTCTGCACCACGTAGATCGCGCCGAGCAGGGTGGCCAGCTCGATGTACTGCCGCAGGTGCGGCAGGGTCATGTGCCAGAAGATCTGGAAGCTGTTCGCCCCGTCGATCCGGGCGGCCTCGACCACGTCCAGAGGCCGGGACTGCAGCCCGGCCAGCAGGATCAGCATCATGAAGGGTGTCCACTGCCAGACCAGCGCGGCGATGATCGCCCCCAGCGGGTTGTTCGTGATCCAGTCAGGCTGGGGGGCGTTGTCGCCGAAGACCATCGTCAGCAGCCCGTTGAACAGGCCGTACTCGGGGTTGTAGAGCGCGTGCTTCCACAGCAGCGCGGCCGCGACGGGCACCACGAGGAAGGGCGTGATCATCATCGTCCGCACGACCGAGCGGCCTCGGAACTTGCGGTCCAGCAGGAGCGCGATCGCCAGGCCGAGGAGCAGGCTGACCAGCACGACCGACACGGTCAGCACCACCGTCACGACCACCGCTGAGCGGGTGTTGGTGTCGGTGAAGACGCGCACGAAGTTGTCGACGCCGGCGAAGCCCCGCTCCTCGGGGTAGTAGGCGTTCCAGTTCATGAAGGAGATGACCAGGGTCGCCGCGAACGGGATCTGGGTCATGATGATGACGAAGATCAGGGCCGGCAGCAGCGGCGCCCTGCGGGACCAGTCCCCGGCCCGCTTCAGGGCCGGGGAGGGCTTGGCCGCCCCGGAGCTCTCGGTCCGGCCGGCTGCGGTCTGCGTGCTCATGAGCCCTCCCGGGCGATGTAGCGCTCGGCGACGTCCTCGGCGAGGTCCTGGCCGCGGTCGAGGACCTCCTCGACGGTCATCCGACCGGCGACTGCCGAGCTGACGTCCTGACTGACCTGGGTGCCCAGGTCGGGAAACTCCGGGATGCCGACGAACTGGATGCCCAGAGCGGGCCGGGGCTGGACCCCCGGGTTGGCCGGGTCGGCGTTGCTGATGGCGCTCAGGGTGGGGTCGCCGAACGCGCTCGCCACCTCGAGGTACTGCTCGTTGGAGTAGGTCGACTCACGCTTGCCGGCGGGCACGCTGGCCCAGCCGATCTCGGCGCCGACCAGCTCCTCGTACTCCTTGCTCGAGGCCCACGAGATGAACTCCCAGGCACCGTCCTTGTTGTCGCTGGAGGCCTGGATGGCCCACGACCAGGCGTAGAGCCAGCCCGAGCTGTCGGTCTTCAGGACCGGAGCCGGTGCGTAGCCGATGAGACCCTGCACCGGCGAGCCGTCGGCCTCCAGGGTGCCGGCGGCCGCGGTGGAGTCGTACCACATGGCGACGGTGCCCTGGGTGAGGTTGTTCAGGCATTCGGTGTAGCCGGCCTGGGCTGCGCCGCTGGGCCCGAACTCGCGCACCAGGTCGACGTAGAAGCTGGTGGCCTCGGTGAACTCCGGCGCGTTGACCTCCGCCGACCAGTCCTGCGTGAACCACGTCCCGCCGAAGGTGTTGACCACGGTGGTCAGCGGCGCGATGACCTGTCCCCAACCGGGCTGGCCGCGTAGACAGATGCCGGCCATGCCTGGCTCGGCTCCGTCGAGCTGCTCGGCGAGCTCGGCCACCTCGGGCCAGGTCGGCGACTCGGGCATGGTCAGGCCTTGCGCCTCCAGCACGTCCTTGCGGTACATCAGGAACGAGCTCTCGCCGTAGAACGGCTGTCCGTAGACCTGGTCGTTGTAGGACAGGGAGGTCTGCATCGGCGGCAGGATGTCGGCCTGGTCGAAGTCAGCGTCCGCGGCGATGTAGTCGTCCAGCGGCTCCACCCAGCCCGCGCCGGCGTAGATCGGGATCTCGAAGTTGCTCAGCGAGGCCACGTCGTACTGCCCGGCCTGGCTGGAGAACTCCTGGCCGATCTTGTCGCGCACGTCGTTCTCCGGCAGCACGGTGTAGCTGACCTCGATGCCGGTCTCGGCGGTGAAGTGCTCGTCGGTGAGCTGCTGCAGGTCGATCATCTGGGGGTTGTTGACCATCAGCACCGTGATGCTGTCGGACCCCTCACCACCGGCGGTGCCGCCCCAGCCGTTCCAGGCGCAGCCGGTGAGGCTCACGCCGGCGACGGCGCCCAGGGCCACCGCCCTCGCTCGAGAGGTATGTCGCATGCCACTCCTCCGTCCCTCGTCCGACACCCGCCGAACGCGCTCTGCTCATTTGAGCAACTAAAGACCTAGCCGCTCAATTGAGTCTGGAGGTCGCTGGCATGCCTGTCAAGGGTGCGCGCGACGTCGTGGCCGAACGCAGCGCAGACCTGCACCACCGACGTTGCTGTGCAGGGTCCCGGCGTTCGACCGAAAGGAGAACGATGCTCTGGGACTACCGGCGAGGGCCGCTGAGCAGCCCTTCGGCGAAGGCCGAATGGGTGACCAGCCCTTGCAGGTACCCTCCCCGGAGGGCGGCGCGCGCTGCGGTGACCTTGTCCATCCCGTAGGCGAGCCCGATCACCTGCGGGACCCCGCGCAGCTGTTCCGCCGTGATCGAGATGATGCGCTCGCTGATGGCGCTCCGGACCGGTCGCCCGTGGACGTCGAGCAGCACCCCGGACAGGTCGGCATGCGCTCCGTCACCCAGGACGTCGGCGCGTTCTTCGGGCGTCAGCGCGTCGTACAGCGTCGAGTGCGGGGGGACCCACCCCCCACGCCGACGACAGCTTTGGTGACGTCCTTGAACCGGGCGACGGCATCGGCGACCTCGGGCTGGCGGTAGAGCGCAGCTGCCGCTTGTCCGTCGCTGACCAGCATCGGAGCATAGAACACGCTGGCCGGCACACCGGCGCGGCGAGCGAGGTCACGGACGACCTCCACCGCGCTCACGTCGACGTCCGAACGGCTGAGAGCACCAGTGAACTGCACGATGCGGCGTGCGCTCAGGCCCTGCACCCGGCTCGCCATCGCCAGCACGATCCGTGCCCACCCGACACCGAGCACATCGTCAGGCGTGGTGATCTCACTCAACAGGTCAGCGGCACACTGCCCGACCTGCTCACGGATCTGCACGTCGCTGTCCCCGGCCGTGTCCACCGCGATGCCGTACTGGAGCCCGAACTCCTCGCAGAGCCGCGAGCTCAGGTCGAGGTTGACGGTGCCAGGGCTGGCGACCGTGATGCTGACGATCCCGGTGGCGCGGGCCCGGTGCAGCAGTCGCGCCACCTCGAACCGCGAGATGCCGAGCTCGTCCGCAATCTGCACCTTCGAGCGGTTGGCGAAGTAGAACTGCCTGGCCGCCGACGCGGCGAGCACCATCTCGCTGGGCCCCTTGAACTGTGGCTCTGACACGGCACCTCCAGTAGTCGCTCATCTGAGCGTAGATCGTATCGGACGGGCACCAATGGCTCGGCAACGCTGGTCAGAATCATCCTCTGCAACGCTTGGCGGACCGGTTTTCTCCTTCTGCATCTCGCGGTACAGGCACCCTACGGGTATCATCTGAGCAACTCAGGACAGGATGTGCTCATATGATCCACGATCGGGAGGTAGGCAGTGGCAACGATGAAGGTCAGTGTGCTGCGGCGCGCAGGAGAGGTCGCCCTGGAGGAGCGCGACGTTCCCCGGCCGGCCGCCGGCGAGGTGCTGGTCCAGGTCGGGTCGGTGGGAGTCTGCGGCTCGGACGTGCATTACTACGAGCACGGGCGGATCGGCCCCTACGTGGTGGACTCACCGCTCGTGCTGGGGCACGAGGCCGGAGGTGTCGTGGCCGCACTGGGGGCCGACGTGACCTCGCTCCGGGTGGGACAGCGTGTGTCGATCGAGCCTGGCGTGCCCTGCCGCTCCTGCGCGCAGTGCCTCGCCGGGCGCTACAACCTCTGCCCCGACGTGCGGTTCTTCGCCACTCCTCCGTATGACGGCGCCTTCGCAGAGTACGTCGCCGTTCCGGCCGCTTTCGCCTACTCGGTCCCTGACAGCATCAGTGACGACGCAGCGGGGCTGCTCGAACCGTTGTCGGTCGGGGTGTGGGCATGCCAACGGGGGCAGGTCGGACCCGGCAGCTCCGTCCTGGTCACCGGAGCAGGACCGATCGGCCTGGTCGCCGCCCAGACTGCCCGTGCCTATGGTGCCGACACCGTCACCGTCACGGATGTGAACCCCCACCGGCTCCACCTGGCCGAGAGCCTTGGCCTGACCGCCATCGACGTCAGCCAGCAGTCTCCGGCAGCTGCAGGGGTCGCCCCGGATGTGCTGCTGGAGTGCTCCGGGAACGCTCGGGCCACCTGGGACGCGGTCTCCACCATGGCGCGGGCGGGACGCGTGGTCCTGGTCGGCATGGGGGGTGACACGGTGGAGTTCCCCCTCTCCTACGTGCAGGACCGAGAGCTCACGATCACGGGTGCCTTTCGGTACGCCAACACCTGGCCCATCGCCATCGAGCTGGCCGCAGCTGGCCGCGTCGACCTCGACGCGATGGTGACCGGCCACTACGGACTCGAGGACGTCGAGTCCGCACTCACCGCCTCGCGCAGCGACCCGACCACGGTGAAGGCCATGATCCGACCTGGCCAGTGACCCGCGCTGCTCGAGGTCCGGCCGACCCTCCTCCAAGGGGGCGTTGCCGGTGACACATCACGTATGCCGTAGGCTGGCGACAGCAGCCCGCTGAGTCTTGCCGCGGGTTGCGGTTTTCTGCGGCGTGACAACGCATGAGCCGCGCAGCTCCCCGGAACGGACCGGGTCAGGCAGCGCGCGGGCGAGACCCCGCACCACCCTTTCTGGAGACCCTCTGTGTCCACTCCTTCGTTCGCCGACCTCGGCGTCCCCACCCGCCTGACCGACGCCCTGAAGCAGCAGGGCATCGTCAGCCCCACCCCGATCCAGGCGGCTACGCTGCCCGACTCCCTCGCCGGGCGCGACGTGCTCGGCCGCGGTCGCACCGGCTCGGGCAAGACCTACGCCTTCCTGCTGCCCCTCGTGGCCCGGCTCACCGCCTCCTCGAGCCGCCGCGGTGCCAAGCGCCCCCGTTCCCTCATCCTGGCCCCGACCCGTGAGCTCGCCGGCCAGATCGCCGAGAGCCTGCAGCCGCTGGCCCAGGTGGCCGGCCTGCGCAGCACCACCGTCTTCGGCGGGGTCGGCAAGGGCCCCCAGGTCCGCGCCCTCAGCGCCGGGGTCGACGTCCTCATCGCCTGCCCCGGCCGGCTCGAGGACCTCATGAGCACCGGCGACGTCGAACCTCGACGCCGTTGAGGTGACGATCCTGGACGAGGCCGACCATATGGCCGACCTCGGCTTCCTGCCCGGCGTCAAGCGCATCATGGACCGCACCCCCCGCACCGGTCAGCGCATGCTGTTCTCCGCGACCCTCGACGGTGGCATCGACGTGCTGGTCCGCAAGTACCTGACCAACCCCGTCTCGCACAGCGCGGACAGCGCCCAGTCACCGGTGTCCACCATGGAGCACCATGTGCTGCACATCGCCGGCACCGACCGGCTCGACGTGCTCGCCGACCTGGCCAGCGCGCCCGGCCGCAGCCTGGTGTTCACGCGCACCAAGCACGGGGCCAAGAAGCTCGCCAAGCAGCTCAACGGCCGGGGTGTTCCCGCGGTCGAGCTGCACGGCAACCTGGCGCAGAACGCCCGGACCCGCAACCTCGAGGCCTTCCACTCCGGTCTGGCCGCGACCCTCGTGGCGACCGACATCGCCGCCCGCGGCATCCACGTCGACGACGTGGGCCTGGTCATCCACGCCGACCCGCCCGTCGAGCACAAGGCCTACCTGCACCGCTCGGGTCGCACGGCCCGCGCGGGCAACTCCGGCCGCGTGGTGACCCTGATGACCGACGACCAGGTGCGCGACGTCCGCGCGCTGACCAAGGCCGCCGGGGTCAGGGCGACCACCACCCGCGTCGCGGTGGGTCACCCGCTGCTCACCGAGCTGGCCCCCCGGCCGGCCGGGGGAGTGCCGCCGCAGCCGCCGATCGTGTTCGACACCCCGACCCAGCCGCAGCGCCGCTCCGGTGGTGGTGGCGGCGGTCGCCGTCAGGGCTCCGGTGCGGGCTCCGGCCGGGGACAGTCGACCCGCGGCGGGTCCGGTCGCGGGCAGCAGGCCTCCCCGGGTCGCGGCCAGCGCTCCGGCGGCTCACGTCGCGGCAGCGCCGCCGCCGCCCGCTGACCGGCTGACCTCGAGAGGACGCAGGGCCCGGAGCGATCCGGGCCCTGCGTCATGTCAGGGGTCATGCCACGCCGACGGTCAGGCCACGCGGGCCTGCGGTGCGGTCTCGCGCGTCCTGCCGGGGTCGCGCTCGACGATGTCACCGAGCACCTCGTCGATGCGCTCCATCACGGCGTCGTCCAGCGTGACACCGGCGGCCTTGACGTTCTCGGCCACCTGCTCGGGCCGGGAGGCGCCGACCAGGGCGGCGGCCACGTTGGGGTTCTGCAGCACCCAGGCGACGGCCAGCTGCGCCATGCTCAGGCCGGCCTCCTGCGCGACCGGCTTGAGGTCCTGCACCCGGGTCAGCACGTCGTCGCGCATGAAGCGCTTGATCATGTCGGCGCCGCCCTTCTCGTCGGCGGCGCGCGAGCCCTCCGGCGGCTGCTGACCGGGCAGGTACTTGCCGGACAGCACGCCCTGGGCCATCGGGCTCCACACGATCTGGGAGACACCCAGCTCAGCCGAGGTCGGCACGACCTCGCCCTCGATGACCCGCCAGAGCATGGAGTACTGCGGCTGGCTGGAGATCAGCTGGAAGCCGAGCTCCTTGGACAGGGCCACACCCTCGCGGATCTGGTCGGCGGTCCACTCGCTCACGCCGATGTACAGCGCCTTGCCCTGCCGCACGACGTCGGCGAAGGCCTGCATCGTCTCCTCCAGGGGCGTCTCCGTGTCATAGCGGTGCGCCTGGTAGAGGTCGACGTAGTCGGTCTGCAGCCGCTCCAGCGAGCCGTCGATGGACTCCATGATGTGCTTGCGGGACAGGCCGGTGTCGTTCTTGCCCTTGGGGCCGGTGGGCCAGTAGACCTTCGTGAAGATCTCCAGGCTCTCCCGCCGCTCGCCCTTCAACGCCTCACCCAGCACCGACTCCGCGACGGTGTTGGCGTAGACGTCGGCGGTGTCGAACGTCGAGATGCCCTCGTCGAGCGCGGCGCGCACGCACTGCGTCGCGACGTCGTTCTCGACCTGGGAGCCGTGGGTGAGCCAGTTGCCGTAGGTGATCTCGGAGATCTTGAGCCCGCTGTTGCCGAGGTATCTGAATTCCATGCCCTCACCGTATGTCGCCTGACCGACACCCGGCGCCGCCACCCACCTCACCCCTGCGGAGGTGGCGGAACCGGGGGCAGGTCCGTAGGGTCGAAGGCTGGCCTACCCGCCCGCGGCGACGCCGTCGACGGGTCTTCCACGACCGAGGAGTCCTCATGTTCCGCACCCTTTTCCGCATCGCCCCCCTGGCTCTGGCCGGCTGGCGCTTCCTGCAGCGCCGCCGCGCGCAGCGCGGCACCGAGCCGGCCGCCGCGTCGCAGACGCGCCGCTGACCTGAGGTCGCGCATGCGGTTCGACCCGTATGCCGTGTCGCCCGTCGACGAGGACGGCAGCGACACGCAGCTCGCTGCCGACGTGGCGACCACCATCGCGGCGGCTGCGCCGGCGGGCGGCGTCGTGCCGGGTGCCCTGAAGCTTGCCCGGGTGTGGGGTGCCCGGTTGCCCCAGCCCGGGACCGGCCACACCCGCGTCCTCTGGCAGCAGCTCGCCGACGTGGCGGCGGCCGACCTGACCGTTGCCCGGGTGCTCGAGCCGCACCTCGATGCGCTGGCCATCCTCGGCCAGGCCGGCGCCGCGGGGCACTGCGTGCCGGCTGACCCGGAGAGGGTGACCTGGGGTGTCTATGCCGCAGAAGGTCCGGGGCTGCGGGTGGAGGCGACTGCGGACGCCAGCGGCACCTGGCGTCTCACCGGCCGCAAGCCCTGGTGCTCGCTGGCCGGGCAGGTCGACGCAGCCCTGGTCACCGCGTGGAGCGGACCCGAGGAGCGTCGGCTCTATGCCGTCGACCTGCGCCGCCCCGAGGTCACCGTCGTCGACGACGGGAGCTGGGTCGCTCGTGGGCTGTCCGGCGTGGTCAGCGGTCCCGTCGACCTCGACGGCGCCGAGGCCACCCCGGTCGGCCCGGCGGGGTGGTACCTGACCCGACCCGGCTTCGCCTGGGGCGGCCTGGGTGTGGCGGCCTGCTGGTTCGGCGGTGCCGTCGGCCTGGCCCGGAGCCTGGCGCACCAGGCCTCCCGCCGCCGGCTCGACCAGGTCGGACAGATGCACCTGGGTGCGGTCGACGCGCTGCTGCACACGAGTGCGGCGTCGGTGGCGCTGGCGGCCGACGCGGTGGACGGCGGCGCAGCGGTCGGCACCGCTGGTGCGGCCCTGGCGCTGCGGGTGCGCCGCACTGTGCGGGAGGCCGCGGAGCAGACCCTGGAGCGCACCGGCCACGCGCTGGGCCCCGGGCCGCTGGCGACCGACGACGCCCACGCCCGACGGGTGGCCGACCTGCAGCTCTACCTGCGCCAGGAGCACGCCGAGCGTGACGAGGCCGTGCTCGGGCGGGTGCTGTGCGACCCCGCGCCCCCGCCCAGCGTCTGGCGGTCGTCGTGACCTCCGTGTCCGGGGCGGCCCAGCCGTCGTTCGACCACCGCGACGACGGCACCCCCGAGCGGGTGTGGCTCGGCTCCCCGCAGTGGCAGGCGACCCCGCGTGTCGGCATCCCGGAGGGTGTCCGGCGGCTGCTGGTCGTGGCGGCGCACCCCGACGACGAGACGCTCACCGCCGGTGGCCTCATCGCGCTCGCGTCCCGTGCCGGCCTGCAGGTCGAGGTCGTCGTCGCCACCGACGGCTCCGCGTCGCACCCCGGGTCGCCCACCCACTCGCGGGCCGCGCTGGCCGCACTCCGGGCTCGCGAGGTCACCGAGGCGCTGGGCCGGCTGGCGCCGCAGGCTCGGCTGCACCGGCTGGGGCTCGACGACGGCGAGCTGGCCGGTGCCGGTGCCGTGCTCACCGAGCATCTGGTCGACGTCCTGGGTCGGGAGGGTGCCAGCACGCTGGTCGTCTCCACCTGGCACGGTGACGGTCACCCCGACCACGTCGCCGCCGCGCAGGCCGCCGGGGTCGCCGCCTGGCGCACCGACGCGACACTGTGGCAGGCACCGATCTGGGCCTGGGCGTGGGGCACCCCTGCCGACCTGCCCTGGGACAGTGCACTGGTCGTCGAGCTGCCGGGCGACGTGCACGGCCGCAAGCTCGCCGCGGTCGAGCACCACGTGTCGCAGGTGCAGCCGCTGTCGGACCTGCCCGGCGACGAGGCGCTGCTGTCACAGCACTTCCTCGACCACTTCCGGCGTGACGCCGAGCTCTTCCTCAGGGTCGAGCCCGACCGGTCCACCCCGTTCGACGCGCTGCACGCCGCCGAGGCCGACCCGTGGCGGGTGCGGTCGTCCTGGTACGAGACCCGCAAGCGAGCCGTCACCATGGCGAGCCTGCCGCATGAGCGCTATGGCCGTGCCATCGACATCGGCTGCTCCGTCGGCGGGCTCAGCGCCGAGCTGGCGACCCGGTGCGGCTGGCTGCTCGCCGTCGACGAGAGCGAGATCGCGGTGCGCCAGGCGCAGCACCACCTCATTGCCCACCGTGGGGTGGAGGTGTGCCGCCTGGACATGCCCGAGCAGTGGCCGGACCGCACGCTGGACCTGGTCGTCGTCTCCGAGACGGGATACTTCCTCAGTCCGGGCCGGCTGGATGCGCTGATCGGGTGCATCCGCCGGTCCCTGGCGCCCGGCGGGGTCGTGCTGGCCTGCCACTGGCGGCACGACATCCGCGGCTGGCCCCTCGGTGGGCCGCAGGTGCACGCCCTGATGCACCACAGGCTCGGGCTGCGGCGCATCGTGCAGCACGACGAGGACGACTTCCTGCTCAGCGTGTGGAGCGACGAGACCGGGGCCGAGGGCTGATGACCGCCGTCGGCCAGGTGGTCGTGGTCGTCCCGGCACGGGACGAGGAGTCGCTCGTCGGCGGGTGCCTGGACGCGCTCGGGGAGGCGGTCGCGCACCTGCACGCGTCACGGCATACCTGTCCGGTGACGGTCGTCGTCGTGCTCGACGGCTGCACCGACGCGACACCGCAGGTCGTCGCACGCCGGCCGTGGGTGCATGCGGTCACGGTCGACCTCGGTGTCGTCGGGGCGGTGCGCGCGGTCGGGGTCGCGCAGGGTCTGGCACTGCGTGGTGCCGGTCTCGCCGACGAGCGGGTCTGGCTGGCCCACACCGACGCCGACACCCGCGTGCCGCCGTCCTGGCTGACCACGCAGCTGGCGCTGGCGGCCGAGGGAGCCGACCTGGTGGTGGGCTCGGTGGAGCCCGATCCCGCCGACCTGGACCCGCAGGTGCGGGAAGGCTGGCACGCCCTGCACGTGCTGACTGACGACCATCACTGCGTGCACGGCGCCAACCTGGGCGTCCGGGCCAGCGTCTATGGGCAGGTCGGGGGGTTCCGGGGGCTGGCCCTGCACGAGGACGTCGACCTGGTGCGGCGGGTACGTGCCACTGGGGCGGTATGCCGCAGCACCGACCGGGCGCGGGTGCGCACCTCGGGCCGGCGGCAGGGCCGGGTCAGCGGCGGCTTCGCCGACTTCCTCGCCGCGCTGGACCCCGTGGCGGCTGACGTCGCGGGCTGACGTGGGCCGGACTCCGGAGCGCGAAACCCCTGGCAACGCGGGTTTGGGGGGTGCGAAACCCCTGGCAACGCGGGTTAGCGGACGATGCGCCCGCGCTCCGGGATCAGCCCGTGCTGCACGCCCCAGAGCACGGCCTTGGTGCGGCTGTCCACGCCCATCTTGTGGTAGGCGGCCCGGATGTAGGACTTGACCGAGTTGATGCTCAGGTAGGTGCGCTCCGCGATCTCCTGGTTGCTCAGCCCCCGGGTGATCAGGGCGACGACCTCGGCCTCGCGGGCGGTCAGCCCCTCCCGACGACCGGGCCAGTCGCCCGCGACGATCTCGTCGTCCGGGTCGGGGTCGGGCCAGGTGCCGGAGACGTCGTCGTCGGGGTTGCCGGTGAGCACCACGATCTCGCCCCGGTTGACCCGCTCCAGGGCGGTGACCAGCTCCTCGGCGCTCAACGTCTTGGACAGGTAGCCGGCGACCCCCTTGGCCAGCGCCGTCGAGACCAGGTCCTGGTGGGTGTTCCAGGTGTAGACGACCACACGGCCGGCCCCGGAGCTGCCGATCACCCGGTCGATGTCGGCGTCGTCGACCTGCGGCTGGGAGAAGGTGTCGTAGAGCGTCACGTCGACCGGGTGAGCGACCGGCATATTCAGGTCGAGCTCGGCGACCCGGATCCGTTCGGCGTGCGCGGCGAGCATCTGCTCCAGCCCGAGCACGACCACCTCGTAGTCGTTGGCCAGCGCGACGGTGACCACGGAGGGGTGCCGCCCTCGCGCGTCGTGCTGCGCCGCGGTGTCGGTCATGGCCCCAGGTTACTCACTCGTAGCCGAAGGGGGGCCCGTCACTCACCCCTGAGGGTGTGGGGCCGGACCACCGCCTCCGGATAGCGTCGAATGTTCGCCGCTTCTCCCTGTCCCGGAAGGATGTGATGGGCCTGTGCACATCGCTCTGATCGCGCACTCGCGACACCCTATCGCCGAGCCGTTCGCCGGGGGACTCGAGTCGATGACCTGGCACCTGGCCAGGGCCCTGCTGCGCCGGGGCCACGAGGTCACCCTCTTCGCGGCCGAGGGCAGCGAGGAGGTCCCCGGTCTGCGGAGCCTTCACGTGGAGCCGCTGAAGCTCAGTGACGCCGCGCGACACGACCCCTCCATGCCGGCCTTGGAGATGATCCAGGCGCACCACGCCTACCTGCAGGTCGTGCGCCACCTGGCCCGCCACCCGGGCATCGACCTGGTGCACAACAACAGCCTCCACTACCTGCCGCTGGTGATGGCCGAGACCGTGCCGGCCCCCATGCTCACGACCCTGCACACCCCGCCCACGCCGTGGCTGGAGTCGGCGCTCAGCGTCGTCCGCGCCGACGGACTGCGGTTCGCCGCTGTCAGCAGGCACACCGCCGGCTCGTGGAGCCACCTGGTGGACGCACACGTCGTGCCCAACGGTGTCGACACCGACCTGTGGACCCCCGGCCCCGGGGGCACCGACCTGGTCTGGTCCGGCCGCATGGTCCCCGAGAAGGCCCCCCACCATGCCATCGAGGCAGCCCGACGCGCCGGCCTCGGCCTGCGCCTGGCCGGTCCGATCTCCGACCGCGCCTACTTCCGGGCAGAGGTCGAGCCGCTGCTGCACGACGACATCAGGTATGTCGGGCACCTCAGCCGGCGTGAGCTGACCCAGCTCGTGGGGTCCAGTGCCGCGGCCCTGGTCACCCCCGCCTGGGACGAGCCCTACGGCCTGGTCGCCGCCGAGGCCCTGGCGTGCGGGACCCCGGTGGCGGGCTACGCCCGCGGCGGCCTGCCCGAGGTGGTCAGCCGCCGGGTCGGACGTCTCGTGGCCGGCGACGACATCGCCGCCCTCGCCGCCGCGCTGCCGACGGTCGTGCGGCTGTCCCGTGCGGCCGCCCGGGAGCATGCCCTGGCGCACTGCTCCCTGGACGCGATGGTCGACCACTACCTGGGCCTCTACGCCGACACCGCACTCCGGGACGCCGCATGATCGGCCTCTACCTGCACCACCAGGGCTCGGGGCACCGCACCCGCGGCACCCAGATCGCCGGTGCGCTCCAGGCCCTCGCCCCCGGCGGCGTGACCGGTCTGGGCACCGGTGCGGCACCGGACGACTGGCCCGGGGCGTGGGTGTCGCTGGCTCGCGACGACGCCCCGATGCCGCTGCACACCGGCCCCGGCCAGGCCGACGTCGCCGCCGGCGGCGTGCTGCACTGGGCGCCACGGCACCACCTCGGTCTGCTGGAGCGTCACGCGCAGGTCGTCGACTGGCTGCACCGGGCGCGCCCGAGTGCCGTGCTCGTCGACGTGTCCGTCGAGATCGCCCTGCTGGTGCGGCTGTGCGGCATCCCCGTCGTGGTGACCGCGCTGCCCGGCCGTCGTGGCGACCGGGCTCACCGCACCGCCTACGACCTGGCCGACCACCTGCTGGCCACCTGGCCCGCGGGCACCCATGACCGGGACTGGCCGGAGGCCTGGCGGGCCAAGACCTGGCACGTCGGGGCGATGTCGCGGTTCGCCGACCGGGTGCCGCCCCCGGTGGCTCCCCTGCGGCAGGGCCCCCGCCAGGTGCTCGTGCTCTGGGGGGACGGCGGCAGCGACGTCTCCGCCGAGGACCTCGCGCGGGCCCGCGCCGCCACCCCCGGCTGGCGCTGGACCCACCGTGGTGGCAGCCACCCCAGGTCGGCCGACCTCTGGGCCGACCTCGCGGCGGCCGACGTGGTCGTCACCCACGCCGGTCAGAACGCGGTCGCCGACGTCGCGAGCGCCCGTCGGCCGGCTGTCGTGGTGGCCCAGCGCCGCCCGCACGGTGAGCAGGAGGCCACCGCCCGAGCCGTCCGCCGGCTCGGCATCGCCCAGGGCCTGTCCGGCTGGCCCTCCCCCGAGGAGTGGCCGCTGCTCCTCGACCGCGCCCAGACCCGCGGCGGCCAGGGCTGGGCCCGGTGGCAGCAGCCCGGGGCCGCGGCCCGAGCCGCCCACCTGCTGCACCACACGTATGCAGCGCCGTCCCTTCAGGAGGTCCGATGAAGACCGACAACGAGACCAGCCCCCGTCCGCGCACCGCCGTGCTGACCCTGGCGCACCAGCGCCACCAGCATCTCCTCCACCAGGTCGACGGGCTCAGCATGGGCACCTGGAGCCCCGACCTGCACGTGGTCGTGGCCATGGGTGACCGTGACCTGGCCCGGCGTCGGCTGCCCATCACCACCGACCGCTGGGACACCCTCGTGCCCTCGCTGCCGGTGCCGCGCGGCGGCCTGCCCCTGGCGGCCGCGCGCAACCTCGCCGCGAGGGTGGCGCTCGGGGAGGGCGCCGAGGTGCTGGTCTTCCTCGACGTCGACTGCATCCCCGGTCGCCGCCTCGTGCAGACGTATGCCGAGGCGACCACCCAGACCCGCCGGCCGACCCCGGCCCTGTGGTGCGGTGACGTCGCCTACCTGGGCGCCGCACCCGCCGGCGGCTACCCGGTGGGTGGTGACCTGGAGGCGGTGGCGACCCGCAAGCCGCACCGGCCCTTCCTGCGACCGGGCGAGGCCCTGCCGGAGCCGCACTTCGAGCGGTTCTGGTCGCTGTCGTTCGCGATGACCGCCGCCGACTTCCGGTCCACCGGAGGGTTCTGCGAGGACTACGTCGGCTACGGCGGGGAGGACACCGACTTCGCCCAGGTGGTCCGCGAGGCCGGCGGCAGCCTGACCTGGGTCGGTGGCGCCACGGCATACCACCAGCACCACGAGAGCCAGACCCCGCCGGTGCAGCACCTCGACGCGATCCTGCGCAACGCGGGGGTCTTCCACGACCGCTGGGGGTGGTGGCCGATGCAGGGCTGGCTGAAGGAGTTCGAGGGCCGCGGCCTGATCCGCACGGACGAGGCGGGACGCTGGGTGAAGGCGTCGTGAGCACCGGCACCATCCGGGTGCTGTCCATCCCTGCCGGGCACCGGTATGTCGCGCACCTCGCCCACCCGGACGGCCCGGACGGTGTCGTGCGCCTGCCCGACCCTCCGGTGCCCGGTGCCGACCCCGGCGTGTGGTGGCCACCGGTCGCGCTGGACCCCGGGTGGGTGCGGGAGCACACCGACGAGGTCGACGTGGTGCACCTGCACTTCGGCTTCGAGTCCTTCACCCCCGACGAGCTGCGCGAGTGGACCGACGCGCTGGGCGAGCTCGGTCTGCCCTGGGTGCTCACGGTGCACGACCTCACCAACCCGCATCTGCCCGCGGTCGACCAGCACCGGCACCTGGAGGACCTGGACGTCCTGGTCCGCGCCGCCGATGCGCTGGTCACCCTCACCCCCGGAGCGGCCGGCGCGGATCCGTGGGCAGTGGGGCCGGCCCGTGCACGTCGTGCCGCACCCGCACATGGCGCCGCTGGACGCGCATCGGCACGCCGCCCCGCCGGTGGACGCCGACCTCTGCGGGTCGGCGTCCACCTCAAGAGCCTGCGGGCCCATGTCGACGCCGTCGGGGTGGTGACCGCACTGGAGGAGGCGTGCACCGACCCCGCGGTCCGGGACGACGTCGCGCTCGTGGTGCACGTCCACGAGGAGGTGCGCGACCCCGCCTTCGTGCGCCACGACCCCGAGGTCGTCGCACTGCTGGCAGGTGCTGCCGCCCGCGGCAGCGCCGAGGTGCACTGGGTGCCGCGGATGGACGACGAGGAGCTCTGGGCCTACCTGTCCTCCCTCGACGTCAGCGTGCTGCCGTATGCCTGGGGCACCCACTCCGGCTGGCTGGAGGAATGCCGCGACCTGGGCACCGCGGTGCTCGCGCCCGACGTCGGCCACTACACCGAGCAGGGTGACGTGGCGACCTACCGGCTGCTCGACGGGGCACCGCACGGCGCGGACCTGCAGCGCGCCCTGGTGGACCTGCGCTCGCGTCGGCCCCGGCCGGTCACCCGGGCGCATCGGCTGGCCCAGCGCCGTCAGATCGCCCATGCCCACCGCCAGATCTACCGTGGGGTCATCGCGCGACACGGGAGGTGGGTGGCATGAGCGACCAGGCACGTCGGGAGCACTACGGCGAGTTCTACGGCCTGCGTGACCTGCCGCACCGCGACCGGCCTCTGCTCGTGGTGCTCGGCAACTGTCAGGCCGAGGCGCTGCGCATCTGCCTGACCAGCACCGGCGGTGACCCCGCGGTGGACACGGTGCGGGTGCCCCCGGTGCACGAGCTGACGGGCGAGGACGTGCCCCACCTGCAGACCCTGCTCGGCCGGGTCGACGTGCTGCTCGCGCAGCCGGTGCGACCCGACTACCGCGGCCTGCCGGTGGGCACCGAGCAGGTGGCCGACCGGCTCGACGCCGGTGCCGAGCTCGTCATGCTCCCGTCCGTCTACTACGGGGGGCTGTACCCCTACCAGGCGATGGTGCACGTCGACGGCATCGCAGACCCCCCGGTCGTGCCCTACCACGACCTGCGGTCCCTCGCGGCGGCCGCCGGGCTCGAGGGCGGACCTTCGGCGCTGTCGGCGGACGAGCGACGCGCGGCCTACCGGCTGGTCGCCACCAGCTCGCTGACCGAGCTCGGCCGCCGCGAGCGGCAGCACGACACGGTGCCGGTGAGCGACGTCGTGGCCGGCGCCGGAGCCGACGCGGGCTGGACCGTGAACCACCCCGGCAACACCGTGCTCCGGGCCCTCGCCGACCGGGTGCGTGACCGGCTGCGTCTGCCGGGTCGTGCGGTCGACCCGGGGCGGGTGCTGCTGCGCTCGGTGCGCACGCCGCTGCTGCCCGAGGTGGCCGAGGCCCTCGACCTGCCTGACGCCGACACCGGCCCCGACTGGGTCGTCGACGGCTCCCCGGTGCGCGACGCCGATGTCGCGCTGGAGCACGCGGCCTTCTACGCCCAGCATCCCCGGCTCGTCGCGGCCGGCCTGGAGCGGCACCGCGAGCGGCTGCGGACGCTGGGGTGGTCTGCGTGACCACCCACCTCGTCGTCGGCCCACCCGAGCACGGCGTCACGTCGTATGCCGCTCGGATGGCGCAGGCGAGCGCCGGGTGCTCGGAGCGCGTCGACCTCCCCGACCCTGGGCCGCCCGTCGACCTGGACGACCGCCGGGTGCTGGTGCACTTCACGGACCGGCTCTTCGGCCCCGACGCGGTGAGCGCCGCCCGCCGCCTGGTGGTGCTCACGGCCCGCGCCGAGCGGCTCACCGTGGTGCTGCACGACGTCCCGCAGGCCTCCGACGGACGGCCCCGGGAGCAGCGGAGCGAGGGCTACCTGCGGGTCTGCGCGGCGGCTGACGCCGTGGTGGTCAACAGCGACCACGAGGCGCTGCTGCTGCGGGCGCTGGCCCGGTGCCGAGGCGAGGCCTTCGCCGCCGATCTCGGCCGACGCACGCACGTGGTGCCCCTGCCGGTGCCGCGACCGCCGCTGGACCTGCCCGACCCGGTGCCGGACGCCCCACCGACGGTGGCCACCCTCGGGTTCGTCTACCCCGGCAAGGGGCTGGAGGAGGTCATCGACGCCGCCGCGACGCTCACCCCACCTCCGCGGGTGGTCAACCTCGGCCGGGCCTCCGCGGGCCATGACGACGTGGTCGCGCAGCTCACCCGTCGCGCCGAGCGCTGCGGCGTCGAGTGGTCGACCACCGGCTGGCTCCCCGACGACGCGCTGCTGGCCCGGCTGCGGTCGGTGACCGTCCCGGTCGCGGCCCATCGCCACCTGTCCGCGTCCGGCTCCATCAACAGCTGGCTGGGAGCCGGTCGCCGGCCGGTCGTGACGCGCTCGAGGTATGCGCAGGAGCTGGCCCGCCGCCTGCCCGGTGCCCTGACCCTGGTCGACCACCTCGCACCAGCCATCGCCCGGGCGCTGACCGACCCTGCCTGCACCTGGCTGGAGCCCGGGGCGAGCCCGGGGCGGGGCGACCAGGACGTGGCGCGGGCCCTGGTGCAGGTCGCGCAGGGCCCGGCATGAGCCGGCCCGCCGTGTCGGTGGTCGTCCCGCACTACCGGCAGCAGCGGCAGCTCGACCTGCTGCTGGCGGCCCTGGAGGTGTCCGACCCGGTGCCGGGCGGCTTCGAGGTCGTGGTCGCCGACGACGGGTCGCCCGAGCCGCCCGCTGCTCGGTGACCGGCCCTACCCCGTCAGCCTGGTGCGGCAGCGCCGACGAGGGCTTCCGGCTCGCCGCGGCCCGCAACCTCGGGGCCTCGGCAGCGCTCGGGGAGGTGCTGTGCTTCCTCGACGCCGACACCGTGCCCACGCCGGGCTACCTGGCTGCCATGCAGGCCGGGGCCGACGACGAGCGCACCGTCGTGGTCGGCCGTCGTCGGCACGCCGAGCTCACCGGATGGTCGGCAGCTGACCTGCAGGTCTGGCTGCTCGACCCCCGGCGCCAGGACCCCTGGTGCTGGAGGAGCCGGCCTGGCTCGCCGAGGGCTACCGCAGCACGGGCGACCTCGCGGCGGCCGACGACACCGCGTTCCGCTACCTCATCGGCGCGGTCCTGGGGGTGCCCCGGCGGGTCTGGGAGGCGACCGGGGGGTTCGACGAGTCGTTCCGCCGCTACGGCGGCGAGGACTGGGAGTGGGGCCAGCGCTGCTGGCTGGCCGGGGCCGACCTACGCCACCTGCCGCAGGCGGTGGCCTGGCACGACGGCCCGGACCTCGCCGGGCGACCCGAGGACCTGGTGGCGGCGAAGAACATCGAGACGCTGCACCTGGCCCGACGGCTGACCCACCCGCTGGTGCGGGGCTCGGGGTTGGTCCATGCACTGCCCGACGTCGTCGTCGAGGCCGACGTGACCGGCTGGACGAGTGCCCAGGTCGTGCTGTGCGCCGAGTCGGTGCTGCGCGGCGCCGATGTGGGCCTGTGGCTGCGCGGCGCCGACGACCACGTGGTCGAGGGCCTGGTCGAGGACCCGCGCATCCGGCTCGGGACCCCACCGTGGGAGGTGGTCTCGCGCTGCCGGCACCGGGTGGTGCTCCAGGGGCCGGTCGCGGTGTCCCAGGGTTCGACCGCCGATCTCGTCCACGACCGTGGCGAGGCGGGGCCGGTGCAGCTGTGGTCGACCCGGTCGCTGGGCCGCGCCGACCTGCTGGGTGTGCCCAGGCCCCCGGCCCGGGGGGTGCGCCACGGACGGGTCAGGGCCATCCCGCGCGACGCCGTGATGGAACGCTGGCGGGCGTGCTGAGGCTCGGTCACTGGCCGGCGGTCTCCGCCGCCAGGGCCCGCACCACGGCCTGCAGGTCGTGCTCGTGCTGGGCAGCGAGAGCCCGCTGGCGCTGGTAGCCGGCTCCCCGCTGCAGGATGCGGTGGACCCCGGCCAGCTGCTCGGTGCAGCCGAGGTCACCGGCGATCGGGGTCAGGCGCTCCAGCATGTCGACGAGGTCCTCGGCCACGGGGCGCTCGGTGTTGTCCGGGCCGGTGATGACGATGGCCTCGAGGCCGTAGCGGGCTGCGCGCCACTTGTTCTCCTGGACGTGCCACGGCGGCAGCTCGGTCAGGGTCCCGCCTGCCTCCAGGGTGCGGGAGCACTCCTCGACCAGGCACTGTGTCAGCGCTGCCAGTGCGGTGACCTCGGGCACGGTGCCGACCGAGTCGCACACCCTCGTCTCCAGGGTGCCGAGGTGGGCCGCAGGACGCAGGTCCCATCGGTTCTCGCTCAAGGTGTCGATGACCCCGGTGGCCATCAGGTCGTCGACGAACGCCTCGTAGTCGGCCCACCCGGAGAACTGGAACGGCAGCCCCGCGGTGGGCAGCTGCTGGAAGAGCAGAGCGCGCTGTGAGGCATAGCCGGTGTCCTCCCCTTCCCAGAACGGTGACGACGCCGACAGCGCCAGCAGGTGCGGGTAGGCCGTGAGCATGGCCGACAGGGTGGGCAGCACCTTGTCGCGGTGGTCGATGCCGACGTGCACATGCACGCCGTAGATCACCATCTGCCGGCCCCAGTGCTGGGTGCGCTCCAGGACCTTCTGGTAGGTGTCGCCGACCGAGACGACCTGGGAGCGCCAGCTGCTGAAGGGGTGGGTGCCGCCGGCGAAGACGTCCAGGCCCTCGCGGCCGGCGTGTGAGCGCACCAGCTCGAGCCCCCGGCGCAGGTCCCGCTCCGCCTCGGCGACGGTGCGGCATACCCCGGTCACCAGCTCGACCGTGTTGGTGAGGAACTCCCCGGTCACCAGGGGCGAGTCCAGCCCCGCCAGCACCCGGGGGGCCCGGGGCACCAGCTCGGCGGTCGTGCCGTCGATGAGCGCGAGCTCCCACTCCACGCCCACGGTGGACTGCGCCGACGGTGCGAACGAGATCTGCATGGGCGTTCCCCTGGGTGGACCTGCGCTGGCTTCCCATTGTGCGCCGAACGGGACCTGGCTGCCCCCGCCTGCGCCACCGGCCGGCGAGCCGGGTCAGGGTTGGGCCGTGAACGACACGAGCAGTGCGTCGTCGTCGTCGCGCAGCTCCAGCGTGTCGCCGTCGACGCGGGCGACCGTCGCCTGCTCGAGGGCGGCCAGGAAGAGCTCCTCCTGCTGGGTGAGCGCCTGGTCCGCACAGGCCATCCGGGTGCCGGCGAGGTCGCCCACCTCGATCGCCTCGCCGTCCAGGGTGTAGGGGCCCGTGTAGCGGTTGCACCCGCTGGACCCTGCGACACGGCCCTCGTCGTCGAACTCCGCGGTGGCCTCGCTCCCCTCCAGCACACTCTCGACCGCCTGACGACCGTTGTTGAGCACCGTGGCGACCCAGGTGGTGCCGGTGAACGCCGTGGCCACGGCCTCGGTGAGCTCCAGGACCGGCTCGCCGGACGCGTCGAGCAGCGCGGCCCCCTCCTCACCGGGAGCCCAGGTCGCGACCCGCAGCAGGGCACCGAGGAACGCGGCCTCGACCTCGCCCCCCGCACCCGGGCAGGCCATCATCGTGGCGGCGGCGGCGCCGATGGTCAGCGCCGACCCGTCGAGCTCGTAGGGCGCCGACCAGCGGTTGCACCCACCACTTCCGCTCGCCGTGCCGTCCTCGAAGGTCACGGTCGCGGTGACGTCGTCGGGGACGTCCAGGCGCTCACCGTCCTCGGCCACCGCAGTGACCACCTGCCACGCCGTGCCCTCGAGCGGGGGTCCGGAGGTGGTGGCGGCCGGCTCGTCGGAGGCCGTCGAGCCGCAGGCGCCGAGCAGCAGGAGCGCGCTGCCGCCGAGGGCGAGGAGGGAGATGCTGACGCGGTGTCCCCTGGCCCGGCGAGGCGGGGGGAGGGAGGTGGGATCGGGCATGGGTGCCTCGCCTCCGTGCGGGCCGCCTCCACCGGCGGCGCGGGAGCCCATTCTGGCAGGTCGGGCCCCAGTGGCGCGGATGGCCCCACCATGGCCGTCGGCATCGGGCGAGCAGCACTACGCTGCGGCTGTGCCGCTCCTGTCCCAGCTCCTGCCGTGGACCCATCGACCCGTGGACGAGACGGTGCGCGCCTTCCGCCTCCCCGTCGGCGACGCGTGGGTGCACACCCGGCACACCGAGGCGCCGGACCAGGACGCGCCGACCGTCGTCCTGGTGCACGGGCTGGGCATGTCCAGCCGGAGCATGGTGCCGTTGATGCGGGTGCTCTCACCGTCGGCGCAGGTCTGGGCGCCGGACCTGCCGGGCTTCGGCGACAGCACCGGCCCGCACCACGCGATGGAGATCCACGAGCTCGCTGACGCGCTGCACGCGTGGGTGCAGCGCCTGGGTCTTCAGCCACAGCTCTTCATCGGCCACTCCCTGGGCTGTCAGGTGCTGGGCCACATGGCGATCCGGCACTCCGGGTCGATGGCGGCGGCGGTGCTGGTCAACCCGACGAGAGACCCCGCTGCCGCGACCGTGACCGCTAACGCGGTCCGGCTCGCCCAGGACCTGCCACGCGAGCCGTGGAGCCTCATCACGCTGGCCGCCTACGACTACCTGCGCTCCCACCCTCGGCGGATGGTCAAGACGTTCGCGGACGCCATCCTCAACCCGGTCGCAGAGAAGCTGCCGACGCTGCACGCGCCCGTGCTCGTGGTGCGCGGCGAGCGTGACCCCGTGGTCCCCTACGGCTTCGCCGCGCAGCTGGCCGACCTTTTGCCCCAAGGCCGGCTGGTCGAGATCGGCGGCGCCGCCCACGGCCTGCCGTTCACGCACCCCGACGACCTGGGCGAGGTGGTGCGCGACTTCCTCGACCAGTGCCTCCCCGGGCAGCAGCCGGCCCCCGGCCAGTGACGGATGATGGACCTGTGAGCACCGTCCCACCACTGGTCGAGCCCGGTCCGGAGCTGTCCGCCGAGGCGCTGACCCGCTACTCGCGTCACCTGCTGGTGCCGGGCATCGGTATGACGGGTCAGCGGCGGCTCTCGCGTGCGCGGGTGTGCGTCGTGGGGGCCGGCGGCCTCGGCTCACCGGCGCTGCTCTACCTCGCGGCGGCCGGGGTCGGGCACCTCACGGTGGTCGACCACGACGTGGTCGACGTGTCCAACCTGCAGCGCCAGGTGCTGCACCGCACGTGCGACGTCGGGGTGCCGAAGGCTCACAGTGCGGCCCGTGCCCTGGGCGAGCTCAACTCGATGGTCGAGGTCAGCGCCCGGCATACCGAGGTCACCGCTGACACCGTGCAGGACCTGCTGCGCGGCCACGACCTGGTCGTCGACGGCAGCGACAACTTCGCCACCCGATATCTGGTGGGCGACGCGTGCGTCGATCTCGGCATCCCGGTCGTGTGGGCGGCGGTGCTGCGCTACGAAGCGCAGCTGAGCACGTTCGTGCCGGCCCCGTGGGTGCCCGCCGAGGAGGCGGTGCAGCTGCGGGACCTCTTCCCGGCCATGCCGCCGCCCGAGGCCGTGCCCTCGTGCTCCGACGCCGGGGTGCTGGGAGCGATGTGCGGCCTGGTCGGCTCCGTGATGGCGACCGAGGCGGTCAAGCTCATCACCGGGGTGGGCGAGCCCCTGGTCGGCCGGGTGCTGCTGGTCGACGTCGCGTCGATGCGGATGCGGGAGATCCCGCTGCGACCCAACCCTCGCAAGGGCGAGGCCGTCGACGCACCCAAGGCTCCTCCGCTGCCGGACCTGCTGCCCGGTGACCTCGCCGCGCGGCTGGGGGAGCTGACGGTGCTGGACGTCCGTGAGCCCGAGGAGCACGCCCTGGGCACCGTGCCCGGTGCCCTCACGGTGCCGCTGCGCGAGGTGCTGGCCTGGGCCGACCTCACGGTCCTGGGGGAGGGGCCGGTGGTGGTCACCTGCAAGGTCGGGCCTCGCGCGGAGCGTGCCGCACGACACCTGATGACGCTGGGCCACCCCGACGTGCGGGTGCTCCGTGGGGGCATGCTCGGCTGGACCGAGGCGGTCGACCCCACCCTCGTGCACTACTGACGCCGCCCGCCATCGGGGGCGATGGCACGATGGTGACAGGAGGACCGATGCCGACACTGCGCTACTTCGCCGCCGCCGCCGAGGCCGCCGGCACCGACCAGGAGCACCTCGCCGGTGCCGACCTCGCGGCGGTGCTGGCCGCCGCCGTCGACCGGCACGGCGCCCGGCTGGCCCATGTGGTGCAGCACAGCTCACTGCTGCTGGACGGGCGCTATCTGACCGACCAGGACACGGTGCTCGCCGAGGCCGACGTGGTCGACGTGCTGCCACCGTTCGCGGGCGGGTGAGGGTGCCGACGTGACGTGAGTCACATCGGCGGGGCATAGTGGGAGACAGCTGAGATCGCGTCGCGTCATCACTGTCGCGGGCCGAAGTGCGGCGGCGTGTATCACCGTCCCGCCTCGGCGCTCATGGTGCGTGACCGGGCGTGCCTGCCCACCCGAGTGACACCACCGACGGTCAGGAAGGCCAGACGATGAGCGAAGTGCCCCCGGAGGGACCCGAGCAGCCAGGTGAGGAGTCCCGCGCGGACGCCATCGAGCTCACACCCGTGCCGATCCTCTCGCCGGCCACGGCCGAGCGCTTCGGCGCGCGTGTGCTCGACCCGGTCACCGCCGTCCCGCTGGCGGGGACCGACGGGCAGCGCCCCCGACCCACCTCCTACATCGGGGACGCGCTCCTGGTCCGCGGGCTCCCGGGAGGGGGCCGCGAGGAGACGCTGGGCAGCATCAACACCGAGCTGGAGAAGTACGGCCTGCAGGCGGTGGTCGAGGAGGCCAAGAACGAGGAGATCACCGGTCTGCTCGACGAGCTGGCCGGGGCCTACGAAGGAGCAGCCGAGGACCTGGACCGCACCTGGGTCACCCGGCTCACCCTGGTCCGGCTCGTCGATGAGGAGGCGCGGGAGCGGGGGCTGGCGCAGGACAGCCGCCCCGTCGACGCCTGGCCGGTGCTCCAGCTGCTGCGCGAGGCGGGCCTTCCCGAGAAGGACGTCCAGCTCGACCACCTCGTCATGGCTGCCGCCGACATCGGCGGGGCGCCGTACTGGCAGGGCGCCCCCTACTGGCAGGGCGCGCCGTACTGGCAGGGCGCCCCCTACTGGCAGGGTGCGCCGTACTGGCAGGGTGCGGGATCGCCCGAGTACGGCATCCCCGGCAGCGGCGGCAGGGGACCGGTCACCCTGGTGCTGCCCGACCCGGCCACGACGGCGGGCAAGACCGCGCGCACGCCGGTGGTCGTGGTGCCCGACACCAGGATCGGCACCCATCCGTGGTTCAGCGACACCTCGCAGACTGTCCAGGAGGTCTTCGTCGGCCCCGTCCTGCTCGGCATCGACGGGCCGCTCAACACGCTGCCGCCGCTGCCGCGCAACCCGCTCGACGGAGCAGTGCCCGCGTATGCCGGTCATGGCACCTTCATCGCCGGCATCATCCGCCAGCAGTGCCCGCAGGCGCGCATCCTGGGCATCCCCCTGATGTTCGACGACGGGGTCGTGCCCGAGGACCTGCTGGTCAACACGTTGACCCTGCTGCTGCACCGGCAGCGCACGGCGGTCCGGACGGGCCGTGCCGACGAGGTCATCGACGTGCTCTCGCTCTCGCTGGGCTACTACCACGAGGCGCCCGAGGACGCCCAGACCGACGCTGCCCTGGCTCTCGTCCTGCGCGACCTGGGCTGGTGGGGTGTCGCGGTCGTGGCCGCGGCCGGCAACGACAGCACCATCGCCCCGTTCCGTCCCGCTGCGTTCGCCTCCCAGGTCACCGGCTTCCACCCCGACCGGGTGCCCCTGGCCAGCGTGGGCGCCCTCAACCCCAACCGCAGCACGGTCGCATGGTTCTGCAACGCGGGCCCCTGGGTGTCCTGCTACCGGCTCGGCGCCAACCTGGTGAGCACGATGCCCGAGGACCTCAACGGGTGCCGGCAGCCGAGCCACCGGATGGACTACCGAGGCACCACCCGTGCCTGCATCGACCTCGACGACTTCGCCGGGGGGTTCGCCACCTGGAGCGGCACGTCGTTCGCGGCCCCGGTCCTCGCCGGTGAGCTGGCCCGGCACCTGGCCGACCTCAAGCCCACGGTGGCCTCGGACCGCAAGGCCCTCGTGGAGGGCGGCTGGGATGCCGTCACCAAGGAGCTCGGATGGAAGAGACCATGAACACCGATCCTGTCGACAGCCTGACCGACCGCGCAGCCGAGGCGTTCCGGGACTACCAGGAGGGCGCCGCGGAGCGGATGGCCGACCTCGTCGAGATGCTCACCCCCACCCTGTGGCACGTCGCCCGGGCCTCCCAGCTCGACCGGCAGAGTGCCGAGGACGTGGTGCAGGTGGCATGGCTCCGCCTGGTCGAGCATGCCGCGGGCATCGAGGAGGCGCAGGCGATCGTCGCCTGGCTGGTGACCACCGTGAAGCGGGAGTCCTGGCGGGTGAGCAAGCAGGTCCGGCGCACTCGGCCGGAGGACCTCGAGTGCGAGCTCGGCCCGGGCGAGGAGGTGCTGATCGGTCCACGGCACTCACCCGACCCCGCCGACGTCGCGGCGCTGGAGGACCGCAGGCAGCGCCTCTGGCGGCACGTCAGCACCTTGACCCCGCGATGCCAGCAGCTCCTGCGCATCATCTGCTTCGCCGAGTCACCCAACTACGCCGCGATCTCCGAGGACCTCGGGATGCCGGTCGGGTCGATCGGGCCCACCCGCGGTCGCTGCCTGGCGACCCTCCGCAAGGCACTGCTCAACGACCCGCATTGGAGTACGTCATGATCACCCCGCTGACTCACGAGCCCCTCGACGACTTCGACCGGGAGGTCCTGGCCGAGCTCCGCGCGTTGCACGAACAGCTCGACCCCCCGCCCGGGGACCTCGCCGAGCGGGTGAAGTTTGCGCTGACCCTGGCCGCGCTGGAGGCCGAGGTCGCCGAGCTTCAGGAGCTGTCGCTGGCGGAGGTACGCAGCGAGCAGGTCTACGCCACGACCGACTCGATGACCTTCACCAGCAGCACGATGAGCCTGATGGTGACCGTCACCCCCGACACCGTCGACTTCGACCGGCTCCGGGTCGACGGCTGGGTGACCGGTCCCGGCATCGTCGTCGAGCTCAGCGTCGGCACCGAGCGCCTCACCGCCACCTCCGACGCCAACGGACGGCTCGTGTGGGAGGGTGTGCCGCGTGGACGCGCACGATTCCTCATCCACCCCGCCTCGGAAGGAGCCCGACCCGTCGTCACCCCGACGATCGAGCTGTGACCGTGCCGCTGGGGCGACCGTCGAGGACTCCGCTGCGCCCCAGCGCGTCGACGTGGTGCTGCGAGACGCGCGCACCCTGCTGGAGGAGGCCCGTCAGGCCGTCACCGACTACCGGACCGTCGAGGCCAAGCTGCTGCTGGACCGTCTGGGGTCGACCCTGGACCCCCTCGAGGCGACCCTGGACGACGCGGGGGACGCCGCCCTGGCCCAGGAGCTGCGGCTGCGCGCCAGGCTGACCCGGGCCTGGATCACCTTCGAGGAGTCGGGGCTGCAGCGGGTCACCGGTGACCTCGCGGTGGTGCGCACCGACTGCCTGGCCGCGGGACGTCGTGACCTCGCCGGTCTGGCCGACATGCAGCTGGGGATGGTGCGGGCCCGCAGCGGCGACCTGGAGGGGGCTCTGACCGCCATGCGGCGGGCCGAGGAAGGCCGCTCGGCCATGGACGACCAGGACCAGGCCCGGCTGCTGCTCAACCGTGGAGCTCTGGGCCTGCATGTCATGCAGCTCGACCAGGCCCACGACGACCTCGGTGCCGCGGCCGAGCTGGCTGCCCGCGGTGGCCTGCGCGGTGCCCGGCTCAAGGCCCTGCACAACCAGGGCTACGTCGAGTTCCTTCGGGGCAACCTGCCCCGCGCCCTGGTGCTCATGGAGCAGGCCGACGACATGGACGAGGACGTCCAGCGGGGCGTCGGGAACCTCGACCGGGCCCGCGTCCTGCTGGAGGCCGGGCTGGTCGACGAGGCCCACGAGACGCTCCTGGAGGCCGCCCGGATCACTGCGGAGTCCGGTGGCCAGCACGACCTGGGGGAGATCGAGCTCGACCTCGCGCGGTGCGACCTGCTGCAGGGCGACGCGGCTGCCGCAGCCCGACGCGCCGCCGACGCCGGGCGCCGCTTCCAGGAGCGCCATGAGGACGGCTGGCACAGCACCGCCCAGCTGCTGGAGCTCGAGGCACTCGCCATGCAGAACGCCGCCGCCGAACGCCGCGAACAGCTGGGTGGCGTGCTGGCCCGCGCGGCCGCCGGCAGCGGGGACCACCCGCTGGGCCGACGCGCAGCGCTGGTGCAGGCCGAGGCGCTGGTCGACCAGGGCCGTCCCGGGCAGGCCCAGGAGGCCTTCACGGGGGCCCGCCCGCTGCTGCGCTCGGCGCATCTGGCGACCCGCATGCACGCCCGCTTCGTCGCCGCCCGCATCGATGTCGCCTCCGAGCGCCCGGCCTCGGCGATCCGCGGGCTGCGCCGGGCCGCCGACGACCTGGGTGCTGCGCAGCGACAGGTCGCCGGGCTCGACCTGCGCACCGCGATGGCCGTGCACGGCTACCGGCTGGGTGCCCTCGACCTCGACCTGGCGGTGGCCAGCGGCTCGGTCGCCCGGGTGCTGACGCGCAGCGAAGTCTGGCGCGACGTCGTGCGGGCGCTGCCACCCTTGCGGCCGGCTGCCGACCCCCGCAAGGCCGAGCTGGTCAGCCGGCTGCGGCGGCTCCGGGAGGACCTGCGCACCGCCCCTCCCCAGGTCGACACCACGGACCTGCGCCGAGACCTGCGCGCCGTCGAGCGAGCGATCCGTGAGCTCGACTGGGCGACCGAGGGTGGTGTCCCCAGCGAGAGCAGCCGCCGGCCGATGGCCAGCCGTGAGATCCGCGCGGCGGTGGCCGCCTCGGGAGACACGATGCTGTCCTTCTTCACCCGGCGCGGTGACCTGTATGCGGTGCTGGTCACCCCGGACGGCCGTCTCACCATGCACCTCATCGGGCCGGTCGCGCAGGTGGACAGCGCGGTGCGGGGCACCCAGAGCGACCTCGGCGCCGCCGCACGGGTGCCGGACGCCAGCCCGCTGCGCAGCATGATCGGCGCCTCTCTGCGGGACGGGCTGGAGCGGCTCGACGCGCTGCTGCTCGCGCCGCTGACGCAGGCGGGGCTGGCCGAGGCGCCGCTGGTGCTGGTGCCGACCCCGACGCTGACCGCGATGCCGTGGGGCATGCTGCCCAGCCGGCGCGGCCGGGCGACGACGGTGGCGCGTTCGGCGACCATGTGGGCGCAACGGCATACCCGCCTCATGGTGGCGCCGCGGGTGACCGCCCTGGCCGGGCCCGACGTGCCACTGGCCGACGAGGAGGTGTCGGCGGTGGCCGGCAGATGGCAGCAGAGCTCGGCCGTGCCCGCCGCCGCGTCCCGGGCGACCGACCTGGTGCCTGCCCTGGTCGGGTCCGACGTCGTGCACGTCGCCGCACACGGTGAGCACCACGCCGAGAACCCGCTCTTCTCCAGTCTGCGTCTCGGCGACGGCCCAGCGTTCGCGCACGAGATCGAGGGCCAACGGCTGCGCTCGTCCCACGTGGTCCTGTCGGCCTGCGAGGGCGGGCGCATCAGCGTGCGGCCCGGCAACGAGTCGCTGGGCATGGCGGCCAGTCTGCTCGCGCTCGGTGTGGCCACGGTCGTCGCGCCGGTCAACGCCCTGCCCGACCACCTCGCGCACGCGACGATGACTCGCTACCACACAGAGCTGGCGCGGGGTGTGGACGCGGCGACCGCCCTGGCGACGGCGACCGCCGACGGCGACCTGCTCGCGGCGTCGTTCAGCTGCTTCGGGTCGACGTGGCAGTGCGCGGCGGAGGACTGCTGAGCCGACCCGTCGCAGGTCAGGGCTCCCGAGAGGGGGCACCCTCGGCGCATACTGGACCCTGTGATCCCCCCACCGCTGGAGTTCGTGGCCTACCGGTCCGCGGCCGGTCGTTGGGTGCTGGCCGCGGCCACCCTCGGCAGCGGGATGGTGATGCTCGACGGCACCGTCGTCAACGTCGCGCTGCGCCGCATCGGCACCGACCTCGACGCCGACCTGTCGCAGCTGCAGTGGATCGTCAACGGCTACCTGCTGGCGCTGGCCTCGCTGATCCTGCTCGGCGGGTCGTTGGGTGACCGCTTCGGCCGCCGACGGGTCTTCGTCATCGGCGTGACCTGGTTCGCCGTCGCCTCCGTCATGTGCGCGCTGGCGCCGACCGCGGAGTGGCTGATCGTCGCGCGGGTGCTGCAAGGGGTGGGCGGCGCGCTGGTGACCCCCGGGAGCCTGGCCATCATCCAGAGCGTCATGGCGCCGGACGACCGGGCCCCGGCGATCGGCGCGTGGTCGGGGCTGGGTGGCATCGCCGCAGCGATCGGCCCGCTCGTCGGTGGCGTGCTCATCGACTACGCCTCGTGGCGGTGGATCTTCCTGATCAACGTGCCGCTGGCCGCGCTGACGCTCTGGGTGACCGTGCGGCACGTGCCCGAGACGAGCGACCCGCAGGCCTGCCCCCGCTTCGACGTGCTCGGCGCCGTCCTGGGGGCCGTCGCGCTCGCCGGGGTGACCTACGCCCTGATCGAGTGGGGTGGACCGGTCGCCGCGCCGTTGGCGGTGGTCGGCGTCGTGGCGGGCGTGGCGTTCCTGCGGGTCGAGCGCCGCAGCGGCTTCCCGATGCTGCCGCTCAGTCTCTTCCGCAGCCGGGTCTTCAGCGCGGCCAACCTGATGACGCTGCTGGTCTACGGCGCCCTCGGTGCCGTGCTCTTCTTCCTGGTGATCCAGCTGCAGACCACCCTGGGGTGGTCGGCGCTGCAGGCCGGGCTGGCGACGCTGCCGATCACCGTCGTCATGCTGCTGCTCGCGGCGCAGGGGGGTCGCCTGGCCACCCGGATCGGCCCGCGGATCCCGATGACGTTCGGGCCGGTGGTGATGGCCCTGGGGACCCTGTGGCTGCGTGGCCTCGACGAGACCGGCTCCTGGGCGCAGGTGCTCCCGGGGATGACCGTCTTCAGCCTGGGTCTGGCCCTGATGGTCGCGCCGCTGACCGCCACCGTGCTCGCGGCCGCCCCCGACCGCCGGGCCGGCATCGCCAGCGGGGTCAACAACGCCATCGCCCGCACCGGCTCGCTGCTGGCGGTGGCGGCACTGCCTGCCGTCGTGGGGCTGGGAGGGGACGACTACGCGGTCCCCGAGGTGTTCACCGACGGCTACCAGCTGGCGCTCGCCCTGTGCGCAGCGGTGCTCGTGGCCGGTGGCGCCGTCTCATGGCTGACCATCCCGGCCGGGTTGCAGCCGACCTCCACCGACTGACGGCACACCCTGGCGGACCGGGCGCCGACAGCGGTCTGCGGTGGACGCGCGCGCCGGTCAGCCGGGCTTGGGGGCGCCGGGCCGGGCGTAGCGCACCCAGGTGATGCCGATGCACAGCACCGCATACACCGCGCCGATGACATAGAACGTCGTCGGGCTCATCAGGGTCAGGCCCACCCCGAAGATGAAGGGGCCGAAGGCCGCGATGGCCGCCGTCCAGCCGATGACCCCGCCGGCCTGGCGACGCTCGAAGATCATCGGCATCTGCTTGAACGTCGAGGCGTTGCCGATGCCGCTGAACAGGAAGATGAGCAGCATCCCCCACAGGAACCGGGTGAAGCCGCCGGACAGGGCCTCGGCCGAGCTCAGGTCGGGCGTGAGCGCCGGGATGGTCCACAGGATGGACGCCAGGATGCCGACACCGGAGATGAGCGTCCAGACGGCGCCACCCATCCGGTCGGTCAACGGCGAGAACACCACCCGGGCGCCGGCCCCGACGAGAGCCCCGAGGAAGACGTAGGACGCGGCCTGGGGCACGTCGTAGCCACTGACCAGCACCTGCGCGGTCTGGCCGGTGCCCTCGACGATGGCGGCGTTGCCCTCGCCGTAGAGGTTGGTCATCAGCAGACCGAACTGCGCCGCCAGGCCTGAGAACGTGCCGAACGTCATGATGTAGAGCATCGTCATGAGCCAGGTGTCGACGTTGCCGAAGATGTCGAACTGCTGGCGGATGTTGGCGGTGACCGGCACCGACTTGAGGAACATCCACGCGATGATCGCCCCGCCGACGATGAACGGCACCCAGAAGAACGCGGCGTTCTGATACCACACGTCACGGTTCTCGCCCCCGGCCACCACCATCGACTGAGAGCTGCCGAGGAAGCCGAGCATGCCGAAGCCGATGAGCCACGGGGTGAGCAGCTGCACCACGGAGACCCCGAAGTTGCCGAGCCCGGCCTGCAGGCCCAGCGCGGTGCCCTGCTTGCGTTTGGGGAAGAAGTAGGAGGTGCTCGGCATGAAGCCGGAGAACGCACCGCCCCCGACGCCGGCCAGGAAGGCCAGCACCATGAGCTCCCAGTAGGGGGCGGTCGGCTCCTGCACGCGCACCCCCCAGCCGACGACGGGGAAGAGGAACAGCACCGTGGTCAGCGTCACCATCTTGCGGGTGCCGATCATCGGGGGCAGCACCATCCAGGTGATGCGCATGAACCCGGCGGCCAGACCGGGCATCGCCGCCATCCAGTAGAGCTGCGCCTGGGTGAAGCTGTAGCCCAACGCGTTGAGCTTGGGGATGATCGCGCTCGGGAGGAACCAGGTGATGAACGCCAGGGTCAGGCAGAAGGTGGTGATCCACAGTGTCCGCCAGGCGATGCCGCTGTCCCAGGTCGCCTCGTTCTCCGGGTCCCAGTCCTGCAGCCACTCGCCACCGGTGCGGGCAGTCGTCGAGCTCATGGGCGTGACTCCTCGAGGGTGCGGTCGTCGGTCGGGTCGGGGGTCTGCGGTCCCTGCTGGTCACCGACGCGCTCCAGCTGCCCGGAGAGCTCGGGCGACTGGGTGTGCAGCATGTGGACCACGGTCCAGTGCATCCACGCGAGACAGACGGCACTGAGCACGAAGAGCACGAAGAAGGTGCTGGTCGGGAAGCCCGACCAGGCCTTGGTGTAGGCGAACAGAGGCGGGAGGAAGAAGCCGCCGAGCCCGCCCAGCATGCCGACCAGACCGCCCACGGCACCGACGTCACGAGGGAAGTACTCGGGGATGTGCTTGTAGACCGCGGCCTTGCCGACCCCCATCGCGCAGCCGAGCACGAAGACCAGCACCACGAACGGCAGCAGCGTCATCGTGTAGGCCAGGTGCTCGGTCTGGGTGCCGTCGGCCTGGTTGATGACGATGAACCCGTTGGGCATCATCAGGATGCCGGTGGTCACCAGCATCACCACGAACGTGCCGTACATCGAGGCGCGGGCACCCCACTTGTCGGAGAACCAGCCACCGAGGGGGCGCAGCAGCGAGGCCGGGAAGATGAACGTGGCCGTCAGCAGCCCGGCGGTGGTCAGCGAGACGTCGAAGTTGTCGAGGTAGTAGGTCGGCAGCCAGGCGGCCAGCGCGACGTAGGCACCGAAGACGGCGGCGTAGTAGAGGCTGAACCGCCACACCCGGACCTGACGCAGCGGGCGCAGCCGCTCAGGCAGGGAGCGCCCGGAACCGGGCACCTTGTCCTGCCGGGGGGTCAGGGTCCAGGTCAGCACGGCCAGCAGGAGCAGCAGCAGGGCATAGATCACCGGCACCAGCCGCCAGCCGCCCTCGATGCCGAACACGAACGTCATACCGGCCGTGCCCGCGATGAGCGGCGGCCCGATGAACTTGGTGACGGACGCGCCGACGTTGCCGGCACCGAAGATGCCCAGTGCCAGGCCCTGCCGCTCCCGGGGGGTCCACGCGGAGTTCCACGCGATGCCGGCGGTGAAGGAGTTGCCGGCGAAGCCGACGAGGAAGGCCAGCACCAGCAGCATCGTGTAGCTCTGTGCCAGCGACACCAGGTAGGCGGCGACCGCGGTCGAGGCCAGCATGAACGTCATCACCCGGCGTCCGCCATACCGGTCGGCCATCATCCCCGCCGGCAGCCGCCACATCGACCCGTTGAGCACCGCGACCGCAATGACCCACGACAGCTGCACCTCGGTGAGGTCGAACTCCTCGGAGATGGGCTTGCCCAGGATGCCGAACATCAGCCACACGGCGAACATGACGGTGAAGCCGATCGTCGACAGCGTCAGGACGCGCACCGCGCCGCGCGAGTCGCCGGATGAGGTCATCTCACCCTCACTTGTTTAAGGGAGTGCAGTCCGCTAAAGGACGCTGACGCCGAAACGCTACACCCCGGAACACCTGTCGCGCACCCCTTGCGGAGGCCTCCGGCATGCGGTCTACTGACGAGGACTGCGATCCTCTAAAAAGGGAGCTTCGGATGCCGTCGGTGGCCCAGGGACAGGGTGTCGCCGTGCTGGCCTCGGCCGTGCGCCGCCGCATCGTCGACCACCTCAGTGCCCTGCCCTGGGCGGTCGACGATGCCGTGGGGGAGGGTGCGACGCGACGCGAGGGTCTGACCGCGGCCGAGCTCGGCGAGCTCCTCGACCTGCACACCACCACCGTCCGGTTCCACCTGGACCAGCTGGTCACGGCCGGGCTCGTCGAGGCCGCGTTCGTCAAGGCCGACGGTGCGGGGCGGCCCCGCAAGAAGTACTTCGTGGCTGAGGGCAGGTTGGTGCCGACCGGTCACGCCGGGCCCTACCAGGTGCTCGCCGAGCTGCTGGCCTGTGCTCTCGACCCGGCCGACCAGGTCGGGCTGAGCCCGGAGGAGGCCGGTCTGCGGTGGGCCCGGCGCCGCGCCGGGGACGGTGCGACCGACCTGCCGCCCGCCCACACCCCCGGCACCTGGCTGGGCAAGGTCGGGTCGGTCATCGACCTGCTGGTCGAGTGGGGCTACACCCCGCAGCTGTCCACGACCGGCGACGGTCGGGCGGTCGACGTCACCCTGCGCGACTGCCCCTTCCTCGAGCTGGCCCGCTCCCATCCCGCGGTGGTGTGCGGGGTGCACCGGGGGCTGCTGCGGGGGGCCCTGAGCAGCGTCGGGGAGACCTCCGTCGACGTCAGCCTGCAGCCGTTCGTCGGCGAGCGCACCTGCGCCGCGACCCTGTCGACCCGCACGCCCTTCACCCGAGGAGAGCATCCATGACCGACACCACGACGTCCCACGGGCCCGGGTTCGACGGCAGGATCAGCGACGCCCTGGTCGGCACCCGGCGGTTCTTCACCCGGGGCAAGGACGCAGTGTCGGACGACCGTCGCACGCTGCACCTGGACGGCGGTCGCAGCGGTGACTCGTTCTACCGCGACCGGTGGGCCCACGACAAGGTCGTCCGCTCCACGCACGGGGTCAACTGCACCGGGTCGTGCTCCTGGAAGGTCTACGTCAAGGACGGGATCATCACCTGGGAGTCCCAGCAGACCGACTACCCCTCCGCCGGTGACGACCGGCCGGAGTACGAGCCGCGGGGCTGCCCCCGGGGTGCGGCGTTCTCCTGGTACACCTACAGCCCGACCCGGGTGCGCTACCCCTACGTGCGTGGCGTCCTGCTGGAGATGTTCCGGGAGGCCAAGCGCCAGTTCGGTGACCCGGTCGTGGCGTGGGCCTCCATCGTGCAGGACGAGGAGCGGGCCCGCCGCTACAAGTCGGCCCGCGGCAAGGGTGGTCTGGTGCGGGCGAGCTGGGAGGAGGCCGTGGAGATGGTCGCCGCCGCCCACGTCTACACGGTCAAGCGCTGGGGCCCGGACCGCATCGCCGGCTTCTCACCGATCCCGGCGATGTCGCCGGTGTCAGCTATGCCTCCGGGGTCGCGCTTCCACGAGCTCATCGGCGCGCCCATGCTGTCCTTCTACGACTGGTACGCCGACCTGCCCAACGCCTCCCCGCAGATGTTCGGCGACCAGACGGACGTCCCCGAGTCCGGCGACTGGTGGGATGCCGGCTACCTCATCATGTGGGGGTCCAACGTCCCGCTGACCCGCACGCCCGACGCCCACTGGATGACCGAGGCGCGCTACCGCGGGCAGAAGGTCATCGCGGTCGCCCCCGACTACGCCGAGAACGTCAAGTTCGCCGACGAGTGGGTGGCCTCGGCACCCGGCACCGACGGCGCGCTGGCGATGGGCATGGGCCACGTCGTGCTGCGCGAGTTCTTCGTCGACCGGCAGGTCGACTTCTTCACCGACTACAACCAGCGGTTCACCGACCTGCCCTACCTCATCACCCTCGACCCCGTCGACGGCGAGGACGGAGCGCACACGCCGGGCAAGTTCCTCGTCGCCGGCGACTTCGAGGACAACGACGAGCGCGAGCAGCGAGCACGCTCATGTGGAAGCCGGCGGTCCTCGACCGCGCCAGCGACGCGGTCGTCGATCCCGAACGGCTCGATCGGTCACCGGTTCGGTGAGGAGGGCGAGGGCCGGTGGAACCTCGAGCCTAGGGGACATCCGCCCGGCGCTGTCGCTCTACGGCGACACCGGCGAGGCCGTCGAGGTCGCTGCTGCCGCGCTTCGACAACCTCAACGGCGAGCAGGTGCGCGAGCGCCGGGGCGTCCCGGTGCGGCGGGTCGGCGAGCACCTGGTGACGACGGTGCTGGACCTCATGCTCGCCCAGTACGGCGTCGGCCGCGCGGGCCTGCCCGGCGCCTGGCCCACCGGCTACGACGACCCCTCGGTGCCGGCGACCCCGGCCTGGGCCGCCAAGATCAGCGGCGTACCGGCCGAGCAGATCGTGCGGATCGCCCGGGAGTGGGCACAGAACGCGATCGACACCCAGGGTCGCGGCATGATCCTCATGGGCGCCGGCACCAACCACTGGTACCACTCCGACCAGATCTACCGGGCGATGCTCGTGCTGACGACGATCACGGGCTGCCAGGGCCGCAACGGCGGGGGCTGGGCGCACTACGTCGGCCAGGAGAAGGTGCGCCCGATCATGGGGTTCCAGCACCTGGCGTTCGCGCTGGACTGGGTGCGTCCGCCGCGGCACATGAACCAGACGGCCTACTGGTACGTCAACACCTCGCAGTACCGCTACGACACCTTCGACGCCGACGCCATCAACGGCAGCACCGGTGTGTTCGCCGGCAAGGGCACGATGGACCTGCTGGCACAGTCCGTCCGGCTGGGCTGGACCCCGTCCTACCCGCAGTTCGACCGCAGCTCTCTGGTGGTCGCCGACGAGGCCGCAGCGGCCGGGCTGACGGCACCGGAGTATGTCGTGCAGCAGCTGAGGGCTGGTGCGCTGCGGTTCGCCGTGGAGGACCCGGAGGCCCCGGAGAACCACCCGCGCATCCTGTCCTTGTGGCGGGCCAACCTGTTCGGCTCCTCGGCCAAGGGCAACGAGTACTTCCTCAAGCACCTGCTGGGCACCGACAACGCGGTCCGGGCGGCGCAGGCCTCGCCGGAGCAGCGTCCGGTCGGCGTGGAGTGGCCCGAGCACGCGGCCGAGGGCAAGCTCGACCTGCTGCTGACCCTGGACTTCCGGATGACCAGCTCCACCCTGCTCTCGGACGTGGTGCTGCCGGCAGCCACCTGGTACGAGAAGCACGACATCAACACCACCGACATGCACCCGTTCGTGCACTCCTTCAACCCGGCGATCGCACCGCCGTGGCAGGCCAGGACCGACTGGGAGGCGTGGAAGGCGGTCGCCAAGAAGTTCTCCGAGCTCGCCGTCGCGCACCTCGGCACCCGCAAGGACGTCGTCGCCAAGCCGCTGTGGCACGACACCCCGGAGGCGATGGCCACCGTGCACGGCCGGGTCCGTGACTGGAGGACCGGTGAGGTGGAGCCGGTCCCCGGCCGCACGCTGCCGGTCCTGGTCGAGGTCGAACGCGACTACACGGCCGTCTACGACAAGATGACGGCCATCGGCCCGCTGCTGGAGAAGGTCGGCATGCTCACCAAGGGCGTGGACTACGACGTCAAGCGCGAGGTCGACATCCTGCGCCAGCACAACGGCACGGTGCGTCAGGGCGTGGCGGCGGGCCAGCCGCGGCTGGAGGCCGACGTGCACATGGCCGAGGCGATCCTGCACCTGTCGGCGACCTGCAACGGGCACCTGGCCACCCACGGTTTCCGGTTCCTCGAGAAGCGCACCGGCACGACGCTGCACGACCTGTCGGCCGAGCACGAGGGCAAGCAGATCACCTTCGCCGACACCCAGGCCGCCCCGGTGCCGGTGATCACCTCCCCGGAGTGGTCGGGGTCGGAGAGCGGCGGTCGCCGCTACAGCCCGTTCACGATCAACATCGAGCGGGCCAAGCCCTTCCACACGCTGACCGGGCGGCAGCAGTTCTACCTCGACCACGACTGGATCCAGGGCATGGGGGAGTCGCTGCCGACCTACCGGCCACCGCTGAACATGAGCACGCTGTTCGGCGAGACCCCGTTGGGTGAGCAGACCGAGCTGGGGGTGTCGGTGCGCTACCTGACCCCGCACAACAAGTGGTCGATCCACAGCGAGTACCAGGACAACCTCTTCATGCTCTCGCTCTCCCGTGGCGGCCAGACGATCTGGATGTCCGACCGCGACGCCGCCAGGATCGGGGTCGCCGACAACGACTGGGTCGAGGCCGTCAACCGCAACGGGGTGGTCGCCTGCCGGGCCATCGTGAGCCACCGGATGCCGGAGGGCACGGTCTACATGCACCACGCCCAGGACCGGCTCATCGACGTCCCGCTGACCGAGACCGACCACAAGCGCGGAGGCATCCACAACAGCCTGACCCGCATCCTGATGAAACCCAGCCACATCATCGGTGGCTACGCGCAGCTGTCCTACTTCTTCAACTACATCGGACCGACCGGCAACAACCGCGACGAGGTCACGATGATCCGCAAGCGCACCGCGAAGGTGGAGTACTGACCCCGGGGCTCCGCCCCCGTGCATCCCGAAGGAGACCTCATGCGCGTCATGGCACAGATGGCCATGGTCATGAACCTGGACAAGTGCATCGGCTGCCACACCTGCTCGGTGACCTGCAAGCAGGCGTGGACCAACCGGCAGGGCACCGAGTACGTCTGGTTCAACAACGTGGAGACCCGACCAGGGCTGGGCTACCCGCGGGGCTACGAGGACCAGGAGGAGTGGAAGGGCGGATGGGTCCGGGCGGACTCCGGCCGGCTCAAGCTGCAAGGGCGGCGGCCGTCTCAACAAGCTGCTCACCATCTTCTCCAACCCCAAGATGCCGAACATCTCGGACTACTACGAGCCGTGGACCTACGACTACGAGACGCTGCTCAACGCGCCCGCGCAGGAGACCTTCCCGGTGGCCAAGCCCTACTCGCTGATCTCGGGCAAGCAGATGAACATCGAGTGGTCGGCCAACTGGGACGACGACCTGGGCGGCAGCACCGAGCACGCCGCCAAGGACCCGATGCTCAAGGGCATCGAGGACAAGGTGAAGCTCGAGTTCGAGCAGACCTTCATGTTCTACCTGCCGCGCATCTGCGAGCACTGCCTCAACCCCAGCTGCGCGGCGTCCTGTCCCTCCGGCGCGATCTACAAGCGTGAGGAGGACGGCATCGTCCTCGTCGACCAGGACCGGTGCCGGGGCTGGCGCATGTGTGTCACCGGCTGCCCCTACAAGAAGGTCTACTTCAACCACAAGACCGGCAAGGCCGAGAAGTGCACGTTCTGCTACCCCCGTGTCGAGGTCGGGATCCCCACCGTGTGCGCGGAGACCTGCGTGGGCCGGCTGCGCTACATCGGGCTGATGCTCTACGACGCGGACGCGGTGCTGCAGGCGGCCTCGGTCGAGGACGAGCACGACCTGTACGAGGCGCAGCGCTCGGTCTTCCTCGACCCCCACGACCCGGTCGTGCAGCGGGAGGCCGAGCGTGCCGGCATCCCCGGCGACTGGGTCGAGGCAGCCAAGAAGTCGCCGGTCTACGCCCTCATCGAGAAGTACCGCGTCGCCCTGCCGCTGCACCCGGAGTACCGCACCATGCCGATGGTCTGGTACATCCCGCCGCTGTCGCCGGTGGTCGACGTCATCCAGGACACCGGCTACGACGCGGAGGACAAGGACAACCTGTTCGCGGCGATCGACGCGCTGCGCATCCCCGTGGAGTATCTCGCCAACCTCTTCACCGCCGGTGACGTGCGGCCGGTCAACGACGTCCTGCGCAGGCTCGCCGCGATGCGCTCCTACATGCGCGACATCAACCTCGGCCGTGACCCGCAGGCTCACATCCCGGAGGCCGTCGGGATGACCGAGGAGGAGATGTACGACATGTTCCGGCTCCTCGCGATCGCCAAGTACCACGAGCGTTACGTCATCCCCACAGCCCATAGCGAGCAGGCCCACTCCCTGGAGGAGCTGGCCACCGACTGCCCGGTGAGCGGCTTCGACGACGAGCTCGTCGAGGGGTCCGGCCCGTTCGGTGAGGGTTCGGGCCGGGGCGCGACGACCCCGGTGGCGGTGGAGAACTTCAAGATGCTCCAGCAGCGGCAGACCAGTGAGTCGCTGGTCTCCGGCGGGTCCAAGAGCGGGCGGGTCAACCTGCTCAACTGGGACGGCAAGGGCGTGCCCGAGGGCCTGTTCCCCACCCCCGGCGAGGAGCCGATGACCGGGGCGCGTCAGGACGAGGCCCGCTGATGCCGCTCTGGAGACGCCACCGACGCAGCACCTCCGCGCTCGAGGCGCAGGCCCAGGCCGACGCGTGGCAGACCGTCTCGCTCCTGCTCGACTATCCCGACCCGGTGCTGCTCGAGCGGCTGCCGGTGCTGCGCGAGGTGGTGGCCGGTCTGCCCGACCGGGTCGCCGCGCCGCTGTCCCGGTTCCTCGACCACGTCGCCGGCACCGAGCTGTCCGTGCTGCAGCAGGCCTACGTCGACACCTTCGACGTCACCCGCAAGTGCTGCCTGCACCTGACCTACTTCCTGCACGGTGACACCCGCAACCGGGGGGTCGCGCTGGTGCGGTTCAAGCAGCTCTACCGGGGGGCCGGGGTCGAGCTCGACGACGACCAGGACGCCGGCGGCGAGCTTCCGGACCATGTCTGCGTGGTGCTGGAGTTCGGCGCCACCGTCGACCCGGGCACCGCGTGGAAGCTCCTCAACGACCACCGGGTGGGCATCGAGCTGCTGCACCGGGCCCTGGACCAGCGGCGGTCACCCTGGCTCGACGTGGTGACGGCCCTGCGCGCCACCCTCCCTGAGCTGAAGGGTGACGACCACCAGGTGCTGGCGCGGCTGATCGCCGAGGGACCACCGGAGGAGACGGTCGGGCTGGGCGAGGACCTCCAGACGCCCTATGCGATCGACCCGGCCCTGGACGACCTGCGCACCCCACCGCCTGGACCCCTGGCTGCGACCAGGGCCGACCTCGGCCCGACCATCCCCGTAGGAGCCCCTCGATGAGCACGTTTCTGTGGGTGATCTACCCCTACGTCTGTCTGGCGATCTTCGTCGTGGGGCACGTGTGGCGCTATCGCTACGACAAGTTCGGCTGGACCACCCGCAGCTCCCAGCTCTACGAGAGCAGGCTGCTGCGGATCGGCAGCCCGCTCTTCCACTTCGGCATCCTCGGGGTCGCGGTCGGTCACTTCATGGGGCTGGTGGTCCCGCAGGACTGGACCGACGGTGCGGGCATCAGCCACGAGCTCTACCACTTCGTGGCGCTGGCCGGGGGCATCCCCGCCGGGGTCGCGACACTGGCCGGGCTGGCGATCCTGGTCTACCGGCGGCGCACCGTCGGCCCGGTGTTCCGGGCGACCACCGTCAACGACAAGGCGATGTATGCCGTGCTGGCCGTCGTCATCCTGCTCGGCATCTGGAACACCATCGCCGGCAGCCTGCTCAACCTCGGTGGGGAGTACAACTACCGCGACGGCGTCTCCCCGTGGTTCCGGCAGATCTTCTGGCTCCAGCCGGACGCCTCGCTGATGCAGGGGGCACCGCTGGGCTTCCAGCTCCACGCGCTGGCCGCCTTCCTGCTGTTCGCGATGTGGCCGTTCACGCGGCTGGTGCACGTCTTCAGCGCTCCGCTGGGCTACCTCACCCGGCCCTACATCGTCTACCGCTCCCGCGACGCGCGGCCGGGCACCGCCACGGGCAGCCGGGCCCAGAAGCGCGGCTGGGAGCGTGTGCCGTGAGCGACCAGGAGACGCCCGTGCGGACCGTGCATCTGCCCACGCTCGTCGACCGGCTGATCGAGGAGGCCCTGGTCGCCGGGCACGGGCTGCGGGTCGAGGCCGTCGTGGACCAGCCGCTGCAGCACGCCGTCGTCTTTGCCCTGCGGGCCGGCAGCGAGCTGCCCGAGCACGACCAGCCCCCTGCAGCCTGCCTGCAGGTGCTCCGCGGGGAGGTGGTGCTCATCGCAGGGGAGGAGCACCACCCTCTCGCGGAGGGTGACCTGCGGACCATCCCGCCCCGGCGGCACAAGGTCGCCGCGGTCACCGACGCCGCGTGCCTGCTCGTCGTGACCGTCGACCCGGTCGGGTGACTGGCGAGGCTGTGGTCGGCGCGGGGATGGTCGAGCACGACGCGATCGTGCTGGCCGGTGGCCGCGGCGAGCGCCTGGGCGGGGTCGACAAGGGTGCGGTGAGCGTCGGCGGCCTCTCGCTGTTGCAGCGTGCCGTGGCGGCGACCGGGTCGGCACGGCGGCGCGTCGTCGTCGGCCCCGCACGCGAGGGGTTCGACGGTGTGCGCTGGACGGTGGAGCAGCCGGCCGGGGGCGGTCCGGTCGCCGGGATCGTGGCCGGGCTCGCCGCGCTGCCTGGTGGTGCCCCCTGGGTGGTCCTGCTGGCGGTCGACCAGCCCGGGGTGGGTGCGGCTGTGCCCGTGCTGCTCCGGGAGGCAGCGCGGGCCGGCCCGGACGTCGACGTGCTGTGTCCGCACGACGCCGACGGACACGCTCAGTGGCTCCTGGCGGTCTACCGCGGTCCAGCCCTGCGGCAGGCGGTGTCGCAGCTCGGCAGCGGGCACGGGGTGTCGGTGCGGCGGGCCGTCTCCGGGCTGCGCAGCGCCGAGGTCAGCGGTGTCGGTGAGCACCTGGGTGACATCGACACCCCCGAGGACCTGCAGCGCTGGCGCGACACCTTGGGCTGAGGCCCGATCTCACCCGCCGATGGCGCTCATGTTGCGGGGAGGCTGGAGGAAGCCCGGCTCGTTGATCCCGTGGCCGGGCAGCTTGGCACCGATGCTGGCGCGGAAGAGGTCGGCGAGCTCGTCGTCGCCGGCACCGTCGCGCAGCGGGGTGCGCAGGTCGGTCTCGGCGCTGGCGAAGAGGCAGTTGCGCAGCTGGCCGTCCGCGGTGAGCCGCACCCGGTCACAGGTGCCGCAGAACGGCTGACGTGATCGAGGCGATGACCCCCACCGTCGCCGGGCCGCCGTCGACCCGGAAGAGCTCGGCGGGGGCGCTCCCGCGCTGCGCGACGGGCTCCAGCTGGTAGGCCGTGCGCAGCCTGGTCAGCACCTCCTCGCCGGTGACCATCGACTCGCGGTGCCAGGTGTGGCCGGCGTCCAGCGGCATCTGCTCGATGAACCGCAGGTCGTAGTCGTGCTCGAGGGCGAAGGCCAGCAGCTCCACGGCCTCGATGTCGTTGACGTCGCGCAACAGCACGGTGTTGAGCTTCAGCGGGGCCAGACCGGCGTCGGCCGCGGCCCGGATGCCCGCGAGAGTGTCGTCGAGCCGGTCTCGCCGGGCCATCCTGACGAACGTCTCGCGGTTGAGGGTGTCGAGGCTGACGTTGACCCGTTTCAGCCCGGCCTCGGCGAGCGGCCCGGCCATCTTGTCCAGGCCGAGGGCGTTGGTGGTCATCGACACCTCGACCGGGCCGCCTGCGGTGCTCCGCATCGTGGAGATGCCGGCCACGACCTCGACGAGGTCACGGCGCAGCAGGGGCTCCCCGCCGGTCAGCCGCACCTCGGTGATGCCGAGCGAGACCGCGACAGCGGCCAGACGGAGCAGCTCGTCGGTGCTGAGCAGCGTGGTCTTGGCCAGCCAGGGCACGCCCTGCTCGGGCATGCAGTAGGTGCAGCGCAGCGAGCACCGGTCGGTCAGCGAGATCCGCAGGTCCCGGTGGACCCTGCCGAAGCGGTCGACCAGCCCGGCCATCAGTGGTCCCAGCCCACGACCTGGTCGAGGATGTGCGGCAGCAGCGGCACGAGCGCCTCCATCGACTGCTCGACCCCCCTGGTGCTGCCGGGCAGGTTGACCACGACGGTGCCGATCCGGTCGGACTCGGCGCTGTCGACGACCCCGACGACGCCCCGGGACAGGCAGGACAGCGGGGTGTAGGTGGACCCGTGCCGTCGCAGCTCCTCGGCGACACCGACCAGCTCGCGCGTGACGACGTCCCGGGTGCCCTCGGGCGTGAAGTCGCGCGGGGAGACCCCCGTGCCGCCGGTGGTGACGATGAGCCGTGCGCCCTCGGCGATGCCGATGCGCAGGGCGTCGCGCACGCTCTCCCTGCCGTCGGGGATGACCACGGGCACCGTCACGTCATACCCCTCCTCCTTGAGGAGGGCGACGAGGAGGGCGCCGGAGCGGTCGGCACGGGCTCCGGTGCTGCCGCGGTCGGAGACCGTCAGGACCAGGGTGGGGACTGCGTCGGTGGAGGACATCACCTCCAGCGTACGTGCGCCACGCCCCGGCAACCTGACGGGAGGATGACACCGGCCCGTCCTGGTTCCGAGGACGAGGGCAACGAAGGCCGTCCGGCGTGCCCCTGTGCCTGCTGGAGCCGGTGTGTGGGTTTGCTGCCCTTCTGGGGGCACGGTGTCTCCACACGACGGTGACGACCTGGCCCGTGTGTCGAACTGCCGCCCTTCTGGGGGCACGGTGTCTTCACGCCAGGTCAGCCGGCCGGGTGCGGCGACGTGCCGAGGCGCCCGACAGCGCACCTGGGCCCGCACAGGGTCGGCCTCCCACCCCACCCGCGCTGCCAGAGCGTCCTGGCGAGGTCGACCGCCAGCTCGCAGGGGCGCTCGGTGACGTCGGCGTAGCCCGCCCGTAGTGTCACCTTGCCCGCTCCCGCGGCGTCCCGGTCACGCCGGCGGTCCCGGGCTGCGGCCGAGCCCGCGTGCCATGCCAGGCCGTCGATCTCGACGATCACCCCGAACGTCACGGACTCGAAGTCGCGCCGGATCTGCCCTCCGGCCCAGGGCGGCCAGCACCTGGCGCTCGAACCTCGGCAGCCCGTGAGCCCGTTCGACGTTCCTGACGTAGTGGTGCTCGGCCACGCTCTCGACGCCGTCGCCGATGTCGCCGAGCGCCGTCCGCAGGACGTCCCGGCAACGATGCGCGCGACGGCGCCGGAGCTCAGCAGCGAGATCGGCGGCCGTGGCCACCCGCAGCTGCACCGCCCGGGCCGCGAGGGCCACCGCGGACTCCGGGTCGCAGGCGCAGAGGTCGGCCAGGTCGATCACCGTCTGCACTGCGCTCGTCACCGGAAGTCGCTGCACCTCGGCTGGTTGGATGTGCCGTCTGCGGGTGACACGGACACCTGGCACGCGCCGCACCTGGCGGTGTGCCGGGACCACCACCGTGAGCATCGGGGGCTGCCGTTCCTCCAACCTCCAGAGGTAGGCCGCCGCTCGCAGCGAGAGGGCGGCGCCGCTCCCGGACCAGAGGACGGCCGCGCTCGCCCTGGCCGTCCAGGTCGGCTCGCCGGAGGCGGTGAGGTAGACACCGGGATGAAGTCGCCGCCAGCGGCCGCGGTCGAGGTGGCAGCGGATGGTCTTCAGCGTCAGGCCGGCGTCCAGTGCCTGGCGGCGGGAGACGACGCCGTGCTGCCGGCGGGCCAGAGACGGGAGGTCCATGCGGGGATCCTGCCGGGTGCCCGGCGCCGGCAGCCGTGGCCATCCACAGACAGCCGCGCGCGTCACAGAGGTCGCCCCCGGGCGGAGGGTGTGGTGTGGAGGTCCGGGGCCCTCAGAGGGGCCTGGATGTCACCCGTGAGCCGCGGTGCCGTCCGGGGCGAAGGCCACCCGGTCCGGGTGGGCATACAGGTTGAGCGAGGTGCCGCGGACGAAACCGGCCAGAGTCATCCCGACGTCCTCGGCCATCTCGATCGCCAGCGTGCTGGGTGCGGACACGGCGGAGACGACGGGGATGCCTGCCAGGTAGGCCTTCTGCACGAGCTCGAAGGACACCCGGCCGCTGAGCTGCAGGACGTGCCCTCGCAGCGGCAGCAGGCCGGCCTGCAGCGCGTAGCCGACCACCTTGTCGACGGCGTTGTGCCGCCCGACGTCCTCCCGCACCACGACCGGGCTGCCGTCGGCGGTGAAGATCCCGGCGGCGTGCAGCCCCCCGGTGCGTTCGAAGGTCACCTGGGCCTCACGCAACCGGTCGGGTAGCCCCACCAGGGTCGTCGCGTCCACCCGCAGGTCATCCACGTGCAGGTCGTAGGCCGCGCGGACCGCCAGCTCCTCGATGCTGGTCTTGCCGCACACCCCGCAGGCGCTGGTGGTCGCGAACGAGCGGGTCATCCCGGCCGCGATGGGGTCAGGCACGTGCGGTGCGAGCTGCACCTCGATGACGTTGTAGGTGTTGACCGGGACGCCGCTCTCGTCCTCGACCACCGACCCGGCACAGTAGCGCGCCGACACCACGTCCTCGCGCGACCCGATGATGCCCTCGGCATGGAGGAAGCCGTGCACCCACTCGATGTCGTGCCCAGGGGTGCGCATCGTCACGGTGAGCGGGGTCGACCCGATGCGCAGCTCCAGTGGCTCCTCGACCACCACGGTGTCCGGCCGGGTGCGCCGGACCCCCGTCGCGGTGTCGATGCGCGTCGTGCGGTGCCGCGAGGTGACCCGTCCCATCAGCGCACCGGGGCCGGCCCGACGTGCGACGTCGGCTCCAGCCGGACGACGACCGACTTGCTGGTGGGGGTGTTGGAGCCGATGGCAGTCGAGTCCAGCGGCACCAGCACGTTGGCCTCCGGGAAGTAGGCGGCCACGCATCCCCGGGCCGTCTGCGGATAGTCGACCAGCCGGAACGCCACCGCTCGCCGCTCCTGCACCGCCGTGGCTCCCTGGGGCTCGGCGACCGGCCACTCCGAGACGATGTCGACGACCTGGGCGTCGTCGAACCCGAGATCGGCCCGGTCGCGCGGATGGATGAAGAGGACCCGTCGACCGTCGTGGATCCCGCGGTAACGGTCGTCCATCCCGTAGATCGTGGTGTTGTACTGGTCGTGGCTGCGCACGGTCTGCAGCAGCAGCCGGCCCGCCGGCACGTCGACCGCGGTGAGCTCGTTGACGGTCAGCTGCGCCTTGCCACTGGCGGTCGGGAAGGTGCGGCTGTCCCGCGGAGGGTTGGGCAGCACGAAGCCGTCATGCTGTTGGGCCCGTCGCTCGTAGGCCTCGAAACCGGGGACCACCGCCTCGACGTGCCGCCGGATCTCCCGGTAGTCACTCCTCATCGCCGCCCACGGGATGGGCGAGCCGGGGTTGGTCGCCTCGGCGAGGGAGCACACGATGTCGACCTCGGAACGCAGGTGTGCGCTCGCGGGGGCGATGCGGCCCCGCGAGGCGTGCACCATGCTCATCGAGTCCTCGACGGTCACGAACTGCTCGCGTCCGCCGGTCAGGTCCCGTTCGCTGCGACCCAGCGTCGGCAGGATCAGCGCCTGTCGGCCGGTCACCGTGTGCGAGCCGTTGAGCTTGGTCGACACGTGCACGGTCAGGTCGGTCTGCCGGAGTGCGGCCTCGGTGACCACGGAGTCGGGGGTGGCGCGCACGAAGTTGCCACCCATCGCCAGGAAGACCTTGACCTGTCCGTCGCGCATCGCGCGGATGGTCTCGACGGTGTCCCAGCCCCACTCCTGCGGCATCGGGACGCCGAACTCCGCCTGCAGCGCATCGAGGAACCACTGCTGCGGCTTCTCGAAGATGCCCATGGTCCGGTCGCCCTGCACGTTGGAGTGCCCGCGCACCGGGCAGGCCCCGGCCCCGCGGCGCCCGATGCTGCCCGTGAGCAGCAGGACGTTGACGATCTCGCGGATCGTGGCCACGGAGTTCTTGTGCTGGGTCAGCCCCATGGCCCAGCACACGACCATCCGCTCGGACTCGACGATGCGCTGGGCGACCTGCTCCAGCTGCACCTTCGGGACGGCGCAGCCGCGCAGGATGTCGTCCCACTCCAGGGCGTCGTAGTGCGCGACCAGGGCGGCATACCCTTCGGTGCGCTCGGCGATGAAGGCGTGGTCGAGCACTCCGCCGGCCTGCTCCCGGTCCGCCTCGACGAGCAGCTTGCCGAGCCCGGCGAAGAACGCCAGGTCCCCGTTGACCCGGATCTGGCAGTAGTCGTCGGCCAGGTCGGTGCCGGAGCCGAGGACGCCGGACGGCTTCTGCGGGTTCTTGAACCGTCGTAGACCGGCCTCGACCAGTGGGTTGACCGCGACGATGTGGCCACCGGCCCGCTTGACCTTCTCGAGGGAGGACAGCATGCGGGGGTGGTTGGTGCCGGGGTTCTGCCCGGCGATGAGGATGAGGTCGGCGGCCTCGATGTCCTGCAGGCTGACCGTCCCGGTGCCGACGCCGATCGTCTCCATCAGCGCCTCACCGCTGGACTCATGGCACATGTTGGAGCAGTCGGGCAGGTTGTTGGTGCCGAGCTCGCGGGCGAAGAGCTGCCAGCAGAAGGCTGCCTCGTTGGAGGTCCGGCCGGAGGTGTAAAGCGCGGCCTGGTCAGGGCTGTCCAGCCCGCGCAGCTCCGCAGCGATGAGGCTGAACGCCTCGTCCCAGCCGATCGGTGCGTAGTGCGTGGCGCCCTCCCGCAGCACCATCGGCTGGGTGATCCGGCCCTGCTGGCCCAGCCAGTGGTCCGACTGTGCGTGCAGCCAGGCGACGGAGTGCGCTGCAAAGAAGGCAGGCGTGAGAAGTCTCCTGGTGGCCTCCTCGGCCACGGCCTTGGCGCCGTTCTCGCAGAACTCCGCTGCGCTGCGGTGCGTCGGGTCGGGCCAGGCACATCCGGGGCAGTCGAAGCCGCGGTGCTGGTTGAGGGCGGTGAGGGTCAGTGCACTGCGGGCGACCCCCATCTGCTCCTGCGCGTGCTGGAGGGCCACGACGACCCCCGGCACCCCGGCCGCCCAGGACTTCGCCGACCCCACCTCCGGGCCGGTGTCTGCCTGGTCCGACTGCCGCGTTCCCTTGCCCACCTGCGTCCACCTCGTCGTCTCGCGTGTCCCATCGAGTATGCCGCGTGTGGCCAGGACCGCATCAGCGCAGACCCGACGCGGTTGCTGCCGTGGACAGGAGGTGGTGGGCATCGTCGCGAGCGGACCCGCTCAGGACCCGCAGCTGGCCTCCAGGGTGCCCGGGACCTCCTCGATCTCGTCGGTGGTCCCGTCGTCGAACGCGGCCTCGACGGTCACGGTCGAGCCGTCCGACACGACGACCCAGGACGGTGCGCCGACGAAGCCGGTCACGGCGGCCCAGCTGACGCTGGGGTCTTCGAAGTCCTCGATGTCGTCGAGCGTCACGGAGTGCAGGGTGCCCTCGCCCTCCGTCATCCCCTGCTCGCTGGGATCCTGGATCGAGGCGTCGAGCTGCACCCGCACGCCGTCGACCTCGCCCATGGCTCCGGAGGAGAAGGAGACCCTGCTGTTGCCCGTGTCCGCACCGCTGACGCAGTAGTAGTTGTCGAACTCGTAGACCATGTCGCCGATGGTCAAGGTGGCGCTGCCTCCGCCACCCGGGCCCGCCACCGCGCCCTCGGACTCCTCGTCGTCACCGGTCTGCTCCGGGTCCTCCTCGGTGCCCGCAGTGTCGCCCTCGGTCGTCTCCGTCGTCATCGCGTCCTCGCTGGTGCTCTCCTCAGCGTTCTCCGCCGTCGCGGCTGCAGGGGCGTCGTCGCTCGCGCCGTCGTCGCCGCAGGCCTGCAGGGCCAGGGCCAGGGTCAGCCCGGTCAGCACGGCCGGTCGAAGGTTGCGCATGGTCTCTCCTTGGTCGGGGTCACGGTTCCGGACGGGTCAAGCCGCGTCCTGATACCACCGTGCTACGCGACATCTGTCCCCGTCCACCCCTCCTGGGCGGGGTCAGGTCGCGCGCAGACCCACGTGTGCCAGCACCTCGGAGACCTCCTCGACCCGGGCCGAGAAGGCCTCGACGTCGTGCGCCTGGTGACCTGCCCGCTCGAAGCTGTCCTGCAGCAGGCGCACCTGGGTGAGCAGCCGCGCCCGCAGCTCACGGTCCGCCCCCGCCTGGGCCACGCGCTCGACGAGGACGAGGGTCTGCAGCATGACGGCCGGGTGCTCACCGGCATACCACCGCATCGCGTCCAGCACCCCCGACGTGAGCTCGAGGGCGTCGACCGCGGGGGCGTGCACGCGCAGCACACCGTCCTCGTCGACCCGGTGCCGGGACGGCTGCTCGCGGCCGGCGAGCGCGACGAGCCCGGAGGACAGGTCGTCCAGAGCGTTGACGGCGGTGTAGGGGTCGTTGGTGCCGGGGGAGAGGGCACGCACGGCCAGCTCGGTCAGCTGTTGCACCGCGAAGCCGATGTCCTGGTAGGGGCTGCGCGCGTCCTCGACGGTGAGGGCGTCCTGCACGTCATCCAGGGTGTCGTCGCGGCAACGCTCCGCGGGGAAGACGTAGGCCACCACCGAGTCCTTCAGCACGTAGTCGCCCGGGTGCACCACGAGACGCACCAGCACGTCGGCGTCCCGGGCGGCGCGCATCAGCGCACTGTCGTCGACCATCGAGACGTAGCCGGGGCGCGTGGCCCGCAAGGGCCTGCCGTCCGCCTCGACCCGGGGCGGCAGCTGCACGTCGTGCTCGACCTGCCCCGGTGGGCGCCCCAGGTGCTCCGGGTAGAGCCGGTCCACCGTCTGGTGCAGCTCGGTGCGCACCCGCCGTGCGATGGTCGACACCTGGATCGAGTCGGAGATGTGGTGGATGAAGTAGATCAGCACCGCCACGTTGAGCACCGCAAGCAGCACCGCCACGTTGACCGCCAGGTGCGGCACGAAGATGTCGGCGTCGGCCTCGCCGGGGTCGCCGAGGGCGCGGACCGAGCGCAGCACGAGCAACGAGTAGAGGAACGTCGCCACGTAGACGCCGAGGACCAGCTGGTTGCCCCGGTCGGCCATGAAGTTGCGCACCAGGCGGGGGCCGTAGGTCGAGGACGTGAGGGCGAGCACCGCCATGGTGATGGAGAAGGTCGTGCCGGCCACGGCGAGCGACGAGCCGGCGATGGCGCCGAGGATGTCGCGGCTGCCCGCGGCACCGACCCGGTAGAGCACGGCGTCGAGCCAGCCGGGGACGGCGAGGCGGGTCGTGCGGTCGACCCACACCAGCAGCTCGGCTGTGACGGCGGCGACAAGGCACAGCACGGCGGGGATGAACCAGAACCGCCCGGTGACCCGTCTCAGCAGCAGCACGACGCTCACCTCTCCTCAGGGGGCCGCCGTCCGCCTCCGGGCCGCCTCGTCCGACTTGACCCTAGCCCCGCCCGCCCCGTGTCCGGGGCAACGGGCACCATGGAGCCCATGACGACGCAGCGAGAGCATGACCTGGTCCTGGTGGGCGCGACCGGCTTCGTCGGGCGGCTCACCGCCGAGCATCTTGCTCGCACCGCGCCGGCCGACCTGCGGGTGGCGCTGGCCGGCCGGTCCCGCGACAAGCTGGAGCGGCTGCGCGCCGACCTGCCGAGCACGGCTCGGGGCTGGCCGCTGCTGACCGTCGACGTCAGCAGCGAACGGGCCTGTCACGAGCTCGCCGCCGGCACCCGGGTGGTCGCCACGACGGTGGGCCCGTATGCCGTGCACGGGCTGCCCCTGGTGCGCGCGTGCGCCGAGGCCGGCACCCACTACGCCGACCTCACCGGCGAGGTGCTCTTCGTCCGCCGCAGCATCGAGCAGGCCCACGCTGCGGCGGTCGCCAGCGGTGCCCGGATCGTGCACTCGTGCGGCTTCGACTCGGTGCCCTCGGACCTGGGTCTGATGCTCGCGCACGACGCCGCCCGGGCCGACGACGCGGGCCGCCTGGTGGAGGCGACCCTGCACGTGAGGCGGCTGCGGGGTGGCATCAGCGGCGGCACCATCGACTCGATGAGGCAGCAGATGGTCGCGCTGCGGGAGGACCCGTCGACCCGGCGCACCGTCGCCGACCCCGATGCGCTGGCCACCACGCGCACGGCATACGGGCGGGGCCCTGCGCCGATCGCGAAGTCGCGCCGCACCGGGCGCTGGCACGGGCCGTTCGTGATGGCCGGCTACAACTCGCGCGTGGTGCGCCGGTCGTGGTCCCTGGTCGAGGGCGCCGAGCCACTCATCTACGACGAGGTCGTCGACACGGGACGAGGCTGGCGGGGCCCGCTGCAGGCTGCGGCGATCGCCGGCGGGACGGCAGGGCTGGCTGCCGCGATGGCGACAGCCCCGACCCGCCGGCTGGTGGACCGGGTGCTGCCCGCGCCCGGAGAGGGCCCGAGCGAGAAGCGGCGCAAGGCCGGGATGTTCGAGATCGAGATCGACGCGACCACCACCGCGGGGCGCCGGTACGCCGTCACGGTGGCTGCGCCCTACGACCCCGGCTACGACGGGACGGCCGTGATGTTCGGCCAGGCCGCCCTCGCGCTCGCCGCCGGCGAGGGCAGTGACCGCACCGGCGTGCTGACGCCGTGGACAGCTCTGGGTGGTGCGCTGGTCGAGCGCCTCCGGCGCTTCGGTTTCCGGCTCGAGGTGGATCGCGTCGGCTGACCGAGCACGCGGGAGCGTGATCTGGGACACATCTGATATTTATGTGCCGAGATCGTTAGGTAATTCGGGTTAGGTGGTCCTAACCTCCTGCTGTCCGACACCTTCTCGTCCGCAGGAGCCACCCATGGCCCGTCCCGTGCTCGTCCGCGCCGCCCTCCTCGGTGTCAGCGCCACCCTCCTCGCCGCCTGCTCCACCGGTGCGACCGGTGGCACCGACTCCACCGGCGCCACCGCAGGCTCGGGGGCCACCGAGGCGTCAGCAGACGCCTTCCCGGTGACCGTCGAGCACGCCTTCGGAGAGACGACCATCGACTCCGACCCGCAGCGCGTCGCCACCGTCGGCTGGTCCGACGCCGACGTGGTGGTCTCACTCGGTGAGGTCCCGGTCGGGGCGACCGCCATCACCTGGGGCGGCAACGCGACCGGCTCCACCGACTGGTTCGACACCGCAGTCGCCGACCTCGGCGCCTCGACCGACGACATCACCCGCTACGACGACTCCGACGGCATCCCCGTCGACGAGATCGCGGCCCTGGAGCCCGACCTCATTCTCGGCACCAACTCGGGCATGACGCAGGAGGACTACGACACCCTGTCCAAGATCGCCCCTGTCGTCGCCTACCCCGAGGTCGCCTGGGGCACCCCGTGGCAGGAGTCGCTGGAGCTGGTCGGCCAGGCGCTCGGTCGCCAGGACGAGGCCGTCCAGGTCGCCGACGAGACCCGGGCCGCCATCGACGCCGCCCGCGAGGCCAACCCCCACCTCGAGGGCAAGAGCGTCGCGTGGGCCTGGTTCACCCCCGCCGACCTGTCGACCATCGGGCTCTACACGAGCATCGACCTGCGACCGCAGATGATGCGCGAGTTCGGCATGGTCGACGCCGAGGTCGTCGCGGAGCTGTCCGAGGGCAACGAGGCCTTCTCGGCCAACCTGTCCGCCGAGCAGGCCGACACCCTCGACGCCGACGTGCTCATCTTCTACGTCGACGACGAGGCGCAGACCGAGACGCTCCTCGCCGACCCGCTCATCGGCCAGATCCCGGCGCTGCAGGACGGCTCCTACGTCGCCAGCAGCGACCACGCGATGGCCCTGCCGCTGTCCTCGCCCACCCCGCTGTCGATCCCGGTGGCCCTCGACGGCTTCCTCCCGATGGTCGACGAGGCCGCGCAGGCCGCTGCCCGGTGACGACCACCCTGCGCCGACCGGTGGCGGCGGGCCTGCTCGGGCTCGCCGCCCTGGCGGCGTGCGCGTGGCTGTCGCTGACCGTCGGGTCCCGCGGGCTGCCTGCCGGCGACGTCCTCGCCTCGGTCGGCGCGCTGCTGACCGGCACGCCGACGGGCGACCCGGCCGAGGGGATCGTCCAGGCGCGCCTGGACCGCACCGTCATCGGCGTCGTCGTCGGCGTGGCCGTCGCTCTGTCCGGCGCGGCCATGCAGGGGCTGACCCGCAACCCGCTGGCCGACCCCGGCATCCTCGGCGTCAACGCCGGCGCCGCACTCGCAGTGGTGCTCGGCCTGCAGTTCACGGCGCTGACGTCGGTGGGGGGCTACGTCTGGCTCGCCCTGCTAGGCGGCATCGTCGCCGCGGTGGTGGTGTATGCGGTCGCCTCGCTGGGCCCCTCCGGCCCCCAGCCGCTGACCCTCGCCCTGGCCGGTGCCGCGCTGTCGGCCGGCGTCGTCAGCGTGGTCGCCGGGGTGCTGGTCAGCAACCGTGGCGCCCTCGACACCTTCCGCTTCTGGCAGGTCGGCTCGATCGCGGGACGGCCGGCAGACCTCGTCACCGGCGTCGCACCACTGCTCGTGGTGAGCCTGGTCGTCGTGCTGCTGTCGGGGCCGGTGCTCAACGCCACAGCCCTGGGTGACGACCTGGAGCGTGCCCTCGGGCAGCGGGTGCTCCTGGCCCGCGGCGTCGTGGCCCTCGGGGCGGTCGGCCTTGCGGCGGCCGCCGTCGCGCTCGCCGGACCGATCGGCTTCGTCGGGCTCGTCGTGCCACACCTCGTGCGCCTGGTGACCGGTCCCGACCACCGCCGGATCCTGCTCGGCAGTGCTGTCCTCGGACCGGCCCTGATCCTGCTCACCGACACGCTCGGCCGGGTCGTGGCCCCACCGTCGGAGGTGCAGGTCGGCATCATGACCGCCGTGCTCGGCGCCCCCGCTCTCATCGTGCTGGTCCGCCGGTCGGCGGTGCTGCGATGACGGCCGACACCGTCAGCGCACCGGACCTGGCACCGCCGCAGGGGGCCGGGTCCAGGCTCCGGCGGGCCCGCCAGACCCGAGGCCGACGCACGGCATACGTCGTCGGCGCCCTCGCCCTGGCCTGGCTCGTGGCGTTCACCGCCCGTGTGCTGCTCGGCGACTACACGATCACCGTGCCCGACTTCTGGCGCATCCTGACCGGCACCGACATCCCCGGCGCGAGCTTCATCCTGATGGAGTCCAAGCTGCCGCGGGCCGTCGTCGGCACCCTGGCCGGACTGGCGCTGGGGGCCTCCGGCGCGACCTTCCAGACGATGGCGCGCAACCCGCTGGCCAGCCCGGACGTGCTCGGTGTCACCATGGGCGCCAGCGCCGCTGCGGTCTTCACGCTCGTGGTGCTGGGTGGCTCGGGTGGTGCGGTCACCGTGGCTGCGCTGCTGGGGGCCGGCGCTGTGGCCCTGGCGCTGGTCACCCTGAGCGGCACCGGCCCCGGCGGGGCGCCCTACCGGATGATCCTCGTCGGCGTCGCCCTCGCGGCGATGTTGAGCTCGGTCGTGCACTGGGTGCTGCTGCGGGCCGACATCTACCGCGCCCATGAGGCGATGGTGTGGCTGACCGGCAGCCTGTCCTCGGCGACCTGGCCCGAGATCTGGCGGCTGGCCGTCGTGGTGGCGCTGACCCTGCCCGCGCTGCTCCTCGTGGCTCGGCAGCTGCACGTCGTCGAGCTGGGCGACGACCTGGCCCACGGCTTGGGGGAGCCGCCGACGCGGGTGCGCACCCGGGCCGTCGCCCTGGTGGTCGTCCTCACCGCGGTCACCACCTCCGTCTGCGGGCCGATCGCCTTCGTCGCCTTCCTCGCCGGCCCGATCGCCCGGCAGCTGCTGGGTGGCCGCAGCTCGGTGACGGCAGCGGCCCTGGCCGGTGCGGTGATCGTGGTCGGGGCCGACTACGTCGCGGCCTACGCCCTGCCCGACGTCAACTTCCCGGTCGGGGTCGTCACCGGCGTCCTCGGCGCACCCGTCCTGCTCTGGCTGCTCGCAGCCGGCCGCACCACCCGACAGGAGTCGTCATGACCGCACTACGGGCCGAGCACGTCAGCCTGGGCTATGGCCGCCACAGCATCGTCGAGGACTTCGACTTCGCGGTGCCGCCGGGACAGGTGACCGCCGTGGTTGGGCCCAACGGGTGCGGCAAGTCCACCGTGCTGCGCGGGCTGGCCCGTCTGCTCCGGCCCAGCCGCGGCCAGGTGCTGCTCGACGGGGTGGACATCCACACCCGTCCGACCAAGCAGGTGGCCCGGCAGATCGGCCTGCTGCCGCAGAGCCCCGTGGTGCCCGACGCCATCACCGTCGCCGAGCTGGTCAGCCGGGGCCGGCACCCGCACCAGGGGCTGCTGCGGCAGTGGACCCGTGAGGACGAGCAGGTCGTCGCGGAGTCCCTCGACCTCACCGGCACCGCTGACCTGGCCGCCCGCCGCGTCGACGAGCTCTCCGGCGGCCAGCGGCAGCGGGTGTGGATCGCGATGGCACTGGCGCAGCGCACCGACCTGCTGCTGCTCGACGAGCCGACGTCCTTCCTCGACATCGCGCACCAGGTGGAGGTGCTCGACCTGGTGCGCGACCTCGTCGACGCGCGAGGCACCACGGTGGTCATGGTGCTGCACGACCTCGTGATGGCGGCCCGGTATGCCGACCATCTCGTCGCCATGCGCCAGGGGCAGGTCGTCGCGCAGGGCAGGCCCCACGAGGTCGTCACGGCGCAGACCGTGTGTGACGTCTTCGGCATCACCTGTCGGGTCCGCTGGGAGGAGCTGACCGGAGACCTGACCGTCATCCCGCTCGGCCGACACCTGCCCAGGGGTGCTGCGGCCCGCGGCTCCGCCGGCGACGGTGCGACGGTCGCGCGATGACCGCCGCGGTCGAGGCGGTGGCCCGCGGCGCCCGCCGCGTGCGCGACGCGGCCGCGCGAGCGGCATACGCGCGCAGCACGGCGATGCCGGTGGAGCGGACCGACCACGCGTGCTTCCCGGTCACGGTCACCGCGGTGGCGCAGCCGGCGCGCAACGTGCGTCGGCTGACGCTGGCCGCGCGCGAGCTCCAGCGCCTGACGATGCTCGGGCCGGACGAGTTCTTCGGCCTGCTGATGCCGGGGGAGGGGCAGCGACTGCCCGACCTCAGCACGGTCAGCGGCCCCAACCCCCGGGCGGCGCTGGCGCAGCTGCCCGAGGAGCAGCGCCCGGCGCTGCGGTGGTACACCGTGCGGGCGCACCGACCCGAGCCCGGCGAGGTGGACGTCGACGTGCTCGTGCACGGCGACGCCGGACCAGGATCGGCGTGGGTGCGCCGGGCCCGGGTGGGCCAGGTCGCGGCCTACCAGACCGGCACCGCCTGCTACCGCCGCGGCCACGGTGGGCACCAGGTGATCGCCGGCGACGAGACCGCCGTGCCGGCCATCGCGGCGATCCTGGAGCAGCTGGACGACGACGTGGTGCCCCACGTGTTCGTCGAGGTGCCGTCGGCGTCCGACGACCTGCCCGGCATGCCGTCTCTGCCGCGGGGAAGGATGAGCGTCGTCGAGCGCGGGGCCGGCACCCCGGGGTCGGCGCTGCTCCCGGCTCTGCACGCCGCCGACCTGCCGGAGCTGACCTATGCCTGGGCCTGTGGGGAGCAGGCCCTGGCGGCCGGGGCGCGTCGCCACCTGGTCGAGGTGCGGGGCCTGCCGAAGACCGCGGTCTACTTCTGCGCCTACTGGATCCTGGGGCGGCCCCGCGGGTGACCGAGCGCCCGTGGGGCCTTGTCGCGGTGCACGCCCCGGTCCTAACCTGCCCGGGAGGGCATCGTTGCCGACGGAGGTGCGGCCATGGCAGAGGAGTCATCGTCACCCGGTGGCGGTCGACGGACCGGCGCGGGACACCGCCCGGGCACCTGCGACGCGAGCGGCATGGTCGAGATCCACCGGATGTACCGCGCAGGCTTCGGTGAAGGACCCACCCTCGTCGCCGGGGTGGCCGACGGGGACGCCGCTCACGCGGACCTGGTGGGTGACCATCTCAGCATGCTGTCGGTCAGCCTGCACGGGCACCACGAGTTCGAGGACGAGCACCTGTGGGACACCCTCGACCGGCGTGCGCCGGCGTGCGCGCTGCACGTGGAACGGATGAAGGACCAGCACGCTCAGATGCTGGGCCACCTCACGGCCCTCGACGCGGCCCTGGTGCCGTGGCGGGCGAGCGGACGGGTCGCAGACGCCGCGGCAGTGACTGCCGCGCTGGAGGGCGTCAACGCCGCGCTCGCCGTGCACCTGCCCGACGAGGAGCAGACGATCGTGCCCGTGATGGAGCGCGTGCTCAGCCAGCGCGAGATCGACGCCGCAGGCAAGCACGGCCGCAAGGCCACTCCCAAGGGCAAGACGTTCGAGCAGCTCGGCGCCATCCTGGCCGCGCAGCCCGACGGCGGCCAGGAGTGGCAGCGCAAGCACCTGCCGGCGCCCGTCCGGCTGGCCTGGCGGCTGGTCGGCCGGTCGAGGTACGAGGCGAACCGCGCGGCCCTGCGCGGACGCCGGTAGCTGTCATCAGTCGGGCACCGACGGGAACCGAGCCGGCCCGGCGCCGAGGTGTCGTTCGATGAGCTCGGTGAGCGCTGCTTACCCCGGGGTGGGGTCCAGGCTGTCCCAGACGGCCACAGCGAGCCGACCACGGACCTCAGGACCCGCAGCATCTCGCGCAGTGCCTGGTCGCGATCATCGAAGAACATGAGCCCGAACTGACAGATGACCACGTCGAAGGACTCGTCGGCGAACGGCAGCTCCTCCGCGCCCGTGCCACATGCCACGTCTGCCAGGTCGCGCGTGATCGGCAGCCATTCGGCCCGACGCCGGTGGGCTACAGCAGCGCGAGCTTGTGGAAGGGGCTCGGGATGCGCACCGTCTGGGTGCGGAAGTCGACGGTGACCGCTTCCGCTTCGACCCCGATGACGCGCCCCATGCCATACACGTCGTGGTTGACCCGGTCGTCGTGCTTGAACTGCTCGATGACCGGCGCGGGATCGGGCCGGAAGGGGCTGCTGGCGAGCTGTCGCCGCCGTGGGGGCAAGGTTGGCATCTCTGCCAGTATGCACCCCATACGGCGCATCATGCCCAGCCGGCCCGGGCATGATGCCCACGTGACCGATGCCCTCGCGGAGATCTGGGCCCGCGCCACCACCATCCAGGCGCCTCCGGACCAGCTCGCCGGTCTGGTGCTGGCGGTGCTGGCGCTGCTGCTGGTGGCCCAGCCGGTCTCCTACCGGTGGATCCGGCACGGGGTGACTGTCGTGCACGAGGCGGGGCACGCGGCGGTCGCCGTCCTCGTGGGGCGGCGCCTGTCCGGCATCCGGCTGCACTCCGACACCTCCGGGCTCACCGTGTCCCGTGGCCGGCCCAGGGGCCCGGGCATGGTCGCGACCCTGCTCGCGGGCTATCCCGCGCCGGCCGTGGTGGGCCTGCTCGGTGCCTGGGTCGTCGGTCAGGGGTATGCCGTGGGGCTGCTCTGGGCCGTGGTCGCCGTCACCGCCGTCCTGGTGCTCTTCGTCCGCAACGTCTATGGGGTGTGGGTGCTGCTGGTGCTGGGATCCGGGGTGGCTGCGGCCAGCTGGTGGCTTCCCGACGCGGTGCTGGTCTGGCTGGCCTGCCTGCTCGTCTGGGCTCTCTTGCTCGCCGCGCCGAGGTCAGTGCTCGACCTCGCCCGGTCAGGCCGGCGGGGCTTGGGCAGTGATGCGGCTCAGCTGGCGGGGCTGACCGGAGTGCCGGGTGTCCTGTGGACGGCTGCGTTCCTGCTCGTCACCGTTGCCGCGCTGCTGGCAGGGGGCTTCCTCATGCTCGGCCTGTCGTGAGCATCAGAGGTCGTAGTCGACGACGACAGCGGCGTGGTCGCTGATCCGCTGTCCCGTGGACGGCTCCGGCTTGCGGTCGACCTCCGCCGCGTAGGCCGTCCGGGCCAGCCCGGGCGTGGCCAGGTGGTAGTCGATGCGCCACCCGGAGTCCTTCTCGTAGGCCTGGCCCAGCCAGCTCCACCACGTGTAGGGACCCTCACCGTCGGGGTGCAGCCGGCGGACCACGTCGACCATGCGCCGCGGACCGACCTGCGCGTCGATCCACGCACGCTCCTCGGGCAGGAAGCCTTCCGAGCGCTGGTTGCGCCGCCAGCCGGCCACGTCGAGCGGGGTGTGCGCGACGTTGAGGTCGCCGGTCAGCAACAGCTCGCGACCCTCGTGCCGCGCGGCGCGGCGGGCGTGGTCGAGGTGTCTCCCGAAGGCGGAGAGGAAGCGCATCTTGCGCTCGTACTTCGCGCCGCCGTCGGGTGCCTCACGCATCCGCCGCGGGTCCTGCAGGTGTGCCGGCAGCCCGCCCTTGGGCAGGTAGAGGCTGGCTACGGTCACCGGGCGGTCCGCCAGGTCGACCTCGACATACCGGCCTTCGGTCACGAACTCGCGCAGCCCCCTTGCGAGCGGGACCCCCGCTGCTCCCCACGTGCGCACCGCGACCGGCTTCTCACGGGTCAGCAGGGCCACGCCGTTGCGCCCGGCGCGGTCACCGGGGACGTAGGACACCTGGTAGCCGTCGAACACCCCGGACGGGACCTGGTCGACCGGACAGCGGACCTCCTGCAGGGCCACGACGTCGCACTCGCGCCGGTCGCGCCAGGCCTCGAACCCTCGGCGCTGGGCGGCGCGGATGCCGTTGACGTTGAAGCTGGCGACCCGGAGCACACCGCATCGTAGACAAAGTGCTCGAGCACTCCCGCGCCGGGGAGGGTCTCCTGGCCACACCCACGGCCTACCGTGAGGCCATGGACGACACCCGCTCGATGCGAGACCGCATGCTGGCCGGCGAGCTCTACATCGCCGACGATCCCGACCTTGCCCGAGAGTCCGCACGTGCCCAGTCGCTGTGCCACCGGCTCAACGTCCTCACCGACCCCAGCGACGGGGCGGCCGTGCGAGCGGTGCTGGAGGAGCTGCTCGGTGCGTTCGGCCAGGGCAGCGAGATCCGGCCGCCGTTCCACTGTGACTACGGCTACCAGACCCGCATCGGGGCAGGGACGTTCGCCAACTGGGGCCTGGTCTCGCTCGACGTCGCCGGTGTCACGATCGGTGACGACGTGCAGATCGGGCCCCAGGTCCAGCTGCTCACCGCGACTCATCCGATCGAACCGGGCCCTCGGCGCGACAAGTGGGAGGCCGCGGAGCCGATCGTCGTCGAGGACAACGTCTGGCTCGGCGGAGGTGTGATCGTCTGCCCGGGGGTCACCATCGGCCGCGACACCGTCGTCGGTGCCGGTGCGGTCGTCACGCGCGACCTCCCTGCGGGCGTCGTCGCCGTCGGCAACCCGGCCAGGGTCATCCGCGAGGTCACACCGGGTTCGGAGCCTGGATAGGCTCGGGTCACCCGACTGGCGGGCGGGTGCCCCACGGGTGGACGATGACGAGATGGAGGTCAAGCGACACATCACGGTGTTCGACGCCGCAGACCTGGCGACCGAGAGTGCCTTCTGGGCGGGAGTCCTGGGCGGCACCGTGGAGACGGACGACGACTGGCACACCATCCATGTCGACGGCGAGCCCCGGCTGGCCGTCCAGCTGGCTCCCGACCACGTGCCTCCGGGCTGGCCGGACGGCTCACCGCAGCAGCTACATCTCGACCTCTACGTCGACGACGTCGAAGCCGCGCACGACGAGGTCATCGCGCTGGGCGCCCGGCTGTTGCAGGCTGCGGAGGACCTCGAGGCGGCCGAGGGCTTCCAGGTGTATGCGGATCCGGCCGGGCATCCCTTCTGTCTCTGCTGGGGCTGACCCCGGTCCGGCACGAGGGACCTGGCGGGCTCCTTGTGGAGATGGCGAGGGGCGCCTACCGACCCTCCTCGCCGCGCTGGATGCCCAGGGTCGCGAGGAGGTCCTCGTGCAGCTGGAACCACACCGTGTGGCAGGAGTCTGCGCCCGGACGGTCGACCCACGACCGGTCACCCAGGTCCACCCGCCGCAGTGCGGCGACGAACCGCTCGTCATATCCGTCGAAGCGAGTCAGCACGTCGGCCAGCGCACGGCACACCGGGGCCATCCGTTCACCGAGCGTCGCGAGCTCCCGGAGGACCCGCTCGTCCCAGGACCAGTCGCCGTGGTCGTTGGCGGCGAGCTGGTCCCACGGTGTGGGCCGGATCTGCCAGTCGGTGCAGGCGCGGAGCAGCCGCGCGTTGAGGCCCAGGAAGACCTCGTAGGCGGTGCGCACCGTGTCGCGGTGCCCTGTCGCGTCGAGCTCGGCGGCCAGACGTCGCTCGCCCTCGGACCGGCCGGCGTCGGTCAGCCACCAACCCCGGATGCCGGCGAGCTCCTGGACCTGGCGGACCCACCCCCGGGCCTCGACATCGAGGAGCAGCTCGTGGACGTCGGCCCGGGCCAACCCCCACCGGCCGGCGAGGGTCGGCGCGTCGCTCAGGCCGGCCAGCCGGATGCCGTGGAGCACGAGCAGCTCGGGGTCGGAGTCGACGGCGACCATGCCCGCCATCCAAGCACGGCTGGGCACGGCCGCGGCCTTGGAGGGTCGGAGACAACGGCCGTCGACGACGGTCCGGGACGACGGTCGGGGACGTCCACGCCCTCGGGTCCCGGCGGCCATACGGTCCGGGGAGCGCCTCATCCGGGGGGTGGAGCGGTCCGCGCCGAGGGTTCCGCCCGACACTACGACACTGCCCCCGGTGCGGGGGCAGCTGCCCCGATATCGGGGGCAGTGTCGTAGCCTCCGGCGGGCCACCCCCTGAGCGCCGTCCCCCTCGGCGTCGTCCCCCCTGAGCGCCGTCCGCACTGAGTGCCGTCACCCCTGGGCGCTGTCCCCCCCACGTGCCGTCGCCCGCGGCACCGGCGACGACGGCTCAGAGGATGAAGCCGAAGAGGGGGCTGTCCGGGGGGATCTGCTCGGCCTGCATCGACGAGGCGGCCATCCGGTCGAGCAGCGGCTGCAGGTCGTCGCGCGACCCCAGCTCGATGCCCACCAGCGCGGGCCCGGTCTCGCGGTTGTTGCGCTTGACGTACTCGAAGAGCGCGATGTCGTCGTCGGGCCCCAGCACCTCGGAGAGGAAGCGCCGCAGCGCCCCCGGCTCCTGCGGGAAGTTGACCAGGAAGTAGTGCTTGCGGCCCTCGTGCACGAGCGCCCGCTCCATCACCTCGGGATAGCGCAGCACGTCGTTGTTGCCGCCGGACAGGATCGCCACCACGCGTTGGCCCGGTGAGATGCCGATCACGTCGAGCACAGACGTGGCGAGCGCTCCCGCCGGCTCGGCCACGATCCCCTCAGTCTGGTAGAGCGCGAGCATCTCGACGCACACCCGGCCCTCCGCGACGCTGAGGACCTCGGCGCCCGAGGCGCGGACCAGGGGGTAGGTCGTGTCGCCGACCCGCCGGACCGCAGCCCCGTCGACGAAGGGGTCGACCGAGGGCAGCATCACCGGTCCACCCGCGGCCAGCGCCGCCTGCATGCTCGCCGCCCCCGCCGGCTCGACCCCCACGATCCGCACGCCGGGGTGACGCTCAGCCAGGTAGGTCGAGGCGCCGGCGAGCAGCCCGCCACCGCCGACCGGCACGACGACCACGTCTGGGGCCTCGTCCAGGTCCTCCAAGACCTCGCGGACCACCGTGCCCTGGCCGGCGATCGTCGTTGGGTGGTCGAAGGCGGGCACCAGGGTCGACCCGGTCGTCTGGGCGTGGTCCGACGCGGCCGAGGCTGCCGCGTCATAGGTGTCCCCGCCCACGACGATGTCGACGAACTCCCCGCCGATCCGCGCCACCCGCTCCCGCTTCTGCCGCGGGGTCGTGCGGGGCAGGTGGATGCGGGCATGCACACCGAGCTGCGCGCACGCGAAGGCCACGCCCTGCGCGTGGTTGCCGGCGCTGGCGCACACCACCCCGGCCGCCTGCTCGGCCGGTGACAGCTGGGCGATGAAGTTGGTCGCGCCGCGGCTCTTGTAGGACCGGACCTCCTGCAGGTCCTCGCGCTTGAGCCACACCTCCGCCCCGGTGGCGACCGAGAGCCGCTCGCTGCGGGTGAGCGGGGTGCGGGTCAGCCGGCCCTGCAGGCGGGCGGCGGCCGCGTCGACATCAGCCGCCGTGACCAGCGGGCGCTCGGGACTCATGCCCCTCACCCTGACACAGGGCGCACCAGCAGCCGCACGATCCGCCGGGCGTCCACGTCGGCGACGACGACCTCGTGACCCTCGACGGTGATGATGTCCCCAGGTTCGGCCAGCCGACCGAGACGATGGACGACATACCCAGCGGCCGTCTCGTAAGGCCCGTCCTGCAGGTCCACTCCCGTGCGCTCGGCGAACTCCTCGATCGTGAGCCGCGCGTCGACGCTCACCGTGCCGTCGACACCAAGGATATCCACGGGCTCGGGTGGGTCGTACTCGTCGCGGATGTCGCCGACGAGCTCCTCCACGAGGTCCTCCAGGGTGACGATGCCGTCGGTGCCGCCGTACTCGTCGACGACCACCGCGATGTGGGCTCCTTCGCGACGCATCCGCGACAGCGAGGGCAGCACGGCGTTGGTCGACGGCAGGTGCAGCACGTCGCGCATCAGGTGACGCACGGGGGTGTCCGGAGCGGTGCCGAGCAGGTCGCGCACATGCACGAAGCCGATGACGTCATCCACGTCGCGCCCGGTGACCGGATAGCGCGAGTAGGGGCTGTCCCGCACCACCGCCGTCGCCTGGGAGACCACGAGCCCGGAGGCCATGAAGGCCACCTCGCCTCGGGGCCGCATGACCTCGCGGACCGAGCGGTCGGCGGCGTCGAACACGTCGTTGAGGATGCGGCGCTCGTCCTCGGCCAGCCCCTCATGCGCGATGACCATGTCACGCAGCTCCTCGTCGCTCATCTGCTCGCTCTTGGCCGTCGGGTCACCTCCGAGGAGCCGCACGATCGCGTTGGTCGACAGCGACAGCAGCCAGACCACCGGGCGCATCAGGTTGGCGAACCGGTCGAGCGCAGGGCCCACCAGCATCGCCACCCCCGCGCTGCGCTGGAGGGCGAAGCGCTTGGGCACGAGCTCGCCCAGGACCAGGGACAGGTAGGCGATGCACAGCGTGAGACCGACCAGCGAGAGCGGTCCCGCGAGCTCGTCGGACACGCCGAGCCGGAGCAGTGTCGGCACGAAGTCCGGCGCCAGCGTCGAGGCTCCGTAGGCCGCGGAGAAGAACCCCGCGACGGTCACACCGATCTGCACTGCGGCGAGGAAGCGGTTGGGGTCGCGGGCCACGGAGGCCACCCGAGCGCCCCGCTTGCTGCGGGACTCCAGTCGGTGGATCTGGCTCTCCCGCAATGAGACCAGGGCGATCTCCGTGCCGGCGAACACCCCACCGATGAGGATGAACAGCACGACCAGCGCCACGTTGAGCCACGTGCCCTGGTCGATCAGACCCACCCCTTCATCGCGTCGCGCCCTCCGGGTCAGCCGAAGAGGACTGCTGCCTCGTCGTAGGAGTGGCGCGGCACCAGCTTGAGCTGGCTGGTGGCCTGGTGCAGCGGCACGGTGCGGATGTCGATGCCGTCCAGCGCGACCATCGTGCCCCAGGTGCGGTTGCTGACGGTGTCGACGGCGGCCGTGCCGAACCGGGTCGCCAGGACGCGGTCGTAGGCCGTGGGCACGCCACCTCGCTGCAGGTGCCCGAGCACCGTGCAGCGCGACTCCACCCCGGTCCGCTCCTGCAGCTCCAGGGTGATGACGTCGCCGATGCCACCCAGGCGCGGACGGCCGAACGCGTCGAGGCCCTTGGTGCTGACGGCCTCGGACATGCCCTCGATCTTGAAGCCCTCGGACACGACGACCACCGGCGCGCGACCGCGCTCGTGGGCGTGGTCGACCCACTCGGTGATCTGGTCCATCGACACCGGGACCTCGGGGATGAGGATGGCGTGAGCCCCGGAGGCCAGCCCTGAGTGCAACGCGATCCAGCCGACATGGCGACCCATGACCTCGACGACCATGCACCGGTGGTGTGACTCACCCGTCGTGCGCAGCCGGTCTATCGACTCGGTGGCGATCGACACCGCGGTGTCGAAGCCGAACGTGTAGTCGGTCGCCGACAGGTCGTTGTCGATCGTCTTGGGCACGCCGATGATGTTGATGCCCTCCTTGTGCAGCATCCCGGCCACGGTGAGCGTGCCTTCACCGCCGACGGCGATGATCGCGTCCATCTGGTGGGCGGCCATCACCTCCTTGACCCGGTCGGCGCCGCCGTGGTCGAAGGGGCTGACCCGGGAGGTGCCGAGGATCGTGCCGCCCTGACGGGACAGGCCACGCACGATCTGACGGGGCAGCGGCTTGATGTCGTCCATCACCAGGCCCCGCCACCCGTCCTGGATGCCGAGGAAGGTGTGCCCGTAGATGCGGTCACCCTTCAGGACCGCACCGCGGATCACCGCGTTGAGGCCGGGACAGTCTCCGCCACTGGTCAGGATGCCGATTCTCACAGGCACAGTCTGGCGGTAGCCGGTGCCCTGGTGCCAACCCGCCCCCAGCGGCCGGGCACGGTCAGTGGCCGGGCACGGTCAGTGCAGGAAGGGGACCGCTCTGCTCACGGCATACGTCGCGATCGCGGTGGCCGCGGTGACGAAGGTGCCCCAGGCCAGGTCGATCGGCACGATGGAGGCGGGGAAGTCGGCCAGGACCGCAAGGTTGGTCAGGTCCCAGGTCGCGTAGGCCACGAAGCCGAAGATGGCGCCGGCGACCAGGGCCTTGCTCCACGAGCCCTGGGTGATCGCCGGGTGGGTCACGAAGTAGGTGACCCCGCCGATGTAGATCGCGTAGAACGCGACCGCGGCGACCATGTTGGGCCGCTCGGCGAGCAGCGGGCCCAGCCTCTCGTCATACAGCGGCTTGCCGATGAAGCCCAGCCAGAGGAAGTCGAGGACGCCGAACACCACCGCGGCGACGGCGTAGTGGCCGATCCAGGTCAGGCTCATGGGTCCTCCAGTCGATGGCGGCCCCGGCGGCCACGTCACGACACAGGGTAGGTGGCGAGCAGGCACAATGACGCAGGTGACCCCCCAGGAGGACACCGGGACCGACCAGGCCGTCTGGCGCGGCTGGCCGGTGCGCACGCGGGTGCTCGTCCTGATGCTCGCCCTCATGGCCGGGGGCCTGGCGGTGGCCGGGGCCGTCACCTACTCCCTGCAGTTCGCCCAGCTCGAGGAGCGGATCGACGCCGAGCTGCTGCAGGAGAGGGACGAGCTGGACCGGCTCGGAAAGGCCGGTCCGCTGGGCGACGGTGCGGGGTATGCCGAGCTCGGCGAGCTGTTCTTCGACTTCCTCCAGGACTCGGTGGCCGGTCGCTACGAGTCGATGATGGCCATCGTCGACGCTCGGGCGATCTGGGAGTCGGGGGGCGAACGTCCCTTCGACATCACCCAGCCCGCCATCCAGCAGGTGGCCCTCGAGGCGGCCGTCCCCGGCCAGTCCGTCTTCCGGGAGGTCTCGATCGAGCAGACCGACCTGCGCGTCATGGTGACCTCGGTGCTGCTGCCCGACGCAGAGGGCCTGCTGGTCGTGGCCATCGACATCGGCATCCAGCGCGCGGCGCTCTACGACTCGATGCGCACCTACACGTTGGTGTCCCTGGGCACGCTGGCGCTGGCGGCGCTGGCGGTGTGGTTCGTGTCCGGGCAGCTGCTCCGGCCGCTCACCGAGCTGCGCGAGGCGACCTCGTCGATCGACACCGACGACCTGACCCGTCGCGTCTCGGTCAAGAACGCCGACACCGACGTCGCCCAGCTGGCCGTGACGTTCAACCAGATGCTCGACCGGCTGCAGACGGGGTTCACCGACCAGCGGCAGTTCCTCGACGACGCCGCCCACGAGCTGCGCACCCCCCTGACGATCCTGCGCGGCAACCTCGAGCTGATCGACGCCTCCGACCCTGAGGACGTGGCGCAGACCAAGGAGCTGCTGCTCGACGAGATGGACCGTATGCAGCGCCTGGTGGACGACCTGCTGTTGTTGGCCAAGGCCCAACGGCCCGACTTCGTGCGGTCCGCGCCGGTGGATGTCGCCGACCTGCTCGACGAGGTGATGGACCGCGTGCAGCTGCTCGGGGACCGGGCCTGGTTCCGTGGCGAGCAGGCGACAGGCTCGATCGCCGCCGACCGGCAACGGCTGCTGCAGGCCGTGGTGCAGCTGAGCGCCAACGCCGTGAAGTTCACCGAGGGGGACGACAAGATCACCCTCTCCTCCAGCTGGCGGTGGCCTGACGAGACGGTGCGGCAGGTGGCGCCGCACGTGACCTCGCGGTGCCTGGTGATCGCGGTGCAGGACACGGGCCAGGGCATCGCGGCCGAGGAGCTGGGGCGGATCTTCCACCGCTTCGGGCGGGCCGACAACGCTGTTCAGGTGGAAGGGTCGGGCCTGGGCCTGGCGATCGTGCAGGCCATCGCCGAGGGCCACGGCGGGGCGGTCACCGTCGAGTCGGTGGAGGGGCTGGGCAGCACCTTCTGCATCTGGGTGCCCGACACCGGCCGTCCTCGCATGTGATGCTTGCGCCATGGCCCGGATCCTGATCGCCGAGGACGAGGAGCGCATCGCGCGCTTCGTCGACAAGGGTTTGCGTGCCGCTGGCTACGACACCTTCGTGGTGGCCGACGGGGTCTCCGCGCTGGAGCACGCCAACAACGGGGAGTACGACCTCGTGGTGCTGGACGTCGGCCTCCCTCGCATGGACGGCTTCACGGTGCTGCGGGTGCTGCGCACCATGGACAACGCGGTGCCGATCATCATGTGCACCGCCCGCGACACCGTCGAGGACACCGTCGCCGGGCTCGAGGGCGGCGCGGACGACTACCTGGCCAAGCCGTTCAAGTTCGAGGAGCTGCTGGCCCGGGTGCGCACCCGGCTGCGCCCGCGTGCCGACACCGACTCCGGCGGCACGACGCTGCGACACGGGGACGTCAGCCTCGAGCTGACCACGCGGCGGGTCACCGTCGCCCGTCGGGAGACCGAGCTGTCCGCCCGCGAGTTCGCGATGCTGCGCGAGTTCCTGGAGCACCCGTCGCAGGTGCTCTCCCGTGAGCAGCTGCTGTCCAGAGTGTGGGGCTACGACTTCGACGGCTCCTCCAACGTGGTCGACGTCTATGTGCGCTACCTGCGCGGCAAGATCGGCGCCGAGCGCATCACCACCGTGCGAGGCGTGGGCTACCGACTCAGCACCTGACCACGGTGCGGGCGCCGTGAGGGCGGGATGAGAGGGATCTCATCGCAACCTCACGTTCACCTCATGACCTGGGGGTTGACTCTGTCTCATCACCGAAGTCCGGTGACGAGACGACGAGGAGGCCCCTCATGGAGTCCTTTGCTCCCACCCCGCTGCGGGTGCTGCTCTACTCCCACGACTCCCAGGGCCTGGGTCACCTGCGCCGCAACCTGGCCATCGCGCACTCGATGGCCCAGCAGCTGCCGAGGCGGGCCGGCCGCCCGGTCACGGGCATGCTCATCACCAGCCTCGACGTGCCCGCCTCGGACCTGCCCGAGGGGTTCGACGTGGTGCGACTGCCGGGAGTGACCAAGACCCGTGGCGCCTACGGCCCGCGCGAGGTGTGGGTGCCGATGGGTGACCTGATCGACCTGCGCGAGCAGCTGCTGTCGGCGGCTGTCGTCGGCTTCGAGCCCGACCTGGTCATCGTCGACCGCCACATCTACGGCGTCGACTCCGAGCTGCGCAGCCCGCTGCACCGTCTGCGCGAGATCCGCCCCGACGCCCGCGTCGTCCTCGGGCTGCGGGACGTGCTCGACTCACCCGACGTCGTCTCCCGCGAGTGGGCCTCCTTGGGCGACCTGCGCCAGCTGCGTTCGCTGGTCGACCGGATCTGGGTCTACGGCGACCCGAGGGTCCACGACCTGCGCGAGAGCACGGAGCTCCCCGGCGTGCTGCACGACCTGGTCGAGTACACCGGCTACCTCTCCAGCGGTCGACGCTTCCGTCCCGTCGCCGCGCTCACCGAGGCCGGCCCCTACCTGCTGACGATGGTCGGCGGGGGCAGCGACGGTCGGATGCTGTGCGAGGCTGCCGCCCGGGCCACCGTGCCGGAGGGCTACCGCCACCTCCTCGTCACCGGCCCGCAGATGTCGGCCCAGGACCACCGTGCCGTCGCGCTCGCCGCCACCGGGCACACCGAGGTCGTGCACACCGTCCCCGACGGCCTGGCCGCCATCCGCGGTGCGGCGGGGCTGGTGGCCATGGCCGGCTACAACACGGTCGCCGAGGCCCTCAGCACCGACGTGCCGGTCCTGCTCGTGCCGCGGGAGAGGCCACGCCTGGAACAGGCGATCCGCAGCCGCGCTCTCCGGCGTCAGGGCGTCGTGGACGTGCTCACCGCCGCACAGCTCAGCCCCGAGGCCGTGGCCATCTGGATGGCCCGCGCGGTGCACCGCACCGTCGACCGCACCGGCCTGGACCGCCGTGGCCTGGCCCGGCTGCCCCGGCTCGCCGCCGATCTCGTCCCCTCGACGCAGGAGGTCTCCGATGTCGCCGTCTGACCAGCCCACCCGGACCGGGTATGTCGTGAAGGTCTACCCGCGCTTCTCCGAGACGTTCGTCGTCACCGAGATCCTGGCCCGCGAGGAGGCCGGCGAGCAGCTCGAGATCTTCGCGCTGCGGCCCACCACCGACGCCCGGTTCCACCCCGAGATCGCCAAGGTGCAGGCCCCGGTGCACCACCTGCCCAAGCCCGGCAAGCTCGCTGACTCATGGCTCGCGATGGCCCAGGCACGACGGGCGCTGCCCGACTTCGACCAGCGCTTCGCCGCCCTGCTGCCGCTGCTGACCCGGATCGACCCGACCGAGGCGGTGCAGGGGATCATCCTGGCTGTCGAGGCCCAGCGGGCGGGCGTCACCCACCTGCACGTCCACTTCGCCTCGGCCCAGGCCCGGGTGGCCCGGGTCGCCGCCGGACTCACCGGCATCCCCTACTCCGTCACCACACACGCCAAGGACCTGTTCCACGAGTCGGTCGACCACGAGCTCCTGGCCGACGTGCTCGGTCATGCCGAGGCCGTGGTCGCCATCAGTGACTACAACCGGCGCTTCCTCGCCGAGAGCCTGCCCGAGGTCGCCGGCCACACCTACCTGGTGCGCAACGGGCTCGACCTCGACCGGTTCCGGTATGCCGACCCGACCCCGGTCGGCCCGGTGCTGAAGGTCGCCGGCGTGGGCCGCCTGGTGGAGAAGAAGGGCTTCCACGTGCTCGTCGAGGCCGTCGCCCGCGCCACCGCTGCGGGCCTGCGCGTCGAGGCCCGGATCGCCGGCGACGGCGAGCTGGCCGAGACCCTGCAGGGGCAGATCGAGGCTGCCGGGCTCTCGCACGCCGTGGCCCTCGTCGGCCCACGCAGCCAGAGCGAGATCCGCGACCTGCTCGACTGGGCCGACGTGCTGGTCGCGCCGTGCGTGGTCGGCACCGACGGCAACGCCGACGGCCTGCCCACCGTGCTCCTGGAGGCCATGGCCATGGGCGTGCCGTGCATCAGCACCGCGGTCACCGGCATCCCCGAGGCCGTGCACCCCGAGACCGACGACGCGCCGGCCACCGGCATCCTGCTGACCCCTGGCGACGTCGAGGCACTGGCCGCCTCCCTGCAGGCTGTCGCCGACCCGGCATACCCCCGCCTCGAGGTGGCCCGCGCCGCCCGCGCCCAGGTCGAGCGCGACTACGACACCCGCACCCAGTCCCGACGTCTCGCGGCGCTCGAGCAGCGCATCGCAAGCACCGTCGGCCGTTGAGAGGAGTGAGCATGACACGCGTGGCCTACATCTGCGCCGACCCGGGGGTTCCGGTCTTCGGCACCAAGGGTGCCTCCGTGCATGTCCAGGAGATCATCCGGTCCTGGCTGCGTCGCGGCGCCGTCGTGCACCTCTACTGCACCCGCGTGGGGGACGACGTGCCGGCCGACCTCAGCGGGGTGCCCGTGACGCACATCCCGGTCGACACCCGTGACGACCGCACGCTGGACCCCGAGACCCGCACGGCCGGCCGCGAGTTCCGCCAGGCCTGCGCGGCGGCACGGCTGGCCGAGGCGGCCATCGCCGACGGTGCCGACGTGGTCTACGAGCGCTACTCGCTCTTCTCCCTCGCACTGTCCCGCGTCTGCCGGGTGCTGCGCGTGCCGGGCATCCTGGAGGTCAACGCGCCGCTGATCGAGGAGCAGCGCACCCACCGTCACCTCGTGGACGAGGTCGGAGCCGAGCGGGTGCTGCACGAACAGGTGAACGCGGCCTCCCGGGTCACCGCCGTCTCACAGCCCGTCGCCGACTGGGTGCGTCGTCACGTCCCCGGTGCGGCGAGCAACCGGGTGCTGGTGGTGCCCAACGGCGTCAACCCCGAGCGGGTCCGGCCGGTCGGACCCGTCCCCGGCGAGCAGCCCGTGGTCGTCTTCGTCGGCACGCTCAAGCCCTGGCACGGTGTCGACGTGCTGGTCGAGGCGGCGGCCCTGGCCACCGAGCCCTGGCAGCTGCGGATCATCGGTGACGGACCGGAACGGCAGCGGCTGACCGAGCTGGCCGACCGGCTCGGCGTCGTGCCCGACCTGCGTGGCGCGCTGGCGCCGGCCGACGTGCCGGCGGCGCTGGAGGGCGCCATGGTGGGCGTGGCCCCCTACCCCGCCGAGGTCGCCGACGGGCAGCAGTACTTCTCACCCCTGAAGGTCTACGAGTACGGTGCGGCCGCGCTGCCCGTCGTGGCGTCCCGGGTGGGCCAGCTGCCCGAGGTGGTCCTCGACGGCGTGACCGGTGTCCTGGTCGAGCCGTCCGACCCGCGCGCGCTGGCCGCTGCGCTGGACACCCTCGTGGCCGACCCGGCGCGGGCGGCCCGGATGGGTGCCGCGGCCCGCACCCGGATGGTCGCCCAGCACTCCTGGGACGTCGTCCTCGACAGCTCCGCCGCTGGGCTGCTGCGCCTGCCCGCGCTGAGGACGGCCTGACATGTCCGCCACCCCCAGCGTCTCGCCGTCGGCGCTGCGCCGCACCCTGTCGATCCTGCGGCCGCACCTCGGCGGCCAGAAGGCGCTGCTCGGTGCCGGCGCCCTCGCTCTCATCCTCGAGGTCGTGTTCCGGGTGCTCGAGCCGTGGCCGGTCAAGCTCGTCGTCGACGCGGTCACCCGCTCGCTGGGCGCCGACCTGGCCGACAGCGGCCCGGTGGCTACGCTGCCGCTCCTGCTGGCCTGCGCCCTGGCCACGGTGTCGATCGTGGGCCTGCGGGCGCTGTGCAACTACCTCGCCACCGTCGCGTTCGCCCTGGGCGGCTCCCGCATCGCGACCGCGCTGCGGCAACGGGTCTTCGAGCACGTCACGGGCTTGTCGCGCACCTACCACTCCAGGTCGAGCTCCGGAGACACGGTGCAGCGGGTCGTCGGTGACGTCGGTCGGTTGCAGGAGGTGGCGGTCACCGCCGGCATGCCGCTCCTGGTCAACGTGGTGACCCTGGGCGCCATGGCCGGGGTGATGTTCTGGCTCGACCCCCTGCTGGCTCTGGTCGTCGTGGTGGCGTTCCTGGTCTTCGCGCTCATCACCCGAGGCTCGAGTGGCAAGATCACCTCTGCCTCCCGCAAGACCCGCAAGAACGAGGGTGACCTGGCCACGGTGGCCCAGGAGACCATCGGCGCGATCACCGTCGTGCACGCCTACAACCTGCAGGACAGCCTGGGCAAGAAGTTCGAGGGCAACAACAGGCGGGCCCTCACCGAGGGGGTCAAGGCGCGTCGCCTGGCGGCGGCGCTGGAGCGCCGCACCGACGTCATCGTCGGCGTGGCCACGGCGACCGTCCTCTTCTTCGGCGGCATGCGGGTTGTGCAGGGGGCGATGACCCCCGGTGACCTGGTCATCTTCCTCACCTACCTCAAGACCGCCATGAAGCCGATGCGTGACCTGGCCAAGTATGTCGGGCGCATCGCGCGCGCCACCGCGTCCGGTGAGCGGGTGGCCGACCTGCTCGACCAGCGGCCCGACATCACCAGTCCTGCCCACCCCACGCCCCTGCCCCGGGTGCGCGGCAGGCTGGAGTGGGTGCACGTGCACGTCGACTACGGCGACGGCATCCCGGTGCTGCGCGACCTGACCCTGCGGGTGCGTCCCGGCGAGCGGGTGGCGCTGGTCGGGCCCTCCGGCTCGGGCAAGTCGACCCTGACGTCGCTGCTGATGCGGCTCATCGACCCCAGCAGCGGCGCCGTGCGACTGGACGGCACCGACCTGCGCGACCTGTCGTTGGGCGACCTGCGCTCCCAGGTGGCCGTGGTGCTGCAGGACTCGGTCCTGTTCAGCGGCACCATCGCCGACAACATCCGGCACGGCAACCCGACAGCCACCGACGAGCAGGTGGGCCGCGCGGCCGTGCTGGCCCGCGCACACGAGTTCATCACGGCGCTGCCGCGGGGCTACGACACCGTGGTCGGCGAACGGGGGTCGACGATGTCCGGGGGGCAACGGCAGCGCATCGCCATCGCCAGGGCCTTCGTCCGCGACGCCAAGGTGGTGATCCTCGACGAGGCCACCGCGGGCCTGGACGCCGACAACGCCGGCCTGGTGCTGGAGGCCGTCGAGGAGCTGTCCCGCGGCCGCACCACCCTGGTCGTCACCCACGACGAGCCCACCGCACGCTCGTGCGACCGCATCGTGTGGGTCGAGGACGGCCGGATCCGCTTCGACCTGCCCAGCGACGCCGAGCTGCCGGTGACCGGGGCCTGGGACCACCGTTCCGCCGGTGACGCCGTGCCGACCGGGGTGCACCCGTGAGGGGGCCGGCCGGTGACCCCGTCGAGCTGCTCGTCGACGCCGACGCGGTGAGCGACCTGGTCGGCGAGCGTGTGGTCGCGGTGCGGCTGCGCCACAAGCCCGGTATGTCGACCGTCGCCGCTCTGAGCACTCCCGGCGGACAGCCGTGGGGCTGGGTGCAGCTGACCACCCCGCAGGCTCGTGACAAGGCCCGCAACGCCCAGCGCCGGGCCCGCGAGCGGAACCGGGCGGTCCACCTGCAAGGGTTGCCCGGTGGTGGCGTCGCGGCCTGGGGGCCGGTCGTCACCGACCCCCGGCTGCACCGCGCCCTGGACCAGCTGCCCGGCGACCTGCTGGCCGCGCTCGGTGACCGCCACCGGACCCACCCCGACCCAGTGGTGCAGGTCCTGCGGCACAACCCGCTGCGACGGCTGGTGCTGCGCCGGGGCGACGCCGTGCTCCGGCTCACCGAGCAGCCGCGGCGTGAGGTCCTTCGCGCGGCTCGGGTGCTGCGCCGTCACGGCGTCCCGGTCTCCCAGCCCCTCCGGCTGGCCGATGACATCCGGCGGGGCCGCCGGGTCACCATGTGGGCGTGGACCCCCGGCGACGACCTGCACGGCAGCCCGGACGTCGCCGCGGCCCACGCCGCGGGAGCTGCTCTGGCCGCCTGGCACGGCACCCCCGACGGGCACGGGCTCGCCCTGGCCCGCCTCGACCCGAGCACCGCCGGGCACGCGGTGGTGGACGGGCTGCGACCCCTGTCCGGCGAGCTGGCCGGCCGTGGGCAGGCCCTCCTGCAGTCACTGCTGCCCCCGCTCACGCGTCCGCAACGTGCCGTGTGGGCCCACGGCGACTTCTCCGCCGACCAGGTGGTCGCCCGCCCCGACGGCGGAGCCGAGATCGTGGACCTGGACCGGCTCACCCTCGCCCCGGCCGCCCTCGACCTGGGCAGCTTCGCTGCGGTCGAGCTGCTGCGGACCCGGGACGAGGCGCCGGCAGCCGACCTGCTGCCGGCCCTGCTCGAAGGCTACGCCGCGGGGGTCCCCGACGGCAGCGAGCTCACGGCCTGGACGGCATACGCCCTGCTCGTGCGAGCCGGCGAACCGCTGCGCCGGGCCGCTCCGACCTGGCGCTCCGAGGTCTCGTCCCGCCTCGACCTCGTCGAGGAGGTGCTCCACGGTGCGCTGTCCCGTGCCTGACGTCGTCGCCGACGTCCAGGTCACCCGCGCCTGGAGTGTCGAGGCCCCGCGCCGCGGTGTCGGCGGGAGCCTGCGGTTCGAGGGTCACGACGAGCACGGTCGGGTGCGGGCGGGCACGCTGACGGCCGAAGGCCCCGACCTGCTGCCGCCCGGCGGTGACCCCCGCCTGCCCGACCTGGAAGGCTGGAGCAGCACGGCCGACGTCGTCGTCCATCGCGCCGGCAGACGGGCGGTGCTGCGCCGGCAGGAGGGCTACGTCAAGGTCGTGCGACGTGGCCGGGGTCATGACCTCGCCGTCCGGGCCGAGCAGGGCCGTCGCCGGGCCGCGGAGGCTGGTCTGGCCGCGCCCGAGGTGCTGCGCGCAGGCCCGGGATGGATCGTCATGTCCACCGTGCCAGGCCAGGACCTGCATCGGGCCGCGGCCACCTCCGACCCGGCGCAGTGGCGCGCGTGGTGGCGGCAGTGGGCTGACGCCTGGCCCGGTCTCGTCGCCTCCGACCCCACCGGGCTGCCCGCACACACGGGCAGCGACGAGGCCCGCGTGCTCCGCGAGGCTGTCGGCACCGCGCTGGCGTGGCAGGCCCTGCCCGACCCCGACGGTGCCGGACGGGCGGTGACGGAGCAGGTCTGCCGTGGGCTGGCCGCGTCCCCGGACCCGATGACCGGGGTGGGTCACCGCGACCTGCACGACAAGCAGCTGCTCGGCGGCACCGGTCGGCTCGGCGTGCTCGACTTCGACACCGCCGCGGTCACCGAGCCTGCCCTCGACCTGGCCAACCTCGCCGTCCACGCCCGGTGGCGCACCGTCCAGGGCGTGTGGTCGCCGGAGCAGGCGGCGGTGGTCGACGAGGCCGCGCGGCGGGTGGCCCACACCCTCGGTGTGCCGAGCTGGCGGTGGGAGAGCTATGCGGCCGGCACCGCGCTGCGGCTGGCGGCGGTCTACGCCTTCCGGCCCCGGTGGCACGCCGCCGCCGTACGCTGGTGGGACGAGGAGGTCGGTCGCCGTGGATGAGAGGACTCTCACCCGGGTCTCAGCGCCGGCTCATGGGGCAGGCTCAGGATGGGAAGCATGAAGATCATCGGCGCCGCACTCGGGCTCGTGCTGCTCGGCCTGGCCAGCGTCTGGCTGTGGTTCGAGAGCATCCAGGTCGACGAGACCACGCTCCAGGGGGTCGTCCTCGACAGCACGGCGACGGACACGGCCGGCAGCACCGCCGCCGAGACCGCCGGTGGGGTGCAGGCGACAGCCTCAGAGCGGCTCTTCGTGCTCCTGCAGGCGGGTCTGGCGGGGGGTGTGGTGCTCGGCAACGACGCCCAGGCAGCCGGCGCCTCCACGTCGGAGGGCGGCGCATCCGCCGCGGAGGAGACCTCGCCGTCGGGGGAGACCGCGCCGAGCGACGTCGCCGGTGACGACTTCGGAACGTCCGGATTCTCTCCAGGGAGCAGCCCCTCCGGCGACTCCTCGGACGACTCCTCGGGCAGCGGTTCCTCCGGCGTCTCGTCCGGCAGCGGGAGCTCCGGGTCGGGCAGCGCGCCGGCGGAGCCCCGCCCGGTGGTGCCACCGCCGGCGGTCCCGAGCGACGACGACGACGATGACGACGACGATGACGACGACGACGACGGAGGCGACGACGACGGCGGCGACGACGACTGAGGCCCTGCTGAGGCACCGGGACGACAGGGGTGCCGGGCCCGTCGCATAGGGTCGGCCCACGACGTGGGAGGCCTGGAGATGCCGCAGATCAAACGCCTGGGTGACGACGAGGTCGAGCCCGAGGTCGAGGAGTCCTTCTCCGAAGGGGTGCTCGAGGGACGTGAGCGGCTGCACCGTTCGACACGGGTCATGCTGACGACCGGGCTGCTCGGCGGGATCGAGGTCGGCTTCGGGGTGGTGGCCTACCTCGCGGTCCTGCACGAGACCGACAGCCACTTCCTGGCCGCGCTGGCCTTCTCGGTCGGCTTCATGGCGCTCTACCTGGCCCACTCCGAGCTCTTCACCGAAGGTTTCTTCTATCCCATCGTCGCCATCTTCGACGGCGAGGGTTCGCTGGCCCAGCTCGCCCGGTTGTGGACGCTCACTCTGGTGACCAACCTCGCCGCGGGGTGGGCGCTGATGTGGGTGGTGGTCACGGCGTTGCCGGGCCTGCGCACGACGCTGGCCGAGGAAGCCCTGCACTACGTCGAAGCGCCGTTGGGCTGGGAGTCCATCTGTCTGGCGTTGCTCGGTGGTGGGGCGATCACCCTGATGACCCGCATGCAGGCAGGAAGCACCAGCGAGGTCGGGACGCTGGTGGCTGCGGTCGCCGGGGCGGTGCTCCTGGTCGGGGTGGGGTTGTTCCACTCCGTGCTCGACTCGGTCATCATCTTCGGTGCCCTGCACCTCGGGGTCGACGGGGTGACCTACGGCGGGTGGGCCCAGTGGTTCTGGTATGTCGCGCTGGCGAACGTCGTGGGTGGCCTCGTGCTGGTCACCCTGCCCAGGTTGCTGCGGGCCAGCCAGCTGACCGAGGGGCCGCGCCGGAGCTAGCGGCCACCGCTGCCGGGATGGTCCGCACCATCGGCATCGCGGGAGCCCGCACCGCGGACCAGCAGCCGCAGCTGAGCCGCTCGCTCCAGGGCGAACGTGCGTCTCGGGCCCCGGCTCCACGACCGCTCGAAGAGCCGCTTGGCCTCCGCCAGGGCCCGGGGAGAGCGCGACCGCAGCCGCCGGGCCCAGTCCATCGCGTCGGCATACGGGTCGTCGCTGAGCTGCCCGGCCAGGCCGACCCGCACCGCCTCCGCGCCGCTGAGCACCCCGGCCTCGAACGTCAGGCGCTTGGCGGTCTCGATGCCGACCAGCTGAGACAGGGCCTGCACCCCGGACATGTCGGGCACCAGCCCCCAACGACCCTCCATCACCGACCACCGGGAGTCAGCGGTCGTGAAGCGCAGGTCGGCTCCCAACGCGATCTGCAGCCCGCCGCCCAGGCAGTGCCCCTGGACCGCGGCGATGACGGGTGCGGGCACCCGCCGCCAGCCCCAGCACGCCTCCTGGAACACGTTGGTGCCCCGCCACGGCTGCGGCACGAAGGCGCGGGCGATGCCGGCCTTGTCGGGCAGCACCGCGGCGATGTCGAGACCGCTGCAGAACGACGGCCCGGCGCCGGTGAGCACGACGGCCCGCAGGTCTGGCTCGTGACGCAGCCGGCGGGAGGCCTGCGCCAGGGCGTGCAGCATCGGCAGGGTCAGCGCGTTGAGACGCTCCCGGCGGTCCAGGCGCACCTCGGCGATGCCGTCGGTGACGGTGCAGGACACGTGCTCGCTCACTCGGCCACTGTAGGCACCGTGGCCAGGGCTGCGGTGGACCGTCCACGGTGTGGGTCCTCGGGCAGGGACGCGATGATCGACCCGGGCACCACCTATATGTGGGCCATGGGCTGAACGGCTCCGCCATGCCCGATCTTCGTGGCCCTGGCGCGCGTTGCGGTGCCCGGCTCGAGCCGACCCGAGGCCCCAGGACTGCTGAGCCGGTATGTGGTCGGGCTGGGTCCGTGGGTTACCCGTCGGTCACGTTCTCGCAGGCTGCGGACAGGGCTAGGCTGACGCGCAGACCTCGACCGACGACCTCCAGGAGCCCTCGTGAGCACTGCCGTCCTCGCTCCCCAGCCCGTGCTGGCGGACCGCTTCTTCACCCGCAGCCTGACCACCGACATCACGTTGGTGATGGCCGGTGCGGTCACGGTCGGCCTGCTCGCCCAGGTGAGCATCCCGCTGTGGCCGGTGCCGGTCACCGGCCAGACCCTCGGTGTGCTGCTGGTCGGCGGCAGCCTCGGCGCCCGGCGGGGGGCGGCCTCGATGGCGACCTACCTCGGCCTGGGCCTCCTGGGAGTGCCGTGGTTCTCCGAGCTCAGCGGCGGCCCGGCGATGCTCGCGGCGCCGTCGTTCGGCTACATCATCGGCTTCGTCTTCGCCGCCGCCCTGATCGGATGGCTCGCCGAGCGCACCTGGGACCGTCGTCCGGTGCTCTCGTTCGCCGGCTTCGCCCTGGCAAGCCTGGTGCCCTTCCTCTTCGGGCTGCCCTACCTGGCTGCGGTGCTCGGCATCACCGATGTGCAGACGGTGCTGGAGTACGGCTTCTACCCCTTCATCGTCGGCGGCCTGGCCAAGTGGGCGATCGCGGCCGCGGTCTTCCCGCTGGCCTGGCGAGGCGTCCGGTCGCTGGACGCCCGCAAGCACGAGTGAGGTCTCAGCCGTCGCCGGGCTCCAGCTCGGCGAGGTCGGCCAGCGCCGCGTCGTAGGCAGCCTCGGCCGACTGGGCGCGGCGCTGTGCCTGGGTCAGCAGACGCGTCGCCTGGTCGACCTCTGCCCGGGTGCGGCGCACCTCCCGCTCAGCCCGGTCAAGCGCGGTGCGGGCCACGGAGAGGATCTCGGGGTCCGTCTCGGCATCATCCTCGCCCGGTTCGGGCTGGGCCGCGGACCCCGTCTCGGGGCGGGACGGCACGTCTGACGCGGGCTCGGGTGCGGACTCATCCTTGGGTTCCGGCTGGGCCGCGGACTCATCCGGAGGCTCCGCTGCACTCCCCGGCGCGTGGTCGGGCTGCGGGCCGTCGTCCCGCGCCCGCCCGGCCCCACCCTCGAGGCGGGTGAGCAGCACCCCGGTGCTGGTGCGTGCCACCGCGTCGGAGACGTCGACCTCCCCGAAGCCGCTGTAGTGCAACGCCCGGGTCAACGCACCCGAGCACACCACCTCCTGCGCCACGGCGTCAGCCAGCGCGGCGACGACGGTGTCCCGCACCTCGGCCTGGGCCGACGGCGAGGTCAGACCGTCTGCCTCGACAGCGACGACGAAGGCTGCGAGCACCTCGTCCCGCGGCACCCGCAGCTCGGCGAGGCCGGCGGCGTCCAGCGCGGACTGTGCCTGGCGCATCCGGGCGGCGACGTCCCTGAGCCGCGCCACCACCGGGTCGTCGGCGCGGACGACCCGGTTCACGGCGTCGGCCGAGACGGTGGGCTTGCGCAGCGCCGCGATCTGGGTGGCGGCCTCCCGGTCACCCGCGGACCGTGCCTCCTTGGCCAGCGCTGTGCGTCGGGCGACGAAGTCGGCGGGCGCCACGGCATACAGCTCGTCGACCGCGCGGGCCAGCAGGTCGTGATCGGCCATGCCTCACTGTGGCACGCAGCCGGCCGGCAGCGTCCGGTCAGACCCGGGCGGCGTCGAGCTCGGCCCGGATGTCGTCCACGAACTGCACGATCTCGGCATAGCCCCGCACGGGCCCACCGGCGAGGAGGCCGTCGGCGCCCAGCAGCACCGCGGCGGGGCGGCCGTGCAGTCCGAACACCTTGCCCACCGAGCCTCCCGGCTCATGCAGCACCAGACCCTCCCACCGCGGCTCGAACTGGGTGACCTGGGCGTGCGAGATCTGGCTGACCACCCGCACGTCGACCTCGGGGATGGCCTCCACCCACTCCGTCAGGTGGCCGGTCGTCTGCCGGCAGGGCCCGCACCCGGGTGACAGCAGCACCAGCAGCATCGCGTGGTCCGCCGCGACCGCACGCAGCGAGCGCGGCTCCTCCCCCTGCCCCTCGACCACCGGCACGTCCGGGATCGGCAGGCGCAGGTAGTCGTCCACGTCCTCTGCCTCAGGCTCAGCACCCTCGCGCAGGACCAGGGCCGTGACCACAGCGGTGACCGCGAGGCCGGCGACCCAGCCGGACGCGTCGCTCAGCCGCCCCGGCGCTCCGCCGTTGACCCACAGGTCCACCAGGCCCAGGCCGGCGACCGCGAGGAGCACGGCGTTGCGCACGACGGTCCACCGGTCCACGACGCCGGAGCCCAGCGAGCCGAAGCAGTTGCAGGTGGCCGGCCGGCCACCGGCGACGACCCGGGCGATCAGCACGAGGTAGACCGCGAAGAGGACCAGCACCAGCCCGGCGACGACCGTGGACCACGGGGTGGGCAGCACCACGAGCGACACCGCGAGGGCGATCTCGCCCCAGGCGTGCCCCCGGGCGAGCGACCGGCGCCGCAGCCGGTCCGGGACACCCATCGCCTCCCACGACGCCAGCGGGTCCTCGTCGCGGACCTTGGCGACGCCGCTGACCAGCAGGACAGCAGCCGTCAGCAGGGTGGCGGCCAGGAGGGCCTCGGGGAGCATGCGCCCAGCATAAGCGCGCCTAGACTGGCGCCCATGCCGTCCGACCGCCGGGTGCCCCTGGGCGTCCTGGACACCTCCGTGGACGTCGTGGTCTGCGGCCCGCAGGACCGGGCGCGGACCCTGGAGGGCCTGGTCCGCGCGGCCTGGCACCTCGCGATCCGCGACCCGTCCCCGGAGCCGGCGGCCGTCGAGATCGAGGTCGAGCTGCTGCCGAACCGGGAGCCCCGGCCGGCTGGACTCGCCTACGACCGGGCGGCGACGCAGGTGCGTGATGCTGACCCTGCCCGGCTGATGATGCGACTGACCCACGCCGTCACCTCGGCAGCCATCACGGCACAGACCGGCACCTTGCTGATGCTCCACGCAGCGGGACTGGCGCACCGCGACACGGGCGCCGCCTCGGTCTGGGTCGCGCCGGGCAACACCGGCAAGTCGACCCTGTGTCGCACCCTGGGTCCGGACTACTCCTACCTCAGCGACGAGACCGTCGGCATCCGGCGTGACGGCTCCGTCGCCCCCTACCCCAAGCCCGTCTCGGTGCGGGTGCCGGACAGCACCGTGAAGGACGAGCGCGCGCCCGGCGAATGCGGTCTCGCGCTGCCCGCCGTGCCGGCCAGGGTGACCGGCATCGTCCTGCTGCATCGCGACGCCGCCCATCACGGCCGGCCCGAGGTCCTGCGGCTCGACACCCTCGATGCTGTGCAGGCCGTCACCCCGGAGTCCTCGGCGTTCATGGCCACCGACCGGCCGCTGACCTGGCTGGCCGGTCTGCTGGAGTCGACCGGCGGTGCTCGGCAGGTGAGGTATGCCGAGGTGCAGGACCTGCGACCGCTCGCCGCTCAGATCATGGGCGAGCCGTGAGGAGGGTCAGGGCGCTGCCGGTGGTCGACGCGCTGGAGCGCGCCGGTGAGAGCGTGGTGCTGCAGGGGGGTCTGGTGTCCCGGCTGTCGGCTCCAGCCACGGTGATCCGGTCCCGCAGCACCGAATGGACGTCGGTCGAGGAGCTCGCCCGCATCCTGGTCGACACCTTCGGTGAGCCTCCCGACGGACAGTCTCTGCAGGTCACGCGCGCCTGGGTCGACGAGCTCGCGAGCGCGGGTCTGCTCGAGATCGACGATTGCGCCGAGGATGGTTCCCACGATACTTAGATCGTCGTAGTATTTGCCCGTGAGCAGACTTGCCAATGTGATCGCCGGGCGGCGGACCGCCTGGCTCGTTGCCCTTGTGACCATGCTGATCGGCCTCGCGGCCGTCGCCGCCTTCCCGGAAGGGGAGCGCAGCCCCTCACCGCTGGACTCCCTCCCCGCCGGCTACGACTCCACGCAGGGAACGGCGTTGCTGGACGAGCTGCCCGAGGACGACAGCTCGGCCGCGATCATCCTCTTCACCGCCGACTCCGGGATCGAGGCGGAGCTGCCCGAGCTGCAAGAGCTCACCTCCTCGGTCCTGCCCGCGGAGGCGCCGGCCGGCCCGCCGGTGGAGCTGGTGCCCTCCGAGGACGGCACCGCCGCCATCGCGGTGCTCACCGTGCCGTCCGAGACCGCCACCCAGACCGCCGACGAGGTCCGTGCCCTGCGCGCCGGCCTGACCGAGGGTGTGCCCGAGGGGGTGACCGCCCAGGTCACCGGGCCGGCCGCCATCGAGGCCGACCTCGCCGCCGTCTTCGAAGGTGCCGACGTCAACCTGCTGATCGTCACCGCGTCCGTGGTGGCCGTGCTGCTGCTGGTGACCTACCGCAGCCCGTTCCTGTGGATCATCCCGCTCACCGTGGTCGGCATCGGCGACCGCTTCGCCGGCATCATGGCCACCAACGTGCTCGAGCGGGTCGGCATCCCCTGGGACGAGTCCACCGTGGGCATCCTGTCCGTGCTGGTCTTCGGTGCCGGCACCAACTACGCCCTGCTGTTGATCTCCCGCTACCGTGACGAGCTCAAGCGCCACGACAGTCGCAACGAGGCAATGATCCTGGCCCTGCGCCGCACCGCCGAGGCCGTCTTCGCGAGCTCCTCCACCGTGTTCCTGGGCCTGCTGACCCTGCTGCTCTCGGTCTTCCCGACCACCCGCGGCCTCGGCCTGGCCTGTGCGGTCGGCATCCTGATGGCCGCCGGCTTCGCCCTCGTCGTGCTGCCGGCCGTGCTGGTCCTCTTCGGCCGGTGGGTGTTCTGGCCGCTGGTGCCGCGGCAGGGCCAGCCGATCCTGGCCGACTCCCGGTCCATCTGGAAGCGCATCGGTGACGCTGTCGCCAAGCGGCCCCCGGCCTACATCGCCGGCACGCTGGCCGTGCTGGTCCTGCTGGCGCTCAACGTCTTCCGCATCGACCTGGGCCTGTCCACCTCAGACCAGTTCCTCGAGGAGCCGGAGGCCATCACCGCGGCCAACCGGCTGGCCGAGTCGTTCCCGGCCGGCAGCGCCGACCCCACCGTCGTGGTCACCCGCAGCACCGACCAGGCCCAGCTCGCCGAGATCGAGCAGGACGTCGCCGGCGTGGCCGGAGTCGACTCGGTGCGGCAGGCCGACCAGGCCGAGGGCATCACGACCTTCGACGCCGTCCTCGCTGCCGAGCCTGGCAGCGCCGAGGCCCGGGACACCATCGGCGCCCTCCGCACCGCACTGGAGGGCCAGGACGAGACCCACGTGACCGGCACCGAGGCCCAGGCACTGGACGCCGAGGACGGCTCCGCGCGAGACCGCGTCGTGATCCTGCCGCTGATCCTCGGCCTGGTGCTGGTCGCGCTGTTCGGGCTGCTGCGCTCCTTCGTGGCACCGGTCATCCTGGTCTCGACGGTGCTGCTCACCTACGTCACCGCGATGGGCATCTCCTGGTGGCTGTTCACCGGGGTCTTCGACTTCGCAGCGATGGACTCCGGGGTGCCGCTGCTGGCGTTCCTCTTCCTCGTGGCCCTGGGCGTCGACTACAACATCTTCCTGGTGACCCGGGCCCTGGAGGAGGCCAGGACCGTGGGCCCCAAGCGCGGCATGCTGCGTGCCCTGGCAGCCACCGGTGGCGTCATCACCAGTGCCGGCATCCTGCTGGCGGCGGTGTTCGCGGCACTGGGAGTGCTGCCCCTTGTGGTGCTGGCTCAGCTGGGCATCATCATCTTCGTCGGGGTGCTCATCGACACCCTGGTGGTGCGCACGGTGCTCGTGCCGGCCATCGCGCTCACGCTCGGCGAGCGGTTCTACTGGCCGCGGACGGTGACCCCGGAGCAGCGCGAGGTGGCCGCAGACGCCGCTCCGGTGCCGGTCGGCCGCTGAGGCCCGGGAGCGGAGCTCGCCGGATGACGGCGGACAGGTCAGGACCGGGCGGGCACCTGCCCGGCGCGGGTCCGTGCCTGGGCGGCCGCGACCACCACGACGAAGGCGGTGACCGCGGCCGCGACCCCCGTGACCAGCGACGTGGGCTCGTCGGTGAGCCTGCCGACCGTGATCCAGCCCAGCCCCCAGGCCATCGCCGCGGCCACGGCATACCGGCCACCGAGGCGACGGGCGAAGAGCACCCCCAGGCCCGCGACGAGAGCCAGGACGGCCACGGCCACGAGGTCGCTGACCACGGGGCCGGGGTCGACGCCGGAGGCGACCAGCGCAGCCGTGACGTTCGCGCAGGTCGCCACGGACACCCAGCCGAGGTACAGGCCGAAGGTGCCGTCCAGCACGACCCGCTCCAGGATGCTCTCTGCGGGCACCAGGGTCAGCCGGCGCAGCATCACCCCGAGGGTGAGGGCCAGCACGCCGATCACCCCGACGCTGGCCCAGATCCAGTCCTGCTGGGTCACCAGCAGCCAGGTGGCGTTGAGCACCATCGAGGCCGCGGCAAGCCAGCCCACCCGGCGCTGCCGCTCCCGAGCAGTCTGGGCCGGCAGCCACTGCCAGATCGTGTATGCGGCCAGGCCGAGATAGATCACCGACCAGATCGAGAAGGCCGGGCCCGCCGGGGCCAGGCGGGTCGCGTCGTCGGCCAGCGCCCCGCCGGACGACTCCTGCACGCGGTCGCCGACCACCCCTGTGCCGACCAGCGTGCCCAGCAGGCAGAACACCTGCGCTGCCGTCACCGTGATCTGCCGGGTCCGGTCCGTGCGGTCCTCCGTTGGCATGAACGGGCCTCCCACCACGTTGTCATCAGCAGTTTCGCAGTCTGTCCAGAGACAGTGTCTCAGCAGCCACCCCTGTCCGTGAGTCGAGAGGATGCCCCATGACCGCCCCCAGCCGACCCCTGGCGATCGTCAACGAGACCCTGCGTGAGCAGGTGCGGCGGGCCGGTGACGAGATCCAGCTGCGCATCGGGCAGGCGCTGCGGGCCAAGGTCGCCGGTGACGACGCGCAGCGTCGCGCCGACCGCATCTGGGGTGCCGAGGGCGAGCGGTGGTTCACCCCGGGCGACCCGGTCTGGCGGGTGCACGCCGACGCCGCGATGTTCCCCGGCGGTGTCACCGCGCTGCTGCTGCAGATGCTGCACCCCATGGCCATGGCCGGCGTCGCCGGGCACAGCGGCTACAAGGGCGACCCGTGGGGCCGGCTGCAGCGGACCAGCACCTACCTGGCGACGACCACGTTCGGCACCATCGAGCATGCCGAGGAGACCATTGCGATGGTCCGCGGCATCCACGAGCGCGTGCGCGGCAAGGACGAGCTCGGTCGCCCGTACCGTGCGAGCGACCCGCACCTGCTCATGTGGGTGCACATCGCCGAGGTCGACTCCTTCCTCCGCGCCTTCCAGGCCTACGCCACCACACCGCTGACCCCAGCGGAGGCGGACACGTATGTGGCACAGGCCGCGGTGTCGGCCCGGCTGCTCGGTGTCGTCGACCCGCCGGTCACCGTCGCTGAGCTGGAGGCCGAGCTGGCCTCCTACCGGCCGGAGCTGGAGACGACCCCGGCGGCCCGAGAGGCGGCCCGGTTCCTCCTGCTGAGCCCGCCGCTGCCGTGGCCGGCCCGCCCCGGATACGGCGCGCTCGCCGCCGGAGGGGTGGCGCTGCTGCCCGACTGGGCCCGCGACCTGCTGGGCCTGCCCATGCCGGACGTGGTGGCGCGGTGGGTGGCTCAACCGCTGGGCCAGCTCGGCGCGTCCACGGTGCGCTGGGCGATGGCAGGGCTCGAGGAGCGACGCAGCGCGCCGATGGCCCCCCGGGCGGAGGCACCGCGGCAGTCGGCGTAGCAGACTGGGGCCCATGACTGCCTCCGATGCGCACGCCTCCGAGACCACCGAGTGTGACGTCCTGGTCATCGGGGCCGGCCTGGCCGGGCTGCAGTGCGCCCGCACCCTGCAGCGCGCCGGACTGCACACCCTGGTGTGGGAGGCCGGCGACGCGGTCGGCGGTCGGATCCGCACCGACCGCATCGACGGCTTCCTCATGGACCGTGGTTTCCAGGTGCTCAACCCGGCCTACCCCGCAGTGCAACGGCTCATCGACGTCGACGCCCTGCAGCTGCACACCTTCGGGGCGGGTGCACTGGTGCGGCGAGACGACCGGTTGGCGGTGCTGGCCGACCCGCTGCGCGAGCCAGGCCACCTCGCCGACGTGCTCCGCAGCGGCTACCTCGTGCCGCGGGACCTGCTGGCCCTGGCCCGGTGGGCCGGGCCCGCTCTGGGGCCGGCCGGAGCCATGACGACCGGACCGGACGTGCCACGCTCGGTCTCGGTGGAGGAGGCCGCGTTGCACGGCGACCTGCGAACGGTCGTCGAGAGGTTCGTCTCCGGGGTGCTGCTCGAGGACGACGGCACCACCTCGACCGCCTTCACCCGGCTGTTGCTACGGATGTTCGCGCTGGGGTCGCCGGGCCTGCCGGCGGCCGGCATGCAGGCACTGCCGCAGCAGATCGCCGACCGCCTGCACAGCCCGGTGCGCACCGACACACGGGTGCGGTCTATCGAGCAGGGCCAGGGACGGGCGACGGTGCACGCAGACGGGGTCAGGGCGACCGCCCGGCTGGTGGTCGTCGCGACCGGCGCGACCGCGGCCCAGGAGCTCGTAGGAGTCCAGGCGCCGCGCATGAAGGGCGTTGTGACCGACTGGTTCACCATGCCCGAGCCGCCCCGGTCGCCGCGGATGCTCGTGCTGGACGGGCGCACCCCGGCCGGTGGCCCGGTCAAGAACGCTGCCGTCATCACCGACACCGCGCCTTCCTATGCCCCTCCCGGACGCCACATGGTGCAGGCCTCCGCGCTGATCCGCGACGGGCGCGTGCCGCCGGTCTCGGACGTGCTGCGGCACACCGGAGAGCTGTATGCCGTGAGCACCGCCGAGTGGGAGCTCGTCCACCGGCACGAGGTGCCCGAAGCGCTGCCGGCCCAGCCGGCGCCCCTGCAGCTGCGCAAGCCGATGCAGGTCAGCGAGTCCGTGATCGTCGCCGGCGACCACATGGACACCGGCTCGATCCAGGGTGCCCTGGTCAGCGGGGAGCGGGCGGCTCACGGCTGGCTGTCCCGGCGGGACGCCCGGACCCGCCGGTGACGGCACCGACCGGCCGGTCCCCGCAGGCGGCCCGCGGCACCGGCATGGGCTGGCACGGCTGGAGCCGGCCTGTCTGGGCCGGCGCCGTCGGCCTGCTCGTGCTGGTCGCGGTCCTCGGCGTCGTCGCGATGACGGTGCCGGTGGTGGCCGCCGCGGACCGAGCCGGTGTCGAGGCGGTGGCGCGGCTGCGGACCGACTGGCTCACCCCGGTGATGCGGGCGGTGTCGTTCCTGGCCTCAGCCCCGGTCATGCTCACCGGCGTCGGACTCGCCGCGGCGGCCCTGTCCGTGCGCACGCATCGACTGTCCGGGGCGATCCGGCTGGTGCTGGTCGTGACCGTCGGCTGGGCCAGTGTGATGGCGCTGAAGCCGGTCTTCGGCCGCGACCGGCCCTCGGTGGCGATGGCAGACGTCCTGGGGGTCGAACCGCTGGTGGCCGAACCGGTGGGGGCGAGCTATCCCAGCGGGCACACCGCGTTGGCCACCGGGCTCGCCCTGGCCCTGCTGTGGGCCGGCCGCTACGCCGCGTCCGTGACCCGGTGGTCCATCGCCGTCGTGGGGGTGCTGCTCGTCCTGGTCGTCGGGCTGTCGCGGGTCTACCTCGGCGTGCACTACCCGACGGACGTGGCTGGGGCGGTGATGACCGTCGCCGCGACCACCCTGCTCCTGACGGGTCTGCTGCTCGGCCCGCAGCGAGCCTCTCAGCCCGCACCCCCGGGGCCGGGCGCCGGCTCTGCGATGCTCGGGTCGTGACGATGGAACCCAGGACTCCTGCGGGCGACCACCCCGACACCGGTCATCCGCGCGCCTCGACCGGTCGCCACACGCTGGGTTCCCGGGCTGCTGCGGTGCTCGTGTTCGGCTCCTCGGCGGCCGTGCTGGTGGTCGAGCTCGTCGCGCTCCGGCTGCTCGCGCCCTACCTCGGCCTCACCCTGGAGACCAGCACCCTGGTGATCGGGCTGGCGCTCAGCGCGATCGCCGCGGGCTCGTGGCTCGGCGGGCGGGCCGCCGACAGGGTGCCGCCTCGACGCGCCCTCGGGCCGCTGCTGGCGGTCTCGGGTGTCGCCGTCGCGTTGACCCCGATGAGCGTCCGCACCGCCGCCGAGGTGGGGTCCGGGTCGCTGCTGCTGCCGGTGGCTGCGCTGTCGATCGTGGTGCCGGGCGCCCTGCTGTCGGCGGTCACGCCGATGGTGACCAAGCTGCAGCTCACCGACCTGCACGAGACGGGCACCGTGGTGGGGCGGCTGTCCGGCATCGGCACCGCAGGGGCGATCGCCGGCACGGTGGTGACCGGCTTCGTCCTGATCTCCACGGTGCCGGTCAGTGTCATCCTGGTCGGCCTCGGCGTGGCCCTGCTCCTGGCGGCGCTGGTCGTCGACCTGCGGGTGCGCGGTCCCCGGCAGGCGGTCGTGCCGGCACTCGTGGTGGCACTGGCGGGCCTCGGGGCCACCGTGGCGCCCGGCGGCTGCGATGTCGAGACGACCTACCACTGCGCGCGCGTCGAGGTTGACCCGCAACGTGAGAGTGGCCGGGTGCTGGTGCTCGACACGCTCCGTCACTCCTACGTGGACCTCGACGACCCGACCTACCTCGAGTTCGCCTACATGCAGGCCATCGCGTCCGCCGTCGACACGGGATGGCCGCCGGGGGAGGCTTTGCGGGCCTACCACCTGGGGGGCGGCGGGCTGACCTTCCCGCGTTACCTCGCCGAGGTCCGGCCGGGCACGCAGAGCCTGGTCTCCGAGATCGACCCCGGTGTCGTCGAGGTCGATGTCGACCGCCTGGGACTGCAGACCGGTCCGGACCTGGAGGTGCGTGTCGAGGACGGCCGGCTGGGGCTTCGCGCTCTCGAGGATGACAGCCGTGACCTCGTCGTCGGCGACGCGTTCGGCGGCGTGAGCGTGCCCTGGCACCTGACGACCCGCGAGGCCGTGGCCGACGTGCGCCGGGTGCTGGTCGACGACGGTGTCTACGTCGCCAACCTCATCGACAACGGACCGCTGGCCTTCGCCCGCGCCGAGGTGGCGACGTTCGGTGCCGTGTTCGAGCACGTGGCTGTCGCGGCCGAGACGGCGACCTTCACCGGCGGACCCGGAGCCGGCGGCAACCTCGTGGCCGTCGCGTCCGACCGCGCCATCGACGTCGAGGCGATGCAGCGGGTCATGGACGACCGTGGGTTGGAGTGGTCCGTCATCACCGGTGCAGAGCTGGACACGTGGGTGGGTGACGCCCAGGTGCTGACCGACGACTTCGCCCCCGTCGACCAGCTGCTCACCCCGTATGCCGTGCTCACCCCCGCCGCCTGAACCACTCCGCCGCCTGAGTCACTCCCGACCCCCGAAGTGGCACTGTCTCCGGTCCTTCGGCCGCTCAGCAGCCGGCGCGCTGCCGCTGTCCAGCCACCCACCGGCGCAGCGACTGCGCTCAGGAGGGGTGGCCCGGGGGAGGCTACGACACTGCCCCCGGTGTCGGGGCAGCCTGACCGCCGGACCACGCGGGGCTACGACACTGCCCCCGGTGTCGGGGCAGCCTGACCGCCGACCACGCGGGGCTACGACACTGCCCCCGGTGTCGGGGCAGCCTGCCCCCGGATGTGGGGCAGTGCCGTAGCCTCTGGCGACCGACCCTGGGGGGATGGATAGCCCCGGGTCCTCGGGACCTGGAGGACCCGCGGGTTGTCGGCTTAGACGCCGGCGGGTGCCTCCGCCTCTGCCGCATGCGCCAGGCCACGGTGCATCGCCAGGAACGAGGCGGTGTGTGCAGGCCACATGCTGCCCCAGTAGGCCAGGCCGGCCAGCCCCGACGGTGTGAACCGGGCCGTCTGGGTGAGGACAGAGGTGCCGGGCCGCGGACCGGGCTCGACCCGGAGGATGAGCAGAGCGTCCCCGGGCAGCCGCATGAGGGAGCGGAGGGCCACCTCCCCACCGTGCTCGTCGCGTCGGACGTAGGCCACGACCCAGGAGTCGACCTGCATACCGACCTCGAGTGGTCCGGGGCCGCGGTGCCTGACGTGACCTCGACCTCCGACGGCACGGTCGATGAGCCCGCGGGTCTGCCACAGGATGTCGGGCACGTGCCAGCCGTGGTCACCGCCGAGCTGCTCGACGTGTGACCAGACGACCTTGGCGGGTGCCGCGACCTCCGCCTGGTGGCGGTCGTGGAAGACCGTGGCTCCGGCCCACTCGGGGTCGGCCGCACTGAGGCGCCCCGGGTGGTCGATGTCGACCTCCGGCCGCAGCGGCCGGGCCTGCGGGCCCTCCTGCGCCTCGAGGACGGCCGCGTCGAAGCTCACGAACCCGCCCTCGGGGTCCGGCACGTAGTCGGCGATGTCGTGCTCCTTGCAGACGACCTCGTGGATGAGCGAGCCGACCAGGGGCTTCGCGATGCCCGCGGGCACCGGGGTCACCAGGCCCACCCAGTGGCTGGCCAGTCCGGGTGTCATCACCGGCACCGTGCGCACGCGACGCTTGACGAGGTGGCTCTGCGCGGCATACCGGCCGATCATCTGGCGGTAGGTGAGCACCTCCTCGGCACCGATGTCGAAGCCCCGGTTCACCTCCGGCGGGAGGTCGGCGACCCCGACGAGGTAGCGCACGACGTCGGCGATCGCGATGGGCTGGATCCGGGTGTCCAGCCACCGCGGCGCGATCATCACCGGCAGCCGCTCGGTGAGGTGGCGCAGCATCTCGAAGGAGGCCGAGCCGGCGCCGAGGATGACCGCTGCCCGGAGCACCACGGTCGGCACCGGCGAGGACAGGAAGATGTCCTCGACCTCCTTGCGCGAGCCCAGGTGGGTCGAGAGCTCCTCGTCCGGCGGGTAGAGCCCGCTGAGGTAGACGATGCGTCCCACGTGCTGCTCCCCAGCGATGCGGGCGAAGTGCTGCGCGAGGTTGCGGTCCCGCTCGACCCAGCCGGGCTTGCCGTCCATCGAGTGGATGAAGTAGTAGGCCACGTCGACATCGGTCATCGCGGCGGCCAGGTCCTCGGCGTCGTCGGCGTTGCCCTCGGAGACCTCGACCCGGTCGGCCCAGTCACGGTCTGCGAGCTTGGAGCCGTCGCGGGTGAGGACCCGGACGGTCCAGCCCTCACGGAGCAGGGCGGGCACCAGACGGGAGCCGATGTATCCGGTGGCGCCGGTGACCAGTGCGCGTCGTGCGGTCATGGGATCTCCTGGGGAGGTGGGCGTCAGCCGGCGGGCGTGAACGCCGCGATGAGCGGAGGAAGGATGAAGAGCATCGACAGGGACCACGTCAGATGGGTGATGATCGGTCCCAGCACACCACCGGTCACGCGCCGCTGCAGCCCGACGATGGTACCGAGCACGAGCGCGGCGAAGACGAGCATGATGTTGAGCGTCGCGGCCGTGGCCAAGGCGTAGAGGAGCGTGGAGACCAGCACGGCGTGCGTGCGGCCGATGGCGGCAAACAGCGCACCACGGAAGAACAGCTCCTCCGCCACCCCGTTGATGAGGGTGATGACGGCCACGACCGGCAGGGAGGCGAACCGGGCGTAGTCCAGGACGTCGTTGACCAGGTCACGCAGGAAGGGCACCTGCCCGACCAGCAGCGCGCCCGCGGAGAAGACGGCCACGGCCAGCACGCCGAGCAGGAACGGCTGGAGCACCGGCCGGGCGTGCCGCTCCCCGGCGCGGGTGTGCGCCCATCCCAGGTGCAGCGGCCCGGAGAGGAAGGCCCCGACCGCCCACACACCCGCGAGCAGCACCGTCAGGACGTAGAAGTCGGTGGAGCCGGGCTCGCGGGTCAGGCCGATCCCCAGGACCACCGAGCCGACGAGCAGCGTGATGCCCGCGGCGATGCGACGCCGGAGGAACTCGCGGTCGGTCTGCTGGTGGTCCCGGGGGACCGGCGTGACCAGAGATGCCTGCAGGAAGCGCAGGATCTCAGCGGGAGGCTTCAGCAGCGTCCTCCTCGGTCGTGGCGCCGGCGTTGGCCAGGCTGCCGCCCATGTCCTCCAGGTGGGCGCGGACGAACCACTGGAACTTCTCCAGCTCCGCGGTCTGTCCGATGAGCATGTCCTCGGTGACCGGGTCGATCTCGCCGGCCATCTCGATGGCCTTGCGGTTGTCCTCGACGACCCCGACGTAGACGAGGTCGAGGGCACCGAGGTGGGCCAGCGCGGTGTCGCGGCCGATCGAGTAGTCGTCCCAGGTGCGGTCGGCGGCGATGGCGCCGACGGTGCCCTTGGGAGAGCCGCCCATCGTGGCGATGCGCTCGGCCACCTCGTCGGCGTAGCCGCGCACCACCTCGACCTGTGGGTCGATCATCTCGTGCACGCTGATGAAGCTCGGACCCACGACGTTCCAGTGGACGTGCTTGAGGGTCAGGTGCAGGTCGTTGTAGGCCGAGAGACGCTCCTGCAGCGTGCCGATGACCTGTGTGCTCTGCTCGTCCGACAGGCCTGGGACCGTGTAGGACACCATCGTGCGCTCCTTCGTGTCGACGTATCGTTGCAGGTCCGACGCTACTCGCAGGTTCCGACAGACGCGCCCCCACCCCACAGGAGGACCCGATGGCACCACCGAACGAGCAGGCTCCCGACCGGCCGGAGTCGGTGTGGGACTACCCGCGCCCGCCGGCCGTCCGGCCCACCGGCGAGACCGTGGAGGTGCACCTGGGCGGACAGCTGGTGGCACGCACGACCGAGGCGCTGCAGGTGCTCGAGACGAGCCACCCACCCACCTACTACCTCCCGCGGGCGTGCTTCGCCGACGGGGTGCTCCACGCGGTGCCGGGCAGCACCGTCTGTGAGTTCAAGGGCCGCGCCGACTACTTCGACATGCGTGCCGGGGACCGCGTGGCCCGGCGCGCCGCCTGGCACTACCCCGAGCCGGTCGCCGGCTACGAGGCGCTGGTCGGCCACGTCGCCCTCATGCCCGGGATGATGGACGCCTGCTACGTCGACGGCGAGCGGGTGGTCCCACAGGAGGGGTCCTTCTACGGTGGCTGGGTCACCTCCAAGGTCGCTGGCCCCTTCAAGGGCGGTCCCGGCACGCTGGGCTGGTGACCTGGGAGGGCCGGGGAGAGGCACGCAGGAGGTCGGACGCAGGTGCCGCGCACAGGTGTTCCCCGGAGATTCCCAGCGGACTCACAACATCTCATCCCTAGTAATATTTGAAAATTGAACTACTCTGGGAGGTGCTCGGGGACCCACACACGTGGCGTCGTGACCAGCGGCGCCGGGGACGACCAGGAGGACTCTATGAAGAAGATGCTCGCCGTTGTCGCTGCCGCAGGGCTCACGCTCGCCGCAGCTCCCGCCGCCACCGCCGGCGGCCACAGCAAGCCGGACACCGAGTGCATGCAGGCCGGGATCGCGTTCCTGAAGGAGAACGAGCTCTTCAGCACGGTGGCCAAGGAGGGCCTGCCGGTCGCCACTGCCGTGGCGGTCGGCGTGACCCCTCGTGACGAGGACATGGAGGTCGACCTCGACGCCGTCCTGCCGCTGTCCGTCGTGCTGGCCGACCACCGCGCCGGCGACGACAGCCTCTTCGTCTACCCCTGGTGCTGAGGCAGGCGCCCAGCGCGCGCTGACCTTCCGATGACTCGGCCCCCGTCCGGCGGACAGCTCCCGGACGGGGGCCGAACAGGTGTGCGGCTCGTCTTCCCGCACCAGCTCTTCCTCCAGCACCTCGAGGCGCCCCCGGACACCCGCTTCGTGCTCGTCGAGGACGACCTCTTCTTCCGCCACTACGCCTTCCACGCCCACAAGCTGGTGCTGCACCGTGTCTCGATGCGGCGCTTCGCAGCCCGGCTGCGTGAGGCCGGCTTCGTCGTCGACGTCGTCGAGACCGACGCACGCGCCTCCAGCGGCGTCCGGCTCACCGTCCTCCTGCACGAGCTGGCCCCCGAGCGCGTCACGGTCTACGACCTGGTCGACGACTGGCTCGAGCAGCGCACCCGCCGCCTGCTCGACGACGTCGGCTGCCCGCTGGGGGAGGAGGACGTGCTGGAGTCGCCCGGCTTCCTCACCACGCGTGCCCAGGTCGCGCAGTGGTCGCGCACCGGCTCGGCCCGGATGCAGCACTTCTACACCTGGCAGCGCCGACGGCTCGGGATCCTCCTGGACGGTGACGGCCCCCTGGGGGGCCGGTGGTCCTTCGACACGGACAACCGCAGGAAGCTGCCCCGAGGGCACCCGGTGCCGCCGGTCGCGCCGCCGCGCCGGCATACGGAGGTGGAGGCCGCACTCGCCTGGGTCGGCGAGGAGTTCCCGGACGCTCCGGGCCGGGCGCACACCTTCTGCTGGCCGACCTCGCACGAGGAGGCCGCCGAGGCCTACGAGACCTTCCTCACCGAGCGCTTCGCGGAGTTCGGGCCCTACGAGGACGCGCTCAGCACGGAGCATCCCTACCTCTTCCACTCCCTGCTGACGCCTGGGCTCAACATCGGCCTGGTCGACCCGGGGTATGTCGTGCGCCGGGCCCTGGAGGTCGGCGAGGAGACCGGCGTGGGGCTGGCCTCGGTCGAGGGCTTCGTGCGGCAGGTCATCGGCTGGCGGGAGTACATGCGGGCCACCTACGTGCTGTGGGGACGGCAGATGCGCACCGCCAACCACCTGCAGCACACTCGGTCGCTGGACCCGGGCTGGTGGACCGCGCAGACCGGGCTGGAGCCGGTCGACCTGGTCCTCGAGCGGGTGCTCGAGCACGGCTACGCCCACCACATCGAGCGACTCATGGTGCTCGGCAACGCGATGTGCCTGCTGCGCACCGACCCCGTCGAGGTCCACGAGTGGTTCATGGAGATGTTCGTCGACGCCTACGACTGGGTGATGGTGCCCAACGTGCACGCCATGAGCCAGTTCGCCGCGGGTGCGGCGATCACCACCAAGCCCTACGTCTCCGGGAGCAACTACCTTCGGAAGATGTCCGACCTTCCGAAGGGCGACTGGGCCGCCGACTGGGACGGGCTCTACTGGGCCTTCGTCGCCGACCACCGCGACGTGTTCGAGACCAACCCACGCTCGCGGATGATGACGCGGGTGTGGGACGGCTTCGACGACGCCACGCGCGCGGCGCACCGTGAGCGCGCTCAGCGATGGCTGCGGTGAGCGGGCCGAGCCAGGGCCCCTCGGGCTGGGGGCTGACCCGGCTGTGGCACGAGTTCAGCACGTTCCTGCTCTACGTCTTCTGGGTGCTGGCGCTGCTGTCCCTGCCGCTGGTCTACGTGTCGGTCGACACCGGCCGGCTGTCGGCGACCGTGGCGGTCCTCGGCCTGGGACTGCTGGCGCCGCTGGTCACCTGGGCGATCGGCGTCCACCTGGAGCGGGTGGCCGGGCGGCAGGAGCGCCGGTGGTGGTGGCGCTACACCCAGTGGCCGCACCTGTTGCGCTCCGAGCCGCTCGACCAGGCCGGCTGGGACCGATGGCGGCGCGCCAGCAGCATCGCCGTCGCGGTCGGCAGCCTGGCCACCGCGTGGACCGTCTATGCCGGGTCGGTGGTCACTGCCGCCCTGGTGCCGGTCGCGGTGTGGGTGCTCGTCTTCGCGCGGCTGCGTCGCTCGGCTCCCTGGCCGTGACCCCGGGGGGGTCGACCCGGCGACCTGTCCCGGCGCACCATGGAGGGGTGACCGACCGCCCCGACGACGCCTGGCGCCTCAACCTGAGCTTTGCGGTGCCCGGGTGGCTGCGCCGCGAGGCGGTGTCCTTCCTGCTGGCCGGGGTCTGGGTCGTCTACGGCCAGGCGCTGGTCATCGTCGTGCTGAGCAGCCGGGCAGGCAGGTTCGGCGACCTGCAGCAGGTGCTGCTGGTGATGGGGTTCGTGGGCGCCGCACCGCTGGTGGCGATGGCACTGCGGGCGCACGTGGAGCGGCACGGGGGTCGCCGGTCCGGGCGGCTCTGGGACCTCGGGCGCCGACAGACCGACATCAGCCCCGAGGACGCCGCCGGCCGACGCGACCGCATCGGCAACATCGCGGTCGGGGTGGTCAGCGTGGCGACCTTCTGGGCGTTCTACGCCGGCTCCCTCATCGCCGCGGCTGCGGTGCCGGTGGCGGTGTGGTGGGTGGTGCTCGACCGGCTGCGGTGGCGAGAGACCCCCTAGCGCCGGGCGCCGGAGGTCGACCGGTGGCTCAGCCCCGGGGCAGGCGCTCCAGGGTCCGGGTGAGGTCGCGGACGGTGTCGCGGGCCAGCTTCTGGAACACCAGGAAGAGCAGCGGCTCGGCATACTTCGCCTTGCCCTTCAGGGTGACGTTCGCGTCATACGTCACGCGCACACCGTCGTCGGCCGGCAGCACGTCGATGGTGTCCACCGACCGTGACCCCTCGTTGGTGCCGACGAAGACGACACCGTTGTCGCGCAGCTCCACCAGCTCGTACTCCAGCTCGGCCTTGACCACGATGAGCTTGCTGACGTTGTGCCAGCGCGACCCGACCTGGACGGGCCCGGAGTCGAGCCGCGTGCACGAGACCGTGCCGGGGTCCCACTCCGTGGCGTGGGAGAAGTCCTTCAGGTAGTCGACGACGGTCGCCTGGTCGGCGCGGACGGTGAACTGACGGGTGACATGCACCATGGGCGAGATCTCCTGTGCTGGTCGGGCGGGTGACGGGCGGGTGCGCCCTCACCTCGACGGTAGGTCAGGTCAACACACGCCGCCTCTCCGGTATGCCGTGAGCCCGCTCCCGCGGTGCCGTCTAGCCTGGGACGATGCCGACGACCGTGCTCTGGCTCAGACGTGACCTGCGGCTCCACGACCTGCCCGCCCTCGGTGCCGCCTGCGAGGCGGCCGCCGGAGGCCGGGTGCTGCCGCTCTTCGTGCTCGACCCGACCCTGCTGGAAGCCTCCCCGGTCCGCACGCACTGCCTGCTCGACGCCCTCGAGGGGCTGCGGCGGTCCTACGACGGGGCGCTGGTGCTGCGCACCGGCCACCCGGAGCAGGTCGTGCCCGCCGTGGTGCGCGAGGCCGGCGCCGCAGGCGTGCACATCTCCGCCGAGTCCACCCCGTTCGGGCGGCGCCGGGACGAGCGGGTGCGCCGGGCCCTGCCCGAGGACGTGCCCCTGGTGGCCACCGGGAGCGCGTATGCGGTGGGGCCGGGCACGGTCCGCAACGGCTCGGGCGCCCCCTACCGGGTGTTCACGCCGTTCTCCAAGGCGTGGCGGGCGCACGGCTGGCCGGAGCCCGCGCAGGTGCCCGACGGTCTGCGCTGGCACCGCCAGGTCGCGTCGGAGGATCTGCCGGACCGCCCGCCGACCGACCCCGAGGCCGACCTGCCGGACGTCGGGGAGGAGGCCGCGCTGCGCCGCTGGGAGGAGTTCCTCGACGCCGGTGTCACGGCATACGACCAGGAGCGTGACCGACCCGACCACGACGGCACGAGCCGCCTGTCCGTCCAGCTCAAGTACGGGACGATCCACCCGCGCACCCTCTTGGCCGACCTGCACGGCCATCGGGGCAAGGGGGTGCACACCTATGTCACCGAGCTGGCCTGGCGGGAGTTCTACGCCGACGTGCTGTGGCACCACCCGGCCTCGGCGTGGGCGGACCTGCGGCCGGCGCTGACCGGCATGGCCTACGACGACCCGGACCGCGACGAGACCGTGGCCGAGGCCGTCGAGGCGTGGCGACAGGGGCGCACCGGCTATCCCTTCGTCGACGCGGGGATGCGTCAGCTGCTGGCCGAAGGGTGGATGCACAACCGGGTGCGGATGGTCACCGCGAGCTTCCTCGTCAAGCACCTGCACGTGTGGTGGCCGGTCGGTGCACGGCACTTCCTCCGGCATCTGGCCGACGGCGACATCGCCTCCAACAACCATGGCTGGCAGTGGGTCGCCGGCACCGGCACCGACGCCGCCCCCTACTTCCGGGTGTTCAACCCGGTCACCCAGGGGCAGCGGTTCGACCCCGACGGTGACTACATCCGACGCTACGTGCCCGAGCTGAGGCACCTGACGGGCAAGGCGGTCCACGAGCCGTGGACGGCCCTCGACGGCCATGCGCAGGGTTATCCCGAACCCGTGGTGGAGCACAGGCAGGCCCGCGAGGAGGCCCTGAGGCGCTACGAGCAGGCCCGCACGTAGCGGTGCGCCGTCCGGAGTCTGCCGATGCCAAGTGCGGGGTTGTCTGACAGGTGCTGCCCTGCAGCGCAGCACCCACCGCACCCAGCGACACCGACCAGACGACACGGCACGGTGCGCCCCCGGCCAGAGCTCAGGCGGCAGGGGAGGCCGGGCAGGTCAGGTCACAGGGAGCGGCACCGCTGCAGGGCGACCTCGGCCAGCCAGGCCGCCCCGTCCGGCACCACGGAGTCGTCGAAGGCCGCCCGGGGTGAGTGGTTGTCCGGGGCGTCCTGCGGGTCGACCCCCTCGGGGCAGGCACCCAGGAAGAGGTAGGCCCCCGGCACCTCGTTCATCACGAACGACATGTCCTCGGACCCCATCTCGGGACGCTCCCGCTCCCGATAGCGGCCCGGCCCGAAGAGCTGCGTCACCACGTCGCGCCCGAACGCCAGCTCGGCGTCGTCGTTGACCGTCGCCGGGTAGCCCTCCCCGAACCCGACGGTGCAGGCCAGGCCGTGGGCCGCGCTGACCCCCTCCGCGACGCGGCGGATCGAGCGGTGCGCGAGCTCGCGCTGCTCGACCGAGAACGTGCGCAGTGTCGCCGACAGGTCGGCGGTGTCGCCGATGATGTTGTCCTTGGTGCCGGCGCTGACCCTGCCGACGGTCAGCACGACGGGGTCGAACACGTCGAAGGTGCGGGTCACCATGGTCTGCAGGGCCAGCACGATCTCGCACAGCACCGGGACCGGGTCCAACGCCCGGTGCGGCGCCGAGCCGTGACCGCCTGCGCCGGTGACGGTGATGTCGACGGTGTCGGCACCGGCCATGAGCTCGCGGGGCCGGGACTCCCACTGACCCAGCGGGATCTCGGAGGAGAAGACGTGCAGCGCGTAGGCGGCGTCGACCCGTCGGCCCGCGGCCTCGAGCAGGCCTTCGTGGAGCATCGGTTCCGCACCTCCCGGGCCCTCCTCGGCGGGCTGGAACATGAACACCACGTCGCCCGCCAGCTCGTCGCGCCGCGCATGCAGGATGCGCGCTGCGCCGACCAGACAGGCCATGTGCAGGTCGTGGCCGCAGGCATGCATGGCACCGGCGTGCTCCGAGGCGTAGTCGACGTCGACCTCCTCGGTCACCGGCAGGCCGTCCATGTCGCCTCGCAGCAGGACGACGGGGCCACGTCTGCGGCCCCGCAGCACCGCTACGACCGAGGACAGGCCGCGTCCGGTGGTGAGCTCCAGGTCGAGACCGCCCAGCGCGGTGAGCACCCGCTGCTGGGTGCGTGGCAGGTGCAGCCCGACTTCGGGGATGCGGTGCAGCTCGCGGCGCAGGTCGACGAGGTCGCCGGCCAGCTGGCGGGCGAGGTCCAGGCTGGTGGTCATGCGCTCATCTTCCACCCGGCGCCGGTCCATCGAGCCGCGACCATGACGGACTTGACCCGGCGAAGAGTCAACCTAGCCGATTCCTGACGAAGTCTTTGCCCACGGCATACACAACGTCGCTCACCATGGAAGGAGGATGTTTCCGCAGGCCAGGCGGCATGAGGTCCTGAGTTCAGCCGCGCGTGACCGGCCCGCAGAGGGGTCCTAAGCCCTGTTTCGCGCAGCCCGCAGAGACGAGCCCGGCATCCGCCGTCGCCCGCAGGTGGGCAGTGACCCACGAGGAGCGACATGACACATCAGAGAAGGCACCGCCTGCCGGCGGTGCTCGCCGTGGCTGCCCTGGCTTCGGCCGGAGCGGTCACCGGGGCCACCGGTGCCCCGGCCCAGCCCGGCGGCGGCGGTGACGTCGACCGCTGGTCCGACCTACGTCTCGACACCCCGATGACCGGCCAGGCCCCGCCGGAGGTCGACCAAGGACTGGTCGGCACCGAGGGCGACGTGAGGGTGAGCATCCGGCTCACCGAGCCCTCGCTCGCGCTCGGCGGTGACGCCGCGACGCTGCAGGCCGAGCAGGCCGCGGTGGTCGACGCGGTCGAGGCGGCCGGTGGCACGGTCGACGGCACGGTCGACACCGTCCTCAACGCGGTCTTCGCCACGGTCGACGGCGCGGAGGTCGACGGGCTCGTCGACACCGGGGTGATCCTGTCCGTCAAGGAGGTCGCCGACTACGAGCTCGACCTGAGCGGGACGGTGCCCTACATCGGCGCGACCGCCGTCCAGGAGTCGGGCAACACCGGTGAGGGCATCACGGTGGCCGTGCTCGACTCCGGCATCGACTACACGCACGTCGGGCTCGGTGGTGGCGGCACCCTGGCCGACTACGACGCGGCCTACGCCGACCCGGAGGACCGAGACGGGCTCTTCCCGACCGACAAGGTCGTCGAGGGCTTCGACTTCGTCGGGGAGACCTGGCCCAACGGCCCGCGCACCGAGGACGACGACCCCATCGACTTCGAGGGTCACGGCACCCACGTCGCCGACATCATCGCCGGTGACCAGGGGGTCGCGCCCGGGGCCAGCCTCGTCGGCGTCAAGGTCTGCTCGGCGGTCTCGCCGTCCTGCAACGGCGTGGCGCTCATCCTCGGCATCGAGTATGCCGTGGACCAGAAGGTCGACATCATCAACATGTCGCTCGGCTCCAACTACGGCCAGGCCTTCGACGACGACCTCGCCGCCGCGACCGACGGTGCCACCGAGGAGGGCATCCTCACGGTCGCCTCGGCGGGCAACGGCTCGAACAAGCCCTACGTCACCGGCACCCCGGCCGCTGCCCCGACCGCGCTCAGCGTCGCTCAGACGCAGGTGCCCGGCGCGGTCCTGCCGCAGCTGACCGTGCAGGACGCGAGCGGCGAGACCGCACTCGTCATCAACGGCGTGTTCCAGGAGTGGTCCGCCGAGCCCGAGGGTGTCCTCACGGGCGACCTCGTCTACGGCGACGGCGACGGCGGCAACCTGCTCGGCTGCAACGCGTTCGACGAGGAGTTCGCCCCCGGCACGATCGTGTTGGTCGACCGAGGGGCCTGCTCGTTCACCCAGAAGATCGCCACGATCGCCAACGCCGGCGGCGTCGCCGGCATCATCGGGCTGGTCACCCCGGAGGCCCCGTTCAGCGGTGCCTACGACCCGGTGGCGTGCGACCCCGACAACGACGGTTCGCTGGACTGCCAGGAGATCCCCGGCTACATGATCAGCCAGGCCGACAGCGACGTCCTCAAGGAGGGCATCCCCGGAGGCCTGAGCGTCAGCATCGACCCGACCGACGGCCTGGCGCTCGTCGGCACCGTCGTCGGCTCGTCCTCGCGCGGTCCGTCGATGAACTTCAACAACGCCATCAAGCCCGAGATCGGCGCCCCCGGTGCCTCGGTCTCCGCGGTGGCGGGCACGGGTGACGACACCGCTCCGTTCGGCGGCACCTCCGGCGCCGCTCCGATGGTGGCCGGTTCGGCCGCTCTGGTGCTCGCCGATGACCCGGGGCTCATCCCGCAGCAGGTCAAGGCCAAGCTGGTCAACACCGCCGAGACCGACATCGACACCGAGCCCGGCGCGGGCCTGGCGCCGATCACCCGCATCGGTGGCGGCGAGGTGCGGGCCGACCGCGCCGTCGCGGCCGACGGCGCGGCGTGGGAGACCGAGGGGGTCACCCCGACCCTCTCCTTCGGTTTCGCCGACGTGCCGGACACCTGGACGGCCACCAAGACGGTGACCGTGGAAAACTACGGGGCCTCCGCGGCCTCGTACTCGATCGCTGCGTCCTTCCGCTATGCGGATGACGAGGCCACCGGCGCGGTCGCCCCGAGCCTGTCGACCAGTGAGCTGACGGTGCCTGCCGGCGGGTCGGCCACGTTCGACGTCACCCTGACTGTCGACGGCAGCAAGCTGCGCGAGTGGACCGCCAACTCCGGTGCCGCCGGCGCCGACCCGGCATGGCTCGACCTGCTGGAGTATGACGGCTATGTCACCCTCACCGGTGACGGCGCGTCCGACCTGCACCTGCCGTGGCACGTGCTGCCGCGCAAGGCCGCGGACATCGACGTCACCCAGGGTCGCGGACAGGCGTTCACGCTGAGCAACGAGGCCGCCAACCCGGCGTCGCTGGAGATCTACAACCTGCTCGCGACCAGCGAGGACCTCCCTGAGGGGCCGCGCGGCGGTCAGTCCCCGACGCCGGACTTCCGGGCCGCGGGTGTGGGCTTCTACGAGGTGCCGACGACCTTCTGCGAGAGTGGCCTGCTGACCAGCTTCGCGGTCAACACCTGGGAGCGGCAGACCCACGCGGTCGCCCCGGCTCTCTTCGAGTTCGACATCGACACGAACAACGACGGGACGCCGGACTACGCCGTCTTCAACGTCGACCAGTCGTTCCTCGGTGGCGCCAACACCCTCGGCGACGGCCGCAACCTCGTCGTGGCCCAGGATCTGGCGACCGGTTCGATCTCGGTGTTCTTCTACACCGACCACGAGACCAACAGCGCCAACACGGTGCTGAACGTCTGTGGTGAGCAGGTCGGTCTCGACGCCAAGACCATCAAGAAGCGCCAGGTGGGCATCGCGTTCGCAGCGGACATCTACTTCGGTGGCCCCGGCGACAGCGTCGAGCTCGACTTCGGCGCGGGCAAGACGCAGCCCCCGCTGCGGGTCGGGAACACCCCGGTGCAGTTCCTGCAGCTGGACGCTGGTGAGAGCGTCAACGCCCGGCTGTTCGCCAACAACGCCTCCACGAAGGGCGCCATGGTGATGGTGCGCGGTGGTGCGCCGGAGGGTGAGGAGACCTTCCTGCTGCAGCGCTGAGCCGTCCGTCGTGAGCGGGGGTCCCGGACCGGGGCCCCCGCTCACTCGCGTCGGCAGGCCAGGCATCGGCAGGCCCTCGCGGCGGCAGGCACTTAGCGGCGCAGGTGCATGCGCCGCAGCGCGGAGGTCTTGTGCACGTGCTCGCGGGTCTCGTATCCCACGATGAGCACCACGGGAGACAGGCAGGCGACGCCGAGCGCCCAGGCGGGCGGTGCGCCGGCGGCGGCCAGCAGCCCGCCGGCCGCCAGCACGGCTGCCGTGCCGAGCACGAGGCGGAGGTAGCCGGGGCCCACGGGTCGCACCAGGTAGGCGTACAGACCGAACAGCCCGAGGTTGTAGACCGCCAGAGGCAGCACGACGGTCACCACGGCCCCCAGGCCGCCGATCACGACGGGGAAGCCGGCGTCCTCGGCGTCCAGGTAGTAGGCGAAGACGTGCAGCCCCGCCCCGACGGCGGCGATCGCTGTGTACAGGACGATGTGACTGTAGGCCCACACCCCCACCCGGTCACGGTGCACCAGCAGCACCTCGCCCGAGGGGAGCAGGAAGTAGATCCACCACATGCCGAAGGTGACGCCGATGCCGCAGACCAGCAGCAGGGTGGCGTCGGGGCTCCAGCCCGCCGAGTCGATCAGCACGCTGATGGCACCGATCGTGCCCACGACCCCCTCACCCAGGGCGATGATCGCCAGGAGGCCGTAGCGCTCGGCGACGTGATGCGCGTGCCACGGCACCCCACCGCGCCGGGAGACGGCCAGTGGACCGGCCAGCTCGACGGCGAAGAGGACGGCGGCCAGGGTGAGAGCGACCGGCAGTGGGGGGGCGATGAGGATCGCGGTGACCCACCCGACCTGCGCCAGGAGCAGGACGGTGATGTTGGTGCGGATGCCGGCCCGGTGGTCAGCCGCCCCGCGGTAGGCCCGCAGCCACTGGGCGATGAGGCCCGAGCGCATCACGACATACCCCATCACCAGGATGTTGCTGTCCAGGCGGTCGCCCTCCTCGATGGAGGCGAAGACGTCGGAGATGCCGAGCGCCAGCAGCGCCACCCCGAACATCTGCACCATCGAGACCACGCGGTAGAGCCAGTCGTTGGTGTCGAACGCCGACGCGAACCAGGTGAAGTTCACCCATGCCCAGATGACCGCGAACATGCACAGCGCGAAGGCCACCAGCCCCTCGACAGGGTGTCCCGCCGCCAGGGAGTGAGCAAGCTCACTCGCCGCGACTCCGAAGGCGACGACGAAGACGAGGTCGTAGAGCAGCTCGAGCGGTGTGGCGCTGCGTCCCTGCTCATCGGGGTCGCGGCCGGACATGACCTGGCGCCCGTGCGCGTAGGGGCTCGGGTCGTCCAGGGGACCGGTCGGCTCGCTCATATCGACGGCATCGTCCCACGCGGACGGCACGACGCACAGGGCATGGGACGATGAAGAGGTCATGGCGACTCCCACACACCTTTCCCCTGGCACTCCTGTGTCCGCCACCGACCCACGGGTGGCGATGTTCGCGGGCTTCGCCCTGATCCTGGGCGGCTTCGGCATCGGCGTGGCCGAGTTCGTGACCATGGGGCTGCTGCCCCAGATCGCCGAGGGCACGGGCGTGGACATCCCCACCGCCGGTCACACGATCTCCGCGTATGCCGTGGGGGTCGTCATCGGCGCGCCGCTCATCGCAGCGTGGGGGGCGAAGTTCCCGCGGCGGGCCCTGCTCATCGGCCTGATGGCGGTGTTCGCCCTGGGCAACCTGCTCGCAGCGCTCGCCCCCGGCTACGGCACGCTGCTGGCGGCACGCTTCCTGTCCGGGCTGCCGCACGGCGCCTTCCTCGGCCTGGCCGCGCTCGTGGCCATTACCCTGGCCCCGCCCGGCCGGGCCGGCCGGGCCGTGGGCACCGTCATGCTCGGCATCCCGATCGCCACCGTCGTGGGGGTCCCCATCGCGACCTGGGTCGGCCAGGCGCTCGGCTGGCGCACCGCCTACGTCGCCGTGGCCGTCATCGGCCTGCTCACCGTGCTGCTCATCCGCCTCTGGGTGCCCGACACCCCCGGCGACGCCGACCAGTCCTGGCGCCGCGAGCTGCGCGCCTTCGCCAGCCTGCAGGTGTGGCTGACGATGGCGGTGGGGGCGATCGGCTTCGGTGGCATGTTCGCGATGTACTCCTACATCGCCCCGACCGTCACCGAGGTCACCGGCCTGTCCGAGGGCTGGGTGCCGGTCTTCCTCTTCGCGTTCGGCGTCGGCTCGATCGCCGGCACGGTCATCGGTGGCCGGCTGGCCGACTGGTCCGTGCTGCGGGCACTGGTGCTCAGCGGGGCCGTGATGGCGGCCCTGCTGCTGACCTTCAGCGTCACCTCGCAGTGGACGGTCCCGGCCCTCGTCACGATCTTCGCCGTGTCCGCCACGACGGGGACCTTCGTCATCGGGCTGCAGCTGCGCCTGATGAGCGTCGCAGGTCCGGCCAGGACCCTCGGGGCGGCGATGAACCACTCCTCGCTCAACGCTGCCAACGCGCTCGGCGCGTGGCTCGGGGGCCTCGTCATCGCGGCGGGCTACGGCTACACCGCCCCCAGCATCGTCGGTGCCGTCCTCGCCCTCGGCGGCCTCGCCGTGCTCGGCATCTCGCTGCTGGTGCACGTGCGAGACACCCGGCTCGCGACCTGACCTGCGGGTCGAGGTCGACGCGCCGCCCGCCCGGCGCCAGGATGTCCTGGGAGACGTCCGTTCCGCCATGCGCTTCTCCGGCGCCGTCGACAAGGAGCCCCCTGCGATGACGACGATCCACCTCAGCGGCTACACCACCGACCAGCCGGAGCCGTGTGGGCTCGGCGTCACCACGCTCGAGGAGTCAGGCTTCGGCCCCGTGCGAGCGTTGTGCGGCCTGGCCGAGCCGTCCTTCGCCGTCCTGTCCCGCGACCGGCGGTGGCTGTATGCCGTGAGCGAGGGGGCGCAGGGGCGGGTCGCCGCGCTGGACGCCGACACCGGTGAGATCGCCTGCATCGTCGAGGGGATGGGCGCCGACCCCTGTCACCTGGCCCTGTCCGACGACGGCACCCGGCTGGTCGCCAGCGCCTACTCCAGCGGGTCGGTCGCGCTGCTGGAGGTCGACGGGCCCCGGCTGAGGCGCGTCGACACGCTGCACCTGTCAGGTGAGGGCCCGCACGAGCGGCAGGACGAGTCGCACGCGCACCAGGCCACCTTCCTGGACCGCGACCGGCTGCTCGTCTGCGACCTCGGCAGCGACCGGGTGGTCGAGGTGCGGGCCGGCGCGGAGGGTCTGCGCGAGGTGGGGCACGTGCTGCTGCCCCCGGGCACCGGCCCCCGCCACCTCGCGCTCGCCCCGGACCGGCAGGCGTTCTGGGTGGTGGGGGAGCTCGACTGCACCGTGCACCCCGTCGTGCTGACCGACCACGGGTGGCGGCCGGCCAGGCCGGTGACCCTGCTCACGCCGCAGGACCGCGTCGAGGACAACACCGCCGCGGGCATCGTCGTCGACCGGACCGGACGGCACGTGTATGTCACCGTCCGGGGTGTCGACACCCTGACCCATCTCCGCGTCGACGAGGGGTCAGCGCTGGTCCCCGTGGAGGTGCACGCGACGGGCCCGTGGCCGCGCTTCCTGGGCCTGCTGTCCACCGGAGACCTCGCCGTGGCGGCAGAGCAGGGTGACGCCGTCGCGCTGTGGCGCCCGGATGAGGACGGGCGGCTGCGGCATACCGGCATCGAGCTCGCCTGGCCGGCGCCCACCTGGGTCGCCGGCTGAGCCGCCGACCGCGGGTGAGCCCAGCCTCACCTGCCTGGACGCTGCCGCCGGCGAGCGGGACAGTGGGGACATGGACGAAGTCCACACCCACCACGAGCCTCAGCGCGTCATGTCATCCCGCCTCAACTGGCTCCGAGCCGGGGTGCTCGGGGCCAACGACGGCATCGTCTCCACCGCCGGCCTGGTGATCGGTGTGGCCGCGGCGACCACGTCCAGCCAGGCGATCGCGACCGCCGGCATCGCGGGCCTGGCGGCCGGGGCGATGAGCATGGCCGTCGGGGAGTACGTCTCCGTCTCCACCCAGCGTGACAGCGAGCGCACGATGCTGGCCAAGGAGCGGCGCGAGCTCGAGGAGATGCCCGAGGAGGAGCTCGCCGAGCTGACCTTGCTCTACCAGGCCAAGGGGCTCGACTCCGACCTGGCCGCGGCGGTGGCCCAGCAGCTGACCGACCGTGACGCACTCGCCGCCCACGCCGAGGCCGAGCTGCACATCGACCCCGACGAGCTGACCAACCCGTGGCATGCCGCGTGGGCCTCGATGATCGCCTTCACCGTGGGCGCGATCCTGCCCCTGGTCGCGATCCTGGTCGCGGGGGTCTCCTGGCGCATCCCGGTGACCGCAGCCTCGGTGCTGGTGGCGCTGGCCCTGACCGGTGCCGTGAGTGCCCGGCTCGGCGCCTCCGCGGTGCCCCGAGCGGTCGCCCGCAACATCGCCGGCGGGGCCCTGGCGATGCTCATCACCTACGGCATCGGCGCCCTGGTCGGGGTGCAGATCGGCTGATCGCTCGCCGCGGGAACGTCTCGCGGCCACGCGGCGTTGACCGATCACGTCGACGCCACTCCGGGTGTCCGACAGCCACCTCGGAGAGGACGGGTATGACGCGCGTGCCACGCCTGCTGGCCGCGGCAGGCGCCGTGCTCGCGCTGCTCGGTGCCCCCCACGCGGCGGTGGCGGCCCCGGTGGCTGGGGTCACGGCTCAGCGGGTCCTCCCCGCTCAGGACTCCGCGGTCGAGACCCGGGAGGTGCCGGTCGGCCCCGAGGCCGACGGCACCCCGGTGAGCCTGGACGTGGACCTCTACCGTCCCGACGGCGACGGCCCCTGGCCTGCCGTGGTGCTGGCCCACGGGTTCGGGGGCAGCAAGGCCGATCTGGTCGACCAGGCGCAGACACTGGCCGGGGAGGGCTACCTGACGGTGGCCTACTCGGCCCGCGGTTTCGGCGGCTCCGGTGGGCTGATCCACCTCAACGCTCCCGACTACGAGATCGCCGACGCCCTGGTGCTGCTCGACGAGCTGGCCGAGGAGCCGGGCGTGCAGCTCGATGCCGAGGGCGACCCGCGGGTGGCCTTCGCCGGGGGCAGCTACGGCGGCGCGGTGTCGCTGATGGCCGCCGGCGCCGACCCCCGGGTCGACTCGGTCGTGGCCCTCATCACCTGGAACGACCTGGGCGACGCGTTCTTCCCCCAGCATGCCGTCACCTCGACGGACGGCCCGGCGGAGCAGGTGGACCAGCCCGGGCCGTTCGCCTCGTGGTGGGCCTCCACCTTCTACTCGGGCGTGGCTGCCGGCAGCCTGGGCGGAGCAGACGGTGCAGGGCCCGGCGCCGCTGGGGTGCCGCCGGCCGGTGACCCCTTGTGCGGAAGGTTCGCCCCCGACGTCTGCGACCTGTTCCTCACCGCCGCCGAGACCGGCCAGGCCGGCCCCGAGGTGCTGGAGCTGCTCGCCGAGCACAGCCCTGCCCCGACGCTGGCCGACATCGACGCCCCCGTCCACCTCGTGCAGGGCATGTCCGACTCCCTCTTCGGCATCGACCACGCCGATGCCAGTGCCCGTGCGCTGACCGAGGCCGGGGTGCCGGTCGCGGTCACCTGGTTCAACGGTGGCCATGACGGTCCGACCCAGGTCACCGTCGCCCAGCCCCAGGAAGGTCCGCCCGGCGACGTCGAGGACCCGGTCGGCTCCGACGCCGACACGCTCGCCGACCAGCAGACGGCCGACCTGCTCACCTGGCTCGACGGCACGTTGCGCCCTGACACCGAGGTGACCCAGGAGAGCCTGCCGCTGCCGGCCTTCAGCTATGCCCTGCCGCCCACCCGGGGCGTGGAGGGCGAGCGCGTCGTCACCACCGACCGCTATCCGCAGGACGGAGCCGACCAGGCGCTCCAGGAGGTCCCGCTCGGCCTCTCCGGTGCTCCTGCCCTGGTCAACCCACCCGGTGGGGTGCCGCAGGCCACGACGGCTGCGCCCGGGTTCGGTGGGCTGCTCGCCGGCCTGCCCACCTATGCACTCTCGGCACTGCCCGGTCAGGCGGTCACCTTCGACACCCAGCCGCTGGAGACCGACCTCACCGTCGTCGGCGCCCCTCGCATCGGCCTGCAGGTCACCTCCACCGCAGCGTCGACCACGCTCTTCGCCTCACTCTGGGAGGTCCGCGGCGGTGAGCCCCGGCTGCCGCGTCGGCTGGTCGCGCCGGTGCAGGTCGAGGTCACCCCCGGTGAGCCGACGCCCGTCGAGGTGGCGCTGCCCGGGGGCACCTGGGAGATGGAGGCCGGCTCGACCTGGCGCGTCCTGCTGACCGCCACCGACTCGGCCTACCGGGGGCCCACCCAGACCCGTGCCGACCAGGTCAGCCTGTCCGCACCGGTGCTGCGCCTGCCCACCGGGGTCGGCGCCGAGGCGGTGGGCCGGTCGGTGTGGGACACCGAGACGGTCGCGGTCGCCGTGGGCCTCGGTGTGCTGCTGCTCCTGCTCGGCCTGGGCGCGCTGCGGCGCAGCACCCGCCCGCACCCCGTGGTCGAGGACCTCGTGGACGTGCCGCTGGTGGTCTCCGGCCTGGTCAAGTCCTATCCGGACGGTCACCGTGCCGTCGACGACGTCACCTGGCGTGCGGAGAAGGGCCAGGTCGTCGGGCTGCTCGGGCCCAACGGGGCCGGCAAGACCACGACGTTGCGCATGGTGATGGGGCTGATCCGCCCCGACTCGGGCACCGTGCACGTGCTCGGTGAGCCCGTGTATGCCGGGGCGCCGGTGCTGGGACGGGTCGGCGCCCTCGTCGAGGGGCCCGGCTTCCTGCCGCACCTCACCGGGCTGCAGAACCTGCACGCCTACTGGGCGGCGACCGGCCGTCCTGCCGAGGAGGCGAGGTTTGCCGAAGCCTTGGAGATCGCCGCCCTCGGCGACGCGGTGGACCGGCCGGTGCGCTCCTACAGCCACGGCATGCGTCAGCGTCTGGGCATCGCCCAGGCCATGCTCGGCATGCCGGAGGTGCTCATCCTCGACGAGCCGACCAACGGTCTGGACCCGCCGCAGATCGCCGCCATGCGACCGATGCTGCGCCGGTATGCCGAGGGCGGGCGGACCGTGGTCGTCTCCAGCCACCTGCTGGCCGAGGTGGAGATGACCTGCTCGCACGTGGTCGTCATGCACGCCGGCCGGGTGCTGGCGGCCGGGTCGGTGGCTGACGTGGGCGTCGCGGCCGACCGGAACCTCGAGTCGGTCTTCCTGACGACGATCGCCGGCGCCGCCGACCCCGAGCACCTCAACCAGGTGAGGCCCCGATGACCCGACCGCTGACCCTGCCCGTCGAGGCCGCACGCCAGGTGCGCCGGCCTCGCACGCGGTGGACCTTCCTGATCCTGGTCGTGCTGCCGCTCATCGTCGTCGGCGCGTTCGCCATCGGCGGCGAGAACGAAGGGGGTCAGAGCTTCTCCGACCTCGCCACCCAGGGGTCGGGCAACTTTGCCGTCTTCATGCTCCTGGTGAGCGCCGACCTGCTGATCCTGATCGTCGCCGCGCTGTTCGTCGGTGACTCCATCCCGGCCGAGGCCTCGTGGTCCTCGCTGCGCTACCTGCTCATCGCCCCGGTGCCGCGCAGCCGCCTGCTGACCAGCAAGCTGCTGGTGGGGCTGGCCTCGGCGGCCCTGGCGGTGGCCGTGCTGCTGGTGTGGGTGCTGCTGGTCGGGGGCGTGTTCTACGGCTGGGAGGCGCTGAACCTGAGGGCGGGGGGTGCACTCGACTGGCCGACGACCGTCGGCCGGCTGGCGCTGGCCGGGGCCTACATCCTGCTCGCGCAGCTGCCCTTCGCGGCGCTCGCGTTCTGGGTCGGCGTGCGCACCGACGCACCGCTGGGTGCGGTCGGGGCAGCGGTCATCGCGGCCATCGTGTCCTCGATCCTCGACGCCCTGCCGGCGCTGGGCGAGTGGCGGCAGGGGCTGCCCAACCACTACTCCCGGGAGTGGGTGGGGCTGTTCGGCCAGGACGCCGACTATGCCGCGCTGCTGCCCGGCGCCCTGTGGGCCTCGCTCTACACGGTGGTCTTCCTGGCTCTGGCCTTCCGGCACTTCAACCGCAAGGACATCCTCAGCTGACGACAGTGGCCCGGCGGGCGCGCACCCGGCGCGACACCGAGGTCGCCAGGACCACCACCGCGATGGCGACCAGCCCGGCCAGCGACCACGGGGAGCCGGCGGCGGCCGCCAGAGCCGCCTGCCAGACGGCGAAGCCGATCGTGGCATAGATCGTCGCCCACGCCGCCGCTCCCGGCACCTGGGCCAGCGTGAACCAGGGCCACGCGATGCGCATCACCCCGGCCGCCGCCAGCACCATCGTCTGGAAGCCCACGGTCAGGTAGCACAACGGCACCATCGCCAGCCCCCAGCGCTCGATGGCGCGTCGCCCTCGGGCCAGGCCCTCGCCCTGCAGCCAGGCATGCACCGACGCCTGCCAGCCGCCGGTGGGGTGGGTGTGCGCCAGCGTCTGCTCGGTCACGACACGAGCGACCCAGTAGGTGCCCTGGCCCCGCCCCATGGCCACCACGAAGAGTGCCGCGAACGTCAGCCAGAAGCCCTGACCTTCCCACCACTGCGGCATGCCGTCATGGTCCCACGACCGCCTGCCGTCCCGGCCGGCTGCTGACACACTGGGCGACGGCATACCGCCGGCACACCCCGGCCCACGCGGCTGGACCGGCCGGCATACGCACCCGCATCCCCGAGACGAGAGGCCGCCGATGAGCGACCAGCCCACCACCACCCTGCTGATCCTGGGCGCCTCCGGCGACCTCACCAGCAGGCTGCTGCTGCCCGGCCTGGGCACCCTGCTGCGCGTCGAGCCGGAGCGGCGCGTGCGGGTGGTCGGGGCCGACCGGGCTCGAGCTGACGCAGGAGGCGTGGCACGACAAGATGCGCGACAGCGATGGCCGGCGCGGAGGTGCCGGACGAGCGCGCCGAGGCGCTGGTGAGCGAGCCGACTACCAGCAGGCCGACCTGCTCGAGCCGGAGCAGCTGCGGCCTGCTGATGGCCGAGGTGCAGGGGCCGCTGGTGCATCTACTTCGCGCTGCCGCCGTAGATGACGGTGAAGGTGTGCGCGCTGCTGGAGACGATCGAGCTGCCCGAGGGACCCGGCTGGCCTTGGAGAAGCCGTTCGGCCACGACAGCCGAGTCGGCCCGCGCAGCTCAACGCCAGCTGCTGCGGGTCGTGCCGGAGGAGCGGATCATCCGCGTCGACCACTTCCTCGGGCGTCAACACGTGCTCAACCTCATCGGCGTGCGGTTCGCCAACCGCATGCTGCTGCCGGTCTGGTCCGCCGAGCACATCGAGCGGGTCGACATCGTCTACGACGAGGACCTCGCGCTGGAGGGGCGCGCCGGCTACTACGACCACGCGGGCGCGCTCAAGGACATGATCCAGTCGCACCTGCTGCAGATCCTGGCCCTGTTCGCGATGGAGGAGCCCGCGTCGCTGGACGCCGGTCGAGGTCGCAGGCGCTCAAGGCGCAGGCGCTGCGGGCGACCCAGCTGTGGGGTCAGGACCCGGTCACCGCGTCGCGGCGGGCGCGCTACACCGCGGGCCGGGTCGGGGACCGCGAGATCCCCGACTACGTCGCCGAGGAGGGCGTGGACCCCGGCCGCGCGACCGAGACCCTGGCCCAGCTGGTCGTGAGGTGCGCAACTCGCGCTGGGCCGGGGTGCCCTTCGTGCTGCGCAGCGGCAAGGCGCTGGGGACCAGGAGAAGCGGGTCGTCGTCACCTTCCGCGCAGCCCGCCCACGTGCCCACCGGGCTCACGGACACGGCCGAGCCCGACCGGCTCATCCTGGAGCTCAAGCCGGGTGCGGTGACCCTGGACCTGTCGATCAACGCCGAGGGCGACCCCTTCGAGCTGGAGCAGAAGGAGCTGCGGGCCACGCTGGGCAAGCCACGCATGCTGCCCTACGGCGAGGTGCTGGCCGGCATCTTCGACGGTGACCCGCTGCTGTCGCTCCGCGGGGACGTCGCCGAGGAGAGCTGGCGCATCGTCGAGCCGGCGCTGGCCGCCTGGAGCCGCGGGGACGTGCCGCTGCAGGACTACCCCGCGGGGTCGATGGGCCCGGACGGCTGGGGGGCCGTCCCCGGGGCCTGACAGCCCGCCTGCTCGCAGATCACGGTGTCAGGCCGAGCAGCCGAACGGGCACAGTGACCTCTCTGTGCCGCGTCTTACGGGTGGCCCGCCCGGTGTGCCCGTTCGGCTGCACGCGCTGAGGGGCCGCACGGTGCGCGCCAGGCCCCGCTCAGACCAGCTCGGCCACCGGCTCGTCCGTCGGCGCCGCCTCATGCTTGCCGCGGCGCGCCTTGCGACGCTGGGCCAGGCGCTCCTTGGCCCGCTCCACCAGCAGGTAGAGCACGGGCACCAGGACGAGCGTCAGCGCGGTGGAGCTGACCAGGCCGCCGATGACGACGAGGGCCAGGGGCTGCGAGATGAACGCCCCGCCGCCGGTGACCGCGAGCGCCAACGGTGTCAGCGCCCCGATCGTGGCCAGCGCCGTCATCACGATCGGCCGGAAGCGGTGCCGGGACCCCTCGATGACCGCCTCGGTGATGCCGGCGCCGCGGCGGCGGTACTGGTTGACGAGGTCGATCAGCACGATCGCGTTGGTCACGACGATGCCCACCAGCAGCAGCATGCCGATCATCGCGGCAACGTCGAGCGGGGTGTCGGTGAGCAGCAGCATCGCCAGCGACCCGGTCGCGGCGAAGGGCACCGACACGAGCAGCAGGAAGGGCTGCAGGAGGCTGTTGAAGGTCGCCACCATGACCAGGTAGACGATGGCGATGGCGGCGAGCAGGGCCAGGCCCAGGCTGGCGAAGGCGTCTGCCTGGTCCGAGCTCACCCCGCCCAGCTCGACCTGCACGCCCTCGGGCAGCTCGAGCCCGTCCAGCCGCTCGGTGAGGTCGGCGGTCAACGCCCCCAGGTTGTCGCCGCTCGGGCTGGCCTCGGTGACGGCGCTGCGCTGGCCGTCGACCCTGGTGATCTGGGCGAGCTCGTCGACCTGCTGCCAGCGTGGCGACGTCCCCGAGGGTGACCGGGCCTTCGGGTCCGGCGCCGACGACGACGGCGGCCAGCTCCTCGAGGGTCTGGGGTGCCTCACCCTGCTCGACCAGCCACCGGCAGGATGTCGGCCCCGAGGTCGACCTGCCCGACGGTGCTACCCGTCGAGACCGCCGAGACGACCTGTCCCACCTGGGTCTCGGTCAGCCCGGCCTCGGCCGCGGCCTCGCGGTCGACCGTCACCCGGAGGGAGAGCGCCGTGTCAGCGAGGTTGTTGCTCACATCGGTGCCACCGGCCGCCTGCACGGCCTCGACCACGTCGGCGGCGGCTGCCGCCAGGTCGTCGGGGTCGGCGGCCGACACGATGACCTCGAGGTTGGACGCGCCGGGCTGCTGGGTGGACCCGGCCACGGCCAGCCGGCCACCCTCGGGCTCGGGGATCTGCGCCTGCAGCTCCTCGCCGAAGACGTCACCGTCGGTGCCCTCGTCCAGGCTGACGGCGAAGGTCGCGGTGCTGCCGCCCCCGCCGAGGAAGATCGTCTCGAAGCCACCCGAGCTGCCGACCACCACCTGGTAGGACTCGACGTCCGCACGGCCGGCCAGCCACGCCTCGACCTCCTGCGCAGCGGCGTCGGTGTCGTCGAGGGTGGTGCCCGTGGGCATCTCCAACGTGACCGTCAGCGTGTTCTCGCCAGAGCTGCCGATGAAGTCGGTCTTGAGCTGGGTGGCCGCCGACACCGGTGGCGACCAGGACGAGCCCGGCCAGGGCGAGGGTGAGCACGGGGTGTGCCAAGGCGCGGCGGAGCACCGGCAGGTAGGCCCGCTGCAGGCGGTCGGGCCGGTCGGCGCGCTCGAGCGTCCGAGGCCGACACCCCGCCGCTGCGGCCGCAGGAACCAGTAGCCGAGCACCGGGATGATGGTCAGCGCCACGAAGAGCGAGGCGAGCATGGCGATGGCGACGGTGAACGCGAAGGGGCGGAACAGCTCGCCCACCTGGCCGCCGACGAGCCCGAGCGGGAGGAACACCGCGACAGTGGCGGCGGTGGCCGAGGTGATGGCGCCGGCCACCTCCCGGACCGCGGTGACGATGGACGTGCATCCGGTCCTGGCCCAGGGCCATGTGCCGTTTGATGTTCTCGATGACGACGATGGAGTCGTCCACCACCCGGCCGATCGCGATCGTCAGCGCGCCCAGCGTGAGGATGTTGAGGGTGTAGCCGAAGACCTGCAGCCCGAGCAGCGCCACGAGCAGCGACAGCGGGATCGACAGGGCGGTCACCAGGGTGAGCCGCACCGAGAGCAGGAAGACGAGCACGACGAGGATCGCGAAGCCGAGTCCCAGCAGACCCTCGGTGGTGAGGTCCTCGATCGACTGCTCGATGAACGGGGCCTGGTCGAACACGACGACGAGCTCGCCCCCGGCCAGCACGGTCTCGAGCTCGGGGACGAGCTCGTCGAGGTCGCGGGAGATCTCGACGGCGTTGCCGTCCGGGGTCTTGGTGATCTGCAGACCCACGCTGGGCTCACCGTTGGTGCGGGTGTATGCCGTCGGCGCGCGCTCGGAGAGCTCCACCTCGGCCACGTCCCCCAGGGTGGCGGAGGTCGGGGTCACGGGCTGGGCTGTCGGGTCGGTGCCCGGCTGCTGGCTCGATCCCTCGGGCGGGGCCGTCGGGTCGGTCGCCGGCTTGGTCAGGGGCCGCCGGGAGCACGAGGGGCAACGCGGCGATGTCCTCGACGCCGGCGAGCCGGGCGCCGACCTGGACCGGCAGCTCGGTGGAGCCGTCGAGCACGGTGCCGGCGTCGACGACGACCCCGTTGGCCTGCAGCAGCTGGGCGACCGTGCCCGCGTCGACCCCCGCGGCCAGGGCGGCCTCCTCGTCCAGGTCGATGCGCACCAGGCGGTCGGCGACACCGGTGAGCTGCACGCCGCGCACCCCGTCGATGTCCTCGACATCGGGGACCACCAGCTGCTCGAGGCGCCGCACCAGGTCGGCGGCGTCCTCCCCGCCGGTCGCCGACAGCTGGATGATCGGGAAGTCGTCGATGCTGCCGGCGAAGACCTGGGGTTCGGCCCCCTCGGGCAGGTCCTGCACCGACAGCACCGAGCGCTGCAGGTCGGTCTGGGCGTTGCCCAGGTCGGTGCCGTAGTCGAGCTCGATCGTCACCGCGGAGAAGCCGTCGCCGGAGGTGGAGGTCACCTCGACGACCCCGCTCAGCCGTTGCGCCGCGAACTCCATCGGCGCGGTCACCCGCTCCTCGACCACCGCAGCGCTGGCGCCCGGCACCGGCGTCGCGACGGCCAGGATCGGGAACTCCAGGGAGGGGAACAGCTCGCGTGGCAGCGCGTTGGCCGACCATAGCCCCGCCAGCACGGCAAACACGGTGGTCAGCGCCACCAGTGCGCGGTTGCGCACGCTGAACAGGGTCAACTTCGTCATGGGTCGCGTCCTCGACGGTGATGCGGGCACTTCGGTCACGACTAGTGTGCCTCAAACAGTTAGTCTGAGACTAATAACTAGATCATATGAGGAGTCTGCATGGTCGCGTCGGACCGCTCCGAGCTCGTCGCCCGCATCGCAGCGACCGACACCCGGCTGCGCCATCTCATGCTGCGGTGGGCCGGGCCGATGCCGGTGCCCAGCGACCTGACGCTGCGGCAGCTCCAGGTGCTCGGCCTCCTGCACGGGGCCACCGCCCTGACCGGGCACGACCTCGCGCAGTCCCTCGATGTCTCCACGGCGACCGTGAGCGGTCTGGTCGACCGCATGGTCACCAAGGGCCTGGTGCAGCGGGCTCCCGACCCGGACGACCGGCGCCGGGTCCTGCTGTCGGTGACGCATCAAGGGCAGTCGGTCCTCGAGGGGCTGGACGCCGCCGGTCGTCGGGGCCGGGACGCGCTCCTGGTCCGGCTCGATGTGGCTGACCTGGCTGAGCTGGCGAGACTCTTCGACGTGCTGCTCCAGACCGCCCAGGACCTGGACGCCACCGGCGGCACCCCGCATACCTGCCCCGACTGAACGCTTCTGCTCCGGGCGTAACGCTCCTCGCGCGCGGCAGGCGCCTGGCTGCTAGCGTCCGAGGAGGTTCACACGACGGCGTGGGGGGCATCATGAGCGAGACGTCCGGCGGCGTGGTCCGCGAGCAGGGTGAGTTCGACTACCAGCCCTCCGACCGGGAGCAGCCCAGGCCCGCGCGACGCACCTGGGTCTTCCGAGGCGCCGGCATCGCGCTCGCGCTCCTGGTCTACCTCGCGCTCGGCAGTGCCGACCTGTCGGCCGATGCCCGGGTGGTGGCCTCCGTCGGCGCCCTCATGGCCGTCTGGTGGATGACCGAGGCCGTGCCGCTGTCGGTGACCTCGCTGCTGCCGATCGTGCTCTTCCCGGTGCTCACCGAGACGTCCGTGGCCGACGCCACGGCGCCCTACGCCAACTCCATCGTCTTCCTCTTCCTCGGTGGCTTCCTCATCGCCATCGCGATGCAGAAGTGGAACCTGCACCGGCGGATCGCGCTGCTGACCCTGCGCCGGGTGGGCACCCACCCGCGGCAGATCATCCTCGGGATGATGATCTCCACGGCGTTCCTGTCGATGTGGGTCTCCAACACCGCGACGACCCTGATGATGCTGCCGATCGCGCTGAGCGTCCTGGCGCTGGTGGTCGAGAGCAGCCACCGTGGCTCCGACGCCGCCGGTGCCGCTGCGGGTGAAGACGCCCGGGAGCGGCTGCACGCGGGTCACGCCGTCAGCGACATCGTCGAGGACAAGGACGTGCGCATCTTCGGTGTCGCCCTGGTGCTCGCCATCGCCTGGTCGGCCTCGATCGGCGGGCTGGGCACCCTGCTGGGCTCGCCGCCCAACGCCATCGTCGCGGGCTACATCAGCGACGAGCTGGGCGAGACCGTCGGCTTCGTCCAGTGGATGATGCTGGGCCTGCCCATCGTGGTCACGTTCATCGCCCTGGCCTGGCTGCTGATCACCCGGGTGATGTTCCGGTTCGACCTGGACGAGGTGCCCGGCGGCAAGCAGATGATCGACGGTGAGATCGCCAAGCTGGGGCCGATGAGCAAGGGCGAGCGGACCGTCCTGGGGGTGTTCGTCGCTGCTGCCTTCTGCTGGATCGTGCCCGGCCTGCTGGCGAGCATCGGCGACATCGGCGAGCGGTTCGGCTGGCTCGAGCTGTTCGACGACACCGTGATCGCCATCGCTGCGGGCGTCCTGCTCTTCATCCTGCCCGGTGACAAGGACGGCCGGATGACCCTGGAGTGGGAGGACGCCGAGGAAGGCCTGCCCTGGGGCGTGCTGCTCCTCTTCGGCGGTGGCCTCAGCCTCGCCGCGGCCGTCGCCTCCACCGGCCTGGACGAGTGGTTCGGTCAGCAGGTGACCGGTCTCGGTGCGCTGCCGGTCATCCTGCTCATCGCCGCCGTCGTCACGATCGTGCTGCTGCTGACGGAGGTCACCAGCAACACGGCGACCGCCGCGACCTTCATCCCCGTGCTCGGCGGCGTGGCGCTGGGCATCGGGGTCGACCCGATGACCCTGCTCATCCCGGCGGCGCTCGCCGCGACCTGTGCGTTCATGCTCCCGGTGGGCACTCCGCCCAACGCCATCGTGTTCGGCACCGGAGCGGTCAAGATCACCGAGATGGCCCGTGGCGGCGCCGTGCTGAACGTGGCCGGCATCCTGCTCGTCACGGTCTTCACCGTGCTCATCGGACCGGTCGCGCTCGACCTGGTGATCTAGCGGCTCCAGAGACCAGGAGCACCGGGGCGGCTCGGGTCAGGCCCGCACGTCCCAGGGCATGTCGCGCATGATCTCGCGGGGCCGAGCCAGGGTCCAGAAGAAGACCAGCGAGGCACTGGTGCAGGCGACCATGATGACGGCCATGGGCACCGCGCTCGAGGCGCCGAACGCGCCGGAGATCGGCGAGATCAGCGCGCCGAAGACGAAGTTGCTGGCGCCCAGCACCGCCGCGGCGGAGCCCGCTCGGTCGCCGTGGTCGTTGAGCGCGATCACCGGCGAGTTGGGCATGATGAAGCCGACGACGCCCATCACACCGACGACGCCGGCGGTCACCGCCCATACCCCCAGGTCGAGCAGCGAGGCGACCAGCAGGCTGCTGGACATCAGGACGGCAGTGGGCAGGGCCACGGTGAGGATGCGGGCGGGGTGGATGCGCTTGACCAGCGAGCCGTTGACCTGGCTCGCGATGGTCAGGGCGCCGGCACCCCCGGCGAAGACCAGGGCATACTGCTGGGTCGTCATGCCGTAGAGGTCCTGGAAGATGAACGTGGCGCTGGAGATGTAGGCGAACAACGCGCCCATCGCCGTGGCGGCGGTGAGCACCAGGCCGACGTAGCGCCGGTCGCGCAGCAGCACGCCGTAGGAACGGAAGGCCGGCCCCGGGCCTCTGGCGGAGCGCCGCTCCAGGGGCAGGGTCTCCTTGGCGAAGGCGAAGGACAGGGCCACCAGTGCCAGCCCGAAGGCCGCCAGGCCCCAGAAGATGCTGCGCCACTCCCAGAAGACCAGGAACTGGGCACCCAGCGTCGGAGCGATGATCGGGGCGACGCCCACGATGAGGAAGAGCCGGGAGATGAACGTCGCCATCTGCGAGCCGCTGTAGAGGTCGCGCACCATGGCCTGGCTCAGCACCATGCCGGCGGCTGCCGTGAAGCCCTGCACGAAGCGCAGCACCAGCACGGCGGTGATGGTGTCGGTCAGGGCGATGGCCACGGAGGCCAGCACGTATGCCGACAGCGCCGCCACCAGGGGGATCCGGCGGCCGACCGTGTCGGAGACGGCACCGAGGGTCAGCTGGCCGAGGGCCAGCCCCACCAGGGTGGCAGTGAGCGTCAGCTGCACCACGGCCTCGGTGGTGCCGAAGTCGGCCACGACGGTCGGGAAGGCCGCGAGGTACATGTCGATGGTGAGCGGACCGATCCCGACGAGCGCTCCGAACAGGAGCAGACGGGACAGCATGCGGGGCTCGCGGCGCACGACCGCAGCCCCGCTGTCGGTGATGCCGACAGGCGGGGCCGCGGTCAAAGTTTCGGTAGTTGACACGTCATGCACAAGGACGGCTGCGGGGTGGGGTATTCCGTGACCTCGCTCACGGGGCAGGCGCGCACGCCCACTCCACGACCTCAAGACGGGACGACCTCGGTCACCGGCTCCGCCTCGTGCGGCACCGGCAGGGGCCGCTCGTCGAGCTTGACGGCCACGACGCCGGCCAGGATGAAGAGCCCACCCAGTGCCTGGACGGGTGCGGGCAGCTCACCGAGCAGCACCCACGCGAAGAGCACGGCGAAGATGACCTCGCTGAGCCCCACGAAGGAGGCGAGCTTGGAGCCCAGGCGTCGGGTGGCCGCCACACCGAGGCCGTAGGCGACCGCCGCCGCGGCGAGGCCGAGCGCGAGGACGTCGACCCAGGCCGGCACGACCTGCCCGGCGAGCACGACCTCGACCTGCAGGTCCGCCTCCCAGGCCATCACACCGGTGGCACCGGCAGCCGCGAGCACGAGCGCCCCGACAGCCAGGCCTCCGCTGGCGATCGCGATCGGTGGCACCTCGACGGTCTCGTCACCGGAGATCACGAAGTAGCCGGCCAGGCCGGTGGCGGCCAGGAGTCCCCAGAGCACGCCGACCAGGTTGATGTCGAGGGCGCCGAAGACGTCGAGGACGAAGGCCAGGCCGACTGCGGCGAGCGCCGCACCCAGGAGGGTCAGCGGCCGGGGCCGCTCGCCGTGGCGCAGCCAGAGCCAGGCCACCACGAGGATGATCCCCAGATACTCCAGCAGCAGCGCGACGCTGACCGGGATGTACTGCACCGACTGGAAGTAGGCGAGCTGCGCCGTCGCGACGCCGAGGAGGCCGAAGAGGACGACCGCCGACCACCCCGTGCGCAGGGTGTGCCAGCGGCCGCGCATCACGTAGGCCGCGGGTCCGGCGAGCAGCAGCGCGCCGAGGGCCACGCGGGCGCAGACGGCGGCGGCAGGGCTCCAGCCCGCCTCGAGCAGGGGCTTGCCGAGAGCGCCGGAGCTGCCGAAGGTCAGTCCGGACAGGAGGGCAAGGATGAGGCCAGTGCGCAGCGTGCGGTCCATGGCGGCGGTCCTCCCTTCGAGGGGTCGATGCTGGATGTCGGGTGCGAGGATCACCGGCGATCCTCGCGTCAGGTGTCATCAGCGGGTACAGTCATGACGCTACGTGACCCTGACGTCAGGAGTCAACATGGTCTTTGCTCATGACACAGAAGAGGCGCTGCGGGCTGCGGCCGCACTGGTGAACACCGCCGAGGACCCCGACTCGCTCACCACCACTGACGAGCTCGCCGGCTTCTACGCCGAGCTGGGGTGGAAGGGCAGGCGCGACGGGACAGCGCAGGAGCTGGCCGAGGTGCGCGCCCTGCGGCCGCGGTTGCGTCACCTGTGGACCGCCGACCTCGAGGAGCAGGTCGAGCAGGTCAACACCCTCCTGCGGGAGGCGCGGGCGCTGCCCCAGGTGGTGCGGCACGACGGCTTCGAGTGGCACCTGCATGCCACCACCCATGACGAGCCGCTCGCGACGCGCATGGCGGTCGAGGCTGCGATGGGGCTCGTCGACGTGCTGCGGATGGGGGAGACCGTGCGGCTGCGCGTGTGTGAGGCCGTGGAGTGCGACCGGGTGTTCGTGGACCTCTCACGCAACCGGTCTCGTCGATACTGCGATGTGACCTGCAGCAACCGGATGGCCGCGGCGGCATACCGAGCCCGGCAGACCTGAGGAGAGATCGTTCGTGAACCCAGCGCACCAGGCCGGTGACAGACAGCCCGGCCATGCCCACGCCGACGCGCTGCACCCGGACAGCCGGGTGGTGGCCCTGGGCCGGCCGGACCGCGTGGCCGGAGGGTCGGTCAACGAGCCGGTGACGTTCACCTCCACCTATCTGGCGGACGGGCCCGTCACCTACGCGCGCGTCGGCAACCCCACCTGGACGGCCCTCGAGGAGGTGCTGGGCGGCCTGGAGGGCGGGCAGGCGCTCGCCTTCGCCTCCGGGCTGGCCGCGATCTCGGCCGTGGTGGCCCAGGTGCCGCACGGCGGGGTGGTGGTCACACCGCGGCACGCCTACAGCGGCACCACCGCCCTGCTGGCGGACCTGGCCGCGTCCGCAGCGGTGCAGGTGCGCACGGTGGACCTGGACGACACCGGCCAGGTGATCGAGGCGCTCGAGGGTGCGGCGCTGCTCGTCGCCGAGTCGCCGACCAACCCGATGCTCGAGATCGCCGACATGCCGGCGCTCGTCGGCGCCGCCCACGCGGCCGGCGCCGTGGTCATGTGCGACAACACCTTCGCCACGCCGATCCACCAGCAACCGCTGTCCTGGGGGGTGGACGTGGTGGTCCACTCGGTGACCAAGTACCTCGCCGGCCACTCGGACGTCGTGCTCGGAGCGGTGGTCACCCCGGACACTGCGGCAGGAGCAGCGCTGCATGCCCGGCTGCACGCACACCGCTCCAGCCGGGGCGCCATCCCGGGGCCGATGGAGGCCTGGCTGGCCCTGCGGGGCATCCGCACCCTCGCCCTGCGGGTCGAGCGCTCCGGCGAGACGGCCGCCGAGCTGGCCAGGCGACTGGGGTCGCACCCGGCGGTGAGCCGGGTGCGCTATCCCGGGTTCGGCGCCATCGTGGCCATCGAGGTGGTCGGCGGGGCGGAGGCCGCAGAGCGCGTCTGCGCCGCCACCACGCTGTGGACCCACGCGACGAGCCTGGGGGGCGTGGAGTCCCAGATCGAGCGCCGACGGCGGCACGCGGCGGAGGTCGCCAGCGTGCCCGAGGCCCTGCTCCGGCTCTCCGTGGGCATCGAGCACGTGGACGACCTCTGGCGTGACCTCAGCCGGGCCCTCGACGCGCTGGCCGCTGCCCCGACGCGCCCCTAGGGTGAGGGACATGCCGCTGTATGCCGTGGAGTACACCTACTCGGACGACGCCTCGGCCCGGGACGAGCACCGGCCGGCCCACCGGGAGTTCCTGGGTGCCCTCGCGCAGGAGGGGACCGTGCACCTGTCCGGGCCCCTGGAGTCCGAGCCCCCGGCCGCGCTGATCGTGGTCGAGGGCGATGGTGTCGAGTCGGTGCGCCAGCTGATGGGAGAGGACCCGTTCCAGCAGCAAGGACTGGTGACCACCGTCACCGTGCGAGCCTGGACGCCCGTGCTGGGGGACTGGCTGCCGTGACGTCGTCGCAGGCCGGCGCCCGCTGACCGGCTCCCCCGCAGGCGGGGGCCCGGGGGGATTTGGACCAGCCCCCGACCCCTGGTAACGTTGACCCTCGCCGCTGGAGCACAGTTCCACGGCACGCCGAAGCAGACCTCACCCACTCCAACAAGCGCGACAGCGTGGATTTGGAGGGTGGGCGCGGGCTTGTGTAGGCTGGAGAGGTTGCCCCGGATGGGAGCGTGCTGAATCAGCGCGGGTCCTGGCGGTGTGTGTCCGATTCTTGAGAACTCAACAGCGTGCCAAAAATTGATGCCAAGTTTGTTTGCCTGGGGCATTGGTCGTGTGCTGGTCCTGCTGTGGTGGGGTTGGTGTGTGGTTGGTGTTTCCGGGTTTTGAGTGGGCTGGCCGGGTCTGTCGTGGGCGCATGTTTGTGTGTTTGTGGTGGGTTTGGTTGGTTTGCTGGGTTTGGACCCTTTGTTAGGGATTTTTTTCTACGGAGAGTTTGATCCTGGCTCAGGACGAACGCTGGCGGCGTGCTTAACACATGCAAGTCGAACGGTGATCTCGCAGCTTGCTGCGGGTGATCAGTGGCGAACGGGTGAGTAACACGTGAGTAACCTGCCTCTGACTCTGGGATAACTCCGGGAAACCGGTGCTAATACTGGATATGACTCTGGCCCGCATGGGTTGGGGTGGAAAGTTTTTCGGTCAGGGATGGACTCGCGGCCTATCAGCTTGTTGGTGGGGTAATGGCCTACCAAGGCGACGACGGGTAGCCGGCCTGAGAGGGCGACCGGCCACACTGGGACTGAGACACGGCCCAGACTCCTACGGGAGGCAGCAGTGGGGAATATTGCACAATGGGCGAAAGCCTGATGCAGCGACGCCGCGTGAGGGATGACGGCCTTCGGGTTGTAAACCTCTTTCAGCTCTGAAGAAGCGAAAGTGACGGTAGGAGCAGAAGAAGCACCGGCTAACTACGTGCCAGCAGCCGCGGTAATACGTAGGGTGCGAGCGTTGTCCGGAATTATTGGGCGTAAAGAGCTTGTAGGCGGTTTGTCGCGTCTGCTGTGAAAACTCGGGGCTTAACCCCGAGCCTGCAGTGGGTACGGGCAGACTAGAGTGTGGTAGGGGAGACTGGAATTCCTGGTGTAGCGGTGGAATGCGCAGATATCAGGAGGAACACCGATGGCGAAGGCAGGTCTCTGGGCCATAACTGACGCTGAGAAGCGAAAGCGTGGGGAGCGAACAGGATTAGATACCCTGGTAGTCCACGCCGTAAACGTTGGGCGCTAGGTGTGGGACTCATTCCACGAGTTCCGTGCCGCAGCTAACGCATTAAGCGCCCCGCCTGGGGAGTACGGCCGCAAGGCTAAAACTCAAAGGAATTGACGGGGGCCCGCACAAGCGGCGGAGCATGCGGATTAATTCGATGCAACGCGAAGAACCTTACCAAGGCTTGACATATACCGGAAACGTTCAGAGATGGGCGCCCCGCAAGGTCGGTATACAGGTGGTGCATGGTTGTCGTCAGCTCGTGTCGTGAGATGTTGGGTTAAGTCCCGCAACGAGCGCAACCCTCGTTCTATGTTGCCAGCACGTGATGGTGGGGACTCATAGGAGACTGCCGGGGTCAACTCGGAGGAAGGTGGGGATGACGTCAAATCATCATGCCCCTTACGTCTTGGGCTTCACGCATGCTACAATGGCCAGTACAAAGGGCTGCGATACCGCGAGGTGGAGCGAATCCCAAAAAACTGGTCTCAGTTCGGATTGGGGTCTGCAACTCGACCCCATGAAGTCGGAGTCGCTAGTAATCGCAGATCAGCAACGCTGCGGTGAATACGTTCCCGGGCCTTGTACACACCGCCCGTCAAGTCACGAAAGTCGGTAACACCCGAAGCCGGTGGCCCAACCCCTTGTGGGAGGGAGCCGTCGAAGGTGGGACTGGTGATTGGGACTAAGTCGTAACAAGGTAGCCGTACCGGAAGGTGCGGCTGGATCACCTCCTTTCTAAGGAGCACCTGGCTCGACCTGTTGGTGTCTGCCCGTTGGGGTGGGTGCTGGTGGGGTGCGGGCTGGTAGCGCCCTTTCGCGGACGAGTGTTCCGTGGGGGTTGCTCAGGGTGGAACATCGATTAGTTGGCTCACGCGTTGCGTGGGGCATGGCTAGTACGACCATCACCTGGATGACAGGTGGTGGTGTGGAACGTCGGTCCTGGTGGCGGGTGGGCTTGGCACGTTGTTGGGTCCTGAGGGCTCGGCCGCGCACTCCCCCTTGGTGGGGGGTGGGTGGTTGGTGTTTTCAGACCACGGGTTGCCGGGAAGCTGTTCCTCCACGTTGGTGGGGGTGGGGCCAGTACGGTGGCTGTTGGTGGTGGGGCCCAGGTGGTGACCGGACCGCGCACTGAGCGTGCATGTCCTTGCCCTGTTTTTGCGGGGTGGGGGTGTGTGGGTGGGTGTGGGCTGGCGGTCAAGAGACATCTGGGTGGCCGGTCGTATGTTGAGAACTGCACAGTGGACGCGAGCATCTTTGTTTCTTAAGTTTTTAAGAGCACACGGTGGATGCCTTGGCACCAGGAACCGAAGAAGGACGTAGGAATCTGCGATAAGCCTCGGGGAGTCGATAACCAGACATTGATCCGAGGATTTCCGAATGGGGAAACCCGGCTGGACTCATCTCCAGTCACCCGCGCCTGAATATATAGGGCGTGTGGAGGGAACGTGGGGAAGTGAAACATCTCAGTACCCACAGGAAGAGAAAACAACCGTGATTCCGTGAGTAGTGGCGAGCGAAAGCGGATGAGGCTAAACCGGTCATGTGTGACAGCTGGTAGGCGTTGCATGGCCGGGGTCGTGGGACCTTTTGACTTGCTCTACCAGGCAAGTGCGGAGTAAGAAATCTGTTCGATAGGCGAAGGTCGTGGAAAGGGCCGGCACAGAGGGTGACACCCCCGTAGCCGAAATCGTTCAGACTCCGTTGGAAGTGTTCCCAAGTAGCACGGGGCCCGAGAAATCCCGTGCGAATCTGGCAGGACCACCTGCTAAGCCTAAATATTCCCTGGTGACCGATAGCGGACAAGTACCGTGAGGGAAAGGTGAAAAGTACCCCGGGAGGGGAGTGAAATAGATCCTGAAACCGTGTGCTTACAATCCGTCGGAGCCGCCCTGGTAGCGGTGACGGCGTGCCTTTTGAAGAATGAGCCTGCGAGTTAGTGCTCAGTGGCGAGGTTAACCCGTGTGGGGAAGCCGTAGCGAAAGCGAGTCCGAATAGGGCGTCTTGAGTCGCTGGGTCTAGACCCGAAGCGGAGTGATCTACCCATGGCCAGGTTGAAGCGCCGGTAAGACGGCGTGGAGGACCGAACCCACTTAGGTTGAAAACTGAGGGGATGAGCTGTGGGTAGGGGTGAAAGGCCAATCAAACTCCGTGATAGCTGGTTCTCCCCGAAATGCATTTAGGTGCAGCGTCATGTGTTTCTTCCCGGAGGTAGAGCTACTGGATGGCAGATGGGCCTCACCAGGTTACTGACGTCAGCCAAACTCCGAATGCCGGGAAGTGAGAGCATGGCAGTGAGACTGCGGGGGATAAGCTTCGTAGTCGAGAGGGAAACAGCCCAGATCACCAGCTAAGGTCCCTAAGCGTGTGCTAAGTGGGAAAGGATGTGGAGTTGCGCAGACAACCAGGAGGTTGGCTTAGAAGCAGCCACCCTTTAAAGAGTGCGTAATAGCTCACTGGTCAAGTGATTCCGCGCCGACAATGTAGCGGGGCTCAAGCACACCACCGAAGCTGTGGCATTGACACTTTGCCCGGCCGCTCACCTTGTGTGGGTGGTCCAAGCGTGTCGATGGGTAGGGGAGCGTCGTGTGGCGAGCGAAGCGGCGGAGTGATCCAGCCGTGGATGCCACACGAGTGAGAATGCAGGCATGAGTAGCGAAAGAAGAGTGAGAAACTCTTCCGCCGAATATCCAAGGGTTCCAGGGTCAAGCTAATCTGCCCTGGGTAAGTCGGGACCTAAGGCGAGGCCGACAGGCGTAGTCGATGGACATCCGGTTGATATTCCGGAACCGGCGAAGAACCGCCCAGTACCGAGCCAGTTGATGCTGAGCACCTGAAGCACGCCCAATGTGTCATCCTTCGGGATGGCGCCGGGTGTGTGGAACGTGCGACCCAAGACTGTAGTAGGTAAGCGATGGAAGGACGCAGGAAGGTAGCCTCCGCGTGGCGATGGTAGTCCACGTCTAAGAGCGCAGGACCGGGGAGTGGTAAATCCGCCCCGTAGTGTCCGAGGCTTGATAGTGACCGCGTATGCGGGAAGCAGGGTGATCCTATGCTGCCTAGAAAATTTCCTAGCGAGGTTCGAGCCGCCCGTACCCCAAACCGACTCAGGTGGATAGGTAGAGAATACCAAGGCGATCGAGTGAATCGTGGTTAAGGAACTCGGCAAAATGCCCCCGTAACTTCGGGAGAAGGGGGGCCGGACAGGTGAAGGCTTTCACAGCCCAGCCTGGATGGCCGCAGAGACCAGGGAGAAGCGACTGTTTACTAAAAACACAGGTCCGTGCGAAGTCGCAAGACGATGTATACGGACTGACGCCTGCCCGGTGCTGGAACGTTAAGGGGACGGGTTAGCACGCAAGTGCGAAGCTCTGAACTTAAGCGCCAGTAAACGGCGGTGGTAACTATAACCATCCTAAGGTAGCGAAATTCCTTGTCGGGTAAGTTCCGACCTGCACGAATGGCGTAACGACTTCTCCACTGTCTCAACCGCGAACTCGGCGAAATTGCACTACGAGTAAAGATGCTCGTTACGCGCAGCAGGACGGAAAGACCCCGGGACCTTTACTATAGCTTGGTATTGGTGTTCGGTACGGCTTGTGTAGGATAGGTGGGAGACTGTGAAGCGGGCACGCCAGTGCTCGTGGAGTCAACGTTGAAATACCACTCTGGTCGTTCTGGATATCTAACCTCGGTCCGTGATCCGGATCAGGGACAGTGCCTGGTGGGTAGTTTAACTGGGGCGGTTGCCTCCTAAAGAGTAACGGAGGCGCCCAAAGGTTCCCTCAGCCTGGTTGGCAATCAGGTTTCGAGTGTAAGTGCACAAGGGAGCTTGACTGCGAGACAGACATGTCGAGCAGAGACGAAAGTCGGGACTAGTGACCCGACGGTGGCTTGTGGAAGCGCCGTCGCTCAACGGATAAAAGGTACCCCGGGGATAACAGGCTGATCCTGCCCAAGAGCTCATATCGACGGCATGGTTTGGCACCTCGATGTCGGCTCGTCGCATCCTGGGGCTGGAGTCGGTCCCAAGGGTTGGGCTGTTCGCCCATTAAAGCGGTACGCGAGCTGGGTTTAGAACGTCGTGAGACAGTTCGGTCCCTATCCGCTGCGCGCGTAGGAAACTTGAGAAGAGCTGTCCCTAGTACGAGAGGACCGGGATGGACGAACCTCTGGTGTGTCAGTTGTCCTGCCAAGGGCACCGCTGATTAGCTACGTTCGGACGTGATAACCGCTGAAAGCATCTAAGCGGGAAGCACACTTCAAGATGAGGTTTCCATGGGGCTTGCCCCGAGAGGCTCCCAGCTAGACTACTGGGTTGATAGGCCGGATGTGGAAGCACAGTAATGTGTGAAGCTGACCGGTACTAATAAGCCGATAACTTAACAACAAACATGCTACGCGTCCACTGTGTGGTTCCCGAGATACGACCGGGAAACACAACACAACACCGCAACACGCGATGACGTGTCGACACATCCTGTGACCAACAGATCTCGACAACGTTACGGCGGCCATAGCGAAAGGGAAACGCCCGGTCACATTCCGAACCCGGAAGCTAAGCCTTTCAGCGCCGATGGTACTGCACTGGAGACGGTGTGGGAGAGTAGGACACCGCCGGACCACCATTACCCACCAGCCCCGATGACCCCCACCAAGGGTCACCGGGGCTGGCGGCATTTCCGGGTCATTCACGACGACACAGCCGCTGCCGGCGGTCCGCTCAGCGGTCCTCCGGCACCACGAACGTCCCTGCCGCGCCGGTCAGCAGCTGGTCGGCCTCGGCGAGGTTGCCGATAGCGGCGGCGGTGCCCCGGCCGCCGACCTCCACGAAGCGGCATACCGCCTCGACCTTCGGGCCCATCGAGCCGGCCGGCAGGTCGAGGGCGCGCAGCGCGGACGGGGTGGTGCGCCCGATCGGGCGCGCCTGGTCGGTGCCGTACCCGTCGACGACGTTCTCCACGTCGGTGAGCACCAGCAGGCGGTCGGCCTTCAACCGGTGCGCCAGCACCGCCGCGGACAGGTCCTTGTCGATGACGGCTTCGACGCCCTTGAGGTCCCCGGTCTCGGTGCGGACCACAGGCACGCCTCCGCCGCCGGCGCAGACCACGATGATCCCTTCGTCGAGCAGGTGGTCGATCAGCTTGGTCTCGATGATCTCGCGGGGCCGCGGTGAGGGCACCACGCGCCGCCAGTGCCGGCCGTCGGCCTTCACCTGCCAGCCGTGCTTGGCCGCCATGGCCTTGGCCTCGTCCTCGGCGTAGACCTCGCCGACGAACTTCGTGGGGTCGTCGAAGGCCGGGTCGTGGGCGTCGACGAGCGTCTGGTTGATGATCGAGGCGAACTGGCGGTAGGGACGTTCGTTGCCGATGGCCTGCAGGATCCAGTAGCCGATCAGGCCCTGGGTCATGGCCCCGAGCGCGTCGAAGGGGTAGGACTTGGTCAGCCGTGGGTCGGCGGCGCTCTCCATCGCCAGCACGCCCACCTGCGGACCGTTGCCATGGGTGATGACCACCTCGTGGTCGTCGGTCAGCGGTGCCAGGGCCCTCATCGCCAGCCGGATGTTGTCGGTCTGCGCCTCGGCGTCCGGCACCTGTCCGCGCTGCAGGAGGGCATTGCCACCGAGGGCCACCACGATTCTCACAAGGGTGAGCGTATGCCGTGCCTCGCCAGGCTCCCAGGCTGCCCGGCCGGGACAGCCGCCTGGCAACGGAACCGTGGAGGATGGTGGCATGCGGGCTTTCGTTGCGGTGGTGCCACCTCGCCAGGTGGTGGAGCATCTGGTGGAGCACGTCGAGCCCCGGCGGCTCGGGGGCGACCCGGGCGCCCACTGGCGTTGGACGCGCCCGGAGCACCTGCACCTCACGCTGGCGTTCCTGCCCGACCTGCCGGCCCACGCCGAGGAGCTACTCGTCCACGAGGTCGAGGACTGGGCCGGCCGGCACGCTCCCGCCGAGCTGCGTCTCGCCGGGGCGGGGGCCTTCCCCGACCCGTGGTCGGCGCGGGTGCTGTGGCTGGGCGTCGCGGACGACTCGGCTCAACGGGAGAGTCTGGCCCGCTGGGCGCGAGGTATCCGCGCGGTGGCGAGCCGAGCCGGGGTGCGGGTGCAGGGCCGGACGTTCCACCCGCATGTGACGCTGGCCCGGGCGCGGGGTGGCCGGGCGGCACCGGCGAGCCGCCTGGTGCAGGCGCTCGACCCCTACGTCTCGCCCACCTGGACGGCCGAGGAGATCTGTCTGGTCGCCTCGCATCTCGGGCAGGGGCCCGGTGGCACGCCGCGCTATGAGGTGCAGCACCGGTGGGTGCTGCGCGCGTGATCGGCCCCCGCCCCGTAGCGTGGGCCATCGACCCCACCGCGACACGAGGAGACGACCCATGGCACGCATCACACTCATCGGCGGACACGGCAAGGTGGCTTTGCTGGCCACGCCGCTGCTCGTCGAGGCCGGTCACGAGGTGATCTCGGTCATCCGCAACCCCGACCACGCCGCCGAGGTCGCTGCCGCCGGCGCCCGGCCCCTCCATGCCGACATCGAGCACCTGGACCTGATGGGTTCGGGGCACCTGGTGTCCGGCAGCGACGTCGTCGTCTGGGCGGCCGGAGCCGGTGGCAGTGACCAGCGGCGGACGTATGCCGTGGACCGGGACGCCGCGATCCGCACCATCGACGCCGCGCAGGATGCCGGGGTCGGTCGCTGGGTCATGGTGTCCTACTTCGGCGCCGGCCCCGACCACGGTGTGCCGGAGGACAACGCCTTCTTCGCCTACGCCGAGGCGAAGGCAGCCGCCGACGAGCGGCTGCGCGGCAGCGAGCTCGACTGGACGATCCTGGGCCCCAGCGGGCTGACCGAGGACCCACCGACCGGCCGCATCGAGCTCGGCGGCGAGGGCGTGGAGGCCGGGAAGGTCAGCCGTGCCGACGTCGCCGCGGTGATCGCTGCCGTCGTCGACCGCTCGGACCTGGGCCGGACGACGATCGAGTTCAACAACGGTGACACCCCGATCGCCGAGGCGCTGGACACGGTCGCTGCCCACCGTTGACTCCCCGGTGCTGTGAAGTCCGGCGGGTGACGTCGTGTCTGGCAGGTGCCGTGCTGCAGCACAGCACCTGCCAGACAGAGCGGCATCCAGGGGCCAGCGTTCACGGCGCCCGTGGCCGGGCGTCAGGCACCCTGGCCGGGCGTCAGGCGCCCGGGGTCAGCGTCAGGGGGCCTCGGTGGCACGGGCGCCGTCACCGGCCGGGTCGTCCGGCAGGGGCACGACCGGGGTCAGCCTCACGTCCCCACTGCCCCCGCAGGTGCGACCCTCCGGCGGGGTCGGGTCCAGCAGGGCACCGTTGATGAGCGAGACGTCGTCATACTGCGGCCGTCCGGAGACCAGGTTGCGGTAGGAGTAGCGGGCCAGCTGCGAGATGCGGCAGTCGTCGGCGATGGTCAGGATGTCGAAGGCGTAGGGCTGCCCGGCGATCTCGCCACCGGTCTCCTCGTTGACGTCCTCGGGGATGATGAACTGGTTGAACAGGCCGCCGCCGGTGAACGAGCCGACCCCGATGTGCTGCCCGTCGAGGGTCGGGGTGTGCAGGTGACCGTTGACCGTCACCCCCTCGGCCTCGGCGCGCACCATGCCCCATGGCTGGTGGCTCAGCACGATGTCGGAGGGGGCACGCCCGGCTGTGGCCGCGCGGTAGTCCTCCAGGGCTTCGGCCTGGGCGGCCGCGAAGTCGTCGCTCTGCTCGGCGAAGTAGCGCACGTCGTTGTAGCCGGAGATGCGCACACCGGCGATCTCGGCCTCGACGAACTGCCCGTCGGTGGGCTCCACGAGCACGACGTTGGGCAGCTCGGCCATCCGGGCCAGCAGGGCCTCGTCGGTCGTCGACACCGCGTCGTGGTTGCCGCGCACGAACACGTAGGGCACCCCGAGGGAGGCGATGCCGTCGAAGATCCCGGCCACCTCGCCCTCCCGCACCAGCCCGAAGTTGACCAGGTCGCCGGTGTCGATCACGGCGGTGATGTTGCTGGAGCGGATGATCTCCCGCACCAGCGCGTAGTAGTTCTGGCCGTGGATGTCGGAGACGAGCAGGAACCGTGCGGCCACCTCGCCGGCGGGCTCCGGCGCGGCATACTCCTGCCGCAGCGCCTCGGTCAGCGCCAGCAGGTTCTGCACGTAGGGGGCGGCCTGCTCGGCCTGGCCGCTGATGTCGGTCAGCAGGCTGCCGCTGGCCTGCACCCGGCCGAGCAGGCTGGTGGTGCGGAACTCCAGCAGGTTGTCCGCGCGGTAGGTGGTGAAGGCGGCCAGCCCGGGCAGCACCACCGCCAGGGCGGTCGCGGACAACGTCGCCACGCCGGCCCGCCCCCACGAGCCCCGGCGCCGGCCCAGCACCCAGAGCGCACTGCATACCGACGCAGTGGCGAGCGCCCCGAGGCCGAACTTCCACGCGACCTCGCCGAGTGCCTCGTTGACGGCCTGGCGCAGCTCGTCGGGCTGGGGCTGGAAGTCGTCGACCGTCAGGCGGCCTCCTGACAGCAGGTCGGTGACCTGGTCGCGGACCTGCACCTGGGCCTCGATGCCCGGCGCCGGCAGCAGGCCGTCGAAGGACAGGTCGATGTCGCCGACCACCGTGGGGGTGTGCACGGTGGACACGTGCTGCGGTGAGACCGCCAGCGACAGCTGGGCCGTGAAGTACTGCGTCTGCGCCGTCACCGGCAGCATCCGTGTCATCCCGATGCCGCCCAGCACGGCCGCGACGACCAGCAACACCATGAGCACGGTGCGGCGTAGGACCGTCGGCCACCGGAGGTGGCCGACGCTGCTCGTCACGGGAGCTGGTGCCGACGCCATCCAGAGCAGCCTACGACCCGACCGGCGGGTAGGTTGGGGACCCTGGACGTGTTCGAAGGGGAGAAGACCGTGGATGCAGACGTCGTCGTGGTGGGCGCCGGGCTCTCGGGGCTGGTGGCCGCGAGCGAGCTCGTCGCGGCCGGGCGCTCGGTGGTCCTGCTCGACCAGGAGTCCGGCGAGCACCTTGGTGGCCAGGCCTGGTGGTCCTTCGGTGGTCTCTTCCTCGTCGACACCCCCGAGCAGCGCCGGATGGGCATCCGGGACAGCTATGACCTGGCCTGGTCGGACTGGGCCGGCACCGCAGGCTTCGACCGGTTGGAGGGGCCGGCTGCCGAGGACACCTGGGCCCGGCAGTGGGCCCGCGCGTATGTCGACTGGGCCGCCGGGCGAGAAGCGTGCGTGGCTGCGCAGCAAGGGCATCTCGTTCTTCCCCGTCCCCGGCTGGGCTGAGCGCGGTGACGGCACGGCGACCGGGCACGGCAACTCCGTCCCTCGCTTCCACGTCACCTGGGGCACCGGGCCCGGGGTCGTCGAGCCTTTCGAGCGCGCCTGCCGCGAGGCTGTGGCGACGGGCCGGCTGACCGTCCGCGGGCGCCACCGGGTCACCGCCCTAATCACCGACGGGGGCACCGTGAGGGGTGTGCGGGGTGAGCTGCTGGCCACCGACGGTGTGGGCCGGGGGGCGCGGAGCACCCGCAGCGTCGTCGGCGCCTTCGAGATCGAGGCGCAGGCCGTGGTCGTCACCAGCGGTGGCATCGGGGCCAACCACGCCCTCATCCGGCAGTTCTGGCCGCAGCGGCTGGGCACCCCGCCCACCGACCTGCTGACCGGGGTGCCGGCCTACGTCGACGGCTCGATGCTGGCCGTCACCGAGGAGGCCGGCGCCCGGCTGGTCAACCGTGACCGCATGTGGCACTACACCGAGGGCCTGCACAACCACGACCCGGTCTGGCCGCGGCACGGCATCCGCATCCTGCCCGGGCCTTCCGGGATGTGGCTGGATGCCACCGGGGCTCGCCTGCCGGCACCCTTCTTCCCCGGGTTCGACACGCTCGGCACGCTGCAGCACCTGCGGACCACGGGTCACGACTACTCCTGGTTCGTGCTGAGCACCACGATCCTCGGCAAGGAGTGGGCCCTGTCGGGGTCCGAGCAGAACCCCGACCTGACCGGACGGTCGGTGCCGGCGGTGCTGGACCGTGTCCGTCACGACATGCCGGCGCCGGTGCGGGCCTTCCTGGAGGCCGGCATCGACATCGTGACCGGCACGTCGGTGCCGGCTCTGGCGGCCGAGATGAACGCGTTGTCCGGGGACGACCTGATCGACGCCGAGGGGCTGCAGCGTGAGATCGTGGCGCGCGACCTGCAGGTCGGCAACGAGTTCGGCAAGGACGCCCAGCTCAACGCCGTCCGTGGAGCCCGGCGCTACCGAGGCGACCGGCTCCTGCGCACTGCCGCACCGCACCGTCTCCTCGACCCCGCTCACGGGCCGCTCGTCGCCGCCCGGCTCCGGGTGCTGACCCGCAAGACGCTCGGCGGCATCCAGACCGACCTGGGCTCGCGGGCCCTCGACGGCTCCGGCAAGGCGATCCCCGGCCTGTATGCCGCGGGTGAGGTCGCCGGGTTCGGCGGTGGCGGGATGCACGGCTACCGCTCGCTGGAGGGCACCTTCCTGGGTGGCTGCCTGTTCTCGGGGCGGGCTGCCGGACGCACCGCTGCCGCGGACCTGGCATGACCGACGTGCACGTCCAGGAGCAGATGCTGGACCTGCTGGGCGCCCGGGTGCACTGGGCCGACTTCGGCGGCCCCGCAGACCCGGAGGCGCTGTGCGTCATGGTGCACGGGATGGGTGGGGCGACCGTCAACTGGGAGGCACTGGCCGCTCATCTGACCGACCGTTTCCGCTGCGTCGCCCTCGACCTCGTCGGGTTCGGCCGCACCCATCCGGGGGACCGACGCGGTGGCGTGCTCGACAACACCGACCTGCTCGGCGCGTTCGTGCAGCGGGTGCGGCCGGCAGGGCTGCCGTTGCTGCTCGCGGGCAACTCGATGGGTGGGCTGATCACGGCAAGGTATGCCGTCACGCGCCCCGACGACCTCGCCGGCGTGGTGCTGCTGGACCCGGCGCTGCCGCCGCCCCGGCCGGTGCCCGGCCCTGGCGCGCTCGCCGCGGTCGGTGTCTACGGCATACCGGCGGTGGGCACGGCGTTCGCCCGGGCCCGGCGGCAGCTGCGCACCCCCGAGCAGTCGGTGCTCGACACCCTGCGGCTGTGCACCACGGACCCGTCCGGGATCGGGTCCGACGTGATCGACCGGCACGTGGGTCTGGCGAAGGTGCGCCAGGACCACCCTGAGCTCGACCGCTACTACGCCGACGCGGCACGTTCTCTCTTCGGGCTGCTGGCCCGCCGGGAGCAGGCCGATGCGGTGTATGCGGACATCCCGGCCCCCGTGCTGCTGGTCCACGGCACCCACGACCGGCTGGTGCCCTTTGCGTCCGCCCTGCGCACGGCCCGGCTCAACCCCGGCTGGCGTTTCCGGCCGGTCGGTGGGCGCGGGCATCTGCCGATGCTGGAGGAGCCGCGCTGGCTCGCGGCGCAGGTGCGGTCGTGGTGGGACGACGTCCGTGCCTGACCTGCACCTGGCGACCCTGAGGCGCAAGGCCGGGACAGCGGCACTCCTGGCCTTCCGGTCGCTCCCGGGGCCGCTCAAGCGCCGTCTGGTGCGCGTGGGCACTCCCAACTACACGGTCGGGGCCGTCTGCGTCCTGGAGCACGATGGTGAGGTGCTGATGCTCAGCCAGCCGCACCGGCGGGGCTGGAGCCTGCCCGGTGGGCTCGTCGAGCCGGGTGAGGCTCCGGCCGACGGCGTGGCTCGCGAGGTGCGCGAGGAGGTCGGGCTCGACATCGACCCCGGAGACCAGGTGGCCGTGGGCTTCCACCCGGACTCCCAGAGCATCGACGTCATCTATCGCGTCGTCCTGGACGAGCGGCCCGAGATCAGCCTGTCGTCCGAGCCGCGCCGCTTCCGCTGGTGGGACCTGGACGACCTCGACGACGCCGACCGCGAGACCCGCCAGATCGTCGCACTGCTCCGGCGGGCCGGCCAGCCCCCGCGGCCGGGGCGGCTGCTGTCCTGACCGCGCACCTCCCAGGGGTGGCAGGGGTGGTCGGGTGGGACGGGTAACGTGAGGGGGTCCTGCTGTCGTCTCCCGGGGGTGTTCCCGATGTCGGTGCGCGCCGTCGCGTCTGTGGTGTGCGCTGCCCTGCTGCTGTCCGCCTGCGCGGCAGACTCCACGGGCGAGCCTGCCGACCAGGTGGCGCGCACTGCTTCCCCTGAGGAGGGGGCCCAACAGACACCGGCCGAGCCCGAGGTCCTCGAGCTGCCCCGTGGCGGCACCGAGCTCTTCCCGCGCTACCGGCTCTTCGGCTACTCCGGTGCGCCGGGCTCGGAGGCCTTCGGCCGTCTGGGCATCGGCGACCTCGACGAGCGCGTCGTCGAGATGCAGGAGCGGGGCGCGGAGTATGTCGGGTCACGCGAGATCATGCCGGTGCTGGAGCTGATCGCCACGGTGGTGCACCCGGTGCCCGGCGACGACGGCATGTTCCGCACCTACATGGACGACCAGGTGGTGGACGACTATCTCGCTGCCGCCCGGCGGCACGAGGGCATCCTGCTGCTCAACATCCAGCCCGGTCGCGCCGACTTCATCGACGAGGTGAAGCGGTGGGAGGACTATCTCGTCGAGCCGGACGTGGGCGTGGCCCTGGACCCCGAGTGGGCCGTCGACGACGACCAGATCCCCGGGCGGGTCTACGGCTCGACGACGGGCCAGGAGCTCGACGAGGTCGCCGCCTACCTGTCCGACCTGGTGGACGAGCACGACCTGCCCGAGAAGGTCATGGTCTACCACCAGGTGCACGCCGCGGTGGTGGAGGACGAGGGGGACCTGCGGCCGCACGAGGGCGTGGCCATCATCAAGTCGGTCGACGGCATCGGCCCGCCCCAGGACAAGATCTGGACCTACGACCGGGTCAACGAGAACAAGCCCGACCACGTCGTCGCCGGCTTCAAGCTCTTCTACGAGGAGGACGGGGTCTACGGTCCGGTCATGACCGGCGACGCCGTGCTGGACCTGCAGCCGCGCCCGCAGTACATCCTCGTCGAGTAGCTACAGGTACTGCCCCGTGGGATGCCCCTCGCTGTCGGTGCCGGGGCCGGGCATGGTCGGGGCGCCCGCCCCGGGGTGTCCCTGCGGCAGGCCCCGACGCATCTGCTGCAGCTGGGCCTGGGCGGCCATCTGCTGCGCGACGATGGCGGTCTGGATGCCGTGGAACAACCCCTCCAGCCAGCCCACGAGCTGAGCCTGGGCGATGCGCAGCTCGGCCTCGCTCGGGGTCGCGTCCCCGAACGGCAGTGTGATCCGGTCGAGCTCGTCAGCCAGGTCGTCGGACAGACCCTCCTTGAGCTCGGTGATCGAGCGACGGTGGATCTCCGCCAGGCGCAGCCGGCCGGCCTCGTCCAGGGGCGCACTGCGCACCTCCTCGAGGAGCTGCTTGATCATCGAGCCCAGCCGCATCACCTTTGCCGGCTGCTCCACCTGGTCCGCCGGGTTGGCCGGGCGCGAGCCCTCCTCGGGAGGGTGGGCGACCCCCATGCCGGCGTCGGTCACGACCACGACCCGGCGCTGGTCGCCACCCTCGGGCGGGGGCTGGCTCGCTGGCTGCTGCGGCTGGTCCGTCATCCCCCCATCATGCCCATCCCCCCTGACACGGCGAACGCGACCGCGTCGAGCGGCGGCGTCGACCCGGCTACGGGGTGCTGACGTCGAGGAGGATCTTGCCGATGTGGCCGCCGTCCTCCATCGCCTGGTGCGCCGCTGCCGCGTCGGCGAGCGGGAAGCGCGCGTGGACCACCGGACGCACCCGACCGTCGGCGAGCATCGGCCACAGCTGCTCCCGGACCGCGCCGACGATGGCGGCCTTGTCGTCGGCGGCACGGGAGCGCAGCGACGTGGCGATCACGCGGCCGCGCAGCGTCAGCAGCCGGCCGAGGTTGAGCTCGGCCTTCACCCCGCCCTGGAGCCCGATGACGACCAACCGGCCCCCGGTGGCCAGGGTGCGGAGGTTGCGGTCCAGATACTTCGCCCCGATGACGTCGAGGATGACGTCGGCGCCGTGACCGTCGGTGCTGTCGTGGACCTCCTCGACGAAGTCCTGCCGGCGGTAGTCGACCAGGATCTGCGCGCCGAGGTCACGGCAAGCCTCGAGCTTGGCGGGGCTGCCGGCGGTCACGGCGACCCGGGCACCCAGGGCCCGGGCCACCTGGATCGCCATGGTGCCGATGCCGCTCGACCCTCCGTGCAGCAGCACCACCTCCCCGGCCGACAGTCCGGCCTCCAGGACGAGGTTGCTCCAGACGGTGCAGGCGACCTCCGGCAGCGCCGCGGCGTCGGCGACAGCGACCCCCTCGGGCACCGGCAGCAGCTGCCCGGCCGGCACGGCGACCTGCTCGGCATACCCCCCGCCCTCCAGCAGAGCGCACACCGGGTCGCCGACCGCCCAGCCCTCGACTCCGTCGCCGAGGGCGGCGATGTGCCCGCTGACCTCGAGCCCGGGCAGCTCGCTGGCGCCTGGTGGCGGCGGGTAGTGCCCCAGCCGCTGCAGCACGTCGGCGCGGTTGACCCCGGCCGTGACGACGTCGACGAGCACCTGGCCGGGGGCGGCTTCCGGAGCGGGCACGTCGGCGAGCACGAGGGCCTCGGGTCCGCCGGGGGAGTCGATCGTGATGGCACGCATCCCCGCACCCTACGAGCCCTGTCCTTCGGCCGCAGCGTCGCGTGGCTCGTCAGTCCACCGACGCGCAGCCAGACGGGCACAACGCAGGCCGCTCTCGCGCGACGAGCCCGTCCGGGCTCGTTGTGCCCGTCTGGCTGCACAGGGACCAGGTGGGGGCGGGAACGACCGGCGACCGGGCGGACGGCGGACGGGGCGCTAACTGATGAGGATGCCCGCGATGGCGGCGCTCATCAGGTTGGCGAGCGTGGCGGCGAGCACGGCGCGGATGCCGAGCTCGGCGATCTCGCGGCGCCGGCCAGGAGCGATGCCGCCCAGGCCGCCCAGCAGGATGCCGAGCGAGCCGAGGTTGGCGAAGCCGGTGAGCGCGAAGGTGATGATCGCCGCCGTCTTGGGGGTGAACTCCTCGATCATCGGCGCGAAGTTGGAGAACGCCACGAACTCGTTGACCACGATCTTCTGCCCGACGAAGCTGCCCGCCCCGGTCGCGCCGACGGCCTCCTCCCAGGGCACCCCGATCAGGAACATCAACGGTGCGAACACCCAGCCCAGGATGGCCTCGAAGGTGAGGTCAGGGTAGCCGAACCACCCACCGACGACGCCGATGATGAGGTTGATGAGCGCGATCAGCGAGATGAAGGCCAGCAGCATCGCGCCGATGTTGAGCGCCAGCTTCAAGCCGTCGGAGGCACCGGAGGCCGCGGCGTCGATGACGTTGCGGTAGTGCAGGCCCTGGTCGACCCCGTCGTCGTCCGTCTCCTCGGTGGGTGCCTCGTCCTCGGCCGGCTCTGCGGTCTGCGCCCGGTCCGTGCTGTGGGGGTCGCCCGTGGCGGGCACGACCCGCCCGGTGGCGGCGTCGGTGCCGGTGTCCTCGCTGCGGGCCCCGACCCGGGACACGGCGAGGGTGCCCTCGTCCATGTGGTCGGGGTCGGTCTCGGGGAGCACGATCTTGGCCATCAGCAGCGCACCGGGCGCGGCCATGAAGCTGGCCGCGATGAGGTACTCCAGCGGGGCACCGAGCAGGGAGTAGCCCACCAGCACCGAACCGGCGACGGTCGACAACCCACCCACCATGACCGCGAAGAGCCCGGAGCGGGTGAGCTTGTCGATGTAGGGCCGGATGACCAGGGGCGCCTCGGTCTGCCCGACGAAGATGTTGGCGGCGGCGTTGACCGACTCGGCTCGACCGGTGCCCACAACCTTCTGGATGCCGCCACCGAGCACCGACACCACCCGCTGCAGGAGGCCCCAGTGGTAGAGCACGGCCGTCAGCGAGGCGAAGAAGATGATGACCGGCAGCACCTGGAAGGCGAAGATCAGCCCCTCCTCGGGGATGACCGGCCCGAAGACGAAGGCGATGCCTTCGCCGGAGGAGTTGATGATCGCCTGCACCCCCTCCGAGGCGATCCTCAGGGCCTCCTGGCCGGCCGTCCAGTAGAGGACGATCACGCCGAAGCCGAACTGCAGCGCCAGGGCTGCCACGACCGTGCGTGGCCGGATGGCGCGGCGGTCGGTCGACAAGGCCAGGGCCAGGACCAGCAGGACGACCATGCCGCCGAGTCCCCACAGCACGTCCATGGGTGCTCCCTCCGTCGGGTCCGCAACACGGTAGTGCCTGGGCGCGGCCGGGGGAGGGCGAAGTCGGCGACACGCTCCGCGGGTGACACCATGCGCGTATGCAGCGCACCGTCACCGCCCGGATCACGTCCACCGTCACCAGCCCCTGCGAGATCTCGCTGAGCGTGGTGGTGGCGCAGTCGACCTCACCCGTGCAGGAGCAGCTGTTCGTCACCGTCGACGGGGTCGACGTGCGGGTGCAGGAGGTCACCGGGCCCGAGGGTGCCCGGCTGCATCTGCTGCCGCACGTGCCGACCGGTGAGCTCCTCGTCGACTACCACGCCACGGTGCCGGGGGGCGGTGCTGCCGGCGAGCTCACGGCATACGACCGGATCCGCTTCCTGCGACCGAGCCGGTATGCCGACGTGGACCGCCTCGAGAGCACGGCGCGAGCGCTCTTCGGTGGGCAGGACGGTGGCGCCCTGGTCACGGCGGTGGCCGACTACGTCGCCGACCAGACCGCCTACGTGGTGGGCTCCTCCCGGGTGACCGACGGTGCCTCGGACACCTACCTGGCGCGCACCGGGGTGTGCCGCGACTTCGCGCACCTGACCATCGCACTGCTGCGCGCCCGTGGGGTGCCCGCCCGGATGGTCAGCGCCTACGCACCCGGGCTGGACCCGATGGACTTCCACGCCGTGGTCGAGGCCCACGCCGAGGGTGCCTGGCACGTGGTCGACCCGACCCGGCTCGCGCCCCGGCACTCCCTGGTGCGCATCGGCACCGGTGCCGACGCCGCCGACACCGCCTTCATGACCACGCACACCGGCGCCATGCAGTTCGGCGCGCTCGAGGTCACCGCGACCACGGCGGGCAGCCTGCCGGTGGACGACCACACCGGCCTGGTCCGCCTCGCCTGAGCGGCACCCGCGGCTCAGTTGAGGCGGGTCAGCTCCACCTCGACGAACATCTGCGAGGTGCCGGAGCCGGTGAAGATGCCGCGCAGCGGCGGGACGTCACCGTACTGGCGGCCCTGGGCCACCTCGACGTGCCGGTCGCCCGGCTGGATGTTGTTGGTCGGGTCGGCCCCGACCCACACGCCGTCCCACCAGCGCACCCAGGCGTGCGACTCACCGGTGTAGGGCACGCCCACCTCGGGCTCCCGAGGCGGCATCAGATATCCGGAGACATAGCAGGTGGGGATGCCGACCGAGCGCAGGCAGCCGATCGTCAGGTTGGCCATGTCCTGGCACACCCCCTTGCGCTGCTCCCACGCCTGGCCGGCCTGGGTGTGCACGCCGGTCGCGCCACTGACGTAGTTCATCTCCTCGTGGACCAGCTCGATGACCTTGCGGGCGCAGTCTCCCGGGGTCGGCGACCCGGCCGCGATGTCCTGCACCCGGGCGAGCAGGTCGGCAGGGGGACGCACCTGGTCACTGATCTGGAGGTACTCACTGTGCTCGGCCTGCAGCGCGGGGTCACGCACCTGCTCCCAGGTCAGCTGTTCTCCCTCGATGGCGGGGCGCTGCACGTCCACCGTCGCCGAGGAGGTGACGATCAGCTCCTCGTGCCGCTCGTGCACCTCGAACGCGGTGACCGCGGTGCCCCAGTAGTCGTTGTAGGTGTGGGTCCACGCCGACGGGCTGATCTCGACCCGGGTATGCAGCACCTGCTGGTGCAGGGTGGACCGCGGGGTCATCCGGGCCTCGTTGTAGGAGGCGCTGGCGGCCCCGGCGTAGGTGTAGCCGGTCTTGTGCACGATCCGCAGCATCATGGTCAGCGCACCCCCGCGTGCCAGGTGACCGGGTTGGCGCCCTCGAAGTAGCGCTGGGCCACCGCGTCGTTGGCCTCGCTGCAGGTGCGCTGCAGCGCGGTCATCCGGCCCGGCAGGTCGCTGAGGATCTCGGTCAAGGGTTGGTACTCCAGCTCGGCTCGGGCGCGGCCGATCAGGCGCATCGCATCTCCGGTGAACCCGGCGCGGCGCTCGCCGACGTCGAGGTTGATCAGGGCCGCCTCCGCGCGGTTGAGGGAGAAGAGCAGGGACCGCGGGAAGAGCCGGTCGAGCAGCAGGAACTCGGCCGCGTCCCGCTCGGAGTCCGCGCCCCGGTACGTGCGCACGAACGCGTGGTGCGCACCGCAGGCCCGCAGCGTGGTCAGCCAGGCCTGCGGGGAGTCGGCGGTGTAGGCGGCGGCCTCGATCATGCGGGCGGTCATGTCGATGCGCTCCAGGCTGCGTCCGAGCACCAGGAACTGCCAGCCCTGGTCGTGGCTCATCGTGGAGTCGGCGATGCCGGAGATGACGGCGCAGCGCTCCCGGATCGTCTGGCAGGCCTGGGCGGGTCGGGCGCGCTCGATGTGGCCGCGCTGGATGATGTTCCAGGTGGTGTTGATGGCCTCCCACATCTCGGTGGAGACGATCTCGCGGGAGCGTCGGGCGCTCTCCCGGGCGCCCCAGAACGCCGCGACCATCGAGGCGTGGGAGCTCTGCTCCCACCCCAGCAGGCGCATGACCGACCCCTGGTCGGTCTGGCCCTCCGGCTCCACCCCCATGACGGTGAGCAGGGCCCGGGAGGCGGCCTCCTCGTCGACGACGGGGTCCTCCAGCAGCAGCTGGAGATGCACGTCGAGCAGCCGGGAGGTGTCCTCGGCCCGCTCCAGGTAGCGCCCGATCCAGAAGAGCGACTCGGCGATGCGGCTCAGCACGGGGTGACCTCCTGTTCGGCCTGCTGCTGTTGCTGCTGCTCCTGTTCGGCCTGGGTCGCGGTGACCTGCGACTCCTGCAGGCGCACCTGCGGCTCGCTGAGCTGCTCCACCGGCCGGGGGCGGGCGGCGATGCGGCGCCGTCGTCCGTCGCCGGCCAGCACCCAGGTGTCCTTCGAGCCGCCGCCCCGGCTGGAGTTGACGATCAGCTCACCCTCGCCCAGGGCGACGCGGGTGAGGCCGCCGGGGAGCACCCATACCCGGTTGCCGTCGTTGATCGCGAAGGGGCGCAGGTCGACGTGGCGGGGCTGCATGGTGTCCCCGATCATCGTCGGCACCGTCGACAGCTGCACCACCGGCTGCGCGATCCACCCGCGCGGGGCTCGTTGCACCGTGCGCCGCAGCTCCTCCAGCTCGGCCGGACTGGCCTGGGGGCCGATCACGATGCCCTTGCCGCCGGCGCCGTCGACCGGCTTGACCACCAGCTCGTGCAGCCGGTCCATGACCTCCTCGCGGTGCGTGGGGTCCTCCAGGCGCCAGGTGTCGACGTTGGGCAGGATGGGCTCCTCGCCGAGGTAGTAACGGATGATCTCGGGCAGGTAGGTGTACATCAGCTTGTCGTCGGCCACCCCGTTGCCGACCGCGTTGGCGATCGTGACGTGGCCGGCCCGGGCGGCGTTGAGCAGGCCCGGGCAGCCCAGCGCGGAGTCGGAGCGGAAGTGCACCGGGTCGAGGAAGTCGTCGTCGACCCGGCGGTAGATGACGTGCACGGGGTGCAGACCATGCGTGGTGCGGATCATCACCCGGCCGGCCTGGGCCACCAGGTCACGGCCTTCCACCAGCTGGCAGCCCATCATCCGGGCCAGCAGCGAGTGCTCGAAGTAGGCCGAGTTGTAGGGACCCGGGGTGAGCACGACGACGGTCGGGTCGGAGACACCGCTGGGGGCCGCGGCGCGCAGGGCCGCGAGCAGCCGCTGCGGGTAGGCGGCCACCGGCCGGATGCGATGGGTGCTGACCACCTCGGGCAGGGTCTGGCTGAGCGCGCGGCGGTTGGTGAGCACGTAGGAGACACCCGAGGGGATGCGCACGTTGTCCTCGAGCACCCGGAAGTCGCCGTTGCCGTCCCGGATGAGGTCGATGCCGGAGACGTGGATGCGCACCCCGTTGAGCGGGGTGATCCCGAAGGCCGCCCGGTGGTAGTGGCTGGAGGAGGTGACGACGTGGCGCGGCAGGATGTTGTCGGCAAAGATCTCGCCGGCACCGTAGATGTCGTCGAGCAGCCGCTCCAGGGCCTGCACCCGCTGGCCGACGCCGGCCTCCACGTGGGCCCACGACTCGGCGTCGATGATGCGGGGCATGATGTCGAGCGGGAAGGGCCGCTCCTCGCCGCCGATGTCGAACGTCACACCTTGGTCGCGGTAGGTCGAGGAGAGATAGTCCGAGCGTGACTGCAGGTCCTCCGAGCCCACCTCCTCGACGGCCTCGGCGAGGTGCCGGTATGCCGAGCGCACCGTCTCGTCGGGCTCGGCCTCCCAGGCGAACATCTCGTCGTGCTTGTCCGGCGCGAGCGGGTAGTCCTCGAAGAGTCCGGGCATGCAGGGAGCCTACCGACCCCGCGCGCCAGGGGTCGGCCCCTGGTCACCGGGCCCGCTTCACCCGGGCTGGGTGAGGGCCGGGGGTAGTGCCGGGCCTAGCGTCGAGAGGTGACCGCTTCCGGGGCCAGGCAGGGAGAGCGGCGGCTGCCCATGGCGGTCGCGGTCCTGGCGGCGGGCGTCATGTCCACGTTCATCCCGGCGGACTTCCGGGTCTCGGAGGTCACCCGCTACGGCTATCCCCTTCTGGTTCTGGCCTTCCTCCTGGTGCTCGTCGTGGGTGACCCGGGGCGCATCGACAAGGAGAACCGGTGGCTGCGCGTGACCACCGGGGTCATGATCGTCGTCATCACCGTGGCCAGCGCTGCCGCGGCGGTGCGCGTCGTCGTCGGGATCCTGCAGCAGGCCCCGTTCGCGAGTCCGGTGGAGCTGCTGGTCCTGGGGGTGGTCGTCTGGACGACCAACGTGATCGCCTTCGCCCTCTGGTTCTGGCACCTCGACGGGGGCGGCCCCGCAGCGCGGGCCCACGGCAGAACGACCAGCCGGCCGGCTTTCCGCTTCCCCGAGCACGACATCCCCGAGCTCCAGGCGGCGGGGTGGCGCCCGGAGTTCATCGACTACTTCGCCCTGTCCTTCGGCACGTCGACCGCGTTCAGTCCCGCCGACGTGTCCGGCATCCGGCACTGGTCCAAGCTGCTGATGATGGTCGAGTCGTCCTTCTCCCTCGTCCTCGTCGCCCTTGTCGTGGCCCGTGCCGTCAACGTCCTGTAGAGCGAGCAGAGGAGAGGGTCATGGACCCGGAGTCGGTCAGAGAGGCGGTCAGGGAGTCGGTGCGCGGGCCCGCCTCGGCAGCCATCGCCGGGCTGGTGTTCGGCGGGATCTTCGGGACGGTGATCCTGCTCTTCCACAGGGTCAGACCCGCGGTCGTCGCGGACTCCGCGACCTGGGTGAGCAGCGCCGACAGCCGGGCCGCCGTCGACCTCGCGCTGGGTCTCATCCCTTTTGCGGGGATCGCGTTCCTCTGGTTCATCGCCGTCATCCGGGCCCGGGTCGGGTCCCGTCAGGACCGCTTCTTCGAGACCGTCTTCCTCGGTTCGGGCCTGCTCTTCGTGGCGATGCTGTTCACGACGGCCGCGGCGGCACGGGGCGTCCTCGTGCTGCTCGAGGCCGGGGTGACGCTGCCGGACGAGACGGTCGCGTATGCGTGGGTGTTCGCCTCGACCCTGACCGGCGCCTTCGGTGCCCGCATGGCAGCCGTGTTCATGATCACCACGACGACGATGGGCCTTCGCACGGGTGCGGTGCCCCGCTGGCTCGCGGTGCCCGGCTACCTCGCCGCCGTGCTGTTGCTGCTCACGCCGCCGCTGCCCAACCTCATCCAGTTCCTCTTCCCGGCGTGGGTCGTCGCACTCAGCCTGTACGTGCTGGCTCAGCGACGGGTCGCTGCACCCGGCTCGGCAGGTCCCGGGTGAAGGGGATCGACAGCAGGGCCAGCAGCGCCGCACCCAGCAGGCCGGCCTTGAGCGATCGGAGCTGCGCCTGCTCGTAGTCCTCGACCAGGGCAGCGACCGTCGTCTCGTCCAGGCCTGCCTGCGTCGCGACGGTCTCGACCTGGTTGGAGGGCATGAAGTCGATGCCGGACTCCAGGGCCTCGCTGAGCTGCACGGAGACCTCGTCGCTGACCTCCGGGCTGTCCTGGACGTTGGCGACGAACGCGGTGGTCAGACCGGACAGCACGACGGCGCCGATCAGCGCCACCCCGAGGGAGGACCCGAGCTGCTGTCCGGTGAACTGCAGCCCACCGGCCTCGCTGCGGCCGGAGGAGTCCACCGAGGCCTGCACGACCTTGCCGAGCTGAGAGGCGAGCAGACCCATGCCGACACCGAGGCCCGCCATCGCCACGGCGAAGGCCACATCGGCCAGCTGTGGGCGGACCGTGGCGAGCAGGAGCAGCACCGAGGCCAAGGCGACCCACAGCCCGGTGCGCACCAGCGTGCGGATCGCGAAACGGGTGGCCAGGCGTGCCCCCACGGCCGACGCGACGAACATCGCGATCGAGACGGGCAACATCCGGATACCGGTCTCCAGCGCGTCATAGCCCAGCACGAGCTGCAGGTAGAGCGGCACCGTGAAGAACACGCCCATGAGCACGAGGTTCTGGCTCACGAGGCCGAGCAGTCCGGCCCGCAGTGGTGGGATCCTCAGCAGGTCGAGGTGCACGAGCGGGTCCCTGCCGGTGTCCTCGCGATGCCGCTGCCAGGCGACGAAGGCCCAGACCAGCACTCCACCGAGCGCGATGAGGAAGATCGACAGCGAGAAGCCGAGCGGCTCGACCGGGGAGTCCTTGGGTAGGACCCAGCCCCAGGTGCTCGACTGGAGCACGCCCAGCACGATGACCCCCAGGGCCGTCGCGGACAGCACCGTGCCGACCACGTCGAGGCGCGGGACCGGCCCAGGGCGGTCGGCGTCGCGGATCAGCCGGGTCATCGCCAGGATCAGCAGCACGAGCACGACCTCGCCCACGAACACGACCCGCCAGGACAGCGCGGTGGTGGCCCAGCCGCCGAGGATCGGCCCGATGGCGATGCCCGCACCCGCCACCCCGCCGATGACGGCGTAGGCGACGTTGCGCTCCTTGCCCTCGTAGTTGCCGGCGATGAGTGCGACCAGAGCAGGCATCACCAGGGCCGCGCCGACGCCCTCCAGGATCGACCACCCCAGGGTGAGGACCAGCACGTTCGGGGCTGCCGCCGTCACCGCGGAGCCGAGGCCGTATATGACCAGCCCGACCGCGAACGCGCGACGGCGTCCGATGATGTCGCCGATCTTGCCGCCGGTGAGCATGAACATCGCCATGGTCAGGCAGTAGAGAGTGATCACGGTCTGGATGGTCGTGACGGTCGTGTCGAAGTCGACGACCAGGGTGCTGATCGACACGTTCATCACGGACTGGTCGAGCACCATGACGAACTGTGCTGTCGCGAGCGCGACCAGCGGCCACCACTTCGTCATGTCGCCTCCTGTCGCCGGCTGCGTGGACGTCGTGTCCCCCCGCATTGAACCGCGTGCACGACCCGGTGCGACTCACCCTGTCCGGGTGGCTCCGGCGAGGAGGTCACGTGGCGCCAGCGGTGCACCGGCCCACCTAGTCTGAAGGCATGCACGATCTCACCGACCGGCTGGTGCTGGGCACGATGTACTTCGGCACCACGACCGATGACGCCACCTCGCGGAGGTTGCTCGACCGGTTCGTCGAGGCAGGGGGGCGCACCCTCGACACCGCCAACTGCTATGCCTTCTGGGCCTCCGGCACCGGGGCCGGTGGGCAGAGCGAGTCCACGATCGGGGCCTGGCTCGCGGACAACCCGGGCCTGCGGACCGACCTGGAGATCGCGTCCAAGGTGGGCCAGGAGCCGCTCACTCCGGGGGTCTTCCTGCCGCCGTGGGAGGGGCTGGGGCGCCGGGTCATCGAGCGGGAATGCGTGCGCAGCCTCGACCGGCTCGGCATCGAGAGCCTCGACGTCTACTGGGCGCACGGTGAGGACCGGTCGGTGGACCTCGCCGAGGTGGTCGCGACCTTCGGCGAGCTCGTCGACCAGGGTGTCGTCGGGTCGCTGGGCATCAGCAACCATCCCACCTGGCGGGTCGAGCGCGCCCGGTCCCTGGCCCACGCGGCAGGCACCGAGCCGTTCACCGCGCTGCAGCTCACCACCTCCTACCTGCAGCCCCGGCCCGGGGTCCAGGTGCCGGGCAAGGACCACCGGTTCGGCTTCGTCGTGGACGAGACCTGGGACTACCTGGTCGAGAACCCGGAGGTGGAGCTGTGGGTCTACAGCCCGCTGCTGCAGGGTGCCTACGACCGCACCGACCGTCCGCTGCCCGAGGTCTACGACCACCCCGGCACCACCCGGCGGCTCACGGTGCTGGGCGAGGTCGCCGGCGAGGTCGGCGCCACCCGTGGCCAGGTGGTGCTGGCCTGGCTGCTGCACCGTGGCAGCCAGGTGCGGCCGATCGTCGGCGCGAGCTCCGTGGCCCAGCTCGACGAGGCGCTCGCGGCGGCCCGGATCGACCTGTCGCCGGAGCAGATGGCGCGCCTGGACACCGCCGGCTGACCCCGCATACGCGGGCGCTCAGCGCGGCGGTCGTCGCCCCAGCCGTCGGGAGACCTCGGCGGCACACGTCTGCACCGCAGCCACGAGGTCGGCCGGCGGGTGCGGGTCCTCGGAGATCGGGAAGGTCGCGGCCACCCCCGCCACGGGGTGGTCGGCATGGTCCAGCACGGCGGCGGCCACGGAGGCCAGCCCGGGGGTGACCGAGCCGACCTCCAGCGCGTAGCCCCGGGTGCGGGTCTGCACCAGCAGTGGACGGAGCGTGGTCAGCGATGTCGGTCCGGTGCCGTGCCGCTGCACGAAGGCGTCGGCGGAGGGGAACAGGGCCCGCACCTGCGCCGCGGGCAGGGCCGCGAGGATGGCCAGCCCGCTGGCCGTCAACGAGGCCGGCAGCCGGACCCCGACATCGCTGACCAGTGACGGCCGTCCGGACACCCGCTCCTCGATCACGTAGACGACGTCGCGCCCGTGCAGCACCACCAGGTGCGCGTTGTGGCCGGTGCGGTCGGCGAGCCGGGTGAGCAGCGGCCGCGCGATGCGCTGCAGCGCGCCCTGCCGCGAGTAGGCGGACCCGAGCTCGAAGGCCGCGACCCCCAGCCCGTACCGCCGCTCCTCGGGCAGGTGCACGACGAAGCCGCGGTCCACCAGCACGCCGAGCAGCCGGTATGCCGTGGAGCGCGGGATCCCCAGCTCGCGGGCGATCGTGGCCGCCGGCAGCGGGCCGGCGTGCCGGGAGAGCAGCAGCAGCAGCGCCAGCGCATGGTCGGCGGCTGGAGCGGCACTCATCGACGGCCCGGCCGGCTGGGGGTGCTCACAGGATCAGTATCCCCACCTGCGGCTATGGTCGGGCGCATGGATCAGCGCGAGGTCGACGCCTTCTGGGAGGACGCCCGGGTGCGGGCCGGTCTCAACCCTGCCGGGGTCTACCTCGGCCGCAACGTCGAGGAGACGCTGCAGCCGCCGGCGTGGTCGTTCGGGTCCGACCCGGTGCACGCCGACCGCATGGTCGAGCTGGTGCTGGCCGGCACCAAGACGGCCATGGCCAGCGCGCGCTCGGAGTACGACGCCGACGGCCAGGACCTGCCCGAGCCCGGTGACCTGTCCATCGTCCTGGACGGCGCGGGGCGTCCCCGGGCTCTCATCCGCACCACCGACGTGCGGGTCGTGGCCTTCGGGGACGTCGACGCCGAGCACGCCCGCGCCGAGGGTGAGGGCGACGGGTCGCTGCAGCACTGGCGTGCCGCGCACCGCGACCTGCTCGGTCGCAGCGCTGCGGTGGACGAACCCGGTGAGGTCGTGCTGGAGCGTTTCCGGGTGCTGGTGGGGCACGGCCGCGAGGCGCACGACTCCGTCACCGCAGGGTGACCGCAGCAGGGCACACCTCGGTCGTCCCCACGGCGGGGCGGAGCCGTCACTCGTCCGGCTGGACCGGGAGCATCTGCTCGTAGGTGAGCTCGCTCGTCGTGCCGTCGGCCAGCTCGACAGTGGCGCTGAGCGCCCCGTGGTCCATGTCGGCCCCGGGGTCGACGTCGGCCGGCCACCAGGCGGCCCAGGAGCCGCCGGACAGCGTTGCGGTGACGTCCTGGCCGTCGGGGGCGTGCACCGTGACGGCGGTGACGTCGGTGCCTGCTCGGCCGGTGATGGAGGAGTGGCTGCCGGCGGGCCCCGACCCCGTGAACCCGCCGTAGCTGTCGACCCTGTCCGCAGCGAGCGCGGGCAGGTCGTCGACGACGCCAAGGCTCCCAGCGCCGTTGTCGTAGCCGCCGAACAGGCCGAGCAGCCCCGGCGCGTCGTGCAGCAGGCACTCTCCGACGGCCCCGCCGTCGACGGCGACGACGGTGAAGGTCCACTCCCCGCGGCGCTCGGCGAGCACGAGCTCCGCGGCCGTGAGCTCAGCAGCGGTGGGCAACCCTTCTGCATCGCTGGGCGCTGGTCCGCCAGGCACGCTGAGGAAGTCCACACACTCCCGGAGGGCGGCCTCCTGGTCCTCGATCGGCACACCCGTAGGCACGGCGCTCCACGACGCGTAGGCGGTGTCGCTGCCCAGCAGGTCGGGGCCGACGACGAGCAGCCCCGTCACACCGGCGGCGACAGGTAGCAGCCAGGCCAGGCGGCGCCGAGGGGTCCGTGCCGGCCGGGTCGGGGTCGGCGACCCGGTGGGTGCCGCGAGGATCCGGTCGAGGTCGGCTGCGGCGCGTTCGGCGTCACCACCTGTTCCGCGGGCGGGGTCCATCGCGCGCAGGAGGTCGTCGAGGTCGCGGTCGTCCAGGCGGGTCATGAGGTGGCTCCAGTGGCCGAGGGTGTGGTGGCGACCCGGTGGGCGGTCGCGGGGGCGGCGTCGAGGTGACGACGCAGGGCGCGGCGTGCGCGCGAGAGGCGCAGGCGGTATGCCGTGGGAGTGATCCCCAGCACCGCCGCGGCCTGCGGGCCGGTCAGACCGTCCCAGGCCGTGAGCGCCAGGGCCTCCTGGTCGACCGGCCGCAGCCGTTGCCAGGCCACCGCCAGGTCGACCCGGTGGGCGACGTCGCTCGGCGCCGAGGTGGGAGCCGGCCGGCAGCGCGTCGGCGATGCGCACGCGCAGGGCCTCGCGACGCTGGTCGCCGCGCCGGGCGTTGGCCAGGCACCCGCGGGCGATGCCGAAGAGCCACGCTCGGGACTCGCCGTGGTCGGCCGGCACCTCGGCATACCGCCGCCACGCGACGAGGAAGGCGTCGGCGGCGACGTCCTCCGCGTGCGAGGGGTGGCACCGGCGCTGCACGAAGCGCAGCACGTCGTCGTAGGTGCTGTCGTACCAGCCGCGGAAGTGCTCCTGCGGGGAGTGGGCCGCCGGCTCCGGCCCCGTCGTCGTCATGTCAGGCACATGTCCGGCACCGGCGCAGGTGTGTCACGGCCGCGCGCGCAGGGTCGGGAGGGGCACCGGTCCACCCGCTCAGTATGTCGTCGCGCAGGCCGGTCACAGCGTCAGCCGGCCCCAGGAGCGCACGGTGAGCGCGCCGGCCGCCGCGGCCACCGGCAGGACCAGCGCCAGCTGCAGCACGGTCGTGGCGTCGACCGCGCCCGACTGCGCGACCCACCAGCCGGGCGCGGCGAACGGGACCCACCCGCCCGCGCCGAGCAGCACCGACATCTGGGCCACCACCACGATGACGACGGCGGCGGCGACCGCGGCGAGGTAGCCGCCGGTGCGGGTGGCGACCCAGGCACAGGGCAGGGCCAACAGACCGGTGAGGACGGCGACGCCGCAGAGCGTCAGGGCCGGCCGGGCGGCCCCACCCGAGGCGAAGCCCTCGGTGCCGGCGACGGTCAGGACGGCCCCGAGCGCGAGCACCCCGAGGGTGACGGCGACCGCGACGGCCAGGACCCAGACCAGGTAGAGGCCCAGCTTGGCCGCGGCCACCGCGCGCAGGGACACCGGGCGGGCGAAGAGGGACGCGACGGTGCCGTCGGTGAACTCACGGCCGTAGAGCCACCCCGCCATCACCCCGCAGCCGAGCAGACCTCCGGCGGCGACGACCTGCCCGGCGAGGCCGAACAGCCCGGGCCACCCACCGTCCCCGACGAACACCTCCGACTTGGCGGCGAGCACACCCCCGGCTCCCACGCTGGCCATCGAGGCACCGGTCACCGCCACGGTGCCGAGGCAGAGCAGGAGGGTGGTCACCACCCCGACCGGTGAGTGGCGCGCCTTGGTCCACTCGATGCCGAGTGCAGTCCTGGTGGGGCTCATGGCACGGCCTCCACGTCGGCATACACGAGATCGAAGAAGCGCCGCTCGATGTCGGTGCCGCCCGGGTCGATCATGCCGATGATCCGGCCACCGTTGATGACGCTGATGCGGGTGGCGATGCGGGCGACCTCGTCCAGGTGGTGGCTGGAGACCAGCACCGAGGCGCCGTGGGCCACCCGGGCCAGGAGCACCCGGCGCACCAGCACTACCCCCGCCGGGTCGAGCCCGTTGGTCGGCTCGTCCAGCACCAGCACGCTCGGCTCGGCCAGGAGTGCGCCGCCGAGCCCGAGCCGCTGCCGGTTGCCCAGCGAGAGGGTGCGCGCCCGTCTGCGCCACCACGCGGTGAGCGCGAGCTCCTCGGCGATCCGCTCGGCGCCGGCGCGGGCCGCGGACCGGTCGAGCCCGGCGAGCAGCCCGGCGATGCGCAGGTTGTCGGCGACCGTCAGCTCGGGGTAGGCCAGCGGGCTCTCGACCAGGTGCCCGACGCCCTGCCAGTCCTCCGGTGCCATCGCGGCCACCGGGATGCCGCGCACCCGGGCGACCCCGTCGCTGGGCCGGGTCATGCCCAGCAGCACCCGCATCAGCGTCGACTTGCCGGCGCCGTTGAGACCGACGAGGGCGTGGATCTCACCGGGCTGCGCCGTCAGGTCCACCCCGGCCAGGGCGACGAGGTCGCCGTAGCGCTTGGCGACCCCCTGGAGCTCGAGGGCGGGGCTGGTCACGGTGCCACCTCCGCAGCGCCGGCCGCCAGGCGTGGGCTGAGCTGCGCGAGGGCGCTCGTCACGAGGGTGTCCAGGGCGACGTCGTCTCGGCGTCCCCACTCCAGGAGGGCGGCCATCAGTGCGCCCACGCAGGCGCCCGCCGCCACCTGCGCCTCGTAGGCGGCGACGCCCCCACCGGTCAGGGCCCCGGCGATCACCTGCCGGGTCTGCTCGGTGTTCTCCCACAGGTGCGCCCGCAGGGTGGGGCTCCCGGCGACGAGACGCACCCGCCGCCAGGTGTCGTCCCGGTCGGGCGTGGGCAGCAGCGCCCAGGCCGCCGCCACCCCGCCGCAGGCGCGGACCAGGGCGGGCAGCTGGGCAGGCTGGGCGGCGACGAGCTCACCGATGACGGGGTCGTACGGGTCGTCCATGAGCACCGCGGCCTTGGTGGGGAAATGACGGAAGAAGGTCATCTGCGTCACGCCGGCAGCGGCGGCGATCTGCTCGACCGTCGTGGCGTCATACCCCCGGCGCTCGCAGAGGTCGAGCGCGGCCGACTGCAGCGCTGCCCTGGTGTGCTCGGTCCTGCCCACGACTTGATGTTAGTCACTAACATTCGGTGGGCGACAGGGTGCGGGCGCGTGTGTCTCGTATGTGGGACACAAGCCTCCGCGTGGGCACCCCGCCGGGTCCCGGACGGCGGTGCAATGGAGGGCATGAGCATCGTCGCCCCGCACCGCACCTCCGTCGTCACCGTCGGTGTCGGCCCCCTCAGCCCCGAGGACGTCGTCGCCGTCGCCCGGCACGACGCCGCGGTGGAGCTCGCCGGGGAGGCGCTGTCCGCGATCGCGGCCAGCCGGGAGGTCATCGAGCGGCTGGCCGGTGACCCGCAGCCGCACTACGGCATCTCGACCGGGTTCGGTGCCCTGGCCACGACGCACATCCCGGTGGACCGGCGGGCGCAGCTGCAGCGGAGCCTGGTCCGCTCGCACGCCGCGGGTTCCGGCCCCGAGGTCGAGCGCGAGGTCGTCCGGGCCACCATGCTGCTGCGCCTGTCGACCCTGGCCACCGGCCGCACCGGGGTGCGGGTCGAGACGGCCCAGGCGTATGCGGCGCTGCTCACCGCAGGGATCACGCCGGTGGTGCACGAGTACGGGTCGCTCGGGTGCTCCGGTGACCTGGCGCCGCTGGCCCACTGCGCGCTGGCCGTGATGGGGGAGGGGCAGGTGCGCGATGCCACCGGCGCGCTCCGTGACGCCGCGGACGCCCTTGCCGAGGCCGGCATCACCCCCGTCGAGCTCGCCGACAAAGAGGGCCTGGCCCTCATCAACGGCACCGACGGCATGCTGGGCCAGCTGGTCCTGGCCCTGCACGACCTCGACCGGCTGATCGTCACCGCCGACATCGCCGCAGCGATGAGCGTCGAGGGCCAGCTCGGCACCGACGACGTCTTCGCCGACGACCTGCAGGCGCTGCGGCCGCACCCGGGCCAGCGCGTCTCGGCCGCCAACCTGCGCTCCGTGATGGCCGGGAGCCCGATCCGGGAGAGCCACCGCACGGCGGCCTGCACCCGGGTGCAGGACGCCTACTCCCTGCGCTGCAGCCCGCAGGTGCACGGAGCCGCCCGCGACACCGTCGAGCACGCCCGCACCGTGGCCGGGCGCGAGCTCGCCTCGGCGATCGACAACCCGGTGGTCACTCCCGACGGCCGGGTGGAGTCCAACGGCAACTTCCACGGCGCGCCGGTCGCGTTCGTGCTCGACTTCCTGGCCATCGCCGTCGCGGACCTCGCGAGCATCTCCGAGCGCCGGACCGACCGGTTCCTCGACGTGGCCCGCAGCCACGGGCTGCCACCCTTCCTCGCCGACGACCCCGGCGTCGACTCCGGGCACATGATCGCGCAGTACACCCAGGCCGGCATCGTCTCTGAGCTGAAGCGGCTCGCCGCCCCGGCCAGTGTCGACTCGATCCCCTCCTCGGCGATGCAGGAGGACCACGTGTCGATGGGCTGGTCGGCCGCCCGCAAGCTGCGCCGCGCCCTGGACGGGCTCACCCGGGTGCTCGCCGTCGAGGTGCTGACCGCCGCGCGGGCTCTCGACCTGCGGGCCCCGCTGGCCCCCGCACCGGCGACCGCCGCGGTGGTCGGCGCCCTGCGCAGCGCCGGCATCGCCGGCCCCGGCCCGGACCGGCACCTGTCCCCCGAGATCACCGCCGCCGTCGACCTCGTCGCCTCCGGCGCCGTCCGCCGGGCCGCCGAGCAGGCCACCGGCCCGCTGACCTGACCCCCACCCCACCGCAGCCCGACCCCGTCGCCCGAGCGCACGGCATACCGCAAGGAGATCGTCATGGAAGGCTCCCGCCCCGTCCGCGCCCCCCGCGGCACCACCCTCACCGCCCGGTCCTGGGCGACCGAGGCACCGCTGCGGATGCTGATGAACAACCTCGACCCCGAGGTCGCCGAGCGTCCTGACGACCTCGTCGTCTACGGCGGCACCGGCCGGGCCGCCCGCGACTGGCGCAGCTTCGACGCCATGGTGCGCACCCTCACCGACCTGCGCGAGGACGAGACCATGCTGGTGCAGTCGGGCCGGCCGGTCGGCGTCATGCGCACCCACGAGTGGGCGCCGCGGGTGCTCATCGCCAACTCCAACCTGGTCGGCGACTGGGCCACCTGGCCGGAGTTCCGGCGCCTGGAGCACCTCGGGCTGACGATGTACGGCCAGATGACCGCCGGGTCCTGGATCTACATCGGCACCCAGGGCATCCTGCAGGGCACCTACGAGACTTTCGCGGCGGTGGCGGCCAAGCGCTATGGCGGCACGCTCGCCGGCACGCTCACGCTCACCGGTGGCTGTGGTGGCATGGGTGGGGCCCAGCCGCTGGCGGTGACCCTCAACGGCGGCACCTGCCTCATCGTCGACGTCGACGAGGCACGGCTGCGCCGCCGGGTGCACTCGCGCTACCTCGACGAGGTGGCCGACTCGCTGGACGCCGCGGTCCAGCGGGTGCTCGCCGCCAAGGCCGCGCACGAGGCGGTCTCGGTCGGTGTCGTCGGCAACGCCGCCGAGGTCTTCCCCGAGCTGCTGCGCCGCGGGGTCGACATCGACATCGTCACCGACCAGACCTCGGCGCACGACCCGCTGTCCTACCTGCCGCTCGGGGTCGCGCTCGACGACTGGCACGAGCTGGCCGAGCGCAAGCCCGAGGAGTTCACCGAGCGCGCGCAGGAGTCGATGGCCCGGCACGTCGAGGCCATGGTCGGGTTCCTGGACGGCGGCGCCGAGGTCTTCGACTACGGCAACTCGATCCGCGACGAGGCGCGCCAGGGCGGCTTCGACCGGGCCTTCGACTTCCCCGGCTTCGTGCCCGCCTACATCCGGCCGCTGTTCTGCGAGGGCAAGGGCCCGTTCCGCTGGGCCGCGCTGTCGGGCAACCCGCAGGACATCGCCGCGACCGACCGCGCCGTGATGGACCTCTTCCCGGACAACGACCACCTGCAGAAGTGGCTGCGCGGCGCGCAGGACCGGGTGGCCTTCGAGGGCCTGCCCGCCCGCATCTGCTGGCTGGGCTACGGCGAGCGCGACAAGGCCGGGCTGAGGTTCAACGACATGGTGGCCTCCGGTGAGGTCGAGGCTCCGATCGTCATCGGCCGCGACCACCTCGACTGCGGGTCGGTCGCCAGCCCCTACCGCGAGACCGAGGCGATGGCCGACGGCTCCGACGCCATCGCCGACTGGCCGCTGCTCAACGCCCTGGTCAACACCGCGTCCGGGGCCTCGTGGGTGTCGATCCACCACGGCGGCGGGGTCGGCATCGGACGGTCCCTGCACGCCGGCCAGGTCTCGGTCGCCGACGGCACCGACCTGGCCCGGCAGAAGCTCGAGCGCGTGCTGACCAACGACCCAGGCATGGGCGTCATCCGGCACTGCGACGCCGGCTACGAGCGCGCCGACGAGGTCGCCGCCGAGCGCGGGGTGCGGGTGCCGATGCGCGAGGGCTGACACCTCACGCGTGTCCTTGGGGTGTGCAGAAGGGGTCACGGGGAGCCATTTCTGCACACCCCGGTCGGGCGAGGGCGGGCACACGGCGGCTCGGGCACACTGGGCAGATGGCGGAGCCGGAGCGGCCGTGGGTGCTGCACGTCGACCTCGACCAGTTCATCGCGGCGGTCGAGGTGCTGCGCAGGCCCGAGCTCGCCGGCCGCCAGGTCATCGTCGGGGGCCGCGGCGACCCCACGGAGCGGGCCGTGGTCTCGACGGCGTCCTACGAGGCGCGGGAGCTGGGGGTCGGCTCCGGTATGCCGTTGCGCATCGCCGCGCGCAAGGCACCCGAGGCGGTCATCCTGCCCGTCGACGGCGAGGCCTACACCGCGGCGTCCGAGCAGGTCATGCTCAGCCTGAAAGCGCTGCCGGGAGCCGTGGTGCAGGTGCTGGGCTGGGACGAGGCGTTCATCGGCGTGCGGACGGACGACCCGGAGGCGTTCGCGCGGCAGGCTCAGCAGGCGGTGCTGGAGCGCACCCGGTTGCACTGCACCGTCGGGATCGGTGACACCCTGGTGCGGGCCAAGGTCGCGACCGGCTTCGGCAAGCCGCGCGGGGTGTTCCGGCTCACCGAGGCGACCTGGCTCGAGGTCATGGGCGGTCGGCCCACGATCGACCTGTGGGGGGTGGGGACCAAGGTGTCCCGGCGGCTGGCCGGCCACGGCATCACCACGGTCGCCGAGCTGGCCGCGGCCGACGTGGACACGCTCGTCGCCGAGTTCGGGCCCCGGATGGGTCAGTGGTATCGCCGGCTCGGCCGGGGTGAGGGCGCCAGCGAGGTGGACGACACACCCTGGGTCGCCCGCGGGCACAGCCGGGAGACGACCTACCAGCAGGACCTCACCGAGCCGGGGCAGGTCGACGCCGCGGTGCGCGAGCTGGTGGCCGCCGTGCTCGAGGATGTCGCGGCCGAGGGGCGGCCGGTCGTGCGGGTGACGCTCAAGGTGCGCTATGCGCCGTTCTTCACCAAGACCTTGGGGCACAAGATCACGCCGACGCACGACCGCCAGGCGGTGCTGGCGGCGGTGCTGGAGCTGGCCGGGCGCGTCGAGCCGGAGCGGCCGGTCCGGCTGCTCGGTGTCCGGGCCGAGATGGCGATGCCGGAGGAGGCACGGACGGGGCACACGCCGACCCGCAGCGGGTGGTGAAACCCCTGGCAACGCGGGTTGGGGGCGTGCGGAACCCCTGGCAACTCGGTCCTGCGGGTGGCGAAACCCCTGGCAACGCGGGTTGGTGGGGTGCGGAACCCCTGGCAACGGGTCAGGCCGGGTCGGTCACGTCCGCAGTGTCGGCGTCGAGCACCCGGATGACGTCGACCGCCCGCACGGTCACCGCGACACCGTGGGCACCGGCACCCAGGGAGATGTGTCGCTCGGGCTCACCGGCGAGGGTCTGGTCGGCCACGACCGGCCAGGCACGTGTGGAGCCGAACGGTGTGATGGTGCCGCGCTCGTAGCCCGTCGCCTCCTGAGCAGTCGACGCGTCGGGCATCGACAGGCGGTTGACGCCCAGCAGCGCACGCAGCTTCGGCCAGGCGATCTCGCGGTCGCCGGGCACCAGGACGAAGAGGTAGTCGTCGTCCCCGCGGCGCACCACCAGGGTCTTGACCAGGTCTCGTGGCTCGATGCCGCGGGCGGCGGCGGCCTCGGCCAGGCTGCCGACCCGGCCGTGCCGGGTGACGGTGTGCTCCAGCCCAGCTGCTCTGACAGCCTCCAGGGCGCGCTCCTCGCTCATGGGACCCACCGTAGGCCGTGTGTGAGATCGCAGCCCTGCTGAGGGCACCCCCGCAGGCCGCCGGCTCGGCCGGTGTGTGAGATCGAGGCCCTCCTGAGGGCGCTGGAGTCCACACGCGAGTGACACCCGAGCTGGGATGTCTCGTCAGTGAGACACCTCTGGCCCGTCGGCCCGCCGGCGGGTCACCGACCGGGAGCAGACTGGGGGGCGTCGAGAGGAACAGCGGATGAGTGTGGTCGAGACGTTCGACGCCATGTGGGCCGAGCTCGAGGGCATCGGGCGGGCCGCATCGGGCGGCTACCGACGGTTTGCCTGGACGGCGCAGGACCACACCCTGCGCGAGTGGTTCGCCGGTGAGTGCGCCCGGCGCGCTCTGGACCTCACGGAGGACCGGATGGGCAACCAGTGGGCGTGGTGGGGCGACCCTGATGCCGCGGTGGCCGCCGGCAGCAGCGGTGTGGCCATCGGCTCCCACCTCGACTCCGTGCCGGACGGCGGGGCGTATGACGGACCGCTCGGGGTCGTGTCGGCGCTGGCCACCGTCGACGCGCTCCGCGCCCAGGGGGTCACCCCGGCACGGCCGCTGGCCGTCGTCAACTTCGTCGACGAGGAAGGTGCGCGCTTCGGCGTCGCGTGTGCCGGCTCCCGGGTCATCACCGGTGCGCTGTCGCCGGAGCGGGCGCTGGGCCTGACCGACACCGACGGCGTGAGCATGGCGCAGGCGCTGCGGGCCGCCGGGCGCGACCCCGGCGGCGTCGGCCCCGACCCGCAGACCCTGCGCCGCGTGGGCGCGTTCGTCGAGCTGCACGTCGAGCAGGGCCGCGGGCTGGTCGACCTCGGGGTGCCGGTGGCCGTAGCCAGCGACATCTGGCCGCACGGCCGGTGGCGCTTCGACTTCTCCGGTGAGGCCAACCACGCCGGCACCACCCGGCTGCAGGACCGGCGCGACGCGATGCTCGGCTACGCCGACCTCGTGCTCTCGGCCAGGGAGGCCGCCACCCGCACCGGCTGTGTCGCCACCGTCGGCAAGGTCGCCGTCGAGCCGGGCGGCGTCAACGCCATCGCGGGCCGCGTCACCGGCTGGCTCGACAGCCGCGGCCCCGACGCCTCGGCCGTGCGCGCCACCGTGGCCGCGCTGACCGAGCGGGCCGCGGAGCGCTCCGGCACGGTGACCGAGGAGTCGTGGACGCCGGCGACGCCGTTCGACCGGACGCTCAGCGCACGGCTGCGGACGGTGCTGCAGACCGAGGCGTCGCTCAGCGTGCCGGTGCTCGGCACCGGCGCCGGCCACGACGCCGGCATCCTGGCCACCGCAGGGGTGCCCGCGGCCATGCTCTTCGTGCGCAACCCCACCGGCATCTCGCACAGCCCCGCCGAGCACGCCGAGCGGGCCGACTGCCACGCCGGCGTGGCCGCGCTGACCCGCTGTGTCGCCGACCTGGTGGCGGGACCCGCATGAGGTGGCACGCGGCCTACGCGCACCTGCCCGGCGGGGTCGCCCGCGACGTCCTGTTCGAGGCCGAGGCGGGCCGGTTCACCGCGATCCGGGGCGGGGTGAGCGGCGTCGACGCGGCGGCCGACGGTGCCGAGCGGCTGCCCGGTGTCGTGCTGCCGGGCCTGGCCAACTGCCACAGCCACGCCTTCCACCGGGCCCTGCGCGGACGCACCCACTCCGGTGGCGGCACCTTCTGGACCTGGCGCGAGGCGATGTATGCCGTGGCGTCCCGGCTGGACCCCGGCTCCTACCTCGACCTGGCGCGGGCGACCTACGCCGAGATGGCGCTGGCCGGCGTCACCGCGGTCGGGGAGTTCCACTACCTGCACCACCAGGCCGACGGGCGGGCCTACGACGACCCGCAGGCGATGGGGTCGGCGCTGGTGCAGGCCGCGGCAGAGGCGGGAGTGCGCCTGACCCTGCTGGACACCTGCTACCTGGCGGGCGGGCTGACCGCGCAGGGGCACCAGCCGCTGGCGCCTCAGCAGCGCAGGTTCGGCGACCGGGACGCGCAGACGTGGGCCCAGCGGATGACGTCGACCCGTGACCACCGTGACGGGGGACCGGCACACCTGCGTGTCGGCGCGGCCATCCACTCGGTGCGCGCCGTGCCGCGGGAGTCCCTGGCCACGGTGGCCTCGGCGGCCCGCGACCGGGCGGCACCGCTGCACGTCCACCTCTCCGAACAGCCGGCCGAGAACGCCGCGTGCCTGGCGGCATACGGGTTGACACCGACCGGTCTGCTGGCCGCCGAGGGCGTGCTCGGCCCCGACCTCAGCGCGGTGCACGCCACCCACCTGACCCCTGCCGACATCTCGCTGCTCGGCCGCGCCGGAGCCACCGCCTGCTTCTGCCCCACCACGGAGCGAGACCTCGCCGACGGCATCGGCCCGGCCCGCGCGCTGGTCGCCGCCGGCGCGCGGCTGTCCCTGGGGTCCGACCAGCACGCCGTCGTCGACCTCCTCGAGGAGGCCAGGGCCCTGGAGATGCACGAGCGCCTGGCCAGCGGGGAGCGCGGACGCTTCTCACCGGAGCAGCTGCTGCGCGCCGCGACCGCCCACGACAGCATCGGCTGGCCCGACGCCGGCCGGCTCGAGGTCGGGGCCCGCGCCGACCTCGTCGCGGTGCGGCTCGACACGGTGCGCACCGCCGGCTGCGACCCGGCGCAGGTGCTGCTCAGCGCCGGTGCCGCCGATGTCGACACGGTCGTCGTGGACGGGCGCACCGTGGTCAGCGAGGGCCGGCACGAGCTCGGCGACGTCGGCCATCTGCTGGGCCGGGCCGTGGGCGCGCTCTGGGCTACGGTCGGCGCATGAGCATCCTCATCACCGGGATCCGCCAGCTGCTGACCGTCGACGACGAGCATCCCGACGCCGACCACCGCGAGGGCCTGGGCATCCTGGAGGACGCGGCCCTGGTCATCGGCAGCGCCTACGAGGACACCGCGACCAGTGTGCGGTGGGTCGGGCGGGCGGCCGACGCCCCCGAGGCCGACTGGGCGATCGACCTCGGCGGCAAGACGGTGCTGCCCGGCTTCGTCGACAGCCACAGCCACCTCGTCTACGCCGGGGACCGGTCGGCGGAGTTCGCGGCCCGGATGACGGGCGCCCGCTACGACGGCGGCGGCATCGCGACCACGGTGGCTGCCACGCGGCAGGCGGACGACGAGACCCTGCGCACCCTGCTGCGTGCCCGGGTCGACGAGATGCGCTCGCAGGGCACGACGACCGTCGAGATCAAGAGCGGCTACGGCCTGGACGTCGAGCACGAGACCCGGCTGCTGCGGCTGGCGGCGGAGGTGACCGACGAGGTGACCTACCTGGGCGGGCACGTGCTGCCGCCGGGCACCGAGACGATCGCCGAGCGGGCGGCCTACGTCGAGCTGGTCAGCGGCGCCATGCTGCAGGAGGCACGGCCCTACGCACGCTGGGTCGACGTCTTCTGCGAGCCCCACAGCCCGCACGCGTTCGACGCCGACGAGGCCCGCACCATCCTGGAGGCAGGCGCGGCCGCAGGGCTGCAGCTGCGGGTGCACGGCAACCAGCTCGGCCACGGTCCAGGGGTGCAGCTGGCCGTGCAGCTCGGTGCGGCCAGCGTCGACCACTGCACCTACCTGTCCGACGACGACGTGGCGGCGCTCGCGGGCGGCTCGACCGTGGCCACGCTGCTGCCAGGGGTGGAGTTCTCCACGCGGTCGCCCTACCCCGACGCACGCCGGCTCCTCGACGCCGGTGTCACCGTGGCCCTGGCCAGCGACTGCAACCCCGGCACCTGTGCGTCGTCGTCGATGCCGCTGATGATCGCGCTGGCCGTGCGCGAGATGGGGATGACACCGGCCGAGGCGGTCAGGGCGGCCACCCGCGGCGGGGCCCAGGCGCTCCGTCGCGAGGACGTGGGGCGCGTCCGCGTCGGCGGGCCGGCCGACCTGGCCGTCCTCGACGCCCCCAGCTATCTGCACCTGCCCTACCGGGTGGGCGTGCCGCTGGTGCGCACCCTGGAGGTGTGACCCGGGTCACCCGTGCCGGACGGGTCTCACGTTCCTCAGGCGGGCCTCAGGTCCAGTGGTTAGCGTGACCAGCGTGTTCGCCTCCTCATCCACCGACTCACCCAGCGGAGCCGGCCTGCGCTGGGTCCACCGTCCCGACGACCCCCGTGCTGCGGTGCTGGTGCTGCACGGCGGCCAGGCCCACGGGGACTCACCGACCTCCTGGCGCCAGCCGTCGGTGCTGCGCGCCCGCCTCTTCGCCACGGCCATCGCCCGCCGCGCCCGCGACGAGCGCGTCTCGGTCGGCTTCCTGCGGTATGCCGTGCGTGGCTGGAACGACGCCGCCCCGGTCGCCGACGGGCGCTGGGCCCTCGACGAGGTGCGTCGGCGGCACTCGGGGCTGCCGCTGGGGCTCTTCGGCTACTCCATGGGCGGCCGGGTGGCGCTGCAGCTGACCGGGGAGCCGGGTGTGCGCTCCCTGGTGACGGCCGCAGCCTGGGTCGAGGCCCCCGACCTGCGGCATGTCGACCCGGCACCCGGTCTGGACGCGCTGCTGCTGCACGGGTCGCAGGACCGGGTCACAGCCCCGCGGGGCAGCGAGCTCGCCGGTCGTCACCTGGAGTCCAGGGGGGCACGCGTGCAGGTGCAGACCGACCTCGACGACACGCACGCCATGCTGCGCCACGCCCTCACCTGGCACGCGCGGGCCGCCGACCACCTGGTGGGTGCCCTGATCGAGGCCTGAGGTGGCTATCGTGACGGGCATGACGACCTCGCCCCGGCGACTTCGCCGAGCCCTGACGACCGGTGTCGCCGGGCTGGCGCTCCTCGGGCTCGCCGGGTGCGCCCAGGAGGTCGGCCAGGCGGAGGTCGAGCGCAGCATCACCGACACCATGGCCGAGCAGCAGGTCATGCTCGAGTCGGTCACCTGCCCCGGTGGGCTCCCTGCCGAGGACGACGCCGTCATCATCTGCCAGGTCACCGTCTTCGGAGTCGACGACTCCGGCGTGCCCATCGACCGGATCCGGGTGCGGGTGACCGAGATCGACGGCCAGGAGGTGCGCTACCGCCTGGAGCCGCTCGCCGAGGGCATCCCCGACGACGCTCCCGCCCCGACCGACGGCTGACGACGCGGAGACCACTGACGGCTGACCGAGGGGGCAACCCGTCGCGCGCAGGGAATGCGAGCGGCGGGCGTGGCCGACGGGGTCGACGCCCACCGCCCGTCTACAAGTCGGCCAGCAGGACGGTCGGCTGCTCCACGCAGTCGGCCACGAAGCGCAGGAAGCCGCCGGCCGTGCCGCCGTCGCACACCCGGTGGTCGAAGGTGAACGACAGCTGGGTCACCTTGCGCAGCGCCAGCTGGCCCTCGTGGGCCCAGGGCCGGTCGATGATGCGGCCCACGCCGAGCATCGCCGCCTCCGGGTGGTTGATGATCGGGGTGGACCCGTCGACGCCGAACACCCCGTAGTTGTTGAGGGTGAACGTGCCCCCGGTGAGCTGCGCCGGGCGTGAGCTTGCCTTCGCGTGCGGCGGCCGTGAGCTCCCGCAGCGCCGCGGCGAGCTCGGCCGTGCTCATCTGCCCCGCGTCCTTGACCACGGGCACGACGAGCCCGCGCGGCGACTGGGCGGCGAAGCCGAGGTGGACCGCCCCGTGCTGCACGATCTCGCCCGCGGCGGTGTCGACCGAGGAGTTGAGCTCGGGGTGCCGGCGCAGGCCGGCGACGACGATGCGCGCCATCAGCGCCAGCACCCCGATGCCGTCGTCGGGGCGGACCCGCTTGAGCGCGTCCTTGACCGCCATGAGCTCGGTCGCGTCCGCATCGACCCAGGTCGTGGCGTCGGGGATCTCACGGCGTGAGGTGCTCAGCTTGTCGGCGATCGCCTTGCGTACGCCGGTCAGCGGCACCCGGATCTCTGCCTGCCCGGGTCGGCCGGCTGCGCGCACCTCGGTCGGCGATGACGCGGCAGCCGAGGGCGGCGCTGTCGACACGCCCGTGGTCGGTGCGGCGGCCGGGGCCGCAGAGGCGTCGACCACGTCGGCCCGGCGGATGATGCCGTCGGGGCTGTTCGGCCGGATCGAGGCCAGGTCGAGACCGGCGTCCAGGGCCAGCTTGCGCACCAGCGGGGAGATGCACCTTGACGGCACCGTGGCTGGTGGCGGCCGACGGCGCGGGCGCCGGGCGAGGCCGCCGCGCGGCGCCGTGCGCCGCGGCGCCGGCGGCGCTCACCACCACTGGTGCCGTAGCCGATGAGCACGGCACCGGACCCCGAGTCTGCGTCGGAGGGGCGGGGTGCCGGCTCCCGCGCGCTCCTCCTCGCGATACTGCTCCGCACCCGCCGTGTCTGCCGGACGCTCCGTCGTCGGGTCACCGACGGTGGCGGTCACGGTGACGAGCGGGTCACCGACGGCCAGCATCTGGCCGGGCTCACCGTGCAGGGTCAGCACGCGCCCGGCATACGGGCAGGGCACGTCGACGGCCGCCTTGGCGGTCTCGACGGTGACGACGTGCTGGTCGACCTCGACCTCGTCACCGACCTCGACGTGCCACTCGACGACCTCGGCCTCGGTCAGCCCTTCGCCGAGGTCGGGCAGGGGGAAGACCTGTGCCGCGCTCATCGGGCCTCGGCGCGGTGGTCCAGGCCGGCGTGGGTCAGGTCGGGGGCGTCGTCCCACTGCAGCCGCGCGATGGTGTCGAGCACCCGGTCGACCCCGGGCAGGTGGGAGTGCTCCAGCTTCGGTGGGGGGTAGGGGATGTCGAGACCGGAGACCCGCAGCACGGGGGCGGCCAGAGAGTGGAAGCAGCGCTCCGGGACCCGGGCGGCGACCTCGCCGGCGACCCCGGCGAAGCCCTGGGCCTCGGCGAGCACGACGCAGCGGCCGGTCTTGCGCACCGAAGCGGCCACGGTCTCGTCGTCGAACGGCACGATGCTGCGCAGGTCGACCACCTCGACGTCCCAGTCCTCCTCGGCGGCGGCGACCTCGGCGGCCTTCAGCGCCGTCGGCAGCTGCGGGGCCGTAGGTGAGCAGGGTGACGTCGCGTGCCCTCCCGGCGCACCGGGCCGTGCCGATCGGAGCGGTCGTCACCGGCAGGTCGAGCTCGGCCTTGGACCAGTAGAGGACCTTGGGCTCCATGAAGACCACCGGGTCGGGTGAGGCGATGGCCTCGCGCAGCAGGGAGTAGGCGTCGGCGGGAGTGCCGGGCGTGACGACGTGCAGCCCGGGGGTGTGGGCGTAGTAGCCCTCGGAGGAGTCGCAGTGGTGCTCGACGCCGCCGATGCCCCCGGCGTACGGCACGCGGATCACCATGGGCAGCGGTGAGCGCGGCCGCGGGTGCGGTTGCGCATCTTGGCGATGTGCGAGACGACCTGCTCGAACGCCGGGTAGCCGAAGGCGTCGAACTGCATCTCGATCACCGGGCGGAAGCCCTGCATGGCCATGCCGACCGCGAAGCCGGCGATGCCGGCCTCGGCGAGCGGGGTGTCGATGCAGCGGTCCTCGCCGAAGTCGCGGGTGAGGCCGTCGGTGATCCGGAAGACGCCGCCGAGCGGCGCCGACGTCCTCGCCGAAGACGACGCACGTCGGGTCGTCGGTGAGCGCGTCGCGCAGGGCGGCGTTGAGGGCCTTGGCGAAGGTCGTGGTGGCTCATCGGCGTCGCCATCTCCTCGGTGCGTGTCCGTCCGGCTCGGCCGGACCAGGTCGCGCTGCTCGCAGCAGCTGCGGGGTCGGGCGTGGCGTAGACGTGGTCGAAGAGCTCGAGCGGGTCGCACCACCGGGCTCGGCGTTCATCCGGGTGCGCAGGTCGGCGGCCAGCGCCTCGGCCTCGCGCGGTCACCTCGTCGATGCGGGCCGTCGTCCAGGGCGCCCTGGTCGACGCAGGTAAGCGCTGCAGCCGGACGATCGGGTCGCGGCCCTGCCACTGCTCGACCTCGTCCTCGGTGCGGTAGCGGGTGGCGTCGTCGGCGTTGGTGTGCGCCTCCATGCCGGTAGGTGTGCGCCTCGACGAGGAACGGCCCGTCGCCGGAGCGGGCGTGCTCGATGGCCGCTCTGCATGACGGCCAGCACGGCGGCGGGGTCGTTGCCGTCGACCTGCTCGACTGCGCACGCCGTAGCCGACGCCCTTGTAGGCCAGCGCCGGCGCCTTGGTCTGCTTGGACAGCGGGCACGCGAGATCGCGTACTTGTTGTTCTGCACGAAGAACACCGCCGGCGCCTTGAAGACCGCGGCGAAGTTGAGCGCCTCGTGGAAGTCGCCCTCGCTGGTCGCGCCGTCGCCGATGAAGCACAGCGCCACCCCGTCGCTGCCCCGGCGCCTCATGCCGTAGGCCGCGCCCGGCGGCGTGGACGCTCTGGGTGGCCAGCGGGGTGCACTGGGGTGCGGTGCGGGTGGCCGTCGGGTCGTAGCCGCAGTGCCAGTCGCCGCGCAGCAGGGTGAGCACCTCGACCGGGTCGATGCCGCGGGTGACCAGGGCCATCGAGTCGCGGTAGGTGGGGAAGAACCAGTCCTGCTCGGCCAGCGCCAGCACGCGGGGCGACCTGGCAGGCGTCCTGCCCGCGGGAGCGACGGGTAGACGGCGAGGCGGCCCTGCTTGGTCAGCGCGGTGGCCTGGGCGTCGAAGCGGCGGCCGACGACCATGGCGCGCCACACGGCGAGCAGGTCGTCCGTCGACGGCATGGCGTAGCCGCGTGCGGTGGCGAGCTCGCCGGGGCCGCCGGGCACCAGTGACCCGCCCGCGTCCATGAACTGCACCGGCTCGGGGCAGGGCAGCAGGTGCTGCAGTCCGTCATCGTCGACCACTCCTCACAGTGAACCTGTCCTCACATGGTCGCTCACGACAGGAGAGTGAACGCGATGGATGCGGTCTGATCCGAGACGTCTGGCAGACATGGGTCGGTGCCTCAGAGCCAAACGTCCAAGTTACCCCGGTCGGGTGCCGTCCCGGACTGGACGCGCTGCCCGTCGACGAGACCGACCTGCAGATCATCGCGGCCCTGCAGCGGGACGGGCGGATGTCGGTGCGGGCGCTCGCCGAGGAGGTGCACGTCTCCCGGGCCGGTGCCTACGCCCGGCTCGAGCGGCTGCAGGACGCCGGGGTGATCACCGGGTTCACCGCCCTCGTCGACCCGGAGAAGGTGGGGCTGAAGACCTCGGCCTACATCTCGGTGTCGATCGAGCAGAACTCCTGGCGCCAGGTCGCCAAGGTGCTCCAGGAGCTGCCTGGCGTCGAGCGGGTGGCACTCGTCGGCGCGGAGTTCGACGTGCTGGTGCAGGTGCGGGCCCGCGACAACCACGAGCTGCGCGACCTGGTGCTGGAGCAGATCCAGGCGCTGCCCGGGGTCAAGGGCACCCGCACCTGGCTGATCTTCGAGGAGAGCTCGCTCCCGGGCCTGCCCGGTCTCTCTCCCTGACAGGACCTCAGATGTCGTAGCCGGGGTCGTGGACCCGTTCGTGAGGCGCATCGATCTGGGTCCGGATGACCGAGCCCACGCTGAACTCCCCGATGGCATAGCGACCCTGAGCAGGATCCCACCGCTGGTACTCCCTGAGGGCTGCGCGCTTGACCTCGACGTCGGCCACACTCAGCGGAGCTCGGGTGCCCCAGGTCGCCGGGACCAGGGGGATCGGCAGGTGGAAGACGGCGTCGGTCACCACGCCGTTCCGGTATGCCTGGCGCAGGGCCTGGCCCGCAGCGCTGTGGTCACGGTGCGGGTCCAGGTAGGACATGGTGCGGTGGGTGGCGTCGGGGAACTCTCGGGCCATGGTGCAGATCAGGTCGTAGACCTGCTCCGCGGTGACGGCCCCGTCGGTCAGCTGGTGCTGTCGCACGTCGCGCTGTCGCACGCCCAGGGCGGTGAGCGCGCCGTCGAGCTCACCCAGACGTCCTTGCATGAAGTCGTGCACAGACAGGGGCTGTCCCAGCTTGGCGCTGACCTTGGGCAGCACCGCCGAGCCGCCGCCCTGGGTGAGGACGACCAGGATGTTGCGCCGGTGCCGGTGCCGGCTGATGCTGCCGCCCATGAAGATCGACTCGTCGTCGGGATGCGGGACATACCAGATGATGGGCGGCAGACGTCGCCCTCGCGCCCGGGCCACGGTCTCGCGCCCGGCGTGACGGGCGGCGGCCAGACCAGAGCGCCGCATGACAGCACGTGCGGTCTGTCGTGCGACCCCGAGCAACGCGCCGTCTGTGGGCGTGGAGGCCTCCGAACTCGCCGCCGTCGTGACCGGGGTGTGGGGCTGCGGCGTGGCCGGCGTCGTGGCCTTGGCGGGCCGTGCTGCTGCGTCGACCGGCGGGTCGGGGTTCAGGCGGCGCTGGTAGCGGTAGGTCGCGGTGAAGCGGGGAGTCCACTCGAACTTCCACGGGTAGCGTCCGGCGCCGAAGTCGAAGACGTCCGTCGACCCTTCGGCGAAGAGATGCTCGAGGATGTCGTACTGGATGACCTTGCCGAGGCGGTACCTGTCGTAGGCCGGTGCGTAGGCGCTGTTCCAGGACAGGAGGGTGCGACCCTGTCGGAAGCACGTGCGGTAGCCGACGATCTGGCCGTCCTCGTCCTCGTACGCGAAGGTGACCGCATCCCCTCCGGTGGCGAAGACCGCCCTGAGGTGGGTGACCCGGCGCTCGTCGTCGAAGAGCGAGTGCCGCTCGGTGCGGGCCCTGCGCTCGACGAGGTGGTCGCGTTCGGCGCGGTGGACGGCAGCGATCCGGTCGAGCACTCCGTCCTCGTCGCCGGTGTAGACGCGGAACGTGACCTCGTGCTCCCGGAACAGCTTGTTGCGGTACTTCCGGGTGTGGCTGGGCAGGCTGCGCCCACAGAAGTCGGTGAAGTCGGCATACTCACGAAGGTCGATGCGCGGCGCCTCGACGTGCGGGGTGAACCGCGGGTTGTGCTCGGTGCGAAGGAAGAACCGCCCCAGATGCGAGTGGACCGGGATGTTCGTGAGGTAGATGGAGTCCCAGGACCGCGGCTGGTCCATGGCGTCAGCAAGAGTGCGGCAGACCGCATCCGACGCCGGGGTCGGGTCGACGAGGGCGCCCATGAAGTCGCCGTGGGTCGCGAAGCGCAACGTGGTGACAGCGCGGCCCTTGCGCGTGCCACGGCGCAGCGACAGGGGCATCACGGCCATCAGCGCAGCGTTGTGCCGCACGCAGACGATGTGCAGGCTCACGTCGGGGTGGTCGGCGTAGGCATGACACCACGCGGACACGAACCGGTGGGTCAGGTAGAACGAGGCTTCGGGGTCGCGTTGCTCCAGGTCCTCCCACTCCTCACGCAGGCCGGCCAGGCCCTCCAGGGTGTCGACGACCTCAACCTGCACGGTGTCTCCTGACGCCGGTGGCTCCTCTGGTGCGGGCACGTGTCATCGGGCGGGCAGACTGATCGTGCGTCTGAGGTCGGGGACATAGACCAGCCGATGCGTGCGGGTGAGCCCGAACCAGCGGAACGAGGACACCGACCGCAGGTTGCTCTTGGAGATCGTGGTCAGGCCCTCGGTGACTCCGCGCTCTCGGGCCAGCCGCAGGCGGTGGGCGACGGAGGCGGCATGGATGCGCTTGCCTCGGTGCTTCTTGCAGACGTAGCTGTCGAAGAAGTAGGCCTGGTGCGGTGCGACGGCAACCTTGTGGTGGATGCGCGCGTTGACGGTGTCGGACCAGGAGAGGTGACAGTAGCCGCACAGGTCGCCCGTGTCGTCGACGATGAACCAGCACGGTTCGGTCGCCGAGCCGATCCTGCTCTGCAGGATGCCGTACTTCCGGGCGTTGAGCTCCTTGGGGTACTGCTGGCGGAAACGGTCCAGCAGGTCCTGGTTCGCCTCCACCAGGTGGTAGGCCGACCACTCCGGCAGGTCCTGCTCGGCGGCCGTGAAGGTGTAGCGGTAGAGGATCTCCGGGCGGTGCCGCTTCCACGACCGTCGGGCCGTCTTGCGTGCTTCCTCGATCCGGGTGGAGACCATGGCCGACATCATAGGATCGCCCTTCCCCGGGCTCCCTCTAGCCGTGCCAGTGCTGGGCCGGTTCGGGGTGGGAGAGGAAGTGCGACATCGCCTGGGTCGAGGCATATGCCCCGGTCTGGCCGAACGCCACCACGTCGCCGGGCTGCAGGTCCACCGGCAGCTCGCCGGTCCCGAGCCGGTCCAGCGACGTGCACAGCGGCCCGGCCAGCGTGTATGCCGTGAGCTCGCCCGAGCGGCCGGGTGCGGTGGTCGGGAAGGACTGGCCGGTCAGCAACGGCCGCAAGCAGGTGGTTGATGCCGCCCTCCAGCAGCGCGAAGCGCACCCCGCGGCTCTCCTTCACCCGCACCACCCGGGTCAGGTAGACCCCGCACGGGCCCGACAGCCACCGCCCCGGCTCCAGCAGCAGCTCGCCGGTGAACCACGGGTGCTCCTCCAGCAGCCGGCCCAGCCCGGCACCGAGCGCCCAGATGTCCAGGCTCGGCTCGGACGGGGCATACCGGATGCCCAGCCCGCCACCGAGGTCGACGAGCTCGAGGTCGATGCCGTGGTCCTCGTGCATGGCCTGCCCGATGCGCAGTGCCGTGCGGTGGTTGGCGAGCAGCTTGCCGGGGTCGAGCTCGTTGCTCGCGGAGAAGACCTGCAACCCCGTCACGGTGACCCGGTCATAGCGACGTGCCTCCGTGAGGAAGGCGTCGAGGTCCTCCTCGTCGACCCCGAACGCGGACGGCCCGGCCCCGCCGATGATGGAGGCCGACTCGCTCACCCCCGACGCCGGGTGCACCCGCACGCTGACCCGCAGCGGCGCCTCGCCGGTGTGCAGCTCGTGCAGGCGCTGCACGTCCTCGATGCCGTCGACCTGCACCCGGGCCCCGGCATACAGCGCCGCCTGCAGGTCGCGGTGCGTCTTGGCCGGCCCGGCGACCACCATGCCGCTGCCCGTGCCGCCGGCGGCGAGCACGGCGGAGATCTCCCCCGCAGAGGCGCAGTCGAACCAGGCGCCCTCGGCCGCGAAGGTCTCCAGCAGCGGGGCGCCGGGGTTGGACTTCACGGCGTACGCCAGGCGCACCCGGCCCGGCAGCGCCTCGCGCAGCAGCCGCCACCGCGAGCGGGCGAGACCCAGGGAGTAGACGAAGCACGGCGTGGCGTAGCGCGCCGCAGCGGCCTCCATCTCCTCCTCGGTGAACGCGAACAGGTCCTCAGCAGCCTTGGTCAACACGGCCCCTCCCACCAGGGCGCGAGGCGCGCCAGTCCTTCGGCCAGCTCGTCCACCGGGCCGCCCAGGCTGACCCGGACGTGCCCCTGCCCGGCCGGCCCGAAGGCCGAGCCCGGCACCAGCACCACGCGGCCCTCGTCGCGCACCCGGCAGACGAAGCCCGTGTCGTCGGCCCCGGCCCAGTCCGGCAGCGGGGTCCACAGGTAGAAGCCGGCGACGGCACCACCGGCGGGCACCAGGGCGTGGTCGACCAGCGCCCAACGGTGACGCACCTGCGCTCGCGACTGCTCCAGCACTACGGCGGAGGCCTCGAGCAGGGCGGTGGCCGCCACCTGGGAGGGGCGGGCGGGTGCGGTGGTCATGGCGTTGTGCACCAGGCGGGCCGGGGCCAGCAGCTCGGCCGGTCCGACCGCCCAGCCGACCCGCAGGCCGGGTGCGGCCCACGCCTTGCTCACCGACTCGAGCACCAGCCCGCGCGTGGTCACCTCGCGCAGCGACGGCTGGCGGGTGCCCAGGTGCAGCTCGCGGTAGACCTCGTCGGAGACCAGCACCACGCCGCGGCGCTCGCAGGCGTCGGCGACCCGGGCCAGCGCCTCGAGCGAGGCGCCGCCACCGGTCGGGTTGCCGGGGTGGTTGAGCACCACCAGCGACACGTCGTCGTGCGCGTCGAGCAGGGCGACCAGGACAGCGGGGTCCAGGGTGCCGCCGGCGCCCAGGGGGTATGCGGTCGCCACCGCTCCCGCGAGGGTCGCCAGGGTGGGGTAGGCCAGGAAGCCGGGGTCCGGCACCAGCACCCGCGAGCCCGCGGGCACGTGCGCCTGGAACACGGCATACAGCGCGGCCTGGCTGCCCGCGGTCACCATCACCTCGGACCTGGGGACGCCGTGGCGGCCGGCGATCGCGTCGACCAGCTCGGGCAGGCCCTCGTTGGGGCCGTAGGCGCAGGTGGTCGACTCATGCGCCCAGGCCGCCAGGGCCGTGCGGGCCACCTCGGGCACCGGCCACCCGGGCTCGCCGAGCGCCAGCGACACCGCGCCCTCGGGCGCGCCCCGGGCGATGCTGCGGATCGGCGACGTGCGCAGCCCGCTCACGCGGTCGGCGACCTCACCGCAGGGCCTCCTCGAGCAGCGTGGCGGCGTCGGTGCCGGCGTCGCGGTACTTCACGATGACGGGGGCGTAGAGCGAGATGCCCTGCGCCACGGCATACCCGCCACGAGCCGGACGGCTGCCCGGCACGACGACCGCACCCGCGGGCACCTCCCCGGTCACGGTGCGGCCGTGCACCAGGTCGTGCAGCACGGTCGAGGAGGTCAGCAGCACCCCGGGGGCCAGCACGGCGCCGGTGCGCACCACGACCCCCTCGTAGAGCCCGCACTGTGCCCCGACGAACGCGTCGTCCTCGACCACCACGGGTCGTGCCCCGACGGGCTCGAGCACGCCACCGAGCTGCACGGCCGCCGACAGGTGCACCCGCGACCCGACCTGCGCGCAGGAGCCGACCAGCACGTGGCTGTCGACCATCGAGTCGGCCCCGACGTGGCCGCCGATGTTGACATAGCTCGGCGGCATCACCACGACACCAGGCGCGACGTGGGCGCCACGGCGCACCGACGAGCCGCCCGGCACGACGCGCACGCCGTCCTCGACCGACCACGTGCGGGCGGGCACGAGCGACTTGTCCACGGCGCCGCCGGGCCAGCCGGGCAGCTCGACGAGGTCGCTGAGGCGGAAGGCCGTGAGGATGCCGCGCTTGACCCAGCCGTGTGCCGTCCAGGCACCGTGCCGGGTCACGGGTGGCCGCGCGCACCGCACCGGACTCCAGCGCCGTCAGCAGCTCCTCCACATGCGCCGCAGCATCCGTGGACGAGGCCGCCTCGGCGACGGGCCGGTCGAAGAACGCGCGGAGCCGCTCGGTCACGCGAGCACACCGTGGGCGGCCGGCACGCGTGCCACCCCCAGCCCGGAGAGCGCCTGCTGCACCCGGCTCCAGGTCTCCGGCTCGGCCGGCGCCAGCGGCGCCCGCACCATGCCGGTGCCGATGCCCAGGCAGGCCAACGCTGCCTTCACCGGCACGGGGTTGGTCTCCACGAACATGGCGTCCATCAGGGGGGCCAGCCGGCGGGCGGTGGCCCGGGCGCCGGTCAGGTCCCCGACGAGCGCGGCGTGGACCAGCTCGGCGGTGAGCGCGGGCGCCACGTTGCCGCACACCGAGATGAGTCCCTGGGCCCCGACCGCGATCGCGGGCAGGGCCAGGTCGTCGTCCCCGGCGATGACGTGTCGGCCCACCGGGGCCTGCGTGCACAGCGCGCTGATCTGGCGCAGGTCGCCGGAGGACTCCTTCACGGCGACGACCTCGGCGATCGTCCACAGCCGCTGCATCGTCGCAGGGGTGATGTTGCACCCGGTGCGCCCGGGCACGTTGTAGGCGATGATCGGCGTCCCGGGGCAGGCCCGGGCCACCGCGCTGTAGTGCGCGACCAGGCCCGACGGCTGTGGTTTGTTGTAGTAGGGGGTCACCACCAGCAGCCCGTCGGCGCCGGCGGCCACGGCCGCCTCGGCGAGGTCGCAGGTGCGCTCGGTGTCGTGGTGCCCGACCCCGACGACCACGGGGGTGGCCGTCGCGGCCGCAGCCCGCACGGCGAGGCGGACCAGGGCCTGGCGCTCGTCGTCGGCCACCGTGGCGGCCTCGCCGGTCGAGCCGAGCACGACGACGTAGTCGGCACCCCCGTCGATGACGTGGTGGACGAGACGGGCGTAGGCGTCGAGGTCGACGCGCGGCCGGCGCCTGCCGGAGGGCTTGACCGCCCCGGCCTCTCCGGTCGTGATGCCTGTGTCGAACGGGGTGGCGAGTGCCACGCCCAGGCCGGTGAACTCCTCACCGCTCATGGTCCCTCCTTCGGGGGTCGGCGCAGGTCTGCGCAGTGGTCTCTGGTGGGTGGTCTCAGGGGTGCGGGGTCTCACTGCGGAACAGGTGGTGCAGCTGGTCGTGGGCCCACTCGTCCACGGTGTGCAGACCGGGGCGACCGTGGACCCATCGGGCCGCGGCCAGCGCGCCGGTCGCGAAGACGTCGCGGGTGTGCGCCTCGTGGGTGAGCACCAGCGACTCGCTCGCACTCTCGTAGAGCACGGCGTGCCGGCCGACCACGGTGCCCATCCGCAGGCTGGTGGTCTGCACCTCGTCGGTGGCGCGGCCCGAGGCCTGGGCCAGGGCGTCGCGCAGCATCACGGCGGTGCCGCTCGGGGAGTCGACCTTGGCCCGGTGGTGGGTGTCGGTGACGGCCAGGTCGACGGGCTCCGGCGCGTGCACGGCATACCCGCCGAGCACGGTCGCGAGCCGGCGCATCAGGGCCACGGACAACGAGAAGTTGGGCGCAAGGAGCACGCCGATGCCGGGCTCGGGCCCCAGCGCGGCGGTGGCGTCACCGCCCCAGCCGGTGGTCCCGACGACGAGGTCGGTGCCGGTGTCCCGGGCCCAGGCCAGGTGCCCGGGCACGGCGTCGGCGTGGGTGACGTCCACGGCGACGTCGACCTCACCGGCGGGCTGCTCGTCGCGGCCCACCGCCCAGACGAGATCGAGGCCACCGTCACGGTGCGCGGCAGCCTCGACGAGAGAGCCGAGACGGCCTCGTCCGAAGATGCCGATGCGCAGTGCCATTCGCAGAAGTATGGAGCAGTTTCGTGGGCTCTGCGGACGCCGAAACTGCTGGTGGGCGACGGTATGCGGTGTGCCGGCCTGCGGCGCGGGACGATTCACGCCTGCACCCCTGCGCGGCGCCCCAACCGTCCTGCCGAACCGACCGAAGTCGGTATGGCCCCGAGGTGGCCACGGCGGCGTCTGCCCTCGGCGTCCGCGATATGGCACTCTTGCCCGCAACACACCAGGGTGCGCTGACGCGGGAACGAGGTCGCAGATGGAACGCGAGCAGGTCGAGATCTGGGGCGAGGGGTTGGACCGCCCCGGCACGGTCATCCGCTACGGGCACTACGGGCGGCCGGTCCTGGCCTTCCCCTCCGAGGCTGGACGTGCCTGGGACTACGAGAACAACGGCATGGTCGACGCGATCCGGTGGCTGATCGACGACGGCCGGATCAAGCTCTACGCGGTGGACTCCTTCGACCAGCTGTCCTGGTCGCACAACGAGCTGCCCACCGAGGAGCGCGCCCGGCGTCACGGCGCCTACGAGGCCTGGATCCACGACCACATCGTGCCGACGATCGACCACGACTCGCCCGGTCACCGCAGCATCGTCACCACCGGCTGCAGCATGGGCGGCTACCACGCCGTGAACTTCGCCCTCAAGCGACCCGACCTCTTCGGCGTCGGCATCTCGCTGTCCGGCAACTTCGACCCCAGCACCTGGAACGCCTGGGGCGAGGTGGGGGAGGCGACCTACTTCGCCAACCCCACGGCCTACGTCGCCAACATGCACGGTGAGCACCTGGGCTGGGTGCGCAGCCATGCCAACATCGTGATCGTCGTCGGCCAGGGCGCCTTCGAGGTCTCGCCGACCCGGTCGCTGCCCGGTGCCTACCGGATGGCCGAGGTGCTCGCCCAGAAGGGCATCCCGCACGAGCTCGACGTGTGGGGTCACGACTCCGCCCACGACTGGCCGTGGTGGCGCAAGCAGATCGCCCACCACCTGCCCCGGTTCTGCTGAGAGAGGGCCTCCCCGGGCCCTGTGCATACAGATAGGTTGAGGACATGGCAACGACGCGTGCGCCCCTGATCGGTCTCCTGCTCGGTGCCGAGGAGGACTGGCCGAAGGCCTTCGAGGAGATCCTGTCCATGGTCGGGCCCGTGACCACGGGAGACACGACCTACCAGGTGTCCAGCGAGCGGCTGCGGATCCACCCCTTCGACCTGACCGACCCGGTGCGCCCGGGCCTGGTCATCGACCGTCTGGGCTACTGGTACTACCACCCCCGCGAGTGGCTCAAGAAGGCCGCGCTGACGCACGACACCTACCTGCTCAACAGCCCCTTCACGTTCCAGGCCATGGAGAAGCACAGCGCCTACTGCGCGATGATCCGGCTCGGGCTGAAGGTGCCCCGCACGGTGCTGGTGCCCTACAAGAACCCGGTCGACAACGTGCGCTGGTCCTACACGGCCTCCAAGTACAACGACTCGTTCGACCTCGACGTCATCGCGGACGACCTCGGCTACCCGCTCTACATGAAGCCGTTCGACGGCGGTGGCTGGCGGGGGGTGTCCCGCGTCGACGACCGCGAGGACCTGCACAAGTCCTACGACGAGTCCGGCGAGATGCTGATGCACCTGCAGGCCACCGTCGACTACGACTACTTCGCCCGCGCGCTGTCCATCGGCCCGGAGACCATGGTCATGGACTTCCGCCCCGGGGAGCCGATGCACAACCGCTACGCCGTCACCCACAACTTCCTGTCCGAGCAGGCCGGCTGGGAGACCGAGACGGTGAGCAAGGTCGTCAACGCGTTCTTCGGCTGGGAGTTCAACTCCGCCGAGATGCTGGTCGCGGGCAACGAGGTGCACCCGATCGACTACGCCAACGCCTGCCCTGACGTGGCGCTGACCTCGCTGCACTACTACTTCCCGTGGGCCATCACGGCGCTCGTGCGATGGTCGACCTACTGCCTGGTGACCGGTCGCAAGGCGTCGGTGGACCTGCAGACCCGTCGCTACTTCGACATCGCCGACGACCCGTCCCTGTCCTACGACGAGAAGATGCACCGCTACCGCGCCCTGGCCGACGAGCACTTCGAGGCCGACCGCTACTGGGACTGGTGCGACGAGCACCTGGCCCACCTGCCCGAGGCCGTCCTGACCTGGGTCGACTCGCCGCGCTTCGACCAGCTCATCGTCGACACGGTCAAGGCCACCTACCCCGCGCACGAGCACGAGCAGTTCGTCGCGCACTTCCGCGGGCTGGTCGGGCATGTGGGTGCGCGACCAGCGCAACCTGCTGGCCAGTCGCTGACCG
>CAVZNA010000005.1:0-1319868 GCA_963776585.1 uncultured Actinomycetota bacterium
GCGTCATGGTTGCTCATCAAGTCCGAAATCTTCACGATGACGCCCCTGACAGACGAGCAGGCCAAGAGTGTTTGGGCCTTCTTGGGGGTTTCGCTGGGGGCGGCAGTGACGCTCATTGGGTCTCTGTTGACAGAGATGGCTGGGCGCCGAAGCGATGCTCTGGCAAGAGTGGCTGAACGCAGGGCGCAGGATACCGCAGAACAAGAACTTCAATTGGCAAAAGAGAACGCTCAAAGGCTAGCCATGGACACTGTGAGCCGCGTGCTAGAGCTGACAACAGAGCCCGGTTCCCGGGCTAGGTCGGCTGGCGCCTTAGCGACGTTAATTGCATGGCAAGGGGGCAACGTAAGCGTTCGAATCTTGAACGACCTTTGGGAAGAGGGAAGACTGTCGTCTTCAGCCGCGACCTGGCTAGTCGATAGGGTGCTGGTGAATCCCGATGATGTCTTCGACGAGAGCGATAAGGAAGAAGCCGCGCTAGCCCTTGTCCAGAACGCTGACCGCCTTGTGCCCTCACCCTCGGACGCACGCCAGGAATGGTTCGCCTGGCCCAAGAGCCTATACTCTGGTTGGCCAACGGCTAGTTCTATGAAGATGAAGAATTCACTCGTCTTCTGTTGTATCAGGACTCTGCAGGCTCGCGAGCCCGAATGGTGGGTACGTATGGCTGAGGACGCGCCTCTAGTCCTGCTCTGGAGCGGGCTAGAGGATGAAGGTATAGCCGGCGACGCTTGTGCCATGGTCCTTGCCCGAGTCTACGCAACCCCTGCTTTGAACCATCTTCACCAACCTTCCGCGTCCGAGCGCAAGAAATACGAAGGGCGTGCAGTCAGTTCACCTGGAAAAGGGTTCTTGCAGTTGCTGGACGGCTTCTCAGCGTGGGCAGAGGGGAAATCGCCCGGGCCAACGCAGCGGACACCTAATGACGCTACTAGTTCAATCAGCGTCGCTGCGGTGTGACTTCCGGACTTGCCGCTGGTCGCAATTCGTTCTAGCGACCTGAGAACGTGGCGTACGTTGGGTTTAATAACGAGTCGGTTTGAGCCGAGTGGTCGGCTATTGTGTGCCGGCGACTTGCCAGGAGATCGCTCACTGGGCGTGGCGCTGAAGACGCAAAACGGCTGCACGAGCACCTTGCCAGGATTCTGCACCAGAACGCCGAGCCGAGCGCCGAGACACGCACCAATTGCCGCGATCAGATTTCTGCGTCAGAGCCGCCAGCGAGTCGGAACTCCTCCATGATGCTGCAACGGTCTGCCCGGGTGGCGCGCTTGAACGACATGTCCATCACCATCACCGACTGGATCTCATCCCAGCCATATCGCTCCTGCAGAGCGTGAACGGCAGCAGATGGATCTCTCCTTCCACGATGACCTCTAGAGACGCGTGGGGATCAGCTAGTCCCTGAGCCAGTGCGCGCAGCAGGTGCGGATCGGACATACCTCACCCTTGCCTCAACAGCCGCAGGTGTCTAGGCGTGCGAGCGCGGGGGCGGACGGGAGGGCTACCTGATCCGCCCTGTATTGCCGCGTCAGGGTTAGTGGCCGAATCGTTGCTGAGCGGCCTGCCGGCTCGTGTCGAGGGCCGCTCCGATGATGGTCCAGGAATCCCCTGCCTCACGGGCGGCGAGCACTTCACCCTGGTCACCATGCTTGGGCTGCTCGGCCTGCGCATCTTCGAGGCATGCGGCGCCAACATTCAGGACCTGCGCGAAGAACACGGTCATCGAGTGCTGAAGGTCCACGGCAAAGGCGGCAAGGTCGTCCTGACCCCGCTGCGGCCGGCTGTCCAGCGTGCGATCGAGCGCGCCGTCGATAACCGGGAACAGGGTCCAATCCTGCGGAACCGGCAAGACGGACGCATGGACCGTCACGCCGCTACCCGCCGGCTGCACCACCTGGCCGACGACGCCGGCATCAACCTGCCGCGGATGCACCCGCACATGCTGCGGCACACGTTCGTCACCGCCATGCTCGACGCCGGCGTTCACCTGCGCGACGTCCAGATCGCCGCCCGCCACGCCGACCCCCGCACCACCATGCGGTACGACCGAGCCCGCAAGAACCTCGACCGCCACCCCAACTACATCCTCGCCGCCTACATGGCCTCCGGCATCTGACAACGCGCCGATCTGCCGCGCTCCGCGAGTTGGCGAAGTTGACCGTTGGCCGTCCCCGCCGAGCGTGCAAGAGCCTATGGTCTCGCGGTCCCGCCTGTGGCGCAGCGACCGTTGTCACAGGACGGACACGGCGCGCATGACGCGTAGGGCTCGTAACGTCACCCACGGATTGGGAGCACCTGCGCGGGCGTAGGTCACGTGCGTGGATCCCGGATACCCAGCATTGGCCGCCCACCGTCCATCCCCACGGCGGCGTTCGCGGAGGACGTTGAGCGCGGGTCGCAACCGCTCGTCGTGGACGACGCCGGCGGCCGCCACCACCTCCAGTCCCCTCAAGACATCGAACCGCCACCGTGCGGGATGGTGCAGCTTGACCACCTCTGGGTGGATCGGCGCCCCGGTCGCTTTCGTCTGGTAGAGCCGGCGGGCCAGGAGGCACTCGGTGGCCGCGCCGACAGCGCCCCTGACGTCGTCCGCGCGGGGCGCGTGATCAACCCTCAGGTACTCAGTGAACCCGTCGATGACAGACGTGGTGGTGTGGACCGAAGAGACTCGGCAGCCAGAGCGGTTGCTGCGGCAGTTGAACCCGCCGTCACCCAACTGCTCGCCCAAGATGAAGTCGACCACGCTCCTCAGGTCCGACGTGCTTGCCCCGAAGTAGGTGGCGAACCCCAAGAACATGCCGTTGATGCAGACGTCGGAGTGTGTGACGCTGCGGCTCGGGTTCACGCCACCGTCGTCGCCCTTCTGGTCCAGACACAGGGCGACCGCCTCCCGGCAGGCGACCACCCCCGGGTCGATCTGATGGTCACGCAGCTCCAGGAGCGTGTAGTGCGTGGACGTCCACTTCGGCTGATAGAACCCCCGGCCCCAATGCCCATCCGGGCCGCGCGCCGCGAGGATGACTGCCGCCGTGCCGGACTGGGCGATACCTACCCGGGCACGGGGATCATCTTCATCCAACAAGTCACGCCGCGCTTGGTAGGCCACCGCCGGGTCAGAACGCAGCAACCACGCAAGAACCGGGTCTACATCTGAGGGTTCCACGACACAACTCTCGCAGGCCGAACCCACCTCATCCCGCCAGCGCGTGATTGCGCGCTACTGCCGCTGTCGGGGCAGCGCCGGGTGCCGCGGATGTCGCAGTCGGGCACTTGCCACGACGGTGCGAGCACTGTCGGGCGCTGGGCGCTGTCGCAGTCCCGTCGGGGACACTGGGGAAACACCGACCGTAGCTTCGACAAGGAGTCAGCCGTGACCGAGGGAACCGTCCGCTGGTTCGATGCCGACCGGGGGTTCGGCTTCATCGCCCTCGGGCAGGAGGCAGAGGACCTGTACGTTCATGCGTCCGAGATTGTCAGCGACGACGCGATGAAGCTGCTCCGGGAGGGGCAGGTGGTCGAGTTCGAGATCGGCGAGGGGGACCGCGGCCCGCAGGCACGCCGCGTCCGGGTCACGGGCGACCAGGCAGCCGATACACCGCTGGGCCTGCTCGGCACCGTCTCCTGGTACGAGCCTGCCAAGGGGTACGGCTTCATCACGCCCGACGGCGGTGGTGCCGAGATCTTCATGCACAGTTCGGCCATCGTGGGCGGCGGCGTGGTCTGGCAGGGGCAGCGGGTGGCGTTCCTCGTCGTCGACGGGCAGAAGGGACCGCAGGCTGACCATCTGCTGCCCTTGGGAGCCCAGGCCGCCGAGCAGGCGGGGGCATTGGACGGGGCGGACGGCACCGTGTCCTGGTACGACGGGGGCAAGGGCTTCGGGTTCATCACCCCCGACTCGGGCGGCCCCGATGTCTTCGTCCACGTCCGGGCGCTGGCCGACGGGCTCCCCGAGCTGGGCGAGGGGGACAGGGTGATGTACGACATCGTCGAGAGCGAGAAGGGCCCGCAGGCTCGCGACGTGCGCCTCGCGCGCAGCTCGACGCCGCGGGGCGTACCCGCGACGTCGACGACCCGCGCTCGGTCGGGACAACGGGAGGCATCCGACGTCCCGGCGCGCGGCGGCGAGGGAGTGGTCGCGCGCTACGACGCGGAGCGGGGGTTCGGCTTCATCGCCCCGGACACGGGAGGTGCGGACCTGTTCGTGCACGTGTCGGTCCTGAGAGGCGCTGAGGCGCTGCACCAGGGCGATCGGGTCCGTTACCAGGTGCGACAGAGCGATCGAGGACCACAGGCCGACCGCGTCGAACGGGTGTGAGCGGGACGGCTGTGTAGCTGCAGCTGGTGCTCAGCGTGTGCCCATTGCGGCGCACGCTCGTGCCCCGTGTGAGTGCCGGCTGCTACATGCGGCGGTTCCGACGATGGAGCTTGTCACGATGACTGTCTCCTTCTCCACGATGACCTCGACCGGCCGGTCGACGACGTCCACGGCAGCCAGCCCTGCGTCGGCGGCCCGGCGTTGCTCCCAGGCGCGGTGTCGACAGGAGCTCGAACACCATTTCGGCACCCTGCCGCGGGCGGGGACGGCGACCTCGGTCCCGCACCAGCCGCACCTGACCATCTGCCCCGCCCGGCGAGTAGGTACGGGCGCCTTCTGGCCTCTGGGGGCGCTGGTCGAGTCGGCCTCCAAGACAAGCCTCCACGTGGTCGGGTCATCCGATATTTCTTCGTGCCAACGATATTAGCCCTCGGTGGATGCGAGAGGTGTGTGAGACATGAGCCGTGCGTTTTCGTCGCAGTTCCGGTTCACTCAGTCTGGGCAGGGGCGGGCTCTGATGGGGTGGTGGCCAGAGGCGAGCGGCGCGGGGTGAGTCCCTGGGGCCGGCTCCTCCGCTTCGGGTGGTGTCCGATGTCCAGTGTGGATTCGACGAAGGTGGACGCAGAGGCGGAAGCAGGCAGTGAGACACCAGGCGCGGCTCCGGGCGCGACAGGCTCGGGCGGCGGTGCGCCAGGAGCAGGCACAGCGTGAACGCCGGTTGGCCAATGGGGGCGAGCAGGTAGCGGTGGCGCGGGCTGAGCGCGGTGCGGTGCTTGCAGACCGCGAAGAGCGCGCCAGGCGTGCACTCCGTATGTTGATCACGGAAGAGGGCTTAGCACCCGGGAGCCCTGGCGTGGTGCGGCGACAATACACTGACCGGCCGTGAGATCCATCGGCTCATCAGAACCTTGGCCGACGGCGGGGACAACGGCGATCTGGACTGTTTAGGTCAAGGGGAAGATGCACACCGAGCTGGCCCGGTGTGAGCGAAGCCGATGGAGAAGCCCGGCGAGATGGGGACATCGCCGATCTTCAGTGCCTGCGCTGCGGCCCTGACGCGTCTCGACGGACCCGAGTGCTTCGGGCCGCGGCTGCCACTGGATGACTGCAGCGCGGTGGCACTCGCCGGGTTGGTCGACGAAGTCTCAGCCGCGCGAAGCGTCGGTTGCGGGGCCGTTGGGCTGCGGCAGCTGCTCTTCGGCCATCGTCTCCTGGAACAGGGTGATCTGGAGGTCACCGGGCGCGTCGAGCCGGGAGTTCAGCGACTGCCACGGTGTCAGCACCGGCTCCGCGACGACGCGTGCTCCCGCGGACTTCAGGCGGCGGGTCATCCCCTCGGTGTCGGTGACCTCGAAGGCCAGGCGGATGCGCTGGCTCGGTTGACCGCCCGCCTCGATGTTGTCGATCGTCTTCTTGTGGCCAGGGGAGGCGACCTCCAGCGTGGCCTGGCCCGCCTCCAGGATCGACACCCGGTCGTCGGCGCCCTGGGCGTAGGCGATCCGCTCGGGCAGGCCAAGCACGTCGCGGTAGAACCTCACCGCCGCGTCGAAGTCTTCGGCCTCGACAACGACACGCAACTGCAGCACGGGCTTCGTCTCGTCCATGTCAGCATCCTCCACCGGCAGGCGAACCGACGGCAGTCGCCCCTTCACCGGACATCGTCCCGCTGCGGCCCCTAGAGCCCAGGCGGACCCAGCCGCTGAGACGCTCCCGGAAGGAGCATCCTGACCGCAGCCAAGTCCGCGCAGCCGGTATCATTTAGTCGGGTCGCCGGCGCGAAGGGCGTATGTCGCTGCGAGCGCGACCCGCCGCTCTGGGTGGGTTGTCAGTGCGTGCAGACTGTGGGTCGAGTGCGGCCCGCCGATCTCGGCCAAGGCGTCGACCAGCCTGACCAGGGCGTCGGTTTCGGCGGCGGCGAACGCGTGGTTGATCGCGCGGTCGACCTGGATCGCCATCCCCGCCTCCGCCGCCATCAGCTGCAGCGCTGCTGTGGCGTCCGGACCATCGAGCCCGCCGACGACGAGCGCGACGAGCTCGGGGATCGCTCGGGCGTCACCTCGTCGAGCGCCGGCGATCGCGGCGCGGCGGCGTACCAGCGGGTCGTCGTGTCCCTGCGCACTGCTGATCGCGTCGAGGGCGAGCGGTGTGTTGACCTTCTCCAGCGCTTCGATCGCACGACGACGTCGCTTGGGGTCCGCCGAGTCGAGCGCCGCACGTAAGGGTGGGACCGCAGCGTCGGCGGAGCGCGCGAGCGCCCAGTAGAGCGTGCCCGCGACGGTCGGGTTCGTCTCCTGCAACGCCGCCTCGGCCAGCACCGTCACGTCGCGGTCCTCCACGCCGGCCAGGCGGAGCGCGACCCGCTGCCGCGCCGAGGGGTCCCCGGCCTCGAGCCGGCGCATCAGTCCAACGGTGTGCAGCACGTCGGACCAGTCGATGGGGTCGCTGGCCTGCACTCGCCCGAGGGTCGCCAGCAGCTCGTGCTCCCGGGCGATGCGCTCGCGGGTCTGCTCCACCAGCTGTGCCACGAGTGAGGCCGGCGCGAGGTCGGCGCCGTCCAGTGCCTGCGCGACCTCCTTCAGGCTCAGGCCCAACGAGCGCAGGCCTTCTACATGGAACAGCCGCCGCAGGTCGTCCTCGGTGTAATGCCGGTAGCCGGCGGCGGTGCGACCGCTGGGCGAGACGACACCGATCCGGTCGTAGTGGCGCAGCATCCGGGCACTGATGCCCGATCGCTGCGCCACCTCACCGATCAGCATCGCCTGCCGTCCCGACCAGCGGGGCGCCGTGCAGGGTGCGGGCTCGTGTGGCGGCCTCAACCGAGTCGGCGAAGCCGGCCTCGGGGTCCTCCGCGAGCCGCTCGGTTGCCAGGGCGTGAGCCCGGACTACCTCGTCGGGCGAGGTGCGTTCACGGGCGAGGACCGGCACCGCCGCCTCACCCAACGCGATGAGCGCGCGGCTGAGGCTGAGCCGGACCTCGCGACTTCCCCGGCCGAGCTGTGTGGCCAGGTCCTGGGCCAGGCTGCTTGCGCTGGCCGGGGAGACCAGGCGGACCGCGGTGCGCCACGCCGCCCTGGCCACCTCATCGTCGGCGTCGAAGAGCAGCTCGCGGGTGATCGCGGGCCAGGTCGCGGGGTCTGCGATCTTGGAGAGAGTGTGCAGCGCCTGGCTGCGCGCCTGGGGCACCTCGGCGGACAGCTCGTCGAGCACCGCCTCGAGCACCATGTCCCGCTGGTGCTGGAGCAGGGCCCAGGTGAGCATGTCACGCACGAAGAAGTCGGGCTCGACGCCGCACCGTTGGGTGAGCGGCTCGATATAGGCAGGGACTGCGTGCGAGCCGGCGTGAAGGGCCGCCGAGAGACGGACCGAGGCATGGGGTGACGCGAGAGCGGCCACGAGCCGGCTCTCGCTGTGGTGGGTCTTGTTCGGGACCAATGGGTCCACCTCCTCGACTCTAGAGAAGACCTTGACACCGTGACAGGGTCAAGCCCACGCGCGGCGGATTGCCTGCCATCGTGGACCGCCGGGGCTACAGCCCGATCCGCGGCGTTATGACGCGGCTGCGATTCGCGCTGCGAGCCAGTCCGCGATCTGCGGAACGTCCAGCCCGCCGGCGGCCGCCCCGAGCATCATCTGCTCCGCCTCGTCGACGGTGTAGGTCAGATCGCGGCCATTGAGGAGGCAGAAGACTCGGGCGGCCGACCAGGCAAGGCGTGTGTTGCCGTCCACCAGGGCATGGTTGCGGACCAGGGAATGCAGCAGCGCCGCGACCTTGTCCTCGAACGCCGGGTAGGCGTCGTCGCCGAACACAGTGGTCATCGGCCGGGCGGCAGCCGCGGCAAGGAGGCCGGGGTCCCTGACCGCGACGTCGTCGAGCACACCGGATGCGATCTCAAGAAGGTCCTCGACGGAGAGGTAGTCCAGCTCCTCGGCGCTCACCGACTCAGTCGCTCGAGCAGCTCGCTGTCCTCAGTGCGGACTCGGTCGATCGCGGCCCTCAGTCGCTGCGGACGCTCTGAGACGTACTGAGCGATCGCGGCTCGAGCGACCTCCTGCATGGAACGCCCTTCCTGCTCGGCCTTCTTGCGCAGGGCTTCGCTCTCGGCGTCGGTCAGCCTCAGGTTCATCGCCATAGCTAGATGGTACCGCAGCGGTACCATGACGCTCAGGAACAAGCAACACACCGCTAGAACTGGTGTCAACCGAAGTTGACAGAGTTCCGATCTGTCAACGAAGGTTGACTTCGTGAGTGAGGGTATCCGCACTTCGATTGGCGCTTTACCGGGCGGGGATCCTCTGTCCCAGCTGCGCCGGCTGCAGCCTCTGCGCGCCGAGCTCGCCCGCGCCGAGGCTGAGCAGGTGCGCCGGGCCCGGGCACAGGGGTACTCCTGGGTCGCGATCGCCGGTGCCTTGGGTGTCAGCAAACAGGCCGTGCACAAGAAGTACGGTCGTAGGTAGGGCTCTCGCCCGCTCTCGCGCATCAATCGGTAGGGAAGCCGCATGTCAAGCACAACCACCCCCACCCCCGGACGCCGTGTGCCTCAAGAGGGTCCGCGCGCGAGCCTGAAGCAGCTGCTGCCATTCCTCTTCGAACATCGTCGCGTGCTCGTCATCGTCGTCATCCTGAGCATCGTCGGCGCGATCGCGACCCTCGCGCAGCCGCTGCTGGTGGGCCTGCTCATCAACCGCGTGCAGGCGGGCGACCCGCTCGGCATGCTTGTCTGGAGTGTCTTCGCGCTCGTGGTCGCGGCCTCCGTCATCTCCGGCTTTCAACACTTCTTGTTGCAGCGTACCGGCACTGCCGTGGTCTACTCATCGCGGCGCAAGCTGATCGGGCGCATCCTGGACCTGCCGATCAGCGACTTCGACGCGCGGCGTACGGGCGATCTCGTCTCGCGGGTCGGGACCGACACGACTCTGCTATACGCCGTCCTCACACAAGGTCTGGCCGATGCCGTCGGAAACAGCCTGGTCTTCGTCGGCGCCCTGGTGGCGATGGCGCTCATCGACCCCGCGCTACTGGGTCTCATCGTCCTGGTGATCGGCGTGTCGATCGGGGGCGTGACGCTGCTCAGCGGACGGATCCGCACGGCAACGCGAGACCAGCAGGAGAAGGTGGGCGAGCTCGCGTCGGGCGTCGAGCGATCCGTCGGATCGATCCGCACCGTGCGCGCCGCCGGCGCCAGGAACCGTGAGGAGGCCGCGATCTCTCAGATGGCCGAGGAGGCCTACGACCAGGGTGTGCAAATCGCCAAGGTGTCGGCGCTCATCGTGCCAATCGCGGGGATCGCGCTGCAGCTGTCGCTGCTGGCCGTGCTAGGGGTCGGAGGACTCCGGGTCGCCTCCGGCGCGATCACCGTCGCCGCGCTCGTCACCTTCGTCATGTTCCTGTTCCTGCTGATCGCCCCGCTCGGATCGACCTTCGGTGCGATCACATCCGTTAACCAGGCGCTGGGCGCCCTCGGCCGCATCCAGGAGATCCTCGACCTGCCGACCGAAACGCAGGGCGACGCCGCGCTGGCGACGCGCGTGCGCGATGCCGACGACCATCGCGCCGGTCCACCCGGCACGGCGATCGAGTTCCGCGACGTCCACTTCCGCTATCCCGACGACGTCGTCGCCGCGCGGCGCACGGCGGAGTCCCAGGCGGTCGCGGTCCTCGAGAACACGCACCTCGACGCCCACTCCATGTCGCAGACCGAGGACCTCGCACGCAGCCCCCTCGCCGGTGAGGTGCTGCGCGGAGTGTCCTTCTCGGTGCCGCGAGGTGCTCGCGTCGCACTGGTCGGGCCCTCGGGCGCAGGAAAAAGCACGACCCTCGCCCTCATCGAACGCTTCTACGACCCGACCGACGGCGCCGTGCTTATCGACGGAGAAGACGCGCGCACCCTCGACCGCGCCGCACTGCGCGCGCGCCTCGGCTACGTCGAGCAGGACGCCCCGACCCTCGCGGGGACCATCGCCGAGAACCTGCGACTGGCCTCGCCCGAGGCCTCCGATGACGACTGCGAGCGCGTGCTGCGCGCCGTGAACCTGGGCGAGGTCCTCGAGCGCAATCCCTTGGGCGTGCACGCCCCTGTCGGCGAGAGCGGCGTCATGCTCTCAGGCGGCGAGCGTCAACGTCTCGCGATCGCCCGTGCGCTGCTGGCCGCACCTCCGATCCTGCTGCTGGACGAGTCGACCTCCTCACTGGACGGCCTCAACGAGCAGCGCATGCGCGACGCGATCGCCGCCGTCGCGACCGACCGCACGATCGTCGTCATCGCCCACCGCCTGTCCACCGTCGTCGACAGCGATCACATCGTCGTCATAGACCACGGTCAGGTCGTCGGCCAAGGCACCCATTCCGACCTCGTCGACTCCACGCCGCTCTACCGCGATCTCGCCCGGCATCAGCTCCTAGCCTGACCCGGCACCTCGGGCGTCGACGCCCGCGTTACAGGCCACAACGCCCAGCTCGCGGCGCAGTGACGCACGTCGGACTCCTCCGCTCATGCGGGTGGTGCCATCCTTAGGCCATGGCTGATCAGCCGGGGCAAGAGACGTCTCGGGCCTTCGCCCGGTTCCAGACCACGCCTTGGGTAGCCTCTGGGCGAGCGCTCCTGGTTTCCATGCTCGTGTTGCTCGTCTGCGATGTCATCGGCGGCTTCGTTGGGGTCGCCTCGGGTGCCGAGACGTGGGGCACGGCGTGGAGCTTCGACACCCGATCCACGGTGCCACTGCCCATGGGGGTAGTGCAGCTCATCCTGGCTTGGTTGGCAGCACGCAACGTGCGACCCCCGGTCGGGCTGGTCGCAGCTGCGGTCCTCAGCGCTGTCTGCCTGATCAGCGTCCTGGCCGGCTTGTTCGACGGGGACCTCATCGGCAGCGTCGCGTCCCACGGGTTGCTCTCCTGGGGAGTCGTCTGGGCAGGCGTCCTGCTGGTGGTCACCGCGGCCGTCGGCCTGCTCGCCGCGGCTCGGGCGAGGCAGCTGTACTCACGTCGCTGATGGCCGGGTGTCGCGGCTGGCCAAACCCCGGGCAGGCTACCGGTCTGTCAAGGACGTCCGGACCCGCCCCGGACAGTTAGGTCGCTATGCGGCGGAGTGACGCTGGCGGCAGGACAGGCGCCAAGTTGCGCGCCAGCCGGCGGAGGGACACACGAGGTCAGGCGCAGCCGGCCTGCGCTGGAACCGATGGGCACCCGCGCCACACTCGCAGTGGATGAGGAGGGGATCGCGAGGACGGGGTCGAGATCACGGCGAGGCTGACACGGATACGCTGCCCGGCATGGGCCGTTTCGAAGCGCAGGCGATGACACACATGCTGGTCGTGGCCGATGCGGCAGTCAGCCGTGACTGGTACGTCGAGGTGCTGGATGCCTCGGTTCACGGCGAGTACGGGGGGACGTCGGTGGTGCTGAATCTGCGAGGGAACTGGCTTCTGCTCGTGACCGGGGGCGGACCGAGCCCGGACAAGCCGAGTGTCACGTTGGCCGTGCCCGATGATCCCGATCGGGTGAGCGCTCAGATCATCTTCCGGGTCGATGACTGTCGACGGACCCACGAACTGCTCAAGGAACGCGGCGCCCAGTTCCTGACCGCCCCCGTCGATCGTGGTGGTGAGATCCGGGCGTTCTTCCGAGACCCGGACGGTCACCTCTTCGAGATCTCGCAGCTGACCTGATCGGCGGGACGCGGCCGCGTGGCAGCGGGTCGATCGCTAGGTGTAGGGCGCATCACACGATCCGTCCCAGTCGGCTTAACCGTCCCAACGCACCGTAACGGCCGCTCTGCTTCAGGCGGTCGACAGGCGGCGGAGAGACGCAGGTGTGCGACGTCCGACTCCGAGTTGAGGACTTCACGTTTGTCGGCCGGACCGGGCACGACGACGAGGGGAACGCGGATGGCTGGTCGCGGGGCGGGCCCGGACTTCGTGGAGGCCCTGGCCGCGGTCTCGACGTCATCGCGTGCTTCGACCGGGAGCGCCCGGCCCTGACGCTGAGCGAGGTCGCGGCCGCCACCGGTCTGGCCCGACCCACGGCGCGGCGGCTGCTGCTCACGCCCACCGAGCTCGGCTACGTGCGGGCCCACGACGGCGTGTTCGCCCTCACGCCGAGGGTGCTCGCGCTCGGCACGGCCTACGTGTCGTCGCTGGGGCTGTGGGAGGTGGCCAGGCCCCGGATGGAGGACCTCGTCGCCCGCACCCGGGAGTCCTCGTCGATGGCCCAGCTCGACGGGTCCGACATCGGCTACGTGGCCCGGGTGTCCGTCCCCAAGATCATCGCCCTGCGCGTCGACGTCGGCACCCGCTTCCCCGCCGCCGCCACGTCGCAGGGCAAGGTGCTCCTCGCCGGGCTCCCATCGGCGGAGGTGCCCGACGTGCTCGGGCAGCCGAGCCGCTCCGGCATCACCCCGCGGGTCGTGCACGAGGCCGCCGCGCTCGCCGACGAGCTCACGGCGGTGCGGGCCCGCGGCTGGGCCCTCGCCGACGAGGAGCTGGCCGCGGGGGTGCGGTCGGTCGCGGTGCCGGTGCGCGACGGCGACGGGCAGGTGCGGGCGGCGATGAACGTCACCGTGCACGCCGCCGAGACCTCCCTCGAGCGACTCCCTGCAGGAGCTGCTCCCGCTGCTCCAGCGCACCGCCGGCGACGTGAGCGCCGACTGGGCGCTGCGCCAGCGCCTCCCGCACGAGGATGCGCCGGCCGCCCTGAAGGCTTGACCGCTGGGGGAGGCGAGGATGTCGTGGAGCAGCGGCGCGGGTGTTTCTGAGTGGCGTCGCCGCCACCCGCGGGGACGGCGACGGCGTCGGTTGGGCACCTAGGAGAATCGGACCATGACCCTCGGCGGTCCCATGGCCAGGAGGGTGTGTCCGACCTCCGCCGGGCTCAGCGGACCGGACTCCGTCCCTGGCGGGGCGGCGACCGTGCTCACATCGATGACGTCCTTGGACCGCATCGGGGTGGACCTGGTGCGGCCGTGATGGAGAGCCTGGAGGTCGGCGTGCACCTCGAGCGTCCCGAACGCCCCGTCGACGAGCACGAGCAGCACGTTGCAGGACAAGGCCGCCCGGCGCACGGTGGGCATGACAGGGCTGCCGGAGCCCGCGGAGCGAGCGAGCACGTGCAGGTCAGGCCAGCCGGACACTACCTCGGACCGCAGCAGGATCCCGGAGACCTGCCGCGGGTGCTGCTGGGGGCCCGGTCCGGTAAGGAGCGACCGGTAGGCCCGGTCACGCAGCGCCCACCACGCCGCGGTCTCGTGGTCGGTGTGCCGGTCGTGGAGCCGGCCGATGCTGGCGACACCCCCGAGCAGGTGGTAGAGCCACTGGTGGTCGACGACGAAGGCTCTGGCGCTCTCGAGAGGGAGCATCCTCGGGTCGGCGACGAGGTAGGCGAAGGGGATGCCCTCCAGGTGGACGAGCCGCTCGACGAAGTCTCCGACGGACGAGGGCACCTCGGGGAGGTCCGTCTCGGACGCGTCACCCGCGGAGATCTCGAGGTGCGGCACGGCTCGTCGAGCCCGGTGCCCCGCTCGACGAGCGGCCTGCTTCCAGGCGGCAAGGTCCAGCGCCACCTCGCGGTTGGCCAGGAGCAGCTCGCGGCCCAGCTCGTAGGCCGCGGCATACGAGGTGTCGAGCAAGCAGTGCTCCTGGTCGAGCATGAGCAGCTGGTCACTGTGGCTCACCGGGGAGTGCGGGGGCGCGGGCGGGCCCGGCCGCGGCGCCGGCACGAGCGGCCCGCGGTACCACGAGCGGGTGTGACCACCGTGCCGGAGCTCGTGGGGCAGCAGCGCGTAGCCCACCCGGAGGACGTCGACCCCGGGGCCGGACATCCCGTCGGTGGGCACCGCCAGAGTGAGGTCGCGGGTCCGCGATCCGGAGTGGGAGTCCTGGAAGAGACCGAGCAGGAGGTGCTCGAGGTGGCCGGCGTCGGGGTCCACCGCGAACGTCCACGTGTCGAGCACCACGAGCCGCACGAGGTCCTCCCGGTGGGTCGCCAGCCCGGAATCGAAGGACAGGACGCCCGACGCGTCGCGCTGGTACCGGCTCTCCACAGACACGAGGAAGGCGCGATAGCTCTGGCCCGGCTGGGTCGTCCGGCAGGACACCACCATCGCCCGCGCCTCGTCCGCGGCCGTGACGGTGCCGGTGGAGGCGTCGTGTTCGAGGTACACGGTGCGCGCGGTCTCACGGTCGGTGATGGTCCACTGCGCTCCCGACTCCTCGACGCCGACCTCGAGCTGCGGTCCGAGGGGACAGCCTCGCAGCCGAAGCTCGTCGACCAGATCGGTCGTGAGCCGGCCTTCGTCGAGCGCCGCCAGTGCGGTGGCGGAGGCATCGACCGCCCCGATGACGTGCTCCCTGACGTGCGCGAGCAACGCCAGCCCTGCGCCGTCGGGAAGGTAGGCCTCGACATGCTGCCGGGGAAGGTCGAGGACACGGACGGGCATGGTCCCCGACTCACCCGGCTCGGCATCGAGACCGGGAAAGGCCGGGACTCCTGGCGCCGGAGGGTCCGCCGCCGCGGCGAGGGACGCGGCGGACACCTCGTGGAGCGTCGCCGCGGGCAGCCCCTCCCCGCCGGCGATCTCCTCATCGGTGAGCACGAGCACGGCCATCCACGGGGGAGGCGTGCCCGAAGGGCCGCCACGATCGGCGGTGCGCTCCCATGGGAGGCTGCTGCGTGAGAGCGCCACGTGGGGGAGGACGTCGGCGTGGTCACCCGTGCTGTGAGGAGGCGGGAAACGCCCCGCCACCCAACCGGGCGTGATGGTCGTGCGCGGGCCGAGCACGTGGAAGCGGGCGGTGGTGTGGAAGGTCTCCTTGAACTCGGCTCCCGACGACTCCGCGCCGGACACCTCGTGCGTCATCGTCACGTCGTAGGTCCCGGCGGAGATCGCTGGGCGGTGAGCCTCGACGAAGAGCAGGCTGTCGTCCGGCTGCGTGCTCATGGGTCAGCTCACCTGCCCCGGGTCGGTCGGCCGCGACTGCGGGCCGGTGAATGCGCCCACGACAGGGGGGACGAGCAGCCGCGTCGCCACGTCGCCACCGGGCTGGATCTCGTCCGAGTCGATGCCGAGGCCCGCGAGGAGGGCCACGCGGGAGCGCGCGGCAGCGCCGGTCGGCTCGAGGAGGGGAGCCTGGACGGGGCGCATCTCTGCCGTCCATGACGGCGCGGACCACTCGAGGACGGTCGTTTGCAGGCCCAGGGTGTCCTTCGCGAACGGGCCGGCCATCCCGGATGGCGGGCGGTGCCCGGGCCGCAGACTGTGCCCGACGAGCGCGTCCGCCATCACCGGGGCCCCGTTGGGGTCCGGGGTGGGCGCGTGGTCACCCCACAGCGCCCGCGGCACGGGCCGCACGCTGGGGGTGGTCCGTAGGTCGAGGGGCTCACCGCCGGTCGTCGGGCCGCCCTGCTTGGTCACCGCGACGCTGAGCTTCGAGGTGAGCTTGCCGCGGTCCACCCCCACCGGGCCTGCCCCGACCTTCACCCCGGTGGTGGGCGCCCCGCCGTTGAAGGTCAGCTCACGCACGGGCACCTGCGAGGTGGCCTCGAGCACGAGGTCGTGGGCGCTCACGACCCACTCGGCGCTGAGCCCTTCGGGCGCGTCGATCTGCTGCAGGAGTCCTCGCCGGCACACCACGCCGCAGATGACCTCGGGGGCGGGGAGGGAGGACGCACGGAAGTGCAACCAGGGGACCGTCGTGGTCTTGGCCCTCACCTGCCCGAAGTGCAGCGACACGTGCGTGCCGCCGAAGTCGACCTCCGCGCGGCCGGAGAAGTCGGGCCCCCACACGTCGAGGGCTGCACCGAACTCCCCGTGGATGAAGAACCAGCTTCCCGCGATGCTGACGTAGAGCGAGGCCTCGTAGTGGAAGGGCTGCCACGACAGGAGGAAGTCTGCGCCCACGCGGAACGACGCGTGCGTCGGTCCGTCGGCGTAGGTCGCCTCCAGCGCGCCTCCTGCCATGAGGGCGTCCGGCGTGAGAGCGCAGTACATCGACCCCTTGAGGCTCAGCTGTCTGCTCACGTGCCAGTCGAAGGACAGGCGGGGGACCCTGGGGTAGTGCGACGGTGCCCGGAAGCGCGGGTGATAGCCGCCCAGGGTGGCGACGAAGTCGCCGTCGTGCTCTCCGCTGAACCAGGCGTAGAAGGCGGCGCCACCTCGCAGGTGACAGTTGCGCGAGAGCACGTAGGAGGCCGAGGTCAGCTGGGCGTCGACGCCGACGAACCCCTCCGTGGGCAGGATCTGGGCGTGCAGCGCGACCTGGACCTCCGCCAGCGGATCCCCCGGGGACTCGCCCTGCTGCGAGGGCAGGACCATCGTCGACAGTCCGAGGACGTCGATCCGCACGTCGGACGCGATGGACACCGCGGCGAGCACGAAGGAGTCGATCAGCTTGAAGGAGTTGAACCTCACCCCGAGGGCGAAGAAGAGGTCCCCGGCGCTCGGTGGGATGGACGCGGCGAGGGAGGAGATCTTCTCGCCGATGCCCTGCGCCGTCGGGGGGGTCGAGTTGGCAGCCCCGGCCACGGCATCCGCGACAAGCGGGAACTGCGCCACGGTGTCGATGGTGGGCAGGTGCAGCCGGCGGTTGTACCCGAAGCCCGCGGCCAGCCCGGTCACGTAGCAGAACGCCGGCCCACCGATGGGGTAGTCCAGGACCGCGTAGAGGACGACCGACGGATGCCCGGCCACCGTGCCGTACTGGCCGAGCGCTGCGAGCATGAGGTCGCCGCTGCGGATGGTGGCGGCGCCGGCGAAGTCCGCAGGGCCGGTGCGCAGGAATGTCCCACCGATCTCGTAGGCGTCCGACGACACATCCAGCCCGAGGCCCGTGAGGCTGACGGTGGGCGGCGCGCTGCCGTCGAGTGGGCCCGACACCCCGAGCCCCTCGAGCGAGAGCGTGAAGCCGCCGATGACGAGATCTGCGTCGAGGAGCACCTCGAGAGACGGCGTGCCCGTGCCGCCGGTGTCGATATGCACGCCGAGCCGTCGGCTGTGCACCGGCCCGAGACTGCGCTGCACGGGCACCCAGGTCGGTGCCGCGCCGGCGGCACCGGTCGCCTGGACCGGCACGCTGGGGGTGGCGGTGGTGCCGCCCCCACCGTGCTTGGCGCGGGCCTCGGGCACCGTGCCCGGCTTCTTCGCCTCGGGAGTCAGGTCGACGCCGAGTTCGGGGAGGTGCACGGCCTCCCCCGCGATGGTCACGGTCGCGAGCAGGCTCGCTTCGGGCAGCGTCGCGCCGGCCTCGGGAGGGGGCACGCCGGGGATGTCGGCGTCCAGGTGGGCACCGAACGCCTGCACGAGCGCGGCATCCCAGTGGCCGGACGTCGCCAGCACCCGAAGGGCGAAGCCGAGGGTGGTGTCACCCGTGAGCATCGGGCCGACCAGGGGCAGCGTGGAGAGGTCGTAGCCGGCCGCCATGTCGAGGAGCAGCAGGGTGGCGCCGGCGGAGTGCCCGATCACGGCGGCGGTCACGTCGACGCCGATCGGCAGCGGGAGCCCAGCGGCGGCGAGCAGGTCGCCGACCGTCGCCGGCCCGTGGTGGCGGAAGGTGCCGACGAGCATCTCGGGTCCGGGTGCTCCCGCTGGCGGCGCCGGTGTTGCTGCCTTGTGCTTCGCGCCGCTCTCGGACGCGTCGACGAGGGTGAAGGCATAGTCGCCGAGGGTGAAGCGTCCCCCGATGACCCGTTCGTAGTGGTCGCCCCCGTGGTGGGCCAGGGTGAGGTCAAGCCCCATCTGCCCGGCGGTCGCCGAGCCGCCGAGGCCGAAGTCGGCGACGATGTGGAACGAGGAGTCCCCGGTTCCGGTGTGGTACCCGAACCGGAGATCGGAGATCACCTCGCCGGCGACGAGGTTGTCCGGGATGGAGTGCTGACCGAACCGGTCGTTGATCCACCCTTCCAGGGCATCGACCCGGATGGGATCACCCCCGAGCCGCGCCGACAGGTCCCACCCGTCGGAGTCGTGCACGGTGCGAGCGTCGGCGACGACCCTGACCCCGGCGATGTCGAGCGTGGCGCTCACGTCAGCGTCGAGGGTCCGCTCCTGTCCCCGCCGGAGGTCGAGGGCGAGCTCGAAGCCGGCCAATTCTATCCTCGACGACCCGACCGGAATCTTGAACAGGTCCGATGCTGCCGCGCGCAGCGACAGGGACTTCTGCGTTCCGGTCGGGCGCGCGTCGACGACGAGCGTGGTGATCGCGGGGCCGTGTGTCATCGGGGGCAGGTGCACCGCGCTCAGCAGGTCGGCGAGGAGGAGCGGGTGCGCATCCTCGAGCTGCCCGCTGACGGCCAGGTCGGGCCACCGCGTCCGCACGTCGATGCGGGAGTCACCGAGGCCCACCACGCCGGCGAGTGCCACGTGTGGCCGGCGTCTCCGGCCGTCCAGTGGGTGGCGCACTCCGAGGGTGACGATCAGCTCGCCGACCGTGAGTGCCGGGAACCCGGGGATCGGGGTCCACATGGTCGACTCGGCGACGCCGAGCGTGGCGGACACGTCGAGGATGTTCGCGGCACCGTTCGGCGACAGGATGAAGCCGAAGCGGTCGAGGGTGAGCAGGTCGGGCCTCTGGAGGGTGGGCGGGAGCCACTGCAGGTCCGCCTGCGGGTCGTGTGCCGTTCCGAGCATGGCGGCGATGCCGAGGAGGTCGAGGCCAGCGACGCCGGCTGTCGACTCCGTCGGCACCTGAGCCTCGGTGAGCGCCGCGTGCTCCACGTCGGACAGCGACCCGGCGGCGTCGCTGGCGAGGTCCACCTCAGCGATGAGGTCGTCGCCTTGGAACCACATCCGGACTAACTGCCGCCGTCCGGCGATCGTGATCTCACCGAACAGGTGCCGCCAGGTGCGCACGATCCTCGAGCCGTCGGCCAGCGTGATGACGCCCTCGGGAGCCTCGGTGTCCGCCTCCAGGACCATCCAGAACGTGTCGTGGTCGATGCCGGGCAGCTCGACCTCGTCGATGAGCACCACGCGCTTGAAGGCCGCAAGTGCGACACCGTTGCCGGAGTCATCGGTGCGGATGCGGAAGCGACAGTCGTCGTCGTCCCACAACGCACCCACGCCGGAGAACGTCCGGGAAGCGCCGGGAGCGCCGTCGACGTGATGGACCACCACCGGGATCGGCCCGTCCGCGCCGGGGGCCAGCACATCGTCGAAGACGTCCTTCACGGCCGCCAGGCCCGGGTGGTCGAGGGTCAGCTGGCCGCCGTTCGCGCCGAGCCAGCCCACGAGGCTCATGACTGGCCCCCGACGTCATCGAGAGACGGGCGCATCATGACCGTTGCCCTGCCGGGGCGTACAGCACACTTTCGGCAGCGTCCCGGTCCACGAAGGCAAGCCGCCGGCACGCGCCGTCGAACTCCGCCCGCCCGGCGGGAGGTGACTTGGACAGCTCCCGACGGTGCACTCGGGCACCATTCATACCCATCTCACTTGGGACGATCCCCTTGGGCCAGTAGAACGTCCCAGCGTGCAGGTCTGCCGCCCCTTCGACGATCGCACTCTTCAGCTGGGGTGCAGTGACACGCGGAAACAGCTCCCAGAGGGTGGCCGCGAGCCCGGCGACGATCGGCGCCGACAGTGAGCTCCCGTTGCCCGTCACCCAGCCTCGCACCGCAAGCCCAGCGGTTGCCCTTTCGTCCACGTGGCGGGGTGCCATCACCGGGTGAATGACCGAACCGCCCGTCATACCCTTCGTCGTCGCGCAGACATCGGGAACGGCCCGGACGCTGCCCCGGTGTCGGTGAACGTGTACCCGTGCGTCGCATCGGAGGCGCGCCACTGGGCGCCTCCGCGTTGTGGCTCGCACCCCCCGACAAGGATGACGTTGGAGAGGCCGGCATACGCAAAGTTCGTCGACGGGCGGTCCTTGCCGTTGTTTCCGACCGCGATGACGAACAACGTCCGAGGATCGCCGTACCGAGGCTCGAAATCCGTTCGCAGGTGCTGGATCAACTTGGACCAGTCCGTGGGTTCCGAGAGGGTCGCCTCCGAAGCTGGCAGACAGGACGAGATTGTCGTCAGCGGGCGCTCCCCACAGGCTGCCCCGGTCGTCGCTCCACAGCGAGTTGGCTGTGTTCGAAGCGCTGCGGAAGGCCATGGGCACCCGTCCGCCGGCGATGACGGATGCCGCGGCGACCGCGACCATCTGTGCGTGGTGCTCGATGGCCATCTCTGCCTGCGAACGATCCGCCTGCATGCGCGCGCTCAGCAGGCCCACGCCGCGGACCGTGCGCGGGCTGACGCACGTGAGGGGGAACTCGCCGGAAGTGAACAGGTGCTTCACGCTGTCCGCAGAGTCTGGGTCCGTCGGGTTGAGCGCCCGGAACGCTGTGGCCGCCACCTCAATGGGGCCCGTCTCGAGTGCTCCGAAATCGAGAGCTTGATCCTTCATTCCGCTCTTGAGATACACCCCACCGGAGTTCTTCAGGGAGTCGATGTTCGTCCGGATCCCATCCAGAGCCTCGACCAGATCGCTGATCGCGTTCCCGGCGAGCGGGCTCGAAGGATTGTCGCGGACCGCCACTGCGTGCCCCTTGGCGGCCTCAAGACTGTCGCGGACCGCCACTGCGTGCCTCTTGGCGGCCTCAAGACTGTCTCCCAGCTCGATGACGCGCCGAGCCATCGAGCTGACATACTCCTTCCACAAGTCGGGATACTCGTAGTACACGGACAAGTCCTCGAAACGGCTCCCGGAGGTCAGCTCACTCGACACCTCAGGGGTGAGCCCAAACTCCGCGAGCAGCCCCTGGACCACCGTCGAGCCCCCGGAGATCTCGAGAACGCCGAGACGCGTTCGCCTGCGCTCCCCGGTGTTCCATCCCAGGAACGTCCCTCCCGGGCCCGGGAGGGGATGACTGCGTGCTGGCCGCCCTTCCTTCCACTGGGTGATGCTGTCTCGGGTCGCCTGATCCACGGTCGACGTCGGGAAGGCTCCCATCTCTCGAGGCGCGGAGGGGCGCTTGCGCGCAAGGTCTGGCCCACCTCGCCCACGAGGAGGTCCGTGTCCAGAACACTGGAGGAAGGGAGGTACTCAGCGCCGTACGTGCGACCACCGAGGTGCGACGCGACACGGGCGAGACGAATCGACTCGAGCTGTGGCGCCAGGGACTGGCTCGTGGGCAGGGTCAGGACGTCATCGCCCCCAGCCCAGGCGGGTGAGTCGGGCCGCGTCGTGTCGAGGGCCGTGCCGAAGAGCGCGGACACCTGGTCGGCGGTCCCCGAGAAGGAGACCGTGCAGTCACCGACCGGTCCCGCCGTGAGGCCGGCGTCCTCCACCGCCCGCATCGCGGCCTTGATGCGGTCGGGGTCGGCCAGGTAGTGGTCCGCCGGGACGCCCGAGGACTCGTCCCAGTCCGCGATGCTCGACCCGTCGCGAGCCTTGACGATCGCGGTGGCACTGACCCAGGTGAGGTCCATCACGCGCCCTCCGTGTCGATCCGCTTCATGATGAAGCACAGGTCGTAGAACGCCGGCCGGTTGTCGAAGGCGACGCCGCTGCCGCTGCCGCCGACGCTGGACGGCGTTCCGGCTGTGTCGGTGAGGTAGCTGATGGAGTGGACGTCCGACGAGGCCGCGGCGCGGTGGAGGACCCACTCCGCGAGCCTCTGGACCCTGGCAGTGAGGTCCTCTCGATGGGTTGAAATCTTCAGCTCCAGCCCGACGAGTTTCGCGCGCTCGTGAACGGTGATGACTGCCGGCCGGGCACGGACGCTGTCGAAGCTCGGGGTCGTTCGCGCGTCCCCCGCGTTGCGCAAGGCGTCGGTCGCCACCTCGGTGTGGTCGACGAAGACCTCGTGAGAGTGCGCGGGCATGTGAGGTATCGACAGGGTGACCTCGTCGTGGCCACCTTGGCGGCCCGACGCGCTGGCCGGTGGGTGGGAGGTGCCACGGATGAATCGGTCCCTCAGGTCGGGGGCGTCGTGCGTGCCGTCACACAGCACCCACCCTGCGGGCACATCAGCCGCCGAGCCGTGCCACATGACGATGACCCCGCCTGGCAGCAGCTCCCCGTGGCGGTCCGACACCGTGCCCTCCACGCGCAGGTCGCCCCCACCGACGCTCAGGTCGCCTTGGCTCAGGTGCAGGCCATCACCGTCCACGCTGAGGCTACCCCTGACGACCACATTGCCCTCCACCTCGAGCCCGGCCCCCTCCGCCTCCTCCACCACCCGCGACTTGCGGATCTCTGTGTGGAAGTCGTCGTCCCAGTAGCCGGGGAGGTTCTCCACCGACAGGTCCGCCCGGCTGTCGCCCCCCGCCATCGAGGTACGCAGGCCCTCGATGATGATGGTGAGCTCCTCCCCGGGGGCGAGCTGCTGCTCGCGCGCCGGGGTAAGGACCCACTGCGGTCGCTCTGCGAGCACCTCGACCTCGGTGTGCCAGGGGCCGGGCCCCTCGACGTCGATGACCGCGCCGAGAAGCTGGTCCGGCGTGGCCAGGGCCCAGTCCTGGCCCGGCTGACCACTGTCGAGGACGAGCGTCAGTCGGGTGCCGTCGCCTCGGACGGGTGGGGCGAGCTCGACCGTGCGGTGGTGCGAGGTGTTGATGAGTGAGAGCCGCACCGTGTTGGCCCGCTCGTCGTTCACCACGGTCTGCTCCCCCAGCAGGGCGAACCTCAGCGGCGAGATGCGGCGCCCCCGACGCCCGCGCACCTCGGCCGCGTTGACCCGGGTGGAGGTCAGCCGTGGATGGTGCGGATGCCGGTAGACCAGCTCGACGTGGGTGCCATGCGCACCGAGGGCGCCATCGGCGCGTACGTGCTGCAGCGTGACGGCCGCGCTCTGACCGGGAATGAGGGTCAGGGGCTCGACCCGGCCGACGAGGAGGGAAGTCACCCCGTCGGCGTGCTGGTCCACCTCGACCCGCCACGCCGACGCGTGCGGCTCCACCCAGTGGCGGGCACCGCCGTAGAGGCAACCCGGCCGGAAGCGGAAGTCCAAGAAACCGTCCGGGTCGGCGCCATGTGGTGCCCGTGGGAGCTCGACCGGAAACCTGCCGCGGTTCTCGATCACGAGGTGCAGCGGCCTGCCGACGACGTCGTCGTCGGTGATGTAGATCGCGGCCTCGTCCTGTTCGTCGGCCAGGCGGAACGCCAACGGGTTCCGCTGGTCGAGGGTGGGGTAGGTCGCCCGGTCGTGGTATCGCTCGGCGACGAGATCCGCGGCGGGTCGCACGTGGTCGTGTAGGCGGACCGGTCCGAGCCAGAGGATCTTGCGAGGTCCTGTGTCTCCGACGACGGCGACCCTCGGGTTCCGGGCGTAGTCGAGGTGTGGTGACGTGGCGGCCCTCGACGCAACGGCAACGCCGTCGAGGAACAGCGTCATCACGAGGTCCGCACCCCCGAAGGTCGCGGCGAGGTGGTGCCAGTTGGAGGCCCCGTCGTTGCGGGGGGTCTCGTGGGCAAGGGGGGTGTCGAGGTCCACCGTCGCTTCGACGTGGTCCGCACCGACCCGAACCCGCACCCTGGTGCGCCGCGCACGGGTGCGGACCATCCTGACGTCGATGAGCGGGTCGCCATCGGTCGGGGGTGGGTGGTTCGGCTCCGGCTCCCAGCCCCGCTCGTCGAGCTCCTGGAGAGTCGGTGCCCAGTCGCACGTGACCCACCACGACAGGGTGAACGTGGCCCGGGGCTGGAGGTGCTCGACCACACCCAGGGTGACAGGCTCTCCACCACGCAGGAGGGGGACCGCTGCCCCGAGGACCGGTTCGGGCAGGACGCCGGCATCGCCGGGCAGCCACCGTGACTCGTCGTGGTCGGGCAACAGCCGGGGACCGGCCAGGCGGGCGGGGACGAAGTCGAGGACCTGTCCGTCTTGCAGGGGGCGGCTCATATGGGCCCCCCTTCAAGGGCGCCCCCGGCTGGCGTCCCGGGTGCGGGCGCGAGGGTCAGCCAGCCCTCCCGGATGTGTTGTGGGGCAGTCAGGGTGGCGCGGGTGGACGGGGAGTCGATCTGTGACGCAGGCACCCGGGACCACCCGTCGGGCGAGCGTTGCAGCCACGACCAGGCGTAGCCGGGCTCGCTCGGCACGGCCACCTGGATCTTGCCCGGGTCGCAGAGCAGTGGGGCCGTGAGGAAGCTGACCGAGATCGAGGCGAGTGCAGGGGCGAACTGTTCGGGCGGGATGTCGATGACCGAGGTCGGGAGGATGCCGGAGGTCGCGTGGAGGGTGCCGCGGGGGTCCATGAGCACGGTGAGGTGGACGGCGTCATCATCCAGACGCAGCCTGAGATGGCCGCTCGAGGACTCAGCGCCACTGGAGTCGCGGGTGCCTCCGGCCTCGTCGGGAACCCTCTGCGGTGTGACGAGGGGCTCGATGAAGTGCGTGCCGTTGCCCTGCCGGTCCTCGGCCGTGTCGCGGGCCTCGACCCAGAATCCGACCACCCCGTCGTTGAGCTGCCCGGGCTCGCCGATGCGCACCGGGAACTCGACGTCGAGGAGTCCCGCGGTGTCGGGAGGCGCGCCTGCCAGCTCCGCGCGCTGCGACTGCCAGGCCCGGTTCGCGGGGGGGCTGCCCAAGAGCTGGAGACGCAGCGACGCACGCACCACCGCCACGGGTCGACCCAAGAGCAGGCCCAAGGCGCGGTGCTGGGCGTGTGAGTCGGGCTCGATCCCCTCGAGTGAGTCCATCATCGTGTCGACGGTGCGGCCGCGCTCGTAGCCGGACTCGTGGAGCAGCTGGAGCACGACAGCTCGCAGCCCGGGGTTGTCAATGTCGTCGGGTGGCAGGAACCGGTCCCGGCCCGGCGCGGGGTGCCAGGTTCCGGCGTCGTCGACCGAGCCGATGGCCTCGCCCGAGGCGCGGTGCACCATGATCCGCCCGTCCAGGGCGTTGGGCGTGAGCCACCCACAGACCGGGCCGGTGCTGGGGTGGTCGTGTGCCTCGTCCGGCGGCTGGCCCGGCAGGGTCGGCGTGGTCGCCGAGAGCCAGCGCACGGCGAGCCGTGCGGGAGGGACCACTCGCGGAGGGAGTTCCAGTGAGGTGTCCAGCTGGGGGCGACCCGAGTGGGTGCCCCAGGTGAACCTGCTCCGTGAGCTGGCCGACGTGTCGAGCTGCAGGTCGACGATCCGGCCGAAGGAGTCGACCACGCGGACCCGCTCGAGCTGGAGGCGGCCCCCTCTGAGGGGGACGAATGGTCCGAGCGGTGTCGGCGAGGACGTCGAGTGGCGTCCGACGGCGCGGGCGACCCGCTCGGCGAAGGTGCGGGACTCCGCGAAGGCGAGGGGGTCGGAGACCGGTAGTGGGAGCATGGGGCGGTGACCGAGCAGGCCGGCGTTGAAGCCGGTGAGTGAGAACGTCTGGAGGTCCGCCTCGTTGTCTTCGGTGTAGTCGACCGCCCAGTCGGCGAGGACTCGGCTGAGGCGCTCCGGTGGGGGCCCTTCGGTGTCGGTCTCCGGTCCGGCGGCGGGGTCGACCTCAGCGGCGGGGTTGCCAGCACCGCCCTGGGTGCCGGCGCTCCTCAGCTCGGCCGTGGCGTGCCCAGTGAGGTGTGACCTCCCCGAGAGCTCGTACCGGCGCTCCGGCGTGCCGGGCTCGGCGGGCGAGTGGCCCGCCTCGCCCGACCCTTCCCCAGATAGGGGTTCGGCTCGGGTGAGGTCCGGCTCTCCCTGGCGCAGACGGTATCTGTCGGTGACGACGTCGGGCGCGTACCGGGCGCTGTCCGACGGCGCGGCATGGCCTTCCAGGGACGCGGCCCAGTCGACGTAGACAGGGTGCCAGTCCCGTTCCCACGCAGGGTTGCCGGTGAAGTTTCCGCCGGGCAGGGTCTGGCACAACGAGGCGATCTCGGACCTCACGGACCCGGGCGGGGAGTCGTCGGCGGTCATGGCCCGAGGCACGGCCGAAGTAGGGTCGGCGCCGAGGGCGATGACCGTGGACTCGGGGAACGTCTCGACATCTCTCCCCTCGGACCCCGGGGAGCGGATCGGGCCGGCGTGCGCGCGTGGGGAGCGGGTCACGCTCGGCCCGTGCACGAGCACGACCGGGTCGCGCGGCGCCCAGAAGCGGGGTCCGGGATGGACCTCGAGGTGGTGACGGGTCTTGGCCACGGTTCTGAGCCCTCCGCACGCGGCGATCTCGAGCGCGGCCCGGGCCCGCACCGCGCGGTGCCAGGTGATAGCAGTGTCGGTGAGGTGCTCCAGCCACGCCTGCTGGTGCCGTGCCGTGGCCACGTCGTCGCGCCTGAAGACGTGGTCCCGGACGGGCGCCGACTCCTCGAGCACGTCGGACGGTGTCGGGGATGGCTGCGCGAGCCACCGGGCGAGGCTGTCCTCCACCGGGGCCATCGGGCCGGCCAGCACTGCGTCGGGTCTGACCGGGTCGTGGAGGACGGCCCCGTTCGCGGCAGTCACGAGGTGGGTGCGCCAGGCTTCGGCATCGGTCGGGTCCGGCGTGGCGGGGTCGAGGCCCGTCACGCCGAGCACGTCGAGGGCGTGGTTGAGCGCCTCCCAGTCGGTGACGTCGTCGACCGTGACCGCCAGCGCGGCGAGGTCATCCACGGCGAGGGCCGAGACGACGTCGTGGGTGAGCGCCGTGGTGCGGGCGAGGAGCGCCTGCCACTGCGCGGTGGTGGCCTCGAGGGTGGCCAGCCGGTCGAGCTCGATGTGGTGGCGCACCTGGTCGGGATCGGGGCGGTCCTCGTCCGCGCCGTCGCGGGGGTAGGTGCACGTGAGGTAGGTGCACCAGTCGGCGTAGAGCTGGGCGCTGAGGGAGTCCTGGGTGCGGGACAGGCGGTCGAGGGACTGCTGGGTGCGGTTGAGTTCAGCGAGCACGCCGGCCGCGTGGTCGGGGGCCGTGCCGTGCACCGCGGCGGGGGCGTGCGACACGTCGGCGGTGAGCCCCGGGCCCTTGCTTCGTATCGTCCATCGGGAGCCGCCGGGGTGCGCGACGAACCCGTGGCCGTGGCGCGCCTCGGTCAGCTGCGCGCGGGCGTCCGGGCGCTCCAGGTCGAGCAGGGGGCCCAGCACCACGGCCTCGAAGGCCTCCTTCGCCTCCTCGACCGAGAAGGTGGCGACGCCCTGCGGCAGGCGCTCCACGAGAAGGTGCGACATGTGGGAAGCCAGGGAGTTGATCCCGCTGAGCGCGACCGTGATCGAGGCATCCGGTTCCGGCACCTGGTCGTCTCCGCGAGGCCGGCCGGCCCTGCCGACGCACAGGATCCCCGCCGGCTTCTGCCAAGGGAAGTCGCCGGTGTCCCTTGTCCGCCAGCCGAACTCGTCGTCGATCGCCGTCCGGAGCTCATCCACCCCCTCGCCCTGCGGCCCGGCCCCACCTGGGTGGAACCTCTCGACGAACTGCGCCACCGGGTCCAGTGCCGGGTCGGAGTAGTAGCCGTACACGTCGTAGGCCCCGCCGGCGTCGGGCGCCTCGTCGGGCTCGGGGTCGTGGAAGCCGAGGATGCTCCAGCAGTGCGGGTAGAAACCGTGGAAGGAGGGGTCACCCCACCCCACCGCGGTGACGCCGGGGAGCCACTGGCGTGGCTCATCTCCTGCACGCACCCAGTCGCGCAGCCGCACTTGGCGACCGACGAAGCGCGCGGGCGCTGTGGTGCGCAGGTGAGCTTGCTGCTCCGGAGACAGCAGGTAGCTCACCCCCGGCTGGGTCTGGTGCTCGAGCTCCGGGTGCACGTAGTCGGACTCGACGAGCCACCACTCCCCGCGGGGCGTCCGCACCAGCCACCTGTTGGGGACCAGCGGGAAGTCGACACCCTGGACTCGGGCGAACGCCGATCCGGCGTCGTCGCCTGGGCGGTGACGGCCGGTCGTCAGGTAGCGGGGAAGAGCCCAGTGCAGGTGGACGCCCTCGGGGAGCCACGCCGATGCGTCCTCGAAGGGGCTGGACGTCACGTGCTCGGCGAGGAAGGGCGTGCCGGCGTTGACGTCCCTGAGTCCGTCGTTGTACGGAAGTCGTTCGAAGTGGCCCCACGGCTCGGCCGTCCTGGTCTCGGGCCCTACCCACAGGGTGTCGACGCGGATCGGAACGACCTGGGTAGGAGCAACCACGGTCACCTCGGGAGTAGGGCTCGAAGAGGGGCCTGTCGGGTTCCCCGCTCGCCTTCTGGATCCTAACGAGCCCCCTGCGACCTGTAAACGGGCTCATTCCAAACGAGGGTGCAGCAACCGCTGGCGCGTCGGTGGATGGGAGTACTGATGCTCCCCACCCGGGAGACCTCGACAAGTCTGACGTTACCTTCGCTTACCCTGCCCTGAGCACGTTCTGTCGTCTCGATGAGCTCGGCCTGGAGGTGACCGGGCAACGGCTGGAGCCCGATCGCGCGGTGCTGGCCTGTCGGGTCCGGGATCTGGATGACTGGTGCCATCGCTGAAGGGAGCAGGGGCGGCGCGGGACACGGTGGTGCGGGCGCTGGCCCACGAACCGTTCGGGTGGCGACCGACGACCCTGTTGGTCACGGTCCGCCGGTACCGGTGCAGCACGTGTGGTGCCAAGACACCACCAAGGCGGCGGAACCGCGGGCGAAGATCTCCCGGGCCGGGCCGGGCCGGGCTGGCGTGGGCGCTGGAAGGGATCGTCTGTCAGCACCTGACCGTTGCCCGGGTCGCCGAAGGGCTCGCCGTCGCGTGGGACACCGCCAACGACGCCGTCCTGGCCGAGGGGCGCCGCGTTCTGATCGGCGACCCGGCCCGGTTCGACGGGGTCGCCGTCATCGGCGTCGACGAGCACGTGGTGCGCCACGAGGCGCTGTTGTTTCGGATGGTGGTGAGAGACCTGCACTGCCTGGTCGTCGTAGAGACGAGGTGAAGCTGGCGGCAGCCTGATTCGGGAACGCCGGGGAGGGTGGGAGCAGCCGCGACAAAGTCAGGGCGGTTCGGCTCTACCGGACGGGCCGTGCCTGGTGAGCAAGACGGGAAGGTGTACGCAAGGAACCGGTGTCGTGAAGCCTCTTCATCGTCGACCAGGTCGAACCCGATGGATCTGGGCTGGTATGCGGTGCGTACCACCCGATGTGGTCACCAGCCAGGTGACCTCGAGGGTGGGGAACTGTTGGGACGGTTGCATGTGCCGGGCCTGGCAGGTCGTGGTGGAGGTCTACGGCGTAGCCACGACGAGACCGCAGGGGCAAAGCGGGGCACCTCGCCCGTTGACCCAAACGCAGTGAACGTGGGAACCATCCGCAGTCCGCTCCCCGCCGTGCCGACACGCAGGCGGGGAATAGGTCCGTTGCCGGCCGAAGGGTGCGGCATGGCGCAGAGTTTGACCGGCCGAGGGTTGCGGAGAACACTGAAGAACCCTTAGCTCTCACCACAGACCCACCTGAACCATCACGGAAGAGGGTCTTTGGGAGGGCACGCGGCGGCCTTCGATCAACTCGGGTGCGGCTGTCGCTCAACCGGATGATCGGGGTCACATGGGCGACATCAGCGAGATCACACCGTCGACGCCGGGCCAAGTGCAGTACGACAAGCATCTGAGGCGTCGACTCCTCGTCGCCGGAGCGGCCGCCTGGATGCGGGCTGGCGGAATCCAGGCCGTCTGGTTGATCGTTCTCGTCGCCGGAGCGGCCGTACCCCTGTCCGATGCAGTCCTCAGTGGCGAAGGCTGGACCTGGGTCACCCCCACGCTCGGATTCATCATCGTCGTCGCAGCGGGTCTCGAGCGCATCTTCCGCCGTACCACCGACGCCGCCGTCCCCTTGGACGAATTACGCCGCAACGTGTCGCGGGAACGCCGACTTCTCCTGGCGCGCGCCGAGAAGTACGGCGACCCCGATACGACCTACACCCTGTACGTGCAACGGGTAGAACAACACATCGCCGAGTACGATCGCCAGATGGTTGAGTACGCCAAGCGAGTTGTCAGCGGCGCCTGACTCCGCCATCAGCACTACGCGAGCGCTCCGAACCTCTCTGCGACAGACAGAAGCGATCGCCCAGCGAGCTCTGACATCTACCCCTTCCATCCCGGAACAACCGACGGCGTACCCCGAGGATCGACCGACCTGTAACCAAGCCAACGGGACCTACCTCGGGCCCCCAAGGTCAACGTCGGCGCCACCGGGCCGCGCGGACCCAGCCCCCTTCTGTGCCCGCGGCGGGGAGCGCGTCATTCTGGGCTACTAGAGACTGGACGCAGGGTCGGTGTCTGGCCAGACTCGATCCAGGTGCTCGACGGGACGCTCTCTTTTGGGCTGCCCACCCCGGTGAAGAGCAGGGGTGTGGCTCACTTCCGGTCTGCTGCCCGTCGGGCACCGCTGACGAGGCGTGGCTCAAGAAGGGACTGCCCTGCTCGTAGTAGCACTGCCCACCTCGCCGTCCATATCGGTACGAGCGTCAGGTCGGGAGAAGAGTCATGGGACAGGTCATCATCGGGGTTGATCCCCACAAGCTGTCGGCAACCATCGAGGTCGTCGACCAGCAGGAGAAGTTGCTTGGCGCGGGCCGGTTCAGCACCGACCAGGCGGGGTACGCGGCGATGCGCAAGTACGCCAGGTCGTGGCCTGATCGCGTTTGGGCGGTGGAGGGCGCCAATGGTGCTGGCCGTCCGCTGGCGCAGCGGTTGCTCGAGGCCGGTGAGCACGTCGTCGACGTCCCGGCCAAGCTCGCTGCCCGGGTCCGGTTGTTCGACACCGGGCACAACCGCAAGACCGATGCCCTGGACGCGCACTCGATCGCGATCGTCGCGGTCCGCACCGAAGGGCTGCGGGTGCTGAAGATCGACGGCGAGCTCGAGGCGCTGCGGATGCTGGCCGACCGGCGCGAAGCGCTCACCCGGCGACGCGTGCAGAGCGTGAACCGGCTGCAGGCGCTGTTGGCCGAACTGCTTCCCGGACAGAGCAAGAAGGACATCACCACAGGCCAGGCCAAGAGACTGCTCGCCTCGGTGCGTCCACGTGACATCGCCGGCAGGACCCGTCGGCGGATCGCGGCCGAGGAGCTGGCCGAGCTGGTCGCAGTGGAGGTCAAGATCAAGAAGGCCACCGCCGAGCTCAAGACTCTGGTCCTGGCAGCGGGGTTCAACTTTGATGGACCTGCACGGTGTCGGGCCCGTGGTCGCCGCGCGGATCCTGGCCGATGTCGGTGACATCGCCCGGTTCGCCGACCGGAACCGGTTCGCGTCCTGGACCGGCACCGCACCCTTGGACGCCTCCTCCGGGGAGCAGAACCGGCACCGGCTCTCCCGGGCGGGGAACCGGCGGATGAACCACATGATCCACATCGCCGCGGTGACCCAGTTGCGGCTGAACACCGAAGGCCGGGCCTACTACCGGCGCAAGCGATCCGAGCATAAGAAGCCGATGGAAGCATGCGCTGCCTCAAGCGCCGCATCTCTGATGCCATCTACCGTCAGCTGGTGGCCGACGCGCAACGCGCCGCTGCGGCCATGTCCGAGGCGGGTCCGGGAGGGCACTGCGGGGCGTCACTTGAATCCAGCGCGGTCGACCTGCCCCCGCACATCGACACTTCGGATCAGCCACTTCCCGGACCCGCACCCACGACGCTACCGCTGACCACGACCCACTGCGAAGCCCCGTCCGGGACCGGCTCCTCAGCACCCGCGCCGACGCGCCAGAGCCGTCAAGGTGCAGCGCCCCACCGGACGAACGACCTTGACGGCGACAAGCGCCGGCGCACACTCGAAAGAGCCGATCCCGACCCCTTGACAACAGAAGGGAGCCGGAACGCGGCGTAAGGACGCAGCCCGACCTGCGGGCCCATGACGGTGTGCGCGCCCAAAGCGGGGTGTGGGTGACGACCACGAGCTGTTCACTGGCCTTGGTCATCGAGGTCCTCTCGACTCGTGATCGGATCGGACTGCGGTATCGGAGTCGTGGATCAGTTCCCGGGAGTGGGCGGTGGTGGGGGGCGGTCAGGGGACGACGACGATCTTGGCCCGGGCGTGGCCGGAGCCGATCTCGGCGAGCGCGTTGGCGATGCCGTCGAGGCCGATCCCCCGATCGACCTGCGGAACCAGGCGGCCCGACGCGAGCAGTTCGCCCAGCATCGTGAGGTCGTCGGCGTTCGCCTCGGCGGTGAACTGGTGAAACGACGACTCGGACCGTACGAAGGCCAGCCTCGCGCGGAGGAGGTAGGGGAGCGGGTCGACCCATCGGTTCGCCTTCGGGCCGCTGATCGCCACGTAGCGCCCGCCGGTCACGATCACCTTGCGCACCTCACGTGGGTGACGGTTGCCGACGGTGTCCAGCATCACGTCGAAGCGAGCGCCGCCGACGACGAAGTCGTCGCGGGTGTAGTCGAGCACCTCGTCGGCGCCGAGCGAGCGGACCATCTCGACGTTGCGCGTGCTGCACACCGCTGTCACGCGAGCGCCAAGCGCCGTCGCGATCTGAACCGCCATCGTGCCGACCCCGCCGGCCGCGCCGTTGATCAGCACCCGCTGACCCGGCTGGACATCACCGTGCGTCCGCAAGCCCTGCAGCGCCGTCAACGCGGCGACCGGCGTGGCCCCGGCGGCCTCGAACGACACGCCGTCGGGGATCGAGACGACGCTCGTCTCCTTGACCGTCAGGTACTGGCCGCAGCCGCCGCCGGCGCCTACGCCGAACACCGAGTCACCGATGGCGAACCCGGTGACGCCGTCGCCGACGCCGACGACGACACCGGCGACGTCGGCACCGGGGACCAACCGCTTCGGGCGTCGCGTCCCGAGCATCAGTCGCATCAGGTATGGCGTGCCGGTGAGGAAGTGCCAGTCGAGCGCGTTGAGAGACGACGCTCGAACCTCGACGAGCAGTTCACCGGCCTGCGGCGTCGGCACCGGGAGGGTTTCGGTGGCGAGCACTTCGGGCCCGCCGTAGGCGCGGGTGGTGACCGCGGTCATCGTGGACGGCAACGGCGTGGTCGTCGAGCCGTGGGAGGCGATGGGTAAGGACATGGCGATCTCCGATCGAGACGGACGGGCGTACACTGTACGTTCTACGGCGTACAGTGTAAGTTGTCAAGGGTGGGAGTGGACAGCGGAGAACGCGAGGCCCTCGATCGCGATGCGATCGTCGCCCGAGCAGTCGCGTTCGCCGACGAGCACGGCACCGACGCCCTCTCGATGCGCAAGCTCGCTGGCGAACTCGGATACGAGGTCATGTCGCTGTACAACCACGTCGCGAACAAGGCCGAGGTGCTCTCGCTGATGGTCGACGCGGTCGCTGCTGAGATCCCGCCGCCCACTCCGGACATCGATCCGCTCATCGCCGTTCGAACGCTGGCCCTCGACACTCGCGCGGCCCTCGTGCGCCACCGCTGGGCCGCGGGACTGTGGCTGCGACAGTTGCCCCGAGCGGCCCGCATCGATCACATGGAGCATCTGCTCGCGGCCCTCGCCGCCACCGACATGGCGCCGCCGGTCGCGCACCTCGCGTTCCACGCGGTCAACAACCACGTGATCGGCTACACGCTCCAGGAGCAGGCAATGGCCTACGTCGTGCCTCCCGACGGTGACGCGGGCGCCCTGGCCCGATCGTTCCTGGAGGGCGTCTCCGCCGACGACCATCCCCACACGGTCACCCACGTGCAGCAACACCTCGACGGTGACACCGCCAGCAGCTTCGAGCTCGTGCTCGACCTGATCCTCGACGGCCTCACCCGTCTCGGGTGAGCCGCCGCGGCGATCAGTCGCCGGTGAGACGCGGAGTGAGCAACCGGGGCAGCACCACCCCCCGTGCGCCACGGCCCCGGTGCCCTCGGCCTTCACGACCAGGCCCGTGGACCAGCCTGCTTCGGTCGCTGATACCCCGCTTGTACGCTTCACCTTGAGGGTGCTCCGTCCTTGGCAGACATGAAGCACCGCCACGCGGGACCTGGTCAGCTGAGCGCCGCCGCCAACTCCGTCCAGTCCCCGGTGCGCACATAGCCATTGGCCACATGCTCCCGGGTCGACATGCCCCCGATGATCAGGTGGGCATGAGATCCAGTGAGGCGAGGTCTGACTTCCACCTGTCGATGAGGTGCGGGTCTTGGTAGGGCTGGCTGTCCAGCCACGCCTCGACGTCGAGGCTGGGGAACTGCGACTGGATGGTGCGTGCGGTCGCCTTGGCGCGACGTCGCAGGCCCAGCTGGTGCTGAGAAGCGGCAAGCACGAGCAGGGCTTCGATGTTGTTCGGCTGGTTCTCCAGCACGGACTCGGCGATGGACGCCGCTTGGTCGGGCTTGTTGCCGATCAGCAGGGAGCATGCCATCACGGTGGGGTACCAGGGCTTGTTGACCGCCGTCAGAGCCATAGCGGTGCCCATCAAGTCGACTGCACGCTCCCATCGCCCTATGTAGCGGTTGAGGCTGCCCTCGAGCCCGAAAGTCACGTCGCAGGTGGGACGGGTGATCTCCAGCCCCTCCGCGGCCGCCATGGCCTCGTCGACTCTGCCCATCGACATGAGCACGGCGGCTTCGACCGCCTGCGCCATCCCCGTGGGATCACCCAACGCGTTTGCGCGCCGGGCTTGGTCTCGGGCCATGCCCAAGGTCCGTGACTTATCGGCTGCCCAGCCGTTGGATGCCCCCATCCAGTTGGCAAAGGCGGACAGGACCCACCCGTGGGGAAGGCGCGGGTGGGCGGACGCCACGGCATCGAACAGGGAGAGGGCCTGCGTCCAGCCTTGCTGGGTGTTGGTCCGCAGGTGGTACCAGCCTGTGTATACGTTCTGGATCGCCTCGGGGTCACCGAGCTCGGCGTACAGCCCGGCCGGTGCGCCGACGACGAGCTCGATCTCGACTGTGCGACCGACCCGCTCGGACAAGTCGTCGGACAGCTCGAGCAGCCTGGTCATCGTGCCGGACGCCCGTTGCGCCTTGACTACGTTCATGGTCGTGACGTCGACCAGAACGACGTTGACCCGGAGTTGCTGACCGGACTGATGCACATGGGCCTCGAGCAGATACCGGGCGGCCGCCGGGGGCAGAGCATCCGCGGCGGTGTCAAGGACCTGCAGCTCGGGGATCGCGGACAGACGGTGGACCAGGTCGTCGCGAAGCACCGAGAAGGCAGCTTCGGCAGCGGGGTCGAGCCCGGTCGTTTGCAGCGGCAGCACCGCTAGTGACGGGATGGCCAGCTTCAGGCGCGCACCGGCGTCGTTCGTGCCGCCGGTGGGCAGGGCGGCGAAGTCGTAGACCTCGACCGGCTCCGGGATATTCTTCAGCCGCCGCCTCCCGACCGGGCGGAACCGCAGCGCGGGTTCATCCAAGGCCCGGTACACATCTCCGGACACCGACAACCCACCCGGTCGTGCCATTGCCTGGATCCGTGCGGCAACGTTCAGCGCCTCGCCCTCGTAGTCGTCCTCAGCCGCTGTGACCGCGCCCCGGGCCAGCCCCATCCGGAACTGCAGCCACCGCGCCGGCGGGACCGACGCGTTCGTCTCCTCCAAACCGAGCGAGATGTCGATAGCAGCCTGCACCGCATCCGTGGCAGCCTCGAAAACAGCCATGAAGTTGTCCCCAACGAAGTTCACCAGCGCCCCGCCATGTCTGCTGACCACCTCGGCCACCAGGCGACGTGCGTGCGCCATCGACCGGGACGTCGCCTGCGCATCGTCGGCCATCAGCCGCGAGTACCCCACCACGTCAGCATTCAACGCGTTCACGACCGCCTCGCTGTGATCCACCACCCCACGACGGTACCGCTGCCCGGCACCGGCATGGTCGTGTCCAGCGGGTTGGACCTTGCGGACGTGCGCACCGGATGGCGGAGCAGCACGAGGTCGCGTGGACGCCGACGGCCAAGCCCGCTCTGCAACGACTGCCCGAGAAGGTGGCCACGGCGGCCATCGAGCACATACACGGTCCCCCCGCGAGCAATCCCCAGGACGTCGGCAAAGCCGTGCGCTTCGACCTTGAAGGGCTTAACAGCGCTCGACGTGGTGACTACCGGGTCATCTACCGGATCGATGAGCGCATGATGAGCGCATGACCATCATCGCAATCGAGCATCGTGCGGACGTCTATCGATGATGCTCCCCCGGCAATAGCGTGCGACCACGCTCCCGGCGGCAGATGGGGGCGATCTCGCGGACCCCGACGGGTGGATACTGTGTGAGTGGCCTTGCCGGTGTGGTTTCAACGGATCGAGAGCGCTGCGGTCGCGGTGCTTGTGGTGGTTGCCTTCGTTCAGTTGGACTTCGCCTGGTGGTGGCTCATCGCGGTCTTCCTACTATGGGATCTATCGATGGTTGGCTACCTTGTCTCACCAGGAGTCGGCGCGATCAGCTACAACGTCGGCCACAGCTATCTGGGACCAGTGCTGCTGGCTCTCACCTGGGTGGCGATGGACGACGCTCGGTGGCCGATATTTGTCGCCTTGACATGGGCTTTCCACATCGCCGTCGATCGCCTACTCGGCTACGGCCTCAAGTTCACAGACCGCTTCACCCACACTCACCTTGGCGAGGTCGGCAAGAATCGCTGACTCTGGTACAGCCTCGCGGCCGTCGCGTGTGGTGGACCGAAGGGCACTCACCGCTGTCTGGGTGCGGCCCGTGCCCACCAGTTCGCAGGCGGGTCCGTGCGGATCAGGGACGCAGTTGACTCGACCGGTCCCAGGCTGCCGAACTGCCACAGCTCCTTGGCGGCGCGGGAGTATGGAAAGAGCACGTGATCGACCTCGAAGGCGTCCAAACTCGCTCGCACGGAAGCGGTCGATGGCCTCAGCGACCTGCGTGACTAGCAGTCGTTGCTCCTCGTGGTATGTCGCGACGTCCTCACGCGCAGCACGTCGCCCTGACTTGCTGGACACCCTGACCAGGTTACCCGCGGCCCATGGCACGCTGTAGCAGGCGCCGGGCTCAGGTCTGCCATGGTTCTGGCCACCCCAGCCCTGGCCGTGCTCTGGGACCGCTGTGATGGCTCGGGAATGTGAGAGGCAAGCCTCAGATGCTCGGCCACACCTCCCGCTGCCTGTCATGGACTTGGCAGGGGAGGTCCTCACCGGCATCCACGACGAGCCTCACCCCGACGGGGCGGGCGATGGCGCTGAAGCCCGGCGGCTACGCGGTGACCCCCTCCGAGTCACGCCTAACGCAGCGATGTGCTGCGCACGACACGAGGACACTCTCGAGCGCGAGAAAGGCCGCTCGAGTCGACGACTCTACGAGGGGATGACAGGTGTGTGGAAACCAGCAGGATGGCAAGGACCGCGTCGAGATCAACGGGGAACTGCGCGGATACGCTGCCCGGTATGAACCGATTTGAGGCGCAGGCGCTGACGCACATGTTGGTCGTGGCCGACGCGGACGCGAGCCGCGACTGGTACGTCGATGTGCTGGGTGCGTCGGTGTATGGCGAGTATGCCGGCACGTCGGTGGTGCTGGATCTGATGGGGAGCTGGCTATTGCTGGTGACCGGAGGCGGACCATCTCCGGACAAGCCGACCGTCACCCTGGCCGCGCCCGATGATCCTGATCGCGTCAGTGCTCAGATGATCTTCCGGGTCGATGACTGCCGTGGGGCCCACAGGCTCCTCAGTGAACGGGGCGCAGAGTTCCTGACCGCCCCTGTGGATCGTGGTGGTGAGATTCGGGCGTTCTTCCGTGATCCCGACGGTCACCTCTTCGAGATCTCGGAGTTGACATGATCGGGCAGCGCGCGCCGGTGCCGGGGGCCAGTCCCATCCCGATCACTCCTGACAAGCGGGGCAGCCACCTCGATGACGTCCGCACCGGCCCGGACCAGCTCGCGGACCTTCCGCCACATCTCCACCGGCCCGTCCACCACCGCCGACGGCATACCGAGATGACCCGCGAGGAGGCCGACCTGCGCGCCGCACACGTGCCAGTCGTCGCCGTGCCCGCCGGTCTGGCTGATCATCTGGAAGCGCCACCGGCACACGCGGCCCGAGCACCAGCCCGCGCCGCACGGCCTCCGCCAGCCCGAGGTCGGCACCCCCGGCGTTCCGCACGTACGTGACCGGTGGCGACTGTGCGCCGCATCCGGTCGATGGCCTCGTAGAAGGGCAGGGAGAACGGCGTCTGGAGGATCTGCACCAGTGGTGGGCTGCTTGACCAGGAAGGGCACGTGACAGTCGATAAGTCCCGGTGTCACGAACGCGCCCGCACAGTCCACCACCAGGACGTCGCCGGGCGCCGGCTCGGCGCCCGTGCCGTCGACCAGCACACCACTACGGAAGAGGACCCGGTCCATGTCGGCCGACGCTACGCCTCGCCGGGGCGTGTGGCGTGCTCAGCGCTTTGGTGAGTTCAGGACCTTCCGAAGCCGGGCGGCGAAGGCTTCCGGCTGCCCCGGCCAGCCGAGCTCTGGACCCAGGAACCCGCCGTGGTGGCTCGGGAACATCGTCAGCGGCAGACCCAGCCGCTGCGCCACGGCCTTGGCCGACCGTCCCGTGACCTGTCGGGCCGACTCTTCCCCGGCTGCCACGACCAGCCGCACCCCCGACGCGGCGAGGAGGTCGAAGTCCGGCGTCCACGCGGTGACGCTGTCCGAGTCACCCGACAGCAACGGGTCGTCGCGGGAGCCGTCGTCGTGGGTCGGCAGGCCGAAGGCCGCCGGGTCCGGAGGGGGACGGTCGAAGAACTCCGCGGTGAGCTCGCCCTCCCAGGAGGTGTAGGCGATGAACCGGGCCATGCCGTGCCCGAAACCGGCGTCGGCATAGGCCTGGCTGATGTCCTGCTCGGCGCGGCGCACGGCCGCGGCATCGGGCAGCAGGTGGGTCAGGGGCGGCTCGTGGGCGACGAGCACGCGGACGTCGTCGGGGTGCGTCGCCACCAGGGCCAGCCCGTCCACCGCACCACCGCTGCTGCCGAAGACCTCCACGGGGCCGGAGCGCAGGGCCGCCACCAGGTGGTGCAGGTCGTCGGCGTGCCGCTGTGGGTCGTTGTCGGTGCGGCCGTCGCTGCGGGCACTCCGCCCCAACCCACGGGGGTCGTAGGTGACCACCGTCCGGTCGGGAAAGTGGGACGCGAGGGTCGTGAAGCCGGTGGCGTCCATCGGCTGACCGATCATCAGCAGCGGCGGCCGGTCGTCAGGTGCGTGCTGAGGCTCGCGGACGTCGTACACGATGGTGGCGCCGGGGGTCTCCACCATGCGGGTGCTGGCCTCGACGGTCACTGGCCCTCCTCACTGCCCAGGGTGTTGTCCAACCATCGTCACACCGCCTCGCGGGTGGCACCAGACCGGGCAACGAGCACTCGTCGCAGGACTGGAGTCGCTCCGTGACCTGTGGCGACAATCCGCAGTCGCTGGGCTCCATGGCGAACGTGTCGGTTCCGTGCTCCGACAGTGGCCACAGTTGGCAGGATCGGTGCTTGCCGTGCTCTTGACTGTGCCTGGTATGAGGCTGCAACCTGAAGCCCTGTCCGGCCGGAGGCACTCATGGGCAAGCTGATCTACGCAGCGAACACCTCGCTCGACGGTTACCTCGAGGACGAGACCGGCTCCTTGGACTGGTCCGTGCCTGACGAGGAAGTGCACGCATTCTGGAACGAGCACGAGCGAGGCATCGGCACGTCGCTCTACGGCCGCCGTATGTACGAGACGATGCGCGTGTGGGAGAGCGACGACTGGCTGAGGACAGAGCCGGCCGTCGTCCGCGAGTACGCGGGGATCTGGCGTGCCAGTGACAAGGTCGTCTACTCCTCGACGCTCGAAGGCGTGTCGACGGCGCGGACGCGAATCGAGCGGCAGTTCGAGCCCGAGTCGGTCCGACAGCTCAAGGAGGCGTCCGCCTCGGACCTGAGCGTCGGCGGCGCTGCCCTCGGGGCCGAGGCGTTCCGGCACGGGCTGGTTGATGAGTGCGTGCTGCTCCTGTGCCCCGTGCTCCTGGGCGGAGGCAAGCCGGCGCTGCCCCGAGGCGTGCGACTCGACCTCGAGCTGCTGGACCATCGACGGTTCGGAAATGGTGTGATCTGCCTGCGCTATGCGGTGCGGAACACGGCCTGACATCACCGCTCGCGACACGCCTGAGCTCGGGATCGTCGGTGATGAGGACGTCCGCCTGCAGCTTCGCGACGGCGACGTACTCGGCGAGATGGGTGTCCGCCAGGTCAAGCTCGGCCGCCGCTGTCCACGCGCGAGCACCTCCGAGCGGGCTCTGGCGGGCCAAGCGCGCCGGCTGTGAGCGCACTCTGGGACGAGATGCGGTCCGTCGTCACCGGGTCGTCGTGCCCTCGTTGGCCGGCCCGCAGCATACGTGGGCAGAGAAGGTCGCCGTGCCGTCGCTCGACGTACCTGCTGCACGGTGTGTTCGACCGCACCTGCTCCTACGATCTGGAGAGGGACTACTTCCAGAGGTTGCAGGCGCCGGTCAAGGGCTTCTCAACCTCTGGGTGCTGTGCGGCGCGCAGCCCGGTCTTCGAGGAACCGGAGGAGGCGAGGAAGGATCCTTCACGAGGACGTGCTTCGTGCGGGGACGCGCCAGGCGGACGACCGGCAGAGCTTGATCAACGGGCGTGTAGGCGTGACCGCGGTGTAGGCGCCGTTGACGTTCAGCTCAAGGATCGTGCGGCGCTCATCCGGGGAAGGATCTGTCGCCGAACAGGATGCTGCGAGCTGCGAGCCGTCCGGCCGGTGTGCGCAGCAGCGTGAACGTCGCCTGCGCTGCCGTGGGTGTCCGCACCAGCGACAGTCCTTTGCGCAGCATGAGCCTGCCTCGGAAGCGTGCGCGCAGGGCTGCTCCGTCATAGTGGTGCAACGGGGCTGGTGTGCCGGTCCGCAGTGCGCTGTCCAGGACCGCCGCTGCGTGTTCGGAAAGCCGCAGGCACGGGTCGAGGCCGCCGGCTGTGACGGGGGAGACCGCACCGGCTGCGTCTCCCACGAGGAGGCCGTCGCGGCAGCTGATGTGCTTCAGCACACCCCCGACGGGGATCACCCCACCGCGCCTTTCGACGTCCTCGGGGCGGTCGGTGGCTACCAGCCCCGGGGCGGTGGCGGTGAAACGGTCCAGGGCGCGACGAAGGCCATGGGGGAAGCGGTGGGCGTAGCCTGCGACGCCGACGTGTGCGTGTCGGCCGTCATTGACGACCCATGCGAGGTAGCCGGGAGCCACGGAGGGGTCCAGCACGCAGTGGAACGTGGGCGTCCCGTCGCGTCGCGGAAGTGGAAAGACCTCCTCGGCGCCGATGATGAGGTGGCGGTTGCGGTCGAGGCCGAGGTCGCGGGCCACGCGGGAGCGAGCGCCGTCCGCGCCGACGACGAACCGGGCCCGGACGCTCATAGGTCCCGTGGGGCTGGTGAGGTGGAAGGTGTTGCCCTGCCGTCCGACATACCGTGTGCCCAGGACGATGCGAGCACCGGACTGGACTGCTCGATGAGCGGTCGCAGCGTAGAGAGGGCCCATGTCACCGACGCGGTACTCGTCGCGGGGGCTCACGAGGACGACCGGGCGGTCCAGCCGCGGGGGATACAGCACGACTCGTCGGATCGGGGGACCAAGGCAGTCGGCTGGAAGGAGGAAGTCGTCCAAGGTCTTGCGGACGAAGATTCCGGTGGTGCGGATGGCGCCGGTGAGGCTGGGACGCCGTTCAGCGAGGAGCACGTCGTGTCCCTGCTGGGCGAGCACTGTGGCCGTGTGCAGCCCTGCGAGTCCCGCGCCAACGACCAGGACGTCGGCCGTGCAGGTGGTCATGCGCGTCCTCGGTGGGCGTCCGTGGGCAGCAGCCGCCACCAGAACCGGCCACGGCCGATGACCACGACAGGGTCGGCTACCGGCTGCCTCTCGCTCATCAGGTGAGTCGAGAACAGCACGGTGCGCCCTGTCCTTGCGAAAGCGCGCAGGAGCGCGCCGACCCAACGGACCCCGTCGAGGTCGAGGCCGTTGACGGACTCGTCGAACACGAGCACTCGCGGGTCTGTCAGCAGTGCGGCCGCTACACCGAGTCGCCGCCGCATACCGACGGAGTACCGCACACCGTTGACCGTGGCGGTCCCGGCCAGGGGGCGGCCCAGGCCCATCACCATCCGCATGGTCGTGAAGTTGCCTGACCCGTCGGGCCCCAGAAATCCGGTGACGTTGCTGGGCTCCACCTCGAAGGACACTTCGTCGACCGTACGCACCGTCCCGTACTGCCTCGCCAGCTCCTCGACCCTGATCATGGTGTCCCTCCTGGCCTCATATGGCTGCACCGCCGATGGCACGACGCTAGGCCGGAGCGGCGGTGAGGTGCGGGCAGGACGTGTGGAGATGATGTGCATATTCGCCGAAACCTTGAGGCCGGTGGTGCCGACAGGGTCACGTCGATCCGGGCCAGCACGCGCCAGCTTTTCAGGCCGCAGGACCTCGCGTCGTTGACAGCACGGACGTCGGCCATGCCTGCGAGCACGTTCGCGGCCGCCTCGACGGCGCGCCACCCGCCGTGGAGCACCAAAACCGGCGTCTGGATCGAGGGGTAGGACTCCATCATGTGCGGCACGATGCCCGGGCAGGAACACGACACCTCCGTCGCGATGAGCAACTCCAAGCGTCTCAGCGAACTGCTTCCCAACAGCGAGTTCGCCGTCATCCCCGACGCAGCGCACTCCTCGTGGGAGGACAACACCGAGGTCTACCTGCAACACATCCTCGACTGGACCGACAAGGTCGAGTCAGGACGCTGAGGCCCCGCCCGCCGGAGCCCGACCGATCGTCGAGACGGCCTGCCTGGCCTGGGCCTCTCGCGTAAAGGGGGGCGCCGCCTGCAGCTGGTGCACCTTCGCCCAGTCACCCCCCAGGAGGTGGCGGTTCCTGGAGGCCGGGAGGGGATGACCCGAGCTTTCTCCATGTCCCTTCCGAGATCACCTCGACAGCGCCGCCGACGACCTTGATGGCCGTCTGCTCGTCGATGGCGTAGGCGGGAATGCCGATGTCGGTGGCCCACCGCTCTGCGTGGGCCATCGTGTTGGTCGGGAAGGCGTCCAGGTGCGGGAAGATCGAGAAGTCCACCAGCCCCAGGGTCCGGTCATCCGGTGCGGAGGGCCACTCCACGAAGAGGTTCCCGATGCGGGGCGTCACCACCATGCTTCCGGCACTCACTCCGACCCACACCGTGTCGGGCAGCGACGGCAGCAGGTCGGCCAGGCCAGACTCCCGCACCCAGTGGCACAGGTATGTCGCGTCCCCGCCGTCGACCAGGAGCACGTCTGCCTGGCGGACCCAGGGATGCCAGCGTTCTGCGCCGATGGTGGGCAGCGCGGTGAGCTCGAGGACCCCGAGCGATGCCCAGCCCAGGCCGGTCAGGTGCTGCCACCCGTCTTCGGCAGCCACGAGACCCCGGACAGAGGTCGGACCACACATCGGGTGCCCCCACTGCGCCGTCGGGATGACCAGGGCATGACACTCGGCGACGGGTTTGCCGAGAAGGTGGTCGAGGGCGGATCGGATGCTCGGGTTCGTGACCCCGCCCGATGTCAGCAGCAGCTTCAAAGCGCCTCCACAGTGCCCGCGCGCAAGGTGGAGGCACCGGCGACCAGGCCCCACACCGTGTCATCGTAGGGGAACGAACGGTGGCGGATCCGGCCCAGCCCACCGGGCCTCCCTGATCTGGATGTTCGCCGTCGGCACCCCTCGCCGGCTCTCCTCCTGAAACTGCGGCCACCGACTGGCGTGGCCGCCTCTGACGGCAGTGGTCTGAGTGGTCAGGGGGTGACGATGTTGAACGACGGGTCGACGCCGTCCCGTGCGTTCCGTGCCCGACATGCCAGCCATCCCAGACCCGTCAGTGCACGGTCCACTCCGAGGACGCTACGGAGCTAGAGTCGGGTCCGAACCTGTGGTCCGACACCGGGAACGGAGGACGTCGTGGTCGAGCACCGGATGGCCGGGACCTGGCTGGTCACCGGTCTGCGCGGCACGGTCGCGCCGAAGGTCGCCGCGCGGGTGGCCGAGCTGGGTGGTGAGGTCGCCGCCTGGGACAGGACAGCCGTGCCCGTGGATGAGGCCTCTGCCGGAGCGGACTACCTCGCCTCCCTCAGGCCGGCGGGCATCTTCCATCTGGGGATGGGCCCCGAAGACTGGGCCGGGCGGCTGGCCTCCTACGCCCGGGCGCACGGGGTGCCGTTCGTCTTCACCAGCTCGGTGTCGGTGTTCGGCGACGCGCCCGGGGACCCGAACGGACCGTTCCGTCCCGAGGACGAGCCGACGGCCACGGACGACTACGGCAGCTACAAGGCGCGCTGCGAGCGGGCCGTGCGCGCGGCATACGAGGGGGCTGTGGTCGCCCGGATCGGCTGGCAGGCTGACCCCGACGGACGGGGCAACAACATGGTGGCCCAGCTCGCCGACCAGGCCGCGGGGTCGGGAGGCACGATCCGCGCGAGCCGGCGGTGGCGTCCGGCGACGTCGTGGATGAGCGACACCGCGGTGGCACTGGTCGACCTGGCGACCTCGGGCAGGGCCGGCACCGTCCACCTCGACAGCAACGCCGCCGACGGGTGGACCTACCCTGAGGTCGTCCGCCACGTCGCGCGGCTCACCGGCCACGACTGGCGGGTCGACGAGCACGACGAGCTCGACCATGACGCCCGCCTGGTCGGCAACGAGGACCTGATGCCTGCGCTCTCGGCACGTCCGTGACCGGCGCCCTGGTCGCGCCGGCCCACGCGGTCGGCTGCCTGTGCCCTGTGACGTTGCCGCGATGAAGGCAGTGACCTACGACCGGTACGGCTCGCCGGACGTGCTGCGGGTCGAGGACGTCCCGGTGCCGACCCCCTCCGCCGGCCAGGTGCGGGTGCGAGTCGCTGCGGTGTCGGTCAACCTCAGCGACTGGGAGGGGCTGCGCGGCTCGCCGGCCTACGCGCGCATCGGAGGGGTCCGTCGTCCCGCTCGGCGGACGCTGGGATCGGACATCGCGGGTGTCGTCGACGCGGTCGGGGACGGGGTGACCCGCTTCCGAGCTGGTGACGAGGTGTATGGCGACAACCTGGCCTTGATGGGTGGCTTCGCCGAGCACGCGCTCGCGCCGCAGTCCGCGCTGGCCCGCAAGCCTTCACAGCTCACGTTCGCTGAGGCCTCGACCATCCCGCAGGCAGGCGCGATCGCCCTGCAGGGCACCGCGGCCGCTGCGGCGGGGGAACGGTTCCTGGTCAACGGCGCCGGTGGCGGGTCGGGATCGTTCGCCATCCAGCTCGCCAAGGCCCGCGGTTGCCATGTCACGGGGGTGGACAACACCGCCAAGCAGGAGTTCATGCGGTCGGTGGGCGCCGACCAGGTGATCGACTACCACCGGGAGGACTTCACCCGCAGCGCCCCTCGCTACGACCGGATCCTGGACCTGGTCGCGCACCGGTCGGTGTTCGCCTACCGGCGCGCGCTGTCGCCCCGCGGCACCTACCGCAGCGTAGGCGGGTCGGTGCCCACCCTGCTGCGCGTGGCCACTGTCGGCTGGCTCCTCGGGCGGCTCGACCGGTCGCTCGATCGGCGTCCTGGCTGTGCGGGATGGGCCTGCCCACTTCGAGCCGCTCGCTGCCCTGTGTGTCTCCGGCGCGGTGACCATCCACATCCACCGCACCTTCGCTCTCGACCAGGTGCCCGCTGCCCTCGCGCACGTCGGTGAGGGCCGGGCCCTCGGCAAGGTCGTCGTCAGCCTGGCCTGAGCGCTCGCGGTCCCACGCCGGCACGTCAGGCCCGACGGGCCACCCAGACCGTGCGGGCGCTGCGGACCAGCAGGTCGGCTCGCTGGGCCACCGAGCCGGCTGCCCCCTCGTCGAGCAGGTGGTCGAGGGTGGCCAGGTCTTCGGCGGCCAGGCAGTCGGCCAGCTCGGAGCGCACGTGGGAGAAGACGACCCGGGCGTAGCGGCTCGCGCTCGTGGGTGCGGGATCCGCGACGTAGGAGAACGTCCGCTGTTCGAGCAGTTCCAGCCCCGCCTGCTGCAGCTGGGGGCCCCAGTCCGGGTGAGCGTTCCACCTCTTCAGCACCATGGCGTCGTGGCAACGCTGCTCCAGCCCCGGCCGACCGAACCGGAGGTCATGAGGCAGGAACCGGGGGAGCCCGTCCATCTCCACCACCACCAGCAGCCCCCCTGGCCGGAGCGCCCGGCGGAGGTCGGCCAGGACTCGGCCCGGGTGCTGCACGTGGTGCAGCGACGAGGCCGCCCAGGCGAGGTCCACACCGCCGACATCGGGCCACTGCTCGTCCAGGTCTGCTCGGACCGTGCTCACACGGGTGCGCAGCCCGCGTGCCACATCAGTCCGTCCAACCTCAGCCGGCTGGAGACGGGTGGGCGCCGGATCGCGCTGGACCAGCTGGTCCCGATCGCGAAGGCCCTCGGCACCACCCTCGACCAGCTGATCGAGTCGGCCGTGGAGCAGGACGTCGTCATCCGCCCGCTGGCGTCGTCGGAGGGGCCGGTGACCGTGTGGCTGCTGTCCCGGGAGAGGGCGACCAACGGAGTGACCGTGGCGAAGATGCGCATCGCCGCGGAGCGCCCCACCGGCCCGGCGGACATGGTCGTTCATCCGGGGCGCGACTGGTTCACCGTCCTGTCCGGGACCGCCGTGCTCCGTCTCGGTGAGCGCACCCTGCTGGTCTCCGAAGGGGAGGCCGCAGAGTTCTCCACCATGACGCCTCACGTCATCGGCGCGCGGGGAGGCCCGGTCGAGATTCTCACCACCCTCGACACGGCCGGGGAGCAGAGCCACCTTCGCAGCCCATGAGCGGCGTCGCCGCCCTGTGCTGAGTCACGAGCCGGCGTGCCGAGCCGGACGGCAGTGCGCCTCCCAGGTCGTGCTCGTCGCCACGGGTTTCGGCGTCGGCGTCGTCCCCGGCCTCAGACTGCCCGGTCGCTCTCTGCCTGTTCCTGGGCGGCTGCCTCAGCGCGCGCACGTCGCTCGGCACGCACCCGCGCGCGCTCGTCGGCGAGGCGCGCACGCTCGCGCGCCTCGACCCGCTCTTGCTCGCGCTCCAGGCGGGTCCGTTCGGCCTGGATGCGGGTGTGCAGGCGGGTGCCCATGGGTTTGCGCAGCTCCGGGTGCGGTCGCGTGGTGTCCGGCGGGCGCACGAAGCCGCGGTAGCCCACTCCACGCGCCACCATGTCCCAGGCGGCCGCCTGACTGGCCGCGACCTCCGGGTCGGCCGGCGGCTGCTGCTCGGCCGGGAGCGTGGGCACCGCGGCGGCAGCGAGCGCGTGGTCCACCTCGCGGTCCGAGATCTGGGTCATGGCCCGGACCGGGAGCCACACCGGCACCACGAGCACGAGCGCGACGCCGAGCACGAGAGCCGTGGCGACCAGGGCGCGCACCCAGTCGTCGACCAGCCAGTCGTCGCGGGTCAGCACGAACGCCGCGATGGCCAGGTATGCCGCGCCATACAGCACCGACCACCCCGCGGCGGACCCGGCGGGGTGAGACAGGGCTTGGAAGCCCCAGACCTCGCCGGCCGCGGTCCGCTGCTGCGACAGCACCTGCAGCTGCCTCCCGAGCACGAAGGACACCGCGGCTCCGGCTGCCACGGCCAGCACGGCCGCCGCGACGAGCCACCAGCCGGCGTCGGTGACGAGGTCCACCGCCTCGTCCCACCCCTCGTCGGAGAGCCAGAGCACCAGGGCCACCACGGCGACACCGGCGCCGACCCACAACACCAGCCCGAGCAGGGACTCCGCCAGCCCGTGCACCCTGCGCAGGCCTTGGGCGAACCCCCGGCCTACGCCCGTGCCGCCCTCCACCGGCCGGAGGTTCTGCCGGTCGGCCAGCCGGTCGAGCGCTGCCCACACGCTCCCCGTCGTGGCCGGCAGGCTGCCCAGCACCATCAGAGACGCGGCCAAGGCCACCACGACCAGCAGCGTCGAGACGCCCCACCCGGCTGCCGCGGCGGTGCTCTCGTCAGCCGTGCCGTCGCCCCAGGCGCGGTTGACAGCGAAGACGACCAGCGGCACGACGGGTGTCAACAGCACCAGACCGTGGATCATCGTGCCGCTGCGCAGTGCTCCGATCGCGAAGGCCGCGAGGACCGCGCCCGCGCCGAGCGCGGCTGCCGGCCCGGACAGGCCCGCCGGCAACGCACCGAAGAGCGCCAGGGCGAGCAGGACCGCGCCGATGGCCAGGGCGAGCAGCGAGAAGCTGCGTCCCAGGACTCCCTTGCCGGTGAGCCCGGTCACCACCCAGAACGGGAGCAGCATGGCGCCGCGCAGGGTCCGGGTCACCGGCTTGGCCGCGGTGAAGCCGGACTGCTCGGAGTCCACCACGGTGGCCGCCACCGCTGCGGCGGTGGTGGCGGTGCGGATCATCTGGTCACTGGTGCCCTCCTGCTGCAGCGGCTCGCGGCCGACCCCGGCGCGGTCGAAGGCCTCCAGGGCCGCTGCACGGTCCTGGGGTGACAGGCTCTCAGACTCGCCCCGGGCATGGCTGTCCAGCCTGGTCAGCAGCAGCTCGTGCTCCTTGACGAAGATCTCCCCGTGGGAGCGGGCGTTGGCGCCCTCCACCCCGTCGGCGCGCACGGCCCCGGCCAGCGCCGGCAGCTCGGCCGGCACGATCTCCAGGTGCAGAGCCCAGGCGAACAGGTCGGCCAGCGCGGGCAGGGCAGCACCGAGGTCCTCCGCGGGCACGGTCGGGTCCAGCACGGGGGTCAGCTCGAGCGTCGCCTGGCGCTGCAGCTCCACGATCCGCGGGTCGTCACGCAGGTCGTCGGGGAAGAGCCGGTGCGCGATCTCGGTGACCGTATGGTGCGCGGCGGCCGCGGCCAGGTGAGCCGCCGGCCCGGACTTCTCGACCACGGGGAGGTAGCCGGTCAGCTGTGCGGTGCGGCGCACCCGCGACGGCTGGAGGACCACCCGGCACAGGTGGCTGGCTGCGTCGACGCGGCCCCAGGTCCAGTCGTTGACCCGCCACGACCGCTTGAGGAAGCCGCCGAACCGGTTGACCGACATCCCGCCGAGCTTGTCGTCGCCGGTGCGGGTGTACTGGGCAAACGCGTTGGCGGTCTGCGCGCTGAGCTGGGCTACCTCGACCGGCAGGGTGGCTCCGGTGGTGACCTCGTCCCCCAGGGTGGTGGCGGCGATCTCGATCTGGAGCAGGCGGGTGAGCAGCTGGTCGGTGGCCAACGGCACGCCGCCGGGCACCAGGACGTCGCGCCACCGGTGCAGGTCGGCCGCGTCACCGCGCGGGGGCGTCTCGTCGGTCCGTCCGGCACAGTAACGCTCCAGCACGTGCAGCACGGGTCCCAGCGCCTTGACCACTGCCCTCACGTGACCGCGCACGACGTCACCGGCCGAGGCCGGAGCGGCGGCGTCCCGGATGAGCAGACCGGTGAGCTGGTCGGCGACCGTGGTCGTCGCTGCGGCGATCGCCGCACGACGTTCCGGGCTGTCCTCGGCGCCGACGGCACCGACCCGGACGACGGCTTCGTTGCTCGCGACCCGGGCGATCATGGCGCTCAGCCGCTGGTTGTCGACTGGAGCGCTCATCAGCCGCTCGTAGAAGGCCAGCCGCAGCGACCAGTACGACTCGTTGGGCTGCAGCGAGGCGGGCAACGGCTCGTCCCACACGGCGTCGGTGAGGTCTCGGGCGTCCCGGAGTCGGCCCATCAGCAGGGAGATCGTGCTCCGCGCCTTCACGACGGCCTCGTAGTCGTCGTCCTTGGTGACCCAGACCAGCCGGCGGAGCAGGTCCGCCCCTGCCTCGGCGACCCCGAGACCAGCGGTCACGCCCCACCGCCAGCCGTGGGCAGGCTCGGGCTCACCCAGCCGGGGGGCCTCCTCGGGGTAGTAGGGGCTGGGTCGGTCCCAGGTCTCGTGCCACTCGTCCTGCGCGTTCTCCGCCGCCCGACGCACCCGCTCGTAGCTCCATCCGGCGGGCAGGGCGGTCGACAGCCCTGACTCACTCAGCGGCCGTTCCACGGCGCGGCGGGCGAGGTCCCGCCCGGCGCGCCAGCGCCTGAGCCGGCAGTAGTGCGGGTAGAGGGCGACCGCCAGTGTCTCGACCGCCTGCGACGGGTCGGTGCCGGGCGCTCCTGCCGACCGCAGCACGTCGCCCCGGGTGCCCCGGCGGCCGGCGGCCAGCTTGTTGTGCTCCTCGAGCTCGTCGACGAACGTGCGGCTGCCCTGTGCGGTCAGCGCCCCCAGGATGCCCCCGACCGCCCCCGCGACCGTCGGGGGCTTGGCCTGCTCGTCGGCCGGGTCGGGCCCGGGGGCCTGGGCGTGGGGGAAGACGAGCAGCATGACCCGGCGCACCGGCCCGCGGGCCGGCATGGCCTCCACGGCCTTCAGAGCGGGTCGGGTCGGCGTGTTGGCCAGCAGACCGCCGTCGACGGCGAACCGGGACCGGTCGCGCACCGTCGCCTCGTCGCCCCAGTCCTTGACGACCCCCGCCATGTCGGGGCGCAGCCGCTGACCCTGGGTCAGCACCGCCTCGCCCACCGGCTCGGGGTGCAGAGGAGAGTGCACCGGCACGAAGGAGGGCTCGAACGCCACGGGGAAGCTCGCGGTGCTGCGGGCCGCCAGCGCCAGCCGGTGGGCGGTGCGCTCGATGGCCCCCACGTCGAAGGGGTCACGAGCGGCCGGCGTGGTGGGCAGCCGCTCCCAGTGGAACCGGGCGCCGTGGATGCTCTGCAACAGGGGCTGACCCATCGAGTCGACGGTGACGAGCTGGTTGCCGTGCAGCACCGTCGTGGTGATCGACAGGTCGATCGGTGCGTGGGTCGGGCACCGCCACAGGCCGCCCGGCTTGGCCAGAAGACCGAGGGCGTTGTTGAGCTGGGGCAGGAAGAACTCGTCACCTTGCAGCAGTGAGGTGGGTGAGCCTCGGAACGGCTGGCGCATCAGGGCCTCGATGCGGCCCTGGTCGACCCACACGTCGCGCAGCAGCCCGAGCCGGGCCTCGGGGTTGACCTGGCACAGCGCCAGCGCGGCACCGTTGATGCCTCCGGCGGAGGTGCCGGCGATGACGTCGGCCCGCGCCGTGCTCCCGGCCAGGGCCAGCAGCGCGGCATACACGCCGGCCGAGCGGGGCTCCTGTGCCGCAGCCGGCTCCGGGCGCCCGGCCTTGGTGAGCTGGTCGAGCTCCAGGACCGCCCCGCCCATCCAGACCGCCAGGGAGACACCCCCGTTGAGGATGACACCGAACCGGATCTCCTCCATCGGCATGGAGATGGTCTCAGCGGTGCCGAGCAGACCGGTCATGACGCCCTCCAGACCTGGGCGGCACCCCGTGGTGCCCCGGATCTCAGGGTAGCGAGGACACGGCTGGTGGGACAGGGGTGACTGGTGTGGCGATCACGCCAGGGTGGTCGTCCGAGAGGACCTAGCGGCGGTGCCTGACGAACGTCGGCGGGTCGGCGGGTGGGTGGCCGGTGAGGTTCTCGATCACCTTCTCGGCGACCTCGCGCAGCTTGACGTTGCGGTCTTGTGAGGCCGACCTGAGGATCGCGAACGCCTCGTCGCGAGGCACCTTGTTGCGGCCCATGATCACCCCGAGGGCCTGGTCGATGGTGCTGCGTGAGCTGAGGGCCGAGTGCAGGTGCTCGGTCAGGGTGGCCTGCTCCGCCAGCGCCAGGCAGAGCCGCAGCGTGCGGGCGGCCTCCTCGGCATACAGGCGGGCACGGTGCATCTCCTCGTCCCCGAAGGCGTCGGGCTCGCGGGAGTACAGGTCGAGAGCGAGCTTGGCGCCGTCACCGGTGTCGGCGGGCACGCCCGCAGCCGACCGGAAGCCCAGCGCCCAGGACGCCTGCGCCCACTCCGGCCAGCGCCCGTCGGTGCGCAGGTCGGTGACGACGTTCTCCGTGCCGTGGCGGACCGCCTCGACACACGGACCGGCCTCGGCGGCGTACTCGACGAGGTCGGCCTGCAGGGCGGCCTCGTCGCTGCTGGCCACGCAGACATACTCCTCGCGGACCAGGGCGGTCAGGGTGCAGACGGCCGACGGCGAGACGTGCAGGGTGGCGCGGTCGACCGTCTCCTGCAGGATGCTCTCGACGTTCTCGGTGCCCAGGAACGTCGCCTGCAGGTCGGTGACGGCAGCATCGACCAGCCGGGCCTCGGGGGTGTGGCGGTGCGGCATCGGGCGGGTCGTCTCCTGCTCTGCGGGTCGGGCCGGTCCGCGTCTCCATGAAACCCCGGCTGCAGCCCTCGCGCGACAGGAGGCTCCCCCTGTGCCCCCGTGGGGCCGGGAGGCCGGAAGGTTGTGACGGCAACGAACGGCATCCAGGTGCCCCCGGCCTTGGCCCTTCGCTATACACGAAAGTACGGCCGCGTCGGGACAGCCCGACGCCCGGCCTCCACCGACGAGGGAGATCACCATGAGCCAGCAAGCGCACCCGCAGTCCGACGTGCCACCGGACGTGCTGCCGGTCGTCACGATATTCGAGGAGTACGGCGCCGGTGCCGAGGAGGTGGGGCACCGGGTCGCGACAGCACTGGGCCTGCCGTTCCACGCGCGGGCCTTCAGCTCCGAGGCGATCGAGGGGGAGGACGCCCCGCAGCGGGAGCAGAACGCCGTGCTGGCCCAGGTGTCCTCCGCGATGGGTGGTGCCTACGGCGGAGTCGAGGGCCGTGCCGTCGTCACCACCCAGCAGCAGAAGGACGACCTGGCCATGGACAACGACCGGAGGACCGCATACGGTCCACGTCCTGCTGTCGGCCTCGGTGGAGGACCGGGTGGCTCGTGCGCTCCGACCGCACGGCTACCGCAACGCCGGTGAGCTGCCCGCCTGGTTCGCCGTGGCCGTGCTCGAACCGAACCGTGCCGGTCGGAGAGGTACACCGTGACCTCCTGCCAGTCACCCACCGGGCTGTTGGCCGGGGCCGGGGTCGACCGCGACGTGTTCGCACTCCGGCCGGACTACCGGGCGCTGTTGGTCGTGGTCGAGGGGATCATGTCTGCGCCCGGTGACCGCACGAGCGAAGCACTGCTGCGGGCAGCCGAGGACCAGGCCCGTGCGGCCCTGGCCGAGCGCCCGGTCGAGGACCTGCCGCACGTCGCGGCCTGGCGGGCGGCATACCGAGCCTTCGGCGCCAAGCCGCAGCGCACCCGCAACAGCCTGGAGGCACTCACCCGTCGCGCACCCGCCGGGCTGCCCCGGGTCAACCGGCTCACCGACGTCTACAACGCGGTCTCGGTGCTGCACCAGGTGCCCATCGGTGGGGAGGACCTGACCCGGTACACCGGCCCGCCCAGGCTGGCCCGCGCCACGGGGAGCGAGCCGTTCGACACGGTCGCCGGCGGCGCCGAGGTCGTCGAGCACCCCGACCCCGGCGAGGTCGTCTGGCGCGACGACGCCGGCGTGACGTGCCGCCGGTGGAACTGGCGTCAGGCCCGCCGCACCCAGCTGCACCCGGGCACCGCGACGGCGTTGTTCATCCTCGACGCGCTCAACCCGATGACCGACCAGGCGCTGGCCGCTGCCGCCGACGATCTCGTCGCCCACCTGCGGACCCAGGCCGGGGCGCTGCGTGTGCACCGCCGCATGCTGGGTGCCCGCCTGACCGCGGAGGACAACCCTTGACCGTCGACCGCGCGGGTGGCCGGGGCCGCCGCCCCGACCGCGCGGAACAGTCGTCGATCGCCTCGATGTCGCGCCGCTCCAGCTCGGCCAGGTGGCTGCGCATCGTCGCGAGGGCCTCCGCGGAGTGTCCCTGCCAGTCCGTGACCTCGTCGAGCAACCCGCAGCGGGTCGCGGGTGCGGTAGGACCTCGTCGGGTTGCCCGGGAACCGCTGGTCCGTGAGGTTGGGGTCGTGCTCCAGCAGGCCCGTGGGTGCCACCGGGTAGATCCGGCCGGGGCCCTCACCCACCGCCAGCTCCGCCCCCCAGGTGGCGGCGTCAAGGGCGGCGGTCAGGTAGACGAAGCCGGCCATGCGCCGCTGGCCGACGTTGGAGGTGTAGCCGGGGCCAAGCAGGTCTCCTGCGGCCAGGTCGGCCTTGGTGCCGTGGTAGAACGGCCCGTGTCGTGGACCGGCTCATGCCACCGCAGCACCCGCAGCGCCCGCAGAGTGTTCCACCGGCTGGGGCGGCCGTCGCCGTCCTCCAGGTCGAAGTGCACGTCGCCAGGGTGGGTGTTCTCCAGCAGCCACGTGCCGTCCGGCTGCTGCTTCGAGCGCAGCAGGGCGAGCGCCTCGTCCAGCCGAGGGTCAGGCCTGTCGCCGACCTCGCGGAAGTAGTCCAGGCCGCGCAGCACGTCGTAGTGCCAGCGGACCGGGAACGAGAACTGCAGCCAGTGCGGGTCGACCACCTCGCGGGTGCTCAGGCGACGGAACAGGGACCGCTGGAGCAGGTACTCCTCGCCGCGGCGCCGTGCGTCGGCGACCGCCGCCGACCCGGTCTCCCGCTCGTAGGCCAGCAGCCCCTCCAGCACGCAGATGGTGCTGTGGAAGGACGAGCGCACCGCGCCCTGCTCGCGCCGGCAGTTCCAGCCACCGTCGGCGAGCTGGTCGCCGAGCAGGCGCTCGACCAGCGCGTCCACGTCCTGGCCGAACGTGGCCCCGATGGCGAGGGTCCGGCCGTTGATGCACTCCTCGACCTCGCCGCTGAAGAACGGCTGCCCGGCGTGCTCCCACCGACAGTGCTCCCGCACCAGCGCGAGGGTCTCGACCGCCTGCGCCGAGCTCGGCGGCAGGCCGAGGACACGCAGCAGGTCGAGCGTGGGCAGCGTCGACGTCCACGGCTGACCCTCGCCCCGTCCCCACTCGTGGGCTGCGGGGAAGCAGGCCCCGCCGGCCCACTGCCCGTCCGGGTCGCGCAGGGACAGCAACCGGGCACCCCACCCCTCGGTGGCCACCCGCGCCCGCTCCGCCGTGACGACCGCGTCGTCGGCACCGGCCAGGTCCCGCAGCGCCTGCCACCGGATGCTGGGGTCGCCCTCGAGCAGCCAGTCGAGCAGGGTCATGCCCGCCAGCCTAGGGTCGGCCCGGTCAGAGGGCGACCTCGCTGCGGTCGCCGGACCACAGGGTGTGGAAGGTGCCGGGCCGGTCGACCCGCTGGTAGGTGTGGGCACCGAAGAAGTCACGCTGGCCCTGGATGACAGCGGCCGGCAGACGTTCGGCGCGCACCCCGTCGTAGTAGCTCAGCGACGAGGCGAACACCGGCGTGGCCACACCGTTGAGGGCGGCCTGGGCGACCACCCGCCTCCACGAGGGGAGGCTGCCGGTCATGACGTCGGTGAAGAACGGGTCGGCGAGCAGCAGGGGCAGGTCGGGCCGGCGCTCGTACGCCTCGGTGATGCGGTTGAGGAAGACCGCCCGGATGATGCATCCGCCCCGCCAGATCCGCGCCATCGCGCCACGGTCGATGTCCCATCCGTAGGCGGTGCTGGCCGCCGCGATCTGGTCGAAGCCCTGGGAGTAGGCCACCACCTTCGAGGCGTAGAGCGCGCGGCGCACGTCCTCCACGAACGCGTCGCGGTCCTCGACCTGCCAGGTGCCGGCGAGCTCGGGCAGCACGCCGACCGCAGCGTCACGCTGCGGGCGGGCGCTGGACAGCGCGCGGGCGAAGGTGGCCTCGGCGATGCCGGTGATCGGCACGCCCAGGTCGAGGGCGTTCTGCACCGTCCAGCGCCCCGTGCCCTTCTGGCTGGCCTGGTCGACGATGACGTCGACCAGGGGCCTGCCCGTCTCGCCGTCGACCTGGGCCAGCACCTCGGCCGTGGTCTCGATGAGGAAGGAGCCCAGGTCGCCGGTGTTCCACTCGGCGAAGATCCGGCCGATCTCCGCCGGGGTGGCTCCCAGCCCCTGGCGGAGCAGCTCGTAGGCCTCGGCGATGAGCTGCATGTCGGCATACTCGATGCCGTTGTGCACCATCTTGACGAAGTGTCCGGCGCCGTCCGGGCCCACGTGCGTGCAGCACGGCACTCCGTCGACGGTGGCGGCGATGCTCTCCAGCATCGGCCCGAGCGACTGGTAGGACTCCGGCGGGCCGCCGGGCATGATGGAGGGGCCCTTCAGCGCGCCTTCCTCACCGCCGGAGATGCCCGCCCCGACGAAGTGGATGCCGACCTCGCGCAGCGCAGCCTCACGGCGCACGGTGTCCGGGAAGTGCGCGTTGCCGCCGTCGACCAGGACGTCACCGGGCTCCAGGTGGGGCACCAGGGTCTCGATCGTGGCGTCGGTGCCGGGCCCGGCCTGGACCATCATGATGATGCGGCGCGGACGCTCGAGACTGGCCACGAACCCAGCGGCGTCGGTGGCGGGCACGAAGACCCCGTCGGCTCCGTAGGTCTCCATGAACGCCTCGGTGCGCGCGGGGGAACGGTTGAACACCGCGACGCGGTGCCCGTGGGAGGCGAAGTTGCGGGCGAGGTTGAGGCCCATGACGGCGAGGCCGACGACACCCACCTGGGCGGTCGGGGTCGGGGTGGTCGGGGGAGTCATCCAGTCATCTCCTGGGGTGTGCGGTCGATGGAGCCCCGTGGGGCCTCTCTAGTGGGCCATGCGGCGGCCACCGGAGGCAACCGGTTGCCACGAGTTGCTGGCAGCTCCCGGTATAGCGTGACGGCGCTGACCCTGTATGCCGTGGGCGCGGCCGGGTCGCTGGCCGACGCCTCGGCGGCCCTGGCTCCGGACACTTCGGCGGCCACGTGCGACGAGCCGTCGCCGGAGGAGGTCACCACCTACCGCCAGTGGCGGTCCGGCGTCGAAGAGACCTATGAGCGGCTCGTCCCAGCGGTCGCCCTGTTCGCCGGCTCGCGGGTCCCCGCCCGCTGACGGCTCGCGGCCGGGTGCTGGAGCAGGGGCGACTGAGCAGCCGAACGGGCACACCGCGGGTACTGGAGCAGGGGCGACTGAGCAGCGAGCAACGCGGGCGCCTCTCACAGGATGTCGACTGAAGGGCGGATTGTGCCCGTTCGGCTGCACACGGCCGACCACCCGGACCCCTACCTCAGCCCCAGCGGTTCGACTCTGGACACGTGATATGTCACGCTGAGGTCTCAAACATCACGGTGCGGACACGCTCCTCTGGCGTGGCCGCGTCGGCATACTCACCGCTGGAACGTGCGCGCCCTCCAACGCCAAACCTCGTCACCGGGGGCGCCTTGCCGGAACGTCCGGGCATGCGACGAGGGCGGGGGACCCGACGTTGTACGGCGCGGCACGACCGCGCCTCGGGGTGAAGCCGTGTGCGCGCGGCCGGGCCACTGACCGCCCGAACCCGACAGCTAACCCCGCCGGCGTGAGTCAGGAAGGAATCACGTCCCCATGCGCTACACGCCCAAGCACGCCGCGCCCCGTCGGTCCCGCCGCCTCGCCGGAGTCGCCGCTCTCGGCGCCGCCGGCCTCGTCGCAGGACTGGGCACCGCCGCCCCGGCTGCCGCCCAGAACAACAACGTCTGGGACCGCGTCGCAGCCTGTGAGTCCAGTGGCAACTGGAGCATCAACACCGGCAACGGGTTCTACGGCGGACTGCAGTTCTACCAGCCCACCTGGGTCGGCTTCGGGGGTCAGCAGTACGCCCCGTATGCCCACCAGGCCACGAAGTCGCAGCAGATCGCCATCGCCCGCAAGGTCCTGGCCGTCCAGGGCCCCGGCGCGTGGCCGGTGTGCTCGGTGCGTGCCGGACTGACCCGCGCCAACGGTGGTGCCTCCAGCACCGCCTCGGCCCCGGCCAGCGCTCCGTCGACGTCCACGTCGCAGCCGCGGCAGGAGTCCTCCGCCTCGCGCCAGCAGTCGTCCGCGCCGAGGTCGACCTCCACCTACACGGTCAAGGCCGGGGACACCGTCTCGGCGCTGGCCCAGCGCTTCGGCTCGAGCATCTCGGCGATCGTGTCGGCCAACAACCTGTCCAACGGGGGCCGGCTGATCTACGTCGGCGACCGGCTGTCCATCCCCGGCGCGGGGTCCAGCAGCTCGTCGTCCTCCTCGAGCAGCAGCTCGACCGGCAGCTACACCGTCAGGGCCGGTGACACCGTGTCGGCTCTCGCGGCCCGCTACGGCACGTCGGTCTCGGCGATCGCCTCGGCCAGCAACCTGTCCGACCCTGACTTCATCGTCGTGGGTCAGACGCTGAGCATCCCCGGCGCCTGACCGGACCTGCACCCAGGTGCGCCCCGGTGACCTCGGTCGCCGGGGCGCGCTGCGGTCAGCGCGGAGGCATCCGCAGTGCGCCGTCGAGGCGGATGACCTCACCGTTGAGCAGCCCGTTGTCGACGATGTGCGCGACGAGCGCGGCATACTCCTCGGGACGGCCGAGCCGGGAGGGGTGCGGCACCATCGCCTCGAGCGTCTCCTTCACGTCCCCGGGCATGCCGGCCATCATCGGCGTCTCGAAGACGCCGGGCGCGATGGTCATCACCCGGATGCCCTTGTCGGCGAGGTCACGCGCGGCGGTCAGGGTCAGCCCCACCACGCCGGCCTTGGACGAGGCGTAGGCGGCCTGCCCGATCTGCCCGTCGTAGGCCGCGACGGAGGCGGTCATCACGATGACGCCGCGGTCACCGTCGACGGGCTCGTGGCCGACCATGTGCTCGGCGGCCAGCCGGAGCACGTTGAAGGTGCCGATGAGGTTGATCTCCACGACGGTGCGGTAGGTGTCCAGGTCCAGCGTGCCGCGCTTGGACAGGATGCGCCCCGGGGTGGCCACGCCGGCGCAGCTGACGACGACGCGCAGCTCGCCCAGCTCGGCGGCCGTGGCGACGGCGGCCCGGACCTGCTCCTCGTCACGCACGTCGGCGGGTGCGAAGCGGGCTCTGTCGCCGAGCTCGGCGGCCAGCTCCTCCCCGCGCCCGGACGGGAAGGTCCACCAGCACGACCGAGCCGCCGTCGGCCAGGACGCGTCGGGCGGTGGCCTCGCCGAGACCGCTGGCGCCACCGGTGACCAGGGCGACGGTGCCCTCGTTGATCTTCACGTCTTCTGCTCCTGTCGCAGGCTCAGTGCTTGGTCTGCAGCTGGCGGGAGATGACCAGCCGCTGGATCTGGTTGGTGCCCTCGAAGATCTGGGTCACCTTGGCCTCGCGCATGAAGCGCTCGACCGGGAAGTCCTGGGTGTAGCCGTAGCCGCCGAGCACCTGGACCGCGTCGGTGGTCACCCTCATCGCGGCGTCGGTCGCCACCAGCTTGGCGATCGAGGCCTCCCGGGTGTGCGGGCGGCCGGCGTCCTTGAGCCGGGCGGCGTGCAGGTAGGTCGCCCGCGCCGAGCCCACGGCGGCGGCCATGTCGGCGAGCAGGAAGGCCAGGCCCTGGTGGTGGATGACCGCCGTGCCGAACTGCTCCCGCTCCATCGCGTATGCCGTCGCGACGTCGAGGGCGCGCTGTGCCAGGCCGGTGGCGCAGGCCGCGATGCCCAGACGCCCGGAGTCCAGCGCTGCCATCGCGATCTGCATGCCCTGTCCCTCCTCGCCGATGCGCCGCTCGACCGGCACCTGCACGCCGTCGAACAGCACCTCGGCCACCGGGTCGCAGTGCAGCCCCATCTTGCGCTCGGGGGCACCGAAGGTCAGGCCGTCGGCGTCACCCGGGACGATGAGACAGGACAGCCCGCGGGCGCCGTCGTCGCTGGTCCGCACGAAGCTGGAGTAGTAGTCGGCGTGGGCGGCGTGGCTGATCCACGCCTTGGTGCCGGTCACGGCATACCCCTCGTCGGTGCGCAGCGCACGCGTGCGCATGCTCGCGACGTCCGAGCCCGCCTGCGGCTCGGACAGACAGTAGGCACCGAGCTGGGCGCCGCCGAGCATGCCGGGCAGGAGCGTCTCCTGCTGGTCGGGGGTGCCGAACATGGCGACCGGGAAGCACGTCAGGGCGTGCACGGACACCCCCACCCCGACCGACATCCAGGCGTAGGCGATCTCCTCCACGGCCTGCAGGTAGACCTCGTAGGGCTGGCCGCCACCGCCGTGCTCCTCCGGGTAGGGCAGGCCGAGCAGACCCGTCTCTCCCAACGTCCGGAACACCTCGGCGGGGAAGCGGCCCTCGCGCTCGGCCTCGTCCACCTGGGGGAGCAGCTGCTCCTGCGCGATCTCGCGCACCAGGGCGATGAGGTCCTCGGCTTCTTCGGTGGGGAGCACTCGCTGCACGGCCATGACCAGCACTGTAACGAGTCGACGCGACGTCATGGCCAACCGGCCTCAGGCGGGGTAGGCCGTGACCTCGGTGGCCTTGACCCCCGCCCAGAGCCGCTGACCGGTGCGCAGCCCCAGGTCAGCCACGGCCCCCGTGGTGACCTCGGCCCGCAGCGGGACCGGGCCGTCCAGACCCACCCGGACGCGCTGGCCGGCCACGGTCACGTCCTGCACCACCACCGGCCACGTGTTGCGTGGGGAGCCGTGCACCGGCGCGTCGTAGAGGGCCACGGCGGCGGGGTCGATGGTGAGCCACAGCTGGGCGCCGTCGGCGACCGCGGCCGGGTCCTCGGCGGTGACGACGGTGCCACCGGGGACCTCGACCTCCACCCGGTCGCGCACCCGCGCCGTGCCGGACAGCAGGTTGAGGCCGACGATGCCGGCGACATACGGGCTGCGTGGCCGGGCGATCGCCGCGCCGGGGCTGTCGACCTGGACCACGGCGCCCTCGTCCAGGAAGACGAGGCGGTGCGCGAGGGTGAGGGCGTCGAGCGGGTCGTGCGTGACGAGCACGGTGGCTCCGGCGAAGTCCCGCAGGCGGTGGTGCAGGTCGGCGCGGGTGCGGCTGCGGGTCTCGGGGTCCAGGGCCGACAGCGGTTCGTCGAGCAGCAAGAGGGCGGGGTCCGTGGCCAGCGCGCGGGCGAGGGCCGCCCGCTGAGCCTGACCGGTCGAGACGGACCCGGGCCGCCGGTCGGCGAGGTCGGCCAGGCCGACGCGGTCGAGCTCGGTGTCGGCCCGGCTGCGGGCCTGCACCCGGGAGGCGCCCCGGGACCGGGGGCCGTAGGCGACGTTGTCACGCAGGGACAGGTGGGGAAGGAGCAACGGCTCGGCCAGCACCAGCCCGACCCGGCGCTGCTGCGGGGGCACCTGCAGGCCACGTCCGGCGTCGGCCCAGGCCGGCGGTGCGGAGGTGGTGGACCCTGCGACCCGGATCGTGCCGGAGGTCAGCGGCAGCAGCCCGGCCAGGGCCAGGAGGAAGGTCGACTTGCCCGAGCCGTTGGGACCGAGCACGGCGGTGACCGTGCCTGGCTCGAGGTCCACGGACACGGTGAGCGTGAAGTCCCCACGCTGCACACCCAGGTCGACCTGCAGGGTGCCGCTCACGGCAGCCACCGCCGGCGCAGCAGTGCCAGCACCAGGACGCACAGCGTGAGCATCAGCACGGACAGCGCGACGGCGGCGTCGGGGTCCTGCTCCAGGGCGGTGAAGACGGCCAGCGGCACCGTCTGGGTCCGACCGGGGAAGTTGCCGGCGAACGTGATCGTGGCTCCGAACTCACCCAGCGCCCGGGCCCACGCCAGCGCCGCCCCCGCGGCGATGCCGGGGCCGACCATGGGCACCACCACCGTGGTGAAGGTGCGCAGCGGTGACGCGCCGAGGGTCGCCGCGATGCCGTCGTAGCGGCGGTCCAGGCCCCGCATCGCGCCCTCGACCGAGATGACGTAGAAGGGCATCGCCACGAAGACCTCCGCCATCACCACGGCCACCGTCGTGAACGGGACCGTGATGCCCAGCCAGTCGTCCAACGGCCCGCCGAGCAGGCCGTTGCGTCCGTAGGCGCTGAGCAGAGCCACCCCACCGACGACCGGCGGCAGCACCAGGGGGACCGTCACGACCGCTCGCACCCACGGGATGACCGGGTGGGTGCCACGGGCCAGCAGCCACGCCAGGGGGGTGCCGAGGGCCAGCACGACCAGCAGGGTGGTGGACGTCGTCAGGGCCGACAGGCGGATCGCCTGCCAGGCCAGCGGGGTGCTGAGGTCGCCCGGCAGGCCGGCCCAGTCGACCTGCGCGAGCAGGGCTGCCAGCGGTGTCACGAGCAGCCCGACGGCGACCCAGGCGGGCACGAGGAGAGCCATCGAGCGGCTGCTGCCTCGCTCGCCCCGGGTGCCGCGCGCCCTGTCCTGGACCCGGGGGGCATGCACCGTCACGGGGGCGCGAACCCCGCCTCGGCGAAGACCTGCTGCACCTGCGCGGAGACGAGGGCCTGCACGAACGCCTCACCCCCGGCCCCGTCGCCGAGGGCCAACGCCGGGTAGCGCGTGGTCACGTTCACGTCATCGGGCACCTGGAGGGTCGCGACCGAGCCCGCGTCGCGAGCGTCGGTGACATAGACGACTGCGGCGTCGGCCTCGTCCTCGGTGACCCGGCGCAGGGTCGAGGTCACGTCCGGCTCGAACGAGGCGACGGTCGGGGTGATCTCGGCCAGCCGGAACATCTCGGCGGCGGCGGCTCCGCACGGCACCTGCTCGGCGCACAGCACCAGCGTGATGTCGGGCCGGCCGAGGTCGGCCAGCTCGGTGATGCCCGCAGGGTTGTCGGCGGGGGTGACCACGGTCAGCGAGTTGGCGGCCACCAGCACGGGGTCTCGGGAGACCAGGGCGGGGTCGATCCGGTCGACCAGGCCTTCGGCGGCCAGGACGACGGCGTCGACGTCGGCACCGGCGTCGACCTGCTGCACGATCGTGGACGAGCCGGCGTAGGAGATCTCGAGGTCGGTGCTCGGGTCCGCAGCCTCCAGCAGGGTCTCGACCTCGGGCAGCACGGTGGACAGCGAGGCCGCGGCGAGCACCGTGAGGGTGCCCTCCTCGGTGTCGCCGCAGGCGGAGACGCTGAGCAGGACGGCGCCGAGGGCGGCGAGGCCGGACCGGGCCCGTCTCACCCCGGCACCCCGACGGTCACGTGGGTGGCCTTGATCGAGGCGACCGCGACAGCGCCGACCTCCAGCCCCATCTCCTCCACCGACTCCCGGCTCAGCAGCGACACGATCCGGAACGGCCCGGCCTGGATGTCGACCTGCGCCATCACCGTGTCCGTCACGATGCGGGTGACGATGCCGCGCATCTGGTTGCGTGGCGACGTGCGGCCGAGGCTGCCCACCTGCGGGGCGTGGGCGAGGTCCTGTGCCATCGCGGCCACCTGGGTCCCCGGCACCGTCAGCCGGCCGGACGAGTCCTTGGTGGCGTCCAGCCGCCCCGCGTCGATGGCACGGCGCACGGTGTCGTCGGACACTCCCAGCAGGTCGGCCACCTCAGAAATCCGCAGATGCGTCACAATGGACAGGATAGACCCGCATCTGCGCCTTCCGTGCGGCCGGGAGTTGGAGTGCCTCGGGGGCACAACCCCTGGCAAAGCGGAGGTGGGGTGGTGGAAGTCCCTGGCAACGGGTCAGGGGGGAGGGGCGGGGCCGATGGCGGGGCGCTTGGGCGCCACGTGGTCACCCGAGGACCGGCCCTGGATGCGCCGCTGCACCCACGGGCCGGCGTGGGCCTTGGCCCACTGTGCGTTGTCACGGATGACCTCGATGCGACCGGCCCGCTGCGCCGGGGGCAGCGGGACGTGCCAGTCGGCCTCCGCCGGGTCGTGCCCGAGCGTGGCGTAGGCGGCCAGGGCGACCCGGCGGTGTGCCTCGCTGGTCATGTGGATGCGGTCCTCCGACCACATCCGCCAGTCGCGCAGGAAGTCGAAGGACCACTGGTTGAGCACGTAGCACCCGTTGCGCTGCGCGATCTTCCAGATGTGTGCGGTGTAGGTCGCCATCCGCCCCCTGGTGTGCCTGATCACCGGGGCGTCGACCGGGTCGGCGGGGGTGGCCATGAGCACGTCGGCGCCGGTGGCCCGGATCCTGCCCACCGCATCCTCGAGCTGGGCGGCCAGCGCCTCGATGTCGGCCCGAGGCCGCAGGATGTCGTTGCCGCCGCCCACGATGCTCACCAGGTCGGGCCGCAGGTCCAGGGCGGCCTGAGCCTGGGGGCCGGCGATGTCGGCCAGCTTGCGGCCCCGGACGGCAAGGTTGGCGTAGCCGAACTCCTCGACGTGCGGCGCCAGCAGGGTGGCCAGACGGTCGGCCCACCCGATGTAGCGGTCGTCCACCTCGGGGTCGGCATCCGACATCCCCTCGGTGAAGCTGTCGCCGATCGCGACATACCGCATCCAGGCCCGTGGCTCGGGGCGGATGCTGCCGGTGCCCTGGAACGGGCGCGGCGGCATACCGGTGTCGGTCACGGGAGCCTCCAGTCGACGGGGTCCGCGCCCTGAGCGCGGAGCAGGTCGTTGGTCGTGCTGAACGGGCGCGAGCCGAAGAAGCCACCGCGGGCCGACAGTGGTGAGGGGTGCGCGCTCTGCACGGTCGGCACGTCACCGAGCGCCGACGCCAGGCCTCGGGCGTCGCGCCCCCACAGGATCGCGACCAGGGCACCGCCACGCTTGACCAGAGCGTCGATCGCCAGGGCGGTGACCTCCTCCCAGCCCTTGCCGCGGTGGCTGGCCGGAGCGCCGGGGCGCACCGTCAGCACCCGGTTGAGCAGCAGCACGCCTCGCTCCGACCAGGGCGTCAGGTCGCCGTTGCCGGGCATCGGCACCCCGAGGTCGTCGACGAGCTCGGCGTAGATGTTGGCCAGGCTGCGGGGCACGGGGCGCACGTCGGCCGCGACCGAGAAGCTCAGCCCCACAGCGTGCCCCACCGTGGGATAGGGGTCCTGCCCGACCACCAGCACCCGGACCTCGTCCAGCGGCTGCTGGAAGGCGCGCAGCACCTGCGGGCCCGGGGGCAGGTAGCCCCGCCCGGCGGCCACCTCCGCACGCAGGAACGCTCCGAGCCGGGAGACGGTCGCCTCGGCCGGAGCCAGCGCATCCACCCAGCTCGGGTGCACGAGGTCGCGCAGCGGGGTCGGTCCGGGGCTCACGCCGCCACTGTATGACGTGAGCCCGCCACGTGCCGCGGGGCCGCTGGGGCGGATGTGCAGGAGGGGGCAGATGCGGTCCGGGACCCGCCCGTGAGGTGAATGACACCCCTGTCATTCGGTGCGTAGACTGACAGCGCACGCCACCCCCGGCGAGCCGTCCACACTCGGGCGGCTGCACGCGGCGGGGCAGTCCGGATGCGAAGCCACGTGGAAGGGAAGTCGGGATGGCAGCGGCCAGAGAGGTCCAGCAGGTCGACACCTCCGAGCTGGACGACCGCGACCGCCGGATCCTCGACTTCGAACGGCAGTGGTGGAAGTACGAGGGGTCCAAGGAGGCCGCGATCCGGGCCGAGTTCGACATGGGCACGACCCGCTACTACCAGCGGCTCAACCAGCTCATCGACTCCACGGTCGCGCTGGAGCACGACCCGATGCTCGTCAAGCGGCTACGCCGACTGCGGTCCTCCCGGCAGAAGGCCCGTTCGGCCCGTCGGCTGGGCTTCGACCCCGCCGACGTCTAGGCCCGACGCAGGCCTCGGCGGCAAGCGCCATCCGCCCCGAGGGGATCGGGCGCCGCGTCAGGCCCGCGCCACGTGCCGGGTGCGGATGCGCCCGCTGACGGTGCGGATCCGCAGCTCGACGTAGGGCTGCCCCTGGGCCGGCGGCCCGAGAGCGTCCAGCTCCTGGGCCATCCGTCCGGAGACGGTGTGCAGGTCGGTCCAGGTCGGGGTGCCTGCGGCCACGGCGACCTGGACCCCACCGGAGGCGCTGCGACAGGTGACCACACCGCGGTGGACCAGCCCGATCTCCACGTCCCCGCTGCCGGACGTGGTCGAGACGTCACCGCTGACCTGCCCGACCGCGACATCTCCGGACCCCGACTTCGTGGTGAGGGTGCCCCCGACGCCGCGGACCCGCAGGTCACCGGACCCGGTGATGAGGTCCGCCGAGCCGCTCACCTCCTGGGCGGTCACGTCACCGGACGCGGTCTTGGCCCGCAGCTCGCCCATGACGAGGTGAGCGTCGACATCGCCGGAGCCGGTGATGACATCGAGGTCGCCGGTCTCGGACAGCCTGACGCCGCCGGAGCCGGAGGCCACATGGCAGGAGGCGAGACGGCCCTGGCAGTGCAGCGAGGCCGACCCCAGCCTCGCCGTGAGGGCGCTGCCGGTCGGCAGGCTGACCTTCACCCGCAGAGGCCGCGAGGAGGAGAGCATGCGGAAGACGTCACGCTCCTTGACCGAGATGCGGTCGCCGACCTGCTCGACGAGCACGTCGTCGGCGCCGGTCCCGGTCACCTCGATGTCGGTGCGGTCGGTGTCGGTGGCGCTGACAGACACGGTGCCGGCGCCGATCTGCACGTGCAGGTCGGCGGGGGTGACGGTGCGGAAGGTGTAGTCCATGGTCGGTGTCTCCGTTGCGGGTGAGGTCACAGTGAGGCCGCTAAGGGCCGGGTCGGGTCAGGCCCAGCCGGTGATGTGCTTGCCGGGCAGCGAGGGACGCTGCGGCTGGGCGGGACCGGCCGATGTGCCGCCCGGGAGGGTGGCGGCTCGCACCGCCCCGACGAGCCAGCTGTTGAGCGACTGGCCGGCCTGCGTCGCCGCGGCCTCGGCCTGGGCCTTGAGGTCCGGGGGCAGGCGCAGGGTCAGCCGCACCAGGTCGCCCGGCCCCCCCTCGGTGCCGGTGTCCGCAGGCGCCACCCAGGGAGCTCGGGCGGCCGAGGCACCCACGTCCACCACGAGCTCGACATCGCGACCGTGCAGGCGAGCCTCCACGGAGCCGTCGGGCAGCTCGGCGCTGATCTCGGCCGCGGCGTCCGACAGCGCCTCGAGGAGGGTGAGCCGGATCGCGGGGTCGAGGGCCAGCAGCAAGCGGTCGGCGACCTCGGCGGTCTCGGGACCACCGAGGGTGGTGGCCGACGCCACCTCGCTGCGCAGCCGGGTCACGTACGTCGAGATGTCCATGACGTCATGATGACGTCATCATGGTGTCAGGTCAAGGGGGAAAATCCTCGAACCGATCCGCGGGCACGTGTCGCCCCCCGCCTGCGGGTGCGGGGCGGCGGCGCCACGACATACTGCGAGGATGCCGACCGACCTGCAGATCGCCCGCAACGCCACCCTGAGGCCTATCGCCGACGTGGCCCGCTCCATGGGCCTGCCCGACGAGCTCGTCGAGCCCTACGGGCGGCACGTGATGAAGATCGACCTCGCCGCCATCGAGGCGCTGTCCGACCGGCCACGCGCCAAGTACGTCGTGGTCAGCGCGATCAGCCCGACCCCGTTGGGGGAGGGCAAGACGACGACGGCCGTGGGTCTGGCCCAAGGCTTCGGCCACCTCGGCCAGCAGGCGGTGCTGGCCCTGCGGCAGCCCTCGATGGGCCCGACGTTCGGCATCAAGGGCGGCGCGGCGGGTGGCGGACAGAGCCAGGTCGTGCCGATGGAGACGCTGAACCTCCACCTGACCGGTGACTTCCATGCGGTCACCGCAGCGCACAACATGCTCGCCGCCCTCATCGACAACCACCTGCACCATGGCAACCAGCTCGGCATCGACATCCGGTCCATCACCTGGCCGCGGGTGCTCGACGTCAACGACCGCGCGCTGCGCAACATCGTGGTCGGGCTGGGTGGACGCGCCGACGGCATCACCCGCCAGTCCGGCTTCGACATCACGGCAGCCTCGGAGGTCATGGCGCTGCTCGGCCTGGCCACCGACCTGTCCGACCTGCGGGCGCGGCTGGCTCGGATCGTGGTCGCCTGGACCCACGACGGGGAGCCGGTGACCGCCGAGCAGCTGGACGCGGCGGGCTCCATGGCGGTGCTGCTGCGCGAGGCGGTCAAGCCCAACCTGCTGCAGACCCTGGAGGGAACGCCGGCGCTGATCCACGCCGGCCCGTTCGGCAACATCGCGACGGGCAACTCCTCGGTCGTCGCCGACCTCATCGGGCTGCGCGCGGGCGACTACGTCATCACCGAGGCCGGCTTCGGCGCCGACATGGGGGCCGAGCGGTTCTTCAACATCAAGTGCCGGGTGTCGGGGGAGTCCCCGGACGCGGCGGTGCTGGTCGCCACAACCCGTGCGCTGAAGATGCACTCGGGCCGGTTCACCATCCGCGCCGGGCGTCCGCTGCCGGCGGACCTGCTCGAGGAGAACCCCTCGGATGTCGAGGCCGGAGCCGCCAACCTGGTCAAGCAGATCGAGAACCTGCGCATGCACGGCGTCTCGCCGGTGGTGGCGATCAACGCCTTCCCCACCGACCACGCCTCCGAGCACGACGCGGTGCGCCGGATCGCCGAGGAGGTCGGCGCCCGCGTGGCGGTGTCCACCCACTTCACCGACGGCGGCGCAGGCGCGGTGGCGCTGGCCGAGGCGGTGCGCGAGGCCGCTGCGGAGCCGAGCACCTTCGCCCCTCTCTACCCGCTGGACCTGCCGCTGACAGACAAGATCGAGATCATCGCCCGTCGTGTCTACGGCGCCGACGGAGTCGACCTGTCACCCCTGGCAGCCCGGCAGCTCGACACCTACGAGCGTGCCGGGTTCGGCGGGCTGGCCGTCTGCATCGCCAAGACACCCTCCTCCATCTCCAGCGACCCCGCGCTGCTGGGAGCACCGACGGGCTGGCGGATGCCGGTGCGTGAGGTGCGGGCCTCGGTCGGGGCCGGCTTCATCTACCCGATCGCCGGCACGGTGCGCACGATGCCCGGTCTCAGCAGCAGCCCTGCCGCCCACCGGATCGACCTGGACGAGGACGGCCAGGTCGTCGGGCTGTCGTGATCAGGCGTAGATGACCACGATGACGGCGGTGACGGCGAGCATCACACCGGTGAGCACCCGGTAGTTGGCCCAGACCGGCGTGCCCCGCAGGGTGTCGGTCTCCTCCTTCCAGTACTTGTGCTTCCAGGTGAGCTCGTCGGTCTTGTCCAGGTCCGGGGTGGCACCCACCAGGCTCACCACGGTGAGCATCAGCAGGGCCGTGACGAACCCGATGCCCGAGGCGTAGAGGAACTGCAGGTCGATCAGGCCGTTGACCTCGATGAGCACGAAGGCCAGGACCCCCAGGGGCTGGAGCACGACCAGCGTGAGGAAGGCCGCGGTCGCGTTGACCCGCTTCCACCCGATGCCCATGAGGAACACCGCGACCACCGGCGGCACCAGGTAGGACAGCACCGACTGGAGGTATCCGTAGAGCGTGTCGAACTGGGCGATGAACGGTGCCCAGACGATGGCCACGACCAGCGCGACCACGGTGGCGATGCGCCCGATCAGGACCAGCCCCCGGTCGCTCGTCTCGGGCTTCAGCGTCTTGACGAAGTCCATCGTGACGATGGTCGAGGCCGAGTTGAGGATCGAGTCGACCGTGGAGGTGATGGCGGCGATCACCGCGGCGATGATCAGGCCCCGCAGCCCGACCGGCAGGAGGTCGAACACCAGCGTGGGGAAGACCGTGTCGGGGTTGTCCAGGTCGTCGTAGAGGGTGAGCGCCATGACGCCGGGGAAGATGAACAGGAAGAGGAACGCCAGCTTGATGAACCCCGCCATGAGGGCGCCCCAGCGGCCGTGCTCGATGCTGCGGGCACCGAGCGTGCGCTGCACCACGAGCTGGTTGGTGGTCCAGTAGTAGAGGCCGATGATCAGCACGCCGGTGAGCAGCCCGGGCCACGGCAGGTCGGGGTTGTCGGGGGGCAGGATCAGGCTCATCTTCTCGTCCCCGGCCGTCTCGTAGACGGCGTCCCACGACGGGATGGCCCGCCAGGCGGCGATGAAGACGATGAGCCCGCCGATGATGGTGACGGTCGCCTGGATGCTGTCGGAGATCATGACCGCGCCCAGGCCTCCGACGACGGTGTAGATCGCCGCGAGAATCGCCAGCGAGGCGACCGCCACCCAGATCGGCACCTCGGGATAGAGCGTCCGGATGACGATGGCACCGGCGAACAGCGCCGCGGCCATGTCGATGAACATGTTGGCGAAGAGGTTGAACCCGGCGAAGGCCATCCGTGCCCGCCGGTCGAACCTTCGTTCCAGGAACTCCGGCAGCGTGAACACCCCGGAGCGCAGGTAGAAGGGGAGGATGAAGAAGATGAAGACGGCCAGGATCACCGTCGTCATCCACTCGTAGGCGAAGATCGAGATGCCCTGGTTGTAGGCGCCACCGGCCAGCCCGACGAAGGTCGCCCCAGACATGTTCGTGGCGACCAGGGACAGGCCGACGAACGGCCAGATGAAGTTGCGGCCACCCAGGAAGTAGTTCTCGGTCTCGCTGGACTCCTTGGTGTTCTTCTTCTTGGCCCGGGCGCCGAGCCACAGCGGGATGATGCGGCTGAGGAGGAGGTAGCCGATCACGACGGCGAGGTCGAGCGGGCCGACGGTGAAGTCGGGGGTGGCGGACTGCATGGGGAGCTGGACCTGAGCGGAGATCGACATCAGCGGTCCTTCCTGACCACGAGGACGGGACAGGGGGCATGGCGCACGACGCCCTCCGCGTCGCTGCCGAGGAGGACGCGTTTGAAGGCGTTGAGGCCTCGGCTGCCCAGGACGATCAGGTCAGCCCCGATCTCGTCGCGCAGCCGCAGGATCTCGTCGGTCGCCCGACCCATCCGCAGGTAGGTCGCCGTGGGCGTGATGCCGGCCGCGACGAACTTGGCCACCTGCGTGTCCAGCACGACCTGGGCCTCGGCCCGCAGCCGGGTGTGCTGGGTGGGGTTCATCGCATCCGGGTTGGTCCAGGGCGACACGAGGCCGACATGCACCACGTGCACCTCCGCGTGAGTGTGCCCGAGCAGGTCCACCGTATGTTGCAGAGCCAGGTCCGACTCGGTGGACCCATCGGCTGCGAACAGGATGCGGTGCGGAAACTGGGTCATTGCCCCTCCTCGGGTCGACGGCGACCGGCCACCGCGAAAGTAGGGCCAACCTGCACCGGACGCGACCGGAGAGTCTTCCGCTTCTGCTCCGGGGGCGTCCCGGTCGCTCACCACAGGGTGGGTGGCGGGTACCCGCGGGCTGCTCCGAGCACATAGGGTCGAGGCATGGCCGACGTGACGTGGGAGGAGATCGCGCCGGATATCTTCGTCAGGCGGCACGTCGAGCTCGAGCTCAACTGTGGTCTGGTCGTAGGGGAGTCACGCGCCCTGGTGGTCGACACCCGGGGCAACCAGGCCCGGGGGGAGGAGCTCGCCGCGGCCGTCCGGGAGGTCACGCCGCTGGAGACCGTGGTGGTCAACACGCACGCGCACTACGACCACTGCTTCGGCAACGCCGCCTTCCGCGACTCCCAGATCTATGCGCACGCCCGGGCCGCCGACGACCTCATCGCGACGGCCGAGCACCAACGTGAGCAGGTCGTGGCGCACTTCCACGCCACGCAGCGACCGCACCTGGCCGACCTGCTGCTGCAGACCGAGATCGTGGTGCCGTTCTACCTCATCGAGCAGGACACCGAGCTCGACCTCGGCGGGCGCAGCGTGCACCTGCTCTACGGCGGGCCGGCGCACACCGACCACGACCTCGCGGTCGCGGCACCCCAGGCCGGGGTCGTCTTCTGGGGTGACCTGATCGAGCAGGGGGCCGACCCCGCGATGGAGGACTCGTTCCCGCTCGCGTGGGCCGACACGATGCGCTCCCTGCTGGCCCGTCCCCAGGTCCGTGACGCCACGCTGGCGGTCCCCGGGCACGGCCATGTCGTCGACCGTGACTTCGTGCTGGAGCAGACCGAGCGGCTGGGCATGCTCGCCGACACCCTGGCCGAGGCGCTGGCCGAGCGGGTGCGCGACGTCGACCAGCTGGTCTCCAAGTGCCGCGGCCTGGGGCTGCAGGACGCCACCCTGCGCCACGCGGCGATGCGGGCCCTGGAGACCGCTCGCTGACCCGGCCCTCGGCATACGCACCGGTCAGCCGCGCCCCGCTCGTCCCGTATTTGCACTCGGAGGGGTCGAGTGCTAATCATGGGACCTAGCACTCTCGCGATGAGAGTGACAGACAGTGCAATCGACCGACCCTGTTGAGGGTCTGCGGTCCGGAGCGACGTGAGCCCCGGTCGGCAGGCTCGGCCGTCGCGGGCGACAGGACCGGTCGCCACCCCGTTCAGCGTGTGGGAGGAACCACCCGAATGGCCAAGATCATTGCTTTCGACGAGGAGGCTCGCCGCGGTCTCGAGAGGGGTATGAACACCCTCGCCGATGCCGTCAAGGTGACCCTCGGCCCGAAGGGCCGCAACGTCGTCCTGGAGAAGAAGTGGGGCGCGCCCACCATCACCAACGATGGTGTCAGCATCGCCAAGGAGATCGAGCTCGAGGACCCCTACGAGAAGATCGGCGCCGAGCTGGTCAAGGAGGTCGCCAAGAAGACCGACGACGTCGCCGGTGACGGCACGACGACGGCCACGGTGATCGCCCAGGCCATGGTCCGTGAGGGCCTGCGCAACGTCGCCGCCGGCGCCAACCCGATGGCGCTCAAGCGTGGCATCGAGCAGGCCGTCGACGCGGTCAGCGCCGAGCTGCTCGGCATGGCCAAGGACGTGGAGACCAAGGAGCAGATCGCTCAGAGCGCCTCCATCTCCGCCGCCGACAACGAGATCGGCGACATGATCGCCGAGGCGATGGACAAGGTCGGCAACGAGGGCGTCATCACGGTCGAGGAGTCCAACACCTTCGGCCTGGAGCTCGAGCTCACCGAGGGCATGCGCTTCGACAAGGGCTACATCTCGCCCTACTTCGTCACCGACACCGAGCGCATGGAGACGGTCCTGGAGGACCCCTACATCCTCATCGTCAACTCCAAGATCGGTGCGATCAAGGACCTGCTGCCGCTGCTGGAGAAGGTCATGCAGTCCGGCAAGCCGCTGGCGATCATCTCCGAGGACGTCGAGGGCGAGGCCCTGGCGACCCTGGTGGTCAACAAGATCCGCGGCAACTTCAAGTCCGTGGCCGTCAAGGCCCCGGGCTTCGGTGACCGCCGCAAGGCCATGCTGGGCGACATCGCCATCCTCACCGGTGGCCAGGTCATCTCCGAGGAGGTCGGGCTCAAGCTCGACACCGCCGACGTGGACCTGCTGGGCCACGCCCGCAAGGTCGTCGTCACCAAGGACGAGACCACCATCGTCGAGGGTGCCGGCGACGCCGACCAGATCGCCGGCCGGGTCTCGCAGATCCGCAAGGAGATCGAGAACAGCGACTCCGACTACGACCGCGAGAAGCTGCAGGAGCGTCTGGCCAAGCTGGCCGGCGGTGTCGCGGTCATCAAGGCCGGTGCCGCCACCGAGGTCGAGCTCAAGGAGCGCAAGCACCGCATCGAGGACGCGGTGCGCAACGCCAAGGCCGCCGTCGAGGAGGGCATCGTCGCCGGTGGTGGGGTCGCGCTCATCCAGGCGTCCGCCGCTTTCGACAAGCTCGACCTGACCGGTGACGAGGCGACCGGCGCCAACATCGTCCGGGTCGCCATCGAGGCACCGCTGAAGCAGATCGCCATCAACGGTGGTCTCGAGGGTGGCGTCGTCGCGGAGAAGGTGCGCAACCTGACCCCCGGCCACGGCCTCAACGCGGCCACCGGCGAGTACGGCGACATGCTCGGCTTCGGCATCGCCGACCCGGTCAAGGTCACCCGCTCGGCCCTGCAGAACGCCGCCTCCATCGCGGCGCTGTTCCTGACCACCGAGGCCGTCATCGCCGACAAGCCGGAGAAGACCCCGGCCATGCCGGCCGGTGGCGACGGTGGCATGGGCGGCATGGACTTCTGACCTGGTCCTGACACACCACCGCGTGACTCGCGGACATCACGGCAGCGGGGCGGCCTCCCACGGGAGGCCGCCCCGTCGTCGTGCCCGGTCAGTGCGGCATGAACCGGGCCCGGTTGGCCTGCTCGACCAGGTCGTAGTCGTCACCGGCGGTCTTCAGGGTCGCGGAGATCTGCTGCAGCGACACCCGCACCTGCTCCTGCGTGGCGCTCCAGTCGTGCGTCACGGCGGCGAAGCTGCCGGCGGCTGCGCCACGCCAGCAGTCCTGGAGGGCGGTCAGGCGGGTCATCATCGCGCGGACGTCGGTCTCGATCGAGGCGGCAATGCGCTGGATGTCGCCGGACGCCTCGGCGATGCGCGCGGTGTCGACGCTGAAGGTGGTGCTCATGGGTCCTCCCGGGGTCGTGTCGTGGGCTGACGGTCGGTCGGCCCGATGCCGTGACCGTAGGCCGTGGCGCAGGTCGGCCGCAGGAGTTCTCCACAGGTCCGGGGTCCGCACGCCCGTCTATGCTGGCCCGCGTGCCCATCTGGATCGACCCACCGGCCTGGCCGGCGCACGGACGCCTGTGGTCGCACGTCATCAGCGACACCTCCTACGAGGAGCTGCACGAGTTCGCGGCGCGGGCCGGCATCCCGGTGCGCTCGTTCGAGGGCGACCACTACGACATCCCGGAGGAACGGCATCACGACGCGGTCCTGGCGGGGGCCGTGCCCACCACCCAGTCGGACCTGGCCCGGCGGCTTCGGGACAGTGGGCTGCGCTTCCGCAAGAGGCGGGGGGAGCGGCCGCTCGGGCGCTACCCGCAGGGCCTGCCGGCGGTCCGGGGGCCGCATGTCCTGGACGTCGTCGCCTCGCCGCTGGAGCCCCCGACGTCGGCCGGCGCCGCGGTGGTGCTCGTCACCGACGGTGCCCACCTGCTGCTCGTGCGCAACGTGTCCCGGCCAGGCTGGGCCCCGCCGGGCGGCAAGCGGGAGCGGGGCGAGTCGGTGCGCGGCTCGGCGGTCCGCGAGATCTTCGAGGAGACCGGGCTGCTCCTGGACCCCGACCTGCTGCGCCCGGTGGGCTACGAGCGCATCACGATCCCGGCCGGCCACGAGGTCCACCCCTGGGACGCGGGGGACAACCACATCGCCGTCTTCTCGGCCTCGATCCCCCTGCTGCGCCCACCGGTGGCCCCCCGGGCCGACGACGTCACCGAGGCACGCTGGGCGACCCCGACCGAGGCCCGTGGGCTCAGCGGGGACCAGCACTGGTGGCTCCTGGTCGACCACTTCCTGGTGGGACGAGGGCTGTGACGGTCCTCGTGCACGCTCACCCCACGTCGCCGGTCTCCCACTCCATCGTGACGGTCGCGGTGACCTCCCGGAGCTCGGGGTCGATCGCCTCGGTGGCCGCGGCGCGCAGGGGGGCCGCACGCACCGGCCCCGTCACCGGTGCGGCATCGCTGAGCCGCACCAGCCGACCCAGCGTCAGACCGGCCGCCCGCGCATAGTCCTCGGCCTTGGCCCGAGCCGCCGCGACGGCGGCCTCCCGGGCCCGGCCGTGTGCAGGGTTGTCCTGCGAGATCTGCCAGTCGGGCCCGGTCGCCCCGACGTCGTCGAGGGCGGCCACCGCCTCCAGCACGCCGAAGGCATCGCTGACCTCGCGCACGGTGCACTCGGTGGTCATCACCGCCTGCCACCCCAGGATGATCTCGACGCCGTCGTCCCAGCGGGTCTGCCGGTGCACCGAGGTGTGCTGGTTGCCCCGGTCCTTGCGGGCTGCTCCGAGCCCGTCCAGCACCTGCTGCACCGCCACGGCCCGCCTGGCGACCAGCTCCAGGGCCTGCGCCGGCGTCGTCGCCTCGGCCTGCGAGCGGAAGCTGAGGGTGGCGTAGTCGGGCACCGCCCGGGCGGCGCCGGTGCCGCTGACCTCGAGACGCGTCACGGGCGGCTCCCCTCGGTCAGCGCAGCGACCTCGGCCGCGATGTTGTCGCGGGCCCGGGGCTCCCAGGTCCGTCGGGCATGTGCGGTGGCGTAGACGGAGGGCCGGTCCAGCAGCGCCTGCAGCAGGGCCGCCCGCCCGCTGCGAAACATGGCCTCGGGGACATGGGCATACTCGGTGCGCACCTGACGACAGTAGACCGCGTAGCGAGGCGTGGGGGCGGACAGGATCCACAGGTCGGCGTCGCTGAACGCAGCCCGCAGGTGCTCGCGGTCGTCCCGGCCCTCCGGGACGACCGGGTCGTGGTCGACGGTGAGCAGCACCAGCGCCTCCACGGCGTCGACGTCGGGCTCCTCAGCGCCGAGGCGGTGCAGGTGGTCGCGAGCCCACGTCGCCGAGCGGTGCTCGTTGCTGCCGGGCGCGGCCCGAGGGTCGTAGGCGAGGTCGTGGTAGGCCGCCGCCACCACCGCCAGGGGCAGGTGCTCGCGTGCCAGCGCCCCCGCCCGCGCCAGCTCGTCGAGGGCGGCGAGCATCTCGGCCAGGTGCTCCACGGTGTGGTAGGCCCGGTGCGGCTCCGTCCACCCCTGGCTGAGCCGGGCCAGCTCCTCGGTCTGCCACTCTGGCGCAGCGTGGGGCGTGAGCGCGCAGAGCGCGTGGCCGACCGCAGCCGGCAGCACCCCCACGGCGCCGTCGATGCTGCGCGGGCCGGTCACCGCTGGTGGTCGCCCGCCGGTGTCCCTCCCCGACGACCAGGGGTGCCCTGGCGGTCGAGCCACGCCTCCCGCAGCCGTGGGTCACCCTTGCCCAGCGGGGTCTCGACGATGCGGGAGTCACGGAGCACGACCGCGAGCTGGGTGGTGAGGGGCCCGGGCGGGTCCGAGCTGATGTCGGCGACGGCGCCCCACGGGATGGTGGCGGTGCGGTGCAGACCGCTCAGCAGGGTCATCCCCTCGTCGTCCACGAGCACCGCCTGGCGCCGCGCGCGGTAGAGGAAGGCCAGCGCGACCCCCGCCCAGAGCACCCCGAAGGGCCAGATCCACAGGCTCGCTCCGTCGACCGCGCTGCTCACCAGCCAGCCCACGGCAAAGAGGACCTGCAGCCCCCAGGCGGCCATCGCCACCCGTGTCGTGCCAGGTCGCAGGCGTGTCCGCGACATCCGTCCTCCTCGGGATCGTGCTGCGCCGAGACTACGTCACGTCGCTGAGAGGCCGCGCAGCACCCGTGGGTGGGACTGCGCGGCCCCCGGCCCGGCGTCGGCTCAGCCGAACGGCAGCGCGTCCTTGGTGGTGGTGCTGATGTCCGAGGCCAGGTTCTTCACCGAGCCCTTGGCGCTCTTGGCGGCCGACTTGGCGGCGCCGAGGGCGCCCTGCGTGGCCAACGTGATGCCCGCGCCGACCAGCCACACGTCCTTGGCGACCGGCGTGCCCTGCTGAGTGGGCCGGATGCCGTCGGCCTGGGTCATCCCGGGCACCTTGAGGTACATCCCCACCAGCCCCGTGCCGAACCCGGCCAGGGCGGTGCCGGCGACGACCGAGGGCACCATGGGTGCCAGCAGGACGGTGCCGAGCGCGATCTCACCGTAGGCCAGCAGCTCGGTGAAGTCCTTGGGCTTGACGTTCTTCAGGAACGGGTAGGCGGTCGAGGCCATGCCGTGCAGGCCCTCGGCGGTCTCACGGTCCGCGCCCAGCTTGCTGAGGCCGGAGTTGAGGATGAAAGCGCCGGTGGCGACGCGAATCGGGATATGGGTGGGGTGCATCGGCTTCTCCTCGAGGACGGGGAACGATCGTGGGGCAGCGCTGCCCTGCCCCCATCCTTGACGAGGTGCCGCACAGACGCCACCCCGGGGTCAGGTCAGCGTGGTGCCGGACTCCTCCACCGGCCCGGTCGTGGTCGGGTGTCCCGTGGTGAGCTCAGCGGGCAGGGGGTGGCTGTGGACCACGCTGAGCCCGGAGACGGCCCGGGTCAGCACGACATACAGGCGGCGCAGACCGGTGCGCCGGTCGGGCTCGGCCTCGACGATCGTGGCCGGCTCGACCACGACCACCTGGTCGAACTCGAGCCCCTTGGCCAGGGCGGCGGGCACCACCTGCACCCGCGGCGCCGGCTCGGTGCCGTGCTTCTCGCCCAGGACCACGTAGGGGGTGCCCGAGGCCGCGAGGGCTCGCACGGTCGCGGGCACCTGGGCGTCGGCCGTGATCACCCCCACGGTGCCGGGGTGTGCTGCCAGCCGGTCGACCTCGGCGCTGGTGGCGACGTCGAGCTCGTCGGTCTGCACGACGTCGAGACGCCCCGGGCTCCTCACGCACCGACGTCGGCGCGCCCAGCCCGGGCGCGATGTGCGGCAGCAGCCGCGCCGCGTAGTCGATGACGGCACCCGGCACCCGGAAGCCGCGTTCCAGCACCTCGACGTGGGAGCCCTGGGCACCCAGGTGCGTCAGCGACTCCTCCCACGAGGAGGTCGACCAGGGTGTGGTGCCCTGGGCGATGTCGCCGAGCACGGTCAGCGAGCCGGTCGAGGCCCGGCGTCCGACGGCCCGCAGCTGCATCGGGGAGAGGTCCTGAGCCTCGTCCAGCACGATGTGGCCCAGGCTCGGCGTGCGGTGGAGCAGGTCGGTCAGCTCGTCGAGCAGCACGGTGTCGGCGACCGACCAGCGCGCCGCGCCAGGGGTCCGGGGAGGCTTGTCCCAGAGCAGGAGCGCCTGCTCCTGCCGGGTCAGCAGCCGGTCCGCGGCCTCGGCCAGCCTCACCGGCGAGGACCACAGCTCCCAGAGCACCCGTGCAGGATCGAGGGTCGGCCACACCGACCTGACGTAGTCACGCACCGGCTTGCTGCGGGCCACCGCGTCCTGCACCCGGTCGTCCGGGCTGTCGCCGGCACCCTCCATCCGCACCAGCACCGCGTGGGCGAGGCGCTGCGGCAGCATCGCCTGAGCCGCGGCGTAGCGGACCGACCGACCGGCCAGCTCGTCGAGGATGTCCTGCACGTCGTAGGCCGGCACCCGCCAGGCCCGCGACCCCCGAGGCACGACGAGCGGCTCGGTGGCGGGACGGACCCGGCCCCAGACCGCACGGTGCAGCACCTCAGCCAGCCGCGGGTCTCCCTTGAGCGCGGCGACGGCACTCGGGTCGGCGGAGCGGACCCGAGGGCCGCCGGTGAGGTCCTCGATCGTGGTATGGCGCACCGTCACCTCTCCCAGCGACGGCAGCACCGCGCCGACGTGCTCGAGGAACGTGCGGTTCGGGCCGACCACCAGCACGCCGGTGCGGGAGAGGCGGTCGCGGAAGGCGTAGAGCAGCCAGGCCGCCCGGTGCAGGCCCACTGCCGTCTTGCCGGTGCCGGGTGCCCCCTGCACGCAGATCGTGCGGGAGACGTCGGAGCGCACGATCTCGTCCTGCTCCGGCTGGATGGTCGCCACGATGTCGCGCATGGGACCTGTCCGGGGCCGCTCGATCTCAGAGGCCAGGATGCGGCTGTGCCCCGCGCTGTCGCCCGCTTCCGGGGCGAGGAGGTGCTCGTCCTCGTATGCCGTGATCCGGCCGCCCTCGACCCCGAACCGGCGACGGAGCAGCACCCCCATCGGCGCGGTGGGTGACGCGCGGTAGAACGCCCGCGACACCTCGGCCCGCCAGTCGACCACCACAGGGTCGCCGGCGGCGTCGGAGACGTGCCGCCGTCCGACATACCAGCGGTGCTGCTCGCCGTCCTCGACCGTGTCGAGACGTCCGAAGAACAGGGTCGTGGCCGGGTCGTCGACCAGGGCCCTGGCACGCTGCCGGAGGAGTCCGGCGAGCTGCTCCTCGGCGATCTGGTCGCCGCCCTGGGCCTCCAGCGAGAGGGTGTGCTCGCGCATCCGGGCGAGCTCGGCGCGGGCGCGAGCCAGGTAGGCCTGTTCGGCCGCGAGCGACGGGGCAGGGTCGACGGACATGAGGGCGCACCTCGAGATCGGCCGGAGTGTCGGGGAGGGCCGACCAATCTATCCCACCCTGACGCCGGCGCCGACCGGGCTGACCGCGGTGGCGGTGCTGCCGAGCCCGGTGCCCTGGTGACGCGGTGGTGCCTCAGGGTCCGACCACGTGCTGGTGCCCGACCACGTGCTGTGGTGCCGCGGTGTCCGGCCGGTGCTGCGCTGAAGGGCAGCACCGGCCGGACAGGGCAGCACCGGAGGCGCTCCCGACCGCGGGGTGGGTGCCGAGGTCCGTGGCCTGGTGGGTGCCGACGCCGGCGGTGCCGACGGCGGGGTGGGGTCAGAGACCGTCGGGGCGGGTGTCCAGGGTCACCTGGAACTCCTGCCGCGCACCGTCCCGGAGCACGCCGACGGTGGCTTCCTCGCCGGTGGTCCGCTCACGCACCTGGGCCACCAGTGCCTCGGCGCTGGAGACCCGCTCGCCGTCGATGTCCACGACGACGTCGCCGGCCTGGAGGCCGACGCCGGCAGCCGGGGAGCCGTCCTCGACCTGCACCACCCCGGCGCCGGCCAGGGTGGCACCGTCGAGCTCGGCCTCGGCGTTGTCCAGGCTGACCCCGAGGAACGCGTGCTCGGCCGTCCCGCTCTCGATGAGCTGCCCGACGATGGAGGTGACCGAGCGCATCGGGATGGCGAACCCGATGCCGATGCTGCCGCTCTGCGAGCCCGGGGCCGAGGAGGACAGCGAGGCGATCGCGGAGTTGATGCCGATCAGCCGGCCGGCGCCGTCGACGAGCGCCCCGCCGGAGTTGCCGGGGTTGATCGCGGCGCTGGTCTGGATGGCGTTGGTCACCACGGCGGTCTGCTGGTCACCGTCGCGCGCGGTCGTGGTGACGGGTCGGTCGAGGGCGCTGACGATGCCGGTGGTCACGGTGCCCGACAGCCCGAGCGGGTTGCCGATGGCCATCACGGGGTCGCCGACGGCCAGGGCCTGGTCGTCGCCGACCTCGATCGGCCGCAGGTCCTGCGGAGCATCGGCGATGGTCAGCACCGCGAGGTCGGTGGCGGGGTCCGAGCCGGACACCTCGGCGCTGTAGGAGCGGCCGTCCGCCAGGGTCACCCGCACCCGCTCGGCACCGGCGACCACGTGGGCGTTGGTCACCACATGCGCGTTGTCGTCCCAGATCACGCCGGAGCCCGAGCCGGCCCCCGAGCTGCTGGCGACGTCGATGGCGACCACCGAGGGCGACACCTGCTCGGCGACACCACCCCAGTCCTCGGTTGGCGTGAAGGACGCGGGTGCGTTGGCCGCCTCGTCGGCGGCCTGCTGCGTGGTCGACCCTGCCTCGCTGACCGCGGGGCCGCTGCCGTCGTCCATGGCCGTCGTCAGCGCATAGGTGCCGCCGGAGGCCAGGATCGCCGAGAGCAGGCCAACGGCGGTGATGTCGGCCCACCGCCCCCGGCGACGAGGCTCGGCGGCGACAGAGTGCTGGGCCGCCGGACGCGGCTCCTGGGGGTGCTGCTGCGGGGGCTGCCCCGGCTGGGTCCACTCCGGCTGCTGCCACTGCTGCTGGGCAGGCCGGCGGTGACGGTCGGGGGTCTCCCATCCGGCCTGCGGCTCGGGTCGGTCGGTCCGGTCCGGGCTGGGCTGGGAGGTGCGGTCTCCGGTGTAGGGCTCTGACATGGCTCCATCAGACACCATCGGGCTAGGTCGAGTCTGAGGGTCTGCTGGGAGTTGTCTGGATGCCTCAGCGGGCGGTCGAGCCGACGGCAGAGCGGGCCTGCTGGTGGGTCTGCAGTGGCAGCTCGACCCGGAAGGTGGCCCCACCCCCGGGCGTCGGATGATGCCGCACGGTGCCGCCGTGCCGGGCCACGATGGTGGCCACGATGGCCAGGCCCAGGCCGGTGCCGCCGCGCTCGCGGCTGCGCGAGGCGTCGGCGCGGTAGAACCGCTCGAAGACGCGGTCGGCCGTCGCGGGGTCGATGCCCTCGCCGTGGTCGCGCACCTCCACGACACACCGAGCCTGCTGCACGCCCAGCGCCACGTCGACCTCGGTGCCCTCAGGGGTGTGGGCGACGGCGTTGGCCACCAGGTTGGTCAGCACCTGACGCAGCGCACCGTCGTCACCCATGGTGACGGGGCTGCCGGTGCCGCCGGGCAACGGCACCATGCGCACCAGGTGGTCGGGGTTGCGGACCCGCGAGTCCTGCACCACGTCCCCCACCAGCACGGTCAGGTCGACCGGCTCGTGCGCCATGCTCGGCGCCGTGTCCCAGCGGGTCAGCAGCAGCAGGTCCTCCACCAGGCGGGTCATCCGGGTGGCCTCGCTCTCGATGCGCGACATGGCCGACGCGACGTCCTCCGGCTCCCGCACGCCCCCGACCCGGTAGAGCTCGGCGTAGCCGCGGACGGTCGCCAGGGGTGTGCGGAGCTCATGGCTGGCGTCGGCGACGAACTGCTGCATCCGCGCCTCGGAGGCCTCGCGCACCTGGAAGGCCTGCTCGATGTGGGCCAGCATGGCGTTGAGCGAGTCCGACAGGGAGGCCACCTCGTCGTCGGCCCCCGGTGGCGGGATGCGCCTGGTGAGGTCACCCGCGGCAATCGCGGCCGCCGTGTCCTCGATGCGGCTCAGCGGCCGGAAGGCCCGGCGCACCGCCACCCAGCCCAGCACGGCGACCGCCATCAGGGTCGCGATCCCGATGAACAGCGTGGTCAGCCAGATCTGCCGGATGGTCTCGTCCACCGGTGTCAGCGGCAGCGCGATCGCCACGGTGCCGTCCTCGGTCGAGACCCGCTGCACCAGCACCAGCCACCGGTTGCCCGCGCTGGACCCGACGGTGAACGTGTCCCCACCCAGGCGCTCGTCGTCCCAGCCGATGCGGGACAGGTCGGGTCGGTCCTGCTCCGGGGTGGGGGTGACGAGCGAGTAGGTCTGCTCGTCGGTGTCGCGGGGGAGAAGAGCACGAAGTACTCGTTGGCCGGCACCAAACCCGTGCGGACGACCCCCTGGTCGGCGAGCCTGACGTACTGGTTGTAGGCCACGTTGCCCAGCGGGGTGATGTACTGCCTGAGGTCTCCCTCCACCTGCTCGGTCAGGTAGTTGCGCAGGAACATCGTCGTCAGTGCGGTCGTGATGAGGTAGGCGGAGAAGACCATGAGCACCACCACCGCCACCAGGCGCGTGGTCAGGGACAGGGCGTGCAGCCGACCGTATGCCGTCTGCCGCAGGGCGCTGGCCCGGCTCACCGGGCGGCGTCCACTGGGTCGGTCACGAGCCTCAGCCGCGGGGCGCTCGGAGGACGTAGCCGACGCCCCGCTTGGTGTGGATCAGCGGTTCACCCTGGGTGTCGATCTTGCGCCGCAGGTAGGAGATGTAGGACTCGACGATGCCCATCTCGCCGCGGAAGTCGTAGTCCCAGACGTGGTCGAGGATCTGGGTCTTGGACAGCACCCGGCCCGGGTTGAGCATGAGGTAGCGGAGCAGCTTGAACTCGGTGGGGGAGACGTCGATGACGCGCCCGGCCCGGCGCACCTCGTGGCTGTCCTCGTCGAGCTCGAGGTCGGCCACGCGCAGCGTGGTGTCGATCTCCGGCAGCAGGTCCTGGGTGCGGCGCAGCACCGCCCTGATGCGCGCGACGACCTCCTCGAGGCTGAACGGCTTGGTGACGTAGTCGTCGCCGCCGACGGTCAGCCCCTTGACCTTGTCCTCCAGCGAGTCGCGTGCGGTGAGGAAGAGGATCGGCACGTCGCGCCCCCGCTCGCGCAGCCGCCGGGTCACCGTGAAGCCGTCCATGTCGGGCAGCATCACGTCCAGCACAGCCAGGTCGGGGTCGTGCTCCTCCGCCAGGCGCAGCGCCGTCTCCCCGTCGGCAGCGGTGTGGACCTCGAAGCCGGCGAACTTGAGGCTCGTCGCCAGCAGCTCTCGGATGTTGGTCTCGTCCTCGACGACGAGAAGGGTGGCCTCGGGAGTGCTCATACCTGAAGTGTGACGGTGGTTTCTGTGAGTCTGCTGGGTGCAGGCTGGGAGGGTGGGTCACTTCGGAACGGGTGCATGCGTCCGATCGGCACCCGGGGGCGGCTCCCGGCGCAGCAGGTCGTCCCAGTCGGCCGTCACGAGGTCGCGCGGTCCGTCGACGACCAGCACCGCCCCGGAGGTCTCCAGCTCCTCCACCCCGAAGCCCCCCGAGCGGACCGCCACGCAGGGGGCACCCATGCGCGCGGCCGAGGCCACGTCATACGTGGTGTCCCCGACGACGACCGCGGCCGTGCCCCCCGCCTCGGCCAGGGCCGCTTGCAGGATGTCGGGCTGGGGCTTGGACTCGGCGGCGTCGTCGGAGGACGTGGCTGCGGCCAGCACCCCGTCGGGCAGGTCGAGCAGACCGATGACGTGCTCGGTGAACGGTGCCTTGCCGGAGGAGGCCAGGGCCACCTTGAGCCCCCGCTCGTGCAGGGTCGTGACGAGCTCGCGGGCGCCGTCGAGCAGCACCACCTCGGGCAGAAGATGCTGGTACTCCGCCTGCCAGCCTTCGCGGAGGGCGTCGCCGAGGTCACGCTCGACGTCGTCGCCGGCCACCAGGGCGACGAGCTTGTCACCGCCCATGCCGATCGCGCGGTGCACCCGCCACAGCGGTGGGGCGAGGTCATGACGCGCGAAGGTCCGCGCCCAGGCCAGGGCGTGGTGGTAGGTCGTGTCGGCCAGGGTGCCGTCGACGTCGAGCAGGACGGTGTCGCGCTGGGGAGGAGTCATCGCCCCCTGTCTAGCGCAGGACGCCCCCGGGTGTCGACGTGGCCGCCGTCACGGCACCGTCGGGGCTCCGTCCAGCGTGTCGAGGTCGTCCGCGTCGACGATGCGGTAGGCGTAGCCCTGTTCGGCCAGGAAACGCTGCCGGTGGGCCGCGAACTCGGCGTCCACGGTGTCGCGCGAGACGATCGTGTAGAAGTGCGCGGTGCGGCCGTCGCCCTTGGGGCGCAGCACCCGGCCCAGGCGCTGGGCCTCCTCCTGCCGGGAGCCGAAGGTGCCCGACACCTGGATCGCCACGGACGCCTCCGGCAGGTCGATCGAGAAGTTGGCGACCTTGCTGACCACCAGCAGGTCGATCTCGCCGGTGCGGAAGGCGCCGTAGAGCTTCTGGCGTTCGGTGACGGTGGTCTCGCCCGTGATCAGCGGGGCGTCCAACCGGTGGGCCAGGGTCTCGAGCTGGTCCAGGTACTGCCCGATCACCAGCACCTGCTGGCCTTGGTGCTTGGCCACGAGCTCCTCGACCACGGCGTCCTTGGCCGGGGCGCACGAGGCGAAGCGGTAGCGCTCGTCGGGCTCGGCCACGGCATACGCCATCCGCAGCGACTCGGGCAGGGTGACCCGCACCTCGACGCAGTCGGCCGGGGCGATGTAGCCCTGGGCCTCGATGTCCTTCCACGGGGCGTCGTAGCGCTTGGGACCGATCAGCGAGAAGACGTCGGACTCACGTCCGTCCTCGCGCACGAGCGTCGCGGTCAGGCCGAGGCGCCGGCGGGCCTGCAGGTCGGCGGTCATCCGGAAGATCGGCGCCGGCAGCAGGTGCACCTCGTCGTAGACGATGAGGCCCCAGTCGCGGGCGTCGAGCAGGTCGAGATGGGGGTAGACGCCCTTCCGCTTCAGGGTCAGCACCTGGTAGGTCGCGATGGTGACCGGGCGGATCTCCTTGCGGGCCCCGGAGTACTCCCCGATCTCGTCGTCGGTGAGCGAGGTGCGCTTGGTCAGCTCCTCACGCCACTGCCGGGCCGACACCGTGTTGGTCACCAGGATCAAGGTGGTGGTGCTCGAGCGGGCCATCGCTCCGGCGCCCACGAGCGTCTTGCCGGCTCCACAGGGCAGCACGACGACGCCGGACCCACCGTCCCAGAAGCCGTTGACGGCCTGCTGCTGGTAGGGCCGCAGCTGCCAGTCGGCCTCGTCGAGGCTGATCGCGTGGGCCTCGCCGTCGACGTAGCCCGCGAGGTCTTCGGCCGGCCAGCCGACCTTGAGCAGCTCCTGCTTGAGGTGGCCACGCTCGGAGGGATGCACCGCGACGGCGTCGTCGTCGATGCGGTCGCCGGTCAGCGGCTTGATCTTGCGGTGGCGCAGCACCTCGGTGAGCACCGCGCGGTCGGTGGTGCGCAGCACCAGGCCGTGCTCCTCGGACTTCTCCAGCGTGAGCCGGCCGTAGCGGGCCATCGTCTCGGCGACGTCCACCAGCAGGGCGTTCGGCACGGGATAGCGGCTGTGGGTGACGAGTGCGTCGACGACCTGCTCGGCGTCGTGGCCGGCCGCGCGCGCGTTCCACAGGCCGAGGGGGGTCACCCGGTAGGTGTGCACGTGCTCCGGGGCGCGTTCGAGCTCGGCGAACGGGGCGATGGCGCGTCGCGCCGGTTCGGCGTCGGGGTGGTCGACCTCGAGGAGAAGGGTCTTGTCGGACTGGACGATCAGGGGGCCGCTCATCAACGGGTGACAAGCCGGTATGCGGTGCGCCTGTTCCCGGACCCGACGACCGTTGTGCGCTCGGCTGCCGGCGTGTCGGGCCCCAGGGGAGCGCACATCGGTCGCTGGGGGGCGCAGATCGGTCGCTGGGGCACCGGGCGCACGGGGGCCTTGTCGTCCACTAGCATGGAGGGGCAACACGCGCTCCGGGGTCGGTGCAAGTCCGAACCGGCGGTGACAGTCCGCGACCCGATCGCAGCCAGCGACCGGTTGACCTGGTGGAACTCCAGGACCGACGGTGAAAGTCCGGATGGGAGGCAGCGCGGGGCTCGCGAGTGCGAGCCCGTGGTCACGGATGGCCACGGTCGGGTCACCCCGAGGCGGCCCGCCTTGTCCCTCCGCGACGACGCCACACCGACCATCGGTGTCCACCCCGGGGCTCGACCGACGAGCAGAGATCTGACCAGGGTGATGAGCACGACCAGGCCGGTGAGCCACGCGACCGACACCACCGTCGACGCAGCCATGCTGCGCCGGGCCGTCCAGGCTGCCCTGCGCGGCCCCGAGGCCGACCCCAACCCCCGTGTCGGCGCGGTGGTCGTGGACGCCTCCGGACAGGTCGTCGGGGTCGGGCACCACGAAGGGGCAGGCACCGCGCACGCCGAGGTGCAGGCCCTGCGCGAGGCGGGCCAGCGAGCCGCGGGCGGCACGGCCTACGTCACCCTCGAGCCGTGCGCCCACCACGGCCGCACCCCGCCGTGCACCCTCGCTCTGGTCGAGGCCGGGGTGAGCAGGGTCGTGTATGCGGTCGCCGACCCCGACCCCAAGGCCGCCGGGGGAGCCAGCGTGCTGCGGGCGCACGGCGTGCAGACCCAGCACCTGCCGAGCCCCGACGCCGACGACGTGCTCCGGCACTGGAGCTTCGCGACCCGCACCGGACGACCGTGGGTGACCTGGAAGACCGCGACCACCCTGGACGGCCGGGTCGCCGCCGCCGACGGCAGCAGCGCCTGGATCACCTCGCCCGCCGCCCGCGCCGACGTGCACGAGCTGCGCCGCCGCTGCGGAGCGGTGGTCGTCGGCACCGGCACGGCGCTGGCCGACGACCCCGCCCTGACCGCCCGACGACCGGACGGCGGGCTGCACGAGCGCCAGCCACTGCGGGTGGTCCTGGGCGCGCGGCAGCTGCCCCCCACCGCCCGGTTGCTCGACGGGTCCGCCTCGACCGTGCAGCTGCCCGGTGACGACCTGCCCGACGCACTGGCGACCCTGCACCGCCACGGCGTCCGGCGGGCGCTGCTCGAGGGCGGCCCCACCCTCACGGCCGCCTTCTGGCGAGCCGGCCTGGTCGACGAGGTCGTGGCCTACCTGGCCCCCGCTCTGCTGGGCGCGGGGCCGACCGCCGTCGGTGACCTCGGCATCACCAGCATCGCCGGGATCGCCCGGCTCCAGATCGACGACGTGGCCCTCATCGGGCCGGACGTCCGGGTCACCGCACACCCGGTGGCCGGACAGGAGGAGGAGTAGCCATGTTCACCGGCATCGTCGAGGAGCTCGGCGAGGTGGTCTCGGTCACCGAGCACCCGGAGTCCTCGCAGCTGCGGATCCGCGGGCCTGTGGTCACCGAGGACGCGGGACACGGCGACTCGATCGCCGTCAACGGGGTGTGCCTGACCGTGACCGCGTCGGCGGACGGCGAGTTCAGCACCGACGTCATGGCCGAGACGCTGCGGCGCAGCGGCATCGGCGACCTGGCCGTCGGGTCGCCGGTCAACCTCGAGCGTGCCCTGCGCAGTGACGGCCGGTTCGGGGGCCACGTCGTGCAGGGTCACGTCGACACGACGACGGAGGTCGCGGCCCGCGAGCCCGGCGACCGTTGGGAGGTGGTGACCTTCCGGCTGCCGCCGGAGGTCGCCCGGTATGTCGTGCACAAGGGCTCGATCACGCTCGACGGTGTCTCGCTGACCGTGTCGGACCTGGCCGACGACACGTTCTCGGTGTCGCTCATCCCGACCACGCTGGAGCTGACCACGCTGGGCCGTCGACAGGTCGGCGACCGCGTCAACGTGGAGGTCGACGTGCTGGCCAAGTATGTCGAGCGGCTCATGACGGCCGACCCCCGGTGAGGGCGGTGGATCCGGTGGTCGCGGAGGCTCTCGAGGCACTGCGCGCCGGCCTGCCCGGTGCTGGTGCTGGACGACGCACACCGGGAGAACGAGGGCGACGTCGTGCTGGCCGCGCAGACGGTCACGCCGCACTGGATGGGGTGGACGGTGCGGCACACCTCCGGCTACGTCTGTGCCCCGATGCCGGCGCCGTGGGCCGACCGGCTCGAGCTGCCCCTGATGGTGGCTGACAACGAGGACCCGTTCCGCACGGCCTACGCGATCACCGTCGACGCGGCCACGGGCATCAGCACGGGCATCAGCGCCACCGACCGGGCCCGCACCGTGCGGCTGCTGGGCTCGCCTGGCACGACCCCCGCCGAGCTGGTCCGGCCCGGACACGTGGTGCCGCTGCGCGCCCGGCCCGGTGGGGTGCTGGAGCGGCCCGGGCACACCGAGGCCGCCGTCGACCTCTGCCGTCTCGCCGGGCTCAGCCCCGTCGGGGCGATCGCGGAGCTGGTCGACGACCAGGGGGAGATGCTGCGCGGTGCCTCGGTGCACGCGCTGGGGCAGGCACACGGTCTGCCCGTGATGAGCGTGGCCGACCTGGTCGCCCACCGACGGATGCTCGACGACAGGAGAAGCTCATGAGTGGCAGTGGCGCACCCCAGGTGCAGGTGGACGGTTCCGGGCTGCGGGTGGCGGTGGTCTCCGCCTCCTGGCACACGGAGGTCATGGACGGGCTCCGGGCCGGCGCCGACCGGGCCCTGCGGGAGGCCGGGGTGAGCAAGGTCGAGCGCATCGCCGTGCCCGGCAGCTTCGAGCTGCCGGTCGCATGCTCCCGGCTGGCCGGCAGCGGGGTCTACGACGCCGTCGTGGCTCTCGGCGTCGTCATCCGCGGTGGCACCCCGCACTTCGACTACGTCTGCCAGGCCGCCACGCAGGGCCTGACGCAGGTGTCCGTGAGCACCGGCATACCGGTCGGTTTCGGGGTGCTGACCTGCGACAACGAGGAGCAGGCGCTGGACCGGGCAGGCCTGCCGGGGTCGTCGGAGGACAAGGGCCACGAGGCCGTCACCGCGGCCCTGGCCACGGCCGTGGTGCTGCGCCCGCACTGAGGGTGGCAGGCTGGTCCCATGTCGCTGCCGATGGTCCAGCCCCGGTCGGGGATGCCCGAGCGCGTCACGATCTACGAGGTCGGACCGCGGGACGGGCTGCAGAACGAGTCGTCGGTGGTGCCCACCGAGGTCAAGGCCGACTTCGTGCGCAGGCTGGTCGCCGCCGGGCTGGACACGGTGGAGCTGACCTCCTTCGTGCCGCAGCGGTGGGTGCCCCAGCTCGGTGACGCCGAGGAGCTGATCGCCTCCCTGGGCCCGGTCGGTGTCGGCCGCGGGCGTCCGGTGCTCGTGCCCAACGAGCGCGGTCTGGAGCGGGCCCTGGAGTGCGGGGTGTCGGCCGTCGCGGTGTTCGGCAGCGCGACGGAGACCTTCGCCCGCAAGAACCTCAACCGCACGGTGGAGGAGTCGATCGCGATGTTCGCCCCCGTGGTCGCGCGTGCGCTCGATGCGGGCACCTGGGTGCGGGCCTACGTGTCGATGTGCTTCGGCGACCCCTGGGAGGGGCCGGTCCCGGTGGGGCAGGTCGTCGACGTCTGCGCCCGGCTGATGGACCTGGGGTGCGACCAGCTGTCGCTCGGCGACACGATCGGCGTGGGCACCCCCGGCCACGTGGAGCACCTGCTGGACGCCCTGGAGGACGTCGGCATCGGCGTCGACCAGGTGGGGGTGCACTTCCACGACACCTACGGGCAGGCCCTGGCCAACACGGTGACGGCCCTGTCCCGCGGCGTGTCCGTCGTCGACGCCTCCACCGGTGGGCTCGGCGGCTGCCCCTACGCCCGGTCGGCCACCGGCAACCTCGCCACCGAGGACCTGGTCTGGACCCTCACCGGGCTCGGGATCGAGCACGGCGTCGACCTCGACGCCTTGGTCGAGACCAGCGTGTGGATGGCCGGTCAGCTGGGCCGGCCCTCCCCGAGCAGGGTCGTCCGCGCACTCTCGGGGTGATGCGCGCGCTCATGGCTGACCGTGGGTCGCGACCGGGGCGACCACAGCGGTGAGCAGAGCCGCGGTGACGTCGTCGACCGCCGCGCGGACGGCCGCCGGTGCCCAGCTGCCCTCGGCGACCTGGGCGGCCCGCTGCCGGACCAGCCGCCGGTCCACACCGGGCAGCACCGACGGGGTGAGGTCGGAGGCGGAGAGCAGGCAGACCAGGGCCGCGGTGCGGGCATCGGGCTGCCGGCCCTCGACGACCACCTCGCCGACCTGCTGCACGAGCCACCGCTGGTAGGTGGTGTCCGCAGCGACATACCGCTCGCTGGAGAACAGGCCCAGGGTGCGTCGCTGCTCGTGCCGCAGCAGGCCGCGGGAGGTGAGCTGGGCCATCAGGGCCCTGGTGACCTGGTCGACCGTGTTGTCGAAGGTGCGCGTGGCCATCCGCCGGACCGCCTCCACCGGCGTGCGTCCGTGGACGTCCTCGGCCACCGACTCCAGCAGCAGGTCAGGCCGGGGTGCGCCCACCACCCGGTAGAGGCGACCTCGGGGCACGGGGGCCTTGTCGTCGTCGGCCAGCGCCAGCACCCCGAGCAGCAGCAGGTCGAGCAGGACGGCCCCGGCCACGGTGGGTGCGAAGTGGGAGGGCGCGAGCAGCCGCTGCCCGGTCGCGTCGTCGTGCGCCAGCAGCAGCAGGTCGGCTGCCAGCGGCGGTCGGTCAGCCGGCCGGTCCGTGGCCATCAGGGGTGTCTCCTCATCACTGTCCACTGTAGGACGGCAGGCCGGACCACATACGGTGTGCTCATGCACTCAGGTATCGACGCGAACCACATGGACCCCACGGTCCGACCCCAGGACGACCTCTTCCGCCACGTCAACGGCACCTGGCTGGACACCGTGGAGATCCCCGGAGACCGGGGCCGCTACGGAGCCTTCGACATGCTCCGCGAGGCCGCCGAGGCGAACGTCCGGACCCTCATCGAGCAGGCCGCCGCAGCGCAGCCCGCACCGGACAGCCCGCCGGGCAAGGTGGGGGCGCTCTACGCGAGCTTCATGGACACCGAGCGCATCGACGAGCTGGGCAGCGCACCCCTGGTGGAGGACCTGCGCGACATCGCGGCGGTGTCCGACGCCACGGAGGTGGTCGCCGCCTCCGCCCGGATGCAGCGGCAGGGGGTCGACGGGCTCCTGCACGTCTGGGTCACCGCCGACGCGGGCAACCCCGAGGACTACATCCTCTATCTGCACCAGGGCGGCATCGGGCTGCCCGACGAGGCGTACTACCGCGACGAGGAGCACGCCCAGACCCGCGAGGCCTACCGGGACTACCTCGGTCGGCTGCTCCAGCTCGCGGCGCCGGCACTGGCCGAGGCCGGTCTCGACCTCGGGGCCGACGTGCCGCAGCGGGTCTTCGACCTCGAGTCGCGCATCGCCGCCTCGCACTGGGACCGGGTCGCCGCCCGCGACGCCGTGAAGTCCTACAACAAGCTGTCCTGGGCCGACCTGGTGGCGAGCTCGGCCGGTTTCGACTGGTCCGCGTGGGCCGAGGGCCTGGCCGTCCCCCCGGACCGCCTCGAGCAGGTCGTCGTCCGGCAGCCTGAGGTGCTCACCGCGATCGGCACCGCCCTCACCGAGGTGCCCGTCGAGGACTGGCGGGCCTTCCTGGTCGTGCGACTGCTGGACGCCACCGCCCCCTACCTCACCGACGACTTCGTGGCCGAGCACTTCGACTTCCACGGGCGCACCCTCAGCGGCACCCCCGACATCAAGGAACGGTGGAAGCGGGGGGTCGCCCTGGTGGAGTCGCTCCTGGGTGAGGCCGCCGGCCAGCTGTACGTCGCCCAGCACTACCCGCCGGAGGCCGAGGCACGGATGCAGCAGCTCGTGACCAACGTCATCGAAGCCTTCCGCCGGCGCATCGGTGAGCTGGAGTGGATGGGCGCAGACACCCGCGGGAAGGCGTTGGACAAGCTCGCGGCGTTCCGGCCCAAGATCGGCCACCCGCCCACCTGGCGGGACTACTCGGCCTACCAGGTGGACCCCACCGACCTGGTCGGCAACGTGCGACGGGGCAGCGCGGTGGAGAACGACCGCGAGGTGGCCAAGCTCGGTCAGGAGATCGACCGGGACGAGTGGCTGATGACCCCGCAGACCGTCAACGCCTACTACCACCCGATGCTCAACGAGATCGTCTTCCCGGCGGCCATCCTGCAGCCGCCGTTCTTCGACGTGAACGCCGACGACGCGGTCAACTACGGAGGCATCGGGGCGGTGATCGCCCACGAGATCGGGCACGGCTTCGACGACCAGGGCTCCCGGTTCGCCGGGGACGGCTCACTGACCGACTGGTGGACCGAGCAGGACCGGGCGGCCTTCGACGAGCGGGCCGGGTCGCTCATCGCCCAGTTCGACACGCTGTCACCGCGCGAGGTGCCCGACCAGCGGGTCAACGGCGGGCTCACCGTCGGGGAGAACATCGGCGACCTGTGCGGCCTGGAGCTCGCGCTGTCGGCCTACCGCATCGCCCACGACGGCACCGCCCCGCAGATCGACGGCTGGACCGGGGACCAGCGGTTCTTCCTCGGGTGGGCCCAGGTATGGCGTGGCAAGGCCCGGGTGGAGGAGGCCAAGCGGCTGCTGTCGGTGGATCCGCACAGCCCCGCTGACCTGCGTGGCAACACGGTCCGCAACGTGGACGCCTTCCAGGACGCGTTCGGGACGGTCGAGGGCGACGGGCTCTACCTGCCACCGCAGGAGCGGGTGCGCATCTTCTGAGGCCGGCACCCCCCCAGGGGCCGGAGGCCGGCGTGTCGAGGTCAGACGGCCGGGCGGGCGCCGGTGATGCGGTGCAGCAGCAGGGTGCGCGGGGCGTCGGCCGAGCCGATCGTGCCCCGCACCCGCCCCGCCTCGATGTGCAGCGGGCGGAGCAGGTGGTGCTGCACCCCGCCGATGTCGTCGACGTAGCCCACCCAGACCGCGGCGCCCTCGGCCGCCGCCTCCCGCAGCAGCGACAGCGTGACGACCGGGTCGGTGGTCTGCGGCGTCTCGGTGTCCGGGTGCGAGGCCCGCACCGTGTCGCCGTGCCGCATGCCGGCGACGATGCGTGCCGCGACGTCGTCGTCGACACTGCTGACCTGCACCTGGGGGGGCGGCCGACGGGTCGTGCGATGGTGCCGGCCCGGGTCCAGCGAGATGCCGCCGTCGACGCCCTCGGCGACCGGGCCGTACTGCTCCTCACGCAGGAGGTCGAGCACCGTCCCGGCGGGCACCGGCGTGACCAGGACCGTCGGCGCGATGCGGCGCAGCTGGAGCAGCGAGAGCGTGCGGTCGGACTCGACGCGGTCCAACAGGGACTCGTCGTCGGAGCGCACGTAGGCAGCACAGGTGCCCACCCGAGCCACGCCGTGGCGCCGGGCGACGTCGCGCACCAGGTAGTCCAACGGCTGCGGCACCCCGGTCCTGCTGACGGACGCCAGCTCGGACAGCACGCGGTCGGCCGACCACCCGGTGTCCAGCGCCCGGCGCAGGCTGGTCTCGGTGATGCGATGCACGGTCGCCCCACCACGGGACTCGACGTCGCTGACGAGGCGCATGACCGTGCGGGCCGGCCCCTCCAGGCGGCCGGGCGCGACGGCGGTGAGGTCAGCCTGGAGGAGCACATGGTCGATCGCCGGCGGGATGTGCGGGGCCATCACCTCGGCGGCACGGTCCCGCCCGTCCTGCAGCAGAGCCTGGCCCGGGGCCGTCAGCGCCCCGCGGCCGAGCACACCGGCCCACTCCGCCTCGCGCAGGACGACGTCGATGCCGGGGGAGGCGCCGGCCTGCGACGAGCGTGCCATGCGCACCGGATGCCTCCAGCGCAGCAGGTCCAGCAGGTCGTCGTGCCCGGGGGCCGCGCCGGGCGGCAGCGTGGCCAGGGCGGCGAGCACGTCGCGCCGGCGTTGCCGCCCGGCCGGCCACGACGTCTGCAGGCTGAGCGCGTTGACCCGCCCGCCCTCGGACTGGCCCACCAGGGAGGGGGCGGCGGTCATGGCCAGCCAGGCGTGCGCCAGGTCCGCCCAGCGCGAGTGCGGGTCCTGGTCGACCCACTCGTCGGCCTCTCCGGTGGGCATCCAGGCCGCGTCCTCGGTGTCGTCGCGGGCCACCAGACCGGCGGCATGCATCACCTCGAGCAGCCACGCCGTCTCGGGCTGGCCGATCTCCAGCCGGGTGGCGAGGCGGGACAGGTCGCGGACGGCGACCCCGCCCGCGCGCAGGACCTTGGGGGGTGTGGCGCCCCACGCGTCGATGATCTCGGCGCTGAGGACGAGGAGCTCGGCGGCTCGCCCGCCGCCCGTCGCGTCGACCACCTCCGGGTCGACCAGCGGGCCCCCCGGCTCCGGCGGTGCGGGGGCGGGGTCCTGGTGCAGCACCCCACCGCGCAGCGCGAGCGCGACCTGGCGGGGCAGCACTACGTGGGACGCGTCGACCCGGTGCAGCAGGCCCTGGGCGATCAGGCTGCGGGCCGCAGTGCCGACCGCGCTGTCCCCTGAGCTGGTCGCCTCCGACAGCACACCGGTGGCCGGCCCCCAGGTGAGCGCGTCGAGGACCGCCAGCCCGTGGCGGTCCAGCCCGGCCAGGGCGTGCTCCAGCGGCGTGCCGACCGGAGCCTGTGGCAGCTCGGGTCCCAGGCCGGCAGGGTCCCCGATCACCTCGGTCACGGTCCGCGCGACCCGGAAGCCTTCAGTGCTCTCCCAGACCAGGGCCAGGTCGACCAGACCCGTGATCCAGCGGCCGACCTGCGCTGACCGGGCCGGCTGGCCTAGCAGCCGGGCCACCTCGCCCCGTGACGCGGGCGAGGTGACCACGAGGGCCTCAAGGGTGTGCAGGTGAGCCAGGTCGAGGCCGTCCAGAGCGCGCTGGATGCTGGCTCGGGTGGTGGCCCGGGCGGCCAGGGTGGTCACGTCGGTCGGGGCCGGGCGCGCCAGGTCGGGGCGACGGACGAGCAGGGCGGCCAGGTCCGCGTCGCTGCGGCGCCGCAGGTCGTCGGCGAGGGAGCGGGTGGAGGAGGGCACCTGCCTACGGTAGTCGCCGCGGGTCGTCCTCCCGGCCGCTGCGCAGGGCGATGCGGATGAGGGGCCACTGCACGGGCAGCCGGGCGAGGGTGCCCGCCCAGGCGGCGGTCGAGCGGAGGTCACCGCGCCGCCGGGCCCGGCGTCCGTGCATCAGCGTCATCTGCACGTTGGCCGGCCACACCGCGACCAGCAGCGCCGCGCTGACCACCCCGGCCGTGCGACGGGTGCGTGGGTGGGCCAGACCCGCGGCGCAGGCGAGCTCGACCCCACCACTGGCCAGCACCAGGCCGCGGTCCCAGCGTCGCAGCGGCGTGGGGATGATCGGCTCGAAGACCTCGGGCCGCCCGAGGTGGAGCAGACCGGAGCCGGTGAAGAGGGCGACGAGGAGCCGGTGGTCGGGCTCGAACGGGTGGCGGCTCCTGGTCACAGGTTGACGGTCACGTCGGCGTCGGCCCGCAGCGCGTCGACGAGAGCCTCGACGGCGTCGGACTCGACCTGCTGGGTGAGCTGGGCGGCCAGCTGCTCGCGGACCTGCTCGAAGGGCGGGGGCTCCGACTCCGCGCCGCCGCCCTGCTCGACCAGGCTGTCGTAGAGGGCCCGCAGCTCCTCCTCGGAGGGCTCCTCGACGTCGGCCTCCTCGGCCAGGAGGGTGTCCACCTTGACCTGCGACTCGACCTCGGCGCGTGCCTCCTCCTCGCTCATGCCCTGCTCCTGCAGCAGCGCCAGGAACTCCTCGCCCGAGCCCAGACCGTAGGCGGTGGCCAGGTCCTCCAGCGTGGCGTCGACCTCCTCGGTCGTGGGCTGGATGTCGCGCTCGTCGGCAGCCTGGACCAGCAGCACCGTGCCGATCATGCTGTCGAGCGTCTGCGCCTTGAGGGCCTCCTGGTCGACCGGGGCCTGGGCCTGGGCTGCCACCTGCTGGAACTGGCTCTCGTAGAGGGCGACGAACTCCTCGCGGGTGATCTGCTCCCCGTTGACCTCGGCGACCACCTCGGGCACGTCGGCCACGTCGGGCTCCAGGGGTGCGGCGGTCGCCTCGGCTCCCGCGTCGGCCGTGGCAGTGGCGGCCGTGTCGTCCGCGCTCGACAGCTCCTCGTCCGAGCTCGCCCCATCACTGCAGGCCGCAGCGCCCATCAGCGAGACCGCCAGGGCTGCGGCGGTCAACCAGGTCCTGATCTGCTTGGCCATGCTTCTCCTCGACTCGGGTGACGCGCGAACGTAGCACGCCGTGGTGTCAGGACCGACCAGGGAGAGGCCCGCGAGCGCCGTGGACGCAGGGTCGGCCCCGGGTGGCAGGATCGGGGCGTGCACCCCTCCACGGCACTGGCCACCGTCCTCGTCGACGAGCTCGTGCGCTGCGGGGTGCGCGAGGTGGTGCTCTGCCCCGGCTCCCGGTCGGCACCGCTGGCGTATGCCGTGCAGCAGGCCGAGCGTGAGGGCCGGGTGCGCCTGCACGTGCGTGTCGACGAACGGTCTGCCGGGTTCCTCGCCCTCGGCTTGGCCAAGGTGACGCGCCGGCCCGCTGTCGTCGTGACGACCTCCGGCACTGCTGTCGCGAACCTCCACCCCGCGGTCCTGGAGGCGCACCACGCGTGCGTCCCGCTGGTGGTGGTGACGGCAGACCGCCCGGCCGAGCTGCGGGGCACCGGCGCCAACCAGACGACCGTCCAGCCGGGCATCTTCGCCGGTGCGGTGCGCCACCAGCACGACCAGCCCCCGGCGCAGGGGCGTCCGGGGGAGCAGGCGTCCTGGCGTTCCCTGGTGTGCCGCGCCTGGGCGGCCGCAGTCGGCGCGCACGGCGACCCTGGTCCGGTCCATCTCGACATCGCCTTCCGCGACCCGCTCGTGCCGGCGCTCGGGGACGACGACGGCTGGCCCGAGTCGCTGGCGGGGCGGCCCGACGGCCGCCCCTGGGTGCGCGGGCCCCGACCGGGCTCTGCTGCCGAGCCGGTCACCGACCTGCCCGCGCGCACCCTGCTCGTGCTCGGTGACCTGCCCGACCCGGCCGGGGCGGCATCCGTCCTCGACCTGGCCGAGCGCCGTGGGTGGCCGGTCGTGGCCGAGCCCTTCGGCACGTCCGACCGGCGCGGGGTGCTCCCGCACGGTCCGCTGCTGCTCACCGACGAGCACTGGCTCTCGGGCCACCTGCCCGAGCTGGTGCTGACCGTCGGCAGGGTGACGCTGAGCCGCGAGGTCGGCGCGCTGCTGCGCCGCCCCGACGTCGTGGTGGAGCAGGTCAGTGCCACGGCCGGGTGGACCGACCCCTCGCACGTCGTGCGCCGGGTGCACACCCTGGCCGCGCTGCTCGCGTCCACCCCGGGGCCGACGGACCCGGCGTGGTCGCGGCAGTGGCACCAGGCCGGTGCGGCGCTGGCCGAGCGGCTCCGCCCCGTGCTGACCACCGCCGAGGTGACCGGACCGGGGGTGGCGCGGGCCGTGCTGGGAGCCCTCGCCGACGGCGACACCCTGGTGCTGGGGTCCTCCAACCCGCCGCGGGACCTCGACCTCGTCGACCCGGCCACCCCCCGCGGCGTGCGCACCGTGGTCGGCAACCGCGGCCTCGCGGGCATCGACGGCACGCTCGCCACCGCGGTCGGCGTCGCCCTGGCGGGTGCCGGCCGCACCGTGGCCCTCCTCGGCGACCTCACCTTCCTGCACGACGTCAACGGTCTGCTCATCGGTCCCGGTGAGCCACGCCCCGACCTCACCGTCGTGGTGCTCAACGACGACGGCGGCGGCATCTTCGCGACCCTGGAGCAGGGCGCACCCGAGCGAGCCGCCGACTTCGAGCGGGTGTTCGGCACCCCGACCGGTGCTGACCTGGCGGCGCTGTGCCACGGGTATGGGGTGGCGCACGGGCGGGTGCCCGGCATACCCGAGCTGGTGCAGGCCCTGTCCGAGCAGGAGAGCGGCATCCGGGTCCTGGAGGTGAGCGTCGACCGCGCCGGACATCGGTCGCTGCGAGACGCGCTGCGGTCGGCGGCCTCGACCGCAGAGTGACCCGGGCTCAGAAGCCGATCGTGCCCAGCGGCTCGTAGTCGCCGCGCATGGCTCGGGACAGGGCCGTCACCGCGCCGGGCGTCAGCTCGGTGACCCAGCCGGCCGTGGCCTGCGAGGTGACCGAGCGGCCACCCGCATACGCCGCCCCCAGCACCTCGACCGGCAGGCTGAGGTCGGCGGAGTCCTGAGTGGGGGTGCAGGTGCCGACGCCGTCGGCTCCCACGGTGAGCCGCCAGCGCCGGGCGTTCCACGGGCAGGTGGCGTCGCTGACGTCCAGCACGAGGTCCACCGCAGCGGCATACCCGCGCGCGCTCAGGGCCCGGTCGACGTCCACCAGTCGCAGCCACAGCGCGTCGGTCACCTTGGCCGCGGTCGTCCGCGGGCCTCCCGCCCACCACAGCACCGGGTCGTCGACGCCGCGTCCGCGCAGCGAGACGGTGCCGGTGAGGTCGAAGTCCACCAACCGCTTGACCAGCGCGAACAGGCTGGCCGGGTCGGTGGCGCTGATCTCACCCACGCGCACCTTGCCCTGAGGTGAGTCGTGGTCGCTCCAGTCCGACTCGCGGCGCATCGTGGCGTAGGCGGTGGGTTCGCCGTCCCGGGTCGCGAACAGCACGTGCAGCGGCTCCTTGGCGCCTCGGGCCTTCGGGGCGTCACGGAACCACTCGCGCCGGATGTCCTCGCCCCGGGTCACCGCACCCAGCTGATGCACCGCACCGGCCAGGTGCACCCGCTGCAGGGCGGCCGTGGCCTCCTCACTGTCCGCGGGCACCATGTGCGTGCGCACCCCTGCGGCCTCCTGGACCAGCGCGGGTGGGGCGGTCAGCTCGGTGCCCCGGCTCAGCTCGAGCATCAGGTTGTGAGAGGCCGTGCCGTATCCGAAGCGGCCATAGATGCCGACCTCGGCAGCCCACAGCCCGGCGACCGCGGCGGCGCCGTCTTCGTGCAGGCCGTGCAGGTGGTGCCTCATCAGGCTGCGCAGGATGCCCTTGCGCCGCTGGTCGGGGTCCACCGACACCCAGGACAGGCCCGACATCGGCACCCGCCGGTGCTCGGGACCCGGTCCGGGCACGGTGACCTGCATGTCGTAGGCGCAGTACATGCCGGCCAGCGGCCGCGGCGCGTCGGCGGGCCGGCCGACCGGCGCCGGGTCGTCGGTCTCGACCCCGCAGGAGCGGTAGTAGGCGAACGTGGCGACCATCTGCTCGGGCGTCAGCCCGGGTGCGATCTCGAAGAAGGCCGACTCCATGAGCCGCGTCATCCGGACGGCGTCGTCCGGGGTCAGCGGCACGAGCCGGTGGCCGGTGGGGGTGCCCGGGCTGGTCTGCGAGGTCATACGCCCCACCCTGGCCCAACGTCGGTGTCTGCCGCCACTGGTTTGCCCGGCCCCCGAGTCATCCCATCCGGGGGATGCAGGGCCGTGGTGACGCACCTAGCGTCGAGGGCGAAACACACGCGCCACCGGCGCACGACACAGGAAGGTCGGAACGATGGGTCTGCTCAGACACCGCGATCACGGCGACAACGGGATGGTCCGCTACCAGATGCGCGAGAAGCTCGTCTCGATCGGGGACGACTCGTGGATCGAGGACGCAGCCGGCAACCGCGCCTTCAAGGCCAACGGCAAGGCCGCCCGGCTGCGGCACACCGTGGTCCTGGAGGACCCGCACGGCAACGAGGTGGCACGGATCAAGGACCGACCGATCCACCTGCGCGACGTCACCGACATCGACCTCGGCGACCGGTCGGCCAAGGTGAAGAAGGCGCTGGTCGGCTTCCGGGACCGGTTCCATGTCGAGGTCGACGGTGCGGAGGACCTGAAGGTCCGCGGCAACATCCTCGACCACGAGTACGAGATCGAGCAGGACGGCGACACGGTGGCGGTCATCTCGAAGAAGTGGTTCCGGGTGCGCGACACCTACGGTGTGGAGGTCGTCCCGTCCGCCCACATCCCGCTCATCCTGGCGGTCACTGTCGCGGTCGACGACATGTCACGCGACTGAGCAGAGCATCGAGGAAGCGGAGCCGCCCGGCGACGGGCCGGCTCCGCTATCATTGACGAGGTGCCCGCTTCAGCGGGCCCTTTTCTATGCCCTCCCCGCCTCTGAGGTCCGTGCTGTGCCCACCCCCTCCCTTCCCGGTGCCCGACGCGACGCGCGCCACGGCTCGGTGCTCTCCGTCGTCGTGGTCTTCGCCGTGGCCGGCTTCGTCATGGCGCAGACGTTCTCCCGGCTGCCTGCGGTGCGTGACGCGCTCGGCGCGAGTGTCGGCGAGCTCGGGGTCGCGCTGGTCGGCGGCGGACTCGGGTCGCTGCTGGCGATGCCCTTCACCGGCCGCCTGGTCGACCGGTTCGGCAGCCGCCGGGTCGTCGCCGTCAGCATCGTGCTGGGCAGCGCCGGCTGGGCCTCCCTGGCCTTCGTGCCCAACGTCTGGATGCTGACACTCGCGCTCGTCTGCACGGGTGCCCCGGTCGGGCTCTGGGACGTCGCGATGAACGTCCAGGGCAGCCACGTCGAGCAGCGGCGTGGCCGCTCCCTCATGCCCTACTTCCACGCAGCCTTCTCCGGCGGCGCGGTCGTCGGCGCGGGGATGGGCGTGCTGGCGGCCGCCCTGGGGGTCGGCCTGGTCCAGCTGCCGGTGCTCAGTGCGCTGGGCATCGGTGTCGGCCTGTATGCGGTGCGCGGGTTCGTGCCCGAGGACACCAGCGCCCACGGGGCCGCCGAGGCCGAGCCGGCGCCGCGCCGGGGGCTGACCAGGATCGAGATCCTCATCGGTGTCGTCTGCCTGGGCAGCACGCTCGCCGAGGGTGCGGCCAACGACTGGCTCGCACTCCTGCTCGTCGACGTGCAGGAGGCCCCCGAGGCGGTCGGAGCGCTGGCGCTGATGTTCTTCAACATCACGATGACGGTGGGTCGCCTCGTGGGCGGGCCGGCCATCGACCGGTTCGGCCGGGAGTGGGTGGCCCGGGTCGGTGGGGTGCTGGCGGTGGCCGGCATCCTGCTGGCCTCCCAGCAGCCCCACCTCGGGCTTGCCCTGGTGGGCGGCCTTCTCTGGGGCCTGGGGGTGTCCACGATCTTCCCCGCCGCGATCTCGGCGGCCGGGGAGATCCCGGGCCGCGGAAACCGGTCCATCACGACGGTGAGCATGATCGCCTACGGCGCGTTCCTGTTCGGCGCTCCGATGATCGGTCTGCTCGCCGAGCAGTTCGGCCTCGACCAGGCGCTCTTCGCCGTGATCATCGCGCTGGTCGTGATGATCCTGCTGGCAGGCAACCTGCGGGTCCAGCAGCTGCAGCCCGAGCGCGAGAAGGCCCCGTTGGGCTGAGCTCGCTGGTCCCGGGACGCGGCCTGGCACCGCTCAGCGGTGCTGGATCCAGTAGCGCCGGATGGGTGGGGCCTCGTCGGCCAGGCGCCGGATGTCCTGGAGCACCCCGCCGCACCGCTCGATCACCCTGACCGAGGCCACGTTGTCGTCGTCGCAGGTCACCAGCACCTCGGTGACGCTGAGCGCGGCGAGCAGATGCAGGCTCTGCCGCAGCATCGCCGTGGCGTAGCCGCGCCCGCGGAACGCCGGCCGCACGGCATACCCGACGTGCCCGCCGATCTCCAGCAGCAGCGGGGTGAGGCTGTGGCGGAGGGAGACGCGGCCCACCAGGTCGGTCCCCACCTGGGCGACCAGGTACTCCGCCCGGACCCGTCCCGGTGGGAGGTCGACGCCTCGCGCCTCACGGTCGATGCGGTCGAGCTGCTCGCCCCAGGACAGCTCCGGATGGAACAGGTAGGGGAAGCTCTCGGCGGTGAGCTCCGCGTGCCCGGCGCGCACCTGCTCCTCGTCGCCCATCGTGGGCGCCCGGAGCACCAGCGGAGACGCGGTGGTCTCACCCACCCAGGGCATAGCGCATCGCGGCGAGCTTGATCTCGGTCTCGGCGAGCTCGGAGTCGGGGTCGGAGGCGGCGACGATCCCACCACCGGCGAACAGCCGCACGGTCGTGCCGTCGGGGAGCAGCTCGCCGCAGCGCAGGGCGATGCCCCAGTCGCCCTGGCCGTTCACGTCGATCCACCCGACCGGCCCGGCGTAGCGGCCGCGGTCCATCTCCTCCAGCTCGGCGATCACCCGGGCGGCGACGTCGGCCGGGGTGCCGCAGACGGCGGCCGAGGGGTGCAGGGCGGCTGCCAGCCGCAGCGACGTCGCTCCGTCGACTGCCGCGCCGGTCAGGTCACTGGCCAGGTGGTAGACGTCCGGCAGCTCCAGCACGAAGGGCTCCGACGGCACCTGGAGGTCGCGGCAGTGGGGTGCCAGGGAGTCGGCGACCGAGCGCACCGCGAACGCGTGCTCCTCCAGGTCCTTGTCACTGGAGATCAGCCGCAGCCGAGGGTCGCTGACGTGGGGGGTGGCGAGCTCGGGGTGGGCCTCGGTGATCAGCGGAGCGGGTTCGGCGTCGCGGCGGACGGTGCCGGCCAACACCCGTGAGCGGGCCCGGCCGTCGAGCAGCCGGACCAGCATCTCCGGGGTCGCACCCACCAGGCCGTCGACCGCGAAGGTCCACGTGGCGGCGTAGCGCCCGGCCAGACGCTGCAGCACCCGGCGTGCGTTGACAGGAAGGGTGGAGCGGGCGAGCACGTCGCGGGCCAGCACCACCTTGTCGACCTCCCCGGCCTCGATGTGCTGCACGGCCTGAGCCACCACGGCCGGCCACTTGTCCGAGGACACCGAGCCGTCCTCGTAGGTCCTCACGGGTGCCGCTGCCGGCGGCGCGGTGCCGTCCTGCCAGCAGTGCGACCGGCTCGGGTTCGACCCCGACCTGCGTGACGGTGGTCAGCCACACCCGGCCGTCGCGGCGTCCCACGACGACGGAGGGCACGACGAGCCGGCTGTCGTCGGCGGAGTCCGGGGCGAAGGTGAACGAGCCGAAGGCCAGCAGCCCCGTGCCCGGCAGGACGACCTCGTCCTCGACCGTCGCCAGCCGGGTCACCTCTGCCCACCACTGCTCGGCTTCGGCGAAGCGCTCGATGCCTGACGTCAGACACCGAGCGACCCGGCCCCACCCCACCAGGCCGTCGCCCTCCCGGACCCAGGAGCACACGGAGCTCGCCGGCACGGTGTGCGGCACCAGCGTGAGGAGGTCGACGTCGGCCCCGACCCGGTCGGTCACCTCGACCGTGTGCGCTCGCAGCTGTGGGGGGACGTCGGGGGTCACAACGGGTCACTGTATTCCGCGAGTGCGAGGATGACCGCATGCACCGTGCCAGCCTGGACAAGCGACCCGACGAGGTCGCCGAGATGTTCGACGAGGTCGCCAGCCGCTACGACGTCACCAACGACGTGCTGTCCCTGGGGCAGGCCAGGGTATGGCGCAAGGCGGTCGTGCGCGCCGTGCAGGCGGTGCCGGGCGAGCGGGTCCTGGACATCGCCGCCGGCACCGGGACAAGCTCCGAGCCGTTCGCCGACGCGGACATCGACGTCGTGCCCGCCGACTTCTCCATCGGCATGCTGCGCGAGGGTCGTCGGCGCCGGCCGGACATGGCGTTCACCGCGGCCGACGCGCTGCAGCTGCCGTTCGCCGACGAGACCTTCGACGTGGTCACGATGTCGTTCGGGCTGCGCAACGTCGCCGACGTGCACGCCGCCCTGGAGGAGTTCCGGCGGGTGACGAAGCCGGGGGGCCGGCTGGTGGTCTGCGAGTTCAGCCAGCCGACCTGGCGACCGTTCCGGGTGGTCTACAGCGAGTACCTGATGCGCGCCCTGCCGACCGTCGCGCGGCGCATCAGCAGCAACCCCGACTCCTACGTCTACCTCGCCGAGTCGATCCAGGCCTGGCCGGCCCAGGACCAGCTCGCCCAGCAGGTCCGCGACGCCGGGTGGGCAGACGTGCGGTGGCGCAACCTGACCGGTGGTGTCGTCGCCCTGCACCACGCCACGCGCGCCTGACCCACGGCATACTCCCCGCCCCGCCGCGACACGCTCGGCTGGCGCGGTCACGTGACCGGGTGAGCCACCTGGGAGGGGCATGACGTCGGCTGGCGCGGTCACGTGACCCCTCCAGCCGTCCGGCTCCACCGGGTGCTTGTGGACAAGTCCGGCCGGTCCACCGTTGCATCACCGATGGTGGGCTGGTGCCAGCGTCCAGCCCGTCAAACCTGCCCATCGACGACCAGCGACCCTTCCTTCGGGCCGCCGGCCTCTCGGCCGGGATGCCGAAGAGCCTTCTCGACGGCTCCCAGTACCGACCACTGTTCCGAGCGGCACGCATCCGCGCGGACGTGGCCATGACGCCTCTGCTCTGGGCAAGGTCGGCGCTGCTGGTCACCGGACAGCATGCGGTGGTCAGCCATCACACCGCGGCAGAGGTGCTGGGAGGGGTGGTGCCCGAGCAGAGCCACGTCCACGTGACCGTGTCCCGGGCTGCTCGGCGTCCGAAGGCCGTGGGCATCCGGGCACACGTGGCCTCGGGGAAGCTGAGGACCTGTGACCTGGGTGGCGTGAGGGTCACCACCGCTGCGCAGACCTTCCTCGACCTGTCTCCGGTGCTGGGGCTGGTGGACCTCGTCGTGCTGGGTGACTCGCTCGTCAGGAACGGTCGATGCACACCTGAGGAGCTGCGGGTGACCGCGACGGGTCACCGCGGCCGCGGGGCGGTCCTGGCACGGAGGGCGGCCGACCTGGTGCGGGCCGAGGTCGACTCCCCGATGGAGTCTCGAGCCAGGGTGTTGGTAGTGCTCGGAGGGCTGCCTGAGCCTGCAGTCAACCTCAAGGTGAGGGAGGCAGGGCGGGTGCTCTACCGCATCGACATGGGCTACGAGGAGGTGAGGGTGGGCCTGGAGTACGACGGGCGCCACCACGCCGAGGACGAACACCAGTGGGGGCACGACATCAGACGCCGGGAGCACCTCGACGCCCGAGACTGGCGACTGCTCGTGCTGCGGTCTCCGGACATCTACCGCACGCCCCGCGACACGCTGCGCAGAGTCGTCGCCCTGCTCCGGTCCCGGGGCATGGACGTCCGGATGCCACGCGCAGGAGCCGAGTGGGAACGGCACTTCCCGACACGCTGACCCCCGGTCCGGCAGGTCAGGTGACCGCGTGGGCCGGTCGGACCACGGCTCAGGTGGCGTGCTGGGTCACATGACCGCGTGGGCCGTCAGCTGGGTCCGACGGTGGGTGGGCGGGGTGGGCAGGTGCGGGCGTAGACTTCGCGAGTTCGTGAAAGCCTTCACAAGCAGGGAGGATCCGCGTGGCCCGCAACCGGACCAGTCAGCACCCCCCGCGGCCGGCGACCCCTACGCCGGGATCGGTGTCCGCACCCCTAGGATTGACCCAGCCATGACCAGACCGTGCGGTGGGACCGTCTCGATGCACCGGCACCGAAAGGAGGGTGGGCAAGGATGACTGATCCTTACCTCCCGCTGCTGTTCTTCTTCTCCCTGGGCCTGCTGTTCGCCGGAGTGTCCGTGGCCGGTGGTGCCGTGATGGGGCGCAAGACCTACAACCGCGCGAAGTCCGAGGCCTACGAGTGCGGCATCCAGCCCACCCCCCAGGCGCTCGACGGGGGCCGGGTGCCGATCAAGTACTACCTGACCGCGATGCTCTTCATCGTCTTCGACGTGGAGGTGCTGTTCCTCTACCCGTTCGCGGTCGCCTTCGACCAGGTCGGGCTGTTCTCGGTGCTGGCGATGCTGCTGTTCCTGGTGGTCGTCTCGGTGCCTTTCATCTACGAGTGGAGCCGGGGCGGTCTCGAGTGGGACTGACCGCCGGCAGTCAGCACGACACAGGTATGACGTGCCCCACCGGGCACGCCGAAGGGAACGGTGTGAGGCATGGGTCTTGAGGAGAAGCTCCCGTCAGGCATTCTGCTGACGACGGTCGAGGGCATGGTCGGGCAGATGCAGTCACGGTCGGTCTGGCCGGCGACGTTCGGGCTGGCCTGCTGCGCGATCGAGATGATGGCGGTCGGCACGCCCGACTACGACATCGCCCGGTTCGGGATGGAGCGCTTCGCCGCGACCCCCCGGCAGGCCGACCTGATGATCGTGGCCGGTCGGGTGAGCCAGAAGATGGCCCCCGTGGTGCGCCAGGTCTACGACCAGATGCCCAACCCCAAGTGGGTGCTGTCGATGGGTGTCTGCGCGAGCTCGGGTGGCATGTTCAACAACTACGCGATCGTGCAGGGTGTCGACCACATCGTGCCGGTCGACGTCTATCTGCCGGGCTGTCCACCGAGGCCGCAGATGCTCCTCAACGCGATCCTGGAGCTGCACGAGCAGATCCGCAACACCAAGATCGGGGTCGACCGCGTCAAGGCTGCCCGGGCCGCCGAAGCCGCGGCCCTGCGCGCGACGCCGACGCACGAGATGAAGGGTCTGCTGGCGTGAGTGACGACACGAAGCCTGAGGTCAACGTCGAGAACACCCGGGCCGAGGGCACCGCGGGGCCGCGCTCGGCCGAGGCACCGGCCGTCGCCGGGGCGGTCGGCGCGCGGGAGGTGGCACACAAGCAGGGCATGTTCGGCTCCTCGCTGGGCAACGACACCTCCGGCTACGGCGGCCTGCAGCGTCCGGTGCTGTTCCCCGGGGCCTCGGCCCGGCCCTTCGGTGGCTACTTCGACGAGGTGGCCGACCACCTGGAGCGGGCACTGGGCACCGCATACCCGCAGGCCGTGGAGTCGGTGGTCATCGACCGCAACGAGATGACCGTGCACGTGCACCGCGACCAGCTGCCGGCCGTCGCCCGGGTGCTGCGCGACGACCCGGCCCTGCGGTTCGAGATCTGCACCGGCGTCTCGGGCGTCCACTACCCCGAGCAGAGCGGTGCCGAGCTGCATGCGGTCTACCACTTCCAGTCGATCACCCACGGCATGCGCCGGGTGCGGGTGGAGGTCTCCTGTCCCGAGGAGGACACCCACATCCCCTCGATCGTCGAGATCTACCCCGCGAACGACTGGCACGAGCGTGAGACGTTCGACATGTTCGGCATCGTCTTCGACGGGCACCCTGCGCTGACGCGCATCCTGATGCCGGACGACTGGCCGGGTCACCCGCAGCGCAAGGACTACCCGCTCGGTGGCATCCCGGTGGAGTACAAGGGCGCCACCATCCCGGCCCCCGACGAGCGCAGGAGCTACCACTGATGGCTACCCACACCAGCACCGAGAGCCAGGACCTCTACGGCGACGACGCCGACGCCGGCGCCGTCTTCACCGCCGCAGGAGGTGACTGGGACCAGGTCGTGGAGGACATCGCCTCCGTCGGCGAGGAGCGCATCGTCGTCAACATGGGGCCGCAGCACCCCTCGACCCACGGTGTCCTCCGGCTGATCCTCGAGCTCGACGGCGAGAACGTGCGTGAGGCCCGCGCCGGCATCGGCTACCTGCATACCGGCATCGAGAAGAACATGGAGTACCGCACCTGGGTGCAGGGCACCACGTTCTGCACCCGGATGGACTACCTGACCCCGATCTTCAACGAGGCGGCCTACTGCCTGGCGGTCGAGAAGCTGCTCGGCATCACCGACCAGATCCCCGAGCGCGCCACCGAGATCCGGGTGCTCATGATGGAGCTCAACCGCATCGGCTCCCACCTCATCGCCCTGGGCACGGGCGGGATGGAGCTCGGCGCCACCACCGTGATGACCGTCTGCTTCCGCGAGCGCGAGCGCATCCTGCGGTTCTTCGAGGCCGTCACCGGCCTGCGCATGAACCACGCCTACGTCCGCCCCGGCGGCGTGGCGGCGGACATCCCCGAGGGTGGCCTGGAGCAGCTGGAGAAGGAGATCGCCGACCTCAAGGGCGGCCTGTCCGAGCTCGAGCGGCTCCTGTTGGAGAACCCTGTCCTCAAGGCCCGCACGGTCGACGTGGGCTACCTCAACCTGGCCGGATGCATGGCGCTGGGCATCACCGGCCCGATCCTGCGGTCGACCGGTCTGCCGCACGACCTGCGCAAGTCCGACCCCTACTGCGGCTACGAGACCTACGACTTCAACGTCGTCACCCGCGACTCATGGATGCCTACGGCCGCGTGTGCATCCGCATCGAGGAGATGTGGGAGTCGATCAAGATCGCCGAGCAGGCGATCGTGCGGCTGCGCGCGTCCGAGGGCGAGCCGGTCATGGTCGCCGACAAGAAGATCGCGTGGCCGGCGCAGATGAGCGTCGGGGCCGACGGGCAGGGCAACTCCCTGGACCACATCCGCAAGATCATGGGCGAGTCCATGGAGTCGCTCATCCACCACTTCAAGCTGGTGACCGAGGGCTTCCGGGTCCCGCCCGGCCAGGCCTACGGCGCCGTCGAGTCGCCCAAGGGCGAGCTCGGGGTGCACGTGGTCTCCGACGGTGGCACCCGGCCCTACCGCGCGCACTTCCGGGACCCGTCCTTCAACAACCTGCAGGCCGCCTCGGTGCTGAGCGAGGGCGGCCTGGTGGCCGACGTCATCGTCGCCGTCGCCTCGATCGACCCCGTGATGGGAGGCGTGGACCGATGAGCGGACGCACGAGCACGAGGACATGCGCAGCCAGCGGACGAGGCGAGCGAGCGTCGGTGCACACAGCGTGCCCGGCCACTCCGACCAGGGACCGCTGCACCACCACACCCCGCTGCACGCCTCGGAGCGGCCCTACGAGCCGCGAGGTGCTGGCGCGGATGCAGCAGGACGCCGCGAGCTGGTCACGCCGCTACCCGCAGAAGCGCTCGGCCCTGCTGCCGCTGCTGCACCTGGTGCAGTCGGTGGACGGCTACGTCACCGGGCGGGGGGTGCAGTTCTGCGCCGACCAGCTGGACCTCACGACGGCCGAGGTCAGCGGTGTCGCCACGTTCTACACGCAGTACAAGCGCCACCCCAACGGCGAGTACACCGTCGGCGTGTGCACCAACACGCTGTGCGCCATCATGGGCGGCGACCAGATCTTCGACGAGGTCAGCGACCACCTGGGCATCGGCCACGACGAGACCACCGAGGACGGCTCGATCACGCTGGAGCGCGTCGAGTGCAACGCCGCCTGCGACTACGCCCCGGTCGTGATGGTCAACTGGGAGTTCTTCGACCAGCAGACCCCCGGATCGACCCGGGACCTGGTCGACCGGCTGCGCGCCGGCGAGGAGCTGCGGCCCACCCGTGGCGCTTCGACGCGTCTGCACCTTCAAGCAGGTCTCGCGGGTGCTGGCCGGGTTCACCGACGGCCGTGCCGACGAGGGGGTCGGCGCCGGGGGCCCCTCCCTGGAGGGCCTGCGGATCGCCAAGGAGCGCGGCTGGGTCGCGCCGGTGGGGTCCGACCGTCCCTACAGCGACGACGCCGGGCACCAGCCGGAGGAGCCGACCGAGTTCGACACGGCGGCGGCCGACGAGGGCACGAGCCCCAAGCAGGGGCGCCACGACTCCGTCAACGCACCCACCAACGAGCCGGACGAGACGCCCGGTGGTGACGATGTCGGTCCCGGCACCGACGACGAAGGAGCGGGCTCATGACGCAGCTGACCCCGATCATGTCCGGGTTCTGGGACGACCCGCAGTCCTGGACCCTGGCGACCTACGAGCAGCACGAGGGCTACCAGGCGCTGCGCAAGGCCCTCGGACACGCCGGCCGACGGACCTGGTGACGATGGCCAAGGACAGTCGGGCTGCGCGGGCGTGGCGGGGCCGGGTTCCCCACCGGGATGAAGTGGGGCTTCCTGCCGCCCCCGGACGGCGGTCCGCGCTACCTCGTGGTCAACGCCGACGAGTCCGAGCCGGGCACCTGCAAGGACACGCCGCTGATGATGGCGGCCCCGCACTTCCTCATCGAGGGCATGATCATCACGTCCTTCGCCATCGACTGCCACCACGCCTTCATCTACCTGCGTGGCGAGATGGTGCACGTCTACCGTCGTCTGCTGCGGGCGGTGGAGGAGGCGTATGCCGCGGGATACCTCGGCAAGGACATCCTCGGCACCGGGCTTCGACCTGGACATCACGGTCCACTCCGGCGCCGGGCGCCTACATCTGCGGCGAGGAGACGGCACTGCTGGACTCCCTGGAGGGCCGCCGCGGTCAGCCCCGCCTGAAGCCGCCGTTCCCCGCGGTGGCCGGCCTCTACGCCCGGCCGACCGTGGTCAACAACGTGGAGTCCATCGCCTCGGTGCCACCGATCGTGCTGCACGGGTCCGACTGGTTCGCCGACCTCGGCACCGAGAAGTCGCAGGGCTTCGGGCTGTTCAGCCTCTCCGGACACGTGACCCGTCCTGGCCAGTACGAGGCACCGCTGGGGATCACCCTGCGCGAGCTGCTCGACCTGGCCGGCGGCATCCGCGAGGGCCACCGGCTGAAGTTCTGGACGCCGGGCGGCTCGTCGACGCCGATCTTCACCGACGAGCACCTCGACGTGCCGCTTGACTTCGAGTCGGTGGCCGAGGCGGGCTCGATGCTCGGCACCCGGGCACTGCAGATCTTCGACGAGACCACCTCGGTCGTGCGCGCCGTGGCGCGGTGGACCGACTTCTACGCCCACGAGTCGTGCGGCAAGTGCACGCCCTGCCGCGAGGGCACGTTCTGGCTCAAGCAGATCATGGACCGGCTCGAGGCCGGCCGGGGCAGCCAGGACGACATCGACAAGCTGGTCGACATCTGTGACAACATCCTGGGACGTTCCTTCTGCGCCCTGGGTGACGGTGCCACCAGCCCGATCACCTCGGCCGTGCAGTACTTCCGGGAGGAGTTCGAGGCCGGCATGCACACCCCGGCGCACGAGCTGTTCCCGCCCGAGCGCTCGACGCTGTTCGCGAAGGAGACCCTGCCCGTATGACCGTCACCAACTCACCTGCAGCGGGCGGCAACGCCGTCGACACCGGCGACAACGCCGCGATGCCGGACGACGTCAGGACCGTCACGCTGACCATCGACGACATCGAGGTCACCGTCCCCGAGGGCACCCTGGTCATCCGGGCAGCGGAGGAGATCGGGATCCAGATCCCGCGGTTCTGCGACCACCCGCTGCTGGACCCGGTCGGCGCCTGCCGGCAGTGCCTCGTCGACGTGGCGATGCCGGACCGCGAGGGCAACCTCAAGCCGATGCCGAAGCCGCAGGCCTCGTGCACCATGACCGTCGCACCGGGCATGAAGGTCAACACCCAGCACTCCTCGCCGGTCGCGGCGAAGGCGCAGAACGGTGTGATGGAGCTGCTGCTCATCAACCACCCGCTGGACTGCCCGGTCTGCGACAAGGGCGGCGAGTGCCCGCTGCAGAACCAGGCGATGTCCAACGGACGCGCGGCTCAGCCGCTTCGAGGACGTCAAGCGCACCTTCCCCAAGCCGATCAACATCTCCTCGCCAGGTGCTGCTGGACCGCGAGCGCTGCGTGCTGTGCGCCCGGTGCACCAGGTTCTCCGACCAGATCGCCGGCGACCCGTTCATCGCGCTGATCGAGCGCGGTGCGTTGCAGCAGGTCGGCATCTACGAGGAGAAGCCCTTCGAGTCCTACTTCTCCGGCAACACCGTGCAGATCTGCCCGGTCGGCGCCCTGACCGGGTCGGCCTACCGCTTCCGCTCCCGCCCCTTCGACCTGGTGTCGACCGACGAGCGTGTGCGAGCACTGCGCCTCGGGCTGCTGCGATCCGCACCGACCACCGCCGCGGTCACGGTGCTGCGCCGGATGGCGCTCGACGACCCCGAGGTCAACGAGGAGTGGAACTGCGACAAGGGCCGGTGGGCCTTCACCTACGCCACCATGCCGGACCGCCTGCGCGACCCGGTGGTCCGCGGGGCGGACGGCGAGTATGCCGTCAGCTCCTGGCGCGACGCCTACGCCGCCGCGGCCGCCGGGCTGACCGCGCGCCAGGGCGCCGGCGGCGTCGGCGTGCTGGTCGGCGGCCGGGCGACCGTCGAGGACGCCTTCGCCTACGGCAAGTTCGCCCGGGTCGCGCTCGGCACCCACGACGTGGACTTCCGGGCCCGTCCGCACTCCGCCGAGGAGGCGGACTTCCTGGCCTCCGCGATCGTCGGCCACGACGGTCTGTCCTACACCGACCTCGAAAGGCCGGCAGTCGGTGCTGCTGGTCGGGCTGGAGCCGGAGGAGGAGAGCCCCATCGTCTTCCTGCGGCTGCGCAAGGGCGTGCGCGCCACAAGACGCAGGTCTTCATCCGTCGCGCCGTTCGCGACCCGCGGGCTGGAGAAGGTCTGGCGGCACGCTGATCTGCGCGGCGCCGGGCACCGAGGCCGAGGTCCTGCACGCGCTGGCGCACCACCGCACCCAGGGCAGCGGCGAGGCCCAGGCCGGAGCAGCCGAGCCGCTGCCCGGGGTGCGACCCGCTCAGGCGGCCTCCGACATGCTGTCCGCAGGCCTCGGTCATCCTGGTGGGGGAGCGCCTGGCCACGGTGCCAGGCGCGCTGACCGCCGCCGCAGCGCTGGCCGACGTCACCGGGGCCCGCTCGGCTGGGTGCCGCGCCGGGCCGGCGAGCGCGGGGCCGCTGGCCGTCGGGGCACTGCCCGGCCTGCTGCCCGGTGGACGCCCGGTGTCCGACGACGCCGGCCCGCGGCGCACGATCGGCGGCGCCTGGGGGCGTCGACCTGCCGGCGCGAGCCCGGACGCGACACCACGGAGATCCTGCAGGGCGGCGGCGCACGGCGAGCTCGACGCACTCGTCGTCGGTGGGCTCGACCCCGACGACCTGCCGGACCCGGTGCCTGGCCCGGGCCGCCCTCGAGCGGGCCTTCGTGGTCTCGCTGGAGATCCGCGAGTCGGCGGTGCACGAGTATGCCGACGTCATCCTGCCGGTCGCGCCGCAGCAGGAGAAGGCCGGCGCCTACGCGGACTGGGAGGGACGGCTGCGCACCTTCGACCGTGCCATCGACAGCAACGCGCTGAGCGACCACGCGGTGCTGGACCTGCTGGCCGCCGAGATGGGCGTCCGGCTGGGCGCCCGCAGCCTCACCGAGCTCCGGCACGAGATGACCGGGCTGGGCACCTGGGCAGGGCTCGCGGTCGCCCCTGCATGCGTGCCGCCGGTGGCCCCGCCGTCGCCGGGCGAGGGGGAGGCCGTGCTGGCGACCTGGCACCACCTGCTGGACGCCGGCTCGCTGCAGGACGGCGAGCCCTTCCTGGCCGGCACGGCGCCGGTGGCGGTCGCCCGACTGTCCGCCGCCACGGCCGCCGGGGTCGGGGGTGCGCCGACGGCGGCAAGGTCGTCGGGTCCCACGGCTGCGGGCGCATCGACGCTGCCCGTGGCCGGTCACCGCGATGCCCGACGACGTGGTCTGGGTGCCCACCAACTCGTCGGGTCCGCGGTGCGCGCCACGCTGGGCGTGGACGCCGGTGCCGTGGTGTCGCTCGACCGCCGGATCATCGCCCGGCCCGACGGATGACCGCAGGAGGTGCTCGCATGAGCGTCATGGGGCAACGGCATACCCCGAGGCTGATGTCGGCAGCGCCCGCTCGTCATGCAGGACGTGCCTGCCGCCGACTTCAGCGACACCCCCTGGTGGCTGTCCCTGATCAAGGCTGTCCTGGTCTTCGTCTACCTGCTGCCTCAGGTGCTCGTCGTCATCTGGTTCGAGCGCCGGGTCATCGGCCGGATGCAGCAGCGGCCCGGGGCCCAACCGGTTCGGGCCGTTCGGGTCTGCTGCAGACGCTGGCCGACGGCCTCAAGCTCATGATGAAGGAGGACGTCACCCCCAAGAACGCCGACAAGGTGATGTTCGTGCTGGCGCCGCTGCATCGTGGGCTCGCTGGCGTTCGTCTCCTTCGCCATCATCCCGATGGGCGGCACGGTCGAGATGTTCGGCCACACCACGCCCCTGCAGCTCACCGACACCCCGGTCGCCACACTGCTGGTGCTCGCGGTGGCCGGTGTCGGCGCCTACGGCTTCGTGCTGGCCGGCTGGTCCTCGGGCTCGACCTACCCCCTTCTCGGCGGCATCCGCTCCACCGCGCAGGTCATCTCCTACGAGATCGCCATGGGGCTGTCGCTGGTCGCGGTCTTCCTCTACGCCGGCTCGATGTCGACCAGCCAGATCGTCGCCGCCCAGGACGGGCTGTGGTACATCGTGCCGCTGTTCTTCTCGCTTCGTCGTCTACATCATCACGATGGTCGGGGAGACCAACCGGCTGCCGTTCGACCTTGCCGAGGGCGAGGGCGAGCTCGGTGGCGGGTTCCACACCGAGTACTCCTCGATGAAGTTCGGCATGTTCTTCCTCGGTGAGTACATCAACATGTTCACCGTCTCCGCGCTGGCCACCACGCTGTTCCTCGGCGGGCTGGCGGCACCTCCGTGGCATCGCAGGTCTCTTCGACGGCATGTTCAACGAGGGCTGGTGGGGCCTGCTGTGGTTCACCATCAAGATGTGGCTGTTCATCTTCTTCTACGTCTGGCTGCGCGGCTCGCTGCCGCGGGTGCGCTACGACCAGTTCATGAAGCTCGGGTGGAAGCTCATGATCCCGGCCTCGCTGGCCTGGGTGGTCGCCGTCGCCCTCATCCGCGCGGCCCAGGTCGGCTACTTCGGTGACAGCCGCTGGGCCACCGTCATCACGGTGGTGGTGATCGCGGCCTTCGTGATCGCCGGCCTGCTGGTCTGGGACCGCGTGCCACCGCGGCCAGGGCGGCCGCCCTGGAGGACGCAAGCCCCCCGCGGAGATCGACCCGTTCGCCGACGGCTACCCCGTGCCGCCCGTTGCCCGGGCAGCAGCTGGTGGAGCCCCGCACGGCGGTCGCCGCGGCCGAGCCGGTGACGGTCGGCGCTGCCGCGACCGACGACGACCCGCACGACGACACCCCGGAGGACACCCGTGGCTGAGGCCGAGGACAACAAGGAAGCCACCCGCGGCAAGGAGGTGGCCCGCGGCGAGCGTGCCGACGACCCCGCTCTGCAGGGCCCCGACAGCACCCCCCACCCGGACCGGCCACAGGGAGGCTTCTTCGCCGACCTCCTCGCCCCGGTCGCCGGCTTCGGTGTGTCCTTCCGACGATGTTCAAGAAGGTCGCGACGGAGGAGTATCCGGAGAAGCCGCGCCCCACCCAGGCCCGGTTCCACGGCCGGCACCAGCTCAACCGGCACCCCGACGGCCTGGAGAAGTGCGTCGGCTGCGAGCTGTGCGCCTGGGCCTGCCCCGCGGACGCCATCTACGTCGAAGGTGCCGACAACACCGACGAGGCGCGCTTCTCACCGGGCGAGCGCTACGGCCGCGTCTACCAGATCAACTACCTGCGCTGCATCTTCTGCGGCCTCTGCATCGAGGCGTGCCCGACCCGCGCCCTGACCATGACCAACGAGTACGAGCTCGCCGACAGCGAGCGAGCGCCGCTGATCTACGAGAAGCACCAGCTCCTGGCCCCGATGCGGGAGGGTATGCTGCCGCCGCCCTTCCCGATGGCGGAAGGCATGGAGGAGCGCGACTACTACCGCGGCCAGGTCACCGCCCCGACCCGCCCAGAAGGACTACGTCGAGGCCCGGGACAGCGCGGCCGAGCAGGAGCCTGACGCAGAGCCGACGCAGGAGGCTGTATCGATGAGTGGGGGGGAGACCTTGCTCTTCTGGGTCCTGGCGCCCGCAGCGGTCGCTCGGGGCCCTTGGTCTGTTGTTCGCCCACAAGGCCGTCCACGCCGCGATGTCGATGGCGCTGGTGATGGTGGCGCTGGGCGTGTTCTACATCGCCCAGGACGCCGAGTTCGTCGGCATCATCCAGATCTTCGTCTACTCCGGCGCTGTGATGATGCTGTTCCTCTTCGTCGTCATGCTGGTCGGCGTCGACTCCTCCGACTCCCTGGTCGAGACACTGCCCGGGCAGCGGCTGGGTGCCTACGCGTTCGGGCTGGTCTTCGCGCTGGTGACCATGGCCTCGATCGCCAGCGTCTCCTTCCCCGACGCGATCGGGCTGGAGGCCGTGCAGGAGGAGGGCAGTGTCACCGCCCTGGCCCGGGAGATCTTCGAGCGCCAGGTGCTTCGGCTTCGAGGCGCTCGGTGCGCTGCTGGTGATCGCCGTGATGGGCGCCATGGTGCTGGCGCACCACGAGCGGCTCACTCCGGCGCATGACCCAGCGCTCGAAGTCGCAGGCCAAGATCCGGTCCGGCCAGTGGCTGGCCGGCAAGCCGAACCCCGGGGTCTACGCACGGCACAACGCTGCCGACACCCCGGCGCTGCCTGCCCGACGGCACGCCCACCGAGGAGTCGGTCCCGCGCGTCCTCGTCGCCCGAGGCCAGGTGGCCTCGCCCACGGACTACGCCGCCTCCACGGCAGCGGCTGTCCACGCGGGGGAAGCCGACCCCGCCGACGAGGAGTCGCTCGGCAAGCAGCACGCCCCCGACCAGCTCGGTGAGGGGGTCCAGCGATGACGCTGACCGCCTACATCTACCTGGCGACGATCCTGTTCACGATCGGTGCGCTGGTGGTGATGACCCGCCGCAACACGATCATCGTGTTCATGGGGGTCGAGCTCATGCTCAACGCCTGCAACCTCTCGCTGGTGACCTTCGCCCGCATGCATGGCTCCCTGGACGGCCAGGTCTACGCCTTGTTCGTCATGGTCGTCGCGGCGGCCGAGGTCGTCGTCGGTCTGGCCATCATCATGTCCATCTTCCGTGCCCGTCGCTCCGCCTCGGTCGACGACGCCAACCTGCTGAAGCTGTAAGGAGCGAGCTGCGTGTCTGTGCTTGAGACCTCCGGCGGTCTGCACCTTGTGCTCGCCGACGCCAGCGCGGTGCGTGCCACCGACGCCGACGGGTTCGCCGCCCTCGGCTGGCTGATGATCGCCCTTCCCCTGGCCGGGGCCGCGATCCTGCTGCTCGGCGGCCGGGCCACGGACAAGTGGGGCCCGCTGCTGGCGACCGCACTGTCCTGGGGCTCGTTCGTCGTCGGCGTGGGGGTGATCCTGCAGCTCGCTGGGCCTGCCCGACGAGGAGCGCTCCCTGTCCGTCCAGCTGTGGGAGTGGGTGGCCGCCGGTGACCTGTCGGTCGATGTCGGGCTGCTGCTGGACCCGCTGTCGCTGGCCTTCGTCATGCTCATCACGTTCGTCGGGTCGTTGATCCACGTCTACTCCCTGGGCTACATGGAGCACGACGTCGACAAGCGCCGCTTCTTCGCCTACCTCAACCTCTTCATCGCGGCCATGCTGATCCTGGTGCTGGCCGACTCCTACCTGCTGCTCTTCGTCGGCTGGGAAGGTGTCGGTCTGGCCTCCTACCTGCTGATCGGCTTCTGGAACTCCAACCCCGACTACGCCACGGCCGCGAACAAGGCGTTCGTGGTCAACCGCATCGGTGACTTCGGTCTGATCACGGCGATGGCGGTCATCTTCGCCAGCCTGGGCGCTCTCGACTTCGCCACGGTGCACGGCAACGCCGACGCGATGGGCCAGGGCACCCTGCTGGCCGTCGGCCTCCTGCTGCTCCTGGGCGCCTGCGGCAAGTCGGCGCAGTTCCCGCTGCAGTCGTGGCTCGGCGACGCCATGGCCGGCCCCACGCCGGTCTCGGCGCTGATCCACGCGGCGACCATGGTGACCGCCGGTGTCTACCTCATCGCCCGCAGCCAGGCGATCTACGACCTGACTCCGGACGCCCGGCTGGCCGTCGTCGTCGTCGGCACGGTCACCCTCGTCTACGGGGCGATCGTCGGCTGCGCCAAGGACGACATCAAGAAGGCGCTGGCGGCGTCCACGATGAGCCAGATCGGCTACATGATGCTCGCCGTCGGCCTGGGCCCGCTGGGCTACATCTACGCGATCTTCCACCTGCTCACCCACGGCTTCTTCAAGGCCGGCATGTTCCTCGGGGCCGGCTCGGTGATGCACGGCATGCACAACGAGGTCGACATGCGTCGCTTCGGCAACCTCTCGAAGGTCATGAAGGTCACCTGGGTGACCTTCGGGCTGGGCTGGCTGGCGATCATCGGTGTCCCCTTCCTGTCGGGCTGGTGGTCCAAGGACCTCATCATCGAGACCGCCTTCATCGACCAGGGTGACGGCGCATGGCGCGCCTGGGTCTTCGGCGGAGCTGCCCTGCTGGCGGCCGGGCTCACCGCGTTCTACATGTCCCGGCTCTTCTTCATGACCTTCCACGGCAAGGCGCGCTGGGCCGACGACGTCGACCCGCACGAGTCACCGCTGACCATGACCATCCCGATGATGGTGCTGGCCATCGGCTCGGCCTTCCTGGGTGCGGCGCTCTACCCGACCGGCATCCTCACCGCCTGGCTCGACCCGGTGTTCGGTCACGCCGAGCACCCGGAGCCGGTGCTGCCGGTCCTGGCCATCCAGGTCATCGTCTTCGTGCTCGTCGTGGCCGGTGTCGGCCTGGCCTGGATGATGTACGGCCGGGACACCGTGCCGCAGACCGCTCCGGCGGGCACGGCGCTCACCCAGGCAGCCCGGGCCGACCTCTACCAGGACGACGTTCAACGAGACCTTCGTGCGGCGTCCCGGCGCCAGCACGGTCGCCACGATGGTGGAGGCCGACAAGGACCTCGTCGAGGGTGGTCTGGTCGGCAAGACGACCGGCGGTCTGGGCGGCCTGTCCGACCTGCTGCGGCGCACCCAGAACGGGTTCGTCCGCTCCTATGCCATGACGATGCTTGCCGGTGTCGTCGCCATTCTCGGTGCCGTCTGGGTGATGCAGTGATGACCGACTTCCCCTGGCTGACGCTGCTGCTGGTGGTGCCCCTGGTGGGCGCCGCCGTGGTCGCGCTCCTCCCGCGCGGCTTCGCGCGGACCCGTGAGGTCGCCTTCGGGTTCTCCCTGGTCACCCTGGCGCTGGGCGTGCTGACAGCGGTGCAGTTCCAGCTCGACTCCAGCGAGCAGTTCCAGCTGACCGAGACCTACTCCTGGATCCCGCAGTTCGGGGTGAGCTACGCGCTCGGCGTCGACGGCATCGCACTGTCGATGATCCTGCTGGGGGTCGTGCTCGTGCCGGTGTGCCTGCTGGCCGCGTGGGACGACGTGCCGGCCACCGACGGGCGCCGCCAGCAGACCTACTTCGCCCTGATGCTCGCGCTCGAGGCGATGATGATCGGCGTCTTCGCGGCCACCGACGTCTTCCTGTTCTACGTCTTCTTCGAGGCGATGCTGATCCCGGTCTACTTCTTGATCGGCTCGTTCGGTGGCCCGCAGCGGGCCAAGGCGGCGACGAGCTTCCTGCTCTACTCGCTGCTGGGCGGGCTCATCATGCTGGTGGCGGTGATCGCCCTCTACCTGCAGGGCCCCGGCGGCACCGACGGCTTCCTCGTCGAGAGCCTGACCGGCATCGAGATGGACGCCACCACCGAACGCTTCCTGTTCATCGGCTTCTTCATCGCCTTCGCGATCAAGGCGCCGATGTGGCCGGTCCACACCTGGCTGCCGCAGGCCGCCAGCGAGGCGCGTCCGGCGACCTCGGTGCTGCTGGTCGGGGTGCTCGACAAGGTCGGCACGTTCGGCATGATCCGCTTCTGCCTCCAGCTCTTCCCGGAGGCGAGCCAGTGGGCGACGCCGGTCGTGATGACGCTGGCCGTGATCTCGATCGTGGTCGGAGCGATGCTGGCCATCGGCCAGCAGGACATGCTGCGCCTGATCGCCTACACCTCGATCAGCCACTTCGGCTTCATCGTGCTCGGCATCTTCGCGCTCACCACGGTGAGCCAGACGGGCGCCACGCTCTACATGGTCAACCACGGGTTCACCACGGCCGCGCTCTTCCTCATCGCCGCGATGCTGATCAAGCGCCGGGGCTCGCGCGACATCGCCGACTTCGGTGGCTGGCAGCGGGTCACCCCGGTCATCGCCGGGTCCCTGCTGGTGGCCGGGCTGTCCGGCCTGGCGCTGCCGGGCCTGAACTCCTTCGTCTCGGAGTTCATGGTCATCATCGGCACCTACCAGACCTACCCGGTGTTCGCGGTCATCGGTGCGACGGGGGTGATCCTCGCGGCGCTCTACATCCTGTTGTGGTACCAGCGTGTCGCCACCGGGCCGGTGCCGCAGGACTACGCCTCGACCACGTCCGACATGAGCGTGCGGGAGAAGGTCGTCGTGGCCCCGCTCATCGCGGCCTTCCTCGTGCTCGGGTTCTATCCCAAGCCGGCGCTCGACCTGCTCGAGCCCGCCGTGCAGACCACGCTGGAGCACGTCGGGGTGAGCGATCCGGTGCCTGCCGACGCCGCCCCTGAGGGGAGTGATGAGTGATGGAGTTCACCGCTCCTGACATCGACTGGGCAGCGCTGCTGCCGCTGATCATCGTCTTCGTCGGCGGCCTCGTGGGAGTGGCCGTCGAGGGGTTCGCCTCGCGGTCCTACCGGTATGCGGTGCAGGTGCCCCTGACGGTGGCGACGCTGGTGCTCGCGCTGGTCGCCGTGGTCGTCGTGGGACGCGACAACCAGGGCATCACCGCGGCCGGCGCGGTGGCCAACGACGGACCGGCGCTGCTGCTGCAGGGCCTCATCCTCACCCTGTCGGTCATCGGTGTGCTCGTGATGAGCGAGCGTTTCGGCGGCCAGAGCCCCGACGCGTTCACCCAGGCAGGGGTCTCGGTGCCCGGCTCGGCGGAGGAGTCCCTGGCGACCCGTCTCGGCGCCACCACCACCGAGATCTACCCGCTGACCCTCTTCGCCGTCGGCGGCATGATGCTCTTCGGGATGGCCAACGACCTGATCCTGATGTTCATCGCCCTGGAGATCCTGTCGCTGCCGCTCTACATCCTCACCGGTCTGGCCCGCCGTCGCCGGCTGCTCTCGCAGGAGGCGTCGCTGAAGTACTTCCTGCTCGGTGCCTTCTCCTCGGCGTTCTTCCTCTTCGGCGCGACCCTGCTCTACGGGTTCGCCGGCTCCATGCGCTTCGACGCCATCGCTGCTGCGGTGCGCACCGGGGTGGGCATGGACGGTCTGCTGGTGCCCGGCATCCTGCTCATCGGCGTCGGGCTGCTGTTCAAGATCGGTGCCGTGCCCTTCCACGCCTGGACCCCGGACGTCTACCAGGGCGCCCCGACCCCCGTGACGGGCTTCATGGCGGCGTGCACCAAGGTCGCGGCCTTCGGCGCGATCCTGCGGGTGTTCTACGTCGCGGTCGAGCCCGCCCGGCTGGAGTGGGAGCCGATCCTGGCCGTCGTCGCGGCCTTGAGCATGGTCGTCGGCGCGGTGATGTCCATCCGGCAGACCGACGTCAAGCGCATCCTGGCCTACTCCTCGATCGCCCACGCCGGGTTCATCCTGGTGGGCCTGATCGCCCTGGACTCGGCCGGCGTCTCGGGCACGCTCTTCTACCTGGCGGCCTACGGCTTCATGACGATCCCCGCCTTCGCGCTGGTCACCCTGGTGCGGTCCTCCGGCACCGAGGCGACCCACGTGACGCAGTGGGCCGGGCTGGCCAAGCGGGCGCCCTGGGTCGCCGCGGGCTTCAGCTTCCTCATGCTGGCCTTCGCCGGCATCCCGCTGACGTCCGGCTTCACCGGCAAGTTCGCGGTCTTCTCGGCCGCCGTCGCTGGAGGCGGGGTCTGGCTGGTCGTCATCGGTGTGCTCGCCAGCGCGGTGACCGCCTACGTCTACTTCCGGCTCATCGTGACGATGTACTTCGGCGACTCCCCGGGTGACACCGTGGTGATCGCCCCGTCGGCCATGACGACGTTCGCGATCGTCACCGGTGTCGTCGTCACCCTCGGCCTGGGCGTGATGCCCTCGCCCATGCTGGAGCTCGCCCAGCAGGCATCGACGTTCCTGCGCTGATGGCACCCTCGACGACCCGGGACGCCACGACCCTCACCCCACCGGTGAGCGTCCCGGTGATCCCGGACATCGACGCTGCCCTGCAGGACCGGCTCGTCGAGGGCATGGGGCAGGTCCAGCAGCGCCTGCACCAGGTCATCGCCCACGAGGACGACTTCATCGCCGAGGCGGCCGGGCACCTCGCCCGGGCCGGGGGCAAGCGCTTCCGGCCGCTGCTGACCCTGCTGTGTGCCGAGGTGGGGCAGGGCTACAACGACCAGGTCGTCGACGCCGCGGTCGGGGTCGAGCTGACCCACCTGGCCTCGCTCTACCACGACGACGTCATGGACGAGGCCGAGCTGCGCCGCGGGGTGCAGAGCGCCAACCTGCGCTACGGCAACGCCGTCTCGATCCTGGTCGGCGACCTGCTCTTCGGCACCGCCTCTGCGGTGATCGCCGACCTGGGCCCGGAGGCGGTCAAGGTGCAGGCCGAGACGTTCGTCCGCCTGTGCTCCGGCCAGATCAGGGACGAGCGGCTGCCGGGCGACGGGGTGGAACCGGCCGACTACTACCTGGGGGTGCTGGCCGACAAGACCGGGTCGCTGATCGCGACCGCCGCCTGGTACGGCGCCACCTTCGGCGGCTGCGACGAGCGGACCCGCGACATCCTCACCACGTATGCCGAGAAGCTGGGTGTGGTCTTCCAGCTCGCCGACGACCTGCTCGACGTGTCCTCCGACGCCTCCGACTCGGGCAAGACGCCGGGCACCGACCTGCGGGAGGGCAAGGCGACCCTGCCGGTGCTGTTCGCCCGGGCGTCGACCGACCCCGCCGACGAGCGGCTGCGGGCCCTGCTGGCCGGGCCGATCAACGACCCGCAGGAGGTCGCCGAGGCCGTCGGGCTGCTCCGGGACCACCCGGCGATGGAGCTGGCGCGACGGCATACCCGCCAGGTCGCCGACGAGGCGCGAGCCCTGCTCTCCGGCCTGTCCGACCAGCCCGCTGTGCGCGCCCTGCAGGCGCTCGTCGACGGCGTCGCAGAGAGGTCGGCCTGACCATGACGGAGTCCACCACCCCCTCACCTATCAAGGTCTACCTGCTGGACGACCACGAGCTGGTGCGCCGCGGGCTGCACGACCTGCTCTCGGCCGAGCCGGACATCGAGATCGTCGGAGAGTCGGGCTCGGCCGTGTCGGCGCGGGCCCAGATCCCGGCGTTGCGTCCGGATGTCGCCGTGCTCGACGCCCGGCTGCCCGACGGTTCGGGCATCGAGGTCTGTCGTGACGTGCGGGCTATCGACCCCACCATCCGAGCGCTCATCCTCACCTCCTACGACGACGAGCAGGCGCTGTTCGCGGCCATCCTGGCCGGTGCCTCGGGCTACGTGCTCAAGCAGATCACCGGCTCGGGGCTCGTCGACGGCATCCGCACGGTCGCCGGGGGCCAGTCGCTGCTGGACCCGAGCGTGACCACCCAGGTGCTCGACCGGGTCCGTCGCGGCGACCCCCAGAGGCGTGAGCTGGAGCGGCTCACACCGCAGGAGCAACGCATCCTCGCCCTGATCGCAGAGGGTCTGACCAACCGCGAGATCGGCGAGCGTCTGCACCTGGCCGAGAAGACCGTGAAGAACTACGTCTCCTCGATGCTGTCCAAGCTGGGTCTGCAGCGGCGCACCCAGGCAGCGGTGCTGGGGTCCAAGCTGTTCGACCACGACGACCACGACCGCGGGCACGGCCGACCCCACTGAGCCTCCTCCGACCTGGCGGACAGGGACTTTGGTCCCCTCGAGCTCGGGACTCCCGGCCCTGGGGCGAACCTCTCCTGGCGCACAGGATGGAACCACAGGCGAGCAAGCGTCTGTACTTCCACCAAGGAGAGAGACCAATGAGCACTCACACAGAGCCCGCGACGCGGCCGACACCAGGGTCGCAGGACACCCCGTACGTGTTGTCGAAGCCGGCCCGGCAGGTGATGGCCGTGTTGCGCATCCTCTTCGGCATCGTCTTCCTGTGGGCCTTCGTCGACAAGCTGTTCGGCCTCGGGATGGGCACCCCCTCCGAGCGCGCGGTCGTCAACGGCGGCGACCCGACGTTCGGCTACCTGTCCAACAACGAGGGCACCTTCGCCTCGTTCTTCACCGGCCTCGCCGGTCAAGGCTGGGTCAGCTGGCTGTTCATGATCGGCCTGCTCGGCATCGGCATCGCTCTCATCACCGGCGCCGGTCTGCGGATCGCCGCCATCACCGGCGCGCTGCTCTACGTCTTCATGTGGCTGTCCGCCTTCCCGCTGGAGAACAACCCGTTCGTCGACGACCACCTGCTCGGCGCTGTCAGCCTGGTGCTGTTCGCCCTGGCCAACGCCGGAGACACCTGGGGCCTCGGTTCGTGGTGGAAGGACACCGAGGTGGTGCGCAAGGCGCCGATCCTGCGCTGACGCACCGCGGCTCACGCCGCACATCAGGAGAGCCGAGGGGTCGGACCGCAAGGTCCGGCCCCTCGGTCGCGTGTCCCCTGTCCCCGCCGTCGCGTGTCCGCGCCGCTCAGGAGCCGATCGGGATCTCCCAGCGCAGGCTGGTGCCCTGCTTGGCGTGCGGCCCGACCACCGCCTGGCCGCCGAGGGCGGCGGCACGCTGCCGCACGTTGCGCAGGCCGCTCTCGGACGCCCCGGGGGCCAGCCCCACCCCGTCGTCGGTGACGGTGAGGACCAGGTGGTCCTGCGAGGTCTCGACCTCGACCAGGACCGAGCGTGCCTGGGCATGCCGCGCCACGTTGGACAGGGCCTCGCGCAGCACGAGCAGCAGGGCGTCGTGCACGTCGTCGGCCAGCACCGAGTCGATCGGGCCGGTGAACTGGGTCACCGGGGAGAAGCCGAGGGTGTTGGTGTAGCTGTCGGCCAGGGCCCGCAGCTGGCCGCGCAGGGAGCCTTCGAAGGGGCGGTGCTGCAGCGCGAAGATCGTGGCTCGGATGTCGCGGATCGTCGCGTCCAGCTCGTGGATCGAGCTCTCAAGTCGCTCGACGACGGCAGGCTCACGGGTGAGCCGCGTCGCGCCCTGAAGGTAGAGCCCGGTGGCGAAGAGACGCTGGATCACCAGGTCGTGCAGGTCACGGGCGATCCGGTCGCGGTCGGCGAGCTTGGTGAGCATGTCGTGGTCTCGGGCGCTGCTCGCCCGGTCGAGCACGAGAGCCGCCTGCACCGCCAGCGAGTCGATGAGGTCACGCACGCTGAGGCTGCTGGTGGCGGGGGCCGAGCGCCAGCGGGCCACCACGAGGGCGACCCGGTCGCCCTCTCGAAGGGTGACGGGCACGACGCTGGTATGCCGGGGGCCGAGGTCGGAGTCGAGGGTCACCGTGGCTCGGTCGAGCGGGATGTGAAGGGGCTCCCCGGTGGAGAGCACCTGGGTGATCTCCGTGTGCAGGTCGGCGACGACGGCGGCGGTGTCGGCGCCCGACGAGGCGAGCACCCGGGCCGCCTCACCGGTGGGCCCGGCCGCCACGACGGCCGCCGCGGTGGCCTCGGTCACCCGCAGCGCCTGGTCGGTCACCATCGGCAGGGTGTCCTCAGGGTCGACCGCGCCGATGAGCGCCTTGTTGACCTGCCACACAGCGTCGACGACCGCGCTCTGCACCTCGGTCTGCAGCCGCCGCTGCACCGCATCGATCACGGCACCCGACACCGAGGCCAGGCCCTTCACCAGCAGCTCGTCCCGCTCCGTGAAGGCCTGGCCGTCGTGCTTCTCGGTGAGGTAGAGGTTGCCGAACGTGCGGCCGCCGATGCGGACCGGCATGCCCAGGAACGTGCGCATGGGCGGGTGCCCCGGCGGGAAGCCCACCGAGTCCGGCTCCTGGCTCAGGTCCTCGACCCGGACCGCCTCGGGGTGCTGGAGCAGCCGACCGAGCAGCCCCCGGCCCTGCGGCGGATCCCCGATCGCCGCACGCTCCTCGGGGGTCAGCCCGGTGGTGACGAAGTGGGTGATCCGCCCGGGGTCGGTCTCGTCGACGACGCCGACGGCACCGTAGCGGGCCCCGGTCACGTCGCAGGCCAGGCTCAGGGTGCGGTTCAGCACCGACACCAGGTCCTCGGCGCCGCCGAGCTCCTGGATCGTTGCCAGCAACAACCGCATCTGCTCGGCGATGTGGCCCTCGGGGTCACGCGAGGTGGTTTCCATCACGGCCCACCGTAGCGAGTGCCCTCACCCCCGGGCCACAGTGACTCGCTCAGGTGCGCCGCACGTGGAGGACGCCGGGACGGGGGTTGGCCGTCACCCCGGTAGGAGAAGGTGCTGACGACGTTGTCCGGGGAGACCCCGTCGACCTGCTTGTCGGTGAGGTCCTCGGACCCTGCAACGCCGCGGAACATGATCTCGTCGTTGGTGTACTCGTGGTTGACCACCATCACTGACCGGGTAGTGGCATTGTTGCCGCGTCCGCAGCGCATCAAGGTGACGTAGTCGCGGTGGTAGCCTGCCTGCCCGGCCTGGGCCTGTGCCGACTGCCCGTCGAAGTCGAAAGCCGGTGCGTCGGCATACACCGGGTCGCCCCAGGAGATCACCGGTGTCCAGGTCCAGTGACCCTTGCGCGGACGAGGAGTCAAGGGCAGGTCAAGAACGGTGCCCCCTGCGCCTACCCTGGCGGGGTGATGTCGCTGCGTGCCCGCCGCCTGGTCGCCGGGGTCCTGGCCGTCGTGCCGCTGGCCGCCCTGATGGTCGGCTCCGTCCTGCTGCCCCCACCCGCTGCGGTGCCGGCCCACTGGGGCGGGGGTGGCGAGGTGGACCGGCTGATGACCGGGGCGGAGCTGCTGGGCATCACGCTGACGGTCACGATCATCACGACCGTCGTGGCCGGGCTCTCCTGGCTGGTGGCCCCGCGGTGGTCCCGGCTCGTCCTGACGGTCTGCGCGGCGGTCGGTGCCGCGGCAGCGTCGACCTACCTCCTCACCGTCCTCGGGGTCCGGGTCGGTGGGTCGCCGGACGCGGTGACGGTGTGGTGGGCCCTGGGCATGCTGCCGGTCGCCGCCGGATGGGGCTGGGTGGCGTATGCCGTGCACGGCGAGCACCGGCCCGGGCTCGCCACCGTGCTCGAGACCGTGCCGGAGCTGGACCGGGTCGTGCCGGTCCACGACACGCAGGTCCGGACCTGGCAGAGCGACACCCGGTCTCCCACGCTGCTGTGGGTCTCGCTGTTCGTGGTGCTGGTCACCGTGGTGGTCACCGTCCTGCTCGTCAGCACCGGGGAGGGGTGGTTGCCGACGGTGGCCCTCGGGGCTCCGGGGCTCGCCGCCGCCGCCCTGGTCTTCGGCTTCAGCGAGGTCCGGGTCGAGGTCGACCAGGAGGGGATGCGGCTGCGGTCACTCCGCCTGCCGGTCACTGTGCTGCGGGTGCGCGCACTGGAGGTCGTCGGGGTCGGCACGGCCGACCTGGACCCGTTGGTGTGGGGCGGGTCGGGCCTGCGGTGGCTGCCCGACCGCACGGCCTACATCGCCTCCGGCGGCCCCGGTCTGGTCGTGCACCGCCGCAGCGGGCGCCGGCTGGCCGTCGAGACCACCGAGGGTGCGCTCGCGGCATCGGCCGGCGCCCAGGCGCTGCGCCGGGTGGCGGGTCAGGCCCTGGCCGGTGACTCCACCACCTCGTGAGCCCTGGCCGGGGTCACCGTGCGCTCCAGGGAGGCCCCCTCCACGTCGACGTCCGGCAGCACCCGGTCGAGCCACGCCGGGAGATACCAGGCCTTCTCACCGAGCAGCGCCATCACCGCAGGTGTCAACGTCATCCGCACGACGAAGGCGTCCACCAGCACGCCGACGGCCAGACCCATGCCGACCGGCCGGATCATGGCCAGCTCGGCGAACATGAACCCGCCGAACACGGAGATCATGATGACCGCCGCCGCCACCACGACGCGCGAGCTGTGGTTGAAGCCGGTGACGATGGCCTGGCGGGCCGGCTCGCCGTGGACGTGCGACTCACGCATCGCCGAGACGAGGAACACTTGGTAGTCCATCGCCAGGCCGAACAGGACACCGATCAGCAGGATCGGTAGGAAGCTGAGGATCGGGCCGGGCTCGTTGACCCCGAACACGCCGTCCAGCACTCCCCACTGGTAGGTCGCCACGACCGCCCCGAACGCCGCGGCCAGGGACAGCAGGAAGCCGAGGGTGGCCAGCAACGGGATCACCACCGAGCGGAAGACCAGCAGCAACAGCACCAGGGACAGCCCGATGACCACCGCCAGGTAGACCGGCAAGGCGTCGGCGAGCCGGCTGCTGATGTCGATGTTGGCCACGGTCTGTCCGGTGAAGCCGATGGTCGCGCCGTGGTCGTCGCCGATCTGGCTGCCGACCGCGTCGAGGGTGTCGACGAGCTGCACGGTCGAGGCCTCCGAGGGCCCGTCGCGGGGCACCATCTGGAAGGCGAGCGTCTGCCGGTCCTCGCTCACCCCGAAGGGCACGACGACGTCGACGCCGGGGACGGCGGCCAGGTCCTCGCCGATGTCGGCCTGCTTGGCCGACACGGCAGGCTCCCCTTCGGCCAGCGGCTCGTCGAGCTCGGCGACGGCGATGACGGGTCCGTTCAGACCGGCACCGAAGCTGTCGCGGACCAGGTCGTAGGTCTGGTAGGCCGTGGACTCCGGCGGCTCGGAGCTGCCGTCGGGCAGTCCCAGGCGCAGGTCGGCGACCGGGAAGGCCATGACCCCCACCAGGGCGAGCACCCCGACGATGGTCAGCACCGGCCGGCGGATCACGGCCGCGGCCCAGCCGGTGTCGGTCTCGGAGTAGTGCTTGGGCTCGCGGCGACCACGCGAGCCGTCGGCGGCCAGGCGCTGGGAGGCCGGCAGCGCCCGTTCTCCGACGAGAGAGAGCACGGCCGGGGTGAGGGTGAGCGCCACCAGCACGGCGACCACGACGGTCCCGGCGGCCACCAGGCCCATCACGGACAGGAACGGGATGCCGGTCACCGTGAGCGCGGCCAGCGCGATGACCACGGTCATGCCGGCGAAGGCCACCGCGTTGCCGGAGGTGCCGGTCGCGAGCGCAATCGAGTCGCGGGTGGACATGCCCCGGCGCAGCTGGGTGCGGTGCCGGTTGATGAGGAAGAGCGAGTAGTCGATGCCGACGGCCAGGCCCAGCATGAGGGCCAGGGTCGGCGCGGTGTTGTTCATCTGCACCAGACCGGAGAAGGACAGCGCGGCGAGCAGCCCCACGGCGACCCCGACGAAGGCCATCAGCAGCGGCAGGCCGGCCGCGACCAGCGACCCCAGCATCACCAGCAGCACGACCGCGGCCACGGCCAGGCCGACGATCTCTGCGAAGCCCAGCACCTCGCTGAGGTCCTGCACGATCTCCTGGCTGTAGTCGACCTCGACGCCGGTGCCCTCGAGCTGCTCCCCGATCTCGGGGACCTGTTCGGTCAGCGCGGGGTCCAGGCTGTTCACGTCGTCGACGAAGCGCACCTGCGACAGGGCCACGGTCCCGTCCTCGGAGACGAAGCGCAGGCCGTCGCTGATCTGGGCCAGTCGCTCGCCGACGGCCAGCTGCGCACGGCCCTGCGCGAGCTCGGCCTCCCCGGCCTCCAGAGCCGCCAGACCCTCGTCGATCTCGGCCTGCCCGGCGTCCAGCTCGGCCTCGACCTGGGTGAGCTGCTGTTCCGTCGCGGTGACCTGGGCAGCCGGCAGCTGGTCGCGAGCGGCCTCCAGCTGCTCACGACCCGCGTCGAGCTCTGCCCGGCCGGCGTCGACCTCGGCCTGTGCGGCGGTCAGCTCGTCCCGTCCGGCGTCGGCCTCGGCTGCCCCGTCGTCCAGCTGCTGCCGAGCGGCGGCGAGCTCGTCGTCCGCGGCGTCGAGCTGCTCCTGCGTGGCGAAGGGGTCCACCACCTCGGCGACGCCGTCCAGCTCGCGCCATTGCTCCAGGGTGGCTTCGATCTGGCCCCGCTGGGTGGCGTCGAACCCGTCCTCGCTGGTGAAGACCACCGTGCCGGAGGCTCCGGCAGCGACCGGGATGGCCTGCTTGAGGTCGTCGAGGACGACCTCGAAGCGGCTCCCGGGGATGGAGAACTCGGTGGTCAGCGGTTTGCTGAAGGTCGCGGCCGTGCCGCCGACGAGGGCCAGGACGGCGACCCAGGCGGCGATCGTCCACCAGTGGTGGTCGGCGCACCAGCGGCCGAGGCGGTGCAGGAGGGAAGCCACGGGTGGGCTCCTTTCGCGTCGTCAGACGGTGTTCACGGGCAGGAGGCGGGTATGCCGAAGGGCAGCTGCGGAGTGGGCGTCGGTCAGCGCCACCCGTCCCGGGCGTGGCCCAGGGCGGTGCGGACGTGGTCGGAGAAGGCCTCCAGCGACGTCTCGTCGAGCCGGCCGGAGGTCTGGGTCAGCCAGACCGCCTGCGCCGCGGCGAAGACGGACATGACGGCACCGGCCAGCCCGGCGACATACAGGGGGTCGCGACCGGTGCCGAGACGCTGGACCAGCACCCCCTGCAACCACTCGGCGTGCAGCTGCCACATCCGGGCGAAGACCTCGGTGCCCCGGGTGTCCTCGCACAGGGCGGTCGTCCACCGCGCCAGGTCAACCGGCACGGGGCCGCGCAGGGCTGCGATCATGGCGGCCAGAGGGTCTTCGTCGTCGGGACGCTCCAGGAAACGTCGGGCCACCTCATGCATCGGCTCGAGGGTCGCCTCGACCAGGACGGCCTCGAGCCCGGCGTAGTAGTTGAAGAAGGTGCGACGGGAGATGCCGGCCCGCTCGGCGATCTCCTCGGCGGTGAGCCCGGCGAGGTCACGCTCTCCGGCGAGCTCCAACACCGCGTCCTTGATGGCGCGCCGCGTCCGCTCCTTGTTGAGCTCACGCCGGGTGAGGGTGTCGCTGCTGGTCATGGACCCGAGGGTACCAAGATTGCACGGGAGTGCATCATTGCACGCGGGAGCAGATTCCGGGGTGTGCCGGCGGGGCAACCCGGGGCGCGCGCACAGTCGGGTCCGAGCCTGGCGGGAGCAGCCGCTCAGGTCCGTAGTGCCGCCACGGCCGAGGCCACCCCGTCCTCGGCGGCGGCGAGCGAGGCCAGCTGCAGCGCCGAACGTCGCACGTCGTCGGCGCGGGGGCCGACGGTGACAGCGCCCAGGGCCTCGGCCAGCTCAGCGGGCTGCAGGCCGGTGCGTCGCAGCGGGCGTGACGCCACGCCGAGGCGGTGCATCTGAGCGGCCCAGAAGGGCTGGTCGCCCATGTGCGCCACGACGACCTGTGGTGTGCCGGCGCATACGGCCGAGCCGGTGGTGCCGGCGCCTCCGTGGTGCACGACGACGTCACAGCGAGGAAAGAGCCAGCTGTGCGGCACGTGGTCGACCACGGTCACGTCGGCGCGGCCCTTGAGATGCCGGTCCAGCCCGGACCACCCGGAGTGCACCACGGGGTGCACTCCGGCCCGCTGTGCGGCCTCCACCAGGAGCGCGGCGGTGCCGCCGGGATCGGCCGTGGTCATGCTGCCGAACCCGAGGTAGGCGACCGGGCGGCCACTGTCCCGGGCAGCCTCCAGGGCTGCGTCGAGGCGGGCGGCCACCTCGGGGGAGGGCTGGGGGTCGCCACCCCATGCCGGCCAGTAGCCCGTGACGTGCACCTGAGGCTGGTCGGGCAGGGGCGGCACGACATACCGGCTGACCCCGAGCAGCGTGGGGGTCGCGGTGACCTGCCGCCAGAACCACCACGGCCGCGCGCGCCGGTGGCCGAGCCGCCGCCGGATCTCGGCGCCAGGCACCTGCAGGAGCCGGTAGGAGGAGGCGAGGATCGCCTGGCCGGCGAGGAGGTTGAGCCGGGTCTCGCGGTGGGGCAGGGGCGCCGACGCCGAGCTCATGCCCCGGCGGCTGGGCAGCAGCGGCGCCAGCAGGGCCACCGCGTGCTGCTGGCCCCGCGCCGCGGTGAGGCTCAGGCACGCATCGGCGGTGAGCAGCCCGCTGACGACCAGGTCGGCGTCACCGGTGCGCTCCCACAGCCCTTCCACCAGGGGGCCCTTGAAGCGCTCGAGGACACGTTGCATGGCCAGACCCTCACCCACCAGGGTGCGGTGCCCGCCGAGCCACGACCGGCCCTCGGCCGAGTCGGCCGTCGCCCGCAGGTCGATGTCGAAGGGCACGAAGTCGAGGCCGGCTCCCCGGACCAGGCCCTCGAAGTCGCGGGCTGCCATCAGCGCCACGGTGTCACCGGAGCGCTGCAGCCCGCGGCCGAGCCCGACCAGCGGGGCGACGTCACCCCGTGACCCCCAGCAGACGAGCTGGACCCGGCGAGCCATCGGCTAGGTCGAGACGCTGCGGGCCGCCCGGGCGAGGCGGCGGGCGCGGCCGACGGCCACCGTCGAGTCAGCCGTCAGGATCAGCAGGGCCACCCAGACCAGCGCGAACCCCACCCAGCGCGAGGCCGGCATCGACTCCCCGAGCAGCAGCACCGCGGACAGCAGCTGCAGCACCGGGGTCAGGAACTGCAGCAGCCCGATCGTGGTCAGCGGCACCCGGCGCGCCGCGGCGGCGAACAGCAGCAGCGGCACCATCGTCGCCAGGCCGGCGCTGACCAGCAGCACCGTGTGGGTCGGTCCTTCGGTGGTGAAGGTCTGTTGGCCGGTCACGGCCAGGAAGACCACGACCGACAGGGCGAACGGCAGGATGACCAGTGTCTCGGCGGTCAGGGACTGGATCGCGGACAACGAGATGCCGACCCGGTTCTTGACCAGTCCGTACGTCGCGAAGCTGGCGGCCAGGCTCAGCGAGATCCAGGGCGGGCTGCCGTAGTCGATGGTCAGGTAGACCGCCGCGACCGCGCCGATCCCGACCGCCGTCCACTGCAGCGGTCGCAGCCGCTCGCGCAGGATCACCACCCCCAGGGCCACCGTGACCAGGGGGTTGAGGAAGTAGCCCAACGAGGCTTCGGTGACATGACCCGTCAGCACCGCGAAGGTGTAGATCGTCCAGTTGCAGGCGATGAGCACGCCCGCGACGCTGACGGCCGCCAGCATCCGGGGGCGGCGCACCAGCTCGCGGACCCATCCGAGCCGACCGATCACCGCCAGCACGACCAGGCAGATCAGCAGTGACCAGATCACCCGGTGGGCCAGCACCTCCACCGGCCCGGCAGGGCGCAGCGTGGCGAAGTAGAGCGGGAACAGGCCCCACATCCCGTAGGCCGCCAGCCCGTAGGCGGTGCCGCGAGACCGGGAGTCGGTGGCGGCCTGGTCGGCCTCGTGGGTGGGGAGGGGAGCCTCGGTGATCTCGGGGGTGCCGGGTGTGGTCACCCGGTCACGGTCCAGGTGTCCTTGCCGAGCAGCAGGCTCTGCAGGTCGTCGTCCGAGGCGGGGCCACCGGCCGCCGCCCTCGCACCCTCGACCTGCGCCCGCACCTGGTCGTCGTAGGTCGCTCGCTGCACCTGCCGGAAGATGCCCATCGGCACATGCGCCATGGTGCCGTCGTCGAGCCGGGAGAGGGCGAACGCCTGGGTCGGGTCCGCGGCGTCGACGTCGTGCACGACGACGTCGGCGGGGTCGGCCTGGTCGGTGGGCACCACCCGCAGGGCCGAGCCCTCGCGCACCACGACGTGGTCGTCACCGACCCTGACGGGCTCCCCGTCGGTCAGGTAGGCCAACCGGGCTTTGCCGGCGTCACGGTCCTTGATCAGCTGGAAGGCGCCGTCGTTGAAGATGGGGCAGTTCTGGTAGATCTCGACCAGCGAGGTGCCGCGGTGCTCTGCGGCCGCCTTCAGCACCGTGGTGAGGTGGGCGCGGTCGGAGTCCATCGTGCGGGCGACGAAGGTCCCCTCGGCCCCCAGCGCCAGGGACACCGGGTTGAACGGGTGGTCGACCGAGCCGACCGGGGTCGACTTGGTCACGGTGCCGACGTCGGAGGTCGGGGAGTACTGGCCCTTGGTCAGCCCGTAGATCTTGTTGTTGAACAGCAGGATCGTCAGGTTGACGTTGCGGCGCAGCGCATGGATCAGGTGGTTGCCGCCGATGGACAGGGCGTCGCCGTCGCCGGTGACGACCCAGACCGACAGGTCCTCCCGGGCGGTGGCCAGCCCGGTCGCGATCGCCGGGGCACGGCCGTGGATGGAGTGCATCCCGAACGTGTCCAGGTAGTAGGGGAACCGCGAGGAGCAGCCGATGCCGGAGACGAAGACGATGTTCTCGCGGCGCAGGCCCAGGTCGGGCAGGAAGCTCTGCACGGCGGCGAGCACGGCGTAGTCGCCGCAGCCGGGGCACCAGCGCACCTCCTGGTCGGAGGTGAACTCCTTCTTGGTCTGGGCGGGCGCGTCGGGGTCGACCCGCGGGACGCCTGCGGTGCCGAGCGAGGGCATACCGAGGTCGGTGCTGGTCATGAGGGGACCTCCTGCAGGTCCAGCGCCTGCGCGTGCAGCACCTCGGCCAGCTCAGCCGAGGGGAAGGGCAGGCCGCGGACGGCGGTGTGCGAGCGGACGTCGACGAGATAGCGGGCGCGCAGCAGCATCGCCAGCTGGCCGAGGTTCATCTCCGGCACGATCACGCGGTCGTAGCGCCGCAGCACCTCGCCGAGGTTGCGGGGGAAGGGGTTCAGGTGGCGCAGGTGCGCGCGGGCGACCGGCGTGCCGGCGGCTCTGGCCAGCCGGGTGGCTGCCGACACCGGGCCGTAGGTGGAGCCCCAGCCCAGCACCAGGACCCGTGCCTCGCCCGAGGGGTCCTCGACCTCCAACGGCGGGATGGTGTCGGCCACACGGTCGACCTTGGCCTGGCGCAGCCGCACCATGCGGTCGTGGTTGTCGGGGTCGTAGGAGATGTGCCCGGTGACGTCGGCCTTCTCGATGCCGCCGATGCGGTGCTCCAGACCCGCGGTGCCGGGGATCGCCCAGGGACGGGCCAGGGTGTCCTCGTCGCGGGCGTAGGGGTGGAAGACCGGCTCGCCCTTGTCGTCGGCACCGTTGGGCTGCGTGGCGAACTCGACCTGCAGGTCGGGCAGGTCGTCCACCTGCGGCACGGCCCACGGCTCCGAGCCGTTGGCCAGGTAGCCGTCGGACAGCAGGATGACGGGGGTGCGGTAGGTCGTCGCGATGCGCACCGCCTCGAGCGCGGCGTCGAAGCAGTCGATCGGCGACTGCGCAGCGATCACCGGCAGCGGAGACTCGCCGTTGCGGCCGTGCAGCGCCTGCAGCAGGTCGGACTGCTCGGTCTTGGTGGGCAGCCCGGTGGACGGTCCGCCGCGCTGGACATCGATGATGATCAGCGGCAGCTCGGTCGCGACGGCCAGGCCGATGGTCTCGCTCTTGAGGGCAAGGCCCGGGCCCGAGGTCGTGGTCACCCCGAGGCCCCCGCCGAAGGAGACGCCCAGGGCCATGCCGACCGCGGCGATCTCGTCCTCGGCCTGCAGCGTGGTGATGCCGTAGCGCTTCATCGTGGACAGGGCGTGCAGCACGTCGGAGGCCGGGGTGATGGGGTAGGAGCCGAGCACCAGGGGCAGCCCGCTGCGGTGCGCCGCCGTGACCAGGCCCAGGGCCATCGCCTGGTTGCCGGTCAGGGTGCGGTAGGTGCCGGGCACCATCGGTGCGGCGGCGACCTCGAAACGCACCGCGAAGTCCTCGGTGGTCTCGCCGTAGGCGTGGCCGGCCCGCAGCGCGGTGAGGTTGGCCTCCAGCACCTCCGGGGTCTTGGCGAACTTGGCCCGCAGGAACGCCTCGGTGCCCTGTAGCGGCCGCGAGTAGAGCCAGGACAGCAGGCCCAGGGCCAGCATGTTCTTGGCCCTCTCCTTCTCCTTGCGGGTCAGCGAGAAGGGCGCCAGCGCCTCGACAGTCATCGTCGTCAGGGGCAGCGAGTGCACATGCCACGAGGCGAGGGTCTCGTCCTCCGCCGGGCTGACGGCATACCCGACCTTGGCGAGGTTGCGCTTGGTGAACTCGTCGGTGTTCAGGATGAGGGTCGACCCGCGGGGCATGTCGGCGAGGTTGGCCTTCAAGGCGGCGGGGTTCATGGCCACCAGGACGTCCGGGGCGTCGCCGGGCGTCATCACGTCGTGGTCGGCGAAGTGAAGCTGGAAGCTCGAGACCCCGGGCAGGGTGCCCTGGGGTGCGCGGATCTCCGCCGGGAAGTTGGGCAGCGTCGACAGGTCGTTGCCGAGGGCAGCGGTGTCGGAGGTGAAGCGGTCACCGGTGAGCTGCATGCCGTCCCCGGAGTCCCCGGCGAAACGGATCACGACTCGGTCCAACCGGCGCGTGGGCTTGCTACTCATAACAAAGCCAATGCTACGGGACCGTAGGTTGTTCCACCGAGCCGGCGTCGTCGGGCCTCTCTCACCGTGACAGTGGTCACACCTTACGCGCCGGTGTCGGCTCCCGGGCTGTGCAGAAACGGTCACCCGCGACCAGGACCGCAGAACGAGGACGGGCACTCGAAGCGTCACGTCGCCGGCCAACGCGACGCCGTTCTGTCGCAGCGCGTCATCCACGGGAGTGAGCCCCTGGCCATGATGAGCGCCGTCGATCTCCACGTGGACACGGAAGTCGGACCAGTAGACGTCGAGGTAGACCCGTCCTGTCCTGCCGCGCCTGACCTCCTGCCTGGTCGGCTCCGGCAGGCCACGTCGCCGGCACAGCGCAGCGAAGTCCAGCTCGGACAGTGACTGCGCTCCGTCGGTCACGTCCCGGATCACCGCCTCCAGCAGCCCACCACCACCGGGCTCGGCCCTCCGGCCGGCGTGTCGAGACTCCGACCGTGTGGGTCCCGAGTCGGCACCACCGGCCCGCTCGCACCTCGCTACGGATCTCGTCGGGCGTGATACCGGCCACGATCAGCTGCCCGCGCAGCGCCACCCCGTCGTGCTGCCGTGCCACGTCCAGCGCGATGCAGGCGCGGTCCATGCGCCGTTGCCCTCGATCCCCCACCTCGACCACGGTGCCGAATCTCTGGCTGTCTCGGGGTCAGCCTGTGGACAGTCGAGATGGGTGAGCACAATCGGTCACTGGTGACCACCTCTGCACACCCATCCTGCTGCGCGGGGTCGGGGCGGCGCCGGGGTATGCCGGGTGGCAGGCTGGGCGCATGCGCATCTGCTTCGTCTGCCTGGGCAACATCTGCCGGTCCCCGGCCGCCGAGGCGGTCTTCCGGGGCCTGGCCGAGCAGGAGGGTCTCGACGTGCAGGTGGAGTCGGCGGGCACCGGGCCGTGGCATGTGGGCAACCCGCCGCATCACGGCACGCTGACGGAGGCCGCCCGCCGCGGCATCGCCGTCGACCACGTGGGCCAGCAGTTCGGGTCGGCCGACTTCGGCCGCTTCGACCTGGTGGTCGCGATGGATGCGTCCAACGTCACCGACCTGCTGGAGCTGGCGCCGGACGCCGAGTCGGCCGGCAAGGTGGTGCGGCTGGGCGAGTTCGCCCCCGACGCCGACCGCACCGGGGTGGTCGACGTGGCCGACCCCTACGGCCTGCCGCAGGAGGCCTTCGTCGCGATGTTCGACCATCTGGAGCCGGCCTGCCGCGGGCTCGTCGAGCAGCTGGCACGCCGGGCGTGAGCAGGAGCATCGTCCTGCCGGAGCCCCTGGTGGGCGGCCTCGACGTGCGCGCCGTGACGTCGGTGCCGGGAGGGGGCATCGCGGAGGCCTACCGCGTCGACACCGGCGACGGCACCGTGTTCGTCAAGCTGATGCGCGACCCCCCACCTGGGCTGTTCGAGCGTGAGGCCACCGGCCTGCATGCGCTCCGGTCCGTCGGCGCGCTGGGTGTGCCCGAGGTGCTCCGGGCTCACGAGTCCGGCCTGGTGCTCGAGTGGGTCGACGTCGACCCCGACCGCACGGGTGACGACGGCGAGCTGGGGAGGGCGCTGGCCGCGCTGCACGAGAGGCACGGCCCCCGGTTCGGCAGCATCGACGACCGGTCGCACAGCTATGTCGGGTCGGTCGGCGTCGACCTGTCTCCTGCCGACACCTGGGCCGAGAGCTACATCGTCGGCCGGGTGCAGCCGCTGGCCGTGCAGTGCGTGCGCCGGGGACTGCTGGACCCCGGCGTGCTGGTGGCGCTCGACCGGCTGGCCGCCCGGGGTGAGCAGGTCTGCGGTCCGCCGGAGCCCCCGTCGCTCGTGCACGGCGACCTGTGGGTCGGGAACTGGCTGGTCGACACGTCCGGGCGGCACTGGGTGATCGACCCCTCGGTCAGCTGGAGCCACCGCGAGCTGGACCTGGCCATGATGCGGATGTTCAGCGGCTTCGGTGAGGGTGTCTTCACGGCATACCAGGAGGTCGCACCGCTGGCCGAGGGCTGGGAGGCGCGGGTGGACCTGCATCAGCTGCTGCCGCTGCTGGTGCACGTCATCCTCTTCGGCGACCCGTACGCCGGTCAGGTGGTCCGTGCCCTCCGGCGGCTCGGTCGTTAGGCTGCCGGACATGGGCGACTACGCGGTGGTGATGGCGGTCGTGCTGGCCGGCGTGCTGCTCGTCGTCGCCGGCTACGGCGCGCGTCGCCTGCTCGCCCCGAGCGACCCCACCACCGCCAAACAGACGACCTACGAGTCGGGCATGGACCCGATCGGTGAGGGCTGGATGCAAGGCAGCGTCCGCTACCTCGTCTTCGCCTTCCTCTATGTCGTGTTCGCCGTCGACGCCGTCTACCTCTTCCCGTGGGCGCTGGTGCTGCGCAGCGACCTGGGTCCGGCCTCGCTGGTCGAGATGGCGATCTTCATCGGGGTGCTGGTGATCGGGCTCGGCCATGCCTGGCGACGCGGCCTGCTGCGGTGGTGGTGAGACGGTGACGACCGACCTGCCGATGCCACGCGTCGGACCGGCTGCCGACCGAGCGCCCGCAGCCGTGCGCATCGTCCTCAACTGGGGCCGCCGCTACTCCCTCTGGGTCTTCAACTTCGGTCTGGCCTGCTGCGCGATCGAGTTCATCGCGGCCTCGATGGCGCGCCACGACTTCATCCGCCTCGGCGTCATCCCGTTTGCCCCCGGCCCCCGGCAGTCCGACCTGATGGTCGTCTCCGGCACCGTGACCGACAAGATGGCCCCGGCCATCCGGCGGCTCTACGACCAGATGCCCGAGCCCAAGTACGTCATCTCCTTCGGTGCCTGCTCCAACTCCGGCGGCCCCTACTGGGACTCCTACTGCGTGACCAAGGGCGTGGACCAGCTCATCCCCGTCGACGTCTACGTGCCCGGCTGCCCGCCGCGTCCGGAGGCGCTGCTCCACGGCATCATGACGCTGCAGCAGCAGATCAAGGCCGAGCACCCGGGCCGCGCGCGCGGGCACCGACCGTATGCCGCAGGCCCGGTCACCGCCGCCGAGGTCACCCGGCCGCTGGTCGCCCCGCCCGGGGGAGCGCCGTGACCACCGCCGACCTCACCCGTGACGTCGAGCTGCTGGAGTGGGCCGCGACGGCGCAGGCCGCTCGCGCCGAGGGCTTCACCTTCTTCGACTGGCTCTCTGCCGTGGACCAGACCGACGACCCCGAGGCGCCCGGCTTCGACGTCGTCTGCCACCTCGTGCGCACCGAACCCTGGGCCCGGCTGCTGCTGCGCACCCGGGTGCCCGAGGCCATCTCCCTGGAAAGCCTGACCGGGGTGTTCCGCGGCGCGGCGTGGCACGAGCGCGAGACCCACGAGATGTTCGGCGTCGAGTTCAGCGGCTTCGACGACGGCACCGGGCTGGGCCTGCGGCCGCTGCTGCTGCCTGAGGGGTTCGAGGGCACCCCGCTGCGCAAGTCCTTCGTGCTGGCCGCCCGCGCGTCCAAGGCCTGGCCCGGTGCCAAGGAGCCGGGGGAGTCCGACGCCGCACCGGCCAAGCCGAGCCGGCGCCGTCGGCTGCTGCCTCCGGGAGTGCCGGACCAGTCGTGGGGTCCACGACGCTCCGGCGGCGCTGCGGCCCCCGGGGAGGTGACCTGATGGACCTGTCGCTCCTGCTCGAGATCCTGCTCAAGACCGCCCTGGTGCTGGGCGCCTTCCTGAGCCTGCCGCTGCTGGTCGGCCAGACCGAGCACAAGGTGATGGCCCACATGCAAGGTCGGCTCGGCCCGATGGAGGCCGGCTTCCACGGCATCGGCCAGCTCGTCGCTGACGGCATCAAGTTCGTGCAGAAGGAGGACATCACCCCGGCGCGGGCCGACAAGCACGTCTTCCGGCTGGCACCGGCCGTGGCACTCATCCCCTACCTCGTCGCGCTGGCGGTCATCCCGCTGTCGGCGACCTGGGTGGCCGCCGACGTGCCCGGGTCGCTGCTGTTCGTGCTGGCGGTCACCTCGGTCGGGGTGGTCGGCACGCTCATGGCGGGCTGGGGCAGCGGCAACAAGTACGCCCTCATCGGCGGGCTGCGCGCCGGAGCCCAGCTGGTCTCCTACGAGCTGCCCATGGTGCTGGCCGCGGCGTCGGTCGCGATGGCGGCCGGCTCGCTGTCGCTGACCGGCATCGCCGAGGCGTGGAGCCCCTGGTGGCTCCTCTGGCAGCTGCCGGGGGCCTTCGTCTTCCTCGCCGCGGCGGTCGCCGAGCTGCAGCGGACGCCGTTCGACGCCCCGATCGCAGACGCCGAGATCGTGTTCGGCCCAATCACCGAATACTCCGGGCTCCGCTTCGCCTTCTTCCTGCTCTCGGAGTACGCCGGCATCGTCGTGATGTCGCTGCTGTTCGCGGTGCTCTACCTCGGCGCCTGGTCCGGCCCGTGGTCCGAGGTGATGGGCCCGGCGTGGACCCTGCTCAAGGGCCTGGCGGTGGCCGTCGTCATCATCTGGCTACGGGTCGCCTGGCCCCGCGTCCGCGAGGACCAGCTGCAGCGCTTCGCGTGGACCGTGCTGCTGCCGGTCGCGCTCGGACAGCTCGCGCTCACCGGCGCCGGGGTGGTGGTCTGGGGATGAGAGGACTGTTCTCGGGGCTGGCGACGACCGCCCGGACCTTCACCACCAGGGCGCACACCCGGCAGTACCCGCACGTCGAGCCCGACCTGCCCGACCGCTCGCGGGGTGTCATCGCCCTGCTGGCGGACAACTGCACCTCCTGCATGCTCTGTGCCCGCGAGTGCCCGGACTGGTGCATCTACATCGACAGCCACAAGGAGACCCTGGAGCCGACGGTCGAGGGCGGCCGGGCCCGGCAGCACAACGTCCTGGACCGCTTCGACATCGACTTCTCGCTGTGCATGTACTGCGGGATCTGCATCGAGGTGTGCCCCTTCGACGCGCTCTTCTGGGCGCCCGACTTCGCCTACGCGGAAGGCGACATCCGCAACCTGCTGCACGACAAGGACCGCCTCGGCGGGTGGATGGCCGACGTGCCGCCGTCCGCTCTGCCGCAGCCGCCCGAGCAGCAGGGGGACGCCGAGTGAGCGGGCTCGACCTCGTCTTCCTCGCGGTGGGGCTGCTGACGGCAGCGTCCGCCGTGCTCGCCGTGACCTCCCGGGTCGTGCTCCACTCCGCGTTGTGGCTGGTCGTGGCCTTGGGCGGGCTGGCGGGGTGCTACCTCGTGCTGGGCGCCGAGCTCGTCGCGCTGGTGCAGCTGCTCATCTACGTGGGTGGCGTGGTCGTGCTGGTGCTGTTCGCGCTGATGCTGACCCGGGAGGGCAACGCACCGGTGCAGGCGTCCCCCGGGCACCGTGTGCTGGCGGCCGTGGTCGCGGCGGCCACCGCGATGCTGCTGGGGGTGACCCTGGTCGCCGTCGTCGGGTGGACCGGCGTGCCGATCACCGGCCCGGACAGCACCGACATCGGCACCGCGATCTTCGGCACCTGGGTCTGGCCGTTCGAGCTGCTCTCGCTCCTGTTGCTGCTGGCCCTCGTGGCCGCGGTGGCCGTGGCGCGGGGGGCGGGGTCGGTCGAGGACGTCGGGGACACCCGTGACCCGCGGGCCGAGGGCGGACACCACCGCGCGGCGCCCGCGGAGACCGGGGCCGCCGACGGCGAGGGGGGCCCGTGATCAACCCCGCCCTGCCGATGCTCCTCGCCGCCGTGCTCGCCGGCGCCGGGGTCTACGGCATCCTCGCGCGCCGCCACGCCGTGCTCATGCTCGTCGGCGTCGAGCTCGTCCTCGCGGCCGCCGGCCTGGTGCTGGTCACCATCGGCCAGGTCGCGCCCGACCCGCTGGCCTCCGGGGCCGTGCTCACCCTCTTCGTGATCACCATCGCCGCCGCCGAGATCGTGCTGGCGCTCGCGGTGGTCATGGCCCTCTACCGCGCCCGTGGACACGTCGACCTCCAGCACGAGAGCAGCCAGCCGTGACCCGACTGCAGCTGCCCGACATCCCGGGCCTTCCCGACCTGCCCCCGCTGCCTGACATCCCCGACCTACCGGGCACTGCCGCGCAGTATGTCGTGCTCCTCCCGCTGGTCGCCGCCGTGCTCGCCTTCGGTCTGGGTCGCCTCGGATCCCGCGCGGCCGCGTGGACCGTCATCAGCGGCTCGGTGCTCATGTTCGGGGCCTCGCTCTGGCAGCTCTACCGGGTGACGACGCAGGGTGTCCGCAGCTCGGACACGATCGGCCCGCTGGCCCTCGGCGAGCTCGAGGTGCCGCTGGTGCTGACAGCCACCCCGCTCACCGCGATCACGGCGGTCGCGGTGGCCCTGGTCGCCACGATCGTGCAGGTCTACGCACGGTGGTACCTCTGGTACGACCCGCACTACCGCCAGTTCGCGTCCACGGTCGCCCTGTTCACCGCAGCCATGCTCCTGGTGGTCCTCTCCGGCGACGTCGTGCTGACGCTCGTCGGCTGGGAGGTCATGGGCTGGTGCTCCTACCTGCTCATCGGCCACCACGGCGCCAAGGCCTCGGCCCGCCGCGCCGCAGCCAAGGCGCTGCTGGTCACCCGGTTCGCCGACCTCGGCTTCGTGCTCGGGCTCGTCGCGCTCGCGGCCGGCCCGCGCAGCACCGCCATCGCCGACATCGTCGAGCACTGGCAGGCGCGACCCGGCACAGCCCTGACCGTGGCGATGCTGTTGGTCATCGCGGGTGTGGCAGGCAAGTCGGCCCTGGTGCCCTTCCAGGACTGGCTTCCCGACGCCATGGAGGGCCCCACACCGGCCTCGGCCCTCATCCACGCGGCGACCATGGTGGCCGCGGGCACCGTCGTGCTCGCCCAGCTCTTCCCGCTGCTCCAGGCGAGCGAGCCGGCTCGGCTGACGCTGGCCGTCCTGGCCTCTGTCACGACGATCCTGGCGGCGCTGCTCGCGTTCGCCCAGCCCGACCTCAAGCGGCTGCTCGCCTGGTCGACGGTCAGCCAGGTTGCCCTGATGCTGGCCGCGCTGACGGCGGTCCCGGCCGGTGAGGGCCCCGACACCGCGGTGCTGCACCTGGTCTCGCACGCCCTCTTCAAGGCCCTGCTCTTCCTCTCACTGGGGTGGCTCTCGGTGCTGGCCGGAGGCACGCTCGTGACGTATGCCGTCTCCGGCCTGCGCCGCTACGGCTCGGTGCGCCGCCCGCTCGGGATCGGTCTGCTCGCCCTGGCCGGTGTCCCGCCACTGGTCGGCTTCGTGTCCAAGGAGCTGGTCCTCGGGGCCGCCGAGGCCGGGGTGCAGACCGCCACGCCCGGCCCCTCGTTGCTGGTGCTTGCGGCCGTGGGGGCCGCCACCCCGCTGACCGCCGCCTACTGCATGCGAGCCTGGCTGATCCTCAACCGGCCGGTCTTCGTGCCCGGGGCCGGCCGGCCCGGGGAGCGCCTCGACGACTTCTTCGCCGAGCCGGAGGTGATGGCCGAGGCCGTCGGCGTGGAGGAGGCCGAAGCGGCCATCTCCTCACCCGCCCGGGCCGGGGTCACGACGCTGGCCCTGCTCACCGTCGTCGGCGGCGCGCTGCCGCTGACCCCCTACTTCGACGTCGAGATCCACCTGAACTGGCCCCTCCTGGCTGCCTCACTGCTGCTCATGGCGGCGGCCGCCCTGGCCGTGCTCGCCGCCTCGCGAGGGGTGCGCACCCGGGACGCGGCAGCCCGGCTGCCCGCCGTGCTCAGCCGCTCCGCCGAGCGTGGGCTCGGGGCGGACACGGCATACCTGGCGCTCGTCGCCCGGCCCACGCTGGCGCTGGCCCGAGGCGTCACCTGGCTGGACCGGGAGGTCCTCGACGGCTATGTGCGAGCCACCGCCCGGGCCGCCCGGCTGCTCGGCCAGGGTGGCGAGCGGTGGAGCCCGGTGCAGCCTGCTCCAGCCCTGGTCCTGGTCCTGGCCGGTGTCGTCGTGCTCGGGATCGTGGGGGTGGTGCTGCGATGACCCTCGATGTGCTCTGGCCAGCGCTGGCCCTGCTGCCGCTGCTGGTGACCGCGGTCTCGCTGGCCGTCGCCGACCGGACGGCGACGCCACCTGCGGCGTCCCTCGTGCGGGGGCTCTCCGTGGCCTCGGCGGCACTGTCGGCCGCGGGTTGCGTGGGCACGGTGCTGACCAGGGCCGAGATCGACCTGACCTGGATCCCAGCGCTGGGCGTGCAGCTGGACCTGCGGGTCGACGGCATCAGTGCGCCCCTGGTGCTGCTCACCGCCGGGGTCGGGCTGGTGGCGACAGCCCTGCGCCACCAGCGTCCACCCACCGACCCCGGCGACGACGCGCGCACCGCGCCGTTGGCCGGCCGGCACGCCGTGCCCGGCCTGGCGGCCTACCACGCGTGCCTGCAGCTGGTCCTGTTCGGGGCCCTGGTGACCTTCCTGAGCCGGGACGCGATCGTCTTCTTCATCGGCTTCGAGCTGGTGCTGGTGCCCATGTGGGTGCTCATCGCCCGGCACGGTGATGCCCACGCCGTGGCCCGCCGGGACGGTGCAGCACTGCGTTTCATGCTGGTCACGGCGACCGGTTCGACGCTCATGCTGGTGGGCATCCTGGCGCTGAGCACCCTCACCGGCACCAGCGACGTGGACCGCTGGGCCGAGCTCGCCGGGGCCTCGCTCAGTGCCGGACAGCAGCTGGCGGTCGCCGCGCTGCTGCTCGTGGGGCTCGGGCTCAAGGTGCCGGTCTGGCCGTTGCACACCTGGCTGCCGTGGGTGCACTCGACCGCGCCGACCGCCGGGTCGGTGCTGCTGGCCGCGGTCCTGCTCAAGATGGGCACCTACGGCATCGTGCGCCTCGTGGTCCCGGCCGTGCCCGACGGCTTCGCCGCAGCGGCGCCCGTGCTCGCCGGCTTCGCCGTCACCGGCATCGTGTGGGCAGGCCTGGCCTGCCTGGTCGAGCCCGACCTCAAGCGGCTCATCGCCTGGTCCTCCATCGCCCATCTCGGCTTCGTGGTGCTGGCCCTGGCCGCGGGCACCGAGACCGGCCTGCAGGCTGCCCTGTTCGGCAACGTCGCGCACGGTGTCATCGCCGCGCTCCTGTTCGTCGTGGTGGGCGCCCTCAAGGAGCGGTGGGGCTCGGCCGACCTGTCCACCGCCCACGCGGCGCTGCGGGAGGTGGCGCCGCGGCTGGGCTTCGCCCTCGTCGTCGGCATGGCCGCCTCGATGGGCCTGCCCGGGCTCGCCGGGTTCTGGGGTGAGCTGGGGGCGGTCTATGCCGCGTGGTCACCCGCCGACGACCGGTCCACCGGCTGGTTCCGTCTCTTCGCCGTGGTCGCCGCTGTGGGCGCAGTGCTCGCGGCAGCGTATGCGGTGCGGGTGCTGCGGGAGGTCTGGGCCGGCGACCGCGAGACCCCGCCCGTGCCCGACTCGCACCGCGTCGAGACGGTGCTCGTCGGGGTGCTCGTCACCGCGGTCGTGGTCCTGGGGGTCTACCCCTCGCTGCTGCTGGACGTCACCGCGCCCGACGTGGCCGGCCTGCTGGTCGGGGGGCCGTGATGACCCTCGACCTCAACCTCCTCGCGCTGCTTCCTGTCCTCGTGCCGGCGGTCGGCGCCGTGCTCGTCCTGGTGCTCGACATCGCCTGGCCCCGGGCCCGCGTCGCCCACCTCGTGGTCGTCGCGGTGGCCCTGCTGGGCGGTGCGGCGGCCGCGGTGCCGGGGCTGGCGCAAGGGCCGGGCGAGCGCACCGGAGCGCTGTGCCTGCCCGAGGGCACCTGCCTCTACTCCGCCGGCTCACTGACCTCCGGACTGCAGCTGCTGGCGCTGCTCAGCGGCCTGGTCGTGCTCGTCCTGGCGTGGGACGACTGGTCGCACGGTGAGGGCGGGCGCACCGCCGTCATCGCCGCCCTGGTGCTCGGAGCCACCGCAGGCGTCGTCGCGGTGCCCGCCGCCGGCGACCTGGCCTCGCTGCTCGTGGCGCTGGAGCTGGCGACCCTGCCGACGGTCGCGCTCGTGGCCCTGGAGCGCCGAGCCTCCCGTCAGCCGGCGGCCGTCGACGGTGCCGTCGCACTGCTGACGACCTCGCTGGTCTCCTTCGCCCTGCTCGCCCTCGGCGCCGCGCTGTGGGTGGTGGCCACCGGCAGCGCCGTGCTCAGCGGCGAGGCGGTGGCCCGGGCGGTCACCGAGCCCGCGCGGCTGTCCCTGGTGACCCTGGCCGCCGTGCTCGCCCTCGCGGGGATGGCCTTCAAGGTCTCTGCGGTGCCCTTCCACGCGTGGACGCCGCTGACCTACCGGGGGGCGCCGCTGCCCGTCACCACCTACCTGGCGACCGTGTCCAAGGTCGCAGCCCTGGGCGGCATCGTCGTGCTCGTCACCGCGCTCTCCGGGGCGAGCGCGACCAGCCTGCTGGCGGTGGCGATCCTGGCCGCTGCCAGCATGACGGTCGGCAACGCCGTCGCCCTGGTGCAGACCGACACCGTCAAGCTGCTGGCGTGGTCCACGGTCGCCCAGGGCGGCTGGGTGCTGCTCCCGCTCGCCTCGCTGTCCTCGCGGGGCACCCGTGCCGCCGGCGGCTACCTCGCGGTGTATGCGGTCGCGACGCTGCTCGCCTTCGTGGTCGTGGTCGTCGTCGCCGGGCGCACCGGGGTGCTGCTCGAGGACCACCGGGGGCTGCTGGGGCAGCGGCCGATGCTCGGGCTGCCGCTGGCGCTGGCCCTGCTCACCCTCGCCGGGCTGCCCCCCGCCGTCATCGGCCTGGTGGCCAAGGTCGTGGCCCTGCGGCCGGTCGCCGGGGACGGGACCTGGTGGCTGGCAGTGGTGGCCGCGCTCAACGTCGCGCTGGGCATCGCCGTCTACCTGCGGTGGCTGTGGACCCTGGCCCAGCCCGCGGTGGTGGCCGACGCGCTGACCGAGGCCGAGGCGGCGAGAGCCCGCTCGGCACACCAGCGCGTGCCTCGTCGCCACACCGCACTCATCGCGACCCTCACCCTGGTGCTCGTGGCCGGCAGCATCGCTCCCGTCGGCATCTTCTGACCCTCCGGAACACCCGGTCCCACCTCGTCGTTTGGACGGACATGCACAGGCACTACAACGGTCTCAAGACAGCGCTCCTGTTCGGGGCGATCTGGGCGCTGCTGCTGGCGATGGGGGCCCTCATCGGCGGGGGCCGCTTCATCTGGGTGTTCGCCCTGCTCGGTGTCGCGATGACCTTCTACGGCTACTGGAACTCCGACAAGCTCGCCATCAAGGCCATGCGGGCCTACCCGGTCACCGAGCAGCAGCAGCCGGGCATGCACCGCATCGTCCGCGAGCTGTCCGAACGGGCCGGCCAGCCGATGCCGCGGCTCTACGTCAGCCCCACGGCCGCCCCCAACGCCTTCGCGACCGGTCGCAACCCGCAGAACTCCGCCGTGTGCTGCACCGAGGGCATCCTGCACCTGCTGGACGAGCGGGAGCTGCGCGGCGTGCTGGGCCACGAGCTCATGCACGTCTACAACCGCGACATCCTGACCTCCTCGGTCGCCGCGGCGATCGCCGGTGTCATCACGTCGGTGGCCCAGATGGCCCTGTGGGCCACCGCCTTCGGCGGCAACCGTGAGAGCGGTGGCAACCCGATCGCGCTGCTGGCGATGGCGCTGCTCGCCCCCATGGCAGCCTCCGTCATCCAGCTGGCCATCAGCCGCACCCGGGAGTTCGACGCCGACGAGGACGGCGCGGCTCTGACCGGCGACCCGCTGGCCCTGGCCTCGGCGCTGCGCAAGCTCGAGCGAGGGGTCCAGGCCGCACCCCTGGCGCCCGAGCCGCGGCTGCAGAACGCCGCGCACATGATGATCGCCAACCCGTTCCGGGCCAAGGACGTCAAGGGCATGTTCAGCACCCACCCGCCGATGGACGAGCGCATCGCCCGGCTGGAGACGATGGCCGGAGGCCCCCGCCGCTACTGAGCCGGCTCGCCGCGCACGCTCACCAGCGGGGCGCGGTCGCCACGGATGGTCGCGACCATGTCGACCACGCGGCGGGTCGCCCGCACGTCGTGCGCCCGGAACACCGTCGTGCCCAGCCACGCTGCCACGGCGGTGGCCGCCAGGGTCCCCTCGAGCCGGTCGTCGGGCGCCAGGTCGAGGCTCTCGCCGATGAAGTCCTTGCGGGACAGCGCCTGCAGCACCGGATAGCCCAGCGCCGCCACGTCGGCGGTATGCCGCAGTGTCACCAGGCTGTGCCGGGTCGTCTTGCCGAAGTCGAGGGTCGGGTCGACCAGGATGCGGTCGGCGGGGACCCCGGCCCCCTCGGCCCTGCGGGCGCCGGCCCGAAGCGTGCGCAGCACGTCCCGCACGACGGCGAGCTCGTCGTCGCCGTGCTCGTCGGCATACCGCATCCCGACCGGGTCGGTGCGCGGCGGCAGACCCCCGGTGTGCGAGCAGACCACCCCGGCACCGATGTCGGCGGCGACGTGCACCAGGTCGGGGTCGTGCCCGGCCCAGGTGTCGTTGACCAGGTCCAGGCCGACGGGGGCGGCTGCCCGGGCCACCTCCGAGCGCCACGTGTCCAGGCTCAGCACCAGGTGCGGGTAGGCGGTGCGGGCAGCCTCGAGGAAGGGCACGACGCGGGCGACCTCTTCCTTCGCGTCGACCCGCTCACCCTCGGCGCCGGCCCGCACGCCGCCCACGTCCACGATGTCGGCTCCCTGCTCGACCGCGGCGTGCAGCGCCGCCAGAGCGTCGTCCAGGGCCGCGTGCCGGTTGCCGGCCCAGAACGAGTCCCTGGTGCGGTTGACGATGGCCATCACGGCCGGCCGGCCGGCGCCGAAGGTGTGCCCACGCAGCCGGAGCGAGGCAGGTCGGGGCAGGTCAGGCGGGGAGGGAGCGGTCACCGGCGCATTGTGGCAGCCCGCCCCGGGAGCACCTGGGTCTCAGGCGTCGACCGGCTCCACGGCCCCGCGACGCGTCGCCCAGATGAACGCCGACACGACGGTGAACCCGAGGAGGGCCAGCAGCACGGCCTGCACCACACCGCCGGCGTCCGGGGGCAGGAGGAGACCACGGTCGTCGTCCTGCCAGGGCCACAGCGCCCGCAGGGCACCCACCATGAGGCCGAGCAGGACAGCCATCGTGACGTCGTGACGGTGCTCCAGCAGGTGCTCGAGCAGCCGGGCCATCAGCGCGAGCCCCAGGGCGCACCCCACGACGAAGACGGCGATGTAGGGGAGGTTGCGTTCGTCCAGCGCGGTCAGGGTCGGGGCATACATCCCCAGCGCCAGCAGCAGGAAGGAGCCGGAGACCCCGGGCAGGATCATGGCGCTGATCGCGACCATGGCGGCCAGCAGCACCACGACGTAGCCCGGGTCGCTCACCTCGGCCGGGGGCAGCCCGGTCAGCACGAACGCCACCGTCAGGGCCCCCGCGAAGGCCAGACCGCGCAGGGGCGTCCACCGGCCGATGAGGTCCAACGGCACCGCCAGCGAGGCGAGGATGAGACCGGCGAACAGTGCGCGGCTCTGCTCGGGGTAGGCCTCCAGCAACGGGGGGATGACCCGGGCACCGGTGAGCAGCGCGGTGACGATGCCCAGGCCCAGCGGCACGAGCAGCGCCCAGTCGACCCTGCCCAGCGCCTGTCGGGCGCCGGTGAGGTCGGCTTTCAGCAGGGCCGTCGGCACCTCGACCGCGGTCCGGATGGCGTGGATCAGCCGCTCGTAGATCCCGACCATGAGCGCCACGGTGCCGCCGGAGACTCCGGGCACGACGTCGAAGGCACCCATGAGCACCCCACGCAGGTAGTGCGGCAGGGCATGACGAAGAGCGGTCCGGTCCACCGGAGCAGCCTACGGTGCCGGCGCCACCCGGCCGGCACCGTAGCGGTCGGTCAGCGGTAGTTGGTGAACTGCAGCGCCACGTCCAGGTCGGCCTCCTTGAGCATCCGCTGCACCGTCTGGAGGTCGTCCCGTGACTTGGAGGTGACCCGGAGCTCGTCGCCCTGGATCTGTGCCTTGACCGACTTCGGACCCTCGTCGCGGATCATCTTGGAGATCTTCTTGGCCTGCTCCGAGCTGATCCCGTCCTTGAGCGCGGCGTCGAGGTGGTACTCCTTGCCGGAGAGCCGGGGCTCGCCGTCGTGGGAGAGCTCGAGCACCTTGAGCGAGACGCCGCGCTTGACCAGCTTGGTCTGCAGGACGTCCAGCACGGCCTTGCAGCGCTCCTCGCTGTTGGCCTTCATCCTGATCGTGTCGCCGGCCAGCTCGACCGAGGCTCCGATGTTCTTGAAGTCGTAGCGCTGGCTGATCTCCTTGGCGGCCTGGTTGACGGCGTTGGCCACCTCCTGCTTGTCGACCTTGCTGACGACGTCGAACGACGAGTCGGCCATGACATGTCTCCTCCCGATCACGATTGGCACAGGGCCCGTAGGTGGCTGTTATCCTTTCACCCGCACAGCGCGGCAGGTTGTCCGAGCGGCCAATGGAAGCGGACTGTAAATCCGTCGGCGTATGCCTACGCAGGTTCGAATCCTGCACCTGCCACCATCGTGCACGAGGGCCCCGAACTCCGGTTCGGGGCCCTCGTCCGTGCGCTGCCCGCGGGCCAGACGGTCAGTGCTTCGCCTGGTAGCGCCGAGGAGCCGGAAGGTGCGCCTCCTCCCGCACACGCACCGCCAGCCGCTCGATGGAGGCCAGCGCGTTCGCGACGTCGCGGGCGCTCACCGGGAAGGGCATCGCGTGGATCGTCTCGCCCTCCACGGTGGCGGCCTCGGACACCTTCTGCAGCGACTCGGTGTCGTCGGCGGACAGGCCGACCTCGGTCAGGGTCGTCGGCAGGCCGACCCGGGTCGTGAACTCGACGAAGTCACGGATGTCGCTGGTCGGGGCACCCTCCATCACGAGCTGGGTCACCGAGCCGATGTTGACCTTCTGGCCGTGCGCGAGACCGTGGGTGTGCGGCACCGCCGTCAGCCCGTTGTGGATGGCATGGGCGGCCGCGAGCCCGCCGGACTCGAAGCCGAGACCCGAGAGCAGGGTGTTGGCCTCGATCACCCGCTCGACGGCCGGTGTCACCACGCTGTCCCGCACCGCGTCGATCGCGACCAGTGCGTTGTCCCACAGCACGTCCCAGCTCAGCTGCGCCAGTGCCGTGCCGCTCAGGGTCGGCAGGCCACCAGCCATCGTGGTGGAGCTGGACCGGGCGGTGGCCCTCGCTTCGAGCCACGTCGCCAGGGCGTCGCCCACCCCTGCGACGAGCAGCTCGACCGGAGCGTTGGCCACGATCTGGGAGTCGACCAGGACGAGGTCGGGGTTGCGGGGGAAGAAGCGGTACTCCTCGAACTCGCCGTCCGGGGTGTAGATCACCGAGAGCGCGCTGCACGGGGCGTCCGTGGAGGCCACCGTCGGGGAGTTGGCCCAACGGATGCCGGCCAGGTGGCCCGCGGCCTTGACCACGTCGATCGTGCTGCCACCGCCGATGGCCACCGCGATGTCGGACTCCGTGTCCTTGATGGCGGCCACCACCGTGTTCACCTCGTCGGCACTGGGCACACCACCGAAGCCGATCCGATGCACAGGCAGCCCGGCGTCGGCCAGGGATGCCTGGACGTCGTGTCCGACCAGACCCCACACGAGGTCGTCGGCCACGACGAGGGGGGTGGAGCCGAGCTGGCTGAGATAGCTGCCGAGCTGGTGGATCGCCCCCTGTCCCTGAACATACCGGCCTGGGCTGATCAGCGTCCTCGTCGTCCCGTCCATGGGTCCTCCTCAGGTTCACGTGCGTCGGTGCAGGGGTGTCCTCGGACGGTAGCCAGACCGTGGCCGGGCGGCCAGGGCTCTTCTCACTGAGCGAGAGGGCAGAGCCGACGGGTGTGACGCCTACGATGGCGACATGGCCGCCGTGACGCCGACAACCGTCGAAGAGCTGCCGACACGGCCCGAGCGGCTGGGCCGGCTGCCCTACACCCGCAAGCACACCAAGCTGCTGCTCGGCTCCGGGGCCGGGTGGGCGCTGGACGCCATGGACGTCGGTCTGATCTCCTTCGTCGGCGCCGCGCTCGCCGTCGAGTGGTCGCTGACCCGCACGGAGCAGTCCTGGCTGCTGTCCATCGGGTTCATCGGGATGGCGCTGGGGGCCACCGTCGGCGGACGGCTGGCCGACCGCTACGGACGGCGCACCGTGTTCGCGGCGACGATGGTCCTCTACGGGCTGGCCACGGGCGCCTCGGCGTTCGTGACCGGGCTGGCCGTGCTCCTCCTGCTGCGTTTCGTCGTCGGGTTGGGCCTGGGTGCCGAGCTGCCCGTGGCCTCCACCCTGGTCAGCGAGCTGTCGCCGACCCGCATCCGCGGCCGGATGGTCGTCGTGCTGGAGGCGTTCTGGGCGGTCGGGTGGATCATGGCGGCACTGCTGGGCTACTTCGTGGTCCAGGAGTACGACAACGGCTGGCGCTACGCGTTCCTGGTCGGCCTCGTGCCTGCTCTCTACGCCGTCGTCGTGCGCATCGGGCTGCCCGAGTCACCGCTCTTCCTGGAGCGACGCGGCCGGGTCGCCGAGGCCGAGCAGGTTGTCCGCGACTTCGAGGAGGCCGCGGGCGTGGAGTCCGAGCCGTCGCGCGACCTGCCTGCGGCGAAGGTGCCCTCGCCCCGTGAGCTGTGGAACCCGACCTACCGGGTGCGCACCGGCGCGATCTGGGCGGTGTGGTTCTGCGTCAACTTCTCCTACTACGGTGCCTTCATCTGGCTGCCGACGCTGCTGGTGGACCGCGGGTTCGACCTGGTGCGCTCCTTCGAGTACGTCCTCATCATCACCCTGGCCCAGCTGCCCGGGTATGCGGTGGCGGCCGTGCTCATCGAGAAGTGGGGTCGCCGGCCGACGCTGGCCACGATGCTGGTCGGCTCCGCCGTGGCCGCCGGGGCGTTCGGGCTGGCCGACTCCGTGCCGCAGATCCTGGCCGCCGGGATGGCGATGTCGTTCTTCAACCTCGGTGCGTGGGGTGCGCTGTATGCGGTGACTCCCGAGATCTACCCGACCTCCGTGCGCGGCACCGGGGCCGGGTCAGCAGCGGGCTTCGGTCGCATCGCTTCCATCGTCGCCCCGCTGTCGGTGCCCGTCCTCCTGGCCACCATCGGCAGCCTCGGCCTCTTCCTGGTCTTCGCTGCGGCTTTCGCGATCGGTGCCGCTGCGGCCTTCCTGCTCCCGGAGCAGCGCGGACAGCGGCTGGCGGACTGAGCCCCGCCCGCGACTGCATACTCATGCTGTATGCTGCATGCGGCTCTCCTTCACCGCACCGACAGGAACCACCGTGACCGCATCGCACCGCGCCCGCGGGGCTCTACGCTGAGCCCATGACAGAGTCCGTGCTGACCACCAACCAGGCCTTCATCGACCTCGAGGACGAGGTCGCGGCGCACAACTACAGCCCGCTCCCGGTCGTCGTCTCCGAGGCCGAGGGCATCTGGGTGACCGACGTCGAGGGGCACCGCTACCTCGACGCACTCTCCGGCTACTCGGCCCTCAACTTCGGCCACCGCCACCCCGACCTGGTCGCTGCCGCCAAGGCGCAGCTCGACCGGTCCACCCTGACCAGCCGTGCCTTCCACAACGACCAGCTCGGGCCGTTCTGCCGCGACCTGGCCACCCTGGTCGGCAAGGACGCCATCCTGCCGATGAACACCGGCGCCGAGGCGGTCGAGACGGCGCTGAAGATCGCGCGCAAGTGGGGCTACCTCGTCAAGGGCGTGCCGGCGGACTCGGCCGAGATCATCGTCATGGGTGGCAACTTCCACGGCCGCACCACCACCATCGTCAGCTTCTCCGACGACCCGGAGGCTCACGACCACTACGGCCCCTACACCCCGGGCTTCGTCACCGTCCCCTACGGCGACCTCGCCGCGATCGAGGCTGCGGTCACCGACCACACGGTCGCCGTGCTCGTCGAGCCGATCCAGGGCGAGCAGGGCGTGCAGATCCCGAAGGAGGGCTTCCTGCCCGGCCTGCGCGAGCTGTGCACCGAGCGCCAGGTGCTGATGATCGCCGACGAGATCCAGTCGGGCCTGGGACGCACCGGCACCACGCTGGCCTGTGAGTACGAGGGCGTCGAGGCTGACATGTACACCCTGGGCAAGGCCCTCGGCGGCGGCATCGTCCCGGTCTCGGCCGTGGCGGCCGACCGCGAGGTCATGGACGTCATCACTCCCGGCACGCACGGCTCCACCTTCGGCGGCAACCCGCTGGCGGCCGCCGTCGGGCATGCCGTCGTCAAGCTGCTGGCCACCGGGGAGCACCAGGCGCACGCCGCCGAGCTCGAGCCCTACTTCCGCGAGCAGCTGGAGGCGCTGATCGGCAAGGGCGTCGTCGCCGTCCGGGTCCGTGGCCTGTGGGCCGGCGTCGACATCGACCCCGAGGTCATGACCGGCAAGGCCGCCTGCAAGGCGCTGGCCACGAAGGGCGTCCTGGCCAAGGACACCCACGGCTCGACCATCCGTCTGGCACCGCCGCTGACGATCACCAAGGACGAGCTGACGATCATCGTCGACACGCTCGCCGAGGTCGTCTCCGAGGCCGCCGCTCGCTGAGCCCGCGGCATACCTGGGCCGGGGGCCGGGACCCGTTGGGGTCCCGGCCTCCGCCGTTCCCGGCCCCCGCCGTTCCCGGCCCCGCACGGCCCGTCCCGGCGCGTCTGCCTCGCCTTTGCTCCCCTAGCGTGCAGCCGAACGGGCACGACGGGCCCAGACCCTGCACCGACCGAGAGCAGGCCCCGGTGTGCCCGTTCGGCTGCACGGTCCGATGACGACGACCGTGCTCCACCGCCCCGCGCCTGTGGATGACGACCCCGGCCCGGCAGCCGGCTGGGGCACCCTGGGCAGATGGACGCTGTCGAGGCGCTGCGCCGCGAAGGTGGAGTGGCCGACCTGGCCCGGCTGACCCAGGCCGTCTCGCGCCGTTCCCTGGATCGGGCTGTGGCCGAAGGTGAGGTCGTCGTGCAGCGGCGTGGTCGCTACGCGCTGCCGACGGTGGCTGAGCATCGCCGGTTCGCCCACGAGATGACGGCGACGCTGTCGCACCTCAGCGCTGCCCAGCATCACGGGTGGCAGGTGCGCACCCCGCCGCACAGGCCGCAGGTGATCGTGCCGCGCAACCGCAACGTCTCCTCGCAGGACCAGCAGCGAGCCGACGTGCGATGGCGCTCGCTGGCGCCCGGGGATGCTGAGCGCGGCGTCACCAGTGCCCTGCGCACCGTGCTCGACTGCGCCCGCGACCTGCCGTTCGACCATGCCCTCGCCGTGGCCGACTCCGCACTGCGCGCCGGCGACGTCGGCCGCGACAGGCTCGCCCGTGCCGTAGGTCGGGCGCGAGGGCCGGGGGCGGCGTCCGTCCGGCGGGTTGCGGCTCACGCCGACGGCCGAGCCGACAACCCCTTCGAGTCGGTCCTCCGGTCGATCTGCCTGGAGGTGCCGGGCCTGGCCGTCGTCCCGCAGGTGCAGATCTGGGAGTCCGGGCTCTGGGCACAGGTCGACCTCGCGGACACCTCCTTGCGGCTGGTGCTGGAAGCGGACAGCTTTGCGCACCACGGCTCGCGGGTCGCCTTGCGCAAGGACTGCCGACGCTACGACCAGCTGGTCGTCTGGGGCTGGACCGTGCTGCGGTTTGCCTGGGAGCACGTCATGCTCGAGCCGGACTTCGTCCGCTGGTGTCTGACCTCGTGGCTGGGGGCGCGAGCGGGTCGAGAGGTGACGGCTTCCCCTAGCCCGCTGCGGCGACTGGCGTGAGCGTGCAGCCGAACGGGCACAACCGGCACTGTTCGCAGCAGCGTGCGAGTGGGGAGGCCGTTGTGCCCGTTCGACTGCACTGGTCACCCCTCAGGGAGGGGGTGCTCCCGGGAGCAGGGGGCAGGTCAGCTGGTCCACTGCGGCTCGACCAGCATCGAGCTGCCCAGCCACGCGACCGGGATGCCCATGCCCTCGACCAGCGGCAGGGCGTCCGGTCGCAGCTGGCGACACAGCTCGTTGATCTGCGCCGTGACCGCCTTGGAGCGAGGCGCCGACATGCGGTTGTGCTGTTGCAGCCACGCGGAGTCGGCCTCCAGACTCGACAGCGCATAGAGGTCGCAGAGCCGCTCCAGGCGGTCCTTGGCCACGGGGTCGGTGCACGCGTCGATGCCGGCCACGAACGACTCGAGGATGACCCGGTCCATATGGGTGCGGGCGGCCAAGAGCACATGGTCCTGGCAGGCGTTGAAGGCGTCGAAGGAGCTCGCGCCGTCCTTGGACGCGTGCCGCATGCGGCCGGCCAGGGTCTCCAGCACATGCCGCTCCCGGTCCTCGAAGACCGCCAGGTGCCAGCCGCGGTCGAGCAGGGTGTCGTCCTCGGAACGTCGGCTCGCCGCTGCCACCAGCCGGTCGATCAGCGGACGGGCGGCGGTGTGCTCGATGACCGCACCACCGAAGGAGCGTGCCGCGAACTGCACCATGCCCTTCATGTCCAGGTCGCCGAACATCTCCTTGTAGTTGGTCAGCAGACCCTTGGCCACGAGCTGCAGCAGGACGGTGTTGTCACCCTCGAAGGTCGCAAAGACATCGGCGTCCTGGCGGGCGAGGGTGAGCCCGTTCTCGGCCATGTAACCCGCGCCGCCGCACGCCTCGCGGCATACCTGCAGGGTGTCGTTGCCGAAGCGGGTCGAGATCGCCTTCAGCCCCGCGGCCCGTGTCTCGAGCTCGCGCTGGGCGCGCAGGTCCTTCTCCGGGGCCTCGTGCAGGTCCTGCATCCGCTCGGTCAGCTCGTTCTGCGCAAACTGCAGGGCGTATGCCGTGGCGATGGCGGGGAAGAGCTTGCGCTGGTGGGCGAGGTAGTCGATGAGCAGGACCTCCCCGTCGTGGCCCTGCGCGCTGAACTGGCGCCGCGCCAGGGCGTAGCGGGTGGCGATCGACAGGCCCTTGCGAGCGGCGACCGCGCCGCCTCCGGCGATGCTGATGCGGCCCCGCACCAGGGTGCCGAGCATGGTGAAGAAGCGCCGGTCCGGGTTGTCGATGAGGCTCTCGTAGACGCCCGCCTCGGTCACCCCGCCGTAGCGGTTGAGGAGCATCTGCCGAGGCACCCGCACGTGGTCGAAGACGAGCGTGCCGTTGTCGACGCCGGCCAGGCCGCCCTTGGGCCCGTGGTCACCGGCGGTGACCCCGGGAAGGGTCTGGCCGGACTCGTCGCGGATCGGCACCATCACGGCATGGACCCCGTGGCAGTCCTCGCCCACCCGAGCTGGCCGTAGACGACCGCCATCCGGGCGTCGACGGCGGCACCGCCGATGTAGGCCTTCATCGACGACGGGGTGGGCGAGTGGACCACGATCTCGTCGGTTGCATGGTCGTAGGTCAGCGTGGTCTGCAGGGACGCGACATCGCTGCCGTGGCCGATCTCGGTCATCGCATAGCAGCCGAGAAGGCGCAGCGAGGCGATGTCGGCCAGGTAGCGGTCGTGGTGCCACTGCGTGCCCAGGCTGCCCACGGAGCCGCCGAACAGCCCGAACTGCACGCCGGACTTCACGGTCACCGACAGGTCGCCGTGTGCGGTCATCTCGAAGTCGACGGTGCCGTGGCCGACATCGTTGTGGCCGCCGTACTGCTCGGGATAGCCGCTGCAGACGAACCCGGCCTCCGTGAGCCGGGCCAGGGACGTGCGGGTCCAGGCGCGCGCCTCGTCCACGGTCATCGCGGGGTCGCGCACCATGACCTCGGCCGGGAGCTCCGCCCGGGCGCGGTCGCGGACGGGGAGGTAGCGCCCACCGGTGGCGACGCGCAGCGCGCGGCCCAGCGGGCTGACCTCCTCGTGCGGTCCGGTGGTGGGCGAGCGCTCCGCGACGTCGGCGGGGCGGTCGTGGGTGGTGGTCATGCGTCCTCCAGAGGGGCGTCGTGGCGGCTGGGTTCGGAAGCGGGAGCCTGCAGGGCGGGCCGGAGCATGGCGACGACAGAGGTCGTCACGTCCGCTGCGGTGGTGTCGGTGGGCGCGTGCGTCACCCAGTGGTCGGCAGCGGCGCGGACGAAGCCGACGATGCCGTGCGCCCAGGTGACGGCGGGGCGGGTGTCCCGTCCCGCCCGCTCCAGGTGGGCAGTGAGGATCGCGGCCAGCTGGTCGCCGATCCGTCCGGTCAGGGTGAGCACCGGGTCGGGCACGTCGGCGGCGACCTCGAGGTCGTGGTCCAGCAGTGGCCGGGTCACCACGAACCGGTAGATGTCGGGGTCACGCTCGACCAGGTGCAGGTAGGCCTGCACCATCGCCGTGATCACCTCGGTGACGTCGGCGGGCGTGCCGTCCGGAGCGTGCCCGGACTGGTCGGCGACCGCGCCGAGGTCGGTCAGCACCAGCTCGTCCACCGCCTCCGCCACGGCCAGGTAGACGCCGGTCCGGTCGCCGAAGTGGCGGTAGAGCACGGTCTTGCTGGTGCCCGCCTCGGCGGCGATGTCGTCCATGCCGACGCCGGGTCCGTGCTTGCGGATGGCCCGCAGGGTGTCCTCGACGAGCTCGCGCCGGCGGCGCAGCCGATGGGCCTCCCACCGGGCGTCGCGGCCGTCACGGACCAGGCCCGCCTCGGCCTGCGTCGGGGGACTGCTCGTCGATGTCATGCACTTAGAGTACCTAGTACCTGTCGTACCTGCTACGGTCGGTACCGGTTAGTCGTCCCTCTCGTCCGGCGTCGTCGCCGGACCGACCCGTCTCAGGAGTCGCTCATGACCTCCACCCCCCGCACCGCCGTGATCGTCGGCGGCAACCGGATCCCCTTCGGCAAGGCTGGGGGTGCGTATGCCGACGCCTCCAACCAGGACATGCTCACGGCAGCGCTCGACGGCCTGGTGGCCCGCTTCGGTCTGTCCGGCCAGCGCCTCGGTGAGGTCGCGGCGGGCGCGGTGCTCAAGCACGCCCGCGACTTCAACCTGACCCGCGAGGCCGTGCTGGGGTCGGCGCTGCATGCGACCACCCCCGCCTACGACCTGCAGCAGGCATGCGGCACCGGGCTGGAGACCGTCATCCAGGTCTCCAACAAGATCACGGTGGGGCAGATCGACCACGGCATCGCCGGGGGTGTCGACAGCGCCAGTGACGCGCCGGTCGCCGTGGGCGAGGGGCTGCGCAAGGCGCTCATCAAGGCCAGTGCGGCCAAGACACCGGCGCAGCGGCTCAAGGCGCTCGGTGCCATCCGCCCGGGGGACCTGAAGCCGGAGAGCCCGCGCAACGCCGAGCCGCGGACCGGGCTGTCGATGGGGGAGCACCAGGCGCGCACTGCCCGGGAGTGGGGCATCACCCGGGAGGCGCAGGACGAGCTGGCGGCCGCGAGCCACCACAAGCTCGCCGCAGCCTGGGACTCCGGCTTCTTCGACGACCTGGCGACCCCCTTCCTCCGGCTCACCCGTGACCAGGGACTGCGACCGGACACCTCCGTCGACAAGCTCGCCACGCTCTCGCCGGTGTTCGGCAAGGGCGAGGACGCGACGATGACGGCCGGCAACTCCACGCCGCTGTCCGACGGTGCGGCCCTGGTGCTGCTCGCCGAGCAGGAATGGGCCCGTGCGCACCATCTCCCGGTGCTGGCCAGGATCGTCGACGCCGAGGTCGCCGCCGTCGACTACGTCGGGGGAGACGACGGCCTGCTGATGGCCCCGGCGTATGCGGTGCCGCGGCTGCTCAGCCGCCAGGGGATGAGCCTGCAGGACTTCGACCTCTACGAGATCCACGAGGCCTTCGCCTCGACCGTCCTGGCCACCCTCGCGGCCTGGGAGTCGCCGGAGTTCGCCCGCGACCGGCTCGGCCTCGACGCCCCGCTGGGTCCGGTCGACCGCGACAGGCTCAACGTGCACGGCTCGTCGCTGGCCGCCGGCCACCCCTTTGCCGCCACCGGTGGCCGCATCGTGGCCGGCCTGGCCAAGATGCTGTCCGAGAGGGGACCGGGCTCACGCGGCCTGATCTCCGTCTGTGCTGCCGGCGGCCAGGGTGTCGTCGCGATCCTGGAGGCTGTGTGATGGCTGACTTCTACTCGACCCTGACCCGCAACCCGCTGGGCAAGACCGTCACCGGCAGCCTGGGCCTTCCGCAACCCGTGGTGCTGCGGCGTGGCCGGGTGCTGCCGGAGCGCCCGCTGGCTCTGGGGTCGCTGCCCGGCAGCGACCTGGGTGCCCTGACGCTGGCCCTGCTCGGTCTCGAGCCTCTTGCGGCACTCCTGGACACCCCGCAGGCTCGCACCACCGACGACGAGGGGCGCGCCCAACCTCCGGCCTATGCCGAGCGCCTCGGGGGGATCGTGCTCGACGCGACGGCGGCCCGGACCATCGCCGACCTCGAGACCGTGCGTGGCCTGCTGCGCCCGGCACTGAGGTCGATGGGCTCCTCCGGGCGGGTCGTGGTGCTCGGCACCCACCCTGACGCGGTCGAGGGTGTCGAGGCGACCGCCGTCGCGCAGGCCTTGGACGGCATCACCCGCAGCGTCGGCAAGGAGATGCGGGCCGGTGGGCACCGCCAACCTGGTGCAGGTCGCCGGCACCTCGGCGCAGGGGCTCGCCTCGACGCTGCTCTTCCTGCTCGAGGGCCGCTCCGCCTACGTGTCCGGCCAGCCGCTGAGGCTCGGGGCCGCCGATGACGTCCCCGGCACCGGTGGCTCGCCCGTTCGAGGGCCAGATCGTCGTCGTCACCGGTGCCGCCCGGGGCATCGGGGCCGGCATCGCGCGGGTGTTCGCCCGCGACGGGGCCACCGTGGTGGCGGTCGACGTGCCCGCCTCGGGGCAGCCGCTGGCTGCCGTCGCCAACGAGCTCGGCGGCACGGCCCTGCAGCTCGACATCACAGCCCCCGACGCGGGAGCGCGCATCGCCGCCCACGTCGCAGGGCGCTACGGCGAGGGCGCGCGCATCCACGCCGTCGTGCACAACGCGGGCATCACCCGCGACAAGCTGCTCGTCAACACCGACGACGAGCGCTGGGGCAGCGTGCTGGAGGTCAACCTCGCGGCCCAGCTGCGCATCAACGACGTGCTGCTGGACCCCGAGCTGCCCGGGCGGGCTGTCCGACGGCGGGCGCATCGTGGGCGTGGCGTCGACCAGCGGCATCGCCGGCAACCGCGGCCAGTCCAACTACGCCGCGAGCAAGGCCGGCGTGATCGGGGTCGTCCGGGCGCTCGCACCGCTGGTCGCCGACCGGGGCATCACCGTCAACGCCGTGGCTCCCGGCTTCATCGAGACCGAGATGACGGGCAAGGTGCCCTTCGTCACCCGCGAGCTCGGCCGGCGCATCAACAGTGTCCAGCAGGGCGGCAGGCCGGTCGACGTGGCCGAGGCGATCGCCTGGTTCGCCGACCCCTCCAGCTCGGCCGTGACCGGTCAGGTGCTGCGGGTCTGTGGACAGTCCCAGCTGGGGGCCTGAGCATGAGCACCCCCGACCTCGACGTCGAGCTGCTGCGAGAGCTCGCCCTCGATCGCGCGGCTGATCGCCCGCGCCATGGCCACCGGGTCGAGCCGTCCGGGAGTCTCCGGTGACCTCCCGGCGCGCAGCGTCGGGCGTGCCGCCGTGACCGTCGACGTCTCCGAGCTCGCGGCCTATGCCCGGGTGTGCGGGATGACGCTGCGCAACGCCCTGCCGGCGACCTACCTGCACGTGCTGACGTTCCCGTTGCAGGTGCACCTGATGGCCGCGCGCGACTTCCCCTTCGCGATGGCCGGCATGGTCCACGTCGCCAACACGATGACCCTGCACCGACCGGTCGACCTGGCCGAGACGCTCACCCTGTCCACCCGGGCCGTTGACGTGCGTCCGCACCGCCGGGGCGTCACGGTCGACCTGCTGGGTCTGGCCGAGGCGGGCGGGGAGCGGGTGTGGGAGGGACGCAGCACCTACCTCGTGCGGGGAGGCTCCGTCGCGGGCGAGGCCGGTGAGGAGGCACCGCTCACGGACGCCTCCGAGCTGCCGTGGCGAGCCCAGTGGCGGCTGCCTGCCGAGCTGGGGCGCCGCTACGCCGCCGCGGCGGGTGACGTCAACCCGATCCATCTCACGCCGGTTGCAGCCAGGGCCTTCGGCTTCCCGAGGGCGATCGCCCACGGGATGTGGACCCATGCGCGTGTCCTCGCGGCCCTGGAGGGACGGCTGCCCCCGGCATACGGTGCAGGTGCAGTTCCGCAAGCCCATCCTGCTGCCCTCGACCGTGGAGCTGCGGGCGCAGACCCGCGACGCGGGCTGGGACGTCGCCGTGACCGGGCGCGGAGGTGGGCGGGAGCACCTGCTCGGGACCGTCCGCGAGCCGGCGGCGCAGGGGTGAGGCACGCCCCGTCAGGGCGCCGGTTGCCCGATTTCACGCAGCGGCCCCCCGTTGTGTAACCTTGCACAGCGCCGCGAGCCACCAGGATCATTCATGGCCGCGAGCCCGCCCCTATAGCTCAGTCGGTAGAGCGTCTCCATGGTAAGGAGAAGGTCAACGGTTCGATTCCGTTTGGGGGCTCTGGTAGGCCAGGGAGTCCGCTCCAGGGTCTTCCCGAGGCGGGATAGCTCAGCTGGTTAGAGCGCACGACTCATAATCGTGAGGTCGCGGGATCGAGCCCCGCTCCCGCTACAGATCCACCCCGCACCACCCATCATCGAGTTTCGAGAGCAGGTTGCCCCGTGGCCAAGAGCACTGACGTTCGCCCGAAGATCACTCTGGCGTGCACGGAGTGCAAGGAGCGCAACTACATCACCAAGAAGAACCGCCGCAACAACCCCGACCGGTTGGAGCTCGCGAAGTTCTGCTGGCGCTGCCGCGCGCACACTCCGCACCGCGAGACCCGCTGAGACCAGCGCACCGCGACGCAGGAGGGCCGTCACCCGCACCGGGTGGCGGCCTTCGCTGTCCCCGGCCGCCGTTAGGGTGAGGGCCATGGCTGTCAACGCAGAGTTCGAAGGGCGCAGCTATCCGCCCACCGAGCCGTATGTCGTCCCCGCGGAGCGCATCTCGGCGTTCGCGTCGGCGGTCGGTGCCCAGGACTCGGTCCACCATGACGACCAGGCAGCCCGAGCGGCCGGGCACCGGGGCGTGGTGGCGTCGCCCACGTTCGCGGTCGTCGTCGCGCAGCAGTGCGACGCCCAGCTGGTCGCCGACCCCGAGGCCGGCATCGACTTCACCCGCGTCGTGCACGGTGAGCAGACCTTCACCCACCACCGCCCGATCGTGGCCGGTGACGAGATCGTCGGGGTGCTGCACGTCGACAAGGTGCGACAGGCCGGGGGCCATGCGATGGTCACCACCCGCAGCGAGCTGTCCACCGCCGACGGTGAGCCCGTCTGCACCGCACGGTCCACGATCGTGGTCCGGGGTGAGCAGTGATGGCCCTCGACCTGCTGCACGTCCAGCCGGGCCTGGAGCTGCCGGCCCGCACCGTCCACGTCGACCGTGCCCGTCTGGTGGCCTACGCCGAGGCCAGCGGTGACCACAACCCGATCCACCAGGACGAGGAGTTCGCCCGGTCGGTGGGCCTGCCCGACGTCATCGCCCATGGCATGTGGACGATGGGTGCCGCCGTCGAGGTCGTCAGCGAGTGGGCCGGTGACCCCACGGCGGTGGTCTCCTACGGCACGCGGTTCGTCAGCCCTGTCGTCGTGCCGTCGGTCGGGGGCGCCGACGTCGAGGTGTCCGGTGTCGTCACCAAGGTCGAGCAGGAGACCGGCCGGGTCACGGTCGAGCTGACCGTCACCTGCGGGGGCACGAAGGTGCTGGGTCGCGCCCTGGCGGTCGTGCAGGCTCCGGTGCTCGCTCCGTGACGCGGTCGTTGGCCGAGCTGACCACGATGCGTGTCGGCGGACCACCGCGGGCGCTGGTGGTGGCCGACGACGCCGAGACCGTGGTCGACGCCGTCCGGGCCGCTGACGAGGCGGGTGAGCCGGTGCTGGTCGTCGGCGGCGGGTCCAACCTGGTCGTGGCCGACGCGGGCTTTCCGGGCACCGTGGTCCTGGTCACCTCCCGTGGCGTGCGGGTCGAGTCCGACGACCTGTGCGGCGGCGTGGTGGTCCGGGTGGCCGCGGGGGAGCCCTGGGACGACCTGGTGGCTCACGCCGTCGCCGAGTCGTGGTCGGGCATCGAGGCGCTGTCCGGCATCCCCGGCAGCACCGGGGCCACCCCCGTGCAGAACGTCGGCGCCTACGGCCAGGAGGTCGCCCAGACCGTGTGGCAGGTGCGGGTGTTCGACCGTGCCGAGCGCAGGGTGCGGACACTCTTCAACAGTGACTGCGACTTCTCCTACCGGCACAGCCTGCTCAAGGAGTCCATGCGCGCTGGTGCCGGCACGGTCAGCCCGCGCTACATCGTGCTCGAGGTCTCCTTCCAGCTGCGACCGACCTCGATGTCGCAGCCGATCGCGTATGCCGACCTGGCCCGTGGTCTCGGCGTCGAGCCGGGGCAGCGGGTGCCGCTGACCGAGGCGCGCGAGGCGGTGCTCGAGCAGCGGCGGCGGCGCGGCATGGTGCTCGACGACCACGACCACGACACCTGGTCGTGCGGGTCGTTCTTCACCAACCCGATCCTGGCGCCCGACGACATGGTCCGGCTGCGGGAACGGGCCGCTGACCGGCTGGGGCCGCAGGGTCCGGTGCCACCGGAGTTTCCCGGCACGGACGGCACCGTCAAGACCTCTGCTGCCTGGCTGATCGACAAGGCGGGGTTCGCGAAGGGGCATGGCCTCCCTGGGCCCGCGGCGCTGTCCACCAAGCACACCCTGGCGGTCACCAACCGCGGGGACGCGAGCGCGCGGGACATCGTGGCCCTGGCCCGCGAGGTGCGCGACGGGGTGCGCCAGGCCTTCGGCGTGAGCCTCGTCAACGAGCCCGTGCTGGTGGGAGTCGAGCTGTAGCGCGCACCGGGTCTCGGGTCGTCAGTGACCGCTGTCGGGGTGGGTCGGGCAGTCGAGAGAGCCGCCATAGGCGCTGCCCCAGCCCGACATACCCCGGTGGTTGCCTGGGTTGTGCTCACCGGAGAACCCTCGGGTCCGTGCGGTGCCGCTGATGTGGGCGCCGAACGTGTCGTCCGGCTGGAGGGCCACAGCAGTGCCCCCGTCTGCGGCCGGCTGAGGTGGTCGGATGACCACCCCCCACCATCCACCCGGATCCGCCGCCCCGACAGAGCCTGAGGTCCCCGGTCCGAGCCTTCAGCCGACGTCAGTGACCGGCGCCGCGGGCCTCGGCGACGATGCGCTGCACCGTGGCGTCCCAGGGCTCGGGGTCCCAGCCGAAGTGGGCCCGGGTGGCGGTGTCGTCGACCACGAACGGAGCGGCGAACTGGTAGGCGGTCCCCGCGAGCTCCCTGACGAACGGGACCACCAGCCCGACGGTCCGCAGCACCCGGGGGCCCAGCACCCGGATCGTCGGTGGGCGGACACCGGCAGCGGTCGCCACGTCCCCCAGTGCTTCGCGTTGGGTGCGCGGCGGGGCGCTCGGGACCAGCCAGGCCCGGCCGTGCGTGCTCTCGTCGGCAGCCGCCTCGACGAGGAGCCGCGCTGTGTCGTGCGTCGTCGTCCAGGTGTGCTCCTGGTCGGCGCCGCCCATGACCCAGGCGGTCTTGCCGGCCAGCACGGCCGGGGCGTTGCGCGCCAGGTGCGAGTTGGCGCCGGCGTCGGCGTAGTCGCTGGCCCGGACCTCCACCGTCCGCACCCGACCTGCCTGGTGCGCGGCCAGCGCCTCGGTCCACATGCGGACGCGCACCCGGCCCTTGTGGTCGGCAGGTGCCAGCGGCGTGTGCGCGCCCATCGGACCCGTGACCTGACCGTAGCCGTAGAGGTTGCTCACGGTCGCCAGGACTGCACCCGAGTCGGATGCTGCCTCGAGCAGTGCCGAGGCGAGGGGAGGCCAGTCGGTGTCCCACCGGGTGTAGGCAGGGTTGGCGCAGTTGTACACCGCGGCGGCGCCGGAGGCGAGCGACCGCATCCGGGTGGCGTCCGCGGCGTCGGCGGCCACCCGGTCGACGAGTGGGTGCTCCGGACCCGAGCCCGACCGGGTGACGACCCGCACGGGGTGGCCGGCCTCCGCCAGGAGGAGTGCGACGCGGGTGCCGATGGGGCCGGCTCCGATGACGAGGTGGTGGTTCATGTCTCTCCTTTGTGAGCGGTGCTCTCTGTTGTGAACAGTGAACACCAGATACGCGCCACTGGCAAGAGCGATGTTCACGAACAAGTGCACCGCTCTCGTTGTTGTGGTTGACTGACGTCATGCCCAGTCCTGGACGAGCCCGCGGGGTGCGTGCCCGAGCACGGGAGCAGATGCGCACCGAGATCCTCGACGCCGCCCGCGAACAGCTGGCCGCCGAGGGCGCAGGGAGCCTGTCCCTGCGGGGGGTCGCCCGTGACGTGGGCATGGTCTCGTCCGCGGTGTACCGCTACTTCGAGAGCCGGGACGCGCTGCTGACAGCCCTCATCATCGACGCCTACGACTCGCTGGGGGAGTCGGTGGAGACGGCCGAGGCCAGCGTGCCACGCACGGACCTGCTCGGCCGGTGGCAGCACATCGCTCGGGCGGTGCGCACCTGGGCGCTGGAGCACCCCCACCTCTACGCTCTGGTCTACGGCTCGCCGGTGCCGGGATATGCGGCACCGGAGGACACGATCGCCCCCGCGAGCCGGGTCACCCGGCTGCTGGCAGCGTTGCTGCGCGACATCGTCACCGCTCCCGGAGGGCCACCACCCCTGCACGAGCCGCCGCTGGACCCGAGCGCTGCGCAGGGGTTGGCCCCGCTCGTGGAGTTCATGGGCCAGGAGGTGTCCCCCGCCTGGGCTGCCCGCGGGCTGATGGCCTGGACCTATGTCTTCGGCGCGGTCTCCCTCGAGCTCTTCGGCCAGCGGGTGGGGGCGGTGGCACCGGCCCTGCGAGACGAGGTCTACGAGCTGGAGATCGAACGGGTGGCCCGCTGGCTCGGCCTGGTCACGTGATGACGGAACCCTCCCGTCCCCAGGAGCGTCACACCGACAGGTTCGCGCCCCCGAAGGCGCGCTGAGCACGAGGGAGTGCAGATGGGACAGCAGCACGCACAGACGTCGCGGCGCTTGACGTGGTGGGGGGTCGCGGTCACCGCAGCGGCGCTCGCCGGCTGCGGCACGGTCGGTGTCGAGGCAGACCCCGGGGCTGCGACGCGTGACGACGCCACGAGCACCTCCACCACCTCGGGCTCAGACCTGATGAGCGGCCAGGGCATGGCCATCGAGACTCCGGAGCGCGGGGTGTCGCTGTGTCTGGGTGCGGTCATGGAGTCCTTCCCCCCGCAGTGCCAGGGCATCCCCCTGGTCGGGCTGGACTGGGCCGAGGTGGCCGACCGCCAGTCCGCCTCGGGGGTGACCTGGGGGCAGGTCAAGGTGGTGGGCAGCTATGACGGTCACACCTTCACCCTGGCCGAGCCTCCCGCGGTGCCCACCTTCCCGGTCGAGCCCGACAACGGCAGCGGGGCCTCGCCCTTCCCCCAGCTGTGTGACGACCCCTTCCGCGGTGGTCAGGAGGGCTTCGTGCCGCAGACGCCGGAGGACGTGGCGACGGCGGAGGCGTTCGGCAGCCTCCTCGAGGGATACCAGGGGTATGTCGGGTCGTGGCTCAGCGACGGCATCTCCATCTACAACGTGCTCGTCACGGGAGACCCGGACCAGGCCTGGGAGGACCTGCGGCAGGAGTGGCCAGGCGGGCTGTGTGTCGAGCAGCGGCCCGGTGTGGCGAGCTCCGACACGCTGCTCCAGGCCCAGGAGGCGCTCTCCGAGGCGGGCGTCGAGGGTCTGCAGAGCTCGTCGCCGTCGACGGACGGCAGGCTCGACGTCCAGGTGCTGGTCGCCGACCAGGCCACCACCGATGCCGTGCTCCGAGCTGTCGCCGGCCTGCTCACCTCTGAGCAGGTCGAGATCACCGCCAGCCTGACCCCCGTGGCGGGCTGACCGACCGCGTCAGGAGGGGGTAGGCGGAGCGTCGGCGGCGAGCCAGGCGTCCACCTTCGAGACGAGGGAGGCCTTCGTCGGCTGTGGTGCTCGCGACCCCTCGATGGAGGCCCGGGCGAGCCCGGCGAGGGCCTGGTCGTCGAGCCCGTGGTCGAGCCGGGCCGACTGGTACTGGTCGGCCAGCCGCGAGCCGAAGAGCAACGGGTCGTCGGCGCCCAGGGCCACCCGTGCGCCGGCCGCCAGCAGTGTCGGCAGCGGCACCGAGCGCAGGTCGGGATAGACCCCGAGAGAGACGTTGGAGGCCGGGCAGACCTCGAAGGTCACACCCCGCTCCACGAGCCGGTCCAGCAGCGGGGGGTCCTCGACGACCCGCACCCCGTGGCCGAGGCGGTCGGGCGTGAGGTGCTCGGCGGCGACCGCGACGTGGTCTGACCCCAGCAGCTCCCCGGCGTGCGGCACCGACGCCAGCCCGGCCCGTCGCGCGATGGCGAAGGCGTGGGCGAACTCCGAGGTCCGGCCTCGTCGCTCGTCGTTGGACAAGCCGAAGCCGACGACCTGCCCTGGTGCGTCGCCGGCGTGACGCGCGGCGAGGCGGGCGAGGGTCCGGGCGTCCAGGGGGTGGCGCATCCGGCTGGCGGCGATGATGACGGCCACCTGGGTGCCCGACTCCGCACTGACCGCCCGGGCCTCGTCCAGCACGATCTCGACGGCGGGTGTGATGCCCCCGACGAACGGTGCGTAGGACGTCGGGTCGACCTGGATCTCCAGCCAGCGGGAGCCCTCCCGCGCGTCGTCCTGCGCGGCCTCACGCACGATCCTGCGCATGTCCGACTCGTCCCGCACACAGGCCCGTGCTGCGTCATACAGCCGCTGGAACCGGAACCACCCCCGTTCGTCGTGCGCGTCCAGGCGGGGTGGCCACTGCGTGGTCAGGGCCGGCGGCAGCCGCAGGTCGTGCTTGGCCGCCAGGTCACGGAGGGTGCCGATGCGCATGGAGCCGGTGAAGTGCAGGTGCAGGTGTGCCTTGGGCAGGTCGAGCACCGAGCGGGTCATGCCCTTTGTCTACCGCACCCCCTGGTTACAGTGACCACCATGTCGGTGATCGAGACGAGGGGGCTCACCAAGCGCTACGGGCCGGTGACCGCCCTGAGCGACCTGGACATCCGGGTCGAGGAGGGGATCACCGGTCTGGTGGGGGCCAACGGTGCGGGCAAGTCGACGCTGATCAAGATCCTCCTCGGCCTGCTCGCCCCCACCGGCGGCGGCGCGAGCGTGCTGGGTCACGACATCCGGGACGACGGGGCAGCGATCCGGGCGCAGGTGGGCTACATGCCTGAGCACGAGTGTCTGCCTCCCGACGTGCGGGCCATCGACTTCGTCGTGCACATGGGCCGAATGTCCGGGTTGCCGCCCACGGCCGCCCGGGAGCGCGCGGCCGACGTGCTGCGCCATGTCGGTCTGGCGGAGGAGCGCTACCGCCTGATGGGCGGCTACTCCACCGGGATGAAGCAGCGTGCCAAGCTGGCCCAGACCCTGGTGCACGACCCTCGCCTGGTGCTCCTGGACGAGCCGACCAACGGGCTCGACCCGGCCTCGCGCGACGACATGCTGCACCTGGTCAGCCGCATCGGGCACGACTTCGGCATCCCGGTGCTGGTGACCTCGCACCTGCTCGGCGAGCTGGAGCGGGTCAGCGACCACGTGATCGTGCTCGACGCCGGCACCCTGCTGCGCTCCCAGGCGACGGGCGACTTCACCGGCACCACCGGTGTCCTGCTGGTCGAGGTGCTCGGCGACTCCCAGGCGCAGCACCGGATGGGTGAGGCCCTGGCCGGGGCCGGGCTGCCCTGCCGGCCGCGGGGGAGCCTCATCGAGGTCGACGCCCGGCGACTGCCACCGGACTCCGGGGTGCACGACACCATCCGCGACACGGCCGTCGACCTCGAGGTGGGGCTGGTGCGCATCCAGGCCGAGCACGGCCGCATCGAGGACGTCTTCCGGCAGGAGGTGGGTCATGTCCAGCACCCCTAGGGGCGTCATCCACGACATCGGCTACCGCACCTACGACGGGCCGCGTCGGGGCACCCGGGCGATCGCCGCGTCGTTGTTCGCGACCGGGCTGCTCAACGCCTACGGCTTCGGCCGGTCCGGCAAGGCCAAGGCCCTTCCGCTGGTGCTGGTCGCGGTCATGCTGGTGCCGGCCGTGATCCTCGTCGCGATCATGGTGGTGGTCGGGCTCGGCGAGGGGTTCATCGACTACAGCACCTACGCCACCCAGCTGCTGCTGGTCATCTCGATCTTCGTCGCCGCCCAGGCTCCTGTGCTGTTCTCGCGTGACCTGCGCTCCGGTGCCATCGTGCTCTACCTCGCGCGGCCGCTGAGCCCCGCGGGCTTCGCCCTGGTGCGGTGGGCCTCGCTCGCCGTAGCGATCTTCGTCTTCGTCTGGCTGCCGGTGCTGCTGCTCTATGTCGGAGCCATCTCGGCTGAGGCCGACGTCAGCGACCAGAGCGCCGACCTGCTGGTGACCACGGTCGGGCTCGTGCTGCTGGCAGCCGTGCTGGCCACCCTGTCCGGGCTGGTCAGCGCGCTCACGCTGCGGCGCGGACTGGCGGTGGGCGCCGTCGTGATCGCACTCCTGGTCAGCACGGGCTTCGTCGCGGCGGTGCAGTCGATCGCGACGGTGGAGGGCAACGACACCGTCGCCCAGTGGGCCGGCCTGCTGTCGCCGTTCACACTGGTCGACGGGGTGCAGAGCGGGCTGCTGGGCGGCACCTCGTCCTACCCCGCGGGTCCTGAGACGCCGTGGGCCAACGCCGTCTACCTGGCGACCACGCTGCTGGTGATCGGTGGCGGACTCGCCCTGTTGATCAGGCACTACCACCGGCAGGGGAAGCGATGAGTGTGCTCGAGGTGCGCCAGGTGTCCCGCTGGTACGGCAACGTCGTGGCGGTCAACGACGTCACCATGCAGGTCGGCCCGGGGGTCACCGGGCTGCTCGGGCCCAACGGCGCCGGCAAGACCACCCTGATCGCCATGATGGCCGGTTTCCTCGCCCCTTCGGCCGGCACCGTGCAGCTGGACGGGGAGCCGGTGTGGCGTCACACCGCGACCTACCGGCGGCTCGGGCTGGTGCCTGAGCGCGAGGTGAGCTTCGGCTACCTGACCGGCCGGGCGTTCGTCCGGGCCACGGCCGAGCTGCACGGCCTGCCCGAGCCCGGTTGGGCTACCGACCGGGCGCTCGAGGTCGTCGAGCTGCAGGATGCGGCCGACCGGGCGATCGGCACCTACTCCAAGGGCATGCGACAGCGGGTCAAGCTGGCCTCGGCCCTCGTGCACGACCCAGCGGTCCTGTTGCTCGACGAGCCCTTCAACGGCGTCGACCCGCGCCAGCGCCTGCACCTGATGGTGCTGCTGAGCCGGATGGGCCAGGAGGGGCGCACCGTGCTGTTCAGCTCGCACATCCTGGAGGAGGTCGAGCAGATCGCCCGCCAGGTCGAGGTCGTCGTCGCCGGCCGACACGCCGCGTCCGGCGACTTCGGCGCGATCCGGCGGCTGATGACCGACCGGCCCACCCACTACCGCGTGCACAGCAGCGACGACCGGGCCCTGGCCGCCCTGCTGATGAGCCAGAGCTCCGTGCGCGGCGTCACCCTCGAGCCCAGAGGTGGGGTGGCGGTGCAGGTCACCGACTTCGGCACCTTCGCCCACGCGCTGCCCCGGCTGGCCCAGGCTGCCGGGCTCAGCCTGCACGAGGTCACCCCCACCGACGAGTCCCTGGAGTCGGTCTTCACCTACCTGGTGTCCGCATGAACCTCACCATCACCCGGCTGGCCGCGCGTTCGCTCTTCGGGCAGCGCCGCGGCATCGTCCTGGTCCTCCTCCCGTTCCTGCTGCTCGCCCTGTCGGTGCTGACCGCGGTGCTGGTCGACGCCACCCAGGCCGTCGACCCGATCTCGGTGGTGTTCGGCCTCGGCCTGGTGCTCCCCCTGGTCGCCCTGCTCGTGTCCACGGGCGTGCTGGGGCCCGAGATCGAGGACGGCTCGGTCGTCTACCTGCTGGCGACACCGGTGTCCCGGCTGTCCGTCGCAGTGAGCAAGCAGGTCGTCGCCTCGGTGGTCACCGTGCTGCTGGGGGCGGGCTCCGTGTTCGTCTCGGCCCTGGTGCTGGAGCCGGGCAGACCGGGGCAGGCGGCGGCCCTCGGCGTGGGGGCGGTGGTCGCCGGGGTGGCCTACTGCGGGCTCTTCGTCGCGCTCTCGGCGCTGCTGCGCCACGGCACGGTGGCGGGCCTGATCTACGTCCTGGTCTTCGAAGGGCTGCTCGCCTCGTGGCTGTCCGGGCTGCGCTACCTGTCGGTCGGCTCGTTCGGCCGTCGGGTCGCGGGGGCGCTGACCGACGACCTCGACCTGCTCGTGCGCGACATGAGCCTGACGTATGCCGTGGTGGCGGCGGTCGTGGTGGCCGTCGGCGGCGCGCTGCTCACCGGGCAGCGCCTCCGGTCGTTCCAGCTCCGCGGCGACGACTGACCGCTGGCAGGGAGAGACACCGGGCAGTGCGTGGTCAGCGGGCCTCAGCGAGCAGGCTCTGGAGGCGGCCGACACCCTCGGCCAGGTCGTTGTCACCCAGGGCGTAGGACAACCTGAGGTAGCCGCTGGGGCCGAACGCCTCACCCGGCACCACCGCCACCTCGACCTCGTCGAGGATCAGGCCGGCGAGCTCGGCGGAGGTCTGCGGCGTGCGCCCCCGGATGGTGCGACCGAGCAGCCCCTCGACACTGGGATAGGCGTAGAAGGCACCCTGTGGCGTCGGGCAGTGCAGCCCGTCGATCTCGTTGAGCATCGAGACCATCGTCCGGCGACGTCGGTCGAAGGCGACCCGCATCTCCTCCACCGCCTCCAGGGAACCCTGCAGGGCTGCGACGGCGGCCCGCTGCGAGACGTTGGCGACGTTGGACGTCGCGTGGGACTGCAGGTTGGTGGCGGCCTTGACGACGTCCTTCGGGCCGACCATCCAGCCGACCCGCCAGCCGGTCATGGCGTAGGTCTTGGCGACCCCGTTGAGCACCACGCAGGTCTCGGCGAGCTCGGGGACGACCACCGGCATCGACGGAGCCTGTGCTCCGTCGTAGAGCAGGTGCTCGTAGATCTCGTCGGTGACCACCCAGATGCCGTGCTCGAGCGCCCAGCGTCCGATGGCCTCGACCTGCTCCGGGGGGTAGACCGCACCGGTGGGGTTGGACGGGCTGCAGAAGAGCAGCACCTTGGTGCGGTCGGTGCGTGCCGCCTCGAGCTGGTCCACTGTCACGAGGTAGCCCTGGTCGGCGCCGGCGAAGACCTCGACCGGCACGCCGCCGGCCAGCCGGATCGCCTCGGGGTAGGTCGTCCAGAACGGCGTGGGCAGGACGACCTCGTCACCGGGGTCGAGCAGCGCGGCGAAGGTGTTGTAGACGGCCTGCTTGCCACCGTTGGTGACCAGCACGTTGGCCGGCTCCACCGCATACCCCGAGTCGCGCAGGGTCTTGTCGACGACCGCCTGCTTCAGCACCGGCAGGCCACCGGCGGGGGAGTAGCGGTGGTTGACCGGGTCCTGGCACGCGGCGACCGCGGCCGCGACGATGTAGTCGGGGGTGGGGAAGTCCGGCTCGCCGGCCCCGAAGCCGATGACCGGTCGGCCCTCGGCCTTGAGGGCTTTGGCCTTGGCGTCGACGGCGAGAGTGGCGGACTCGGCGATCGAACCGATCCGGGCGGAGACGCGGGACGGGTGCTGGGTCATCTGGCTCACGGGGTCCATCCTGTCATCCGAGGCAGTTTCGCCATCACCCCCGATGTCACGTAGACTCCTGCGTCGGGTGTTGACTCACCCATGCTGGCGCCTGCCCACCGGGCGCCGGAGGGCACTAGCTCAATTGGTAGAGCACTGGTCTCCAAAACCAGCGGTTGGGGGTTCGAGTCCCTCGTGCCCTGCGCGATCGGTCACCCGGCCGAGAGAGCAGCACCACCAGGCAACTGGCAACCCAGCAGAGAGGCTCCGACGTGGCCAACAGCAGCGCGCACGACACCCAGGGTGTCGACCGCTCCCGTGGCGGCGGTTCCGGCCTCCCCGCGCGGCCCGGGTCGTTCACCGCTCAGGTGATGGCCGAGCTGCGCAAGGTCGTCCGACCGACCCAGCGCGAGCTCATCACCTACACCATCGTCGTGATGGTCTTCGTCAGCGTGATCATGGCCTACGTGTTCGGGCTGGACCAGGTCTTCACCCGTCTGGTGAGCTTCGTCTTCGGCGGGTGATCTCGCCGCCGGTCCGCTGACCGGCACCGCACCGGCTCTGCCGGTCGTCCTGATCGCCGCGCGCGGTCACCGCTAGCCAGAAGTGAGGAAGATAGGTCATGTCGCAGGAGTGGACCGAGAACGACGAGGACACCACGCCGCAGGACGTCGTGTCCGGTGACGCCGACGAGACCCCGACCGTCGACCCGCTCACTGTCGAGGACCAGCCCGCGACCGCGGAGGACGCTGCGGAGGACGCCGACGACGTGGCCGAGGACGAGGGGGAGGTCGACCCGGTCGAGGAGTTCAAGGCGACGCTGCGTGCCCAGTACGGCGACTGGTATGTCATCCACTCCTACGCCGGCTACGAGAACCGGGTCAAGCACAACCTCGAGACCCGCATCACCTCCCTCAACATGGAGGACTACATCTTCGCCGTCGAGGTCCCGATGGAGGAGGTCACCGAGATCAAGGGTGGCGTCCGCAAGCAGGTGCGCAGGGTCCGGATGCCCGGATACGTCCTGGTCCGGATGGAGCTCACGGACGAGTCCTGGGGCGCGGTCCGGCATACCCCCGGGGTCACCGGGTTCGTCGGCAACGCCCACCAGCCCGTGCCGCTCAGCCTCGACGAGGTCTTCACCATGCTGGCCCCGGTCTTCGAGCAGCCGGCCACGAGCAAGGCCCAGGCCGCCTCCGGTGGCGGCCTCGCCCCGCAGGCCCAGCCCGAGGTCGACTTCGAGATCGGCGAGTCCGTCACCGTCATGGAGGGTCCGTTCGAGACCCTTCCGGCGACCATCTCCGAGATCATCCCCGAGTCCCACAAGCTCAAGGTGCTCGTCTCCATCTTCGGCCGGGAGACCCCGGTCGAGCTGTCGTTCAACCAGGTCGCCAAGATCTGACCGACGGCGGTCCTCCTCGGAGGACGTTTGCAACCGGGTCATCGCCCACGGCGTCGGCCCAACACCCCAACACGAAGGACCCGAAACATGCCCCCCAAGAGCAAGAAGGTCTCCGGCTTCATCAAGCTGCAGATCCAGGCCGCACAGGCCACGCCCGCTCCGCCCGTCGGCCCCGCCCTCGGTCAGCACGGTGTCAACATCATGGAGTTCGTCAAGGCCTACAACGCCGCGACGGAGAGCCAGCGTGGCAACGTGATCCCGGTGGAGATCACGGTCTACGAGGACCGTTCCTTCACCTTCGTCACCAAGACCCCGCCGGCCGCCGAGCTCATCAAGAAGGCCGCGGGTGTCGCCAAGGGCTCCGGCGAGCCGCACAAGACCAAGGTCGCGAAGCTCTCGCAGGCTCAGGTCCGCGAGATCGCCGAGCAGAAGATGGCCGACCTCAACGCCAACGACATCGACCAGGCAGCCAAGATCATCGCCGGCACCGCCCGCTCGATGGGCATCACCGTCGAGGCCTGACCCCTCGACCCGCGGTCGGCGACCCACGTCGTCCCGCAGTGGCAGGACCAGCGCTGGTCCGTTCACCACACCTCCACCCATCTGTTCAAGGAGCATCATGAAGCGCAGCAAGGCCTACCGCGCCGCCGCCGACAAGATCGACGGTGACGCCCTCTACGGTCCTGTCGAGGCCATCCGCCTCGCCAAGGACACGTCCCACACGAAGTACGACGCGACCGTCGAGGTCGCCCTGCGCCTGGGCGTCGACCCGCGCAAGGCCGACCAGCTGGTCCGCGGCACTGTCAACCTGCCCAACGGCACCGGCAAGACCGCTCGGGTCCTGGTCTTCGCCAACGGCGACCGTGCCCAGGCCGCTCGGGATGCGGGCGCCGACCACGTCGGCTCCGACGAGCTCATCGAGAAGGTGGCCGGTGGCTGGCTCGACTTCGACGCCGTCGTCGCGACCCCCGACCTGATGGGCAAGGTCGGGCGTCTGGGCAAGGTGCTGGGTCCGCGTGGCCTGATGCCGAACCCGAAGACCGGCACGGTCACGATGGACACCGCCAAGGCTGTCACCGACATCAAGGGCGGCAAGATCGAGTTCCGCGTCGACAAGCACGCCAACCTCCACTTCATCATCGGCAAGGCGTCCTTCGACGAGACGGCGCTGGTGGAGAACTACACGGCGGCCATGGACGAGATCCTGCGGCTGAAGCCGGCTGCGGCCAAGGGCCGCTACATCACCAAGGCGACCATGGCCACGACCATGGGCCCGGGCATCCCGCTCGACACGTCGCGCTCGGCCACCGTCGCGGAGTGACCTGACGCACTCCCGAGCAAAGGCACCCCAAGCCCCCGCAGCCGCTGGCTGTGGGGGCTTCGGGCATCCCGCTGCCTGGTCGGCAACCGAGACAGGCCTGTGTCGTCGGAGCACGTCCTCGCAGGCCTCACTGGAGCGCACATCCCTGCCTCGGCAGCGCCTGTGGACAGTGGATGCCGCGGCGGTGACGGATGCGAGACGGTCTGGTGATGGGCGACAGGATCCGGACCAGGATGTCCGTCACGGGCGGGGTCGCCACGGTGGCCGAGCTGGCGCGGCTGGGGGTGAGCAGGCACGTGGTCGACGATCGGCACCTGGGACGACGACGGGTTCTCGGCCAGGGTGGACTTCCTCTTCCGGGACCAGCGGACGATCGTCGAGTTCGACGGGCTCGCCAAGTTTCGGACCCCCGAGGACCTGCGAGCGGAGAAGCTCGGTGAGGACAGGCTGCGCAGCCTCGGCTTCGAGGTGGTCCGCCTCACCTGGGCCGACCTCGCCCGACCTGTCGAGCGCACCTCTGCGTCTCGAGCGCACATCGGCGCCTGCGTGGGTCCTCAGCTGCCGGGATTTGGGTCGCAGGGCTGGTGCGGATACCCTGGTGCCTACCAATGACCGCCGGTCATCGGTGTGCCGAGCCCGCAAGAGCATCGACATACCGATCGAAGGCCCCGCATCGACGGGCGACCAGCGCAGGTGAACGTGTGTCCGACAGCGACCCTGCTGCCCGAGCCCCGTGCGCCTGCGCCGGGGCTCTCGTCATGTCCGGGCCGTCCGGCACCACGTGACGAAGGAGGCCCCATGGCGACACCTGAGAAGGCTGCAGCCATTGCCGAGCTGACGGAGAAGTTCCGCAGCTCGGGTGCGGCCGTGCTCACCGAGTACCGCGGTCTGACCGTGGCCCAGCTGTCCCAGCTGCGGACCTCGATGCGTGAGCACGCGACCTATGCCGTGGTGAAGAACACGCTGACCAAGCGTGCTGCTGCCGAAGCCGGTATCACCAGCTTCGACGAGCACCTGCAGGGCCCTACGGCCATCGCCTTCGTCACCGGTGACCCGGTCGAGGCTGCCAAGGGTCTGCGTGACTTCGCCAAGGCCAACCCCGCACTGGTGATCAAGGCCGGTCTGCTCGACGGCAAGCCGTTGACGGCCGAGGAGATCACCAAGCTCGCCGACCTGGAGTCCCGCGAGACGCTGCTGGCCAAGCTGGCCGGCGCGATGAACGCCTCGCTGAGCCAGGCTGTCTACCTGTTCGCCGCGCCCCTGTCGCAGACCGCCCGGGTCGTCGACGCGCTGCGAGCCAAGGTCGAGGAGGAGGGTGGCAGCGCAACCGCTGACGCCCCCGCCGAGGCCACCACCGCCGTCGCCGAGGGTGGCGACACGGACCCCGGCACCGCCGGGGACAGCTGACCCGCCGCACCGCGGGTCCGCATCATCCACACCACGCCACTCACGGCACCAGTAGGAAGGAACGCCACACCATGGCGAAGCTGAGCACCGAAGAGCTCCTTGACGCGTTCAAGGAGATGACCCTGATCGAGCTGTCCGAGTTCGTGACGCAGTTCGAGGACACGTTCAACGTCACCGCCGCGGCCCCGGTCGCCGTCGCGGGTGCCGCCGCCGCCGGTGGCGGCGAGGCCGTCGTCGAGGAGGAGCAGGACGAGTTCGACGTCGTCCTCGAGGCCGCCGGCGACAAGAAGATCCAGGTCATCAAGGAGGTCCGCGCGCTGACCTCCCTCGGCCTCAAGGAGGCCAAGGACCTCGTGGACGGCGCCCCCAAGGCCGTCCTGGAGAAGGTCGACAAGGAGACTGCCGACAAGGCCAAGGACGCCCTCGAGGGCGCCGGCGCCACCGTCACCCTCAAGTGACACCGTCCCGGACTGCGGTCCGGGACACCCAGCACGTATGACGGGCGGGACCACTTCACCAGTGGCCCCGCCCGTCGGCGTTGCGGCGCCCTGACACACGTCCTGTGCACAAGGACTTGACGCGGCCCGGGTCACGGGGGACGATCATGGCGTTCGCAGGCACTGCCCAGGTCGAGATCCCTCAGGGGTTCCGCGGGAAGCAGCCGGCGCAGAGGTTCGTCCGGCCTCGGGGGAGGATTGGACGGAGTGTGCCCAGGTGTGTATTCTGTTGCTTTGCGCTGTCCTGATCCTGCCCCCACCACTTCCGATGAGCCCTCGCACCCCGCCTGTCGCATCGACCACGATGCCCACGCGACGGTCGCGATGCCACGGTCGAGGCTCGGGGGGGCTGAAGGGCGCCGCGCTGACCTAGCCGCTTGAACAGGCCCGTGGAAGGACCATCCTTGGCTGCCTCGCGCACTGCGAAGAAGACTGTGTCCACCGCTCGGACGGCTTCCGGCCGTCTGAGCTTTGCAAAGATTCGTGAGCCCCTGGAGGTCCCTGACCTCCTGGCGCTGCAGACGGAGAGTTTCGACTGGTTGCTCGGCAACGAGGACTGGCAGGCTCGTGTCGCCGCAGCCAAGGACTCCGGGCGTTCCGACGTCCCCGACCGTTCCGGTCTGGAGGAGATCTTCGAGGAGATCTCCCCGATCGAGGACTTCTCCGGGTCGATGTCGCTGTCGTTCCGCGACCACCGCTTCGAGGAGCAGAAGTACTCCATCGACGAGTGCAAGGAGCGGGACATGACCTACTCCGCGCCGCTCTTCGTCACGGCGGAGTTCATCAACAACTCGACCGGTGAGATCAAGAGCCAGACGGTCTTCATGGGCGACTTCCCGCTCATGACCGACCGCGGCACCTTCATCGTCAACGGCACCGAGCGTGTCGTGGTCTCCCAGCTCGTCCGCAGCCCGGGCGTCTACTTCGAGCGCACCCTCGACAAGACCTCCGACAAGGACGTCTACACGGCCAAGGTCATCCCCAGCCGCGGTGCCTGGCTGGAGTTCGAGATCGACAAGCGGGACATGGTGGGCGTGCGCGTCGACCGCAAGCGCAAGCAGAGCGTCACCGTGCTGCTCAAGGCGCTCGGCTGGACCGAGGCGCAGATCCTCGAGGAGTTCGGCGACTACGAGTCGATCCGCCTCACCCTGGAGAAGGACCACACGGCCGACCAGGACGAGGCGCTGCTGGACATCTACCGCAAGCTGCGTCCGGGCGAACCGCCCACCCGCGAGGCCGCGCAGACCCTGCTGGACAACCTCTACTTCAACCCCAAGCGCTACGACCTGGCCAAGGTCGGTCGTTACAAGATCAACAAGAAGCTGGGCCTGGAGGCCCCGCTGAGCGAGTCCGTGCTCGGGGTCGACGACATCGTCGCCACCATCCGCTACATCGTGGCGCTGCACGCCGGCGAGGAGTCGCTGCCGGTCACCCGTGGTGGGGACAGCGCCGACCTGCAGATCGAGGTCGACGACATCGACCACTTCGGCAACCGTCGCCTGCGCAGCGTCGGCGAGCTGATCCAGAACCAGGTCCGCACCGGACTGTCCCGGATGGAGCGCGTCGTCCGCGAGCGGATGACCACGCAGGACGTCGAGGCGATCACGCCGCAGACCCTGATCAACATCCGGCCCGTCGTCGCCTCCATCAAGGAGTTCTTCGGCACCAGCCAGCTGTCCCAGTTCATGGACCAGAACAACCCGCTGGCCGGGCTGACCCACAAGCGCCGCCTGTCCGCGCTCGGCCCGGGCGGTCTGTCCCGTGACCGCGCCGGCATGGAGGTCCGTGACGTCCACCCGTCGCACTACGGCCGCATGTGCCCGATCGAGACCCCTGAGGGTCCCAACATCGGTCTGATCGGCTCGCTGGCGTCCTACGGGCGGATCAACCCGTTCGGCTTCGTCGAGACCCCCTACCGGCGGGTTTTCGAGGGCAAGGTCAGCGACGAGGTCGACTACCTGTCCGCCGACGAGGAGGACCGGTTCGTCATCGCGCAGGCCAACGCGCCGCTGCTCGACGACGGCACCTTCGAGGGTGAGCGGGTCCTGGTGCGCGCCAAGGAGGGCGAGGCGGTCGACGTCCCGGCCTCCGAGGTCGACTACATGGACGTCTCGGCCCGCCAGATGGTGTCGGCCGCGACGGCGATGATCCCCTTCCTCGAGCACGACGACGCCAACCGTGCGCTCATGGGCGCCAACATGCAGCGTCAGGCCGTGCCGCTGGTCCGCGCCGAGGCGCCCCTGGTGGGCACCGGTATGGAGTGGCGCGCCGCCCTCGACTCCGGCGACGTGGTCCGGGCCACCAAGGGCGGTGTCGTGCAGGAGGTCTCGGCCGACCTGATCTCGGTGGCCAACGACGACGGCACCTACACCAGCTACCGCGTCGACAAGTTCACCCGCTCCAACCAGGGCAACTGCTACAACCAGCAGGTCCGGGTCGACGAGGGTCAGCGGGTCGAGGCCGGGCAGCTGCTGGCGGACGGGCCGGCCACCGACGGTGGCGAGATGGCGCTGGGGCGCAACCTCCTCGTGGCGTTCATGCCGTGGGAGGGCCACAACTACGAGGACGCGATCATCCTCTCCCAGCGCCTGGTGCAGGACGACGTCCTGTCCTCGATCCACATCGAGGAGCACGAGATCGACGCCCGCGACACCAAGCTGGGCCCGGAGGAGATCACGCGGGACATCCCCAACGTCTCCGACGACGTGCTGGCCGACCTGGACGAGCGAGGCATCATCCGCATCGGTGCCGAGGTCCGCGACGGCGACCTGCTGGTCGGCAAGGTCACGCCCAAGGGTGAGACCGAGCTGACCCCGGAGGAGCGGCTGCTGCGTGCGATCTTCGGTGAGAAGGCGCGCGAGGTGCGGGACACCTCGATGAAGGTCCCGCACGGCGAGACCGGCACGGTCATCGGCGTCAAGGTCTTCGACCGCGAGGAAGGCGACGAGCTGCCTCCGGGCGTCAACCAGCTGGTCCGCGTCTACGTGGCCAACAAGCGCAAGATCACCGACGGTGACAAGCTCGCCGGCCGCCACGGCAACAAGGGCGTCATCTCCAAGATCCTCCCGGTCGAGGACATGCCGTTCCTCGAGGACGGCACCGCCGTCGACATCGTGCTCAACCCCCTGGGTGTGCCCGGGCGGATGAACGTGGGCCAGATCCTGGAGCTGCACCTCGGCTGGGCGGCGGCACAGGGCTGGAAGATCGAGGGCGAGCCCGACTGGGCCAAGCTCATCCCGGCGGACGCCCGCGAGGCGACCCCGCGGACCCGCGTCGCGAGCCCCGTCTTCGACGGTGCGCGCGAGGAGGAGATCACCGGCCTGCTCGAGTCGACCCTGCCGGCGCGTGACGGACAGCGACTGATCGGGGAGTCCGGCAAGACGCGCCTGCTCGACGGTCGCTCCGGCGAGCCGTTCCCGGACCCGGTGTCGGTGGGCTACATGTACATCCTGAAGCTGCACCACCTCGTGGACGACAAGATCCACGCGCGCAGCACGGGGCCGTACTCGATGATCACCCAGCAGCCGCTGGGTGGTAAGGCGCAGTTCGGTGGCCAGCGCTTCGGCGAGATGGAGGTGTGGGCGCTCGAGGCCTACGGTGCCGCCTACGCCCTGCAGGAGCTGCTCACCATCAAGTCCGACGACGTGACCGGCCGGGTCAAGGTCTACGAGTCGATCGTCAAGGGCGAGAACGTGCCCGAGCCCGGCATCCCGGAGTCCTTCAAGGTGCTCATCAAGGAGATGCAGAGCCTGTGCCTGAACGTCGAGGTGCTCTCCAGCGACGGGACGCACATCGACCTCCGCGACTCCGACCAGGAGGTCTTCCGCGCCGCGGAGGAGCTCGGCATCGACCTCTCTCGGCGCGAGCCGAGCTCGGTCGAGGAAGTCTGATCGTGTCCCGGCCGGCTCTGACCCGCGAGGGCGGGCCGGCCGGGCGCCACGGCATACCCTCTATCGATTTCACGACTAACTGAGACGAACTGATCTCACGAGAGAAGGAATCACGTGCTCGACGTCAACTTCTTCGACGAGTTGCGGATTGGCCTGGCTTCCGCGGAGGACATCCGCAAGTGGAGCCACGGCGAAGTCAAAAAGCCCGAGACCATCAACTACCGCACCCTGAAGCCGGAGAAGGACGGGCTCTTCTGCGAGAAGATCTTCGGCCCGACCCGTGACTGGGAGTGCTACTGCGGCAAGTACAAGCGCGTCCGCTTCAAGGGCATCATCTGTGAGCGCTGCGGCGTCGAGGTGACCCGTGCGGCCGTGCGCCGCGAGCGGATGGGCCACATCGAGCTTGCCGCCCCGGTCACCCACATCTGGTACTTCAAGGGTGTCCCCAGCCGTCTGGGCTACCTGCTGGACCTCGCGCCGAAGGACCTGGAGAAGGTCATCTACTTCGCCGCCTACATGATCACCAGCGTGGACGAGGACGGGCGTCACCAGGACCTGCCCTCGCTCGAGGCGCAGATCGACGTCGAGCGCAAGGAGCTGCAGAACCGTCGCGACGCCGACGTGGAGGCCCGTGCCAAGAAGCTCGAGACCGACCTGGCCGAGCTGGAGGCCGAGGGCGCCAAGGCTGACGCGCGCCGCAAGGTGCGCGACTCCGCCGAGCGCGAGATGAACCAGATCCGCCGTCGTGCCGACCAGCAGGTCGAGCGCCTGGACCAGGTCTGGGACCGCTTCAAGAACCTCAAGGTCCAGGACCTCGAGGGCGACGAGATCCTCTACCGCGAGATGCGTGACCGTTTCGGCATGTACTTCGAGGGCGGCATGGGGGCCGCAGCGCTGCAGAAGCGTCTGCAGACCTTCGACCTCACCGCCGAGGCCGCCTCGCTGCGCGAGATCATCGCCACCGGCAAGGGCCAGAAGAAGACCCGCGCCATCAAGCGGCTCAAGGTCGTCACCTCGTTCCTGCAGACCACGAACGAGCCGGCCGGCATGGTTCTCGACTGCGTCCCGGTCATCCCGCCGGACCTGCGCCCGATGGTGCAGCTGGACGGTGGCCGCTTCGCGACCTCCGACCTGAACGACCTCTACCGTCGGGTGATCAACCGCAACAACCGCCTCAAGCGGCTGCTCGACCTCGGTGCCCCCGAGATCATCGTCAACAACGAGAAGCGGATGCTGCAGGAGGCCGTCGACTCGCTGTTCGACAACGGCCGTCGCGGCCGCGCCGTCACCGGCCCGGGCAACCGCCCGCTGAAGTCGCTGTCCGACATGCTCAAGGGCAAGCAGGGCCGCTTCCGTCAGAACCTGCTGGGCAAGCGCGTCGACTACTCCGGCCGGTCGGTCATCGTGGTCGGTCCGCAGCTCAAGCTGCACCAGTGCGGCCTGCCCAAGCAGATGGCGCTGGAGCTGTTCAAGCCGTTCGTGATGAAGCGTCTGGTCGACCTGGACCACGCGCAGAACATCAAGTCGGCCAAGCGGATGGTCGAGCGCGGCCGTTCCGTGGTGTGGGATGTGCTCGAGGAGGTCATCACCGACCACCCCGTGCTGCTGAACCGCGCACCGACGCTGCACCGCCTCGGCATCCAGGCTTTCGAGCCGCAGCTGGTCGAGGGCAAGGCCATCCAGATCCACCCGCTCGTGTGCACCGCGTTCAACGCGGACTTCGACGGTGACCAGATGGCGGTCCACCTGCCGCTGTCAGCCGAGGCTCAGGCCGAGGCGCGGATCCTGATGCTCTCGTCCAACAACATCCTCAAGCCGGCCGACGGTCGTCCCGTGACCATGCCCACCCAGGACATGATCATCGGGCTGTTCCACCTCACCAGTGAGGCCTTCGGCGAGCAGCCGGTGCTCACCGACGAGGACGGCGGCACCCACCTGCGCAGCTTCGGCTCGGTGGCCGAGGCCCGGATGGCCTTCGACGCCGGGCAGATCGAGCTGGGCACCCCGGTGCGCATCCGGCTCAAGGGAACGGCCGCCCCGGTGGGTCAGGAGCTGCCGGAGGGCACCGAGGTGACCGAGGACGGCGTCGTGGACACCTTCCTGCTGGACACCACCCTGGGCCGGGCGATCTTCAACGACTCGCTGCCTCCCAACTACCCCTTCGTCAACGACGTGGTGGACAAGAAGCGGCTGTCCGGGATCGTCAACGACCTCGCCGAGCGCTACACCAAGGTGCAGGTCGCGGCCTCGCTGGACTCGCTGAAGGACACCGGCTTCTACTGGGCCACCCGGTCCGGCACCACGGTGGCCGTCTCCGACGTGGTGCCCCCGGCCCGCAAGCCGGAGATCCTGGCCGGCTACGAGACCAAGGCCGCCAAGGTCCAGACGCAGTACGAGCGGGGTCTGATCACCGACGACGAGCGCCGTCAGGAGCTCATCGAGATCTGGACGCAGGCCGGCAACGAGGTCGCCCGCGAGCTGGAGACCACCATGCCCAAGGACAACACCATCTACCGGATGGTGACCTCGGGTGCGCGTGGTAACTGGTTCCAGCTGCGGCAGATCGCCGGCATGCGTGGCCTCATGGCCAACCCCAAGGGCGAGATCATCCCGCGTCCGATCAAGTCCAACTTCCGTGAGGGCCTGTCGGTGCTGGAGTTCTTCATCTCCACGCACGGTGCCCGCAAGGGCCTGGCGGACACCGCGCTGCGGACCGCCGACTCGGGCTACCTGACCCGACGGCTCGTCGACGTCAGCCAGGACGTCATCATCCGCGAGGACGACTGCGGCACCGAGCGCGGCTTCCTCATGCCGATCGGTGTCCGTGGCGAGGACGGCACGCTGCGCGAGCACGACGACGTCGAGACCGCGGTCTACGCCCGCACCCTCGCCGAGGACGTGGTGCACGAGGGCCAGACGCTGGCCGAGGCCGGCATCGACCTCGGTGACGTGGTCATCGACGCGCTGGTCTCTGCCGGGGTCGAACAGGTCAAGGTCCGTTCGGTCCTGACCTGTGAGTCGCTGGTCGGCACCTGTGCCCGCTGCTACGGCCGTTCCCTGGCCACCGGCAAGCTGGTCGACATCGGTGAGGCCGTCGGCATCATTGCCGCACAGTCGATCGGTGAGCCCGGCACCCAGCTGACGATGCGCACCTTCCACACCGGTGGTGTGGCCGGTGACGACATCACGCAGGGCCTGCCGCGTGTGGTCGAGCTGTTCGAGGCCCGGACCCCGAAGGCGGTCGCCCCCATCGCGGAGGCGACCGGGCGGATCCAGGTCGAGGACACCGACAAGGCGCGTCGCCTGCTGCTGGTGCCGGACGACGGCTCCGACGAGCACGCCTACCCGGTCAGCAAGCGCGCGCGCCTGCTGGTCCAGGACGGTCAGCACGTCGAGGTCGGCACCCAGCTCGTGGTCGGTGCGATCGACCCCAAGCAGGTGCTGCGCATCCTCGGCCCGCGCCAGACCCAGCAGCACCTCGTCGACGAGGTGCAGAAGGTCTACCGCCAGCAGGGTGTGTCGATCCACGACAAGCACATCGAGGTCATCGTGCGGCAGATGCTGCGCCGGATCACGATCATCGAGGCCGGAGACGCCGAGCTGCTGCCCGGCGAGCTGGTCGAGCGTGGCCGGTTCGAGACCGAGAACCGTCGCGTGGTGTCCGAGAGCGGCAAGCCGGCCTCGGGTCGTCCTGAGCTCATGGGCATCACGAAGGCCTCGCTCGCGACCGACTCGTGGCTGTCCGCCGCCTCCTTCCAGGAGACGACGCGGGTCCTCACCGAGGCAGCGATGCAAGGCAAGTCCGACCCGCTGCTGGGGCTGAAGGAGAACGTCATCCTGGGCAAGCTGATCCCGGCCGGGACGGGGCTGCCGCGCTACCGCAACCTCACGGTGGAGCCCACCGAGGAGGCCAAGGCGGCGGCCTACGCCGTGCCGACGTACGACTCCTACGACGAGTACGCCAACTTCGGTCCGGGTTCGGGCGAGGCCGTGCGCCTCGACGACCTCGCGGTCGACGAGCGACGCTTCTGAGCAGGAGCGACTGAACCGGACGCGCCGTCCGCAGCGCAGCCACCCCGCCGGGGAAGGTTGCCTGGGGGCGGCGCGTCCGTCGTCCGGGCGCGGATTTGGCCAGGAGTTGCCCGGCCAGTAAGGTAGAGACTTGTGTGTGGGCTCGCCTGCGCACTGTCGACAACGCCCCACCAGCAGCACGGGGCCGGGGTCGGCGCCCCTCTCGCCGGGCAGTCCGGTCACACCACCATCTCGTCCTCCGGGGCTGCGGTATGTGGTGGGCCCGGAAAGTGCAGGGGAGAGGCCTGACCGGGACACCCGACGACGGGTGCCGGGAAGGACACAGCCAAGGAGTGCGTTCCGTCGCGAAAGACGGAGAGCATCGACAACACCGAAGCGACGGAGACTCAGTGCCCACGATCAACCAGCTGGTCCGGAAGGGGCGGCAGGACAAGGTCAAGAAGACCAACAGTCCCGCCCTGAAGGGCAACCCGCAGCGACGCGGTGTCTGCACCCGCGTCTACACGACCACCCCCAAGAAGCCGAACTCTGCCCTGCGCAAGGTCGCCCGTGTGCGCCTGACCAGTGGCATCGAGGTCACGGCCTACATCCCGGGCGTCGGCCACAACCTGCAGGAGCACTCGATCGTGCTCGTGCGTGGCGGCCGCGTGAAGGACCTTCCGGGTGTCCGCTACAAGATCATCCGCGGGTCCCTGGACACGCAGGGCGTGAAGGGCCGCAACCAGGCTCGCTCCCGCTACGGCGCGAAGAAGGAGAAGAAGTAATGCCTCGCAAGGGCCCCGCTCCGAAGCGTCCCCTCATCGCCGACCCGGTCTACGGCTCGCCCCTGGTGACGCAGCTCATCAACAAGATCCTCATGGACGGCAAGAAGTCCGTGGCCGAGACCATCGTCTACGGCGCCCTCGAGGGTGCCCGCGCCAAGACGGGCACCGACCCGGTGGCCACGCTCAAGCGTGCGCTGGACAACGTCAAGCCCGCCCTGGAGGTCAAGAGCCGCCGCGTCGGCGGTGCGACCTACCAGGTGCCGATCGAGGTCAAGCCCAACCGTTCGACCACGCTGGCCCTGCGCTGGCTGGTCGGCTACTCCCGGCAGCGCCGTGAGAAGACCATGACCGAGCGGCTGATGAACGAGATCCTCGACGCCAGCAACGGCCTGGGTGCCGCGGTCAAGCGCCGCGAGGACACCCACAAGATGGCCGAGGCCAACAAGGCGTTCGCGCACTACCGCTGGTGACGCCCTCGGGTGCCGGCGCACGACGGCCGGCCCCCGAGCACCCAGCACCCCGCATACCCGCACTGAACTGAGCAGAGAAGAGAGACAGTGGCACTCGACGTCCTTACGGACCTGAACAAGGTCCGCAACATCGGCATCATGGCGCACATCGATGCCGGCAAGACGACGACCACCGAGCGGATCCTGTTCTACACCGGGATCAACTACAAGATCGGCGAGACGCACGACGGCGCCTCGACCATGGACTGGATGGAGCAGGAGCAGGAGCGCGGCATCACGATCACGTCCGCCGCGACGACCTGCTTCTGGAAGGACCAGCAGATCAACATCATCGACACCCCCGGGCACGTCGACTTCACCGTCGAGGTGGAGCGGTCGCTGCGGGTGCTCGACGGTGCGGTGGCCGTCTTCGACGGCAAGGAGGGCGTGGAGCCGCAGTCCGAGACTGTCTGGCGCCAGGCCGACAAGTACGACGTCCCGCGCATCTGCTTCGTCAACAAGATGGACAAGCTCGGTGCCGACTTCTACTTCACCGTGCAGACGATCAAGGACCGCCTCGGGGCCACCCCCCTGGTCGTGCAGCTGCCGATCGGCTCGGAGAACGACTTCATCGGGGTCGTCGACCTGGTCAAGATGCGTGCGCTCACCTGGCGCGGCGACGTCGCCATCGGCGAGGACTACACCGTCGAGGAGATCCCGGCGGAGCTGCAGGCCAAGGCCGAGGAGTACCGCGAGCTGCTGGTCGAGCAGGTCGCCGAGCACGACGACACCCTGATGGAGACCTACCTCGGTGGCGAGGAGGTGACCGAGGAGGCGCTGGTCGCCGCGATCCGCCACATGACGGTCAACTCGATGGCCTACCCCATCCTGTGCGGCTCGGCGTTCAAGAACAAGGGCGTGCAGCCGATGCTGGACGCGGTCATCTCCTACCTCCCGTCGCCGCTGGACGTGCCCCCGATGGTGGGTCACGACGTCAAGGACGAGGACGTCGAGATCATCCGCCAGCCCTCCTCGGACGAGCCGTTCGCGGCGCTGGCGTTCAAGGTCGTCTCGCACCCGTTCTTCGGGCGCCTGACCTACGTCCGGGTCTACTCCGGGCGGGTCGAGGCCGGCACCGGCGTCATGAACGCCACCAAGGGTCAGAAGGAGCGCATCGGCAAGCTCTTCCAGATGCACTCCAACAAGGAGAACCCCGTCGACTTCGCCACGGCCGGGCACATCTACGCGATGATCGGGCTGAAGAACACCACGACCGGTGACACCCTCTGCGACCCGCAGAAGCCGGTGCTCCTGGAGTCGATGAGCTTCCCGGAGCCGGTCATCCACGTGGCGATCGAGCCCAGGACCAAGAGCGACCAGGAGAAGCTGTCCACGGCGATCCAGAAGCTCGCCGAGGAGGACCCGACCTTCTCGGTCCGTCTGGACGAGGAGACGGGCCAGACCGTCATCGGCGGTATGGGTGAGCTCCACCTGGACATCCTGGTCGACCGTATGCGCCGCGAGTTCAAGGTCGAGGCCAACGTGGGCGCCCCCCAGGTCGCCTACCGCGAGACCATTCGCAAGCCTGTCGTCAAGTACGACTACACCCACAAGAAGCAGACGGGTGGCTCGGGTCAGTTCGCCAAGGTGCAGATGACCTTCGAGCCGCTGGACACCACCGAGGGCGAGCTCTACGAGTTCAAGAACGCGGTGACCGGTGGCCGCGTGCCCAAGGAGTACATCCCCAGCGTCGACCAGGGCATCCAGGACGCCATGCAGTACGGCATCCTCGCCGGCTACCCGATGGTCGGGGTGAAGGCGACCCTGCTGGACGGTGCCTACCACGACGTCGACTCCTCGGAGATGGCGTTCAAGATCGCCGGCTCGATGGTGTTCAAGGAGGCCGCCCGCCGGGCGGACCCCGTGCTCCTGGAGCCGATGATGTCGGTGGAGGTGCGCACCCCCGAGGAGTACATGGGCGAGGTCATCGGCGACGTCAACAGCCGTCGCGGCCAGATCCAGTCGATGGAGGACGTCAGCGGCGCCAAGGTCGTGCGTGCGCTCGTCCCGCTGTCGGAGATGTTCGGCTACGTTGGCGACCTGCGCTCGCGCACCCAGGGTCGGGCCAACTACACCATGCAGTTCGACTCCTACGCCGAGGTTCCCCGGAACGTCGCGGAGGAGATCATCAAGAAGATCCGCGGCGAGTGACCAGTACACTCCCTGCGGGATGATGGACCAGAACGAGTAATTCCACCCACGTCGCCACCTGCGTCAAAGAGTCAGTGGCGAATCGCAACAAGTCCTGAGGAGGACCCCCAGTGGCGAAGGCTAAGTTCGAGCGGAGCAAGCCGCACGTCAACATCGGCACCATCGGTCACATCGACCACGGCAAGACGACGTTGACCGCTGCCATCTCCAAGGTGCTGCACGACAAGTACCCGGACCTGAACGAGGCGTCCCCGTTCGACTCGATCGACAAGGCGCCCGAGGAGAAGCAGCGCGGTATCACCATCTCCATCGCGCACATCGAGTACCAGACGGAGAAGCGTCACTACGCTCACGTCGACTGCCCCGGCCACGCCGACTACGTGAAGAACATGATCACGGGTGCGGCCCAGATGGACGGCGCCATCCTGGTCGTGGCGGCCACCGACGGCCCCATGCCGCAGACCAAGGAGCACGTCCTGCTGGCCCGCCAGGTCGGCGTGCCCTACATCGTGGTGGCCCTCAACAAGGCCGACATGGTGGACGACGAGGAGATCATGGAGCTCGTCGAGATGGAGGTCCGCGAGCTGCTGTCCTCCTACGAGTTCCCGGGTGACGACCTGCCGGTCGTCCAGGTCTCGGCTCTGAAGGCGCTGGAGGGCGACAAGGAGTGGGGCGACAAGCTCATGGAGCTCATGGACGCGGTCGACGAGTCCATCCCCGAGCCCGAGCGTGAGACGGACAAGCCCTTCCTGATGCCCGTCGAGGACGTCTTCACGATCACCGGTCGTGGCACCGTCGTCACCGGCCGCATCGAGCGCGGCATCCTCAAGGTCAACGAGGAGGTCGAGATCGTCGGCATCCACACCGGTCCGCCGGCCAAGACCACCGTCACCGGTGTCGAGATGTTCCGCAAGCTCCTCGACGAGGGCCGTGCGGGCGAGAACGTCGGTCTGCTGCTGCGCGGCACCAAGCGTGAGGACGTCGAGCGCGGGCAGGTCATCTGCAAGCCGGGCTCGATCACCCCGCACACCGAGTTCGAGGCCAACGTCTACATCCTGTCCAAGGACGAGGGTGGCCGGCACACGCCGTTCTACGACAACTACCGTCCGCAGTTCTACTTCCGCACCACGGACGTCACCGGTGTCGTGCACCTGCCCGAGGGCACCGAGATGGTCATGCCCGGTGACAACACCGAGATGCGCGTCGAGCTGATCCAGCCCATCGCCATGGAGGAGGGCCTGCGCTTCGCCATCCGCGAGGGCGGCCGCACCGTCGGCGCCGGCCGGGTCACCAAGATCCTGACGTGAGGCTCGCCGCCCCGGTGGCGGCAACCTGACCTCGCACGGTCCCTGCAGAGGGCCCGGACCCCGCACGGGGACCGGGCCCTCTGTTGCGCGTGGGGCGTGGCGGGGTAGGTTCGGTCCAGCGCGCCGGCCCGACGGCGGTGACGGACAGAAGGAGCATCATGCCGGAACTCGACGCGTCGATGGGTGGAGAGTGGCGGTTCGACCCGTCGCACACGAGGGTGGGCTTCTCGGCCCGGCACGCGATGGTCACCACGGTCCGAGGGGCGTTCTCCGACGTGGAGGGTGTCATCCATGTGGACGCGGAGGACCTGTCCCGGTCGAGCGTGACCGTGCGGCTGCAGGCGGCCAGCATCGACACCCGCCAGGCGCAGCGCGACGAGCACCTGCGCAGCCCTGACTTCTTCGACGTCGAGAAGTATCCCGAGATCGTGTTCGTCAGCTCCACGGTCGACGAGATCGAGGAGAACAACTTCATGGTCGTGGGGGACCTGACGATCAGGGACGTCACCAAGCAGGTCGCGATCCCGATCGAGATGCTCGGGGTCAACCGCGACCCGATGGGCAACCTGCGGGCCGGGTTCGAGGCGACCCGACGCCTCAACCGCCGCGACTTCGGCCTGGAGTGGAACGTCGCGCTCGACACCGGGGGTGTGCTGGTCTCGGAGAAGGTCAGCCTGGAGTTCGAGATCTCTGCCATCAAGGTGGAGCAGCCGGACTCCTGAGCCACGCCGGGCTCGGCCTGTCGCGAGCCGTCGGGTGACCGATTTGAGTCGGCCCTGCCAACCGTGGCACACTAGGCAAGTTGCTTGTTGCGCGGCGTTGACCCATGTCCTCGCCGCCGGCCGTCCGGCACGCTGCACCGGGCCCACCAGGGTCCACGCGGCGGGCGATGGCAGCACAAGCCCCGGTCAGACGGGCTCCGGACACCACACACCGATCGAAGACTGATCAGCGTGTGCCCGGAGGGAGGGCGACACGCCCGACCTCGGGGGTCGGAGCCCTGACCGGCCAGAAATGTACTGGTACGACGAGAGAGAGTCAGACAAGCGATGGCGGGACAAAAGATCCGCATCCGGCTGAAGTCGTATGACCACGAGGTCATCGACAGCTCGGCGCGCAAGATTGTCGACACGGTGACCCGTGCCGGCGCGACCGTGGTGGGCCCGGTGCCGTTGCCGACGGAGAAGAACGTGTTCTGCGTCATCCGGTCGCCTCACAAGTACAAGGACAGTCGCGAGCACTTCGAGATGCGCACGCACAAGCGCCTCATCGACATCGTCGACCCGACCCCCAAGGCGGTCGACTCGCTGATGCGCCTCGACTTGCCGGCGGACGTCAACATCGAGATCAAGCTGTAAGGGAGGTGCTTGCGACCATGACTGCTACCACTGAGCGCACCGTCAAGGGTGTCCTCGGCGAGAAGCTCGGCATGACCCAGGTCTGGGACGCCGACAACCGGCTCGTCCCCGTGACGGTGATCAAGGCCGGCCCCTGTGTCGTGACCCAGGTGCGCAACGCCGACACCGACGGCTACAACGCGGTCCAGATCGCGTTCGGCGCGATCGACCCGCGCAAGGTCAACCAGCCCATGAAGGGCCACTTCGAGAAGGCCGGGGTCACCCCGCGCCGCCACCTCGTCGAGCTGCGGACCGGCGACGCCGGCGACTACCAGCTCGGCCAGGAGCTCACCGTGGAGACCTTCGAGAACGGCCAGCGCGTCGACGTGACCGGCACCACCAAGGGCAAGGGCTTCGCCGGTGTCATGAAGCGTCACAACTTCGCCGGCGTCAGCGCCTCCCACGGCTCGCACCGCAACCACCGCAAGCCCGGCTCGATCGGTGGCGCGTCCACCCCGGGTCGTGTCTTCAAGGGGATGCGGATGGCCGGTCGGATGGGTGGCGAACGCCAGACCACTGCCAACCTCACGATCCACGCCGTGGACGCCGACAAGGGCCTGCTGCTCATCAAGGGTGCCGTTCCCGGCCCCCGGGGCAGTGTCGTCCTGGTCCGCACGGCCGCGAAGGGGGCGTGACGTCATGACGACGATCACCATCACCAAGCCGACCGGTGGCGACGCCGGCACCCTGGAGCTGCCCGCCGAGCTGTTCGACGTGCAGACCAACGTGCCGCTGATCCACCAGGTCGTCGTGGCCCAGCTCGCTGCTGCGCGCCAGGGCACGCACTCCACCAAGACGCGGGCCGAGGTCCGCGGCGGTGGTCGCAAGCCCTACCGTCAGAAGGGCACCGGCCGGGCCCGCCAGGGCTCGATCCGTGCGCCTCAGTTCGCCGGCGGTGGCATCGTGCACGGCCCCAAGCCGCGCGACTACGCGCAGCGCACGCCCAAGAAGATGAAGGCTGCCGCCCTGCGCGGTGCCCTCTCCGACCGGGCGCGCCACGGCCGCATCCACTGCCTGTCCGGTCTCGTCGAGGGCGACGCCCCGTCGACCAAGGCTGCTCTGGCTGCGCTGTCCACGCTCAGCACCCGGCCGAACCTGCTCGTGGTCATCGACCGCAGCGACCAGGTCGGCATCAAGAGCCTGCGCAACCTGGCCGACGTGCACGTGCTGTTCGTCGACCAGCTCAACACCTATGACGTGCTGTGCAGTGACGACGTCGTCTTCACCCAGCCCGCACTGACCGCCTTCATCGACGGCACCGCCTCGTCCTCCGTGACGACCGAGGCCGCTGCTCAGGAGGACACCAAGTGAGCACTGTGACGAACAAGGACCCCCGCGACATCCTGCTGTCGCCGGTCGTGTCCGAGAAGTCCTACGCACTGCTGGACCAGGGCAAGTACACCTTCGTGGTGGACCCCCGCTCCAACAAGTCCGAGATCAAGAAGGCCGTGGAGCAGATCTTCGGCGTCAAGGTCGCATCGGTTCACACGCTGAACCGCCAGGGCAAGGCACGACGCACACGCTTCGGGATGGGCAAGCGCAAGGACACCAAGCGCGCCATCGTGACGCTCAAGGAAGGCACCATCGACATCTTCGGCACTCTCTGAGCGCCGGGGTAGTCGAGACGAGATCCGAGGACTGCAAACACTATGGCTATCCGTAAGTACAAGCCGACAACGCCGGGCCGTCGTGGCTCGAGCGTGGCCGACTTCGTCGAGGTGACCCGCTCCACGCCGGAGAAGTCGCTGGTGCGCCCGCTGAGCAAGACCGGTGGCCGCAACGCCTCCGGTCGCATCACCACCCGTCACATCGGTGGTGGCCACAAGCGTGCGTACCGCGTCATCGACTTCCGCCGCGCGGACAAGGACGGCGTCAACGCGAAGGTCGCCCACATCGAGTACGACCCGAACCGCACCGCGCGGATCGCGCTGCTGCACTACGTGGACGGCGAGAAGCGCTACATCATCGCGCCGAACCGGCTCCGCCAGGGCGACGTGGTCGAGAACGGTCCGTCCGCCGACATCAAGCCCGGCAACAACCTGCCGCTGCGCAACATCCCGGTGGGCACGGTGATCCACTGCATCGAGCTCCGGCCCGGTGGCGGTGCCAAGATCGCCCGTTCCGCCGGCACCCGCGTGCAGCTGGTCGCCAAGGAAGGCTCCATGGCCCAGCTGCGGATGCCCTCCGGTGAGATCCGCAACGTCGACGCGCGCTGCCGCGCCACCGTCGGCGAGGTGGGCAACGCCGAGCAGAGCAACATCAACTGGGGCAAGGCCGGCCGGATGCGGTGGAAGGGCAAGCGCCCCACCGTCCGTGGTGTGGTCATGAACCCGGTCGACCACCCGCACGGTGGTGGTGAGGGCAAGACCTCTGGTGGACGTCACCCGGTGAGCCCGTGGGGCCAGCCGGAGGGCCGGACCCGACGTCCGAACAAGCCCAGCGACAAGATGATCGTTCGTCGCCGTCGCAAGAAGCGCTGAGTAGGGAGCTAACGAAGACATGCCTCGCAGTCTGAAGAAGGGCCCCTTCGTCGACGATCACCTCGTCAAGAAGGTGGACGCACAGAACGAAGCCGGGACCAAGAACGTCATCAAGACCTGGTCGCGCCGGTCCATGATCACCCCCGACATGCTCGGTCACACGCTGGCCGTGCACGACGGCCGCAAGCACGTCCCGGTCTTCGTGACCGAGTCGATGGTCGGCCACAAGCTGGGTGAGTTCGCTCCGACTCGGACCTTCAAGGGTCACGAGAAGGACGACAAGAAGGGCCGTCGCCGATGACCACCAGCGAGATCGAAGGGAACACGATGGAAGCCAAGGCGCAGGCGCGGTATGTCCGCGTCACGCCCATGAAGGCGCGTCGTGTCGTGGACCTCATCCGCGGCAAGCGGACCACGGACGCCATCGCGACGCTGCAGTTCGCCCCGCAGGCCGCCAGCGAGCCCGTGCTGAAGGTGCTGAACAGCGCCATCGCCAACGCGCGCTACCGCGCCGACCAGACCGCCCAGGGCTTCGACGAGCGCAACCTCGTCGTGACCGCCGCCTGGGTGGACGAGGGTCCGACCATGAAGCGGTTCCGCCCGCGCGCCCAAGGCCGCGCGAGCCGCATCCTCAAGCGCACCAGCCACATCACCGTGGTGGTCGCAGAGGGCCCGACGACCACCAAGGGAGGTGCCCGCTGATGGGCCAGAAGATCAACCCGTACGGCTACCGCCTGGGTATCACGACCGACCACCGCAGCCGCTGGTTCGCCGACTCGACCAAGCCGGGTCAGCGCTACCGTGACTACGTCAAGGAAGACGTCGCGATCCGCAAGCTGATGTCGACCGGCATGGACCGCGCCGGCATCTCCAAGGTGGAGATCGAGCGCACCCGTGACCGTGTCCGCGTCGACATCCACACCGCCCGCCCGGGCATCGTCATCGGGCGTCGTGGCGCGGAGGCCGACCGCATCCGCGGAGAGCTGGAGAAGCTCACCGGCAAGCAGGTGCAGCTCAACATCCTCGAGGTCAAGAACCCCGAGATCGACGCTCAGCTCGTCGCCCAGGGCATCGCGGAGCAGCTGGCCGCGCGTGTGACCTTCCGTCGTGCGATGCGCAAGGGTATGCAGTCCGCTCTCCGGGCCGGTGCCAAGGGCATCCGGATCCAGTGCTCGGGTCGTCTCGGCGGTGCCGAGATGTCCCGCTCGGAGTTCTACCGTGAGGGTCGGGTGCCGCTGCACACGCTGCGTGCCAACATCGACTACGGCTTCTACGAGGCTCGCACGACCTTCGGCCGCATCGGCGTCAAGGTGTGGATCTACAAGGGTGACCTCACCGCCAAGGAGCTGGCGCGCGAGGAGGCCTCTGCAGGCCCGTCCCGCCCCGCCCGTGGCCGTCGTGACGCAGGCGACCGCCCCGGTGGTCGTCCCCGTCGTGGCGACCGTCCCGAGCGCCGTGGCGCCGGTGAGTCCGCTGCTCCGGCTCCTGCCGAGGCACCGGTCGCCGAGGCGCCCAGCGCCCCTGCCACCACCGAGGGAGAGCAGTCCTGATGTTGATCCCACGTCGAGTCAAGCACCGTAAGCAGCACCACCCGAAGCGGACCGGTGCTGCCAAGGGCGGCACCACGATCGCCTTCGGTGACTACGGCATCCAGGCTCTGGAGCCGGCCTACGTCACCAACCGGCAGATCGAGTCCGCGCGTATCGCCATGACGCGCTACATCAAGCGTGGCGGGAAGGTCTGGATCAACATCTACCCGGACCGTCCGCTCACCAAGAAGCCGGCCGAAACCCGCATGGGTTCCGGCAAGGGCTCACCGGAGTGGTGGGTCGCCAACGTCAAGCCGGGCCGTGTCATGTTCGAGCTGTCGGGCGTCTCCGAGGAGATCGCCCGGGAGGCCATGCGCCTGGCCATGCACAAGCTGCCGATGAAGTGCCGCTTCGTCGCGCGTGAGGGTGGTGACAACTGATGGCAGTCGGATCCTCGCACCTGACTACCGAACAGCTGCGTGGCCTGGAGGACGAGCCCCTGCGGGACGCCCTCACCGAGGCCAAGAAGGAGCTGTTCAACCTCCGCTTCCAGTCGGCCACCGGCCAGCTGGAGAGCCACGGCCGTCTCCGTGCCGTCCGCAAGGACATCGCCCGCATCTACACCGAGATGCGTGAGCGTGAGCTGGGCATCGGCCGCGAGCCGGCCGACCGGGCCGAGACGACCGAGAACGACACGACCGAGAAGGTGGGCTGACATGTCCGAGACGCCAGCTGACGTGAGCCAGGCTCCGCAGGACGACGCCGCGGCCGACAAGGTCCGCAACTACCGCAAGGCCCGCCAGGGCTACGTGGTCAGCGACAAGATGGACAAGACCGTCGTCGTCACCGTCGAGGACCGCGTGAAGCACGCCCTGTACGGCAAGGTCCTGCGTCGCAGCCACAAGGTGAAGGCGCACGACGAGGACAACTCCGCCGGCATCGGCGACCTCGTGCTCATCATGGAGACCCGCCCGCTGTCCGCGACGAAGCGGTGGCGTGTGGTCGAGATCCTCGAGCGCGCGAAGTAAGTCTCACCATTCCGTCACGTATCCATCCACAACGTTCGGCAAGGCTCACCCGGGTCCACCGGGGGAGAACCCGCTCGACGACAGGAGTTCGACAGTGATCCAGCAGGAGTCGCGACTGCGTGTCGCGGACAACACCGGGGCGAAGGAGATCTTGTGCATCCGCGTGCTCGGTGGCTCCGGCCGCCGGTACGCCGGCATCGGTGACACCATCGTCGCCACGGTCAAGGACGCCATCCCCGGCGGCAACGTCAAGAAGGGCGACGTCGTCAAGGCCGTGATCGTGCGCACCAAGAAGGAGCGTCGTCGTCCCGACGGCAGCTACATCAAGTTCGACGAGAACGCCGCGGTCATCCTCAAGAACGAGGGAGACCCCCGTGGCACCCGTATTTTCGGCCCGGTCGGTCGCGAGCTGCGTGACAAGAAGTTCATGCGCATCGTGTCGCTGGCCCCGGAGGTGATCTGAGCCATGGCGAAGATGAAGATCAAGAAGAACGACCTGGTCCAGGTCATCGCCGGCCGCAGGCAGGCCAAGGGCGGCGACCGGGGCAAGCAGGGACGGGTGATCGAGGTCTACCCCGAGACGAACCGCGTGCTCGTCGAGGGTGTCAACCGGGTCACCAAGCACACCAAGGCCGGCGGCGACCGTGGTGTCAACACCGGCGGCATCCTGGTCACCGAGGCCCCGATCCACGTGAGCAACGTGGCGGTCGTGGACCCCGAGACCAAGAAGCCCAGCCGGGTCGGCACCCGCGTCGAGACCGTCGAGCGCGACGGCCGCACCAAGACGCAGCGCACCCGCTTTGCCGTGCGCTCGGGTAAGGACCTGTGATGACGACGACGACCGAGACCACGCAGCCGGAAGGCACCACCGTGCCCCGCCTGAAGCAGCGCTACCACGACGAGATCACGTCAACGCTGACCTCCGAGTTCGGCTACACCAACCCCATGCAGGTGCCCGGGATCGTCAAGATCACGGTCAACATGGGCGTCGGTGAGGCCGCTCGCGACAGCAAGCTGATCGAGGGCGCCATCCGCGACCTGGCCACGATCACCGGTCAGAAGCCGGCCGTGACCAAGGCCCGGAAGTCCATCGCGCAGTTCAAGCTGCGCGAGGGCATGCCGATCGGTGCGCACACCACGCTGCGTGGCGACCGCATGTGGGAGTTCCTGGACCGGCTGCTGTCGCTGGCCCTGCCCCGCATCCGCGACTTCCGCGGCCTGTCGCCGAAGCAGTTCGACGGCCGGGGCAACTACACCTTCGGTCTCAACGAGCAGTCGATGTTCCACGAGATCGACCAGGACAAGATCGACCGCGTCCGGGGTATGGACATCACGGTGGTCACCACGGCCACCAACGACGAAGAGGGTCGCGCACTGCTCAAGCAGCTGGGCTTCCCGTTCAAGGAGAACTGACCGTGGCCAAGACCGCTCTCGTCAACAAGGCGAACCGTAAGCCCAAGTTCAAGGTGCGCGGCTACACCCGCTGCCAGCGTTGCGGACGTCCGCACTCGGTCTACCGCAAGTTCGGCCTGTGCCGCATCTGCCTGCGGGAGATGGCGCACGCCGGCGAGCTGCCGGGCGTGACCAAGTCCAGCTGGTAACCCGGCCCACCTGTTCTCCGCACACTTCCCACACGAACATCGCAGGTCGACCGGTGCGCACCGCATACCGGCTGAAACCACGATGAGGAAGGGCTAGAAGCCCCATGACCATGACCGACCCGATCGCGGACATGCTGACCCGCATCCGGAACGCCAACTCGGCGCACAAGGACCAGGTCCGCATGCCGTTCTCCAAGCTGAAGTCCCACGTCGCCGAGATCCTCCTTGCCGAGGGCTACATCGGCAGCTGGTCCGTCGAGGACGCCGAGGTGGGCAAGACCCTGGTCGTCGACCTCAAGTACGGCCCGAACCGGGAGCGCTCCATCGCGGGCGTGCGCCGGATCTCCAAGCCGGGTCTGCGCGTCTACGCCAAGTCCACCAGCCTGCCCCGCGTGCTGGGCGGCCTGGGCGTGGCCATCATTTCCACCTCCTCCGGCTTGTTGACCGACAAGCAGGCGGCCGAGAAGGGCGTAGGTGGGGAAGTCCTCGCCTACGTCTGGTAACGAAGGGAGCGCCAAGAGATGTCGCGAATTGGACGACTTCCCATCACTGTGCCCTCGGGCGTCGACGTGGCCATCGAGGGTCAGGACGTCACCGTCAAGGGCCCCAAGGGCCAGCTGGCGCACGCGGTCGCATCGCCGATCGCCGTCGAGCGGTCCGAGGACGGCACGATCGCCGTGACCCGTCCGGACGACGAGCGGGTCTCCCGCTCGCTGCACGGCCTCACCCGCACGCTCATCGCCAACATGGTCGAGGGCGTGACCAACGGGTACACCAAGAAGTTGGAGATCCACGGCACGGGTTACCGCGTGGTCGCCAAGGGCTCGGACCTCGAGTTCGCCCTGGGCTTCTCGCACCCGGTCCAGGTGAAGGCCCCCGAGGGCATCACCTTCACAGTCGAGAACCCCACCCGGTTCTCGGTCAGCGGGATCGACAAGCAGCAGGTCGGCGAGGTGGCCGCGAACATCCGTAAGCTCCGCCGTCCCGACCCCTACAAGGGCAAGGGTGTGCGCTACGAAGGCGAGCGCATCCGCCGCAAGGTCGGAAAGGCTGGTAAGTAAGCCATGGCAATGATTGTCAAGCGCGCCAAGGGTAAGACCGCCGCGCGAACGCGTCGGCACGTGCGGCTGCGCAAGAAGGTCACCGGCACGGGCGAGCGCCCGCGCCTGGTCGTCAACCGCTCGTCGCGGCACGTCTTCGTGCAGCTGGTCGACGACACCCGCGGCCACACCGTGGCCTCGGCGTCGACCATGGAGGCTGACCTGCGCGAGCTCGACGGTGACAAGACGGCCAAGGCGCGTCGCGTCGGCGAGCTCCTCGCCGAGCGTGCCAAGGCGGCCGGCGTCGAGACCGTCGTGTTCGACCGCGGTGGCAACCGCTACGCCGGTCGGGTCGCCGCGATCGCCGACGGCGCCCGCGAAGGTGGGTTGTCCCTGTGACCCTGAACGTCAACGTCGAGAAGAGGAACGTCTGATGGCTGCAGAACCGCAGCGCCGAGGCGCCGCCGACGGCAACGCCGACGGTCGGGACCGCCGAGCCGGCAGCAACAACCGGGACGGCCGTGGCGGGGACAACCGTCGCGGCGGTCGCGAGGACGAGCGCAACCAGTACCTCGAGCGCGTCGTCACGATCAACCGTGTCTCCAAGGTGGTCAAGGGTGGTCGTCGTTTCAGCTTCACCGCCCTGGTCGTGGTCGGCGACGGTGACGGCACCGTCGGTGTGGGCTACGGCAAGGCCAAGGAGGTGCCCGCGGCCATCGCCAAGGGTGTCGAGGAGGCGAAGAAGAACTTCTTCCGCGTCCCCCGCATCGGTGGCACCATCCCCCATCCTGTGCAGGGTGAGGCGGCCGCCGGTGTGGTCATGCTCCGTCCGGCCAGCCCGGGCACCGGTGTCATCGCCGGTGGTCCGGTGCGCGCCGTCCTGGAGTGCGCCGGCATCCACGACGTGCTGAGCAAGTCGCTCGGCTCGGACAACTCCATCAACGTCGTGCACGCAGCGGTGCAGGCGCTGAAGGACCTCGAGCGTCCGGAGTCGGTGGCGGCCCGCCGGGGCAAGTCCCTGGAGGACGTCGCACCCGCAGCGATGCTCAAGGCTCGCGCCGAGGCTGGTGCGTCATGACCCAGCTCAAGGTGACCCAGACCAAGTCCGGCATCGGTGGCAAGCACATGCACCGGGAGACACTGCGCTCCCTGGGGCTCAAGCGCATCGGTGACACCGTCGTGAAGGAAGACCGTCCCGAGTTCCGCGGGATGGTCCGCACGGTCGCCCACCTGGTGACCGTCGAGGAGGTTGACTGACCATGGCTGACAGCACGGCCAACACCGAGCAGGCAGGCGGCGAGCGTCCCGCCCTGAAGGTGCACCACCTGCGTCCGGCCCCGGGTGCCAAGACCGCGAAGACCCGAGTGGGTCGCGGTGAGGGCAGCAAGGGCAAAAGCGCGGGCCGAGGCACCAAGGGCACGAAGGCGCGCTACCAGGTCCCCGAGAGCTTCGAGGGCGGCCAGACGCCGATGCACATGCGTCTGCCCAAGCTCCGCGGCTTCACGAACCCGTTCAAGACGACCTACCAGGTCGTGAACCTGCAGACCCTGGGCGAGCTGTTCCCCGAGGGGGGCGAGGTCGGCGTCGCCGACCTGGTCGCCAAGGGCGCGGTCCGCAAGAACCAGCCCGTCAAGGTGCTGGGCGACGGGGAGATCTCCGTGGCCCTGACCGTCACGGCCGACCGGTTCTCGTCCTCCGCCAAGGAGAAGATCGAGGCTGCCGGCGGGTCCGTCACCGCGACGGAGCAGTGATGCTTCGGTCGCCGAGGGCAGCCGGGTCCTTCCCGACGCTGTCCTGACGCGGCCAGGACGAACGATGCCCCGAGCCCTCACCGAGTGCTCGGGGCATCGTCCGTCCACCCACAGGTGTTATCGTCGCCCGGTCCGAGCCTGATCCCACGGACCGGAACACTCACTTCGGGATCATCGAGGAGGATCCGACGTGCTCTCCGCGTTCGCGCGGGCGTTCCGGACGCCCGATCTTCGCAAGAAGATCTTGTTCACGCTGGGCATCATGGCGCTGTTCCGCCTGGGGTCCCACATCCCTGCCCCCGGCATCGACTACAGCCTGGTGCAGGCCTGCCAGGATGCGGCGACCGCCAGCACCAACTCGGTGCTCGGCTTCGCCAACCTGTTCAGCGGCGGCGCGCTGCTGCAGCTGTCGATCTTCGCGCTGGGCATCATGCCCTACATCACGGCCGCCATCATCGTGCAGCTGCTCACCGTGGTCATCCCGCGGTTCGAGCAGCTCAAGAAGGAGGGGCAGGCCGGCCAGACCAAGATGACGCAGTACACCCGCTACCTGACCATCGGTCTGGCGGTGCTGCAGTCGTCCACACTGGTGACGTTCGCGCGGTCCCCGGAGAACCTCTTCGGCGGCACCTGCACCAGTGTCATGCCCGACGAGGGGGTGGGCGTCATCCTGATGATGGTGCTCACCATGACTGCCGGCACCAGCCTCATCATGTGGCTGGGCGAGCAGATCACCGAGCGCGGTGTCGGCAACGGCATGTCGCTGCTCATCTTCACCGCGATCGCGGCCGGCTTCCCCGGCTCCCTCGCGGTCATCCAGCAGCGCTCCTGGACGACGTTCGCCATCGTGCTCGCCATCGGCCTGGTGATCATGACCCTGGTCGTCTTCGTCGAGCAGTGTCAGCGCCGCATCCCGGTGCAGTACGCCAAGCGGATGATCGGTCGTCGCCAGTACGGCGGCACCTCGACCTACATCCCGTTGAAGCTCAACATGGCCAACGTGATCCCGATCATCTTCGCCAGCTCGATCCTGACGCTGCCGACCCTGATCGCCCAGTTCAACACCCCCTCGGACGGCAGCCTGCCCCCACAGTGGGTCACCTGGGTCAACACCTACATCGGCTTCGGCAGCGGCGAGACCCACTGGGTCTACATGGTGCTGTACATCTCGATGATCATCTTCTTCACGTTCTTCTACGTCTCGGTGACCTTCAACCCGGTCGACGTGGCCGACAACATGAAGAAGTACGGCGGCTTCATCCCCGGGATCCGTGCCGGGCGGCCCACCGCCGAGTACCTTGAGTACGTCATCACCCGGATCACGACCGTGGGCGCCATCTACCTCGGTGCGCTGGCCCTGATCCCCCTCATCGCGTTCAACATGCTGGGCACCTCCCAGGACTTCCCCTTCGGCGGTGCCTCGATCCTGATCATCGTCGGGGTCGGACTGCAGACGGTGAAGCAGATCGAGTCCCAGCTGCAGCAGCACGACTACGAAGGGTTCCTCCGCTGATGCGTCTGCTCATCCTTGGTCCTCCCGGTGCCGGCAAGGGCACCCAGGCCGCGCTCATCGCCGAGCGCCGTGGCATCCCCGCGATCTCGACCGGTGACATCTTCCGGGCCAACATCAAGGGCGAGACCCCGCTCGGTCTGAAGGTGAAGGCGATCCTGGCCTCCGGCGGCTACGTGCCCGACGAGGTCACCAACGCCATCGTGCGGGACCGGCTGGGCGCCACCGACGCGGGGGAGGGGTTCCTGCTGGACGGCTACCCCCGCACCCCCGGGCAGGTCGAGGCGCTCGACGAGATGCTCACCGACCACGGGGTGGCCCTGGACGCGGTGCTCGAGCTCACCGTCGACACCGACGAGGTGGTGGCCCGCCTGCTGCAGCGAGCGCAGGAGCAGGGCCGCGTCGACGACACCGAGGAGGTCATCCGCGAGCGCATGCGGCTGTATGCCGAGGAGACCGCACCCCTGGCCCGCATCTACCGCGAGAGGGGTCTGCTGCACCAGGTCGACGGCATGGGGACCGTCGACGAGGTGACCGCTCGCGTCGACGCCACCCTCGACGACGTCGCGCCGGCGGGCGCCGGGAGCAACGGCGCCTGATGTCGTTCCTGCGCCGGTCCAGGATCGAGGCCAAGGACCCCGAGCAGGTCAAGCTGATGCGCAGGGCCGGCCTCGTGGTCGGGCACACCCTGCAGCTGGCGCGCGAGCACGCGGTCGCCGGCGTCCGGACCGGCGAGCTCGACCGGCTGGCCGAGGAGCACATCCGGTCCGGTGGGGCGATCCCGTCGTTCAAGGGCTACGGCGGGTTCCCCGGCTCGCTGTGCATCAGCGTCAACGACGAGGTCGTCCACGGCATCCCGGGGGAACGCGTGCTGGCCGAGGGAGACCTGGTCTCCATCGACTGCGGGGCGATCGTCGAAGGATGGCACGGTGACGCCGCCGTGTCCCTGGTGGTCGGTGGCCGGGGGGCCGCTCGCCCCCAGGACCTCGCGGTGATGGACGACACCGAGGCCGCGCTGTGGGCAGGCATTGCCGCCCTCAGCGCGGGCGGCCGGCTGTATGCCGTGGGCGAAGCCGTGGAGGACAGTGTCACCGACGCTGCGCAGCGACGTCGGGCCGGTGGCCTTCCGCTCGACTACGGCATCGTGGAGGACTACGTCGGCCACGGCATCGGCCGGCAGATGCACATGGACCCGCATGTGCCCAACTACGCGGTCAGCGGCAAAGGCCCGACGGTGCCGGTGGGCGCCACCCTGGCCGTCGAGCCGATGGTGACCCTCGGCACCATCGAGACCCGCACCCTCGAGGACGACTGGACCGTCGTCACCACCGACGGCTCTCGGGCGGCGCACTGGGAGCACACCGTCGCGGTCACCGACGGAGGCCTGTGGGTGCTCACGGCCGTCGACGGGGGCCAGGACGCGCTGACTGCTGCCGGTGCGCCCTACGCCCCGCTGGGCTGACCGATTGGTGTCCTGTGCACCCGTTGTCGTAGACTGGTGTGTCGGTCCCGTGTGGGCCGATTCTTGTGCGGTCAGACAGGCAGTCGACGAAATGTGAGGACATGGCGAAGAAGGACGGCGTCATCGAGATCGAGGGCACGGTTGTCGAAGCCCTCCCGAACGCAAACTTCCGGGTGGAGCTGAGCAACGGTCACGTTGTGCTGGCCCACATCTCCGGCAAGATGCGTCAGCACTACATCCGGATCCTCCCCGAGGACCGGGTCGTGGTGGAGCTCAGCCCGTACGACCTGACCCGTGGACGCATCGTCTTCCGCTACCGCTGACGCACGACCACGCACGACTGCCGGAGCCCAGGGTCCCGCCCTGCCGCCGGCACACCACCTGTTCACCCCCAGATCGAAAGACGGCAGCGAACACATGAAGGTTCAGCCGAGCGTCAAGAAGATCTGCGACAAGTGCAAGGTGATCCGCCGTAACGGCCGGGTCATGGTGATCTGCGAGAACCTGCGCCACAAGCAGCGCCAGGGCTGAGCAGCCTCACCGTCAGTCTCGACTGACCGACCACGTGTCGCGGGCTTCCCGCACGCCAGCAACAACAGAACATGCAGCACCCGGCCCCCGGCTCACGCCGGGACGTCACCCTCGGACGCGTTGGCCGAGGACCGCGGAGCGGGCCCACCGAGGGCTCACTCACCGAACGCGGACCGGTGCTGCACCAGACCACGCGAGACCACAGGAGCACCGCCACATGGCACGACTCATCGGTGTCGACCTCCCGCGCGAGAAGCGCGTCGAGGTCGCTCTCACCTACATCTTCGGCGTGGGCCGCACCCGCGCCGACCAGACGCTGGAGGCGACGGGTGTCGACCCGTCCACCCGCGTCAAGGACCTGACGGACGAGCAGCTGGTGCAGCTGCGCGACCACCTCGAGAGCAACTTCCGTCTCGAAGGTGACCTCCGCCGTGAGGTTGCCGCCGACATCCGCCGCAAGGTCGAGATCGGCAGCTACCAGGGCCTGCGGCACCGCCGCGGCCTGCCCGTGCACGGCCAGCGCACCAAGACCAACGCGCGCACCCGCAAGGGTCCCAAGCGCACTGTCGCCGGCAAGAAGAAGGCCGGCAAGTAGACACAGTGGAGGGCTCCGCCCCCCACGCCCCCCCACTGCCTCGTCCTGTCAGGAGAACTGCATGCCCCCCAAGAGCCGTAACACGGCCGGCGCGCGCAAGGTGCGCCGCAAGGAGAAGAAGAACGTCGCCTTCGGGCAGGCTCACATCAAGAGCACGTTCAGCAACACCATCGTCTCGATCACGGACCCGACCGGCGCGGTGATCGCGTGGGCCTCGTCCGGTCAGGTCGGGTTCAAGGGTTCCCGCAAGTCCACCCCGTACGCCGCCCAGATGGCCGCCGAGGCCGCTGCCCGCCGTGCCATGGAGCACGGCATGCGCAAGGTGGACGTGTTCGTCAAGGGCCCGGGCTCCGGTCGTGAGACCGCGATCCGTTCGCTCACCGCCGCCGGCCTCGAGGTCGGTGCCATCAGCGACGTGACGCCGCAGGCACACAACGGCGTCCGCCCGCCCAAGAAGCGTCGCGTCTGAGCGTCGGAACGGAAAGGTAAGACAACTATGGCCCGTTACACCGGACCCATCACCAAGAAGTCCCGTCGGCTCAAGGTCGACCTCGTCGGCGGCGACAAGAACTTCGACCTCCGCCCCTTCCCCCCGGGTCAGCACGGCCGTCGCCGGACCCAGGAGAAGGAGTACCTGACCCAGCTGCAGGAGAAGCAGAAGGCCCGCTTCACCTATGGCGTCATGGAGAAGCAGTTCCGCCGCTACTACGAGGAGGCGGCCCGCCGCCCCGGTCAGACCGGTCACAACCTGCTGATCATCCTCGAGTCACGGCTGGACAACGTCATCTACCGCGCGGGCCTGGCCCGCACCCGCCGCGCTGCCCGCCAGCTGGTGACCCACGGTCACTTCATGGTCAACGGCAAGCGCGTGGACGTGCCGTCCTACCGCGTGGAGAAGTACGACATCATCGAGCCGCGCAAGCAGTCGGTCGAGACCTTCCCGTTCGAGCTGGCCCGCCAGACCTACGGTGAGCGTCCCGTCCCCGCGTGGATGAAGGTCGTCCCCGGCACGCTGCAGATCCTGATCCACCAGCTGCCGACCCGCGAGCAGATCACCACGATCCTCACCGAGCAGCTGATCGTGGAGCTCTACTCCAAGAACTGATCCCACGGGGGGCTCCGCCCCCCGTGGACCCCCCGGCCGGGGCCTCGCCCCGGTCGCCGCAGGGATGGCGTGCCCCACGCCATACCTGCGGACCGGCTGGGCGCGGACAGAGTCGCCCCGCCTCTGCAGGTCCCGACCTGCACCCTGACACGGCGTCATATAGCGGTCGCCCGTGTGGAAAGGAATCACCGTGCTCATCGCACAGCGTCCCACCCTGTCCGAGGAGGTCGTCTCCGAGTCCCGCTCGCGGTTCTCGATCGAGCCCCTCGAGCCCGGCTTCGGCTACACCCTCGGCAACTCCCTGCGCCGCACCCTGCTCTCGAGCATCCCCGGTGCGTCGCTGACCAGCATCCGCATCGACGGCGTGCTGCACGAGTTCTCGACCATCCCCGGGGTCAAGGAGGATGTCACCGAGATCATCCTCAACCTCAAGAGCCTGGTCGTCTCCAGCGAGCACGACGAGCCGGTCGTGATGTACCTGCGCAAGCAGGGCGCCGGTGCGGTCACCGCCGCCGACATCGCCCCTCCGGCGGGCGTCGAGGTGCACAACCCCGACCTGCACATCGCCACGCTCAACGACTCCGGCAAGATCGAGATGGAGATGACCGTCGAGCGCGGTCGTGGCTACGTCTCGGCACAGCTGAACAAGTACGCCGACCAGGAGATCGGCCGGATCCCGGTCGACTCCATCTACTCTCCGGTGCTCGCCGTGACCTACAAGGTCGAGGCGACCCGTGTCGAGCAGCGCACGGACTTCGACCGTCTCGTGGTCGACGTCGAGACCAAGAACTCCATGGCCCCCCGTGACGCCATGGCCTCGGCCGGCAAGACCCTGGTGGAGCTGTTCGGTCTGGCTCGTGAGCTGAACGTCGAGGCCGAGGGCATCGAGATCGGCCCGTCGGTCGGCGACGCCGCCCTCGCCTCCGACCTGGCGCTGCCGATCGAGGACCTTGACCTCACCGTGCGGTCCTACAACTGCCTCAAGCGCGAGGGCATCCACACGGTGGGTGAGCTCGTCGGACGCAGCGAGGCCGACCTGCTGGACATCCGCAACTTCGGGGCCAAGTCGATCGACGAGGTCAAGGAGAAGCTGGGCGAGATGGGTCTGGCGCTGAAGGACAGCCCTCCCGGGTTCGACCCGAGCCAGGCCGACTACACCGAGGACCTGGAGGACGAGGGCGACGCCTCGTTCGCCGAGGACGAGCAGTACTGATATTCCGCTGAAGGAGACCCACCATGCCTACCCCCAAGAAGGGCCCGCGCCTCGGCGGCGGTCCGGCGCACGAGCGCCTGATCCTGTCCAACCTCGCCACCGCCCTGTTCGAGCACGACCGCATCACCACCACCGAGGCCAAGGCCAAGCGGGTCCGCCCGCTCGCCGAGCGTCTGGTCACCTTCGCCAAGCGTGGCGACCTGCACAACCGGCGCAAGGTCATGGCCATCGTCCGTGACAAGGGCGTGGTGCACCGCCTCTTCACCGAGATCGCGCCCGACATGGCCGAGCGGGAGGGTGGCTACACCCGCATCACGAAGATCGCTCCCCGCAAGGGCGACAACGCCCCCATGGCCGTGATCGAGCTCGTGCGTGAGCCCGTCGCCAAGAAGAAGGTGGTCGAGCAGGCCGAGGGCGCGACCAAGCGATCGGCCAGGGACCGCAGTGCCGCGGCCGCCCCGGCTGCCGCGCCGGACGCCGACGTCGCCGAGGCCGAGCTCGTGGACGCCGAGGCCGCTCGCGACGAGGGAGCCGTCGTCGCTGCCCCGGCGGAGACGGTCGAGGTCAACGAGGCGTCCTCCGAGGACACCACCGAGGCGGCGAACACCACCGCCTCCGACGGTGTCCAGGAGGACCCTGAGGACGACACGAAGGCCTGAGGCACTCGCGCAAGGCCGCTCCACCGCACACCGGTGGGGCGGCCTTCGTCGTCCGCGGTATGCCCGCACGGCCGCACGTGCTGGCGCCGGGGCCGCAGTACAGTCGGGGACCATGACCAGCCCCGAGCCGACCCTGCGGCTGCGGGTGGACCTGGCCTACGACGGGTCCGGCTTCTCCGGCTGGGCAGCGCAGCCGGGCCTGCGCACGGTCGAGGGTGAGCTCAGCGCAGCCTGGGGGACCATCCTGCGTGCCGAGGCGCCGCGGCTGACCGTCGGCGGCCGCACCGACGCCGGCGTGCACGCCCGAGGGTCGGTGGTGCACCTGGACGTGACCACGCAGGCCTGGGAGGGGTTGCCGGGGCGCGGGGACCGGACACCCGAGCAAGCCGCCGTGACCCGCCTGGGCGGGGTGCTGCCACCCGACATCGTGGTGCGGTCCGTGCAGGTCGCACCGGCGGGCTTCGACGCCCGCTTCTCGGCTGTGGCCCGGCGCTACACCTACCGCCTCTGCGACGACCCACCACGTCTGGACCCACTGCGCCGCCACGACACGGTGCGGCACAAGAGGGCCCTGGACGCGGCTGCGATGGACACCGCAGCGCGGGCGTTGTGCGGGCTGCACGACTTCGCAGCGTTCTGCCGCCCCCGGCAGGGGGCGACGACCGTCCGGACGCTGCTGCGCTACAGCTGGCATCGCGAGCATGACGGCACCCTGGTCGGAACCGTGGTGGCCGACGCCTTCTGCCACAGCATGGTGCGCGCACTGGTCGGGGCCGCTGTCGTGGTCGGCGAGGGTCGCCAGGATGTCACCTGGCCGGTCGGCATCCGCGCCGCCGGGGTCCGTGACCCGCGGGTGACGGTCATGCCGGCCCACGGCCTCACCCTCGAGGAGATCCGCTACGCACCTGACGACCAGGTGGCGGTGAGAGCGGCCCAGGCTCGGTCCGTGCGCACCGTGGGTGGGGTCTGACCAGGGTCTTCGTCGGCGGATCTGCGCGGGTCCGGGCCGCCGGCGGGAATGCCCGGGGGTCTGTCGGTGCTGACACCTACCATCAGTGTGCTCAGCTGTCCTCCCGAAGGGATCCACCGGTGCCCATCATCGAGGCCCACGGCCTCACCAAGACCTATGCCACGAGGTCGCAGACCGTGCATGCGCTGGACGGCCTGGACCTCACCGTGCCCGAAGGCACCGTCAAGGGCCTGCTCGGCCCCAACGGTGCCGGCAAGACCACCACGGTCAAGGTGCTCAACACCCTCATCCGCCCGGACTCCGGCACGGCCGTCATCGACGGCATCGACGTCCTGGCCGACCCCCAGGCCGTGCGTCGCGTGATCGGCGCGTCCGGGCAGTACGCGGCTGTCGACGAGAACCTGACCGGACTGGAGAACCTCGAGATGGTGGGCCGGCTCTACCACCTCGGCACCCGGCAGGCGCGCGTGCGTGCCCGCGAGCTGGTCGAGGCCTTCGACCTCACCGAGGCGGGCAACCGGCCGGTGAAGGGCTTCTCCGGGGGCATGCGCCGCCGCATCGACCTGGCCGGCGCCCTGGTCAACAACCCCCGCATCCTCTTCCTGGACGAGCCCACGACAGGTCTGGACCCGCGCAGCCGTCTGGCGTTGTGGGAGATCATCAGCGACCTCGTCAAGGGCGGCACGACGTTGCTGCTCACCACGCAGTACCTCGAGGAGGCCGACTATCTCGCCGACCACATCTCGGTGATCGACCAGGGCAGGGTGATCGCCGAGGGCACCTCCGACGAGCTGAAGGCCCAGGTCGGCGGTCACCGGGTCGTCGTCACCCTCGTGGACGACGCCGACGGCCCGGCCGCCCGCCAGGTGCTGGCGCGGCTGGGCAGCGGCGAGCCGTCGGTGAGCGACAACGGCCGCGAGCTCGACGTCGCGGTCGACCAGGGGCCTGAAGCGCTGCAGCAGGTGCTGGCCGAGCTCGGCTCCCGAGGCGTGCGCCTGCACGACGCGGGCATGCGCCGTCCCACGCTGGACGACGTCTTCCTCACCCTGACCGGACACCGCGTGGAGCAGCAGCCCGAGGAGTCCTCACCGAGCCTGCAGGAGGCCACCCGATGAGCACCGCAACCCCCACCTCGACGGGTGCCGCGTCACGCCCCGCCACACCGCCGCTTCGGCCTGAGGTCACCGGGGCCGTCAACACCTGGTTCGCCGATGGTTGGACCGTCACGTGGCGCAACCTCAGCAAGATCAAGCGCTCGCCGGACATGCTGCTCTTCGCCGTGCTGCAGCCGATCATGTTCGTCGTGCTCTTCTCGCAGGTCTTCGGCGGCGCCATCGACGTCGGGGGAGACCTCGACTACACGAGCTTCCTGATGGCCGGCATCTTCGCCCAGACGGTCGTCTTCGGCTCGACGTTCTCCGGTGCTGCCATGGCGCAGGACCTCAAGGAGGGGCTGATCGACCGCTTCCGCACGCTGCCGATGAACCCTTCGGCGGTGCTCGTCGGCCGCACCAACTCCGACCTGGTGCTCAACGCCATCTCGATGGTGATCATGATCGCCACCGCCTGGGCCCTCGGCTGGCGCTTCACCAACGGCTTCTTGTCGTTCCTGGGCGGGGTAGGGCTGCTGCTGCTCTTCTCCTACGCCTTCAGCTGGGTGATGGCGCTGCTCGGCATGATGGTGCGCACCCCCGAGACGATCAACAACGCCTCGTTCATGATCCTCTTTCCCCTCACCTTCATCTCCAACGCCTTCGTGCAGGCCGAGAGCCTGCCCGGACCACTGGAGTTCTTCGCCAACTGGAACCCGGTGTCGGCCCTGGTGCAGGCCGCGCGGGAGCTGTTCGGCAACACCGGCGGTGTGCCGGCTCCCGACACCTGGCCGATGCAGCACCCGGTGGTCACGGTGATCCTGGGCGCCGGGGTCATGCTCGCGGTCTTCGTGCCCCTGGCGGTGCGTCGGTTCGGTCGCACCAGCTCGCGCTGAGCACCGGTGAGGGTCCCTCGGCGTGGCATGCTGACCGGATGACCTTGTCGACGGTGCGTGCCGAGCTGGAGGCCAAGGAGACCGACCTGGTGGAGCAGATGCAGGTGCTGACGCGCCCGCAGCAGGACCAGGGGAGCATCTCCTTCGGCAAGAGGGTCGGCGACGGCACCGCCATGGCCGTCGACCGGCTGAGTGCTGTGACCGCGCACGACGCGCTCAGCTCGCTGCTGGCTGAGGTCCGGCGTGCGCTGGCCAAGGTCGACGAGGGCACCTACGGCGTGTGCGACACCTGCGGGGTGCCGATTCCGGCGGGGCGCCTGGAGGCCCGCCCCTGGGCGACGCGCTGCCTCCAGCACAGCTGAGCGCAAAGGTAAGGGTTTCGCAAAATATTGCGAGAACCTGTTGTGTAGGCGACGACGGTGGGCTAGCGTCCCGATGAGCCACACGTCTGCCTCGGGTGGCCTTCCTTTGCCGCAGCACCTCCTGGAGACGCAATGTCGCGCCGACTACTCGCCGTCCTGACCGGTTCCGCCCTGGTCGCCACGTCCCTGTCCGTCCCCCTGGCGAGCACGGCAGGACCGGTGCTGCCGGCCCAGGTCGACGCGCGCACCGTCACCCTCGTGGGCAGCCTGCAGGACGAGCTGGGGTGCGAGGAGCACTGGGACCCGACCTGTGCCGAGACCGTGCTGTCGCCGGTCGAGGGCAGCAGCACCGCCTACAGCGCGGTGTTCGACGTGCCCGCCGGCGAGTACGAGTACAAGGTGGCCCTGGACGGCGGATGGGATGCGTCCTTCCCGGCCGACAACGTGCCGCTGGTGCTCCAGGGTCCGGCCACTCTGGAGTTCTCGGTCGACACCGAGTCGGAGGCCATCGGCATCGTCCCGCAGGACCTGGCCGGCGGGGTCGGGGAGGGTGACGCGAGCCTTGCGGGCGACAGCCTGCGCGAGTTCGTCACCGACGAGCAGTTCTACTTCGTCATGGCCGACCGCTTCGCCAACGGCGACCCGTCCAACGACACGGCGGGCATCCCGGGCGACCGCCTCGACCACGGTTTCGACCCGACCGACAAGGGGTTCTACCACGGTGGCGACCTGGCCGGGATCATGGACCGGCTGGACTACATCGAGGGCCTGGGCACCAGCGCGATCTGGCTCACGCCGTCGTTCAAGAACCGCCCGGTCCAGGGCATCGGCGAGAACGCCAGCGCCGGCTACCACGGCTACTGGATCACCGACTTCACCCAGATCGACCCACACCTGGGCACCAACGAGGAGATGAAGGCGCTCGTCGACGAGGCGCACGCTCGCGGGATGAAGGTCTACTTCGACATCATCACCAACCACACCGCCGACGTGATCGACTACGCGCAGGGGGAGTACGTCTACCGCTCCAAGGAGGACTTCCCCTACACCGTGGCCGGCAGTGACACGGAGACCTTCGACGACAAGGACTACGCGGGCACCGACACCTTCCCGGAGGTGGACCTCGACTCGTTCCCCTACACGCCCGTCTTCGGCACCGAGGCCGACGAGACCGTCAAGGTGCCGGAGTGGCTCAACGACCCCCGGATGTACCACAACCGCGGTGACTCGACCTTTGCCGGAGAGTCCAGCGAGTACGGCGACTTCATCGGCCTGGACGACCTGTGGACCGAGCGCCACGAGGTCGTCGACGGCATGATCGACATCTACTCCACCTGGGCACAGTTCGGGATCGACGGCTTCCGCATCGACACCGTCAAGCACGTCAACCTCGAGTTCTGGCAGGAGTTCAGCCCCGCGGTGCTCGACGCCGCCCGCGAGAGCAACGAGGACTTCTTCATGTTCGGCGAGGTGTACGACAGCAACCCCGCCTACCTGTCCACCTTCACCACCGAGGGCGCACTGCAGAGCGTCATCGACTTCGGCTTCCAGTCGCGCTCGGTCGACTTCGCCAAGGGCGCCGCCACGACTGCGCTGCGCGACTTCTACGCCCAGGACGACTACTACACCGACACCGACTCCAACGCCTACCAGCTGCCCACGTTCACGGGCAACCACGACATGGGCCGGGCCGCGATGCTGATGGCCGGTGCCGGCTACTCCGACGCCGAGCTCCTGCAGCGCGTGCAGCTGTCCAACGAGCTGATGTTCCTCACCCGGGGGCAGCCGGTGGTGTACTACGGCGACGAGCAGGGCTTCATCGGGGCCGGGGGTGACAAGGACGCGCGGCAGGACATGTTTGCCACGCGGACGCAGCAGTATGCCGACGAGGCCGTCCTAGGCGGCCCCGCGGGCAGCCGCGACCGCTACGACACCTCGCACCCGCTCTACGAGCAGATCTCGACGCTGTCCGACCTGCGCGAGCAGCACCCCGCACTGGTGGACGGGGCGCAGATCCACCGCTACTCCTCCGGCTCCGAGGGCGTCTACGCGTTCAGCAGGATCGACGCCGACGAGCTCGTGGAGTACGTCGTCGTGACCAACAACTCCACGTCCGAGCAGTCGGTCTCCGTGCCGACCTACCAGGGCAGGACCCAGTTCCGGGGGGTCTACGGTGACCAGGCGCGGGTCAGGACCGACGCCGAGGGGTTCCTCGACGTCGCCGTCGCCCCGCTGAGCTCGGAGGTCTACCGCGCCGGCAAGGCACTGACGCCGGCCTCGAAGCCCAAGGGGCCCCAGGCCGCCAGGGGTGTCGGCGAGGCCCCCGCGGTCCACCTCACCAAGCCCTCGGCAGGTGCCGTGGTCGGTGGGCGCGCCGAGATCGGTGCCGCCGTGCCGGCCAACGTGTTCGCCCAGGTGAGCTTCGCCTACCGCCCCGTCGGCACCACCGACTGGACGCTGCTCGGCACCGACGACAACAAGCCCTACCGCGTCTTCCACGACGTCTCGGACCTGCCGCACGGGACGCTGCTGGAGTATCGCGCCGTGCTCAAGGACCACAGCGGCAACCTGTCCGCCAGCAGCAGCTACGGTGTCGTCGGAGAGGCCACCACCGGTGGTGGCGGGGGTGACGGCCCCGGCCCGGTCGGTCCGGTCGAGCAGCCGGAGGCCGTCTCGGTGCCCGGCAGCCACAACTCCGAGATGGGCTGCACCCCTGCGCTGGGTCCGGATGGCGACTGGGAGCCGGGGTGTGAGCAGGCTCAGCTGAGCCTGGACGCCAAGGACCAGATCTGGAAGGGCACCTTCGACATCCCGGCAGGCGACTGGGAGTACAAGGCGGCGGTCAACCGGTCCTGGGACGAGAACTACGGAGCCGGAGGGGTGCCTGGTGGGTCCAACATCGGCTACACCGCTCCCGGGGGCGACGTCAGCTTCTACTACGACCACGCCACCCACTGGGTCACCAGCGACGCGCAGGGCGACATCCTGACCGCGCCGGGCAGCTTCCAGTCCGAGCTCGGCTGCCCGGGCGACTGGCAGCCCGACTGCATGCGCCCGTGGCTGCAGGACCCGGACGGCGACGGCACCTACACCTGGTCGACGACCCAGATCCCCGCGGGCAGCTACGAGCTCAAGGTGGCTCACAACCTGAGCTGGGAGGAGAGCTACGGTCTGGACGGTGGCGGTGCCAACGTGCCTCTCTCGGTCCCCTCCGACGGTGTGGTCACCACCATCAGCTATGTCCTGGACACGCACCAGATCTCGGTGACCACCTCGGAGCAGGGCGTTGCTCCGGACCTCTCGACCGCCCGGGCCTACTGGGTGCGCGACGACCTCGTCGCCGTGCCCGCCGTCGAGGACCCGGAGCTGACGAGCGGCCGTCTGCACTGGTCGCCCGAGGGTGGCCTGGCGGTCGACGTCGAGGCCGTGACGGGCGGTGCGTCGGCACCGCTGACCTACGACCCGGCGGGCCTGCCCGCCGACGTGCTCGCGGACTTCCCGCACCTGGAGGGCTACACCGCGCTCCGGCTGGACGCCAAGACCGCCCGCAGCGCCGGGGACATCCTGCGTGGGCAGGTCGCGGTGGCGACCTACGACGACCTGGGCCGGGTGGTCGACGCCACCGGGGTGCAGATCCCCGGGGTGCTCGACGACCTCTACGGCGCCCGGGCGAGCGAGGAGGCCTACGGCATCACCTGGAAGGGCCGCAACCCGAGCCTGCGGTTGTGGGCCCCCACCGCCCAGGACGTGGACCTGCTGCTGTGGCCGGCGACCGCTGCCGACGACGCCCCGGTCACGGACGCCCAGCGCGTGCAGATGAAGCGCTCCGGCGACGGCTCGTGGGAGGCCAGCGGCAAGGCGTCCTGGCGGGACGGCCGCTACCTCTACGAGGTGAAGGTCTTCGTGCCCGCCACCGGTGCGGTCGAGACCAACCTCGTCACCGACCCGTATGCCGTGGCGCTCACCCTCAACTCCACCCGCTCGGTCGTCGTGGACCTGGACGACCGGGCCCTGCAGCCGGCGGTCTGGCGCACCGCGACCCCGCCGGCACTGGAGGACGAGGTCGACCAGAGCATCTACGAGCTGCACGTGCGCGACTTCTCGGTCTCCGACCCCGACGTCCCGGCTGAGCTGCGGGGGTCCTACCTGGCCTTCGCCGAGGACGGCTACGGTCGTCGCCACCTCGAGGAGCTGGCCGACGCCGGCCTCAACACCGTGCACCTGCTGCCGACCTTCGACATCGCCTCCATCGAGGAGGACGAGGCCGAGCAGTCCGTGCCGGCCTGCGACCTGGAGTCGTTCGCTCCCGACAGCGAGGAGCAGCAGGCCTGTGTGAAGGCGGTCTCGGGCAACGACGCGTTCAACTGGGGTTACGACCCGTGGCACTTCATGGCACCGGAGGGCTCCTACGCCTCGACCGCCCAGGCTGCGGACGGCGGTCAGCGGGTCGCGGAGTTCCGCACCATGGTGGGCGGCCTGCACGAGTCCGGCCTGCGGGTCGTGCTCGACAAGGTCTTCAACCACACCGCACAGTCGGGCCAGGGGGAGAAGTCGGTGCTCGACAAGGTCGTGCCCGGCTACTACCACCGCCTCAACGCCAGCGGGGCGGTCGAGACCTCGACCTGTTGCCAGAACATCGCGACCGAGCACGTCATGGCGGAGAAGCTCATGGTCGACGCAGTCGTGGTGTGGGCTCGTGACTACAAGGTCGACGGGTTCCGCTTCGACCTCATGGGTCACCACTCCCGGGAGAACATGGAAGCGGTGCGGTCCGCTCTCGACGCCCTCACCGTGACGCGGGACGGTGTCGACGGCTCCCGGGTGACGCTCTACGGCGAGGGCTGGAACTTCGGCGAGGTGGCCGACAACGCCCGGTTCTACCAGGCCACCCAGGGTCAGCTCGACGGCACCTCGATCGCGACCTTCAACGACCGGCTGCGGGACGGGGTGCGCGGGGGTGGGCCTTTCGACGAGGACCCCACCGTCGACCGGGGCTTCGGCTCCGGCGGGACCAGTGCCAACGACACCGACCTGGTCCAGCTGGGCCTGGCCGGCAACCTGCGCGACTTCGTGCTGCGCAGCCAGGAGACCGGCGAGGAGGTCCCCGGTGACCAGGTCAGCTACAACGGGTCTCCGGCGGGCTATGCCACCGACCCCGACGAGGTGGTCAACTACGCCGACGCGCACGACAACGAGACGCTCTTCGACTCGTTGACGTTCAAGCTGCCACAGGACACCCCGATGGAGGACAGGGTCCGGCTGAACACGCTCTCGATGGCCACGGTGACGCTGAGCCAGAGCATCTCGTTCTGGCACGCCGGCTCCGACCTGCTGCGGAGCAAGAGCCTGGACCGCAACTCCTACGACAGCGGTGACTGGTTCAACCTGCTCGACTTCACCAAGCAGGACAACGGCTTCGCTCGGGGCCTGCCGCCGGCGGCGGACAACGCGGACAAGTGGGACCTGATGCGCCCGCTCCTGGCCGACGCCTCGCTGAAGCCGGCCCCGGCCGATATCGAGCAGGCCTCGCAGATGGCGCAGGACCTGCTGCGGCTGCGCTACTCGACCGAGCTGTTCCGGCTGGGTGACGCCGCAGCCATCAACGACAAGGTGTCCTTCCCGGTGTCGGGCACCGAGAGGGGCAGCGCCGACGTGGTCGTGATGCACATCGACGACACCGTGGGTGCCGACGCCGATGCCGAGCTCGACCGGGTGGTCGTGGTCTTCAACGCCTCCGGTGAGGCTGTCGACCAGGTCGTGCCGGGCCTGGAGGGTCAGCGCCTCGAGCTGTCCGAGGTGCAGGCCGGCGGTGCCGACGACGTGGTCAAGGGCGCGACGTGGGACGAGGGCAGTGCCACCGCGACGGTGCCGGCATACACGGTGGCGGTGTTCGTCGGGCGCTGAGCCAGGAGACGGGAGGAGCACGACGGAGGACCCGGGCCGCAGGGGGACAGGGGTGGCCCGGGCCCTCCGTCGCGAGGAGGAGGACCGACTATCTCGTCAGGGTCGCGAAGTAGGCGTCCTCCTCGTCTGTGAGCAGGCGTGAGCGGATCAGGAAGCGCACGCCCTCCGGTGCCTCCAGGGAGAAGCCGCCGCCGCGCCCCGTGACCACGTCGATCGTCAGATGGGTGTGCTTCCAGTAGGCGAACTGGCTGCGCGACATCCACACCGCCACCGGCTCGGCCACCCCGTCGACGACCAGGTCGCCGAGGTGCACGTCGGCGTCACCGGTCAGGAACTCCCCGGCCGGGTAGCACATGGGCGAGGACCCGTCGCAGCACCCACCGGACTGGTGGAACATGACCGGGCCGTGCTGGTCCACGAGGCCCCGCAGCAGCACGGCGGCTGCCTCGGTGACGGCCACGCGGGCGGGGGTCTGCTCAGTCCTGGGGGCCATGGATCAGAAGAAGCCGAGGGCGTCAGGGGAGTAGGACACCAGCAGGTTCTTGGTCTGCTGGTAGTGGTCCAGCATCATCTTGTGGTTCTCGCGCCCGATGCCGGAGTTCTTGTAGCCGCCGAACGCCGCGTGCGCCGGGTAGGTGTGGTAGGAGTTGGTCCACACCCGGCCCGCCTGGATCCCACGGCCCATGCGGTAGGCGAGCGAGCCGTTCCGGCTCCATACCCCGGCGCCGAGGCCGTACAAGGTGTCGTTGGCGATCTTCAACGCGTCGGCCTCGTCGTCGAAGCGGGTCAGCGACACGACCGGCCCGAAGATCTCCTCCTGGAAGACTCGCATCGAGTTCTCGCCCTCGAAGACGGTCGGCTGCACGTAGTAGCCGCCGGCCAGGTCGCCCTCGAGCAGATGGCGGTCGCCGCCGGCAAGCACCTTGGCGCCCTCCTGTCGACCGATGTCGAGGTAGGACAGGATCTTCTCGAGCTGGTCGTTGCTTGCCTGGGCACCCATCATCGTCTCGGTGTCCAGCGGGTTGCCCATCTTGATGGCCTGCACCCGAGCGAGCGCATCGCCGACGAACTGGTCGTAGATGGAGCTCTGCACCAGTGCGCGTGAGGGACACGTGCACACCTCACCCTGGTTGAGCGCGAAGAGCGTGAAACCCTCCAGCGCCTTGTCGTAGAACGCGTCCTTCTCCTGGGCGACGTCCTCGAAGAAGACGTTGGGGCTCTTGCCGCCGAGCTCCAGGGTCACCGGGATGATGTTCTGGCTGGCGTACTGCATGATCAGCCGGCCGGTCGTGGTCTCACCGGTGAAGGCGATCTTGGCGATGCGGGGGCTGGAGGCCAGCGGCTTGCCGGCCTCGGTGCCGAACCCGTTGACGACGTTGAGCACCCCGGGCGGCAGCAGGTCGCCGATGAGCTCCATGACCTTGAGGATCGACCAGGGGGTCTGCTCGGCCGGCTTGAGGACGACGGAGTTGCCGGCGGCCAGCGCGGGGGCCAGCTTCCACGTGGCCATGAGGATCGGGAAGTTCCACGGGATGATCTGACCGACGACGCCCAGGGGCTCGTGGAAGTGGTAGGCCACGGTGTCCTCGTCGAGCTGGGAGATCGAGCCCTCCTGGGCCCGGATCGTGCCCGCGAAGTAGCGGAAGTGGTCGATCGCCAACGGAAGGTCGGCGTTCAGCGTCTCCCGGACGGCCTTGCCGTTGTCCCAGGTCTCGGCGGTCGCCAGCATCTCCAGGTTGTCCTCGAGGCGGTCGGCGATCTTGTTGAGGATGACGGCCCGCTCTGCCGGTGAGGTGCGGCCCCACGGGCCGGCAGCCTCGTGCGCGGCGTCCAGGGCCGCATCGATGTCCTCGGCCGTGCCGCGACCCACCTCGGTGAAGGCCTGACCGGTCACGGGGGTGATGTTCTCGAAGTAGCCGCCCTTGACGGGCTCGACCCACTCACCACCGATGTAGTGGCCGTAGCGGCTCTTGACGGAGACCGGGGAACCGGTGCTTCCCGGTGCGGCATAGACAGTCATCGTAGGTGCTCCCAACGTCCTTGGTGGGCCCCTCAACCGGGGTCTGTCCGCCACCGTAGGTCGCGCAACGTTGCATCGACGTTGCATCCCCCGGTGTTGATTGGGCGGACGATCGGGTTTCTACTGAGGACTATGCCTCGCACGATGCGGTCCGAGGTGGCCGACTCCTGGCGGCGGTCTGCTGCCGCAGGGGTGGACGTCGACGCCACCGACCCGGCCATCACGCTGCCCGCCGACGCCCTGGACGACCACCGTGAGGCGCACCCGTTGTCCCGGGTCTACCCACTGCTGGAGGACGTGCTGGGAGCAGCTGCCCGCGAGTGCGGCGCGCTCCTGGCACTCACCGACGATGTCGGTCAGCTGCTCTGGGTCAGTGGCTCCCGTGCCACGCTCCGCAAGGCCGAGCTGATCGGCTTCGTCGAGGGGGCCAACTGGGACGAGCGCGTGGCCGGCACCAACGCCCCCGGCACCGCGCTCGCCCTGGACCGCCCTGTCGTGGTCTCGGGGGAGGAGCACTTCCGGGTGGCCGTGCGCCCGTGGAACTGTGTGGCCAGCCCGATCCACGACCCGCGCACCGGGGCGGTCCTCGGCGTGCTCGACATCACCGGTGGTGCGGACGTGGCCGTCCCGCAGACCCTGGCCATGGTCAACACTGCCGCGCGCCTGGCCGAGGCCGAGCTGGCCAGGGCAGGTCTGGCCCGCCCGGCCCCCGGAGACGACCGCGGCATCGGCGCCGACGCCTTCCGTCTGGAGTGTCTGGGCCGACGCGAGGGCCTGCTGCGGCGCGGCGGCCGCACCGTCGCGCTGAGCCCACGGCATACCGAGCTGGTGGTCGTCCTGGCGGGCGCCCCGCTCGGGCTGAGCGGCGAGGAGCTGGCGCTGCTCACCTACCCGGGCGACGTGACGGCCTCGACCCTGCGTGCGGAGATGAACCGGTTGCGCCACCTGGTGGGCGACGAGGTCGTCGGGTCCCGGCCCTACCGGCTGCGGGTGCCGCTGGCCGGCGACTGGCACGCGGTGCAGGCTCACGTCGCCGCCGGTGACGTGGCCCGCGCCGTGCGCGCCTACGTCGGGCCGGTCCTGCCGCACTCCGAGGCACCGGGGGTGCGTGACCTGCGTGACGAGGTGGCCGCGGAGGTGCGGCTCGCCGTCCTGCGCAGCGGCCGCACCGACCTGATGATGGTGTGGACCCGCAGCGCCTGGGGCGGCGACGACCACGAGATGTGGCTGGCCCAGCAGCGACTGCTGCCGCCGGGCTCGGCGGTGCAGCCACTGGTGCGGGCCCAGCTCGCCCGTCTCGACGCTGCCTACGGCGTGGCTCCCTCGCGGTCGCGGGGGGGTGGGTCGACCGGCAGAGCGCACGTGTAGACGACGACGCGCTTGGCGCGGGGGTTGCCCTGGCCGACCCGCCGGTAGCGGTCGAGCACCTCCACCAGCTCGGCTCGTAGCGCCGTGAGCTGTTCGGCGTTGACCAGCACGAGGTGGTCCTCCAGGCCGGCCACCTGCCAGGCCGCGGGCCACTGGCTGCGCTGCTCGACCCAGCCCCGGGCGCGGTCGTGGAAGTGGGCGAGGTAGTCCAGCGCCAGCCACTGGGCTGCGCTGGCGTCGTCCTCGTCGTCGGGCAGGTCGTCGAGGTCGGGGTGCAGGTCGGTCTCCGGGGCCGCCTGCCACACCCGGCGCCGGCCGACCCCGGTGTGCGTGTCCTGCACGAGGCCCACCTCGGCGAGCCGGCGCAGGTGGTAGCTGGTGGCTCCGGTGTGGGTGTCGAGGGCTCGGGCGAGGTCGCTCGCGGTGGCGCTGCCGTGCACGCGGAGCTCGGCCAGCAGCCGGGAGCGCAGGGGATGGGCGAGCACCCGCAGGGCGGAGGGGGAGGGCACCGACGACATACGCTGACGCTAGCGGGAGCGGGTCGTATGCACAATCATTGTGCACACCACCGGGCTCGCGACGCCCGGTCCAGGCCGTAATGCGTGGCTGACCAGCGGGTTAGCCGAGTTTGGGTGGTGTGTGGCAGGGCCCGTAAACTGGGGTGCTGTTGCCATCCGAACGACTCACAAAGGTTTGCACCGTGCGCACCTACTCCCCCAAAGCCGGCGAGGTCACCCGCGCCTGGCACGTCATCGACGCCACGGACGTCGTGCTGGGGCGCCTCGCGTCCCAGGTCGCGATCCTGCTCCGTGGCAAGCACAAGACGACGTACGCCCCCCATATGGACATGGGCGACTTCGTGATCATCATCAACGCCGACAAGGTCGCCCTGACCGGCTCCAAGCTGGCCCAGAAGAAGGCCTACCGGCACTCGGGCTACCCGGGTGGCCTGCGCGCTGTCGGCTACGAGGAGATGCTGGAGAAGCACCCGACCCGTGCGGTCGAGAAGGCCATCCGCGGCATGATCCCCAAGAACTCCCTCGGCCGTCAGCAGCTGTCCAAGCTGAAGGTCTACGCGGGTGAGAACCACCCGCACGCGGCCCAGAAGCCGGTCCCGTACGAGATCTCCCAGGTCGCGCAGTAAGGAATCTGACACCACATGACTGTCAACGACACCGACGTCGAGCTCGACGAGGTCGAGCTCACCGAGTACACCAGCGAGTCGGAGTCCGCTCCGTCCGCCGCCGCTGCCGAGCGTCGCTCGGCCTCCGTCCCCGGGGCAGCCACCGGCCGCCGCAAGCAGGCCATCGCCCGCGTGCGCATCGTGCCCGGCACCGGTGAGTGGAAGATCAACGGCAAGACCCTGGAGGACTACTTCCCCAACAAGGTCCACCAGCAGATCGTCAACGAGCCCTTCTCCGTGCTGGAGCTGCAGGGTGCGTATGACGTGCTCGTGCGGGTGCACGGTGGTGGCCCCTCCGGCCAGGCCGGCGCCGTCCGCCTCGGCGTGGCACGGTCCCTCAACGGGGTGGACGCCGAGCTCAACCGCCCGGCGCTGAAGAAGGCCGGCCTGCTGACCCGTGACGCGCGCGTCCCGGAGCGCAAGAAGGCCGGCCTCAAGAAGGCCCGCAAGGCCCCGCAGTACAGCAAGCGCTGAGCGGTCAGCACTGCCTGTGACAGGCCCTGGCCTTCCCCGCGACGGGGAGGTCAGGGCCTGTCCCGTGCGACATACTGCCCGGTGGTGCATCACCACCGGCAGGCCGGACGGGCAGCTGCCCGCAGGAAGGATGAGGACGAGACACCATGGGACGACTCTTCGGCACCGACGGGGTGCGTGGACTGGCCAACCGTGACCTGACCGCCGAGCTGGCGCTCAACCTGTCGGTCGCGGTGGCACATGAGCTGAGCGTGCGCGGCGCCTACGGAGGGCGGCGGGCCAGCGCGGTCGTGGGCCGCGACCCGCGGGCCTCCGGTGAGTTCCTGAGCGCGTCGGTGATGGCAGGCCTGGCCTCGGCCGGGGTCGACGTGCTGGACGCCGGGGTGCTGCCGACCCCGGCCATCGCCTACCTCACCAAGCGGCTGTCCGCCGAGATGGGGGCCATGTTGTCGGCCTCGCACAACGCGATGCCCGACAACGGCATCAAGTTCTTCGCCTCCGGGGGCCACAAGCTGGCCGACGAGATCGAGGACCGCATCGCCGAGCGGATGGGCGGCGAGTGGGACCGGCCTACCGGGGCGTCGGTCGGGCGGATCCGACCCTTCCCGCAGGGTGCGGAGTTCTACATGTCGCACCTGCTCGAAGCGGTGCCGGCCCGGCTCGACGGCCTGCACGTCGTCATCGACGCGGCCCATGGTGCGGCCAGTGTCGTGGGCCCGGAGGTCTTCCACCGGGCGGGTGCCACCGTCGATGTCATCGGGGCCGACCCGGACGGGCTCAACATCAACGACGGCTACGGCTCGACCCATCTCGACCAGCTGCAGCGCGCGGTGGTCGCTCGGGGGGCCGACCTGGGCCTGGCGCTGGACGGGGACGCCGACCGCTGCCTGGCGGTCGACGCCGACGGTCGCATCGTCGATGGTGACCAGATCATGGCGGTGCTGGCCGTGGAGCTGCACGAGCGTGGCCAGCTGCGCGACGACACCCTGGTCGCCACGGTGATGAGCAACCTCGGCCTGCTGCGCGCGATGGCCGAGCAGGGCATCCGGGTGGTGCAGACCGCGGTCGGCGACCGGTATGTCCTGGAGATGATGCGCCAGCACCACTACTCCCTCGGCGGCGAGCAGTCCGGACACGTCATCATGCTCGACCACGGCACCACCGGCGACGGGGTGCTGACCGCGCTGTCGCTGGCCGGCTCGGTGGTGTCTTCCGGCAAGCCGTTGTCCCAGCTGGCATCGGTGATGACCCGGATGCCGCAGGTGCTCATCAACGTCAAGGACGTCGACAAGTCCGCGGTCGACTCCGACTCCGACGTGCAGGCCGCGGTCCAGGCCGTGGCTGCCGAGCTCGGGGACAGCGGCCGGGTGCTGCTGCGCAAGTCGGGCACCGAGCCGGTGGTGCGGGTGATGATCGAGGCCGACACCGCCGAGCGTGCCCAGCACTACGGCGACCAGCTCGCCGAGGTCGTGCGTCGTCACCTGGCGCTCCCGGTCTGACCCGCTGCTCCGGCACCTGGACAGTCCGCTCGGGTGGGGCACTGGCCTGCGGGAATGCGCCCCGACCCGGCCAGGTTGACCTCACCGACGCCCGGCGCTGATGCCGGACGGACGCCATACCCCACCCGGAAGAGGATGAGCATGGAGAAGGTCAGCAAGGTCATCTACAGCACGGCAGCCACGGCCAAGGGCGGTCGAGCCGGGCAGGTGACGAGCGCGGACGGGGTGCTCGACCTCGCCCTGGGCAAGCCCGGCAGCACCAGCAACCCCAAGGCCAACCCGGAGACGCTCTTCGCCGCGGCGTATGCAGCGTGCTTCGGTGGTGCCCTCAACCTCGTCGCCTCGCAGGAGGGGCTCGACACCAGCGAGTCCGTCGTGACCGCTGACGTCACCTTCGGCCAGACCGACTCCGGTGCGGGGCTTGCGGTCGCGATCAGGGCCTCCGTGCCCGGCGTCGACGCCCGGACGGCCCAGCGGCTGGCCGACGCAGCGCACGAGATGTGCCCCTACAGCAAGGCCACTCGCGGCAACATCGAGGTCACGGTCGAAGCCACGGTCGTGGCCACGGCTGCCTGACGCCTGCTCGCCCGGGGCCGGCTCACCCCGCCCCGGGCGGTCAGACCTCGCGCGCGAGGAGGCCGGTGTCGACGTCGTAGATGAACCCGCCCACCGAGGCCCGGTCGGCGATCAGCGGGTGGGAGGTGACCCGACGCACGTCCTCGACGAGGGCCGCGCGCTGGTCGGGCACCACGTGGAAGTGCTGCCACCACGCGTCCTGCCCGGACAGCTCGGTGATCCGGTCCCGCAGCGCGTCCTCGGTGTGGGCGGCCATCGCGCAGCGGGTGTGCGGGGCGATCACCACCCGCCGGACGCCCAGCAGGTGCACCCCCAGCACGAGGGCCTCCAGGGCCGCGTCGGTCACGCGGCCCCCGGGGTTGCGGAAGATCTTGGCGTCGCCGTGCTCGAGCCCGAGCATCCTCAGCGGCTCGATGCGTGAGTCCATGCAGGTCACGATGGCCACTCCGGCACGGGCGATGCCGTCGAAGCCGGCATGGGGGAAGTCCTGGGCGTAGGCGCGGTTGGCCTCGACCAGGTCGGCGAAGGGGTCGTCGGTGCTCATCGGTCCTCCAAACCGGGGCGGCGCTGGATGGTCGTCGCGAGCGTCTGCTCACGTCCTCGAAGAAGTCGTTGCCCTTGTCGTCGACCACGATAAACGCTGGGACGTCGACGCTGTGCGCAATGCCGCGCAGCGGGGCTCGCATCGGGCCCACCAGGGCACATGACCGCTGCAGCCGGTATGCCGGGCTGCCGGCCGGCCCACCAGGTCACGTGACCGCTGCAGCCGGTAGCGCGAGCCGGCCAGGCACCAGCGAGGTCAGAGGTCGAGGTCGGCCCGGGTCGGAGAGGCAGCGCCGGCACGGGCCACGGTGTAGGACGCGGTCGCGATCCCGCGGGCCACGGCGCGCTCCACGCTGCTCAGGTCGGCGGTGGCCAGCCGAGCCCGCGCCCGGGCGGACCCCAGCAGTCCCTCGTCGGCCAGCCCGGAGATGAGCCCGGCCATGAAGGAGTCCCCGGCGCCGACCGTGTCGACCACGTCGACGGCGCGGGCCGGCACACGGGTGGACTGTCCGGAGCCGGACAGGTGCACCAGGGCGCCCTCACCGCCGTGCGTGATGATGACCAGTCCTGGGCCGAGGCGACCCCACTCGCGCGCCACGACGTCCATCGGCGCTCCGGCATACAGCCACTCGGCGTCCTCGGTGCTGCACTTGACGACGTCGCTGCGACCGATGCACTCCTCGATGCGCTGGCGTGCGTCCTCGGGTGCGCCCATGATCGTGGGGCGTGCGTTGGGGTCGTAGGAGACGGTGGCACCGGCTCGTGCTCGCTCGATGAGCTGGACCACCTGCTGCCCACCCGGCTCGAGGGTCGCCGCGATGGAGCCGGTGTGCACGTGACCGACACCGTCGAGGTCGACCTCCGGCAGCTCCCAGCTGAGGTCGAACTCGTAGGTGGCCACCCCGTCGGCGTCGAGTGTGGCGGCTGCTGTGGGCGTGCGTTCGGCGCTGTCGCTGCCGGGCGTCAGCTGCACGTCTCGCTCGGCGAGATAGTCCGCGATCCGGCGGCCGCGGTCATCGGTGCCGACGTGAGTAGCCAGCCCAGTGGGGTGTCCGAGACGGGCCAGACCGACGGCCACGTTGGCCGGTGACCCTCCGACGTGCTCGGTGACCTGGCCGTCCACGGTGTGGACGATGTCGATCAGGGCCTCGCCCGCGGCGAGCATCCGGATCGGGCCGGCCCCCGTCTCAGGCATGGGGAGCGTGTTCGTCGGCGATGGCGGCGACCTTGTCGAGGCGGTGGTGGGACTCGATGTAGCGGATCGTGCCGGACTTGCTGCGCATCACGATGGAGTTGGTCACGGCGGTGCCCGAGCCGTAGCGCACCCCCTTGAGGATGTCGCCGTCGGTGACGCCGGTGGCGACGAAGAAGGCGTTGTTGCCCGTCACCAGGTCGTCGGTGGTCAGGATCCGGCTCAGGTCGTGGCCGGCGTCGATCGCCTTCTGGCGCTCCTCGTCGTCCTTGGGCCACAGGCGACCCTGGATGACCCCGCCCATCGCCTTCATGGCGCAGGCGGTGATGATGCCCTCGGGCGTCCCGCCGATGCCGAGCAGCATGTCGACGCCGCTGTCCTCCTGGCAGGCGGCGATCGCGCCGGCGACGTCACCGTCGGTGATGAAGCGCAGCCTCGCCCCGGCCTCGCGCACCTCCTGGGCGAGCTGGTCGTGCCGGGGGCGGTCGAGCATGATGACGGTGACGTCCTCGGTGTAGCGCTTCTTGGCGCGGGCGACCCGGCGGACGTTCTCGGCGACGGGCAGGCGGATGTCGACGCGGTCGGCGCAGTCGGCGCCCACGACGAGCTTGTCCATGTAGAACACGGCGCTCGGGTCGTACATCGTGCCCTTCTCGGACACGGCCATGACCGAGATGGCGTTGTTCATGCCCTTCGCGGTGGGGGTGGTGCCCTCGACCGGGTCGACCGCGACGTCCACCTGCGCCCCGGTGCCGTCACCGACCTTCTCGCCGTTGTAGAGCATCGGGGCCTCGTCCTTCTCGCCCTCGCCGATGACGACCACGCCGTCCATCGACACCTTGGCGATGACCTTGCGCATCGCCTCGACGGCGGCGTTGTCGGCGAGCTCCTTCTGGCCCATGCCGACCCAGCGGCCGGCCGCCAGTGCCGCAGCCTCGGTGACCCGGACGAGCTCCAGGGCGAGGTTGCGATCCGGGATCACAGCTTCGCGTCGCGTGCGGGTGTCGTCTGCCATGGGGACTCCTTCGTCGCGCGGATGATGGTCTCGGTTCGACCCTATCGGAGGGGCCTCCCAGGCGGCAGTGCGACCATGGTCGCGTGAGCACCCACCCCACACCGGCGCCACCGGACGCGGCGCCGAGCAGCGAGGACAAGCGCCGCAAGCGTCTGCTCTCCTACTCGAGCAAGAACATGATCTACTCGATGCTGGCCGTCCTCGTGGTGGCCTTCGCGTGGTGGTCGATCTTCCCCAACCCCGACGAACCGCAGCGCAGGCCGGCCGAGGTCGACCAGGCGGCGAGCTTTGCCGCGCGCGAGGCCGACTGGCCGATCTGGAGCCCGGGCGAGCTGGGCGAGGGCTGGACGGGGACGTCGGTGAGCTATGCGCAGTCCGAAGGGGTGCCCACCTGGCGCATGGGCTGGGTCTCGCCGCAGACGCAGTATGTCGCGATGCGGCAGACGGTCGAGCCCACCGAGGAGTGGCGCAACGAGGTGCTGCGGGGCCTGGAGGCCGCTGAGCCGGTGGCCCTCGAGGGCCCCGCGGGCGAACAGGACTGGGACGTCTTCACCGGCACCGACGACAACGGTGCTCCCGAGGTGGCGCTGGTGCTCGGTCCCTCCGGCGACCAACCCGCCACGACCATCGTGCACGGCACCGCCGACGTCCCTGAGATGGCGTCGTTCATCGAAGCCCTCGAGGTCGTCGGGCCCTGAGCCTCAGCGCGGCGTCGGCTCGACGGCTGCCGGGGTGTCCTCGGCGGCGGGGTCGGTGACGGCGTCCAGACGGGTCTGTGCCTGGTCCAGCTTGGCTTGGCAGTGGGCGGCCAGCTCCTCACCGCGCTCCCAGAGCACCATGGACTCCTCCAGCGGCGCCTCGCCCGACTCGATGCGCGCGACCAGACGCACCAGCTCGTCGCGGGCCTGCTCATAGCTCAGCTCGGCCACCGGGGTCTGCGTGTCGTCAGCCATCGGGTCAGCCTAGCCAACCTGCTCGGTGAGGGCCCGCGCCGCGAAGCCGCCGCGGGCGACGGTCACCCGCAGCTCCTCGTCGACCTGCACCTCGGCGCGGTCGCGCACGATGCCGCCGTCGGCGTGCCGCACGACGGCGTAGCCGCGCTCCAGGGTGTGCTGCGGCGAGACCGCCCGCAGGTGCCGGCCGAGGTGGCCGACGTGGTCGTGCTCGCGGTCCAGACGGGCGACCAGGACCCGGCGGCTCCGCTCCCTCAGGCCCAGCACCTCGTGGCGATGCCGCAGCACGATGGCGTGGCGGTCAGCCATGACCGGTCGCTGCATCAGGGCCTCGACGCCGTGGCGCTCCCGGGCGATGCGCTGCGCCAGGGCACGCCGGGCCCGGGTGCGCACAGTATGCAGGCCGCTCAGCTCGTCCTGCCGGTCCGGGACGATCCGGGTCGCGGCGTGCGTCGGTGTCGAGGCGCGGAGGTCGGCGACGAAGTCGAGCAGGGGGGTGTCGGTCTCGTGACCGATGGCGCTGACCACCGGGGTCCGGGTGCCGGCGACCGCACGCACCAGTGCCTCGTTGCTGAACGGCAGCAGGTCCTCGAAGGAGCCACCGCCGCGGGAGATCACGATCACGTCGACCTCGGGGGCCCGGTCGAGCTCGGCCAGGGCCGCGGTCACCGAGGGCACGGTGTCGGTGCCTTGCACCGCGACCTGCCGGATCTCGAACTGTGCCGCCGGCCACCGGCGCAGCACCGTGGCGACCACGTCGCGCTCGGCTGCGGTGTTGCGCCCGGTGATGAGCCCGATCCGGCGCGGGAGGAAGGGCAGGGGCCGCTTGCGGTCGGCGTCGAAGAGCCCCTCGGCCCGGAGCAGCTGCTTGAGATGCTCGAGCCGGGCGAGCAGCTCACCCACGCCGACATGACGCACCTGCCGGGCCTCGAGCTGCAGGGTGCCCCGCTTGGTCCAGAACGACGGCTTCGCGTGGACCACGACCCGGGCGCCGGCCTGCGGGGGCGAGGGCATCGCGTCGAGCGCCGGCACCGGGATCGACACCGACAGCGACATGTCGACGTCGGGGTCGCGCAGGGTCAGGAAGGCCGTGCCCATGCCGGGCCTGCGGTTGAGCTGCACGATCTGACCCTCGACCCACAGCGGCGACATCCTGTCGACGTAGTCGGAGATCTTCAACGACAGCGTGCGCACCGGCCAGGGGCGCTCGGCGGTCGTCTCACGGGCGACCTGAGGCAGCGCGCTCGAGCCGCTGGCGGGAGGTGAGGTCACGCCCTCACCTTAGGAGGGCGCTCGCGGACACGGCTGCCCAGGCTGCACCACCGACGGTGTGGTCAGGGTCTGCCCAGCCGTCCCGCCTACCATGGGGGCGTGACTTCGCCGACCCAGCCGACGACCGTGACCGTCCCCGAGCCCGCGCCCACCGGCAAGCGTGTCCTGCTGGCGGCCCCCCGCGGCTACTGCGCCGGGGTCGACCGTGCCGTGGTCACCGTGGAGAAGGCGCTGGACCTCTACGGCCCGCCGATCTACGTGCGCAAGCAGATCGTGCACAACAAGCATGTGGTGCGCACCCTGGAGAAGCGCGGCGCCATCTTCGTGGACGAGACCGATGAGGTGCCCGAGGGCCAGACGGTGATCTTCTCGGCCCACGGCGTCTCTCCTGCCGTGCACCAGGAGGCCCGTCAGCTCCAGCTCAAGACGATCGACGCCACCTGCCCCCTGGTCACCAAGGTGCACCGCGAGGCGGTGCGGTTCGCCGACGACGACTTCGACATCCTGCTGATCGGGCACGAGGGCCACGAGGAGGTCGAGGGCACCGCAGGGGAGGCCCCCGACAACATCATCCTGGTGCAGAACCCCGACGAGGTGGCCGGCGTCCAGGTGCGCGACCCCGACAAGGTCGTCTGGCTCTCGCAGACCACGCTGTCGGTGGACGAGACCATGGAGACGGTGCGCCGGCTCCGGGAGAGGTTTCCCCGGCTGCAGGACCCGCCCAGCGACGACATCTGCTATGCCACGCAGAACCGGCAGGTCGCGGTCAAGCAGATGGCCGCGCAGACCGACCTGATGATCGTGGTGGGCTCGCAGAACTCCTCCAACTCCGTGCGTCTGGTCGAGGTCGCCGTGGAGCACGGCGCCAAGGCTGGGCACCTGGTCGACTACGCCGACGAGATCGACGAGGCGTGGCTGGACGGTGTGGAGACCGTCGGCGTGACCAGCGGTGCCAGCGTGCCCGAGCTCCTCGTGCGGGACGTGCTCGACCGGCTCGCCGCCCATGGCTACGAGGACGTCAAGCTGGTCACCGCTGCCGAGGAGTCGCTGGTCTTCTCCCTGCCCAACGAGCTGCGCCGGGACCTGAAGGCACGCACCGGCGTCGAGGCCCAGAAGCTGCGCCACGACGCCGGAGCCCTGCGCTGACGACAGCGCCCTGAGGCGGCCAGGGCGCGCCGGTCAGGCGTCGCGGCGGAGGTCCGGCCGGCCTGCCGGCAGCGGACCGGCCACGTCGTCGACGTCGGGACGGGCGGGGGCGACCGCGCTCAGCTCCGCGGAGATGAGGTCGGCCTGGGTCAGCGGACGGGGGGTCTCCACGACCGGGGTCAGGGGGGTGTGCGGCTGTGGCACCACGCCCAGCTCGTGCATCTGCCGGCTGGTGACCATGACCCGGGACTCCAGGGTGCCGACCATCTTGTTGTAGGTCTGCACCGAGCGGCGCAGTGCGGCTCCCATCTCACCGACGTGCCGGCCGAGCGTGCCGAGGCGGGAGTGCAGGTCGGCCCCGAGCCGCAGCACCTCCCGGGCGTGCTCGGTCAGCGAGTCCTGCTGCCAGGCGAAGGCGGTCGCGCGCAGCACCGCGAGCAGGGTCGCGGGGGAGGCGAGCACCACCTTGGCGGACTGGGCGTGGTCGTAGAGGTCGGGCGCCGCCTGCAGGGCTGCCGCGAGCACCGCGTCGCTGGGCACGAAGCAGACGACGAGCTCGGGGCTGGTGGTGAACGCGCTCCAGTAGGCCTTGCCCGCCAGCGTGTCCACGTGGCCACGCAGCGAGGTCGCATGCCGGCTCAGCTGCGCGCTGCGCTCGGCCGGAGTGAGGTCGTGCGCCTGGGCGCGCAGGAAGGCCTGCAGCGGGGCCTTCGCATCGATGACCAGACACTTGTCACCGGGCAGCCGGACGAGCACATCAGGACGGACCCGGGCGTCGTGCTCCGTGACAGCGCTGACCTGCTCGTCGAAGTCGCAGCGGGCCAGCATCCCCGCGTGCTCCAGCACCCGGCGCAGCTGGGCCTCGCCCCAGGTGCCGCGGACGCCCGAGGAGTTGAGAGCCCCGGCGAGGGTGGCGGTCTCCTGCCCGAGGGTGGCGGTGCGCTGTGCGACCTCGCGCAAGGTCTCACCGAGCCGCCCGAACTGCTCCACCCGGTCTCGCTCGAGGGCGCCGACCTGCTGCTCGACCCGCAGCAGGGACTGCCGCAGCGGGGCCAGCTCCGACGCCACCGTCCGGTCCCGCCGGGCCGCCTCCTCCCCGGCGCTCACCTGGGCGGCCAGCAGGTCGCGCTCTGCGCGGGCTGCGGCGACCTCCGACTGCAGGGTGCCCACGCGGCCCTCGAGCCGCCGGCGCGTCACCGCGGCACCAGCCAGCGCACCCGCCGCGACCAGCAGGACCACGGTGACCAGCGCGACCACCGCGAGCATCCCCACCTGCGTCATCTCCATGCCCTGACCCTGCCACGGCCCGCCGACAGACCCGCGGACGTTGACACCGGCGGCAGCCGCCGCCTACGTTTAGCCGAAACATGAATCACCTTTCATGTTCACTGTCACGAAGGAGTGCCCGGTGGTCCCCAAGCGTGTGTTCGTCCTCTCGGCCGTGGCGACCCTCACGGTCGCGGCCTGTGCCCCCTCAACCGACTCCGACGACACGGCCGGGGAGGACGCCGGGCAGACCGGGGCGAACACCGCCCAGACCGTGCAGGTCGGGGTGATCTACTCCGAGACCGGTCCTCTGGCTGCCTACGGCGAGCAGTACCGCCAGGGCCTGGAGGCCGGGCTCGACTATGCGACGGACGGCACCGGCGCCGTCGGCGACACCACGATCGAGCTCGACTACCGCGACGACACGGGCAGCCCGGACACCGCGGTCACCATCGCCAAGGAGCTGATCGGCGAGGACGTCGACATCCTCGCCGGGACGGTCTCCTCAGGCATCGCCGGGGCACTGGCGGAGCAGGCGCAGCAGAACCAGGTGCTCTACATCTCCGGCCCGGCCGCCGCGGACGCCGTCACCGGCATCAACGACTACACCTTCCGCTCCGGACGACAGAGCCTGCAGGACGTCGCCACCGCGGCCTCCTTCCTCGAGGGCGAGGGTGACGAGGTCGTGGTCTTCGCCCAGGACAACGCGTTCGGCCAGGGCAACCTCGCCGCAGTCGAGGCCGTCCTCGGGGCGGAGGGAGCCACCGTCTCCTCGGTGCTCGTCCCGGAGGACGCCACCGAGTTCACCCCGTTCGCCCGGCAGCTCGTCGACGCCGAGCCGGACCTCATCTTCGTCGCCTGGGCCGGGGCCACCGCAGGCAACATGTGGCAGTCGCTGGAGCAGCAGAGCGTCTTCGACGTCGCGCCCGTCACCACGGGGCTGGCCGACCAGGCCACGTTCGGTGCCTACGGGCCGGTCGCCGACCGCATCAGCTTCCTGTCGCACTACTTCCCCGAGGCCCCGGACGCCGAGGTCAACACGACGATGGTCGACCTGGTCACCGAGGCCGGCGGCACCCCCGACCTGTTCACCCCGGACGGCTTCGTGGCCGGACAGATGATCGCCCAGGCCGTGGCCGAGGGCGAGGGTGACGTCGAGGCGATGATCGCCGCGCTGGAGGGGTGGCAGTTCGAGGGACCCAAGGGCTCCTACACGATCCGCGAGAGCGACCACGCGCTCATCCAGGACATGTACACCGCCCGCCTGGTGGAGCAGGACGGCGGGTGGACGGCTGAGGTGGACCAGACGGTGCCGGCCGACGAGGTCGCCCCGCCGGAGGCCGACGCCCGGTGACGACCGCGACGCCGCGGGCCTCCGGTGCGGTCACCCCCGCCCTGGAGGTCCGCGACCTCTCACTGCGGATCGGCGGTGCCCAGATCCTCGAACACGTCGACCTGAGCGTCGCCTCGGGTGAGATCGTCGGGGTCATCGGGCCCAACGGAGCCGGCAAGACCACACTGTTCAACCTCGTCTCGGGCCTGCGACCGCCGACGAGCGGACACGGTGCACCTGGGAGGCCGGGACATCACCCGCACGTCCATCGCCGCCCGTGCTCGGGCCGGGCTGGGCCGGACCTTCCAGACGTCGTCGCTGTTTGCCGGGCTGACCGTGCAGGAGAACGTGCGCCTGGCCGCCCAGGTGCGCCTGGGGGGAGAGAAGTCGCTGCTGCGTTTCCCCCGGCATACCGACCGTGCCACCCGGCGGGCCGGCGAGCTCCTCGACGAGGTGGGGCTGGCCCACCGCCGGAAGGACCGGGCCGGTGACCTGCCGCACGGCGACAAGCGCAAGCTCGAGATCGCGATGCTGCTGGCCACCGACCCCGAGGTCGTCCTGCTCGACGAACCGATGGCCGGGGTCGCGTCCGGCGACGTGCCGGCCCTCACCGAGGTCATCCGCCGGCTGCACGCCGACCACGGCTGCACCGTCCTGCTCGTGGAGCATCACATGGAGGTCCTGCTCGGCCTGGTGCAGCAGGTCGCGGTGATGCACTTCGGCACCATCCTCGCCCAGGGCACGCCCCAGGACGTGATGGCCGACCCGACGGTCCAGAGCGCCTACCTGGGAGAGTCCGTATGAGGCCCGCCCTCCAGGTCAAGGGGCTGTCCGCGCACATCGGCGGACAGCAGGTCGTGGAGCACGTCGACCTGACCGTGCCGGCCAGCGGCGTCACCGCGCTGCTGGGCCGCAACGGAGTGGGCAAGACGAGCACCATCAAGGCCGTGATGGGTCTGATCGAGCGCTCCGGGCAGGTGACCCTGGGGGACACCCGGATCGAGACCCACGAGCCGCACCGCGTGGCCCGCCTGGGGGTGGGCTACGTGCCCGAGGACCGCGAGGTCTTTGCCGGCCTGACCGTCAGCGAGAACCTCCGCATCGCCGAGCGCAAGGGGTCGGTCCACCACTACGACCTCGTCTACGAGCTCTTCCCCGAGCTGGGGGAGCGGTCCCGGCAGATGGCCGGCACCCTGTCCGGGGGCCAGCAGCAGATGGTCGCGCTCGCCCGTGCCCTGCTCAACGACAACGTCGTGCTGCTCGTGGACGAACCGACCAAGGGTCTGGCGCCCCGGCTCGTGCAGGAGGTCACCCGGGCCCTGGCGACCGCGGCGCAGACCGTGCCGATCCTGCTGGTCGAGCAGAACCTGCAGGTCGTCCGCGACCTCGCGCAGGACGTCGTGGTCCTGACCGGAGGACGCAGCGTGCACGCCTCCGGCGCCGCCGCGTTCCTCGACGACCCGGCCACGACACAGCGCTACCTGGGTGTGCACACCGGGGACGCCGAGAGCCACGAGGGAGCAGCCCGATGAGCACCGTCGTCCTGCTGCTGGTCACCGGTCTGGGACTGGGCGCGATCTACTTCCTGGTCGCTTCGGGTCTGTCCCTGATCTACGGGCTGATGGGTGTCCTCAACTTCGCCCACGGCGTCTTCCTCACCTTCGGGGCCTTCCTGGGCTGGGAGGTCTCCCAGCGCATCGGTGCCGACACCTGGGGCGGCTTCGCCGTGTCCCTGCTCGTCGGCGCCCTCGCCGGCGCGGTCTTCGCCGCGCTCACCGAACGGCTGCTCGTGCAGCGCCTGTACAACCGCCACATCGAGCAGGTGCTGGTGACGGTGGGGCTGGCGCTCGCGGTCGTGGCGCTCTTCGACGGCATCTGGGGCACCGACCCGCAGTTCATCCGGGGCCCCGAGTGGCTGGCCGCCACGACCGAGATCGCCGGGGCCCGGGTGCCCAACGACCGGTTCGTCAGCATCGTGGTGGCCGGTCTCGTCCTCGGCGGCATCGTGCTCTTCCTGCAGCGCACCCGGTTCGGCATGGTCATCCGCGCCGGAGTGGAGAACCGCAGCATGGTCACCGCGCTCGGCATCGACGTCCGCACCGCGTTCACTCTCGTCTTCACGATCGGCGGCGCGGCGGCCGGCCTCGGAGGCGTGCTGGCCTCGCACTACTTCGGCTATGTCTCACCCCTGTTGGGCCAGACGCTGCTCATCTACGCCTTCATCGTCACCGTGATCGGCGGGCTCGGCTCGCTCACCGGTGCCGCCGTCGCCTCGGTGGTGGTGGCCCTGATGCAGCAGTTCGCCAACTTCTACCTCGGCGGCACCGGCGACTTCGCCGTCGTCCTGCTGCTGGCTCTGGTGCTGCTCACCCGGCCCGCGGGCCTGCTCGGAAGGACGACCGCATGAGTGAGGCCCTGCGCCGCTTCGCCCCAGGCGTCGTGCTCGTCGCCCTGATGGCGTGTCTGCCGTTGCTGAACCTCAGCCTGCCCGGCGTGCTCCCCGGCCCGACCTACACCCCCGGCTCGCTGCAGCTGCTCGCCCTGGCGATGGTGATGGCGGCCCTCGCGTTGAGCTACCACCTCCTGCTCGGCGTCGCGGGGCTGCTCTCGTTCGGCCATGCGCTCTACTTCGGTGCCGGGGTCTACGGCCTGGGCATCGTGCTCGAGCAGTGGGAGCTGCCGCTGGTGCCCGCGGTGCTCGTCGTCTTCGTCGGCTGCGTGGTGCTGGCCACCCTGCTCGGGGCGGTCAGCCTGCGGGTGACCGGCATCCCGTTCGCGATGGTGACCCTGGCGTTCGCCCAGGCCGGCTCGGTGCTGGCTCGCCGTGACCCCGGTGGTCTCACGGGTGGCGAGGAGGGCATCTCGCTCAACACCGGCCCGGTGCCGGACCTGCTGGTCTCCGTCGCCAACACCCGCAACCTCTACTGGCTGGCCCTGCTGGCTCTGGTGGTCACGTATGCGGTCGTCACCTGGGTGCAGTCCTCACGGGTCGGGCACGTCGCCGAGGCCACCCGCGAGAACGCGCTGCGGGTGCGCGTGCTGGGGATGAGCCCGTATGCGGTCAAGCTGGTCATGTTCGTGGCCTCCGGTGTCATCGCCGGTGGGGTGGGCATGGTCTACCTGCTGCTGCAGAGCGCAGCGGTGCCGCATGTCGTCTCGGCCGACTTCACGATCACCGTCCTGTTGATCGTCGTGCTCGGCGGGGTGGGCTCGCGGTGGGGCGCGGTCGCCGGCGCCGTGCTCTACACGCTGCTGAGCCAGCGGCTGGCGGTGCTGGCTCGGTGCGGAGTGGGTGCAGGAGCTGCCCGCGGTGCTGCGTGTCCCACTGTCCGAGCCGCTGTTCATCCTCGGGTCCCTGTTCGTCCTGGTCGTGCTGTTCCTGCCCGGTGGCATCGCCGGGGCGGCAGGGGCGTTGCGGCGGAGGGCGACAAGCAGGCGGAGCACAGGCGACGATGGGTCCGACACCCCCGCCGAGGACGCCGAGGACAAGGTCGTGACCCACGCGTGAACAGCCGAGCGGACGGACCGCACACCCTCGGGCGCTGGCCCGACGACCGGGCGCGCCTGGCGCCGGAGCACGTCGCCGTCGTGGACCGCGGGGTGCACCTGACCTACGGCCGGCTGGCCGACCGCTCCAGCGCTCTCGCCGACCGGCTGGTCGCCGCGGGGTACCGCCGGGGTGACCGCATCGCCACGCTGACCGGCAACAGCGCCGACCACGTGGTCCTCTTCTTCGCCTGCGCAAAGGCGGGTCTCGTGCTGGTGCCGCTGTCCTGGCGCCTGACCTCACGCGAGCTGGCCCACCAGCTGAGCCACGCCGACCCGAGCCTGCTCGTCGTGGAGGAGGACTTCGCCACGCTCGCCGCCGAGGCGCTGGGCACCCTGCCCGGGGTGGCCCCCGTCACGGGGCCGGGCCATCTCGGCATCGAGGTGGCAGTGCCGTCCCCGCGCGAGGGTCGCACGAGCCCGGGCGAGCCACCTCACCGCATCCCTGCGGCCGTGCGTGACGACGACCCGGTGCTGATGGTCTTCACCTCCGGCACCGGAGGAGCCCCCAAGGCGGCAGTGCTCACGCACAGCACCTGCTTCTGGACCAACCTGTCGCTGTCCCGCACGCTGGAGCTGGACGACGACGACGTCGTGCTGTCGGTGCTGCCGCAGTGCCACGCGGGAGGGTGGAACATCCAGCCGCTGCTGGCCTGGTGGACCGGCGCCACCGTCGTCCTGGAGCGCACGTTCGACCCTGGCCGCGTCCTGGCCCTCATCACCGAGTGGGGCGTCAGCACGATGATGGCCGTCCCCACGCACTACCTCATGCTGTCCGAGCACCCTGGCTTCGCGGCCACCGACTTCTCCCGCGTGCGCAGCGCCGTCGTCGGTGGCGCGCCGATGCCCGCTCCGCTGCTGCGCACCTTCCATGCCCGTGGTGTGGCCCTGACCCAGGGCTACGGCCTCACCGAGGCCGGCCCCAACGTGCTGTGCGTGCCACCCCAGGACGCCCACGACCGCATCGGGTATGCCGGTGTGCCCTACCCGCACGTGGACGTGGCCCTCGCCGACCCCGCCACCGGCGAGCACCTGGTGGGGGCGGGCACCGGCGAGCTGCTGGTGAGGGGCCCGGGGCTCTTCGCCGGCTACTTCCGCGACGAGGCCGCCACCCGTGCGGTGTGGCGCGGTGACTGGCTGGCGACCGGTGACGTGGCGACCCGCGACCACGACGGCTACCTGCGGATCGTCGACCGGCTGAAGAACATCTACATCTCCGGCGGGGAGAACGTCGCCCCGGCCGAGGTGGAGCAGGTGCTGCGGCTGCACCCCGGCGTCGCCGACGCGGTCGTCGTGGGGGTGCCGCACCCTCGCTGGGGGGAGACCGGTGTGGCGCTCGTCGTGCCCCGGGCGGGCATCGCGGTCGACGAGGTGGCCCTGGCGGAGCACTGTCGCGAACGTCTGGCCGGCTTCAAGGTGCCGCACGCCGTGAGCTTCGTCGCTGCCCTGCCCTACGTCGGCATCGGCAAGGTGTCGCGGGCGCAGGCCGGCCGGCTGGCGCGGGAGCTCGCCGCGCAGCACGGCCTCACCGGGCAGCCGCTGTCATGACGAACGCCGGCATGCCGCGCACAGCCAGGGGCGCCCGCACCCGGGCCGGCCTCGTCGAGGCCGCAGAGCGGGTGTTCGCCACGCAGGGCTACCACGACGCCTCGATCGTGAAGATCACCGAGGAGGCCGGGGTCGGGCTCGGCACCTTCTACGTGTACTTCCCGGGCAAGAAGGAGGTCTTCGACGAGGTCGTCGCCGACCTCAACCACCGGGTGCGCCAGGCCATGGCCGAGGCCGCCTCAGCCGCTCCGACCCGGCTGGAGGCGGAGCGGGCCGGCTTCCGGGCGTTCTTCCGGTTCACTGCCGAGCACCCGGCCCTCTACAGCATCGTCCGGCAGGCGGAGTTCGTCTCACCCGAGGCGATGCGGCTGCACTACTCGAGCATCGTCGACGGCTACATCGCCGGGCTGCGCTCCGCGCAGGACAAGGGCGAGGTGCGGGCGATCGACCCGACCGTGGCCGCCTGGGCGCTGATGGGCGCCGGAGAGCTGATCGGGATGCGCTGGGTGCTCTGGGAGCAGTCCGGCGACGCCCGCCCCGCCGGGGTGCCCGACGACGTGTTCGAGTCACTCATGGACTTCATCGAGACCGCGCTCGCCCCGAGCGCAGGCGACCCCCGCACCTGAGCCGCACCCCGGCATACCGAGAGGACACCCAGAGATGAGCAGCACCCGCACGGCCGTCGTCACCGGCGGGGCCAGCGGCATCGGGCAGGCCATCGCCCGTCGCCTGGCCGCCGACGGGATGACCGTGACCCTGGCCGACGTCGACGGCACCGCGGCGCAGCGCGTCGCCGACGAGATCGGCGGGCGCGTCTGGGAGGTCGACCTCGCCGACACCGCCGGCCTGGAGGACCTCAGCCTGGACTGCGACGTCCTGGTCAACAACGCCGGCATCCAGCGGATCAACCCGATCCAGGACTTCGTGCCCGAGGAGTGGCGGCTGATGCACCGGCTGATGGTGGAGTCGCCGTTCCTGCTGATCCGGGGTGCGCTGCCGGCGATGTACGAGCGCGGTCACGGCCGGGTGGTCAACGTGTCGTCGGTGCACGGGCTGCGGGCCTCGGCGTTCAAGTCCGCCTACGTCGCGGCCAAGCACGCGCTGGAGGGGCTGTCCAAGGTGACCGCGCTCGAAGGCGGCCCGCACGGCGTGACGAGCAACTGCATCAACCCCGGCTACGTCCGCACACCGCTGGTGGAGAAGCAGATCGCCGACCAGGCGCGCGCGCACGGCATCCCCGAGTCGGAGGTCGTCGAGCGCATCATGCTGACCGAGAGCGCGGTGAAGAGGCTGGTCGAACCCGAGGAGGTCGCCGCGCTGGCCGGCTACCTGGCCTCGCCCGAGGCCGCCATGGTGACCGGGGCGTCCTACACGATGGACGGCGCGTGGAGCGCCCGGTGAGCGGCGCGGACGCGGCCGTGGTGGGGGAGCGCTACCGCACCCTGGACGTGCCGGTGCGCGGTGGAGACCTGCGGGTGGCGGTGTGGGAGGCCGACCGTGCCGGGGCCCCCACGGTCCTGGCGGTGCACGGCATCACCTCCTCGCACCTGGCCTGGCCGGAGGTGGCGGCGCTGCTGCCCGACGTGCGTGTCGTGGCGCCGGACCTGCGGGGGCGTGGGTGCTCGCGCGACCTGCCCGGGCCCTACGGCATGCCGACCCACGCCGAGGACATGGCGGCCGTGCTCCAGGAGCTGGGGGTGCAGCGCGCGGTCGCCCTCGGGCACTCGATGGGAGCCTTCGTCTCGCTCGTCCTCGCCGACCGGTGCCCCGAGCTCGTCTCGGCACTGGTGCTCGTGGACGGCGGTATGCCGTTGCTCCCCCCGCCGGGCGTCGCGCCGGAGCAGATGGCTCAGGCGGTGCTCGGCCCCGCTGCCGACCGGCTGCGCCGCACCTTCGCCGACCGCGCGGCATACCAGCAGTTCTGGCGTGAGCACCCCGCGATGGGGCCCTACTGGTCGGCGCTGACGACCGCCTACGTCGACTACGACCTGGTGGGTGAGGAGCCCGCGCTGCGGCCGGCCACGACGGTCGGCGCTCTGCAGGAGGACATCCGCGAGCTCGTCGACGGCGACTCGCTGCTGCGCGCGCTGGGACACCTGCGGCACCCGACCTCGTGGCTGCTGGCTCCGCGGGGACTGATGGACGAGGTGCCCCCGCTGTATCCGGACTCCGCCCGGGAGCACTGGGCGGCCGAGCACCCAGACGTCATGGTGGCCGACCTCGCCGACGTGAACCACTACACGATCGTGATGGGGGCCGACGGTGCACGGCAGGTCGTCCCCTGGGTGCGGCGAGCCCTGGAGATCTGACCCCCCCACGACCGTTGTGCGGTCCGCATGCGGCGAGTCGGGCCCAGGCGGAGCGCACAACGGTCGTCGGGGGCCGGTGTGCAGCGGCTAGACTCCTGTCCCCGTGGCCCTCACCATCGGAATCGTCGGACTGCCCAACGTCGGCAAGTCCACCCTCTTCAACGCGCTGACCAAGAACACGGTGCTGGCAGCGAACTACCCGTTCGCGACTATCGAGCCCAACATCGGCGTCGTGCCGCTGCATGACGCGCGGCTGGCCCGCCTGGCGGAGATCTTCGGCAGCGCCAAGATCCTGCCGGCCACGGTGTCCTTCGTCGACATCGCCGGCATCGTGCGCGGGGCCTCGGAGGGGGAGGGCCTGGGCAACAAGTTCCTCGCCAACATCCGTGAGGCGGACGCCATCTGCCAGGTCGTCCGGGCCTTCCGCGACGACGACGTGGTGCACGTCGACGGTGTGGTCTCACCCAAGGACGACATCGAGACCATCAACACCGAGCTCATCCTGGCCGACATGCAGACGCTGGAGACCGCCGTGCCCCGCCTGGAGAAGGAGGTGAAGGGCAAGCGCACCGACCGCGCGGTCCTGGACACCGCCCTCGCCGCGCAGGCGATCCTGGAGCGGGGCGACACTCTGTATGCCGCAGCCAAGGACGGCGTCGACGGCTACTCCGCCGCGCAGGCCCGTGCCCTGGGCCTGCTGACCACCAAGCCGTTCCTCTACGTCTTCAACCTCGACGAGGACGGCCTGACCGACGAGGCCCTGCACGAGGAGCTGGCCGCGCTCGTGGCGCCCGCCGAGGCGATCTATCTCAACGCCAAGCTGGAGGAGGACCTCGCCGAGCTCGAGGCCGACGAGGCCGCCGAGCTGCTGGCCTCCGTCGGGGTCAGCGAGCCCGGCTTGGACCAGCTCGCCCGCGTCGGCTTCGACACCCTCGGCCTGCAGACCTACCTGACCGCCGGGCCGAAGGAGACGCGCGCCTGGACGATCCGCCAGGGCTGGACCGCGCCGCAGGCCGCGGGCGTCATCCACACCGACTTCCAGCGAGGCTTCATCAAGGCCGAGGTCGTGTCCTTCACGGACCTGGACGCGCTGGGCTCGATGAACGAGGCCAAGGCCGCCGGCAAGGTGCGCATCGAGGGCAAGGACTACGTCATGCAGGACGGCGACGTGGTGGAGTTCCGCTTCAACGTCTGAATTGGCACGTTTTCGCAGTTCAGACGGGATGCACACCCTGCCTCAGTCTGCACACAGTCCGCAAGAGTTTCAGCGTGATCGGCCCCGTTGGCAGTGCTGCTGTCCAGCTTCTGCGCCGTCGCGGTGTACCCGGCCGAGAAGCGGTGTACCCGGCCGAGAAGCTCGGCTGGATCGGGTAGAAGTCGGCCTCGGACGCGTCGAGCACCTGCGGGCACACCCAGCGGATCCTCAACACAGTGTGATCTGTCGACGTCCCCGGTGCGCTAGGCCTGCCCACGGAACACCGGACGCCCGGAGCGACCCGCCCGGGTGCCCTTTGTCGGTGCCGAGAGGAGCAGCAATGGAGACCGTGGCGGGGGTGCTCGTGTCCGCCGTCCCCGCCTCGAGCTTCCTTTACCCCAAGCTCATCCCCGAGCTCGCCTCACGCGGCTACGACGCCCTCAGCTTCGACCTGCCGGGCCTCGGCCTCGCCGACCGGTCCCCCGACCTTGACCACAGCACCCGCGGGCTGGGAGGGTTCTCGGCGGCGGCCGTGAACGCGTTCGGGCTGGGGGCGTTCCACCTGGTGGTGCACGCCGCCGGCGGCCCCGTCGGCTTTGAGCTCGCCCTGCGGATGCAGGACCGGATCCGGTCGCCGACGGTGCTGAATACGACCTCCGCGCTGAGCCCAGCGCCCTATCCCGGCGAGCTGTTCGCCCGCGTGGCCGGGCGGATGCCGGGCCCGATGACCCGGCCGGACGTCTGGCGGCTGATGATGCGCCGGGTGGGCGTGGCGGACGAGCAGTCGCTCTCCGACGCCGAGCTCGACGCGTGGCGGGTGCTCGCCCTCGGCCCGGACGGCGGCGCGCGCTACCTGCGGACCATGCGCAGCCTGCGCCCCAGCCACCGCGGCGACGCCTACACCTCGGTGCTCGACAGCACCCGCACGCCGTACACCGTGGCGGTGATGGGGGCGCGCTCGACGCCGTCTTGACTCTGCGCCGACAGGGCCTGGGCCTACTGCCCGCCACCGGGCTGCCCTCGATGACGGTGGTGCCGGGCAAGCACCACCTGCAGGAGCACCACGCCCCCGCGGTCGCGGCTCGTGGCCGCGACCGCGGCGCGCGCGTGAGGCGACCACTGCCGCGATCACCGAGCGCCTGCGCGCACGACTTCCCGGGAGTCCCTTGCGGTCGCCGATCGGTCCTGCTGTGCTTGTCCCCTCCGTCGGGTCGACGGCTGACAGACAGGGGAACGTATGGTTCTACCCACAGACGGCTCGGCCCCTGGCCGGCCGGGCCCGACGGCGACCTCCGCCGCGCCGGCCCGTGACGAGAACTCACCCGTGCGGCTACCCATCTACCCCGGAGCGCTGCGGACCACCTGGGTGCCCCGGCCTCGGCTGCAGGCCGTCCTGGGTCGCGCCGCACGCGAGGGGCGTACGGTCGTCGTCGTCAGCGCACCCGCGGGAGCTGGCAAGTCGGTCCTCGCCCGGCAGTGGCTCGAGGTCGACACCCGCGAGCACCTCGAGATCGCCCTGACCCCCGACCTAGACGAGGGAGCGCTTCTCCTGCACACCGTCGTCGGGGCCTTGGAGACCGTCGGCGTCCCGGCGCCCAACCTGCAGGCGAGCATCACCAGCGCGCAGCCGCGGCTGTCCACCGTCGTCATCCCGGCACTGGAGCGCCTCCTGGCCACCCGAACCCGGCCCTTCGTGCTCGTGCTCGACGACGTGCACGTGCTGCAGGACCGGTCCTGCCACGACATCCTGCTGGCGCTGTGCAACGCCACGCCGGCCGGCAGCCAGGTCATCCTCCTCAGCCGGGATAGCGCGCCGCCGTGGCTGGCCCGCGCGCGAGCCGAGGGGCGCATGGTCGAGGTCACCGGTGACGACCTGCGCTTCACTGCCGAGGAGGCGGCCGAGCTGCACCGGCGGATGGCGGTGCCCGCGACCGGGCCGGACACCACAAAGCTCCTCGACCGCACGGAGGGTTGGGCCGTCGCGCTCTACCTCACGGGGCTCGCACAGCAGCACGACCGCGGTGGTCGGCCCGAGCGGACGACGACCCGTGCGCCGGGCGCGCACCGCTTCGTGGCCGACTACGTGCGCACCGAGGTGCTCCGGCCGCTCGACGCCGACCTCCAGTGGTTCCTGACCAGAACGTCCGTGCTCGACGAGCTGAACCCCGACCTGTGCGACGCCGTTCTGGGTCGCGACGACTCGGCGGCGCTGCTGGCCCGCCTGCAGGAGCAGTTGCAGCTCGTCATCCCTCTGGACGCCGACGGCCACCGCTTCCGCTACCACCACCTGCTCGCGGACGCGCTGCGCGCCGAGCTGGTGGCCAGTGCCCCGGCCGAGGTCCCTGTGCTGCACTCGCGCGCCTCACAGTGGTACGCCGCGCAGGGCGACCTGGATGCCGCGATCCGGCAGGCCAAGGCTGCCAGCGACCTCGCCCTGGTGGGGCGGCTGGTCTGGTCGCGGACCGCGCACTGCGTCGGGTCCGGTGAGAAGGACAGGCTCGCGTTCTGGCTGCGCGACCTGTCCGAGCAGCAGCTGTCCGGTGACCCGTGGCTGAGCCTGGCCACGGCCTGGCTCGCGCTCCAGTCGGCGCAGACCGACCGGATGGATCGCTACATCCTGCGATGCGAGACGCACGCGGGCCCGGGCTGGAGGCAACGGGCGGACGAGGACCAGTACGCGGCATCCGTGGCGGTCATCGTGGCCCTGGGCGGGCGCACGACCCTCGCCGAGTCCGAAGCCCTCACCGCGTCCGCCGGCCGCGGCCTGCCGGCCGAGGACGGGTTCCGGGCGGCGGCCCTGTTCCTGCGCGGTGTGGCCCTCACCCTGGGACGCGACATGGACCGGGGCCGCCAGTGCCTGGTCGAGGCCGGGCGACTCGGGCGCGTGCTCGATGTGCCGACCATGGAGGCCGACGCGTTGTCGTGGCGAGGGGTCCTCGCAATGGCCGAGGGCGACCATCGTGCGGCGCAGGGTTTCATCAACAGTGCGGCCGACCTCATTCGGGAGCACCGCTTGGAACGCCTGGCGACCGCCGCGCACAGCATCACGGCGCAGGCGCTGGCGCAGGCACTGCGCCACGACGCCCGCGCCGCCACGACGCTGGCCGCCGCCCGACGGCTGACGCTCGAGTTCAGCGACCTGGCGCCGTGGTTCTCGGTGTGCGGGAGACTGATCCAGGCCCGGGCCGCCATCGCCCTCGGCGAGGGACCGACCGCCCGTCAGCTCATCGCCGAGGCGGAGGCCCGGTTGACGCCCGACCTGGAGGACTCCGTGGCGGCCGACTTGCTGCGTGACTCGCAGCAGGCGCTCACCCGGCTGACGCTCGACGGTGTGACCTCACCCGCCCTGAGCGCCGCCGAGACGCGGGTGCTGCAGTTCCTGCCCAGCCACCTGCAGCTGAGCCAGATCGGGGAGCACCTGTTCATCTCCACGAACACCGTCAAGACGCACGTTCGCGCCATCCATCACAAGCTGGGAGTTAACTCACGCGCCGAGGTGGTGGCGCGGGCCCAGGAGCTCGGCCTCCTTGAGGCCCCCGTGTACGACTGACCGACCCGACCCGGTTTCTCCCCTCATCAGGGTGATGCCGCGGTCGTGCGGGCTTGGTCTGATGAGCGCGAAGGTGTCCGCAGGGCGGAGCGAGGGCGGTCAAGGTGCGCACACAGGTCGGTCCCAGCAGCCCCGAGCTCACGACGCTCGCCAGGGCTGCACTCGTCAACCTGACCTTCGTCCAGATGGCCGCTGCGGCACGCATCGACGGGCACCGGCTCACCCTGCTCGACCTGTCGCCGACGACCTTGTGGCTGCATGGTGCTGGCCCCGAACGGGTCGGCTACATGGCCACCGGGACCTTCCTCGACCTGTGGTGGGGGCCGGAGAGCGGCCTGGCGACCGCCTTCCTCGAAGCAGAGCTAGGACCGGCGGACCCGGAGGTCGCTACGTCGGTCCCCGTGGCGTTCGGTGTCGGCGCCCCGCGGATCAGCGGCTCGGGCCTGGAGTACGACGTGGAAGTGCTGACCGGCGTCCCACCACAACGTTGCGGCGCGTGCGTGCTCTTCATCGGCCGGGGCAGCCACCCGATGACCACGGGAGCACCGCTTGCCGCATCCCCGTGAACTCGCCTCAGAAGAGCCAGCAACACACGCCCGCAGCAGCGTTGTGGAGGACGTCCCCGTCCGTCTGCAACGCGGCGGAAAGACTCACGTTCCGGGCCTCGAAGCACCACGATGAGTTCGCTCTGACCGACCCATGGGCCGACAGCGTGGTCGAGGACGCCGCCCCGGCCGACGGCCGGGAGCTGGTGGCGGTCCCCGATGAACGCGACCCGGGCGCGGACTTCGTCGGCGACGGTGAGGAGCGCCCGGGCGGTCTCCTGGTCGAGCACCCCGGCCACGTCGACCACGAGCAGGTCCCCGGGTCGAAGGGCTGCCGACTCGCAGGGCCCGGGGTCGGACTGCCGGGACCAGTGCCCGTCGTCGTCCCAGCGGAGACCGTTCGCCGCCAATGACGCGCGACGGCTGGATCAGCGCATAACCGCAGGTCAGACCGCCTCCAGCTGTCACCGACGACGACCGACGAAGGTCGAGAACGCCGGTTTTCGTTCCGCTTCAACGTCTGACCACCTGCGCCGGCGCTCAGGAGCCGGAGACCTCCGCCAGGGCAGCCTGCAGGCGCTCTCTGGCGTCCGTCGCCACGTCCTGCAGCGCCTCGTTGCCGGTCAGCTCCACCATGATGGCCGGGTCCATGGCCTCCACGAGGGTCTGACCTGCTCCGGCGGCGCGGACCACGACGTTGCACGGCAGCAGCAGCCCCACGGACGGCTCGGCCTGCACGGCCTGGTAGGCCAGCGGCGGCCGGCACGCTCCGAGGATCACCTGCGGCTCGATGTCTGCGTCGATCTTGGTCTTCAGGGTGGCCTTGAGGTCGATCTCGGTCAGGACACCGAAGCCCTGGCCCTGCAGTGCCGCACGCACGGCCTCGAGGGTCTGGTCGAACGGCTGGTCGACGGTGGTCCTGATGGCGTAGCCCATGGTGGCGTCCTTCCGGTGGAGACACGTTGGCTTTATACCCTACGGGGTATGCCGGGGGAGTGCCACCCGAGCGCTCAGAGCCCGTGCGCGTCGAGATGCCGGTGCATCATCGAGGCGCACGATGCGCCCCGCTCGGCCAGGCCTTTCTTGGCCGAGCCGAGCACCAGGGAGAAGTGCTCCAAGGCCTCCCAGCAGGCCAGACGCTCGGCGGACAGAGGCGCAGCACTGCGGTAGGCGTCCAGGAAGGCGTCCCGCAGGGTGTCCACGCGCGCCGGCACCGAGACGTTGTCGCGAGAGTCCTCACCCTTGTTGACGGCCGTGTGGCGCAGCTTGCTCAGGAACGGGCCGATGTCCGCGGCCGGCTCGGCCTGGCGGAGCTTGTCGAAGTCGATGATGCCGACCCCTGGCTTCATGAGCAGCACCTGCGCGGTCCGGAAGCTCCCGTGGCTCGGCCCCGGTGGGTCGGCGCGCGTCCTGGCCCCGGCCGCCGCGAGCCGCTCGGGCACGCCTGCGGTCAGCTCGCCCAGCCAGGGCACCACCGACATGAGGTTGCTGTGCTTCTTGAGCTGCCCGGCCAGCTCGTCCTCCCAGGTGGTCCTCTCCCCATACCTCACTCCGCTGGTGTGCACGGCAGCGATGGCAGCGGCCGTGGCGCGCATGGCGGGCTCCGGGTCGGGACCGGTCCCCGGCGCGGCGTCGAAACCCTGCGCCAGAAGGTCCTTGAGGGTGCGCTCGTGCTCGAGGTGGCCCTGCACCGACAGGCTCAGCTCAGGCACATAGCCGATGGGCTCAGCCACGGCCACCATCTCGCTGGTCGCGAGCGGCGAGGCCCACAGCGCCTGCTGAGCCTCGTAGACGGTGACTCCCTCGTCCTCCAGGTGGGCCTTGGCCACGACGGCGCGGGGCCACGCGGGAGGCACGTCGGCACGGCCGTAGTCGAGGTCGCAGACCAGGGTGACGCGGGCGCCTGGCTTGTAGGCGGCGACCGTCGCGGTCACCGCGCGCAGGGCCAGGTCGTGCCGGCCCGGAGAGCTGGCTCGCAGCAGCTCCTCCAGGAGGTCCCGGCCGGTCGTCGGGTCGGTGACGGCGGCGAGCCCGGGCAGCGCCTCGTCGGCCGACCAGGTGTGCAGGAGCACACGGGACTTGGGCAGCCAGCACTGCCAGCCGTCACCCCCGAAGTCGGCCACCGAGCTGACCTGGGGATCGGGTGCTCCGGGCGGCACGAGCAGGCCGTGCGCCGAGATCGTGTCCGCGGCACCGGCCGCCCCTGTGGTCTGGAGCAGGTAGGTCGCCGTCCAGTGACCCTCCGGCTCCGCCGCCCGCAGCCGGATCATGCGGGCCCCGGTCAGCGCGCTCGAGCCTCCTGCGAGCTGTGGCACGACGTCGCTCAGCTCCGCCGCCACCCGTCCCGGATCGACCGCCCGCTCGAACCATGTCTCCGCCATGAGACCGCCTTCCCTGCCCGCCACGGTAGTGACAGCGGTCGCCGGCGTCCATCACTGGGCTGGCTACCGTGGTGCGGTGCAGATCTCCTTCACCCCCGTCGACGACCGAGGAGCCGACCGCGACGCCCTCGTCTCCTTCCTCACCGGCGACCGGTGGCCGTTCCACGTCGTGACCGAGCCGACACCGCACGACGTCAGCGCCGCCATCGACCGGGGCCGCTACCACGATGAGGACCACGCCGCCTTCTGGGTGGTCAGCTCCGAGCACGGCCGGCTCGGCCTGGTGGTCCTGGAGGACCTCACCGACGACACCCCTGTCTTCGACCTCCGCCTGGCCGAGGAGCACCGCGGGCGCGGGTATGGCGTCCCGGTGCTCACGGCGCTGACCGACCACGTCTTCACGACCCGGGACGTCCGCCGGTTCGAGGGCCAGACCCGCGAGGACAACGTCGCCATGCGCCGCACGTTCCTGCGAGCCGGCTTCGTCAAGGAGGCGCACTACCGCGAGGGCTGGCCCGTGCAGGGGCGCCAGCCGCTGGCGTCCGTGGCGTATGCGGTGCTGAGACGGGACTGGGAGTCGGGCACGACCACGCCGGTGCCGTGGGACGACGACCGCGACCTGCGGACGACCTGACCCGCGCAGGACGGGCCTTCACGGACCCGCCCTGCGCTGCGGTCGAGTCGTCAGGGGGTGGTGATGCTCACCACCGTCCGGGCGGGCAGCCCCGGCACGCCACCGTAGGCGACGGAGCCCAGGTAGCGAGTGCCGGCCTCGAGCCCGGTGAAGCCCAGGCTGATGCTGCCCGACGTGGCCACCGTGGCCGATGCCGGAGCGTCGACCGTCATGTTTCCGGCGGCCGTGGTCGGCACGGACCAGTCGTGCAGGAGGAACGGAGTGCTCCCAGCCGGCACGCCCCAGCCGTGGACGTGGACCGTCAGCGAGATCGAGCCTGCGGTGGGCGTGGCGAAAGCAAAGTTGACCTCCTCGGCCGAAGTCCCCGACGCGCTTGCGCCCACGACTGTTGAGCCTTGGGTGACGTACAGGTCCAGGTCCGCCCCCGGAGCCACGTCCTCGTCGAACAGCGCGAAGCGGGCATAGGTCGTCCCGGCCGGGATCGTCACGGGAACGGCAACCGTGCCGGTCGGGTCGGTGGGGTCGAACGTCTGGTCGGGATCCTGGTCCACCTCGCCCGGGGTCGTGTCCGGCGCCACAAGGCCCCTGGCCGTCGCCGTGAACGTGCCCGTGTAGCCGAAGCTGACGTCGTAGGTGACCGGGTCGCCTGTGCCACTCACCTCGGCGGGTGCCGCGAGCGCGACGGGGCGGACCACCAACGGGATGCGGACGTCACGCTCCCCGTCGGCCCAGGTCAGCTGTCCGCCCACGAAGGCGTTCAGTGGGGCCGTGCTGGTGGCGAAGGTCACCTGGAACGACTTCGTCTCCCCAGGGGCCAGGGTGAGCTCGTCGGGCGCAACGGTGGCGGTCACGCCCACCAGGCCCGTGACCTCGCTGGTGTAGGTAGCCGGCTGGTCGCTGACGTTGGTGACGTTGCGGGTCACCGTCTGGCGGCCGGCAAGGTCGCCGATGGCGATGGAGGGGCTGTTGTAGTCGCTCGGGTCGAGCACGTCGATGCCGGAGTCGGTGCAGAACGACGCGGGCAGCTGGGTGCCACAGAGGAAACCCAGCCAGTCGTCGAAACCGGCGTCGTAGACCAGACCCGGGTCGGTGGCTTGGTTCGGGTCCACGTGCCCGGCACCCTGCCGGAAGATCCGGCTGGACTCGGAGACGTTGTCGAGCACGTCGTAGCCGGTCGTCATCAGGGCCGACTTCACCGCCATCGGCGACCAGTCGGGGTGGGCGTCGATCAGCAGAGCCGCAAGACCGGCCACATGCGGGCTCGACATCGAGGTCCCGCTGTAGAGGTCGAAGAGCCGGCCGTTGTTGCCCGGAGGCGCCACCCCGGCCAGGATGTCCTGCCCGGGCGCGATCAGGTCGGGCTTGAGCAGGTCACCGCCGCCGGCCTGGAGCGGGCCTCGGGAGGAGAACGCCGCCGTGAACGGTGCCGGCTCGTCCTCGACGACGGTCGCGTCGTTGATCGTCGCCGTGGCTCCGGCCTGCGCCGCATACGCCTTGATCGCAAGACCGTCGGCAGCCGACACGTGCACGGCGGGGACGGAGTGGAAGAGCGCGAGGGTGGTGGTCGCGCCTGCCGGGTCGTTGTAGAGCACCATGCCGGCACCGCCGGCCTCGGCCACCGCCTGGCTCTTGTCGACCAGCGCAATGTCGCCGCGCTTGCACAGCACGACCGCGTCGGCCACAAGAACCGGGTCCAGGGCGCCGGGCCTGCAGAGCTCGGCGTCGGTGGAAGAAGCCGGTGACAGTGCCGCGTCCGCGGCGTCGACGAGGTTGCCGGTCACCTCGGTGGCGAAGGACGCGCCGTCGTAGGTCTCGCTGTTGCCGAGGGTGACCGACCCGACGCCGTTGCGGTTGTGGGTGCCCGCGGCCACCGTGGTCAGCCAGGGGCCGGGGTGGGCCACAGTCGAGGTGGCCGGGCCGCTGTTGCCCGCGGAGGTGGCCACGAAGACGCCCGCGTCAGCGGCGAAGAGAAAGGCGATCTCCACGGGGTCGCGGAAGTTGGTGCGGCTGCCGCCCACGGAGTAGTTGATGACGTCGACACCGTCGGCAACGGCCTGGTCGATCGCGGCGATGCTGTCGACCGAGAAGCAGGAGCCGCCGGTGCCGGTCTCCCAACACGTCTTGTAGACCGCGATGCGGGCACGCGGGGCGATGCCGCTCACGTCGCCGAACACCGAGGCCGGGCCGGTGGCCTGGACGCCGTAGTTGCCGGCGGCCGTCGTGGCGACGTGCGTCCCGTGGCCGCCCAGGTCGCGAGGGGAGTTGTACTCGTCCGGCAGCTGGGCGTCGATGCCGGCGTTACCGCCCCAGCCCTGGTTGTAGTAGCGGGCACCGATGACCTTCTGGTTGCAGTTGGAGGCCCGGAACTGCTCGCCGGGGACACAGCGGCCGTTCCAACCCGGGATCTGCTGGTAGACCCGCTTGCCGGCCGCGTCCCGGTCGGACAAGCTCGGGTGCTCCGGCCAGATGCCCCCGTCGACGATCCCGACGATGACATCCTCACCCGGCCCGTCGCCCCGCTTGGCGGCGCTGCTCGCCCCACCGAGCTGGTCCCACAGCCCACCCTCGGCGGTCAGACCGAGGAAGTCGGGAGTCGTCGCGGTGTCGAGGGTCAGGATCTCGTTCTCGGTCACGGCGAGCACGCCCGGCACGGAGGCCATCTGGGCGGCGGCGCTCGCGGAGAGCTCAGCTGCGAACCCGTTGTAGGTGTAGGCGTAGCTGTAGAGCTTCGTGCCCCCACCGGCCCGCCTCAGGGCGACGTCCTGCCGTGCCGACAGGTGGTCGACATAGGCCCGCACCTCGGGACGGTTGGGGTTGACCTTGTCGCCCTTGGCGGGCTTGGTCGCCTTGATCCCCCGGACACCGCCCTCGTAGGCGACGACCGGCGGCTCGGCGAGCTGGACGATGTAGGTCCCCGCTTCGGCCGGCTTGTCCGGCAGGGCGACGGCGGCGAGCGTCGTCTCGTCCTGCTGCAGGGCGGGCTCCGCGGTGGCGGCCGGCACCATGCCGGCCATGAGGAGGATGCCTGCAGCGGCGAGCACGAGCCTCGCGCGTAGACGGGGGGAGGTTCGCATAGCTGTCTCCTGGGGGGGTGAGGCTGAACCGATCTTCGTCGGCCGGGGCGAACACAGGAAGCGCTCTTTGGCCCCCGCAGGCAGGCTCATCGTCGCAGAACGCGGTGACGGCGTCTACAGCAGCATCGGGCCCAGCGCGCGGGTGACTAGGCCGGCGGGTCCTCATCCACCAGCAGGTGTGCGCGGGCCAGCGGCATCCCGCTGGAGCCACGGGGCCCGGGCCGCACCGCGAGCACCTGGTTGACACCCAGGCGACCCGCCTCGAAGGCCAGGGCCGACCCTGCCATGTAGAGCCGCCAGACCCGTGCCCGTCCCGGGCTGGTGAGCGAGGCGGCCTCGTCCCAGTGCTGCTCGAGGTTGCGCACCCAGGCCCGCAGGGTCAGGGCGTAGTGCTCTCGCAGCGACTCGACGTCGCGCACCTCCAGTCCGCCCTGTTCCAGCGCGCCCACCGTGTCGGCCAGGGTCACCAGCTCGCCGTCGGGGAAGACGTAGCGCTCGATGAAGGAGGTGGACCGCTCGGCCCGGTCCTTGGGCGGACCCGGCGGGCGGGCGATGGCGTGGTTGAGCAGGCGTCCTCCGGGGGCCAGCAGTCCGCGCAGGTGCTCGGCGTAGGCCGGGAGCTGGGCGTGCCCGACGTGCTCGGCCATGCCGACGCTCGCGATCGCGTCGAACGGCCCGTCGGTGACCTCGCGGTAGTCCTGCACCCTGATCTGCACCCGGTCGGCCAGCCCTTCGGACGCCACCCGCTCACGGGCCCAGGCTGCCTGCTCCCGGGAGAGGGTGACCCCCACGGCCTCGACACCGTGGTGCCCGGCGGCGTGCACGACGAAGGAGCCCCATCCGCAGCCGACGTCGAGCACCCGCATGCCGGGGCGCAGGCCCAGCTTGCGAGCCACGAGCGAGAGCTTGGCACGCTGCGCATCCTCGAGGCTGGAGTCGGGCTGCTCGAAGTAGGCGCACGAGTAGACCATGGACGGGCCGAGCACCAGGGAGTAGAAGTCGTTGCCCACGTCGTAGTGGTGAGAGACCGCGCGGGCGTCCCGGTGCAGGGTGTGCCGCCGCCCGGACATCCGGATCTCCTCGGCCGGCGGGCGGGGCGGCGGTCCGACGGCTCGCAGCCGGACGGCGGTCCGGGCCGCGACTCGGGCGGTCTGCGGCCCGATGCTGACCCCGGGCCCCCGGGCCGGGTCGGCGATCTCCTCCAGCTGCACCAGCGCAGCCATCAGGTCACCCTCGATCTCGATGTCTCCGGCCACGTAGGCGCGGGCGAACCCGAGCTCGTTGGGGGCCCAGAGGAGTCGGCGCAGCGCCCGCCGCCGGGTGAACCGTGCCCGCAGCGGGGCGTCGGGCGGTCCGAGGGCGCTGCCGTCCCAGCACTCGATGCGCATCGGCAGGGACGCCGGCAGGGTGCTGCGGACCAGTGGCTCCAGCACGTCCGCCGCGCTCATCCGACCAGTCTAGAAGCGTCCGGGCGGGAGAGCGAGGCCCTGGGGCTCAGCCGCTTCGCCGAGCCGAGACTGCCGTCGCCACGCACTGCCCCTGGTTCTTGTAGCCCAGTGACTCCCAGCCGCCGTCCACGCAGTCCTCCCTGGTCAGGGGCAGCACGTTCACGGTGGTCCAGTCGAAGCGCTCGTCGCTCTCGGCTCCGAACACCATGCGGATCTCGACCGTCTCGTCAGCCTGGAACGTCTCGGAGCGCGATCCACCGGCGACGCAGAAGAAGGGCCACAGGCCATCGGTCGATCGCCGGGGTTGAAGTTGTCGGCTGACGTGGGGTCCTCGCCGTCGATGCGCACCTCGAAGCACGCGGCGAAACTGCGCGGCTGGACGAAGGTGATGTCTGCCTCACCGATGCGGACATCCTCGACGACGAAGTGTGCCCAGCCCTTCTCCTGGTTGATCTCGTTGGTGCTGGGGGTGACCTCGTTGACCTCCGCGAGGGCAGGTGCGGCGGCGGTGAAGGCCAGGCCTGCGGTCGCCACGAGCGTGAGGAGCTTCTTCATGATGTGCCTTTCGGGCGCGGAGAAAGGGGTTTCCCGATGGTGCCACCGATCCGGTGCTTGCGCGCGGTGACGGGGTCATCTGTCGCAGTCGGTCAGTGCGACCGTCGCAGCGGTGCCCCTGCCGTGCCGGGTTCTGCCAGGATGGGCGGGCCGGGAGAGCCCGGGGAGCAACGACGCCGCAGGAGACGAGCCCATGCCGACGACCTCGGGCCACCGGGTGCTGGCCACCGCCGACAGCGCCGCCTACGCCTCGATCCGCAAGCGCCCGACGTCCCGGGGGGAGCGCTACGCGATGGGCAAGGCGTTGCGCAAGGAGGTCCCCCGCAGCTCGCTCGGTGAGTGGCGGGCCTGGCCGGGTCGTCCGGACCCCATCGCGCTGCTGGAGGAGTCGCACGCGGGTCGGGTGGAGGCGCTCATCCCGGTGCGGGTGGCCCGCATGGTCACCTCGCCCTACGGCTTCCTGCGCGGCACGGCCGTGGTGATGGCCGACGACGTGGCACGGTTGCCGGCCACCGGCATCATGCCGGTGATCTGCGGTGACGCCCACCTGGGCAACTTCGGGTTCTACGCCTCCCCCGAGGGTGAGCTGGTCATCGACCTCAACGACTTCGACGAGGCGCATCCCGGTTGCTGGGAGTGGGACCTGCGCCGTCTGGTGGCGAGCATCTGGGTGGCCGGTCGCGAGAACGGCGCGACCGAGGACCAGTGTGACGACGCCGTGCGGGCCTGCGTGGCGGCATACCGGGAGGAGCTCGCGTTCCTGGCCGAGATGCCCCTGATGATGCGCTCCTACAACCGGCTCGACGTCCACCGGCTGCACGAGACGGCCACCGAGAAGACACTGCGCCAGGAGATCAAGCGGTCGGCCGCCCGGGCACGCAAGCGCACCAGTGACCGGGCCCTGCCGAAGTTCACCGAGGAGCAGGACGGGGAACGGCGCATCATCGAGGACCCGCCCACGATCACCAGGGTGGGCCCCGACGAGCGCGACGCCCTGGGGGAGGCGCTGGACGACTACCTGCTGACCATCGCGCCGCACTGGCGCAGGGTGGTCGGCGGCTACACGCTGGTCGACATCGTGCACAAGGTCGTCGGTGTCGGCAGCGTCGGGCTGCGGGCCTATGTCGCGCTGCTGGAGGGAAGCACCCCCGACGACGTGCTCTTCCTCCAGCTCAAGCAGGCACGGCGCTCGGTCATCGCCCGCTACGTCCACGGCGACTCGGCCCTGCACGACCACCAGGGTCAGCGCGTCGTGGAGTATCAGCAGGCGCTGCAGACCGTCAGCGACCCGCTGCTGGGGTGGACGACGGTGCAGGACCGCACCTACTACGTCCGCCAGTTCCGCAACAGCAAAGGCACCATCCCGCTCGACGCCATCGACGGCGCGGCGCTGCGCGACTACGCGGGCATCGTCGGGCACCTGCTGGCCAAGGGGCACGCCCGCACCAGCGGTGCCTCGATGATCGCCGGCTACGTCGGTGGCTCCGACAAGGTCGACGCCGCGATGAGCACCTTCGCCCGGCTCTACGCCGACCAGACGGAGTCGGACCACGCAGCCCTCCTCGACGCGGTGCGGCGCGGGCGCCTGCCGGTCAGCGAAGGGGCGCTGGACAAGGTCGGTTCCGCCTTCCGACCGTGAGCCCCGCGGGCGAAGGCCGACCTAGGCTGGAGGGATGGCACCCACCTACGCCTCCGCCGACCGCGTCTCCCGGGACGAGCTGGTCGACTTCGTCCGCACGCGCCACCACGCCACCCTGGTCACTCACCGCTCCGACGGCCGGTTGCAGATGTCCCCGGTCGCTGCAGGGGTCGACCAGGAGGGACGCATCGTGGTCTCGACCTACCCCCAGCGGGCCAAGGCGGCCAACATCCGCCGCAACCCCACGGTCTCGCTCGTGGTGCACTCCGACGACTGGGACGGTCCCTACGTCCAGGTCGACGGCACCGCCGAGGTGATCGACCTGCCGGAAGCCATCGAGCCACTCGTCGACTACTACCGCGGCATCGCCGGGGAGCACCCGGACTGGGACGAGTACCGCACCGCCATGCACCGTCAGGGCAAGTCGCTCATCCGGGTGCGCATCGACGACTGGGGCCCGGTCGCCACCGGAGGCTTCCCGCCACCTCAGGGCTGAACGGCCGACGTATCGACCGGGTCGACCACCTGGTAGGCCTCCTCCGGCGCAGGCCGCGGGTCGGGCTCGCCGTGGCGGAGCCGCATCGACATGGCCTGCTCGGCCTCAGCCGCAGGGCACTCAGACTGCCGCCGCACCCGGAGCCGACGACCACGACGTCGTAGTGGGTCGCCCGCGGGTCACGGCTTGGCCCGTGCCGCCTCCACCGCATCGTCCGCCAGCTGGGTGCCGGCGCCACTGTAGAGGTGTAGCACCGCATCGGCGCCGAGCACCCGCATCTCCTGCGCCTCGTCGTCGTACTGCGCGATGGCGGCCACGGTGCCGCGCACCCCGCTGCGCCGCAGCAGGTGCATGGCCTCGACGTTGGAGCCGTGGAAGGGCATGGCCAGGACGACCAGGTCGAGCTCGTCGGCCAGGCGGACACGCTCCCAGAACGCCGCGTCGGTGGCGTCGCCCTCGCGGACGTCGACCCCCTCCGCTCGCAGGGTTATGACGCGGACGAGGTCGGTCTCGATCCCGACCACGCGTTCGCGGTAGCGGTCCTGCAGCTGGCGGTAGGCCGCGCTCCCGATCCGCCCCATACCCAGCACGACGGCCTGGGCCTCCCGCAGGTCGATGGGCCGGTCCTCGGGGTGCAGCCGGTCTGCCTCCTGCGCCGGCAGGCGTCGGATCACCGCCGGGACGCTCAGGTGCTCGGTCCGGTTGACGACAGCCGACCCGACGAAGCTGAGGGCGACCGCAACGGACAGCACGGCGAGCCAGGCCTCGTCGATGAAGCCGGACTCGACGCCGAGGGCGGCCACGATCAGGGCGAACTCGGAGTAGTTGCCCAGCGCCAGGGCAGCCAGCAGCGCCGAGCGGTAGCTGAGCCGCATCGCCCACAGGAGCGCGAAGAAGCCGGCTGTCTTCAACGGCACCAGCACCATCACGAGCACCGCGACCAGGGTCGTCTCCATCGTGGGCACGCTGCCGAGACCGATCGAGACGAAGAAGGCGACCAGCAGCAGCTCCTTGATGGAGAACAGGCTCTTGGCCAGCTCGTTGGCAGCGGGATGACCGGCCATCAGGGCGCCCATGACCAGAGCACCCAGGTCGCCCTTGATGCCCACCAGCTCGAAGGCCGCATAGCCGGGGACGAAGGCGACCACGATGCCGTAGAGCGCCTGCATCTCGCCGTGCGGCACGCGGTCCCAGATCCGCCGCATCACCCACGCTGCGGGCACCGCGAGCAGAAGGAGCGCGGCCCACGGGCTGGGAGCCTCGCCACCGGCCGAGGTGAGGAACACGACCGCGGCGATGTCCTGGACGATCAGCACGCCGATGGCCACCCGGCCGTAGTGGGACTGCGACTCGCTGCGGTCGGAGAGCACCTTGACCACGAAGACCGTGCTGGAGAAGGACAGGGCGAACGCGACCATGAGCAGCCCGGTCCATCCCGCCTCGGCGAGCAGCGCCATACCGGTCAGGTTCAGCAGGCCCAGCAACAGCAGGGCCGTGGCCACGGTGCTGCCCATGTGCACCACGGTGGTGAGCCAGACCTCGCGGCGCAGGAGGCTGCGCAGGTCGAGCTTGAGCCCGATGCCGAACAGCAGCAGCGTGACGCCGATGTCGGCGGCGACCTCCAGCCCGGGGAACTCGCCGACCTCGAGGGCGTTGAGCACGAAGCCGGCAGCCAGGAACCCGACCAGGGGAGGCAGCCGCAGCCCGATCGCCAGCATCGCGGCCACGAAGGTGACGGCGAGGTAGATCGAGATCGTGGCCATGATGGCGCTCCCTGCACGTGGACGTCCTGGACTGCAGGTTAGCGAAGGACGACATAATGCACGCACGTGTCCATCTCGAGGACGAGGAGTCCACCGTGTCCGATGCTCAGCAGGTCGTGGTCGTGGGAGTGGACGGGTCGGGCTCGGACGGGGCAGCGCTGGTCTGGGCGGCCGACACCGCGCAGCGGTACGGGGTCCCGCTGCGCATCGTGCACGCCGTGGAGGCGCTGTCGATGGGCTCGACGGCCGTCGAGATGGCCACCCCGACGCCCGAGGTCACCGAGGCCCTGCGTTCGGTGGGAGTGTCCCCGGGGGTCGCCGACCAGGCTGCTGAGCGGGTGCGTGACCGGCACGCCGACCTGCCGGTGGAGGTCGTCGAAGCCCTCGGCGCCGCGTCGGCCCTGCTGCTCGCGCAGCAGGACGAGGCGATGCTCATCGTCGTGGGACGCGGACGGAAGGGCTCGATCGAGAAGATCCTGATGGGCACGACCTCGATGGCCACGGTGATGCACGCCCGGTGCCCGGTGGCCGTGATCGACCCCGAGGTCAAGAACGACGCCGAGCCCAAGGGTGTGGTGATGGTGGCGGTGGACGGGGGCCGCGACAGCGAGCGCGCCAGCAAGACCGCGTTCCTCGCCGCGGACCGCCGCGGGGCCAAGGTCGTGTGCCTGAACGTGTGGTATCTCGAGGTCGTCAACGGGTATGTCGTGACGGAGCCGGACAGCCCCGAGTGGCGAGCGATCGAGGCGCGCCAGACCCGGCGGGTCGAGGCGGTCATCGCCGCCGCCCGGGAGGACTACCCCGACGTGCCGGTCGAGATCCAGGTCCTGCACGGACCGAGCAGCAGGACCATCCTGGAGCGGACCGCCGGCGCCGACGTGCTGGTGATGGGCACCCGGGGCCGAGGTGGCTTCGTCGGCAAGCTGCTCGGGTCGACCACGCAGAAGGTGCTCCAGGACGCTCGTTGCCCGGTGGTCGTGGTGCATATCGCGGGCGACTGACCCCTGGTCGGGTCCCGGGTTGTGATCCCGGCCCGGTTGGGGTGGGGTGTGGGGATGACCCGATACGGATTCCACGCCTCCCACGAGCAGATCAGCCCCCGGCAGCTCCTGGTGGACGTGCAGCACGCCGAGCAGGCCGGCTTCCAGATGGCGATGTGCTCCGACCATTTCTCGCCGTGGAGTGAGCGGCAGGGACACGCGGGCTACACCTGGGCGTGGCTGGGTGCCGCCCTGGCCACCACCGACCTGTCCTTCGGCTGCGTGTGTGCCCCCGGGCAGCGCTACCACCCCGCTATCGTCGCCCAGAAGATCGCGACCCTGGCCGTGATGTTCCCCGGGAGGGTCTGGACGGCACTGGGCAGTGGTGAGGCGATGAACGAGCACATCACCGGGGACCGCTGGCCGCCGAAGGCTGTGCGGACCGAGCGACTCGAGGAGTGCGTCGACGTCATCCGGCGGCTGCTCGGCGGTGAGGAGGTGAGCCACGACGGGCTGGTCACCGTCGACCGTGCCCGGCTGTGGGACCGCCCGGAGGAGATGCCCGCCCTGATCGGTCCGGTCGTCACCGTCGAGTCCGCCGCCCGGGTGGCCCGGTGGGCCGACGGCCTCATCACGATCAACCAGCCGCAGGAGACCCTGCGACGCATCATCGACACCTACCGGGAGGCCGGGGGTCGCGGCCCGGTCGTGCTCCAGGTGCACCTGTCGTATGCCGACACACGGGCCGAGGCCGAGGCGGTCGCCTTCGACCAGTGGCGCACCAACGTCTTCGACACTCCGGTGGCGTGGAACGCCGAGACGGCAGAGACCTTTGACGCCATGGCCGCCCACGTCACGATGGAGTCGGTGCACCGGTCGGTGCGGGTCTCCGACAGCCTCGACCAGCACGTGCAGTGGCTGGGGGAGTATGCCGACCTCGGCTTCGACGACATCTACCTGCACCACGTGGGACAGGACCTCACCGCCTACATCGACGCCTTCGGAGCGCACGTGCTGCCCCAGCTGGCGACGAGGGAGGGCTGAGCCGTGCGCATCACCGACACCAGTGACCTGTGGTGGAAGAACGCCGTCATCTACTGCCTGGACATCGAGACCTTCGACGACGCCAACGGTGACGGCGTGGGTGACCTGGCCGGCCTTGCCCGGCGCATCGACTACCTCGCCGACCTCGGGCATCACCTGCCTGTGGCTGATGCCGTTCTATCCCAGCCCGGACAAGGACGACGGCTACGACGTCAGCGACTTCTACGGTGTCGACCCGAGGCTGGGCAACCACGGTGAGCTCGTCGAGGTCATCCGGACCGCCCACGACCGCGGCATCCGGGTGATCGCCGACCTGCTGGTCAACCACACCTCCAACCAGCACCCGTGGTTCAAGGCCGCCCGGCGCAGTGTCGACAACCCCTACCGCGACTACTACGTCTGGCGGGACACCGCGCCGCCGGACACCTCGGACCAGGTGGTCTTCCCCGACAAGGAGGACTCCATCTGGGAGCTCGACGAGCGCACGGGGCAGTGGTACCTGCACCACTTCTACAAGCACCAGCCGGACCTCAACGTCAGCAACCCGAAGGTGCGCGACGAGATCATGCGGGCCATCGGCTTCTGGCTCGAGCTCGGCATCGACGGTTTCCGGGTCGACGCCGTGCCCTTCTTCCTCGACGACCTGGAGACCCAGGACGACACCGGGCTGTCCGGCGACCCGCACGCGCTGCTCCGGCAGATCCGTGCCTTCCTGGCCCGGCGCAAGGGCAGCGCGATGATGCTCGGCGAGGTCAACGTCGAGCACGAGCAGCAGCTCGCCTACTTCGGTGGCGAGACCGGCGGTGAGCTCGACATGATGTTCGACTTCATCGCGATGCAGGCCACCTACCTCTCGATGGCTCGCGGCGACGCGCGACCGCTGGCCACGGCGCTGGGCGACCGACCGGCGATCCACCCCAGCTGCCAGTGGGCGACCTTCCTGCGCAACCACGACGAGCTGACCCTGGACAAGCTGTCCCAGGCCGAGCGTCAGGAGGTCTTCGAGGCCTTCGGCCCCGAGGAGCGGATGCAGGTCTACGGGCGCGGGCTCAAGCGCCGCCTGCCGCCGATGCTCGGCGGCGACCCCCGCCGGATCCGCATGGCCTACAGCCTGCTCTTCTCCCTGCCCGGCACCCCCACGCTGTTCTACGGCGAGGAGATCGGCATGGGTGAGGACCTGGACGCCGAGGGGCGGATGGCCGTGCGCACCCCGATGCAGTGGACCCCGGGCAAGAACGGGGGGTTCTCGACGGCGGCACCGAGCCGGCTGGTGCAGCGGATGGTGCCCGACGGGTATGCCCCCGAGCACGTCAACGCGGCCGACCAGCTGCGTGACCCCGACTCGCACTGGTCGTTCATGCGGTCGCTCATCGTCGCCTACCGCGACTGTCCTGAGATCGGCTGGGGTGACGTGGAGATCGTCGAGCAGCCGCACCACCAGGTGCTGGCTCACCAGTGTGTCCTGGACGGCTCGGCCGTGCTGGCCGTGCACAACCTGGCCGCCGAGCCGGTGACCGTGGTCGTCCCGGTGCCGCAGGTGGAGGAGGACCAGCAGGTGGTCGACGTGCTGAACGGCGGTGCGGTCGAGGTCGGGCCCAGCGGCCGGACCGAGCTCGCGCTCGAGGGCTACGGCTTCCGCTGGCTGCGCGTGCGAGGAGGCTCCGGCCCCCGGCCCGCCTAGTGATTAAGCACACACGCACGTCACGGAATTGCTTTTCTCGGGTCCGCTGTGCTGAGGTAAGGGTGACCTAACCGCCGCAGCACCGCATGCTCTAGGAGTAGCCGTCGTGTCCCGACGCCCCTTCCGCGCCACGCGCTCGACCGCGCTGGTCGCCACGCTTGCCCTCACCACCGGCCTGGCCGCCTGCGCCGACGACAGCACCGACCCCGCCGACGCCGACGCCGACAACGGACCCGCGACCGCGGCGGCAGAGTCCGACGGCACGCTCGTGCTCTACAGCGGCCGCAACGAGGAGCTCGTCGACCCGGTCATCGCTGCCTTCACCGAGGAGACCGGCATCGAGGTCGAGGTGCGCTACGGCGGCACGGCCGAGATGGCGGCCCAGCTGCTGGAGGAGGGAGACAACTCCCCGGCGGACGTGTTCCTGGCCCAGGACGCAGGCGCCCTCGGTGCCGTGTCGGCCGGAGGGATGCTCGAAGGTATACCGCAGGAGACCCTGGACCTGGTCCCGGAGACCTACCGCTCCTCGGACAACACCTGGGTCGGCGTCACCGGCCGCTCCCGGGTGCTGATCTACAACACGACCGCCGTCTCGGCCGAGGAGCTGCCGGAGTCGGTCTTCGAGCTCACCGAGCCCGCGTGGGAGGGCCGTGTCGGCATCGCCCCGACCAACGCCTCGTTCCAGGCCTTCGTCACCGCCATGCGCATCCAGCACGGCGACGACGTCGCGCAGCAGTGGCTGGAGGACCTCGCCGCCAACGACCCGCAGATCCGCGAGGGCAACGGCATGATCGTCGCCGATGTCAACGACGGGGTGATCGACACCGGCCTGGTCAACCACTACTACCTCTACGAGCTGGCCCAGGAGCAGGGCGTCACCGTCGAGGAGCTCGACGCCGCCCACCACTTCTTCCCCGACGGTGACACCGGAGCCCTGGTCAACATCTCCGGCGTCGGCCTGGTCGGCGAGCCGGAGGACGGCGACGCGCAGGCGTTCGTCGACTACCTGCTGAGCACCGCCGGCCAGGAGTACTTCCGCACCGAGACGCACGAGTACCCCTTGGTCGACGGCGTCGAGGCCGAGGAGGGGCTGCCCTCGCTGGAGGAGCTGGACGTCCCGGACATCGACCTCAACGACCTCGAGGACCTGCAGACCACCGTCGAGATGATCAGCCAGGCGGGTCTGTCCTGAGCCGACGACCACCTGCGGTGCTGACCGCCGGGGCCCTCGTGGCCACGGCGGTCGCCCTCATCCCCCTGGCCTACCTGCTCTTCCGCACCGCCCAGGGGGGGCCGGCGGCCTGGTGGGAGCGGGTCAGGACCCCGCGCGTGGCCGAGCTCACCCTGACCAGCATCCAGCTGGGGCTGGTGGTCTCAGTGGGGTGTCTGGTGATCGGTGTGGGCAGTGCCTACCTGGTCACCCGCACCAACGTGCCCGGCCGGGGGCTCTTCGCCGTCATCGCGGCGCTGCCGCTGGCCGTGCCCAGCTATGTCGCCGCGTTCACCTGGGTCTCGGTGGCCGACCTGTGGTCCTCGACCGCCCGCTTCGAGGGCTTCTGGCCGGCGGCGCTGGTGCTCACCCTCTACACCTACCCCTACGTCTACCTGCCGGTGGCCGCCGCGCTCGTCGGCGCCGACCAGGGGCAGGAGGAGGTCGCACGGTCACTGGGGCGAGGCCCCTGGAGCACGCTGTTCAGCGTCACCCTGCCGCAGGTGCGCCCGGCCATCGCGGGGGGCGCCCTGCTTGCCGTGCTCTATGTGCTCGCCGACTTCGGGGCGGTGTCGATCCTGCGGGTGGACACCTTCACCCGGGCGATCTTCACCGCGTTCACCGCGGGGTTCGACCGGATCGGCGCGCTGACCCTGTCGACCCTGCTGCTGCTGCTGACCCTGCTGATCCTGCTGCTGGAGGGGCGGACCCGCCGGGCCGGGGCCCGCTACTCCAGCCGTGGCACGTCCCGTCCGGTGCAGGTCGCGGACCTGGGCGTATGGCGGTGGGCGGGCCTGGCCGGCCTGCTCACCGTGGCTCTGGCCGCGCTGGGTGTCCCGGCGCTGTCCATGCTGCGCTGGGTGGGTGAGGGCGTGTCCCGGCCCGACTCCGTGGCCGACGTGGTCGGGGCCGCTGCAGGCTCGCTCACGGTGTCGCTGGCCGGCACCGTGGTGACCATGCTGCTGGCGGTCCCCGTCGGCCTGCTCGTGGCCCGGCACTCCAGCCGGCTCAGCGCGGCCCTGGAGCGAGCGGCCTACATCGCGCACTCCCTGCCGGGCATCGTGGTGGGCCTGTCCCTGGTGTTCTTCGGGGTGACGGTAGCCCTCCCGCTCTACCAGACCACCTGGCTGCTGGCACTGGCCTATGCCACGCTCTTCCTGCCCCTGGGGGTGGCCGCGGTGATCGGGGCCGCCGGGCAGGCGCCCCTGAGCCTGGAGGAGGTCGGCCAGTCCCTGGGTCGCAACCGCTGGCAGGTCTTCCGCACCATCACGCTGCCGCTCACGCTGCCCGGTGTCGGTGCCGGGGCGGCGCTGGTGTTCCTGGCCTGCATGAAGGAGCTGCCGGCGACCCTGCTGCTGCGGCCCACCGGGCTGGACACCCTCGCCACCGAGCTGTGGCAGGCCACGGGGGTGCAGCGGTATGCCGAGGCGGCCCCCTACGCGTTCCTGCTCGTCGTGCTCGCCGCGATCCCCACCTGGGTGCTGGCGCATCGCACCGGTGTCGTGGCAGCACCCCGCCTGGAGCGCCGGCCGGAGGTCGCTGACCTGGCCACCGACGACGCGGGTGACAATGGAGTCCTGACCGGTGCCGGAACGAAAGGCTGAGACGTGACAGCGGTGGAGATCGTGCAGGTCGGCAAGTCGTTCGGCGACGTCGTCGCCCTCGACTCCGTCGACCTCACCCTGGACACCGGTGAGTTCGTCGCCGTGCTCGGCCCCTCCGGCTGCGGCAAGACGACGCTGCTGCGCTGCATCGCCGGGTTCGAGCGCATCGACCACGGACGCATCACCCTCGGCGGGCGGGTGGTCACGCTGCCGGGCGTCCACCTGCCGCCGCACCGCCGCCATGTGACGGTCGTCCCGCAGGACGGCGCCCTGTTCCCGCACCTGTCGGTGGCCGACAACGTCGGCTACGGACTGGGCCGAGGCAAGGGCAAGCGGGCACGCATCGAGGAGTGTCTCGAGCTCGTCGGCCTCGGTGGTCTCGCCTCGCGGATGCCCCATGAGCTGTCCGGCGGTCAGCAGCAGCGGGTGGCAGTGGCTCGTGCGCTCGCTCCGCACCCCCCGTTGGTGCTGCTCGACGAGCCGTTCAGTGCGCTGGACGCCTCGTTGCGCTCCGGGCTGCGGGAGGACGTGCGTCGGGCGCTGGCCGAGGACGGGGCGACTGCCCTGCTCGTCACCCACGACCAGGGTGAGGCGCTGTCGATGGCCGACCGGGTCGCCGTCATGAAGGACGGGCAGATCCATCAGTTCGACACTCCTGCGGAGGTCTACCGGCACCCCGTGGACAGCTGGGTCGCGCAGTTCGTGGGGGAGGCCATGCTGCTGCCGGTGCGGGGTGCCCCCGGGCAGGCCGAACGCATGAGCAGTCTCGGCGCGGTGCGGCTGCGTCCTGAGCTCGCCGGTCTCGCGGGGGTGCCGCTGGCGCTGGTGCGCCCGGAGCAGGTCCGCATCGCCCGAGCCGGCGGAAGCCCGTCCGCGCCGGTCCATGCGGTGGCGGGCCAGGTCGCCCAGATCGCCTACCACGGCCATGACGCGCTCATCACGGTGCAGGTGCCTGGTGCGGGGGACGCCATGGTGAGGGTGATCGACGACCCGGTCACCGCCGTGGCACCCGGTGACCAGGTGAGCCTGTGGGTCGAGGGTGACTGCACCGCCTACCCCGGAGACAGTGCGGTGGCGGCCCAGGTGACGACACCGGTGCTCACCGCGGGCTGAGGTCGCCTGCCGTGCCTGCCGGACCCTTCCCGCGCGCTTCTACGCACTCGGTCGCAGATGAGCACGCTGTCGGCGGGTATGCGGCGCGTTTCTACGCAGTCGGCCGGTGGCTCAGCCGCCGGCGTGTGCGGTGACGACCTGGGCAAAGCGGACGCCGAACGGCTCCCAGGCCGCTGCCATCTCGGCTTCGTGCGCCGTGACGTCCCGAGCGGCCGCGTGAAGGTCGATGCCGTCGTCGCGCTCGAGGGCCGAGCGGTTCTCGGTCGTCCACGAGCGGAAGATCCGCGCGGTGGCCTCGGGGTGGCACTGCACCCCCCACGCGAGGGGGCCGAAGCGGGCGGCCTGGACCGAGCCGTCCGGCGAGGTGGCCAGGGACACCGCACCGGACGGCAGCTCGGCCACGATGTCGCTGTTGGACTGCACCACCGGGCTGCCCGGTGCGACCGCGGAGACCAGCGGGTCGTGGACACCGGCCTCGAGAGGGCTGAACGGCGTCACCCCCTGTGCCCGGCCCGAGGGGTTGCGGGTCACCACGCCGCCCAGCGCAGCGCCGGCCAGCTGGTGGCCCAGGCACACGCCGAGGAAGGGCGTGCCTGCCTCGACGGTCTCGGCAATGAGCCGGCGGACTCCCGGCAGCCAGGGGGCGATGTCGTCGTCCAGCGCGCCCATCTCACCGCCGAGCACCAGCAGCCCGTGCCGGCCGGCGGGGGAGGCCGGCACCGGCTCCCCGCGGTAGGGCCGCACCACGTCCAGCTGCACCCCGCCCGCCGCGCACCAGGTCTCCAGCAGCCCTGGCGGGCAGGTGTCCTGGTGCTGGACGACCAGCAGACGGGCGCTCACTCCACTCCGGACCCGGACTCCGGGCCTGGGCCGAAGAAGCTGGACCTGTCGTCGTCGCTGACCGGTGTCGGCACGCGTGCCTCCGCGGTCACGTCGTGCCGCTGGATCTCGCCGGAGGCGATCTGCTCGGCCCAGTGACAGGCGACCCGGTGCCCCGGTGTCACCCCCGGGAGGTCGAGGGTGCGCAGCTGGGGCCGCTCGGTGTCACACCGCGTCTCCTGGCGCCAGGGGCACCGGGTGTGGAAACGACACCCGCTCGGCGGGTTCGCGGGGCTGGGCAGGTCGCCCGGCAGCAGGATCTGCTCCCGCGAGTCCTCGACGACGGGGTCGGGCACGGGGACGGCAGACATCAGAGCGCGGGTGTAGGGGTGCAGCGGCTCCGCATAGAGCTCGTCGGCGCCGCTCTCCTCGACCAGCGAGCCGAGGTACATGACCCCGATGCGGTCGCTCATGTGCCGGACCACGGCCAGGTCGTGGGCGATGACCAGGTAGGTCAGGCCGAACTGCTCCTGCAGGTCCTCCAGCAGGTTGATCACCTGGGCCTGCACCGAGACGTCCAGCGCGCTGACCGGCTCGTCGGCCACGATGAGCTGAGGGTCGACGGCCAGGGCGCGGGCGATGCCGATGCGCTGGCGCTGGCCCCCGGAGAACTCGTGGGGATACTTGTTGAGCGCGTTGCGCGGCAGGCCCACCGCCTTGAGCAGGTCGACGAGGCGCTGGCGGGCGTCCTGGGTCTTGGTCAGCCCGTGCGCCCGCATGCCCTCCAGCAGCAGCTGCTCCACCGTCTGCCGGGGGTCCAGGCTGCCCATCGGGTCCTGGAAGACCATCTGCATGTGGCGCCGCTGCAGCCGCAGCTCCTCACCCTTGAGCGAGGACAGGTCGACGCCGTCGAAGTGCACCTCACCGTCGGTCAGCTCCTCCAGGTGGAGCAGGGCGCGGCCGAAGGTCGACTTGCCGCAGCCGGACTCGCCGACGAGGCCGTAGGTCTCGCCACGCCTGATCTGCAGGTCCATGCCGTCGACGGCGTAGACGTAGCCGACGGTGCGGTCGAAGATGATGCCGCGCTTGATCGGGAAGTGGACCTTCAGGCCACGGACGTCGACCAGGACGTCGGAGTCCTGAGCCTCGCTGCGGGTGGTCTCGGGGGCGACCGTGCTCATGGCGTCTCCTCGGGGTGCCGGCCGGTGACCGGCAGCGGGTTGTGGCAGCGCAGCAGACGCTCGTCCGGCACCTCGTCGTCGGGGACGAGGTCGGGCGCCTCCTGGCGGCATACCTCCGTGGCCGAGGAACAGCGTGGCGCGAACGCGCACCCTTGCTCCCACGGGATGTTGTCCGCCACCGACCCCTGGATCGGGTTCAGCCGTCCGCCCCGGGGCAGGTCGAGCCGCGGGATGGAGTCGAGCAGGCCTCCGGTGTAGGGATGCCGGGGGATCGCGAAGAGGTCGTGGCGCAGCGCCCGCTCCACGATGCGTCCGGCATACAGGACGTTGACCTCGTCGCACAGCCCGGCGACCACCCCCAGGTCGTGGGTGATCATCACCAGCGCCGTGCCCGACTCGATGACGAGCTCCTTGAGCAGGGCGAGGATCTGAGCCTGGATGGTGACGTCCAGGGCGGTGGTCGGCTCGTCCGCGATGAGCAGCCGTGGCTCACACGCCAGGGCCATCGCGATGAGCGCCCGCTGGCGCATCCCTCCGGACAGCTGGTGGGGATACTCACTCAGGCGGCGGGTCGGGTCGGGGATGCCGACCTTCTCCAGCAGCTCTGCCGACCTGCGGTGGGCGGCGTCGTGCTTCATCCCCTTGTGCCGCTGCAGCACCTCGGCGACCTGCACCCCCAGGGCCACCACCGGGTTCAGGGAGCTCAACGGGTCCTGGAAGATCATCGCCAGGTCGGCGCCGCGGTGGTCCCTCATCTCGGCGTCGCCGATGGTCATCAGGTCCGTGCCCTCGAAGAGGACACGTCCGCTGACCTTGTTGCCGCGCTCCGGCAGCAGCCGCATGATCGCCAGCGAGGTCACCGACTTGCCGCAGCCGGACTCACCGACCAGGCCGACGGTCTGCCCGGGCGCCACGTCGAAGCTGATGCCGTCGACCGCGGCGAACTCGGAGGCTCCACGGCCGAAGGTGACCCGCAGGTCCTCGACCCGCAGCAGGGGCTCGGCGGAGCCGGAGGGGCGTGCGCCCTCCAGACGGTCTCCGGTCGTCGTCGTCATCGTCGGCACCTCACCGTCGGGACTTGGGGTCGAGGGCCTCGCGCAGCGACTCACCCATCAGCGTGAAGCCGAGGGCGACGACGATGATGCACAGGGCCGGGTACACCGCGATGTGCGGGTAGGTGTTGAAGAACGTCTGCGCCTTGCCCAGCATCTGGCCCCACTCCGGGACCGTGTCGTCCGGGTTGCCCAGGCCGAGGAAGGACAGCGCCGCCGCGTCGATGATCGCGATCGCCAGGACGAGCGTCCCCTGCACGATCACCGGACCGACCGAGTTGGGCAGCATGTGCCGGAACACGATCGGTGTCGGCCGGACACCGAGTGCCCGGGCCGCCAGCACGTGGTCGCTGTGGCGCTGGGAGAGCATCGAGCCGCGCAGCAACCGGGCGAAGATCGGGATCTGGATGATGGCGATCGCCAGGATGACGGTCCACTGGCTGGGCCGGGCGAAGAGTGCGGCGATCGAGAACGCCATGAGCAGGGAGGGGATCGACAGCATGACGTCCACGATGCGCATCACGGCGCTGTCGACCCAGCCGCCGATGCCACCGGCGAGGGTGCCGAGCATCATGCCGCCGGCCAGTCCGCCCAGCGTGGCAAGCACCCCCACGATCAGCGTCTGTCGCGACCCCACCAGCAGCCGGGAGAAGAGGTCGCGGCCGGCGTTGTCGCCACCGAGCGGGTAACCGGGCTGCGCAGGCGGGATGGGCGTCGACGGCGTGATCTGAGCGCGCAGCTCCGGGATGGCCCGGGTCGGGTCGTGCGGCGCGATGAACGGCGCGATGACCGCGATCACGACGAAGACGGCGATGATGACGGCTCCGACCAGGAACACCGGGTCGCGACGCAGCCGCCGCCAGGCGCTCTGCCACAGGCTGACACCGTCCTCGTCGGCCGTGCTGCCGGACTCGGCCAGGCGGTCGATCCGGTCCTTGCGCCACTGGCCGTAGGACCGGGGGCGGCGCCGCGTGGTGGAGTCGGACTCTTCAGTGGGCTGAGCCTGCGGCTCGGTGTGCTTGTCGGTCATCGACCCGTTCCTCACTTGGTCCGCACGCGTGGGTCGATCACGGCATACGCGATGTCCACGAGCAGGTTGACGACGATGTAGATGAGTGCGGCCATCATGATGAGCACCTGCAGGACCGGGTAGTCGCGCAGCTCGAAGCCGATGGCCAGCGCCTGACCGATGCCCTGGAAGGCGAACACCTTCTCGGTGAGCACCGCGCCGGCCAGCAGCGCGCCGATCTGCAGGCCGATGATGGTGATCACCGGGATGAGGGCGTTGCGCATGACGTGCCGTCCGCGGATCGTGCCGGCCGTGAGCCCCTTCGCGCGGGCAGTGCGCACGTAGTCCTCGTCCATGACGTCGATCACGGCGGCTCGGGTGATGCGGAAGACGACGGCGAACGGGATGGACGCCAGGGCTAGTGCCGGCAGGATCAGGTGGCGGAAGGCGTCCCACGCGGCGTCCCACTCCTGGGTGATGATGCCGTCCAGGACGTAGAAGTTGGTGATGTGGGTGGCGTCGATGCCCACGCTCTGCCGTCCCGAGGGCGGGAGCCAGCCCAGCTGGACGGCGAAGACGTACTTGAGCACGTAGGCGAGGAAGAACACCGGCACGGCCACCCCGACGAGGGAGAAGACGACACTGCCGGTGTCCAGTGGACCGCCCCGGCGCCGGGCAGCGATGTAGCCCAACGGGATGGCCAGGCTCAGCGCGATCACCATCGCGACCACGCTGAGCTCGATCGTGGCGGGAAGACGCTGGAGGAAGACCTCCATCGCCGGCTGCCCGCGGAACACGCCGTTGGAGATGCCGAAGTCACCCTGCAGGGCGCGTTCGACGAAGCGGAAGTACTGCACCGCCAGCGGCTGGTCCAGGCCCAGCTGCGCGCGCAGCGCGGCCGAGGACTCCGGGGTGCCGCGCTCACCGAGGAGGGCGGCGACGGGGCCGCCGGGCAGTGAGCGCAGCCACGCGAAGAGCAGCACGCTCAGGATGAACAGCGCCAGCACGGCCTGGAGCAGCCGGCGCACGATGAACCTCAGCACGGGTCCTCCGCAGGGTCAGGAACGAACAGGGCCAGTCACCCACGGCGGGCTGGGCACGACATGCCCAGCCCGCCGTAGGGGCCGTGGTGGCGTCATCGACGCCGTCTGGGGCGGGGACGCCCCACAGTCACTCGCTCAGCGTGATGGTGGAGAAGTCCTCCGCCGTCAGCGGGCTCGGGGTCAGACCCTGCACGTTCTCCGCCACCACGATGGCCGGCGGGCTGTGCGAGATCGGCAGCCCCGGGAGCCACTCCTCACTCATGATGTTCTCGTTGAGCGTGCGGTAGAGCTCCTCGCGAGCGGCCTCGTCGGGCTCGGCGTCGGCAGCGCGCAGGGCGTCCTGCAGCTCGCCGTGCCAGTCGTAGGCCGAGGTGCCGAACTGGTTGTCGTCACCGCAGAAGAACGCGCACAGGAAGTTGTCCGCAGAGTTGAGGTCACCGGTCCAGCCCAGGAAGAAGGCAGGAGCCTGCGACTGCTGGGTGCCGTCGATGTAGCCACCGGCCCAGGGACGGGACACCGGGTTGACGGTCACCCCGATCGCCTCCCAGTCGGCCCGCACCGCGTCGTAGATGCGCTGGGGGTCCGGCATGTAGGGCCGGGTGACCTCGGTCGGGTACCACAGGTCGATCGCGAGGTCCTCGGCTCCGGCGTCGGCCAGGAGCTGCTGCGCTGCCTCCGGGTCGTAGGCGTAGGGCTGGATGTCGGTGTTGTAGCCGTCGACCGTCTCCGGGATGAACTGCGTGGCCAAGCTGGCACCTTCGGGCAGCTGGTTCTGCACCAGCGTCTCGCGGTTGATGGCGTGGTAGAGCGCACGGCGGATCAGCGGGTCCTCGAGCTGCGGGTCGGCGACCGGGTTCAGCGCCAGGTAGAGCACGTTGAACGGGTCACGGATGAGCACCTGGTTGCCTGCGTCCTCCAGGGACTGCCAGTCGACCGGGTTGGGCAGGTCGTAGCCCTGGATCGTCCCGGCCTCGAGCTCCTGGCGACGGGCGTTCTCGTCGGGGATGATCGAGAAGATGAGGTCCTGGACCCCGGCGGGCTCGCCCCAGTAGTCGTCGTTGCGGGTCAGGGTCACCGTGCCGCCGGCGTTGTCGTAGGCCTCGAAGGTGAACGGACCGGTGCCGGTCGGGTGCTCCTGGGCGTACTCGGGGTAGACGAACGCCTCGCCCTCGGCCTGCACGTCGTTGGCGTTGAACTCCTCCATGGCCGTGGGCGACTGGATGGCGTAGCTCGACTGGCTCAGCACCATCGGGAACTTGCCGGTCACCCGGCTGACGGTCACCTCGGCGGTGAGCTCGTCGGTGGCCTCGCAGGACTCGTAGAGCGAGTCCTCACCGAAGCCGAAGTCGTTGCCGTAGTAGTAGGCCATCGCCGGGTTCTGCCCGACCTCGTTCTGGTCGGCCCAGCGCTCGAAGTTGGCGCACACGGCCTCGGCGTTGAACTCGGTGCCGTCGTGGAAGGTCACGCCGTCCTGGAGCTCGAAGGTCCAGGTGAGGCCGTCCTCGCTGCCTTCCCAGGACGTCGCCAGCTCCGGCACACCCTCGGTGCCGCCCTCCTCGATGCCGATGAGGTTCTGGAAGATCTGGCGGGTGACCCGGAAGGTCTCACCGTCGCTGGCGTAGAAGGGGTCGAAGGTGGTCGGGGCCCCCGCGGCGCCGAACACGAACTGGGCGTCGCTGCTGCCCGCGTCGGTCGAACCACCGTCGTCGGTGGCGCTGCCTGCGTCGCCACCACCGTCGCCGTCGGTGCGCTCGGACTCAGCGCAGGATGTGAGTGCCAGAGCCAGGACCGCTGTCCCCGCAACGGCTGCAACCTTGCGGTTGATCATTGTGCCTCCTCGTGGATAGCCCCCACGCAGCGTCTCGCTCGCCGGGGGTCGGCCGATCACGCGGCCGACGAGCGCAATGTACCCACCCGCCACCCGGGTTCGCTTCGGGATGGAACAAACGTGACCCAACCTTGACCTTCGCCGGTCTCGGTGGCTCGGCCGCCCTCCTGTGCTAGGCATTCGGTATGTCGCGCGAGCACGAACCGAAGATCGTGGTGGTCGCAGCGGCCATCGTCGACGATCTGCTCGCTCCGCGACGTCTGCTGGCAGCCCGGCGCACTGCGCCCCCGCGGCTGGCCGGGTGGTGGGAGCTGCCGGGGGGCAAGGTGGAGGCGGGGGAGGACCCGCAGGAGGCACTGCACCGGGAGCTGGTCGAGGAGCTCGGCGTCCGGGTGCGGTTGGGCAGCCCTGTGCCCGGCCCCCACGGGGGCGCCTGGCCGCTGGGTCCGGGGCTGCAGATGCTGCTGTGGTGGGCCCAGGTCGTCGACGGCACGCCCGCCCCCCTGGAGGACCACGACGCCCTGCGCAGCCTCAGCGCCGAGGAGCTGGACACCGTCGCCTGGCTGCCGAGCAACGGGGCCGTGGTCGCCAGGCTCCGGGCGACGATGCGGGAGTCCTGACCTCAGGCTGAGAGACTAGGCACCATGCCTTCAACTGCCTCCGGCGCGCAGGACCTGCGCACCCGCTCAGATCTGCGCAACGTCGCGATCATCGCTCACGTCGACCACGGCAAGACGACCCTGGTCGACGGCATGCTGTCCCAGTCGGGAGCCTTCGACGACCGCCGCGGCGAGGACGTCGAACGCGTCATGGACGCCGGTGACCTCGAGCGGGAGAAGGGCATCACGATCCTGGCCAAGAACACGGCCATCCGCTACACCGGCCCGGCGGCGGCCAAGCACGGCTCGCCCGACGGGGTGACCATCAACATCATCGACACCCCGGGGCACGCCGACTTCGGCGGCGAGGTGGAGCGCGGGCTCTCCATGGTCGACGGTGTCGTGCTGCTGGTGGACGCCTCCGAGGGGCCGCTGCCGCAGACCCGCTTCGTGCTGCGCAAGGCGCTCGCCTCACACATGCCGGTCATCCTGTGCATCAACAAGGTGGACCGGCCGGACAGCCGCATCGACGCCGTCGTCGACGAGGTCTATGCCCTGTTCATGGACCTCATCGAGGACACGACCGACGCCGAGCACGCGCTGGAGTTCCCGATCGTCTACTCCTCGGCCAAGGCGGGTCGTGCCTCGATGACCGCGCCGGGACGCGGGGTGATGCCGGACGGTCCCGACCTCGAGCCGCTCTTCGACACCATCCTGGAGACCATCCCCGCCCCGACGTATGTCGAGGGTGCCCCGTTGCAGGCGCACGTCACCAACCTGGACTCCTCGCCCTTCCTCGGCCGTCTGGCGCTGTGCCGGGTGCACAACGGCACCATCCGCAAGGGCCAGCAGGCAGCCTGGTGCCGTCGGGACGGCTCGGTCGAGCGGGTCAAGATCACCGAGCTGCTGATGACCGACGCCCTCGAGCGCTTCCCGGCCGAGTCGGCCGGCCCCGGGGACATCATCGCCATCGCCGGCATCCCCGAGATCACCATCGGCGAGACCCTGGCCGACCCCGAGTCCCCGGTGCCGCTGCCGCTGATCACGGTCGACGAGCCGGCCATCTCGATGACCATCGGCATCAACACCTCGCCGCTGGCAGGCCGGGTCAAGGGGGCCAAGGTCACCGCGCGGCTGGTCAAGGACCGGCTCGACAAGGAGCTCGTCGGCAACGTGTCGCTGCGGGTGCTGCCCACCGACCGTCCTGACGCCTGGGAGGTGCAGGGGCGTGGTGAGCTCGCGCTCGCCATCCTGGTGGAGCAGATGCGGCGCGAAGGCTACGAGCTCACGGTCGGCAAGCCGCAGGTCGTCACCCGCACCGTCGACGGCAAGGTCCACGAGCCCATCGAGCGGCTCACGATCGACACCCCTGAGGAGCACCTCGGCACGATCACCCAGCTGCTGGCGGCGCGCAAGGGTCGCATGGAGCAGATGACCAACCACGGCACGGGGTGGGTCCGGATGGAGTTCGTGGTGCCCTCGCGCGGCCTCATCGGCTTCCGCACCGAGTTCCTCACCGAGACGCGCGGCACGGGCATCGCGCACCACGTGTTCGACGGCTACGCCCCGTGGTACGGGGAGATCCGCACCCGGCAGTCCGGTTCGCTCGTCTCCGACCGGGCCGGTGTGGCCACCAGCTATGCCATGTTCAACCTGCAGGAGCGCGGCACGCTGTTCCTCTCGCCGACGACGGAGGTGTACGAGGGGATGATCGTGGGAGAGAACTCCCGCGCCGACGACATGGATGTCAACATCACCCGGGAGAAGAAGCTCACCAACGTGCGCTCGGCCGGTGCCGAGGTCCTGGAGCGCCTGGTGCCGCCGCGCATGCTCAGCCTGGAGCAGTCACTGGAGTTCTGTCGCGAGGACGAGTGCGTGGAGGTCACCCCCGAGGCCGTCCGGATCCGCAAGGTGATGCTCAACGCGACCGAGCGGGGTCGAGCCACCGCCCGGGCCAAGCGCTCATGACCGCGGCCCCGGCCCCCGGGCAGCCGGGGACCCGGCTGCTCGCCGTGCACGCCCACCCCGACGACGAGACCCTGGCGACCGGGGTGGCGCTGGCGCACCACTGCCTGCTCGGCGACGAGGTCCACGTCATCACCTGCACCCTCGGCGAGGAGGGTGAGGTCATCCCGCCCGCGCTGGCTCATCTCGAGGGCACGCAGGACCTCGGCCCGCACCGGCACGAGGAGCTGGCCGCCGCCATGGGCGAGCTGGGGGTGCGCCACGCCTACCTGGGGGGCGACCGGCCGCGCTGGCGTGACAGCGGCATGGCCGGCTCCCCGGCATACCAGCACCCGCGGGCGTTCGCCGGGGCCGACGTGGGCGAGGCGGCACAGGTGCTGGCACGGCAGATCCGGGCCATCGGCCCCGACGTGGTCCTGACCTACGACCCGCAGGGCGGCTACGGCCACCCCGACCACATCCAGACGCACCGGGTCACCGTGGCCGCGGTCGGCATGTTGGCGCCGCAGCGGCGCCCCCGGCTCTTCACGGTGCTCACGCCCAGGTCCTGGGCCGAGCAGGACCGGCGCTGGCTCGCCGAGCACGTGCCGTCCGGGACCGGGGTCACGGTGCCGGCTGCCGACGACCCCTACCCTCCCTCGGTCGTGCCCGACGAGCTGGTGTCCCACCACCTCGTCGCCCCCGAGGCGGTGGAGCTGCGGGACCGTGCCCTGCGCCACCACCGGACCCAGGTCACCGTCCACCAGGGCTGGTTCACCCTCAGCAACGACATCGCCGCCCGGCTGCCCTTGCGGGAGGGCTACACCCACTGGCGGGTCGATGACTGACCTGACGGGCGGCAGCCTGCCCTCCGAGGGCACCTACCGACGGGCGATGGGACGGTTCGCCACGGGGGTGGTCGCCGCCACCACCCTGTCGGGAGGCCACGACGTCGCGATGACCGTCAACTCGATCACGAGCGTGTCGCTGGAGCCGCTGCTGCTGCTCCTCAGCGCCAAGCAGGACGGCCGCTGGCACGAGGCCGTCCTGGAGTCCGGGGTGTGGGCGGTCAGCGTGCTCCCCGCGTCGGCGCGGGCCACCGCCGACTGGCTGGCCACGCCCGGCCGGCCGCTGCACGGCCAGCTCGACCGGGTGCCCCACCACCGGGGTGTCACCGGCGTCGCGCTGGTCGACGGCGCGCTGGCCACGGTCGAGTGCCGGACCCACGCGGTGCACCCGGCCGGCGACCACAGCCTCATCGTGGGGGAGGTCGTGGCGGTGGGGGCTCCAGCCGAGGCGGAGCCGGCGCTCGTACACTTCCGAGGGACCTACGCCGCTCTGACCTAGCCCCGCCGACCCTAGAGGACACCTGTGGACGAGGACCGACCGCACGACCAGCACAGCGCTGCGGACCCGATCGCGGACGAGGCGATGACCGAGGAGCCTCGCCGCGGAGAGTGGTGGGGCATCGTGCTGCGTCTCCTCGTGGCGGTGGCGGTCCTCGCCGGTGCCTACGTGGGGTTGGCGTACTACCTCGGTGACCGGATCCCCCACGGCACCACCGTCGAGGGCATCAACGTCGGGTCCTTGGACCAGGAGGCAGCCGTCGAGGTGCTCGCGGAGCGGCTCGACACGCTGGTGGAGGCGCCGGTCGTGCTCGTGGTCCCGGAGGGCCAGGTGGAGCTCGACCCGGCCGAGGCCGGGCTGGCACCGGACTACGCGGGCACCCTGGCGGGTGCCACCGGGCTGTCCTTCGACCCGCGCAACATGTGGGCTTCGCTGACCGGACAGGGCCGCGCCCTGGAGCTGAGCACCGCGGTCGACGAGAGCCAGCTGGACGAGACGCTCACCGCTGCCGCCGAGGAGCTGGACCGTGAGCCGGTGGCCGGCGAGGTCGTGCTCGACCGGGGCGAGGTCAGCACCACGCTGCCCGAACCGGGCACTGCCCTGGACGTCGAGGCGACGGCGGACCGGGTGGCGCAGCAGTGGCCGCAGCAGCCGGAGGTCCAGGGAGTGCAGGAGGAGGTGCGCGCCGATGTGTCCCGGGCGGAGGTGCAGGCCTTCGTCGACGATGTCGTCACCCCCGCCCTGAGCGGGCCGGTCGAGGTGGTGGTCGGCGAGGCCGCCGCGACCATCAGCCCCAACCAGCTGTCCCGGCTCCTGACGGTCCAGCAGGAGGGGGAGGGTGAGCAGAGCAGGCTGGTGCTGCTGCTCGACGAGCCCGGCCTGACCGAGCTGGTCCGCGACGGACTGAGCGACGTCGTGCAGGCCCCCCGGGACGCTACGGTGCGACTCACCGACGCCGGCCGACCGGAGGTGGTGCCGGCGCGGGTGGGTCAGGAGATCGACGACCAGGCGGTCCTGGCGGGAGTGCGTGAGGTGCTCCGGGTCGACGGTGCCCTCGCCGAGGGCGATGGTGCCCAGGCGACCTCCGCCCCGGAGGAGGCAGCGCCCACCGGGGCCGCACCTCGGGTCGAGGGCCGGACGGTGACCACCGACGTGGTGCGCGTGCAGCCTGACATCACGGACGAGCAGGCTGAGGGCTGGCAGGTCGACGAGGTGATGGCGGAGTTCCGCAGCCAGTTCCCGACCGGACCGGACAACGCGGACCGCACCGAGAACATCCGGGTGGGGCTGCGCTATGTCAACGGCTCCGTCGTGATGCCCGGCGAGCAGTTCAGCCTCTCCGCCACGCTCGCGCCGATCACCCCGGAGCGGGGGTATGTCGAGGCGGGCGTCATCAGCGACGGCCGGTTGGTCATGGGGATCGGCGGCGGACTGTCCCAGGTGTCGACGACGGTCCTCAACACCGCCTGGTTCGCCGGGGTGCAGCTCGACGCCTTCACCCCCCACTCCTACTACATCTCGCGCTACCCCGAGGGCCGCGAGGCGACGATCGCCGTCGGGATCATCGACAACGTCTGGACCAACGACACCGACACCCCGGTCATCATCCAGACCAGCATCCAGGGCGACGAGATCGTCATGCGGTTCTGGGGCGACCGGCAGTACACCGTGGAGACCACGACCAGTCCCCGGCGCAACATCGTGCAGCCCGACACCTTCACCGACGACAGCGCGGACTGTCTCACCCAGGGTGCCGTGGAGGGCTTCACGGTGACGGTGACCCGCACCCTCTCCCGGGGCGGCGAGGTGGCGCACGAGGACAGCTACACCACGACCTACGAGCCCTCGCCCGGAGTGACCTGCACGGGGTGAGCCCGGCCTCGCGGGCCCGACTTCGGCACGGGCTCGAGTGCAGGCATACTGTCCGCATGACATACGTGATCGCCCAACCGTGTGTGGACCTCAAGGACAAGGCCTGCATCGAGGAGTGCCCTGTCGACTGCATCTACGAGGGGGAGCGGTCGCTCTACATCCACCCCGACGAGTGCGTCGACTGCGGTGCCTGTGAGCCGGTCTGCCCGGTCGAGGCGATCTACTACGAGGACGACGTCCCGGAGCAGTGGGCCGACTACTACAAGGCCAACGTGGAGTTCTTCGACGACCTCGGCAGCCCCGGCGGGGCCGCCAAGCTGGGGGTCATCCCCAAGGACCACCCCCTCATCGCCGACCTGCCCCCGCAGCCCCACGACGAGTGACCCGCGGGCTCGGCCCCGCGGTGACGCATCGCTGTCCAGCACGCTACGTCCGCAGAACGCCCCGCCGCCGGGGCGCGACCAGGAGGAACGCATGACCGACAACGCCACTCTCCACCACGGGGACACCGAGCTCCCGCTCCCGATCGTCCCCGCCGTCGAGGGCAACAACGGGCTGGACATCTCAGCGCTGTTGAAGACCACCGGAGACGTGACGTTGGACGTGGGGTTCGTCAACACGGCGTCCTGCACCTCCGAGATCACCTACATCGACGGGGCCGAGGGCATCCTGCGCTACCGCGGCTACCCGATCGAGCAGCTGGCCAAGCAGTCCAGCTTCCTCGAGACCAGCTACCTGCTCATCTACGGTGAGCTGCCCAGCGCCGACCAGCTCGCCGCATTCGACGACAAGCTGCGTCGGCACACCCTGCTGGTCGAGGACATGAAGGGCTTCTTCGACGGCTTCCCCCGCGACGCCCACCCGATGCCGGTGCTGTCCTCCGCGGTCTCCGCGCTCGGCACCTTCTACCAGGACAGCCTCGACCCCTTCGACGCGGAGCAGGTCGAGATCTCCACGATCCGGCTGATGGCCAAGCTGCCCACCATCGCCGCCTACGCCTTCCGCAAGAGCCTGGGCCAGCCCTTCCTCTACCCCAACAACGACTACAACCTCGTCGAGAACTTCCTCTGGATGACCTTCGGGCAGCCCACCGAGAAGTACGACCTGGACCCCGACCTGGCCAAGGCGCTGGACCTGCTCTTCATCCTGCACGCCGACCATGAGCAGAACTGCTCGACCTCGACGGTGCGGCTGGTCGGCTCGTCCGAGGCCAACCTGTTCTCCTCCGTCTCCGCCGGCATCCACGCCCTGTCCGGACCGCTGCACGGCGGCGCCAACTCCGCGGTGCTGGCCATGCTCGAGGGCATCAAGAACGACGGCGGCGACGTCAAGGAGTTCGTGCGCAAGGTCAAGGACAAGGAGGAGGGCGTCCGGCTGATGGGCTTCGGCCACCGGGTCTACAAGAACTACGACCCGCGCGCCGCCATCATCAAGGAGACGGCCCACGACATCCTGTCCAAGGTCGGCACCAACGAGCTGCTCGACCTGGCCATGGAGCTGGAGCAGACCGCGCTGGAGGACGACTACTTCGTGGAGCGCAAGCTCTACCCCAACGTCGACTTCTACACCGGCCTCATCTACGAGTCGATGGGCTTCCCGAGCAACATGTTCACCGTGCTCTTCGCGATCGGCCGGCTCCCGGGCTGGATCGCCCAGTGGCGCGAGATGATCAACGACCCCCAGACCAAGATCGGCCGCCCGCGGCAGCTCTACACCGGGTCGCCGCAGCGCGACTACGTGGCCGTCGACGGTCGCTAGCAGGCCCGGCCCGGCTCAGCCGGTGAGGACCTGGACGACGACGGTGGTGGGTCCGGCGGGGGTGTCCTGCGCCGGACGCCACTGCAGCGGGTCCTCGTCGCGGGTCCACGTCCGACCGGCGACGTCGACCCGGACGACGGCCTCGGCCTGCGCGTGGGCGACCGCCCACGACGCCATCGCCCAAGCCGTGGTCTGGCTGTCGGCCTGCAGGGTGAGGGTGCCGGCGGCACCGTCGACCACGGGGTCGGTCCCCAGCTGGGTCCGGACCTTCTCCGCGGTGGCTGCGAGGTCGGCGTCCGTCGGGGAGGCCACGTCGAGACGACAGCCGAGGCCGGCCGGGGTCTGCCCGGTCAGCACGGAGGCCAGCACCCCGCCCTCGGCCTCATGGTCGGCGTAGGCGTCGGGGAACGCGCTGCGCTGCACCGCCTGGGCGACCTCGGTGACGACGCCCTCCTGCCAGCCCACTACCTGCACGAGCGCGTCGTAGAAGCGACCTGCGGCATACACCGGATCGGTGACCTGCTCCGGGCTGCCCCAGCCCTGGCTGGGCCGCTGCTGGAACAGGCCCAGGGAGTCGGCGTCACCGTAGGAGATGTTGCGCAGCTTTGACTCCTGCACCGCGGTCGCCAGCGCGATGGTCGCGGCCTGCGCCGGCAGGTCACGCTGCACCGCGAGCATGCTGATCGTGGCGGCGTTGGCGGCCTGCTCGGGAGTGAGCTGCTCCGTGCTGCCGGCCACCTCGAAGCGGCACATCGGGGGGCGCAGAGTGTCGACCGCCCAGCCGGCCCCGAGGACCCCCGCCGTCCCGGCCGCGGCCACCAGCAGCACCGCTGACACGGTGCGGGCGGTCACAGGCATAGGCGGCACTGTAGCCCCGGCGGCTACGATCGCGGTCCATGACCGTGCCCTGGCCCGAGCTCGACCTCACCACCGACGTCGTCACGCTGACCCGGGCGCTGTGCGACATCCCGTCGGTGAGCCACCACGAGCAGGATCTCGCCGACCGGGTCGAGCGGGCGCTGCGTAGCTGCGAGCACCTGCAGGTCGAGCGGCTCGGCCACGCCGTGGTGGCACGCACTGACCTGGGCCGCCCGCAGCGTGTCGTGCTCGCGGGGCACATCGACACCGTGCCGCTGAGCGACCCGCCCAACCTGCCGGTCCGCCTCGAAGGCGGCGACCTGGTCGGTCGCGGCACGACCGACATGAAGGCCGGCTGTGCGGTCCTGCTCAAGCTCGCCGCCGGCCTCACGGACCCCCACCGTGACGTGACCTACGTGCTGTACGACTGCGAGGAGGTCGCCGACGAGTTCAACGGCCTCGGTCGGGTCGCGGTGCAGCGCCCCGAGCTCCTGCACGGCGACTTCGCCGTGCTGCTGGAGCCCACCGACGAGGGGGTCGAGGGCGGCTGCAACGGCACGGCCACGGTCACGGTCACCACGCGCGGTGTCGCCAGCCACGCGGCACGCCCCTGGCGGGGCCACAACGCCGTCCACGACCTCGCCGAGGTGCTGGCGCGCATCCAGACCTGGCAGCCGGCGCCGGTCGAGGTCGACGGTCTCACCTACCGGCAGTCCCTCAACGCCGTGGCCGTCGAGGGTGGTGTGGCCGACAACGTCATCCCCGACGTGGCCCGGCTGCGGGTCAACCTCCGCTTCGCCCCGAGCATCACTGCGGAGCAGGCGGTGAGGCATCTGCGCGAGGAGGTCTTCGCCGGCTTCGAGGTCGACGTCCTCGACACCGCCGAGGGTGCGCGTCCGGGTCTGGACCAGCCTGCCGCGGCCGACTTCGTGCGGGCCGTCGGTCTGCCGGTGCGGGCCAAGCTGGGCTGGACGGACGTGGCCCGCTTCACCGCGCTCGGGGTCCCCGCCGTCAACTTCGGCCCCGGCCTGACCGGCTACGCCCACACCGACGACGAGCGCTGCCCGGTGCGACACATCCCGGCCTGTGAGGAGGCACTGCGGCGATGGCTGGCCTGACCGGCTAGCGTCGGGCCCGTGAGCGACGAGAAGGACTACCACCAGGGCCCGGTCACACTGCGTGGACGCCGGGTCCCCACGCGCACCACGGACCAGAACCTGCTGGACTCGCGGGGGCCGGCCGACTGGGTGCACACGGACCCGTGGCGGGTGCTGCGCATCCAGGCCGAGTTCGTCGAGGGGTTCGGTGCCCTGGCCGAGGTCGGCCCGGCCGTCAGCGTGTTCGGCTCGGCCCGGACCGGACCGGGCCACCCGTCATACCAGCTGGCCGAACAGGTGGGTGCGGCCCTGGTCGAGGCAGGCTTCGCGGTGATCACCGGCGGTGGTCCGGGCACCATGGAGGCGGCCAACAAGGGTGCCGCGCTGGCCGGGGGCACCTCGGTCGGGCTGGGCATCGAGCTCCCCTTCGAGACCGGCCTGAACGACCACGTCAACCTGGGGATCAACTTCCGTTACTTCTTCGCGCGCAAGACGATGTTCGTCAAGTATGCCGAGGGCTTCGTCGTGCTGCCCGGCGGCTTCGGCACCCTGGACGAGCTGTTCGAGGCGGTCACGCTGGTGCAGACGGGCAAGGTCACGCACTTCCCGATCGTGCTGGTCGGGCGGGAGTTCTGGGAGCCACTGGTGGAGTGGGTGCGGCGGTCGCTGGTCGACCACGGCACCATCTCCGAGAGCGAGGTGAGTCTGCTGCACCTCACCGACGACCCCCAGGAGGCTGTCGACATCATCGTCTCAGCCCGGCGTGGCACCATCGCCCCGTGATCATCCTGTTCGTCGCCCTGGTGGTGCTGCTGGTGGGGCTGGTGGCCGCGGTCGCCGTGCGGCGCGTGCCCATCCCTGCGGTGCAGGCCTCGGTCACCACCGAGTCGTTCCCGGGGGTGCCCGAGGGGCCGCTGAGCGCCGGTGACCTGGGGGAGCTCCGCTTCGACCAGGCGTTGCGCGGCTACCGCATGTCGCAGGTCGACCAGACGTTGGAACGGCTGGCCGCCGAGCTGGCCCTGCGTGACGCCGAGATCGCCCGGCTGCGTGGGGAGGAGAGCGATGGGGGCCTTTGAGGTGGTCCGCACCGTGCGGGCCGGCCGGGCCCGCGTGTTCGAGGTCGTCTCCGACTTCGGGCGCCACGGCGACTACATCCCGCTGACCACCATGGTGACCGACGACGGGCCGGCCGGCCCGGGGTGGCGGTTCACCGGGCGCAGCGGCATCGGCCCGCTGGTGCTCGTCGACCGCATGGAGGTCACTGCGTGGGAGCCGGACCGGTTCTTCCGCGTCGACAAGCGCGGCCCGGTGCTCGACGGGTGGGCCGAGGCACGGTTGAGCGACGACGGCCCGCACACCCGGCTGGTGTGGACCGAGGAGATCGTCCCGCGACCCGCGGCGCTGGGTCGTCGCCTCGCGCCGCTGCTCGACCCGGCCAACCGCTGGATGTTCTCGCGTGCGGTGGATCGGATGGCCCGCCGGGCGGAGCAGGGGTGAGCGCCGGCACCGGACCGACCGCGGCGATGCCCGGGCCGGACGGGGTGCCGCGCTGTCCCTGGCCGGGTCTGCAGCAGCACCGCGACTACCGTGACTACCACGACGACGAGTGGGGCCGGCCCGTGCACGGGGAGCGAGCGCTCCTCGAACGGCTGTGTCTCGAGGCCTTCCAGTCGGGGCTGTCGTGGCTGACCATCCTGCGCAAACGCCCCGCCTTCCGAGCCGCCTTCGCCGGGTTCGACCCGGAGGTGGTCGCCGGGTTCGGTCCGAAGGACGTCGACCGGCTCATGGCCGAGCCTGCCATCGTGCGCAACCGGCGCAAGATCGAGGCCACCGTGGCCAACGCCCGGGCCACCCTCGCCCTGCGTGCCGACCAAGGCCTGGACGCCCTTGTCTGGTCGGCGCGACCGCCCGCCCACCGCAGGCCCACCGGGGTGCAGGACACGCCCGCCACGACGGCGGAGTCGGTGGCACTGGCCAAGGAGCTCACGCGGCGCGGCTTCACCCACCTCGGTCCGACGACCGTGTATGCGGCCATGCAGGCCTGCGGTGTCGTGGACGACCATGTCGTCGGCTGCTGCCGAGCAGACTCGTGACCCGCCGCGCACTGGCGGGGGAGCGCATCCCGTTCGTGCTGGCCGTGCTCGTCGTCTGGACCCTGCTGCGGCTGGTCACGACCGCCATCCTGGTGTGGATCACCTATGCCGAGCAGGACCCGGCCGTCTTCACCGGGGAGCAGCCACCGTTCTTCGACGTGGCCATCCTCTGGGACGGCAAGTGGTACCAGCGGATCGCCCTGGAGGGCTATCCGGACGTCCTCCCGGTGGACCGCATGGGGGAGGTCCAGCAGAACCCTTGGGCGTTCTACCCCGTCTTCCCGATGGCGGTGCGGCTGCTCATGTCGGTGACGGGTCTCACCTTCGGTGTGGCCGCCACCCTCGTGGCGACCGTGCTGGGGTATGCCGCGGCGCTGGTCATCGCCGGGCTGCTGCGGCAGCTGGTCGGGCCCGCCGCAGCGCTGGGTGGGGTCGCGCTGGTCGGGGCGTTCCCGGCCTCACCCACCCTGCAGGTGGCCTACACCGAGTCCTTGGCGCTGCTGCTGCTGGCCGGGGTGCTGTGGCTCCTGGTGCGACGCCAGTGGCTGGGAGCTGCGGCCGTGGCCCTGCTGACCGGGCTCGCCCGCCCCATCGCCCTGCCGCTGGGGCTGGTGGCCCTGGTCGCGGTCATCGTGCGGTGGCGTGGCCGGCACGACGACCCGGTCACCGCACGCGAGGCGGCCGGGATGCTCTCGGCCCTCGTGGCGTGCGGGCTGTCCGGGCTGATCTGGCCCGCCCTGGCCTGGCTCGGGACGGGCCGCCCTGACGCCTACCCGGTGACCATGTCGGCGTGGCGGCAGGGTGAGCAGATCACCCCGTTCGTGCCGGCCATCGAGGTCAGCCAGTTCCTCTTCGGCGACCTTCTCGGCCCGGGGCTCCTCGTCGCGCTGGCTGCGGCGCTGGTCGCGGCAGTCGCCGGTCCGTGGGCTCGTGGCCTGGGGGTTGAGCTGCGCACCTGGTGCCTGGGCTACCCCCTCTACCTCGCCGCCGCCCTGGACCCGTGGACCAGCATCTACCGCTACCTGCTGCCGCTGTTCCCGCTGTTCGTCCTGCTCATCGGTGCCGGGTGGGCCCGGGACGACGAGCGGGGCCGCCAGCCCGGATGGCTGCTGGGGCTGCGGACCGGGGTCTTCGTGGCGATCTTCATCGGATGGCAGGTCTGGTGGACCTGGGAGCTGTTCCGGTTCGAGCCGCCGAGCGACTACCCGCCATGAGCCGCCGCGCGGGTCTCAGCTGCCGGTGAAGACCGGCCGCTCCTTGGCCAGGAAGGCGGCCACGGCCGCGGCGTGGTCGGCACTGGTGCCGGTGCGGTCCATCATGTCGGCCTCGTGCTCGAGCGACTCGGCCAGCGGGTGGCCGGCAGAGAAGGCCACGGCCCGCCGCATCGCCCCGTAGGCCAGGGTGGGGCCGGCAGCCAGCCCGGCCGCGACACCGGCGACGTGCTGCTCGAGGTCGGCTGCGGGGACGACCTCGGTGGCCAGCCCCAGCTCGGCCGCCTCGGCCGCCTTCACGGTGCGCGGCAGGAAGAGGAGCTCCTTGGCCTTGGCCACACCGACCAGCCGCTGGAGCGACCAGGACGACCCCGAGTCGCAGGAGAGCGCCACGCCGGCGAACGCCAGGTTGAACCCCGCGGTGTCGGCGACGTAGCGCAGGTCGGCGGCGAAGGCGAACGCCGCACCGGCCCCGGCGGCGATGCCGTTGACCGCGGCGACGACCGGCTTGTCCATGGTGGCCAGCAGCTCGACGACGGGGTTGTAGTGCTCCCGCACGGTCGACCAGAGGGCGGCGGCGTCCTCCCGCAGCAGCGTGACGTGCTCCTTGAGGTCCTGACCCACGCAGAACGACGAGCCGCTGCCGGTCAGCACCACGCACCGCACGCCGGGGTCTGCGGCCACGTCCTGCAGGGCCGTCAGCAGCGACTCCTTGGTCGCGACGTCGAGCGAGTTCATGGCGTCCGGCCGCTCGAAGCGCACCGTGGCCACGCCACCCTCGCGGGTCACGCTCACCGGGTCAGTCATCTCGTCCTCCTCGTGTCGCGGACACGTGCTCACGCGACTGCGCCAGCACCTCGGTCACGAACATACGTGCCGCAGGCTGCAGGTCGCCGGCCACCTCCAGAAACCGTCGACGTGCGGTGACACCGGGCCACGACGGCGGGAGCACCTCGGCCGGCAGGCCGGGGTCCCGGAACATGAACTTGCGCCACCGGTGCACCAGGTCGGTGCGGACCGGGTAGGCCTCCTCGGGAGGAAGTGCCGCGACGTCGCCCAGCTCGGGGCAGGTCGAAAGTGAACTCGTCGTAGGCGGCAGCCAGGTCGTCCAGGTCCCACACGCGTTGCACCAGGTGGACCGGGCCCTCCTGGGAGGGACCGTGGAAGTCGGTCCACTCCACCCCGGCCTCGCGCAGGCTCGCCGCGAGCTCGTCGCTGCGGTGCGGGCTGACCCAGGTGGAGGGGGAGAGACGCCCGTAGCCGAGGTAGCCCATCGTCGCCACCAGCCGGTCACGGTGCGTGCGGTCCTTCGGTGACTCCAGGACCACGACGTGCCAGCGGCCGTCCCAGGGCGTCGTCCCCGGGTCGTAGATCCGCTCGTGTGCCCGCCGCAGCCGGTCCTTGGCCGCCTGCGTGGCGGCATACCCCCGTTGTCCCCCCACGGTGCGCGGCTGCAGCCACTGCTGCACCACCATCCGGGAGACCGCGGTGCGGGTCGCGGGCGGTTGGATGCCGCAGGTCTGGGTCAGCGTGACCACGGCGGAGATCGGCGCCCAGTAGCCGTGGTCGGCCAGGTGGTCACCGTAGAGGTCGAAGACTGCGGATCGCGCCTGCACGGCCCTAGTGTGCCCGACTGATTAGGACGTCTGCTGGCAATCGGGAGATAATGGGATGCGACTAATTCAGCTCGGCCGCATGCAGGCGGTGGGCGTTTGCGGCTCCGCCGCGTCAGGAGGAAGGTTCACGATGGCAGCTATGAAGCCTCGCACCGGGGACGGGCCCCTCGAGGTCACGAAGGAAGGACGAGGGATCGTCCTCCGCATGCCGCTCGAGGGGGGCGGACGCCTGGTCGTCGAGATGAACGCCGAGGAGGCGGGCGCCCTCGGCGACGCCATCAAGGAGTGCCTGGGCTGACGGCCCGGCGCGGTGCCACGAGCGGGCCCTGTCACTTCCGGTGACAGGGCCCGCTCGTGCGTTCGGGGACGTCAGCGCCGGATCGCGACGAACAGCCCGTCCCCGACCGGGAGCAGACAGGGCAGCAGGCGCTCGTCGGAGCGCAGCTGCTTGCCCAGGTCACGCAGGGCGACCGTCGTCTCGTCCCGGGCGGCCGGGTCGGCGACCTGGTCGTGCCAGAGCATGTTGTCGACCGCCAGCACGCCGCCACTGCGCAGCAGCCGGATGGCCTGCTCGACATAGAGCGGGTAGGCCTGCTTGTCGGCATCGACGAGCACCAGGTCGTAGGCCGCGTCGGTCAGGCGGGGGAGAACCTGGGCTGCGTCGCCACCGATGACCCGGGTGCGCTGAGGTGCCACACCGGCGGTCGGCGTAGGCCTGGCGGGCGGCTCGCTGGTGGGCCGGCTCGGCGTCGATCGAGGTGAGCACCCCGTCCGGCGCCATCCCCTCCAGGAGCCAGAGCCCCGAGGCACCGGCGCCCGTGCCGACCTCGACGACGTGCCTTGCCGCCACCGCGGCCGCCAGCAGGCGCAGGGTCGACCCGACCGACGAGGGGACGGGCGTGCAGCCCAGCTCCTCGCCCCGCAGGGTCGCCTGCTCCACCACCTCGGGAGGGGTGATGAACTCCTCGGCGTAGGTCCATGAGGCCATGCGTGGGGCTGCCATGACAGCAGCCTAGTGCGCCCCCGGCGGGACCGTGATCTGTCAGACAATCCCCAGGTTGCGCTGCCACGATCGAGGTCCGACGCGCTTCCTGCGCGGTGCCGTGAGGAGGTCAGCGCGATGAGGTCCACCACTGTGGAGGTCACGACGCAGCCGCCTGTGTCCGGGGACTGGCAGCCGCCCTCCTGGGACGACGTCGTGCGAGAGCACTCCGCCCGGGTCTACCGGCTCGCCTACCGCCTCACCGGCAACCAGCACGATGCCGAGGACCTGACGCACGACGTGTTCATCAGGGTCTTCCGCTCGCTCGACTCCTACCGGCCCGGCACCTTCGAGGGCTGGCTGCACCGCATCACGACCAACCTCTTCCTGGACCGGGCCCGCCGCAAGCAGCGCATCCGCTTCGACGCGCTGACCGACGAGTTCGCGGCACGCCTGCCCTCTCGCACGCACACCCCGGAAGAGGTGTTCGACATCACGCACCTGGACGGGGACATCCAGGAGGCACTGGACGCGCTGTCGCCGCAGTTCCGGGCCGCGGTCGTGCTCTGCGACATCGAGGGCTACTCCTACGAGGAGGTCGCGCAGACCCTCGGCATCAAGCTCGGCACGGTCCGCTCGCGGATCCACCGAGGTCGGGCACAGCTGCGCCAGGCCCTGGCCCACCGTGAGCCCGTGCACGCGACGCGCACCGCACGCCCCACCCGGGCCGTGCCGGTCCTGGGCTGACCAGGGCACCGGCCTCACCGGCTCGTCCCATCAGGCACAATCACCGTATGGCGCACCAGGACGAGACCGAGGGCATCCCCACGGATCCTGCGTGGCTCTCCCCCGCCCCACGACCGGCCCCGCGGAACCCGCTGCCGCCCGTCGCAGCAGAGCCGGTGGCGTTCGCCCAGCCGCCCGTCCGTCGCGCCCGACCGCGCGGTGGCGTGGGGCCGTTCGGCATCCTGCTGACCGCGCTGCTCGCCGGCCTGGTCGGCGGGCTGGCCGGGGGCTATGCCGTCGGTCGCGACGCACCGCGGGCCGGGGGACCTACCGTGACCGAGGCGCTGCCGGTCCTCGGGGGGGACAGTGCGTCGGCGGGCTCCTCCTCGGTCAGCCAGATCGCCCGGGTGGCGCTGCCCAGTGTCGTGTTCATCTCGGTGGAGGGAGACGAAGGCAGCGGTGTCGGCTCCGGGTTCGTCATCCGCGAGGACGGCTACATCGTCACCAACAACCATGTGATCGAAGCAGCCGCCGAGGGCGAGGAGGAGATCACCGTCGAGTTCACCGACGGGGAGTCGGTGCCGCGCCGAGGTGGTCGGCGGTGACGCCAACTACGACATCGCCGTCCTCAAGGTCGACCGGGACGGGCTGCCGCCCCTGCAGTTCGGTGACTCCGAGGCCCTGCAGGTGGGCGCTCCCGTCGTCGCCGTCGGGGCGCCGCTCGGGCTGGACAACACGGTGACCTCCGGCATCGTCTCGGCTATGGACCGTCCTGTGGTGGCCGGTGACACCGGCTCGACGTCAGCTACATCAACGCCATCCAGACCGACGCCGCGATCAACCCGGGCAACTCCGGCGGTCCGCTGCTGGACATGTCGGCCCGGGTGGTGGGCGTCAACTCCGCGATCGCCCAGCTGCCCAACAGTGCCGGGCTCCCTCCGGGCGGCAGCATCGGGCTGGGGTTCGCGATCCCCGCCAGTCAGGCCGAGAGCACCGCGAGCCAGCTCATCGAGACGGGCACCAGCGAGCTACCCGGTCATGGGCATCCACGTGGACCTGGCGTATGCCGGCGAAGGTGCCCGCGTCCTGCCGGAGGCCCGGGAGGGCGTCGAGCCGATCATCGCCGGTGGGCCGGCCGAGGCGGCGGGGGTGGAGGCCCGGCGACGTCATCCTGGAGATCGAGGGGCGACGCATCGACGACAGCAGCCAGCTCATCGTGGTGCTGCGGTCCTACCGGATCGGTGACACCGTCGAGGTGCTGGTGCGCTCGGACGACGGAGCAGAACGCACGGTCTCGGTCACCCTGCAGGGGTCGGGACCGAGTGAGCGGACCGACCAGGACGGTCAGGACGGGAGGGGGGCGCTGATGGGCAACATCCAGGGCGGGGAGTTCCTGCTGCTGCTCATCCTGGCGGTCATCATCCTCGGCCCGTCGCGCCTGCCGGAGTATGCCGCCAAGCTCGCCCATGCGGTGCGCAACCTGCGGGACATGGCCGAGGGGGCCAAGTCCCAGATCAAGCAGGAGATGGGCCCGGCCTTCGACGACGTCAACTGGCGCCAGCTGGACCCGCGGCAGTACGACCCGCGCCGCATCGTGCGTGAGGCGCTGAGCCCGGCAGCAGGGACGCCCCCGTCCTCGGCGCCCGGCCTCCCGGCGGGCACGACGACAGCGGCAGCCGCGGGCATGGTGCCGCTGGCGGGCGACGGCGACCCGGTCGCCGGCCCCGCCCGGCCCCGCCGGGGCCGCCCGCGCACCACCAGGGTGCGACACGACCCCTCGCTGCCCACCCCGTTCGACGTCGACGCGACCTGAGCCCAGCCGGGGCCTCGCGGGCGCGTAGCCGGGGGTGATCCGGACTCAGACGCGGGTGGTCGGGGTGATGCCGAGCTTGCGACCGGCCAGCCCACGCCCACGGGCAGCGAGCTGCCGGGCGACCGCCCGCAGCGCCGTGGCGGCCGGGGAGTCGGGGTTGCCGAGGACGACCGGGACCCCGCGGTCGCCGCCCTCCCGGACGGTGGTGTCCAGCGGGATCTGGCCGAGCAGCGGCACCTCGGCGCCGATCGCCTTGCTGAGCGAGTCGGCCACCTGCTGACCCCCTCCCGAGCCGAAGATCTCCTGGCGGCTGCCGTCGGGCATCTCCAGCCACGACATGTTCTCCACGACACCGACCAGACGCTGGTGGGTCTGCAAGGCGATGGCCCCGGCGCGCTCAGCGACCTCAGCAGCGGCCTGCTGCGGAGTGGTGACCACGATGATCTCGGAGTTGGGCAGCAGCTGGGCCACCGTGATCGCGATGTCACCGGTGCCCGGTGGCAGGTCCAGGAGCAGCACGTCCAGGTCGCCCCAGAAGACGTCGCCGAGGAACTGCTGCATGGCGCGGTGCAGCATCGGGCCGCGCCACACCACGGGCTGGTTGCCGGGCACGAACATGCCGATGGAGATGACCTTCACATCCTGGGCCACCGGGGGCAGGATCATGTCGTCGACCTGGGTCGGCGGGTGCGCGACCCCCAGCATCCGGGGCACCGAGAAGCCGTAGATGTCTGCGTCGACCACCCCGACGCGCAGGCCCTGCTGGGCCATCGCGGCCGCGAGGTTGACCGTGACCGACGACTTGCCGACGCCGCCCTTGCCCGACGCGACGGCATACACGCGGGTGAGGGTGTCCGGACGGGCGAACGGGATCTCCCGCTCCGGGGCGTTGCCGCGCAGGTGTGAGCGCAGGTCGGCCGCGCTGCTGGTCGCTCATCACACCGAGCTGCACCTGGACGTGCCGCACCCCCTCGACGGCGGACAGCGCGGCCGTGACGTCCTTGGTGATGGTGTCCTTCATCGGGCACCCAGGGACGGTCAGCAGGATGGTGGCCAGCACCGACCCCGCCTCGCCGACGTCGACCGACTCGACCATGCCCAGCTCGGTGATGGGCTTGCGGATCTCGGGGTCGTCGACAGTGGCGAGGGCAGCGTGCAGGGCGTCGAGGGAGGGGACAGGCATGCCCCTATGGTAGGTCGCCGTTCAGTCCCGCCGGTGCCCGCCCTCGACGTCGCCGCGGGCCGTGGGCGTCCGACGAGCTGACCCGCAGCCCGCGTTCCTCCATGTCCTCCAGCAGCCCACGCAGCTCGGACCGCACGAAGTCTCGCGTCGCCGTGTCGCGCAGCGCGATGCGCAGGGCCGCCACCTCGCGGGTCAGGAACTCGGTGTCGGCCAGGTTGCGCTCGTCGCGGGTGCGGTCCTGCTCGATCATCACCTTGTCGCGGTCGGCCTGGCGGTTCTGGGCGAGCAGGATCAGCGGCGCGGCATACGACGCCTGGAGGCTGAGCATGAGGGTGAGGAAGATGAAGGCGTAGGGGTCGAACCGGAGACCGCCGGGCGCCAGGGTGTTCCACAGCAGCCACAGCAGCACGAACATCGTCATGTAGAACAGGAACCGGGCGGTGCCCATGAACCGGGCGAACCCCTCGGCGAACCGGCCGAAGGTGTCCGGGTCCATCTGCGGGCGTCGCAGCGTGCGTCGTTGCGCCAGCGGCTGGTCGAGCCGTTCCCCGGGGCGCCGGGTCGGGCGACGGCGGCCGGTCGGGTCAGACATCGACATCGGCGGCCTCCGGCGTCATGTCCTGCTCGCGCCAGTCCTCGGGCAGGAGATGGTCGAGCACGTCGTCGACGCTGACGGCACCGACGAGCCGCCCGTCCTCGTCGGTGACCGGGAGCGCGACCAGGTTGTAGGCGGCGAGCAGGCGCGTCACCACGGCCAGGCTGGCCTGGGCGCTGACCGGGTCGACCGCCTTGTCGATGATGCCCCCGACCGCCTCGTGTGGCGGCTCCCGGAGCAGCCGCTGGATGTGGACCAGGCCGAGGTACCTCCCGGTGGGGGTCTCGTGCGGGGGGCGGCACACGAAGACGAGGGAGGCCAGGGCCGGGGACAGCTCCTCCCGGCGCACGACGGCCAGGGCCTCGGCGATGCTGGCGTCCGGGGCGAGGATGACCGGCTCGGTCGTCATCATGCCGCCGGCGGTGTCGTCGTCGTAGGTCAGCAGCCGGCGGATCGGGGCCGCCTCGTCCGGCTCCATGAGCTGCAGCAGCTGCTCGGCCTTCTCACCGTCGAGCTCGGAGAGCAGGTCGGTGGCGTCGTCGGGCTCCATGACCTCCAGCACGTCGGCGGCGCGCTCGATCTCCAGGTGGCTGAGGATCTGCACCCGGTCGTCCTCGGGGAGCTCCTCGAGCACGTCGGCCAGGGTCGCGTCGTCCAGGGCGTCGGCGACCTCGTCGCGGCGCTTGGCCGAGAGCTCGTGGATGGCCTCGGCCAGGTCGGCCGCCTTGAGGTCCTCGTAGGCCTCCAGCAGAGCGTCGGCAGCCTGGACCGGGCCGCTGCGGGCGAGCCCGACGACCTGGTCGACGTCGACGAGCACGGTCTCCCCGCTGCGACGGCGCAGCCGCAGCCCGCGGCGTCGCTGCTCGGCCGGCTCACCCTTGCGGCAGAAGACCTTGGTGACCTTCCAGTCCCCGTTGCGCTGCAGGTCCATGGCCAGGTCCTCGACCACCGCCGGCACCATCTCCTCGTCCTGACGCACGGTGACCCGGCGGTCCAGCAGCTCGGCCAGGGCCAGCGACTCGCCGCGGCGCTGCTCGAACCGGCGCATGTTGACCAGGCCGGTCGTGATGACCTGGCCTACGTCGACACTGGTCACGCGGGTCATCGGCACGAAGACCCGACGGCGGCCGGGGACCTCGACCACCAGACCGATCACAGGGGGAGCGATCTCGGCGGCGCGCCCCGCCATCCCGACCACGACGTCGCGCACCCGGCCGACCTCGTCGCCGAAAGGGTCGAACACGCTGAGGCCGTTCAACCGGGCGACGAAGACGCGGGAGCTGCTCACCGTCGCAGGATACCGATGGTGCGCGGCGGCGTGACCGCGATCACCCAGGGAGCCGGGAATGATCTCCGCTCCGCTTGCGCTGCAACGATGTCAGGACTTCCCCTCACCATCGAAAGGTCGTTGCCCGCAATGGCCATCCCGTCCGGGATCACCTACACGTCCGCCGCCGGTCTCGGTTACCGGCACACGTATGCAGCCGAGGTCGCGCGCCGTCCCGTGAAGCCGCGCCGCAAGCCCCGCCGGGGCTGAGGCCCTCAGCCCTCCCCGATCAGTGGAGCCCCCGTCCGGTCCGCCGGCATGGGGGCTCCTGCGCGTCCGGCGGTGCCGCACGCAACGATCGGGAGGAGGTGTCAAAATGGGGGTGTGACCTCCCCCATGCAGCAGGGCAAGCCGCGCCGCACCGCCGGCCTGACACTCAACTACCCCATGTCGCTGGGGGTGTTCGACCGCTACGAAGAGGCCCAACGCGCGGTGGACTACCTCTCCGACGAGGAGTTCCCGGTGGAGAACTGCCTGATCGTCGGCACCGAGCTGCGCCAGGTGGAGCGTGTCACCGGACGGCTCAGCACGGGGCGGGTGGCACTGGGCGGCCTGCTCTCCGGTGCCTGGCTGGGGCTCTTCGTCGGGTTGATCTTCGCGCTCTTCGCCACGTCCGGCGACGCGCTCACCACGATCCTGTGGTGCGTCGCCTACGGTGCCGTCTTCGGGCTGGTGTGGGCGATGATCGGCTACTCGCTCACCCGCGGCACGCGTGACTTCACCTCGGTCTCCCAGGTGGTGGCCACTCGCTACGAGCTGCTGACCGAGCACAAGTACGCGCAGCAGGCTCGCGACCTGCTCGACCGGATGCCGGCGGCTCCTCAGCGCTGACCGCCCGAGCGCACCCAGGCCTCGACCTCGTCGGCCGAGCGCGGCAGCATCGCCGACAGGTTGCGGCACCCGTCGGCCGTGATCACCACGTCGTCCTCGATGCGCACCCCGATCCCCCGCAGCTCCGGCGGCACCAGCTCGTCGTCGGCCTTGAAGTAGAGGCCGGGCTCGACCGTGAGCACCATGCCCTCACGCAGCTCGCCGTCCATGTAGTCGGCGCGCAGGGCCTGGGCGCAGTCGTGCACGTCGATGCCCAGATGATGGCTCGTCCCGTGCACCATCCACCGCCGGTGGAACTGGCCCTCCTCCTCGTGCAGGGTCTCCTCGACGGTGACTCCCTCGGGCAGCAGGCCCCAGCCGTGCAGCGTCTCGGCGATCACCCTGATGGCCGCAGCGTGGATGTCACTGAACCGGTTGCCGGGCCGTGCGGCCGCCAGTCCTGCCTCCTGGGCCGCGAGCACGGCGTCGTAGACCCGGCGCTGCGCCTCGCTGAAGGTGCCGCCGGCCGGGAGCGTCCGCGTCACGTCCGCGGTGTACAGCGCGTCGGTCTCCACGCCGGCGTCGACCAGCACCAGGTCCGACTCCTGCACCTTGCCGTTGTTGCGGATCCAGTGCAGCGTGGTGGCGTGGTCGCCTGCGGCGCAGATGGAGTCGTAGCCCACCCCGTTGCCGCGGTGGCGGGCATGCAGGCCGAACAGACCCTCGACCCAGCGCTCGCCCCGGCCCCGCCGCACCGCCTCGGGCAGGCCGGCGACCACGGCGTCGAAGGCCTCGGCGGTGGCGGCCACCGCTTCCTCCATCTGGGCGACCTCCCACTCGTCCTTGACCAGCCGCAGCGCGGACAGGAAGCGGGCCAGCGCCAGGTCGTCGGCCTCCTGCTCCTGCTGTGAGGCGCCCTCAGCCGCCTGCGCGCGCGCTGCGTCGACGAGGGCGGTGACGTCCTGGTCGGCCGCGCGCACGACGCGCAGGCGGATGCTGCCCACGTCCTTGGCCAGCGCGTCGGCGAGCTCGGACAGGTGTCGGGTGGTCACCCCCAGCTCGGCTGCGGCCGTTGCCAGGGTCGGCCGGCTGCCCACCCAGAACTCGCCGACCCGGGAGTCGGCGAAGAACTCGTTGCTGTCGCGGTCGGCGAGAGGGTGGAAGTAGAGCACGGGCTCGTGACCGCCGCCGTCCAGCGGCTCCAGGACCAGCACGGCGTCCGGCTCCCGGTCGGCTCCCAGACCGGTGAGGTGGGCGAACGCGCTGTGCGGCCGGAACACGTAGTCGGTGTCGTTGCTGCGCACCTTGAACCCGCCCGCGGGCAGCACCAGCCGCTCCCCCGGGAAGGCCGCGGACACGGCGTCACGGCGCGCCACGGCATACCGCGCGGCCTCGGTGAGGTCCGGCAGCGTCTCGTCCCGTGGTGCCCAGCCCTGCGTCATGAAGCGTCGGAACGCGGGGCCGTTGGGTCGGCTGCGGTGCTCTGCCTTGGTCTGTTTCTCGCTCACCCGGACATCGTGACACGCCTCTTTCGTCTTCGAGGACGGGCGTGCCTACCCTGAGGTGTGACGTCTCCGACCCCCCCGCAACACCGTGCTCTGCCGACCGGTGCAGACATCACCGGTCCCATGGTCCGGCCCGCTCCGTCGGTCGGTCGGATGTGGCGCGCCAAGGCCCAGTGGGCGGTGCGCGGTCTCGGGCCGCCCACCGTCCCGCTGGCGCTGCCGGGCAGCGACGACGACGTCAGCCAGGGGCATGCCCGAGCGGTCATCGACCTGGCCCTGCGCATCGGCGAGTCCCTCCTGAGCACCGGCGCCTCCGCGGCCGACGTGGTCGCGACGGTGCTGCGGCTCACCGCCGCCTACGGCGTCCGCTCGGCCCACGTCGACATCACCTTCACCTCGATCTCGGTGTCCATCCAGCGGGGCACCGACGAAGACCCGCTGTCCGTGATGCGGGTGATCAAGGCCCGCTCGCCCGACTACACCCGGCTCGAGCGCATCCAGGCCCTCGTCGACGACATCGCTACGGGTGCGCGGGGAGGCAAGGGGCACCCCGTGGTCGAGGTCGCCCGCGCCGAGCTCAGCGACATCCTGTCGACGCCGCACCCCTACCGCCGCTGGGTGGTCACCATGGGCTACGTGCTCATCGCCGTGGGCGTGGTGGTGCTCTTCGACGGCGGCCCGGTGATGTGGCTCGTGGCAGGGCTGAGTGCTGCCGTCGTCGACCGGGTGCAGCGACTGCTCCAGATCGTGGGCGTGGCAGCCTTCTTCAGCCAGGCGGTGAGTGCGAGCATCCCCACGATGATCGCCGTGCTGCTCTTCGCGCTGGCCGACGTGGGGCTGGAGGTGCCAGGCGTCACCTCTCCCTCGCTCGTGGTGGTGTCCGGCATCGTCGTGCTGCTGGCCGGGCTGGGGGTGATGGGGGCTGCCCAGGACGCCATCGACGGCTACTACGTCACCGCCGGGGCTCGCGGCCTCGAGGTGGTGATGATGACGCTGGGCATCGCCATCGGTGTCTCGGCCGTCCTCGCCGTGGCCAACCGGACCGGCATCCCCATGCCGATCTCACCCTTCCTCGTCCTCGGTGGGTCGCCGGTCACCGGCACGATCGGGGCGACGGTCGTGGCCATCGGCTTCTCGCTGGCCAGCTATACGGGAGCGCGGGCCATGGGCGTGGCTGCCGTGCTCGGCGCGACCGCGTGGGTCGTCTTCGAGGTCGTCAGCCTCCTCGGGGTGGGGCAGGCCGCGACGGTCACCGTCGCCGCGGCGGTGGTGGGGGTGCTGGGCCACTCGGTCTACCGGGTGCTCCGGGTGCCGGAGCTGGCGATCACCACGGCCGCGATCGTCAGCCTGCTGCCCGGTCTGGCGGTCTACCGCGCGCTCTTCCTGATGATGGAGGACTCCTCCCAGCTGGTGAACGCGGCGGTCGTGGAGTTCCTCACGGCCGTCTCCACCGGGCTCGGGCTGGCGGCGGGCCTGTCGATTGGCTCCTACATCGCCCGCCGACGGTTCGGGTTGGACCGTGCCGCGGTCCGGGCCCGGCGACGCGCGGTCGGCGCCGACCGCTCCTGACGGCCAGTCACCCCGCTGCGGGTCACTGCCAGGACCAGGTTGCCAGCATCTCCTCGAACAGGGCCTGGGCCGGCTCGAGCTGGGTGTCGGCTGCGGACAGGGTGAGGATGTAGAGCACGTCCTCGTGCTCGACCCAGCGTTGCACCTGCACGATGTCGACGTCCTCGACCGTGCGCGCGATCTGGTAGCCGAAGGCCGGCAGGCCGTCGATCTCGGTCTGCTCCAGCAGCTCGTAGGTGCCGTCGGCCCCGGCGATCTGCTCGGCCGCCTCCTCGATGGCCTGCTCCAGGTCGGCGATGGGCTCCTCGGTGACGACGACGAGGTTGGTGAAGAAGTCGTCCGCCCGTTCGTCTGCGCGCGCCGCAGCAACGGCCCGTGAGCCCGCCTCCTCGGTGGCGTCGCTCCAGCCGGCGGGCACCGTGAAGGTGAAGGCGTCGTCCGAGGACGTCACCTCGCCACCGGCGTCCGTCGTCGCGACGGCGTCGTCGGGCGGCGCACTGGTCTGCGTCGCGTCGTTGTCGGGGGTCGAGGTCGCGGCGGCGGTGGCGGTGGCGGTGGCGGTGGTGTCACCGCCGGCCGCGGTCTCCGGGGGGTCGTCGCTGGAGCAGCCGGCGAGGAGCACGATGGCCAGGGCGGGTGGTAGCACCAGGGCTCGGGTGCGGTTGCTCATCTGTCTCCTCCGGGCCGGGGGCTCAGGTAGGCCGCCGTGAGTGTGTTGACGCTCCCAGTATGCCGACAGCCTGGCCCTGCGTCCCGCACCTGCCTGCGGTCGTGGCGCCTCGGGCTGGCATAGCGTGCACCCATGTCATCCCGCGGCCCGGTCGTCGACCTGCACACCCACTCCCGCTGCAGCGACGGCACCCAGAGCCCCGCCGAGGTCATGGCGGCGGCGGCCAGGGCCGGGTTGGACGTCGTGGCGCTGACCGACCACGACGTCGTCAGCGGGTGGCGGGAGGCGTCCGACGCCGCGGCCGAGCACGGGGTGACCCTCGTGCCGGGGATCGAGGTCTCGTGTCAGTCGCGGGGCATCTCGGTGCACCTGCTGGCCTACCTGCCGGACCCGGGCGACCCGGGCCTGAGCGCGACCACCGACCTCATCCGGGAGCACCGGGACACGAGGCTGCGGCGCACCGTGGACCTGCTCGCCGAGGACGGCTACCCGGTCGACTACGCCGACATCCTGGCCCACAGCGCCCCGGGAGCCACGTTGGGGCGCCCTCATGTCGCCGACGCGCTGGTGCGGGCGGGACGGTTCCCCGACCGCGACGCGGCCTTCGCCGGGGTGCTGCACGGACGCAGCCGCTACTACGTCCCCCACTGGGCCCCGGACCCGGTCGCGGCGGTGCAGCTGGTGCGGTCCGCCGGTGGTGTGGCGGTGATGGCCCACCCGTTCGCGAGCATGCGGGGGAGGGTGGTCCAGGACCGGGTCATCGAGGAGATGGTCGAGGCCGGACTGCAGGGGCTGGAGGTGGACCACCGTGACCACGGGCCCGCCGAGCGCGAGCACGCGCGACGGCTCTGCCGCAGGCTGGGGGTGTTCGGCACCGGGTCGAGCGACTACCACGGGGAGGGCAAGCCCAACCAGCTCGGCGAGCACACCACCTCACCCGAGGTGCTCGAGCAGATCCTGGCGCTCGGGTCCGGCACCGGGCTCCGCGGCGCACCGTGGGGGTGAGGACGCCGTCCGCGCACCCGCGCGGACGGCATACCTCGGTGGTGCGGCGGTCTCAGTCGCCCGAGGCTGCGGCCCCCTGACCGCTGCCGGTGGTGCGGCGGCGACGACGACGCTGGCCGCTCTCACCCGAACCCTGCGAGGTGCGGCCCCGCCCGCCAGGCTGGCGTCCGGCGCCGCCACCGGAGCGCCCCTGGCCGGAGCCGCCGCGGCGCGGGGGACGACCGCCGTCGAGGTCCTCCAGCTCCTCGGCGCCCAGGCCGGCGCGGGTGCGGGCCGACCGGGGCAGGGCCCCGGTGGTGCCGGAGGGGATGTCGAGGACCGAGTACAGGTGGTCCGAGGAGGAGTAGGTCTCCTCCGGCTCCGGGATGCCGAGGTCCAGGGCCTTGTTGATCATGGTCCAGCGGTGCAGGTCGTCCCAGTCGACGAAGGTGATCGCGATGCCGGTGGCCCCCGCCCGGCCGGTGCGCCCGATCCGGTGCAGGTAGGTCTTCTCGTCCTCCGGGCACTGGAAGTTGATGACATGGGTGACCGCCTCGACGTCGATGCCGCGAGCGGCCACGTCGGTCGCCACCAGGACGTCGATCTTGCCGCTGCGGAAGGCGCGCAGCGCCTGCTCCCGCGCGCCCTGGCCGAGGTCACCGTGAATGGCCGCGGCGGCGAACCCGCGGCCGGCCAGGTCGTCGGCCACCTTGGCGGCGGTGCGCTTGGTGCGCGTGAAGACGATGGTGAGACCGCGACCCTTGGCCTGCAGGATGCGGGCCAGCATCTCGACCTTGTCCATGGCGTGGGCGCGGAAGACGAACTGTTCCGTGGCAGCCACGGTGGCACCCTCGTCGCCGTCCGCCATCGCGCGGATGTGGGTCGGCTGGGTCATGTAGCCACGGGCCAGCGACACGACGGCGCCGGGCATGGTGGCGCTGAACAGCATGGTCTGCCGGCCGGCGGGGGTCATCGCGAGGATCTTCTCGACGTCGGGCAGGAAGCCCAGGTCGAGCATCTCGTCGGCCTCGTCGAGCACGACGGTGCGGGCATGGCCCAGGGTGAGGTGGCCCTTCTGAGCGAGGTCGATCAACCGGCCCGGGGTGCCGACGACGACCTCGACGCCCCGCTGCAGGGCCTCGATCTGCGGCTCGTAGGCGCGTCCCCCGTAGACGGTGAGCACGCGGACCCCGCGGCGCGCGGCGGCGCGGGTGATGTCCTGCGAGACCTGGACGGCGAGCTCGCGCGTCGGCGCGACGGCGAGGGCCTGGGGGGCGCCGGGCCTGGCCAGGTCGTCGAAGCCGGGGTCACCCGGCGCCACGACGCGCTGCAGGATCGGGATGCCGAAACCCAGCGTCTTGCCGGTGCCCGTCTTGGCCTGGCCGATGATGTCGTGGCCGGCGAGCGCGACCGGGAGCGTCATCGCCTGGATCGGGAAAGGGTGGGTGATCCCGTGGTCCGCCAGCGCGGCGACGACGTCGGGGTGGATGTCGAAGTCGGCAAAACTGCGGTGCTCTTCCATGGAGGTCCTCTGATCGGTGGGCGCAGCGTTCGGGGCGCCGCGAGGCGGCGGAGCCGATCGGGGTTTTCTCCTGCAGGCCGCGCCGGCGGCCACTCCGTCCGTGCCGACCGGGCACCGTGGTCCGACCAGTGTAGGCCGCAGTAGCGTATGCGCATGAACTCCGCGACCGTCGGCGACGCGACCTACCACCAGGCCGTCGTCGACGTGCTCGGTGCGCTGGCCTACGCCGAGCTCTCCGGGTCGCTCCGGATCGCCGGCGACGCCGACCGTGCCCCCGACCTCACCGCTCGGGTCACCCTCGCCCGCATCGGTGCTCGCGCCTGGGACAGCTACGTCCGGCTGGAGGCCCGGCTGCGCGAGCTGGGCGAGTCGCCCGAGGAAGTCATGCGCCCCTTCACCAGGGCCGTGGACGACTTCCACGAGCGCACCCAGCCGAGTGACTGGTTGGAGGGTCTGGTCAAGGCCTACGTCGGTGACGGCATCGCCCGTGACTTCTACCGAGAGGTCGCGCGGCGGGTGGACCCGCAGACCCGTGACCTGATGGACAGCGTCCTGTCCGACCAGGGCCAGGACGACCTGCTGGCCGTCACGATCGGAGACGCGCTCGACGCCTCACCCCAGGACGCGGGACGGCTGGCACTATGGGGCCGGCGGCTCGTGGGGGAGGCCATCGCCCAGACACAGCGGGTCGCGGTGGAGCGCGATGCGCTGGCCGCGCTGCTCGTCGGGGCCTGGGACGTCCCGGGGGCCGAGAGCGACCTCGTCGAGCTCGGCAGGATGCTGACCCGGCTCACCGAGGCGCACTCGGTCCGCATGCGTCGGATCGGCCTCAGCGCCTGACCCTGCGGGCGAGGAACCGAGGCCGGTCCGGGGGCGGTCAGCGGGTGCCGAAGCCGACGCGTCCCTTCTCGGGCACACCGATCTCGACGTAGCCGACGGCCTGCACCGGGACCACGACCATCCGGCCGCGCTCGTCCGTGAGGGTCATGACCTGCTCGTCGCCCTGGAGGGCGGCCGCCACGACGGCGTGGACCTCCTCGGGCGTCTGGGCCGACTCGAACGTCACCTCACGGGTGACGTCGCGCACACCGATCCGTACTTCCACAGTGGTCCTCCTGCTCGTGCCTCCCGCTGGTGCGGGCGGGCTCGTGACACACATGGTGCCTGATCGAGCCGTCAGTCCTCCGGTCGGGTCAGCGGGAAGGAGACCAGGCCACCCCAGCCGAGTGCTCGCACGAGGTCTGCGGCGCGTTGACGGGGCACCGTGCGCCCCAACGCGACCCATCGAGCGGCGCAGGCCTGGGCCATGCCGGCAAGGCACACGCCCAGCAGGAAGGCCTGCTCCGCGTCCAGACCCGTGTCCTCCTGGATGACCTGAGCCACCGCGCCCGCGCAGGCGTCCGTCACGGCTTCGACCCGGCGCTTGACGTCGGCCTCCGCGACCAGGTCGGACTCGAAGACGAGGCGGTAGGCACCGTCGGGGGTGTCGACGAACTGGAAGTAGGCGTCGACGGTGGCCGCGATGCGCTGCTCGTTGTCCTCCGTGGACAGCAGGGCCCGTTCGATGAGGTCGACCAGGGTGCCGGCCTGCTGGTCGAGGAGGCCGAGGTAGAGGTCGAGCTTGCTGGGGAAGTGCTGGTACAGAACGGGCTTGGAGACCCCAGCGCGCTCGGCGATGTCGTCCATCGCGGTCGCGTGGTAGCCCGCCTCGACGAAAGCGTCCCGGGCCGCGTCGAGCAGCTGCTCCCGCCGTTCGGCGCGGGAGAGCCGCTGCCGTGTCCCGCTGCTCTGGATGGCCACCGATCACTCCCTCGTCGCTCGTCCGATCCTAGGGGCAAGCCCGAGCGCGTGCGACGCCTATCCTTCCGGCATGCAGCAGCTCCCTCGCACCGCCACCGGCCCCCGGTGCGGGGTCTGTCGGTGGCGGCTGGTCTCATGACGGGCATGGTGAGCACGGCAACACAGATCGAGCAGGGGGCGGTGGGTCTGGTCACCGGTGCGCCGGGCACGGGCAAGTCCAGGACCGCCTGCGACCTCGTCCGCCGTGAGTTCGAGCGCAGCGGTGACCTGGACCGATGCCTGGTGCTGGCCCCCAGCCGGGTCCAGGCGGCGCGGCTGCGGGCGCAGGTGGACGCGACGTTGACGGGCACCCACAGCGAGCCCCTGGTCCGCACCGCCTCCTCCCTGGCGTTCGCGGTGCTGCGGCACGCGAGCGCGCTTCAGGGTGCCGGTGCCCCGCGACTGCTGACCGGCCCGGAGCAGGACGCCGTGCTGCGCGAGCTGCTGGCCGGCCACGCCTCCGGCGACGCCGCGGACCCGGGGTGGCCCGACGACCTGCGCGGAGCGCTGGGCACCGCAGGCTTCCGCGCGCAGCTCCGGGATCTGCTGATGCGGGCTGTGGAGCACGGGGTCGACGCCGACCGGCTGGCCCGTCTGGGTGCGGAGCACGAGCGACCCGAGTGGGTCGCGGCCGCACGCGTCATGGCGGAGTACGACGAGGTCACCGCACTCTCCTCACCCGGCGCCTATGACCCCGCCTGGATCTGCGCCGCGGCGGCAGACCTCCTGGAGGGTGACGAGGCGCTGCACCGCCGCGTCGCAGGCCGGCTGAGCCTGCTGGTGGTCGACGACGCGCAGGAGCTGTCGGCGTCGGCCGCCCGGCTGGTTGCTGCGCTGCACTCGAGCACGACGGGGCTGACCGTGGTGCTGATCGGTGACGGGGACGCGGTGGTCCAGGGCTTTCGCGGCGCCGATGCGGCCCGGTTCGTCGGCCTCGGGCGACAGCTGGCGGCCAGGACCTCCCGGGGTGCGCCCGTCGAGGTGACGTTGCGGGTGGGGCATCGCCAGCCGGCCGCGCTCGCTGCGGCGACGGCTCGCGTCGCCGACCGCATCGGGGTCACGAGCGGGACCGGGCACCGACGCCCGGAGCCCGCCAGTGGGCAGGGATCGGTCGAGGTCGTGACCCTGCATACGGCCGCCCAGGAGGCCGCCTACGTCGCGCAGTGTCTGCGCCGGGCACATCTGCTCCACCGTCTGCCGTGGTCCGAGATGGCCGTCATCGCGCGGTCCGGGTCCGCCCAGGCGGCGGTGCGGCGGGCCCTGCAGTCGGCCGGGGTTCCCCTCCAGGCCGCCCGTAGCACGCTCCCGCTCCGCCAGGACCCGGCCACCCGGCCGCTGCTGCTGGCATACGCCGCGGTCCTGGGTGACCCCGACCCCGGGTCCCACTCCGGCTCCGGGCGCGACCCGGGCACCGGGCCGGACCCCGTGCTCTCCGCCGAGCAAGCAGTCGAGCTGGTGACCTCGCCGCTGGGGCGGGCCGACCCCGTCCTCCTCCGGCGGCTACGCCGGGCACTGCGAGGGACAGAGCACCGGCCGGCCGAGAACCCGGTCGACCCCGGTGAGAGCCAGGTCCCTCCTACGGCCGAAGAGCTGCTCGTCGCTGCGGTGACCGACCCCGTGTGGTCCCTGGACCCGCTGGTGCGAGACGCACCCGACCTCGCCCCGGCGGTCCGTGTCGCGGCGGTCCTGCGGGCGGGGCGGCACGTGCTCGCCGACCAGTCCGGGGCCGGCCGTGACGCGCACTCCCTCTTGTGGGCCCTGTGGCAGGCCAGTGGTCTGGCGTCCTGGTGGGAGCGGCAGTCGCTGGCCGGTGGGGCCACGGGTGCCCGGGCCGACCGGCACCTCGACGCGGTCATGGTCCTGTTCGGGGCAGCCGAGGACTACGTGACCCGGTTGCGACGCAGCGACCCCCGTGGCTTCCTCGAGCACGTGGCAGCGCAGGAGCTGGCCTCGGACAGCCTGGTCGCCGGCACGAGCGGGAGCGACGGGGTGGAGGTGCTCACGCCGTTCGCCGCAGCGGGGCGGGAGTGGGACCTGGCCGCGGTCACCGGGGTGCAGGAGGGGGTGTGGCCTGACCTGCGCCTGCGCGACACGTTGCTGGGCGCCGAGGCCCTCGTCGAGGTGGTCCGGGGGCGTCCCGTCCGCGGGTCGGCGGGGGTGCGCGCGGCACACGCCGCGGTGCTGGCCGACGAGACCCGACAGTTCCACGTGGCGGTGAGCCGGGCTCGTAGCAGGCTGGTCGTCACCGCCGTGGCGAGCACCGACGACCAGCCGTCCTCTTTCCTGACCCTCGTCGACCCCGCCGCCGACCTCACCGCCGCGCACCAGGTGCCGACGGCACCGACGTTGAGGGGGCTGGTGGCCGCGCTCCGACGAGACGTCGTGCGAGCACACACCGCTGGTCGGCCCGCTGAGCGCGATGCCGGAGCCGATCTCCTGGAGCTGCTCGCAGGCAAGGGCGTGCCGGGCAGTGGGGTCACCCAGTGGTGGGACGCTCGGGAGCCCACCAGCGAGGGCCCCCGGGTGCCGGACGGCGCCGTGCGCGTGTCGCCCTCCAAGGTCCAGTCGTTCAGCGAGTGCGCGCTGCGGTGGCTGCTCACCAGCCACGGGGGTGACAGTCGCACTGTGGTCTCCAGCGCTGTGGGCACCCTCGTCCACTCGGTCGTCGCCGAAGCCCCCGAGGCCGACGCGGCATCCCTGAAGGACCGGCTGCACGAGCGGTGGTCCGAGCTGCGGATGCCCGACTCCTGGGTCTCCCAGCGTGAGCTCAGCCGTGCGGAGTCGATGGTCGAGGCGTTCACCACCTACCGCGGGGTGGCGGCGCGCGAAGGCCGCACCCTCGCGGCTGTGGAGCTGTCCGGTCAGGCCCGGGTCGGACGGGCCCTGGTGGCCGGACAGGTCGACCGGCTCGAGCGCGAGGCCGACGGGAGCTATCTGGTCGTCGACCTCAAGACCGGCTCGGGCAAGCCGAGCAAGGACGAGCTGCCCCGCCACCCCCAGCTCGGCGCCTACCAGGTGGCCCTGCAGGCGGGGGCGTTCGCAGAGGTGACCGGTCCCGACGCGGTGCCGTCGGGCGCTGCCTTGGCCCAGCTGGGCCGGGCCGCGGTGCGCACCGGAGTGCCGCAGCGGCAGCCGGCCTTGCCGGACGACGAGGACCCGACATGGGCTCACGCGTTGGTCGAGCGCACGGCACAGGGCATGGCGGCAGCGTCGTTCAGCGCCACCGTGGGGGACTGGTGCCGGACGTGTCCGGTGACCTTCTCGTGCCCGCTGCAGCCCGAGGGAGACCGTCGGTGACCGGACCCGCGGTGACGCACCCGCCTGCACAGAGCCCCGACGAGGGCAGGGCACCGACGCTGTCGGCACGCCGGATCGCGCGGGCGCTCGGGTCGCCGGCGCCCACCCCCGAACAGGTCGCGATCATCGAAGGACCGCTGCGCTCGACGCTGGTCGTGGCCGGGGCGGGCTCGGGCAAGACCGAGACGATGGCCTCCCGCGTCCTGTGGCTCGTCGCCAACGGGCTCGCGCGGCCGGAGGAGATCCTCGGGCTGACGTTCACCCGCAAGGCGTCGATGGAGCTGGCGACCCGGCTCACGGACAAGCTCCGACAGCTGCGCCAGGCCGGTGTCTGGCAGGTCGATGACGGGCCGGAGACCCTCATCCCACCCACGGTGTCGACCTACCACGCGTATGCCGGCAAGCTGGTGAGCGAGCACGGCCTGCGGGTAGGCGTCGAACCCGACTCACGGTTGCTGACCGAGGCGGCGTCGTGGCAGCTGGCGCACGAGGTCGTGCACGCCCATCGCGGACCCATGCCCGGTCTCGACCTCGCCCCCAGCACAGTCGTGCATGCGGTGATGCACCTGTCCGGCGAGCTGTCCGAGCACCTCGTGGAGGGCCCGGACGTCGCGGCCTGGCTCGCGGCCCGGGCCGATGCTGCGGAGGCGCTGCCCGGACGGGACGGCAAGAGGCCCCTCAAGGTCGGCACGGAGACCGCAGCCGCCCTGCGCACCAAGATGCTGATGCTGCCCCTCGTGGAGTCCTACCGGGCGGCCAAGACAGCGCGTTCCGCGCTGGACTTCGCCGACCAGATGGCGATGGCAGCCCGCCTGGCCCGTGACCTGCCGGCGGTCGGGGCTTCGGAGCGGAGCCGCTACCGGGTGGTGCTTCTCGACGAGTTCCAGGACACCTCCGAGGCCCAGATGGTCCTGCTCACCTCGCTGTTCGCCGGCAGCGACGTGCCGGTCACGGCGGTGGGCGACCCGCACCAGTCCATCTACGGCTGGCGGGGTGCCAGCGCGACGACCCTGAGCCGCTTCCCGCAGGTCTTCGGGGATCCCGACGAACCCGCTCCGGTCATGCCGCTGAGCACGTCGTGGCGCAACAGCCGGGCTGTGCTCGGCCTGGCGAACGCCGCCGCGGCCCCGCTGCGCGAGCGAAGCCGCGTCGACGTGCGTGAGCTGGTTCCCGCGCCGCATGCCGGGCCGGGCAGCGTCGACGCCGCCCGGCTGTCCACCCATGTGGAGGAGGCCGAGCACGTCGCGGCGTGGGTCAAGGAGCGTTTCCACGACGCGGCCGGAGGGTGGACCGGGCGCAGTGCCGCCGTGCTGTGCCGCAACCGCGCGCAGTTCGACACCGTGGTGGCGGCGCTGCGGCGGCACGAGCTGCCGGTCGAGGTCGTGGGTCTGGGCGGGCTACTCAACGCGCCCGAGCTGCTCGACCTGGTGAGTCTGTTGTGGACAGCGCAGGATCCCGGTCGCGGCGACTACGTGATGCGGCTGCTCACCGGACCGGTCACGCGGCTCGGAGCAGCAGACCTCGACGTGATGTGGTCCTGGGGCCGGCACCTGGTCGAGGAGCACCCGGAGGAGGAGGCCACTCTCGGTGAGGCGCTCGACAACCCGCCCCCCGCGGGTGGACCACGCCGCGGGGCAACAGCCTGTCCGAGGCAGCGGCAGACCGGTTGGCACAGCTGTCGCGAGCGGTGCGCCGGGTCCGCGCGGCGGTGGGTGTCCCGCTCCCGGACCTGGTGATGGAGGCGGAGCGGGCTCTCGACCTGGACATCGAGGTGGCGTCCGACCCCGACCTGCCCGACGGCTGGGGGGACAGCTGGGCCAGGGCCCACCTCGACGCCCTCGTCGAGGTCGCCGCCACCTTCGGGGCCACGGCCGACCGTCCGACGCTGGGTGGCTTCCTCGACTGGCTCGAGGCGGCCCGAGACCACGAACGCGGGCTCGAGGACGTCGAGGTCCCCGAGCTCGCGGAGGTCTCAGTCCGCTCAGGCGCGGTGCAGGTGCTGACGGTCCACGCGGCCAAGGGGCTGGAGTGGGACGTGGTGGCTGTGCCCGGGCTGGCCGAGGGTGTCTTCCCGGTGCTCAGGGGCAGTGCCAAGCAGGTCGACGGAGCCTGGGGCTACCACGCGCATGCTGTCAAGGGCTGGCTCAGCGGCATCGCTGCCCTGCCTTACCCTCTCCGGGGTGACTGGGACGGGCTGCCGTCCCTGCGCTGGCACTCGCTGCGCAGCACCCACGACCTGAAGGAGGCCCTGCAGCAGGTCGCCGACGACGGCATCGCCCACCGGGTCGAGGAGGAGCGGCGGCTGGCCTACGTCGCCTTCACCCGCGCTCGCCACGAGATGCTGCTGACCGCGCCCGTGTGGTCGACCGGCAGGACGCCGCGGGTCACCTCACGCTTCCTCCAGGAGGCCCTCCCACAGTCCGCCCCCGGAGTCGGCGACCCGGCCGTGCGCCGCGGTGAGTGGGCCGAGATGCCCGAGGACGAGACGGTCACCAACCCACTCCTGGCCGAGCAGACCACGGCGGAGTGGCCGGTCCTGGCGTCCCCTCGGCGCAGGCAGGTGGCCGAGGTGGTCCACGCCGTCCTGGAGAGCCGGCGGACCACAGCCGGGTCACCCCCGGAGCCTGACCACTCAGACCCGAGGTTCGAGCAGGCGCGCATGCTGCTGGCCGAGCGCGAGGCTGACCGTCACCGGCGGGCCAGGCCCGTCGAGCTGCCCGAACATCTGTCGACCTCGGCCGTGCTGGCGCTGGTGAACGACCGTGACCGCTACCTGCGTCGGCTGCGCCGGCCCCTCCCGGCTCCGCCGGCGCCGCATGCTCAGGTCGGCACCGACTTTCACGCGTGGGTGGAACAGCACTACTCCGCCGCGACGCTGGTCGACCTCGACGACCTGCCCGGCAGTGCCGACGAGGCTGCGGCGGACACGACGGTCGAGCGGCTGCGCGCGGCCTTCCTGAGCAGCGAGTGGGCCTCGCGGGTGCCGGTCGACGTGGAGGTGGCGGTGGAGACGACCATCGCCGGGCGGGTGGTCCGAGGCCGCATCGACGCCGTCTTCCCCCGCCCCGGCGGCGGCTTCACCGTCGTCGACTGGAAGAGCGGCCGTCCCGGGACAGCCGAGGAGCAACGTGTGCGCTCTTTGCAGCTGGCGGTCTACCGCCTCGCCTATGCCCGGCTGCGGCGCTGCGGTCTCGATGACGTCGATGCCGCGTTCTACTACGCGGCCACCGGGGAGACGATGCGACCAGAGCTGCCCACGGAGGCGGAGCTGGAGGCCACGGTGGCCCGGGTGACCGACGGGGTTCAGCGCGAGACCGCTGGCGGTTCCTCGTCGCCGGAACTCCCACGGTCGGAGTCCTCGTTGTCGGAGTCACTGTCGTCGGAGTCAGAGGTGACGCCAGCACCGACGTCGTCCGGGGAGTCCGACGACGAGCCATCGGCCCCGTCGGTCAAAGCCTCCTCGGGCATCCCGTAGAGGTCATGCAGCCGGGTGCGGTCGTCGAGCCCCTCGCCGAGCCGGACGACAGGGATCGACTCCGTCGTGTCGCGGACGAGGTCGTCCTCACCGGCAAGGTCGGACCCGTCCGGGCGGTGGCCACCGACATCATCAAGGTCACCCTGGCCCGCGAGGACGCCCTTGTCCGCACGGTCCCGTTCGGCAAGGGGTGCCTCGTCGCCGGCGAGGTGGCCCTCGTCAGTGGCGGCCTCGGGGCCGGCAAGGTCGCGCTCGTGAGCGGGGGTCTGGTGGTCGTCGCCGTCCCCGGTCAGGCCGACCTCACCCGGGCGGTCATCGGAGTCGTGGTCATCGGGGTCGTGGTCATCGGAGTCGTGGTCATCGGGTGAAGGCACGTCGGTGGACGGCACCACGTCGGTGGGGTCGGCCTCGCTCCACCACTCGTCTCCGGCCACCTCCGTGGCCGACACCGGCTCGCCATCACCCGGGTCAGCGTGCGCAGCGGCGTCGACCGTCGACAGGGCGGCCGCACCGGTCTCACGGCTGACCTCGACAGCGGGCTCGAGGGGGTCCTGCGGGACGAGCGAGTCGTCTGCGGACGTGAGCCGGTCCAGCTTGCGCAGCTGGTCGACCTTGGCCTGGACCGTGACGTCGTCACCCGCGGCCACCGCCGCGGCAAGACCACGGATCAGCCGCATCTCCGAGGCCAGGCGCGCGCGCGACAGCAGGTGTGGGTCCGGCCGGTGCGACCGGGCCAGGGCATAGCTCTCCAGCACGCTGTCGACCGCGGCCGGGGTCGCCTGATGCACCAGCACGGCGAAGTCCTCGGCCGGGTCCGTCACCGCGGCCTGGCCCCAGTTGGTCAGCGCCACGATGCGGCCGGTGGCGGCGTCGTCGTCGGAGAAGGCGACGCGAAACGCCCAGCCATCCAGCGACCCGTGGACCGGAGTCGTGGCAAAGCGCCACAGGGCCGGCGCCTCGAAGGCCTGCTCCCAGCGGGCCAGCAGGCCGGTGGGCACCCGACCCGTCTCGGCGGCGCGGTCCAGCTCGGACAGCCGGCGAGCTCGGTGGGCCGCGGCGTCGAAGGCCGGGACGCCGAACTCCTCGAACAAGCCCTGCGCGATGTTGTGGACGGCGGCCACCGCCCGGCCGACGGCGCTGGCCAGCCCAGGGCCCGCAGGCAGACGGTGCAGGTTCAGCGTCGACCCCTCCACGTAGGGGAACACCGCGGCTCGGCCGTTCACCCCGACCGAGGCATACCCCGCCGCCGCCGGCACCTTGAACGGGAGGTGGCGGGCCAGCTGGCGGACGAGCGGGTCGTTGCGCTCGAGCTCGGCGGAGGCCACCGGGGTGAGCGGTGCGACGACGACCCAGCGCCGACCGGTGGAGTCCTCCACGAGTGCGCTCTGGTGCTCTGCCGGCTCGGCGTCGGGCCCGCGGCGCAGCTCCTGGACCGAGACCGGCTTCATCCCTGGAACGGCGGCACAGGCGAGTCCTGCGAGGGCAAGGTCGCTGCGGGTCACACAGCCACCGTAGGACCTTCGTCCACCGATTCGCCGCAGGCGAGGCCGCCGGTGATGCGGATCGGACTTACAGTGGCGTAGTGAGCAGTGTGGACGAAACCTTGTTGGACCTCTCACTGTCCAGGGGCACGCTCGACCGGGTGGGGAACCGCCGGCGGGACTCCGACATCGTGCGACAGGCCCTCGGGCGGTCCTCCACCCGGGTCTACGACCTGGTAGAGGGGAAGGTCCGGACCTGCCGCGTCGACGGCAGCCTGCGCATGGTCTCCCGGGCACCAGAGGTGGCTGATGCCTCCCGGCTGACCCTCTACATCGGTCGTGACGAGCAGGAGCGCGACCACCTCGTGGTGGTGCGCGCGGACGCCGACCCGGAGCGACCCGACTGCCGGGCGAAGGGCTGGCGCAACCTGCGCGAGGCCGGGGCCGAGCTGGGTGACACCGACGCGGGCATCTTCACCAGCGCCGTGGCTTTGGCCAACTGGCACGCCCGGCACCCACGGTGCCCCCGGTGCGGGTCGGAGACCTCGCCCGCGCAGGGCGGCTGGGTGCGCATCTGCGACAACGACGGCTCCGAACACCACCCGCGCATGGACACCGCTGTCATCGTCGCCGTGACCGACACGGAGGACCGCATCCTGCTGGCCCGAGGCCCGCACTGGCCGCAGGGCCGGATGTCGGTGCTGGCTGGTTTCGTCGAGGCCGGTGAGTCCCTGGAGTCGGCGGTGGCGCGAGAGGTGCGCGAGGAGGTGGGTCTGACCGTGCGCGGCGTGACCTACCGCGGCAACCAGCCGTGGCCGTTCCCCGCCTCGTTGATGGTCGGCTTCTCGGCACGGACGAGGGGGGACGAGCTCGACCTCGACCCCGAGGAGATCGCCGAGGCAGCCTGGTTCGCCCGCGGGGAGCTGGGCTGGGCGGTGCGCTCGGGCCGGGTGGCGCTGCCCCCTCGCGTCTCGATCGCGCGTCGACTGATCGAGGACTGGTACGGCGGGGAGATCGAGCAGGCCGACGAGCCCACCGGGCCGTTCCGCGGCCGGGACGCGTCGTGACCGTCCCGGTCAGGGACATCACCGACGCCGACGCCGTTCTCGTCGACCTCGACCCCGAGCAGCGCGAGGTCGCGTCGAACCCGCTCGGCCCCATGGTCGTCCTCGCAGGTGCCGGCACGGGCAAGACCCGCGCGATCACTCACCGGGTCGCCTACGGAGTGCGGTCCGGCGCGCTCCACGCGCCGAGGGTGCTCGCCGTGACCTTCACCGCCCGTGCCGCCGGTGAGATGCGCACCCGCCTGCGGGCGCTGGGAGTGCCCGGGGTGCAGGCTCGCACGTTTCACGCCGCAGCCCTGCGCCAGCTCCACTTCTTCTGGCCCCAGGCCGTCGGTGGTCCACCGCCGGACGTCCTGCCGCACAAGGCCTCCGCGATCGCCGAAGCCGCAGGGCGCCTCCGTCTGGGGCTGGACCGGACCGAGCTGCGCGACGTCGCGGCAGAGGTCGAGTGGGCCAAGGTGAGCCTGCTCACGGCGGAGCAGTATCCCGAGGCGGCGCGCCGCCTGGACCGACGGCCCGCAGGCCTGGACGGCACCGCCTTTGCGCGGCTCATGCAGACCTACCAGGAGGTGACGGCCGAGAGGCACGTCATCGACTTCGAGGACGTGCTCCTGCTGACGGTGGGGATCCTCACCGAGCACCCCCAGGTGGCCCAGGCCGTGCGGCAGCAGTACCGGCACTTCGTGGTCGACGAGTACCAGGACGTCAACCCCCTGCAGCAGCACCTCCTGGACCTGTGGGTCGGCGACCGCGACGACGTGTGCGTGGTGGGTGACCCGGCCCAGACCATCTACTCCTTCACCGGTGCCTCGGCCGACCACCTGCGTGAGTTCGCCCGGCGCCGCCCGGGCGCCCGCACCGTCAGGCTGGTCCGCAACTACCGCAGCACACCCCAGGTGGTCCACCTGGCCAACCTCGTGCTGCCGGGAGGCTCCGGACGGCTCCGCTCGCAGCAGGAGCCGGGTCCTGAACCTCGGCTCACGGCATACCCGGACGACGAGGCGGAGGCACGCGGAGTCGCGACGGCGGTGCGAGAGGCCGTCGATGCCGGGACCCCTCCGGCCTCGATCGCGGTGCTCTTCCGGACCAACGCACAGTCGGAGGCCGTGGAGAGCGCGCTGTCCGCGATGGACGTCCCCTACCTCGTCCGGGGCGGCGAACGGTTCTTCTCTCGCACCGAGGTGCGCCAGGCGGTGCTCCTGCTGCGGGGACAGTCTCGCAACGACGACGGCGGGATGCCGCTGGGAGACCGGGTGCGCGACATCCTGGGCGGCGCGGGGTGGTCCGACCAGCCTCCCGCCCGGGGAGGGGCGACCCGGGAGCGGTGGGAGTCCCTGCAGGCGCTGTGCCACCTTGCGGACGACCTGGCCGGCGTGGAGCCGTCGGCGGGGCTGCGTGAGCTGGTCGCCGAGCTCGACCGCCGGGCCAGCGAGCAGCACGCCCCGCCGGTGCAGGGGGTGACGCTCGCCTCGCTGCACGCGGCGAAGGGTCTGGAGTGGGACATCGTCTTCGTCATCGGGTGCAGCGAGGGGCTGCTGCCGATCTCGATGGCCGACACCGCCGAGCGGGTCGAGGAGGAGCGACGACTGCTGTATGTCGGGGTGACCCGCGCGCAGCGTGACCTCCGGCTGAGCTGGGCGGCCAGCCGGGGAGCCGGCGGGCGGGGCAACCGCACGATCTCGCGCTTCCTCGCTCCGGCAGCGCCGGTGCTCGGTGACGCGGCCGCCGTCAGGAGCAGGCCACGGACCAGACCGTCACGGTCGGCGCCGGTGCCGAGGGTCTGCCGGGGGTGTGGCACGGAGCTGACTGCCGCGGCTGAACGAAAGGTCGGTCGCTGCTCGACCTGTCCGCCGACCTACGACGAGGCCACGTTCGAGCGGCTCAAGGCGTGGCGTCTGCGGACGGCCGGTGAGGCCAAGGTGCCGGCCTTCGTCGTGTTCACCGACGCCACGCTGACCGCCATCGCAGAGCGCCGACCGGCCTCGCAGCGAGAGCTGGCCGGCATCTCCGGCGTGGGGTCCCGCAAGCTCGAGCTCTACGGCGACCAGGTGCTCTCGATCCTCGCCGAGGACACCTCGGGCCCCGCGCCGCGGTGACGTCTCGACACTGTCGCAGGGCCTGTCCGTAAATGCGTTGCGCGCCCGTGCGGAAGGGGCGTAAGTTATCTGTCGTTCAGCCCACAGGCCGAGTCCACCCGGACCGGCGAGGTGGGGTCACGGTGGTCAGGCGAAAGGAGGGCGGACGTGATGAAGAGCATCGTCACCACGACCGGCGTCGTGTCGAGCGGCCCGCGTGTCGACTCCGCGCAGGGGTTCACCCTGCCCAAGCGGCCTCGTGCACCGTTCACCCACCCTGCCCGCGACGTGGCATCCCGCCTGTGCGGCCTCTGGACATCATGACCGACTGACGTCCTCAGCCCCCGGCCGCGGAGAGCCCGTCCCCACCAGGACAGGATCCGCGGCCGATGTGTCTGCCCTCGGGCCCCGTGAGGGGGCGAGCGCGGCATCGGCGGACCCTCTCCCAGCGCCATGGAAGACCCGGCCGATGACCGATCCGCTCCACACCTTCACCGCTACCGTCCACGCAGACCAGGAGGGACCCAGCGTGTCCACCCCCGCACCCACCCTCGACATGACCGGCCGCCTTGAGCCTCGCGGCCTGCCCTGCCACGACCATCCCGCAGACCTGTGGTTCGCCGAGCTGCCCGCGCAGGTCGAGGTGGCCAAGGCCCTGTGTGGCGACTGCCCCATCCGGGAGCAGTGCCTGGCCGGAGCCCTCGAGCGGGCCGAGCCGTGGGGAGTGTGGGGCGGTCAGCTGGTCCAGGCCGGCGTGGTCGTGCCGCGCAAACGACCGCGCGGACGGCCCCGCAAGAGCGACGTCGCGGCCTGACCCGCTCCCGCGTGGGGCGCAGGGCACCGCGGATGCACCGGCCACCGCCGGGCAGTGACCATGGGACTGGGCAGGGCCAGCTCCCAGGTCACTCCCGGCGGCACCGGGAGGCCGTCCAGGTGCGTCTGCACCAGCATGTCCACCAGCCCGACCAGCATGGTCGCCAGGGCCGGGTCCACTGGCGCTGGTCCGGTGTCAGGGCGCTGCCCGAGCAGCTGGTTGAGCAGGTGCGGCCAGGCAGGGTCCTGGTCCGACCTGGTCAGGTCGAGACAGTGCAGGCAGGGCGACCCGGGCACCGCCACGACCGGCCCGGCCACGGCCCGGCCGCGCGACACGACCACCGGCAGGTGCGGGATGCCCGACCGTGCCCACGCCTGCGCCTCGTGGGTCGGCACGGCATCGCTGACCAGCAGCACGGCCAGGTCCGGTGGGTCCTCCCGGGACACCTCGGTGGGCACATCGATGGTGCCGCCACGCCGCACCTGGGAGCACAGCTGCGCGTGCAGCCGACCCCGCCCCAGGACCGCGACCCGCGCAGTCTGCGGGGGGGCGGGTGACTGGCCGGGGTCGGTCTCCACGAGGCCGTGGGCGCGCATCAGGTCCGTGAGCTGGGCGACCCGGAGCGGGTCGAGACCTCTGGTGAGACCGCTGCGGACAGCAGGGGGGAGCCGGGCGGACCTCAGCGACAGCAGCCAGGTCGTCTCGGCCTCGCTCAGCCCGGCCAGCACCATCCCCGCGTCCGGGTCGACCCCGAACTGGACCTGACCGTCGCCGCGGCGCAGCGGGCGCGCTGTCGGACGCAACCGACCCGCCACCTGCGTCGGAGGTGGGTCGGGGTGGTGGGCCGACTCGGACATGGGACGAGCCTGCCACCTGGGCCCCGCCGACCCCGGTCTCTGTCCACAGGACGACCTCAGGGTGGGTCCGACCGTGGTCGGACCCACCCTGAGAGGTGTCGAGGCGGACGGTCAGGCGCTGGCGGCCTTGCCCAGGATGCGGTTGAGGTTGGTGCCGCAGACGGGGCACACGCCCTTGGCCATGCGACGGCCGTTGGTCTCGACGACACGACCCTCGGCCTCCCGCTTCTCCTTGCACTTGACGCAGTAGAACTCGCCTGCGTAGGTCTCGGTGCCTTCAGCCATGGGGTACCTCCTGGTCCGGGCCGGGTCGAGACCCGGCGATGAGCGGGCGCTGTCGACCCGACTTTGTCCTTCCACCCTAGACGACCTGCAGGGTCGGGCCTCGTTCGGAGCGCACGACCGGATCGGCGGGCGTGTCGGGGCGACGGGCCGTGCGGTCCTTGTCAGACCGGGCCACTAGGTTGCGATGCGTGAGCGAGGACACGGCACGGGGCGAGGATATCCCCGAGCACATCGAGATCAGGCGGAGCAGCCGGCGCAGGCGCACCGTCAGTGCCCGGGTGGAGGCAGACCGGGTAGTAGTGCTGATGCCCACCGGGTTGACACCCGCACAGGAAGAGCAGCATGTGCAGCAGCTCGTCTCGAGGCTGCGCCGTTCCCGACAGCGTCGCCGCCTCGACACCGACGACCTCCTGGGGAGGGCGCACACCCTGTCCGCCACCTACCTCGAGGGCCGGGCCCGACCCAGGTCGGTGCGCTGGGTGACCAACCAGGGCAAGCGGTGGGGCTCCTGCACGGTGTCTGCCGGCACCATCCGCATCTCCAGCGCCCTGGAGGAGATGCCGCCCTGGGTGGTCGACGCGGTGCTGGTGCACGAGCTCGCGCACCTGTTGGTGGCCGACCACTCGGCGGCCTTCGACAAGTGGGTGCGACGCTACCCCAGGTATGCCGAGGCCCAGGCCTTCCTCCAGGGTGTCACCTGGGCGCACGGCAGCAGTGCCGCTCCGGTCCGGGACTGAGACGGCGACCCGCTCACCCCTGGGGTGGGCCGTCTCCCTCGTCGCGGAGGAGGGCCTCCAGCTCGTCGTCCAGCGAGGCGTCGGACGCCGTCGCCTGGCCCCGACGTTCCACGAAGCCCAGAGGGTCGTCCAGGTCCGCAGCCGTGGGAGCGACGTCGGGATGGGCCCACGCCTCGTCCCGGGCCTGTGGGCCCTGGGCCGACTCCAGTGCGGACCACAGGTTGGCGGCGTCGCGGAGCCGGCGTGGACGCAGCTCCAGGCCGACGAGCGAGGCGAAGACCTTCTCGGCCGGTCCGCCGGTGGCGCGGCGACGCCGCACGGCTTCGGCGAGCGCAGCGGCGTGCGGCAGGTGCGCCGCGCTGGCCCGCTCGCTCACGACGTCCACCCAGCCCTCCACCAACGCCAGGTAGGTCTCGAGCCGCGACAGGGCGGCCTGCTGAGCCGGGCTCGGCTCGGGCGAGAACATCGACCCTGACAGTGCCGCCTGCATCGCCTCCGCGTCGCTCGGGTCAGCCGAGCGGACGGCCTGCTCGATGGCCTCGGTGTCGATGCTGATGTCGCGGGCATAGTCCTGCACGGCGGTCAGCAGCTGCGGGCCGAGCCAGGGCACGCCGGCGAAGAGCCGCACCCGGGCCGCCTCGCGGACGGCGAGGTAGAGATGCACCTCGCCGGGGTCGACCTGCAGGCCCTCGGCGAAGGTCGCCACGTTGGCAGGCAGCATCGCCACGGTCTCACCAGGCATGAGCGGCAGGCCCACCTCGGTGCCGCTGACGATCTCTCCGGCCAAGGTGCCCACGGCCTGCCCCACCTGGGCCCCGAACATGGCACCGCTCATCCGGCGCATCATCGGCTCCATCTGCCCCATGACCGCCGCGGGGTTCATGCCTGGCGGCAGCCCCGGGATCTCCACCGGCAGCTCACCGTCGCCTAGGTCCTTGAGCTGCTGCTGCATCGCCGAGGTCAGCGCTGAGCGCACGCCCTCGGCCACCGGCGTGGTGAGCGTGCGCCATACCGGCAGGGTCTGCTCGACCCACTCGGCCCTGCTCAGGGCGGTGCCGCTGCCCTCGGGCGGGGGGAAGTCGGTCACGGCGTCGAGCCACAGGGTGGCGACCTGGACGACCTCGGCCACGTCCTTGCGAGTGCGTTCGGAGATCGAGGAGTCGCCCTGCTGGGCCACCACACCCCGGGCGGTGTCATGGGCCAGGTCGGCGTGGATGGCGCTGTCGTCGGAGCTGCTCATCATGGCCTGCACCTGGGCCTGCATCTGCCGCACCATGGCGGGGTCGAGGTTGGTCAGGCCCATGGACTCCAGCGCCTCGCGCATCTCGGGGGGCACGGGACCGCCGAAGATGGCCGACAGCGGATCGTCGTCGGGGTGGTCGTCAGGGCGGTGGTCGGGGTGCGACACGGGTGGGGTTCCTTCCACATCGGGTGGTGCATCGGCGTGTCCGTGCTGACAGGATGGTCTCCCACCAGACAACCACAAGGAGGGCCTGTGAGTTCCCAGCCCAGTTCGGTCCGGGCCCGACGACGTGTCGGACCGCAGCGGGTGGCGGTCACCCGGGCGACCTCGCCGGTGGGCACCGTGATCGCCAGCGCCCTGGCCAGTGGGGGTGACCGGGTCGTCGGCCTGGACCAGCGCACGGGCGCGGCCGGGGACGTCGACTGGCGGCTGACGGACATCACCTCTCCCACCGTGGTGACTGCGCTGGGCGACGTCGACGCGCTGGTGCACCTCGCCTACGACGCCGACCTCGAGGCCTCCTTCGCCGAGCAGCCGGCGGCTCGCCGTGCCCGGCTCATCCGCGAGGTGCAGACCCTCACCACGGCAGCCGCCGCTGCCGGTGTGGCACACCTCGTGGTCATCACCAGCGCCATGGTCTACGGCGCGCGTGAGGACAACCCGGTGCCCCTGCCGGAGGACTCGCCCCTGGAGGCCGACGACACCGAGGGCATCGTCGCCGACCTCGTCGAGGTGGAGCAGCTGCTGGAGGTCGCACGCCAGGTGCACCCCGGGCTGCTGGTCACGTCGGTGCGCCCGGCCGCCCTGGTGGGACCCGGCCTCGACACGATGGTGTCCCGCCACTTCGAGGCCCCCCGTCTGCTCACGCTGCGTGGTCGCACCCCCGCATGGCAGTTCTGTCATGTCGAGGACCTCGGCACCGCCGTCTCGGTCATCGTGCGCGAGCAGCTGGGGGCCGTCGTCGCCGCCGCGGCCTGGGGGAGCCTGAGCCAGGACGAGGTCGAGGAGATCTCCGGCCTGCGCCGGGTGGAGCTCTCGCCCGCCTCGGCGCAGGGCGCCGCCGAACGGCTGCACCGGCTCGGGGTCATCCCGGTGCCGTCCACCGACCTGGCCTACGTGTCGTTCCCCTGGGTGGTGGCGCCCACGTCGCTCAGCCAACACGGCTGGTACCCCGCCTATGACAACTCCACGTCTCTGAGCATCCTGCTCGAGACGGTGCGAGGTCGGCATGCGGTGATGGCACGCCGTGTCGAGCGTCGCGACGCCGCGATCGGGGCCGCCGGCGCGGCCAGCGCCGCCGTCGCGGTGGCGGCCACGGCGGCGCTGATGCGCCGTCGACGCAAGCGGTCCTGAGCAACGCGCCTTCCATCGACTCCCAGCGACCGTCCAGCCACGATCGGGGATGATGGCCAGATGACCGCGCGCACCGACACGACCTGGGCCGCCGTGCAGGCCGAGCCGCTCTCGCTGGACGCTGCCCTCGACGTCGTCCAGCACCCGAGCGCCGGGGCCGTCCTCGCCTTCGTCGGCACCGTGCGTGACCACGACGGGGGCCGCGACGGAGTCGTGCAGCTCGACTACACCGCGCACCCGCAGGCCCTCGCCCTGCTGCGTCAGGTCGTCGAGAGGGTCGCGGCGCGCCCAGGGGTATGCGGTGTGGCGGCGGTGCACCGCGAGGGCACCCTGGCCGTCGGTGACCGGGCTGTGGTCTGCGTGGTGTCCGCGGAGCATCGGGCCGAGGCGTTCGAGGCGGCCCGGGCGCTCATCGAGGAGCTGAAGCAGACCGTGCCGATCTGGAAGCACCAGCGCTTCACCGACGGCGACCAGCAGTGGGTGGGGCTGTGAGCGAGCCCGCCCGCCCGGCCCATACCGGCATCTCGGGGAAGGCGGCGACAGCGCTGCTGCTGACCGTCGTCGTGGTGACGGTCGTGGCCTTGCTCAACCTCATCGAGGTCCCGAAGGTGATCTACCGCCCGGGGCCCGTCTACAACACCCTGGGAGAGGTGGACGGCACTCCGGTGATCACGGTCGCGGACGCCGAGACCTTCCCCACCTCGGGCAGCCTCGACTTCACCACCGTGACTGTCACGGGAGGACCACGCTTCCCGGTCACCGCCTGGGACTGGTTGACGTCCTACCTGGACGCGTCCACCACCCGGGCCGACGAGGCGGACGTCTTCCCGCCGGACGTGACCGCCGACCAGATCCGCGAGCAGAACGTGGCGCTCATGCAGAACTCCCAGGAGGAGGCCGCCGTCGTCGCCCTGCGGGCCCTGGGGGAGACCGTCCCCGAACAGGTGAAGGTCGCCCAGGTCGTGGTGGACGCCCCCGCCGACGGCGTGCTGCGGGTCAACGACGAGATCAGGCAGGTCGACGGGCGCGACATCGACAACCCGGGCGACGTGCGGGACATCCTGCAGGAGTTCGAGCCCGGCGACGAGGTGACGTTCACCCTCGTGCGCGACGGTGATGAGCAGACCCTCGACGTGCCCACGGGAGAGGACGAGGACCGGACTGTGATCGGTGTCTACCTCGCCTCCGACTTCGCCCTTCCCTTCGACGTCACCATCGATGCCGGCAACGTCGGAGGCCCCTCGGCCGGGCTGATGTTCAGCCTGGCGCTCTACGACACCTTGACACCAGGGGAGCTCACCGGGGGTCTGGAGTTCGCCGGCACCGGCACCATCAACTCGGTGGGGGAGGTCGGTGCCATCGGTGGCATCCAGCAGAAGATGATCGGGGCCCAGCGGGCCGGGGCGGACTACTTCCTGGCGCCCGCCGGCAACTGCGACGAGGTCGTCGGGCACGAGCCCGACGGTCTGACAGTGGCCCGGATCGAGACCTTCGACCAGGCCCGGGACCTGGTCGAGGACCTCGCGGAGGGCGACGAGGTGGAGGTTCCGAGCTGCGCCGACGCCGCGTAGGCGCAGCGCTCAGTCCTCCAGCGTCACCGCCAGGGCATGCACCAGGCCCGGGGCGATGTCCTTGCCCAGGGCCACCGCGTCGTCGTCGTCGTGGGCGCGCTGGCGCAGCAGGCACACCGACTCGCCGTCCCGGGTGACCGCCACCAGCAGCCGGACGTCGCGCCGGTCCGGGTGGTCGGCCAGGTGCTGGGTGGCGGCCTCGCGCTCAGCGGGCAGGTCGCGCTCGGCCTCCGGCGGCACGACGATGCGCTCGACCGCCAGCGCCACTCCGCTGACCTCGTCGGGCCAGGCGACCCGTGCCAGGAGGGACTCCAGGTCGTTCGTGCGAGGCAGGCCGTCCTGCTCCACCGCGGTGTAGCCCGTCGGGTCGGCGTCGGCGAGCTGGTCAGCCATGCTCGGCTCGCGTTCCAGCAGCACGCTGTTGCGCACCAGGGCGAACATCCGCGGAGGCTGGTCCCAGCCGGCTCGGGCGACGTGGCGTTCGGTGTCGGCGGCAGCCGCGGTCAGCGGGAGAGGCAGGACGGTGGGGTCGTCGGTCTGGGGCTGGTCTGACACCGGTGCATCGTCTCACTGGTCGGCGCCCCCGTGCGGATCCGGTGTCCCATAGGCTTGTCAGGAACGTCGGTTAGGTTGTGGCCCCACGCACGCATCCGGCGCGTCCCCGGCGGGGGCGTCGGCCCATGGCACAGGAGCAGGTCTGCAGTGAGTCGAATGGATGGGCCCGATCCCCGCGACGATGACGGTCGCGACGACGACCTCGGGCGCGAGAACACCGGTGGAGGCGGACCGGGCGGTTCCGACCAGCCCCGTGACCCCACCGGAGCGTTCGGTCCCTCCGGAGTGCCGGGCGGGGGTCCTGCGCCGGGCCCCGGTGCCGGCGGCCCGACCGGGCCACGTCGACCCACGCCGCGTCGTGCCGGAGGGGGGCGGCTAGGCCCCACGATCGCCATCGTGGTCGCGATCCTGGCCGGCATCACCTGGCTCGCCCAGCTGTGGACCGAGTTCCTCTGGTTCGAGTCCGTGGGCTACCGCAGCGTCCTGACGACCCGACTGGGCACGCAGCTCGGTCTCTTCGCGATCGCGGCCGCGCTGACCGGCGTGCTGGTGTGGTCCAGCCTGTGGCTGGCCTACCGCAACCGGCCGATCTACGCACCGAGCAGCCCGGAACAGGCCAACCTCGACCGCTACCGTGCCGCCCTGGAGCCCGTGCGCAAGCTCGTCTTCATCGCGGTGCCGCTGGTCATCGGTGCCTTCGCCGGGGCCGCAGCGCTGGCCCAGTGGCAGACGGTGCTGCTCTTCCTCAACCGGCAGCCGTTCGGCACCGAGGATGCGCAGTTCGGGCTGGACGTCGGGTTCTACGTCTTCACCCTGCCCTTCCTGGACTTCCTGGTCGGTTTCGCCACCCTGGCCCTGGGCGTGTCCGCGATCGGCGCGGTGCTCACCCACTACGTCTACGGCGGCATCCAGCTGCAGGGTCCCGGCGACCGCACCACCCCAGCCGCCCGCATCCACCTGTCGATCCTGTTCGCCGCGCTCGTCGCGGTGCGGGCGGCCGCCTACTGGCTGGAGCGCTACGGACTGACCACGGCCAACCACCCACGCATCACGGGCATGACCTACACCGATGTCAACGCGGTGCTCCCGACGCGCGGTGTCCTGGCCATCGCGGCCCTGCTGTGCGCGGCCTTCTTCATCAGCACCATCTGGACCAAGACCTGGCGGCTTCCGGTCGTCGGGTTGGTCGGGCTGGTCGTCATCGCGCTGCTCATCGGCGGTGCCTACCCGGCTCTGGTGCAGTCCCTGCGGGTGCGCCCGTCGGAGGCCGTGCTGGAGGAGCCCTACATCCAGCGCAACATCGAGGCGACCACGCAGGCCTACGGACTGGACGACGCGGAGTTCATCCCCTTCCAGGCCGAGACCGAGGCCACCGTCGGCCAGCTGCGTGACGACGCCGCCACGGTGCCTGGCATCCGCATCGTTGACCCCTCGATCGTCTCGCCGACCTTCCGCCAGCTCCAGGGTGTGCGCAGCTACTACCAGTTCCCCGAGGCGCTGGACGTCGACCGCTACCAGATCGACGACGAGCGGGTCGACACGGTGATCGCGCTGCGCGAGATCCGGCTCAACGGCCTGCCCGACGCGCAGCGCAACTGGGTCAACGACCACACGGTCTACACCCACGGCTTCGGGGTGGTGGCCGCCTACGGCAACCGCCGTTCGCCCGAGGGCGAACCCATCTTCTACGAGCGCAACATCCCCCCGGTCGGCCCCCTGGGTGACTACGAGCCGCGCATCTACTTCGGGGAGTACTCGCCGACCTACTCGATCGTGGGGGCGCCGGAGGGCGCGACGCCGCGGGAGCTCGACTTCCCCGACAGTGGCTCCGACACCGGCGAGACCCGCAACACCTACACCGGAGACGGTGGGGTGGCGATCGGGTCGCTCGCCCACCAGGTCGCCTACGCCTTGAAGTACCGCCAGCTGGAGATCCTGCTGTCGGACGGTGTCAACGCGGAGTCGCGCATCCTCGACCACCGCGAGCCCCGCGAGCGGGTGGAGCGTGTCGCCCCGTGGCTGCGGCTGGACGGCAACCCCTACCCGGCCGTGGTCGGCGACCGCGTCAAGTGGATCGTGGACGGCTACACGACCTCGGACCGCTACCCCTACTCCCAGCTGGAGGAGCTCGAGTCGGTCACGACCGACTCGCTCACCACCCAGGCGGGCAACATCCAGACCATCCGCGGCGGGCGGGTCAACTACATCCGCAACTCGGTCAAGGCCACGGTCGACGCCTACGACGGCAGTGTCGAGCTCTACTCGTGGGACGAGGAGGACCCGATGCTGATGGCGTGGGCCGCGGCCTTCGACAACACCGTCAAGCCGCTCTCGGAGATCAGCGGTGACCTGATGGGCCACCTGCGCTACCCGGAGGACCTCTTCAAGGTGCAGCGCGAGGTCATGGCCAGCTACCACGTCCAGTCGGCCGAGGCCTTCTTCGGTGGCCAGGACTTCTGGCGGGTCTCCGAGGACCCGAGCGTCGGTGGCGACGTCGAGGTCGACATGCCCCCCTACTACCTGAGCATCGCGATGCCCGGGCAGGAGGAGCCGACCTTCTCGCTCACCACCAACTTCATCCCTCGCGGTGCAGACCGGCAGAACCTCGTGGGCTACATGGCGGCCGACGCCGAGGCCGGGTCGGAGGACGGCGTCCGTCGCGAGGACTACGGTCAGCTGCGGGTCCTGGAGCTGCCCCGTGACTCGACGGTGCGAGGCCCTGGCCAGTTCCAGAACGACATCGAGAGCTCCAACGCCAACTCCGAGGCGTTCACCCAGACGCTGTCGCAGTTCCTCAGCCTGAACCGTCAGGCCGGTTCGACGGTCGACCTGGGCAACCTGCTCACGCTCCCGGTCGGCGGTGGCCTGCTCTACGTGGAGCCGATCTACGTCAGCGCCCGCAGCGGGTCCTCCTACCCGCTGCAGCGCCTGGTGGTCGTGGCGTTCGGCAACGACCTGGCCTGGTCGGACACCCTCGACGGTGCCCTGGACGAGCTCTACGGCGGTGACTCCGGTGCCACCGCGCCGGACTCGGGGACGGGCACCGACACGCCGATCGACCCCGGCGACGACCCGGTGCTCGACCCCGATGCCGAGGCTGAGGGTGACGGCGCCGAGTCGACCGCTCCGCCGCCGGACGCAGAGCCCACGGGTGACCTCGCCCAGGCGCTGGAGGACATCCAGCAGGCCTACGACGAGGGCCAGGCGGCGCTGCGCGCCGGTGACCTGGCTGCCTATGCCGAGGCCCAGGACAGGCTGTCCGAGGCGATCGAACGGGCGATCGCGGCCGCACCGGAGGGCGGGTCGATCCAGCTGGACCCGCCGGCGGAGGACGGGGCCGAGGAGACCTCGGCCCCCTGACCCACGGCATACGTCAGGCCCTGCCCGCACCGATTTGGCGCGGCGCAGGGCCTGTCGTATGGTGGTGTCACCGACGCGGGGTGGAGCAGCTCGGTAGCTCGCCGGGCTCATAACCCGGAGGTCGCAGGTTCAAATCCTGCCCCCGCTACCAACGTGTCACGCAGAAGGTCCCGGCCTCACGGCCGGGACCTTCTGCGTGACAGCCCTCCCGACCAGGGGCCGCCGCCGTGCAGGCGCGGCGTGGCGCGCACTATCGTCTGTCCATGGACACGTCACCCCACAGGCCACGCGTCGTCGTCATCGGATCGGGTTTCGGAGGCCTGTTCACGGCCCAGGCCCTCGCCAAGGCCGACGTCGACATCACGATGATCGCCAAGACCACCCACCACCTCTTCCAGCCCCTGCTCTACCAGGTGGCCACCGGCATCCTGTCGCCCGGAGCGATCGCGCCGGCGACGCGCGAGGTCCTCTCCAAGCAGGACAACGTCGAGGTCGTGCTGGGAGACGTCTCCCACATCGACGTCGAGTCCCGCATCGTCACCGCCAGCACCCTCGGCATCGAGCTCGACTACGGCTACGACTACCTGGTGCTCGCGGCCGGGGCGGAGCAGTCCTACTTCGGCCACGACGACTTCGCCCGCAACGCCCCGGGCATGAAGAGCATCGACGACGCCCTGGAGCTGCGCGGGCGCATCTACGGCGCGTTCGAGCTGGCCGAGGTCGCCGCAGCCCGTGAGGACCACGAGGCGCTGGACCGGCTGATGACGTTCGTCGTGGTCGGAGCAGGACCGACCGGCGTCGAGATGGTCGGGCAGCTGGTCGAGCTGGCGCACCGCACCCTGCGACGTGACTTCCGGCACATCGACCCCCGGGACGCCCGCATCATCCTGCTCGACGCCGCGGAGGCCGTGCTGGGCACGTTCCATCCCGAGCTCCAGGGCACGGCCGCGGCCGAGCTGCAGGAGCTCGGGGTCGACGTGCGCCTGGGCGCCAAGGTGGTCGACGTCGACAGCGCGGGGCTGGACTACCTGGACAGGGAGGACCGGCAGCACCGCATCGAGGCCGCCACGAAGGTCTGGGCTGCCGGGGTCAAGGCCAGCGGGCTCGGGCGGATCGTGGCCGAGCAGGTGGGGGTGGAGGTGGACCGCGCCGGCCGTGTGCCGGTGCAGTCCGACCTGACCCTGCCCGACCACCCGGAGATCTTCGTGGTCGGCGACATGATGACGCTCGACGACCTCCCCGGTGTCGCCCAGGTCGCGATCCAGGGTGCACGTCACGCGGCCGATGCCATCACGCGGGAGATCGCGGGGGACTCCTCGCGTCGGGCGTTCGACTACCAGGACAAGGGCAACATGGCGACCATCTCGCGCTTCCGCGCCATCGCCGAGGTGGGCTCCCTGAGGGTGACCGGTTTCACGGCCTGGGCCATGTGGCTGGTCGTCCACCTTTTCTACATCATCGGCTTCAAGTCCCAGGTGACCACCCTCATCCACTGGGCGGTGACCTGGCTCGGCAGTGAGCGGGGCGAGCGCACGATCACCGAACAGCAGGTGTTCGGCCGGCTCGCCATGCTGACCGAGCGGCAGGGACTCCTCGACAAGGCGGCGAGCAAGATCGGCCCTGTCGTCCGACGCGGTGACAGCAAGGGGAGCCCTCCGCCTGACCGGCGGCCCTGACCGGGCGGTGAGCCCCCACCGAGCGGTGCGCGGCTCCACTCCGCCTCCGGCACCGCGAGTGGCATGACGAAGGGCCCGTCCCCCAGAGGGACGGGCCCTTCGTCAGCTGTCAGCCGCCTGGCAACACCTCCGAGGTGCTGCCGTGCAGCACACCGTCACTGTCGACGTAGGTCGCCACCACGCGCAGCTCGCCCTCCGTGCCTTCGGGCACGGTCAGCGTCTGCTCGAGTGCGTCCGACTCGACCTCGGCCCCGGTGACCGGGACCCAGCTGCCGTCGGCGTTGAGCTCCTGCAGGGTGAACTGCACCTCGGTCGGAGCGCTCTGCGTGTTCACGCCCGCGGCGCCAGCGAGCTCGAGGCTGGCCTGGACCTCACCGCCGGATGCGGTCGCGTTGAGCGCACCCGCAGTGCCGCAGGGGGCGTCCGTGGCGAGCACGAAGCAGCCGTCGGAGAACTGCGACCTCTTCGATGTTGTGGAGGATGTCCACGCCCTCGTCGCCTGTCTCCACGCTGTAGTAGCCACCGCCCAGGTCGCGATGATGGTCGCGTCTGCATGCGCGGACTGGTATTCCGCCGTGTCCACATCGCCGTCGGCATTGGCGTCGACCGCGATCTCCCGGACGATGTCGAAGTCGCCCGGGTTCATCGTGCCGTTGAAGATCTGCGCCCTGCAGCTCGCAGCCGAGTTGGCCCGTTGCCGTCTACGTGCTCCAGCTGCAGCCCGGATGTAGGCGTCACCGTCGATGAAGTCGTCACCGGCACGGCCTTCGATCAGGTCGCTGCCGGAACCACCCATCAGCAGGTTGCCGTCGAGGTGTCTGTCGGGTCCAGCGACATGAACCGGGCGGTGAAGTCCTCGTCCGGCCGGCTGCAGGAGGTCCCGCAGCCCGGTGACCAGGTCCAGACCCTCCTCGGTCAGCCATGTTGACGCTCGGCGCCGGTGACAGGCCTCCGGGGCGAAGCCGAGGCCGCGCAGGACGTCGTTGCCGCTGCCGCCGGACAAGGACTCCGATCTGGATGTAGCGGTCGCGGATGGCGGTGACGTCCGGGGGCTGCAGGTTGAAGTTCATGTCTGCATCCACGCCGGCTGTCGTCCCGTAGAACGTCGACGTAGTCGAAGCCGTACATGCCGTGGTGAGCGGTCGGTGCCTCCGGTGCCGCCGACCAGGACGTCGTCGCCACCTTCAGCGTCCATGTCGTCCGAACCCAGGACCACCGATGAGGACGTCGTCGCCGCCGATCTCGTCGTTCTGGAACTGCTGGGAGTTGTCGCCGATCAGCAGGTCCGCATGCGGGCCGCCCTCGAGCCAGTCATCGCCCTCGTTGGCGATCGGGGTGTCCCGACCGGTGCCGCCGAGGAAGATGTCGTCGCCGGTGCCGAAGAAGCCGGTGGCCCCGTCGGAGTTGTCCAAGGGCTTGTTGATGAAGTCGTCGCCGGCGCCGCCCAGGATCAGGTCGATGCCTGCGCCGCCGTCGATGGCGTCGTTGCCGTCGCCGCCCTTGATGTTGTCGTCACCGAAGCTGTCGGTGACGATGTCGTCACCGTCTCCGGCCACGATCGAGTCGTTGCCCGAGCCACCTTCGATGCGGTCGTTGCCGCCGTAGCCCCACAGCGCGTCGTCACCCTGGCCACCCTGCATGCGGTCGCCCGCAGTGCGGTTGCCATGGATCTCGATGTGCTCGTCACCGTCCCAGCGGTAGGTGCCGTCCGCGGTCAGGACGAGCCCTGCCGGCAGCGGGGTCGGCAGGTTCTCCAGGTCGATGAACGGGTCGTGCACCGAGAAGATGCTCGCCGGCAGCAGCGACGCCTCCGTGTTGCGCTGGATGAGCGAGGAGAACGAGTTCGCCTCCAGTGCCGCGAAGAGCTGGTTGCCCTGGTTGCGGAACAGGTAGTAGAACCGGTCGCCGAACTGCAGGTCCTCCAGCTGCGCCTCGAAGACGTAGTTGAAGGTGCTGCCCAGCATGCCGCCGAAGGGCTCGACAGCCTCTGCGAGACCGCCGACCCAGAAGTCGACCTCCTCGAGGCCGGTGACCGTCTCACCGCTCACGTTGGCCCAGTCGCCGGTGCTGCGCAGGAAGTCCGTCCGGTCGGCGGGGGCTGCCGGGGAGGGGAACAGGTCCGCGACGGCCTGCTCGATGCTGAGCGTGACGACCGCGGCGCCACCCAGGATCACGACCCGTGAGGGGTTGAGTCGCTGGATCTCCGCCGCCGTGTTGGCCGGAATGGTCGCCGACGTGCCCGGAACGAGCAGCAAGGGCGAGCCGGTCGGAGCGGCCGTGAGCGCGTCCGGGAAGTTGAGCCCGGAAGCGAGGTAGACCGTGCCGCCGGAGGTCGTGGGGAACGCCTCCTGGCTGATCGCCACGGAGGTGTCATAACGGTTCGGCCCAGACAGGCGCTCCACCGTGCCGAAGGCTTCGAGTGCCGTGGCAGTCTCCGCGCTGACCGCGCCGGCGCCACCGAGGACCTTGATGTCGGTCACACCGAGTCGGGTGAGCTCGGCTGCCGTGGCAGCCGGGACAGCACCGGTGGTGTTGACCAGCAGCAGGGGTGCTCCGGCGGCCGCAGCTGCCGCACCGCCGGACAGGGCGTCGGGGAAGTTGTACCCGTTGGCCACGTAGGCAGTGGTGGCGGTGGGGAAGGCGCGCTGGCTGACTGCGGCCGCGGTGGCAAACCGGTTGGGGCCCGACACGCGGGTGACCGTTCCGTAGCTCGCCGCGAGCGAGTCCTCGACCTGAGTCGAGACGACACCCGCGCCGCCCAGGATCACCACCTCCGCGGGCTGCAACCGGTTGAGCTCCAGTGCTGTCTCGATCGGGATCGCGTTGGTGCCCACCAGCAGCAGCGGCGCTCCGTCGACCTTGGCCCCAGGACCGCCCGCCAGAGCATCCGGGAAGTTCAGGCCGTTGGCGACGTAGACCACCGGTGCCGTGGTGGGGAAGGTGTCACGGCTCTGGGCCGCAGCCGTCGCGTAGCGGTTGGCTCCGGAGAGGCGGTCCACCAGGTCGGTGGTCGCGGTCCCGTTGACGATGGACTCTGCTGCCGCTCTCTTGCCGGCCAGGGTCGTCTCGCCGGTGATCGACGGGTGCGAGCCGTAGGCGGCGATGAAGTTGATCAGCGACGCCTGGCTGTCGCCGCGACCGAAGTTGTTGCCGTTGCGCAGCGAGAAGCCGAAGTCCTCCCAGCTCGAGTAGGGCTCGAGGTTCGGGTCACCCGAAGCGTCGAAGAACTCCTGTCGGGCCACCTGCAGCGGCGGGACACCGACGTCACGACCGCGCATCAGGTTGATGGCGGCCAGGTCGAGCGGCAGTCCCAGCAGGCTGTTGCGCAGCGTGCCGGTGACCAGCTCGTCGATCTGGTTAGCGGCCTGGTCGGTGGTGCCGTTGACGATGGCGCCGGCGGCCTCGTCAGAGGTCAGCCGGTTGGTCGCCGGGTCGGGGCACGCGTTCGCCGCCGTCGGCTCCACTCTGCAGTGGAACGCCACCGGGTTGAGGAAGCCGTCGAGCAGCGAGGCCGACTCCGCGCCGAAACCCTCCCGGAAGATGTCCTCGGTCAGCATCGAGTGGCCGAACCGGTAGACCACGTGCGCGAACTCGGCGCGGATCGAGGCGTCGATGGTGCTGTCGTAGCTGTTCTCGTTGAACACGACACCGTCGATCTGCGGCTGGACCGTGCGCGCGAACTCCTCGAAGACGAGGTGCTGGTACTGCATCTCGGTGGGGAACCGCGCCGCCTGGAAGAGGCGCTGGTTGTAGCTCCAGTCGTCGTTCTCGGACTGATCCTGGTAGGCGGCAAGCAGGGCCTCGTTGCCGGTCGCGTTGAGCGTGGCTTCGATTGCGTCTCGCATCCGGTTGTGCTCGGCGTGGAAGACGTGGTGCACCGCGGTCAGCCCGATGTTCTCGTTGCCGCGACCGTCACCGGTGATGAAGTGCTCCCCGAGCAGGACGTTGTCGTAGCCGGCGAGGTCGCCGGGGTTGGCACCGTGAGCGATGTCGTCGAGGAACGCCTGGTTGAGGTCGAGGGCGTTGCTGGTGTCGACCGGGTTGGCCAGGTCGCCCGCGACCGGGCCAGTGTCGGTGATCGAGCTGCGGCAGGCCGTTCTGCGTCGGGGGTGAAGTTGCCGTAGTAGTCGACGAGCACCTGGGGCACCGCGAGGACGTCGTCGTCGGTGAGGTCGATGCCGAGGATGTTGCGAGCCTGCGCCTTGACGTCGTTCCAGGTCGCGAGGCCGTCACCCTGTCCGTCGCCGTCCTGGTCGGCGCCGTTGAGCAGCCGCCCGGTGGCCTGCGGCACACCGTCCACCAGCTCGTACTCCCGAATGAAGACGTGGTGCGAGGGGTGCGAGGTGTAGGTCTGGTTCTGGTCGACCCACGGGGTGGTGCGGTTCTCGTGCTCCCGCTCGTCGTCGGCCGTCCCGATCACGCCGTCCGGGCCGGGGCGGTTGGTCGCCCGGTCCAGCATCATGAAGTTGGTCGGTGCGCCGGGCTCGTACAGCGGGTCGTCCGGGTTCAGCGGGACGATGATCGGTGCCGCTGCCGCCCTTGTTGACCATGTCAAGGCCATGGTCGAAGAACTGGCCGAAGAACACGAACCAGGTGTTGACAGGTGCCGACAGGCCTTCGTCGGCCATGATGTTGGGCAGGTAGATGTCGTCCGTTCGGCAGGGTGATGCCGAACCGGGGTTGTCGGCAGCGGCGTCCACGGCGGCGGGGTTGGACGACGGAGTTGTCGACGATCAGGTTGCTGATGACCCGGGGGTCGGAGTCGTAGACGATGGCGTCGGGGTCGGTCTGCTCGTAGCAGGTGGACCCGGCCTCGCACATGTCAGACACGCCTGGCGGGGTTCGGCGGCGCCTGTGCCGGCGGGGCGTCATCCGCGTCACGCCACTCGATGGGCAGCAGGCGCGGCATGATCCTGTTGGACTGGCCGATCTCGTCCTGGATGAGGTTGTTGAAGGAGCCGTCCACCGTGCGCAGCCCAAGGGCAGCATCGGGTCGGGCACGCACTTGCCGGTGGTGTCGGTGGGGCTGTCGCAGAGCAGGGTGTAGCCCTGGTCTCCAGGGGTCACCTGCTCGTAGGCGTGCGCCTCGGAGATCTGGATCTGCTTGAGGATGAAGTCCAGGTCGCTCGGGATGAGACGGAAGGTGGGGTTGGTCTCGGTCACCTGTGGCGTCACGTCCTGGGCCGGGACCGCGGTGAAGCCGGCCGCCGCCATCGGGCTGACGACCAGCGCGGTCACACCGAGAAGCCCGATGGCTGTTCGCCACCGGGCTCTCAGGATGACGGTCAACAGCATCACCCCTCCGATCGCCAAGAGCGAGATGGCAAGTCCTGACCACGGAATGTCGTTCACGGTGTGTTCCCCTCGGTGATGATGCTGCGGTGGAGCGGTGGTGGCGATGCGAGGACGATCTTTGTCCGATGTGAGACGCACCACAAGAGTCCGATGGGTTCCGGGTGATACTCCGTCGCACATCGTTACCGATTCTTTACCAAACCAAGGCATAAACGTTGCGTGTGTGGCTCCGCCTACAGTGGTCGGGTGCCGCTCGCCTACCCCATCGCCACCCACACGCTCGACACCGGACTGCGGGTGGTGGTGAGCCAGGACCATCTGGTGCCCCGGGTCAGCCTCAACCTTTGGGTGGACGTCGGCTCCCGGCACGAGACGCTCGGTCACACGGGTCTGGCGCACCTCTTCGAGCACCTGATGTTCGAGGGTTCTGCACGGGTGGCCGAGGGCGAGCACTTCCGGGAGCTCATGGGCCACGGTGGCCACGCCAACGCCACGACCTCCTTCGACCGCACGACCTACCTCTCGTCGGTGCCGACCGGAGCCCTCCAGCTGGCCCTGTGGCTCGAGGCCGACCGGCACACCGACCTGCTCCCGGCGGTGACGCAGGCCAACCTCGACAACCAGCGCGACGTCGTGGTGGAGGAGAAGCGCCAGCGCTACGACAACCACCCCTACGGTGACGCGTTCCAGCAGATGTGCGCCCTCGTCTTCCCCCCGTCGCACCCCTACCGGCACACCCCGATCGGTGACATGGCCGACCTGCGCGCAGCCACGCTGGAGGACGTCCACACCTTCTACGGCGACCACTACGGGCCGTCCACCACCGTGCTGACCCTGGTCGGCGACATCCGTCCGGACGAGGCTTTCGCCTCGGTCGAGCGCTACTTCGGGGGCGCCGTGGACCGCACGGTGCCCCGACCGCCGCCGGAACGTCCGCTGCCACCGTTGTCCCGGCCGTCCCACACCGTGGTCGAGGGCGAGGTCCCCTCCGAGCGCAGCTACACCTGCTTCCGGCTGCCAGCGGTCACCCACCCCGACTTCCCCGCGGCTTCGGTGGCCATCGATGTGCTGGCGGGCCTGGCCGTGTCGAGCCTGCACCAACGGCTGGTGCGGCGCGAGGAGTCGGCGACCGGATGCGGCGGCGGCGCGCTCGGCCTGGTCGACGGCACGTCCTTCGGGTATGTCGTCGCCGACATGGCCGAGGGACACCATGCCGACGAGGTCGACGAGGCCCTCTGTCAGGAGCTGCTGACGCTGGCGCGTCGCGGTCCGACGCCCGACCAGCTGGGGGCCGCTCTGGCGCAGGCCGAGCGGTCCTACCTCGAGGCGCTCGCGGCCACCGACGAGCGGGCCGAGCTGCTCTCTCGGGCCACTGTGGTCCACACTGACCCGCAGCACCTCAACACCTATCCCGACACCGTCGCGGCGGTCACGGTCGACGACGTGGCGCGCGTCGTCCAGCGGTGGATGGTCCCAGACGCCCGCACCGTGCTCATCTACCGTTGCGGCGGCACTCGCGGACAGGGCGCCTCGTGACCGGGGTGCCGCGACCGCCGGTCGCCCCTGCCGCCAGGTGGTCCTTCCCCGAGGTGACCGACCGGTCCCTCTCCTCCGGTCTGCGGGTGCGCACCGTGCATCTCCCGGGCCAGCACGTCGTCTCCGTGCGGGTGGCCGTGCCGCTCTCGCTGACCTCCGAGCCCCCAGACCGGGAGGGCGTGGCTCTGGTCATGGCCCGCTGCCTCGACGAAGGGACCCGGGTCCACGACGCCGAGCAGATGGCCCAGCGCATCGAGGGCGCGGGCATCGCGCTGGGCGCCGGGGTGGGGGAGCGAGGGCTGGTCGTCGAGATGGAGGTGCCGGCGAGCCGGCTCGCGGACGCGCTCGAGCTCGTCACCGAGTGCCTGGTCGACCCGGTCTTCCCCGAGGCGGAGGTCGCCAGGATGGTGCGCTCCCGCGTCTCCGACATCGCCCACGAGCGGGCCGACGCGGCCTCACGCGCGGCGTGGGAGTTCCTGGGCGCCTACTTCGACGCCGGCGACCGGGCCTCCCGTTCCGGCCGGGGGCCTGCGCGAGACGGTGGCCGGCGTCACCGCCCAGGACGTCCGCGACTTCCACGCGGCGGTGGTGCACCCCGACCGCGCGGTCGTCGTGGTGGCCGGTGACGTGAGCGGTATGCCGGGTGCCCCCGACGACCTCGTCGCTGCGTGCCCGGCCCGCTGGGCACAGCAGGCGGGGACCCGGGGGCGCGGCTCGAGACCGGCGCCGGCACCCCCGGCGGACCCGTCGGTGCGACCGGCCGGCTCGTCCTCGTCGACCGCCCCGGCGCCGCTCAGACCGAGCTCTACCTGGGGCGTCCCGGACCGGACCGTCGCACGCCCCACGGCTGGGGTGCCTACCAGGTGCTGGCCTTCATCCTGGGTGGCTCCCCCCAGGCGCGCATCGACGCCGTGCTCCGCGAGGAGCGGGGCTACACCTACGGCATGCGAGCCGGCTTCCGGCCACGCCGCAGGGGCGGCATCTGCCTGGTCGGCGGCGCGGTGCGGGCCGACGCCACCGTCGCGGCCCTGACGGCCCTCGGGCAGGTCCTCGCGCTGACCGGGGCAGACCTGACCGAGCGCCGAGGTGCGGCAGGCCGCCGACTTCGTCGCCAAGACGGCACCGGGTCGCTACGTCACCGCCGACGCGGTCGCGGACGAGGTGGTCCGGCTGGCCCTGGACGACCTCGACGTCCGACACCGTCACGCGCACCCTGCGACCAGGTGCGCGACGCTGACCCGTCGCCAGGTCGCCGCAGCCTGGGACGAGGTGCGCGGGTCAGCCGGGCTGGACCACGGTCGTCGTCGGCGACGCCCAGCGGCACGCGGACGGCCTGGCGTCGGCCGGCTTCGGCCAGGTGACTGTGCGTCCCCGGCTGAGCCCGCGGCTCTAGCCCTCGCCCACCATGCGCAGGGCTCTGCAGGGTCGTCCTCGTGCAGCAGGCCGTTGGTCGACGACCGCACTGAGGCCGAACGGTCCGTCGATCCCGTCCAGGTCGGTGAAGCGACCTCCGGCCTCGGTCACGATCGGTGCGAGCGCGGCCATGTCATGCACCGCCAGGGAGGGGTCGACGCCGATGTCGACGGCGCCCTCGGCGACGAGCACGTGGGTCCAGAAGTCGCCGTAGCCGCGGGTGCGCCAGCACCGCTCGGCCAGGGAGAGGAAGCCCGCGCTGCTGGGGGTGGTCGCCACCACTTGTCCAGGGCGGCATGGGACAGCGACGCGTGCTCCAGCACCGTCGTGTCCGAGACCTGGATCTCGCGCGCGCTGCTGAGGGTGCGTCCGGTCCAGGCACCAGAGCCGACCGCGGCCCACCACCGCCGGGACAAGGCCGGTGCGGAGACCAGCCCCAGCACCGGCTCGTCGTCGACGACGAGCGCGATCAGGGTGGCCCACACCGGCACCCCGCGGATGTAGTTGGTGGTCCCGTCGATGGGGTCCAGGACCCAGCGGCGGCTGCCGTGGCCGGTGGTCGGCAGCTCCTCACCCTGCACGACGTCGCGCGTGCGGGTGCGGCCGAGCTGGTGGCGCAGCAGCTCCTCCGTGTGCCGGTCGGCCTGGGTGACGAGTGAGCCGTCGTCCTTGACGGAGACCTCCAGGTCGGCCGAGTGGAACATCTCCAGGGTGTAGCGCTCCACCGCGTCCGCGAGGACATGGGCGAGCCGGAGGTCGTCAGCGAAGGTGGCCACGGGCTCACCGTATCGGCCGGCGAGGTGCCGGGCGGGCTGCGGGTGGACGCGGCGCGAGCGGCTACTCCCCGGCCCTGCTGCGCAGCAGCCGGCGCAGTGACTCCAGGCGGGCGGGGCCGGTCGGGCCGGCGTGCCCGCCGGACACCCAGGCGTCGAGCGCACAGTCGGGCTCGTCGTGGCTGCAGCCACGAGGGCAGCCGGCGGTTCCCTCGGCGAGGTCGGGGAAGTGCGAGACGAAGGTCGCCGGGTCGACGTGGCCCAGACCGAAGGAGCGCACGCCGGGCGTGTCCACCACCCAGCCGCGGTGCGCCAGCGGCAGCGCAACTGCGCTGGTGCTGGTATGCCGTCCGCGGCCGGTGACGTCGTTGACGGCGCCGACCGCTCGGTCGGCGTCGGGGACGAGGGCGTTGACCAGCGTCGACTTGCCGACACCGGAGTGCCCGACGAGGACGCTCACCCGGCCGTCCAGGTGGTCGTGCAGGGCTGCGACGCCGGCGGGGTCACCGTCGAGGCCGTCCTGTCCGAGCGCGAGCACGACATACGGGACCTCCAGGGCCGCGTACTGCTCGACCAGGGGGCCCGGGTCCTGCAGGTCGGCCTTCGTCAGCACCAGCAGCGGGTCGAGGCCGGCGTCGTAGGCGGCGACCAGGCAGCGGTCGATCATCCGCGGTCGCGGCTCGGGGTCGGCCAGCGCGGTGACCACGACGAGCTGGTCGGCGTTCGCCACGATGACCCGCTCCACCCGGTCGGTGTCGTCGGCGCTGCGGCGCAGCACGGTGTCCCGCTCCTCCACCCGCACGATGCGGGCCAGCGCGTCAGGCTCTCCGGAGAGGTCTCCGACCATGGCCACCCGGTCACCGACGACGACCCGCTTGCGGCCCACCTCGCGGGCTCGCATCGCCAGGACCCTTCGGCCGGCGAGCTCCGTCGTATAACGGCCGCGGTCGACGGCCACGACCATGCCCACCTCCGCGTCGCTGTGCGCGGGTCGGTCCTTGGTGCGCGGCCGTGATCCGCGCCGTCCTGGACGAGCCCGGAAGGAGTCCTCGTCCAGGTGGTCGTAGCGGCCCACGGTCAGCGCACCAGTCCGGCCCACACGTCGGCGAAGCCCGGGAAGGTCTTGGCCGTGGTCTCCACGTCGATGATGTGCGTGCCCGGCACCGCAGCCCCCACCACGCACGCGGCCATCGCCATCCGATGGTCGTGGTAGGTCTGCAGGGTGGCCGGTCGCAGCGGGCCGGGGGTGATCTGCAGGCCGTCGTCCGTCTGTCGGACATCGGCCCCCATCCGGGTGAGCTCGGTCTCGAGCGCGGCCAGACGGTCGGTCTCGTGTCCCCGTAGGTGCCCGACCCCCCGCAGCCTGGACGGCCCCGCGGCCAGGGCGCACAGGGCGGCCACGACCGGGGTGAGCTCGCCCACCTCGCGCATGTCGGCGTCGATGCCCCGCAGGCTTCCGGCCGCCGGGCCCGTCACCGTCAGCCCTGCCGGACCGAGGTCGGCACCGCCACCCATCCGCACGAGCAGGTCACGCATGGCGTCGCCGGCCTGCGTCGTGCGGGTGGGCCAGTCCGGCACCGTCACGGTCCCCCCCGTCGCAGCAGCGACGGCGAGGAAGGGGGCGGCCGAGGAGAGGTCGGGCTCGACCGTCACCTCGATGCCGCGGACCGGTCCGGGCGCGACCCGCCAGGTGCCCTCCGGCTCCTCACGGACCTCGACTCCGACCTGCCCCAGGGTCTGCAGGGTCATGTCGATGTGCGGGCGGCTGGGGAGGCCGTCACCGCGGTGGACCAGCGTCAGCCCGTTGTCGTAACGTGCTCCCGCCAGCAGCAGCGCCGAGACGAACTGCGAGCTGGCCGACGCGTCGATGACGACTGTGCCACCCCTGACGTGCCCGGTGCCGTGCACGGTGAAGGGGAGCCGTGCCTCCGCCTCGTCGTCGACCTGCACGCCCAGGTCGCGCAGCGCCCCGACGAGCTGGGCGATCGGCCTGGTGCGCGCGGCGGGGTCGCCGTCGAAGTGGACCGGTCCGTCGGCCAGCGCGGCCACGGGAGGGACGAAGCGCATCACGGTGCCGGCCAGCCCGCAGTCCACCGAGCCGCCACCGCGCAGCCGCACCGGGGGTCGGATGACCCACCGGGTCTCGTCACGGTCGACCTCGACGCCGAGCTGCTCCAACGCGCCCACCATGAGCGTGGTGTCACGCGAGACGAGCGGACGGTGAAGGGTGGTCGGCCCCTCCGCGAGACAGGACAGGAGCAGGTAGCGGTTGGTGAGGGACTTGCTGCCCGGGACCCGCACTGTGCCGCACACCGGTCCGCGCGCCGCGGGAGCCTCCCAGTGGGGGAGGGCGGAGGCGGGCAAGGTCATCCGGTGGTGCTCCTTGTGATCGGGCCGGCGGGCTCGCCAGACGTGTCGACCGTGGTCGGGTCCGGTCTCCACGGTAGTCCGTCGAGGAACCTTGAGACCGCCGCCAGCAATGCGGGCAGATCTTTCGTCGGGCCGTGGTCGCCGGGCACCTCCACGACGCCGACGGTGCCCGGGTCGGCGTCCGCCAGGGTGACGCGGACCTCGTCGGGCCGTCCGAACGGGTCCCGGGCACCCTGCACCACCAGCGTGGGTATGCCGTGGCGCACGGGACGCAGCAGCTCGTCGGCGCGCGACCGCTGCGGTCGACCCGGCGGGTGCAGCGGGAAGGCGAGCGCGACCACCGCCGCGACGCCGCTGTCCGCAGCCAGCCGGCACGCCACCCTCGCCCCGGCACTGCGCCCGGCCAGGACCACGGGTTCGGGCACCTTCCACCGGCCGCGACGCAGGGCGTGCAGGACGGCCGCGGTGGCGCTGTCCAGGGTGGGCGGTGCCGTGGCGACCTTGCGCCCGGCCACCCGCCACGGCTGCTGGAGGAGGGCGACGGTCCAGCCCTGGGCCGTGAGCGCAGTCAGCGCCTGCAGGTCGGCGGTCTCCACGCCGGCCCCCGCACCGTGCCCCACCACCAGGGTGCCGCGTGCGGAGCCCAGATCGGGGCGATGGAGGTGGACCTGCGCGAGGCCCTGAGGGGTGTCGACATCGCGCACCCGGGCCGTCATCCGCCGACGACCTCACCGGTCTCGGGGTCCACCACGCCCACCAGCTCCTCGGGCGGCACCGGGGTGAGCAGCGCCGGTCCGTTGTTGCCGGTCGTGTTGACCGCCCGGCTGACCGGCCAGGCGGTGAAACGCGCGGTGCCGGGTGGGGTGAGCAGACCGGTGACCCTCTCGGGGTCGGCCATGGTCGGGTCGAGCCAGGCGTCCCACCGGTCCCGGTCGAGGACGACGGGCTGGCGGTCGTGGAGACGGTCCAACCCGGGCTCGGCGGAGGTGGTGACGATCGTGTAGGTCACCAGCCACGCGGCGGGGTCCTCCGGTGGGTAGGCCGGGTCCTTCCAGAACTCGTACAGACCGGCCATGGCGAGGACGTCACCGTCGGCACGGCTGATGAAGAAGGGCTGCTTGCGCGGCTTGCCCTTGGCGTCGGTGGCGACCGGGGAGGCCTGCCACTCGTACCACCCGGCGGCCGGCACGAGACAGCGCCGTGCGGTCGCGGCCCGGCGGTAGGCCGGCTTGTCCAGCAGGCTCTCCGCCCGGGCGTTGGTCATCCGGGCCCCGCCGCGCGGGTCCTTGGACCACGACGGCACCAGCCCCCAGGTGAGCAGCCGCAGCTGGCGCCGGACCGTGTCGTCGTCCTGGTCGCGGCCGGCCCGCTCCAGCACCACGGGCGCCTGCTTGGACGGAGCCACGTTGTAGTCGGGGGTGCCCGGGGGAGGGTCCTGCGGGTTGGCCAGGATGCTGCGGGAAGGCTGGGCGGTGCCGTTGACCTCGGCCTCGAAGATCTCCACGAGCTCGTCGGGGTGGGCGCTCGCGGCATACCTCCCGCACATCAGGAGGCCTGCCTGGGGGGGCTGGGCGCACCGCGGCTGCTCACTGGCGGTAGCCCGCCAGGAAGTTGCCCATCCGCTCCAGCGCGGTGCGCAGGTCGCGCTCGCCGGGCAGGGTCACGATGCGCAGGTGGTCGGCGTCGGGCCAGTTGAACCCGCTGCCGTGCACCACGAGGATGTGCTCGCGCTCCAGCAGGTCGAGGCACAGCTGCACGTCGTCGTGGATGTCGTGCACCGCGGGGTCCAGCCGGGGGAAGACGTAGAGGGCGCCCTGCGGCTTGACGCAGCTCACGCCGTCCATCGCGTTGAGCATCGACCAGGCGATGTCGCGCTGCTCGGTGAGACGCCCGGCGGGGGCGACGAGCTCGGCGATGCTCTGATGGCCCGAGACCGCGGCCTGGATCGCGTGCTGGGCAGGCACGTTGGGGCACAGCCGGGTCGAGGCGAGCAGCTCGATGCCTTCGAGGAAACCCCTCGCGTGGGCCGTGGGTCCGGTGATGACCAGCCACCCGGACCGGTAGCCGGCCACCCGGTAGGTCTTCGACAGGCCGTTGAAGGTCAGCACGAGCAGGTCGGGCGCCACCTCGGCGGTGCTGATGTGGCGGGCCCCGTCGTAGAGCACGCGGTCGTAGATCTCGTCCGAGAGCAGCAGCAGGGAGTGCTCTCGGGCGACCTCGGCGACCTGCTCGAGCACCTCCCTGGAGTAGACGGCGCCGGTGGGGTTGTTGGGGTTGATGACCACGAGCGCCTTCGTGCGCGGCGTGATCTTGCTGCGGATGTCGTCCACGGAGGGGTTCCAGTCGTCCGCCTCGTCGCAGAGGTAGTGCACCGGGGTGCCGCCGGCCAGGCTCGTCGCCGCCGTCCACAGCGGATAGTCGGGGGCGGGGATGAGCACCTCGTCGCCGGTGTCCAGCAGCGCCGAGAGCGTCATCATGATGAGCTCGGAGACGCCGTTGCCCAGGAACACGTCGTCGACGTCGAACCGCGGGAAGTCGACGACCTCCTGGTAGCGGGAGACGATCGCCCGCCGGGCGGAGTAGATGCCGCGGGAGTCGGAGTAGCCCTGTGCGTCAGGGAGCGCGGCGAGCATGTCGTGCAGGATCGCCTGGGGCGCGTCGAACCCGAACGGTGCGGGGTTGCCGATGTTGAGCTTGAGGATGCGGTGTCCGTCGGCCTCGAGCTGCGCAGCGCGGGCAGCCACCGGACCGCGGATCTCGTAGAGCACGTTGGCCAGCTTGTGCGACTGTCCCAGGGGACGCAGCCGGCGCACGGCGGAGGCGGCAGTGGGGGCGTTCACCCCTCTATGGTGTCACCCTGGGACTGGTTGCTGAACGCGAACGCGGGACGGAGGACACCATGCGGCGAGCCGACCTGGGCCTGGCCTTCCTCGGTGCCGTGACAGCCGTGCTGGCGGTCCTGGCCGTGCAGCACGTCGAGCTGCTGCCGTCCGAGCCGGAAGGTGCGGCGGACACGAGCACGGCGGACCCCACGGGTGCCACGGTCGAGGACGACGTCGCCGCGACCAGTGCGCCTTCTCCGGACGACGCGGCGGTGACCACGGATGCGCCGACGGCTCCGGAGCCCGGTGACCTGGGGGCCCTGGTGGCCCAGGACGACGTCGAGGTCGTGGTGCTGGGCGACTCGACGAGCAACTCAAGGGTGGAGTGGGTCGAGCTCTGGGCCCAGGACCTGGGCGAGGGGCGGGCCGTCTCCATCGCGCACTGGGACGAGACCGAGGACGACGGCTACAACGACCCGATCCCGCTCACGGACGGGGAGGGCCAGGTCACCGTCTGGTCGGGGAGCGTGACCGGGTCGACCGCTGCCGCGGCTGCGGAGCGGGCCGAGGAGCTCGTGCCGCAGGAGCCTGACCTGGTGCTGCTCAGCTTCGGCCGTGACGACGAAGCCGGCGCTGTCGCCGAGGGGATGGAGCAGCTGCTCGAGGCGGTGCGCGACGTGGTCGGTGAGGCACCCGTCGGCGTGGTGGTGCAGCCCGGTGGGGACGCCGAGACGACCGAGGCGGTCAGGGCGTGGGCCGAGTCCGCGGACGTGGCGGTGCTCGACATCGACGCCGCGTGGCAGGAGGAGACTCCTGACATCGGCGTCAACGACACCGACGGCAACCCGACCGCGGAGGCGGCCGACCTGTGGGCGCAGCAGGTCGCGGAGGCGCTGCAAGGCTGAGGGTGCGCTGGGAATGGTCGGTGTCCCGGTCCTGTTGACAGTGAACGGAACGTGAACCGAGCAGCCTGGAGCAGGAGCCCGCAGCCCATGACAGTGTCGACCTTCGTGCCCGTCGAGGCGGCACCCCGCGGCGCCCTGCGCTCCGTCGGTGCCTCGCATGGGGCGGCGGTACCCTGGGCGGCGATGACGACACTGCCGATCGACGACGAGACCCAGCGTGAGGCGGATGCCGCCGTGGACGTCTCCACCGAGACCCCCGAGGAGCGTGCTGCCCGGTTCGAGCGCGAGGCCATGCCCCTGCTCGACCAGATGTACAGCGCTGCCCTGCGGACCACCCGCAACCCCACGGATGCCGAGGACCTGGTCCAGGAGACGTTCGCCAAGGCCTTCGCCGCCTTCCACCAGTACCGCCCGGGCACCAACCTCAAGGCGTGGATGTACCGCATCCTGACCAACACGTACATCAACACGTACCGCAAGAAGCAGCGACAGCCCAAGGAGTCGGACGCGGCCGAGGTGGAGGACTACCAGCTGGCCCGGGCCGCCCAGCACACGTCCAGTGGCCTGCGCTCGGCCGAGGCCGAGGCGCTGGACCACCTGCCCGACTCCGACGTCAAGGAGGCACTGGCCTCCATCGGCGAGGACTTCCGCATGGCGGTCTACCTCGCCGACGTCGAGGGCTTCGCCTACAAGGAGATCGCCGAGATCATGGACACCCCGATCGGCACCGTCATGTCGCGGCTGCACCGCGGCCGTCGCCAGCTGCGTGACCTGCTGACCGACTACGCGGTCGAACGGGGCTTCGTCAACGAGCAGAAGGGGGAGCCGTGAGCGGCAGCAGCCATCACGACGGGCACTTCGTCGAACCCGACTGTGCGGAGGTCGTCCTCCGACTGTTCGAGTATCGTCGACAACGAGGCCGGCCCGGAAGACCGCCAGCTGATCGAGCAGCACCTGGACGCCTGCGGGTCGTGCCTGCGGGAGTACGAGCGGGACCTGCTGCTGAAGTCGCTCGTGCGCCGGGCGTGCGAGCCCGAGCGTGCCCCCCGGACGCTGCGGATGCAGATCCTGTCCCGGATCACGACCGTCACGGTGCTGAGCGAGACGACGCAGGAGCGCCCCTGACCCTCCGCTGACGCGTGAGGCCCCGTGACCGACCGGTCACGGGGCCTCACGCGTCGCGCTCGGGGCGCTCAGGCGTTCGGCTTCTTGCCGTGGTTGGCGCCCTTCTTCTTGCGGTCGCGACGCTTGCGTGCTCGCTTGCTCATGGTGACTCCCAACGGGATACGGGTGTCCGGGCCGTGCGCGCGGACAGACGAGCCATTTTCGCACACCGGCACAGCACCGTCGGCCGGGCGCCGAAGGTAAAGGTTTGTTAAAGCCTGGAGCCGCAAGGCCCTCCGCGATATGTCCCAGGGCGGGTGATGTGTCACTCTATGGTGCAGAGCCTGTCACCGTCAGAACCTGACCCCTGACCCCTGACCGACCGGCCCGACGAAAGGACACCACATGCTGATCGCGTTCTTCGACTTCCTGACCTCCGGCTCGGCCTTCGACACCCTCAAGGCCTTCGCCGACGTCGTGGCCTGGAAAGACTGATCCGAGCGCACCGACGGGGGCGGGACCGTAGAGGTCCTGCCCCCGCTCCATCATGGGTGCCGGTCTACGTCACCGTGCTGATCCTTGTCGCCGTGGGACTGGGATGGGCCGGCTTGATGACCTACTGGCCGGACTGGTCCACCGTGGCTGTCCTGACCTTCCTGGGAGCTACCGGTGCGTCGCTGAGCGAGCGTGAGCTCGGACCTCACTTGGGAGTGTCCTTCGGCACCGTGGTGTTGTCTGCCGCGCTGGCTCTCGTGGGGCCGGGCGGTGCCGTCGTCGTCGGTTTCTTGAGCTATCTCTTCAACGTTCAGCCAGAGCGGCTGAGGACTCGGTTGTTCAATGCGGCGATGACCGGCATCCTCGCCGGAGCCGGCGGTTTCGTGTACCGCGCCGCAGGTGGCCACACGCCTGTCAAGCAGGACACCCTGCCCGAGATGATCTTCCTCCATGTCGCCGTGCCCCTGGTGATCGGGTACGCCGTCATGACGCTGATCAACACCCTCCTGATCGGCGTGATGATCCGGCTGGTGCAGGGTGGCCCCGTCCTGGCCTCGGCCTGGACCGTGCTCCGTGGCCTGGGCTGGGGCTACCTGCTGCACGTGCTCCTCGGCCTGCTGCTGGTCATCCTGTGGGAGCCGGTCGGCATCGCGGAGTTCAGCGCGGTGCTCATCCTCGGGCCGTTGCTGCTGGTGCAGTGGCTGCTGAGCCGGGACGCCTCGGAGCGCCGTGCCCACGCTCGCACGGTGTCGACCCTGATGGCCGCCCTCGAGCTGGCCAACCCCTACTCCGTGGGGCACAGCGCCCGGGTGGCCGCGCTCTGCGAGCGGATGGGCCGCTCCCTCGGGGTCAGCGACAGCGACGCGGAGATCCTGCACTACGCCGCGCTCCTGCACGACCTGGGGCTCGTGGCCACCGCGCCCCGCCTCCCGCGTGGTTCCGGACCGGTCAACGTGACCTACCTGGCGGCGGTCGTGGAACACCCCGAGGCCGGGGTGCGCATGCTCCAGGACATCGACTTCCTGGTGCCGGCCCTGCCCGGCATCCTGCACCACCACGAGCGCGTGGACGGGCGTGGCTACCCTGCGGGGCTGGTCGGAGAGGAGATCCCGCTGGCCGCACGGATCATCGCGGTGGCCGACGCCTTCGACTCGCTGACGACCACGCGGTCCTACCGCCCCGCGCTGGAACAGGCGGAGGCCATGGTGGAGCTGCGGTCCCGGGGAGGCAGCCACCTGGACCCCCGTGTCGTGCAGGCCCTGGAGCAGTCGCTCGAGGAGAAGCCGTGGACCCCGACGCTGATCGCCGACGTGGTGCTGCACCAGACCGGAGACGTCTACGACCATGACGACCCGGTGGTCAGCGACCGCTATGCGTCGTGGCAGCCCGAGGTCGAAGGGACCCGCGCATGATCGCCGCCTCGCGGGCCCGCTACCTGCGCCAGGCGCTGGTGCTCGCCGCCGCGGCTCTCGTCGCCGTGATGCTGTGGCTCGAGCCACCGCTGCCGCCGCCCCTGTCGCAGCCGCAGGTGTGGCTCCTGCTCGTGCTCACCGCCGGTGTCATCGTGGTGGCGGACAGCAGGCCGGTGGTCCTGGCCGACGGGCGGGAGAGTGGGCCGGTCGGGCTCACCGCCAGCCTGGCGCTGGCCATGGTGGCCCAGCTCCCCGACGACGGGCCCGTGCAGCTGCCCGGCGGTCTGATCGTGCTCGTCGTGGGACTGTCGATGGGGGCCGGATCCTGGCTGCGGCTGCGCCGGGAGGGGCGCACGTGGACCATGCCAGAGTTTGCCACACGGCTGCTCGTCACCTGCCTGGTGCTGGTCATGATGCGGGTGCCGCTGCCGCTCGGCGCCCCCCTGGCCGAGGGTCGGAGCGGCTGGACCGGAGAGGGCTGGACCCTGGCCCTCGGCCTGATGATCGTGGCCGGCCTGGCCGTGGTCGTGCAGCTGCTGCTCTGGAGCGCGGAGCGCAGTGTGCGGGAGCACATCCTGCTCCGGCACGCCGTCGCCGAGGAGTTCATCGCCCTGGGTCCGCTCGGGCTCGGCATGGTGAGCAGCGCCGTGATGATCGCGCTGGCGGCCCGGGCCGTGGGCGGTGTCGCCGTGCCGGTGTTCGTCGTCCCGCTCGTGCTGCTGGTGCTGGCTGTCCGGGGGCAGTCCGCCGTGCGGGCGGCCCAACGGCAGACCGTCTACGCGCTGTCCCGGCTCACCGACGAGGGCGGCTTCACCACCCCTGGGCATGCCGCCCGGGTGGCCCGGTTGGCGGTGCAGGTGGGCCGCGAGTTCGGGATGCCCGAGCCGCTGCTGCGCGACGTGGAGTATGCCGCCCTGCTGCACGACCTGGGCCAGGTCTCGCTCGAGCGGCCCATCCCCGGAGGCGCGACCGTGCATGTCTCCGCGGTCGACCAGCGCCGGATGGCGGCCGCGGGGGCCGCGCTGCTGTCCCGCACCGCGGAGCTGTCGCGGCTGTCCGCGATCGTGGCCCACCAGGCGACGCCCCAGTGGCGCACCGAACAGCTGGGGGAGCTGCCGCTGGGCTCGCGGATCGTGCGGGTGGTCAACGCCTACGACGATCTGACCGGCACCGGCGACACCCGCGAGGAGCGGGTCGAGGCGCTGCAGCGGGTGCGGCTCAGCGCGGGCTACGACTACGACCTGACGGTGCTGGCGGCGTTGTGCCGAGTGCTGCGCCGCGGCGGCCAGATCACCCACGACGACATGCTCGCCCTGGACCTCTGACCGCCGCGGTGGTGCGCTACCGGGTCAGGCCTTCTTGGTCTCGGCGAAGATCTCGGCGATCCGCTCGATCTTGGCCAGCAGGTCGTCGGCCTTGGCGACGTCCCACGAGCCCTTGGTGCCGGAGGCGCCCGCGAGCTTGGTCGCCTCGTTGAAGAGGGTGTGCAGCTCGGGGTAGGCCTCGAAGTGCGGGGGCTTGAAGTAGTCGGTCCAGAGCACCCACAGGTGGTGCTTGACCAGCTCGGAGCGCTGCTCCTTGATGATCGTCCCGCGCATGCGCATGTCGGCGTCGTCGCTGTCGTTGACCTTCTCGATGATCTTCTTGACCGACTCGGCCTCGATGCGGGCCTGGGCGGGGTCGTACACACCGCAGGGCAGGTCGCAGTGGGCGGAGACCTCGACGGTGTCGACGCCGACGAGGGAGAACAGACGGGAAAGCATGGTGGTCCTTCCGTGTGCGGTTGGGGCTCCCACGTTAGCCTGAGGCAGTGCTGCTCGCGATCGACACCTCGACGTCCCTGATCGGGGCGGCCGTGCACGACGGCAGCACCCTGCGCAGCGAGGTGGCCAGGGAGGACGTCCGTCGGCACGGGGAGCTCCTCGCCCCCGCCGTGCAGCAGGCCCTGGACGAGGCGGGGTGTGCCCGCACCGACCTCACCGCCGTGGTGGTCGGCGTCGGCCCCGGGCCCTTCACCGGGCTCCGGGTGGGGGTGGTCACCGCCCTCGTGATGGGCCACGTGCTCGGCGTGCCGGTCCACGGGGTCTGCTCGCTCGACGCCATCGCTGCCGAGGCGGCCCTGCTCCCCGTGCCGCCGGCCGACCTGCTGGTCGCCACGGACGCACGGCGCAGGGAGGTCTACTGGGCCCGGTATGTGCTCACCCCCGGCCTCGTCCGGCGGACCGACGGTCCCGGGGTGGCCCGCGCGGTCGACCTGACGCCCGAGCAGCGGGCACTGCCCGCGGTGGGTCGCGGACCGGACCTCTACCCCGAGGCGCTGCACGGCATACCCGGGCCGCGGGACGTGCGCCCCGGCATCCTGGCGACGCTGGCGGCCCAGGCGCTGGCCCACGGTGACCCCGCTGCCTTGCTCGGGCCGCCGGAGCCCCTCTACCTGCGGCGGCCGGATGCGGTCGCGACGGTGACCACCGGAGCGGTCGGATGAGCGCCACGACCCGCCCGCTGCGCTGGCAGGACCTGGGCGCGGTGGCCGCGCTCGAGGGGCAGGTCCACCCCGACGACGCCTGGAGCGAGGCCACCTGGTGGGCCGAGCTCGCCGAGCGGCCTCGCCGCGACTACGTGGTCCGGGTCGACGAGCGGGACCGGCTCGTCGGCTACGCGGGGCTCGACCTGGCCGGTGAGACCGCCGACGTGATGACGATCGCCGTCGACCCGTTGCTCCACGGACAGGGGCACGGAGCAGCCCTGCTGAGGCACCTGCACGCCCGCGCGCGCACCGCCGGGTGCGGGGCCGTGCTGCTCGAGGTGCGCGAGGACAACACCGGGGCGCGAGCGTTGTACGACCGGCACGGCTACACCCTCGTCCACCGACGCCGGGGCTACTACCAGCCGGGCGGGGTCGACGCCCTCGTGCTGCGCCGGGACCTCACCCACGACGGGGGGGAGCCTCGTGTCTGACCAGCCCCTGGTGCTCGGGCTCGAGACGAGCTGCGACGAGACCGGTGTCGGGATCGTGCGCGGCCACACCCTGCTCGCCGATGCCGTGGCGAGCAGCGTCGAGGAGCACGCCCGCTTCGGCGGGGTGGTGCCAGAGGTGGCCAGCCGGGCCCACCTGGAGGCGATGGTCCCGACCATCGAGCGCGCCTGTGACCATGCCGGGGTGCGGCTGGCCGACCTGGACGCGGTCGCCGTCACCGCCGGACCGGGTCTGGCCGGCGCTCTGCTCGTCGGGGTGGCTGCTGCGAAGGCGCTGTCGGTGTCCCTCGGGGTGCCGCTGTACGGGGTCAACCATCTCGGCGCCCATGTCGCGGTCGACGTGGTCGAGCACGGCCCGCTGCCGGAGCCCACGATGGCGCTGCTGGTCAGCGGGGGCCACTCCAACCTGCTGCTCGTGCCCGACGTCACCCACGACATCCGGTCACTGGGGGCCACCATCGACGACGCCGCGGGCGAGGCCTTCGACAAGGTGGCCCGGGTGCTCGGCCTGCCCTTCCCCGGCGGTCCGCACATCGACCGGGTGGCACGCGAGGGCGACCGGGTCGCCATCGACTTCCCCCGGGGCCTGACCTCGGGTCGCGACCTGGCCCGACACCGCTTCGACTACTCGTTCTCGGGGTTGAAGACCTCGGTCGCCCGGTGGGTGCAGGCGCGGGAGTCGGCTGGTGAGCCGGTGCCCGTGGCCGACGTCGCCGCCAGCTTCCAGGAGGCGGTGGTCGACGTGCTCACCCGCAAGGCGGTGGCGGCCTGCCGCGAACACGACGTGCACGACCTGCTGATCGGTGGAGGCGTGGCGGCCAACACCAGGCTGCGCGCGCTCGCCCAGGAGCGCTGCGAGGCGGCGGGCATCCGGATGCGGGTGCCGCGCCCGGGGCTGTGCACCGACAACGGTGCGATGGTCGCCGCGCTGGGCGCGCTGATGGTCGACGCCGGGCGGGCACCGTCGGAGCTCGACCTGCCCGCCGACTCCTCCCAGCCGGTGGAGGTCGTCCAGGTATGAGGTCACTGCGCCGCACCGGGCCCGCAGCCGCTGCGCTGGTGCTGCTCCTGGCCGGGTGCAGCACGGCCGGCCCGGACGGTGTCTCCGAGGGCACCGAGGCAGGCGCGCCGGCGACGGTCACCGGGCCGATGTCGACCACCTCGTCGAGCCCCCGGGGCGACACCGCCCCGGCCACCGCCGCACCCCAGGCCGACGCCCTCCCGGGCGTGCCGTCCGAGGAGGACCTCGCCCGTGCCCGGTCCGAGGTCGGCGAGCTCAGCCTGCGGCAGCTCGCCGGGCAGGTCGTGGTGGCCTCCTACGGTGGCACCGACCCCCGGGTGGCGGCCGACCTCGTCACCCGCCACCACCTCGCCGGGGTGATCACCCTCGGTGACAACGTGCCGGCCGACCCCGAGGCCAGGGTGGCATCGCTGACCGGGCTGACCGAGGCGGTGGAGGACGCGGTCATGGCGGACGGGCGGGACTGGCCGGCGTTCCTCGCGATCGACCAGGAAGGGGGGCCGGTCACCCGGGTGGGTGAGCCGCTGGACCCCTGGCCGGCCGCGATGGCCCTGGGGGCCGCCGACGACCCAGACCTCGCCCGCCGGGTGGCGCAGGCCTCGGGCAGCCAGGTCCGCGCGCTGGGCTACACGGTCGTGCTCGCGCCCATCGCCGATGTCACGTCCGGCCCCGACGACCCCACGATCGGGCTGCGGTCCCCGGGGTCGGACCCGCAGCTGGTGGCTCGGGTCGCTCTGGCCCAGACGCACGGATACCTCGAGGCGGGTCTGGTGCCGGTCGCCAAGCACTTCCCCGGGCACGGGTCGGTGCCGGCGGACACACATGTCGAGCAGGCTCGCCAGAGCGCCGGGCTCGAGACACTGCGGACCCGTGACCTTCTCCCCTTCGAGGTGCTGGTCGAGGCCGGGGCACCGGCAGTGATGACCGCGCACATCGTGGTGGAGGCTGTGGACCCCGACCTGCCCGCCACGCTGTCACCCGCCGTGCTGACCGACCTGCTGCGGGACGACCTGGGGTTCACCGGGCTGCTGGTCACCGACGCGCTCAACATGCAGGCCGTGGCCGAGGTGGCGGGCAGCGGCGAGGCAGCCGTGCGTGCGGTCGAGGCCGGCGCCGACGTGGTGCTGATGCCCGCCGACCCCGGGGCTGCCGTCGACGCCTTGGCCGCGGCAGTCGAGGACGGCCGCCTGGAACGCGCCAGGCTGGAGGAGTCCGCAGCCCGGGTGGTCGCCACGGTGCGTGCCGCCGGTGCCGAGGCCGGCCCCGACCCGGCACGGATCGGCGCCGACGACGCACTGGTCGCCGAGGTGGCCCAGGCGGCGGTGACACGACTCGACGACTGTCGCGACCCCGTCGTCGACGGTTCCGTGCAGGTGACCGGAGGGCGCAGCCGGGACCGGGAGCGCTTCCTCACGGCGGCCGCCGCTGCCGGTCTGGAGACCGGGTCGGGTCCCGTCGTCGCCCTGGTGCCGCCGCGCGGCCTCCGGGCGGCCGGGGACGTCCCGGGTGACCCGGCAGGGGTGGCCGGGCAGGCCGAGGTGGTCGTCACCCTGGGCGAGCCGTACCCGCTGGCGCAGGCGGGCCCGGACCAGGTGCCGATCGCCGCCTACGACGACTCCGTCGCCGCGATGGACGCGGTCGTCGCCGTGCTGACGGGTGCGGCCGAGGCTCCGGGCACCTTGCCCGTCGCCGTCGGCGACCACCCCCTCGGCGCAGGCTGTGCCGGCTGACCGGGCTGCTGCAGACCGGGTGGCCCACGTCATACCGCCCCGTGCAGGTCAGGCGCTTGCGCGCAGGGGGGCCGGAGCGGATGATGGCAGATCGTGCGTGCCTACTGGGGACACCCCGCGCGGCTGGTGACCCTGGCCTTCGCCATGGCGGTCGTCGTCGGGACGGCACTGCTGCTGCTGCCGGTCTCGCGCACACCAGGCTCACCGGCCGACCTCATGGTCGCCTCCTTCACCACGGTCTCGGCGGTGTGCGTGACCGGGCTCATCACCGTGGACACGGCCACCTACTGGACCCCGTTCGGCCAGGGTGTGATCCTGGCCCTGATCCACCTCGGCGGTGTCGGGGTGATGGCCCTGGCCACCCTGCTGACACTCGCCGTCCGAGGACGGCTCGGCCTGCGCCGCACCCTGGTCGCCCAGGCCGAGACGCACACCGGCGCCCTGGGTGACGTGCGGCGGGTGCTGCTGCGGGTCGTGGTCATCATGCTCCTGATCGAGACGGTCATCGCGGCGGTGCTCACCGTGCGGTTCCGGACGACGTATGTCGACACCTGGGCGAGTGCGCTGTGGCAGGGGGTGTTCCACGCCGGGTCCAGCTTCAACAACGCCGGCTTCGCGCTGTGGACGGACAACCTCATCCCCTTCGTCGCCGACCCGTGGGTCATCCTGCCCATCTGCGTCGCGGTGGTGCTCGGCGGCATCGGCTTCCCGGTGCTGCGGGAGCTGCGCCGGCGGTGGCGCACCCCCACGAAGTGGAGCCTGCACACCAAGGTCACGGTGCTCGGCACGCTGCTGCTGCTGGCCGTCGGCACCGTGACGTTCTGGGCGTTCGAGGCGTTCGGAGGCGGCACCCTGTCCGGTCTCGACCTGGGGGGCCAGGCGCTCGGCTCGGTCGCGGGGGGTGTCTTCCCCCGCACGGCCGGCTTCAACGTCGTCGACTACGGCCAGGTGCGGGACGAGACCGAGGCCGTCACCACGGTGCTGATGTTCATCGGGGGTGGCAGTGCGGGCACCGCCGGCGGCATCAAGGTCACCACCTTCTTCATCCTCGGGTTCGTCATCCTCGCCGAGATCCGCGGTGAACCCGACGTCTCGATCGGCGACCGGCGGATCGGCTCCGCCGTGCAGCGCCAGGCGCTCACCGTCGCCCTGCTCGCCGTCGGTCTGGTGGCCACGTCCATCGTCCTGGTCATGATGGTGACCGACCTCGACGCGATCGACGTGAGCTTCGAGGTGGTCTCGGCCTTCGCCACCGTGGGCCTGTCCACCGGCATCACCGCCGACCTGCCCCCGACCGCACAGGTCATCCTGATGGTGCTGATGTTCATCGGGCGGGTGGGCAGCATCACCGTGGCCTCCGCCCTGGCCCTCAACACCCGCCACCGCCACTACCGACTCCCCGAGGAGCGACCCATTGTTGGCTAGTCGCAGGACCCGCGTCCGCAACCAGCACGACTCCGTGCTCGTCATCGGCCTGGGCCGGTTCGGCTCCGCCGTGGCGGAGTCGCTCGTGCGCCAGGGCGTCGACGTGCTCGCCGTCGACGAGGACGCCGAGCGCGTCCAACGCTTTGCCGACGACTTCACCCACACCGTGCAGGCCGACTCCACTGACGGCGAGGCGATGCGTCAGCTGGGGGTGCGCGAGTTCGAGTCCGCGGTGGTGGCCATCGGCTCGGACATCGAGGCCAGCGTGCTCACGGTCATCACCCTGGTGGAGGCTGGGGTGCGGCAGATCTACGCCAAGGCGATCACCCGCAAGCACGGCAAGATCCTGCAGAGCATCGGCGCCAACCACGTCATCTACCCCGAGCTGATCATGGGGCAGCGGGTGGCTCACATGGTCGGCGGTGGCCTGCAGGACTACCTGGAGTTCGAGGACGGCTTCGCCATCGCCCGCACCTACGCCCCGGTGGAGACCTGGGACAAGGACCTCGCCGCCTCCGGGGTGCGCACCAAGCACCGGATCACCGTGGTCGGGGTGAAGCGCCCGGGGGAGGCCTTCCGGTATGCGGTGCCCGAGACACAGGTCTTCCAGGGGGACGAGCTGGTCGTCTCCGGCACCACCGAGGACGTGGAGCGGTTCAGCGCGCTCCGCGGGATCCGCCCGGGCACGGCCTGACCCACAGCGCGACCGCGCTCTGTCCCGACGGGCGGGCCAGCCGGGTCAGCACCAGCGTCGCTTCCTGGCTGCCGCGCGGGCGCACCTGGCGGCGCAGGGTCTCGGCGTCCACCCAGGCGCCGCGCTTCTTCAGGGTGAGCGGACCGACGTCGTGGGCGCGGGCCCACGCCCGCAGAGCTTTGACCTGCAGCGGCAGCACGTCCAGGACCTCCAGGCACCGGGCCCACGGGGTGGCTGCACCACCGCCTGAGACCACATACCCGCTGCCCGGCGCGCTCTCCCTGCCGCCGACGGCCTCGCACACGGCGTCGACCAGGCCGGCTGCCAGTACGGCACGGTCCGGGTCGTGGAGGCGGTCACCGGGCCGGACCTCACCGCCGGCGGCCTCGGCCCGGGACGCGCCCTCGCCCGGCGCCAGCGAGTGCCAGCGGGTGCCGTCGTGCAGCAGCACGCTCCGGCCGGGCCGGTCCACCAGCTCGCCCCACCAGAGCGTGCACTCCAGCGCCTCGCCGCCGTAGGAGAGCCAGGTCGCCTGTGCCCCGTCGGGCACCTCGAGGTGGGGGAAGCCCGGTCCGAACTTCGCCCCGACTGCGGACAGCCGCGCGGCGACCTCCTGCACGAAGTCCCAGGACGGTGACATCTCGCTGAGCCGAAGGACCCGGCGGGTGCGCCCGCGGGCGTCAGCCACCCCCGCCACCCGTCGAGCCGGGTCGAGCCAGGCCCCTTCCCCAGGAGTCCCCGGCCCGGGCAGGTCGACGTCCTCGGCGCGACCCACGAGCACCCGGGCACCCGGGCGGCCGGCCAGGTTGGCCCGCGCCACCGCCGCGGTCACCGGGTCGGTCTCCACGGCGCTGACGCGCAGGCCGGCATCCACCAGGGCGCGCGCGTCGGACCCGACCCCGCACCCGAGATCCCACACGTGCCGCACTCCGGCCGCCGCGAACCGCGCTGCATGCAGGGCGGCCACGTCGGCCCGAGAGGCCTGCTCCAACCCCTCGGCCGTCAGCAGCATCGACCTGGCCTGCGGTCCCAGCTTGGCCACCCCACGGGCGCGCAGCCTGGACTGGGTCAGAGCCGCGGCCACCACGGCCGGGTCGTGCCCGTCGCGACGCAGCTGCTCACCCAGCGCGAGGGCTCGGCTCTCCTCATACGGCGGCAGCGTCGCCAGGAGTGCGGACCCTTGGGGTCCGGCCAGCCAGTCCACGGTGCGCACGTCCACGGGGCCATCCTGCCGGGGACGGCTGGTTGAATATGCGCATGTCAGTTCCGTGGAGGTCATGGGCGCTGCGGGCCGGTGCGCTCGCGGTCAGTGCTCCCCTCGGTGTGGCGGCCGCCGTGACCGGCGTCGACGCCGTGCGCAAGCGCCGCACCACGGAGGTCCACGAGGCACCGGATGACCCGCCGCACAGCACCGAGGTCTCTGGCAACGAGCTGACGACCTACACCTACGGGGAGCATCTCTACGAGGCCATGATGGAGGCGATCGAGCGGCCAGCGACCACATCTACCTGGCCACCTTCATCTGGAAGGGCGACGAGGTCGGCCAGCGGTTCAAGGACGCGCTCGTCGCGGCCGCCGACCGTGGGGTCACCGTCTGTGTCGTCTTCGACGGGTTCGCCAACCTCGTGGTGCCGCGGGCGTTCAAGCAGCTTTCCGCCCAGCGTCCACGTGATGAAGTTCCCGGCGCTGCGACCCGGGCTGGCGCTGCGTCGACGTGCGCCGCACGGGTCGCGACCACCGCAAGGTCCTCGTGGTCGACGGTCGCGTCGGCTTCGTCGGCGGCTACAACATCGGTGCGCTCTACGCCACCCAGTGGCGGGACACGCACGTGCGCGTCGAGGGCGACGCGCGTCTGGGAGCTGCAGCAACACCTTCGTCGACTTCTGGAACCGCCACCGCCGGGCCGGGGCTGCCGGTGCTGCCCGACAGCGGCGCACCGCGGGTGGGACCACCCCATCCGGGCCGCCCGCAACGAGCCCAGCCGGGTGGTCTTCCCGGTGCGCGGCATCTACCTCGAGGCGATCGACCGGGCGCACCCACCACATCTGGATCACCCAGGCCTACTTCATCCCGGACCGTGAGATCCTGCACGGGCTGCTCACCGCCGCTGCACGGGGGGTCGACGTGCGGGTGATCACCCCGCAACGGTCCAACCACGTCGTCGCCGACGTGGTGGCTCGCAGCTACTTCACCGACCTGCTGCGCGGCGGGGTGCGCATCTTCCTCTACCGCGACGCCATGGTGCACGCCAAGACCGCCACGGTCGACGGGGCGTGGACCACCGTCGGCACAGCCAACATCGACCGGCTGTCGCTGCGGGGCAACTACGAGGTCAACCTGGAGATCCTGGACCGCGACCCAGGCGCAGGTGATGGAGGACATCTTCCGTCGCGACCTCGAGAACTGCGTGGAGCTGTCGCTGGAGGACTGGCACGAGCCGGGACCTGATCCACCGGGCGGTGGAGCGGATGCTGCGGCCCCTGCAGCCCCTGCTGTGAGGTCGCCTCTGGCACTCGGCTTGACCGAGTGCTAAAGACTGCCTAGATTCGACCTAGCACTCGCGGCACGCAAGTGCCAGACCAGCTCCTGGTCGGGTCGACCCCCGCGACGGCGGTCCGAACGGGACGAGTGAACCACCCAGCAGTTGACATCACCCGTCGACACTGACGAAGGGAAGGCCCCACCGTGTCGGTTTCCATCAAGCCGCTCGAAGACCGGATCGTTGTGAAGGCCGTCGAGGCCGAGCAGACCACCGCCTCCGGCCTGGTCATTCCGGACACCGCCAAGGAGAAGCCCCAGGAGGGCGAGGTCCTGGCGGTCGGCCCGGGTCGCATCGACGACAACGGCAACCGCGTTCCGATGGACGTGTCCGTCGGCGACCGCGTGATCTACAGCAAGTACGGCGGCACCGAGGTCAAGTACGGCGGCGAGGAGTACCTCATCCTCTCCGCCCGCGACATCCTCGCCGTCGTCGCCTGAGCAACCGGCAGGACGCCCCGGCCACCCCACGCACGTCGGGGAGCCGGGGCGTCGTCGCGTCCAACGTAGGAAGGAACTGGCTGTCCATGGCCAAGCAACTGGAATTCAACGACGACGCACGCAAGGCGCTGGAGCGGGGTGTCGACGCCCTGGCCAACGCGGTCAAGGTGACCCTCGGCCCGAAGGGCCGCAACGTCGTGCTGGACAAGAAGTGGGGCGCCCCCACCATCACCAACGACGGGGTCACCATCGCCCGCGAGGTCGAGCTGGAGGACCCCTTCGAGAACCTCGGCGCGCAGCTCGCCAAGGAGGTCGCGACCAAGACCAACGACGTGGCCGGTGACGGCACCACGACGGCCACGGTCCTGGCTCAGGCCATGGTCAAGGAGGGTCTGCGCAACGTCGCTGCCGGCGCTGCCCCCTCCGGCCTCAAGCGCGGCATCGACGCCGCGGTCGCCGCGGTGTCCGACCGGCTCCTGGAGAACGCCCGCGAGCTCGAGGGTCGCGACGAGATCGCCCAGGTGGCGGGCCTGTCCGCCCAGGACGAGACCATCGGTGAGCTCATCGCCGACGCGTTCGACAAGGTCGGCAAGGACGGGGTCATCACCGTCGAGGAGTCCTCGACCACGCTGATGGAGCTGGACTTCACCGAGGGGATGCAGTTCGACAAGGGCTACCTCTCGCCCTACATGGTGACCGACACCGACCGCATGGAGGCCGTCCTCGAGGACGCCTACATCCTGCTGCACCAGGGCAAGATCTCGGCGGTCTCCGACCTGCTGCCGCTGCTGGAGAAGGTCGTCGCCGACAGCAAGCCGTTGATGATCGTGGCTGAGGACGTCGAGGGCGAGGCCCTGTCGACCCTGGTGGTCAACAAGATCCGCGGCACGTTCAACGCGGTCGCCGTGAAGGCGCCCGGCTTCGGTGACCGCCGCAAGGCGATGCTGCAGGACATGGCGGTCCTCACCGGCGGCCAGGTCGTCGCCGAGGAGGTCGGCCTCAAGCTCGACCAGGTGGGCCTCGAGGTGCTGGGCAAGGCCCGTCGGGTCGTGGCCACCAAGGACGGCACCACGATCGTCGAGGGTGCCGGCAGCCACGAGGACGTGCAGGCGCGCGTCGCCCAGCTGCAGGCCGAGATCGAGGCCACCGACTCCGACTGGGACCGCGAGAAGCTGCAGGAGCGCGTCGCCAAGCTCTCCGGCGGTGTCTGCGTGATCAAGGTCGGCGCCCACACCGAGGTCGAGCTGAAGGAGAAGAAGCACCGCATCGAGGACGCGGTGTCCGCCACCCGTGCGGCCATCGAAGAAGGCATCGTCCCCGGTGGTGGCTCGGCGCTCATCCACGCCAGCGTCGCGATCGACGGGCTGGAGCTCACCGGTGACGAGGCCGTCGGCGCCTCCATCGTCCGCAAGGCGGCCGTCGAGCCGCTGCGCTGGATCGCCGAGAACGCCGGCATGCAGGGCTACGTCGCGACCGCCAAGGTCGCGGAGATGTCGCTCGGCCAGGGTCTCAACGCCGCGACGGGCGAGTACGGCGACCTGATGGGCGCCGGCGTCATCGACCCGGTCAAGGTGACCCGGTCGGCGCTGCGCAACGCCGCATCGATCGCCGCGATGGTGCTCACCACCGACACCCTGGTGGTCGAGAAGCCCGAGGACGACGAGGAGACCGGCGGCGCCGGTCACGGTCACGGCCACGGCCACTGACCTGCCTTGACCACGACAGGGCCCTGGGTGATCTCCGGATCACCCAGGGCCCGTGTCGTGCAGCGTGCTAGGCGGTCCCGTAGGTGGCGTCGCGCTCGCTCTCGGTCATGGCGCCCCACACGCCGTAGGGCTCGCGGACCCGCAGCGCGTGCTCGCGACACTGCTCCAGGACCGGGCACTGCCGGCAGACCTGCTTGGCCCGTTCGTCGCGGCGGCGGCGGGCCGGCCCGCGCTCACCCTCGGGGTGGAAGAAGACCTCCGGACTGACCGTCCGGCACAGTCCGAGGTACTGCCATTCCCAGAGCTCGGCGACCGGCCCGGGTTGACGTGCAATCTCAGCCATGTGCTCCTCCTCGTGTCATCGGTGGACGTGCTTCAGCGCACTGCCTACCGGTTAGTTACCCATCCGTAGAAGGCCCAAACACCGGGCCGGGCGGATCGGGTTACCACCAGGTACGCTGCGGAGGGTTCGGACATCGGGAGGGATCATGTGGGCGACGCAGGTGATGGGTGCTCGCGCTGAGCGCGCCCAGCGTCCTGCCCCGGTTCATCCCGTTGACCAGGCTCCATGCCCAGGAGGCCTGAGCGACCTCGCCCGGGGCGCCCAGCACGGTGACGAGACCGCTCGGGAGCACCTCCTGGCCCAGACCCACGCGCTCGCTCTCCGCTACGCCCGGGCCCGGCTGGGTGCGTTCCCCGACGGGGCGGGGGTGTCCGCCGACGTGGCGCAGGAGGTCTGCGTCGCGGTGCTGTCGGCGCTGCCGGCCTACGAGCATCGGGGGCCCCCGTTCGAGGCCTTCGTCTACGCCGTGAGCAGCCGCAAGGTCGGGGACGCCCAGCGGCGCGCCCTCCGAGCCCCGCAGCCCACCGAGGACGTGCCGGACTCCGTCGACCCCGCCCCCGGCCCCGAGGAGCTCGCTCTGACCGGCGAGGACTCACAACAGCTGGTGCGCCTCATGGAGACGCTGCCGGAGCGGCTGCGCGAGATCCTCGTCCTCCGCGTCGCCGTGGGCCTCACGGCCGAAGAGACCGGACGCACGCTGGGCATGAGCGCCGGCGCCGTGCGGGTCGCTCAGCATCGGGCGCTCCACCAGCTCCGACAGCGGTGGGGGGTGGCACGGTGAGGGACTCGCTGACCGAGATCGCCGCCGACGACCTCCTCCTGGACCGTCTCGGCGGGCGGCTCCCGGTGACCACCGACGACCCTGTCGCGCAGGCGCTCGCAGGGTGGACCGCCCAGGTCGACGCCGGGCCACCTCCGCGCCGGTCCCGGCGCTCACGGCTGCCTCGCTCGGTCCTCCCCGTGCTCACGGGGCTGGTGCTGACGGTGGGCGGCTCCTCCGTCGCGGCAGCGCTCACCGGGGCGGAGATCCCGGTGCTCGCCTCGGTCGGACGCGAGATCGTGGGCTGGGCACCCGGTGGGCAGGAGTGGCTCGGGCCGTCGGACTCCACGGACCAGGTCAGGCAGTCCCTCGACGACCCGAGTTCCGAGCCTGACCCGACGGCCGCGCTCGACCTGACTGCGGGGCTCGACCCGACGGCCGCCCTCGACGCGAGCTCCGCCGTCGCCCCCCCGCCCAGGAGGCCGGAGGACGCCTCAGCAGCGGCCCCCGGCGCCGCTGTCGGCCTCAAGGTCTCCTCGGTGCTGGACGGCTGGGCAGGCTCGGCTCGCACCGTCGTCGCGGCCGCAGTGCCCGGAGCGCCGCCGGAAGACCGAGGCGCCGAGCCCCAGCAGCCCGGTCGACCCATCGACCCGTCCGGGGCCGAGGCGGCGCCGGGTGGACCTGCCTCCGACACCCCGGGTCGCCGTGCGGAGCCTGGACCGCCTGCCGAGCCCGGCGCTCCTGGCGCCGCCGCCCGGCCCGACACCCCCGGCCGCCCTGCGGAGCACGGACCGCCTGCCGACGTGGGCCAGGGCCTGGGACCTCCTGCCGACGTCGGCGGTGCCCCCGAACGCACGCCCGCAACCCCTCGGCCGACCGGTCCGGAGCGTCCCGACCGTCCCGCCCTTGGCAACGGTCCTCCAGCAGGCCTCGTCGGCCCCGCGCGCCCCGCCCCCTCGGCCTCCCAGGGACAGGGGACCGGTGGGCGCGTCGGTCCGGTTCGCCCCCTTCCCCCGTCGGCCTCCGGCCGGCCGGAGGCACCCGTCCCCGGTCCGCGAGAGGCTGGTCCACCGCCGGTGGGTCCCGGTGCCCAGCCGGGGAACGGCACCACTGCGCCGGCCGACCCGGGACGTCCGACCGACCCTGGACCTCCAGCCGACCCGGGGCGTCCAGCCGACCCAGGACGTCCGACCGACCCGGGGCGTCCGACCGACCCAGGACCTCCAGCCGACCCGGGGCGTCCAGCCGACCCAGGATCTTCAGTCGATCGGGGGCGTCCCGCCGATGTGGGCCGACCGACCGGGGACGGTCCGGGGAGCTCCGCGCCGCCGGTCGAGCGCGGGACCGGCGACCTCGAGGACCCCAGCGGGGCCGGCTGACCCTGGCGCGCGGCCTACAATTGCCGGTATGACGTCCGGCGAGCTCCCCCTCGATGCCCCGTCCAGCTTTGCGTCCCTGGGCCTCACCTACGACGACGTGCTGCTGCTGCCTGAAGAGACCGACGTCATCCCCAGCGAGGCCGACACCACCACGATGCTGACCCGCCGCATCCAGGTGCGCATGCCCTTGGTCTCGGCCGCGATGGACACGGTCACCGAGTCTCGGATGGCCATCGCGATGGCGCGTGAGGGAGGCCTCGGCATCCTGCACCGCAACCTGTCCGTCGAGGAGCAGGCCGCACATGTCGACCGGGTCAAGCGCTCCGAGAACGGCATGGTCGCCGACCCGGTGACGATCGGCCCCGACGCCACCCTTGCCGAGATGGACGAGCTGTGCGGGCGCTTCCGCATCTCCGGGCTGCCTGTGGTGGACGACGACGGGCTGCTCATCGGGATCATCACCAACCGCGACATCCGCTTCGAGGACGACTTCTCCCGCCCGGTGGGCGAGGTGATGACCTCCACCGGTCTGGTGACAGCACCGGTCGGGGTCGACAAGCTCGAGGCCCTGCGCCGGCTGGCCACGAACAAGATCGAGAAGCTCCCGATCGTCGACGAGGCCGGTGTGCTGCGCGGCCTGTTCACTGTGAAGGACTTCACCAAGACCGAGCAGTATCCCTGGGCGACGAAGGACGAGGAGGGTCGCCTGCGGGTGGGTGCGGCGATCGGCTTCTTCGGTGACTCGTGGGAGCGCGCCATGGCACTGGTCGAGGCCGGTGTCGACGTGCTCGTCGTCGACACCGCCAACGGTCACGCGCGCGGGGTCACCGACATGATCCGGCGCATCAAGGCGGAGGCGGCGGCCGCCCATGTCGACGTGATCGGGGGCAACGTGGCCACCCGTGGGGGAGCCCAGGCTCTGGTCGACGCCGGCGCCGACGCCGTCAAGGTCGGGGTGGGACCTGGCTCCATCTGCACCACCCGCGTGGTGGCCGGCGTCGGGGTGCCCCAGGTCACCGCGATCCACGAGGCCACCCGAGCAGCCCGGCCGGCCGGCGTGCCGGTGATCGGTGACGGCGGCCTGCAGTATTCCGGTGACATCGCCAAGGCGCTGGTCGCGGGCGCCGACAGCGTCATGCTCGGGTCGCTGTTGGCCGGGTGCGAGGAGTCGCCCGGAGACCTCGTCTTCATCAACGGCAAGCAGTACAAGTCCTACCGGGGCATGGGCAGCCTGGCGGCCATGCAGTCGCGGGGCCGGGGTCGCTCCTACTCCAAGGACCGCTACTTCCAGGGCGACGTCGCCGACGACGACAAGGTCGTCCCGGAGGGGATCGAGGGCCAGGTCGCCTACCGAGGCCCCTTGGCTGCCGTCGCCTACCAGCTCATCGGGGGCCTGCGGCAGTCGATGTTCTACGTGGGTGCCCGCACGATCCCCGAGCTCAAGGAGCGCGGGCGCTTCGTGCAGATCAGCGCAGCAGGCCTCAAGGAGTCGCACCCGCACGACATCCAGATGACCGTGGAGGCGCCGAACTACTCGGCCCGGTGACGGCGGTCGCGCCGCCGGGGTTCGCTTGTACCCTTGCCCGGTGAGCGAGATCGAGATCGGCCGAGGCAAGCGGGCCCGCCGCGCCTACTCCTTCGACGACATCGCGGTGGTGCCCTCGCGGCGCACCCGTGGGCCGGAGGAGGTGTCCATCTCGTGGCAGATCGACGCCTACCACTTCGAGCTGCCGGTGATCGCCGCGCCGATGGACTCCGTCGTCTCTCCGGAGACCGCCATCACCATGGGCCGGCTCGGTGGCCTCGGGGTCCTCGACCTCGAGGGTCTGTGGACGCGCTACGACGACCCCAGGGAGCATCTGGCGGAGATCGCCGAGCTCGGCTCGGCCGAGTGCACGCCACGGATGCGCGAGCTGTATGCCGCGCCCATCCGCCCCGAGCTCATCACCGCGCGGCTGCGCGAGATCCGGGACGCGGGGGTGACCGTCGCCGGCGCACTGTCGCCGCAACGCACCCAGCAGCACTGGAAGGCCGTCGTCGATGCGGGTGTGGACCTGTTCGTCATCCGTGGCACCACGGTCTCGGCCGAGCACGTCTCGAGCCACGCGGAGCCGTTGAACCTCAAGCGGTTCATCTACGAGCTCGACGTGCCGGTCATCGTGGGCGGCGCGGGCACCTACACCGCCGCGCTGCACCTCATGCGCACCGGCGCGGCCGGAGTGCTGGTCGGCTTCGGAGGTGGCTCTGCCCACCGCACCCGCACCACCTTGGGGATCCACGCGCCGATGGCCACGGCGATCGCCGACATCTCAGCAGCCCGACGAGACTACCTGGACGAGTCCGGGGGCCGTTACGTGCACGTCATCGCCGACGGCGGGATGGGCCAGTCCGGAGACATCGTCAAGGCGGTCGCGTGTGGTGCCGACGCTGTGATGATCGGTGCGGCGCTGGCCCGGGCCCAGGAGGCGCCCGGGCGCGGCTACCACTGGGGGTCCGAGGCCCACCACCCGCTGCTGCCGCGCGGTGAGCGGGTCCGCGTCGGCACCACCGGGACGCTCGAGGAGATCCTGCTCGGGCCGGGGCGTGACGCCGACGGCACGACCAACCTCATGGGTGCCCTACGCCGGGCCATGGCCACGACCGGCTACACGGACGTCAAGGAGTTCCAGCGCGTCGAGGTCGTCGTCTCGCCCTACTGATCCGGTCCACCCCGGGGCGGCGTTGCCGGCCTGGAGGCCGGTCCGTCTTACCCTGGAGGCACACACCCCCGGGAGGACTCACATGCAGGTGCGCCAGGAAGCCGTCTACCGCCGCCGTCGACGCGCGGCACTGGGCGGGCTCGGGTTGCTGCTCGCAGGGAGCCTGACGGCGTGCCTGGCCGTCAGTGCCGACGACGACGACGAACCGGCCGGTGCCGCCACGTCCGCGGTGGACGACGCGGGCGCCTCAGCCGAGGAGAGCGCGGACGAGCCGGCCGCCGAGGAGGACCAGCAGGACGACGAGGGCAGTGACGACGCGGAGGCCACGGAGGGCACTTCGGCCGCCGCCGTGCCCGCCGCGCCGGCAACCCCGTCTGCTGAGTCGGTCATGGAGCAGGTCGACTACATCACCGGTGGCATCACGCCGAAGTCTGTGGTGGCCAACGGTCGTGGGCTCGTGATCGCCAACAACATGATGTACAGCCACACGGCGACCGTCTACGACACCCAGACCCGTGAGCTGGTGGCCACTCTCGACGACTCCGTCGAGCTGGCCGACTTCGGCATCGACGGGCACCCGGGCACCTCCCGTGGCGCCCCGGTCGAGGCGGCCTGGACCGCCGACGGGCGATACGCCTACGTCTCGCAGTACACCATGTATGGCGAGGGCTTCGGCCCTGAGGGGTTCGACGCCTGCACCCCCTCGAGCGGCGTGGGCGCCTCGATGCTCTACCGCTTCGATGCCGAGGAGATGGCCTGGGACCAGGTGATCGAGGTGGGGGCCGTGCCGAAGTATGTCGACATCACGCCCGACCAGACCCGCGTCCTGGTGAGCAACTGGTGCGACTCCACCGTCTCGGTGGTCGACATCGAGGCGGCCGAGGAGACCGAGGTCATCCCGATCGCCGCCGCTCCTCGTGGCATCGACGTGATGCCGGACAACAACACCGCCTACGTCGCGGCGATGTATGCCGACAAGCTGTTCAAGGTCGACCTCGAGGCCGGCACCAGCGAAGTCGTCATGGACACCCCCCGCAAGCCGCGGCACCTCAACCTCTCCGAGGACGGGGCCTACCTCTACATGGCGGTCAGCGGGTCGGACACGATCTACAAGATCGACACCAGCACCGACGAGATCGTCGACCAGGTGGAGTCCGGTCGCGAACCGCGCAGCATGATCCTGTCCTCCGACGGCACTGCGCTCTACGTGGTCAACTACTACGAGCCGTCGGTGTCCAAGATCTCCACCGAGGACATGACCTTGCTGCAGAAGGAGCCGACGGACGCCAACCCGATCGGCATCACCTACGACCCGGTGACGCACACGGTGTGGGTCGCCTGCTACGGCGGCAGCATCTACGTCTTCGACGACCAGGCCGCCGCGACGTGATCAGGACGGCCCTGCAGCCGCGATGGTTGGCGCTGCTGGCTGTCCTGCTCGTCGTGGTCTACGCCTTCGTCCGGCTCGGGCTGTGGCAGCTCGCCGTCGCCCAGGACCGGGTCTTCGAGGAGACCCTCGCCGCTCAGGCGGCGCAGGCAGAGGTGCCCGTCGAGGACGTGCTGCAGCCGTTCAGCGCGTTCCCCAACGACGCCTCGGGTCGCCCCGTCTCCGCCTCCGGCACCTATGACTCGCGGCTGCAGTTCCTCGTCCCGGGCAGGTTGCTGCAGGGACAGGAGGGCTACTGGGTGATGACGCCGCTGCGCACCGACCAGGGTGACCTGCTCACCGTGCTGCGCGGGTGGGTCGCGGACCCGTCCACCGCGCAGGAGCCTCCGGCGACCCCGGTCTCGGTGACGGGCACCCTCGCGCCAGGGGAGTCGCCCTCCGCGGAGACCGACCTCCCGGCCGGACAGCTGGGCTCGGTGGACCTGGCCGTGCTGGCCAACACGTGGGAGGGCGACCTCTACAACGCCTTCATCTTCGCCACGGGCGAGCAGCCGCAGGTCACCGACCCCGCTGTGGAGCCGGTGCCGCCGCCTTCACTCAGCAGCCGAGGGGTCGACTGGGGCAACCTGGGCTACGCCCTGCAGTGGTGGGTCTTCGCCGGTTTCGCGGTCTACATGTACCTGCGGTTCCTCAAGGAAGCCTCAGGCACCCGTCATACAGTGCCGTCGTGACAGTTCAGGGCAAGCTGACGTTCTTCCGAGTGATGGCCTTCGTGGTCGGTGTCGCTCTCCTCGTGCTGACGCTGCACATGGTGTTGCGCTACGGCTTCGACAACCACCTGCTCGACTGGTGGGCGCAGCCGCACGGGTTCCTCTACATGGTGTATCTCGTGTCGGTGGCGCTCCTGGGGTTCGAGCTGCGCTGGAGCCTGGTCAAGATGGTCGGGGTGATGCTGGCCGGCACGGTGCCGCTGCTGTCGTTCTGGGTCGAGCACCGGGTCAGCCGTGGGGCCGGTGAGCAGATCGCGGAGCGCCGCGCGGCCGCCGGTACCCTGTCCGGGTGACCGACACCCTGCACGAGCGCCCTGTTCTGGTCGTCGACTTCGGGGCGCAGTATGCCCAGCTCATCGCCCGGCGGGTCCGCGAGGCCAGCTGCTACAGCGAGATCGTGCCGCACACGATGAGCACGGCCGACATGCTGGCCCAGGACCCCGCAGCGGTGATCCTGTCCGGTGGGCCCTCCTCGGTGTATGCCGACGGGGCGCCGTGGCTCGACGGCGCACTTCTCGAGGCCGGTGTGCCGGTGCTGGGCATCTGCTACGGCTTCCAGGCGATGGCCGGCTGCCTCGGCGGTGAGGTGGCGCGCACCGGGCAGCGGGAGTACGGCCATACGCCCGCCACAGTCACCCGCCCCGGCAGCACCCTGTTCGCGGACCTGCCCACCGAGCAGTCGGTCTGGATGTCGCACGGCGACGCGGTGACCCGTGCCCCCACCGGGACCGTGGTCACCGCGACCACCCCCGGCGCCCCCGTCGCGGCCTTCGAGGACGACGAGCGCCGGCTCTACGGCGTCCAGTGGCACCCTGAGGTGCTGCACACCTCCCATGGGCAGCGGGTGCTCGAGAACTTCCTGCTGCACGGGGCCGGCGTGGAGCCGACCTGGACCAGCGCCCACGTGGCCGAGGAGCTGGTGGCGAGCATCCGGGAGCAGGTGGGCGCCGCCCACGTCATCTGTGGGCTCTCCGGTGGGGTCGACTCCTCCGTGGCTGCCGCGCTGGTCAACGCCGCCGTGGGTGACCAGCTCACCTGTGTCTTCGTCGACCACGGGCTGCTCCGCGAGGGTGAGGCCGAGCAGGTCGAGCAGGACTTCGTCGCGGCCACCGGGGTCGACCTGGTCGTCGTGGACGCCCAGGAGCGGTTCCTCGCGGCGCTGGCAGGCGTCAGTGACCCCGAGGAGAAGCGCAAGATCATCGGACGGGAGTTCATCCGGGTCTTCGAGCAGGCCGCCCGCGACATCGTCGGCTCCGCCGACGCCGAGGGTCACCCCGTGGAGTTCCTCGTGCAAGGCACCCTCTATCCCGACGTGGTCGAGTCCGGCGGAGGTTCCGGGGCCGCCAACATCAAGAGCCACCACAACGTCGGTGGGCTGCCCGAGGACCTGCAGTTCACCCTGATCGAGCCGCTTCGCACCCTCTTCAAGGACGAGGTGCGGCAGGTCGGGCTGGAGCTGGGCGTGCCCGAGGGCATCGTCTGGCGTCAGCCGTTCCCCGGCCCGGGCCTGGCCATCCGCATCGTCGGTGCCGTCGACGGTGAGCGGCTCGCGACGCTGCGCCGGGCCGACGCCATCGCACGCGAGGAGCTGTCGGCCGCCGGGCTGGACCGGCAGATCTGGCAGTGTCCCGTCGTGCTCCTGGCCGACGTCCGTTCTGTGGGGGTCCAAGGGGACGGGCGCACCTACGGGCACCCGGTCGTGTTGCGCCCGGTGTCCAGCGAGGACGCCATGACCGCCGACTGGACGCGCCTGCCGTACGACGTGCTGGCCCGGATCTCCTCACGGATCACCAACGAGGTGCCAGAGGTCAACCGCGTGGTCCTCGATGTGACCAGCAAGCCTCCGGGCACGATCGAGTGGGAGTGAGCCACGAGCGAGGGGAGTGAGCCGGGCCGCCCCGGATGGCTGATCCGGTCGACCGGCGGTCGGTCGGCGGCGGGGGTCTGTCGGTGGCGAGTCGTACGCTTGTTCGCATGGAGGGGTTGAGCGAGACGATCGAGGTGCTGCGGTCGCTCGTGGAGCGCGTGCAGGGGGCCACCTGGGGGACGGAGACGTCCGCGCTGCTTGCAGACATCGGGCGGCTGCAGGAGGTCATCTCCGCTGCCAGCGCGGTGCAGACGGTCCGCGTCGCACAGTTCGCCGCCCGGGAGAAGGCGTATGACGAGCACGGTGCCCTGACGGACGCTGACCGTGGAGTGGGTTTCGTGAGCGAGTTCGCCGGCGACGAGCTCGCTCCGGTGCTGGGCCTGGCGCCGTCGATGTCGGAGCGGCGCGTCCGGTGCGCGGCGACGTTGACGGCCAGGCTGCCACGCACGCTGCGTGCTGTCGCGGACGGTGACCTCGACCCGTTCCGGGCGCAGCTGGTCGCCGAGGAGCTGGGCCTGGCCGACCGCGACGTGTGTGCCGCGGTGGAGGAGCTGATCCATCCGCGGGTGTGCGGAGACACTCCGGGGCGGGTGCGGGCACGGGTGCGCCGCGCACTGGCGTCGGTCGACCCCCTGGCGGTGCGGGCGGCGGCCGCGCGCGCCCGGCTGGGCCGGTGCGTCCAGGTCCGGGCGGGGGACGTGCCCGGGATGAGCGAATGGTTCGCCGTCCTCTCCACCGAGGACAGTGCTCAGTGCTGGGCGGCCGTCGACGAGCTGGCCCATCGCATGAAAGCCGAAGACCCGGGCCGCAGCCTGGATGTCTGTCGCGCCGATGCGCTGGTCGACCTGATCATGGCGCGCGCGCAGGTTTCAGCCACCGTGACCTTCGCCGTTCCGGTGCATCCACGCGCCGGTGACGCAACGCGCCCGACGACTGACCATCCCGATGCCGATGCCGATGGCGGCGGGGTCGGCGATGGGGAAGCGTTCGATGTCGATGTCGATGTCGATGCGCGATGCCAAGGGGGACGGGTTCCCCGGCGATGCCGACGAGCAGGGGCCGCCGGAGGGCTTCGGGTTCGGCTCGGTGGTGGGCATCCCTGACATCGGTGTCATCGCGCCGGGTGTGGTGGAGGCACTGCTGGGCCGGCTGAGCACCAGGGTCGCGCGCACCCTGGTCGATGCCCGCACCGGGGTGACGCTGGAGACGATGACGCCGCGCTACCGTCCGACCGAGGGGATGCGCCGGTTCGTGCAGGTGCGTGACGGGACGTGCCGGTTCCCGGGGTGTGGCGTGCAGGCACGTCGGTGCCAGCTGGACCACGTGGTGCCGGCACCCGCCGGGCCGACCAGCCCCGGCAACCTGATCGCGCTGTGCCAGCACCACCACCGGCTCAAGACCTTCGGTGGCTGGAGACCCGTGCTGGCTCGGGACGGCACCGTGTCGTGGACCGATCCCTACCGACAAGCCTGGGTCACCTACCCGGTCGACCATCTCGCGACCCGTGCCGCCTGACCTCGGCGTCGGACGGCTGGGTGTGTCCCGCGCCGGGGAGGCGGCGGTCTCGTGCGCCGAGAGGAGATAGCGTGTGCGCCATGGTGACCAGCCTGGGACGAGTGAGGGCGGCGGCGACCACGTGGCGGTGATCGGCAGGATACGCACGACCGGCGCGATCGCCGCCGGCAAGTCCGCACGCGCGGTGTCCCGACTGCGCGGCGGGGGGTCAGCGCTGCCGGGTCTGGTCGCGGAGCGGGTCGACCCCGCGTTGCTTCACCACACGCTGGGGTCACTGCCCCGCGGCGTCGTCGTGGTGAGCGGCACCAACGGCAAGACCACGACCACCAAGATGGTGGTGGCCCTGTTGCGAGCACATGGTCTGCGCGTCTTCACGAATCCCACGGGCAGCAACTTCACCCGCGGAGTCATCTCCGCCCTGCTCGGCGAGGTCGGCCTGAGCGGGCGCCTCCACGCCGACGTCGCGGTGCTCGAGCTCGACGAGGCGCACGCCCTCAAGTTCGCCGAGGTGGTGGCACCGACACACGCGCTGCTGCTCAACGTCGCCCGAGACCAGCTCGACCGGTTCGCCGAGATCGACCACACGGCCCGGCTGCTGACGACGCTGGCAGCGCAGGCGACCAAGGCCGTCGTGCTCAACGCCGACGACGCGTTCGTGTCTCGGATCGCCGCGCAGCTGGCGCCGGGTGTCGGGTTGCAGTGGTTTGCGGTGGACCCCGCCATCGCCGACCGCCTGCCCGAGATCCAGGAGGCCGACGTCCGGTTCGACGACCCTGCTGACGCGCCGACGCTCGGGGACCAGGACGGCCTGCTGCTGCCGCACGACGAGCGTTCCTTCACGATCCGCTTCCCAGGCGGCATCGACATCGGACCGCTCACCCTGCGCCAGCGCGGTCTGGCGGCCATGATCAACGCGACCGCGGCCACGACCATGGCCCGGGTGCTGCTCCGTCAGGACTGGGACGCCGCCCGCGCGCGGACAGCGTTGGAGGCGGTGCACCCACCGTTCGGCCGGGGCGAGGTCATCGACATCGAAGGGTCGACCCTCGAGCTCGTGCTGGTGAAGAACCCCGCCGGGTTCACCGTCGCCCTGGGCACCTACGGCAACGAGCCGGTCGCGACGATGATCGCCATCAACGACAACTACGCCGACGGCCGGGACGTCTCCTGGCTCTACGACGTGTCCTTCGAGTCCCTGCGCGAGCGCGGCGTCGCCGTGACCTCCGGCGTCCGCGGGTGGGACATGGCCCTGCGCCTGCGCTACGACGGCGTGCCGGTGCACCGGGTCGAGACCGACCTCGACACGGCCCTCGACCTCTTCCTCGCCGAGCACCGCGGGGAGCCGACCAGGATCTTCTGCACCTATACGGCGATGATGCACCTGCGGCGGCGGCTGGCCACGCGCTACGACCTCGCCCGCTTCGGAGAGGACCCTGACGCATGAGCGAGCACAAAGGTGAGGTCCACCTGGTCCATCTCTACCCCCGCGAGATGAGCATCTACGGCGACCTCGGCAACACCCGCTGCCTGGCTGCCCGGCTCCGCTGGCACGGCTACTCCCCGGTGGTCCACAACCACCACCCCGGCGACCCCTGGCCGCAGCAGGCCCACCTGTTGCTGGGCGGGGGCGGTCAGGACTCCGGTCAGGTCCGGGTGCAGGACGACCTGGACCGTCAGGCCGGCCGGCTGCGCGAGCTCGCCGCCGACGACGTGCCGATGCTCATGATCTGCGGCATGTACCAGCTGTTCGGCCAGGCCTTCATCACCGTGGAGGGGCGCCGGCTGCCCGGCCTGGGCATCCTCGACGTGACCACGACCGGCAACGCGACCCGGATGATCGGCCCGGTGGTGCTCGAGACCGACTTCGGCACGGTCGTGGGCTACGAGAACCACTCCGGCTCCACGGTGCTGGGCCCGGGGCAGCAGCCGTTCGGCCGGGTCGTGCACGGAGACGGCAACAACGGGCAGGACCACACGGAGGGGGCCCGCGCCGGCAACGTCGTGGGCAGCTATCTGCACGGTCCGGTCCTGCCTGCGAACCCGGGACTGGCCGACGGTCTCATCGAGATCGCTGCCCGTCGGGCCACCGGAGACTTCGTGCCGGAGCAGCTCGACGACAGCATCGCCGAGCAGGCTCACGACCGTCAGGTGAGGCGGCTCACCGGTCGTCAGGGCCGTCGCTGAACGGGTCGGCGGGCTCCCCGACGCGCCGGTCGTCTCCCTCCTTGTCAGGCCCCGCGTCGGGCGTCTCGTCTGACTCCTCGTCGGACTCGTCGTCGAGCAGCTCGTAGGCGATCTGCCCGGCCGCCTCTCGATCACGCGGGCCGAACCACCACACCCCCCAGGCCGTGAGACCGATCGGCACCTGCAGCAGGTGGGTGTACACGGCATACAGCAGGGCCGTGGCGGAGGCTGCCGCAGGGTCACCGCCGAAGGCCACGAGCACCCCGGCCGTGCCCACCTCGGTGACGCCGAGGCCGCCGGGGGTGATGGCCACGGTGGTCAGGAACTGCCGGATCGCGTAGGCGGCGAAGAGCTGCGGCAGCGCCAGGTCCAGCCCCATGGTCCGGGCCGAGACGACGTAGAGCACGAAGAACAGGGCGAACATCCCGACCAGCCCCAGGGTCATGCCGACCCATCCGCGACGCACCACGAGGCCGGTGCGGGCACGCTGGTCGGCGAGGAGGTGCTCGAGCCCGGCCAGCCTGCGGAAACGCCGGGACAACGGGTCCGCGACCCGCCCGACCAGGCGGCCGACGGCGACGGCGACCGCGTCGTTGAAGAGCACAGCGACGAACAGCGCGATGATGACGGTGCCGACCGTTCCTGCCACGACCGCGACCGTCACCAGGGTCTCGGGGGCGTCAGCCGTCCACCAGACGATCACCAGAGCGGCCAGCACCGGCAGGGTCAGCCGCGAGAGGATGTTCCAGACCGAGGTGACCACGATGGACGTCGAGATGTTGCGCCGGCTGAACCCCCACGAGCGGTACATCATGTAGGTCAGCGCCACGCCGACGGCCCCACCTCCGGGCAGCAGTGTGCTGACCATCGTCCCGGCGGCGTTGACGGTGAGGGCCCGCAGGTTGGTCAGTCCGGGCAGCGAGGCGATGAGCGTGAAGGTATAGCTCAGCAGTCCCGTGATCAGCAGCACGAACATGAGCAGCGCAGGTCCGGTGCCGACCAGCCGCAGCTGGTCGGCGATCGCGGCCCATGTCGTGCCCGTCACTCCCGGTAGGGCGAAGGCCACGAGCAGGATCGCGGCCGACAGCCCCAGGATCGACTGCACGACCTCCTTCCAGCCGATCCGGCTCACAACCGTCCCCTCCCGAGATGACCCCGCACCCGCGCCTCCCGCGGGCGCACAAGGAGAGGACGGGGCACGCAGGCACCCTATCTGCCGTGGCACGCTGGGCCGGTGAGGAAGGTTGCGGCACCGGGGTCCGGGGAACGTCCGGCGAGGAGTGGCGTGCGGGTGCGTGCCGTCGACGGCACCGGTGCCGTGGTCCACGAGGCCGAGCTCGGCCACGGGGCGGACCCCGAGCAGCTGCTGACCAACGCGGGCTGGCAGGCGCGCTGGACCGGTGCCCACCACGAGGGCGGTGCCACCGTGCTCCGGTATGCCGTGAGCCCGGCCCCGGTGCCCCACCCGCACCAGCGGGTGGCCGCCTACGCGGTGGTGGTGACGGTGCTGCAGGGCGCTCACCGTGTCCTGCTCACCAGCTTCACCGGTGCCCCCGACCTGTGGGGCCCGCCGGGGGGTGGGATCGACGACGGTGAGCATCCGCGGGACGCGGTGCTGCGTGAGGTCTGGGAGGAGACGGGGCAGCGGGTGCGCGTGGCCCGGGAGCTCGCGGTCGACACCGACCACTGGACCGGGCGCTCGCCGGGGGGCCGGTGGGAGGACTTCCACGCCGTCCGGCTGGTCTACGTCGCCGACTGTCCGGAGCCCACGGAGGCGGTGGTGCACGACGTCGACGGGTCGACCGACCGGGCCGCATGGGTGCCGGTGAACGAGCTGTCGGCCGTGCGGCTGCTGCCCTGGGCGGTGCCGCTGATCCACCGCGTCGTCGCCGACGGCGCTGTCCTACCCTGACGCCATGGACTTCATCTACACGCTGCTCGTCGCGCTCCACCTCCTCGGCATGGCAGCGCTGGTCGGCGGCTACCTCACGGCTGCGGTCGGCACCCGCGCAGGATCGCTCGTGCCGGGGCCGGTGATGGTGTGGGGCGCCCGGCTGCAGCTGCTCACCGGGCTCGCCGTCGTCGGCCTGGGGGAGGCCGTGCTGGACCGCGAGTACGACCCGGCGAAGCTGGCGGTCAAGCTCGTCGTCGCCCTGGCGGTGGTGGCGCTGGTCGAGATCGCCTCGGCCCGCGACCGCAGGGGGCGTGCCGTCGCCGCCGGCCTGGTGCACGCCGCCGGCGGGCTGGCCGTGCTCAACGTGCTGGTGGCCGTCCTCTGGGACTGAACAGCCACCACAACCCGACCACGGGCAGCACCAGCGGGATGTAGAGGTAGCCCCGACCGAAGCCCGACCACACCGTGGCGTCCGGGAAGGCAGCGGGGTCCAGCACGCTCCACAGCCCGACGACCAGCACCCCGGCCAGCTCGATGCTGATGGTGACCACGCTCAACCACCACGCCCGGTCACCCGGAAGGGCCAGGGAGACGGTCGCCACGACATACACCGCCGCGGCGAAGGCGGAGAGACCGTAGGCGAGCGGCGCCTCCTCCCACCGGGTGAGGATCTGCGCGGACGCCCGGGAGACCGAGCCGATCACGAAGATGACGTAGAGGGCCAGGATCACCTTGCCCGGGCCGTGCCGGCGATGGTTCACGACATCCCGACCCCGGCCCAGATCTGGGCCACCCGCCCGCACATCACGGCAGCAACGAAGGCCGCGACGCCCAGCACGAGCGTGCCCCAGCGGCTCCGCTCGTCCCGGGCCCAGAGCAGACCCACCGCGGGCAGCATGACGATGGTGACCAGGTAGGCCCACAGCTCCCAGACCGGCCCCACCGGCGACTGGCCCTGTAGGGAGATGACCAGGTAACGGCCCGCATACGCCACCAGCACCGCCTGCAGCAGGATCGTGGCGGCCACGGTCACCCGACCGGGGGCGCGACCGTTGAGGGTGGCGACGACGCAGATGCCGGCGACGACCAGGCCGACGGCGAGGGCGATGCCGGTCCAGACGTCGAGATAGCTGCTCCCGGCGCCCTCGGTCACGGCCGGCCCCCCAAGGTGTGCAGCGCCTCACCGCTGAGCCGGTGTGTCGTCCACTCGTGCATCGGGGCGGCGCCGAGGTAGCGGTAGACCTCCAGCGCCGGCTCGTTCCAGTCGAGCACCGTCCACTCCATCCGGGGGTAGCCGCGCTGCACACAGACGCGGGCCAGGGCGGCCATCAGGCCCGCTCCCAGACCCTCCCCGCGGTGCGCGGGGGAGACGTAGAGGTCCTCCAGCCACAGGCCGTTGCGACCGGTCCAGGTGGAGAAGGTGAGGAACCACACGGCAATCCCCACGACCTGGCCCTCCACCTCGGCGACGTGCGCCCACGCCGTCGGCTGCGCGGCCTCGGGGAACAGGCACGAGGTGTAGGACTCGACAGTGCCGGTGACCGCGTCAGGCTCCCGCTCGTAGGCGGCGAGCTCGCGGACCAGCGCGAGGATCTGGGGTAGGTCGGCGGCGGTCGCGGGGCGGATCACACGGTCCAGGGTATGTCGCGACGTGAGCGGTGCTGTCGGCGCCCGACCGTAGACTGGAGCGGACATGAGCAGCCTCTTCGACGACGTCCCCCTGCCCGCGTTCAGCCCCTCCCGGACCGAGGTGGACGACGCGGGCGTGCCCACCTGGGCACGCACCGGGAGCGGTCCTGCTCCCGCCTTCGTGGACGCTGCTGCACCTGCCCCGGCGCGTGACCTGCTGGAGGGGCTCAACCCGCCCCAGCGGCAGGCCGTCGTGCACGCGGGCAGCCCGTTGCTCATCGTGGCGGGCGCCGGGTCCGGCAAGACCCGGGTGCTCACCCACCGGATCGCCCATCTGCTCGAGGAGCGGGGTGCCTCCCCCGGCCAGATCCTGGCGATCACGTTCACCAACAAGGCCGCGGCCGAGATGCGCGAGCGCGTCGAGGCCCTCGTCGGACCGCGGGCCCGGGCCATGTGGGTCTCGACCTTCCACTCCGCGTGCGTGCGCATCCTGCGCAAGGAGGCGGCGACGGTCGGCATGAGGTCGTCCTTCTCCATCTACGACGCTGCTGACAGCCAGCGCCTCATGTCGATGGTGATCCGCGACCTCGACCTCGACCCCAAGCGCTACCCGGCTCGGGCGTTCACGGCCAAGGTCTCCTCGGCCAAGAACGAGCTGCTGGACCCCGAGGACTATGCGGCCCGGGCGGGCAACAACCACTACGAGCGGCTCGTCGCCGACGCCTACCGGGTCTACCAGCAGCGGCTGCGCCAGGCCAACGCCCTCGACTTCGACGACATCATCATGACGGCCGTCAACGTGCTCCAGGCCTTCCCGGCTGTCCGCGAGCACTACCGGCGGCGCTTCCGTCATGTGCTCGTGGACGAGTACCAGGACACCAACCACGCCCAGTACGTCCTGATCAAGGAGCTCGTCGGGCAGGCGGACGACGGCACGGGTGTGCCGCCGGCCGAGCTCGCCGTCGTGGGTGACGCCGACCAGTCGATCTACGCCTTCCGCGGCGCGACCATCCGCAACATCATCGAGTTCGAGCAGGACTACCCGCAGGCCCGCACCATCCTGCTGGAGCAGAACTACCGCTCGACCTCCACCATCCTGCGTGCCGCCAACGCCGTCATCGCGCGCAACAGCACCCGGCGGGACAAGCGGCTGTGGACCGAGGCCGGTGACGGGGACCTGATCGTCGGCTACGTCGCCGACGACGAGCGTGACGAGGCCTCCTTCGTCGCCGGACGCATCGACGCGCTGGGGGACGCCCACGGCGTGCGGCCCGGTGACGTGGCCGTCTTCTACCGCACCAACGCGCAGTCGCGTGCCCTGGAGGAGGTCCTGGTCCGCACCGGCCTGCCCTACAAGGTGGTCGGCGGCACCCGGTTCTACGAGCGCCGCGAGATCAAGGACGCTCTCGCCTACCTGCGGGTGGTGGCCAACCCCACCGACGACGTCAACCTGCGCCGCATCCTCAACGTGCCCAAGCGGGGCATCGGCGACCGGGCCGAGGGCAGCATCGCCTCGCTGGCCGAGCGCGAGCGCATCCCGTTCGTGGCAGCGCTGGGCCGGCCCGAGGACGCCCCCGGCATCGTGACCCGGTCGGTCACCGCGATCCGCGGCTTCACCTCCCTCCTGGAGGGCCTGCAGGGGGTCGCTGCCGACCCCGAGACCGGGGTGGCCGACCTGGTCGAGGCTGTGCTCCAGCGCTCCGGCTACCTGGACCAGCTCCGGGCCAGCTCGGACCCCCAGGACGAGACCCGGGTCGAGAACCTCGCTGAGCTCGTCGCCGTCGCCCGAGAGTTCGACGACTCCTACCCCGAGGGCACCCTGGTCGACTTCCTCGAGCAGGTGTCGCTGGTGGCCGACGCCGACGAGATCCCCGACGGCGAGCCGGGGGCCGACCTGGGTGTCGTGACGCTGATGACACTGCATACGGCCAAGGGCCTGGAGTTCCCGGTCGTGTTCCTCACCGGGCTGGAAGACGGCACGTTCCCGCACATGCGCTCGCTCAACGAGCCGGCCGAGCTCGAGGAGGAGCGTCGCCTCGCCTACGTCGGCATCACCCGGGCCAGGGAGCGGCTCTTCCTGAGCCGCGCCGGCAGCAGGGCAGCGTTCGGCTCCCCGCAGTGGAACCCCGCGTCCCGCTTCCTGGACGAGATCCCCGATGACCTGGTGACCTGGGAGCGTTCGGACTCCGACCGGATGAGCATGCGGGGGCGCCCGAGCGCGTCGAGCACCAGCGTGGTGCGGCTCGACCCGCGAGGTTCCGGGTCACGCGGACCCCGCCCGCAGGCCCTGGTGTCCGTGGCAGCCGGCGACCGGGTGACCCACGACAGCTTCGGCCTGGGCACCGTCGTCCGGGTCGAAGGCACCGGCGACCACACGATGGCCCACGTCGACTTCGGCAGCACGGGCGTCAAGCGACTGCTGCTGCGCTACGCCCCCCTGGAGAAGCTGTAGGTCGGCGGCCGGCTGCGCCGGCCACGGGCGCCGCTTCTCAGAGCAGGCCGCGCTCGACGAGCCAGGGCCGCGGGTCGACCGGCTCACCGTCGACCCAGACCTCCAGGTGAAGGTGTGCGCCGGTGCTCGCTCCGGAGCTGCCGACCCGCCCCACCAGGTCGCCGGGCTGCACCTGCTGCCCCCGCTCGACGAGGATGCGCGACAGGTGTCCGTAGGAGACGACGGTGCCGTCCTCGAGGGTCAGCCGCACGTGGTAGCCCAGACCGTAGTTGTAGCCCGCCACGGTCACGGTGCCGCCGCCCACGGCGTGCAACGGGCGGCCGGTCGCGGCGCCGAAGTCGATCCCCTTGTGCAGGCGCCCCCAACGAGGGCCGAACTCGGAGGTGACGCGGCCACCGGTGATGGCCGGATGGAAGGACTCCAGCCAGCGGCGCTGCGCGAGCGCCGCGGACGTGCGCTCGGTGGTCTCCGCGGTCGCCACGGCGACCGCCTCCTGCGCGCGCAGCGCCCTCCGCAGCTCGGTGCGCGCGGCGGTGACCTCAGCCCCCACCGAGGCCAGGGCGGGCCGCGCCACGGCGGCGCGCGAGACGGACAGCGGCGCACGCCGGTCCAGACCGGTCGAGGCGATCCGGGCCGAGCTGTCCTGGGCCCCTGCGGCCGCGACGGTGCTCACCCCTGCGGCCAGCCCGGTCTGCTGAGCCGCCACGACGCTGCCGGTGCCGGCCACGACGGCGACCGTGGCCACCGCGGGAGCCACCCGCCCCAGCAGGTGCTGGCGGCGACGACGGCGCCGGGTGGCCTGGTGCCGACGTCGGGGCGAGCTGCGTCGGGCCTGCCCCGGGGTGCTGCCCCGCTCCATGAGCTCGCGGTACTCCCGGCGGGTCAGTCCCGGGGCCAGGGCGTCGGCGGTGTTCACCGCCGCAGGGCGGTGGCTTCCGGGGCGACGCGAGGGCACAGGGGATCTCCAAGGGTCGGGGTCAGGCGAGTCGAACAGGGTGGGACCGGACTGTCGCCGACCGCGTCACGAGCGGCCGGCAGGTCGCCAGGTCAGGCTAGCGCAGTCGCGCCGCCGCCCCAACGGTCCGGCCGGGTGAGGGTGACCAACGCCTCATCCGGCCCGGTCGCGGGCCGTCACGAGTGCGCTAACCTGCGCACCATGACCAACTCACCGTTGCGCGTGGTCGTCGCCAAGCCCGGTCTCGACGGGCACGACCGGGGCGCCAAGGTGGTGGCCCGGGCCCTGCGCGATGCGGGGGTGGAGGTCATCTACACCGGGCTGCACCAGACCCCGGAGCAGATCGTGGAGGCCGCGATCCAGGAAGATGCCGACGCCGTCGGCATGTCTGTGCTCTCCGGAGCCCACATGACCCTGTTCCGCAAGGTCATCGACCTGCTGGCGGCACGCGGCGCCTCCGACATCGTCGTCTTCGGCGGTGGGATCATCCCCGAGGCCGACATCCCGGTCCTCAAGGAGATGGGGGTCGCGCAGATCTTCACCCCCGGCGCGACCACGAGGGAGATCACGGGATGGGTGAACGAGCACCTCGCGCACCGCTGAGCCCGCCGCGACGACCGACGGCACCAGCCATCCGGACGACAGCCAAGACGACCACCGACCTGACGATGGGAACCTGACACGTGGATCTGTTCGAGTACCAAGCACGGGACATGTTCGAGGCACACGGTGTGCCCGTCCTGCCGGCCGAGGTGGTCACCGACCCGGCCGAGGCAGCCTCCGCCGCGGAGCGGATCGGGGCAGGAAGCGGCGGCGTGGTCGTCGTCAAGGCCCAGGTCAAGGTGGGTGGTCGCGGCAAGGCAGGGGGAGTGAAGCTGGCGCGGTCACCGCAGGAGGCCACCGACGCCGCTGAGCAGATCCTGGGGATGGACATCAAGGGGCACACGGTGGGCACCGTCATGATCGCCCAGGGCGCGCGCATCGCCGAGGAGTACTACGTCTCCCTCCTCCTGGACAGGTCCAACCGCACCCTGCTCGCCATGTGCAGCAAGGAGGGGGGTGTCGAGATCGAGCAGCTGGCCGTGGAACGGCCCGAGGCCCTGGCCCGAGTGCCGGTCGACCCCCTGGTGGGCATCGACGCCGCGAAGGCGGCCGAGATCGTGCAGCAGGCCGGCTTCACCGCCGACCAGGACGCGATCGGGTCCGTCCTGCAGCAGCTGTGGAAGGTCTACCAGGCCGAGGACGCGACCCTGGTGGAGGTCAACCCGCTGGTCAAGACCGAGGACGGCCAGATCCTGGCGCTGGACGGCAAGGTCAGCCTCGACGACAACGCCGACTTCCGCCACCCCGACCGCGCCCAGCTGGTGGACGCCGCAGCGGCCGACCCTCTCGAGGCCAAGGCCAAGGAGAAGGGTCTGAACTACGTCAAGCTCGACGGCAACGTCGGCATCATCGGCAACGGCGCGGGTCTGGTCATGTCCACCCTCGACGTCGTCGCCTACGCCGGCGCGGACCTCGGCGAGGTCGAGGGGGTGCTGGCCCGACCGGCCAACTTCCTCGACATCGGCGGCGGCGCCTCGGCCGAGGTCATGGCCGACGGTCTCGACGTCATCCTCGGTGACGAGCAGGTGCGCTCGGTGTTCGTCAACGTCTTCGGTGGCATCACCTCCTGCGACGCGGTCGCCAACGGCATCGTCCAGGCGCTGGAGCTCCTGGGTGAGAAGGAGACCAAGCCGCTGGTCGTCCGCCTCGACGGCAACAACGTCGAGGAGGGCCGGCGCATCCTTGCCGAGGCCGCGCACCCGCTGGTGACCCTGGCCGACACCATGGACGGCGCGGCGCGCAAGGCCGCCGAGCTCGCCGTCACCCCGACCCGCTGAGGACGAAGGACTACACACACATGGCGATCTTTCTCGACTCCGACTCCAAGGTCATCGTCCAGGGGATGACCGGCTCCGAGGGCCGCAAGCACACCCAGCGCATGCTCCGCTCAGGCACCTCCATCGTGGGCGGGGTGACCCCCGGCAAGGGCGGTCAGACCGTCGACTTCGAGGACGGCGTGCAGGTGCCCGTCTACGACTCCGTCGGCGAGGCGGTGCAGGCCACCGGGGCCGACGTCACGGTCATCTTCGTCCCGGCCAAGTTCACCAAGGCTGCGGTGGTGGAGGCCGTCGACGCCGGCATCCCGCTGGCAGTGGTCATCACCGAGGGGGTGCCGGTCAAGGACACGGCCGAGTTCTACACCTACGCCGCTCAGGCGGGCACCACCCGCCTGGTCGGTCCCAACTGCCCTGGCCTGATCAGCCCCGGTCAGTCCAACGCCGGCATCATCCCTGCCGACATCACCAAGGCGGGCCCGATCGGCCTGGTCTCGAAGTCGGGCACGCTGACCTACCAGATGATGTTCGAGCTGCGCGACGTGGGCTTCACCAGCTGCGTGGGCATCGGCGGAGACCCGGTGATCGGGACCACCCACATCGACTGCCTCAAGGCGTTCGAGGAGGACCCCGACACCCTGGCGATCGTCATGATCGGGGAGATCGGCGGCGACGCCGAGGAGCGCGCTGCGGACTACATCCGGGACCACGTGACCAAGCCGGTCGTCGGCTACGTCGCCGGCTTCACCGCACCCGAGGGTAAGACGATGGGCCACGCAGGCGCGATCGTCTCGGGCTCCTCCGGCACGGCCGAGGCCAAGAAGGAGGCGCTGGAGGCTGCGGGGGTGCGGGTCGGCAAGACTCCGTCGCAGACCGCCGAGCTGATGCACGAGATCATCGCGGGCCTGCAGGGCTGAGCCGCCTCACCGGGGTAGACCCGGGGACATCGAGGGGCCGGACGGATTTTCCGTCCGGCCCTCGGTGCGCCTCCCGCCACGGTCGCTCCCGGCCGGGGACCATGGTCTGGCCATGACAGTCCAGGAACGCCTCGCTGCCCGTCGCGACCGCAGCCTCACTGCACCCAGCGCGAGCCCTTCTCTCGTCTCGCGGGCCCGTGGGGTGTCGCTGGCGCTCGCCGCCGGAGCCCTGGCCGGGCTGGTGGGCTGGCTGGTGGTCGCGGTGCCGGTGCTCGTCGCCTGGCTCGCCGACCCGCAGAGCACGGTCTCGATGTGGCAGTCGCTCGGCATCGCCGGTGACGTCTGGGCTCTGGCCCACCATGGTGTGGTGCAGACCCCGGAGGTCTCGGTGCGGTTGACACCGTTGTTGCTGACGGCAGTGCCGGTGCTGCTGACCCGGTATGCCGTGCGCCAGGTGCTCGCCGAACCGCGCTCCCAGAGCGCTCCGACCCGCATCGGAGGGTTCGTCGGGGCGTGGCAGGCGCTGCGCGCCACCGAGCTGGTCCTCTTCGTCCTGGGTTACGTCGCCTTCGGCCTGCTCGTCGCGGTGCTGGCGGGGCTGGGCCAGGCGCCCGTCCCGGTGATGACCCTGGTCCCGGGGCTGGCGCTCGTGGCGACGGCCGGCGTGGTGCTCGCCCTGGTGCGGGAGCACCGCCGACAGGAGCACCCGACGATCGACCGTGCTCTCGGCTGGGTCGCGGCCCGCATCCCGGTGCTCGTCCGGCGCGGCCTGGCCCCGGCGGGGGAGGCGCTCGCAGGCCTGCTGGTCGTGGCCCTGTTGGTGCTCGTCGTGCTGCTGGTGGTCCGGATGGACCGCGTCAGCGCGCTGACCACCGCTCTCGAGGCCGGCGGCGTCGGTGGTGTCTTGCTCGTGGTCGGCCAGCTCCTCTTCCTGCCCAACCTCATCCTGTGGGCCCTGGCCTGGTTGGTCGGTGCCGGCCTCAGCGTCGGCACCGTCCACGTCAGCTGGGGCGGAGTCACCGCGGGTGACCTCCCGCTGGTGCCGGTGCTGGCGACCTTGCCGGCGCCCGGCCCGCTGCCGGAGGTGATGTGGCTCGCCGGCGCCGTCCCGGTGCTGGCAGGCGCCTGGCTGGGCTACCGCGGGGCACGCTCGGCCCCCCGGCTCGCCTCGTGGTGGACCAAGGCCCAGGTGTCCCTCTCGGCCTGCGCCTGGGTGGCGGCCGCCGTCCTGGTGCTGAGCTGGCTGTCCACCGGGGGGCTGACCCCCGGGCTGCTCGCGGTGGTGGGGGTGGATGCCTGGCTGGTCACCGCGGCGCTGCTCGGCCAGCTGCTGCTCGGGGCCGCCGTCACGGTCACCGTGCTCCATCTGACCCGCCGTCGCCTCTGACCGGAGGGGCTAGGCTCCTGTGCGTGAGTGCAGCCCTGCCGGTCGTCGTCCTCGTCTCCGGCAGCGGCACCACGCTACAGGCCCTGATCGACGCCTGCGCCGACCCCGCCTACGGTGTCCGCATCGCAGCGGTCGGTGCCGACCGGACCGGCATCGAGGGCCTGGCCCGGGCTGAACGCGCAGCCATCCCCACCTTCGTGTGCGCCGTGCAGGACCACCGGGACCGCGCCTCGTGGGACCGTGCCCTCGCCGAGCTCGTCCTCGCTCACCTGCCGGGACAGGCGCCGCGGTGGGTGGTCAGCGCCGGCTTCATGAAGGTGCTCGGGCCGGAGATGCTCGCCCGCACGACCGTGCTCAACACCCACCCGGCCCTGCTCCCTGCCTTCCCCGGTGCGCATGCCGTCCGCGACGCGCTGGCCCACGGTGTCACCGTGACCGGCTGCACCGCCCACCTGGTGGACGCCGGGGTCGACACCGGGCCGATCGTGGCGCAACGGGCCGTGCCGGTGCGTCCGGGTGACACCGAGCGCACCCTCCACGAACGCATCAAGGTCGTCGAACGCGACCTCCTGGTGCGCACCGTCCGACGCGTCGTCGTGGACGGCTACACGCTCACCGACAGAAAGGTCACCCTCCTGTGAACTCCACCGACGAGCGCCGTCCGGTGCGCCGGGCCCTGGTCTCGGTCTACGACAAGTCCGGGCTGGAGGAGCTGGCCCGGGGTCTGCACGAGGCGGGGGTCGCACTCGTCTCGACGGGGTCGACCGCAGGCCGCATCGAGTCTGCGGGAGTGCCGGTGACCCGTGTGGAGGAGCTCACCGGCTTCCCCGAGTGCCTGGACGGGAGGGTCAAGACCCTGCACCCGCGGGTGCACGCCGGGCTGCTGGCGGACACGACGAACCCCGAGCACGTGTCCCAGCTCGCCGACCTCGGGATCGAGCCGTTCGACCTGGTCGTGGTGAACCTCTATCCGTTCACCAGCACCGTGGCCTCAGGAGCGTCACCGCAGGAGTGCGTCGAGCAGATCGACATCGGGGGCCCGTCCATGGTGCGCGCCGCGGCGAAGAACCATCTCAGCGTCGCAGTCGTGGTCGACCCGACCAGCTACGGCAAGGTGCTGGACGCGGTCCGCAGTGGTGGGTTCACCACCACCGAGCGCAGGCACCTCGCGGCGCAGGCGTTCGTCCACACGGCGAGCTACGACGTCCACGTCGCCTCGTGGATGGGCAACGTGCTGACCGACACCTCCGACGGCACCGGGTTCCCCGCGTGGATGGGGGCCACCTGGGACCGCCTGGGGGTCCTGCGCTACGGGGAGAACCCGCACCAGCCCGCAGCGCTCTACGGCAACGGCTTCCAGCCGATGCCCGGCCTGGCCCAGGGCGAGCAGCTGCACGGCAAGGAGATGTCCTACAACAACTGGGTCGACGCCGACGCCGCCCGTCGGGCCGCGCACGACCACGGCGAACAGCCGACCGTGGCGATCATCAAGCACGCCAACCCCTGTGGCATCGCCGTCGGCTCAGACATCGCTGAGGCCCATCGCAGGGCGCATGCCTGCGACCCCGTCTCCGCCTACGGGGGGATCGTGGCCAGCAACCGGCCGGTGTCCGGGCAGATGGCCGAGCAGCTGGCGGAGGTGTTCACCGAGGTCGTGGTGGCGCCGGACTTCGACGAGGACGCCCTGACCACCCTGCGGCGCAAGAAGAACCTCCGACTGGTCCGCGCCGCGTCACCGGTGCGTGGGGGCACCGAGATCCGCCCCATCTCCGGCGGCCTGCTGGTGCAGCGCCTCGACACCGGTGAGGCCGTGGTCGACGGCGGTGGTGACGACCCGCAGCGGTGGCGCCTCGCGGCGGGGCCGTCAGCCGACGAGGCCACGCTCGCGGACCTGGCCTTCGCCTGGCGGGCGGTCCGTGCCGTGAAGTCCAACGCGATCCTGCTCGCGCACGACGGCGCCACCGTGGGCATCGGCATGGGCCAGGTCAACCGCGTCGACAGCTGTCACCTCGCGGTGGACCGGGCAGGCGAGCGGGCGCGTGGGTCCGTGGCGGCCTCGGACGCGTTCTTCCCGTTCGCGGACGGCCTGCGCGTGCTGCTGGACGCCGGAGTCCGTGCGGTCGTGGCGCCCGGCGGCTCGATCCGCGACGACGAGGTGGTCGCCGCGGCCGACGAGGCGGGGGTCGGTCTCTACTTCACGGGCACCCGTCACTTTGCCCACTGACACGCGCTTCGCGGGCCGGCTGGCCCTGCTGGCGGCCTTCGGGTGCGGGGGGCTCATCGCCCTGCAGTCACGGATGAACGGCACCCTGGCCGAGTCCGTCGGCAGCTTTCCGGCGGCCTGGTACAGCTTCGGGTCGGGGCTGCTGGTGCTCACGCTTCTCTTCGTGACGCCACGGCACCGGAGCAGGGTCGGTCGGGTCGTCACCGCCCTGCGCTCCGGCCGGCTCGCCTGGTGGCAGGTCCTCGGTGGGGTCGCCGGGGGGCTGCTCGTGGGCACCCAGACGTATGCCGTGCCCGTGCTGGGGGTCGCGGCGTTCCTGGTCGCCACGATCGGCGGGCAGACGGTCAGCGCGCTCCTGGTGGACCGGCTCGGCCTCGGGCCGGCCCCGGCGCAGGCACTCTCGGTGGCCCGGGTGATGGCCGCGGCGCTGGCCGTCATCGGGGTGGCCGTGGCCTCGGCGTCCACGTCCACGGGGGGCAGCGCGACCGGCGTGGCGGTGCTGCCCGTCGTGCTGGCGTTCCTGGTCGGCATGGGCGTGGCCGTGCAGCAGGCCGTCAACGGTCAGGTCTCCACCGTCACCCGGGACTCGTGGGCGACGGCGTGGGTCAACTTCACGGCCGGCAGCACGACGCTGCTGCTGGTCGGCGCGGTGCCGGTATGGCGCTCCGGCTGGCCCACCGACTGGGCCGTGCCCGGGTGGGCCTGGTGGGGCGGGCTGTGCGGGGTCGCCTTCATCGCGCTGGCCGCCTGGGCCGTGCAGCACACCGGGGTGCTGCTCTTCGGGCTGGTCACCATCACCAGCCAGATGGCCCTGGCTCTGGTGCTCGACCTCGCCCATCCCGACACCCGGGAGCAGGTCGACGTCCAGATGCTGCTCGGTGTCGTCATCACCGTCGTGGCTGCTGGGGGCGCTGGGCTGTCGGCGCGGCGGGCCCGGCTCCGCTCGTTAGAGTTGGCGCCATGACCGCGCGCACCCTGGACGGCAAGGCCGTGCTGGCCACCATGAAGGACGAGCTGCGGGCGCGGGTCGCCGCGTTGGCCGCTGCGGGAGTCACTCCCGGGCTGGGCACGGTGCTGGTCGGGGACGACCCGGCCAGCAGCTGGTATGTGGCGGCCAAGCACCGCGACTGCGCCGAGATCGGCATCGCCTCGATCCGGCGCGACCTGCCGGCCACCGCGACCCAGGCCGACGTCGAGGCGGTGGTCGACGAGCTGAACGCCGACCCCGCGTGCACCGCCTTCCTGGTGCAGCAGCCGACCGGGCTCGACGAGTTCGCGATCCTCTCCCGGGTGGACCCGGTCAAGGACGTCGACGGCCTGCACCCTGTCAACCTCGGATCACTCGTCCTGGGCGAGCCGGCACCGCTGCCGTGCACGCCCGTCGCGGTCGTCGAGCTGCTGCGTCGGCACGGCGTGACGATCGACGGTGCCGAGGTGGTCGTCATCGGCCGCGGCATGACGGTCGGGCGGCCGTTGGGCCTGATCCTGACGCGTCGCTCGGAGAACGCGACGGTGACCTTGTGCCACACCGGCACGCGTGACCTCGCCGCGCACACCCGGCGCGCTGACATCGTGGTGGCGGCGGCCGGGGTGCCAGACCTCGTGCAGGCCGACATGGTCAAGCCCGGTGCGGCGGTGCTCGACGTCGGCGTCGCGCGTCGGGACGGCAAGATCGCCGGCGACGTCGCTGCTGACGTGGGCGAGGTCGCGGGCTGGCTCTCACCCAACCCCGGCGGAGTGGGCCCGATGACCCGGGGGATGCTGCTGAGCAACGTGGTCGCGGCGGCCGAGCGCCTCGCCGTGGAGGCTCGCGGATGAGCCCACACCGGTGAGCGACACCGGGCGCAGCGGCACCAGTGGCTGGCGCACGCGCCAGCCACTGGGCGCCTGGTGGCTGCTCGCGGCAGGGCTGGGCATCGCGCTGTGGCTGCTCCTGAGCGGCGGGCTGCGTGGCTACGGCTACGCGATGGCCGCCACCTTGGTGGTGGCGGCCATCGTGCGTGCCGTGCTGCCGAAGGACCGGGCAGGTGGGCTCGTCGTGCGGTCCCGGGCCTGGGACGTGAGCCTGATGCTCGCCCTGGCCGCCGCGGCGGTGGTGCTGAGCTCCAGCCTGGTGATCCGCTAGGAGATGAGCCCGAGGTCGGTGACCGCGGAGCGCTCCTCGGCGAGCTCGGCGACTGAGGCGTCGATGCGGGCACGGGAGAACTCGTCGATGTCCAGACCCTGGACGATCGACCAGTCGCCGTTGCTCGTGGTCACCGGGAACGAGGAGATCAGCCCCTCGGGCACGCCGTAGGAGCCGTCGGACCGGACGGCCATCGAGACCCAGTCACCCTGAGCCGTGCCCTGCAGCCAGTCGCGCGTGTGGTCGATGGTCGCCGAGGCGGCCGAAGCGGCCGAGGATGAGCCGCGGGCCTCGATGATGGCGGCACCACGCTTGGCCACGGTGGGGATGAAGGAGTCGGCGAGCCAGGCCTGGTCGTCCACCACCTCGACGGCGTTGCGGCCACCGACCTCGCAGTGGAAGAGGTCGGGATACTGCGTCGCCGAGTGGTTGCCCCAGATGGTCATCCGACGGATGTCGGTGACCGCGGAGCCGGTGCGGCGGGCGAGCTGGGCGAGCGCCCTGTTGTGGTCCAGCCGGGTGAGTGCCGAGAAGCGCTGCGCCGGGATGTCCGGCGCGTGGTGCATCGCGATGAGGGCGTTGGTGTTGGCCGGGTTGCCGGTCACCGTGACGCGCACGTCGTCGGCGGCGTGGTCGTTCAGCGCCCGGCCCTGGCCCGTGAAGATGCCACCGTTGGCCTCGAGCAGGTCACCGCGCTCCATACCCTTGGTGCGGGGGCGGGCACCCACGAGCAGGGCCACGTTGACCCCGTCGAACACGTGCGCGGGGTCGTCGCCGATCTCGACACCGGCCAGCAGCGGGAAGGCGCAGTCGTCGAGCTCCATGACCACGCCCTCGAGCGCTGTCAGCGCCGGGGTGACCTCCAGCAGGCGCAGCTCCACCGGTGTGTCCTTGCCCAGCATGTCGCCGGCGGCGATGCGGAAGAGGAGGTTGTAGCAGATCTGTCCGGCAGCGCCGGTGACAGCGACCTTGACGGGAGTGTTCACGAATAGACCCTTCGGTGAGGCTCGGACTGCGTCATCGAGACGCTAGCACTGGCGCCCCGTCGCAGGCGTGGCGCACGATAGCCTGAGCCGGAGTCCGAGCACGCCACCCGCACCGATCCGAGGAGACGTCGCGCCCTATGGCCACGATCATCTACACCGTCACCGACGAGGCGCCCATGCTGGCCACGCACTCGTTGAAGCCCGTCGTCGAGGCCTTCGCCTCGACCGCCGGCATCGAGGTGGAGACCCGTGACATCTCCCTGGCCGCCCGCATCCTGGCCGCCTTCGGCGAGCGGCTGCCGGAGGACCAGCGGGTGCCCGACGCGTTGGCCGAGCTCGGTGAGCTCACCCGCTCCGCCGAGGCCAACATCATCAAGCTGCCCAACATCAGCGCGTCGCTGCCCCAGCTCAAGGCCGCCGTCGCCGAGCTGCAGGCACAGGGCTACGCCCTGCCCGACTATCCCGACGCGCCGAGCTCACCGGAGGAGCGGGACGCCCGGGCCCGGTACGACGCGGTCAAGGGCAGCGCGGTCAACCCGGTGCTGCGTCAGGGCAACTCCGACCGGCGAGCGCCGGCCTCGGTCAAGCAGTACGTCCGGTCCCACCCGCACTCGATGGGCGAGTGGTCCGCCGAGTCGCGGACCACCGTGGCGACCATGGGCGCCGACGACTTCCGCTCCACCGAGCTCTCCGTGGTCGTCCCCTCCGAGGACACCCTGAGCATCCGTCACCTGGCACAGGACGGCACCGAGACGCTGCTCAAGGAGGCCGTGCCGGTCCAGGCCGGGGAGGTCGTGGACGCCTCGGTCATGCGGGTCGCGGCCCTGCAACGTTTCCTGAGCCGGCAGATCGCGGAGGCCAAGGAGCAGGGTGTGCTGTTCTCCCTGCATCTCAAGGCGACCATGATGAAGGTCTCCGACCCCATCATCTTCGGCCACGCCGTCCGCGCTTTCCTGCCCGAGGTCTTCGCGACCTACGGCGACCAGCTCGCCGCGGCCGGGCTCAGCCCCAACAACGGGCTGGCCGGCATCCTGGCGGGTCTGGACGCCCTGCCGGAGGCCGTGCGTGCCGAGGTGGGCGAGGCGGTCCGGCGCGGCCTGGAGGACGGGCCCGCGATGGCGATGGTCGACTCCGACAGGGGCATCACCAACCTCCACGTCCCCAGCGACGTCATCGTCGACGCGTCCATGCCGGCGATGATCCGCACCTCGGGGCAGATGTGGGACCCGGACGGCGAGCCGGCCGACACGATCGCGGTCCTGCCCGACAGCAGCTATGCCGGGATCTACCAGGTCGTCCTGGACGACTGCCGCGCCCACGGCGCCTACGACCCGACCACGATGGGGTCGGTGCCCAACGTCGGGCTGATGGCCCAGGCGGCCGAGGAGTACGGCAGCCACGACAAGACCTTCGAGATCGAGCAGCCCGGCCGAGTCCAGGTGGTCGACGGCGGCGGCACCGTGCTGCTGGAGCACGACGTCGAGCGCGGCGACATCTGGCGGGCCTGCCAGACCAAGGACGTCGCGATCCAGGACTGGGTCAGGCTCGCCGTGAGCCGCGCCCGGGCCTCGCAGACCCCGGCCGTCTTCTGGCTCGACGAGACCCGGGCCCACGACGCCACCCTGATCGCCACGGTGCGCGACACGCTCGGGCAGCAGGACACCGAGGGCCTGCAGCTGGAGATCATGGCCCCGGTGGAGGCGATGGCCTTCACGCTGGAGCGGATCCGCCGCGGCGAGGACACCATCTCGGTCACCGGCAACGTGCTGCGCGACTACCTGACCGACCTCTTCCCGATCCTCGAGCTCGGCACGAGCGCCAAGATGCTGTCGATCGTCCCACTCATCAGCGGAGGGGGACTGTTCGAGACCGGAGCCGGCGGTTCGGCGCCCAAGCACGTGCAGCAGCTGCTCTCCGACAACTACCTGCGCTGGGACAGCCTCGGGGAGTTCCTCGCCCTCGCGGTGAGCTTCGAGCACCTGGCCGCAGTCACCGGCAACCCACGAGCGCAGATCCTGGCCGACACGCTCGACCGGGCGACCGGCACCCTGCTGGACGAGGGCCGGTCACCCAGCCGCAAGGTCGGCGGCATCGACAACCGTGGCAGCCACTTCTACCTTGCGCTCTACTGGTCCCAGGAGCTGGCCCGGCAGGGTGAGGACGCCGAGCTGGCGGCGGCGTTCGACACGGTCGCCCAGCAGCTGACCGACCAGGAGGACGTCATCGTCGCCGAGCTGTTGGATGTGCAGGGCCACCCCGTGGACCTCGGCGGCTACTACCGCCCGGACCCGGTCAAGACCGCTGCCGTGATGCGGCCTTCGGCGACCTTCACCGAGATCCTCGACCGGCTGCGGGACCGCGCCGGCTGACCAGCCGTGGCGTGGCAGGGTCCGTCGAGTTGCGTGCCCGGTGGCCGACAGTAGCGTCGAGGACACCATCCCCATCCCGACGAAAGGGCCCGTTCATGCAGATCGACAAGGCACAGATCATCGAGTTCCTGAAGTCCCGCGGTGAGCAGGACAAGGCCGGGCAGGCAGAGGCCGAGCTGCCCGACCAGGTGGACACCGACCGCGATGCCAACCTGCTCGAGAAGTACGGCATCGACCCGCAGGAGCTGCTCGGCAAGCTGGGCGGTGGCCTCGGCGGGCTGGGCGGGGCACTGGGGTAGTCCCGGGCGGCGGCCTCGTCAGGCCTCGGCCTCCCGAGCCCGCGACCGGCCGGCCGCCTCCTGCACGAAGGCGGCGAGGTCGGCGCTCTGCTGCACCCTGCTCGGCTCGTGGACATACATCATGTGACCGGCGGGGTAGTAGTGGTGCTCGATGCGGTCCAGGTCGGCGGTGGGGACCTGGAGGCCGGCCAGCGTCTCCTCGGCCCCACGGAACGGGGTGGCCACGTCATACCAGCCGTAGGCGACGTGCACCCGCAGGTGCGGGTTGGCCCGCATCGCTCGGGCCAGGCGCGGGCCGACGTCGACCGAGCGACCCTCGAAGTCGGCGTAGGACCAGGGGTGCACACGCGGGGAGATCTGTTCGTAGTGCAGGTCCGAGGCGTAGCCGAGGTCCACCCGCACAAGGTGGTTGAAGGCGGCGGCGTAGGGCCCGGCGATCGCGTCGTGCGAGGGGTCGGCGTCGAAGGCCTCGGCGTTGCCCGCCGCGGAAGGCCCGGTGAACCGCGCGTCCAGCCGACCGACCACCAGCCGGTCGGCGCGCAGCAGCTCGGTGCAGAAGCGGATGTGCTCGATGCGCAGGTCGGCCCGGTCCACCCAGTCCGGCGACAGTCCCGTCAGCCGGGCCACCGTGGCGACGTGTCCGGCACGCTCCTGGCCCGTCAGCCGCCGGCCCTGGGCCAGGGCCCACGGGTAGTCCCGCTCGCAGTAGTCGCGCGCCTCGGCCACCACCTCCGCCAGGGTCGCGTCCCCGTGCTTGCCGTGGGCGTGGGCGACGGCGGCATAGGTCGGCAGGAAGTTGACGAACGCGCGGTCGGTGTCCGGCTCGTGCAGACCGATCGTGCCGAGGTCCAGCACGGCCGAGATCAGCATGATGCCGTTGACGAAGAGGCTGTAGCGGGTCTGCAGGTGGTCGGCCAACGCCGCGGCGCGCAGCGTGCCGTAGGACTCGCCGGCCAGGAACTTCGGTGACATCCATCGCTCGTTGCGCGTCGTCCACAGCCGGATCACCTCCCCGATCGACTCGATGTCGCCGCCGACGCCGTGGTAGCCACCGGGCTTGCCGCCCTCGACCGCCCGGGAGTAGCCGGTGGACACCGGGTCGATGAAGACCAGGTCCGACACCGCCAGCAGCGACTCCGGGTTGTCGACGAGGTGGTAGGGCGGGGGCAGGAGCTCGCCGACGTCGCCCATGCGCACCCGGCGCGGGCCCATCAGGCCGACGTGCAGCCACACCGACGAGGACCCCGGTCCACCGTTGAACGCGAACGTCACCGGGCGTTCCCGCCCGCCGTCCGTGGCGACGTAGGAGGTCAGGAACACCTCGGCCTTGGGCTTGGCACCGGTGAACACGCCGTCGTCGTAGACCTCCTCCCGCAGCACGATGCGGCCGGCGGTGGCGGTGTAGTGAAGGGTGCGGTCCGCAAGCTGCAGCGTGTGCTCGGTGGTGACCAGGTCGTCCGTCGGCTCGGCGGGGGTGGTGGAGGGCCCCGGCGGCGTCGCGGCTGTGGTCGGCTCGTGCTCGTCGGTCATGCCCAGACTGTATGCCGGGCCCGGAGCCTGGTGGGGGTCCCGGGTGGTGGACCGGCGGTTGTAGGGTCGGATCTCGTGGACGTCGACGACCAGGACACCCGCACCGTCGGTGTCGCCCTGCCGGTGCCCGAGCCCTGGGGAACCGAGCTGCAGCAGGCCCGCATCGCGCTCGGCGACGTCCGGGCACGCGACATCCCGACCCACATCACGCTGCTGCCGCCGACTCCCGTGCCGTCCGCGGCGCTGGTCGCGATGCGCCGGCACCTCTCGGTGGTCGCCGGGCACCACCCGGAGTTCCCGGTGGTGCTGCGGGGGACCGGCACCTTCCGCCCCGTCTCCGACGTCGTGTTCATCCAGGTCGCCCAAGGGCTGGCCTGCTGCGAGGTGCTCGAGCGCCTGGTGCGCAGCGGCCCGATCCGACGCGACGTGCAGTTCCCCTACCACCCGCACGTCACCGTCGCCCACGACATCGACGAGGAGGCGCTGGACCACGCCTTCGACAGCCTGGCCGACTTCACCTGCTCCTTCTCGGCCCGGCAGGTGCGCCTGTACGTCCACGACGGCGACGGCGTGTGGCGCCGCGACTCCGACTACGAGCTGACCGGGGCCGAGGCGGTCCTCGACCGCTAGCCGATCAGGCCACCGAGCTGGTGGTGTGTGCGATCGCTCGTGAGTAGTGCCGGACCAGCTGCCGGGTCAGGGTCGGCCAGGACCGTTCCTCCACCGCGCCCCGTCCGCGGGTGCCCATGACCATCCTGCGCGACGCGGCGTCGGCGCCCTCGACCAGCGATGCCACGGCGGCGCGCAGGGACCCCGGCCGGTCCGGGTCGAACAGCAACCCCGTCAGGCCGGGGTCGACCAGGTCGACGGGCCCGCCGCGGGCCGGGGCCACGAGGGGCAGCCCCGCGGCGGACGCCTCCTGCAGGGTCTGCCCGAAGGTCTCCCGGGTGCCGGTGTGCACGAAGACGTCGAAGGCGGCGTAGCAGCGGGCCAGGTCGAGCCCCTCCCGTCGCCCCAGGAAGACCGCACTCGGCAGCGCCTCGGCCAGCTCGTCCCGGCTCGGACCCTCCCCGACCAGGACGAGCCGGGTGCCCGGGAGCCGGCCGACCTCGACGAGCCGGTGCAGCTCCTTCTCCGGTGCCAGCCGCCCGACATACCCGAGCAGGACCTCGCCCTGGGGTGCCAGCCGCCGCCGCAGGGCCACCGTCTCGGGGTCCAGGCGCCGGTCCGGGTGGAACAGGTCGGCATCGACCCCACGACCCCACAGTGCCGTGCGCGGTATGCCGTGGGCCTGCAGGTCCTCCAGGGCCGAGGTCGACGGGGCGAGGGTGAGGTCGGCGTGGGCGTGGATGCGCCGGATCCACGCCCAGGCCGCCCGAGCGGTGAGCTCGCCGGCAGGGCCGGAGTGCTGACGGATGTAGCTCGGCATGTCGGTCTGGTAGATCGCGACCGTCGGCAGGCCCAGCGCCCGGGCGGCCACCAGCCCACGCACCCCCAGCACGAAGGGGGAGGCGACATGCACGACGTCCGGGCCGAAGCGGTGCAGCACCGTCTCCATCTCGTAGGACGGCAGGCCGACCCGGAACTGGCGCACCGGCACGCTCGTCACCGTGTGCACCGGGAACCCGGCGTAGCGCTCCGGTGTCGGCACCGGGCTCCACGGGCTGGTGCCCGGGGCGATGACGACGGCATCGTGGCCGTCGTCGCGCAGGCTCTCCAGCACCTTGCACACGCTGGTGGTGACGCCGTTGAGGGCGGGGAGGAAGGACTCGGTGACGATGGCGACCCGCACGTGCCTCAGCGTGGGCGGGTCGGGTGCCCCGCGGGCAACGTCCTCGGGTGTGTCTGATGAGCGTCGGGTGGCCAGCGGATGACCGACACCGTCCCGCGGGCGGGCGGCGGGACGGTGGGACAGGTCGGCGCTCAGGTCAGGTCCTCCCGTCCTCCGTGCTGCAGGGTCTCGACGACTCCCTTGACATCCTGCACCCGTTCCCTGGTGGTCACCAGGATGACGTCCGGGGTGTCGATGACGACGACGTCGGGGATGCCCAGGGTCACGACCGTGCGTCCGCCGTGAGCAGCGATGACTCCGGTGCTGTCCCGGCTCAGGACCATGTCGTGGGCGCCCAGGATGCGCATCCCCGGGTGCTCGGCACTCTCGGCGAGCACCGAGGCCAGCGAGGCGAAGTCGCCCACGTCGTCCCACGGGAAGGGTGCCGGGACCACGGCGACCCGGCCCTGCGTCGCGGCGGGCTCGGCCACCGCGTGGTCGATCGCGATGCGGGGCAGTCCCTGCCACACCTCCGGCATGCAGGCGGGGTCGGCGGCGATCCGACGCAGCCCGGCCACGAGGTCGGGGTGCCACTGCGCCAGCAGCTCCAGCAGGGTCGTGGCGCGCACCACGAAGATGCCTGCGTTCCACAGGTGGTCCCCGGCCTCGACGTAGCGGCGGGCCACGTCCAGGGCGGGCTTCTCGACGAAGCGCACCACCCGGTGGGCATCGGGGGCGCCGGCCACGGCATACGGGTCGCCGAGCTGGATGTAGCCGTATCCGGTCGCCGGGTAGGTCGGGGTGATCCCCAGGGTCACCAGCAACCCCTGCTGCGCCATCACCACGGCCTGCCGGACGCAGCCACCGAAGGCCTCGGGATCGCCGATCACGTGGTCGGCCGCGAAGGAGCCGAGCACCGCCTCGGGGTCACGGCGCTCCAGCACCGCGGCGGCCAGGCCGATGGCCGGCATCGAGTCGCGCGGTGCCGGCTCGACGAGCACGTCGTCGGGGCCCAGGTCGGGCAGGCTCTCCCGGACGGCGGCGACGTGGCGGGCCCCCGTCACGACCAGCAGCCGGTCCTCGCACAGCGGGGTGAGCCGATGGACCGTCGCCTGGAGCAGGCTGTGCCCGCTGCCGGTGAGGTCGTGCAGGAACTTGGGGGAGGACCGGCGCGAGAGCGGCCACAGGCGGGTGCCCGACCCACCGGCGGGGATCACGCCGTAGAAACCGGGGATCCCGGGCGGGGTGCTGGTCACCGGGCCAGTCTAGGGCGAGCCCCCTCTGGCTAGTCTTGGTTGTCGTGTCCTCTCAGCACCCCCGCCTGGTCAACGTGGGCTACACCTCGGCCCTGCGCCCGCTGCTGTTCCGGCTCGACCCGGAGCGGGCCCACCACGGTGCGGTGCGTGTCGCGGGGGCGGTCGGCGGCACCCGGCTCGGTCGCACGCTGGTCCGCCACGCGGTCGGCAGTGCCACCCCTGCGGGAGGTCCGGTGGAGGTGTTCGGCCTGCGTTTCGCCAACCGGGTGGGGCTGGCCGCCGGGATGGACAAGGACGGTCAGGGGCTGGCCGCCTGGGGACCGGTCGGCTTCGGCCACGTGGAGATCGGCACGGTGACCGCCGTGCCCCAGCCGGGCAACCCGCGCCCTCGGATGGCCCGGCTGCCGCGCAGCAGAGCGGTCATCAACCGGATGGGCTTCAACAACGCCGGGGTCCACGCGCTGGCCCGCCGGCTGCAGGCCGCCCGGCAGCAAGGCCTGCTCGACATGCCGGTGGGCGTCTCGATCGGCAAGAGCAAGGTCACACCGGTCGAGCACGCGGTGGAGGACTACCTCGTCTCCGTGCAGGCGGTCGCCGGACTGGCCGACTACCTCGCGGTGAACGTCTCCAGCCCGAACACGCCGGGGCTGCGCTCGCTGCAGGACGCCGGCCCGCTGCGTGAGCTCCTCGGTGCCGTCGTCGCCGCAGCCGACGGGACACCGGTGCTGGTCAAGCTCGCGCCGGACCTGGCCGACCAGGCGGTGGACGAGGCGCTGCAGGTCGCCACCGACACCGGCGTCGCGGGGATCATCGCCACGAACACGACGCTGTCACGCGAGGACGTCGACCCGGCAGAACGGCATACCGCCGAGCAGCCCGGGGGGCTCAGCGGCGCACCGCTGACCCTGCGCAGCCGGGCCATGGTGGCCCGCATCGCGTCGTCCACGGACTTCCCCGTGATCGGCGTCGGTGGGATCATGACAGGGCAGGACGCCGCCATGATGCTCGAGGCGGGGGCCAGCCTCGTCCAGCTCTACACCGGGCTGGTCTACGCAGGCCCTGGCCTTGTCGCAGAGGTGGCTTGCCTCTAGCCTTGCCGCAACCGACCAAGGAGACGTGACCATGGACGACGGCGCATCCTGGATCAGCATCATCCCGCCCGTGCTCGCGATCATCCTCGTGATCAGCACCAAGAAGGTGCTACTCAGCCTGGGGGCGGGTGTCGTGAGCGCGGCCTTCATCGTGGCCGACTACAACCCGCTGGAGACCGTGTCGCTGGTGTGGGGGGCCTTCTCCGGCATCTTCTGGGCGGACGGGGCGGTCAACACCTACTACGTCTACATCCTGGCCTTCACGCTCATGCTGGGCATGATCGCGGCGCTGATCATGATGGCGGGGGGCAGCGCCGCGTTCTCGGAGTGGGCGGTGCAGCGCATCCGGTCCCGGCGGGGGGCGCAGGCACTGGCGGGCATCCTCGGCGTGGTCATCTTCATCGACGACTACTTCAACGCCCTGGCCGTCGGTCAGGTCGCCCGCCCGGTGACCGACCGGCACCGGGTGGCCCGGGCCAAGCTGGCCTACCTCATCGACTCCACCTCGGCCCCGGTCGCCGTGCTGGCGCCGTTCTCCAGCTGGGGGGCGAGCATCATCGGCATCATGGCGCCGATCGTCGCGGCCTCCACCCTGGCCATGAGCGACGTCGAGGCGTTCATCGTCGCCGCCGGCATGAACTACTACGCCAGCGGCGCGCTCATCCTGGTCGCCCTGGTCATCTTCTTCCAGCTGGACGTCGGGCCGATGCGGGCCGAGGAGGAGCGGGCTCTGGTCCACGGCGAGACCTACGACGACTCCCTCGACATCCCGGGCAAGCTCGCCGAGGACCTGCCGGTGCACGAGCCCGGCGCCAAGCGGGCGCTGGTCATCCCGTTCCTGGCCCTGGTGCTCGGTGTCCTCGGCGGCATCGTCTACACCGGCTACACCGGTGCCGACGAGCCCAGCTGGTCGCCGCTGGACATCCTGGCCAGCACCGACGTCACGGCGGCGCTGATCTTCGGCGGCGTGCTGGGCATGGTCTGCGCCCTCTACTACTACTGGCGCTACACCACGGCGGACCCCCGCTTCGCGACCTCGACGCTGGGCCGTGGCCTGCTGGAAGGCATCAGGTCGATGGTCCCTGCGGTCTACATCCTGCTGCTGGCCTGGATGCTCGGCTCGCTCATCTCCGAGCTGGGCACCGGCGACTACCTCGGCGGGCTGGTCGAGCAGGCCGACATCTCGCCGCAGTGGCTGATCCCGGTGATGTTCGTGATGGCCGGGGCGATGGCCTTCTCCACCGGCACCTCCTGGGGCTCCTTCGGCATCCTGCTGCCGATCGCGGGCGACATCATGAACTCCATCGGCGAGCCCGAGCTGCTGCTCGCGGCCTTCGGAGCCGTGCTGGCGGGTGCCGTGTTCGGCGACCACTGCTCGCCGATCTCGGACACCACGATCCTGTCCTCCACCGGTGCCAGCTGCAACGTCATCACGCACGTGACGACCCAGCTGCCCTACGCGATCACCGGAGCCGTGGGCGCCCTCACGGGGTATGTCGTGTTCTCCCTGACCCAGAACGGCTGGATCGGTTTCGCGGCCATGGTGGTGACCCTGGTCGCGCTGGCGTTCGGGGTCAAGGCGATGCTGCCGACGCTGGAGGAGAAGGTCGCGAAGGAGCGGTCGGTAGCCTGAGGCCATGACGGACCAGCGCACCGAGTCGGGGCTCCCACTGCAGGCGGTCTACGGGCCGGAGGACCTCTCGGGGTTCGACCCCGCCGGCGCGCTGGGGGAGCCGGGGCAGTTCCCCTACACCCGGGGCGTCTACCCGTCCATGTACACCGGGCGGCCCTGGACCATGCGGCAGTACGCCGGCTTCGGGACCGCCGCCGAGTCCAACGCGCGCTACCACGAGCTGGTCGCCAACGGCACCGGTGGGCTGTCGGTCGCCTTCGACCTGCCGACGCAGATGGGCTACGACAGCGACCACGTCCTCGCCCACGGCGAGGTGGGCAAGGTCGGGGTGGCCGTCGACTCGCTGGACGACATGCACACGCTCTTCGCCGGGCTGCCGCTGGACACCGTGTCGACCTCGATGACCATCAACGCCACCGCGTCGAGCCTGCTGCTGATGTACCAGCTCGTCGCCGAGGGACAGGGCATCGCCGCAGACCGGCTCACCGGCACGATCCAGAACGACGTCCTGAAGGAGTACATCGCCCGGGGGACCTACATCTACCCGCCCGCGCAGTCGCTGCGCCTGATCAGCGACACCTTCGCCTACTGTCACCGTGAGCTGCCGCGCTGGAACACCATCTCGATCTCGGGCTACCACATGGCTGAGGCGGGAGCGACGCCCGCGCAGGAGATCGCGTTCACCCTGGCCAACGCCAAGGAGTATGTCCGGGCCGCGCTCGCGGCGGGGTTGGCGGTCGACGACGTCGCGCCGCGGCTGTCCTTCTTCTTCGTCGCGCGCACCACCCTGCTGGAGGAGGTCGCCAAGTTCCGTGCGGCCCGGCGCATCTGGGCGAGGATCATGAAGGAGGAGTTCGGTGCCACCGACCCGAAGTCCATGATGCTGCGCTTCCACACCCAGACCGCCGGGGTCCAGCTCACCGCGCAGCAGCCGGAGGTCAACCTGGTGCGGGTGGCCCTGCAAGGGCTGGGTGCCGTGCTCGGCGGCACCCAGTCGCTGCACACCAACGCCTTCGACGAGGCGATCGCGCTGCCGACCGCGAAGTCCGCGCGGTTGGCGCTGCGCACCCAGCAGGTCATTGCCTACGAGACCGACGTGACCAAGACGGTCGACCCGTTCGCCGGCTCGTATGTCGTGGAGTCGCTCACCGACGACCTGGAGGAGGCGGTCCTGACGCTGATCCAGGCGGTCGAGGACCGCGGCGGGGCCGTCCGGGCCATCGAGGAGGGCTTCCAGAAGAGCGAGATCGAGCGCACGGCCTACGCGACAGCCCAGGAGATCGACTCCGGCGAGCGGGTCGTCGTGGGGCTGAACCGCTACGCCATCGAGGGGACCGAGCCCTACGAGCCGCTGCGGGTCGACCCCGCCATCGAGGAAGGCCAGTGCGCCCGACTGGAGAGGCTCCGCGAGCAGCGCGACGGGGGGGCCGTAGCCGCGGCCCTGGGCCGGGTGCAGGACGCCGCTCAGGGCACCGACAACGTGCTGGTGCCGATGAAAGCCGCCATCGCCGCCGGTGCCACCGGGGGCGAGGTCGCCGACTGCCTGCGTGCGGTGTGGGGGCAGTACGTGCCCAGAGAGACCTTCTGAGCGGTGCCACCGGGCTCGGCTGCCCGGCGATAGCGGTTTCTCGGCCCACGGGCGGTAAGGTCGCCGGTGTCCGCATCCCCCCGCCGAGAACCCGAAGTGACTGCCGAGACCCTCCCCAGGACGATGCCCTCCAGCCCACTCGCCGACCAGGTGAACGCCGCTGTCGAGGCGTTGCGCCCCTCGTTGCTGCGCTGGCGACAGGAGCTGCACGCCCACCCCGAGGTCTCCTGGCAGGAGCACCGCACCACCGCGGTGATCACCGAGCACCTCACCGCGGCGGGCATCTCCGTCACCCCCCTGCCGGGGTCCGGAGCGGTGGCCGACCTGGGTTCCGCCGAGCCCACCCGGCGGATCGCCCTGCGCGCCGACCTCGACGCCCTGCCGGTGGACGAGGCGACCGGTCTGGAGTTCGCCTCGCGCAACCCCGGCGTCTGCCACGCCTGTGGTCACGACGTGCACACCGTGGGGGTGCTGGGAGCCGGGCTGGCCCTGGCGTCCGTCGAGGAGGAGCTGGTCCGGTGCGGCATCGGGGTGCGGCTCATCTTCCAGCCCGCGGAGGAGACGATCCCCGGAGGAGCCCTGAAGGTCATCTCCACCGGCGCGCTCGAGGGGGTCGACCGGCTCTACGCCGTGCACTGCGACCCCTCGATCGACGTCGGCACCGTCGGGCTGCGGGTGGGGGCCATCACCGCGGCCTCCGACTCGGTGCACGTGATGCTGACCGGCCGGGGAGGTCACACGTCCCGCCCGCACCTGACCCAGGACCTCACGTACGCCCTCGGCAAGGTGATCACCGACGTGCCGGCCGTGCTGTCCCGAAGGATGGACCCCCGCTCCGGCACGGCGCTGGTCTGGGGTGCGGTGCGAGCCGGCACGGTGCCCAACGTGATCCCTGCCTCCGGGGAGTGCGTGGGCACCCTGCGCATGCTCGACGCCCAGACCTGGGACACGACCGGCCCGCTCATCGACGAGATCGTGCAGAGCGTCGTCAGCCCCTACGGCGTCCAGGCGACGGTGCGGCACATCAAGGGGGTGCCGCCGGTCGTCAACGATGCGGGCGCGGTCGCCGTCTTCGAGGCAGCGGCCCGATCGGTGATCTCCGAGGAGGCCGTGGTGCCGACGCCGCAGTCGCTTGGCGGGGAGGACCTCGGGTGGTATCTCACCGAGGTGCCCGGGGCGATGGCGCGGTTGGGCACCCGCACCCCCGGTGGTCCCACCTTCGAGCTGCACCAGGGCGACCTGGTGGTCGACGAGGAGTCGGTGATGCACGCCGCCAAGCTCCTGGCAGCGGTCGCACTGCGCTGAGGCGCAGGCCTTTCCGGCTCGTCCAGGTCACACTTCGGTCACGGGTCGGGGACGGGGCCCATGTGGCCCTGTACCGGGGGGTAGGATGCGCCCGGTGAGCCGCCTCCCCTGGGCGTCTCCGCCCAGCGACATCCCCACCAGAAGGAGATCCCCGTGCGACGGGTTCTGAAGCTCGCGGCCGTGACTGCTGCCGCCACCCTTACCCTGGCCGCGTGCGGCGAGGCCCCCGAGGACGACGCCGACACCGGCAGCGACGGTGACACCGGCTCGGCGACCAGCGAGGAGGGAGCCCCGGCCGACGCCGCCGACTTCCAGGCCTGCATGGTCTCCGACTCCGGCGGGTTCGACGACCAGTCGTTCAACCAGTCGGGTCGTGAGGGCATGGAGCGCGGCCGACGAGGCCCTCGGCATCCAGACCACCCAGGTCGAGTCCCAGTCCGACGCCGACTACGCGACCAACGTCAACACCCTGGTCTCGCAGGGCTGCAACATCACCATCGGTGTCGGCTTCCTCCTCGAGGACGCCATCCAGACCGGCAGCAGAGGGGAACCCGGACACCAACTTCGCGCTGATCGACTCCGAGCTTCCAGGACGCCGACTTCGCCCCCCTCGAGCTGGAGAACGCCAAGCCGATCGCTGTTCAACACCGCCGAGGCGAGCTTCCTGGCCGGCTACCTGGCCGCGGGGATGACCGAGACCGGCACCGTCGCCACCTTCGGTGGCCTGCAGATCCCGTCCGTGGCGATCTTCATGGACGGCTTCGCCGACGGCGTGCGACCAGTACAACGAGGACAACGGCACCGACGTCCAGCTCCTGGGCTGGGACAAGGAGGCCCAGAACGGGCTCCTTCTCCGGTGACTTCGAGAACCAGAGCCAGGGCCAGACCCTGACCGAGCAGTTCATCGCCCAGGGCGCGGACATCATCATGCCGGTCGCCGGGCCGGTCGGCCTCGGTGCCGCCGCGGCCGCCGAGGGTGCCGAGGGCACCAAGATCATCTGGGTCGACTCCGACGGCTACAACACCACCGAGTACGGCGACCTCATGCTGACCTCCGTGCTGAAGCAGATCGGTCCGGCGGTGGAGGACACCATCACCCAGACGGTCGAGGAGGGCTTCGACAACGAGCCCTACGTCGGCACCCTGGAGAACGACGGTGTCGGCCTGGCCGAGTTCCACGACTTCGACTCCGAGGTGCCGCAGGAGCTCAAGGACCGCCTCGCCGAGCTCGAGCAGCAGATCATCGACGGTGAGCTCACCATCGAGTCCCCCAACTCCCCCTGACCAGGGACCGGTAGGACTCTCGACGACAGCGGCCCGGCCCGAGGGGGTCGGGCCGCTGGCGTCACTCCCCCTCTGACGAAGGAGCGGACGGGCGATGAAGCTCGAGCTACGCGGCATCACCAAGACCTTCGGGTCGCTGGTGGCCAACGACCACATCGACCTGGTGGTCGAGCCCGGCGAGATCCACGCACTCCTGGGCGAGAACGGTGCAGGCAAGAGCACGCTGATGAACGTGCTCTACGGCCTCTACGACCCGGACGGCGGCGAGATCCTGCTCGACGACCGCCCCGTCACGTTCTCCGGCCCTGGTGACGCCGTCGCCGCCGGCATCGGGATGGTGCACCAGCACTTCATGCTCGTGCCGGTCTTCACCGTCGCCGAGTCGGTGGCGCTGGGCTACGAGCCCGCGGGGCGGGGCGGAGTGCTCGACCTCGACCGGGCGCGCCAGCGGGTCGTCGAGATCAGCGAGCGTTTCGGCTTCCACGTCGACCCCGACGCCTTGGTCGAGGACCTCCCGGTCGGGGTCCAGCAGCGGGTGGAGATCATCAAGGCCCTCTCGCGCGACGCACAGGTGCTCATCCTGGACGAGCCCACCGCGGTGCTGACCCCGCAGGAGACCGACGAGCTGATCAGCATCATGGGTGAGCTCAAGGACTCCGGCACCTCCATCGTCTTCATCACCCACAAGCTGCGCGAGGTGCGCGCCGTCGCCGACCGCATCACCGTCATCCGACGCGGCGAGGTCGTGGGCGAGGCCAGCCCGAGCTCCTCGGAGACCGAGCTGGCCAGCATGATGGTGGGCCGCTCGGTCTCGCTGGCGGTCGACAAGAGCCCGGCCCAGCCGGGGGAGTCCGCGTTCCAGGTCAAGGACCTGACGGTGCTCGAGCCCCACCGGGGTCCCGGTGGTCGACCGGGTCACCCTCGACGTGCGTGCGGGCGAGATCCTCTGCATCGCCGGCGTGCAGGGCAACGGGCAGACCGAGCTGGCCGAGGCGATCCTCGGCCTGCACGAGGCGGCCGCAGGCTCCATCCTGCTCGACGGGGAGGACCTGCGCGGCAAGGGCGTGCGGGAGCGGCTGCGGGCCGGCATCGGCTTCGTCCCCGAGGACCGGTCGACGGACGGTGCGATCGCCTCCTTCACGATCGCCGAGAACCTCGTGCTCGACCTCTACGACACCCGCCGACTTCGCCCGGGGGGTCAACATGAGCCCGGCCAAGGTGCAGGCCAACGCCGAACGCCGCACCCAGGAGTTCGACGTCCGGCTCACCGACGTCAGGGACCCCATCTCGACGCTGTCCGGCGGCAACGCCCAGAAGGTGGTGCTGGCTCGCGAGCTGTCCCGTCCGCTGCGTCTGCTGGTCGCCTCCCAGCCGACCCGCGGGCTGGACGTCGGCTCCATCGAGTTCGTGCACCAGCGGATGGTCGCCGAGCGCGACGACGGCACCCCCGTCATCATCGTGTCGACCGAGCTCGACGAGGTCATCGCCCTGGCCGACCGCGTCGCGGTGATGTACCGCGGACGGGTCGTGGGTGTCGTCGACGCGCGCACAGGCCGGCGGTGTCGACCGTGACGTGCTGGGGTTGATGATGGCCGGTGTCCCCTACCAGGAGGCCACCGCCCAGGCCGCCGAGCACCAGTCCACCCTGGCCCGGGCCGACCATGGACGCCTTCCCCAGCAGGAGCAGCCGTGAGCGACCCCTCGGTGAACCCGGACGAGACCACCCCTTCCGCGGAGGACGGACCTCCACGCTCCGAGCTGGGCGACGACCTGCTGCGCCGAGTCCTCGGGGGCAACGTCATGATCTCGGTCCTCGCGGTCGTGCTCGCCCTGGTCGTCGGTGGCTTCCTCATCGCCTTCGCCGACGAGGACGTGCGCGCCGCCGCGACCTACTTCTTCTCCCAGCCCGGTGACCTGCTCAGTGCCGCCTGGCAGGCGGTCAGCGAGGCCTACATCGCGCTCCTGCGCGGTGCCGTCTTCGACTGGCAGGCGACCACCTTCGTCGGCCGGATCAGACCGCTGACCGAGTCCGTGGTCTTCGCGGTGCCGCTGGTCCTGGCCGGCCTGGGCATCGCGGTCGGCTTCCGCGCGGGCCTGTTCAACATCGGTGCGCAAGGCCAGATCATCCTGGGCGCGATCTTCGCCTCCTACATCGGCTTCGCCTGGGACCTCCCGGTGGGGCTGCACCTCCTCCTGGCCGTGCTGGGCGGAGCGGTCGGCGGTGCGCTCTGGGGAGCGATCCCCGGCGGCCTCAAGGCCCGCTTCGGCGCCAACGAGGTCATCGTCACGATCATGCTCAACTACATCGCGGTCTACCTGATCAGCTATGTGCTCAAGCAGCCGGTGTTCAACCCGGGGCGATCGGGCCAGCGCAGCCCCAACGTGGCGGACTCCGCGACCTACCCGCTGCTCATCCCGGACTGGCTGGTGCCGGGCAACAGCTTCCGCCTGCACTGGGGCGTCGTCGTGGCCCTGCTGGCCACCGTCTTCGTGTGGTGGCTGCTGGAGCGCTCGACCGTCGGCTTCGAGCTGCGCGCCGTCGGCGCCAACCCCCACGCTGCCCGCACCGCCGGCATGTCGGTGGGCCGCACCATCTTCGTCACCATGGTGGTCGCCGGCGCACTGGCGGGTCTGGCGGGCACGGCCCAGGTGCTGGGCACCGAGGGGGCCCTGACTGCCGGGGTCGCCGCCTCCTACGGATTCGACGCCATCACCGTTGCGCTGCTGGGACGGTCCAGACCGTTGGGCACCCTCATCGCCGGCCTGCTCTTCGGTGCTCTCAAGGCCGGTGGCTTCCTGATGCAGTCGCTGACCCAGACACCGATCGACATCGTGCTCGTCGTCCAGTCGGTCATCGTGCTGCTGATCGCCGCCCCGCCGCTGGTCCGAGCCGTCTTCCGACTGCCCGACCCGGCCAAGCCCCGTCGTCGCCGCCCCGCGGCCACGCCCACGAAGGAGGTCGCCGCATGAGCACCGTCACCGCTCCGGAGCGGGCCGACGCGGCCCCCGCCCAGGACCAGGTGCTGGCCAGGATCAGCTACCGCACACCGGTCATCTACGCCCTGTCCGGGCTGGTCACCCTGCTGGTCTTCGCGGTCGGCACCGATCCGGAGGCGAGCACGACGTTCCAGCTGACGTCAGGCTCCAGCTGGTTCACGATCCCCAACTTCGAGGTGCCCTCGCTGGTCGGGGCGGTGCTGCTCGGCGCCGCCCAGCTCGCCGCGGCCGGCTGGGCCTGGGTGCTGGTGCGGACGCGGCGCAGCGTGCCCGTCTGGTTGCACCTGCTGGTGGGTGTGGCCTTCGTGGTGGCCTTCCTGGTGTGGGCCGGCGCCGGCCGAGCCTCGGTCATCCCAGTCACCTCGCTGCTCGCCGGGGCGCTGGCCCTGTCGGTGCCCCTCATCTTCGGTGCGATGTCCGGGGTCATCTGTGAGCGCACCGGCGTCATCAACATCGCGATCGAGGGCCAGCTGCTCTTCGGTGCCTTCGTGGCCGCGGCGGTCGCCTCACAGCTCGCCAGCGGGTATGCCGGTCTGGCGGCAGCACCGTTCGCCGGCGCGGCCGTCGGTGCCCTGCTCGCGTGGTTCGCGGTGAGCTTCCGGGTGAACCAGATCATCGTCGGGGTCGTGCTCAACACGCTCGTGATCGGTCTCACCGGCTTCCTGTTCTCCACCCTGATGGCCGACGACCCCGCATCCTGGAACGCGCGACAGCCGCTGGAGGTCATCCGCATCCCGGTGCTCTCGGAGATCCCCGTGGTCGGACCGGTGCTGTTCCAGCAGACAATCCTGGTCTACCTCATGTACGTCCTGGTCGCCGTGCTCCAGTTCATGCTCTTCCGCAGCCGCTGGGGCCTGCGCACGCGGGCGGTGGGGGAGCACCCGAAGGCCGCCGACACCGTCGGCATCAAGGTGAACACCCGCCGGGTCTGGAACATCGTGCTCGGCGGTGCCGTCGCCGGGCTGGGCGGTGCCTTCTTCACGGTGGGATCGGGGCTGGCCTTCGGGCGCGAGATGTCGGCCGGCCAGGGCTACATCGCCCTGGCGGCGATGATCCTGGGCAAGTGGAACCCCAAGCTGGCGGTGCTGGCGGCGTTGCTGTTCGGCTTCTCCAAGAACCTCGGCAACGTCCTGTCCACGATCGGCAGCGGGGTGCCCTCGGAGCTGCTGCTGATGCTGCCCTACATCATCACGATCTTCGCTGTGGCCGGGTTCGTCGGCCGCGTCCGACCCCCGGCCGCCAACGGCACCGCCTACACGAAGGACTGACCATGCCCACCGTCGACTGGAACCGTCTGCAGGACCGTGCGGTCGCGGTGATGCACCGTGCCTACGCTCCCTACTCCCGTTTCCCGGTGGGGGCGGCTGGTCTCGTGGACGACGGCCGGGTCGTCACCGGCTGCAACGTGGAGAACGCCGGCTACGGGGTGACGCTGTGTGCCGAGTGCGGCATGGTCAGCGACCTGGTGGCCGGCGGTGGCGGACGGCTCGTCGCGGTGGTGGTCGTCGACGCTCGTGGTGAGGCGATCATGCCGTGCGGCCGGTGCCGCCAGCTCCTGTGGGAGCACGGGGGAGCCGACTGTGTGCTGAGCACGCCGCAGGGTCGGCTGCCCATGAGCGAGGTGCTGCCGCAGGCGTTCGGGCCGGAGGCCCTGGACCTCATCCAGCCGTGACGCTGCTCAGGTGAGCAGGACCTCCTGCGGCATGCCGTGCGCCAGCAGCCGGGTCGCGTGCGCCCCGTCCCGGGCCAGGTAGAGGGTGCTGCCACCCACTCCCGCCACCTTGCGCTGCAGCGAGGCGCACGTGCCGGCGTCGATGGCCATCCGCCCCTCCTCCTCGGGCAGGAACGCGGCGTTCGCCGCGCTCTCGGCGTCGTTGCGGCTCACCCGGGTGGCATCCAGCGGGGCGTGGGACATCCCCCGGGCGAGCTCGTCCATGATCCCCCGGTCCTGCGGGGTGCCCTTCTCGGGTGTGCCGAAGAGCAGCGAGCCCTCGCGCACGGCATACGGCTGCACGGCGAAGCCGGCGGAACGCTCGCGCGACATGACGGTGTAGGAGATCGCCTCGCTGTCGTCGCCGAGCCGCACCTGAGCGGCCACGGCCAGCACCTGCGGGGCCAGCCCGACCGCGAGGGTGTGCGCACACGCCAGGGTGACCGCCATCCGCGGCGTGGTCACCACGCACAGCACCCGGTCCTCACGCAGGGCGATGACGGTGGGGAACATCGTGTGCTCCCCGTCGGCGCGCGCCAGGGCGCGCTGCTTGAGGTCGGTGACGGGTGGCACGATGAGGGCCATAGCCTGCGCGAGATTCACGCGGGCCAGGATGTCACACAGGAGGCGCACACTGATGAGCGAGGACTTCGACGCCGTCGACGTCATCCGGGCCAAGCGAGACCGGGAGACGCTGAGCACCGCGCAGATCGACTGGGTGATCGACGCCTACACCCGGGAGGTGGTCGCCGAGGAGCAGATGTCGGCTCTGGCCATGGCCATCCTGCTCAACGGCATGGACCGCCGCGAGATCGCCGACTGGACCGCGGCCATGATCGCCTCCGGCGAGCGGATGGACTTCTCCGGGCTGTCCCGTCCCACGGCGGACAAGCACTCCACCGGAGGGGTCGGGGACAAGATCACCCTGCCCCTGGCCCCGCTGGTGGCTGCCTGCGGCGTGGCGGTGCCACAGCTGTCCGGCCGGGGGCTGGGCCACACCGGGGGCACGCTCGACAAGCTCGAGGCGATCCCGGGGTGGCGAGCGGCGCTGTCCAACGAGGAGATGTTCGCCCAGCTCGAGGACGTCGGTGCGGTGATCTGCGCCGCCGGGTCGGGGCTGGCCCCGGCCGACAAGCGGCTCTACGCCCTGCGTGACGTGACGGGGACGGTGGAGGCCATCCCCCTGATCGCGTCCTCCATCATGTCCAAGAAGATCGCCGAGGGCACCGGCACGCTGGTGCTCGACGTCAAGGTCGGCAGTGGCGCCTTCATGAAGGACCTCGAGGACGCCCGCGAGCTGGCGCGCACCATGGTGGGCCTGGGGACCGACGCCGGGGTGCACACCGTGGCACTGCTCACCGACATGCAGACCCCCCTGGGGCTCACCGCGGGCAACGCCCTGGAGGTGCGCGAGAGCGTCGAGGTGCTCGCCGGTGGCGGACCCGCCGATGTCGTCGAGCTCACCGTGGCACTCGCCCGCGAGATGCTGCACGGAGCAGGTCGGGGGGAGGAGGACCCGGCCCAGGCTCTCCAGGACGGCCGGGCCATGGACGCCTGGCGACGTATGGTCGCGGCCCAGGGCGGCGACCCCGACGCCGAGCTGCCGGTGGCCCAGGAGACCGAGCAGCTGAGCGCCGAACGCGACGGGGTGCTCGGGCGCCTCGACGCCCTGGCGGTCGGCGTGGCCGCGTGGCGGCTCGGGGCGGGTCGAGCACGCAAGGAGGACCCGGTGCAGGCCGGTGCCGGGGTGCAGATGCACGCCAAGCCCGGCGACCGGGTGCGCAAGGGAGCGCCGCTGCTCACCCTGCACACCGACACGCCCGAGCGCTTCGCGCGGGCCACCGAGATCCTCCAGGGCGCCTACGACATCGTCGACGCCGTGGACGAGGCGGCCACGCGTGACCTGGTGCTCGACCGGATCTCGGCCGACCGGGAGGGTTGAGCGGGGTCAGCGACCCTTGGGGTGCCAGACGGTCTTGGTCTCCACGAAGGCCTGCATCCGGGCGGTCCCCGGCTCGGCGGTGAAGTCCTCCTCCACTGCTGCCGGGCCGCTGCCTGCCGGGCGCAGCACCCGCTTGACGTTGTCTGCCGCAGCCACCTCCAGCTCGCCCCAGGCCAGCCCGTCGACGCCCGCGGCTCCGGACAGGTCGATGGCGTTGACGTCGCGGTGCGAGGCCAGCCACGGAGCCACCTCGGCGGTGTGCCCGGTGACGATGTTGACCACGCCCCCCGGCACGTCGGAGGTCGCGAGCGCCTCGGCGAGGTCAATGGCCGGCAGTGGGCGCTCCTGGCTGGGCAGGACGACGCACGTGTTGCCGGTCACGACGACCGGGGCGAGGACCGAGACCAGCCCGAGCAGCGAGGAGCGCTGCGGAGCCAGCACCGCCACCACGCCCGTCGGCTCCGGGACCGAGACGTTGAAGAACGGCCCCGCGACGGGGTTGAGGTTGCCGGTGACCTGCGCGAACTTGTCAGACCACCCGGCATACCAGACCCACCGGTCGATCGCGGCGGAGACGACGGCGTCGGCGCGGGCCGGCGTCAGGCCTTCGCCGGCCCGCACGTCCTCCACGAAGGTGGAGCGTCGCGACTCCATCACCTCGGCGATCCGGTAGAGCACCTGACCGCGGTTGTAGGCCGTGGCCCCGGCCCACCCCTTGAGGGCACCCCGGGCAGCCACGACCGCGTCGCGGGCGTCCTTGCGCGACCCCTTGGCCGCGTTGGCCAGGAACGCACCGGTCCGGTCCACCCCCCGGGAGCCGCGGGGCGCGGCATACACCGGGTAGGACCGGCCCGACTCGCTGCGGGGGAAGGCCCCGCCGATGTAGAGCTTGTAGGTCTTGCGGACGTCGACCCGGCCGGACGCCGGGGCGCGGCGCGCGCTGGTGGGGGTGCTCACGTGGCGTCTCCCGTCGTGACGTAGGCAGCCAGCCCCTGCCGGCCGCCCTCGCGACCGTAGCCGCTCTCCTTGTATCCGCCGAACGGGCTGGTCGGGTCGAACTTGTTGAACGTGTTGGCCCAGACCACGCCAGCACGCAGCTGGTCGGCCATCCACAGGATCCGCGACCCCTTCTCGGTCCAGATGCCCGCCGAGAGCCCGTAGGGCGTGTTGTTGGCCTTGGCCACCGCCTCTCCGGGGGTGCGGAAGGTCAGCACCGACAGGACGGGGCCGAAGATCTCCTCCTGGGCGATCCGGTGGGTCTGGCTGACCCCGGTGAACACGGTCGGCCGGAACCAGAAGCCCTTGGCGGGCAGCTCGCACTCGGGGGACCATCGGGTCGCCCCCTCGGCCTCGCCGGCCTCGCTCAGCTCGGTGATCCGGTCCAGCTGGGCCCGGGAGTTGATCGCGCCGACGTCGGTGTTCTTGTCCAGGGGGTCACCGACGCGCAGCGTCTGCAGCCGGCGCTTGAGCCTGGCCTCGACCTGGTCGGCGACCGACTCCTGCACCAGCAGGCGCGACCCGGCACAGCAGACGTGACCCTGGTTGAAGAAGATGCCGTTGACGATGCCCTCGACCGCCTGGTCCAGCGGTGCGTCGTCGAAGACGATGTTGGCGGCCTTGCCGCCCAGCTCGAGCGTGGCCTTCGTGCGGGTGCCGGCGATGGTGCGGGCGATGGCCTTGCCGACTCCGGTCGAGCCGGTGAACGCGACCTTGTCGACGCCGTCGTGACCGACCAGGGCCTGGCCGGTGGCACCCGCTCCGGTGATGATGTTGACGACTCCCGGCGGCAGGTCGGCCTGTTGGCACACCTGCGCGAAGAGGAGCGCGGTCAGCGGGGTCGTCTCGGCGGGCTTGAGCACTACGGTGTTGCCGGTGGCCAGCGCCGGGGCGATCTTCCAGGCCAGCATCAGCAGCGGGAAGTTCCACGGGATGACCTGGCCGACGACACCGTGGGGGCGGGGGTCAGGGCCGAGCCCGGCGTAGCCCAGCTTGTCGGCCCACCCCGCGTGGTAGAAGAAGTGCGCCGCCGCGGTCGGCACGTCGACGTCGCGGCTCTCCTTGATCGGCTTGCCGTTGTCGAGGGTCTCGAGCACGGCGAACTCCCGGGCCCGTTCCTGCAGGATCCGGGCGATGCGGAAGAGGTACTTGCCGCGGTCGGCCCCGCTCGTGCGTGACCAGACCCGGGTGTAGGCCGTGCGCGCGGCGGCGACGGCCCGGTCGACGTCCTCGGCGCTCGCCTCGGTGATCTCGGCGAGCACCTCCTCGGTCGCGGGGCTGATCGTCTTGAACGTCCCACCCCCCTGGCCGTCGGTGAACTCACCGTTGATGAAGAGGCCGTAGGAGGAGGCGATGTCGACGACGGCGCGTGACTCCGGCGCCGGTGCGTAGTCGAAGGTCGGCATGGGTGCTGTCCTTTGTGGGGGTGGCCGGGGGGCCGGGGGTCAGTACAGGCTGGGGGAGTCGTCGGCGATGTAGTCGGAGCCGGAGTAGGCGCCGATGCGCATCCGCTGGCGCTGCAGCAGCAGGTCGTTGAGCAGGCTGGAGGCGCCGAATCGGAACCAGTGGGGGTCGAGCCAGTCCGCCCCGGCGATCTCGTTGACGGTGACCAGGAACGTGATCGCGTCCTTGCTGGTGCGGATGCCGCCGGCGGGCTTGACGCCGACCTGCACCCCGGTGAGCTCGCGCCAGTCGCGGACGGCCTCGAGCATCACGAGGGTGACCGGGAGAGTGGCCGCGGGCTGCACCTTGCCGGTCGACGTCTTGATGAAGTCGCCACCGGCCAGCATCGACAGGTAGGAGGCGCGTCGGACGTTGTCGTAGGTGACCAGCTCACCGGTCTCCATGATCACCTTCAGGCGGGCGTCGCCGCAGACCTGCTTGACCTGGACGATCTCCTCGAAGACCTTGCGGTAGTCACCGGCCAGGAACGCGCCCCGGTCGATCACCATGTCGATCTCGTCGGCGCCGGCGGCCACCGCGTCGGCGGTGTCGGCGAGCTTGACCGCCATGCTGGCCCGTCCGCTGGGGAAGGCGGTCGCGACCGCCGCCACCTTCACGCCGCTGCTTGTCCCGAGCGTCTCCCGTGCGACCGGCACCATGTCGCCGTAGACGCACACCGCGGCGGGCCTGGGGGTGCTCAGGTCGGTCGGGTCGGGGATCAGCGCCTTGGTGCACAACCCGCTCACCCGGCCAGGGGTGTCTGCGCCCTCGAGGGTGGTCAGGTCGATCATCCCGATGGCGGTGTCGATGGCCCATGACTTCGAGGTGGTCTTGATCGAGCGGGTGCGCAGGCCGGTAGCGCGGGCCTCGCAGCCGACCTGGTCGACCCCCGGGAGCCCGTGCAGCCAGGAGGTGAGGGCGTGGTTGCTCAGCCGGGAGACGCCGAGCAGGTCACGGGCTCGGCTCTCGACATCGGTGTCGGTGGGGGTGCTCACCGGGCGAGTTTACCGCCGGGGACGTGGGGTCGCGCACACATGCCTAGACTGCCGGTCATGGCTCAGATCCTCGACGCGACTCCGTTCCCGGTGCCCGGGGGCAAGCACATCGACGAGTTCTTCGGGCGCATCAGCACCGGTCACAGCAACGTGTCGGTGGCCCACATGACGGCACCCGAGGGCTGGTCCGAGCCGGCACAGGTGCCGGAGTTCGACGAGGTGACGTACGTCATCGACGGCTCCCTGGAGGTCGAGCACCGCGACGGCACCCTCACCGTCGGCCCCGGCCAGGTGGTGCTCTCCCGGGCGGGGGAGTGGGTGCGCTACGGGGCCGGCCCGGACGGTGCCGACTACCTCGCCGTCTGCGTGCCCGCGTTCGACCGTCAGGACGCCCACCGTGAGGAGTGACCAGGTCGTCGCCCTGCCGAAGGTGCTCCTGCACGACCACCTCGACGGGGGTCTGCGGCCGGCGACGGTCCTGGAGCTGGCGCAGCAGCAGGGGTATGCCGACCTGCCGGTGCACACCGTGCAGGGCCTGACCCAGTGGTTCCGGGACAGCGCCGGCTCCGGCTCGCTGGAGCGCTACCTCGAGACCTTCGCGCACACTGTGGCGCTCATGCAGACCCGCGACGCACTGCACCGGGTCGCCCGCGAGGGGGTGCTGGACCTGGCGGCTGACGGGGTTCTCTACGCCGAGGTGCGCTACGCACCGGAGCAGCACCTCACCGAGGGCCTGGAGCTGGACGAGGTGGTGGAGGCCGTGACCGCGGGCTTCGCCGAGGGGATGGCACAGGCCCGCGCCGGCGGGTCCCCGATCATCGTGACCACCCTGCTGACCGCCATGCGGCACGCCGCCCGCTCCCGTGAGATCGCCGAGCTCGCGGTGCGCCACCGTGATGCCGGGGTCGCCGGCTTCGACATCGCCGGCGCCGAGGCAGGCTTCCCCCCGACCCGGCACCTGGACGCCTTCGAGTACCTCCGCCGGGAGAACTTCCACTTCACCATCCACGCCGGCGAGGCGTTCGGGCTGCCCAGCATCTGGGAGGCGCTGCAGTGGTGCGGCGCGGAGCGGCTGGGACACGGGGTGCGGATCGTCGACGACCTGTGGCTGGACGGGGTGCCGGTCACCGAGGTCGGCATCCCCTTCGCGCAGTGGACCGACGAGCAGGTCGCGGCGGTCCGGCTCGGCCCGCTGGCGGCCTACGTGCGCGACCGCCGGATCCCCCTGGAGATGTGCCCCACGAGCAACCTGCAGACCGGCGCTGCGGCCGGTGTCGCCGAGCACCCCGTGACGCTCCTGGGACGGCTGCGTTTCCGCGTCACCCTCAACACCGACAACCGCCTGATGAGCGGCACGTCGATGACCAGGGAGATGTCACAGCTGGTCGACGAGGCCGGCTGGGGGCTCGCCGACCTGCGCCGGGTGACCATCGACGCCATGAAGTCGGCGTTCCTGCCCTACCCGGAGCGTCGCGACCTCATCGACCGGGTGATCCTGCCCGGCTACGCGCGGGTGTCGGGCTGACCGAGCGGGTCCGGACCGAGATAGCGTGACCTGATCGCGTCGGCGCGGGCGAGCCTGGTCACGTCGCGCCGACGGCGCTCGGCCAGCACGGTGGCCAACACCGCCTCTGCGGGGTGCGCCACCGGGGGGTGGCGGTGCGACATACCCGAGCACGTCACTGTAGAGGCGGGCCCCGGTGGCCGACCTGGCCGCCGCGGTGAGCGACCCGGTGCGGGAGAGATACTGCCGCACCGCGACGGTCAGGGCGTCCGGCAGCCCGGCCATGTCGGCCGAGCGCGCCCACGACTCCAGCCCCGGGGCGGCGACCGGCGCGGGGGGCAGCACCAGCCGGGACCGCTGGCGCACGACGTAGGTGCCGGCGAGCAGGTCGCCGAGGCGTTTGGCGCGAGCGTTCGACGCCGCGACGATGAGGGCCAGGGAGCCGGCCGTCAGCCAGATCTCCACGACCCCCAGCAGGGCGCGGATCACAGCGTGGCGGAAGCCGACGGGCCCAGCGTCGTCACGCACCGTGCGCAGGCCCAGGGCCAGCTTGCCGACGGTGCGACCGCGCAGCAGGGTCTCCTGGGCGGTGGGCACGGCCACCAGCGCGAGCACGGTCACGACGATCACGGACGCCTGCAGCAGGGCTACGTCGGCCAGGAAGCCCACCTGTCCCACCACGAACGCCCCCAGCACGAAGACCACGACGACCACGAGCATGTCCAGCAGTCCGGAGACCATGCGCACGGGCAGGCTCGCGGCCGGCAGGTCGAGCTCGACGGCCTCGGAGGAGACGAAACCCTCGGTGTCGAAGATGCCCCGGTTCGCCATGATGGCGACCAGCCTAGCCCGGGACCCGGCCGGGCCCCGGGCTGCTGACCTGGGGACGTACGCTGGGTCGGTGGATCTGGACGCACTCGTCGCCCGGCGCAGGGCAGCCTGGGACCGGCTCGCTGAGCTGAGCAGGCAGCGGCGGCTCGACGGCGCCGAGGCCGACGAGCTGCTGGACGGCTATGCCCGCACCGCCACCGACCTGTCCCTGGTGCGCTCGAGTGCCCCGGACGCCTCGGTCGTGGACCACCTCTCGCTGCTGCTGACCGGCGCCCGCCTGCGAGCCGCCGGGGCGGCGCGGTTCGGCTGGTCGGGCGTCGGCCGGTTCTTCGTCGAGGACTTCCCGGCCGCGCTCTACCGGATGCGGTGGTGGTGGGTCACGACCGCGCTGGTCAGCGTCGCGGTCGGCCTGGCTCTCGGCATCTGGCTCGTGCACCACCCCGTGGTCGAGAACACCCTGCTGACACCGGCCGAGGTGCAGCAGCTGGTCCAGTCCGACTTCGAGACCTACTACACGGAGAACCCCGCCGGGAGCTTCGCGACCCTGGTCTGGGTCAACAACGCCTGGGTGGCGGCGCAGTGCATCGCCTTCGGCGTGCTGGGTCTGCCGGTGCTGTGGGTGCTCTGGCAGAACATCTCCAACGTCGCCGTGATCGGTGCCCTGATGCACAGCGAAGGCAGGGCCGGGGTGTTCTGGGGGCTGCTCACCCCGCACGGACTCCTGGAGCTGATGGCGATCTTCGTGGCAGCCGGCGTGGGGCTGCGGCTCTTCTGGTCCTGGGTCGACCCCGGGCCGCGGACGAGACTGGCCTCGCTGGCCGCGGAGGGACGGACGGCTGCGGGGGTGAGCCTCGGTCTGGTGGTGGTGCTCCTGGTCTCCGGCCTCATCGAGGGTTTCGTGACTCCCTCGCCCCTGCCCACCTGGGCAAGGGTCGGCATCGGGGTGCTCGCGCTGCTGGCCTTCCTCGCCTACGTCTTCACGCTCGGCCGTCGGGCTGCGGCCCGCGGGGTCACGGGCGACGTCGAGACCGCCCAGCAGTCCGTCGAGGCTCCCCTGGCCTTCTGAGCGGTGGTAGACACAAGCCATGACCTCCAGGACCGACACCGGCCAGCAGGTGTCGCACCCTGCCGACCGTCACGACCTGATCAGCGTGCAGGGAGCCCGTGAGAACAACCTGAAGGACGTCAGCATCCAGATCCCCAAGCGGCGGCTGACCGTCTTCACCGGCGTCTCCGGCTCCGGCAAGAGCTCGCTGGTGTTCGCCACGATCGCGGCCGAGTCACAGCGCATGATCAACGAGACCTACAGCGCCTTCGTCCAGGGGTTCATGCCGACGCTGGCCCGGCCCGAGGTCGACCTGCTCGACGGCCTGACGACCGCGATCATCGTGGACCAGGAGCGGATGGGCGCCAACCCCCGCTCCACGGTGGGCACGGCGACCGACGCCAACGCCATGCTGCGCATCCTCTTCAGCAGGGTCGCAGACCCGCACATCGGCTCTCCCAACGCGTACTCGTTCAACGTCCCCTCCGTCACGGGTAGCGGGGCGATCACGGTCGAGCGCGGGGCGCGGACCAAGGCCGAGAAGGCGACCTTCACCCGGCTCGGTGGCATGTGCCCGCGCTGTGAGGGGATGGGGTCGGTCACCGACTTCGACCTCACCGCCCTGTACGACGACAGCCTGTCGCTCAGCGAGGGCGCCCTGACGATCCCCGGTTACAGCATGGAGGGATGGTACGGGCGCATCTTCAGCGGGTCGGGCTACTTCGACATGGACAAGCCGATCCGCTCGTTCACCAAGAAGGAGCTGCACGACCTGCTGTACCGGGAGCCGACCAAGATCAAGGTCGAAGGGATCAACCTGACCTACGAGGGCGTGATCCCCAAGATCCAGAAGTCGATGCTCACGAAGGACGTCGATGCCCTGCAGCCGCACCTTCGCGCCTTCGTCGAGCGGGCGGTGACCTTCACGACGTGTCCGGAGTGCGAGGGCACCCGGCTGAGCCATGAGGCGCGGTCCTCGAAGATCCAGGGGACCAGCATCGCGGACGCCTGCGCGATGCAGATCAGCGACCTGGCCGCGTGGGTCCGGGAGCTCGACGAGCCGTCCGTGGGGCCGTTGCTCAGCGGACTGCAGCACCTCCTCGACTCCTTCGCCGAGATCGGGCTCGGCTATCTCAGCCTCGACCGGCCGGCCGGCACCCTGTCCGGAGGAGAGGCGCAGCGCACCAAGATGATCCGGCATCTCGGGTCCGCGCTCACCGACGTCACCTATGTCTTCGACGAGCCGAGCATCGGGTTGCACCCCCATGACATCCAGCGGATGAACGAGCTGCTGCTGCGACTACGCGACAAGGGCAACACGGTCCTGGTCGTGGAGCACAAACCGGAGATGATCGGGATCGCCGACCACGTCGTCGACCTCGGCCCCGGGGCCGGCACGGCCGGCGGTCAGGTGGTCTTCGAAGGCACCGTCGAAGGACTGCGGACCAGCACCACCCTGACGGGTCGGCACCTGGACGACCGGGCCACCCTCAAGGACGCGGTGCGCGCAGGCACCGGCGCCATGGAGGTCCGCGGGGCCACGACGCACAACCTCCAGGACGTCGACGTGGACATCCCCTTGGGTGTGCTGGTCGTGCTCACCGGGGTGGCCGGCTCGGGCAAGAGCTCGCTGATCCAGGGCTCGGTCTCCGGGCGGGACGGGGTGGTGACCGTCGACCAGGCCGCGATCCGGGGCTCGCGACGGAGCAACCCCGCGACCTACACCGGCCTGCTCGAGCCCATCCGCAAGGCCTTCGCCAAGGCCAACGGGGTGAAGCCGGCCCTGTTCAGCGCCAACTCCGAGGGTGCCTGTCCCGTCTGCAAGGGCGCCGGCGTCATCTACACCGACCTGGGCATGATGGCTGGGGTCTCCACCACCTGCGAGGAGTGCGAGGGCAAGCGGTTCCAGGCCCGGGTGCTGGAGTACACCTTCGGCGGCAAGGACATCAGCCAGGTGCTGGCCATGCCGGTGGACGAGGCCGAGCAGTTCTTCGGTGCGGGTGAGGCACGCACGCCGGCTGCGCACTCCGTGCTGGACCGTCTCGCCGACGTCGGGCTCGGCTATCTGACCCTGGGCCAGCCGTTGACGACGTTGTCCGGTGGCGAACGGCAGCGGCTCAAGCTGGCCACCCAGATGAGCAGCAAGGGCGCGGTCTACGTTCTGGACGAGCCGACCACCGGGCTGCACCTCGCCGACGTCGAGCAGCTCCTCGGGCTGCTGGACCGGCTCGTGGACTCCGGCCGGTCGGTCATCGTCATCGAGCACCACCAGGCGGTGATGGCGCACGCCGACTGGATCATCGACCTCGGGCCCGGCGCCGGTCACGACGGCGGCCGGATCGTCTTCGAGGGCACACCGGCCGACCTCGTCGCCGGCCGTTCCACACTCACCGGCCAGCACCTCGCCGGTTACGTCGGCAGCTGACCCCGGGCGAGCTCGACCGCCTCCGTCACAGCTGACCACGCGCCTTCAGCGAGAGGTAGTGGTCGGCCAGGCGCGGGGGCAGGTCCTCCGGCTCGGCCTCGATGACGTGGACCCCCATGCGTTCCAGGGCCTCGGCGGTGCGACCCCGCAACGACCTGGTGCGCTCGGCCGCAGCGGCACCGTAGACGGCGTCGAGGTCGCTGAGGCCGGCCGCCATCGTGCCCAGCGCCGGGTCCGCCACGGAGGCCAGCACGACCTGGTGGTGTGCGGTGAGGGCGGGCAGCACCGGCAGCAGGCCCTCCTCGATGGCCGCGGGGTCGAGGGCCGTGAGGAGCACGACGAGAGCCCGACGCCGGGTGGTGGCGTTCACCGCGCCGGCCAGCATGGTCCAGTCGGCCTCGACCAGCACCGGCTCGACCGGGGCCATGACGGTGACCATGGTGTTGAGCAGCGACGCCCGCCCGGTCCCGGGCTGGACGCGCCCGCGCAGTGACCGGTCCCCGACGATGAGGTCGACACGGTCACCGGCCCGGGAAGCCAGCGCGGCGAGCAGCAGAGCCGCGTCCATGGCTGCGTCGAGCCGGGGGGCGTCGCCCACCCGGGCAGCGCTGGTGCGGGAGGAGTCCAGGACCAGGATGACGCGGCGGTCGCGCTCGGGCTGCCAGGTGCGCACGACGACGTGCTGGCGCCGCGCCGTCGCCCGCCAGTCGATGCTGCGCACGTCGTCGCCGTCGACGTAGTCACGCAGCGAGTCGAACTCGGTGCCCTGCCCTCGGGTGCGCACCGAGGACCGTCCGTCGAGCTGGCGTAGCCTGGCCAGTCGGCTGGGCAGGTGCCGACGGGACCGGAACGGCGGCAGTGCCCGCACCGTGCCGGGCACCGGCCGGGACACCTGCCGAGCGGCCAGGCCCAGCGGGCCGTTGACCCGCACGGTGACGCGGTCGGCCGCCCGGTCACCCCGTCGGGTGGGACGCAGCGTCGTCACCAGACGGCGTCGTTCGCCGGCGGGCACGTCGAGGTCGTGCCGTGGGTCCTGCGCTCCGGCCGAGGGCACCCAGGCGTCCCGGAGCCGTCCGCTGACCGCCCGAGCGCCGGTGTTGTGCACCAGCAGGGTCGTGGTGGTCGGCTCGCCCGTGCGCACCTGGGTCAGCAGCAGCTCGCCGTCCTGACGGATCGTCGCGCCCGCCGTGGCCACCCGCGACAGGTGCAGCGCCCCGGGGGAGGGGGCCGCCAGCACGTCGACACCCACGGCGACCGCGCAGGCCAGCCCCCACAGCCAGACGGTCCCGGTGGACGGCCACACGGCCACCGGCAGGAGCCCGACCAGGACCAGGACCACGACGGGCCAACGCAGCGCCATACCGACCCTGCCTCAGCGGGGGACGGGGACGGAGTGCAGGGCGCTCTCGAGCACCGACGACACCGACACACCCTCGAGCTCGGCTTCGGGGCGCAGGGACAGGCGGTGGGTGAGGGTGCCGGCGGCCAGGGTCTTGACGTCGTCGGGCGTGACGAAGGACCGGCCGCTGAGCCAGGCCCACGCCCGAGCGGTGCTGAGCAGGGCCGTGGCGCCGCGGGGGCTGACGCCCAGCTGCAGCGACGGGGAGGACCGGGTGGCCCGGGCGATGTCGACGATGTAGCCCATGACCTCGGGGGAGACCTGGACGCTCCGCACCGCTCGCGAGCCCGCGGCGATGTCCGCCGGCCCCGCCACCGGGCGCACCCCGGCCGCGGCCAGGTCCCTCGGGTCGAAACCGGAGGCGTGACGTTGCAGCACGTCGAGCTCCTCGTGCCGGGGCGGGAGGGGAAGCACCACCTTGAGCAGGAACCGGTCGAGCTGTGCCTCGGGCAGCGGGTAGGTGCCCTCGTACTCCACCGGGTTCTGCGTCGCCGCCACCAGGAAGGGGTCGGGTAGCCGCCGGGCGGTGCCGTCGACGGTCACCTGCCGCTCCTCCATGGCCTCCAGCAGGGAGGACTGGGTCTTAGGTGGGGTGCGGTTGATCTCGTCGGCCAGGAGCAGGTTGGTGAACACCGGGCCGGGGCGGAAGTCGAAGTCGCTGGTGCGGTTGTCGTAGACCAGGGAGCCCGTGACGTCGCCGGGCATGAGGTCCGGGGTGAACTGCACGCGGGACGTCGAGAGGTCCAGCGCGGTCGACAGCGCCCGCACCAGCAGCGTCTTGGCCACCCCTGGCACACCTTCGAGCAGGATGTGTCCGCGCGAGAGCAGGGCGACGATCAACCCGGTCACGGCGGCGTCCTGACCGACCACCGCCTTGCCCACCTCGGCACGCACCCGGGTCAGCGCGTCCCGGGCCGCGTCGGCATCGTGGTCCTGGCTGCCCTGCGGCATGGAGGTCATCGTGGCTCGTTCCCTTCGTCGAGGGATCGCGCAGCACGCGCGACCCGCACCAGTGTGTCGTCATCGCCGGCACGCGGATCGGCCAGCACTCGCGTGACCTCGTCCGTGCTACGGCCGGTCGCCGCGACCACAGCGGCCACGACCTCGTCGGGAGTGCTCGCCGCGGGCAGCCCGAGCCGTGCGGCCCACCGCCGCCGGGCTGCCAGCTGCAGGCTCGCCAGCGCACGGTCCCGGTCCCCGGCCGCCTGGTAGAGCCGGGCTCGGCTCTCCGTGGTCTCGACGCTGCGCACCACGACGGGCAGGGGCTCCCGCACCACCGGACCCAGGCGCCGCCCCCGGACCAGGGCGAGAGCGAGCAGGGCCAGCAGCAGGACGGCCACGGACGGCACGAACGCATCGGGCAGGACGTCGACCAGGCTCTGCGCAGGCGCGTCACCGGCGTCCAGCGGGTTCGCGACATACCAGACCAGGCGGTCCGCACCACCCAGCGCTCGCAGACCGGCGGCCGCGTTGGCCTCTTCGGTGATCCGCCCGTTGGTCAGGGCCTCACCGATGCCCAGCAGCACGGTGCGGGGCCGGTCCGAGGTGGCGGGGAACTCGACCCAGTGGCCACCGAGCACTCCCCCCGCCCCGAAGCCGGCGGACGGGGGCAGGCACACCTCGGCGTCTGCGTCACGGTCGGTGACCTCGATGAGCGTGCTCCCGCCGACCACGCGGTCGCCCTCCTGCCACACGGTGGAGGCGCAGCCGGGCTCCATCGGCGCCCCGAGGCCGAACTCTCGGGTGGTGACCGGGAGGTCCAACACGTCGCCGATGTCGGGGCCTGGTTCGAGCACCACGAGGTAGGCCGCGTCTGCGGTGTGCTCGCGGACCACCGCTCCGGACTCCGCCGACAGGAAGCCGCTGGCGCCGACGACCACCGCCGCCCCGGCGACCGGGGTGGCGGTCAGCGCGTCGAGGCCGCGCACCACCTGCACGTCGACCCCCTGGTCGGCCAGCACCCGGGCCAGCGCCTGGGTGCCGTTGTCCTCAGGGTTGTCGGGGTCGAGGGGGTCTGCGCTGCGCGCAGCCAGTCCGGCGAGCAGGGCGGAGAGCAGGGCGAACGCCAGGACGACGGCCCCCCACAGCACCCAGCGGCGATAGCGGTGGGCGGCCCTCATCCGGACACTCCCAACCGCGGCCGGGCCCGGATGAGGTCGAGGTCCAGGTCGCGGACGTGCCGGGCGGCGACCTCGCCGGCCGGCCGGCTGCCGTAGCGCACCGCGTCGAAGTCGTCGGCGGCGCGGGCCAGTGCGGCGGCGTGCTCCGGGAAGGTCGTGGCGAGGGAGGTCGCGACCTCGTGAGCCGTGAGCGCCGGCACCTCGTCGAGCAGGGTGCGCCCGGCGGCCTCGGCTGTCAGCGCACGGAAGGAGTCCAGCAGCGCGGCGGACCAGTCACCCCTGGTCGAGGCCGCGGCGGCCCGGGCACGGTAGTCGCCGGCGGCCAGCCCAGCCTCCTCCAGGACTGCCCCGAGGTGGCCGCCACGCAGGGCGGTGCTGCGGCGGCGGCCCCGGACGGCGAAGACCGTCGCCACGCCCGCCAGGACCAGCACTGCGGCGACCAGCACCCATCCCAGGGAGGTGGACGCGGGTAGCACGCCGAGCAGGTCCTCCAGCACGCCGAGGAACCAGTCGGTGACCGCGTCGACGACGGAGCCGGCCCGGTTGTAGTCGGGCTGCGCCAGCTCGCGCAGCAGCCAGTCACGAGCCTCGTCCCGGTCGGGGTCGAGGGGCTGCAAGCCTGGGCGGTGTGCGGTCACGGGGAGGCGCAGGTCACCTCGACGACCGGGCCGTGGCCCGGTGCAGGGCGGCCTGCTGCATGAGCAGGTCGAGCCCCTCGCGGCGGATCCGCTGGTCGAGGTAGAGCAGGGCGGTCACCCCGGCGGTGAAGGGGGTGACCAGGACACCGGTGACGAACTGCACCAGGTGCTGGATCACCACCAGGCCGGTGGTGACGACGGCCGGGTCGTCGCTGACACTCGCGGTGAGGGCCGTGAAGAGGAGCTGCACCGGGGTCGAGACGACGGAGGCGAAGATCGAGGCGAGCAGCTGTGACAGCAGCAGGATGCCCAGGATCCGCCAGAACTGTCCGCCGCCGGTCAGCCCCCAGGAGCGACGGATGGCCCGCAGCGGGCCGCTGCGCTCCAGGACGACGGGGGCGGAGGCCAGGGACAGCCGGACGCCGACCCAGATCATGAGCAGCACCAGCACGGCGACTGCGAGCACGAAGCCCAGGATGCCGGCCACCTCCCCACCGACGGCGGCGAGCAGCCCGGCCGGGACCAGCACCAGCACCCCGAGGCCGGCCAGCGCCAGCGTGGTCAGCAGGGTGACCGCCACGAGAGCGGGGATGCGACCGCGGACCGCCACCCAGGTCTGCCCCAGACCGACCTTGTCGCCCAGAGCGGCCTCGCTCACGACATACATGATGAAGCCACTGAGGGCGAGCGTGGCGAAGACCGACAGCAGAGCGGGCAGGAACAGGCCGATGAACGCGAGGTCGTCGGGGTTGATGTTGGTGAGCTCGCCGAGCCCCAGGCTGATGAGCAGCGAGGGCACCAGCACGACGCCCATCACCAGCACCGACATCCCGAGCGTCGCCTCGGGGTTGCGTCGCATGGTGGTCACGGCACCGCCGTAGATGTCGGCCAAGGTGAGCGGGCGCAGCGGGACCACACCCGGGCGGTGCATTCGCGCGACCTGCTCGGGGGTCAGGCCCTGCCAGCCACCCACCGGCGGAGCACCCCAGCCGGGCTGCTGCGGGCCGGGCGGGCTGGGGTGCGGCGGCGGTGCGCCGGCATACCCCGGGGGCGGCCCAGGAGCGCGCTCGGGTGGGGAGCCGGGTGCAGCCCAGCCACGCCCCGGCGGCGGCTGTTGGCTCATCCTGGTGCTCCTCGGTTCGTTACAGCGCGGGGTCCCCCACCAGGTCGCGAGCGCGAGCCTCGGCCACCGAGCTGGTCATGGGGAGAGCTCCCAGGGCCTGTTGTGCCCTGACGATACCTTCCTCGCTCCGGCGCAGGTGGTGGCCCCGGCGCCAGAGTGTGGACAGCGACTTGCGCCGCTCGGCCACGTCCCGTGCGAACCGGCGGGTGAAGGTCACCCAGGGCCGGCCGCTGATGCACCAGGCGGCCGCCAGGAGCTCCCGGTCGGCCAGCGGCTGGACGATGTGGGCCGCGAAGATGCCCTCGACGACCACGATCGGCGCGGTGCCCACCAGCAGGTCCTGGCTGCCGCTGCGGGCCGAGGCGCTGATGTCGTAGACGGGCACGGTCGCCGCGCCGCGTCGGCACAGCCCTTCGACGGCCGAGACCGCGGCGTCCCGGTCCCACGACGCCACGTCGTCCCAGTCGGGCAGTCCCAGGTGGGACATCGGCAGCGCCGGGTCACCCGCCTCGCGGTAGAAGTCGTCGAGCTCGACGACGGGCCAGCCGTGCTCGGCCTGCAGCCGGCGGGCCAGACGCGACTTGCCGGACCCGCTGGGACCGGCGAGGACGAGGACCCTGGGGGCGGCGGCGTGCGTCACGGACCGGCATTCTAGCGGCCCTGCCTAGACTGGCCGGTCATGAGCGGCACTCAGCAGGCACCCCCCACCACGGTCGCGGTCTATCGCACGCTGCCCGCACGCCTGGTCGGCTGGGGGATGGTGCTGGGCGTGCTCGGCATCGGCTTCGTGGTCGTGCGCACGGAGGTGCTGCTGGGTCGACCGGTGCTGCTCCCGGTCGCCATCGTGCTGTGCCTGCTGTCGCTGGTCTGGGTCGTGCTGCTGCGCCCCGACGTCGAGCTGCGCACCGACGGCGTGCTGCACCGCAACCTGCTGACCGACACCGAGGTGCCGTTCAGCCGGCTCCAGGACGTGGGCCACCAGTGGGCGCTGGAGCTCACCGACACCTCGGGGCACAAGCACAGCTCGTGGGCGGTGCCCAAGCAGCGCGAGTTCTCGGCCCGGCGGCGTGTCGACGACTTCGCGGAGACGACGGCGCGCAGGCGAGCACGGCCGGGGACGACAGCGATCGCCGTGGCCGACGACGTGCAGCGGGAGTGGCAACGATGGAAGCTCGCCGGGGGCCACGTCGAGCCCGGCCAGCCCGCGTTGCGCAGGTGGGCCTGGCCCGCCCTGGTGCCGATGGGGGTCTCGCTGGCCCTGCTGGTCCTTGCGCTGGCGCTGGACTGAGGTCGCCCGGTCGGGGCCGCAGACCGTGGTTCAGCCCTGCTCGGTGCGGGTCAGCTCCTCCATCGCCGCCTTCACCTCGGCCAGACGTCGCGCACCTTCGGCACGCGCGTCAGCCAGCGGGCACCGGTCGGTGACCGGCACGATGGCCTCGAGGTAGACCTTGAGCTTGGGCTCGGTGCCGCTGGGACGCACGATGACGCGGGTGTCGTCCTCCAGGTAGTAACGCAGCCCGTCCGTCGGCGGGAGGGAGGCCGAGCCGTCTGCCAGGTCCTCGGCGGAGCGCACCGGCACCCCGGCGACCTCGTGCGGGGGGCTGCGGCGGAGCCGGGAGAGCACTGGTGGGATGAGCGCGCGGTCTGCCACCCGCACCGAGAAGGCGTCGGTGGCGTAGACGCCGTGCCGAGTGGCGAGGTCGTCGAGCACGTCGAGCAGCGTGCGCCCCTCGGCCCGCGAGACCGCGACCAGCTCGGCGACGAGGAGGGCCGCGGTCACGCCGTCCTTGTCCGGCACCCGGGCGGGGTCGACGCAGTAGCCCAGCGCCTCCTCGTAGCCGAAGGCCAGGCCCTCGACCCGGCCGATCCACTTGAAGCCGGTGAGCGTCTCCACCGCCGGCAGGCCGGCGTCCTGAGCCATCGCACCCAGCAACCTGGAGGAGACGATCGACCGGGCCATCACGGTGCGCTCGGCGCCCGGGCGCAGACCTCGTCCTAGGAGGTGGTGGCCCAGCAGGGCACCCACCTCGTCACCGCGCAGCATCCGCCACCCTTGCGGGGTCGGCACGGCCACGGCACACCGGTCGGCGTCGGGGTCGTTGGCGATCACGGCGTCGGGGTGCACCGACTCGGCCAGGGTGAGGGCGGCGTCGATCGCCCCCGGCTCCTCGGGGTTGGGGAAGGTCACGGTGGGGAAGGCGGGGTCGGGCTCCTCCTGCTCCACCACCGGAGCCGGGGCCGGGAAGCCGGCCCGCTCGAAGGCGCGCCGGACCACCTCGGCGCCGACGCCGTGCAGGGCGGTGTGCACCAGGGACACCTGGCGCGGGGAGTCGTCGGCGACGACCGCCGCGGCGGCGTCGAGGTAGGCCTCCAGGACCTCCTCGGACAGCGTCTCCCAGCCGTCGTCGGCCCGGGGCACCTGGGCGACCGAGGAGACCGCGTCGATCTCGTCGGCGATCTGCACGTCCACGGGAGGGACGATCTGGGAACCGTCGCCGAGATAGACCTTGTAGCCGTTGTCCTGCGGCGGGTTGTGGCTCGCGGTCACCATGACGCCGGCGTCCGCTCCCAGGTGACCGATGGCGAAGGCCAGCACCGGCGTGGGCAGCGCCTCCGGAAGCACCATCGCCCGGCCACCCGCGGCGGTCACGACCGCAGCCGTGTCGCGCGCGAACACATCGGAGTTGCGGCGGGCGTCGAAGCCGATCACGACGGTGGGCTCGGGGTCGACGTGCCTCTTCAGGTATGCCGTCAGCCCCGCGGCCGCGCGGATCACGACCGCGCGGTTCATCCGGTGCGGCCCGGCCCCGAGCTCCCCGCGCAGTCCGGCGGTGCCGAACTCCAGGAAACCGGCGAACCGGTCGGCCAGGTCGCTGGTGTCCCCGGTCTGCTCGGCCTCGGCGATGACCTCCGCGAGCTCATCCCGGGTCTGCGGGTCCGGGTCGTCGGCCGCCCAGGCACGGGCGCGGGCGAGCAGGTCGTCGTGCTGGTGCTGCGTCATACGTCTCCTCTCGTGCGCCGGCCGCTCAGGTCGGCGGCCGGCGAGCCGACTCCCTCAGATGCGCCCGACGATGTCGGCGAGCAGGCGACCGCAGCGCTGCGCGGCAGCCTGGCCCGCCTCGATGACCTCCTGGTGGGACAGCGGCGCCGCGCTGATGCCCGCGGCCGCGTTGGTCACCAGCGAGATGCCGAGCACGTCGAGCCCCGCCTGGCGCGCCGCGATGGCCTCCAGCGTCGTCGACATCCCGACCAGGTCGGCACCGATGATCCTGGCCATCTGCACCTCGGCCGGGGTCTCGTAGTGCGGACCCCGGAACTGCGCGTAGACGCCCTCCGGCAGGGTCGGGTCCACCTCGCGAGCCAGGGCCCGCAGACGGGGGCTGTAGAGGTCGGTCAGGTCGACGAACGTGGCTCCCTCGACCGGGGAGTGCGCCGTGAGGTTGAGGTGGTCCCGGATGAGCACCGGGGTGCCGGGCTGCCACTCGGGCCGCAGGCCGCCGCAGCCGTTGGTCAGCACGATCGTCGCGCACCCGGCGGCGGCCGCGGTGCGGACGGCGTGCACCACCGAGCGGACGCCACGGCCCTCGTAGAAGTGGGTGCGGGTCCCGAAGACCAGGGCGCGCCGGTCGCTCCCGGTGATCTGCACCGACCGCATCGTGCCGCTGTGGCCCTCGACGGCGGCCCGGGCGAAACCGGGGACGTCGGTGTTGTCGACGGTGGCCACCGTCCGGCCGACGAGGTCGGCGGCGGAGCCCCAGCCGCTGCCCAGCACCAGCGCCACGTGATGACGTTCGGAGCCGGTGCGCTGCGCGATCACGTCGGCCGCGGCGGCGGCCACCTCGAACGGGTCGGTGTGCGGGTCGGCCAGGTCCAGGAGTGCTTCGTTGCTCACCCGTGCACCCTAGCGATGGTTGGATGGGGTCGTGACGGCATCCCAGACATCCGTGGTGATCATCGGCGGCGGCCCCGGCGGCTACGAGGCGGCCCTCGGGGCGGCGCAGCTCGGTGCCCAGGTCACCGTGGTGGACAGCGACGGCCTCGGCGGTGCGGCTGTCCTCACCGACTGCGTGCCCAGCAAGGCGCTCATCGCCACGGCCGACTTCATGGACCGCTTCACCGCGGCCAAGCGGATCGGGGTGGGCTTCGACGGCGCACCGGGGGACCAGGGGGTCACCGCCCACCTGACCGACATCAACGCGCGGATCATGACCCTGGCTGCGGCGCAGAGCCGCGACATCCGCGAGCGGCTCGAGTCGGCCGGCGTCGACGTGGTCCAGGGTCGTGGTCGGCTGGCCGACCGGGGGGTCGTCGAGGTCGAGGTCGCCGCTGCCGAGCCGGCCGGCGACCGAGCAGCTGCCTGCCGACATCGTGCTCGTCGCCACCGGCGCCCGCCCCCGGGTGCTCGACTCGGCGGTCCCCGACGGTGAGCGCATCCTCACCTGGCAGCAGATCTACGCGCTGACCGACCTGCCCGAGCACCTGGTCGTCATCGGGTCCGGCGTGACCGGGGCCGAGCTGGCCCACGCCTACCTGGGTCTGGGCTGCGAGGTGACGCTGGTGTCCTCGCGCGACCGCGTGCTGCCGGGCAAGGACGCCGACGCGGCCAACGTGCTGGAGGACGTCTTCCGCCGGCGCGGCATGACGGTGCTCAACCGGACCCGCGCCGAGGCCGTGCGCCGGGAGGGCGACGGCGTGGTCGTCACCCTGACCGACGGCCGGGAGGTGACCGCGTCCCACGCGCTGCTGGCGGTCGGCTCGCTGCCCAACACCCAGGACCTGGGTCTGGAGGAGGCCGGGGTGACCCTGGCCGAGTCGGGACACGTCGTCGTGGACCGGGTGTCACGGTCCTCGGTGCCCGGCATCTATGCCGCCGGCGACTGCACCGGCGTGCTGCCGTTGGCCTCGGTCGCGGCGATGCAGGGGCGCATCGCGATCGCCCACGCGCTCGGTGACGCCGTGGCTCCGCTCTCGCTGGGCCGGGTGAGCTCCAACATCTTCACCGACCCGGAGATCGCCACCGTCGGCATCTCGCAGTCGGACATCGACGAGGGGCGGGTCGACGCCCGCACCGTCATGCTGCCGCTGACCAAGAACCCGCGTGCCAAGATGCAGAACGTCCGCGACGGCTTCGTCAAGATCTTCGCCCGGCGGGGCAGCGACACCATCCTGGGCGGGGTGGTCGTGGCGCCCCGCGCCAGCGAGCTGATCTTCCCGATCGCGCTGGCCGTGGCGACCCGGCTCAACGTCGACCAGTTCGCGTCGACGTTCACGGTCTATCCGTCGATGTCCGGGTCGATCGCCGAGGCGGCCCGGCAGCTGCACTCGGTGGCCGACTGAGCCGAGAGCTGCCGCTCAGTCCTTGAGCTCGCAGATGACCGCGCCGTTGGTGACGGTCGCACCGACCGTGGCCGACAGCCCGCTGACCGTGCCGGACTTGTGCGCCTTGATCGGCTGCTCCATCTTCATCGCCTCGATGACCACCACGACGTCGCCCTCGGCGATCTCCTGGCCGTCCTCGACGGCGACCTTGACGACCGTGCCCTGCATGGGTGCGGTGACGGCGTCCCCCGAGGCAGCACTGCCGCCGGACCCGCCACGGGTGCGCTTGGGTGCCTTGCGGCGCGCACCGCCGGCCGCGCCCGCGCCGCCCAGCGCAAGCCCGGCAGGCAGGGACACCTCGAGCCGTTTGCCACCCACCTCGACGACCAGGCTCGTGCGCTCCTCGACCCCACCGTCGGTGTCGGCGGTCGGGCCGGAGTAGGCAGCGATCGTGTTGTCGAAGGCGGTCTCGATCCAGCGCGTGTGGACGGTGAAGTGCTCGGCCGGGTCGGCGGGGGCGAAGGCAGGGTCACGGACCACGGCCCGGTGGAACGTCAACGCCGTCGGCAGGCCCTCGACCACGAACTCGTCCAGGGCACGGCGAGCCCGTTCCAGGGCCTGCTGCCGGTCGCGGCCGGTGACCACCAGCTTGGCCAGCATGGAGTCGAAGGCACCGGAGATCACGTCGCCGGCCTCGACGCCGGAGTCGACCCGGACCCCGGGGCCGCTGGGCACCCGGTAGGTCAGCACGGTGCCGGGGGCGGGCAGGAAGTCGCGCCCGGGGTCCTCACCGTTGATGCGGAACTCGATGCTGTGCCCGCGCGCGGCGGGTGAGTCGTAGCCCAGCTCCTCACCGTCGGCGATGCGGAACTGCTCCCGGACGAGGTCGATGCCGGTGACCTCCTCGGTCACCGGGTGCTCCACCTGGAGGCGGGTGTTGACCTCCAGGAACGAGATCGTGCCGTCCTGCCCCACGAGGAACTCGCAGGTGCCGGCGCCGACGTAGCCGGCTTCACGCAGGATGGCGGTCGAGGCCCGCACCAGCTCGGCGTTCTGCTCGGCGGACAGGAACGGCGCCGGGGCCTCCTCGACGAGCTTCTGGTGCCGGCGCTGCAGGGAGCAGTCGCGCGTGGACACCACGACGACGTTGCCGTGCTGGTCGGCCAGGCACTGGGTCTCCACGTGACGCGGCCGGTCGAGGTAGCGCTCGACGAAGCACTCGCCGCGCCCGAAGGCGGCGACCGCCTCGCGCACCGCGGAGTCGAACATCTCGGGGATCTCCTCGATGGTGCGGGCGACCTTGAGCCCGCGCCCGCCACCGCCGTAGGCCGCCTTGATCGCCACCGGGAGGCCGTGCTCCTCGGCGAAGGTCACCACCTCGGTGGCGTCGGCCACGGGGTCCTGTGTGCCGGGGACGAGCGGGGCGTGGGCTGCGGTGGCGATGTGCCTGGCCCGCACCTTGTCGCCCAGGGCGTCGATGGCCTCGGGGGAGGGGCCGATCCAGGTCAGCCCCGCCTCGGTCACCGCGCGGGCGAAGTGCGCGTTCTCGGCCAGGAAGCCGTAGCCGGGGTGCACGGCGTCGGCCCCGCTGTGGTGCGCGATCTCGATGAGCTTGTCCTGCACGAGGTAGGACTCACCAGGGGTGCTCCCGCCGAGGGCGTGGGCCTCGTCGGCGACCTTCACGTGCAGCGCGTCCCGGTCGGGATCGGCATACACGGCCACCGAGCCCAGCCCGGCGTCCTTGCAGGCGCGGGCGATGCGCACGGCGATCTCGCCGCGGTTGGCAATGAGGACCTTGCTGATCGGCATGACGCGCAGCCTAGCCCTAGGCGCCCGGTGGGGGGTGAAGGAGCGGCTACTCCATCCGAGCCAGGTCGGTGCGGCAGCGCTGCTCCAGCTCAGCCAGCTCGGTCAGCGACTGCTCGATGTCCTGCCGGCGCCGCTCCAGGTCGACCCGGCGGTGGCCGATCTGCTCCAGCAGGTAGCGCAGCTGGCCCGCTTCACCGGGCTGGTCGTCGTACATGTCGATGATCGTGCGGATCTCCTCGAGGGGGAACCCCAGACGCCGTCCACGCAGGATGAGGGCCAGCCGGATGTGGTCGCGCCGGTGGTAGAGCCGGCGCGAGCCGCCCGGCCCCACCCGCTCGGGGGTGAGCAGGCCGAGCTGCTCGTAGTGACGCAGCGCACGGTGCGTCACGTCGAACTCCTCCGCGAGCTCGGCAATGGTCCAGGTGCGGGGGGAGCGGGGCATATCGGCATGGTGAACGGTCTTGACGCAAGGGTCAACCACGCGAAACCGGACTTGTCTTGACGCGAGGTCAGATTGTTACCTTGACGTTGACGTCAACGTCAAGGTCAAGACCGTAGGACAGTGAGAGAGGCCGACCGCCGATGTTCGAGCTCAGCAAGGACCATGAGGACTTCCGCGCCCTGGTGCGCGACTTCGCCCGGCACGAGGTGGCGCCGCACGTCGAGCGCTGGGACGCGCAGGCCCACTTCCCGACCGACCTGGTGCCCGCGATGGGTGAGCTGGGTCTGTTCGGCCTCAACGCCCCGGAGGAGTACGGCGGCGCCGGCCTCGAGGAGGGCGGCTTCACCTACCTCTGCCTGGCGATCGAGGAGCTGGGACGTGTCGACCAGTCCATCGGCATCACCCTGTCCGCCGGGGTCGGTCTGGGCATCAACCCGATCCTGACCTACGGCACCGAGGAGCAGAAGCAGCAGTGGCTGCCCGACCTCATCGCCGGCCGCACCCTGGCCGGGTTCGGGCTCACCGAGCCCGAGGCAGGTTCCGACGCCGGCGCGACCAGGACCCGGGCCACGCTGGCCGACGGGACCTGGACGGTCAACGGGGCCAAGGCCTTCATCACCAACTCCGGCACCGACATCACCTCGGTCGTCACGGTGACGGCCAAGACCGGAGAGACTGCCGCGGGCAAGCCAGAGCTCAGCGCGATCATGGTGCCCGCCGGCACCGCGGGGTTCGTCGTCGAGCCGGCCTACCGCAAGCTCGGCTGGCACATCAGCGACACCCACGGGCTGACCTTCCAGGACTGCTCAGGTGCCCGAGGCCAACCTGCTGGGCGCTCGCGGCCAAGGCTTCAAGCAGTTCCTCAAGACCCTCGACGACGGCCGCATCGCGATCTCCGCCCTCGCGGTCGGCTGCGCCCAGCGGATGCTCGAGGAAGCGACGGCCTACAGCAGCACCCGCCTCGCGTTCGGCCGACCGATCGCCGTCAACCAGGGGGTGTCCTTCCAGATCGCCGACGTGGCGGTCATGGTGGAGGCCGCGCGCCTGCTCACCTACAAGGCCGCCTGGCTCAAGGACGAGCAGGAGGCCGGCCGCCGTGGCGTCGCCGAGGTCAAGCAGGCGGCCGCGATCGCCAAGCTCTACTCCACCGAGGCCGCGGTCACCGCCACCCGCATCGCCACGCAGGTCTTCGGCGGCAACGGCTTCATGGAGGAGTACCCCGTTGCCCGGTTCTTCCGGGACGCCAAGATCCTGGAGATCGGCGAGGGCACCTCCGAGGTGCAGCGCATGCTCATCGCCCGCGGACTGGGCCTGCCGGCCTGACCGGGCTGGCACGATGAGGCCCATGACCAACGCGCACCCCGACCCCCGGGTCGCCGACCTGCGTGGACGCCTGCGAGACCGCGCACGCGGCCTCGGCCGCACCACCGGCCCGGGCCCGCGCCAAGCTCGACTCGCAGGGCAAGCTCTACGTGCGTGACCGGATCGCGCTGCTCTTCGACGAGGGCAGCTTCGTCGAGGACGGCCGCTATGCCAACGCCACCGCCACCGGGCTGCCCGCCGACGGCGTCGTGACCGGCCGCGGCGAGGTCGACGGCCGACCCGCGATCGTGGTGGCCAACGACCCGACGGTCAAGGCGGGGTCCTGGGGTGCCCGCACCGTCGAGAAGATCATCCGAGCCACCGAGTCGGCGCTGCGCGAGGAGCTGCCGATCTTCTGGTTCGTCGACTCCGCCGGCGCCCGGATCACCGACCAGGTCGACCTGTTCCCGGGCCGACGCGGCGCCGGGCGGATCTTCCACAACCAGGTGGCCCTGTCGGGCCGGGTGCCGCAGATCTGCTGCCTGTTCGGACCGTCGGCGGCCGGCGGCGCCTACATCCCGAGCTTCACCGACATCGTCATCATGGTCGAGGGCAACGCCTCGATGTACCTCGGCAGCCCGCGGATGGCCGAGATGGTGGTGGGCGAGACGGTGTCGCTGGAGGAGATGGGCGGCGCGCGGATGCACTGCACCGTCTCCGGTGTCGGTGACCTGCTCGCCGGGGACGACGCCGAGGCGATCGAGCTCGCCAAGCTCTACTTCTCCTACGTGCCGGACAACTGGCACACCCCCACCCCCCGGTATGCCGCGGAGGAGCCGTCGCGACCGCTGACCCGGGACACGGTGCCGGAGGCCGAGTCGGTGCCCTTCGACGTCCACGAGGTCGTCGACGGGCTCCTCGACGAGGACAGCTTCTTCGAGATCAAGCCGCTCTTCGCGCCCGAGCTCGTGATCGGCTTCGGCCGGATGGGCGGGGAGACCGTAGGCGTCGTGGCCAACAACTCCGCCGTCAAGGGAGGGGTGCTGTTCACCGACTCGGCCGACAAGGCCTCCCGGTTCATCTGGCTCTGCGACGCGTTCGGCATCCCGCTGCTCTACCTGGCCGACGTGCCGGGGTTCATGATCGGCTCGGAGGTTGAGCGCGGCGGCATCATCCGACACGGCGCCAAGATGGTCTCGGCGGTGTCCGAGGCGACGGTGCCCCAGTTCTGCGTCGTCGTGCGCAAGGCCTACGGCGCCGGGCTCTACGCCATGGGCGGGCCCGGGTTCGGTCCCGACGCCACCCTGGCCCTGCCGACGGCTCGCATCGCCGTGATGGGTCCGGAGGCGGCGGTCAACGCCGTCTACGCCAACAAGATCGCCGAGCTCGCGGACGAGGAGCGGGAGGCGTTCGTGGCCGCCCGGCGGGCGGAGTACCTGGAGGACGTCGACCTGGAGCGGCTGGCCGCCGACCTGGTCATCGACGGCATCGTCGAGGCCGACGTGCTGCGTCCGGAGCTGCTGCACCGGCTCCGCTACGCCGCGCGGCGCGACCGCCACTTCTCCAGCCGGCACCGCGGGGTGCCGCCCGTCTGAGACCTCCCCGGGCGCGGAGGTCAGGGTGTGTGGGGCTCACGGCGCAGCTCGTGCCATGCGTGGCCGAGCTCGGTCAGCAGGTCCCGCACCAGCGGCAGGCTGACACCGACCACGGCGTGGTAGTCACCCTCGATCCGGGTGACATACGGGCCGCCCAGCCCGTCGACGGTGAACGCACCGGCCACGTGCAGCGGCTCACCGGTGGCGACATAGGCCTCGATCTCCTCGTCGCTCAGGGCGGCGAAGTGCACGGTCGTCGACGCGGTCGCGCCGACATGTCGCTCGTGACCGGCGAACCTCTGGTCGACCAGCCAGTGACCCGAGTGCAGCACGCCGGACCGTCCGCGCATCCGCCGCCAGCGCCGGACCGCCTGCGCGGCGTCCCGAGGCTTGCCGTGCACGGCCCCGTCCAGCTCGAGCACGGAGTCGCAGCCCAGCACCAGGGGTGCCCGGCGCCCCTGCGACAGGAGCCGTGCGGCCACCTGCTCCCCCTTGGCCCGTGCCAGCACCAGGGGGATGTCGTCATGGCTCAGCGGTCCGTCGTCGCCGCGCTCGGCCGCTGCCAGGACCGCGTCCTCGTCGACGCCGGAGACGATGACCTCAGGGTCCACCCCCGCTGAGCGCAGGGTGGCCAGCCGGGCGGGCGAGGCGGAAGCGAGCACGAGCGGGATCACGGCCCGCACCATACCCGCTGGCTCAGGAGCGGCCCTGGGGTTGCGTCACACGCCAGTTCGGGAGACCATGGGCAAACCTTCGATTAGTGAAGCACTTTCATCAAGGAGTCCCAACATGAGCGAACCGATGCAGATCCCGCCGGAGGGCGAGAACGTCTCCTGGACCGACCTGGGGCAGGAGATGTGGGCCTACCTCACCGGGCGCGGGGCCGCCATCAACTACACCTTCGTGGACATGGCGGTCGAGGTGCCCCGGGACACCGGCGCCGACGCCCCGCGCGCGACCTGGAAGGTCAACGGCACGCTGCGCATCACCACGTCCGACGAGGAGTCGTCGGGCTCGGACCCCCTGGCACACTGACCCGATGACGCGTCAGCTGCGCCTGGAGGCCGACCTGACCTTCTCGGTCGACAACCCCCCGGTCGACGGCCAGGAGGGCACCGTGGTCGCCGGCACCGTGACCGGTGCCGGCAGCCACGTGGACATCACGGTGGACCGGCTGGCGTCGTTGGCTCCCGGCACGTCGATGAGGGGCTCGGCGGCCACGGCGCGGGCCGTGGGGCGAGAGCTGGCCGACCAGGGGCTCACGGTGTCCCTGCACGGCCCCGACGGCCGCGTCCTGACGCTGGGAGCGGTGAAGGCGCCGCTGCTCCAGCGCCTGGTCACCCGGTCGCGGCACCTGCGCATCGACGACCTTCGCCAGGCGCGGGCGCTGCTGCGCAGCAGGGGCAGGAGCCGGGTCGCCGGTGGCCCCGCGCTGGCCGACCTGATGCCTCCAGGCACGCCCTGGCCGCCGGCACCGACCTTCCGGAGGCGCCGGCGGCGGCCGACCACCACCCACGACCCGCTGGGAGGTGGCCGGCCCCGGCTGGTCTTCTCGGTGTCGCAGGCGCCGGTGGTCGGGATGACGCGTCGGGTCTACTACCTGGCCCGAGGAACGACCACGATCGGCAGCGACCCCGGCAACGACCTGGTGCTCAGTGGCCTGCAGCCGCGGCACGCCGAGGTGCGCCGTCGGGTCGAGGACGACGAGTACTTCCTCCACGTCGTCGACGGGGCCGGTGCCACCCGGGTCAACGGCCAGTCAGTGGACACTCACGTCCTGCGCACCGGCACGCGCGTGCAGCTGGGCGGCTGGACCGTGTCCTACGCACGTGCGGAGTATGCCGACCACGGACGGCCGTTCGGTGGGCGTGAAGGCGGGGAGTTCAGCGACCAGCTGCCGCAGCCGAGGCCGACGACCTACCAGTAGTGCCTGAGCCGCCTCTCAGACCTCACCGAGGACGGCGGCTCGCAGCGTGTCGAGCCCGACACCGCCGAGGTCGAGCGCACGACGGTGGAACGCCTTGAGGTCGAAGTCCGCGCCCTCGCGCCGCTTCACCTCGTCCCGCAGCTCCAGCCACAGCCGCTCGCCCACCTTGTAGGACGGGGCCTGGCCGGGCCATCCGAGGTAACGGTCGAGCTCGAAACGCACGAACCCCTCGTCCATGTTGACGTGGCGGGTCAGGAAGTCCCAGGCCTTGTCGTAGGTCCACTGCCCGCCGCCGACCTCGGCCGGGGCCTCGAACCCGCAGTGCACTCCGATGTCCAGCACCACCCGTGCTGCGCGCAGCGACTGCGCGTCGAGCAGACCCATCCGGTTGCCCGGGTCGTCCATGTAGCCGAGGTCGGCCATCAGCCACTCGGAGTACAGGGCCCAGCCCTCCCCGTGTCCGGAGGTGAACGAGGCCATCCGACGCCACCGGTTGAGCAGCTCGCTGCGGTAGACGGTCTGGCCGACCTGCAGGTGGTGACCTGGGACGCCCTCGTGGTAGACCGTCGTGAGCTCGCGCCAGGTGCTGAACCGGGTCAGGCCCTTGGGCACCGACCACCACATGCGCCCCGGGCGGGAGAAGTCCTCGGACGGCCCGGTGTAGTAGATGCCACCTGTCTGGCTGGGGGCGATCATGCACTCGATCCTGCGGATCGGCTCCGGGATGTCGAAGTGCACGTCAGCAAGGGCCGCCACGGCCTCGTCGGCCTTCACCTGCATCCAGTCACGCAGGGCCTCGGTGCCGTCCAGCTGGTATGCCGGGTCGTCGTCGAGGAGGGCCACCGCCTGCGTGACACTCGCACCCGGCCTGATCTGCTCGGCGGTCTGCTCCATCAGAGCCGTGATGCGGGCGAGCTCGTCCTGGCCCCAGCGGTAGGTCTCGGCCAGGTCGACCTCGGCGCCGAGGAAGGCCCGCGACATGAGCTGGTAGCGCTCGACCCCGGCGGCGTCCGACTCGGGCGCGTCGTCCAGCAGCTCCCTGGTCAGGGTGCCAGCCAGGCGGCCGTAGGCGGCGCAGGCGGCCTCCACTGCGGCCGCCAGGTCGGCCCTGACCTCCTGGGGCTCGGCTGCGGCCTCCGTCACGAGGGCATGGAAGGTGCTGTCGTCGCCGGCCTGGTCCCGGCACTGCGCGGCGACCTTGTCGACCTGTCTGCGCGGTGGGATGGCGTTGCGGTCCTTGGAGTAGCGCAGCGCACTCGCATACTGCTCCAGCGCGACGGGCACGGCGCGCAGCCGGGCCGTGACGACCTGCCAGTCGGCGGTGCTGTCCTTGGCCATCAGGTCGAAGATGTCGCGGACGGCCTGCACCGGGGAGGCGATGACGTTGAGGTCCACGGGGTCGGTGCCTCGCAGCACCCGTTCGCCGATCTCGACCTCCAGACCCAGCCGCTCACGCAGGGCCGCGACGGTCACCCGGTCGACGTCGTCGACGGGTGCCGCTGCGTCCAGGGTCTGCAGGGTGCGACGGGCCAGCTCGACCTGCGCTCGGGTGCCCTCGATCGACAGGTCGTCGATGCGGTCGTCGGCTCCAGGGACCCCCAGATAGGTCGCCTCCAGAGGGCTCAGTGCCACGCTGGCGTCGAGGTGGTCGTCGGCGATGCGGTCGATCTCGGTCCGGTCACGGGTCTGCTCGGTCACGGACCCGAACGTACTACGTTCGTGCCATGACGAGCGCACGGATCAGGTCGGTCAACGTCGGCCGGCGGCAGGAGCTGGCAGCCTCGAGCACCGGAGTCACCGGCATCGCCAAGGGACCCGTGCCGAGCGTCCAGGTGCGAGCGCCAGGGAGCAAGCAGGACGGCCAGGGCAGCGGAGTCGTGGGTGACTTCATCGGGGAGCGACGGCACCACGGCGGTGACCAGCAGGCGGTGTATGCCGTAGCCCGGGAGGAGCTGGACGTGTGGTCCGCAGAGCTGGGTCGCCCGCTGCCGGACGGGATGTTCGGGGAGAACCTCACCACCGAGGGACTGGACGTGGACGCCGCCGTGATGGGGCAGCGCTGGCAGGTGGGTGAGGAGGTCGTCCTGCGGGTGTGCGGCCCGCGCATCCCCTGCCGGACGTTCGCCGCGCGGATGGGCGAGCCCCGGTGGGTCAGGAGGTTCGCCGAGCGCGGACGCTCGGGGGCCTACCTGGCGGTCGAGGTGCCCGGCACGATCCGTCCCGGTGACGTGGTGCAGCCGCGGCAGCCACCCGCGCACGGTCTGGACGTCACGGTGGGCTTCCGGGCCTTCATGGGCGACCTCGATGCGGCTCAGGACGTCATCGACGCCGGCTGCCTGCATCCCGAGGACGAGGCGGAGCTGCGGGCCCTGGTGCGCCGGCGGCGCGGCTGATCCCGTTCCCACGCGACGACGGCCCACCCCCCGATGGGGAGGTGGGCCGTGGCCTTGGTGGGACCTGGTCGGTCAGGGGCGGTCGATGGTGAACGCCGGGCTGGTCCAGGTCTCGACATGGTCCGGGTTGCCCGGTTCGCCCAGAGCCTTCAGGACGGTCAGCTCCAGGATGTAGTCACCGTCTGGCACGACCTTGCCCTTGTCGTTGCCGTTGTTGAAGGAACGGGTGCCGTCCCACGCCCAGGGCGAGAAGGCGTTGGCGCTGCCTGAACGACCCAGGAAGTCCTCCTCCAACGCGGTCGCGAAGACCGGGTGGATGGCCTTGCCCTTGCTGCCGTCCGCCTTGGCGTGGAAGACCTCGAGCGAGGCCGAGCGCGCCGGGTAGGCGAAGTGGATCGCCGCCGTCGGGACGTCGCCGTCCTGCATGGTGAAGACCGTGCCCTCGTCCGCCAGGTTCCAGGTGCCGCCCATGGTGCAGTCGACGCCGATCAGACGGTCGCAGGACTCCAGGGTCGCCAGCGCCGGGAAGGTCGCGTGGTCCAGCACGGACAGCGCCTGGTAGTCACCGTCGAAGCCGGCGTAGGGCACGGTCAGCACCCCGGCGGTCTCGGAGGTGAAGGTGACGTAGCCGCCGTACTGGGCCAGGCTCTCCTCGCCGGTGTCCTGGATGGTCACGGTGACATCGGCGGAGCCACCGGCCGGCACGGTCACCGAGTCCGGTCCCGCCATCGTGCCCATCGGACCCCAGAAGCTCGGCGCGTTCGTGCCGGTGGTGCCGATGGCGCCCTCGTGACCGATCTCGTAGGTGAGGGCCGCGTCGGTGTCGTTGTGCAGGGTCAGCGTCTCGGTGTGGCCACCGGTGACGCTCTCACCGAGCGAGAGCTTGCCCGGGGTGACCGAGGTAGTGGCCAGGATGGTGTCGTCGATGTCGAGCATGCCGGCGCCCTGACGGTGCACCGGCTCGAGCAGGCCGGTGCCCGGGTTGCCGCTCCACACGGCGGGGTCGGCCTGGTTCTGCAGCATGCCGCGCACGTCGCCGGCCTCGGTGTCGGGCTTCTCCTCCAGAAGGAGGGCCACGGCGCCGGCCACGTGCGGGGAGGACATCGAGGTGCCGGACAGGGTGGCGTAGCCGCCCTTCTCCAGCGGGTAGGTGGCGTAGATGTTGCCACCGGGGGCCCCGAGGTCGGGCTTGAGCTCGAGCTCGGCGGTCATGCCGTAGGAGCTGAAGCTCGAGATGAGGCCGCCGGTCGGGCTGGGAGCCGTCGCGGTCTCGTCGGTCCACGTCATCTCCGCGCCGTCGGCCACGATGCGGGCGTCGATGAGCTCACCGTCGGACCGGGAGATCGAGACGACCGGGATGGTGATGGGGTTGGCACCGGCCAGGGACGGGTTGACGTAGCCCGCCGTGTTGTTGTAGAGCACGACACCCTCGGCGCCGGCGTTCTGCGCGTTGAGGGCCTTGTCGTAGAACGCGCACGCGCCGCGCTGGACCAGCAGCACCGTGCCGTCGAGGTCGTCGCTGATCGGTGTGCAGCCCTGGGCCGCGGTCGTTCCCGGTGCCCCGAGGCGGGACAGCGGTGCGCTGCCCTCGGTGGGTGGCGCCGGGGCGGGGGTGCCCACCACATACGGGATGGCGCGGTCGTCCGGGCTGACGGTGAACGAGCTCGCGGTGAAGAACTCGTTGTCGTAGGACGCGACACCGATGACCTTCTCGCCGACACCCGGTGCGCCGGCGGACCAGGTGCCGGAGGCGCCCGAGTTGCCGATCGAGGCCACGACGACCATGCCGGCGTCGACCATCGCGTCGGCGCCCGCCGCGGTGGGGTACTGCTTCCAGGTGGCGAAGGAGGAGCCGATGCTCATGTTGAGCACGTCCATGCCGTCGGCGTAGGCCCGCTCCATGGCGGCCAGCATGATGTCGGATGTCGTGGAGCCTTCGCAGCCGAAGACGCGGTAGGCACCCAGGGTCGCACCGGGGGCCACGCCGACCTGGTCGCCGTCGGCGCCGACGATGCCGGCCACATGCGTGCCGTGACCCTGGCAGTCGTCCGGGTCGCCGTCGGGCCGGGGGACGGGCTGGTAGGCCGGGCTGGAGGCGTCGGCGTTGTAGTCGTCGCCGACGAAGTCGTAGCCGAAGGCGACGCGTCCGGTCGGGAACGTCGTGCTGCCGTCGCTGCCGTTGCCACCGAAGTCGGGGTGGTCGTAGTCGATGCCGGTGTCCATGACCGCGACCTTGATGCCCTCACCCGTGAGGCCCAGCTCGTTCTGCGCCACGTCGGCGCCGGTCATCCCGACCGCGTAGGCCATGTCCGGCTGCTCGCCCTGCTCCGGGGCCGGGGCCGCGATGACCTCGACCGGGAAGACGGCCGCGACCTGTGAGGACTGTGCGGCGCGACGCACGTCGGCGGCAGAGCCGCGCACGGCGACCCCGTTCCAGACCGCGCCGTAGCTCCGGGTGACCTCGACGTCGGCGCCGGCGGCACGCACATCGCGCTCGAACGCCTGCCGGGCCGCCTTCACGGAGGCGGCCCTGCCGCCCTTGGCGGTCGGCGCACCCTTGAGCTGGACCAGGTAGGCCTCGGGCACGGTCGTCCCCGCCGACCCCTGGTCTGCGCCGGGGTGGACGACGCCGACGTCCTCGGCGGTCCCCAGGAAGGCCGGCTCGTCGGGGTCCGCCCCCGACGCACCCGGCGTCAGGGTCGCGGCCATCAGCGCTGCTGCGCCGAAGCCGCCGAGGGCTCGACGAGCCCAGCGTGAAGGGGGGGTGTGTGGCATGAACTACTCCTCGCGGGATGTGTGACGGTGCACCGTAATCGTCCATGGCGCGCGTCACACTGCAAGCGTGGAGCAGAAGTCCTGACCGGGGTTGACGAAACCTTGACCTTCGCTTAGGCGAGGGCATACCTCAGCGTGGCAGGACCGAGCCTTTCCAGGCCCCGGGGCCCGGGGCCAGCCGCGGTCGGGCAGCACGCGCCCGCGCGTTCCACAGGGAGCGCCGGCTGCCGGCCCGGTCCGGTGGATCACCGGCGGTGCGCAGTGACGTGAGGACCGCGACGAGCGCCGCCGTCTCCTCCGGGGTCGGCCCGCCGGTGATCCGGATCACGGGCTGGTCGGCACTCACAGCGGGATGTTCCCGTGCTTCTTGGGCGGACGGTTGGCCCGCTTGGTGCGCAGGGTGCGCAGCGCCTTGGTGACCTGCACGCGGGTCATCGACGGCGCGATCACGGCGTCGACGTAGCCGCGTTCTGCCGCGATGTACGGGTTGGCCAGGGTGTCCTCGTACTCCTGGATGCGCCGGGCCCGCTCGGCGTCGACGTCGCCCCCCTCGGCAGCGACCTGCTGCAGCTGCCTGCGGTAGAGGATGTTGGCGGCGCCCTGCGCCCCCATCACCGCGATCTGTGCGGTCGGCCAGGCCAGGTTGATGTCGGCGCCCAGGTGCTTGGAGCCCATCACGTCGTAGGCCCCTCCATAGGCCTTGCGGGTAATGACCGTCACGAGCGGGACGGTCGCCTCGGCATACGCGTAGAGGAGCTTGGCGCCGCGTCGGATGACGCCGCCCCACTCCTGGTCGGTGCCCGGGAGGAAGCCGGGCACGTCGACGAAGGTGAGGATCGGGATGTTGAACGCGTCGCAGGTGCGCACGAAGCGCGCGGCCTTCTCCGAGGCGTCGATGTCCAGGGTGCCGGCGAACTGCAGGGGCTGGTTGGCCACGATGCCCACCGAATGGCCCTCCACCCGGCCGAAGCCGACGACGATGTTGGGGGCGAAGAGCGCCTGGACCTCCAGGAAGTCGCCGTCGTCGACCACGTGCTGGACCACGGTCTTCATGTCGTAGGGCATGTTGGGCGAGTCGGGCACGAGGGTGTCGAGCTCCTCGTCCTCGGCGGTCACCTCCAGGACCACCTCGGTCTCGAAGACCGGTGGCTCCTCCAGGTTGTTCTGGGGCAGGTGTGACACCAGGTCCTGCACGTAGGCGATGGCGTCGGCCTCGTCATGGGCCGCGTAGTGGGCCACCCCGGACCGGCTGTTGTGCGAGATCGCGCCGCCGAGGTCCTCGAACGTCACGTCCTCACCGGTGACGGTCTTGATGACGTCGGGTCCGGTGATGAACATGTGCGAGGTCTGGTCGACCATCACGATGAAGTCGGTGATCGCCGGGGAGTAGACCGCACCTCCCGCGCAGGGCCCCATCACCAGCGAGATCTGCGGGATGACGCCCGAGGCGTGCACGTTGCGGCGGAAGATCTCGGCGTAGAGGCCGAGCGCCACCACGCCCTCCTGGATGCGGGCTCCGCCGGAGTCGTTGATGCCGATGACCGGGCAGCCGACCTTCATCGCCAGGTCCATCACCTTGACGATCTTCTCGCCGAAGACCTCGCCCAGCGACCCGCCGAAGACCGTGAAGTCCTGGGCGAAGACCGCCACCGGGCGCCCGTCCATGGTGCCGTAGCCGGTGACCACCCCGTCTCCGTAGGGACGGTTCGCGTCCTGGCCGAAGGCCGTGGAACGGTGCCGAGCCAGCTCGTCGAGCTCGGTGAAGGACCCCTCGTCGAGCAGCTGGTCGATCCGCTCGCGGGCGGTCTGCTTGCCCTTGGCGTGCTGCTTCTCCACCGCTCGGGCGGAGCCGGCGTGGACCGCCTCGTCGATGCGGTGGCGGTAGTCCGCGAGGCGCCCGGCGGTGGTCCTCATGTCCGGCCTGGCCTCGGTGCTGGAGTCGGTCATGCCCGACAACTTAGTCTTCTCGACGTGGATGCACGTCGATGGGCACGCCCCGAGTGGCATCTGAGCATCGACTCGACCCATACCCACCTGCTGGCCGACCCGTGGCCGGGGCGGGTCGTAGTGGCGGACCACCAGCGCGCAGGCCAGGGACGCCGCGGCCGCGGCTGGACCGCCCCGCCCGGCACCGCGCTGGCGGTCAGCGTCGCGGTGCCCTCGCCGGGGCCGGCGCTGGTGGGCTGGGTGCCGCTGCTCACCGGGGTCGCGGTGGTCCGCACCCTCACGGCCGGGCGGTCCGCGGTGAGGGCCGGTCTGAAATGGCCCAACGACGTGCTCGTGCCCGAGGGCGGCGCCTGGCGGAAGGTGTGCGGCATCCTCGCCCAGGTCGTCCCGGCCTCGGGGCAGCGGCCGGGGCTGGTCGTCATCGGCGCCGGTCTCAACGTCGACCAGGAGCGCCACGACCTCCCCGTGCCCACCGCGACCTCCTGGCGGCTGGCGCGCGGTGGAGAGGTGCTGCCCGGCACCGCCAGGCAGGCCTGGCTGCAGGACTACCTGCAGCACCTCGCGCAGCTGCTGACCGTCCTGGACACCGACCCTGGCGCGGTGCGCGCGGCCTACCAGGAACACTGCCTGACGCTGGGGAAGGCGGTGCGGGTGCACCTGCCCGACGGCACGCAGCACGACGGGCTGGCCGAGGCGGTCGACCGCTCCGGCGCCCTCGTGGTGGCGGGCTCGTCGGGCACGCGTCACCACCATGCCGGGGACGTGGTGCACCTTCGGCACGACGGGTCGGCGCTCGACCCCTCGAGCGTGAGCGGCGCCAGCGACTAGCCTGCCGGACATGACGCAGACAGCCCCGACGATGGTGCAGCTGACCCGGCACGGTGAGGGCGGGCACGTTGCCGAGCTCGCCCTGGACCGCCCGGGTTCCCTCAACGCGATCTCGACCGCTCTGGCGGCGGAGATCGCCCAGGTCACGGCTCAGCTCGCCGCCGACAGCACGGTGCGGGCCGTCGTCCTGACCAGCACCCACCCACGCGTCCTTCTGCGTCGGCGCCGACCTGAAGGAACGCCACGCCTTCACCGACGCCGACCTGATGGCACAGCGCACGGTGACCCGGGAGGCCTACGGCGGCGTGCTCAGGCTGCCGGTGCCGGCGATCGCGGCGGTCGAGGGCTTCGCTCTGGGGGGCGGGCTGGAGCTCGCGCTCTCCTGCGACCTGGTCGTTGCGGGCGCGGACGCGACCGTCGGCCTGCCGGAGGTGTCCGTGGGCGTCATCCCCGGTGGTGGGGGCACCCAGCTGCTGACCCGGCGGGTCGGCTGGTCGCGGGCGGCCTCGATCATCTTCACTGCCCGCAAGCTGGGGGCCGCCGAGGCCCGCGACCTGGGTGTCGTCGACGAGGTGGTGCCGGCGGGCACGGCACGAGAACGGGCCCTGGAGCTCGCCGCGACCATCGCGGCCCACTCGCCGGTCGGGGTCCGCAGCGCGAAGCGGGCGATGCGCCTGGGCGCCGACGTCGACCTCGCCACCGGCCTGGAGGTGGAGGACGCCTGCTGGCGGGCGACCGCCTTCTCGGCCGACCGCAGCGAGGGTGTCGCCGCCTTCGCGGAGAAGCGCGCCCCGCGTTGGCCGGGCGTCTGAGTGATTCGTCCGTATCATCGTCGCCATGACGCGGGTGCTGCTGGCTGAGGACGACGAGACCATTTCCGAACCGTTGGCGCGGGCGCTGCGGCGAGAGGGGTATGTCGTGGACGTGGCCGCAGACGGCCGTGCCGCACTCACGCTGGCAGAGCAGGAGACACCCGACCTGGTCGTCCTCGACCTGGGCCTGCCCTACCTGGACGGGCTGGAGGTATGCCGGCGGATCCGCCAGGAGGGCCTGACCGCCCCGGTGCTCATCCTCACCGCCCGCGGCGACGAGGTCGACACGGTGGTCGGGCTGGACGCCGGGGCCGACGACTACGTGACCAAGCCGTTCCGGCTCGCCGAGCTGCTGGCCCGGGTGCGGGCCCTGCTGCGCCGAGGCAGCGACAGCCGCGAGGTGGGCGACCGGCCGGTGATGATCGACATCAAGGCCCGCCGCGCCTTCTTCCGCGGCCAGGAGCTGGCCCTCACGGCCAAGGAGTTCGACCTGCTCCGGGTGCTGACCCGCGAAGAGGGTCGCGTGGTCTCCCGGGAGGCCCTGATGCGCGAGGTCTGGGACAGCTGGTTCGGGTCCACCAAGACGCTCGACATGCACATCTCCGTGCTGCGTCGCAAGCTCGGTGACGACGCCAACCGGCCGCGCTACATCGTGACCGTGCGCGGGGTGGGCTTCCGCTTCCAGAACGAGCCGGAGCGCTGACCGGGCCACGGTATGCGGCATCTCGTGCGCCGGACGGCGCTGCAGGGCGCAGCCATCGGCGCAGGCACGGCGCTGGTCACCGGGGGTCTGGCCGCCGGTGTGCTACTGGCCGCTGAGCAGCAGCGGACCCAGTCCAACGGCGCACCCATCTCGGGGTGGTGGGTCGCAGTGGCGGTGGTGGTCACCCTCGTGGTCACCGGAGGTGTCACGCTGCTCGCGGTGTCGGCCCTGGCCAGCCGCACCACGGCCACCCTGACCCAGGCGATGTCCCGGCTCACCCAGCGCGCCGACGACTTCGGAGCGGGCGGCTTCTCGCTCGACCTGGTGGACCAGCCGCTGCGGCACGGCGAGGACGACTGGCAGACCGGTGTGGAGGAGGTCGACACGGTCGGCCGCATCCTGGAGCGCAACCACCGGTCCCTGTCCCGGGCGCTGTCGGCAGAGCGGTCCTTCGCTGCCGACGCCTCGCACCAGCTGCGCACGCCCCTGGCCGCGCTGCTGATGCGCCTGGAGGAGATCGTGCACACCGACGACCTGGCCGCAGCCAAGGTCGAGGCGGAGGTGGCCATCGGTCAGACCGAGCGGCTCGCGGGGGTGGTCGACGACCTGCTGCACCGCACCCGGGCCGGCCATGCCGACGGGGGGCGCTCGGTGTCGCTGGACACGGTGCTGTCGGGGATGGAGCAGGAGTGGACGCCGGCGTTCGAGGCGGCCGGCCGCTCGATCGTGGTCAGCGCCGAGCGCGCGATGATCGTGCGCTCCAGCGCCTCGGCGATCTCACAGATCCTCAACACCCTGGTGGAGAACGCCCTGCACCACGGGGACGGGCAGCTGACCGTCTCGGCGGTGCGCAGCGGCCCGTCGGCGATGATCGAGGTGCGCGACGAGGGGAGGGGGATCGAGGTCGAGCTGGCCAGGCGCATCTTCGACCGGGCAGTGACCAGTGGTGCGGGCACCGGTCTGGGGCTGGCCGTGGCTCGCGAGACCGCCGAGTCCTTCGGCGGGCGTCTGGAGCTGGCTCAGACCTCGCCCGCGGTGTTCGTGCTGTATGTCTCGATGGCCCCGGCGCCCTGAGCGTCGCCTGAGTGGGAGAACACGTAGGTCCGGTAGGCCCAGAACCGGAAGATCGTGCCGAGCACCAGGCCGACGCCGTTGGCGCTGAGGTTGTCGGCGAGCTGGCTGTCCAGGCCGAGCACGTAGCGGGAGACGGCCAGGCAGAGCACCGCGATCGCCAGACCCAGCACGTTGAAGACGACGAAGAGCACGAACTCGTGCGCCTTGCGCACGCGACGTCGGTGCCGGAAGGTCCAGTAGCGGTTGCCCAGCCAGGCGAAGACCATCGCGACCGCCGTGGCCAGGATCTTGGCCCTGATCGGGATGTCGTGCATCGCACCGACACCCGGCCGGCCGGGCAGCCCGAAGACGAACAGGTTGTAGAGGGCCGTGTCGATCACGAACGCCCCCAGGCCGACAAGGCCGAACTTGCCGACCTCGAGTGCCAGGAGGTCGTAGACGCCGCGGGCACGCTCGAGCAGGGTGAGGTGCGCGCGGGACATTCCCGCAGCATACGTCGCGGCGGCTAGGCTCTGGCCTCGTGACCGCTGCACCCGCGCCCGCCACCCGTCCCCTGGCCCCGCTGCGCGCCGAGGGCGGCTTCCCGGTCGTCGGCATCATCGGCGGGGGGCAGCTCGCCCGGATGTGCCAGCCCCCGGCGGTCGCGCTGTCGCTGACCCTGTCGGTGCTCGCCGAGTCGGACACCGCGTCGGCCGCCCTGGTCGTGCCGCACAGCCCCGTGGGCGACCATGCCGACGTCGAGGCGGTGCGCGCCTTCGCCCGCCAGTGCGACGTCGTCACCTTCGACCACGAGCACGTGCCCGCCCAGGTCCTGCAGGCTCTCGTGGACGACGGGGTCGCCCTGCACCCCTCGCCCGAGGCCCTGCTCTTCGCCCAGGACAAGCTGTCCATGCGGCGCCGGCTGAGCGAGCTCGGCATCCCGTGCCCGCGGTGGACCGGCGCGCACACCGAGCAGGAGGTCACCGCGTTCGGCGACCGGGTCGGGTGGCCGGTCATCGCCAAGACCCCCCGCGGCGGCTACGACGGCAAGGGGGTGCGCCGTGTCGGCTCGGCTGCTGAGCTGGCCGACTGGCTGGAGCTCGCCGGAGAGCCCGGACCGCTGGCCGACGGCATCCTGCTGGAGGAGGCGGTGGGGTTCCGCCGCGAGCTCGCGGCGGTCGTGGTGCGCAGTCCCAGCGGCCAGGCCGCGGCCTACCCGGTGGTGGAGACCGTCCAGACCGACGGCATCTGCACCGAGGTGCTCGCCCCCGCCCCCGACCTCGACGACGGACTCTCCCTCGCCTGCACCGAGGCTGCGCTGCGGGTCGCCGGCGAGCTTGACGTCACGGGGGTGCTGGCCGTCGAGATCTTCGAGGTCACCGACGAGGTGACCGGCGCTCCGGCCTACCTGGTCAACGAGCTGGCCATGCGACCGCACAACAGTGGGCACTGGACCATCGACGGGGCGGTGACCAGCCAGTTCGAGCAGCACCTGCGTGCGGTGCTGGACCTCCCGCTGGGCCAGACCTCGCCGCGGGAGCCGTGGACGGTGATGGCCAACGTGCTCGGCGGAGACCATCCCGAGCTCTACTCGACCTACCGCCACCTGATGGCCCGGGACCCCGGGCTGCGGGTGCACCTCTACGGCAAGGGGGTGCGCCCGGGCCGCAAGATCGGCCATGTGACCGTGTGCGGTGACGACCTGCCGCAGCTGCGTGCCCGAGCCCAGCACGCCGCCGACTACCTGCGTGGTGTGGTCGATGGGTGAGTCGCACGGCGGTCGTCCCGCTGCGGTGGTCGGCCTCGTCATGGGCAGCGACAGCGACTGGCCGGTCATGGAGCAGGCTGCCCTGGTGCTCGAGGAGCTGGGGGTCGGCTACGAGGCCGACGTCGTCTCCGCCCACCGGATGCCGACCGAGATGGTCGACTACGGCCGGCGGGCCGCCGACCGCGGGCTGCGGGTCATCATCGCCGGTGCCGGCGGCGCGGCCCACCTGCCCGGCATGCTCGCCTCCGTGACCGTGCTGCCGGTCGTCGGTGTGCCCGTGCCGCTGAAGTATCTCGACGGCCTGGACTCGCTGCTGTCGATCGTGCAGATGCCCGCCGGGATCCCGGTGGCCACGGTCTCGATCGGAGGTGCCCGCAACGCCGGCATCCTGGCTGCGCGGATCCTGGCCGCCGGCACCGACGAGCACGCACTCGCCCTGCGGGAGCGGCTCGCCGGGTTCGCCGACGACCTGCGGGACCAGGCCCACACCAAGGGGCAGCGGCTTCGCTCCCGGCTCAGCGACTGAGACGGGGCCACTCGATCATCGGGCAGGTGTCCATCACGACCTCGAGCCCGGCCTGCTGCGCCCGGTGGGCCGCCGCCTGGTCCACGACGCCGAGCTGAAGCCACAGGGTGCCGATGCCGAGCCGGTCCCGCTGCTGCACGGCCTCGTCGACGCATCGTCCGACCCGTGAGGAGTTGACGAAGAAGTCGACGACGTCGACGGTCGTGCCGTCCGGGATGTCGGCGAGACGGGCGTAGCCGGTCTCGCCGTGCACCGGTTCAGCACGGGGATGGACGGGCACGAGGCGATGGCCCTGGTCCTGCAGGAACCGGGAGACCCCGTAGGCGGTGCGGGAGGTGTTGCCTGACAGCCCGACCACGGCCCAGGTGCCAGGTGTAGTGAGCACCCGGGCGATGACGTCGGGGTCGTTGTGGTGGGGCGTCGGTGCGGTCGTCATGGGACCAGTCTGGCGGAGTAGGTTGACCGCATGCGCTTCGGACTCTTCCTTCCCCAGGGCTGGCGGATGGACCTGGTCGGCATCGACCCGCAGGACCAGTGGGGGGTGATGGCCGACCTCGCCCGGCACGCCGACGACCACCCCGACTGGGAGTCGATCTGGGTCTACGACCACTTCCATACCGTGCCCGAGCCGAGCGAGCACGCGACCCACGAGGCCTGGACCCTCATGGCGGCGCTCGCGGTCGTCACCTTCCGGGCACGGCTGGGTCAGATGTGCACCTGCATGAGCTACCGCGACCCGGCCTACCTGGCCAAGGTGGCCGCCACGGTGGACGCCGTCTCGGCCGGCCGGGTGGAGATGGGCATCGGGGCGGGGTGGTACGAGCACGAGTGGCGCGCCTACGGCTACGGCTTCCCCTCGGCCGGGGAGCGGCTGGCCCGGCTGCGCGAGGGGGTGGAGATCTTCCGGCAGATGTGGACCACCGGCTCGGCCACGCTGGCGGGGGAGCACTACCAGGTCGACGGCGCCCTGTGTCATCCCCAGCCGCTGCAGGGCACCAGCCATCCTGGGTCGGCACGCAACGGCATACCCCTGTGGGTCGCCGGCGGCGGTGAGCGCAAGACGCTGCGCATCGCGGCCGAGTATGCCGACTACACCAACTTCGACGGTGCGCTCGACGGCTTCCGGCACAAGTCGGAGGTGCTGGCGCAGCACTGCTCCGACATCGGCCGCGACCCCGACGAGATCGTGCGCAGCGCCAACTACAACATCGTCATCGGCAGCACCGAGGCCGAGGTGGAGGACCGCTTCGCCCACCTGCGAGACCGAGCCCTGCAGGCCGGCCTCAGCGAGGCCAAGGCCGACGAGGTCGTGCGGGGCCTGCGCGGCGGGCCCGCCGTCGGCACCCCGGAGCAGGTGGTGGAGGCGCTCAGCGCGCTCAAGGCAGCGGGTATGGCGTATGCCATCACCTACTTCGCGGAGGCGGCCTACGACGTGTCAGGCATCGAGCTCTTCGAGCACGAGGTCATCCCCGCCCTGCAGTGACCCCGACCCTACTGACGAGTAAGGTGTGAGCGTGAGCGACGTCGACCTGTTCCGGACCACCGAGGACCACGAGGCCCTGCGCGAGGCGGTGCGTGACGTGTGCGAGGCCAAGATCGCCCCGCACGCCGCCGCTGTCGACGAGGAGAGCCGCTTCCCGTCCGAGGCGCTGCAGGCGCTCACCGCCACCGACTTCCACGCTCCGCACATTCCGGAGGACTACGACGGTGTCGGTGCCGACGCGCTGGCGACGTGCATCGTCATCGAGGAGGTGGCCCGGGTGTGCGCCTCCTCCTCGCTGATCCCGGCCGTCAACAAGCTCGGCACCATGCCGGTCATCCTGGCTGCCTCCGACGAGCTCAAGCAGCGCTACCTGCCGCCGGTGGCCCGGGGTGAGGCGATGTTCTCCTACGGCCTGTCCGAGGCCAACGCCGGCAGCGACACCGCCGGCATGACCTGCAAGGCCGTGGAGCAGCCCGACGGCTCCTTTGTGCTCCACGGACAGAAGTCGTGGATCACCAACGCGGGGGAGTCCGAGTTCTACACCGTGATGGCGGTGACCGAGCCCGACGGGCCTCGGGGGCGCAACGTCAGCGCGTTCGTGGTCGAGCGCTCCGACGAGGGCTTCACGTTCGGCCCGCCCGAGCGCAAGCTGGGGATCAAGGGGTCACCGACCCGGGAGCTGCTCTTCGACCGCTGCCGCATCCCCGGTGACCGCCTGGTCGGTGCGCGCGGCGAGGGGCTGCGCATCGCACTGCACACCCTCGACCACACCCGCGTGACCATCGGGGCCCAGGCCGTGGGGATCGCCCAGGGTGCGCTGGACTTCTCGCTGGGCTACGTCAAGGAGCGCAAGCAGTTCGGCAAGGCGATCGCGGACTTCCAGGGCCTGCAGTTCATGCTCGCCGACATGGCGATGAAGCTCGAGGCCGCTCGCCAGCTCGTCTACGTCGCGGCGGCGAAGTCGGAGCGTGGCGACGACGACCTCACCTTCTTCGGCGCGGCCGCCAAGTGCTACGCGGCCGACGTGGCGATGGAGGTCACCACCGACGCCGTCCAGCTGCTCGGTGGCTACGGCTACACCAAGGACTTCCCGGTCGAGCGGATGATGCGCGACGCCAAGATCACCCAGATCTACGAGGGCACCAACCAGATCCAGCGGGTCGTCATGGCTCGCCAGCTGCTCAGGTGATCTGCCGCCACGCCGTTCAGGGGTTCAGCACCCGCCCGACGAGGGTGTCCAGACGCACCGTGCCGTAGTCGCGGGAGTCGATGGAGACGAACCGGTTGTCGCCGAGGACGAACACCCCGTCGTCCTGCACGGTGACCGGTCCGAAGTAGATCCCGTCGAGGGCGTCCGGGTCGACGTAGGGCTCGGTCACCGGGTCACCGTTGACGTGCAGCACGGCGTCGAGGATCTCGACCCGGTCTCCGGCCACGGCCACGACCCGCTTCAGCTGGGTGCCGCTGGGCCGCTCGAAGACGACCAGGTCGCCCGGACCTGGAGCGACCACCCGAGGCGTCAGCTTGTCGACGAGCACGGTGCTCCCTTCGGTCACCGTGGGCGTCATCGAGTCGGAGTGCACCTCGTAGGGCGCGATGCCGAAGGCCCTGACCAGCAGCACGAACGCGACGGTGCCGATGGTGGCACGTGCCCATCCCGGCAGGACGGCCCCTGCTCGGGTGGACCGCGCGACGGAGGTGTCGACGTCGTCGGTCATGCGTCGGCGGGGAGGTCGTCCCAGGTCGGGTAGGCGGCGTGGACGGGGTCGTGGGGGTCGGGCTCGCCGGGCTTCACGCCGACGGTGAACTGTTGCATCATGTCGTGGTCCTCGTGCGGCAGGTTGTGGCAGTGGACCATGTAGCGGCCCTTGCGGTGCTCGAACTTCATCAGCACGCGCACGGTCTCGTCGGGGCCGACGTAGGCCACGTCCTTGGGTCCGCGTTCGTAGTCGAAGGGGGCCCGGCCGTTGCGGGAGACGATCTGGAAGTCGATGAGGTGGATGTGCAGGGGGTGGAACCACCCGCCGGAGCGGGTCTCCAGGTCCCACATCTCCACGTCGTCCAGGCCGGGGTCGGCCAGCGAGATCTGGTAGTCGCTGTCGATGACGTCCTGCCAGGTCTTGCCGTCGATGTTCCACAGGTTGGTCTCATCGTCCCGGTTGAGCCGGAAGTGGCGGGTCTTGACGGCCTGGGACGGCTTGAGCGACATGGTCGCCGAGGACGCCAGGGTCTGCGGGATGCTGCGCCAGGTCGGGTCGGTGGTCTGGACCGGGGCGTCGGTGACCTGGAAGGCCATGATCTTGTTGGTGTGGTCGAAGTCGACGTTCTTGGGGTTGCTGGCGTTCAGCAGCCGCACCTGGGTGCCGGGGGCGTACCGGGAGAAGTCGATGAGGAACTCATACCGTTCGGCCGGCGCGTGCCGCCAGGAGGAGACCTGACGGGACTGCGGCATCAGCCCACCGTCGGTGGCGACCATGGTCACCGGGTCACCGGTGGACAGGTAGGGCCGGTAGGAACGGGAGAGGGAGGCGTTGAGCAACCGGAACCGGTAGACCCGACGCTGGACCTGCATCACCGGCCAGGGCCGGCCGTTGACGAAGACCACGTCTCCCCACAGGCCCGAGTGCGACTTGTCGTCGAAGGCGGCGCTGCCGTCAGCGGCGAACATCATGTCGTTCAAGGTCAGCGGCACGTCGAAGTCACCCTGGGGCAGCAACGCCCGCTCGGTCTCATCGTGCAACAGGTACTGCGCGGCCAGGCCGCCGTACACGTTCTGCCCGGTCACGTGCCGGGCATGGTCGTGGTACCAGATGCTGCGCGCGGGCTGGAAGTTGTCGTACACGTAGTCCTTGTAGTACCCCACCGGGGTCAGGTCGTCGGCATACCCGTCGAACTCCGGCAGCGAGGCATGCCCGTGCAGGTGCGTGGACGTGGCGAACCCCTGCTCCTCATGCCCGGGATGCCCACCAGCAGGCAGCTGGTTACGCACCCGCAACACCACCCTGGTGCCCTGGTCCACCGAGATCGTCGGACCCGGCACCATCCCGTTGTACCCGACCACCGGCGTCGTCAACCCCGGGACCAGACTGGCATAACCCGCCTTCTCGGTCACCGAGAAATGCGCCACCGAAACCCCGTCCCCATCGACATACGTCCTCGACGGCACCAACCGCGGCAACGGCTGGAACACCGACCGGAACGGCCTGGGCATCAACCGGTCCGGCAGGTCGCTCGCCGACTTGGTCTCGGCCACGTTGCCCAGCGGGCTGGTCAGTCCGACGAAGCCGAGGGCGCCGAGGCCACCGGCGGTCAGGACGTGGCGACGGGTCAGGTTCATGACAGCTCCAGAGGCTGGGGTCGCACGGGACGGAGTCCACACGGCCGGGGTGAGGTGGCGATCTGCACGAGAGGAGCACCCTCGGCCCTCCGTGATACCGCACCTGACCTCGGCGGGGAGCTGTCACGTCGCATACCCCCCGAGGGCAAGACTCGGGGGGTATGCGGTCCGTGGGCCCGCCGTGGGGCGGGGTCAGTGGACGATCATCACCGGTAGGGTGGTGTGGTGCAGCAGGGCCCGTGACGTCGAGCCGAGCATCAGCCCGGCCAGGGCCCCGTGCCCTCGGGAGCCCACTACGACGATCCCGGCGTCAGCGGCGGCCTGCTGCAGGCCCTCGTCGGGCCTGGCCTCCGGGGTGGAGGTGTGCACCACCAGGTCGGGGTGCCGTGCGGCCACCCGGGCTGCGGCGTCCTTGGCGGTCCTGGCTGCTCCCTCCTGGCGGTCCTGGACGGCCTCGGCCGTGGAGGAGTAGCCCACCGGGGGCAGGTCCCAGGGGTCGGGGTGCGGAGGCGCCCAGGCGGTGACGACATGCAGCTCCGCGCCATGGCTGTCGGCGAGGTCGGCCGCCGCGTCCAGGGCCCGGTCTGCCCCCACGGAGCCGTCGGTGCCGACCACCACGGGACGGTCCGGGCCTGGCTGGTCGGCATGGTCCTCCCGGACCACGACGACAGGGCAGCGGGCATGGCCGCTGACGGCGTAGGCGGTGGCCCCCAGCAGGGCCCCGCGGATCCGGCTGCGACCGTGGCTGCCGACCACGACCATCGACGCGCCGGTCGAGGCCTCGTCAAGGGCGAGCGCGGGTCCGACCAGGGAGCTGGCGACATCGGTCTCCACCTCGGGTGCGGTGGCGCGGGCCCGGTCCACACCCCGGGCGGCGACGGCCCGAGCTGCCTCGTGCACCCGGTCCGGCTTCCACAGCCCGACGCTGACGTCATGGGCATACATGATCCGGTCGGCGGCGTGCAGCACGATCATCGGAGCGCCCATGTGCACGGCCGCACGGGCGGCCCAGTCGATGGCGGCGTCCGAGGTGGCTGACCCGTCGTAGCCGACGACGACGGGACGAGGGCTGATCGGGTGTGTCATGGCGACCTCCTGGTGATGGATCGGACACCCTCAGGATGCCGCGTGCGCGGCGCCGTGGCCAGGGGCGAAGGTCCTGGGACTCCTAGGGTTCGATCGACAGGGGGTCACCGTTGCGCAGGGCCTCGAAAAGCTCTGCGGCGGCAGCCTCGTCCCACAGCACCGAGCTGCCGGCTGCGGTCTGGTAGTTGGTGTCCGCCACCGGCACGGTGACCGAGCTGCCGGCGCCGTCGGACACCGAGCGCATGGCGAGCCCGACCCGCATCATGTCGAGCATCGAGGTGTCCTCGCCGATCCGCAGGGCCGAGCCGGTGGCGGTGCCCGCCTCGTGCAGCTGCCACGGCACCAGCAGCGTGCCCGGGCTGGTCATCTCCTGCACCAGGGCAGCCAGGAACTGCCGCTGGCGCTCCACCCGGCCCAGGTCACCGCGGGGGTCGGCATAGCGCATCCGCACGTAGTTGAGCGCGTCCTTGCCCTCCAGCTCCTGGCAGCCGGCGGCCAGGTCCAGGTCGCTGCGTTCCTCCACCACCGGCTCGGGCAGGCACATCCGCACACCGCCCACGGCGGCGACGACCTCGACGAAGCCGTCGAAGCCGATCTCCACATAACCCTCGATGGCCAGCCCGGTCGCCTGCTCGACGGTGTCCACCATCAGGGCCGGACCCTCCAGGGCGTAGGCCGCGTTGATCTTGTTGAAGCCGTAGCCGGGGATCTCGACGTAGGAGTCGCGCGGCACCGACAACAGGGTCGGGTCCTCGCCCAGGCCGGGCATGTGCAGCACCATGATGGTGTCGGCGCGGGCCCCACCGGTGCTCCCGGTCTTGAGCTCCCGCCGCTGCTCGTCGGTGAGGGCGTCCCGGCTGTCGGTGCCCACGAGCAGGATGTTTCTGCCTGCGGCCGGCGACGGCCGCGCCGAGCTGTCCGGCGTGGCGTCGACGCGGTCGATCGCTGTCCAGCTCGCGCCGAGCGCCCACAGCATGGCCACGACATACGCGAGCACCAGAGCGACCAGGGCGAGCACCACACGCCGGGTGCGGTAGCGGGGACGGCGTGGTGGCCCTGCCGGTGCGACCGGTGGGGCGGTGCCTCGCCGGGTGGTCGTGGCCCCGGTGCCGGCGTGGGCCCGGCGGTCCTGCTCCAGGTCGCGCGGAGCCTCGCGGCGGTGCCTCGGCTCCACCCAGCCACCGTCCTCCCACGGGTCGTCGCGCGGTGGGGGCTCGTCCCAGGGGTCGTCGGTGGCGGACCAGTCGGCGGGCTCGCCCCGGCGGGTGCGGGGGAGCGGGCGGGTCCAGTCGTCCTCGGGGCGGTGCGGCACGCCTTTCAGGGTAGGCGAGGTAGCGCCCGATACTCTGCACGCGTGTCGGCCCCCACCTCCGCGGACCCGTTCGCCCTGCCCGTGCTGCCGAGCGTCTCGGTCGTCATGCCGGTGCGCAACGAGGAGCACCACCTGGCTGAGTCGGTGGGGTCGGTGCTGGCCCAGGACTACCCGGGCCGGATCGAGGTCGTCCTGGCGGTCGCGCCCAGCCACGACGCCACGGCCGAGGTCGCCGCACGTCTCGCCGCCGGAGATGGGCGTGTCGTGGTCGTGGACAACCCGGGAGGGCGCACCCCGGAGGGCTTGAACCTGGCCCTGGCCCGGGCGCGCCATCCGGTCGTCGCACGGGTCGACGGGCACGGCGCTCTGCCGCCCGACTACCTCAGCACGGCGGTGCGGGTGCTGCAGCGCACCGGCGCAGCCAACGTCGGAGGCGTGGCCGTGCCGGAGGGCACCACCCCGATGCAGCGGGCCATCGCGGCCGCGATGGGCTCACCGTTGGGCATGGGGGGTGCCCGTTTCCGGGTCGGCGGGCAGGAGGGCGAGGCCGAGACCGTCTTCCCCGGCGTCTTCCGCCGCGACTGGATCGACCGCGTGGGAGGGTTCGACCCGAGCTACGACCGCGCCCAGGACTGGGAGCTCAACCTGCGCATCCGCAAGGCCGGTGGGGTGATCTGGTTCACCCCCCAGCTCCAGGTCTCCTACCGTCCGCGCCGCGGGCTGCGTGAGCTGGCGAGCCAGTTCTACAGCACGGGACAGTGGCGGCGCCGGCTGGCGGGGCGGCACGAGGGCGCGCTCGGGGTGCGCTACCTCGCACCGCCGGTGACAGTGGCGGCGGTGGCCCTGGGCACGCTCGGGTCCACCGCCTACCGACCCCTGGCCGTGCTGCCGCTGGGGTATGCCGCAGCGGTCACCGTGGGGGGCTGGTGGATCGCCCGGGACCAGCCGCCGGCAGTGCGGGCCCGGGTGCCGGCGGCTCTGGCGACGATGCACCTGAGCTGGGGGGCGGGGTTCCTGGTCGGCCTCAGAGAGCGGAGCTGAGCTCCGGCTCGGTCTTGTCGCGGACCTCGTCCTCGGTGACACCGGGGGCGAGCTCGCGCAGCACCAGGCCGTCGTCGGTCACGTCGATGACCGCCAGGTCGGTGATGATCCGCTGCACCACGGCGAGGCCGGTGACCGGCAGCGAGCAGTCGCGGACGATCTTGTAGGACCCGTCGCGGGCGACGTGCTCCATCAGCACGATCACCTTCTTGGCGCCGTGGACCAGGTCCATGGCGCCACCCATGCCCTTGACCATCTTGCCCGGGATCATCCAGTTGGCGATGTCGCCGGCGGCGGAGACCTGCATGGCACCCAGGATCGCGGCGTCGACCTTGCCGCCGCGGATCATGCCGAAGCTCATGGCGGAGTCGAAGAAGGACGCACCCTTGCGCACCGTCACCGTCTCCTTGCCGGCGTTGATCAGGTCGGCGTGCTCCTGGCCCTCGACCGGGTAGGCGCCGACGCCGAGGATGCCGTTCTCCGACTGCAGCACCAGCTCGACGTCGTCGGCGACGTAGTTGGGCACCAGCGTCGGCAGGCCGATGCCGAGGTTGACGTAGTCGCCGTCGGCCAGCTCCTGGGCCGCGCGGGCGGCCATCTGCTCGCGGGTCAGCGCCATCTCAGGCCTCCTGCGGGGTGGTAGAAGAGGGGGCGGGTCGGACCGTGCGCTTCTCGATGCGTTTGTCGGCGGCCTGGGCCGCGGTGAGCGGCAGCACGCGCTGCACGTAGATGCCGGGCAGGTGCACGCTGTCGGGGTCGAGGTCGCCGGGCTCCACGAGCTCCTCGACCTCGGCCACGCCGACCCGTCCGGCCATGGCACACAGCGGGTTGAAGTTGCGGGCGCTCTGCCGGAAGACGAGGTTGCCGTGCCGGTCGCCCTTCCAGGCCCGCACCAGTCCGAAGTCGGCGGTGATGGCCTCCTCCAGGACGTAGTCGCGGGTCTGGTCGAGGAAGGTGAACCGGCGGGTCTCCTTCGGTGGGGACGCGAGCACGACGTTGCCCTCACTGTCGTAGCGCCACGGCATGCCACCCTCGGAGACCTGGCTGCCGACGCCGGTGGCCGTGAAGAAGGCCGGGATGCCCGAGCCTCCGGCTCGCAGCTTCTCGGCCAGGGTGCCTTGCGGAGTGAGCTCGACCTCGAGCTCACCGGAGAGGTACTGCCGGGCGAACTCCTTGTTCTCGCCCACGTACGAGCCGATGATGCGCCGGATCCGTCCGGCACCGAGCAGCACGCCCAGTCCCCAGTCGTCGACCCCACAGTTGTTGGACACGACCTCCAGGTCGGTGGTCCCACGGGCGAGGAGCTCGGCGATCAGCACGGAGGGGATCCCGCACAGCCCGAACCCGCCCACGGCCAGGGTCATGCCGTCGGAGATGCCCTCGACGGCTTCGGCAGCGGTGGCGACGACTTTGTCCATGGCGGGGACTCTAGTCGGCGCCCGAGCCCTCCGCTGTGGTGCCCGCCACGTCGGTGACGCCCTCGGAGGTCATCCGGGGGTCGTCGAGCAGGGGAGACCCGCCGCGCACGATGACGACCGACCCCAGGCGCGCCCAGACCGCCAGCACCTGCCGGAGCAGGGTGGCCGGGTCGGTCGTCGTCACCAGCACCCTGGCCCCGGCCGCGGCCGGTCGCGCGGCCAGGAGGTCCCGGTATGCCGTGCGCTCCCCGTCGACGACCAGGGCGGGCGTGCTGGGCTCCGGAGCGTCCCAGGGGGTGAAGTCGTCACCGTACGAGGCGATCTCGCGCGCCTCGTCCATCACCCCCGAGCGCAGCGTGGCACCGAACTCACGGGCCAGGGCCGGCAGGGCGACCGCGATGACCTCGTCGGCGTCCTCCGCGTCCGGGGAGTCGGGGTCGGTGGTCACCAGCACGTCGGCGCCCTCGTGGGCGTCCACCGTGACCGTCGCGCCCACCGACCAGACCGCGAGCGCCCAGTAGAGCGTGCGCCAGTGCGGGGCAGGCAGGTCGAGCCGCACCACGGTGCCCGGCTGGACGTCGAAGCCCTCCTGCAGGGCGTTGGCGGCCTTGGCGACCCAGGTGTTCAGCACCTTGCGGGACAGCTCGATGCGCTCACCCGCGGTGGGGCCGGAGGTGTCGTCGTAGTAGGTGAGCGCAGGCCGGCTCGCGTCGTCGGCGAGCAGGTCGGCCAGCACGTCGGCGGGGGTGTGCACCCGGCCAACCTAGTGCACCGGGGGGGACCGTCAGGAACCCGTGCGACGCTACGCGCATGTCCCCGTCGGCAGTCCCGTCCTCGCGACGGGTCTGGCGTCCGGCCCGCCCGCTCGACCTCGCCGCGACCTGGGGCACGCTGCGGCGCGGCGCCGCAGACCCGTCCTGGCTGGTGACGAAGGGATGCCTGTGGCGGGCCCTGACCACCCCCCAGGGACCCCTCACCCTGCGCCTGCACGTGGACGTCGCCGACGGCCGGGTCCACGCCCGTGCCTGGGGCCTGCCGGACGTCATCGGACCGGTCCTGGACCGGCTGCCGCGGATGCTCGGCGAGGACGACGACGCCGACGGCTTCGACCCCCGGCACCCCGTGCTGCAGCGGGCGCTGCGGCTGCGGCCCGGATGGCGGGTGCCGGCCACCGGGCTCGTCCTCGAGTCGCTCGTGCCCGCGGTCATCGAGCAGAAGGTGACCGGCCAGGAGGCCTTCGGAGGCCAGCGGCGTCTGGTGCGCCGGCACGGGTCGGCGGCCCCGGGGCCGGGCGCGGCACTCGGCCTCATGGCGCCACCATCGGTCGAGGTGCTGCGTGCGCTGCCGTCCTGGGAGTGGCTGCAGCTCGGGGTGAGCCCGCAGCGGGCCGACACGGTGATGAGGGTGCTCCGGGTGGCCGACCGGCTCGAGGAGCTGCCTGGGATGACCCTGGCGGCCGCGCGACGACGGATGACGGCACTTCCGGGGGTCGGGGTGTGGACGGCGGCCGAGACCGCCCAGCGAGCTCTCGGCGACGCCGATGCGGTCAGCTTCGGCGACTACCACGTGGCCAAGAACATCGGCTGGGCCCTCACCGGCGCCGAGGTCGACGACGCCGGGCTGGCCGAGCTGCTGGAGCCCTACCGTGGCCACCGCTACCGGGTGCAGCGGCTGCTGGAGCTGACCGCTGCGCGTCGTCCGCGCAGGGGGCCACGGATGGCGCCCCGGTCACATCTGCCGACGGGCTGAGCGGCCTCACCCCTCGGAGGTGACCTGCTCCTCGCCGAGCCCCTCGGCGTGCAGGGCCACCTCCAGGCGGGCCACGGCCCGCCCGCGCTGGTAGGGGTCTGCGCTGCGCACGAGCAGCGACGTGCCGGTGTCCAGCACGTCCACGGTGGCCGGTGGGGTGTGCAGCAGGGCCACCGCCACGGCTCGGGCCACCCTGACCGGGCGGGGCTCGGCCATGACCGAGGCGACGCCGACCTGCTCGGCCTCGGGCGTGCCGGGAGCCGCCCCGAGGGCGGCCCGCACGGCCTCGACCCGGCCCAGACCGAACCAGTCCCCGGGGCCGGTGCGCACGAGGTGAGCCGCCCCGGGTGCCCCAGGCTGGGTCACGGTGCCTGCCGGCAGGCCCCGCACCAGGGCGGCCGGCACCCCCGAGGCCTTGCCCTTGACCAGGTCGGCGGCGGCCGCGATCTCGTCGGCGACCGCGCGCGCCGTCACGCTGAGCTCACGCCCGTCCGCGTCGGTGCCACCTCGCAGGTCGTCCAGGACGCCGACGCCGCAGGCTCCCAGGGCGAAGTCGACCTGGCCCTCCCGCCACGGCCGGCCGGCCGTGTCGCTCAGCACGACCCCGATCTCGGGCAGCGGCTGCGGCGCGTAGGCCGTGAGCAGACCGGCGTAGACGGCCCGCGCGGCCAGGTCCGGGTCGTCCGGCAGCAGGAGCAGACCCCCGCGCGCACCCGTGTTGGAGGCGTCGACGCCGGCAGCGGCGAGCACCGGGCCCGCCAGGGACTCCACGATGCGGGTGGTGCCGACGGGGGAGCGGCGCTCGGCGACGACCCGTCTGCTCTGGCCCAGCACCACGGCGTCACGGTCAGGCACATCCGTGCGCAGCCCCCAGGCCTTGGACACGAGCTTGCTGGAGACCACCAGGACGTCGCCCTGGGCGAGGCCCTGCCCTGCCTCCTCCAGAGCACGCCGCAGCAGCACGCCCAGGTCGTGGTGCCGCTCCACCTCGGGGATGCCGGGCAGCGGGACGACGGTCAGGGCACCGCTCACGCCGGTGCCTCGGTGGTGTCCGCGCCGAGGGAGACGGCCAGGTCCAGCGCCGCCCCGGCGATGGCGCCGGCCCCGGCGACGTCGCGCATCAGCAGGTCCCGCGCCTGCACCCGCACCGAGCCCATCCCCGGGGCGAGGGGTCGGCCGGCGTCGGCGTCGTCGACGAGCCAGCCGTCGAGGAAGTCTGCATACAGCCCGGCCACGCCGGCAGCACTGACCTCCACGCCCAGCGGAGCCAGGCAGGCGTCGGCGTGGCCGCGCACCGGCGCTCCGCCGATCAAGGGGCTGACGCCGACCACCGGGGCCCTGGTCCCCCGCAGCGCGTCGCGCACGCCGGGCACCCCGAGGATGATGCCGATCGAGACGACCGGGTTGCTCGGGGGCAGCAGCACCACGTCGGCCTCACGGAGCGCCTCGAGCACGCCGGGGGCGGGGGTGGCCGTGTTGAGCCCGGCGACGGTGAAGCGCAGCGCAGGCACGGCGGCCCGCATCTGCACCCACCACTGCTGGAAGTGCACCGCGCGCTCGGCGGGCCCGCCGTCCTCGCAGGAGGGGTCCGCGAGCACGACATGGGTCTCGATGGGGGTGTCCGTGACCGGGAGCAGCCGCACCCCCTGCTCCGGCAGCCCCCAGCGGGCCGCGAGCCGGGCGGTGACCTGGCTCAAGGGCATGCCCTGGCCCAGCCACTGGCTGCGGACGATGTGGGTGGCCAGGTCGCGGTCGCCCAGGCCGAACCACTGCGGCTGCGCTCCCAGCGCCGCCAGCTCCGTCTGCGCGTGATGCGTCTCCTCCGCGCGGCCCCACCCCTGGACCTCGTCGACCCCTCCGCCGAGGGTGTACAGCACCGTGTCGAGGTCCGGGCAGACGCGCAGGCCGTAGAGGGTGATGTCGTCACCGGTGTTGCCGATGACCGTCACCCGGGCGTCCGGCATCCCGCGGTCGTGGTGCAGGTGATGGACCAGGCCGCGGAGGAAGCGGGCGCCGCCGACGCCGCCGGCCAGGACTGTGATGCGCATCCGCCTATTGTGGCTGGCGAGGCGCTTGTAGCAGACCAGGGGTTGACGCGGACGGATGACACGCGTGTAATTCACTTGTCGTGATGTTGCGTTCGGCCCACCGGACGGACAGGTCCGACAGGTGCTGGCGAGGTCGAGGAGGAGCCGTGCACGAGATGGAGATGCTGACACTGCTGGGTGTGGAAGAGGTCCCGGAGGAGGCGTCGTGGCAGGAACGCGCACTGTGTGCGCAGACCGACCCCGAGGCCTTCTTCCCCGAGAAGGGAGGCTCGACGCGGGAGGCCAAGAAGGTCTGCGTCGGGTGCGAGGTGCGCGCCGAGTGCCTGGAGTATGCCCTGGCGCACGACGAGCGCTTCGGCATCTGGGGCGGCCTGTCCGAGCGTGAGCGACGCAAGCTGAAGAAGCGGGCCGTCTGAGCCCTGCCACCCCCAGCCGTCCCGTGAGCCTGGTGCCTCGTCGTGCTGCCGCCGACGGGGTCAGTGTCCTCCTGCTGACCCACCCCGGCGGCACCGTGGTGGACCAGGTGCTCGACACCCTGGGGGAGCAGCATCGAGCTGCCAGACCGCGTCGTCGTGGCCGGCCTCTCCCCGGACTCCGACGAAGGAGCCCGATCCCTCGCGCATCCGCTGACCGGCCTCGGTGTCGAGGTGGTGCTGCGACCTTCTCGTCTCGGCGTCGGGGACCACCCGTCTGGCGGCCGCGGTCGACGACGCGCTGGACCACCTCCCCGACGACCCGGCGCACTGGGTGTGGGTGCTGCACGACGACTCGGTGCCGCACCCCGGCGCCCTGGCTGCCTTGCTGGAGCCGACCCGCCGCACCTCCCGGGTGGGGGTGGTGGGTCCCAAGCTGGTCCGCGACGACGACCCGAGGGTCCTCGTCGGGGTCGGCCACCACCTCACCCGCACCGGCCGGCCGGTCGACGACGACGCGGCGGGTCTGGTCGACCAGGGGCAGTTCGACTCCCGCACCGACGTCATCGGGGTGCCCTTGGCGGGCATGCTGGTGCGCAGCGACGTGCTGGCCGAGGTGGGCGGGCTCGACCCGGCCTTCGACGAGGGTGTGGAGGGGCTCGACCTCTCCTGGCGCAGCCATCTGCGTGGGCACCGGGTGGTCGTGGCTCCCCAGGCCGTCGTCGAGCAGGGGGCGGTCGGCCTGGGCATCGGCTCACCCGTGCGGCACCGGCGCCGGCTGCGCCAGGTCGCCCTGGCCCGTGGGTCGCTGTGGCGGACGCCGCTGCGGGCTCTGGGCATCGCGCTCGCGGCCCTGGTGGCCACCCTCGGCCTGCTGCTGCTCAAGCGGCCGCAGGAGGCACGGGCCGAGCTCGCCGACCTGGCTGCCGTGCTGGCACCGGGCCGCAGCATCGCCGCCCGGTGGCGGTTCCGCCGACGGCGCGTCGTCCGGGAGCGGGACCTGCAGGGCCTGTTCGAGTCGACCCGCGAGGGCTGGCGCGGCACTGCGGAGACTCTGCAGGAGGCCCTGGTGCCAGGCCGGTCCCGGGGGGCCGGTGGCCGGACTTCACGGGGTGGCGTCGAGACCGGACCGGTCGCCGACGACACGCTCTCCCTCGATGACGACGACGGGGGCCGGGGTCGCTGGTGGAGCTGGTGGCTGGTGGCTGCCGTGCTCGTCTCCTGCGGCGTGGCGCTGGCGCGCTGGCGCTTGATGCTGGCGGCCCTGTCTCCCGACGGCGACGGTGTGCGGGGTGGGGAGGTGAGGACCTCCGGCGCGGGTGCCGCCGACCTCTGGGGCCTGTGGGCTCTGCCCTGGTCGGGTGCCGGGATGGGCACCGCCGACCCGGCGCCCCTGTGGGTGCTGCCGCTGGCCGCCCTTGCCTGGGCCGCAGAGCACCTGCCCGGCGGGCCCGACGCAGGGTCGTCCGCCGACGTGGTCACGGCGTGGCTGCTGTGGGCGGCGGTCCCGATGGCGTGCGTCACCGCCTACCTGGCCGGGCGGGTGGGCACCCGCAGCCGTGCGCTGCGGGCGCTGCTCGGCCTCGCCTGGGCCGGGCTGGCTCCCCTGGCCGTGGCTGTCGACGAGGGGCGGCTGGGCCCGGTCGTGGTGCACGTCCTGGCGCCCCTGCTGGTGGCCCGGCTCCTGGTCGCCTCCGACCGGGAGACGGCGCCCCGGGTAGGCGCGACGGCCACAGCGGGTGCGGTCCTGGTCGCCGCGCTGGCCGCGTGGTTCGTGCCGGTCGTCCTGGTGTGGACCTCGGTGGTCGGCGTGCTGATGCTCCTGGTGGGTCCGGCACGGGTGCGGTGGCGTGGCCTGGCGCTGCTGCTGCTGCCGGTCCTGCTGCTCGGGCCGTGGCTGGTGGACCTGTGGGACGAACCGTTGCTCGCGCTCACCGGTGCGGGGTCGGCCATCGTCCAGGGCGCGGTGCCGCCCTGGCAGACGCTGCTGCTGCACCCTGGCGGAGCCGTGCCGCCGGTGCTGTGGTGGACCGCCCCGGTCTGGGTGCTCGCGGTGCTGGCCACGCTGCTCCCCGGGCGGCCGGGCCGGCGTGCGGCCACCCTCTTCGTCGGTGCCCTGGCAGCTCTCGCCGGTGCCCTGGGCGCACCATGGGTGCAGGTGGCCACGGTCGGGCCCGGGTACAGCGACGCGGGGCAGCCGCTCACCCTGTGGCCCGGCACCTTCCTGAGCCTCACCGGCGCGGCCGTGCTGCTCGCGGCCGTGGTCGGCGCGCAGGCAGCCCTGGCCCCCGCGCCCGGAGCAGACCGCTGGGCCCGGTCTCTGACGGCGGCCCTGACGATGGTGGCGCTGGTGGCGGCCGCCTCCGCTGTCGGCGTGCTGATGTGGCGGGCCGCGGGCACGCCCGATGCCGACCTGACGGTCGCCGCACCGGTGCTGCCCGCAGTCGTGGCCGAGCAGGCCTCCGGTCCGGCCGCGGTGCGCCTGCTGGACCTGACTCCGCAGGGCCCCCCGGAGTCGTATGCCGTGCGCTACGACCTGCTCGGAGCCGAGCCGGACCCGTGGGTCCGCGACCGGGTGCGCGAGGCGGTCCTGGCCCACCCTCCCGGGGAGGACGCGGCGGTGCGCGACCTCGTCGACGCGGAGACGGCTGGTGCAGCGGTCGACGGCCCAGCGGCGGTGCGAGCCCTGGCCGACCTCGCCGTCGGCTATGTGGCGGTGGCCGCCACGGCGGACCACCCCCTGGTCTCTCGGCTCGATGCGGTCCCGGGCCTGACCCGGATCAGTGCGCCCCAGGGCGATGCGCTCTGGCGGGTGGTGCCGGCCGACGAGGGCACCGTCGGCCCGGCCAGGGCGCGGGTGCTGGACGACTCCGGGGTGGCGGCCACAGTGCTGGAGGTCGAGGGACCGCACGGGGTCATGGACACCACGGTCCCCCCGTCGGCGCGCGGAGGCACGCTCGTGCTCTCCGAAGGTCGGGGGTGGGCGGAGGTCGCCCAGGTGCGGGTCGACGGCGTGCCCCTGGCCCCCCTCACCGGCCCGGATGCGCCTTCGACCCCGAGCTATCTGCTGCCCGTCGACGCGCGGGCCGTGTCCGTGGAGCTGCCGGTCGCGCACGCCACCTGGTGGATCCTGACCGCGGGGCTGGCTGCCGTGGTCGCCTTCCTCGCGCTGCCCGTCGGCGGCGGCCGGCGTCAGGACGTCTCATGAGGGCGGCTCTGCTGCGGGCGGCGTTCGTCGTCGTCGCCACCACCGGGCTCGTGGTCGGTGCCGGCCAGGTGCAGGCCCCGGTGAGCCTCGGGCCGGTCGCGGCACCCGGAGCGGACCCCCCAGGTGAGACGTCGGACGGCGGCGGCGTGGGGCCGGTGCGCAGGGCCGTGCTGGCCTGCCCCGGCCCGGAGCAGCAGGGGCTCCCCGAGCCCACCGTCGCCGAGCAGCCGCAGACCGTGGTCGTCACCGCGCTGACGGCGCCACAGCAGGCACTGCCGGCGGAGCCCCCCGGCACCGCCGGGACGCCGACCGACGACGAGGGACAGGCAGGCTCGGCGCAGGAGATGCCCGGCGCCGTGGCCATGGTGCCGACCGGACGCACGACCCCGGTGTCGACCCGCACCCGGGCCGGGAGGCTCGACGTCGACCTGTCCGGGGCCGAGGGCGCGGTCGTCACGGCCACCGGTGCGCTGGCGCCGGGTCTGGCCGCCGCACAGTGGCACCTGTCGCTGGAGGAGCAGCGGCGCGGACTCTCGGGCACGCTGTGCACGCCCCCGGCAGAGGAGTCGTGGCTGGTGTCCGGCGGCCAGCAGGCGGGCCGGCTGGAGCGGCTCGTGCTGGTCAACCCTGGTGCCGACGCCGCGACGGCGGCGGTGCAGGTCTACGGCGCTGCGGGGCAGGCCGAGGTCGTGGGCGGCGATGCCGTGGTGGTGCCGGGGGGCGGGAGGGTGGTGGTCCTGCTGGACGCCCTGGCTCCGGGTCAGGCCGATCCCGTCGTGCAGCGTCACCTCGGACGGAGGACCCGTGAGCGCCTTCCTGGGCGACCGCTGGCTCGAAGGAAGCACCGACCGGGGGTTGGCGCTCACCACGCCGACCACCGCGCCGGCACGGGAGCACCTGGTCCCCGGGGTCAGCGTGACCGAGGGCGGGAACACCGCGTTGCGGGTCGCCGTGCCCGGGCCGGAGCAGGCGGTGGTCCAGGTGCGCGGGCTGACCGAGTCGGGTCCGGTGCGGCTGCAGCAGGACGTCACGCTCGTGCCGGCCGGTCGCACCCAGGACATCCAGGTCGGCGGCCTGCCCGACGGTGTGCACGCACTGGGGGTGTCCAGTGACGTCCCGGTCGTCGTCGCAGCCGGAGCCTCCACCCCGCCGGGCGCCGACGGCGCGACCGACCTGGCGTGGGCCCCCGCAGCGGAGCCGCTGACCGGGCTGGCGGGCCTGCCGCTGCCCGAGCTGCCGGAGCGCCCCCGGGCCGTCCTGCAGCTGGTGACCACCGACGCGGGCTCGGCCGAGGTGACGGTGCTGGCCCCGGACGGCTCAGCCACGGTGCGACGGCTGACCCTCGACCGTCCCGGCACGGTCCTGACCGACCTGGGTGAGGCCACCGCGGTGTGGGCACGGCCGGTGACGGGAGGGGTCACGGCTGCGGTCGTGATGAGCCAGGAGGACGAGGCCGGTGGGCTGGTGACCGTCCTGCCGATGCGCGGGCTCCCACTGGTGCGCAGCGTGACGGCGGTGACCCCGGCGCTGCCGTGACCGGGTCCGGCCCGGGCAGCTACAGCACGTCGTCGGGGTCGATCCCGAGCATCTGGGCGATCTGCTCGGCCACGACCTGGTGGACCACCGCCGCGATCTCCCCGTGTTCCCTGGCGTGCGCCTCCACAGGACGGCGGTAGACGACCAGCCGCGCCGGCAGGTCGCGCTGGGCCGGGAACAGCCGGCCCAGCGCGACCCCGTCCTCCCAGGGTGCCGGGTCGGAGGGTGGGACCTCCTCGACGGCGAGCTCCAGCGGCGAGCATCGGACGCTCAGCCGGCGCTCGAGGGACTCGACGGCGTCCAGCACGAGCTCGTCGAAGCGCTCCCGGCGGGACAGCATCGCGGGCACAGGTGGCCAGGCCAGCGGACCTCGCATCCCCCGGCCGCGGCGGTCCCGGCGCTGGTCGTGACACCCCCGAGACTACGCCGTCCGGCGTGGTGACCGGCCGGTGTCGGTGCGGGGGCCTAGAGTGGGCAACCGTGACGATCTCTCGCCAGTGCTCCCGGACCGCGTGCGTGCGCCCGGCGTCGTCGACGCTCACCTACGTCTACGCGGAGCAGACCGCAGTGCTGGGGCCGCTGGCGACCTACGCCGAGCCGCACTCCTACGACCTGTGCAGGAGCACGCGACGCGGCTCACCGCACCCCGCGGCTGGGACATCGTGCGGCTGGAGGACCCCGAGGGCCAGCCGCCGCCGCCGGTGGACGACCTGGCCGCCCTCGCCGACGCGGTGCGGGAGCACCGCGGCGCGCCGGCGACGCTGGACCCGGCGCCGCTCCGCGGAGGGTGCGACCGTCACCGAGATCGCCCGGCGCGGCCACCTGCGGGTCCTGCGTGACCGCTAGGCCACGGGTCCTCGGCGGAGCACGCGTGCATGTGGCCGACTTCATCAAGGCCTACGACGTGCGGGGCCTGGTCGCCCGAGCAGCTCGACGCCCGAGTGTCTGCCGGGCTCTGGGCGCGGCCTTCGCCCAGGTGGTGGTCCTGCCCGAGGGGCACCGCGGGGCTGGTCGTCGGGTACGACATGCGCGAGACCTCGCCCGGGCTGGCCGAGGCCTTCGCCGACGGGCTGCGCGAGCCACGGGGTCGACGTCACCCACGTCGGGCTGTGCTCCACCGACGGCCTCTACTACGCCAGCGGCGTGCTGGGACTGCCCGGCGGCCATGTTCACCGCCAGCCACAACCCCGCGGCCTACAACGGCATCAAGCTGTGCCGCGGCGGCGCCCGCCCGGTCGGCCAGGAGTCCGGCCTGGCCGAGGTCCGCGACCTCGCCCAGTGGCTGCTCGACCGGGGAGACCTGCACGCCCTGCCCACCGCGCCGGCCCGGCACCACCGGCCGTGCGCGACCTGCCGGACTACGCCGCCTACCTGCACTCCCTCGTCGACCTGCGGGGGCGTCCGACCGCTGCGCCTGGTCGTCGACGCCGGCAACGGCATGGCCGGGCTGACGGTGCCGGCCGTGCTGGGCATCGAGGGGCTGCCGCTGCAGCGTCGTCCCGCTCTACTTCGAGCTCGACGGCACCTTCCCCCACCACGAGGCCAACCCGCTGGACCCCGCCAACCTGCGTGACCTGCAGGCGTCCGTGCTCGGGCACGGCGCCGACCTGGGGCTGGCCTTCGACGGTGACGCCGACCGGTGTTTCGTCGTCGACGAGCGGGGACGCGCTGGTCACCGCCGGCGCGGTGACCGACGCTGGTGGCCGACCCGCGAGGTCGCCCGGGACGTCGCCGGCCGGCGCGCCGGCCCGAGGTCACGTGTCGTGCACAACCTCGATCTGCTCCCGCGCGGTCGCCGAGACCATCGGACGAGCTGGGTGCCGGCCGGTGCGCACCCGCGTCGGCCACTCCTTCGTCAAGGCGCGGATGGCCGAGCACGAGGCGGTCTTCGGTGGCGAGCACTCGGCGCACTACTACTTCCGCGACTTCTGGTACGCCGACACCGGGCTGCTCGCGGCGATGCACGTGCTCGCCGCGCTGGGGGAGCAGGACCGGCCGCTGTCGGCGCTGGTCGCCCCCTACGACCCCTACGCCGCCTCCGGTGAGATCAACTCCGTGGTGGACGACATCGCGGCGGCCACCGAGCGCAGTGCTCCAGTGGGGGCTGGCCCAGGGCGGGGTGAGTCGCGGAGGACCTCGACGGCCTCATGCTGACCCGCCGAGGCCGACCCCTCCTGGTGGGTCTCGCTGCGGCCCAGCAACACCGAGCCGCTGCTGCGGCTCAACGTCGAGGCCGAGGACGCCGCGACGATGGAGCGGCTGAGGGACCAGGTCCTCGACCTCGTGCGGGTGGGTACGGTGGCCTCATGACCCGTCCATCCAACCCTGGCTCCGCGAGCTGCTGCGCTGCCCCGTCGGACGGCATCCGCTGCTGGACGGCACCGACGAGCAGGGCCGTCCGGTGCTGCAGTCTGCGCGCAGGACTGCCCGGAGCCGGGCCGTCGCCGGCGCTACCCGGTCGCCGACGGGATCCCCGTGCTGCTCGCCGACGAGAGCATCGTGACGAAGGCCTGAGGCGACCCATGGCGCCCTACATCGACGACGCGCTGCTGGACGACACCGACGAGCTGCTGCGCAAGGACTCCCGGGACACCCTGCGCGCCCTGGCCACGGCCGGCGCCCAGACCCGGGAGGCCATCGCCCTGACCCACGAGGCCGGCATCGACCAAGCTCGACCGTCTCGACCGGCCGCGTTCCGTGCTCGTTGCCGCCCTGGGCGGGTCGGCCCTGGTCGCGGACGTGCTGGAGCTGCTGGCCGAACCCGGGCTCACCGGTGCCGGTGCAGGCCCGGCGCAACCTTCCGCTGCCGGGGTGGGTCGGACCCCTCGACCTGGTGGTCGCGGTGTCGCTGTCCGGCCGGGCGCCGGGGCCGCTCGCCGTCGCCGCCGAAGCCGCCCGGCGGGGCGCCAGCCTGCTCACCGTCGGGGCCGACGACTCGCCGCTGGCGCAGGTCTGCAGGCTGCGCGCGCGGCCTGCACGTCGGCACCGGGCGAGGTGACCGCGCCAACAGCCGCACGGCGCTGTGGAGCCTGCTCACCCCGGTGCTGCTGGGGGCCGACGTGCTCGGCCTGGTGGACTGTCCGGACGCCATGATGTCCGAGGTCGCCGACCGGCTCGACGAGCGGGCCGAGTCCTTCCGGCCCTCGTCCGAGACCTTCGTCAACCCCGCCAAGCTGTTGGCGGTGCAGCTCGCCGAGACCGTGCCGGTCGTGCTCGGGGACGGTCCGCTGGGCGGGGTCGCCGCGGCCAGGGCCAGCTCGATGCTGGCTCGCACCGCGCGCATCCCGGCCCCCTTCGGCGAGCTGCCTGATGCCGCGAGCCAGATCGTGGCCTGCTTCGACGGGCCCTACACCCCCACCGGCGGTCGCCGGCCGGGCACCTATGACGACAGCAGGATCCGGCTCGGTGACATCGACACCAGCTCGTGGGAGCCGCACCACTTCGACCAGCCGGAGGGCGAGCTGATGGAGCGACGCTCCGGCCCCACCGGTGTGGCCGGAGACCTCTTCGCCGACCCTGACCTCTCCGGGTCGGCAGCGCCCCAGCTGGGGCTGCTGATGCTGCGCGACGCCGACGCCGACCCGCCCTCGCGGGCCTCCGACGAGGCGGCCGCGCTGACCGAGGCGGTGCTCCAGACCGCCCGTGACGCGGGGGTGAGGGTGATGGAGACCCGCGCCGCGCCGGGAGCCCCGATCGTGCGGCTGGCCGACCACGTGGCCACGGTCGACTTCACCGCGACCTACCTGGCCCTGGGGCTGGGCCTGGACCCTTCGGTCTCGCCGCATGTGGCGGACCTGCGCGACCGCACCCGCTGAGGAGCACGGATGGCTTCCCACCGCGACCTGGAGGAGGGCATCGAGCGCGACTTCTCCCGCGCGATGTCCTACGGCGACTACCTCGACCTCGGTCGCATCCTCGGGGCGCAGCACCCCCGCGCGGTGCCGCCGCGGCACGACGAGCTGCTCTTCATCATGCAGCACCAGACCTCCGAGCTGTGGCTGAAGCTGATGATCCACGAGACCAGGTCGGCCCGCGACCTGATCCGGGCCGACGACATGCCGCCCGCCCTGAAGCGGCTGGCCCGCATCAAGCAGATCCAGGTGACCCTGACCGAGCAGTGGTCCGTGCTGGCCACGCTCACCCCGAGCGAGTACGCCGAGTTCCGCGCCTTCCTCGCGACCGGGTCAGGCTTCCAGTCCTGGCAGTACCGCAGTGTCGAGTTCCTGCTCGGCAACAAGAACCCCGAGATGCTGCGCGTCTTCGAGCACGACCCCGGGGTGCACGCCGAGCTGTCGGCGCTGCTGCGGGAGCGCAGCCTCTACGACGACGTGCTGGCCTGGCTCGCCCGTCAGGGGTATGCCGTGCCGGCCCAGGTGCTCGAGCGAGACTGGTCCCAGCCCTACGCGCCCCACGAGGGTGTCGTCGACGTCTTCGCCGACATCTACGCCGAGCCCAGCAGACACTGGGGCGTCTACGAGCTGTGCGAGGAGCTCATCGACATCGAGGACAACATGCAGTTCTGGCGGTTCCGTCACCTCAAGACGGTGGAGCGCATCATCGGCTCCAAGCCGGGCACGGGTGGGTCGTCGGGGGTGCCGTTCCTGCGACGGGCGCTCGACCTGACCTTCTTCCCCGAGCTCTACACCGTGCGCAGCCGCATCCAGGAGGCCCAGACATGACCGACCGGACCCTCGGCGCAGCGCAGCTCGACGCCGCGGACCCCTTGCGCCACTCTCACCGCTCGCTTCGAGACCGCTCCGGGTGTCGTCGCCTACTTCGACGGCAACTCGCTGGGGCGACCGGTCGCGGGGGTGGCAGCGGAGATGGCGCGCTTCGTGCGCGAGGAGTGGGGCACCCGGCTGATCCGCGGCTGGGACGAGAGCTGGATGGCCTGGCCGCACCAGCTCGGTGACCGGCTGGCCGAGGTGGCACTGGGTGCGGCGCCCGGCCAGACCGTGGTCGCCGACTCGACGACGGTCATGCTCTACAAGCTGGTGCGCGCGCTGGCCGACGCCCAGATGAGGGCCGACCCGAGGCGCACCGAGCTCGTGGTCGACACCGACAACTTCCCGACCGACCGCTATGTCGCCGAGGGCATCGCCGCCGAGCGGGGCATGGACCTGCGCTGGATCGAGGCCGACCCTGACACCGGCGTGCACGCCGGGCAGGTCGGCGACGTCGTCGGGGAGCGGACGGCGGTCGTCCTGCTCAGCCACGTGGCCTACCGCTCCGCGTTCGTGGCCGACGGTGCCGGCATCACCGACCTCGTCCACCGCAGCGGTGGGATGGTCCTGTGGGACCTCAGCCACACCGTCGGGTCGGTGCCGGTCGAGCTGGACGCCTGGGGCGCCGACGCGGCGGTCGGCTGCGGGTACAAGTACCTCAACGGCGGTCCCGGCGCGCCGGCCTTCGGCTACCTGGCCGCCCGCCACCATGACACGGTGCGCCAGCCCGTGCAGGGGTGGCTGGGCCGTCAGGACCCGTTCGAGATGGCTCCGGGCTACGTGCCCGCACCCGGGTCCCGTGCGCTGGTGAGCGGAACTCCGCCGGTGGTCTCGATGGTGCCGCTGCGGATGGGGGTGGAGCTGCTGGCCGAGGCCGGCATCGCCGCCGTGCGCGCCAAGTCGCTGCAGCTCACCGACTTCGCCTGGTCGGTCGTCGACGGCTGGCCCGAGGAGCTGGGCGTGCGCGTCGCCTCGCCGAAGGACCACCAGCTGCGTGGTGGTCACCTCACGCTGCGTCACCCCGACTTCCGCGCCGCACTGCCGGTGCTCTGGGAGCGCGGCGTCATCCCCGACTTCCGGGCCCCCGACGGGCTGCGGGTGGGCCTCTCCCCGCTGTCCACGACCTTCGCAGAGGTCGAGGTCGGGCTGAGCGCGGTCCGCGCCGTCCTGGACGAGCTGCGCCGTTAGACTAGGGCCAGTGACGTCATCCCACTACGACCTGGTCATCATCGGCAGCGGATCAGGCAACTCCCTGGTCACCCCCGACTTCGCCGACAAGAGGGTCGCCATCGTCGAGGACGGCGTCTTCGGGGGCACCTGCCTCAACGTGGGATGCATCCCGACCAAGATGTTCGTCTACGCCGCCGAGGTCGCGACCGCGGTGCGCGGGGCGTGCCCGCTACGGGGTCGACGCCACCCTCGACCAGGTGCGCTGGGCCGACATCCGGGACCGCGTCTTCGGCCGGATCGACCCCATCTCCGACGGCGGGCCGCGACTACCGGCGACGGCGGCGGCACCACCGCCTACCTGGGCCGGGCCCGCTTCGTCGGCCCCCGCGAGCTGGAGGTCATCCGGGCTGCCGGGCGGCGAGCACGGCCCACGATCTCCGGTGACCAGGTCGTCATCGCCACCGGCGCGCGGCCCTGCGTCCCGCAGGAGGTCAGGCGCAGCGGCGTGCCCTTCCACACCTCGGACACGATCATGCGGCTGGACGAGCTGCCGGCGAGCCTGCTCATCCTGGGCGGCGGCTACATCGCGGCCGAGTTCGCCCACGTCTTGTCCGCGCTCGGCGTGCGCGGTCAGCATCGCGACCCGCGGCCACGGCCTGCTGCGCGCATCTCGACGACTCGATCAGTCGCGGCCTTCACCGGCCTGGCGCGAGCAGCAGTGGGAGGTGCACCTGGGAGTGGAGGCCGCCGAGGTCGCGGCGGACCGCCGACGGCTCGAGCACATGGAGCTCACCGACGGCAGCGCGCTCCAGGCACAGACCCTGCTGGTCGCGACCGGCCGCATGCCCAACAGCGACGACCTGGGCCTGGAGCTGGCCGGGGTGCGCACCGACGAGGACGGCCGGGTCATCGTCGACGAGCACGGTCGCACCGGCGTCGAGGGCGTGTGGGCGCTGGGCGACGTGAGCTCCCCCACCAGCTCAAGCACGTGGCCAACCACGAGGCCCGGGCGGTCGCCCACAACCTCAGCCACCCGGCGGACCTGCAGGCGCTTCGACCACGCGGCCGTTCCCGCCGCGGTGTTCAGCCACCCGCAGGTCGCTGCGGTGGGGCTCACCGAGCAGCAGGCCCGTGAGGCCGGTATGACGTCACGGTGAAGGTGCAGATGTTCGGCGACACCGCCTACGGCTGGGCGATGGAGGACACCACCAGCCTGTCAAGCTCGTCGCCGACCGCAGGACGGACGCCCTGCTCGGCGCGCATGTGATGGGTCCGCACGCCACCAGCCTCATCCAGCCCGCTCATCCAGGCCGTGAGCACGGGCGAGCCGGTCGACGGCCTCGGCCCGCGGCCAGTACTGGATCCACCCGGCGCTGGCCGAGGTCGTCGAGAACGCGCTGCTCGGGCTGGACTTCGGCGACGCCTACGATGGAGGCCATGGCAGCTGAGAGCACCCCGCTCGCAGCGCGCTCCCAGGAGCGCGCCCACCATGAGGCCCGTCCGGGGCTCGAGGTGTCACCGGAGTCCGCCCTACCCGCACCCCTGACAAGGACCACATAGCGATGACGTTCGACCACAAGGTCGCAGACCTGTCCCTGGCCGAGTAGGGTCGGCACCAGATCCGCCTGGCCGAGCACGAGATGCCGGGCCTGATGACCCTGCGCGAGCGGTATGCGCGACGACCAGCCGCTGGCCGGGGCCCGGATCGCCGGGCTCGCTGCACATGACCGTGCAGACCGCCGTGCTGATCGAGACCCTGGTCGCCCTCGGGGCCGAGGTGCGCTGGGCCTCCTGCAACATCTTCTCCACCCAGGACGAGGCCGCGGCCGCCGTGGTGGTCGGGCCCGCACGGCAGCCCCGACGAGCCCGCCGGTGTCCCGGTGTTCGCCTGGAAGGGTGAGACGCTCGAGGAGTACTGGTGGTGCACGACGCAGATCATGCAGCTGGCCCGACGGCGCCGGGCCCAACATGATCCTGGATGACGGCGGGGACGCCACGCTGCTGGTCCACAAGGGCCGGGAGTGGGAGCAGCCGGTGTCGTCCCCTCGGCCGCAGCAGGACGACCCCGAGGAGTGGAAGGTCATCCTGGAGACCGTCCGCGGCACCCTGGCCGAGGACCCGACCCTGTGGACCCGGGTCGTCCGACGGCATCCGCGGGGTGACCGAGGAGACCACGACCGGTGTGCACCGGCTCTACCAGCTGCACGAGGCCGGCAAGCTGCTCTTCCCGGCGATCAACGTCAACGACTCGGTCACCAAGTCCAAGTTCGACAACAAGTACGGCGCCCGGCACAGCCTGATCGACGGGCTGAACCGGGCGACCGACGTGCTGATCGGTGGCAAGGTCGCCTCGTCTGCGGCTTCGGCGATGTCGGCAAGGGCTGCGCCGAGGCGCTGGCGCGGCCAGGGCGCCCGCGTCGTGGTCACCGAGATCGACCCGATCTGCGCGCTGCAGGCCGCGATGGAGGGCTACCAGGTCGTGCGCCTGGAGGACGTCCTGGACAAGGTCGACTTCTTCATCACCACCACCGGGTGCCAGCGACGTCATCACCTCCGACCACATGCGCGCCATGAAGGACAAGGCGATCGTCGGCAACATCGGCCACTTCGACAACGAGATCGACATGGCCGGCCTGTCCCGGGTCCCCGGCGTGCAGCGGGTCGAGATCAAGCCCCAGGTGCACGAGTGGGTGATGCCGGCCGACGAGCGACCGCGACAGTGAGCGCTCCATCATCGTGCTGTCCGAGGGTCGGCTGCTCAACCTGGGCAACGCCACCGGGCACCCGAGCTTCGTGATGTCGAACTACTTCGCCAACCAGGCCCTGGCCCAGATCGAGCTGTTCACCCGGCCCGAGGACTACCCGCTGGGCGTGCACGTGCTGCCCAAGCAGCTCGACGAGGAGGTCGCTCGCCTGCACCTGGAGGCGCTGGGCGCCGAGCTGACCGAGCTGACCAAGGAGCAGGCCGAGTACCTTGGTGTGGACGTGGCCGGGCCCTACAAGCCCGAGCACTACCGCTACTGACGTCCGGCAGGTGCGACGACGCAGGAGGAACCCGTGAACGCTCGCGTGCTCGTCGTCGACGACGACCAGGCGCTGGCCGAGATGCTCGGCATCGTGCTGCGCAAGGAGGAGCTCGACGTCGCGCACTGTGCCGACGGCGGCCGCGCCATGCGCGATGTTCCGGGAGTACCGTCCCGACCTGGTGCTCCTGGACGTCATGCTGCCCACCATCAACGGCGTCGAGGTGTGCCGTCAGCTGCGCGTCCGAGTCGGGGGTGCCGATCGTCATGCTGACTGCTCGCACCGACACCCAGGACGTCGTCGCGGGGCCTGGAGGCCGGCGCCGACGACTACGTGGTCAAGCCGTTCAAGCCGCAGGAGCTGATCGCCCGGGTCCGCGCCCGGCTGCGACGCATCGACCGCCACCGCGAGGTGCGAGCTGCAGATCGGTGACGCTGACCATCGACGTGGCCGGGCACTCCGGTGACCCGCGGCGGCGAGGACGTGCCGCTCACCCCGCTGGAGTTCGACCTGCTCGTCGCCCTGGCCAGCAAGCCGAGCCAGGTCTTCGACCGGGAGTCGCTGCTGGAGCAGGTCTGGGGCTACCGGCACGCCGGCGACACCCGCCTGGTCAACGTGCACGTGCAGCGGCTGCGGTCGAAGATCGAGAAGGACCCGGAGAACCCCCAGATCGTGGTGACGGTCCGTGGCGTCGGGTACAAGGCCGGCGGCGGCTGACGCCGCGCCGGTGGGGACGGACGCCGCGTCGGCCGCGGCGGACGAGCCCGTCCGGTGCGTGGCTCATCTGCCGCCTGCTCCGCGGCGGCTCGTCCCTGCGGGCTCCGGGTCGTCGTCAGCACCGTCCTGCTCGGCATCGTGCTCGACCGCCCTCCCGGGCAGCCCTGCTCTACCAGCGGGTGGCGGCGGGTCTGGTCGAGCAGGCCGTCGGCCAACGCCGAGGCCGACGCCGCCCGCAGGTGCAGCAGGCCCAGGACGCTGTTCGACACCACCGACCGCCGGGACGACATCGGGCTGTCCGCATCGGCGTTCGCAGACGAGCAATCCAGATCGTGCCCGGCTGGCCGGGGCGACGAGCGCATGGCTCTGCTGGCCCGTGCCCTCGACAGTGACCGCGACACGCTCATCGCCCGCCTGGTCACCGGGCCTATCACCGCCTCCGACGGTACCCCGGGACCTGCCGCGAGGCGCTGGCGCAGGACCCCGACCTGCAGCAGGTTTAGTGACCCGGCTGCCGGAGGGGCAGGTGGACGCGGACAGCACGGTGGTCGTCGGTGGCCTCCCGGGTGCAGATCCCCCGGGCCGGTCCGTACGACCTGGTGCTGATCTACCCGATGGAGCGCGAGCAGGAGATCCTGGACCTGGTCCGCGAGTGGTTCCTCATCGGTGGGCTCATGCTGTCGCTGCTGGTCGGTGGCATCGGGTGGCTGGCGACCCGGCTGGTCACCGAGCCGGTCGGAGGAGGCGGCCAAGGTGAGCCAGGAGCTGGCCCGGGGCGAGCTGGACGAGCGGCTGCCCGGTGCGGCGGCACCGACGAGCTGGCCCAGCTGGCGATGTCGTTCAACAGCATGGCCGACAGCCTCCAGCAGCAGATCGTGCAGCTGGAGCACCTGTCCCAGGTGCAGCAGCGGTTCGTCTCCGACGTCTCCCACGAGCTGCGCACGCCGCTGACCACCATCCGGATGGCGGGGGAGGTGCTGCACACCTCGCGCAGCGACTTCAGCGCCGCCGTCGCACGGTCGGCCGAGCTCCTCTACGGGGAGCTGGACCGCTTCGAGCGACCTCCTCGACGAGCTGCTGGAGATCAGCCGTTACGACTCCGGGACGACCGAGCTGGAGACCCGACGAGCCGACCTGGTCGCGCTCACCCGCGACGTGGTGTCCAGCGTGCAGCCGCTGGCCGACCGCCTCGGGAGTCCGCTGCGGATCCGCGCAGACCGGCCGGAGGTGTTCGTCGAGATCGACGGGCGCCGGGTCGCCAGGATCCTGCGCAACCTCGTCGTCAACGCCATCGAGCACGGTGAGGGCAAGCCCATCGACCTCACGGTGTGCTGCTCGCCCGACATCGCCGTGGTGACGGTGCGTGACCACGGCGTCGGACTGTCGGCGCAGGACGTCGAGCGGGTCTTCGAGCGGTTCTGGCGGGCCGACCCGGCGCGCACGCGCTCCACCGGTGGCACCGGGCTCGGCCTGTCCATCGCCCGGGAGGACGCACGGCTGCACGGCGGGTGGCTCCAGGCGGCCGGGCGTCCGGGGGAGGGCGCCTGCTTCCGGCTGGTTCTGCCGCGCAGCCAGGACATCCGGCTGCCCGAGTCTCCCTCGCCGCTGTCCTGCACCGAGAGCGGTGTCGCTCGGCCCCCGCAGGTCGCGGTGACCCACGTTCGCGAGGTGGTCTGACATGCATGGACCGATCCGGCTGGCCACCGTGTGGGCGGTCGTCGTGGCCCTGCTCACCCTCGCGGGGTGTGCCGGCCTGCCCACCGACAACGAGCCGCGCGCGGGTCAGCCGGTGCTCGGACAGCCCAGGCCGGGGCCACAGGCACGTCCGGAGTCTCCCCGGCCCGACGCCTCCCAGGAGGAGATCGTGCGGGGCTTCCTGCTGGCCAACGTCGGTTTCGTGGACAGCCACGACGTGGCTCGGGACTACCTGACCGACGCCCTCGCCGCGTCCTGGGTGCCCACCGACCATGTCGTCATCCACGACGGCGACTACGAGCTGCTCAGCACGGGTGAGGCCACGATCGAGGTCACCGGTGAGATCAGGGGTGTCCTGGACGACGACGGGCTGCTCACGGAGATGCCGACGGGCTCGCGCCGGACGGAGGAGTTCGGGCTCAGCCTGGTCTCAGGTCAGTGGCGCATCGACGAGTTCCCGGAGGACTTCGGTCTCTGGCTCTCCTCGACCGACTTCGAGCTGCAGTTCCGCACTGCCTCCATCGCCTACCTCTCCCCGGTGCAGGACGTGTTCGTGCCGGACACCCGGTGGTTCCCCCGGGACGAGGGGCTCCCGACCGCCCTGGCCCGTGCGGTGCTGCAGCCGGTGCCCGACTACCTGGACGGTGCCGTCGCGACAGCGGTGACCGAGGACCTGGAGCTGGTGGCCGGGGCCGTGCCGGTCGACGCGGCCACGGCCACGGCGGTGGTCAACCTGCGCGGCCCGGGGCTGACCGACGACAGCGAGCGCACCCGACGGCTCTGGGCCCAGCTCACCCACACCCTGACCCAGGCCGGCGGGGTGCAACGGGTCGACCTGCAGATCAACGGTCGCTCCGTCGCGGTGCCCGACGTCGACGGTCCGGTGGAGTCCGCGGCCGAGCTGGGCTTCACCGAGGTGGACGCGGCGGTCGACGTGGCGCTGCTGCGGGTCCAGGACCGGATCACGCTGGTCGACCCCACCGACTACGCGCTGCGGACCCTCCCGGGGACCACCCCTGACCTGCCGAGGGTGCCCGCGGTGCCCGAGCAGTGGCGCTCGCTCGCCACCGACCAGGAGGTCGAGGAGCTCGCCGCCCTCAGCGCCGACCGGGCCACACTGTGGCGCTGGCGTGCGGGGGAGGAGCTCGAACGCCCCGAGATCGGTGCCGACCTCACCGACCCGGTCTTCGACCGACTGGGCTCGCTCTGGCTGGCCGGCCGATCGGCAACCGGGCCCCGCGTGTGGGCGGTGGACACGGTCGGCCAGCTCGACACGGTCGCGCGCCGGGTCGACACCGACTGGCTGGGCGAGGACCTGGTGGTCGAGAAGCTCCGGGTCTCTCCGGAGGGTCAACGGGTCGTGCTCGAGATCTTCGACCCGGCGAGTGGTCAGCACCAGCTGGTGCTGTCCGGGGTCGTGCGGGACCGGGACGGCCGGCCCACCGGGCTGACCGAGCCCCGCCCGGTAGCCGACCTGGTGGACGAGGTCTCGTCCGTGGCCTGGGCCTCGACGACCACGCTCGTCCTGCTGGGCCGGCGCGACGACGACGACATCCCCACGCCCTACCAGCTGCCGCTCGGGAGCTGGCTGGAGGCCCTGCGGCCCGAGCCCGGTGCCCAGCAGATGCGGGCGGCTCCCACGCTCGGTGGGTTCGAGATGTTCCTGGTGACGGAGACCAGCGACATCTTCACGCTTGAGGGTGCGGGCTGGTACTCCTACCGCAACGGCGACGACCTCGTCATCCCGGCCGGCTGACCGGCTCCACACCTCCGGCACGCGGGAGGTGTGTCCACAGCCCACCTCCCGGGGACGGCGCCCGCTGTCAGAGTGGAGCGATGCCTCCCCGACCTTCCACCCCGCCCTGGTCCGCCAGGTTCGGCCCGATGCTGGCCGGTCTGCTGGACCTGACCCTGCCCGCGGAGTGTCCGGGATGTGGGACCGCGGGCACCCGGTGCTGTGCCGGCTGCCGCAGGGTCCTGTCCTCGGGCACTGCGGACCGCTGGCGTCCCACGCCCGCCCCGCCTGGCTTCCCGCCGACCTGGGCGGCTCTGCCGTATGCCGGGGCCACCCGGGCGTGCATCGTCGCCTGGAAGGACGGCGACCGGGCCGACCTCACCCGTCCCCTTGCCGCGGCGGCGGGACGCAGCCTGTCCGCGGCGCTGGCCGGCAGCACACTGGAGGCGAGGTCGGCGGGCGAGAGGGGACCCGTGCTGGTCGTGCCCGCTCCGTCCGCGCGTGGCAGCACCCGGCGTCGCGGCCGGGCCCCGGTGCTCGACCTCTGCCGTGCGGTGCTGCGGCACGCCGAGGGCAGGGCGCCGAGCCTGCACTGCGTGCCGGCGCTCACCCTCTGCCGGCGGGTCCGGGACCAGGCAGGGCTGGACCGGGATCAGCGCGCCACCAACCTGAGCGGCGCGATGCAGGTGCGCTCACGGCATACCGAAACCGTGGCCGGGGCGCACGTCGTGGTGGTCGACGACGTGGTCACGACCGGGGCCACCCTGGCCGAAGCCGCCCGGGCGCTGGCGGCCGCAGGCGCCCTCGACGTGGTGGCCGTCACCGTCGCAGCGACCCGACGCCATGCCGCCGCGCCGGGGGCGACGCCCGACCTACCGGCCGGTCGGGACCGGGTCTAGGGTGGGGATATGGGACGTTCCCCGCGACCGCAGAGGCACCCGGCCGGTGCCGTGGGGAGGGGGGTGGAGCCAGACGCAGGAGGGCACATGGACGCCCACGATCTGTATGACACCCTCTGAAGGAGGAACCCCATGGACGTGACCGTGACCGGCCGGAGGAAGACGGTCTCCGACCGTTACCGCCGCCACCTCGAGGAGAAGCTCGAGAAGATCCCCCAGCTGGCACCGCGTGTGTCGCGCACCGAGGTCGTGCTGACGCACGAGGTCAACCCTCGGCTGGCCAAGACCAGCGAACGCATCGAGATCACCTGCTACATCAAGCGCACCGTCGTGCGGGCCGAGGCCGCCGCGGACGACGAGTACGCCGCGCTCGACCTGGCCATGACCAAGCTGACCGAGAGGTTGCGCCGCGCCCACGACAAGCGCCGCATCAGCCATACCGGGAAGCACCGCCTCCCCTCGGTCGCCGAGGCCACCTTCGGACTGCCGACCGACCCGCTCGGCTCCGCGGAGTCCGAGCCGGAGGGCATGCGCGACCCGGCCGAGGCCGTCGACGAGGCGCTGGGGACCGAGGGCAACAGCCCCATCGAGCTGCGCGAGAAGACACACTCCTCCGCGCCCATGACGGTCGGCCAGGCACTGAGCCGGATGGAGCTGGTCGGTCACGACTTCTTCCTCTTCCACGACGCCGACACCGGGTTGCCGAGCGTCGTCTACCGGCGACGCGGCTGGTCCTACGGGGTGCTGCGGCTCGACGAGGCGCAGCACGAGCCCGACGAGACGACCGAGGACGAGCCCGCCGCCGCAGCAGGCTGACCGACGACACCCGGCCACCGGGCCCTCGACGCGGTCGGGGGCCCGCTGGCTGTCGGGGGCTCGGTGGATGTCGGTGGCCGCGTCTACTCTCGGTCCATGACCGCGACCATGAGCCTGGCCCAGGCCCGGCGCGTCGCGTTGGCCGCACAGGGTTTCGCCGACCGGGTGCCTGCCGCACCGACCCGCCGCCATCTGCTGCGGGTGGTCGACCGCGTGCAGGTGGTGCAGATCGACAGCGTCAACGTGCTCGCTCGCAGCCACTACCTGCCCTTCTTCGCGCGGCTGGGGCCCTATGACCGCGCCGGGCTGGACGCACTGCGCGACAGCGGGACCCGCTCACGACCCCGTGCCCTTGTCGAGCACTGGGCCCACGAGGCCAGTCTCATACCCCCGCAGACCTGGCCATGGCTCGCGTTCCGGATGCGGGGGCCCCGGGTGGAGGCGTGGACGCAGAGCATCCGGGAGCGCCATCCCGGTCTGCTCGAGGCCGTCGAGCAGGTCGTCGACGAGCACGGCCCGGTGACGGCGCGTCAGGTGGAGGTCCATCTCCCGCACGGGGCGGGCAACCGACGCGAGGACTGGGGGTGGAACTGGTCTGCCGTCAAGATCTGCCTGGAGCATCTGTTCCGGGTCGGCGCCATCAGCAGCGCAGGCCGGACCTCGCAGTTCGAGCGCCGCTACGCCACCCTGTCCCAGGTGCTCCCACCGGATGTCGTTGCCCGGGCACCGGGGGCGGCAGCAGCGCCTGGCGACCTGGAGTGCGCGGTCGAGCTCATGCGCCGTTCCGTGCGTGCGCACGGGGTGGGGTCCGAGCTCTGCCTGCGGGACTACTTCCGGCTCGGGGTCGCCCCGGCACGTCAGGCGTTGCAGGTGCTGGAGGACGAGGGTGCGGTCGAGCGGGTCCGGATCCCCGGGTGGGCCCGTCCCGCCTACCTCGACGTCGAGGCACGGCGTCCCCGTGCGGTGCCCGGCCGCGCGCTGCTGAGCCCCTTCGACTCGCTGATCTGGCAGCGCGAGCGCACCGAACAGCTCTTCGGCTTCCGCTTCCGACTGGAGATCTACGTGCCGGCCGCACAGCGCGTCCACGGCTACTACGTGCTGCCGTTCCTGCTCGACGAGCACCTGGTGGCCCGCGTGGACCTGAAGGCGGACCGGGCGGCTGACCGCCTCGTCGTGCGGGCTCTCCATCTCGAGCCTGACGCCCCGCGGCACACGGTGGCCGAGCTCAGCCAGGAGCTCGCGACGATGGCGCGCTGGCTGGGGCTGTCGACGGTGTCGATGCCGTGAGCCACGTTCGCCTCACCGGCCCGGGGGGACAGGCTGAACTGGCCGTGCCTGGTCTCCGGTCGCAGGCCGCCGCGGTGCGAGCAGCTCGAAACGGACCGTGTCCACCGGCCTTGCGCTCCCGCGCGGGGTCCGTGCGGCATGCTCGCGCCCGACAGCACGCCACCCGGCACCGTGCATGACGCGCCGGGCGGTCCGGTCGGTGGCCTCGACCGTGGCGTCCAGCCGGTGCAGGCCGAGCCCGCCCAGGTCCGGCCGTGCCAGGGGCGGAGCAGGCTCGAAGGCGTGGGCCGCCACCAGCTGCAGTGCGGCCGCCAGAGAGCCCGCGTCGGCGTCGGGCCACCACCACGACACCTGCCCGCATCCACGCCACCGGGGGTCGTCCAAGCCTGCGACGGTGAGGCGTCCGGTCAGCGCGTCCCCCTTCGAGCCGGCGACGAACCAGGTGACCGACGCGCCGGCGGCGGCACCGCTGAGCGCCGCCACCACGGGGTCGTCCGGTGCCGTTGCGTCCGCCGCTGCGGCGGGGTCCGGAGTCGACCCCTGCGTCGTCGCCTCGGGGAGCCCCCTGGACGTCGCGGTCACGGGCCGCAGCACCACACCGGCCGAGGCGAGCTCGGGGACGTCCCACCAGCGGTGCACGGGCTCGACCGGGTCGCCCACCTGGCGGGTGCCCCACCACCCCGGACGCGGGTGGTCAGGACCGGGGACGATACCCCGGACCAGGCCTTCCACGCGGAAGCCGAGACGCCAGACGACTCTGCGGGAAGCCCAGTTGCCGACCTCGCTGCGCCAGTGGACGGTGTGCACGCTGTCCTCGGTGTGCGCGTGCGCGAGAGCGAGGGCCAGGGCTTGCACGGACAGGCCCCGGCCCCGGTGCCCCGGGTGCACCACGAAGCCCACCTCGGCCGCCCCGCGACCGTCCGGGACGTACTCCACCTGGCCGGCGTAGTCGGCATACCAGCTCTCCCCGGCACCGACGCCGATCGCCCACCGCCGGGGGGCGGTCGCCGACCGCGCCGCCCACTGCTCTCGCGCCGACTGCACCAGGGCACCAGCCTCGGGGGCGCCGAACGGCTGGGTGGTGGGGGACCAGCGGCGCACCTGCGGGTCCCGCTCCTGCTCGACCAGCGCGGGCACGTCGTGCTCAGCCAGGGCCCGCAGCAGGATCGCGCTGGTCCGCAGCACCGGGGCGGTGGCCGGCCTGGCCCCGGCCTGGTCGTGCACCGTCATCGCGCCTCCTGACCCATCTGCTCCCCTGACCGCTTAGCCTAGGGGGGTGCCGAAACTGTTCGAGAAGCTCCTGCGCGCCGGCGAAGGCCGCACCCTGCGACGGCTGGAAGCCATCGCCCAGCAGGTCAACGCCCTGGAACCCGACTTCGAGGCCCTCTCCGACGCCGAGCTGCGCGCCGAGACTGACACCTTCAAGAGGCGCCTGTCCGACGGCGAGACCCTTGACGACCTGCTCCCCGAGGCCTTCGCCGCGGTGCGCGAGGCGTCGAAGCGGACCCTGGGCAAGCGGCACTTCGACGTGCAGATCATGGGTGGCGCCGCCCTGCACATGGGCAACGTCGCCGAGATGCGCACCGGTGAGGGCAAGACCCTGGTGGCGACCCTGCCGTCCTACCTCAACGCCCTCAGCGGCGAGGGTGTGCACGTCGTCACGGTCAACGACTATCTGGCGGAGTACCAGTCCGAGCTGATGGGACGCGTGCACCGCGCCCTCGGCCTGGACACCGGGTGCATCCTGTCGGCGATGACGCCCGCGCAGCGCCGTGCGGAGTATGCCAAGGACATCACGTACGGCACCAACAACGAGTTCGGGTTCGACTACCTGCGCGACAACATGGGCTGGTCCCTCAACGACCTCGTGCAGCGCGGGCACCACTTCGCCATCGTCGACGAGGTCGACTCGATCCTCATCGACGAGGCCCGCACCCCGCTGATCATCAGCGGCCCGGCCGACCAGGCCACCAAGTGGTACACCGAGTTCGCCAAGATCGCGCAGCGGCTCAACCGGGGTGAGAACGGCACGGGTGACTACGAGGTCGACGAGAAGAAGAAGACCGTCGGCGTGCTGGAGGCGGGCATCGAGAAGGTCGAGGACTACCTCGGCATCGACAACCTCTACGAGAGTGCCAACACCCCGCTGATCGGCTACCTCAACAACGCCATCAAGGCCAAGGAGCTCTTCAAGGCCGACAAGGACTACGTCAACGTCGACGGCCAGATCATGATCGTCGACGAGCACACCGGCCGCATGCTGGCCGGCCGCCGCTACAACGAGGGCATGCACCAGGCGATCGAGGCCAAGGAGGGTGTGGACATCAAGAACGAGAACCAGACCCTGGCCACGGTCACCCTGCAGAACTACTTCAGGATGTACGACAAGCTCGCCGGCATGACCGGCACCGCCCAGACCGAGGCTGCCGAGCTGCACCAGATCTACAAGGTGGGGGTCATCTCGATCCCCACCAACCGCCCGATGATCCGCGACGACCGGTCCGACCTGGTCTACCGGACCGAGGAGGCCAAGTTCTCGGCGGTCGTGGACGACATCGCGGGTCGGCACCAGGACGGGCAGCCGGTGCTGGTCGGCACCACCAGCGTGGAGAAGTCCGAGCGCCTCGCCGAGCAGCTGCGCCGCCGCGGCGTGCGGCACGAGGTCCTCAACGCCAAGCAGCACGCACGGGAGGCGGCGATCGTCGCCGAGGCCGGACGAAAGGGTGCCGTCACCGTCGCCACCAACATGGCCGGGCGCGGCACCGACATCATGCTGGGGGGCAACCCGGAGTTCATGGCCGTGCAGGACCTGAAGCGGATGGGCCTGGACCCGCACGACACACCGGAGGAGTACGAGGCGGCCTGGGACGCCGCCCTTGAGCGTGCCGAGGCCTCGGTCGCCACCGAACACTCCGAGGTCACCGAGCTCGGGGGGCTCTACGTCCTCGGCACCGAGCGCCACGAGTCCCGACGCATCGACAACCAGCTGCGCGGTCGGGCCGGGCGCCAAGGCGACCCCGGCGAGAGCCGCTTCTACATCTCGCTGCAGGACGACCTGATGCGGTTGTTCAACGCCGGCATGGTCGACCGGGTCATGTCGACCGCAGGCATGGACGACGACGTGCCGATCGAGTCCAAGGTGCTGAGCCGTTCGATCGCCTCGGCGCAGAGCCAGGTCGAGGCGCAGCACTTCGAGACCCGCAAGAACGTCCTGAAGTATGACGACGTGCTCAACCGTCAGCGTGAGGTGATCTACGCGGAGCGTCGCAAGGTGCTGGCCGGTGAAGACCTGCACGAGCAGGTGCGCCACTTCATCAACGACGTGGTCGCCGACCACGTGCAGATCGCCAGTGGCCAGGGGTTCGCGGACGACTGGGACCTCGGTGAGCTCTGGCGTCAGCTCGGTCAGGTCTATCCGGTGGGCGTCACCGAGTCGGACGTGGCTGCCGCCGCCGGCGGGGAGGGGGCCATCACCCCCGAGGTCCTGCTCGAGCAGCTGACCTCCGACGCCCAGCACGCCTACGACGAGCGCGAGCAGACCGTGGGTGAGGACCTCATGCGTGATGTCGAGCGTCGCATCGTGCTTCAGGTGCTCGACCGCAAGTGGCGTGAGCACCTGTACGAGATGGACTACCTCAAGGAGGGCATCGGCTTACGGGCGATGGCCCAGCGGGAGCCGCTGGTGGAGTACCAGCGGGAGGGCTACCAGCTCTTCCAGGCGATGATGGAGTCCATCAAGGAGGAGTCGGTCCGCTTCCTGTTCCATGCCGAGATCACGCAGACCGACCCGCAGGGCCAGTCCTCCACGACTCCGGGAGCGGGGCTGCGGCTGGACGCCTCCAGCGCGGCGTCGGCGGCGTTGACCGGGGCCTCGGGAGGGCTCGGGCAGCCGCGACGGCCCACCGCGCTGACCTACAGCGCGCCGAGCGAGGACGGGTCCGTCACCGAGCGCAGCGTGTCCGGCGACGGGAGGCCGGTCACCCGGTCCACCCAGAAGAAGGCGGCGGGCAACCGCGCCGAGCGACGCAGGTCGGGTCGCCCGGCGCGCTGACCGGAGGCCCGGCGCGCGCTGACTCACGCCCGGCGCGCTGAGTCGACCCAGCGCGTCGCATGGGTGGGCACTCAGCCCAGCTCGAAGACGGTGACGACCCAGCGGCCGTCGATGCCGACCATGCGCAGCGCCAGGGCACGCACCCGGGAGCTGTGGGTGACGACGGCCGAGATCTCGGCCACCCCGTCCGCGGGGGTGCAGGTCGTCAGGGCCCGCACCGTGACGGCATGACGCTGGCGTTGTCGCCGGCGGCGGGCCAGCACCCCACGGCGGGCGAGCCGCTCCTGGATGTCGGGAGTCACCCGTCGGGAGAGCTGTCCGGCGGGGCGCACCCCGTCCATGACCTCGAGGCAGACCCTCACCAGCTGCCTCGCCCAGGGGGCCGGATCGGGAAGGTCGGTGGCCGGGGTCGCCTGCGGCCCGAAGTAGGAGTCCTCGTCCCCGCGGTCGAAGTCGACCGCCAGCGTGCCCTGGACGTAGTCCGCGACCACCGGTGCGGCGGCCCAGTCCGCCTCGGTCAGCGTGACCGGGGGTGGCTCGGTGCAGGGGATAGGCAACACCCGCAGCGGGGTCAGCACGGTCATGGACGGGTCCCTTCCGAGTGTGCGTGCGGAGGCAGCAGCTGCTGCCCTGGGAGGATCAGGTGCGGGTCGTCGCCGATCACGCTGCGGTTGGCCTCGTGCCAGCGGGGCCAGGTGGCCGCGATCTCCTCGGCGGTGGCGTCGGGTCCCAGGTGCCGGGCCGCGATCGCCCACAGGGTGTCGCCGCGGTGCACGACGACAGCCCGGTCGGGAGCTGACCCGGCGGTGACCAGCTCGGACACCGCGGCGGTCAGCTGTGGAGCACGCTCGGAGGGGGTCCAGCCGGGCAGCGGCACCCCTGCCCCCTGCGCGTCCTCCGGCGTCGTGCTGTCGGAGGGAGGCTCGCCTTCCGCCGGACTGTCCACGGTGAGGGCCTCGGACACGGTCCCTCCGGTGGCCTGGGGCACCGTGGCGGCGGCAGGTGAGGCCAGGCTGAGACAGAGCAGGGCTGCCGCCGCCCGCGGGGCCCACCGCGGGGCCCGGCACAGCGCCCGGTGGCGCACCGTGCGCGCCGCACCCCGCCCGGGGAGCACCGCAAGGGTGCCCAGCACGGCCAGGACGCCGCCGGCGGCGGCCACGAGCCCGACGGCGAGCGCGACGAGCAGGACCAGGCCCTCGTCCACCGACACCGGACCGGCGTCCTCTCTGGCCTGGAGACCGTCGAGCACGACCGCGAGCGACCACCCGGTCAGACCCGAGGCGGCGGCCGCGAGGGCCAGGCCGAGTCCCACCGCACGCCACGAGGTGCTCGACTCAACGGTCCCGTTCATGAAAACCACCTCACGTTCGTTTGCGTTCGTTTGCGTTCATATGAAACCAGATCTGACGCGAGGTGCAACCCCCTGTGGAGGCGGCGTGGTTCTCCGGCCCGGCCCTGTCAGACTCGCGGTATGCGGTGGACGCGGCTCTTCGACGACCTCGAGGCACAGCTGGCCGGCCAGGAACGCACCGAGCTGGCGTCGGAGGTCGCCGACCACGTGCGGGCCGAGCGCGGGCAGGTCTCGCTGCTGGACCGGCTCCTCGCCTCCGCCGGAGCGCAGGTGGCCCTGCGAGTCAGGGGTGTCGGCCCGGTGCGCGGGACCGTGGCTGAGGTGGGGGCGGGGTGGCTGGTGCTGCGGACCCCGGCCGCAGGAGCGGACCGACGCCGCGACGTGCTCGTCCCGCTGAGCGCTGTCCTCATGGCCACCGGCCTGGCGAACCGGTCCGAGAGCCGGCAGTCGCTGGCCCCACGGCGGCTGGACCTACGTCATGCCCTGCGGGCCCTGAGCCGAGACCGCGCCGTGGTGCGACTGACAGACGTGGAGGGCGGTCAGGTGACCGGAACCATCGACCGGGTGGGGCAGGACCATCTGGACCTGGCGGAGCACCCCGACGACGTGCCCCGCCGCAACCCCGCAGTCCGGCACACCCACGTCCTGCCGTTCCATGCCGTGGCGACGATCCGTCAGATCTGAGGCGGAGCTCCGTCGCGGGTGATGAACTCCCGGGTCTGCTCGTACATCCGCTGGATGTAACCCTCCAGCTCGCTGCGCTCGACCCGCCACGCGCCGCGGCCCCCGATCTTGATTGCCGGCAGGTCACCGCTGCGGACCAGTGCCTTCGTCTGGGCCATCGAGACGTTGAGGATCTCGGAGACGTCGGTGAGGGTCAGGAAACGGGGCTCCACAAGCCGGCCCTCCTTCGGGTCGCACCGGTCTGGTGCTGTGATTCTAGGGCGCTCCGGCGTCGTCCGGGCGGCCCTGTGGACGAACTGGCTGCCGCCGACCGGGCACCGCATAATGGCTCGGGCCCGCCGCTGTGGTGGGAAGCCACGTGGAAGGAGCACCGATGTCCGAGGTCGCCGCGCCGATGGCGCGACGTCTGCAACGTCCGAGCTGGAGTGATGCCCGCCTCATCGTGGGGGTCCTGCTGGTGCTGCTGTCCGTGCTCGGGGTGTCCCGGCTCGTCGCCGCCTTCGACCGGACCACGCCGGTGTATGCCGCCACCCGGGCCCTGGTCCCCGGACAGGAGCTCACGGAGGCCGACGTCGCTCCTGTCGCCGTGCGGATGGACGACACGCTGACCGGCTACGTCGACGGGGCCCAGGCGCTGCAGCCGGGCACCTACGTGCTCCGGTCCGTCGGGCAGGGGGAGCTGGTGCCGGCCGCGGCCATCGGCACGGCCCGACAGACGCAGGACAAGACCGTGACGGTGCCGGTCGACCCCGCCGCCGCCTCGACGTTGGGCGCGGGCACGGTCGTGGACCTGTGGGTGAGCCGCCGCGACCCCGAGGAGGCAGGGGTGCGCTACCTCGAGCCAGAGCTGCTGCTCGAGCAGGCGGTCGTGGCCCAGGTGCCGTCCGACGGCGGCGCCCTGGGGATGGGTGTCGGACGCACAGCCGTGCAGGTCGTGGTGCCCGCCGACGACGTCGCCGGAGTCATCTCCAGCGTCGACCAGGAGGCCAGGGTGACGTTGGTGCCGGCGCCGCGGGCCGATGCCGGACCGGGTCGATGACCGTTTCCGCGCTGACCGCCGTCACCCACCGCTGGGAGAGCGAGGTCGCCGGCCACCTGGGGCGCAGCACCCACGTCCACGTCACGCGACGGTGCGCCGACCTCGCTGAGCTGCTCGGGTGTGCGGCGGCCGGCCTGGCGGAGGTGGCCGCCGTGTCCGTCGACCTGCGTGGGCTGGACGCGTCCGCCCTCGCCGACCTCGGGGCGCACGGCGTCCATGTGGTCGGCGTCCACCCTCCGGGTGACGAGGTCGGTGCCAGGACGCTGCGACGGTGGGGTGTGCGCGCGGTGGTGAGCGCCGATGCCGACTTCGAGGAGTTCGAGGCCGCGCTCGCACGGGCCGTCACCGAGCCTGCATCCCTGGGAGGGTCGGCTGATGAGGCGGGAGCGACCCCTGGGGCAGGTGCGGACCCGGTCGGCGTGCCCGGACCTGGTGACGGGCGGACGCCGGGGCAGGACTCCCACGGTCCGGCGGCGGATCCCGCAGGTCCGGCGGCCCGGAGAGGACAGCTGGTCGCGGTCTGGGGGCCGACCGGTGCCCCCGGACGCACCACCGTCGCCGTCAACCTGGCCGCTGAGCTGGCCGGCCCGAGCTCGCCCAGTCTGCTGGTCGACGCCGATACCTACGGCGCCGCAGTCGCCCAGAGCCTCGGCGTCCTGGACGAGGCCCCCGGCCTTGCCGCCGCCGCGCGGGCCGCCGACCACGGGATGCTCGACCGCGCGTCCCTGGCCCGCCTGGCACCGCAGGTCCACCCCGGCCTGCGAGTCCTCACCGGGCTGACCCGGGCGGACCGGTGGCCCGAGCTGCGGGAGCAGGCGGTGGCCGACGTCCTGCAGGAGTGCACCCGGTTGGCGACGTGGACGGTCGTGGACGCGGGCTTCTGTCTCGAGCGCGACGAGGAGCTCAGCTTCGACACGGCCGCGCCGCGGCGCAACGGTGCAGCGCTGGCCTCCCTCGCGGCGGCTGACCAGGTGGTCGTCGTGGGGCGCGCCGACCCCATCGGCCTGCAGCGTCTCGTCCGGGCGGTCCAGGAGGTCGCCGAGCACACCACGGCACCCACGCTGGTCGTGGTCAACCGGGTGCGCGCAGGATCGGTGGGCCGTGACCCGGAGCGACGGGTGCGGGAGTCCATGGAGCGCTTCGCCGGCATACCTCAGGTGCACCTGGTGCCCGACGACCCGGTGGCTGCCGACTCGGCCCTGCTGAGCGGCCGGACTCTCGCGGAGGCTCGCCCGGACAGCCCGGCACGGCGAGCGATGGCCGACCTGGCCGACGCGGTGGCCGGACGTCCCGGGCAGCAGCGGCGCCGGCGTCCGGGACGCCGATGGCGTGCGTCTTGACGACATCTGGGACCATGGCCCCGTGACACCCCGTCCGCGCGTGGTCGACCTCCCGAGGAGCCAGTGATGTCCCCGGTGGTCCGGCTCTACCTGCCGCTGAGCCCGCAGCAGCTCCGCCTGCTGCAGGACTCCCGGGAGATCGAGCCTCCCCTGGTCGGCTTCAGCGTGACCGACGAGATCCGTGGGTCCCATCCCGGGGGCGACCTGGAGGAGTGGGAGTTCACTGCGCTGCAGCAGGCCGCTCGGCACGCTCACGACGGCGGCGGGCCGGTCATCGTCGCCGCCGCGGACGTCGAGTCCGGCCACCTGCGCGAGGGGGCCGCCGCAGGCCCGTCCGTGGAGGTGACGCACGCCGTGACCCTGCCGAGGGTCGCCTCGCTGCACGTGGGGGACGACGTCATCGCCGACCGGCTGATCATCGACCCCGACCGCCAGGAGATCGAGCTCTCCTGGTATGACACCACCGAGCTGGACCACCTGGTGGGCCTGCTCTGACCATCCGACGACTCATGGGAGAACCGCACAGCATGGATGCCTTCACGACCGTCCCGGAACCCGTCAACGAGCCGGTCCACCAGTACGCACCCGGCACGCCCGAGCGGAAGGAGCTCGAGGCCGCCCTGGCCGACATCGCGTCCGAGCGGGTCGAGCTGCCTCATGTCATCGGTGGCGAACGGGTCACCGGCGCGGGGGAGCCGATCGACGTCGTGCAACCGCACGCCCACAGCGAGGTGCTCGGCACCCTGCGCAACGCCACGGCGCAGGACGCCCGCGCCGCCATCGACGCCGCCAACGCCGCTGCTCCCGCCTGGCGTGCCCTGTCCTTCGACGACCGCGCTGCCATCCTGCTCAAGGCGGCCGAGCTGATCTCCGGCCCGTGGCGGGCTCGCCTCAACGCCGCCACGATGCTCGGTCAGTCAAAGACCCCGATCCAGGCCGAGATCGACTCGGCGTGTGAGCTCATCGACTTCTGGCGCTTCAACGTCCACTTCGCCCGCGAGCTCCTGGCCGAGCAGCCGCCACGCAACGCCGCCGGGGTGTGGAACCGCATGGAGCACCGGCCACTGGAGGGCTTCGTCTACGCGGTGACACCCTTCAACTTCACCGCCATCTCGGGCAACCTGCCGACGGCGCCGGCGCTCATGGGCAACACCGTGATCTGGAAGCCCGCGGCGACCCAACAGCGGGCGGCCTCGATGATCATGGAGATCCTCGAAGAGGCCGGCCTGCCGCCGGGTGTCATCAACATGCTCACCGGTCACGGTGTCGAGGTGTCCGAGGTCGCGCTGGCCGACCCGACGCTGGCGGGGGTCCACTTCACCGGCTCGACGCGGGTGTTCCGGATGTTCTGGACGGAGATCGGACGCAACATCGCGACCTACCACGCCTACCCGCGCATCGTCGGCGAGACCGGTGGCAAGGACTTCATCCTGGCCCACCCGTCGGCGGACCCGGAGATCCTGGTCACGACCATGGTCCGGGGCGCGTTCGAGTACCAGGGCCAGAAGTGCTCGGCCGCCTCTCGGGCCTACCTGCCCGAGTCGATCTGGGCGCAGGTCAAGGACGAGCTCATCGAGACGACGGACTCGCTGGCCGTCGGCGACGTCCGTGACTTCGACAACTTCATGGGCGCGGTCATCGACGACCGGGCCTTCGCCGGGCACAAGAAGGCGATCGACGCGGCCCACGCCGACCCCCGGGTGGAGGTGGTCGCCGGCGGGACGTACGACGACACGGTGGGCTACTTCGTGCGACCGACGGTGGCCGTCGTGTCCGACCCCGAGCACGAGATGCTCACCACGGAGTACTTCGGACCGATCCTGTCGGTGCACGTCTACCCCGACGCCGACTTCGACCGCGTGCTCGACCAGATGGAGTCGGTGGCCAAGTATGCCCTGACCGGCTCCATCATGGCCCGTGACCGGGCGGTGATCGCCGATGCCACGAGGCGGTTGCGTTTCGCGGCCGGCAACTTCTACATCAACGACAAGCCGACCGGGGCTGTGGTCGGGCAGCAGCCGTTCGGGGGCGCCCGGGCTTCCGGCACCAACGACAAGGCCGGTTCGCCGGTCAACCTGATGCGCTGGATCAGCCCGCGCACGATCAAGGAGACGTTCGACGCCCCGAGGGACTACCGCTACCCGCACATGGGGCTGAGCCGGAAGTGCCGGGGCGGCTCGTTCAGGGACCGGCGAGCCACTCCCGGCCCAGGGCGTGTTCGAGCGCGACCGCCCGGGTGACGACCGGCCGCACCGCCTCCTCGATCCGCGAGCCGAACAGCGGCACGTGCGCCTTCAGCGCACCGTCCACCGTGTGCACGGTGCCCGCGCCGCCCGGGGTCAGGTGCACGCCGCCGACCAGGTCGACCGGCGTGCCCTCCACGTCGAGGGTGTAGGCGGCCTCACGGGTGCCGTCCTCGTCGGCCGGCCCCCACTGGGTCGTCTCGACCACGTCGAGGCTGGAGCCGACGAAGCCCTTGAAGGCGTCCGGGAAGTCGTCGGTCGGCATCCGGCGCCGGGTCACCACGATGAGACCCTGCGGCGTCTCCTCGAGGGTGACCTCATGCTCGGTGCTCCCGCTCCGGCGGCAGCGCTCGTGCTGGTAGTCGGTGTCCACCAGCATGGCGTAGACCCGGGCCGGGTCGGCGGCATGCTCGATGCGCTCGGTGATCCTCATGGTCACAACGTATCGGGCGGCTGGAGCATCCGGTGACAGCGGCGCATCGTGCGGTGGACACCCGGCCGGGCCGCTGCGACCTGGGCGGCGTCGGACGTCCCGGCGAGCACTCGCAGGGCGTCGGCCAGCTGGTCGAGGGCGCGCACGGTGTCCTCCGCGAGGCCGGCCGGCACGCCGTCGGCAGCCGTCACCGTGCCCACCGTGACGGTGCGCACCCGACGCAGGGTGGCCGCAGCGGCAGCACACGAGGCCCGGTCGACGTCGCCCCCACCACCCGGCAGGTGCGGCACGGGGGTCCGCACCCCGGGGCTGACCCGGCCGTCGGCGAGGTCGACCAGGGCGTGGCACAGCGCGTCAACCGCGGCCGCCAGCCACGCGTGGGTGCGTGCCTCGCCGACGTCAGCGTGCACCTCGGCGAGGTCGTCCGCGAGCACCAGGAGGCGCCCACCGGCGGCCGTGGAGGGTGCGGGCATGTCCGACACTCTAGGCGTGCAGGACTAGGCTCGGGGTGCGCGTGCACAAGGTCGTGCGGCGCACGGTCGAGACAGGAGCAGCCACCGCCATGTCATCGGAGCACACGCTCACGCATCGGTTCTTCCACCACGTCGCCGACGTCGACCTCGAGGGGCGTGACCCGGCCGCGCTCGCGGCCATCGCCCGGTCAGCACGCGACCTGGCCGCGACCCGTGGGGGTGACGAGGCCGCGGTGCAGGTGATGAACCCAGGCCGGGACCAGGGCTGGACGACACGGCACACCGTCGTGCAGGTCTGCGTCGACGACATGCCCTTCCTCGTCGACTCCGTGCTGGGCGAGCTGAGCCAGCAGGACTACGCGGTGCACCTGCTCGTCCATCCGCAGATGGTGGTCCGGCGCGACGCCCCGGACACGGTCCAGGTGCTCGACGTCGACGCCGTGGACGCGCCGGAGAGCAGCCGCCTCGAGTCGTGGATGTATGTCGAGATCGACCGCATCCCCGGTGCCCGCCAGCGGGAGCATCTCCAGCAGCGTCTCGAGCGCGTGCTCGGGGACGTCCGCCGGGCGTGCCAGGACTGGCGCGCGATGCGCCGCACCTGTCTGGAGATCGTCGACGACCTCCGGGCGGGTGTGCCCGACACCGTCGACCCGGCCACCGTCGAGCCCACGATCGAGTTCCTGACCTGGCTCGAGGACAACCACTTCACCTTCCTGGGCTACCGCGAGTACGACCTGGTGGAGCACGAGGGGGAGCCGGCACTGCAGTCGGTGCTCGGGTCCGGGCTGGGGGTGCTGCGTGACTCCGGCACGGAGCCGACCATCAGCCGGCTGATGCCCGAGGCGCAGCGCACCGCGACGGAGCCGCGACTGCTGACCATCACCAAGGCCAACTCCCGCTCCACGGTCCACCGGCCCGTCTATCTCGACTACATCGGCCTGCGTCGCTTCGACGAGCAGGGGCGGGTCGTCGCCGAGCGTCGCTTCCTCGGGCTGTTCACGGCCAGTGCGTATGCCGAGTCGGTGACCCGGCTGCCGATCATCGGCGGCAAGGTCCGGCACATCCAGGAGACCAGCGGGTTCACCCCGGACAGCCACTCCGGGAAGGACCTTCTGGGAGTCCTGGAGTCCTACCCCCGGGACGAGCTGTTCCAGGCCGACGTGGACACCCTCGCCGACACCGCGCACGAGGTGCTGCACCTGCTCGAACGGCGGCGCTCCAAGCTCTTCGTCCGCCCCGACGAGTTCGGCCGCTTCGTCTCGGCGCTGCTCTACATCCCGCGGGACCGCTACACCACCGCGGTGCGGCTGCGGATGCAGGACCTGCTCAAGGCCGCCTACCAGGGTGAGTCGGTCGACTACCGCACCCGGGTGAGCGAGTCGGTGCTCGCCCAGCTGCACTTCGTGGTGCGGATGCCGCGTGGCGGCGCCATCCCGGACGTCGACGTCGATGAGCTCCAGGAACGGTTGCTCGACGCCACCCGCACCTGGGGTGAACGCCTCACCGAGGTCGTCGAGGGTCACTACGAGGACGACGGCGCGGCCGGCGACGTGCTGGCCAGCTATGCGCCCGCCTTCCCCGAGGCCTACAAGGAGGACTTCGACGCCGCCACGGCCTTCGAGGACCTCAAGCGTCTGGCCCAGCTCGAGGAGGACCCCGAGCTGGTCGACCTGCGTCCGCAGCTGTACGCCGAGGAGGGGGCTCCGCCGGAGGAGCGGCGCCTCAAGCTCTACCGCCGTCAGGAGATGTCCCTGACCGACGTGCTGCCGACCTTCGCCGACCTCGGCGTCGAAGTGACCGACGAGCGGCCGTACGAGCTCGAGGGCAGCGACGCCTCCACCTACATCTACGACTTCGGGCTCCGAGTCCGTGACGCCGAGGTGTGGACCTCGCCGGGGGGGCCGGAACAGGTCGCCGCCTCCTTCGAGGAGGCCTTCGCCGCGGTGCGCAGCGGGCAGGCCGAGAGCGACTCGCTCAACTCGCTGGTGCTCACGGCCGGCCTGCCGTGGCGCCAGGTCGTCGTCATCCGCACCCTGGTCCGCTACCTGCGGCAGACCACGAGCTTCAGCCTGGACTACCTCGAGGAGGCCCTCACGGCCAACCCGCACATCGCGACGCTCGTCGTCGAGCTCTTCGGGGTGCGCTACGACCCGGACCTGGCCGACGACCGGGCCACCGACCGCACGGCCTCCTCGGAGGCGGTCATCCAGCGCATCCACCAGGCGCTCGACGAGGTGGGGAGCCTTGACCAGGACCGGATCATCCGCTTCCTCATCTCCGTGCTCCGGGCCACGGTGCGCACCAACTTCTTCCAGGTCGACGCCGATGGGGCGCCGAAGGCGCACGTCAGCCTCAAGATCCTCCCGCGTGAGATCGAAGGCCTGCCCGAGCCCCGGCCGGCCTTCGAGATCTGGGTCTACTCACCGCGGGCCGAGGGAGTGCACCTCCGGTTCGGCGCTGTGGCGCGGGGCGGGCTGCGCTGGAGCGACCGCCGCGAGGACTTCCGCACCGAGATCCTCGGTCTGGTCAAGGCCCAGATGGTCAAGAACGCCGTGATCGTGCCGACCGGCTCCAAGGGCGGTTTCTTCGCCAAGCAGCTCCCCGACCCGGCCGTGGACCGGTCCGCCTGGCGGGCCGAGGGGGTGCGGGCCTACCAGACCTTCATCCGGGGCCTGCTCGACATCACCGACAACCGTGACGGCAGCACCGTCGAGCCCCCGGAGCGGGTCGTGCGTCACGACGGCGACGACACCTACCTGGTCGTCGCCGCAGACAAGGGCACCGCCACGTTCTCCGACATCGCCAACGGGGTGGCCCGCGACTACGGCTTCTGGCTCGACGACGCCTTCGCCTCCGGCGGGTCCGCGGGCTATGACCACAAGGCGATGGGCATCACCGCCCGAGGTGCCTGGGAGTCGGTGAAGCGACACTTCCGCGAGATGGGCCACGACACCCAGGCCCAGGACTTCACCGTCGTGGGCGTGGGCGACATGAGCGGCGACGTGTTCGGCAACGGCATGCTGCTGTCCGAGCACATCCGGCTCGTCGCCGCGTTCGACCACCGGCACGTCTTCCTCGACCCCTCCCCGGACGCCGCTGCGTCGTATGCCGAGCGCCGTCGGCTCTTCGAGCTGGCTGGCTCGAGCTGGGCGGACTACGACACCACGCTCATCAGCGAGGGCGGCGGGGTCTACCCACGCTCGGCCAAGTCCGTGCCCCTCAGCCCCCAGGTGCGTGAGGTCCTCGGCCTGCCTGAGGACACCGAGGCGCTCAGCCCGGCCGAGGTCCTGCGTGCGATCCTTCTGGCGCCGGTCGACCTGCTCTGGAACGGCGGCATCGGCACCTACGTCAAGGCCTCCACCGAGACCGCCGCCGACGTCGGCGACCGCAGCAACGACGCGATCCGCGTCGACGGCGCCGACCTGCGGGTGAAGGTGGTGGGTGAGGGCGGCAACCTGGGCCTGAGCCAGCGCGGACGCATCGAGGCCGCGAAGAACGGCGTGCGGGTCAACACCGATGCCATCGACAACTCCGCCGGGGTCGACACCTCCGACCACGAGGTCAACATCAAGATCGCGCTCACCCCGCTGGTGAAGAGCGGCCAGATGAGCCTGGAGGACCGCGACGCCCTCTTGGCCGGGATGACCGACGAGGTGGCTGACAAGGTGCTTCGGCACAACTATGAGCAGAACGTGCTCATCGGGAACGCGCGAGACCAGGGTTCGGGCATGCTCGGCGTGCACCAGCGCCTGATGCGCTACCTCACCGAGCGCGTCGGGCTGGACCCCGAGCTGGAGTTCCTTCCCGAGGAGGCCGAGCTGCGCCGGCGCGCGCGGGACGGCGGCGGGCTGACCTCACCGGAGTTCTCGGTGCTGGTGGCCTACGCCAAGCTCTCCCTCAAGGAGGACCTGCTGGCCTCCGAGATCCCGGACGACCCCTCGGTCGTCTCGACCCTGGTGACCTACTTCCCGGAGCCGCTGCGCGAGAAGGTGCGCGAGCAGCTGGAGAGCCACCCGCTGCGGCGTCAGATCATCGTCAACGAGATCGCCAACTCCATCGTCAACCGTGGGGGCATCACGTTCGTCTTCCGGGCCATCGAGGAGACCGGCGCGACCTCGGCCCAGATCGCCCGGGCGTTCGTGGTCTGCCGCGAGGTGTTCGACCTGGCCGGCTTCGTCACCCAGGTCGAGGCCTTGGACAACGAGGTTCCCACCACCGTGCAGACGGGGCTCTACCTGGAGTTCCGACGGCTGATGGACCGGTCGGTGCGCTGGTTCCTCAACAACCGCTCGCTGAGCACCGACATGGCCGCCGAGATCAAGCGTTTCGCCCCACCCGTGCACGCGCTGGTGCCTGACATCGGTGACATGCTGCAGGGGACCGAGCGGCAGCGTTTCGTGACCCAGAGCCGCACGGTGGTGGACCAGGGGGTGCCCGAACCGCTGGCCCGTCGCTACGCGGGTCTGCTCGACTCGTTCTCCCTGCTGGACGCGGTGGAGCTGGCGACGACGTCCGACCTGGACGTCGGCGAGGTGGCGGAGATCTACTTCGCGGTCTCCGAAGCCTTCGGCATCGACGCGCTGCTGACCCAGGTCTCACACCTGCCTCGACACGACCGGTGGTCCTCGCTGGCTCGCGGCGCGGTGCGAGACGACCTCTACGGGGTGATGCGGGCGCTCACCCGGGCGGTCCTCGACGGCACCCGGTCTGAGCAGCCGGCCCCGCAGCGTGTCCGTTCCTGGATGGACGAGCAGCACGAGGCCCTGCAGCGCGTCGGTCAGGTGCTGTCGACGGTCCGCGGACTGGAGGAGCCTGGGCTGGCTCCCGTCTCGGTGGCGCTGCGCACGCTGCGCGGTCTGGTGCGCCAGGGCACCGCTGGATAGAGGGTCTAGTCTGCGGGGGTGCCGACCCTGCGTGATGTGCTCGCCCGCGAGGCCACCGCCAGCACCCCTGACGCCGAGTGGCTGCACCGGCTGGTGGGCGACTGGCAGATGGTGGCGGACCTGTCGTTCGCCGACCTGACCCTGTGGCTGCGCACGGCCCAGCGGTCGTGGGTGCTGGCGGCACACGCGCGCCCGAGCACGGGGCCCAACTTCTACCACGAGGACGTCGTCGGCCAGCCGGCCGACCCGACCCGGGCCGGGCTGCTCGACCGGGTCGCCGAAGAGCGACGGCCGGCGACGCCCCGGACCGGGGGCCACGTCAGCGAGCAGTACGTCCCCGTCGTGCGGGTGGGGCGGGTGGTAGGGGTGCTCGTGCGCCATACCGACCTGCAGAACATGCGCCAGCAAGGCGGCCTGGAGGTCAACTACCTGCAGATCGCGCAGGCCTTGATCACGATGATCGCCCAGGGCAACTTCCCGACGCCGCACAGCCACGCGGGGGTGGGGCGGGGCACGCCCCGGGTCGGTGACGGTGTGCTGAGACTCACCGCCGAGGGGCGGATCGACTACGCGAGCCCCAACGCCGTCTCGGCGCTCCGGCGGCTGGGGCATACCGACCAGGTCGCCGGGGCAGACCTGTCGGAGATCGTCACCGGGCGGCTGCCCGCCGGAGCCACGGTCGACGAGACGATGCCGCTGGTGCTGACCGGGCGTGCCCCCTGGGGCACCGAGATCGAGAGCGAGGGCATCAACCTCACCCTGCGCTGCGTGCCGCTGCTGGAGAGCACCACTCGGGTGGGGGCGCTGCTGCTGCTCCGGGACGTCAGCGAGCTGCGCCGTCGCGAGCGTGAGCTGCTCACCAAGGACGCCACGATCCGGGAGATCCACCACCGCGTCAAGAACAACCTGCAGACGGTCGCGGCTCTGCTGCGGCTGCAGTCACGCCGCCTCGACGACCCGGGCGCGCGGGAGGCCCTGGCGGAGGCGGGCCGGCGGCTCAGCACCGTCGCGCTCGTGCACGACACCCTCAGCCACGGGTTCGACGAGACCGTGGTGTTCGACGACGTCGCCGCGCGAGTGATGCGCGCGATCGTGGAGGTGGCCTCTCCCGGGGTCCCTGTCGCCTTCGTCAAGACGGGGACCTTCGGGCGGCTCCGGGCCCAGGACGCGACGCCGCTGGCCATGATCCTCGCCGAGCTGGTGCACAACGCCGTGGAGCACGGGTTCGACCTGGAGCGGGTGTCCGCCGGGGCCCAGGCCGAGGTGCGGGTCGACGCCCAGCGCCACGTCGACGACAAGGGCGAGGGCCTCACGGTGACGGTGGCCGACAACGGCAAGGGTCTGCCGGCGGAGAGCTCGGCTCCTCCCGGTTCCGGGCTGGGCATGCAGATCGTCGGCGCGCTGCTGGCCGACCTCCGGGGCGAGATCACCTGGGACAGGACTGAGCCGCACGGAACCCTCGCGAGGTTCGACGTGCGGCTCAGGTCGGTCGGGTGAGCCGGGGGGCCGGCTGTGAGGTCAGCCGGCCCGGCGGGCCCGTGCCTTGCGGCGCTTCAGTGCACGGCGCTCGTCCTCCGACAAGCCGCCCCACACTCCGGCGTCCTGACCGGTCTCGAGCGCCCACTTGAGGCAGGTGTCGATGACCGGGCAGCGCCGGCAGACCACCTTGGCCTCTTCGATCTGCTGCAGGGCGGGTCCGGTGTTGCCGATCGGGAAGAACAGCTCCGGGTCCTCGTCCAGGCAGGCAGCGCGGCTGCGCCAATCCATGTCAGTGCTCCTTGCGTTCTCGCCGGTCCGGGGACCTGACCGGCGGGTGGTTGTCGTGGCTTCGGTGCTCTCGTGTGGTCGCTGTCGAAGCGGTGCACGACCACCACTTCGCTCGGTGTAACGTTGCCCGTGGTGGGAAAGATTCCTGCCACTGCCAGCGACTTCGACACCGCTGCACCTCATCGTGCCGCGACGCCCATGGTGCGAAAGCGTGTGCGCACGCCGGAGCCTCGGCTCGGGCGGCGTGATGTTCATCCTCACAGCAGCCGCGCCCCCGCACAAGGGTTACGGCAACTTTTCCGAGCCAGGTCGGTGAGGTTTGCCTCACACCGCCGCCGCGCCCTCCTTGCGCGCCGCACCCGTCCTACAGTGGGCGGTGCCCCCGCACCGGACCCCATGAGGAGTGCCCATGTCTCTTGCCATCACGCACGCGCACGTCGTCCCCGTCGAGGGCCCAGCCTTCGACGGCACCATCGTGCTGACCGACGGGACGATCTCCGACCTCGGTCCGGACGTGCAGGTGCCCGAGGGCGCCGAGGTCGTCGACGCTCAGGGCCAGTGGGTGCTGCCGGGGCTGGTCGACGCGCACGTCCACCTGGGGGTGTGGGAGGAAGGCGAGGGATGGGCCGGCCAGGACACCAACGAGATGACCGACCCGGTCATGGCGGCCGCGCGCGCCCTCGACGCGATCAACCCGCGGGAGCGCGGGTTCGACGACGCCCTCGCCGGAGGCATCACCTCGGTCAACGTGAACCCGGGATCGGGCAACCCGATCGGCGGGTTGGCGGTCGCGATCAAGACCTACGGCAGGTATGTGGACGAGATGGTGCTGCGTTCACCGTCCGGGCTGAAGGCTGCGCTGGGGGAGAACCCCAAGCGGGTCTACGGTGAGCAGAAGAAGACCCCCTCCACCCGGCTGGGCGTGGCCCTGACGCTGCGCAAGGCCTTCACCGAGGCGCGCAACTACCAGGCCAAGCTGGCTCAGGGGGAGGACGCCGGTCCCGTCGACCGCAACCTGGTCAACGACGCGTTGGTGCTGGTGCTCGACGGTGAGATCCCCTGGCGTCAGCACTGCCACCGTGCGGACGACATCGCGACCGCGGTGCGCATCGCCGAGGAGTTCGGCTACCGGCTCGTGCTGGACCACGGCACGGAGAGCTATCTTGTGGCCGACCTCCTGGCCGACCGCGACATCCCCGTGCTCTACGGGCCGATGATCGTGTCCCGTTCCAAGGTCGAGGTGCGGGAGCGCTCCGCCAAGGCCCCGGGCATCCTCGACCGGGCCGGCGTGAAGGTGTCGATCATCACCGACCACCCCGTGGTGCCGATCGACCACCTGATCACCCAGGTGGCGCTGGCCGTCAAGGAGGGCATGGACCGCGACGCCGCGCTGCGGGCGGTCACCATCAACCCTGCCGAGGTGATGGGGGTGGCCGACCGGGTGGGCTCGCTGGAGCCCGGCAAGGACGCCGACGTGGTGCTGTGGTCCGGTGACCCTCTCGACTTCGCCTCTCGCCCGCTGCGCGTCTGGGTGTCCGGACGCGAGGTCTACACCTATGACGTCGAGTCGGGCAGCGGCACGGTCGCGCCGCGCTGACAGGAGAGACCTCCCGCGGGCGGCGGATGCTCTGCCCCATACGGACATGTTCTCTTGACTATGCTGTGTCAGACACACTAACGTCTCAGGTGTGAACGGCGACGAGGTCCTCTCCGGACACCTCCAGGAGCTGCGACGCGGCACGGTGGTGCTCGCCTGCCTCGAGACGCTGGCGACTCCTCGCTACGGCTATGCCCTGCTGGAGACCCTGGAGGCCGCGGGGTTCCCGGTGGAGGGCAACACCCTCTACCCGTTGCTGCGCCGCCTGGAGAAGCAGGGCCTGCTCACCAGTGCGTGGAACACCCAGGAGCCGCGACCACGGAAGTTCTACCAGGTCACGGCACGGGGCCGGTCGGTCCTCGACGCGCTGAAAGAGGAATGGAGTGGGCTCGACGCATCGATCAGGGCCCTGGGACAGGAGACGAGATGACGACCACACCCGCCGCCGCAGCGACCCTGACCGACCGCTACCTGTCGGCGGTGACCCAGCACCTGCCGCACGACCAGGCGCCCGACGTCGCCCGCGAGCTGCGCGCCACGATCGAGGACACGATCGAGGCACGGGTGGCCCAGGGGGCCGACCGCGCCGAGGCGGAGCGGGAGGTCCTGATGCAGATGGGGCGCCCCGAGCTGCTCTCGGCCGCCTACGGCGGGCGGTCGCTGTGGCTCATCGGCCCGGCCCTCTACCCCGACTACGTCCGGCTGCTGCGGGTGCTCCTGCCCACGATGCTCGCGGTCCTGGGCGTGGTGTGGGTGATCGGTCTGGTCGCCGAGGGAGCCGAGTCGGTCGGCGAGGTGGTCACCAGCGGGCTCGGCCTGCTGTGGCAGGCGAGCGTGCAGCTGGTCTTCTGGGTGACCGTGGTCTTCGCCGTGCTGGAGCGCACCCGTCCCGAGGCCGAGCGCGGCCGGCCCCTGGTCGAGTGGACGCCGGACCACCTGCCCGAGGTCACCGAGGGACGCCAGATCGGGCGCGTCGAGGCAGCCTTCGGTGTCCTCTTCCTCGGCCTGCTCCTGCTCTTCGTGCTGGACAACCTCGCCGGGGTGTCGTTCGGCACCGACTTCGTGCAGGTCCTCGACCCCGGGATGGCGCCGGCGTGGAAGGTGGCCGTGGTGGCCGTCGTGGCGGCCTCGGTCGCCGTGGAGGTCGTCAAGCTGGTGGCAGGGCGCTGGTCAATGCCGCTGGCCGTGGCCAACGCCGCGGTGGACCTCCTCTTCCTGAGCGTCGTGGCGGTGCTGTGGGTGCGCGACGAGCTGCTCAACCCGACGATGGACGAGGCGCTGAGCGCCGTCACCGAGGCGCTCGGGGCGACGGCGGACGGTGCCTGGTGGGAGACCACCGTGGCGATCACCCTCGGCGTGTTCGTCCTGGTCACGATCTGGGACCTCGTGGACGGGTTCCGCAAGGCCGCCCGACGGGACCGCGCCGGCGGCTGAGCAGGCGAGGCGGGCCGAGAGGGCGAGGCCGGCCGCGAGGGCGCACGCCCGCCCCACCCTCGTGCCGTGCGTTGCCACGGCCGGATGTCGCACCGCCGTGGTCAGTCCTGGGCGTCCAGCACTGCGCGGGCGGCGGAGAACCGGGCGATCGGCACCCGGTAGGGCGAGCAGGACACATAGCTCATCCCGAGTGACTCGAAGAAGCCGATCGACGCGGGGTCGCCACCGTGCTCGCCGCAGACCCCCAGCTTGAGGTCGGGCTTGGCCGCCCGGCCGCCCTCCACGCCCAGCCGGACCAGCCCGCCGACCCCCGCGACGTCGATCGTCGCGAAGGGGTTGTCGGGCACGACGTCGGAGTCCACGTAGGCCGCCAGGAAGCTGCCCTCGGCGTCGTCGCGGGAGATGCCGATGCCGGTCTGGGTGAGGTCGTTGGTGCCGAAGGAGAAGAAGTCGGCGTGCTCGGCGATCTGCTCGGCCACCATGGCGGCGCGGGGCAGCTCGATCATCGTGCCGACGGTGTAGTCGAACCGCTTGCCGGCGGCCTGGAACTCCTCGGCCAGCGTCTCGTCGACGATCTCGCGCATGCGGCGCAGCTCCTCGGCATAGCCCACCAGTGGCACCATGATCTCGACGACGGGCTCGCCGCCGGCGTCCTGCACCGCGAAGGCGGCTCGGGCGATCGCACGGACCTGCATCTGGGGGATCTCGGGGTAGAGCAGGGCCAGGCGGACGCCGCGTGTGCCGAGCATCGGGTTCATCTCGGTGAGCTTCTTGACCTGGGCCAGCAGGTGCCGTTCCCGACGGAGGTGCTCCTCGGAGCCACCCTGCAGCTCCAGCCGCTGCACGGTGAGCGACTGCTCGACGAGGTCGGGGAGGAACTCGTGCAACGGCGGGTCGAGCAGCCGGATGGTGACCGGCAGCCCGGACATGGCGGTGAAGATCGCGGCGAAGTCCTCCTGCTGCATGGGCAGGATGGTCTCCAGGGCCGCGGCGCGCTCCTGCTCGTCGTCGGCCAGGATCATCCGGCGCACCGCAGGCAGCCGCTCCTCGGCCATGAACATGTGCTCGGTGCGGCACAGCCCGATCCCCTCGGCGCCGAACTCACGAGCCTTCGCTGCGTCCTCGCCGGTGTCGGCGTTGGCCCGCACGGACATGCGGCGCACGTCGTCGGCCCAGCTCACGACCGCCGAGAAGTCCTCGTTGATCTGCGGCGGCACCAGCTCCAGGGCCCCGGCGTAGACCTCGCCGGTGGTGCCGTCGAGGGTGATCACGTCGCCCTCGTGCAGCACGAGGTCGCCGACCGTGACCTGCTTGGCCGCGGCGTCGATCTTGATGCCGGAGGCCCCGGCGACGCAGGGCTTGCCCATGCCGCGCGCGACGACGGCGGCGTGCGACGTCATACCGCCATGGGTGGTGAGCACCCCCTGAGCCACGATGACACCGGCGATGTCGTCGGGCGTGGTCTCCCAGCGCACCAGCACCACCGCGTCGCCGGCCTTGCCGCGCTCCTCCGCGGTGTCGGAGTCGAAGACGATCTCGCCGACGGCGGCCCCGGGGGAGGCGTTGAGTCCCCGGGTGATGGGGGTCTGGCCGTGCTGGGGGTCGATCGCGGGGTGCAGCAGCTGGTCGAGCTGCCCGGGCTCGACGCGGCGCAGCGCCTGCTCCCGGGTGATGACCCCTTCGTCGACCAGGTCTCGCGCCACCTTGAACGCGGCCGGTGCCGTGCGCTTGCCGGTGCGGGTCTGCAGAAGGTAGAGCGTGCCCTCCTCGACGGTGAACTCGATGTCCTGCATGTCGCCGTAGTGCTGCTCCAGACGCTCCATCGTCGCGACCAGCTCGCCGAACGCCTGGGGAAGGACCTCCTCCATCTCGGCCAGCGGTCGCGGCGTGCGGATGCCGGCCACGACGTCCTCGCCCTGGGCGTTCAGCAGGAACTCGCCGTAGAGCTCCCGCGCACCGGTCGAGGGGTTGCGGGTGAAGCACACACCGGTGGCGGAGGTCTCGCCCCGGTTGCCGAAGACCATCTGCATCACGTTGACCGCGGTGCCCAGGTCGTCAGGGATGCCGTGGGCCCGGCGGTACACCCCGGCGCGCGGGGTCAGCCAGGAGTTGAAGACCGCGCCGATGGCGCGCTTGAGCTGGTCCCTGGGGTCGCTGGGCAGCTCGGTGCCCATGTGCTCCCGCGACACCGCCTTGAACTGCTCGACGAGCTGCTTCAGGTCGTCGGTGGACAGGTCGGTGTCCTGCTCGACGCCGCGATGCCGTTTCATGGCGGTGAGGGCATCCTCGTAGGCGTAGGAGGGCACACCCTCGACCACGTCGCCGTACATCTGGATGAAACGGCGGTAGGAGTCCCAGGCGAAGCGGGGGTTGTCGGACTCGGCGCCCAGCGCCTCCACCGTCGCGTCGCTGATGCCGAGGTTGAGGATCGTGTCCATCATGCCCGGCATCGAGACCACCGCGCCGGACCGCACCGACAGCAGGAGCGGCCGCTCGGCCGATCCCAGGGCCCGCCCGGTGCGCTCCTCGAGACGGTCCAGGGCCGCCAGCGTCTCGTCCCACAGGCTCTCCGGCCAGGTGCCCCCCGCCTCCATCGTCGCGATGCAGGCGGCGGTGCTGACGGTGAAGCCGTCGGGCACCGGTATCCCGAGCCTGGTCATCTCGGCGAGGTTGGACCCCTTGCCGCCGAGGACGGACCGCATGGTGGCGTCACCGTCGGCGAGGTCGTAGAGGTAGCGGACGGCGGACGGTGACGCGGTAGGCGTGGTCATCACAACTCCTAGCTCCATTGCTGTACTCGGAGGCTATCGGTCATGCCGTGGCAGTGTCCCGTCGATGCTCGATGATCTCGATCACTCTGCCGGCCGCCTCCTCCAGCGCCAGCGCGGTGGTGTCGATGACGGGGCAGCCGAGCCTGCGCTGCAGGTCGCTGACCTCGTCGAGCTCATGGAAGATGCGGCCCAGCTCGGTGTAGCCGTCCCTGTTGGCACGCGAGCCCAGGGTCTGCACCCGCCGGGCCCGGATCGCCTGCAGCCGTTCGGGGTCGATCGTCAGCCCCACGATCTTCCAGCGGTCGACCTGGAAGAGCTCCTGGGGCGGCTTGATGCCGGCGACGATCGGGATGTTGGCGGTGCGGTAGCCCAGGTAGCCGAGGTACATCGACAAGGGCGTCTTGCCCGAGCGTGAGACACCGATGAGCACGATGTCGGCGTCGTTGATGGAGTTCGTGAGCCGCCCGTCGTCGTTGGCGATGGCGAACTCCATGGCGTGGATGCGCTTGAAGTAGTCCTCGCCCACCCCCACCGGGCGGACCACACGTTCAGGGTTCTCCCCGGTGGCGGTCTGCATGGCGGTGACGGCCGAGTCGAGCAGGTCGGCATGGGGGATGCGGCGCTCCTCGCACCGGGCCACCACGAGGTGGCGCAGGGACTCCTCGACGATGGTGGAGAAGACCACGGTGCGGATGCGGCCCGGGTCGAGCCGGGAGAGGACGCCCTCCACACTCTCCACCGAGGACAGGCGAGGGTGCCGGATGATCCGCACGTCCCATCCGGCATACTGCGCCGCCGTCGCCCGCGCCACGCGGGCCGCGGTGTCGCCGGTGGAGTCGGCCAGGACGTGCAGCTCGATCGGGGTGCCGCTCATCAGGCAAGTATGCGTGCCACACTGCCCGCGTGTCAGTGCCGGACCCGTCCCCGACCCACCCTGTGGTCGCGGTGGTCGGTGCCACGGCGACCGGCAAGAGCGACCTGGCGCTCGACCTGGCGCAGGCCCTGGACGGTGAGATCGTCAACGCCGACGCCTCCCAGCTCTACCGGGGCATGGACATCGGCACGGCCAAGGTGCCCGTCGAGGCGCGCCGCGGCATCCGGCACCACCAGCTGGACGTGCTGGAGGTGACCGAGGAGGCGAGCGTTGCCGCCTACCAGCTGCATGCCCGGGCCGACCTCGCGCGGATCCGCGCGGCCGGCCGGTGTCCCGTCGTCGTCGGAGGGTCCGGGCTCTACGTCCGAGCGCTCCTGGACCGTCTGGAGATCCCCCCGACGGACGCGACGGTGCGGGCCAGGTGGGAGGCGGCCCTGGCCGACCGGGGTGTGGCGGACCTGTATGCCGAGCTGGCACGCCGAGACCCGGATGCCGCCGCGCGTATCGAGCCGCGCAACGGCCGACGTATCGTGCGAGCTCTGGAGGTGATCGAGCTCACCGGGCGACCGTTCAGCGCCACGATGCCGACTCGCGCGCTGATGGCGCCCACGGTGTTCGTGGGACTGCGTGCTCCCCGCCCGGTGCTCGATGTGCGGATCGAGGAGAGGGTGCGCGCCATGTGGCGTGCGGGGCTGCCGGACGAGGTCGCCGGCCTGGACGCCCTCGGGCTGCGTCGCGGGCGCACCGCGTCGCGGGCGTTGGGCTACGCGCAGGCCCTCGCCCAGCTCGACGGGGTCCTCGACGAGGAGCAGGCACAGCAGCAGACGGTGTCGGCCACCCGCCGTTTCGCTCGGCGTCAGGAGTCGTGGTTCGGCGCCGACCCGCGGGTGTGGTGGCTGGAGCACGACGCGCCCGGTCTGCGCGACCGCGCGCTCGCGCTCATACGCGGGTGATCGGGATGCCGTGGGGACCGTCGCGCTCGGCCAGCACCAGCACGTCTCCCGGCCCCGCGGACTCGACCGCCCGCACGACCTCGTCCAGGTCCCAGGGTGACTGCCCGTCCAGGTCGGTCCGGTGCACGATCTGCACGGCCGTGCCGGTGCGGTCGGCGACAGCCTTGCCCATGGCGGGGTCGGCCGGGCCGGCGAGCAGCACCCACCTGACCCGGTGGTCCCGGTCGCGGTGTGGCAGCCGCGCGCGGTCGGCCCGGAAGACCTGCACGTGGTAGGCGGAGATGGCGCCGGCAGTGACCAGCATGCCGATGGCGGTGCCGATCTCGCGCAGCGTCGCAGAGCCGAACCGGCCCTGCAGCACGTCGTCCAGCACGAGGTAGACACCGGTCAGCAGGGCGATCACGGCAATGACGCCGGCGATGCCCACCAGGGTCACCAGGTAGGCCCGACGCACCGGTGAGGCCAGCTCGTCCGGCGCTGCCGCAGCGGCGTGCTGGGCGCGACGCCAGTGCAGCAGCCACACCGGCGTGCCCACGACCAACAGCGTGAACGCCGCCAGCAAGGTGTTGACCACCGTGCTGCCGACGAGCAGGTCGGCCTGGCCCGCCAGCGCCTCGACCAGGGCGACGATCACCATGGTCAGACCGACGGCCGCGGCGACCAGACCCAGCCCAGACATGAGGTAGTCATAGACCCGCTCCACCTCGGAGCGTTGCGTGGTGCGCTGCTCGGCCAGCACGGCCTGGTGGTACCACCACACCACGAGCCCGACGACGGCGGTCGCCACCGCCGAGGGGGTGCCGGCGAAGTGCTCCGTGGCGCTGTTCGTCCCGGGGTCGCCGATCAGCCAGACCAGCGCGGTCCAGCCGGCGACGCTCAACGAGACCAGGGTCGCGACCAGGGCAGCGCCCACCCCCGCGAGCAGCACATAGACCAGTCGCAGGGGGCTGTGCCGCCGGGACAGCCCGGCCAGCCAGTAGACACCCCAGACCAGAGCGCCGGTGAACAGGAGCACCGCACCCCGGCGCAGCGGGTCTCCCGAGGCCGCAACGACGACGTCGTCCGCCATGCCCGTGAACACAGCGATCGAGGCGGTCAGCATGCCGGCCAGGCCCGAAGCGGAAACGCCGAGGCCGATCAGTGAGCCGACGAAGTCCGGCAGGACGAGCAGCTCGGAGGAAGTCACCCGGCGGCCGACCCTCCAGTGGAAACCCCACACCGCGGCCCAGACGACGAACGAGGCGAGGGCACGGCCGGAGTACGCCTGCAGCCCGACCACCCAGCTGAGGACCTCCACCAGGGCCACCAGGGCGGCGACCAGCGAGACGAGCGTGGCGAGCGTGACGTAGGCAGTCCAGCCGAAGGAGCTCGCCTCGCCCGGGTCGTCGGCCAGGCGCCGACTGGTCCACCAGCCCAGGGCGGCCAGGAGCGGCAGGCCGATCGCCGTGAACGTGATGGACCTAGCCATCACCGACGGCGGCGTGACCACCCCTGGGGGCTCGACGAGGGGTCCGAGCAGACCGATGACGCCCACTGCGGAGACGACCAGCAGGCCGAGGAGGAGCAGGTACTGGAAGAAGCGTCGGACGTCCATCAGAGCTCGGCTCCGCAGTCGAAGAGCGGCCAGGGCACGCCGAGAATCACCCATCCGTCGGTGTCCTCGGCCAGCCGGTAGCTCTGCGGCTCGGTCCAGCCGCCCACGCCGAAGGGGCCGTCGGAGTAGGTGATCTCGACCTCCACGCGTGCTCCGGTGTCGGTCATGGTCGTGTCGATGAGTGCCACGGTTCCTGCGGGGTCGTAGTAGCCGAGCTCGAGGTCCTCCACGGTGCAACGTCCGTCAGGGTCGAGGAAGCCGGCGGCCTCGTCGAAGTCACGCGCGAAGGTGGCCTTCAGGAAGGCCTGCACCGTGCCCTCCGGGGTCGACAGGTCCAGGTCGGGTGAGGACTGGGTCGCGCGCACGAGGGCGGCGATGACGGCCACCAGCACGATCACGGCCACCGCTGCCGTGAGCATCCACGCTGGTTTCCGGTTCATGTTTCACCATCCCACCGAAGTGGGGTCCTGGACAGCCTTGTCTCGATGTGATCTGGATCATACCCCGGGGGGGATGATCCAGACGGTTTTCCGGCGCGGCCGTCGACCCCCCCGGCCCAGCCGTCGACTCTTGCGGGCATGCCGGTGGCCCGGCCGTGGGGCCGGGTGTGGGGCGGGGTGGTTAGACGTGCCAGGTCACACCTGTCTTGCTGACGGTGGCGGTGTGGTCGCGGTCGTGGACCAGGGTGTGGTGTCGCCGGCAGAGGAGGGCGTAGTTGGTCAGGTCGGAGGCGCCGCCGCGGGACCAGTGCACGACGTGGTGAGCGTCGCACCACGCTTGCGGGGTGTTGCACCCGGGGAAGGTGCATCGTTGGTCGCGGTGGGCCAGTGCGAGGCGTTGTCCGGGGGTGACCAGGCGCCGGGCCCTACCTTGGTCCAGGACCTCCCGGTCGGACCCGAGGACCTGGGGGATCAGCTGGGCCTGGCACGCGAGGCGCCGCACCGTGGCCGGGGACAGCACGTCCCCGGTGGCCGTGGTGCCGGTGCCGGTCAGCTGTTGCCGTCAGGGTGTCCCACGCGATCGTGACGACCACGGTGGCTTTGGGGGTGGTGGGGGTGGTGTCCCCACCGGCCAGGCCGCGGGTGAGCACGGTCAGCACCGCGTCGTAGCGGCGTTGTGCCGCGGTCCGCGGGTCCGGGCCGGCCTCGTCCGGTACCGGTGCGGTCAACGGGGAGGTCAGGACGGCCCGGATCAGGGCGGCGCCTTCGGGTTCGCAGGTCAGCACGAACCGGGTCAGCGACCCGTCGGCCAGGGACGACTCGTTCACCCCCCGCAGCTGCGCCGCGGCCCGATCCTTGGTGTCGTGGTCGGCGTCGGGAAGCACCACGCAGGCCAGGTGGTCGCTGACCCGGCGCAGGTCCCGGTCGGTGAACCCCGGCTGGGTCGCCACGCCCAGCAGCTCCTCCACCGCGGCGGCGTACCCGGCAGCGTCCAGGAACGGGGCGACCCGCGCCAACGCCCGCAGCACGCCCGCGGCCCGCCGCACCGGCAGCACCCCACCCAGCACCGCGTCCCGGACCGGGGCGTGCGCACCCTCGGTGATGCCCCGGGCGACCGTGACGACCTCGGCGGCCTGCGCCGGGGACAGGAACGGGCACCGTCGGGTCACCCAGTCCTGCGCGGACAACCCGCTCTCACCAGGCACCCCCCGGGACAGGGCCTCGGTCACCAGCAGCACCGTGACCGTCTCGGTGTGCGCGCGGACCACGTCCACCGCCTCCAACGCACCGGCCAGCTGCGCCCCTCCCAGCCGGGGCGCGTCCCGGCCCACCGCCGCCGCCAACACCAACCCACGACCCCCGTCAGCCAGATGACCCGCCAGCACCACCCCCGGCGGACGCCACCCCACCCCGACGGACCCGTCGGCTAGACCGGCGACCTGCCGGCGTCACCGGCCGGCGACCCGCCGCTCAGCGCGTCAACGTTGAGGTGCGGCACCCCCCTCGGCTCATCCTCGAACATACGTCCACGATGACACCCACCACCGACACACCCCAGCGGCCATCCACAGGTGTCCGTCGACCAGCACTCAGAGCGTCACAGGCTGGTGCTCTCACGCCTGCAGCTTCAGCACCCGGAACCCCTTGGCACTCGCGGCCCGGCTCACCGTGAGGTCCGGGAAGGTCGCGGCCAGCCAGGACTGCAGCGAGTCCGACCCGAGGTTGCGGCTCACGACCAGGTAGGCCGTGCCACCCGGGGCGAGGAGCGCTAGCCAGCGCCCCAGCAGCTCGTGCAGGGCGGTCTTGCCGATGCGGATCGGCGGGTTGGACCAGATGAGATCGAACCGCACGTCCTCAGGCACCTCCGACGGCTCGCAGGCGATGACACCGGAGCAGCCGAGCCGTTCGGCATTGCGCCGCGCCAGGTCCACTGCCCGCCGGTTGACATCCACGGCATACACCCGTGCCTCCGGTGACTCCAGCCCCAGGGTGAGGGCCAGCGGACCCCAACCGCAGCCGAGGTCGAGGAACATGCCCTGCGCCGGGGGTGCCGGCACCGAGCGCAGCAGCACCGCCGTGCCCTTGTCGAGGCCGTCGGGGGAGAAGATGCCCCCGGCGGTGAGCACCTCGACCATGCGGCCGGTCAGCTCGACGGTGCGTGCGCGCAGCTCACCGTCCGACGCCGGCTCGGCGGTGAAGTAGTGGTCGCTGGTCACGCGCGGATTCTACGGCGGGGAGGAAATCAGTGGCCATGTGCGTTGTAGCAGTGAGACGCTGAGGGTCGACCCGAAGGAGACCATGACCTCGCACCACGACACCGCCCCATCCATCCTGGTGGACGGGACGGACCACGACCAGGACACCGTCCACGCCCACCCCGACACCGCTGAGGGCCACCGGTCGTATGACGGTGACCAGTTCGACCGCGAGGAGCGCGCCGCACTGCGTCGTGTCGCGGGTCTGTCCACCGAGCTCGAGGATGTCTCCGAGGTCGAGTACCGCCAGCTGCGGCTGGAGCGGGTCGTGCTCGCCGGAGTGTGGACCGAGGGCTCGGTGCGGGACGCCGAGAACTCCATGCTCGAGCTGGCGGCCCTTGCCGAGACGGCAGGCTCCACCGTGCTCGACGGCGTGCTGCAGCACCGGCAGAAGCCGGACCCCGCCACCTACCTGGGCTCCGGCAAGGCTGTCGAGCTGCGCGACATCGTCACCGCCGAGGGCGCCGACACCGTCGTCTGCGACACCGAGCTGGCCCCGTCGCAGCGCCGTGCCCTGGAGGACATCGTCAAGGTCAAGGTCATCGACCGCACCGCGCTGATCCTGGACATCTTCGCCCAGCACGCCAAGTCGCGGGAGGGCCGTGCCCAGGTCGAGCTGGCTCAGCTGCAGTATCTCCTGCCGCGGCTGCGGGGCTGGGGTGAGTCGATGTCGCGACAGGCCGGTGGGCGCGTGGCCGGTGGTGAGGGGATCGGCTCCCGCGGCCCGGGTGAGACCAAGATCGAGCTCGACCGCCGACGGATCAACCAGCGCATCTCCAAGCTGCGCCGCGACATCGCGGGCATGAAGACGACGCGCGACACCAAGCGCTCCTCCCGACGGTCGCACCATGTGCCGAGCGTGGCGATCGTCGGCTACACCAACGCAGGCAAGTCGTCGTTGCTCAACCGGCTCACCGGTGCCGGCGTGCTGGTCGAGGACCAGCTCTTCGCCACGCTGGACCCGACGGTGCGTCGCGCGCAGACCCAGGACGGCCGGCCCTACACGCTCGCGGACACGGTGGGCTTCGTGCGGCAGCTGCCACACCAACTCGTCGAGGCCTTCCGCTCCACGCTGGAGGAGGCCGCCGACGCCGACGTGCTGCTGCATGTCGTGGACGGGTCACACCCCGACCCCGAGGGGCAGGTCAGCGCCGTGCACGAGGTGCTGGCGGACGTCGAAGCCACCGACATCCTCGAGATCATCGCCGTCAACAAGGCCGACCTCGCCGAGCCGGACACGCTTGACCGCCTGGCTCGGGCGTACCCCGAGGCGATCATCGTGTCGGCCCGCACCGGTGCCGGCATCAGCGAGCTCGTGGCGGCCGTAGAGGCGCAGCTGCCGCGGCCGGACATCCTTGTCGACGTGCTGCTCCCGTACGACCGGGGTGACCTGGTCAGCCGGGTGCACGCCGAGGGCGAGGTCGTCGCCGAGGAGCACAACGGGGAGGGCACCCGGCTCACCGCCAAGGTGTCCCCGGACCTGCACGGCACGCTGGGGGTCTTTGCCGTCTGACCGGGACCGGCATACCTGGGTGCCGCGAGACACGTGCGGCAGGTCGACCACCTGAGCGACACACCTCCTGGCTCGACATGCCCACCCTGATGTTCCACGGCACCGCTGACCCGCAGGCCTACCCACGAGGCCCTCGCAGAGTTCCTCACCCCGTGAGCTGACCGTCGCATGACCGGCGCTCAGAGACCGGTGACCTCCAGACCCAGCCAGGCCGCGAGGTCGTCGATCTCGGCGCGGACGTCGGCAGCGGTGGCGGCGGTGAAGGGCACGTCCTCGTGGACCGCGTGCACGACGAACGTGCCGGTCTTGCGGTCAGCGGTCGCGTCGAGCTTGCCGACGAGACGGTCGCCATGCAGGACCGGGAGGGCGAAGTAGCCCCAGCGGCGCTTGTCCTTGGGCTTGTACATCTCGAGGATGTAGTCGAAGCCGAAGAGCTGCTCGGCCCGGACCCGGTCATGGACCAGCCGGTCGAAGGGCGAGAGCAGCGCCGTGCGGCCCTCGAACGACAGCCCGACGTAGGAGGGGTGGACGCGCCAGGTGCCTGGCACACCCTCCACCTCGGCCGACTCCCCGGCCTCGCCCACATAGGGCGGCTCGCCGGGGATCTGCGGGCCCTTCGACCGCGCGATGCCGAGCGCCGCAAGCCGGCGCTCATGGCGGTGCCTGACCGCGGAGGCGAGGTCGGGCGTCGGCAGGCCGGCGGGGTAGACCCGCTCGGGCAGGTCCCAGTAGCGCTCGCGTCCCTTGCGGCCCGAGATCGCGACCTGCCCTCGGAGCGCCAACAGCTCGAGCATCCTGGTGATGTTGCGGTTGTTGGTCCACCCCGACGACGGCCACGGCTCGACGCTGGTGTCGGGGATGTCGCGGGAGAGCAGCGGGCCCTTCTGCGCCAGGAGCGCGATGATGTCTCGGCGGAAGGGGTCGTTGGTGGTCAGCCACTGTGCGATCGAGGAGTGCGCCGGAGCGTCCCGGACCTCGGCGATGACGGCGGGCAGGTCGCGTGGTGAGCGGATGTAGGCCACGGTCTCGACCAGAGTGCGCTCGCGCTCCAGGGCCGCCACCAGGTCGGCGGGATCGTAGGCCGAGCCCAGGCGGCTCCAGAGGACCAGGTCGGCACTGGGCGCGACGGCCGCCGTCGGGTCGATCTGCAGGATGGTCAGTCGGTCCACGACCTCCACGAGGTCGGTCGGACGCGGTGCGTCCAGCAGCTGCGCGTGGACCGCGATGCGACGGGCCTCGGCCAGGCTCAGCCGGTGGACGACCATGGCCAGACGATAGCGCCGGGTGTGACACCGTGTCCCCGTGAGCGCCGAGCACCGCAGACTGGCCGAGTCCGACGACCCCCGCGCTGCCTGGCGGCACTGGGGCCCCTACGTCTCCGCCCGCCAGTGGGGCACCGTGCGCGAGGACTACTCCGCGGACGGCGACGCGTGGAGCCACTTCCCGTTCGACCACGCCCATCTGCGCGCGTTCCGCTGGGGCGAGGACGGCCTGGCCGGTCTGTGCGACCTGGACGGTGTGCTCAACGTCGGCGTCGCGCTCTGGAACGGCAGGGATGACCGGCTCAAGGAGCGGCTGTTCGGACTGACGGGGCCGCAGGGCAACCATGGCGAGGATGTCAAGGAGCACTGGTGGGCGCTGGACGGCACCCCCACCCACTCCTACGCGCGCTGGCTCTACCGCTACCCGCAGGCGGCGTTCCCGTATGCCGAGCTGGTGGCCGCCAACGCGGCACGCGGGGTGCACGACGACGAGTTCGAGCTGGCCGACACGGGTGTCTTCGACGGTGACCGCTTCTTCGACGTCGAGGTGACCCACGCCAAGGCCTCACCCTCGGACATCTGCCTCGAGATCACCGCGACCAACCACGGGCCCGAGGCGGCGCCGATCCACCTCGTGCCGCAGATCTGGTTCCGCAACACCTGGTCGTGGGGCCTGCAGACACGGCGGCCGGGCCTCACCGTCGCGCCGGACACCGAGGGGTATGTCGCGGTGCTGGCCGACCATCATGAGCTCGGCCGGCTGCGCCTGGTCGCCGAGCGTCACGCGGAGGCCGGCGACCCCAGGCTCGTCTTCTGCGACAACGAGACCAACGCGGCCACGCTGTGGGGTGAACCGGCGGCCCCGGGTGAGCGGACGGCATACCCGAAGGACGCGGTCGACCGGGCCGTGGTGCACGGCGAGGACGCCGGCAACCCGGAACAGACCGGCACCAAGGCAGGCTTGTGGTGGGCGTTCGACTCCGTCGCGCCGGGGGAGAGCGTGTCGGTGCGACTCCGGCTGACCGACACCGACGGCGAGCCCGACCCGCCGGCTGCCTTCGACCAGGTGCTCCGGACCCGGCGCGAGGAGGCCGACGAGTTCTTCGCCGCCGTCGTGCCCCCGGACACGTCTGCGGATGACGCTCACATCGCGCGACGGGCCTTCGCGGGCCTGCAGTGGGGCAAGCAGCTCTACGTCTACGACGTGGCGCAGTGGCTGGCGGGCGACCCCGCCGGGCCGCCACCGCCACCGCAACGCGCCGAGCAGCACCGAGGGCGCAACACGGACTGGCGGCACGTGGACCTGTGCGACGTCATCTCGATGCCGGACGAGTGGGAGTACCCCTGGTTCGCCACCTGGGACCTCGGCTTCCACTGCGTCGCCCTGGCGCACGTCGACCCCGCCTTCGCCAAGGCCCAGCTGCTGCTCATGTGCCGCGAGTGGGCGATGCATCCCAACGGGCAGCTGCCTGCCTACGAGTGGAACTTCTCCGACGTCAACCCTCCTGTGCACCCCTGGGCGGCCTGGCAGGTCTACGCCATCGACGGGTGCCGCGACCGGGGGTTCCTGCAGCGGATCGTGCTGAAGATGCTGCTCAACTTCCCGTGGTGGGTCAACCGCAAGGACGCCGGGGGGTCGCACGTCTTCGAGGGTGGTTTCCTCGGCATGGACAACGTGGGCCTGTTCGACCGCAGCGAGCCGCTGCCGGACGGGCAGCGTCTGGAGCAGGCCGACGCCACGGCGTGGATGGGCATGTTCTGTCTGCGCATGCTGCGGATGTCGATCGAGCTGGCCCGCGAGGACGACGCGTGGGACGAGGTGGCCACCAAGTTCCTCACCCACTTCCTGGCGATCTCGGAGTCGATGGAGGACTTCGGCAGCGCGCACGAGTCGCTGTGGGACGGCAACGACCACTTCTTCCACGACATCCTGGTCGACGAGCACGGCACCGCGCACCGGCTGCCGGTGCGCTCCATGGTCGGACTGCTGCCGCTGGCCGGTGTGATGCTGGTGCCCGACTGGGTGGCGACCGAGCTGCCCGAGCTCACCGACTTCTTCCAGGGCTGGACCGAGCGGCGCCCTGAGCTCGCCGACAGCCTGATCCACACCAGCTACCGCGGCCAGACGCTGCGGACCCTGTCCCTGGTCTCCCGGGAGCAATGGCGGGCACTGATGCAGGCGCTCCTCGACGAGGGGGAGTTCCTCTCTCCGCACGGCATCCGTTCGCTGTCGGCATCGCATCGCGAGGGGGTGCACACCGACCTCGGCGGACGCAGTCTCAGCCTGAGCTACCAGCCGGCGGAGTCGCGGTCGCACATGTTCGGCGGCAACTCCAACTGGCGAGGCCCGGTCTGGATGCCCGTCAACGCGCTGCTCACCGACGCCTTGCGCACGTACGGCCGGGGTGCCGGCGCCACAGCGACCCTGGACTTCCCGACCGGGTCGGGGGAGCGGGTGCCCGTGACCGAGGTCGCCCGGCGCCTCGAGCAGCGCCTGGTGGCACTGTTCCGGGCCGGGCCGGACGGGCGCCGGCCGAGCACGCCGACCCACCACCCCAGCGGACCGCTGTGGGACGAGCACCCGACGTTCAGCGAGTACTTCAACGGTGACGACGGCACCGGCCTGGGCGCCTCGCACCAGACCGGATGGACGGCTCTGGTGGCTCACTTCGTGTGCGCCCCGGACGGCATCGCCAACCGCTGAGCGGGCAAGGCGACGATGTGCCTTCGACTCTCAGTTTCATTGTGCCCGAGCGTGACAGGGTGCTCGCGGCGAGGCGTGGGCAAGTGCGACAGTTGCGCCGAAACATGGTCCTCCTGGCGGTCGCGTGTGTCAGGGTGCCAGCACTGTCCCCGACACCTTGGAGAGTCTCGTGAAGCGAACAGTTCTTGCTGTTGCCGGTCTTGCCACCGTCGGCCTGATGGCTCCCGCAGCGTTGGCGGTGGAGCCCTCGGCGACCATCAGCGGCACCGCGGGAGAGAACGTCAGCACCACCGACCACTACGACGGGCGGCACCTTCGCTACGTCGGAGACCCCGCGCCGGACGGCTACTCGCCGTGGTACCAGTGGGGGTCGCCCTTCGTCCTGACCACGTCACCAGAGGAGGGGCCCGTGACGATGACGGGCACCCTCGATGTCTCGGATATGACGAAAGTAGGCCAGGTCGCGGTGATCGGCCTGCACGACGCCGACGCCCTTCGGGCCGGTGACCGCGGAGAGAAGGCAGAGGTCGGCATCTACGTCGCGTTCAACGGGGCTGACTACACCGTGGGTGTCACAGACGGTGATGCCGGCGGTGGGGAGTTCGTCCAGGAGTTCGTCACGGTCTCCGCCGACGCGCTGCCGGACGGCGTGCTGGGCATCGACTTCACCGTGGACGGGACCGTCGACCCGGCGAGCTGTGCGAGCGATGCGGCTGACGTGGCCACCGCCGACGGCTGCATGACCCTGGTGGTCAATGGACGCACCGTCACGGACTCCTACGGCACGATCGTTCCCACCGACATCGTCATCGAGACCGAGCTGGGCAGCGGGGCCCACCCAGGGTGGTACACGGCCTACGACACCGGTGACGGTCCAAATGTCGGTGTCGACTTCACGTTAGACGTCAGCCCGATCGTGCTCACGGCACCTCAGTCTGCCGAGGACTGCAAGGACGGCGGTTTCGCCGCCTTCGAGTTCAAGAACCAGGGGTTGTGCGTCGCGAGCGTGCAGGCCAACGACTCATCTGGCCACTAGCAGCCGATTCAGCGTTGTCGATGTGCCACCGCCGGGAGCCCCGGCGGTGGCACGCGTGTTGGGTCCACAGGTCTCAGCACGGTTGCGGTTGTCCACAGGTTTGACCAGAGCAGCGCAAAATCTTGGTCAACTCTGGTTGTCTGGGCGGTCTGGCCGGGTTGAATGACCGGCGGGTGGACAGCCGGAGGGGGCAGTCCACCTCCCTACGTCAGAAGGAGGGCGGTCATGCCGGCCGGCGCTGTCGCCACGCTCGAGGACGACGTCCGTGAGCTGATCCGTCGCCGCAGGCTCGACCCTGCCCGCGACGACGTGGCGGTGCGTCACCTCATCGCCGAGGCGGTGACCGACTATGAGGAGCGAGCCCTGCTCGGCGGCGTCGCCCCTCTGGCTGACGCCGAGGAGACTGGCCGGCTGCTGCTCGATGCGGTCGCCGGCTACGGCCCGCTGCAGCCGTATCTCGACGACCCGAGCGTCGAGGAGATCTGGATCAACGAGCCCAGCCGGGTCTTCGTCGCACGGCATGGTCGGTCCGAGCTGACACCGACCATGCTCACCGAGACACAGGTCCACGACCTGGTCGAGCGGATGCTGCGCACGTCCGGGCGTCGGGTCGACCTGAGCTCACCGTTCGTCGACGCCTCGCTTCCGGACGGCTCGCGGTTGCACGTCGTGATCCCGGACATCACACGCAGGCACTGGGCCGTCAACATCCGCAAGTTCGTCGTGGCCGCCGACGACCTCGACGACCTCGTGCGGCTGGGCAGCATGACCCCGCAGGCGGCCCGCTTCCTCGGCGCGGCGGTGGCGGCGGGGCTCAACGTCCTCGTGGCCGGCGGCACCCAGGCGGGCAAGACGACCCTGCTGAACTGTCTGGCCTCGGCGATCCCGCAGCAGGAGAGGGTCGTGACCTGCGAGGAGGTCTTCGAGCTGAAGATCCCCCTGCGGGATGTCGCCGCCCTGCAGTGCCGGCAGGCGGGGCTGGAGGGAACCGGCGAGATCCCGCTGCGGCGGCTCGTCAAGGAGGCCTTGCGGATGCGGCCCTCCCGCATCGTGGTCGGTGAGGTGCGTCAGGCCGAGAGCCTTGACCTGCTGATCGCCCTGAACAGCGGGCTGCCCGGCATGTGCACCGTCCACGCCAACAGCGCTCGGGAGGCTGTCACGAAGATGTGCACGCTGCCTCTGCTGGCCGGCACCAACGTGAGCAGCAGCTTCGTCGTGCCCACGGTCGCCGCGTCGGTCGACCTGGTCGTCCAGGTGGCCCTGCAGGCGGACGGACACCGGACGGTCCAGGAGGTCGTGGCACTGCCAGGCCGCACCGAGGGCGAGGTCATCGAGATCGCCGACCTGTTCGTCCGTCGCGACGGAGAGCTCGTGCGGGCTGAGGGCTACCCCCCGCACGAGGACCGCTTCCGTCGTGCCGGCTTCGACCTTGTCGAGCTGCTCGGGGGCCGTGCATGACCGGCGTCCTCCTCGGACTGGCGCTCGGCGTCGGGCTGGCCTGCATCTGGTGGTCGTTCTGGCCGGCGCCGGTCCACCGCGCGGGCAGGACGCGCCGCTCGTTCCTGGCCCGCCTGGGTGACGAGATCGCTCTTGCGGAGATCCGCGGGCTGGGTCCGCGAGGCCTGCTGGGCTCCTGCGGGGTGTTGGGCGTGCTGATGTTCCTGCTCGTCGTGGCGCTGACAGCTGTCCCGGCCATCGCCCTGGCCTTCGCGGTGATGGCAGGCTGGGCGCCTCTCGCCGTCGTGCGTAGCCGTGCCCGGCGACGCCGGGCGCAGCTCCGGGACGTCTGGCCCGATGTCGTCGACCACGTGGCATCGGCAGTGCGTGCCGGGCTGTCGTTGCCCGAAGCCCTGGTCCAGCTGGCTGAGCGCGGACCCACCGAGCTGCGGGGGCCTTTCGGGGAGTTCGCCGACGACTACCGTGCCACCGGCCGGTTCTCCGAGGCGCTCGACCGGCTCAAGGCCAGGCTCGCCGACCCGGTCGCCGACCGGCTCATCGAGGCACTGCGCATCGCGCGCGAGGTCGGCGGCAGCGACCTCGGCCGAGTGCTGCGTGCCCTGTCGACCTTCCTGAGAGAGGACGCCCGCTCCCGGGCGGAGCTCGAGGCGCGACAGAGCTGGACCGTGAACGCGGCCAGGCTGGCGATGGCCGCGCCGTGGGTCGTGCTCGCCTTGATGGCTACGCGGGGCACCGCCCTGCTGGCCTACCGGCAGCCCACCGGAGTGCTGGTGCTCGCGGTCGGCGCCGCGGTGACCCTCCTCGCCTACCGCGTCATGGTGCGCATCGGCCGCCTTCCGCAGGAACAGAGGGTGCTGCGGTGACAGGTCAGCTCTCTGCCTGGGGCGCTCTCTGCGGGGCCATGTTCGCTGTCGGCGTCGTGCTGGTCATCCGGGGCGCGCCTTTGACCCGAGGCGTGGATCTCGCCCACCGCATCGAGCCCTACCTCGATCGTGCACCTCGCCGGTCTCGGCTCCTGCACGACGAGACGTCCGGTTACGACCCGCTTGGCCTGCTGGCACCGGCGGCAGGGCGGGCGGCGGACCTGGTGGACCGGGTCCTGGGTGGTCGCGAGTCCGTGGTCACGCGACTGCACCGGGCGGGCCTGCCTGCGGACGTGGAGGGGTTCCGCATCCAGCAGGTCCTGTGGGGCATCTCTGCGGCGATCGTGGTCGCGGCCGCCGGGTCCCTGCTCTGGTGGACTCGAGGTGCCGGCCTGGGAGCGCTCGCGATTGTCGTGGGATGCGCTGCCGTGGGCGGGGTCATGCTTCGCGACTGGATGCTCAGCAGAGCGGCGGACCAGCGGGAGCAGCGGCTGATGGCCGAGTTTCCCGCGATGGCCGAGCTGTTGGCCCTGGCCGTGACGGCAGGCGAGGGGACGGCCCAGGCGCTCGAGCGCGTTGCGCGGCTGTCCTCGGGGGAGCTGTCGGCTGAGCTCGAGCTGTGCCTGGCTCAGGCTCGCACCGGGATGCCGCTGGTCGAGGCCCTCCAGGGGATGAGCCGGCGCACCGGTCTTGCGCCACTGGCTCGCTTCGTCGACGGGATCGTGGTGGCCGTCCAGCGAGGCACCCCCCTGGGTGAGGTCTTGCGGGCCCAGGCGCAGGACGCCCGTGACTCGGCACGCCAGGCCCTGATCGAGGAGGGCGGCAAGCGCGAGATCGCGATGATGGTCCCGGTCGTCTTCCTCGTCCTGCCTGTCACGGTCCTGTTCGCCGTCTATCCCGGCGTGTCCATGCTGCGAGTCGCCATCTGACTGCCGACCTGTCTCGTCAACCCTCAACGTCCATGTTCGTGTCCCCGACCCAGGAGAAGAAGTCATGAGGATCCCCAGCCCGTTCAGCTCAGCACATCGTCACGGCAGCCGTTGGTGGCGCCGGGTCGTTTTCTGGAAGGACGAGCCGGAGCGCGGCGATGTGCCCGGCTGGGTGCTCATCACGGTGATGACTGCTGGCCTGGTGGCGGCCCTCTGGCTGGTTGCCGAGCCGCTGCTGTCGAGCTTGTTCACCTCGGCTGTGTCGGGCGTCACCGGACCGTGACCGACCGGCTCGTCACGAGACGGGAGGCCGGGGCGGCGGTGGCCGAGTTCGCGCTCGTCGCGGCCCTCGATCTCGCTGCTGTTCGGCGCCGTGCTGCAGCTCGGCTACGCGTTGCACGTGCGCAACACCGCCACGGCCCACGTGATCGAGGGTGCTCGTCTGGGTGCACGCGCCGATGCCGGCACCGGTGCCGGTGCTGACCGGGCCCGTGATCTCCTGGCGACCACGGTGCCGGGCTCGGCGGCGCAGGTCTCGGCGAGCCGGACGGTGGTGGACGGTGTCGAGGTGGTCCAGGTGGCCGCGGACCTGCCGTGGCCGGTGGTGGGCCCATGGGGCCTTCCCGGCACGATGACGGTGTCCGGCCAGGCGTTCGCGGAGGACCAGTGACCGACTGGAGGTCTGACCGTGGGTCGGCCACGGTCGAGGTGGTCTTCCTGATGGTGCTGCTCATGCTGCCGCTGATCTTCCTCGTGGCCAGCCTGGGCCGACTGCAGGCCGGCGCGTATGCCGCCTCGGCCGCGGCGCGGGAGGCGGGTCGGGCCTACGTCACGGCCGTCGATGCGGAGGCGGCCGCGGGCCGAGGGCTGGCCGCGGCCGACCTCGTCTTCGCCGCTCACGGTTTCGGCTCGGGACAGGGCAGCGTGCAGGTGGCCTGTGAGGCCGACCCGTGCCTGGCACCGGGTGGGCGCGTCGTCGTCGAGGCCGTCGTGGAGGTCCCGGTGCCACTCGTGCCGGACTTCATGGCCGGGCTCGTGCCGACCACGGTCACCATGGCTTCGAGGCACGCCGAGCCGGTCGACCGCTTCCGCGAGGGTTGAGGATGTCGGAGCCGGAGGCGGGACAGGTCAGCGTGCTGCTGATCGGCATGGTCGCCATCGCACTGACGCTGGTGATGGGAATCGTCGGGGTGACCTCGGTGCAGCTCAGTCGCATCCAGCTGCTCGATGCCGCGGACGCCGCAGCGTTGGACGCCGCGGACGCCGTCGCCGAGGACGTCGTCTACCGCGAGGGGGTGGGCCAGGGAGTCCCCCTCACGGACGCCCGCGTGGTGGAGGCTGCAGCCGAGCACCTGGCCTCCCGCGAGCTGCCGGGCCGGGTGACGTCGTGGTCTCTGACAGGTGAGACCGGCACACCGGACGGACGCACCGCCGTGGTCCAGCTGTCCGGGGTCGTCCACCTGCCCGTGGTGAGCGCCGCAGTCGACCATCTCGGTGGCGGGCTGACAGTCACCGTGCGCTCCTCGGCCCGGTCCGACCTGGAGTAGGCCGTCCGCCCAGGGCGAACATCAGTGCGGTGCCGTCGGCATTGGCGTAATCTGAATTACATGATTACAGAATCAGGAGTAGAAGAGGTGCGGGGCTGGTTCGCCGGCCGTCTGCCCGAGGAGTGGCGGGTCACGCCGCCTGTCGTCACCGTCGACCGCGAGGAGATCACGGTCGTCCTGCACCAGCCGGACGTCTCGGTTACCGAGGAGGCCAGCGAGGTCGAGACCGCCTCCGCCCGGGCGGGACGGGCCAAGGCCTTCCGTGAGGAGACGCGAGAGGCGCGCATGGCCGTGGCCCGCGAGGCCGAGCACCGGTTCGGACGGAAGGTGTCGTGGGGTGTCGTAGTCGGTGGCCATGAGGAGCTCTGGACGCACATCGCCGTCCCGGTGATGACGCGGTTGCGACAACCGCAGCGACAGGTGCTGGACACCCTCATCGACGCCGGAGTGGCCCGCTCCCGTTCCGAGGCGCTGGCCTGGTGCGTGCGGCTCGTCGAGCAGCACGCCGACGACTGGCTCGCCGAGCTGCGTGCGGCGCTGTCGCATGTCGCGGAGGTGCGCACTCAGGGCCCGGCGGCCTGAGCGTTGGTCGAGGTCCTGGCCGCACCTCCAGCGGCGCCAGGGACAATCGCGCACATGACCACCCCGTTGACCGACCGCACCTTCGCCGCTGTGCTCTTCGACAACGACGGCACGCTGATCAACTCCGCTCCCGCGGTCGTGCGGGCATGGACGACCTGGGCTGACGAGCACGGGGTGGACATCCTCACCCTGCAGGGCTTCCACGGCGTGCCGGCCGTCGGCATCATCGAGGCCGTGGCGCCGCAGCTGGACCAGGAGGCTGCGCTGGCTCGGATCATCGAGCTCGAGGAGTCGGACACGACCGACGTGGTGGCCCTGCCCGGGGCGGTCGATGCCTTGCAGGTGCTCGGCGACCGGGCTGCCATCGCGACGTCGGCGACCAGGGACCTTGCGCTGGCTCGTCTGCACGCAGCCGGGATCCCGCTGCCGGAGGTGATCGTGACGGTGGAGGACATCACCCACGGCAAGCCGCACCCGGAGCCCTACCTCCTGGCCGCCCGGCTCCTCGGCGCCGACCCTGCCGACTGCCTGGTCGTGGAGGACGCCCCCAGCGGTCTGGCCTCGGCGCGGGCCGCCGGCTGCGCGACGCTCGCGGTCGTCACGACAGGTGAGCGACACCAGCTCGAGGCCGACCTGGTCGTGCCGGACCTGTCGCACGTGCGCTTCGCGCTGAGCGCCGAGCGCATCTCGATAACACCCCTGTGACCTGGGCAGAGAGCGATCGGGTCGCTCGGCCGTGGGACCTTACGGTACCGTAACCTACGCAAGCGAAACCTACGAGGTAGTAGGTCTTCGACACCTGACTCCCCCAAGGAGGCCTCCTTTGGCTCCGAACGCCCTGCCCGTGATCATCCAGGGCGGTATGGGTGTCGCCGTCTCCTCCTGGCACCTCGCCCGCGAGGTGTCGATGGCGGGTCAGCTGGGCGTCGTCTCCGGCACCGCCATGGACGCCGTGCTCGCTCGCCGACTCCAGGACGGCGACCCCGAGGGCCACATGCGCCGTGCCATGGCTGCCTTCCCGGTCCCGGAGATGGCCGCCCGCGTCCTCGACAAGTTCTTTGTCCCAGGCGGCAAAGACCCGGAGGCTCCCTACCGCCCGCTGGCCAAGCTGACGCTGACCTCACCGCGCAACGTGCAGGAGCTCGCGGTCGTCGGCAACTTCGTCGAGGTCTGGCTGGCCAAGGAGGGTCACGACGGTGTCGTCGGCATCAACCTGCTGGAGAAGCTGCAGATGGCCACGCCCACCGCCGTGCTCGGCGCCGCGCTGGCCGGGGTCGACTACGTGCTGATGGGCGCCGGCATCCCCCGGGAGATCCCGCAGCTGCTCAACGCGATCGCGGCCGGCGAGCCCGGCCGGATCAGCGCCGACGTGGCCGGTGGCACGATCACCCACTACGTCGAGGTCGACCCGGTCGACCTGCTCGGGCCCGAGCTGCCCCCCATCACCCGTCCGGCGTTCCTGGCGATCGTCTCGGCCGAGGCCCTGGCGAGCTACCTCTACCGCGACCCCACCATCCGGCCCGAAGGCTTCGTCGTCGAAGGCCCCACGGCCGGCGGCCACAGCGCCCCGCCCCGAGGCAAGATGCAGCTCGACGGCGAGGGGGAGCCGATCTACGGCGCTCGCGACCTGGCCAACCTGAGCAAGATGGTCGAGATCGGCCTGCCGTTCTGGCTGGCCGGTGCCTACGGCACCCCGGAGAAGGTCGTGGAGGCACTGAGCGCCGGCGCCGCCGGAGTGCAGGTCGGCACCCTCTTTGCGCTGTCCAACGACAGCGGACTGACGGAGCGCACGCGGGCCCAGATGATCGAGGAGGTGCGGGGCGGTCGTCTCGACGTGCGCAACGACCCCCGGGCGAGCCCCACCGGTTTCCCGTTCAAGGTGGCCTCGCTGGCCGACACGGCCAGCGACGAGGCGGTCTACCTGGCCCGCCCGCGGCTGTGCGACCTGTCCTACCTGCGCACCGCCTACGAGAAGGAGGACGGCGGCATCGGCTACCGCTGCCCCGCCGAGCCCATCGACATGTACCTCAAGAAGGGCGGCACGGTCGAGGCCACCGAGGGCCGCAAGTGCCTGTGCAACGGCTTGATGGCCAACATCGGTCTGGGCCAGACCCGCAAGGACGGCTTCACCGAGGACCGCATCGTCACCCTCGGCCAGGACGTGGTCGGCGCCACGACACTGCTGGCCGACCACCCCGAGGGCTACACCGCCCGCAGTGCGGTCAACTGGCTCTCTGCGCAGGTCCCGGCCGAGCGCCTGCGTCAGGTGCAGCTCGTCGGCTGACACACTGCCAGCATGGCCTGGTTCGTCCTGATCGTCTCCGGTGTGTTCGAGGCCGTCTGGGCCACGGCCCTGGGGCGGTCCGAGGGCTTCACCCGCCTAGGCCCCTCCATCGTCTTCGGGGTGGCGCTGCTGTTGAGCATGGTCGGTCTGGGCTATGCCATGCGCGAGCTCCCGGTCGGCACCTCGTATGCGGTATGGGTGGGCGTCGGCGCCTCGCTGACCGTCGCCTACGCCATGGCCACCGGCACCGAGCCTGTCTCGGCGGCGAAGATCCTGCTGCTGTTGGGCATCGTCGCCTGCGTGGTCGGGCTGAAGGTCCTCGACTGAGACTCGCGTAGGCTGTCGGATCGTGGCTGTGGACTTCGACAACGAGATCAAGCACCTGCGCGCGACCATGGCGACGGTGCGAGAGGTGACCGACCTGGAGCGCCTGCAGACCCAGATCAAGGACCTCGAGGACCAGGTCTCGGCGCCTGACCTGTGGGACGACGTGGAGCACGCCCAGCAGGTCACCTCCGCAGCTCTCGCGCCTCAAGACCGAGCACGACCGCGTCGTCACCATGGACGACCGCATCGACGAGCTCGAGGTCCTCGTGCAGCTCGGTCAGGAGGAGTCGGACGCAGCGACGATGGTCGAGGCCGAGCACGACCTGGTCAAGCTCAAGAAGTCGGTCGACCAGCTGGAGGTGCGCACCCTGCTCAACGGGGAGTACGACGAGCGCGAGGCCGTCATCACCATCCGCTCCGGTGCCGGCGGGGTGGACGCCGCGGACTTCGCCGAGATGCTGATGCGGATGTACCTGCGCTGGGCCGAGCGTCACGGCTACCCGACGTCGGTGCTGGACACGTCCTACGCCGAGGAGGCCGGGCTGAAGTCGGCGACCTTCGAGGTGAAGGTGCCCTACGCCTTCGGCACCTTGTCCGTCGAGGCAGGCACCCACCGGCTCGTCCGGATCAGCCCGTTCGACAACCAGGGCCGGCGGCAGACCAGCTTCGCCGCCGTCGAGGTGGTCCCGCTCATCGAGAGCACCGACCACATCGACATCCCCGAGGCCGAGCTCAAGGTCGACGTCTTCCGCTCCTCGGGGCCGGGCGGCCAGTCGGTCAACACCACCGACTCGGCCGTGCGGATGACCCACCTCCCCACGGGGGTCGTCGTCTCGATGCAGAACGAGAAGAGCCAGATCCAGAACCGCGCCGCCGCGCTGCGCGTCATGCAGTCACGGCTGCTGCTGCTCAAGAAGCAGGAGGAGGACGCCGCCAAGAAGGAGATGGCCGGTGACGTCAAGGCGTCCTGGGGTGACCAGATGCGTTCCTACGTGCTGCACCCCTACCAGATGGTCAAGGACCTGCGCACCGGCTACGAGGTCGGCAGCACCTCAGCCGTGCTCGACGGCGACATCGACGCCTTCCTGGAGGCCGGCATCCGCTGGAAGCGCTCGCTCGAGCGCGCCGAGGACTGACCGGTGCCGGACCCGGCTCCCGCCCGTGCGGCCGAGACGGTGAGCGACCCGCATACCGTCGCGCTCGACGGCCTGCGTGAGACGTTCCGTTCCGGGCGCACCCGGCCGTTGGCATGGCGCAGACAACAGCTCACCGGGCTGCGCGCGCTGCTGACCGAGCACCGCGCGGAGCTGGCGGCGGCGGCGTCGGCGGACGTCGGCAAGCCCGTGCCGGAGGCCGGCTCTCGGAGGTCTTCACCGTGGTGCAGGAGGTCGACGACCTCCTGGCCAACCTGGAGCGCTGGACGGCCCCGACACCGGTGCGGCTGCCGTGGGTCTTCCGGCCGGCCAGGGCCCGCACGCAGCACCGGCCCAAGGGCGTCGTGCTGGTGATCGCGCCGTGGAACTTCCCGGTGCTGCTGCTGTTGTCACCCCTCGCCGGCGTGCTGGCGGCAGGCAACGTCGCCATGGTCAAGCCGAGCGAGGTGGCCCCGAGGGTGTCCGCTCTGGTGGCCGACCTGCTGCCGCGCTACCTCGACCCCGAGGCGGTCGTCGTGGTCGAAGGGGGGGCCGAGCACACCACGGCCCTGCTGCGGCACCGCTTCGACCACATCGTCTTCACCGGGTCAGCCCGGGTGGGTCGGATCGTCATGCGCGCCGCTGCCGAGCACCTGACCCCGGTCACCCTCGAGCTGGGTGGCAAGTCCCCGGCCTACGTGGACGACACCGTGCACCTGCGCACCGTCGCCCAGCGGCTGGTGTGGGGCAAGTTCCTCAACGCGGGTCAGGCGTGCGTCGCCCCCGACTACGTCCTGGTCACCCACGACGCGCACGACGACCTCGTGGCCGAGCTCACCCGAGCCGTCCGCTCCGCGTTCGGCAAGGACCCCCGCCGCCACCGCGACTACGGGCGGGTCGTCGACGACCGGCACTTCGACCGGCTCGCAGACCTCCTCGACGGGACCTCACCGGTCGTCGGCGGGCAGCACGACCGGGGCGAGCGCTACATCGCCCCGACCGTCGTGACAGAGGTGGCGCTGGGCGACCGGCTCATGCAGGAGGAGATCTTCGGCCCGATCCTGCCGATCCTGCGCGTGTCCGACGCCGCCGAGGCGCTGGACGTCATCGAGGCCAACTCGCACCCGCTGGCGCTCTATGTGTTCTCCGAGGACGCCGCGGTGCGCGCGACCTTCGAGGAGCAGTCGCTCAGCGGCGCCCTCGCCTTCAACGCTCCGCTGGCCCACCAGTCTGCGCCCGGCCTGCCGTTCGGTGGCGTGGGCTCGTCCGGCTACGGCCGCTACCACGGCGAGCACTCGATCCGGGAGTTCTCGCACGAGCGTGCCGTGCTCGACAAGCCTCTGCGACCGGACACCCTGGCTGCGCTCTACCCCTCCCCGGGGCGAGCGCTCGCCCTGGTGCGCCGACTGATGCTGCGACCGATGCACCGCCGGTCGGTCAGCGGGTGATCACGCCCGCGATCCGGCTCAGCGAGTCCTCCGTGCCCGTGAAGCCCTCGAACGGGTTGAACACGTCCTCACCGAAGTCGACGTCAGGGTCGTCGTCCGCGCCGCCCACCAGGTCGGGACCCACGCCGTAGAGGAGCGGGAAGCTGCCCCTGGTCCATGAGGTTGAGCACGTCGTTGAACTGGTCGACATGCCAGTCACCGAAGAAGTGGCCGGCCTCGTGACTGGTCACGTTGCCGATGGCCTGGCCGACGAAGCCGACCCGGTCGCTGTCCGGAGTCAGGTAGGTGTCGGTCGCCATGGGCCATGGCATCGGGGACCGTCACCGCGCACACAGCAGTGGCGCGGGGTGGTGCTCCCACCCCGGGTGATGGCGCTGACCTGCACGCCGCCTGGTGGTAGCCATCCGATGCCGCAGCAGGCATGCGCGGCCCTGCAGGCCTACCTGGCCTCGGGGACTCCGGCCGACAAGCGGTCCGCCACCGACTGTCCCCGCCGGGTCGGCCCGAAGGCACCGGGGCCACGGCTCACCGTCGTCGGCACCCTCGACGGCTCAGCGGTGGACCTCGAGGTGGCCCGCGACGACTGCGGTGCAGCCTGGGGTGCCCTGCTCGCGGTCATCGCACCACCCCACGCAGGTTGAGGGCCCGGACCTGGGGGCTTGACTGCGCAACGCCGAGCGGCGCAGGCTCCCCGGATCACGTCTGTCACACCCGTAACCTCGGACGTGGACCGGTCCGGTTCACCCGTGAGGTGTCCTGCATCGGGCTGACACCGATGATCCCGACAGAAGTGACTGCACTCCACGATGATCACCTTCGAAGACGTCAGCGTCCGCTACGCCAAGGCAGACCCCTGGGCGCTGCGTGACGTGACGGCCGACATCCAGCGCGGCGAGTTCGTCTTCGTCGTCGGAGCCTCGGGCTCCGGCAAGTCCACCCTGCTGCGCCTGATCATCCTGGAGCGGGTGGCAGACCGTGGCCGCGTGCTCGTCGCCGGACACGACCTGCGCCGGATGCCGCCGCGACGGGTGCCTCGGCTGCGGCGCCAGGTCGGCACCGTCTTCCAGGACTTCCGGCTGCTGGCCGGCAAGAACGTCTACCAGAACGTCGCCTACGTGCTGCAGGTCCTCGGCACCCGGGGTCACACGATCCGGCAGACGGTCCCCGAGACGCTCGAGCTGGTCGGCCTGCAGGACAAGGCCAAGCGGCTGCCTCACGAGCTCTCCGGCGGGGAGCAGCAGCGGGTGGCGATCGCACGGGCGATGGTGAACAAGCCGCCGATCCTGCTCGCCGACGAGCCCACCGGCAACCTCGACCCTGAGACGAGCCAGGAGATCGTGGCCATCCTCGACCGGATCAACCGCACCGGCACCACTGTGGTCATGGCCACCCACGACACGACGATCGTCGACACCTTCCGCAAGCGGGTCGTCCAGCTGCGCGACGGCATCATCGTCCGCGACGAGCCCGACGGTGCCTACCTGCACGTGGACGTCGAGGCGGTGCTGCGGCGGTGAGGGTGGGCTTCCTGCTCGGGGAGGTGGCCAACGGGCTGCGCCGCAACACCTCGATGTTCGTCTCCGTGGTGCTGGTCACCATGGTGTCGCTGTTCTTCCTCGGGGTAGGCCTGCTCGCCCAGGCCCAGGTCGACACCGCCAAGGGCTACTGGTATGACCGCGTCCAGGTGTCGATCTTCCTGTGCACACCCACCACCAGCGAGGTCGCCGCCTGCGCCACGGGGGCTGCCACCGAGACCCAGCGCGAGCAGCTGCGCAGCGACCTCGCCGGCCTGCAGCCGCTCGTCCAGGACTACTGGTACGAGTCCAACGACGAGGCCTACGAGCGCTTCCGTGAGCAGTTCCGCAGCTCACCGGTGCTGGAGAGCATCCCGCAGGAAGCCATCCCGGAGAGCTTCCGGGTGCGTCTGTCCGACCCCACGAAGTATGACGTCGTGGCCAGTGCCTTCCAGGGGGCACCCGGTGTGGAGAGCGTGGAGGACCAGCGCGAGCTCGTGGACAAGCTGTTCACCTTCCTCAACGTGGTGAGCATCGCCGCGGTCGCCCTCGCGGCGGCGATGGTGCTCTGCGCCGTGCTGCTGATCAGCACGACGATCCGCCTGACGGCGTGGTCGCGTCGGCGCGAGACCGGCATCATGCGGCTGGTGGGGGCCTCGGCCTTCACCATCCACACCCCGTTCGTCATCGAGACCGTGCTCGCCACGCTGCTGGGCGCGGCGCTGGCGATCGGGCTGCTGTGGGCGATGGTGCAGTACGGCATCACCGGCTTCCTGACCGACCTGCTGGCCGGGGAGAGCGGCCTGGTGAGCCTGGTGGGGGCGCCTGACCTGTGGCTGGTCACGCCGGTCCTCGTCGGGGGTGCGGTGCTGCTGGCCGTCCTGACCTCCTGGCTGGCCCTTCGCCGCTACGTCCGCGTCTGAGAGCGAAGGTGCCCCTGCCATGACCCTCGAACCCGCCCGCCGAACGCTCCGCCGCCGGCTGGGAGCCACCCTGGCCCTGGCGCTGAGCGTCGGGCTGGTGGTGGCCAGCCCCGCACTGGCCGACCCCCTGGACGAGATCCGCGAGAAGATGCGCGAGGTCCAGGAGCAGGAGCGTCGCGCCGCCACCGACCGTGGTGACGTCGAGAGCCGCATCGACCAGCTCGACGAGCACCTCGACGAGACGTCCGCCGAGCTCGTGGCCGCGGACGCCCGCCTCAAGGAGACCACCGCGAAGGTCGAGCAGGCCCGCGTGGTGCTCGCCGAGGCGGAGTCCGAGCTGGCGGCCGCGGAGGAGGAGGCGCTGCGGATCGAGGGGGAGCTCGAGGTGGCCTACGCCAACGAGGCCAAGATCGAGGCCTCCCTGGAGGCCAACGCCGAGGAGCAGGAGGCCAGCCGGGACGCCGTCGGTGCCATCGCCCGCGAGTCCTACAAGAACGGCGGCATGGGCAGCGTCGCGATGACGCTGGACGTGCTGACCGGCGAGGGGGACGCCGTCGAGGAGATGGCGATGGCCCGCACCGTCATGCGGGTGCAGGACCGCACCATCGCGCGGCTGGCCAGCCAACAGGCCCAGGAGACCGCCGAGCAGGACCGCCTGGAGGGAGTCCGCCGCGACATCGCGCTGCTGCTGGCGCAGGCCGAGGCCAACGTCCTGCGCAAGGCCGAGGCCCGGGACGAGGCCGACCGCGCCGCGACCGAGCTGGAGTCCCTGGAAGCGCAGCAGGCCGCGGACAAGGCCGCCCTGGAAGAGGAGAAACGCCGGGTCGAGGCTCAGCTTGCTGCCGCCGAGGACGAGTCGGACGACCTCACGGCCCAGCTCGCCGAGCTTGCCCAGCAGAAGCACGGGCTCGAGGTGGAGGAGGAGGCCGAGAAGCAGCGGATCGCGCAGGAGGAGGCCCGGAGGCGCGCGGAGGCCGAGGCCCGCCGGCTGGCCCAGGAGGAGGCGGCTCGTCAGGCCGCCGCCGAGGCCGCCCGTCAGGCCGAGGCAGAGGCCCAGGCCGAGGCCCGGGCCCGCGCGGAGGCCGATGCGTCCAGGCGCAGCTCTGCGCGTCAGGCAGCCCCCGAGCCTGCTCCCGCCCCTGCACCGTCCCCGCCGCCGGCTCCCGAGCCTCCGCCACCGCCCGCCCCGGCGTCCTCGGGCTACCTCGACCACCCGTCCAACGCGTCGGTCACCAGCTCGTTCGGCTACCGTCTGCACCCGGTGCTGGGCACGCAGCGGCTGCACGCCGGCATGGACTACGGCGGTGCCTGCGGGTCGCCGGTCTACGCCCCGGCGTCGGGCACCGTCATCGGCACGCCGGTCACCGAAGGCGGCGGCAACAAGCTGGTCATCGACCATGGTGTGCAGCGCGGGGTCAACCTCACCACGACCTACTCGCACCTGCAGGGGTATGCGGTGCGCTCGGGCTCCGTCAGCCGCGGCCAGCTCATCGCCTACACCGGCACGACGGGGCTCTCGACCGGCTGTCACCTGCACTTCGAGACCCGGGAGAACGGCATACCCGTCGACCCGAGGACCTGGCTGTAGGCTGGAGGGTCGGTCCCGGACCTCACCCGGGCCCACCCACCACTGCCGGCAGCGATCGACGCGAACAGGGACGGACCATGGCCAAGGAGACCGGGCGCAAGCTGGTCGCGAGCAACAAGAAGGCCCGCCACGAATACCACATCGAGGACACCGTGGAGGCCGGTCTCGTGCTGACCGGCACCGAGGTGAAGTCACTGCGACAAGGCAGGGCCTCGCTGGTGGACGGCTACTGCACCGACTACCGGGGCGAGCTCTACCTCGAGAACGTGCACATCCCGGAGTACACCCAAGGCACCTGGACCAACCACTCGGCGCGCCGTCGCCGCAAGCTGCTGCTGCACCGCGACGAGATCGACCGTCTCACCGCCAAGGCCGCGCAGGCGGGGCACACGATCATCCCGCTGTCGCTCTACTTCGTCGACGGTCGGGCCAAGGTCGAGATCGCGCTCGCCAAGGGCAAGAAGCTGCACGACAAGCGGCAGACGCTGCGCGAGCGGCAGGACCGGATGGAGGCCCAGCGAGCCATGTCGGCCCACCTCAAGCGGCACGGCTGAGGGCGCCCGCTCGGGAATCGGTTGGTGCCGCCGCGCGTTGGACCTCTAGACTGACCACCTTGACAACTGCACAGTGTGATGTGGCCGCCCCCTCACGGGGGTGATCGGTTTCGACGTTGTACGGCCAATCAGGGGAAGCGGGTCGAGGACGCAAGGTCATCTCGTCAACGCTCCTTGCAAAACCAATAGGTGCCGATTCCAAGCGCACCGACTTCGCCCTCGCCGCCTGAGCGAGCGCAAGTCCGTCAGCCTGAGCTCGTTTCCGACTCAGTGCCTGGCGTCAGCTAGGAAACTTGCTGCGTGATCATGTCGGGGGATCACGCGGGACTCTCACTCGACTGGGCCTGTCAGGGAACGTGTGCGCGCGAGCCCTGGGGCCGAGAAAATCCATAGCGCACTGCACCCGGAGAAGCCCTGGTTCCCCGGCAGCGGACGCGGGTTCGATTCCCGCCACCTCCACCATAGTGGTGGGCCACATCACACTGAGCAGTGTCTCGACCCAGCGAGGGCGGACCGCCACCGGTCCGCCCTCGCTGTCGTCGTGGGTGTCGCTCTCAGTCGGCCGGGTGGGGTGCCGCCTGGACCGGCTGGGGTAGGTCGTCGGTCTCGACAGCGGGCCTGCTGCTACGGCTCTCGTGCCAGGCCAGCGCCGTCACGCTGACCACGACGATGGCCATGCCCAGCCAGCGGCTGGGGGTGAGTGTGGCGTCGAGCAGCGTGACCCCGACGACGGCGGCGGTGACCGGGAACATCAGCTCGGCGAGCGTGGCCCGCGACGCCGCGGTGCGGCGCAGGCCGACGTAGTAGAGCGTCAGGGCCAGCAGCCCGGGGATCAGCGCCAGCAGCACCAGGCGCGGGATGTCGGAGGAGGGAAGCGTCCAGTCGGACCCCGTCACCGCCACGATGACCGCAGCAGCCGGCAGACCGAACGCGAAGCGCAGGACCAGGGTGTGCCGGGGGCCGATGTGGCCGTCGACGAGCCGGCCCAGCACGGTGCCGCCGGCCCAGAGCGCAGCGGCACCCAGAGCGAGCGCGGCGGCCTGCAGGTCGGCGATCTGCACGTCGAAGGGGTCGGCGAACGACAGGAGCCAGGCACCGGCCAGGGCCGGGACCGCGAAGAGGGCGAACACCGGCCGCAGCCGTTCGCCTAAGACCACAGCGGCCAGCGCCATGGCCACCAGCGGCTGCAGCTTCTGCAGCACCTGAGGGGTGATCGGGTCGCCGAGGGCGAACGCGGCGGTGAACAGGGTCGTCGCCAGGGCGGAGGAGCCGGCGCCGATGATGACGGCAGAGGCGCGCACCCGCGCCGGCGAGGCGGCCCAGGCGCGCACCGCCCCCACCAGCCAGGGGCTCACGAACAGCAGCAGCACGATGTGCTCGGCGAGCACGATCGTGGGGGCGTCGGCGCCCCTCGCCAGGGGCTCCCTCAGCAGCGCCGAGGTGCCCCAGAGGGAGGCAGCCAGGGCGACGACCCAGGTGAGGTCACGGGTCACGAACCACTTGCCTGTTGCGCATCCGAGGTGTCCTCCTGCTGGGCAGCGATCTGGGCGCGCACGTCGTCCATGTCCAGCTCCTTGACCTGCCCGATGAGGGACTCCAGGGCGGTGGCCGGCAGTGCTCCCGGCTGGGCGAAGACCAGGATCCCCTCACGGAAGGCCATGACGGTGGGGATGGAGGTGATGTTGGCCCCGGCGGCGAGCTGCTGCTCGGTCTCGGTGTCGACCTTGCCGAAGACGACGTCGGTGTGCTCGGTCGAGGCGTCCTCGTAGATGGGGCCGAACTGCTTGCACGGGCCACACCACTCGGCCCACCAGTCCACCAGGACGATGTCGTTGTCCAGAACGGTCTGCTCGAAGGTCTGTGCGGTCAGGTCTACGGTGCTCATGGGGATGCCAACCTACCGAACCGCCGCAAGATTCCCCCGCGGGGCGCCACAGCATACGCAACAATGACGCGCATGAACCCCGTCCCGTCCGTGTCCAACTCCATCACCGTCCGGCTCGAGCTGCCTGCCCGCGTGACCGCGGTGAGCGAGATCACCGGTGCCGTCGAACGGGCGGGAGGCATGGTGACCGCGGTCGACATCACGGAGTCGGGGCAGCAGCGGCTGCGAGCCGACCTCACGATCGCCACCTTCGGCAGCGAGCACGCCGACCAGTGCGTGGCCGCGATGCGCGAGGTGCACGGGGTCGAGATCGGCAAGGTCAGCGACCGCACCTTCCTGGTCCACCTCGGGGGCAAGCTGAGCGTGGAGTCCAAGCTGCCGATCCGCAACCGCGACGACCTCTCGCTCGTCTACACCCCGGGCGTGGCCAAGATCTGCCAGGCCATCGTGGACAACCCCGACGACGCCCGACGCCTGACCATCAAGCGCAACACCGTGGCGGTCGTGACCGACGGCACCGCGGTGCTGGGGCTGGGCAACATCGGCCCGCTCGCCGCGATGCCGGTCATGGAGGGCAAGGCGGCGCTGTTCAAGCGCTTCGGGGACATCGACGCCTTCCCGATCTGCCTGGACACCACCGACGCCGACGAGATCGTGTCCATCGTGAAGGCCATCTCGCCCGGGTTCGCGGGCATCAACCTCGAGGACATCTCCGCCCCGCGCTGCTTCTACATCGAGCGACGGCTGCGCGAGGAGCTCGACATCCCGGTCTTCCACGACGACCAGCACGGCACCGCGATCGTGGCTCTGGCGGCGCTGCGCAACGCCCTCCGGGTGGTCGGCAAGGAGCTCAAGGACGTGCGCATCGTGCTCTCGGGCGCGGGCGCGGCCGGCACGGCGATCCTGCGGCTGCTGCTCAAGGCCGGAGCGGTGCACCTGGTCGTGGCCGACATCCACGGTGTGCTGCATCCCGACCGTGAGGACCTGGTCGGCTCACCGGACGAGACGCTGACGTGGATCGCCCAGCCACACCAACCCCGACGGTGTCACCGGCACCCTGAAGCAGGCGATGGCCGGCGCCGACGTCTTCATCGGCGTCTCGGCCGGCAACATCCTCACCGGGGACGACATCGCGACCATGGCCTCCGATGCCATCGTGTTCGCCATGGCCAACCCGGTGCCCGAGGTCGACCCGGCAGAAGCCAGCCGCTACGCGACCGTCGTGGCCACCGGGCGCAGCGACTTCGCCAACCAGATCAACAACGTCCTCGTCTTCCCGGGCGTCTTCCGCGGGCTCATCGACTCCGGCACGGAGCAGGTGACCGACGACATGCTGCTGGCGGCCGCCATCGCGCTGTCCGACGTGGTCCACGAGGACGAGCGCAACCCCACCTACATCATCCCCAGCGTCTTCAACCCGCGGACGACCAAGACGGTGGCGGCTGCGGTCGAGAAGCAGGCCCGCAAGCACGGTGGCGGCCACAGTGAGCCGACCCAGCCGCCCATCACCTGAGGTGTGGCGCGGTCTGGCCTGGGTCGCCTTCGCCGCTGCTGCTGGCGGTGCAGGTCTACGTGCTCTATCTGGTGCCCGGGGTGGGCGCACCGCCGTTCCGGCACGCCGACAAGCTCGTCCATGTCGTCGTCTTCGCCCTCCCCGCCGTGCTCGCGGCGCTGCTCGACCGCGGCTGGGCGCTCGCGGTGCTGGTCGTGCATGCGGTCCTCAGCGAACCGGTGCAGGCCTGGACGACCGACGGGCGGGTGGCCGATGTCTGGGACACCGCGGCCGGGGTGGTCGGTATCGTGCTCGGCGTGCTGGTCGTCCGGAGCGTGCGTCGCGGGAGGGGTGTCCGACCATGACCAGGTCCCTCACCGGCAGGCTGCTCGTGGCCACCCCCAGGACCGGTGACATCTTCGAGCGCTCGGTCGTCCTGCTCCTGGGCCACGGCGACGAGGGTGCCCAGGGGCTCATCCTCAACAAGCCGCTGGACGCGGACGTGGCGGCCGTGCTGCCGGAGTGGCAGGGGCATGTCGTGGCTCCGCCGCGCCTCTACCAGGGTGGGCCGGTGGGCATGGACAGCGCGATGGGCCTGGCGCTGCTGCCCGGCACCGCGGAGGACGAGGCCGTGGTCGGGGTCCAGATGTCCTTCGACGGCATCGGTCTGGTCGACCTCGACGCACCGCCGGAGATCATCACCCACCAGGTCAGCGCCGTGCGCATCTTCGTGGGGTATGCCGGGTGGTCGGCAGGGCAGCTGGAGGGCGAGATCGAGGACGGCGCCTGGTATGTCGTGCCCCGGGAGGACAGCGACCCGTTCTGGCCCGAGGTGGACGGGCTGTGGCGGCATGTGCTGCTTCGCCAGCGGAACACGCTGTCGCTGCTGACGACCTACACCGAGCATCCCGACCACAACTGACCTCCTCCCGGCGGGGCTCGGCAGGCCGCGCGGCGGGGCGTCCCGGCATACAGTGGTGACATGGACCTGCCGATCCTTGCGACGAGCCAGCCCCTGGACAGCCCTGAGGCGCCCACCACCCCGTCGACGCAGACCGCGGTGCTGGAGCGGGAGGACACCCGCACCGACCCACGGCTGAGCGAGCCGGGTGACCACGAGCGCCTCGCCCACTATGTGCGCAAGGAGAAGATCCTCGAGAGCGCCATGTCGGGCGAGCCGGTCACGGCGCTCTGCGGCAAGGTCTGGGTGCCGGGTCGGGACCCGAAGAAGTTTCCGGTCTGCCCGACCTGCAAGGAGATCTACGAGGGTCTGCGCGCGCCCCAGGACGGCGGGGAGTAGCCACCGCCGCAGCAGAGCCAGCCGCGCGTTAGCACGGCCGGGGCTGTGGCGGGCCTCACCCCGGCTCCGGGCATGTCTGTCGGCGACAACGCCTATTGTCGACCGCGATGTCCACCACAGCCGCCTCGCACCTCTCACCCGCCTACCCCGAGCGGGCCGCCTGGGGCACCGCCGGCAAGCTGCGGGCGTGGCAGGCCCAGGCGCTGACCACCTACCTGGCGGACCGTCCCCGGGACTTCCTCGCGGTGGCCACACCAGGGGCGGGCAAGACCACCTTCGCCCTGCGGGTGGCGACCGAGCTGCTGGACCGCGGTGAGATCGAGCGGGTGACCGTCGTCGCCCCCACCGAGCACCTGCGCACCCAGTGGGCCGACGCCGCGGCCAAGGTGGGCATCCGCATCGACCCGCGGTTCACCAACGCCCAGGGCCGGCACGGCCGGGAGTTCCAGGGCGTGGCGGTCACCTATGCCGGCGTGGCGAGCAAGCCGCTGCTACACCGGGCCCGCACCGAGGCCGCGCGCACGCTGGTGATCCTCGACGAGGTCCATCACGGTGGCGACGCGCTGTCCTGGGGCGAGGCGATCCGCGACGCGTTCGAGCCGGCGACCCGGCGGCTGGCGCTGACCGGCACCCCGTTCCGGTCCGACACCGCGGCGATCCCGTTCGTGCGCTACGAGATGGACGAGCAGGGCATCCTGCGCTCCAGCGCCGACTACACCTACGGCTACGCCGAAGCGCTGCGTGACGGCGTGGTGCGGCCGGTGCTGTTCCTGGCCTACGGGGGCAGCATGCGCTGGCGCACCCGAGCCGGGGACGAGGTCCACGCACGGCTGGGCGAACCTGTCACCAAGGACGTCACTGCGCAGGCGTGGCGCACGGCGTTGGACCCCGCAGGGGAGTGGGTCCCGGCGGTGCTCCAGGCGGCCGACAAGCGGCTCAGTGAGGTCCGCCGGCACGTCCCCGACGCGGGTGGCCTGGTCATCGCCACCGACCACCGGACGGCCAAGGCCTATGCCCAGCGGCTGCAGCAGATCTCCGGTGAGCCGGTCACGGTCGTGCTCTCGGACGACGTGGGCGCCTCCCGACGCATCGAGGAGTTCGCCGGCAGCGAGAGCCGGTGGATGGTCGCCGTTCGCATGGTGTCCGAGGGCGTCGACGTGCCCCGTCTGTGCGTCGGGGTGTACGCCACCTCGACGTCGACGCCGCTGTTCTTCGCGCAGGCCATCGGCCGTTTCGTGCGGGCCCGGCGGCGCGGCGAGACCGCCTCGATCTTCCTGCCCAGTGTCCCGCTGATCCTCGAGCACGCCGGCAACCTGGAGCTGGAGCGGGACCACGCCCTGGACAAGCCCGACCGTGGTGGCGACGAGGACGACCTCTGGTCGGCCGAGGAGGGGCTGCTCCGCCAGGCGCAGGCGCAGGAGCAGGCCCTGGACTCCTCGACGGCCTTCGAGGCGCTGGAGTCGGACGCGGAGTTCGACCACGTGCTGTTCGACGCCGAGCAGTTCGGCATGGGTGCGCTGCCCGGCAGCGAGGACGAGGAGGCCTACCTGGGCCTGCCCGGGCTGCTCGAACCCGACCAGGTGGCCCATGTGCTGCGCGACCGGCAGCAGAAGCAGCAACGGTCCGGGGGCGGGCGTGAGGTCGCAGCACGGGTCGCGACCCACCGAGCCCTGGCTGAGCACCGCAAGGAGCTCAACAAGCTGGTGGGGGCCTATGCCCGCAAGTCCGGTCAGCCGCACGCGGTCGTGCACGCCGAGCTGCGTCGCAGCTGTGGTGGTCCGGAGCTGGCGACCGCCAGCTCCGAGGAGGTGCTCGCCCGCATCGACGCCCTCCGTCGCTGGTTCGTCGGGCGACGCTGAGGTCTCGGCCCCGCCGGTCACGTGACCGCTGAGGCCGCATACCGGCGGGGTCCGTCGGCTCACGCGGTCACCTGACCGGGCGGCGCTGACGGCGCGCAGGCCCGCTCAGTAGAGGAACATCGGCTTGCCCCGCACGTGGCGCACCTTGGGCAGGTAGTTGTCGGCGTCGTAGAGCTCACCGACGTCGACGCGCTTGACACCGTCACCCGTCACCGAGATGGGCACGCTCGTGTAGGTGCCGCTGCGCAGGGCCACCATGCGGCCGGTCGACCCGTCCAGTGCCAGGTCGGCGGCCATCACGGCGTAGTTGCTGGCGACCATGAGGTCCAGGGAGTCGGGGCTGCCCGAACGCATCAGGTATCCCACCTGCTGGTAGACGATGTCCTGGCCGGTGCGCTCCTTGATGAGCTCGCCGGTCGAGCTGTCCGATGCCGCCGAGCTTGCGGTGACCGTAGGCGTCCTCCTCGCCGCTGAGCATCATGTCGCCGCCCTTGATGGTGGCGCCCTCGGAGATGGTCACCATCGCGTAGGAGGAGGGGTTGCGCTTCTTGTCCTCGACCAGCAGGTCGCACACCTTGTCGATCTCGAAGGGCACCTCGGAGATCAACGCTCGGTCGACACCGGCGAGGTAGGCGGTGATCAGGGACGTCTCCCCGCTGTAGCGGCCGAAGAGCTCGACCACGGCGATGCGCTCGTGCGAGCCGGTGGAGGTGCGCAGGTTGTGGATGAACTGCACCCCTCGCGTGACCGCGGTCGAGAAGCCGATGCAGTAGTCGGTGCCGTGGACGTCGTTGTCCATCGTCTTGGGGATGGCGATCGTGGGCACCCCCTCGTGGTGCATCCGCAGCCCGTAGGACAGCGTGTCGTCGCCACCGATCGGGATGAGCACGTCGATGCCCGCATGCTCGAGCACCTTGAGCACGTGCGGGGTGAAGTCGTAGGGCCCCTCGCCGACCGCCTGGTCGAGGAGGAAGTCGGGCACCTCGCTGCGGCGCATGCGTCCGGGGTTGGTGCGCGAGCTGTGCAGGAAGGTGCCGCCGCTGCGGTCCACCGTGCGGACCCGGTTGGGGTCGAGGGGGAGCAGGTTGGCCTTGCCGGTCTCGGGGTTCTCGAGGTCCGTGGTGACCAGGCCCGCCCAGCCACGGCGGATGCCGACCACCTCGTGGCCCTCGGCGTGCACCCGGTTGACCACCGCCTTGATGCAGGGGTTGAGTCCCGGCACGTCTCCTCCGCCGGTCAGGATCCCGATCCGCATGGGTTGCCGCCCTTCGTCTGTGATGTGGACCACACGTGCGCCGCACATGCTACGGGTCGGGGACGTCCGCTTGTATGCCGGGTGGGGGCCGTGTCGTGGGCCCTTCGGCGACGCCTGCGGCGACCCCGTGGTTGCTAGCCTGCTGCGGTGAGCCCGCCCGTGCCCTCCAGCCCGGTCGACCCGCCCGCAGGAGCGGCCGAGACGGCACAGACCCTGGACCGGGGCCTGCTGATCCTGCAGCTGCTCGGCAGCCCGCAGGGTCACCAGGGTCTGACCATCAGCGACCTTGCTGCCCACCTCGAGGTCGGCCGGGCTGTGGTCTACCGCCTGGTCACGACGCTCGTGGCCCGTGGGTTCGCGACCCGTGCTGCCGACGGTCGGGTGCGCCTGGGCCCGGCACTCGCGCGGCTGTCGGTGTCGTTGCGGCCGGTGCTCGCCGAGGTTGCCCGGCCGGTGCTGCGGGAGCTGGCCGACCGGGTCGGAGCCACGGCCCACCTCACCGTCGTGGAGGGCGGTGAGGCCCTCGCGCTCGTGGTGGTGGAGCCGAGCTGGACCGACTTCCACGTCGCCTACCGGGTCGGCAGCCGGCACGCCCTGCGCCAGGGAGCCGCCGGTCGCGCGATCCTCGCTGGCCGGTCCGGGACGGCCGAGGTCGTCGAGACGGCCGGCGAGCTGCAAAGTGGTGCGCACGGCCTGGCGGCCGCCGTGCTGGGGGTGCCCGGTCTCGAGGCGTCGGTCGGTGTCGTCGCCCTCCAGGCCTTCGCCTCCCCGCAGACGCGGGAGGCGGTGCTCGCCGCCGCTGAAGCCGTGGGCCACGGACTCGCCGGCCCCATGCCGACGGCCTGAGCACGGGCCGGCCGACCCGGAGAGCTGCACCCAGCCTCGCCGTTCCGGGACCTGGACCCGGCAGTGCTGAGGTGCCGATGTATCCCTTTGCCCTGCTGCTGCGTCCATGGGGCGTCCAGCTGTTCACCCCCCTCGTCCCGGAGGTCATCATGAAACGCAACGAGAGCAACACCGACCGCCTGGTGCGCGTCGGACTCGCCGCCGCAGTCGTCGCCCTGGCGTTGTGGCTCGGCGCCACGACGTTCCTCGGCATCGCCCTGCTCACCGTCGCAGCGGTGCTGTTGGTCACCGCGGCCGTCGGCTTCTGCCCCCTCTACGCCCTCGCAGGTGTGAGCACGTGCCCGGTCCCGACCACGAGCGAGCATGGGCAGCGGGTGGGCCGGTCACACTAGCCTCGGCGGTATGCAGGCAGACGAGCTCGCCGGCGCGCTCCCGGCCCAGATGCCGGGACTGCTTCGCTTCGCACGGACGCTGACCCGCGACCCGGCCCATGCCGAGGACCTGGTCCAGGAGACCCTGGCCCGGGCCCTGCAGCGGTCCGGCGGCTTCCGTGGGGAGTCCTCGTTGGCCACCTGGCTGCACCGGATCATGCACAACCTCGCCGTCGACAGTGTGCGACGGTCGAGGGAGGACCCCCGGGAGGACATGTCGGCGGTGGTCGAGGCCCGCTGGCGCGAGGACTCCTACACGGTCGACTCGGCCACGGTCGTCACCAGGGCCGAGACACGGGAGGAGCTGCGCGAGGCCCTGACCCACCTGCCCCTGGACTACCGGGCGGCGGTGGTCCTGCACGACGCGGAGGGGATGACGGTGCGTGAGATCGGTGAGATCCAGGGTGTGAGCCTGGCCGCGGCCAAACAGCGTCTGCGACGCGGGCGCATGATGCTGGTCAGCCAGCTCGCCGCCGGGCACGAGCGACGGGAGGCGCTGCGCGGGGTGCCCCTGCGCTGCTGGGAGGCACGGCAGCACGTCAGCGACTACCTCGACGGCGACCTGCCCGCGGCCGCCGCGCGCCGCGTCGAGCGGCACCTCGAGACGTGCCCGACGTGCCCACCCCTGTATGCAGCATTGGTGGGCACCACGCAAGCCCTCCATGGGTCGTCGCGAGACCCCGACACCGTCGTGCCGCCCTCGCTCGTGCGGCGCCTCTCGGGTGCGCACCCCGACGTCGGGTGAGACCCGGCTCGCGCCGGCCAGAGCTCAGCCGTCGAGGGCGACGGCCACCAGAGGCTGGGTGCGGTAGGCGATCTTGGTGGACAGCGCGATGACGGTGGAGGACCGTTCGACGAGCTCGTGGGCGACGACGAGGTCGATGACCCGCTGCAGGTCGGCGTTGTCCCGGGCGACCACCCGGATCATCAGGTCGCCGTCACCGGTGATCGTGTGCGCCTCGAGCACCTCCGGGATGGCCGACAGATGCCGCACCACGGGCTCGGGACCGGTGCCCTGTCGGATCTCCAGGGTCCCGAAGGCCGTCACCGGATATCCCATGGCGGCCGGGTCGAGGTGCGGGGCGAACGTCGTGATCACGCCGCGTTCGGCCATCCGGTCCAGGCGGCTCTGCACAGTGCCTCGGGCCACGCCCAGTGTCCGGGAGGCCCCGAGCACCCCGATCTGGGGTTCGTGGTGCAGAAGGTGCAACAGGCGGGCGTCGAGGGGGTCGAGGTGATGCGGGACGGCCGATGTCATGGACATAGTGTGCAGTGCACTGCCGCTGGCGTGAAGCACTCTGCGCAGTCTGACCACCCGGAGGGCAGCGTCTTGCGCACACCGGGCCGTCAGCGGACAGTGACCACATGACCGAGACGACCTTCACCCTGACCGAGCAGGAGCGCACCGCCGATCTCGAGCTCGACCAGCTCAAGCAGCTCGTCGGGCTGGTGCCCTACGACGAGTCCACCGACGTCTTCCCCGTCACCGGCTGGGACGCCATCGTGTTCGTGGTGGGCAACGCCACCCAGACCGCGCACTTCTACCAGTCGGCCTTCGGTATGGAGCTGGTCGGCTACTCGGGCCCGGAGACCGGCAACCGGGACCACAAGTCGTTCGTGCTGCGCTCCGGCTCCATCCGCTTCGTGATCAAGGGTGGCGTCGACCCGGACAGCCCCCTGCACGACCACGTGCGGCAGCACGGCGACGGCGTCATCGACATCTCGCTCGAGGTGCCCGACGTCGACCGCTGCATCGCGCACGCCCGCAGGGTCGGTGCCACGGTCCTGTCCGAGCCGGAGGACCTCACGGACGAGCACGGCAGCGTGCGGGTGGCCGCGATCGCCACCTACGGCGACACCCGGCACACCCTGGTCCAGCGCCGCGACTACTCGGGCCCCTACCTGCCTGGGTATGTCGCGCGGTCGTCCTCGTTCGTCAAGCGGGAGGGTGCCCCGAAGCGGCTGTTCCAGGCTCTCGACCACATCGTCGGCAACGTCGAGCTGGGCAAGATGGACCAGTGGGTGACCTTCTACAACAAGGTCATGGGCTTCGTGAACATGGCCGAGTTCATCGGCGACGACATCGCCACGGACTACTCGGCGCTGATGTCCAAGGTGGTCGCCAACGGCAACCACCGCGTGAAGTTCCCGCTCAACGAGCCGGCTGTGGGCAAGAAGCGTTCGCAGATCGACGAGTACCTCGACTTCTACCGCGGGCCGGGCGCGCAGCACCTCGCGCTGGCCACCGGTGACATCCTGCGGACCGTCGACGAGCTGCGCAAAGAGGGCGTCGAGTTCCTCGAGACCCCCGACTCCTACTACGAGGACCCGGCGCTGCGGGAGCGCATCGGCGAGGTGCGAGTGCCCATCGAGGAGCTGCAGAAGCGGGGCATCCTGGTGGACCGCGACGAGGACGGCTACCTGCTGCAGATCTTCACTCGCCCGCTGCAGGACCGCCCCACCGTCTTCTTCGAGCTCATCGAGCGGCACGGGTCCCTCGGTTTCGGCAAGGGCAACTTCAAGGCCCTCTTCGAGGCCATCGAACGCGAGCAGGAGCGTCGCGGCAACCTCTGAGCCGGACCGCCCCCGCGTCGCGTCCTCACACTGGTGACGCCCCGAGAGACGTCGCGTCCGCACACCGGTGGCGCCCCCCGAGGTCTGGGGGGCGCCACCGGTGCTGGTGGACGGGTGCCCGTGACCCCCGCCTACAGAGCGTGCCGGTGGGTCTTGCCACCGAACACCTTCTCGGCGTGGCCGCTGCCGACAGAGTCTCCGCAGGACGCGGTGCTGACATCCACCTGAGCCGGCAGGGGAGCGGCGTGCCCCTGTGCGCCGACTGCTGCTCCACCGGCCAGGGCTGCGCTGCAGACGAGCACGACACCCCACCGGCGCTTGCGCTGGCTCTGCTTCATGGTTCTTCTCCTGGTGCTGAGCGATGATGCGCCGCCCCGAGGACCGGTGTGACGCCGTACCTCCAGCGTCGTCCTGCGGTCGTCCCGGAGGAATACGACGTTCGTCGTACGCTGCTCGTCCAGGGGTCACCCCTCGGGTCAGGTCATCGCGTCGAGCACCCGGCCCCACGTCCCGACGGCCTCGTCGACCTGCTCCTGCGTCACGACCAGGGCCGGGATGAACCGGACCACCTGGCCCCAGGCCCCGCAGGTCAGCAGCAGCAGGCCCTCCGCGTGCGCTGCCTGCTGGGCCGCGCGCGCCGCGACCGGGTCCGGCTTACCCGCGGCGTCGCGGAACTCGCACCCCAGCATCAGCCCGAGCCCCCGCACGTCGGTGATGGCGTCGTGCCTGGCGGCGACCTTCTCCAGACCCGTTCGCAGCTGGTCCCCGCGCACGGCCGCGTTGTGCACCAGGCCCTCCTGGTGGATCACCTCGAGCGTGGCGATCGCCGCCGCGCAGGCCACGGCGTTGGCACCGTAGGTGCCGCCTTGGGAGCCCGGCCATGCCTGGGCCATCAGCTCCGCGGAGGCGGCGATGGCCGACAGAGGGAACCCCGAGGCCAGGCCCTTGGCGGTGACGAGGATGTCGGGGCGGCCGGCGAAGTGCTCGTGCCCCCAGAACCGGCCGGTGCGCCCGTAGCCGGCCTGGACCTCGTCGAGGACGAGCAGGATGCCGTGCCGGTCGGCCCGCTCGCGCAGCCCGGCGAGGAACTCCGTGCTCGCCGGCACGTAGCCACCCTCGCCGAGCACCGGCTCGACCAGGAACGCGGCGGTGTCGGCGGGGGCGCTGAGGGTCTGCAACGTGTAGTCGAGCTGGTCGAGCGCGAACTCGGTGGCCTGCTCCTGCGACCAGCCGTAGTGCGTCGGGTCGGGGAACGGGCTGACCGTGACACCGGCCATGAGGGGGGCGAAGCCGGACCGGAACTTGGTGCCCGAGGTCGTCAGCGAGGCCGCGGCCACCGTGCGCCCGTGGAAACCGCCGTGGAAGACGACGATGTTGGGCCGGCCGGTGGCCTGCCGTGCCAGGCGCAGCGAGGCCTCCACGGCCTCGGACCCGGAGTTGGTGAAGAACAGCCGGTCGAGCCCGGCCGGGAGCACCTCGCCCATGCGGTCGACGAGGTCCAGCAGGGGGCGGTGCATCACCGTCGTGTACTGGGCGTGGATCATCCGGCCGACCTGTTCCTGGGCGGCGCGGACGACGTGCGGGTGGCAGTGCCCGGTGCTGGTGACGCCGATGCCGGCGGTGAAGTCCAGATATCGGCGGTCCTGCTCGTCGAAGATCACGGCGCCCTGGCCACGAGCGGCGATGACGGACGTGGCCTGGGTCAGGACGGGGGAGAGCTGGGCCATCGGAACCTCCACGGAACATCGACGATGTTGTCCGATTGTCGACAATTGGTGCCACGAGCGTAGCGTAGGGAACACCACCGACGAAGGAGGACGGATGACCTCAGCCACCACCATCCCGGCACACCAGCTCGTCGACTCGACGCCGACCCAGCTGTTCATCGACGGGGCCTGGGTCGACGCGACCGGCGGCGCCACGTTCGGCGTCGTCGACCCGGCCACGGGGGAGGTGCTGTGCGAGGTCGCCGACGCCACACCCGAGGACGGTCGCCGGGCCCTCGAGGCGGCAGTGGCGGCCCAGGACGCCTTCGCCCGGACCACGCCTCTGGAGCGGCACGGCATGCTGCTGCGGGCCTTCGAGCTGCTCATGGAGCGGCAGGACCGGCTCGCCCTGCTGATGACGCTCGAGATGGGCAAGCCGGTGGCCGAGGCCAAGGGCGAGATCGCGTATGCCGCGGAGTTCTTCCGCCACTTCGCGGGCGAGGCGCTGCGCATCGACGGGGGCTACCAGTCCGCACCTCAGGGTGGCGCGCGTTTCCTCGTCGCCAAGCAGCCGGTGGGTCCGTGCCTGCTCATCACCCCCTGGAACTTCCCGATGGCCATGGGGACCCGCAAGATCGGCCCGGCGCTCGCGGCCGGCTGCACCAGTGTCATCAAGCCTGCTCACCAGACACCTCTGTCGATGCTGGCACTCGCCGAGATCCTGCACGAGGCGGGGGTGCCTGCCGGTGTGGTCAACGTGGTCCCCGCGATGCGCTCGGGCGAGGTCATGGAGCCGCTGATCCGCTCCGGCCTGGCCCGCAAGCTCTCCTTCACCGGGTCGACCAAGGTCGGCAAGCTGCTCCTGGAGCAGTGCGCCTCGACGGTGCTGCGCACCTCGATGGAGCTCGGTGGCAACGCGCCCTTCGTCGTCTTCCCCGACGCCGACCTGGACGAGGCCGTGGCCGGATGCATGCAGGCCAAGATGCGCAACATGGGCGAGGCCTGCACGGCCGCCAACCGCATCTATGTCCATGAGTCCGTGATCGGCGAGTTCGGCGACCGGCTTGCTGCCAAGATGGCTGCGCTCGAGGTCGGTCACGGCACTGCCGAGGGCTGCCAGGTCGGCCCGCTGATCGACGACGCGGCGCAGGACAAGGTGCACGCCCTGGTGTGCGACGCCGTCGACCGTGGCGCGCAGGTGCTCACCGGAGGGGACCTGCCGCAGGGTCCCGGCTTCTTCTACCCGCCCACCGTGCTGACTGGCGTCTCCGGTGAGGCCCGGATGGCCGGTGAGGAGATCTTCGGTCCCGTCGCAGCACTGACGCCGTTCAGCACCGAGGACGAGGCCGTCGCGGCGGCCAACGACACCCCCTACGGCCTCGTCGCCTATGTCTTCACCAACGACCTGCGCCGAGCCCTGCGCGTGGCCGAGCGCATCGAGGCGGGCATGGTCGGCCTCAACCAGGGCGTCGTCTCCAACCCCTATGCACCCTTCGGTGGCATCAAGGAGTCGGGGCTGGGCCGCGAGGGTGGCTCGGTCGGCATCGAGGAGTTCCTCGAGACGAAGTACATCGGCATCGCCATGAGCTGACCTGCGGACCTGTGCCGGAAGGCTCAGTCGGACGCAGGTGCCGGGCCGGTCAGCTCGGCCACGGCATCGGCCATGTGCTTGGCCAACAGGTCCTGGGCCAACAGGGACTGGGCGGCGCGGATCGCGTCGGCGATGCGCTGGTGCTCCTCGAGGCGGACGATGCCGTCGTCGTGGCTGGAGCCCAGCGCCTGGATGCAGATCCGTGCCTCGGTCGCCTGGGTGCCGTGCACCCTGGCCAGCCTTTCGCTGCCCGCACGGTCCACCAGCACCTCATGGAAACGGATGTCGGCCTCGGCCAGGGCGCGGGCGTCGTGACGGTCGGCTGCGAGCGCCATCTCGTCCAGCACCTCCTGGAGCGCATCCGCGGTGCCGACCGGGTCGCGCTCGGTGACGACGCTGATGGCACAGCGCTCGATCGCCTCGCGAGCCAGGTACATGTCGCGCACGTTGTCGGCCGTCAGCTCCACCACGAAGAGCCCGCGATGCCGGATCGAGACCAGCAGGCCCTCCTGGGTGAGACGCTGCAGACCCTCGCGCAGCGGCCCGCGGCTGACGCCCAGCTGCCGGGCCAGCTCGGTCTCGTAGAGCTGGGACCCGGGCGGGAACTCACCGCGGGCGATCGCCCCCCGCACGCGTGCGGCGATCATCATCGGGGTGGAGTGCTGGACGACCGGCTGCAGGGTCAGCGCGGACGGGTCCGTCACCGGCGGGGGCATCATGCCCGCACCGTGAGGTCGAACAAGGTGCCGAGCTCCGGCGCATGCGGCGACTGGCTCAGCAGGCGCAGCCCGTCCCAGACCGTGACCTGGTTGGCGGTGAGCACCGGCATGCCTGCGGTCTCCTCCATCTGCGGGACGACCCCCAGGGTGTGCATGGCCGTGTCCGGGACGAGGAGCGCCTGGGCGCCGGCACGGGGGGCCTGCCCGACCAGGTCCAGGACGCCCTCGGGGGGGAGCGCCCCGACCTCGGCTGCCGTCACGATCCCATGGCTGGCCAGGTCGGTCACCGTGGCCCCCGCACGATGCAGCAGGTCGACGAAGTGCACCGCGACGTCTCGCGGATAGGACGCGGCGACCGCCACCCGGGTCAGGCCGAGTGCCCGCACGGCGCGCGCGAACGCCAGCGACGTCGATGTGGCCGGCAGCCCGGTGCGTCGTGCGATGGCCTTGGCCTGGCGACGTGCACCGTCGTAGCCGTAGACGAAGCTGCCCGAGGTGCACGCCCAGACGACGGCATCGGGGGCATGGTCGGCGACGAGGCGGTCGGCGCCCTCGGCGAGGCGTTCCGGAGAGCCCAGGTCGAGCAGGGCGTCGACCCGGTGGGCGTCCTCTCCGACCGAGGTCACGGTCACCGGGAACCGGTGCGGGACGTCATCCCCCTCCCCACCGAGGATGCGCTCGGCGTGGGCGTAGTCGTCCTCGGCGGAGTGCCCGGGGTAGAGCAGGCCGACGGTGGCCATCTGGTCCTCCCGATCTCGATTGTCGACAATAGTATGACGCTGGGACGCCACGCTCCCGGGAGAGGACACCGATGACCCACGACGTGAGCGCCACCGTGCGCCGGCTGCGCGCGGAGGTGCGCGGCCAGGTGGCCGACGACCGGACCGCCAAGGGGCTGTATGCGGTGGACGCGAGCAACTACCGTGTCGTCCCCGATGCCGTGGTCACCCCCGTGGATGTGGAGGACCTGGTCACCGCGCTGCAGGTCACTCGTGAGGTGGGCGCCCCCACGGTGCTGCGCGCCGGCGGCACCACCATGGCGGGCAACGCCATCGGCGGGGTGGTGGTCGACGTCTCGCGCCACCTCGACCGCATCCTCGACCTCGACCCCGCCGGGCGCACCGCCACCGTGCAACCGGGGGTCGTGCTCAGCCACCTCAACGCCGCAGCGCGGACGCACGGGCTGACCTTTGCGGCCGACCCGTCGTCGGCGACCCGGGCCACCCTCGCCGGCATGATCGCCAACAACGCCTGTGGTGCCCACTCGGTCGCATGGGGGACGACGTCGGACAACGTGCTGGGGCTCGAGGTGGTGACCGGTGACGGCCGCAGGATGCGGCTGGCCTCACCCGACGGGGCTCCTCGCGCCCGGGAGCAGCTCGACGCCCTGACCGGTCCGGAGGGGGACGTGACGCGCCGCCTTCTCGCGATCGGCGAGCAGCACCGCACGCTGGTCGAACGACGGTTCGGCACCTTCTCCCGCCAGATCTCCGGCTACGCGCTGCAGCACCTGCTGCCCGAGCGCGGCGTCGACGTCGCCCGGCTGCTGGCCGGTAGCGAGGGCACCCTGGCCACCACGTTGCAGGCCACCCTGCGCCTGGTCGAGCTGCCGGCGGCGCAGGTCCTGCTGGCGCTGGGCTTCCCCGACGCAGGGGCGGCGGCGGACAGCGTGCCGTGGGTGCTGCCGCACCGCCCGCTGACGATGGAGTCGATCAACGCGACGCTGGTCGACCGACTGCCCGACGACGTGCGGGCCGCAGCGACCTCCGCCGGCCTCCCGCCGGGGTTCATGTGGCTGCTCGTGGAGGTCGGTGACGACTCCACGGGGGCCGCGCGGGAGCGGGCCGGGAGGATCTCCGAGGAGGTGCGCGACCGCATACCGGGGTCGACCTCCTCGGTGGTCGTCGACCCCGCCGCGCAGGCGGTGCTGTGGCGGTGCCGTCGCGACGGCACGGGCCTGGCCACGCGGCGCGTGGACGGGGCTGAGGCATGGGCGGGCTGGGAGGACGCCGCCGTGCCTCCGCACCGGCTGGGCGACTACCTGCGGGGCCTCGACGAGCTGCTGGCCCGCTACGGCTACTCCGGAGCCTCCTACGGGCACTTCGGCGAGGGATGCATGCACATGCGCATCGACTTCGACCTGCTCAGCGAGGCCGGACGTCGCGACTACCGGGCCTTCCTGGAACAGGCGACCGACCTCGTGGTCGGTCTCGGTGGCTCCGTGTCGGGGGAGCACGGCGACGGCCGAGCCCGCGGCGAGATGGTCGCCCGCATGTACGGCGCCGACACGATGCGGGTCTTCGAGCAGGTCAAGCAGGTCTTCGACCCTGACGGCGTGCTCAACCCCCACGTCATCACCGACCCCCGCCCGGTCGACGCCGACCTGCGGGTCGCCGGTCGGGCCCAGCACCGTCACGTCGCCACGATCTTCTCCTACCCCGAGGACCAGGGTGACTTCGCCCAGGCACAACGCCGCTGCGTGGGGGTGGGCAAGTGCCGGCAGACCTCCGGCGGGGTGATGTGTCCCAGCTACCAGGTCACCCGGGAGGAGGAGCACTCCACCCGGGGGCGGGCACACCTGCTCTTCGAGATGCTCGAGGGTGACGTCATCACCGACGGCTGGCGTTCCACCGAGGTGCGCGACGCGCTCGACCTGTGCCTGTCCTGCAAGGGGTGCCTGGGCGACTGCCCCGTCAACGTCGACATGGCCACCTACAAGGCCGAGTTCACCCACCACCACTACCGGGGACGCCCGTGGCGGCGCCCGAGATCGCACTGGTCGATGGGCTGGCTGCCGGTGTGGGCCAGGGTCGCCTCCCTGGCCCCTGCCGCCGTGAACGCGGTGACCCGCTCGCCCGTCGCGCCGCTGCTGCGGGCGGCCGGCGGCATCGCCGACCGGGAGATCCCCGCATTTGCCGCGCACAGTTTCGACCGGTGGTTCGCCGGGCGCACCCGGCAGGGCACGGGCGAGCGGGGACCGGTGCTGCTGTGGCCGGACACGTTCAGCAACTACCTCGCCCCCGAGGTGGGGCAGGCCGCCGTGCGGGTGCTGGAAGCGGCGGGTTTCGAGGTCCACCTGCCCCGCGGGCCGGTCTGCTGCGGGCTGACCTGGGTGTCGACCGGCCAGCTCGGGGTCGCCCAGCGGGTGCTCCGCCGGTCGCTGGAGACCATCGGCCCTGCGCTGCGAGCCGGGGCGCCGGTGGTCGGCCTGGAGCCGAGCTGCACGGCGATGCTGCGCCACGACGCGGCTGACCTGCTCGGCGGGGAGGACCTCGCGGCGCGGGCCAAGGCACAGGTCGTGACCCTTGCCGAGCTGCTCCGCGACCGGGCCGGCGACTGGCGGCCCCCGCAGGTCGGGGGCACCGCCCTGGTGCAGGTGCACTGTCACCAGCACGCCGTGATGGGCTTCACGGCCGACCGTGACCTGATGAGAGCCGCCGGCGTGGAGGTGACGGTCCCCGACTCCGGGTGCTGTGGTCTGGCCGGCAACTTCGGGTTCGAGGCCGGCCACGAGGACGTCTCCCGGGCCGTCGGCGAACGGGTGCTGCTGCCCGCCGTGCGCTCGGCCGACCAGGCCACGGACGTGGTCGCTGACGGGTTCAGCTGCCGCACCCAGATCGCGGCTCACACGCCTCGCCGGGCCACGCATCTTGCCCAGCTCCTCGCCCAAGGGCTTCCCGGCTGACGGACCCGTCCGGGTGCGGCGGGCCATCCCCTCCCTGCTGGCCTGACGTCCGAGGGCATGCGATTCTGTACGTGGTGAGCCACTCCACTGCCGTCCCTGACCCGCCGGTGCCCCAGCTCGTGGGCCCCGAGCCCACCTTGTCGCGCGCCGCGGCTGTCAGGAAGCGGCGCTCCGCGAGCTGACCCATGGGGGACGAGACGAGAGTGCTCGGCGAGCGCTACGAGGTCGGGGAGCTGATCGGCCGCGGCGGGATGGCCGATGTCCACCTGGGCCGGGACCTCAAGCTCGGTCGCCCTGTGGCCGTCAAGATCCTGCGTCCCGAGCTGGCGAGGGACGGGTCGTTCCTGTCCCGCTTCCTGCGGGAGGCGCGCGCCGCCGCCCGCTTGGACCACCCCTCCATCGTGGCGGTCTACGACTGGGGGGAGGAGGAGAGGGTCGAGTCCGGCGGAGCGCCTCTCCAGGTGCCCTACATCGTCATGGAGCACGTCGAGGGACGCACCCTGCGGTCGGTCCTCGACGAGGTCAGGGTGCTCGAGCCCGACGAGGCGGCACGGGTCACGGCTGCCGTCCTGTCGGCACTGGAGCTGTCGCACTCGCGCGGCATCGTCCACCGGGACATCAAGCCGGGCAACGTGATGCTGACACCGGACGGTGAGGTCAAGGTGATGGACTTCGGCATCGCCCGGGCGCTGGAGGACACTGCGGCCACCACTGCACAGAACGTCGTCGTGCTGGGCACCGCCCGCTACATCTCACCGGAGCAGGCGCACGGCCACGACGTCGACGCGCGCAGCGACCTCTACTCCACCGGATGCCTGTTCTACGAGCTCCTCGCTGGTCGAGGCCCCTTCGTCGGTGACCCGGTGTCCCTGGTCTACCAGCACATCCACGAGGAGCCGCCGCCGCCGTCCTCGCTGCGACCGGGCCTCTCGCCCGGGCTGGAGCTGGTCTGTCTGCGCGCCCTGAAGAAGACACCGGCGCAGCGCTACCAGTCGGCCGCGGCCTTCCGGGACGACCTCGTGGCTGCCCGTGAAGGGCTGCTGCCCACCGGTCGGTCCGCCGCCGGGCCGGACCTGGCCGCCGTGGGGGCTGCCGCGATCGGCGGGTCCAGCTGGAGCGCCGGGGCGCCACCGGAGGGTCAGGGGCGGTCGTCCGCCCTGGGCACGCTGTTCGGGGACGACGCTCCTGGCACTGTCCCGCCCGCTGCGCCCCGGGACGACGGGGAGCGTCGCCGGCACGCGCTGGTGGCCATGCTCGCCGCGCTGGCCCTGGTCGTCGGCGGCGTCGTGGTGTCCCAGCTGCTCAGCCCAGGCAGCGGGAGCGCCCAGACGACGACCGTGGGCGTGCCGGCTCTCACCGACCTGAGCCAGGAGCAGGCCGAGGACGAGCTGGCCAGGTTGGGCTTGCAGGCGCGGGTGGAGGACGTCGCGAGCAGCCGGCCGACCGGGACGGTCATCGGGCAGCAGCCTGAGGCGCTGGCCACCATCGAGGTCGGCTCGACCGTGGTGCTGCGCGTCTCGTCGGGGCCGAGCGTCGTCAGCATCCCTGACGTGCGGGGGTCGCGCGAGCAGGCGGCCCGCACGATCCTCGAGCAACGCAACCTCGCGGTGGCCGGCCAGGTGCGTGAGGTCATCGACGTCGAGCTGGGTGCCGGTGTGGTGGCCGGGACCGACCCCGCGTCAGGCGAGGAGGTCGAACCGGGCAGCACCGTGACCCTCATCGTGGCCAGCGGTGAGACCGAGGTGCCCGACCTGGAGGGTCTGGACTCGACCGACGCCATCGGCCTGCTGCTGGACAACCGGCTGCGCGGGCAGATCGAGCGACGTCCGACCTCCGGCGTCGAGGCCGGCACCGTCATCGAGCACTCGCCGGCCTCGGGTGAGGTGGTGGGCTACGGCACGGACGTGACCCTGGTTGTGGCCTCCACGCCGCCGGCACCCCCGCCGCCACCACCGCCACCCCCGCCTGCTTCCGAGCCCGTCACGCCCCCACGACCCTCCCCGCCGACCCCTGCTCCAGACCCGGAGCCTGCACCGCCACCTGCCCCTGAGCCGACCACGCCGGCCCCCACCGAGCCCGAGCCTGAGCCGACCACGCCGGCCCCCACCGAGCCCGAGCCTGAGCCGACCACGCCGGCCCCCACCGAGCCCGAGCCTGAGCCTGAGCCGTCGCCACCGCCGGAACCGTCGCCACCGCCGGAGCCGTCGCCACCGCCGGAGCCGTCGCCACCGCCGGAGCCGGACCCGGAGCCCGATCGCCGCCGCCGGAGCCGGAGCCGGACCCCCCGCCGGCGCCGACGCCGCCCCCCACGACGTCATCACCACCACCACCGCCTGTCTCGACGTCCTCGCCGCCCGACCCCGGGGCCGGGAGCCAAGCGGGCTGAGCGTCACGACAGCAGACGCACGGCCGCCAGGGCGTAGGCACGGGAGGCCACGACCAGCTCGTGCACGCCCACCGACTCGTCGGCCCGGTGGGCCTGCGTGTTCACCGAGCCGGGACCCAGCACCACCACCGGCACGCCCCACTGGGCGGCGACGAAACCCCCGTCGCAGGCGGCGGTCCAGCCGGACGGCGGCAGGCCAGGACCACCGGCGTCCCGCACCGCCCCGAGCGCGACGCGCACCAGGGCATGCTCTGCCGGTGTCTCGAACCCGGGCATGTCCATCGGCGACTCCACCGACCAGCCGAGCCCGCGCTGCTCCAGGCCGAGGCGGGCCAGGCGCGCACGGACCCCGTCGAGGACGTCGGCAGGACGCTCCTCCGGCAGCAGTCGGCGGTCCACCTCGATGCGGCACTCGGACGGCACCACGGAGGCCCCGGAGCCGCCCTGGATGACCCCGACGTTGAACGTCGGAGCGCCGACCAGCGGGTGGGGGTCCTCGGCAAGCTCGGCATGCCACCGCTCGAGCTCGGCGACGACCGCAGCTGCCCCGTGGATGGCGTTACGGCCGTCGTCGGGGCGGCCCGCGTGCGCGGCCACACCCTGCACCCGCACGACGAGGTAGCAGTCACCTCTGGCGGCCACGACGGTCTGCAGGTCGGTGGGCTCGGCCACGACACAGCCGAGCAGGTCGGGCCGCTCCGGCCGGGCGATCCACTCGCGCACGCCGATGCCGGTCTGCTCCTCGTCGGCCAGGGCCGCCAGGAGGACGTCCCCGGACAGCTGCACCCCAGCGGTGCGCAGTGCTCGCATGGCCACCAGCGCCGCCGCCAGCCCGCCCTTCATGTCCGAGCTTCCCCGCCCGTGCAGCCGTCCCTCGCGCACCTCGCCGCCGAACGGGTCGACCGTCCACCCCTCGCCCACCGGCACGACGTCCGTGTGGCCCAGCAGCAGCAGCCCCGGGCCGCCGGCACCGGGCAGGCTCACCTCCACGTTGGGGCGGCCAGGCGCGACGTCCCACGAGCGGTGCTCCAGGCCGATGCCCACGGCGAGGTCCAGCAGCACCGCCGCGGTGGCGGCCTCCTCGCCCGGCGGGTTCTCTCCCGGGGCGCGCACCAGCCGCTGTGTCATCTCCAGGACGTCGTCGGCGTGGATGTGCTCGAGCACGCGGCGCTCGAGGTCCGACCGGGCTGCCTGCGTCACCACCTCCCTCCCAGCTCAGGCGAGGAGACGGTCGACCGCGGCGCGCAACCGTGCCACGCCCAGGGCGATCCGCGGCGGCGGGGTCGAGGCGAAGCACAGGCGCAGCGCATCGGGGAAGCGACGGCTGGGGGAGAAGGCGTTGCCCGGGATGAAGGCCACCCCCTCGGCCAGGGCGACCTCGAAGAGGGCCTCGGTGTCGACCGCCGGGTCGAAGGTCACCCAGAGGAAGAACCCGCCTTCGGGGTCGGTCCACCGGGCCGACCCGCCGAAGTGCTCGGCCAGCGCCTCCTGCATCGCGACCTTGCGCTCGTGGTAGGCCGACCGGGTGCGGGTGAGGTGGTCGGCCAGGTAGCCCTCCCGCAGGAAGGCTTCCAGCATCCGCTGGGCCGGCAGGTTGGTGCACGTGTCCATGGCCTGCTTGGCGTTGATGAGGAGGCGCTGCAGCGAGGGGTCGGTGTCGACCCAGCCCACCCTCAGACCGGGCGCCACGATCTTGCTGAAGGTGCGCACCGAGAAGACGAGGGGGTCGCCCTCGGCCAGCTGGTGCAGCGAGGGCAGCGGCTCGCCCTCGAACCGCAGCATGCCGTAGGGGTCGTCGTCGATCACGACCGACCCCCACTCGCGGGCCACCTCCAGCAGATGGGTGCGGCGCTCCAGGCTCATCGACGTGCCGGAGGGGTTCTGGAAGGTCGGCACCGTGTAGATCGCCTTGGGTGCCCGTCCGGCCCGATGGGCCAGCGCGACCAGGGCGTCGATGTCCATCCCGTCGGCGTCGACCGGCACCTCCATCAGCTCGGCCTGGTAGGACAGCGCCGTCGCGCTGCCGTTGGTGTAGGTCGGCGACTCCACCGAGACGAGGTCGCCGGGGTCGACGAACAGCTTGCACGCCAGGTCCAGGCCCTGCATGCCGCCGGAGGTGATCGTGACACGCTCGAGTGTCGTCGCGTCGGTCGTCCCGTCCAGGGCTGCGACCAGCGTCTGACGCAGCGACAGGTCACCCTCGGTCGCGGCGTAGTCGAAGGAGTCGGGGCGGTGCACCCCCAGGGCCTCCACGGACACGTCCGTCAGGGCCTGGGTGGGGATGGCCTCGGCCGCCGGGGACCCCATGGCGAAGCGCACGATGTCGTGCGTCTGCCGGGCCAGCAGCGAGGTGCTCGAGTCGATCACCGAGCCGACCAGGCCCTCGGTGCGGGCCGCGAGCGGGAGGCTGGTGGTGGGGGTGGTCATGGTGGCTCCTTCGTCGGGCGGGCGTTTGCCGGTCAGGTCTTGACGGTGAGGTGAGGGGGGAGGTTGGTCAGCAGCTCGGCGTGGTCGGGCTGCACCAGGACCGACTGGGACACCTCGTAGCCCCAGCCGTCCATCCACATCCCGAGGATCACGTGGAAGGCCATGCCGGCCTGCAGGACGGTCGTCTCCTCGGCACGAAGGCTGACGGTGTGCTCCCCCCAGTCAGGTGGGTAGCCGATGCCGATGGAGTAGCCGATGCGCGACTCCTTGACGAGCCCGTGCCGCCCGATCACGCGGCGGAACGCTGCGTGGACGTCGCGGCCGGTGGCCCCGGCCCGCATGACCTCCAGCGCGGCCTGCAGCCCCTCGGCAGTGGCGTCGGCGCAGTGGGCCAGGCGCCGCGGCGGGGTGCCCAGGCTGACGGTGCGGGCCAGCGGGGCGTGGTAGCGCCGGTAGACACCGGCCAGCTCGACCGTGGTCGCCTCGTGCGCCCGCAGCGGCAGGTCGGACCAGGTGAGGTGGGGAGTGCCGGCGGTGATGCCGGTCGGCAGCATGGGCACGATCGCGGGGTAGTCACCGCCCAGGGTGCGCGCACCCAGGGTCTGCGCATACTGGATCTCGGCCACGACGTCGCACTGGCGCCGGCCCACCTCGATGGTGTCGATCGCCACCTGCATCACCCGCTCAGCGATCTCCCCGGCCACGCGCAGCATGTTCTGCTCGGCCGGAGACTTCACGACGCGCACCCAGTTGACCAGCTCATGGCTGTCCACCAGCGTCGCGCTCGGCAGCGCCTCCCAGAGGGCGAGGAAGCCGCGCGAGGAGAAGTAGTGCGCGTCGAGCTCGGCTGCGACGACCATGTCGGCGGTGTTGGACAGCAGTCCGAGCTCCACGGCGGTGGTGGCGATCCAGTCGTAGGGGTGCACGTCGGAACGGTGCACGTAGGTCTCCGGATAGCCGTGGACCTGCTCCGTCGGCAGGTAGGCGGTGTGCCCGGCGCCCTGGGCGTCCATCGCCCGGGCGAACAGGTGGGGCTCGCCGTCGGCCGGGACGACCAGGCACTGCGGCATGTAGAAGGACCAGGCGTTGTAGCCGGTGAGGTAGTACAGGTTGGCCGGGTCGGCCACCACCAGGGCGCCCAGACCCCGCTCGGCCATGACGGACTGCACCTGGGCCAGGCGCTCCCGGTACTCGCTGACCGGGAAGGGCTGGGACCAGAAGTCCGCGTCGGTCATGGTGCCCGTCATACGCTCGCCAGGGCCTGTGTAGGGGTGCTCAGCTGCAGCCCGACCGCGGTCAGGGCCGACCACAGCGTGACCTGGTTGGCCGACAGCACGGGCAGCCCGAGGTGGGCCTCCAGGGAACCCAGGATGTCGAAGGTCGGCACGTTGGTGCAGGAGACGAAGACGGCCTCGGCCCCCGGCACGAGGCAGCCGTGGACCAGCTGGGAGACCTGCTCGTAGTCCAGCGTCCAGATGCGTTCGGTCAGACCCAGGAAGGAGCACGAGACGATCTCGATGTCGAACGCCGAGAGGAAGTCGCGCAGCAGCGTGGTGACCACGTCGTCGTAGGGGGTGGCGACCGCCAGCCGCCGCACCCCCAGTGCTGCCAGGGCGTCGATCAGGGCACCGCTGGTGGTCACGGCCCGTGGCACGCCCACGGCCTCGATCGCCCGGCGCAGGCCGGACTCTCCCTCCCGCCCGCGGACGAACGAGCCCGAGGTGCAGGTGTAGGCGACGACGTCGGGGGAGGTCTCGATGAGCGACCGGGTGCAGTCCTGGATCACCGAGACCGCGCTGACCGCCTCGGCTTGGCCCACCGACACCGGCAGCGACTGCCGGGGCGTGCGGGTGAGCAGCAGGTTGACCGCGTCGGGCACCCAGCGCCAGAGCTCGCGGTCGAGGGCGAAGTCGTAGGGCGCGATCACCCCGACCCCTACGCTCCCGATCGGCGTGACCGGCTTGGCGGAGGTGTCGGGAGTGGGCAGCCACGCTCCGTTCACATCGGCGTCCATCGGCGCATCCTGCCCTGACTGCGGGATTGTTGACAATAAGACACACCCTACCTACGTTGGCGCGGTGACCCGCAGACCCGTCATCACCGTGCTCGTGGAGCACCTGGACGACCGGCCGGAGCAGCTCGACGCACTCGCGGACCGGGTCGAGCTGCGGCTCACCGACGAGGCCGGCCTCGCTGAGGCCGTGCCGGGTGCGGACGCCCTGCTGCTGTGGCACTTCTTCTCGACCGCGGTGCGGGACGTGTGGCCGCACTGCGGCGACCTGCGCTGGATCCACGTCACCGCAGCCGGGGTCGACAAGCTGGTCTTCCCGGGCCTGGCGCAGTCCGATGTCGTGGTCACCAACGCCCGCGGGGTGTTCGACCAGCCGATCGCCGAGTATGTGCTCGGTGCCGTGCTGGCCCACGCCAAACAGACACACCGCAGTCGCGACCTGCAGCGACAGCACCTCTGGCAGCACCGAGAGACGCACAGTGTCGCCGGCGCGCACGCGATGGTGGTCGGCACCGGCGGCATCGGTCGACAGACCGCCCGGCTCCTGCGGGCGGTGGGTATGCGGGTGACCGGGGTCGGCCGCACCGCCCGGACCGACGATGTCGACTTCGGCACCGTGGTGCCCAGCAGCGAGCTGGCGGAGCACGTCGGCGACGTCGACCACCTCGTCAACGCAGCGCCGCTGACCGCACAGACGAACGGCCTGATCGACGCACGCGTGCTGGCGGCTCTGCCGACTCACGCGCACCTGGTCAACGTCGGCAGGGGTGAGACGGTCGTGACCGCCGACCTGGTGGAGGCGCTGCGGGGTGGCCGGATCAGCGGGGCCAGCCTGGACGTCGTCGAGCCCGAGCCGCTGCCGCCCGGCTCCCCGCTGTGGGACCTGCCGGGGGCCGTCATCACCCCGCACATGAGTGGCGACGTGGTGGGCTGGCGCGACACCCTGGCCCGGCAGTTCGTCGCCAACGCCGAGCGGTGGCTGGCCGGCCAGCCACTGCACAACGTGGTGGACACGCAGCTGGGCTACGTCCCCGGAGGAGCCCGGTGACCGGGACGGTCGAGGGCCACGGGCTGAGGTGGCTCAGCGCCGCCGACCTGCACGCAGCGTATGCCGCCGGCGCCGCCGACCCGGTCGCCGCCTGTGAGGACGCGCTCGCCGCCATCGAGGAGCACAACGGCGCCGTCAACGCCTTCGTCAGCACCGAGCCGGAGGCCGCACTGGCCGCCGCGCAGGCCTCCGCGCAACGCTGGCGGGACGGTCGCCCGCGGGGCCCGGCGGACGGCATACCGACCACGGTCAAGGACATCTTCCTGACCGCCGGCCGACCCACGTTGCGGGGCAGCAACCTCGTCGAGGCGGGAGGGTCCTGGACCGAGGACGCACCGGCCGTGGCCCGGCTGCGCGAGGGCGGGGCGGTGGTCCTGGGCCGCACCACGACGCCGGAGTTCGCCTGGAAGGGCACCACGGACTCGCTGCGCCACGGCACCACCCGCAACCCGTGGGACCGGGCACTCACCCCGGGCGGCTCCAGCGGGGGGTCGGCCACTGCCGTCGCTCTGGGGATGGGCACCTGGTCGGTCGGCACCGACGGGGGAGGCTCGGTGCGCATCCCGGCGTCGTTCACCGGCACGGTGGCGCTCAAGCCGACCTACGGGCGGATCCCGCTGTGGCCGGCCAGCCCCTACGGAACCCTGGCTCACGCCGGCCCGATGACGCGGACGGTGCGGGACAGTGCCGTGCTGCTGGACCTGCTCGGGGTGCCGGACGACCGCGACTGGTCGCACCTGGCGCTGGTCGGCGAGTCCGCCACCGCCCGGCTCGACTCCGGGGTGCAGGGGCTGCGGGTGGCGTGGTCGCCGAGCCTGGGACGGGGCGGGGTGGACGCCGAGGTCGCTGACCTCACGGCCCGGGCCGTGGAGGTGCTGGCCGGTCTCGGGGCCGAGGTCGAGCTGGTCGACCCGCCACTGGGCGCCCTCGAGGCCGTCGAGGAGGCCTTCCAGGTGCTGTGGTTCACCGGGGCCGGCAAGGTGCTGCGTGCCTACGGCGAGGCGGCGCTCGACCGGGTCGACCCCGGGCTGGCCGAGCAGGTGCGGCGGTATGCCGGTGCCACGGCGCAGGACTACCTCGACGCGACCGGGGTGCGGATGGAGCTCGGTCGAGCCATGGGGGAGTTCCACCGCTCCCACGACGTCCTGGTCTGCCCGACCATGCCGGTCCCGGCCTTTGCGGCCGAGCGTTCCGCACCGCCAGGGTGGCGCAGCGACCTCTGGACCACCTGGACCCCCTTCACCTATCCGTTCAACATGACCGGGCAACCCGCCCTGAGCGTGCCGTGCGGTTTCACCAGCGACGGCCGGCCCGTCGGGCTGCAGATCGTGGGTCCACGGCACAGCGACGCGCTGGTCCTGCGCGCCGCTCACTCCTACGAGCAGGCCACCGAGTGGCACCTCCGACGACCACCCATGACAGGAGCAGAGCCATGAGCGCCCACCTCCGGATCACCCTCGAACAGCGCGGCGTCTCGTGCCTGGCCCGGTTGCTGGAGCAGGAGGCACCGCGCACCTGCGCTGCCGTGCGGGCCGCCGTGCCGCTGACGGCGCAGGTCTACCACGGCAAGTACGCCCGGAACGAGATCTATGCGCTGTTCCCCCAGTTCGTCGAGCGCGACCCCGGTGCCGAGAACACGACCATCACCCCGATCCCCGGCGACCTGTGCTGGTTCACCTTCTCCGGCGACGACCTGGGCAACCCGGCCTACGGCTACGAGACGCAGGAGCAGCACCGCGCACAGGGGTCGATCGTCGACCTGGCCCTGTTCTACGGGCGCAACAACCTGCTCGTCAACGGTGACCAGGGCTGGGTGCCCGGCAACGTCTTCGGCACCGTGGTGGAGGGGCTGGAGGAGATGGCAGCGGCCTGCCAGGACCTGTGGATGGGTGGTGTCCGAGGGGAGTCCCTGCGCTTCGAGGTCGTCGACGGCGGTTGAGCCGGCCCGGCGTGGCACAGTTGGGGCATGAGTCAACAGCCAGGCTGGTACGACGACCCGCAGGATCCCGAGCTGCTCCGCTACTGGGACGGCGTGCAGTGGACCCAGCACACCAGCCCGCTGGTGCGCCCCAACCTCGACCAGGCTGCCCAGTCCGGCGGCTACCCCCAGGGCCCAGCCGGGCAGGGGCCGGCCTCCGGCAGCGACCGGTCAGCCAACCAGGGCTACGGGCCCGGGGTCCAGCAGGACGGCGGCCAAGGCCAGTACGGGCAGGGTCAGTACGGTCAAGGTCAGTACGGTCAAGGTCAGTACGGCCAGCAGGGCAACCAGCAGTGGGGTGGTCAAGCCGGCTGGAACCAGCCGATGCCCGGCTACGCCGGGACCCAGGAGGGCGCCACGACGCCGGACGGTCAGCGCCTGGCCGGCTGGGGACGTCGCCTGGTGGCCCGGATCATCGACTGGGTCATCGTGGGCATCGCCAGCCTCGCGCTGTTCCCGATCGTCGCCCCGGACGTCATCCCTGACCTGTCGACCTGGCTCGAGGACGCGATCAACCTCGCCGAGGCCGGGTCGACGGCCATCCCCGACCTGCCGGACCGGCTCTACACGCAGCTGACAGCCTTCACGCTCGCCTCCGCGCTGCTGGCGCTGGCCTACGAGGCGCTGTTCCTGAAGACGATGTCGGCCACCCCGGGCAAGCTGGTCCTCGGGATGCGGGTGCGCCTGCGTGACCAGCCCGGCCCGCTGAGCTGGAACACCAGCGCACTGCGAGCCCTGGTGTGGCAGGGGCCACAGCTGCTCGGCGGCATCCCGATCCTGGGCTTCCTGGCCAGCATCTTCCCGGTCGTCAACGGGCTCTGGCCACTGTGGGACACCAAGAAGCAGTCGCTGAACGACAAGGCAGCCAAGACCAACGTCGTCCTGAAGTGACCTCGGCGGTCAGCGGGCGGGCAGGATGCGTCCGCTGACCTCGCCGAGACCGACCGGCCGCCCGCCGGGGCCGGGAGCGCTCGCGGAGATGACGACCTCGTCGCCGTCCTCGAGGAAGGTGCGGGTGCCGCCGTCGCCCAGCGTGATCGGTCTGGTGCCGTTCCAGGTGAGCTCCAGCAGCGAGCCACGGGTGTCGGCGTCGCGGCCCGACGTCGTGCCCGAGGCGAAGAGGTCACCGTCGGACAGGGCCGCCCCGTTCACGGTGAGGTGGGCGAGCATCTGCGCGGGCGACCAGTACATCGTGCGGTAGGGAGGGCGTGACACGAGCGTGCCGTTGAGACGCACCTCCATCGTGATGTCCAGGCCGTATGAGGTGTCGTCGGTGCCGCGCAGGTAGTCCAGCGGCGTCGGGTCCTGTGCGGGCAGCGGCACGTGTGCCCGCTCCAGCGCCTGCATCGGGGTCACCCAGGGGGCCAGGGACGAGGCGAAGGACTTGCCCAGGAACGGACCGAGCGGGACGTACTCCCAGGCCTGGATGTCACGGGCCGACCAGTCGTTGAACAGGGCGACGCCGAACACGTGGTCCATGGCAGCGGCGACGGGCACCCGGGCGCCGACCGGTGTCGCGCCGCCGACGACGAACCCGAGCTCGGCCTCGATGTCGAGCTTGGCGCTGGGTCCGAAGACCGGTGCCGGGTCCTGCGGGCCCTTGCGCTGTCCGCACGGACGGACGATGTCGGTGCCGGAGACCACCACGGTGGAGGACCGCCCGTGGTAGCCGATCGGCAGGTGCTTCCAGTTCGGCGTGAGCGCGTCACCGTCGGGGCGGAAGATCGAGCCCACGTTGGAGGCGTGGTGCTCACTGGCGTAGAAGTCGACGTAGTCGGCCACCTCGATCGGCAGATGCAGCGTCACGTCACTGAGGTCGTGCAGGTGAGGGGCGACCTCGGCCAGGTGCTCGGGTGCCCGCAGCCGCTCCTGCAGCCATGCCCTGGCGGTGGCCCAGGTCGACGGACCTTCGGCCAGGAAGGCGTTGAGGCTGTGGTGGTTGACCGCCCCTGACCAGCCCACGCCGGCCCGCCGGGCCAGGGCCCCGAGGTCGACCACCTGGTCGCCCACCCGCACCCCCACGCGCCGCCGCCCGGGCCCGTCGCTGGTGCTGAACACACCGAACGGCAGGTGGTGCAGACCGAACGGGTGGTCGGCGGGCAGGTCGAGGTGAGCGGACGTCATACGGTCTCCTCCAGGTGAGCGGGGTCGAGGGTGAGCAGGCCGAGGCGGGCCAGGTCACGCAGCGGGTCCAGCACGTCGCAGCAGCCGAACGAGGTGAAGGACTCGCGCAGGCGGTCGGTCTCGCCAGCGGTCAGGGCCAGCAGGTCGGCAGCCAGCGCCGGCCCGTCCTGGTGCCGCAGGAGTGCGGCCAGGTGGTGCGGCCCCGAGCCGTGACCGGCGGCGTGGGTGGCGGCCAGGACGTTGACGACGCCGTGCTGCCACTCGGTGGTGCCGTCGGCGAGGTGCACGTCGCCGGCGACGCCGTGGTGCAGCCCGCCGGTCAGCTTGAACGGCACCCGGCGTGAGGTGCACGCGAGGACGAAGCCGGCGAGCTCCTCGGGAGTCGGGAGCCGGCGGCCGGCTGTCGTCTGGGTGCGCAGCTTGGCGACCACGGGATGGCCCTCGGCGCGGGCCCGCGCGACGTCGTCCAGCCCCTGGTCCCGGTCGACCGGGTCACGGCCCACCTCCAGCGCCAGCGGGAGCTGCCAGAGGAGGGCGTCGCGCCAGGTGGACCCGTGACCGACCTCGACGCCGACGATGCGCACGTCCGGCACGGTCTCGAGCACCGCCATGGCCTCGTCGACCTCGGCCAACGGGGTGCCGGGCCGGGCGACCAGCACCGTGGCCACCGGCCGGTCCGAGGGGTGGGCGCGCACCACGGTGGCGAGCAGGTCGGTGTGGCCGGGAGCGACCAGGAAGGGCCCGACGCAGTCTGCCCACGCCGTCTCGCGGCGCGCCACGTGCTCCTGCCAGGCCTGGTCGACGGGGGCCTCGACCGGCGGGAAGAGGGCTGCGTCGTCGACGAGCCGGTCGCTGAGTCGCGGGGACGGTGTCGTCGTTGACATGCCTCTCACGCTACTGCATGGTGTGGAGGAAAACAGACACTGGCGTCCGTTTATCGGACGTCATCCTGCGAGGAGACGGACATGGCCTACTACCGCAGCCAGGGGCACGTCCCGCCCACCCGGCACACCCAGCACCGTGCCCCCGACGGGTCCCTCTACTACGAGGAGCTCATGGGCGAGGAGGGCTTCTCCTCCGACTCCTCGCTGCTCTACCACCGCAACATCCCCTCGGCGATCGCCGACGCCCGGGTCTGGGACGTCGGCGACCAGTCGACCGTCCCCAACCATCCCCTCACGCCGCGGCACCTGAAGCTGCACGACCTGTTCGCGACCGACGAGGAGCGCCGGGGTGTCGACGTCGTCACCGGCCGCCGGCTGGTGCTCGGCAACGGCGACGTCCGCCTGTCATATGTCGTGGCGGACACACCGAGCCCTTTCTACCGCAACGGGATCGGCGACGAGTGCGTCTATCTCGAGCGCGGCGCCGCCAGGGTGGAGACGGTGTTCGGCGTCTTCCTCGTGGGGCAGGGTGACTACCTGGTCGTCCCTCGGGCGACCACCCACCGGTGGATCCCGCTGGTCGAGGGTGACGAGGGCTTCGTGGAGCCGTTGCGGGCCTACTGCATCGAGGCCAACAGCCACATCGGGCCACCCAAGCGCTACCTGAGCAAGTTCGGCCAGCTGCTGGAGCACGCGCCCTACTGCGAGCGGGACCTGCGAGGTCCGGACGGTCCGGTGCTCGCCGAGGACGTGGGGGCCGACCCCGCCGAGCACACGGAGGTCTACCTGAAGCACCGCGGCTCGGGGAGCACTCCAGCGGCGGGCTGGTCGGCACGGTCCACACGCTGCCGTTCCATCCGTTCGACGTGGTGGGCTGGGACGGGTGCCTCTACCCGTACGCCCTCAACATCAAGGACTACCAGCCCATCACCGGCAAGGTGCACCAGCCGCCGCCGGTGCACCAGGTGTTCGAGGGCTGGAACTTCGTGATCTGCAACTTCCTGCCGCGCAAGGTCGACTACCACCCGCTGTCGATCCCGGTGCCCTACTACCACTCCAACGTCGACTCCGACGAGATCATGTTCTATGTCGACGGTGACTACGAGGCGCGCAAGGGGTCCGGCATCGGCAAGGGTTCGATCTCGGTGCACCCAGGGGGTCACCCGCACGGGCCGCAGCCCGGTGCCACGGAGGCCTCGATCGGCGTGGACTACTTCGACGAGACGGCGGTGATGGTCGACACCTTCCGCCCGTTGGAGCTGGGTGAGGCCGGCCGGGCGGTGGACGACGGGGTGTATGCCGCGTCCTGGCACCGGGGGCTGGCCGCGCGCTCCGCGGCGGACCCCGACCACGACCCAGGCAGTGGCGAGGTCTTCACGACCAGCTGACCGCGCAGTGCCGTCCCGGGCGGACCCCGGTCATGCCGAGGACCCAGGCAGGCCGGGTCCGGGGCCTGCGGGGTGGGTCAGGCCAGGGTCACCCCTGCTGCGCTCATCTCGGTCTGGGCGCTCGCGGTGCTGGAGGGCGCGACGCCGGCCGTCAGGTCCAGCAGCACGCGGGTCTCGAACCCCGCCTGGGCCGCGTCGAGCGCGGTGGCACGCACACAGTGGTCGGTGGCGATCCCGACGACGTCGACGGCCTCGACGCCCCGCTGCCGCAGCCACGGTTCCAGGCCGATGGTCGACCCGTCGTCCACCTCGAGCACCCCTTCGAAGCCGCTGTAGGCCGCGGTGTGCTCGCCTTTGCGGAACACCGCCTCGACGTGCGCGAGTGCCCCGTCGAGCTCAGGGCGGAAGTCTGCACCCTTCGTGCCGACCTCGCAGTGCACCGGCCAGGACTCCGCGAAGTCGGGTGTGCTCGACCAGTGGCTGCCCGGGTCGACGTGCCAGTCGGCGGTTGCGACGACGGCCTCGTAGTCGCCCAGGTGCCGGCCCACATGCTCGGAGATCCGCTGCGCGACAGCGATCCCGCCCGTGACCGGTAGGGAGCCGCCCTCGCAGAAGTCGTGCTGGACGTCGACGATGACCAGTGCTCGCTTCATGTTCTGACCCTAGACCCGCGGGCTCAAGGTGGCGCCGGTGCTGCTGTCCTGGCAGGTCAGAGCCCTGTCGGTGGTGCGGGCTATGGTGGACATATGTTCGATAACCAAGGATGCGTAGGCGTGCTGGACCGACCGGAGCGGGTGGTGGACGGCCCGGTGGGGCGGTGGGGGCCGTTCGTGTCGGTCGTGGCAGCGGCGACCCGGACGGTGGAGGACGTGGTGGCCTGCAGTGAAGGGGAGATCGCCACCGGGATGGGGGTCCTGGACGAGGCGCAGGCCATGGTGCAGCGGTCCCTGGTGCTGGTCGCGGTGGAGGCACACCGGCGGGGTCTGCACGTGTGCTCGGGTCTGTCGATGCACGACTGGGTGGCGGCCCGGTGCCGGTGGCTGCCGCGTCCCGTCGTCGCCGATGTGGTGCTCCTGGTCCGGGAATGGGACCGGACTGGGCACGGTCCGGTGCGCGAGGCCGTGGCCGACGGCAGGTTGTCGGTGCCGCGGGCGGCCCGGTTGTTGCGCGCGCTGCTTCGGGTGCGGCCCGTCAGCGATGTGACGACGTACGGGGGGAGTACGTCCAGATCCTGCTGCCGGCGGCGATGAACGGGTCCGAGGTGGACCTCAGGAAGGCCCTCGACCACCTGGTGGCGGTCGCGTTGTCGGATCGGGAGGCCACCGCGCGGGACCGGTCGGTGCGCGAGCTGCGGGGAGTGCACGAGTCGTCCTTGGCCGACGGGTCACTCACCCGGTTCGTGCTGACCTGCGATCGCGAGGGTGCGGCGTTGGTGCGCGCGGTGCTGGCCTCGCCGCTGGCCGCACCGGTGCCGGATGAGACCGGCCCGGACCCGCGCACCGCGACGCAACGGCGCTATGACGCGGTGATCGCGGTGCTGGGGCGGGGTCTGTCCGCCCCACAGGGGGTGCCCCGCTCGGCCAAGGCGAAGATCTTCGTGACGATGTCCTACGACGCGCTGAAGGGCGCGCTGGTCGGGGCCGGGCAGACGCTGACCGGCGAGTCCTTGTCGGCTGGGCAGGTGCGCCGGTTGGCATGCACCGCCGAGCTGGTGCCGGTCGTGCTGGGGTCGGGGTCGCAGGTGCTGGACCTGGGTCGGGAGGTGCGCCTGGCGACGCCAGGTCAGCAGCAGCTGCTGTGGTTGCGAGACCAAGGGTGCTCGTTTCCGGGATGCACGGTGCCGGCGACGTGGTGCGATGCCCACCACGTGAGCTGGTGGTCTCGAGGAGGCGCCACCGACATCACGAACCTGGCACTTCTGTGCGGGCGGCACCACACGCTGGTCCATGACCGGGACCTGCAAGCCACGATCACCTCGACCGAGGTCACCTGGCACCTGTAGCCGTCCCACCCGTCCCCGACCCCGACCACCCGACCCGTCCCACCACGGTGGCCGGGAGTGTCGGCGTGCCGAGGTGCCGGCCTTGCGGCTCAGTCCTGGTCGAGGAAGACCGTAGGGATGGCCGGGTCGCCGTGGGACAGCCGGAGCGCACGGGTCGGCAGCTCGGCCCGGGCAGTGGCGTGGTGAGCTCGCGCGGTGTGCGCATCGGTGGCAACGAGCACCTCGCCGTCCCGCACCAGCTGGACCATCAGACCGCGGTCGTCTCCGTCGTCGTCGGGCTGGGTGTCGATCCCGATGATCTCCGCGTGGGCCACACCGACGGAGTTGCGACGCCGCAAGGCGTACTTGCGACCACCCACCGAGGCCTTGTCCTTGCTCACCTTGGCGACCCCTTGCATCCGGCCGGAGGAGTCCTCCCGGGCCACGAGCTTGTAGACCATGCCCGCCGCCGGAGCTCCGGCTCCGGTGACCACCGAGGTGCCGACGCCGTAGGCATCGACCGGGGCAGCCTGCAGCGCGGCGATCGCGTGCTCGTCGAGGTCGGACGTCACCACGATGCGGGTGTCCGTGGCGCCGAGGGAGTCCAGCTGTGCCCGGACCTCCTCCGCCTGGGACACCAGGTCGCCGGAGTCGAGGCGCACGCCACCGAGGGAGTCCGGGCCGGCCAGCTCGACGGCCAAGGAGACCGCCTCGGTCACGTCGTAGGTGTCGACCAGGAGGGTCGTGTCGTGTCCCAGGCTGCTCAGCTGGGAGGTGAAGGCCTCGCGCTCGGTGTCGTGCAAAAGGGTGAACGAGTGGGCGGCCGTGCCCACCGTGGGCACGCCGAAGGTGCGGCCGGCCTCGAGGTTGGAGGTCGCGGCGAACCCGGCGACGTAGGCCGCGCGGGCCGCAGCAACTGCGGACTGCTCGTGGGTGCGGCGCGAGCCCATCTCCAGGCAGGGGCGGTCGTGGGCGGTGGCGACCATGCGTGAGGCTGCCGTCGCCACGGCGGAGTCGTAGTTGAGGATCGACAGGATGAGGGTCTCCAGGATGACGCCCTCGGCGAAGGTCGACTCGACCACCAGCACCGGTGAGCCGGGGAAGTAGCACTCACCCTCGGCATACCCGTGGATGTCACCGGTGAAGCGGTAGCCGCTGAGGTAGTCGAGTGTGGCCTCGTCGACGACCGCGGCACGACGGAGGAAGTCGATCTCCGCTGCACCGAAGCGGAAGTCGGCCAGCTCCTCCAGGATGCGGCCGGTGCCGGCGACGACGCCGTAGCGACGACCACCCGGTAGCCGCCTACCGAAGGCCTCGAAGACGCAGCGCCGGTGGGCATGACCACTGGCCAGCGCTGCCTGGAGCATCGTCAGCTCGTAGTGGTCGGTGAGGAGGGCGGTGCTGGGCATGTCAGCACTTTAGAGTGGGAGACGTGTCCGACGCCTCACCCGAACCGCCCAGCGCGCCGAGCGACCCGCACACCGCACCCGAGCGGCGGCAGCAGGTCGGTCTGCTCGAGCGCCCGGAGGCCGACACGCCCTGGGTGACCCTCGTCTGGAACGACCCGGTCAACCTCATGTCGTATGTGACGTGGGTGTTCCAGACCCACTTCGGCTACCCCCGGGAGCGGGCCGAGTCGCTGATGATGGACGTCCACACGAAAGGTCGTGCCGTGGTGTCCTCGGGGAGCCGGGAGAAGGTCGAGGCCGACACCGAGGCGATGCACGGCTACGGGCTGTGGGCGACCTTCCAGAAGGACGACTGAGTGGCCACCGCCTTCCGACGTCAGCGCGGTCGCATCGTCGGCCGTCTGGACGCCGACGAGGTCGACGTCGTGCTGGACCTGCTGCGCCTCACCCGTGACTTCGTCGCACCGGAGCGCAGCGACACCGGTGACCCCTTCCTCGACCTGGTCGCGGGCATGGGGGAGTCCGACCCTGACCCCACCGAGCCCAGCGACCCCGCGCTGCGGCGGCTGCTGCCACCGGCCCACCGCACCGACGGTGAGCAGGCAGCGGAGTTCCGGCGGCTGACCGAGCACTCGGTGCGCACCCGCAAGGCCACGACCATCGCCACCGCGATCTCGGTGCTGGAGGACGCGACGCCGCCCCGCATCGACCTCGACGACGGCCAGGCGCAGTCGCTGGCCGTGGCGCTCACCGACATCCGGTTGATCCTGGGAGAGCGGCTCGGCCTGCGCACCGACGAGGACTCGGACAGGCTGCATCGCGAGCTGGAGGAGGCGCTGACGGGTGACCGGGAGCTCGAGCCCGCGGTGGCCCAGCAGATGGCCTACTACGACTTCCTCTCCTGGCTCCAGGAGACGCTGACCACGGCGCTGCTCGAGCGCTGAGCGGCGCCGGCTGCGACCGCGCGGAAGGGACGACCGCCAGTAGTCTGTCGCCATCATGACGACGCACCCCGCACCCACATCGACGACCGAGGGCGCCGAGGTCACCGGCGGCGCCGTCCGGGTCCGCTTCTGTCCCTCACCCACCGGCACACCGCACGTCGGCCTGGCCCGCACCGCGCTCTTCAACTGGGCCTTCGCGCGCCACCACGGCGGCACGCTGGTCTTCCGGATCGAGGACACCGACGCCGCGCGCGACTCCGAGGACTCCTTCCAGCAGATCATCGAGGCGCTGGACTGGCTGGGCCTGGACTACGACGAAGGCCCGGGCGTCGGTGGCCCTCACGAGCCCTACCGGCAGAGCCAGCGGCGCGCAGAGCACCACCGGGTCGCGGCAGCTCTGCTGGAGGCCGGCTACGCCTACGAGTCCTTCTCCACCCCCGAGGAGGTGGAGGCTCGGCACCGTGCCGCGGGTCGGGACGTCAAGCTCGGCTACGACAACTACGACCGCGACCTGACCGAGGAGCAGCGTGCTGCCTACCGGGCCGAGGGCCGCGAGGCCGTGCTGCGCCTGCGGATGCCCGACGAGGACATCACCTTCCATGACCTGGTGCGCGGGGAGGTGACCTTCCGGGCCGGCTCGGTGCCCGACTTCGTCATCGTCCGCGGCAACGGCCAGCCTCTCTACACCCTGGTCAACCCGGTCGACGACGCGGCCATGCGGATCACCCATGTCATCCGCGGTGAGGACCTGCTGTCCTCGACCCCCCGCCAGATCGCCCTGCACCGCGCTCTCGTCGCCCTGGGTGAGGCCGAGCGGGTGCCTACCTTCGCGCACCTGCCCCTCGTGCTCGGCGAGGGCTCCAAGAAGCTCTCCAAGCGGGACCCGGAGTCCAACCTCTTCCTGCACCGCGACCGTGGCTTCGTGCGCGAGGGCATGATCAACTACCTCGCCCTGCTGGGCTGGGCGATCGGGGCCGACCGCGACATCTTCACCCCTGACGAGCTCGTCGCTGCGTTCGACGTCCACGAGGTCAACCCCAACCCCGCGCGCTGGGACCAGAAGAAGGCCGAGGCGATCAACGCTGAGCACCTCCGCAGGCTCGAGCCCCAGGAGTTCACCTCCCGGCTGCTGCCGGTGGTGCAGGACGCGGGAGCGATCCCGGTGCCCACGACGGTGCCCCAGCTCGCGAGGCTGGTCGAGGTCGCTGCGCTGGTCCAGACGCGGGTCCAGGTGCTTGCCGAAGCGGTGCCCCTGGTCGCGCCGTTCTACACCGACGACGACGAGCTGCCCATCGCCGACGACGCGCGCAGCCAGCTCAAGGACTCGGCACCCCAGGTGCTGGACGCGGCCGTCACCGCGCTCGAGCCGATCTCCGGCACGGTCGGCGCCCCGCTCGGCGGGGGAGTGGAGTGGACGGCCGGGCACATCGAGCAGGTGCTGCGCGAGGCTGTCGTCGACGGGCTCGGCATGAAGCCCCGGCTCGCCTTCGGGCCGCTGCGCACGGCCGTGTCGGGCCAGCGCATCTCACCGCCGCTCTTCGAGTCCATGGAGATCCTGGGCAAGCACTCCACCCTGGCCCGGTTGCGCAGGCTGCGAGCCGAGCTCTGAGCCTTCCCTGTCCGACGATTTGGGGTCGGGAGGTGTGAACGGTAAAGTTCCACCTCGGTTCACCCCCCGAGGCAACTCGACGGTGATACCCCATGGGGTATGGTGTAATTGGCAGCACGACTGATTCTGGTTCAGTTAGTCTAGGTTCGAGTCCTGGTACCCCAGCGCGGAACGCGCACCTCCACCAGGGGGGAAGCGATTCGGTGGACACCGAACCGTAGGGTAGGGTGTCTCCTCGGCTGCCACGCAGTCGACAACCTCGGCCCCGTTGTGTAGCGGCCTAGCACGCCGCCCTCTCAAGGCGGTAGCGCGGGTTCGAATCCCGTCGGGGCTACCCGAGGAGCACGGCCCCCGACCCCAGCGGTCGGGGGCCGTGTTGCACCTGCGCCACGGGCGAAGGCGCCGTCCACATCCCGCCCCTGCCAAGGCGTCGGGCATCTCATATCCCCAGGCCATAGACGCCGACCGCGCGGCGTCGTAGCGTGGGAGACAAGGGTTTCCCGTGGATGTCCGCCCCGCGATGTCGCACGTGAGCCCCTCCGATCGGAGGTGGCCGGCATGAACAAGGCAGAGCTGATCGACCATGTGTCGGCACGGTTGGGCGGCAGGCGCCAGGCCACCGTGGCCGTCGAGGTCATCGTCGACGCGATCCTGCGTGAGGTGGCCGCCGGCGGCAGCGTGGGCATCACCGGTCTGGGCACCTTCGAGCGCGTCGACCGGGCGCCACGCACCGGTCGCAACCCGCGCACCGGGGAGCCTGTGCCGATCCCCGGCACCCGGGCCCCCCGGTTCCGGCCCGGCACCTACTTCAAGGACGTTGTCGCAGACCCGGACCGCCTGCCCCGGCACGGCTTGGCCGGAGCCCGCGTCAGCACCACCGACTGAGGCGCGTCACCGGATCGGCTCACCCTCACCGATCCCGACCAGCCACAGCCGGGTCACGCGCGCGTCGACGTCTTCCGGGTCGGCCGGTTCGACCTCGATGCTCACCCGCTGCCCCGGGCGCAGGTGGCGCAACGCGCTGCCCGCGAAGACCGTGCCGTCGAAGTCCAGCAGCAGCCCGGTGTCGAGCAGCACGCTGCCGCTGCCGTCCTCGCCGTCGAAGCGGTGCACGCTGGCCTGCATGCGCTCCAGACTACGGCTCGACGCTCAGCCCGGCACCCGGCTCGGCATTCGGCCACTGGCCCGGCTCGGCATTCGGCAGCCGGCCCGGCTCGGCCACTCGCCCGCGCAGGACCGCCCGTGTCGCGGGTCCCACCCCCAGGGCGACCACCCGCTCGAGGTCGGCGTGGTCGTCGACGTCCTGACGCAGCCGGGGCAGGTCGAGGTCCAGCCGGGTGGCGTGACGGCCATGCCGGGCCGCGGACCCGACGCCGTAGGACGGCTCGAGCGCCGGCCCCGTCGTGGTCAGCAGGACCGTGCCCGTGCCGGCGTGGTCCGGCACCACCGCCCGGGGGTGCCTGGCGCACTCCTGGAGCGCCTGGGTCAGGTCCTCCGGGCGCAGTGCCGGCACGTCGCCGAGCAGCACCGCCACCGGCCCGCCCGGGCGGTGCGCACGGCATACGGACAGACCTGCCGCCACTGCGCCATCGAGGCCCTCGTCCGGGTCCGGCACCACCCGCGCCCCCCAGCTGTGTGCCGTGACCTGTGCCTGCCGGTCGGAGGTCACCACGACGACCGAGCCCGGCCCCACCGCGGCACAGACGCTGGCGAGCGTGTCGCGGGCCATCGCCTGGGCCAGGTCGGCCCGCCGCACCCCCGGTGGTGGCTCAAGGCGGCTCTTGGCCGTGCCGACGTGCTTGACGGGCACGACGACCTGCCACGGCAGAGGGGTGGACACCGGTCCATCCTCACCCACGGCGACCGCTTCCAGTGACAAGATGGCCTCCGTGAAGCGTCAGCCCCCGCGCACCCCCGCGCCCAAGCCCTACCGCTGGGTCGTCGCCGCTCTGCGCCCCCCGCTCATGGCCCTGACCACTCGGGACTGGCGCGGAGGTGAGCACCTGCCTCGCGAAGGCGGCTTCATCGTCGCGGCCAACCACATGTCCGAGATCGACCCGTTCATGGTGGCGCACTTCCTGGTCGACCACGGCTGCCCGCCGATGTTCCTGGCCAAGTCGTCGCTGTTCGAGATCCCTGTCGTGGGCAAGGCGCTGCGGCCGCTCGGCCAGGTGCCCGTCCACCGCGGCACCCGTCGCGCCTCGGACGCTCTGGCCGAGGCCGAAGCCGCCGTGCGCGAGGGCAAGTGCGTGGCCATCATGCCCGAGGGGACCCTCACCCGAGACCCCGGGCTGTGGCCCATGAAGGCGCGCAGCGGCGTCGGACGGCTGGCGCTGGCCACCCGGGCACCGGTGATACCGATCGGGCAGTGGGGTGCCCAGGAGCTCCTGGCGCCCTATGCCCGCAGGCCGACCAACATCTTCTCCCGGGTCACCATGCACGTCGCCGCCGGCCCGCCGGTGGAGCTGTCCGACCTCTACGGTCGCGAGGACGACCCGACCGCCCTCAACGAGGCGACCGAGCGCATCATGGCTCAGATCACCTCGCTGGTGGCCGGCCTGCGCGGTGAGACACCCCCGGAGGTCCCCTTCGACATGGCCAGGCACCGCAGGGAGCGCAGGGACAAGGGATGACCCACGCCGCCGTCTTCGGTGCCGGGTCGTGGGGCACCGCGTATGCCGCGATCCTCGCCGACGCCGGGTGCACGGTGACCGTCCACGCCCGGAGGGAGGAGATCGCCGCCTCCATCCGGGACGAGCACGTCAACCACGACTACCTGCCCGAGCTGAGGCTGCCGGAGACGGTCACCGCGACCAGTGACCCGGCCGCGGCCGCGACCGGGGCCGACCTGGTCATCCTCGCGGTCCCCTCACAGACCCTGCGGTCCAACCTGCAGGAGTGGGCGGCGCTACTGCCGGGCTCGGCCGTGGTGGTGTCCCTGATGAAGGGCATCGAGCTGGGCACGGGGCTGCGGATGAGCCAGGTCATCGCCGACGCCGGAGGTGTCGCCCCCGAGCGCATCGTGGTGGTCTCCGGCCCCAACCTGTCCCGCGAGATCGCCGCCAAGCAGCCGGCGGCCAGCGTCGTGGCAGGTGTCGAGCATGACGCCGCCGAGCTCGTGGCCGAGGCCAGCGCCGCCCCCTACTTCCGGCCCTACACGCAGACCGACGTGATCGGCACCGAGCTCGGCGGGGCGGTCAAGAACGTCGTGGCGCTGGCGGTCGGCATGGCCGAGGGTCTGGGATACGGCGACAACACCAAGTCCACGATCATCACCCGCGGGCTGGCCGAGACGGCCCGGCTCGGCGCGGCGCTAGGGGCCGACCCGGCCACCCTCATGGGGCTGGCCGGTGTCGGCGACCTGATCGCCACGTGTATGTCGCCGCTGTCGCGCAACCACTCGGTGGGCGTCAACCTCGGCCGCGGCATGACCGTCGCCGAGGTCTCGGCGGTGCGGCACCAGACCGCCGAGGGTGTGAAGTCGTGTCGTTCGGTGGTCGACCTCGCCCACGCCTCCGGGGTCGACGTGCCCATCTGCGAGGGTGTCACCGCTGTCGTGGAGCAGCAGATCTCACCGGCCGACCTGGCCGAGGCGCTGATGTCGCGCGCCCGCAAGCACGAGCGTCACTGACCGGCCGGCCGGGGCGTTGGCTAGGCTCTGCGTCGATGGACACCGAGCAGCCCGCGATCCCCGCCGACCCCAGCGCCGACCACGGCAGTGCCCGCCCACGGGTGGCGGTCGTCTTCGGCGGTCGCTCCGAGGAGCACGCCATCTCGTGCGCCACAGCCGCCAGCGTGCTGCGCGCCATCGACCGGGAGCGCTACGACGTCGTGCCGATCGGGATCACCCGCGACGGTCACTGGGTCCAGGTGGCCGACGACCCGGCGGCTCTGGAGATCCGGGACGGCCGGCTGCCGTCGGTGCCGGAGACCGGAGACCAGGTCATCGTGCCGCTGGGCGGGCTCGACCAGGTGCTGCGCGTGCAGCGGCCGGGGGAGGTGCCCCGGGCGCTCGGCGAGGTCGACGTGGTGTTCCCGGTGCTGCACGGCCCGTTCGGCGAGGACGGGACGATCCAGGGGCTCCTGGAGATGGCCGACATCCGCTATGTCGGCTGCGGCGTGCTCGCCTCGGCAGCGATGATGGACAAGCACGTGATGAAGGTCATCTTCGCCGCCGCAGGGCTGCCGGTGGGGCCCTACACCGTCATCACCGACGCCCAGTGGCGCCGTGACCCCGCCGTGTGCCTGGACGCCGTGGCGTCGCTGCCGTTCCCCGTCTTCGTCAAGCCGGCACGGGCCGGCTCCTCGGTGGGCATCAGCAAGGTCAGCGACCCGGCGGGGGTGCAGGCGGCCGTCGAGGAGGCGCGCCGGCACGACCCCAAGGTGGTCGTCGAGGCAGGCATCCTCGGGCGCGAGGTCGAGTGCGGCGTCCTGCAGGGGCGGGGCTCGGAGGGGCCGCGGGTCAGCCAGATCGGCGAGATCACGGTGGTCGGGGGGCACGAGTTCTACGACTTCGAGGCGAAGTACCTCGACGCCGACAACGTCCGGCTGTCCTGCCCGGCCGACCTTCCCGACCAGGACCGCAAGGAGGTGCAGCGCATCGCCGCCCTGGCGTTCGAGGCGGCGGGCTGCGAGGGGCTGGCCCGGGTCGACTGCTTCTACACCGACAAGGGCGAGGTCATCATCAACGAGATCAACACCATGCCGGGCTTCACCCCGTGGTCGATGTACCCCCAGGTCTGGGCGCGCCAGCGGGATGAGCTACCCCGAGCTGGTGCACGAGCTCATCGAGCTGGCCCTGGCACGGCCCCTGGGGCTGCGCTGAGCCCGGCTGACCCGCGGCGCTCGGCGCAGCGGTGCTCAGCTACAGCCCGGCCCGGTCTGCTCGACGAGGCGCGCGACGTCTCCGAAGGCCGGCATGAGCAGGGTGTCGCCGTACCGTTCGGGCACGAGCACCTCGATCGCCGGGTCGCGACCGTAGGTGGTGTACTCCACACCGTCGCGCAGCGGGACCGCGACCCAGTCGACACCGTCGATGTCCAGGCACTGCTCCGTGGTGGGACCCGGTGCAGGCGCTCCGCAGCGGGCGATGATCGCCGGGTCGCCCCACGCGGCCACCGTCTCGGACTGCACCGCAGTCTCCCGCCGCTGCAGCCCCGCGACGTCGACCGGCCAGGCGCGGGCGACCTCACCGCACACCGGAGAGTCGTCGGCCCCGTCGAACGGGACCGCCTTCACGCCCGAGCTGCAGCCGGCCAGCAGGACGGTCGCGAGAGTCAGCCCGAGAAGTGGACGACCGTGCATGTGGTGGTGCGGGTGATGTGCGGGACGTCCTGGATCTTGGCGATCACCAGGCGGCCCAGGTCGTCCACGGTCGGCGCCTCGATGCGCGCGATGACGTCGTAGGGGCCGGTCACGTCCTCCGCCGCGCTCACCCCCTCGAGCTCGCTGATCGCGCTGGCGACGGACGAGGACTTGCCGACCTCGGTCTGGATGAGGATGTAGGCGTGGACCATGGTGGGGCCTCCCGCTGCGATGGCTGGCGATGACTGGGCCTGACGGGGCAGACGCTACCGTGCCGGTGACGGACGCCGCTGGAGGAGGTCGTATGCCGCAGCACGAGTCGCCGACGCCCGGCGCCGGCCATCCCACCCTCGACGAGGTGGGCGAGTCCGGCGTGCTCGAGGCGGTGTTCGCCCGGCTCCGTCCAGGCGATGCGGGCCGGGTGCTCGTCGGGCCGGGCGACGACACGGCATACCTCGAGCTGTCATGGGGGGGTGCTGGCCACGACCGACACGGTCGTCCAGGGCCGTGACTGGCTCGACCGGTGGTCCGGTCCGGGGGACGTGGGGGCCAAGGTCGTCGCGCAGAACCTCGCCGACCTCGCGGCCATGGGCGGTGTCGGCACCGGCCTGCTCGTCACCCTGGTGGCACCGGGCGAGCTGCCGCTGGCCTGGGCCGTGGGCCTCACCGAGGGGCTGGCTGCCGCTGCCGACCGGGCCGGGGTTCCAGTCGTCGGCGGGGACCTGTCCTCCGGTGACGTCGTGATGGTCTCGGTGACGGCACTGGGCGAGCTCGGCGTGGGCGTCACCCGGCCGGTGCGCCGCAGCGGGGCGGTGGCGGGTCAGGTCCTGGCGGTCTCGGGGGCGCTCGGTCGCTCGGCGGCGGGGCTGGAGCTGCTCCGTCGCGCCGACGCCGACCGGTGGCCTCCCCCCGAGCTGGCCGAGCGGGCGGGAGACGTCGTCGGCTATCACTGTGCCCCCGACCCCGACCTGACGCAGGGGCCGGCCGCGGCCACCGCGGGGGCCACCGCGATGATCGACGTCTCCGACGGGCTACTGCGTGACGCCGGGCGGGTGGCCGAGGCCAGCGGCGTGCGCATCGACCTCGACCCGGAGGCCGTCGCGCAGATCGTGGCGCCGCTGGCCGAGCTGCTCGGGCCGGAGACCGGGCTGGAGTGCGTGCTCACCGGCGGGGAGGAGCACGTGCTCCTGGCGACGTTCGAGCCGGGACGGGTGCCGGAGCGGTGGCGGCAGATCGGGCGGGTCAGCGAGCCCGGCGGCAGCGGACCAGGGGTCTGGTGGCGCGGGGTGCGGGCCGAGCGCGGGGGCTGGGACCACTTCGGAGGCTGACCTGAGGCCGGCCACAACGGCTCCGGACACCAGAAGGCCGACGTCACCAGGGTGACGTCGGCCAGGCGGTGCGCCGGTCAGCGGTTGATCTTGCCGGCCTTCATGCAGGACGTGCACACGTTGACGCGCTTCGGGGTGCTCCCGTTCGGGCCGACGAGGGCGCGGACACGCTGGATGTTGGGGTTCCAACGGCGCTTGGTGCGGCGGTGGGAGTGCGAGATGGCGTGACCGAAGCTCGGTCCCTTGCCGCAGACGTCGCAAGTGGCAGCCACGGTGTCTCCTGAAAGTCGTTGAATGGTCTCGGGCAGCCCCGTGTGCCGCAAGGCGCCCGGGGAACCGGTCCAGACTATCCGAGGAGCCGCAGAGCACCCAAATCGCCCCGGGCTGACACGATGAGCGGTATGCGGACTCACACGATCCAGGTGCGGACCGGCTCCACCGAGACCGTCCACGACCTGACTCCCGACTGCTCAGCCTACGTGCGGCAGCACGGTGGCCACGGGCTGCTGCACGTCTTCGTGCCCCACGCGACGGCCGGCATCGCCATCCTCGAGACCGGTGCCGGCAGCGACGAGGACCTGCTGGCCGCGCTGCGCGACCTGCTGCCGGCCGACGACCGGTGGGTGCACCGGCACGGCAGCCGCGGGCACGGTCGTTCCCACGTGATGCCGGCCCTCGTCCCGCCGTACGCGACCGTGCCGGTGCTGGACGGACAGCTGGCCCTCGGCACCTGGCAGAGCATCTGCCTGGTCGACCTCAACGTCGACAACGCCGAGCGCACGGTGCGCCTGTCCCTGCTCAGCGACCAGGGTTAGCCTGCCGCCCGTGTCGCAGACCGTCCTCGACCTCGCCGCTGCCCGCCGCTGGGCGGTCACGGCCCGCGCGCTGCTGTCGGAGGCGCGAGAGCGCATCGACGCCCTCAACGTCTTCCCGGTGCCCGACGGCGACACCGGCACCAACATGTTCCTCACCGTGGACGGCGCGCTCGACCTCGTCCGGGGCCAGCACGAGGTGGCCGGCGCCCCGCTGCGACTGGACCAGGGCCTGGCGCTGCTCGCCCGCGGCATGCTCCTCTCCGCGCGTGGCAACTCGGGGGTGATCCTGAGCCAGCTGGCCCGGGGGATGTCCGAGGCGGTCGCCCAGGCCGGTCCCGGGGTGGCCGAGATGGGGCCGGAGGTGCTGGCCGATGCCTTCGAACGGGCCGCCGACCTCGCCTGGGCGGGTGTGTCGCGTCCGGTGGAGGGCACCATCCTCTCCGTCGCCTCGGGGGCCGCGGCTGGTGCCCGCAGCGCACTGGCGCAGGGAGGGACGACGTATGCGGTGGCGCTGGCCGCGCTGGAGGCAGCGCGCACGGCGCTGGCCCAGACTCCCGAGCAGCTGCCCCGCCTGGCCCAGGCCGGCGTGGTCGACGCCGGGGGAGCGGGGCTGGTGCTGGTGATCGAGGCGCTGGAGAGCGTGCTCGACGACCGGCCCCACGAGGGCCTCGGCGCCCTGGCCGACTGGTGGGAGCGGGGACCCGTCGACGTCCCGCCGCACGAGCTCCTCGACGGTTGTGAGCCCGGTGACGGCGCCTACGAGGTGATGTACCTGGTGCTCGGCTCGGACCCGGAGCGCGCGCACCACCTGCAAGCCCACCTCGTGCGCATCGGCTCCTCCGTGCTCGTCGTCGGTGGACCCCGCGAGTGGCGTGTGCACGTCCACCTCGACGACCCCGCCGCGGCCGTCGAGGCGGGGTCCCTGGCCGGCCGGGTGGAGCAGGTGGCGATCACCTCGCTCGAGACCCTCGGCGCACCCGGGCGCGGTGGTCACCCCGCGAGCCGGCGCCTGGCCCCGCTGGGTGTCGTCGCCTGTGCCCCCGGTGACGGCATCGCGGCGCTGATGGCGCATGCCGGCGCCGAGGTCGTGCACTCGGGTGCGCGCCGGCGCGCCTCCACCGGCCAGCTGCTCGGGGCGGCACGGGCTGTGGCCGCGGGCACCGTCGTCGTGCTGCCCAACGACCCCGACACGGTGCTGGCGGCCGAGGCGGCGGCACGGGCGGCTGCTGACGAGGGGCTGGACGTGCGGGTGCTGCCCACCCGGGCCGCGGTGCAGGGGCTGGCGGCGATGGCGGTGTGCGACCTCGGCGGCGACGTCGAGACGACGCTCGTCGCCATGGCCGACGCCGCGGCCGCCGTCGCCTACGGGTCGTTGACCGTGGCCGCCAACGACGGCTCGACCCCGGTGGGGCAGTGTCGGGCGGGGCAGTGGCTCGGGCTGGTCTCCGGTGAGATCGTCGTGGTCGAGGACCAGCTGACCCGGGCGGCTCGGCATGTTCTCAGCGCGCTGTCCGACGGTGCCTCCCACGAGCCGGAGCTGCTCACGGTGATCGGCGGTCACGACACCGCGCCGCTCGACCTCGACCCTGCACTGGCGGCGTGGGGGCGCCGGCACCGTGATGTGGAGGTGCACCGCATCGAGGGGGGTCAGCGCACGTTCCGCTGGCTCATCGGGATGGAGTGATGGCTGCCTCCCCCGCCACCCGGCTGCGCGACGTCGTCGCCAAGACCGCTCCCAGGCTCGAGAAGGCCCGGGGCATCACGACCGTCGGGGAGCTGCTCGACTTCCTGCCTCGGAGCTACCTCGACCCCGCCCGGCCGACCGACTTCGCCACGCTCGCCGACGGCGAGGACGTCGTCGTCATGGCCACTGTCAAGCAGGCGGTCACCCGCCGGATGCGCAACCGACGGGGGGCGATGCTCATCGCCACCGTCGTCGACGAGCAGGGTGGTGAGCTGGACCTGACCTTCTTCAAGCCCTACGGACACGAGCAGGCGCTGGTGCCGGGTCGGCGGGTGGTCTGCTCGGGCACGGTCAGCTCGTTCAACCGTCGCCGCCAGCTCACCCACCCGGACTACCAGGTGATGGGGCCGCGCCGGCTCGGGGACGCCGGTCTCAGCCAGGCGCTGGAGGGCGGCCTGATCCCGGTCTACACCGTCACCAAGGGCGTCAACGCCGTGCAGATGGTCTCGTCGGTGCAGCTGGCCCTGCACGCCCTCGACGACGTGCCCGACCCGGTCCCTGCGCCGGTGCGGACCCGGCGTGGGCTGCCCGACCTGCTCACGGCATACCGGATGGTGCACCAGCCGGAGACCGAGGCCGAGCAGCGCAAGGCTCGCTGGCGGCTGAAGTTCCAGGAGGCGTTCGTCATCCAGGCCGCGTTGGCGCAACGGCGGATGGCCGCCGACGCCGTGCGAGCCGTGCCGCGCCGGGCCGCGCCGGACGGGCTGGTCGCAGCGTTCCGGGAGCGGCTGCCCTTCGAGCTCACCGCCGGCCAGCACGAGGTGCTGGCCGCTATCACCTCCGACCTGGCCGGCGACACCCCGATGCACCGGCTGCTGCAGGGCGAGGTCGGCTCGGGCAAGACCGTCGTCGCGCTGCTGGCGATGCTCACGGTGATCGACGGGGGTGCGCAGGCGGCGCTCCTGGCGCCCACGGAGGTGCTCGCCCAGCAGCACCACCGCTCGATGACCGACCTGCTCGGCCCGCTCGCCGAGGCCGGTCTGCTCGGCGGTGTCGAGCACGGCACCCGCGTGGCGCTGCTGACCGGGAGCCAGTCGGCCGGGGAGCGGCGGGCCAACCTGCTGATGGCCGCCAGCGGCGAGGCCGGCATCGTGGTCGGCACCCACGCGCTCCTTCAGGAGAAGGTGCAGCTCGCCGAGCTGGGGCTGGTGGTGGTCGACGAGCAGCACCGCTTCGGGGTCGAGCAGCGCGACGCCCTGCGCGCCAAAGCCGGCGACGCCCCGCACGTGCTCGTGATGACCGCCACGCCGATCCCCCGCACGGTGGCGATGACGGTCTACGGCGACATGGAGATCTCGACGCTGCGTGAGCTGCCGGCGGGACGCCAGCCGATCGCGACCCACGTCGTGCCCGGTGAGCTGCCGGCCTGGGTGCACCGCACCTGGGCGAGGGTCGCCGAGGAGGTCGGCAAGGGACATCGTGCGTATGTCGTCTGCCCGCGGATCGGCGAGGAGACCGACCCCGACCTCGACGTGGAGGTGGGGCCAGGCGGGCCGGTCGCCCCGGTCGAGGGTGAGGAGGAGGGCAGGCCGCTGCACGGGGTCATCCAGGTGCACCGGGCGCTGCGGGCCCTGCCGGTGACGGCCGGGCTGCGGACCGGGCTGCTGCACGGACGGATGGCACCGGCCGACAAGGACGCGGTGATGGGTGCCTTCACGGCTGGTGAGCTCGACGTGCTCGTGGCGACCACGGTCATCGAGGTCGGGGTCGACGTGCGGGACGCGACGGTGATGGTGGTGCTCGACGCCGACCGGTTCGGCATCTCCCAGCTGCACCAGCTGCGGGGCCGGGTCGGCCGCGGTGACAAGCCGGGGCTGTGCCTGCTGATGACCCAGGACCTGGACTCCTCCTCGCAGGAGCGGCTCGACGCTGTCGCCGCGACCACGGACGGATTCGAGCTGGCCCGGGTCGACCTGGAACAGCGCCGTGAGGGGGACGTGCTCGGTGCCTCACAGAGCGGCGGCCGCAGCGGTCTGCGGTTCCTGCGGCTGACCCGGGACGAGGAGCTCATCGTCACCGCGCACGAGGACGCCTGGGCGGTGGTCGAGGACGACCCCGACCTGGTCGACAACCCCGCGCTGCGGGACGCGATCGCCCGGCTCGACGCGGAGCGGGCCGCCTTCCTGGAGCGCGGCTGACCCTGGCCGGGCCGGAACGCTAGGTTGCGCTGAGGCGACCGCTGCGGGCGGAGCGTCACGGAGCAGGAAGGCGAGACCATGAGAGTGGCCGGTGACGTGCTCTGCCCGTTCGACCTCAGCGTCGACACGATCGCAGCGCTGCTCAACGGCGAGCTCTCCGAGCACCCTGTCTACGACGGGTTCGAGCTGCAGTGGTTCGACGACCCGTCGCACGGCACCGGGCTGCTCGCCTTCCTGTCCCGCCGGGCCGACCGGCGGGTCGACTACTACGTGGCGCCGGGGCTGGCCCTCGACCGGGACAGCTACTCCATCGGTGGGGGCATCGGAGCGTGGGTCGAGACCGACTTCGAGCGCAGCGTCCTGCGGGTCACCGGGGACGGCGTGGTCGCCGACGTGCGGTTCCGCGACGTGGACGGTCGCCTCGTCGAGATCGCCGCGGACGACCGGGAGGCCGGCAGTCGCAGCCCAGGTGACTTCCTGGCCCCGGTCTCGAGCGCCATCGAGAGACCGGTCTCGCTCATGCTCGTCTGGATGCACGGCTTCGACCTGCTGCGACGCACCCGCAAGCCGCCCGTGGTCCGCATCGACGGGCGTGAGGCGTCGGTGGGCAGCCTGCCGGGCGGGGTCCTGCATCGCCGCCACCTGGTCAAGGCGGGTGCGCCGCTGACGGTCGCGACCCTGTGCCGGGCGCGTTCCGGAGGGCTCGTCCCCGTCGACCCGACCGCGCCGGGAACTGTCCGCCTGGCGCCCGACGGCGCCGGGGTCGCCGGCCTGGTGGCACACCGGGGTGCGGCTGAGGCGGCCCTGTTGCTGGCTCCGCCGCTCCCGCCGCTGTCCACTCTGGACCAGGGAGCCGAGTGCTCCGGGTCCTGGGAGGTGAGCGTCGACCGAGCGAGGCTCACCGGTGGCACGTGGCACGCGCTGCGCACAGGGGACCGGGTCGCGCTGGTGCTGGAGGTGACCCGGCGCTGGCGACCACCGGCGGGGCTGCCTCTCCTCATGCGGGTGGTCACGCGGGTCGTCCCGGTGTTCCGCTCGTGGCCGACGACCTACCGGTGGACAGCCGAGGTCGACCTGGCGGGCCGACCTGTGCTGATGAGCTCAGAGTGGCAGCGCACCGGCGCCGAACGGGGCGAGAGCTACCGTCGGGCCACCCGCCGCAGGCGCTGAGGAGCAGCCGTCGGTGGCTTGTCCCGCCGGCTGGGCGCGGCTGCCATGATGGCTCGGTGACGCGGATCATTGCGGGGACCGCCGGGGGCCGCCGGCTCCGGACGCCCAAGGGCAGGGCGACCCGTCCGACCACCGACCGGGTGCGCGAGGCGCTGTTCTCCAGGGTCGAGGCGCACCTCGGTCTCGACGGGGCCAGGGTGCTCGACCTGTATGCCGGGTCGGGGGCCCTCGGGCTGGAGGCGGCGTCCCGGGGTGCAGCGCACGTGTGGTGCGTCGAGGCCGACAAGCCGACCGCCCACCTGATCCGCGGCAACGCCCAGGCCCTCGGTCTGGCCCAGGTCGACGTCGCAGCCGACACGGTCGAGCGGGTCCTGGAGCGGGGGCCTGCGGCACCGGCCTACGACCTGGTGCTGGCCGACCCGCCCTACCCCCTGGGCGAGGCACCGCTGGCTGAGGTCCTGCGCCTGCTCGTCGACCGGGGCTGGCTGGCCGACGAGGCCGTGGTCGTCGTCGAACGGTCCTCGCGCAGCCCGGAGCCCGGGTGGCCGACCGGCCTCCGGCTGCTGCGGACGCGCAGCTACGGCGAGACCGCGCTCCACCTCGCCGGGCGGCTGCCAGCACCCGGTGACAGGATCGCGGGCATGGCTGACTACACCATCCCCCGACCCACCTCCGGCGACGTCGTGGACCTGATCCTGGACGACCACCGGCTGTTCGAGGCGCTCCTGCGCGAGATGCGCGACGCCACCGCCGACCGCGCCGCCGCCCGCGCTGCCTTCTCGGCTGTGCTCATCGCCCACGGGGAGGCCGAGGAGGCCGAGGTCTACCCTCGCCTCGACCGCAAGGACGCGATCTCGGCGGAGGAAGCCGAGCACGGCGAGCACGAGCACGCCGAGGGCAACGAGGCCCTGCTGGCCCTGCTCGAATGCGTGGGCACCGACACGCAGAAGTTCGACGACGCGGTCGAGAAGATGACCGAGGCCCTGACGCACCACCTGGGCGAGGAGGAGCAGACGATCCTCAACCCCGCCCGCACCGAGGTGTCCGAGCAGGTGCGGGCCGACCTGGGCATGGCGTTCCTCGCCGCCCGCAGCAAGCATCTGGACGCCGACTGCGGCAGCATCGACACGGTGCGTGAGATCGTCGAGCGCGACCGCAGGCAGGGCAAGATCGACGGGTGAGCCAAGGGTGTGAGCCGCGTGCCCACCGCACCGAAGGACGTGGAGAGACGATGACGCGACGCGCAGTGTGCCCCGGTTCCTTCGACCCGGTCACCAACGGCCACCTCGACGTCATCGAGCGGGCCGGGGTGCTCTTCGACGAGGTGGTGGTCGCGATCCTGCACAACCCCGCCAAACGGGGCAGGTTCCCCGTCGCGCAGCGCATCGACCTGCTCCGCGGCGCGCTGCCGGAGGACACCCGGGTCCGGGTCGAGGCCTTCGCCGACCGGCTGCTCGTCGACGTCTGCCGTGACGTGGGCGCGGTGGCGATCGTCAAGGGGCTGCGTGGCGGCACCGACTTCCACTACGAGGTGCCGATGGCCCTGATGAACCGCCAGCTGAGCGGTGTCGAGACCGTCTTCCTCCCCGGCGCGCCGGAGTGGGAGCACGTCTCGAGCTCGCTGGTGAGCGAGGTCGCCGCCTACGGCGGCGATGTGTCCGGGATGGTGCCACCGGGGGTGCTCGCCGTGTTGCCGGCCCCCTGAGGCACCTCGGGCAGCGGCACGGCATACCCGAGCGAGTTGGAGGGATCGGCCCGCTCCGGTAGCCTTGCACGTCGGCCTGCACCCCATGGTGGCCAGGCCGATCCACACGACGACAAGGGCAACGTTTCGCATGGCACACCAGGACATCGAGGGCCCCTGGGTCTTCGACACCAGGGAGCTCGTCCGCCGACCTGGCACCATGCGGACCGTCACCAGGGTCGTCGAGGCCCCGGAGGTCATCGGGACCGACGTCATCGCCATCCCGGCCGGCCGTCAGGTCGAGGTCGAGGTGCGTATGGAGTCGGTCGTCGAGGGCGTCCTGGCCACCGGGTCGGTCCGCACCACGGCGAGCGGGGTGTGCGTGCGGTGCCTGGAGGAGCTCGACGTCGATGTCGACGTCAGCTTCCAGGAGCTGTTCGCCTATCCCGACCGGGCAGCACACCACCAGCAGGTGGCGGCTGACGAGGAGCAGGACGAGCAGCGCACCCTCGACCAGGACCTGATGGACCTGGAGGACGTGCTGCGGGACGCAGTGGTGACCACGCTGCCGTTCCAGCCGGTGTGCCGGGACGACTGCCCTGGGCTGTGCTCCGAGTGCGGAGCGCGTCTGGCAGACGACCCGGACCACCACCATGACGTGATCGACCCCCGGTGGGCAGCACTGACCGACCTGGCCGCTGCACCCGCCGACGACGAGAAGAGGACCTGACGTGGCCGTCCCGAAGCGCAAGATGTCGCGCAGCAACACCCGGCACCGCCGTTCCAACTGGAAGGCTGCCCCCGTGGTGCTGACCACGTGCCCGCAGTGCCAGGCACCGGCGCAGCCGCACCGTGCCTGCCCCTCCTGCGGCACCTACGGCGGCCGCCACTACGACGCCGCCGAGCGCACCGAGCACCAGGGCTGACCGCCCTACGGTCTCGCGCCGTGACGACCGGTCAGGCACCGACCTCCGGCTCTGCAGCGTCCGCCGCCCTTCCGCTGGCCGACCTCCTGGACCAGCTCCAGCAGGTCGCCGGTGGTCGGATCGACGAGGCGCTGCTTCGGCGTGCCCTGACCCACCGGTCCTACGCCTACGAGAACGGCAACCTGCCGCACAACGAGCGGCTGGAGTTCCTCGGCGACGCCGTGCTGGGGGTCGTGGTCACCGACACCCTCTACCGCGGCCATCCGGAGCTGCCTGAGGGACAGCTGGCCAAGCTGCGGGCTGCCGTGGTCAACACCCGGGCGCTGGCCGAGGTCGCCCGCACCGTGGGGCTGGGCGACTACGTGTTCCTGGGCCGGGGTGAGGAGACCACCGGGGGCCGGGACAAGGACAGCATCCTGGCGGACACCACCGAGGCCACGATCGGGTGCGTCTACCTCGAGCTGGGCATGGAGGCCGCCGCCGCGCTCGTGCACCACCTTCTCGACCCGCTGATGCGGCACAGCGCCTCGCTCGGTGCTGGGCTGGACTGGAAGACCAGCCTGCAGGAGCTGGCCTCCGCGGCCGAGCTGGGCACCCCGGAGTACCGGATCGAGGCCGAGGGCCCGGACCACGACAAGGTCTTCACGGCCCAGGCCGTGGTCGCCGGCGAGCTGCTCGGCGCGGGGACCGGGCGATCCAAGAAGGCTGCGGAGCAGGGGGCAGCGGAGGCCGCCTGGGTGGTGCTCTCCGAGCGTGCCGCCGACCCGGCTGCGCCGAGCCCGGCACCGCTGGACTGACGCACGGGTGCCCGAGCTCCCCGAGGTCGAGGTCGTCCGGCGCGGCCTGGTCGACCATGTGGTCGGCCGCACCATCCTGCGCGCCTCCCTCACCGGACATCGCGTCGCCCGCCGCCACGGGCCGGGCCCGGCCGACCTTGCCGCACGGGTCGTGGACGCCCGCATCCTCAGCGCCGACCGCCGCGGGAAGTATCTGTGGCTCGTGGTCCAACCCCCCCACGACGACGCTCAGGCCCTTGTGGTGCACCTGGGCATGAGTGGTCAGCTGCTGGTCACCCCGGCGGACGCGCCGGCGCAACGGCACCTGCACGCCCGCTTCGACTTCGCCGACGACGGTCCGCAGCTGCGCTTCGTCGACCAGCGCACCTTCGGCGGGCTCGCCCTGGCCGAGCTCGTGCCCGACCGGTATGCCGGCTCGTCGCACCCGCTCGGAGTGCCCACACCGGTCGCCCACATCGCCGCCGACCCCCTGGAGCCGGCCTTCGACCGCGGTGCCGTGGTGCGCTCGCTCAAGGCGCGGCAGACGGCGGTCAAGCGGGCCCTGCTCGACCAGGGCCTGGTGAGCGGCATCGGCAACATCTACGCCGACGAGGCCCTGTGGCGGGCCGGCGTGCACGGGCTGCGACCCTGCTCGGCGCTGACCACGCCGACACTCGGGCGGATCCTGGACCATGCTGCCGACGTGATGAGCGCTGCGCTGGCTCAGGGCGGCACGAGCTTCGACGCGCTCTACGTCAACGTCAACGGTGCCAGCGGCTACTTCGACCGCTCCCTGGACGCCTATGGCCGGACCGGGCGACCGTGCCGGCGCTGTGGCGCGCCGATCCGCCGCGAGGAGTTCATGAACCGCTCGTCGCACTCCTGTCCCCGGTGCCAGCCCCGCCCCCGGGTGCGGCCGGCCGGACGTGGCTAGTCTGCAGGGCATGGCCGAGCTCGAACGCGCGCTGATCTTCGTCCGCGGCCGGGTGCAGGGGGTCGGGTTCCGCTGGTGGACCCGTGCTCGTGCCCTGGAGCTGGGCCTGGCCGGACACGCGCGCAACCTGCCTGACGGCCGGGTCGAGGTGAGCGCACAGGGCCCCCGGGCCGTGGTCGAGCAGCTCGTCGCTCTGCTCGAGGAGCAGCCCTCGACCCGCAGCCGTCCCGGTCACGTCGGCGGGGTCTCCGTGCAGTGGCACCCTGCCCGCCCGGACCTCACCGGCTTCGTGGAGCGCTGAGCACACCGCGTGCGGGCAGGGCCGGGCCGGCCGCAGATCCCCGCCCAGCGCCACGGACGCCGGTAGGGTGGCGCGCAGCCGGATCGGCCCATCCCAGGAGACTCGCCCGTGTACGTCAAGAGCCTGACCCTCAAGGGGTTCAAGTCCTTCGCGTCCTCGACGTCCCTGCGGCTCGAGCCCGGCATCACCTGCATCGTGGGCCCCAACGGGTCGGGCAAGTCCAACGTGGTCGACGCCCTGGCCTGGGTGATGGGGGAGCAGGGGGCCAAGAGCCTGCGTGGCGGCAAGATGGAGGACGTCATCTTCGCCGGCACCTCGGGCCGCCAGCCGCTGGGACGCGCCGAGGTCTCGATGACCATCGACAACACCGACGGCGCCCTGCCCATCGACTACTCCGAGGTGACCATCACCCGGACCATGTTCCGCAGCGGCGGCTCGGAGTATGCCATCAACGGCACCTCGTGCCGGTTGCTCGACGTGCAGGAGCTGCTCTCCGACTCCGGCATCGGGCGCGAGATGCACGTCATCGTCGGCCAGGGCCAGCTCGACCAGGTGCTGCGGGCCACGCCTGAGGAGCGGCGTGGCTTCATCGAGGAGGCAGCCGGTGTGCTCAAGCACCGCAAGCGCAAGGAGCGCGCGCTGCGCAAGCTGGAGACGATGGAGGGCAACCTCACCCGGCTGGGGGACCTGACCACCGAGATCCGTCGCCAGCTCGGCCCGCTGGGCAGACAGGCCGAGACGGCCCGACGCGCCGGCACCATCCAGGCCGAGGTGCGTGACGCCCGGCTCCGGATCCTGGCCGACGACCTGGTCCAGCTCACCGCGACCCTGGAGCAGGAGCTGGCCGACGAGGCCGCCCTGCTCGAGCGACGCACCGCGGTGGAGCAAGCCATGCGCGCCGCGCAGGCCTCGGTGGTCGAGCTGGAGGAGCGGGCCGCCGTCGCGGCTCCCCGGCTGACCCTGGCCCAGGAGCGGTGGTATGCCCTCTCCTCCCTGGTCGAGCGGCTGCGCTCCACCGGGGAGCTGGCCTCCGAGCGGGTGCGGTTGATGGCCGCCGAGGCCCAGGACGAGCCCGCTGAGCGCGGCGGGCGTGACCCCGAGCAGCTGCGAGCCCAGGCCGAGGAGATGCGAGGGCAGGAGCGCCGCATCGTCGGTCAGATCGCCGCGCTCGGGCAGACGTTGGCCGAGGCCGAGCAGGCCCGGGCCGCCGCAGAGCAGGCCCACGCGGCGGAGCAGGCCCGGCTGACGAGGCTGGCCCGGGCCGCTGCCGACCGGCGGGAGGGCCTGGCCCGCCTGGCCGGTCAGGTCGCGGCTCGGCGCAGCCGCATCGAGGCCGGGGAGGCCGAGGTAGGGCGGCTGCGCACGAGCGCTGAGGCCGTGCTCGTGCGGGCCCGTGCGGCGGAGCAGCAGTTCGCCGCACTGGAGTCCACCATCCTGGACGTGGAGCAGGGTGAGGAAGGCCTGGACCACGAGTTCGAGGCCGCCGAGCAGGCGCGGCAGCGCGCGGCCGCCGACCTCGCGCGGTGGCAGGAGACGCTGCGCGCGGCGCAGTCCGAGCAGTCCAGCCTGCAGGCGCGCTGCGAGGCGCTCGAGCTGAGCCTGCGACGCAAGGACGGCACCGCTGCCCTCCTCACCTCCGACACCGGCGGGATCGTGGGCAGCGTCTCCGCCCTCCTGTCCGTCACCCCGGGTCACGAGGCCGCGGTGGCCGCGGCGCTCGGCTGGGCCGGGGAGGCGCTGGTCGTGAACGGGCTGGACGAGGCCGGCGCCGCGCTCGACTGGCTGCGCGAGCACGACGAGGGTCAGGCCGGGCTGATCGTGCCGGGCACGGCCACGGAGGCCGAGCGGGCCTCCTGGGGCGCACTGCCCGGGTATGCCGTATGGGCCGCCGACGTCGTCACCGCGCAGGGCGCCCTGGGGCGGGCCGTGCTGGGCCTGCTGGACCGGGTCGCCCTGGTGGACACCGCCGAGCAGGCCAGGCAGCTCGTGCTCGACGCCGGCCTGCCTGGTGTCGTCGCCGTGACGGGCGCCGGTGACGTCTACGGCCCGGGATGGGTGCGGGGAGGCAGCAGCGCCGGGCCCAGTCTGCTGGAGGTGCAGTCGGCGCTGGACGAGACCCAGCAGCGGTGGCGTGCCGTGACGGCGGCCGTGGAGCAGGCCGGGTTCGAGGTGCAGCGCGCGGACGCCGGTGTCCAGGAGACCACAGCGGTGGCCGAGGCCGCACTGGAGAAGCTCCACGACTCCGACGCCCGGATGGCGGCCGTCGCCGAGCAGCTGGGTCAGCTGGGCTCCACGATGCGCGCAGCGAAGGCTGAGCGGGAGCGCACCGAGCTCGCGATCGCCGAGGCGGAGCGCACCGTGGGGTCGACCCGGGTCGAGCTCGCGGCGCTCGAGCAGCGCCTGGCGGATGCCGACGCCGCCCCCGTCGACGGTGCCGAGCGTGAGCCGGACAACGCCGACCGCGACCGGTTGGCCGAGGCCGCGGCCCGGGCCAGGAGTGCGGAGACCGAGGCCAGGCTCTCCTTGCGCACCGCAGAGGAGCGGGTGCGCGCCGTGACCGGGCGGGCCGAGTCGCTGGAGGCCGCCGCCCGCAACGAGCTGGCCGCACGCGAGCGGGCCGCAGCCCGGCGGCTGCGCCGCGAGCAGGAGGCCAGGGTCGCCGCAGCGGTCGCAGCCGGGGCGGCCTACCTGGTGGAACGCACCACGGAGCTGGCCGGTCGAGCCGCCGTCGAGCGCGACGAGGCCGCCGCAGCGCAGACCGAGCACGAGCGGGCCCTGAGCCGGGCCCGGACCCGGGTGCAGGAGCTCGGCGAGCAGCTGCGCGAGCTCACCGACTCGGTCCACCAGGACGAGATCGCCCGCGCCGAGCAGCGCCTGCGCATCGACCAGGTGCGCACCCGGGCGGTCGAGGAGCTCGGCATCGACCCCGACGTGCTGGTCGAGGACTACGGTCCGCACCAGCTGGTCGCGCCGGTCCTGGGGGCGCCGGGAGCCGAGGACCCCGACGACCTGCCCGAGCCGCAGCCCTTCGTGCGCGACGTCCAGGAGAAGCGCCTGCGCGCCGCCGAGCGTCGGCTCGCCTCCCTGGGCAAGGTCAACCCCCTGGCCCTCGAGGAGTTCGCGGCCCTGGAGGAACGCCACAAGTTCCTCACCGAGCAGGTGGAGGACCTGCGCAGGTCCAAGGTCGACCTGCTCGAGATCGTCCGGCAGGTGGACGAGCGGGTGCAGCTGGTCTTCACCGAGGCCTACCACGACACCGCGACGCAGTTCGAACGGGTCTTCGCCCGTCTCTTCCCCGGAGGCGAGGGCCGGCTGGTCCTGACCGACCCCGACGACATGCTCACCACGGGCATCGAGGTCGAGGCCCGGCCTCCCGGCAAGAAGATCAAGCGGTTGTCCCTGCTGTCGGGTGGGGAGAGGTCGCTGACGGCTGTCGCGCTCCTGGTGGCCATCTTCAAGGCGCGGCCGAGCCCGTTCTACATCATGGACGAGGTCGAGGCGGCGCTGGACGACACCAACCTCGGCCGGCTCATCGTGCTCTTCGAAGAGCTGCGCGACTCCAGCCAGCTCATCGTCATCACCCACCAGAAGCGCACGATGGAGATCGCCGACGCCCTCTACGGGGTCTCGATGCAGGGCGACGGTGTCACGACGGTCGTCTCCCAGCGCCTGCGCGACGTGCAGCCCGAGGCCCGCCCTGCCTGAGCAGCGACGGGCCCCGGAACAAGCAGGCCTGGTCGCGAGGTTGCTGCAGACATGACTTCCACCACCACCTCTCCCCGCACCGTCGAGTTCTTCTTCGACCCCGCCTGCCCCTTCTGCTGGCAGACCTCCAAGTGGTTCCGCCAGGTGTCCCGGCAGGTCGACGTCGAGCCTGTCTGGCGCTTCATCTCCCTGGCGGTCCTCAACGACGAGATGGACCAGGTCGACGAGCAGGACGGGCACGCCGTCGGACACAAGTTCCTGCGGGTCGCCGCGGCCGCCCAGCATGCCCACGGGCCCCAGGTGGTGGGCCCGTTGTACGAGGAGATGGGCCGGCGCCTGTGGGAGACCGCTCCGCCGGTGGACAGCCCCCTCGAGGGCTCCGCACTCTGGGAGGCCGTCGGGCCGCACCAGGGCACCGTGCTCGGCCAGCTGACCGACATCCTGCAGACCGTCGGCCTGCCGGTCGAGCTGGCCGAGGCAGCAGGCGACCCGCAGCACGACGCCGAGCTCAAGGCCTCCACCGACGAGGCGATGGAGCGCACCGGCGGCAACGTCGGCACGCCGATCCTGGCCTTCGGTGGCGCCGACGGCGCGGCCTTCTTCGGGCCGGTCATCTCCAGCACGCCGACCGACGAGGACGCGGTGAAGCTCTGGGACGCCGTGACGACGCTGGCCACCTGGCCCTCGTTCGCCGAGCTCAAGCGCTCGCTGCGCGACCCGCTCGACAACGGGCTGCTCAACACCCTCTCCGGACGCTGACCGGCAGACACTGTGAGTCCGCTCACTCCCCGGCATGTTGAGAAGGGACACGCCGGGGAGTGAGTTGGTCTGCGGCGGTTGTCGAGGCAGGCTGGAGGCATGGTTGTTCTGGTGCTGGTGATGTTGCTGTGTGTGGCGGCGGGTGCTGTCGTGCTCGGCTACGTCGCCGCCGAGGCGCGACGGGAGTCCCGTGAGTTCTGGACGCCCGAAGGGGAGGCCCTGATCGCCGACGTCCGTCGCCGCGGGGAGGAGCTCGTCGAGCGGGGCGACGGCTGGCGACACCGCACCATGGCCCACGTCGGCCGGGACAAGGGGCACGACACACCGTCCTGAGGGGCGCCGTCCGACCGACCGCACGCTTGCGACCCTCTGGTCGTCGGCGTCGTCTGTGAGAATGAGGCGCGATGGAGAATCTCTGGGAAATCTTGACCGTGGCGACCGTCGTGGCCCTCGCCGGCCTGGCGGTCCTCGTCGGCCTGGTCCGAGGACGGGGCGGCGACACGAAGACGCTGCCACCGACCCGTCGGCCGGCGCCGACGGACGAGCGGGACGACATACCTGCCGCTCCTGCTGACACCGACGTCGCCGACACCGGGGGCGGTGTCGCCGTCGAGGACCTGCCGCCGGCGCCCACGACCCCCACGCTGGAGCGTCCCGAGTCGGCCCGCGGCCGGATGGCCCGGCTGCGCTCCCGGCTGGCCCGGTCCAACACGGCCATCGGTGCGGCGCTGCTGGCCCTGCTCTCCCGGGGCGGGCTGGACGAGGCCGCCTGGGAGGAGGTCGAGGACACGCTGCTGCAGGCCGACCTCGGGGTGGAGGCCACCGACGATCTGGTGACCTCGCTGCGCCGCCGCGTGCAGGTCGAGGGCCAGACCGACGTCGAGACGGTGCGGGCGTGGCTGCGGGAGGACCTGCTGCGGCTGGTCGACCCCACCATGGACCGGCGCGTCTCCGGCTCCCGCGTCGACGACCGTCCGGCGGTCGTCATGGTCGTGGGGGTCAACGGCACCGGCAAGACCACCACGGTCGGCAAGCTCGCCCGGGTGCTGGTGGCCGAGGACAAGGACGTGGTGCTCGGCGCTGCCGACACGTTCCGGGCGGCGGCCGCCGACCAGCTGCAGACCTGGGGCGAACGGGTGGGTGTGCCCACGGTCCGCTCCGACCGGGAGGGCGCCGACCCGGCGTCCGTCGCCTTCGACGCCGTCGTCGCAGCCGCCGAGATGGAGGCCGACGTCGTCCTCATCGACACGGCCGGGCGGCTGCACAACAAGGTCGGCCTGATGGACGAGCTCGGCAAGGTCAAGCGCGTCGTGGAGAAGCGCAGCCCGGTCGACGAGGTGCTGCTGGTGCTGGACGCGACCACCGGTCAGAACGGCATGCGCCAGGCCGAGGTCTTCGCCCAGGTCGTCAACATCACCGGCGTCGTCCTGACCAAGCTGGACGGCACCGCCAAGGGCGGCATCGTCGTCAACGTGCAGCGCAAGCTGGGGGTGCCCGTCAAGCTCGTCGGACTGGGTGAGGGACCCGACGATCTGGCCCCGTTCGACCCCGAGGCGTTCGTCGACGCCATCATCGGCTGATTCGTTCGTTAGCCTGGACGAGTGTTCAACAGCCTCTCTGACCGACTGACCGTCACCTTCCGCAACCTCAAGCGCAAGGGGACGCTGTCCGAGTCCGACGTCAACGCCACCATCCGGGACATCCGGATCGCCCTGCTCGACGCCGACGTGGCCCTGCCCGTCGTCAAGCAGTTCACCGGTCGCATCCGGGAGCGGGCCCTGGGGGCGGAGGTCTCCCGGTCGCTCAACCCCGCCCAGCAGGTCGTCAAGATCGTCAACGAGGAGCTGGTGGCGATCCTCGGCGGGCAGACCCGCCGGCTGGCCCTGGCCAAGACCCCGCCGACCGTGATCATGCTGGCCGGCCTCCAGGGCTCCGGCAAGACCACCCTGGCGGGCAAGCTCGGCTACTGGCTCAAGGAACAGGGCCACACCCCCCTGCTCGTCGCGGCCGACCTGCAGCGTCCCAACGCGGTCAACCAGCTCCAGATCGTCGGTGAGCGGGCCGGCGTGCCGGTGTTCGCCCCGGAGCGGGGCAACGTCTTCGGCCACGATGCCGCGCTGGAGTCCGGCGAGGGCACCCGCTCGTTCGGCGACCCGGTCGACGTCGCCGTCGACGGGGTGGCCGAGGCCAAGGCCAAGGGCTACGACGTGGTCATCATCGACACCGCGGGACGGCTGGCAGTCGACGTCGACCTGATGCGACAGGCGCACGACATCCGGCTGGAGACCGAGGCCGACGAGGTCCTGTTCGTCATCGACGCGATGATCGGCCAGGCTGCCGTCGAGACCGCCAAGGCCTTCGCCGACGGGGTCGGCATCACCGGCTCGGTGCTGACCAAGCTCGACGGCGACGCCCGCGGTGGCGCTGCGCTGTCCGTCGCCACGGTCACCGGGCAGCCGATCCTGTTCGCCTCCACCGGCGAGCAGGCCAAGGACTTCGAGATCTTCCATCCCGACCGGATGGCCAGCCGGATCCTCGACATGGGTGACGTGCTGACGCTGATCGAGCAGGCGGAGAAGGCCTTCGACGCGGCGCAGTCGCGCGAGATGGCCCGCAAGTTCATGGCCGAGGAGGACTTCACCTTCGAGGACTTCCTCGAGCAGATGGCCGCCATCAAGCGGATGGGCTCGCTCAAGCAGATGCTCGGCATGATGCCCGGCATGCAGCAGATGCGGGCCCAGCTCGACTCCCTGGACGAGCGCGAGTTCGACCGGGTCGAGGCCATGGTGCGTTCCATGACGCCGTTCGAGCGCCACCACCCCAAGATCATCAACGGGTCCCGGCGTGCCCGCATCGCCAAGGGCTCAGGCGTCAGCGTCAGCGAGGTCAACCAGCTCCTGGAACGGTTCGGCCAGGCCCAGAAGATGATGCGCCAGATGCGCAAGGGGGGCGGGATGCCGGGGATGCCGGGGATGCCGGGCCTGCCCGGGGCCGGTGGCGGCGGCAAGGGCAAGCAGCAGCCCCAGCGCAAGAAGTCCAAGAGCGGCAACCCTGCCAAGCGGGCAGCCGAGGAGAAGGCCGCCGCGCAGCGCCGGGAGGCAGCCCGCGAGAACGCCATCGGCAACGCCTTCGGAGCCGGTGCCGCCGGGGACCAGCCCACCGACCAGGACCTGTCCGAGCTGCAGCTGCCCAAGGGCTTCGAGAAGTTCCTGGGCAAGTAGGGGCGGCACGATCCGTCATCGGGGTCCACGGGCCGGGCGGGTCTGTCAGCGGCCGGGCTAGGTCAGCGCAGCGCGTCCTCACCGAGGGCAGCGGCCACCGCGTTCCGGCCGGGTATGCCGCTGACCCCGCCGCCACGTCGGGCACCGGACCCGCACAGGTACACGTTGGGGTCGGCGGTCTCCACGCCCCACCGCCCCACGTCCGACGGTGACTCCGCGAACGGCCACTGCAGGTCGCCGTGGAAGATGTGACCGCCTGGCATGCCCACCGACGCCTCGACGTCCAGCGGCGAGCGGACCTCGATGGTCGAGGCGTCGAGCAGACAGTCCTGGATCGGCTCGGCCAGCACGCTGTTCATGGAGGCCAGGGTGGCCTCGAGCGCGCGCTCGCGGGCGCCGTCAGGGTCGTCCCGGAACAGCCGGGCGGGCATGTGCAGGCCGAACAGGGTCAGCGTCTGCGCCCCGGCCGCGGCCAGGTCGTCGCCGAGGATCGAGCTGTCCGACAGCGAGTGGCAGTAGACCTCGCAGGGGGGCACGGCGGGGAGCCTGCCGCCGGCAGCGCTGACGTGGGCGCTGTCCAGTGCGGCGTAGCCCTCGTTGATGTGGAACGTGCCGGCGAACGCCTGCTCGGGCGTGACCGTCCGGTCCTTGAGCGCGGGAAGACGGGACAGCAGCATGTTGACCTTCAGCTGCGCCCCCTCGGGCGAGGGGCCGGTGGAGGGCCGGCGGCGCAGCCGGTCGAGCACCGTAGGGGCGGCGTTGACGAAGACGGTGTCGCACTCCACGACCGACCCGTCGGTGGTGCGGAGGCGGGCCAGCTCACCGTCGGTCTCCAGGGCGTCCACCTCGGTGGAGCACCGGATCTGTGCCCCGGCGTCGACCGCCGCCTGCGCCAGAGCCTCGCTCACCCTGCCCATGCCGCCCACCGGCACGTCCCAGTCTCCGGTGCCGCGGCCGATGACGTGGTAGAGCAGGCACCGGTTCGCCAGCCGGTCCGCGTCACCGGCGCGGGCGAACGTGCCGATGAGGCCGTCGGTGAACACGATGCCGCGCACCGCGTCGGAGGAGAACCGGCGCTCGATCGCCTCGCCGACAGGCCGCGCGACGAGGTCGGTCCACGCCTCGTCACCGACCATCGACCGCACCTCGTCGGCCGCACGCAGGGGCTCGGTCATGGTGGGGAAGAGACGCTGGGCGACCTCGCCGGTCATGCCGTAGAAGTCGTGCCAGGCCTGGGCGTCGGCACCCAGGTCGTGCGCGGTGCGCTGCGGGTCGCCGTTGTCGACCAGGATGCCACCCTCTCCCAGGGGGGTGTAGGAGGAGATCTGCCGCCGGTGCAGCTCCAGGTCGAGACCCAGCTCGTCGACGACCTGCTGGGGCATGAGGCTGACCAGGTAGGAGTAGGCCGACAGTCGTGCGTCGTGGGCGGGGAAGACCCGGGCCGAGCGGGCTGCGCCTCCGACGTGGTCCGCGCGTTCCAGCACCAGCACCGACCGGCCTGCCCGGGCCAGGTAGGCCGCGCTGGTCAGCCCGTTGTGGCCCGCTCCGACGACGACTGCGTCATACCTCATACCTCTCACCGTAGCCCGGGGCGGATAGCCTGCCGGGACGGCATACCGCAAGGAGGCGAGTGGCCACATGAGCGCACCGGTGCTGCATATCCGAGGTCAGGTCCTGGTCGGACCCGAAGAGGTCCTGCCCGACATCTGGGTGGTGGACGGCAGGCTCAGCCTCACCCCACCGACCCACGGCGAGGTCGAGACCGTCCAGGGGTGGGTGCTGCCCGGCCTGGTCGACGCCCACTGCCATGTGGGCCTGGAGGCGCACGGGGCGGTCGACGACGCCCGGGCCGAGGAGCACGCGCTGGCCGACCGCGACACCGGCGCGCTGCTGCTCCGCGATGCCGGCAGCCCGCTCGACACCTCGTGGGTGCATGACCGCGAGGATCTGCCCCGCCTGATCAGGGCCGGACGCCACATCGCGCGCACGCGTCGCTACCAGCGCAACTTCGCACACGAGATCGAGCCGGACCAGCTCGTCGACTTCGTGCGCCAGGAGGCTCGACGCGGTGACGGCTGGGTCAAGCTGGTCGGTGACTGGATCGAGCGCGACGCCGGAGACCTGGACACGTGCTGGCCCGTCGACGTGCTCAGCGAGGCCATCGCGGCAGCGCACGAGGAGGGTGCCCGGGTGACCGCGCACTGCTTCGGCGAGCAGTCGCTGCGAGACTTCGCCGCCGCCGGCACCGACTGCATCGAGCACGCCACCGGACTGCTCGACGACACCATCGAGACGTTCGCCGCCCAGCAGATCGCCATCGTGCCCACCCTGGTCAACATCGAGAACTTCCCCGACTTCGCCGCTGCGGGGGAGGCGAAGTATCCGGCCTACGCGGCCCACATGCGCGACCTGCACGCTCGGCGGTTCGAGACCATCGGCAAGGCCCGAGAGGCCGGCGTCCCGATCTTCGTCGGCACCGACGCCGGCGGGCAGCTGCCGCACGGCCTCGTCGCCCGCGAGGTCGAGGCGCTGACCAAGGTCGGCTTCAGCAACGTCGAAGCCATCTCCGCGGCCACCTGGTCGGCCCGCAGGTGGCTCGGCCGGCCCGGTCTGGTCGAGGGGGAGTCGGCCGACCTCGTGGTCTACCGCGAGGACCCGCGCCAGGAGCTGCGCACCCTGGCCGACCCGCACCGCGTCGTGCTGCGTGGTCGGGTCATGGAACGTTCGGGTGCCCGGGGCTGACCCTGGCCCGAGAGGTCCGGCGGGCACAGCGTCATGCCCGATCTGCGCCCAGGCCCCATCCTGCATGACCGCGAGGCGCCGTGGCGCTCGTCTCAGGCCGCCGTCTCGGCGCCGGTCTCGGACTCCATGCCCAGCAGCACGGCATACGCCCGGTGCGAGATGAAGGCCGGTGGCTCGCCGGGGCCGAACGCCTCACGCAGCAGGTCGGCGGCCAGCGAGATATGCCGGCCCGCCGCGGGGAGTCGGCGGGTGAGGATGGCGATCTCCTCCTCGAGGACCCTCCCGATGAGCAGCGGCCCGGTGGTCGGCCCCTCGGCCAGCTGCACCTCGTGGTGGGCCCACTGCCACACCTGCAGCCGGGCGAGCTCCACGGTGCCGAAGTCCTCCAGGTGCCCGTCCATCTCGATCGTGCCCTCGCCGGACAGCCAGCTGGTGAGGTAGCGCAGCGAGACCCGGATGTTGGTGCGCAGCCCCGAGAGGGTGGGGGTGCCCGGCAGCATGCTGATGTCGGAGAGCACCCGAGGGTCGACGACCGCCGGGGCGTCGGGCCGGGGGCGGGAGGCGCCCGCCAAGTCGCGTTGGACGACCGTGAACGCTTCGCGCGCCACGGGCACCAGCGCGGGGTGGAGCACCCAGGCGCCGTCGAACCCCTGGCGGGCCTCGCGCACCTTCTCCCGGCTGACCCGGGCCTGCACCTGCAGTGTCGAGTCGTCCAGCGTGCCGCCGGGCACCTCGGCGACCGGACCCCCCAGGGCGTGAGCTCCGCGGCGGTGACAGGTGTGCACGAGCAGCTCGGTGTAGGCGCGCAGGAAGCGCGTGGACATGGTGAACGAGTCGCGGTCGGGCAGGATGTGGTCAGGGCGGCGCGCGTAGGTGCGCAGGTGCGAGAAGACGTAGTCGTAGCGTCCGGCGGTGAGCGCGGTCACCCGCTGCCGGAGCGCGTGCAGGATCTCCTCCAGCTGGTATGCGGCGTGCACGGTCTCGACGAGCACGCTCACCCGCACCGTGGCCGGGGCCAGGCCGAGCAGCTGTTCGGCCTGGGTCAGCAGCGAGTCCCACCACTGGGCCTCCGTGTGGGTCTCCACCTTGGGCAGGTAGAGGTAGGGGCCGCTGCCGCGGGCGAGCAGGCCCGGCGCCTGGTGGACGAGGAACATCGCGACATCGGCGACTGCCGCCGCCACAGGCTGGCCGTCGACCAGGAGGTGGCCCTCGTCGAGGTGCAGCCCACGGGGACGCACGACGAGCGTGGGCAGGTCGGACGTCGGGTCGTTCACCCAGTCGGTGAGGGTGCGGTGCGCGGAGGTGAGACGTTCCCAGGTGGGCACCAGGGAGTCCTCCAGGTCGGCGACCCACACGTCGGCCCCGCTGGTGCGGGCCACCGCCGCCATGTCCGCGGTGGCCGCCCCGGCGAGCTCCACGTGACGCACCCGAAGGTCCTGCGGGGCAGGCGCGACCTGCCACGACCCGTCCTCCCGGACCCCGCGGGTGGCTTCGTCCTGCCCCAGCTCCTCGCCGGCGGTGACCCGGTGAGCGAGGTCCTTGCGGTCCTGCAGCAGCCGCTGACGCTGCGGCTCGGTCGCGCGGTGCAGCGCGGCGAGCACCTCGGCCACCTCGTCGGTCACGAGGCCGGCGTCGGTGCCGGCCCGCAGCCGGACCGGTGGGTGCAGCGGGGTGGTGGCGTCCATGGTGTGCTCCTTGGCAGGGCTACGGCGTGCGGCTACGGGTGCGGGACCACCGGGGTGCGACCACCGGTGGCGGGAGGGGGGCGGCGTCGGTCAGTGGAACTGCTCGGACTCGGTCGAGCCGGTCAGGGCCAGTGTCCCGCTGTCAGGGTTGATGACCCGGCTCACCTCGTCGAAGTATCCCGTGCCGACCTCGGCCTGGTGCCTGACGGCGGTGTACCCCTGCTCGGCAGCGGCGAACTCCGCCTCCTGCAGCTGGACGTAGGCGCTCATCCCTGACCGGGCGTAGCCGTGGGCGAGCTGGAACATCGAGTGGTTGAGGGCGTGGAAGCCGGCCAGGGTGATGAACTGGAAGGCGTAGCCCAGCTCGCCCAGCTTGTCCTGGAACTCCGCGATCTCGGTGTCGGAGAGAGCGGCCTTCCAGTTGAAGGACGGCGAGCAGTTGTAGGCCAGCAGCTGGTCGGGGAAGTCCTGGTGGATCTCGTCGGCGAACTCGCGGGCGTGACCCAGGTCGGGTGTGCCGGTCTCGACCCAGATCAGGTCGGCGTAGGGGGCGTAGGCCTTGGCGCGGGCGATCACCGGCTCCATCCCGGGACGGACCCGGAAGAAGCCCTCCTGTGTGCGCTCCCCGGTGGTGAACTCCTGGTCCACCGGGTCGATGTCACTGGTCAGCAGGTCTGCGGCCAACGCGTCGGTGCGGGCGATGACGATGCTCGGCACCCCGAGCACGTCGGCAGCCAGCCGTGCCGAGGTCAGCGTCCGGACATGCTGTTGGGTGGGGACGAGCACCTTGCCCCCGAGGTGGCCGCACTTCTTCTCCGAGGCGAGCTGGTCCTCGAAGTGCACCCCGGCGGCACCGGAGGCGATCATCGACTTCATCAGCTCGAAGACGTTGAGGGGCCCGCCGAACCCGGCCTCGGCGTCGGCGACGATGGGCACGAGGTAGTCGACCAGCTCCTGCGCGGTGGGGTCACCGGGCTGCGACCACTGGATCTGGTCGGCCCGCATGAGGGCGTTGTTGATGCGACGGACGACGGCCGGCACCGAGTTGGCGGGGTAGAGGCTCTGGTCGGGGTAGGTCTGGCCGGCCAGGTTGGCGTCAGCGGCGACCTGCCAGCCAGAGAGGTAGATGGCCTCGAGCCCGCCGCGGACCATCTGCACCGCCTGGTTGCCGGTCAGTGCACCGAGAGCCCGGGTGAACGGCCGCGTCTGCATGGCCTCCCACAGACGTTCCGCGCCGCGACGGGCCAGCGTGTGCTCCTCGACCACGGAGCCCCGCAGGCGCACGACGTCCTCCGCGCTGTAGTCGCGCCGAGTCCCGGCCCAGCGGGGGTCGGTCTCCCACTGCTGCTGCAGCTCGAGGGCCTGCTGGGCGAAGGTGCCCTGCTGGGTGGTCGGGGTGGGGCGGTCGGTCAGGGTGGTCATCGTGCGCTCCTCGTCGAGTGCGGGTGGGGATGACGCCAGATTGCCCCGAATTTCCGCCCGAAAACCAGATACGTCGTGGTGAAGAAGCGCGAATTTTTCGCTATCGTGCAGGAATGACCGCGACGACAGGCAGGCTCCTCCCGTTCGTGCCCACTGGTGAGCTGGCCGAGCCGCCGACGCTGCAGCGCAGGGGTAGGGGCGGCCCCGACGCGCTGTCGATCGGGCGGCAGATCCGGCACCACCGCCGGTCGCGCGACCTGACCCTGGCCGAGCTGGCCGACCGGGTCGGGCTGTCGGCCTCGGCGCTCTCGCTGGTCGAGAACGGCAAGCGCGAGCCACGCGTCGTGTGCTCGCCGACCTGGCCGGTGCCCTGGGGGTGGAGGTGGAGTCGCTCCTGCGCGGCGGGCAGTCGTCGCGCCGGGACGCCCTGGAGGTCACCTGGGAGCGGGCCCAGCGCGCCCCTGGTTTCGACACCCTCGGGATCCCGCCGGTGCGGGTCGGTCCCAGCCTGCCGACCGATGCGCTGGAGGCGCTCGTCGGCATGTACGAGACCGTCGTCGGGCTGCAGCAACAGCGAGCGGCGACGCCGGAGTATGCGCGGCTCGCCAACGCGGACCTGCGCCGCCGCATGCGGGAGGCCGACAACTACTTCCCGGAGATCGAGGCCGCGGCTGCGCGGCTCGCTGGGCGCCATCGACCATGGCTCCGGACCCATCACCCGGTCGGGAGTCGACCGGCTGGCCGCCCACGTCGGCTACTCGATCGTGCCCGTCGACACGCTGCCCGCCTCCACGCGCACCGTCACAGACATGGTCAACCGGCGCATCTACGTGCCGCCGGTCCAGTCCCGGTGGCACGGGACGGGCGGGCGGTTGCGCTGCAGGCGCTGGGACACCTGGTCCTGGACCACGAACCGCCCCGTGACTACGCCGAGTTCCTTGCCCAGCGGGTCGAGATCAACTACTTCGCGGCGGCAGTGCTGATGCCCCAGAGCCTCGACCGTCGCGCATGCTGCAGAGCGCCAAGAAGGCCCGTGACATCGCGATCGAGGACCTGCGCGACGCCTACGGGGTGTCCTACGAGACGGCCGCCCACCGCTTCTGCAACCTCGCCACACGCCATCTGCAGCTGCCGGTGCACTTCATGCGGATCAGCTGCGGACGGGGTGATCTACAAGGCCTACGAGAACGACGGCGTCAGCTTCCCCATGGACGCCACCGGAGCCATCGAGGGTGCGAAGGTCTGCCGCTACTGGACCGCGCGGGTCGTGTTCGACCAGGTGCCGGGCCAGGCCTACCAGCAGTACACCGACACCCGCAGCGGCACCTACTGGTGCACGGCCGTCGTGGAGCAGACCACGGCCGGCGCCGTTCTCGGTGAGCGTCGGTGTGCCGTATGCCGAGGTGAGGTGGATGCGGGGCCGGGACACCACAGCGCGCAGCGCCTCCCGCTGCCCCGACCCGCGGTGCTGCAGCCAGCCGCCGGCCGAGCTGCAGCGGCAGTGGGCCGGCCGGGTCTGGCCGAGCGCCCGGGCCCACTCACACCTGCTCGCGGTGATGCCGCCGGGAGTCTTCCCCGGCGTCGACGACACCGAGGTGCTCGAGTTCGTCGCCGACCACGCCGACGACGAGCCCTGAGCGACCCCACGTGGCGGGCACACGCTCGTTTGGCAGGTATCGCCAGGTCTCTGGCACAATGTCGGGGTACTCATCCGGCACGGCCCCTCTCTCCGTGCCCGGCTGTGTCCACCTTGAGCCTGCTGCACCGCGCGTGTTTCCCCACGCGGACCTGTGGCGGGCTCACCCTGACCAAGAATGAGGAGACACCGCACACGTGGCTGTCAAGATTCGTCTGAAGCGCATGGGCAAGATCCGTGCACCGTTCTACCGCGTCGTCGTCATGGACTCGCGCACCAAGCGCGACGGCCGTGCGATCGAGGAGATCGGCAAGTACCACCCCACCGAGGAGCCCTCGCTCATCGAGATCGACTCCGAGCGTGCGGCCAGTACTGGCTGGGCGTCGGGGCGCAGCCGACCGAGCAGGTCGCCGCGCTGCTGAAGGTCACCGGTGACTGGCAGAAGTTCAAGGGTGAGGGTGACACCGCCGGCACCCTGAAGACCCGCGAGGCCCGCCCGGACAAGAAGGCCCTCTACGAGGCTGCGCTGGCCGCTGCCGACGGTGGCGAGCCCGCTGCCGCGCCGACCCCGCGCAAGGCCAAGAAGGCCGAGGAGCCCCAGGCTGAGACGGCCCCGGCCGAGGAGCCCCAGGCTGAGCAGACCGCGGCCGAGGAGCCCCAGGCCGACGAGGCTCCGGCCGCCGGCGACAAGGCCTGACCGTGCTGGAGGAAGCGCTGGAGCACCTGGTCAAGGGGATCGTCGACCATGACGGCGAGGTCGTCGTGCGGCAGAAGAACGCCCGGCACGGTGACGTGCTCGAGGTCCGGGTCCACCCGGACGACCTCGGCCGGGTGATCGGCCGGCGTGGCCGCACGGCGGGAGCCCTGCGCACCGTCATGGGCGCCCTGGCCGGCGGTCAGAAGGTGCGGATCGACATCGTCGACACCGACCGGGTCCGCTGACGCCAGCACCCTGTCCGCAGAGCCTTGACGGCCCCCGTGAGCGTGACCCACGCCCACGGGGGCCGTCGGCATGTCCTCCCACTGTCGACCCTGCGAGGATGACCGCCATGACCCCCACACCGGCCTACCTGGTGGCCCGTATCGGCAAGCCTCACGGCCTCCGTGGTGAGGTCACCGTGCAGGTGCACACCGACAACCCGCAGGACCGCTTCGTGCCGGGCGCCGAGTTCAGCACCGAGCCACCCGAGCGCGGACCCCTGACGCTGGCCAGTGTGCGGGTGCACCAGGGCACCTACCTGCTCGGGTTCGCCGGCGTGCCGGACCGGAGCACAGCCGAGACACTGCGCGACACCCGGCTCGTCACGGTCCACGCCGACGAGGAGGATGACGAGGGGTGGTACGAGCAGGACCTCCTCGGTTTCGCCGTCGTGCTCGTCGACGGCACCGTCGTCGGCGAGGTGGGCGCGCTGCATACCCGGCCGGTGCAGGACCTGCTCGAGGTGCGCCTCGACCGTGGTGGACAGGCACTGGTTCCCTTCGTCGAGGAGCTCGTGCCGCAGGTCGACGAGGAGGCCCGGCGGGTCGTCATCGACCCGCCTGCCGGCCTGCTCGACCTCGGCGAACCAGGACGCTGAGGTCGTGGGCATGCGCATCGACGTGCTGAGCATCTTCCCCGACTACCTGGCGCCGCTGGACCTCTCGCTGATCGGCAAGGCCCGCCGCCAGGGCCTGCTGGACGTGCGCGTGCACGATTTGCGCCGGTGGACACACGACCGGCACCGCACCGTCGACGACACCCCTTACGGGGGTGGTCCCGGGATGGTGATGCGACCCGAACCCTGGGGTGAGGCCCTCGACGAGGTATGCGGTGACCAGGGGGAGGCACGTCCGCGCATCATCGTGCCGGGCCCCGGGGGTGTGCCGTTCAGCCAGGAGACTGCCGCCGGGCTGGCAGGCGAGGCGTGGCTGGTGTTCGCCTGCGGGCGCTACGAGGGCATCGACGAGCGGGTCTACGAGGAGTACGCCGACCAGGTGAGCGTGCTCTCGCTGGGCGACTACGTGCTCAACGGGGGAGAGGTCGCCGTGCTGGCGATGGTGGAGGCCATCGCCCGGCTCGTGCCGGGGGTGATCGGCAACACCGCGTCCCTGGAGGAGGAGTCGCACACCGGGGGCCTGCTGGAGTACCCCGTCTACACGAAACCGCCGCAGTGGCGCGGCCGCGCGGTCCCCGACGTGCTGCTGTCCGGCGACCACGGTGCCATCGCCGCCTGGCGTGAAGAGCAGCGACGTGCACGCACGGCAGCACGGCGGCCCGACCTGCTGGGTCCCACGGCCGTCCTGGACGGGGTCGACCTCGACTCCCCCGGGCCCGGCCTGGAGCTGCGCACCGCCGTCCCGGCCGATGCCGGAGAGCTGCTGACCCTGTCCCGGGCCTGCTGGCTCGAGGAGGGCCGGGCCCACGACACCTTCGAGATCCCGGCGCTGGGCGAGGACCTCGAGGAGGTGCGGCGTGGCCTGGGGCGCTGGCGCACCTGGGTGCTGCGCTCGCACGGACGGCTGGTCGGGTCGGTGCGTGCCCGGCAGGCCGGCGACCGGTGGGAGATCGGCCGCCTGATGGTCGCTCCGGACCTGCAGGGCCGGGGCCTGGGCCGGGCTCTGCTGAAGCATGCCGAGCAGGCTGCGCCGGCCGGCGTGACGGCATACGAGCTCGTCACGGGGGCCCGGTCGGGCGACAACCTGCGCAGGTACAAGAGGTCGGGCTACCGTGCGGTGGAGCGGTCCGACTACCGTGGCGTGCCGACGGTCCGGCTCGCCAAGCCGCGGCGGGCCTGAGCCACCCGACCGGACGGCGGCAGTTCAGCCGTCACCGCGGATTTCGGTCGGTGACTGCCGCTGTGGCAGACTTGCTCCTTGCGTCCACGTCGGACACCCATTCATCGTGCCCCTGCCACAGGGGGAGAGTGCGATCGACCGAGCGGCGCAGCCTCAGACACCCGTCACCCCTTCACAGGTGACCGACCGCCGTGAGTGACCTGTGGCACTTGCGAGAAAGCGAAGCGACCATGCACAAGCTCGACGCCGTCGACGCAGCCAGCCTCCGTGACGACATCCCGGACTTCCGCGCCGGTGACACCATCAAGGTCCACGTCAAGGTCATCGAGGGCAGCCGCTCCCGCATCCAGATCTTCCAGGGCATCGTGATCCGGCGCCACGGCGGGGGGATCGGCGAGACCTACACCGTGCGCAAGGTCAGCTTCGGTGTGGGCGTCGAGCGCACCTTCCCGGTGCACTCGCCGAACGTCGACAAGGTCGAGCGCGTCTCCCGTGGCGACGTCCGCCGCGCCAAGCTCTACTACCTGCGCAACCTGCGCGGCAAGGCCGCCCGCATCCGGGAGAAGCGCGAGACCACCCCCGCCCGCTGAGCGGAGCGTCGCAGGGCCGCGTCCAGTTCGGCGTACTAGGGTCCGATCCCAGGACCAGACGAGCGCCCCGCGGGGAGCCACGAGCCACGAAGGGCGGGCCCAGTGACGGACAAGACGTCCCGGGAGATCGACCCGGGTGTGCCGTCGCGTAGTGAGGAGCGCCCCTCACACCGCGCGAGCGCATCGTCGCGTCCGCACGGGCTGTGGCACGCGGTCCGCGAGGTCCTTTCCGTCGCGGCCATCGCCCTGGTCATCTCGTTCCTGATCAAGACCTTTGTCATGCAGGCCTTCTGGATCCCCTCGGGGTCGATGGAGCAGACCCTGCTGGTCGGCGACCGGGTGCTCGTGAGCAAGATCCAGGCCGGGCCGATGGACATAGACCGGGGTGACATCGTGGTCTTCGAGGACCCGGGGGGCTGGCTCCCCCCGACCACGCCCGTGGACCGTGGACCGATCCTCAACCCCGTGATGGAGGTCCTGGAGTTCGTGGGTCTGGCCCCGGTCGCGCAGGGCAACCACCTGATCAAGCGGGTGATCGGCACCGGCGGCGACCAGGTGGTGTGCTGTGACTCCGAAGGGCGGGTCTCGGTCAACGGCAAGCCGCTGGAGGAGGACTACCTCTTCCCCGGCGACGAGCCGAGCCAGACGGACTTCGACGTCACCGTGCCCGAGGGACACGTCTGGCTGATGGGCGACCACCGGTCCAACTCCCGCGACTCCCGCGGCAACGACGACGGCACCGGCACTGCCGGCTCCGTGCCGGAGGACAACGTCGTCGGTCAGGCGATGGTGCTGGTCTGGCCGCTGTCCCGAGCCGAGTGGTTCGACAACCCCGCGACGCTGTCCGAGGTCCCGGCGCCGTGAGCCCAGCCACCCGGGCCGCGACGCGTCCAGCAGCCTCTCGCAAGCCCAGCCTCAGGATGGAGCGAGCGCTGCAGCGCGACGGCTACGACGTGCTCGTGGGCATGGACGAGGTCGGCCGCGGCGCCCTGGCAGGGCCGGTCAGCGTCGGTGTCGTGGCCATCGACGCCACCTGCCGGTCCGCCCCGAGCGGGGTCAAGGACTCCAAGCTGCTGACGAGCGCGGCGCGTGAGCGCATGGTGCCCAGGATCCAGCGGTGGTGCCTGGGCTGGGGGGTGGGCCACGCCTGGCCGGAGGAGATCGACGCCGTCGGCATCATGGTCGCGCTGCGCCTGGCCGGCGAGCGGGCGCTGGCCCAGCTGGAGGTGGCCCCCGACCTCGTCATCCTCGACGGCAACCACGACTGGCTCACCGACCCGCGTCGCGTCGGGCTGTTCGGCCTGCTTGATGTCGCCGAGGCGCAGCCGCCTCCGGTGCGCACGTTGGTGAAGGCGGACCTGCGCTGCTCGTCGGTGGCCGCGGCCAGCGTGCTGGCCAAGGTCACCCGTGACACGCTGATGGTCGGCCTGGACGGAGAGCACCCGGCATACCGCTGGAGGATCAACAAGGGCTACGCCGCACCGGAGCACCAGCAGGCGTTGCGGGAGCGCGGGCCGTGTCGGCACCACCGGCGCAGCTGGAATCTGACCGGCACGAGCCAGGAGGTGGGCCAGGCATGAGCGCGGAGGACCTGGAACGGTACGAGACCGACATGGAGCTGCAGCTCTACCGCGAGTACCGTGACGTCGTCGGGCTGTTCACCCACGTCGTGGAGACCGAGCGGCGGTTCTACCTCGCCAACGAGGTCGACGTCCAGGTGCGCACCGGTGGGGGTGACACCTGGTTCGAGGTGACGATGAGCGACGCCTGGGTGTGGGACGTCTACCGGCCGGCGCGGTTCGTCAAGAACGTGCGGGTGATCACGTTCAAGGACGTCAACGTCGAAGAGCTGGCGAAGTCCGACCTCGAGATCCCCAAGAGCGGCGGTTTCCAGGGCTGAGGCGTCGTGCGGCGTCCTGCGCCATGGCTGCCCTGTGGGGCGGCTGCTCGCATCATCCCCATCCCCACTGCCCGACCGGCTCCGTCCACAACGGTGCGCTGACCCGGTGGGCATCACCGGGTCCAGCACCGACGCTGGGCGTGGAGGTGGTGCAGATGAGCACTGGGGGTATGCCGCACAGAGTGGCTCGGGCGGTCGGACAGCATGGCGAGGACCTGGCCTGCGAGCATCTTGAGCAGCGCGGGTGGGAGCTGCTCGACCGCAACTGGCGCTGCGCGTCCGGGGAGATCGACATCGTCGCCCGGCAGGGTGACTGCGTCGTGTTCTGTGAGGTCAAGACCCGGCGGTCGCACCGGTTCGGCTCACCTGTCGAGGCGGTGACACCGGCGAAGGCAGCGCGGCTGCGTCGCCTGGCGGGTCAGTGGCTGCGAGCGCACGAGGTGCCGGTGCCGCACATCCGCGTCGACGTGATCGGCGTGTCCCTGCCGCGTTCGGGACCGGTGGGCCTCGTGCACCTGGAGGGGGTGGCCTGATGGGCTTCGGGCGCACGCTCGCGGTCGGGCTGGCCGGGGTGGAGGGGCACGTGGTGACCGTGGAGGCCCACGGCCACCAGGGACTGCCGGCGTATGTCGTCAGCGGCCTGCCCGACTCGGCCTGCGCCCAGGCGCCGGACCGGGTGCGGGCGGCCACCGCCAACTCCGGGGTTCAGCTCACCCCCTACCGGTGGACGGTCAACCTCTCCCCGGCCGGGCTGCCCAAGACCGGCAGTGGCTTCGACCTGGCCATCGCCGTCGCCCTCCTGGCCGCCGACACCAAGCTGCCTGCGGGCCGGGTCGCCGGTCTCGCCCACATCGGCGAGCTCGGGCTCGACGGCACCGTGCGGGCGGTGCCCGGGGTGCTGCCGAGGGTGCTCGCCGCAGCCGACGGGGGAGTGCGCGACGTCATGGTGCCCGCTGCGAGCGCTCGCGAGGCGTCCCTGGTCAGTGCGGTCAGAGTCCATGCCGTGCGCAGTCTCACGGACGTCCTGGAGTTCTACCGCGCGGTGGCGGCGGGCCGAGCCCCCGAAGACCTGACGCCGGCGGCTGCCCCGGTGACGCCGAGCAGGCTGCCCGACCTCGCCGAGGTCGTCGGCCAGGCGGAGGCGCGCGTGGCCCTGGAGATCGCCGCCGCCGGAGCCCACCACGTCCTCTTCCTCGGACCACCCGGGGCCGGCAAGACGATGCTCGCCGAGCGGCTACCGGGCATCCTGCCGCCGTTGGGGGAGCGGGCCGCGCTGGAGGTGACCGGCATCCACTCGGTGCTCGGAGACCTGCCCCAGGACGGTGCCCTGATCGACCGGGCGCCGTTCGTGGCCCCGCACCACGGAGCCTCGATGGCAGCCGTGATCGGGGGTGGCAGCGGACGGGTCCGGCCCGGGGCCGTCTCCCGCGCCCATCGAGGGGTCCTCTTCCTGGACGAGACACCGGAGTTCCGTCGCGACGTCCTGGACGGGCTCCGCCAGCCGCTGGAGTCGGGCCAGGTCGTCATCGCCCGCGCCGACCGGCACGTGCGTCTGCCGGCGCGCTTCCAGCTCGTGCTGGCCGCCAACCCGTGCCCGTGCGGCCGAGGCTATGGCAAGGGCAAGGCCTGCGAGTGCACGCCCCTGGCCCGCCGGCAGTACTTCAGCAAGATCTCAGGGCCCATGCTCGACCGCATCGACCTGCGCATCGGGGTGCACCCCGTCACCAGGGTCGACCTCGGCGAAGCCCCCGGGGAGGACAGCGCGCGGGTCGCGGCACGAGTCGGGGCCGCGCGACAGGCGCAGGCCGAGCGGCTGGCCAGGACCCCGTGGACCGTCAACTCCGAGGTGCCGGGGGCGTATCTGCGCGATGGTCCGCTGCGTCTGCCGAAGCGGGTCACCCTGGGCCTGGACAAGGCGATGGACCGTCACGAGCTGACGCTGCGGGGCTATGACAGGTGCCTGCGGGTGGCCTGGACCGTGGCGGACCGCGCAGGCCGGCAGATGCCGGCCGCCGGGGACGCCGAGTTCGCTCTCACCCTGCGCACGCAGTCGGGGGTGGCCGCATGACCAACGCACCGATGCTGCCGCTGCCTGCAGGTCGCGCCCGGGACGAGTGCCGGGCGCGGGTGGCCTGGGCTCGCATCGCCGAGCCGGAGGACCCGATCGCTCGACGCCTGATCGCGGTCTACGGACTCATCGACGCCCTCGAGGTGGCCCGGCGTGGCAAGGCCGGCAGCGCCGAGCACGGGTCAGACCGGTTCCTCGCCCGGCTGTCCCAGCTCGACATCGACCGGGACCTTGAGGTCACCGCCCGCATCGGTGCGCGGGTGATCGTCCCGGGAGATCCGGAGTGGCCGGAGGCGTTCGACGATCTCGAGCAGCCGCCGTGGGCGCTCTGGGCGCAGGGGCCCCTGCGTCTGGACCAGGCGGCACAGCGCAGTGTGGCGGTCGTCGGTGCCCGAGCCAGCACGGCCTACGGCGACGCGGTGGCGGCCGAGATCGCAGGCGGCCTGGCCTCACGCGGGTTCACCGTCGTCTCGGGGGCGGCCTACGGCATCGACGGCGCGGCTCACCGTGCCGCGCTGGCCGTCGGCGGCGACACCCTTGCCTTCCTCGCCTGCGGTGTCGAACGGTCCTACCCCGCCTCGCACACCGAGCTGCTCGGACGCATCCGCGCTCGCGGCCTGGTGCTGAGCGAGGTGCCGCCCGGTGCCGCACCGATGCGCACCCGCTTCCTGGCGCGCAACCGCCTGATCGCGGCGGTGGCCACCGGGACGGTGCTGGTCGAAGCGGGCCTGCGGTCCGGGGCGCGCCACACCGTGTCGCTCGCCTACGCCCTGGACCGGCCGGTGGGGGCGGTGCCGGGACCGGTCACCTCGATGGTCTCGGCAGGCTGTCACGAGGAGATCCGCCGCACTCGTGCCGTGCTGGTCACCGATGCCGACGAGGTGGCCGAGCTGGTGGGGAGGATCGGCGACGACCTCGCACCGGAGAAGCACGGGGAGACACGGCCCGCCGACGACCTCGACGAGATCGCACACCGGGTCTGGCAGGCGCTGCCCGGGGCCGGCCACATGGTGCTGGACACGCTGCTGCGGGTCGCCGGGCTCGACCCGGTCGAGGCGGTCAGCGCGCTCGGCCGGCTGGAGGTCGCTGGCCTGGCTCAGCGCAGCAGGGGTGGGTGGGTCCGGTGCGCTCGCTGACCCGGCGAGCGCTCCAGCGGGGGTCTTGGCGGGTGCGGCAGCCTCGGTGCGCTGCGGGGCGACAGCAGGGCTCCGGGCGTGTGCAAGGGCGCTTGCGGGGGTGGCGGCTCACTGCCCTGTCGTGCGCCGCCCTGGTGACCAGCGTGTCGTCGGCTCCGTCGTGGGCGGCCGAGGAGGTCGACGACAGCTGGCGGCGGCAGCTGGTCTCGACGGTCGCTGAGCCGCCCCACGGACCGGCGCGAGAGGGCGCCGCGTCGGGCCGCAGCGAGGCGAGACCTGCGTGGGACTGGCCGTTGCCGGGTCGCCCGTCGGTGCAGAAGGGGTTCGACCCGCCGGCTCAACGTTGGCTGTCCGGCCACCGAGGCGTGGACCTCGGCGGCTTCACCGGGTCGCCGGTCCTCGCTGTCGACGGCGGAGTGGTCTCCTACAGCGGCCGGATCGCCGGCACGGGCATCGTCTCGGTCCGGCATGACAACGGGCTGCTCAGCACCTACCAGCCGGTCGAGGACCGGATCGGCCGCGGAGGGCGGGTCTCACCCGGTGACCTTCTCGGCACGCTGGGCACCGGTGGTCATTGCCTGGTCCGCACCTGCCTGCATCTCGGTGCGCGCCGGGGTGCGACCTACCTCGACCCGCTGCTGCTGTTGCGGGCGTGGGAGGTCTCGTTGCTGCCCCGTGCGCAGGGCGGGTGGTGAGCGGAGCCGGCGTCGTGAGCCGGACGAAGGCGTCGGCCGGACGAGGGGTGAGCCGGGCGAGGTGAGCCGGGTGGGTGGGTGAGCCGGACGAGGTGAGCCGGGTGGGGGGCCAGACCACGGGTCAAGCTCGGGGGTGTGCCTGCCGGTAGGCGTTGCGTAGCCGCTCTGTGGACACGTGGGTGTAGATCTGGGTGGTTGCCAGGCTCGCGTGCCCCAGCACCTCCTGCACGGTGCGGATGTCCGCACCCCCGTCCAGCAGGTGGGTGGCGGCGCTGTGCCGGAGCCCGTGAGGTCCGAGGTCGGGAGCCCCTGGCAGGTGGCTGAGCAGGGCATGCACGACGCTGCGCACCTGACGCTGGTCTACGCGCCGCCCGCGGCGGCCCACGAACAGGGCCGGCCCGGTGTCGGTCCTGACGAGATGGGGCCGCCCTTGCTCGAGGTAGAGGTCCAGGGCTCTGGCTGCGGGGATGCCGAACGGCACGACGCGCTGCTTGCTGCCCTTGCCGAGCACGCGCGCCGAGCGCTCGGTCCGGTCGAGGTCGTCGACGTCGAGCCCGGTGAGCTCACCGACGCGGATGCCGGAGGCGTAGAGCAGCTCGACCATGGCCCGGTCCCGCAGGTGAAGGGGGTCGTCGTCGTCCCCGGCGAGGGCCGCGAGGTCCATCAGCGCAGCGGCCTGAGGCTGGGCCAGCACCCCGGGCAGGTGACGTTCCTTGCTGGGGGCGGTGAGGCGAAGCGCCGGGTCCTGGGGCACCAGTCCCCGACGCTGCGCCCACTGGAAGAACGTCTTGGCTGCCGCGGCCCTGCGTGACACGGTCGACCGCGCTACGCCCTGCTCGGCCTGGGAGCCCAGCCACGCACGAAGGTCGCCGAGGCGCACGTCCGTCAGGTCCCGCAGCCCCAGGGCCCGGAGGGCCCCGTCGAGCGAGCGCAGGTCTCCCAGGTAGGCCCGCACGGTGTGCACCGACCGTCCCCGCTCGACGAGCAGGTGCTCCTGGAAGGCGGCGAGGGTCTCCTGGCCTATCACCGGACGCGCATCTGGGCTCACCCCTCCACCGTCCCACGCGACTCGGCGGTGGCACGCCGCGCCGCGCCTGGCACGCCGCGCCTGGCACGCCGTGCTGGGCACCCCATGCTGCACCCGCCGCGCCCGCGAGGCACATGGGGCACAGGATGCACGAGGAGTGCGGACCGCCGCTGCCGACCGGGCAGCGAACCGGCTCAGCGGCGCAGCGCGGCCAGCCGTCGCGCACCCTCACGGAGCACGTGCTGCTCCTTGCAGAATGCGAAGCGCACCAGCCCGGCCACCCGCTCAGAGCTGTGGCAGAAGGCCGACACGGGCACGCCGACGACGCCGATCCGCTCCGGCAGGTCACGGCAGAACTGCACGGCATCCGTCACGCCCACCGGGCCCATGTCGGCGATGACGAAGTAGGTGCCCTGGCAGGGCGAGACCGGCACGCCGACCTCGGTGAGGGCCGTGACGAGCACGTCGCGCTTGGCGGCCATGTCGGCGGCCAGCTCTGCGAAGAACGCGTCAGGCAGCCGTAGGCCATGGGCGATGGCGGGCTGGAACGGACCGGAGCCCACGAACGTGAGGAACTGCTTGACGGCGGCGACGGCGCCGACCAGCTCTGCTGGGCCGTGCACCCAGCCGACCTTCCACCCCGTCGTCGAGAACGTCTTGCCCCCGGAGGAGATCGTCAGGGTGCGTTCGGCCATGCCGGGCAGTGTGGCGACCGGGACATGCCGGAGACCGTCGAAGGTGAGGTGCTCGTAGACCTCGTCGGTGACCACGACGAGGTCGTGCTCGCGGGCGACCTCGGCGATCTGCTGGAGCTCGGCCTCGGAGAAGACCTTGCCGGTGGGGTTGTGCGGGTTGTTGACCAGGATGATCCGGGTCCGTCCGGTCACAGCGGCACGCAGGTCCCCCGGGTCGAAGCCGAGGTCGGGGAAGTGCAGGGGGACGGTGCGGTGGACGCCTCCCGCCAAGGCCACCAGCGCGGCGTAGGCGTCGTAGTAGGGCTCGAACGTGACCACCTCGTCGCCGGGCTCGACCAGGGCCAGGAGCGTGGCGGACAGCGCCTCGGTGGCACCGACCGTCACGAGCACCTCGCCGTCCGGGTCGACGCGAAGGCCGTAGAAGCGCTCCTGGTGCTCGGCCACAGCCTGCCGCAGCACCGGCATCCCGGCCGCCGGGGGATACTGGTTAAGACCGTCCCGGATCGACTCGACGGCGACCCGCTTGATCTCGGCCGGTGCGTCGGTGTCGGGGAAGCCCTGTCCCAGGTTCACGGCGTCGAACTGCAGCGCGCGCTGGGTCATCTCGGCGAAGATCGAGGTGCCGAAGCCGGTCATGCGGTCCACCAGTGGAGATCCCATGACTGCACCGTAGCGACCGGGGGCGCCGCTGATTTCCGTGGGGGAGCGGGCGCAGCGTACGATGACCCCACGTCCGGTGTGTCCACTGGACGAATTCGCGCACGAGCCTACCGCTGCCACCTGAGGCGGCGGGGCGTGCCCTCGCAGTCCTGAGCCCCCTGGCCCAGGTGAGGGTCGCCGCCCGTGCCAGGACCAACTGCACATCTCACAGAAAGCGAGACACGGCATGGCCGTCGTCACCATGCGCCAGCTCCTCGAGAGCGGCGTCCACTTCGGGCACCAGACCCGTCGCTGGAACCCGAAGATGAAGCGCTTCATCATGACCGAGCGCAACGGCATCTACATCATCGACCTGCAGCAGTCGCTGAACTACCTCAACGAGGCCTACGACTTCGTCAAGCAGACCGTGGCGCACGGCGGCACGATCCTGTTCGTCGGCACCAAGAAGCAGGCCCAGGAGTCCATCGCCGAGCAGGCGACCCGGGTCGGTATGCCGTATGTCAACCACCGTTGGCTCGGTGGCATGCTCACCAACTTCCAGACCGTGTCCAAGCGCCTCTCCCGTCTCAAGGAGCTCGAGGAGATCGACTTCGACGACGTGGCAGGCTCGGGCCGGACCAAGAAGGAACTGCTCATGATGCGTCGTGAGTACGAGAAGCTGGACCGCACCCTGGGCGGCATCCGTGACATGGGCCGCGTGCCGTCGGCCGTCTGGGTCGTCGACACCAAGAAGGAGCACCTCGCCGTCACCGAGGCCCGCAAGCTCGGCGTCCCCGTCATCGCGATCCTGGACACGAACTGCGACCCCGACGAGGTCGACTACAAGATCCCCGGCAACGACGACGCGATCCGCTCCGTGACGTTGCTGACCCGGGTGATCGCCGACGCGGTCGCCGACGGTCTCATCTCCCGCTCCGGTGGCAGCGCCACCGAGGGCGAGGAGGCTCCCGAGCCCATGGCCGAGTGGGAGCGCGAGCTGCTCTCCGGTGGCGAGGAGACTCCCGCCGCCGAGACTGCTGCCACCGAGACCGCCGCATCCGAGACTGCTGCCGCGGAGACCCCCGCCGCCGAGACCGCCGCATCCGAGACTGCTGCCGCCGAGGACGCCGCGTCCACTGCGGCCGCTGCCCCCGAGCAGACCCCGGCTGAGGCGCCCGAGGGCGCCGCCGCGCAGGAGACCCCCGTTGCCGTCGACGAGGCCCCGGCCACCGAGGCCCCGGCCACCGAGGCGCCGGCCGAGGAGGCTTCGGCCACCCCCGCGACCGACGCCACCTCCACCGAGTCCTGACCCCTCCGCCCTGACCGAAGGAGCACACCAAGCACATGGCGAACTACACCGCCGCAGACATCAAGGCGCTGCGTGAGCAGACCGGCGCCGGCATGATGGACGTCAAGAAGGCCCTCGACGAGGCCGACGGCGACACCGCCAAGGCCACTGAGATCCTGCGGGTCAAGGGCCTGAAGGGTGTCACCAAGCGCGAGGGCCGTTCGGCCTCCAACGGCCTGGTCCGGGTCCACGTCGCCGACGGAGTCGGCACCCTGGTCGAGATCAACTGCGAGACCGACTTCGTCGCCAAGGGCGAGAAGTTCGGCGAGCTCGCCGACCAGGTGCTGGCCCAGGCTGTCGCCGTCGGCGCCTCCGACGCCGAGAGCCTGCTGGCGTCCGACATGGGTGGCAAGACCGTCCAGGTCGTGCTCGACGAGGCCAACGCGACTATCGGCGAGAAGATCGAGATCCGTCGGGTCGCTCGGGTGGAGGCCGCTGACGGGGGCACCGTCGTGTCCTACCTGCACAAGACCAGCCCCGACCTGCCCGCGCAGATCGGCGTGGTCGTGGCCACCACCGGTGGCGACGAGCAGCTGGCGCGTGACATCGCGATGCACGTCGCGGCGTTCAGTCCCACGGTGCTGACCCGCGAGGAGGTCGACGCCCAGACTGTGGAGAACGAGCGTCGCATCGCCGAGGAGACCGCCCGCGAGGAGGGCAAGCCCGAGGCCGCCATGTCCCGCATCGTCGAGGGCCGCGTCAACGGCTTCTTCAAGGAGAACGTGCTGCTCGACCAGGCGTTCGCCAAGGACGCCAAGAAGTCGGTCGCCCAGGTGGCCAAGGAGGGCGGCGCGCAGATCACGTCGTTCGTCCGGTTCAAGGTCGGTGTCTGAGACACCCACTGACACCGCGTGAGCGCAGGGGCTGGGTCCGGTTGGACCCAGCCCCTGCGTCATCCCTGCTCAGCGCGGGTGGTCCAGCCCGACGTCGAGGGTGGCGGCGCTGTGCGTGATCCACCCCGCCGAGATGAGGTCCACCCCGGCCTCGGCCAGCGCCGGTGCGGTCTGCGCGGTGACCCGTCCGGAGGCCTCCACGATCATGGCGCCGGCCACCATCCGGACGGCCTCGGCCGTGGCCGCCGGGCCCATGTTGTCGAGCAGCACCGCGTCCACCGGGTCGGTCATGAGCTCACGGAGCTGGTCCAGGTCGTCGACCTCCACCTCGATCGAGACCAGGTGTCCCACGGCCGCCCGGACCCGACGCACCGCCTCGGCGACGCTGCCCGCCACCACGATGTGGTTGTCCTTGACCAGGACGGCGTCGTCCAGGCCCCAGCGGTGGTTGACCCCGCCGCCGCAGCGCACCGCATACTTCTCCAGCCCGCGCAGCCCAGGCGTGGTCTTGCGGGTGCAGCAGACCTTTGCTCGGGTGTGCCCGATCGCGTCCGCGATGCCGGCCGTGGCCGTCGCGACACCGCTGAGGTGGCCCAGGAAGTTGAGCGCGACCCGCTCGCCCGAGAGCAGCGAGCGGGAGGGTCCGCTCACCTCGGCGATGACCGCGCCTGGGGTGAGCCGGTCGCCGTCCTGCCGGTGGACCGTGACCACCACCGCGGGGTCGAGCACCTGGTAGGTCAGTCTGGCCAGATCGATGCCGGCGAGCACCCCCGGCTCGCGCGCGGTGAGGGCGAAGGTGTCGTGCCGGTCCTCGGGGACGACCGCCGCACTGGTGATGTCACCGGCCCGGCCGAGGTCCTCGGCCAGCGCCGCGCGCACCAGCGGCTCGACCAGCAGCCGGGGCAGTGCGGTCGGGCTCATGCGGAGGTCCGCACTCGCGGGGCATCGGGCAGGTGGACGGCTGTGCGGGTGACCCCGACGTCGCCCGTGGCCTCCACCTGCACTGTCGTGTGCAGAGCCGGCTGGGAGGTCCAGGGGTGGTCACGGCGCCGGTGACCGCCTCGGCTCTCCCGCCGCGACAGCGCGCTCAGGCACACCAGGAGGGCGACCAGGCGGGCGTCGTCGATGCCGTCCAGGCCGACCTCCTCGACGCGTTCCTGCAGGTCAGCAGTGGCCTGGGCGAGCGTCACCCCGTCACGCACCACGCCGGCGACGTCGCCGAGGGTATGGCGCACGCCCGCCAGGTCGGCGTCGCTCACCTCGGGCGGTGCCTGGCTCGGGCCAGGCAGTGGCACCGCTGCCGTGAGGTCACCGGAGAGGTCCTGCGCCACAAGCCGACCGCACACGACGGCCTCGAGCAGGGAGTTGCTGGCCAGCCGGTTGGCCCCGTGCAGACCGGTGCCGGCGACCTCGCCGCAGGCCCACAGGCCGGGCACGCTCGTGCGTCCTCTCTCGTCGACCGCGACCCCTCCGCAGTGGTAGTGCGCGGCGGGACGGACCGGGACCAGGTCGCGGGCGGGGTCGATCCCGGCCTGCGCGCAGGCACGCGCGACGGCCGGGAAGTGGACCCCGAACCGGTGGCCCAGGGCGCTGCGAGCGTCGAGGTAGACCTGCTCGCCCGTCGTCGTGTGCTGCCAGACAGCGCGGGCCACGACGTCGCGAGCGGCCAGGGGGTCGGCCACCAGCGGCCGGCCACCCGCGTCCACCAGCATGGCCCCCTCGCCGCGCACCGCTTCGCTCACCAGCGGCATCGGGTCACGCCCCACGTCCAGCGCCGTGGGGTGGAACTGCATCATCTCGAGGTCGCGCAGCAGGGCGCCGCACCGAGCCGCCAGGGCGAGGCCCTGGCCCTGCGCGCCGAGCGGGTTGGTCGTGTGGCGCCAGAGCCCGCCGGTGCCCCCGGTGGCGAGCACCACCTGCGACGTCGGCAGGAGCCGGGTGGGCCCAGAGCCGTCCTGCACCACCAGCCCGGTCACGACGCCGTCGGTCGTCACGACGCGGCGGGCACGCACGCCCTCCGCCACGGTGACGGAAGGCGTGGCACGCACCGCGGCCACGACGGCCCGCAGGACCTCCGCCCCGCTCCCGTCACCCCCGGCGTGCACGATGCGGTGCCGACGGTGGGCTCCCTCCAGACCAAGGAGGTAGCCGCCCTCGGCGTCGACGTCGAAGCGTGCGCCCAGGCCCGCCAGCCAGCCGACGGCAGCGGGCGCTGCGGCGGTGATGCTTCGCACGGTCTCGGTCTCGCAGAGTCCGCCACCGGCAGCCACCGTGTCGGCCGCATGCAGCTCGGGGGAGTCGTCGGCGCCGAGGGCCGCTGCGATGCCACCCTGAGCCCAGCCGCTGGCGGCCCCCTCAGCCAGGGGGCCGGGGCTGAGCACCAGGCAGGGACGGGGCGACAGGGCCAGGGCCGTGGTCAGACCGGCAAGGCCGGCACCGACGATGACCGGCTGGTGGCGGGTGTCCCCTCGCCACCAGGCGCGCGTGCCCGTCATACGTCCAGCATCCGCTGCACGGCTGCCCGAGCCCGCTCGGCGACCTCGTCGGCGATGGTGACCTCGTGGGTCATCGTCTCCAGCGCGGTGCGGATGCGACCGAGGGTGATGCGCTTCATGTGCGGGCAGAGGTTGCACGGGCGGACGAAGTCGATGTCGGGGTTGGCGGCCGCGATGTTGTCGCTCATCGAGCACTCGGTGATGAGCGCGACCTGGCGGGGGCGCTGCCGGGTGACGTAGTCGAGCATCTGCGCCGTCGAACCGGACAGGTCGGCCTCGTCCACGACGTCGGGCGGGCACTCCGGGTGCGCCAGCACGACGGCGTCAGGGTGGTCCCGACGGATCTGGCGGATGTCCTGGGCGGTGAACCGCTCGTGGACCTCGCAGTGCCCGGCCCACGTGATGACCTCGACACCGGTCTGCCGGGCGATGTTCTGGGCGAGGTACTCGTCCGGGATCATGATGACGCGGTCCACCCCGAGCGACTCGATGACCTTGACGGCGTTGCCGGAGGTGCAGCAGATGTCGCTCTCGGCCTTCACGTCGACGGAGGTGTTGACGTAGGTCACGACCGGCACGCCGGGGTGGGCGGCCCGCAGGGCGCGGACATCTGCCGCGGTGATCGACTCCGCGAGGGAGCATCCGGCGCGCAGGTCCGGGATGAGCACCGTCCGGTCGGGGTTGAGCAGCTTGGCCGTCTCGGCCATGAAGTGCACGCCGGCCATGACGATCACGTCGGCTTCGACGGTCTGGGCCTCCCTGGCCAGGGCCAGCGAGTCGCCGACGATGTCGGCGACGCAGTGGAAGATCTCGGGGGTCTGGTAGTTGTGCGCCAGGACCACGGCGTTGCGACGTCGCTTGAGCGACTCGATCGCCGCGATGTCGTCGGCGAACGAGGGCCACTCGACCGGGGGCACCACGTGCTTCACCCGGTCGTAGAGCGTGTCGGTGGAGAAAAGGACGTCGGTCATGGCGGCCTCCGCGGGGTCGTGACGGCCGTCAGGTGCCGGCGTCTGCCGACGAGTGTATTGCTATCTCTGAGCATAAGTAAAACCGGCCGCCCGGGCAGGTGTCCGCAGGGCGGATGGGGCCTCAGCGCGCGGCTCAGCGCACCCGCTGGACCGGAAGCTTGGTGCCGCCCACCTGACGCTCGTCCAGGACCTCACGGCGGAACCGGAAGAGCATCGCCGGGCGCCCGCCGGTGTCGGCGTGCGTGTGCCCGGTCTCCTCGACCAGGTCCTGCTGGAGGACGAGCCGACGGAAGTTCTGCTTGTGGACGTGCTGTCCCGCCAGAGCCTCCACCACACCCTGGAGCTGGCCCAGCGTGAACTCCGCGGGCATCAGCTCGAAGACGACAGGGCGGTACTGGATCATCGCGCGCAGCCGGGCCAGCCCGGTGGCGAGGATGCGACGGTGGTCGTGCGCCATCGGCGTCCCGGGCGCCAGGCGGACGGCGGCCGCACCGAAAGGCGACTCGGCCACCAGCCCTGCCTCGTAGAGCAGCTCGTAGCGTTGCAGCGCGAGCTCGGGTCGCCATGGCCGGCCGTCGAGGGCGAAGGTGACCTGGGCGCGGAGCCTGCGGCGGGCGCACTCCTCCCCCTCGCCCTGGTCTGCCCAGGCCAGCAGGCGGTCGCCGAGTGCCGGTTCGGGCTCGGCGCTGCCCGGGTCGGGGCGTCGGTCCTCCCAAGGAAAGAACGAGTACCAGTCGGCCCAGGCAGGGCCGGCCTCCTCGGTGCGGGTCAGACCCAGGTAGGACACCGAGATGACCCGTCGTCCTCCAGTGGCAGCCCGCCCCGGGTCGGCGAAGGTGTAGAGCTGCTCGACGTAGCCGAGCCGATGGCCGGTCTGCTGCTCCACCCAGGCCCGCAGGCCGGCCTGGAGGGACCGGTGGTCCGAGCGCAACGGCCCCGACGGGAGGCGGGGGCCGTCGTCAGCGGTGAGCACGAGGGGCACCCCCTCGACGACCGCGGTGATGACGGCCACCAGCTCGGTCCGCACCCGTTCGTCGTCCACGGGGCACATCATGCCGTGCTGGGCGCCGAGCCGCCCCGGAGCAGCGTCTGTGGAAAGATCGAGCGACCGCGTCGCACGACCCGCCGGAGGCTTCGATGAACCATGCCCACGAGGACCCGTCCCACGTCGCGCTGCACCAGCACGGCATCCAGCCGGTCGTGGCACCCGGGCACATCCGCCGGGTGCTGCTCAAGCTGTCCGGTGAGGCGTTCGGCGGCGGAAGCATCGGGGTGGACCCGGAGGTGGTCCGCGGCATCGCGCGCCAGATCGCGGCGACGCAGCACAAGGAGGGGGAGGACGTCCCCGACCAGCAGCGCATCCAGGTCGCGATCGTCGTCGGCGGCGGCAACTTCTTCCGGGGGGCGGAGCTGCAGCAGCGGGGGATGGAGCGGGCCCGCGCCGACTACATGGGCATGCTCGGCACGGTGATGAACTGCCTGGCGCTGCAGGACTTCCTGGAGAAGGAGGGGATCCCGACCCGCGTGCAGACCGCGATCACGATGGGGCAGGTGGCCGAGCCCTACATCCCGCGCCGTGCCATCCGGCACCTGGAGAAGCACCGCGTCGTCATCTTCGGTGCCGGCGCCGGCATGCCCTACTTCTCCACCGACACCGTCTCGGCGCAACGTGCGCTGGAGATCAAGTGCGACGCGGTGCTGATGAGCAAGCACGGGGTCGACGGGGTCTACACCTCGGACCCCAGGACCGACCCGGACGCCGTCAAGATGGACGCGTTGACCTTCGACGAGGCGCTCACCCAGAACCTGCGGGTCGTCGACGCCGCCGCCTTCAGCCTCTGCATGGACAACGAGCTGCCGATGCTCGTCTTCGGGATGGACGGCGAGGACAGCATCGCCCGCGCCATCAGGGGTGAGAGGATCGGCACATTGGTCACTGCGGACTGACCCCCGCGACGCCCCAGACCCGACAGACACACCGCGAGGAGCGAAGACGATGTCCGAGAGCACGGAGATGGCCATGCTGGAGGCCGAGGACAAGATGGGCAAGGCACTGGAGGTCGTGCGCGACGACATGGCCTCCATCCGCACCGGCCGGGCCCACCCCAGCATGTTCAGCAAGCTCGAGGTCGACTACTACGGTGCCCCGACCCCGCTCCAGCAGCTCGCCTCCTTCCAGGTGCAGGACGCCCGCACGGTGCTCATCCAGCCCTACGACAAGAGCTCGATGACGGCGGTCGAGAAGGCGCTGCGCGAGTCCGACCTCGGGGTCAACCCCAGCAACGACGGGGTGCAGATCCGCATCGTGATGCCGCAGCTCACCGAGGAGCGCCGGCGCGACTACATCAAGCTGGCTCGCACCAAGGGTGAGGACGCGAAGATCTCCGTGCGCAACGTGCGCCGGCACACCAAGGACACGATCGACAAGGCCGTCAAGGACGGTGACATCGGCGAGGACGAAGGCACCCGGGCCGAGAAGGAGCTCGAGGCACTCACCAGGAAGCACGTCGACGCGATCGATGACGTGCTCAAGCACAAGGAGGCCGAGCTCCTGGAGGTCTGAGCCGGATGGAGGGGACAGTGACGTCGAGACGCGCCTACAAGGCCCGGCTGCGGGCCGGGTCGGGGCAGAGCCTGCCCGCTCCGCCGTCCAAGGCCGGGCGCAACCTGCCGGCCGCGATCACGGTCGGTGTGGTGCTCGTCGCGCTCATCGCGGCGTCGCTGTTCTTCTGGAAGCCTGCTTTCGCCGTCGTCGTCACGCTGGCCGTGGCCGTGGCGATGTGGGAGCTGGTCGGAGCGCTCGAGGCCGGCCACATCCATGTGCCCTACCTGCCGACGATGCTGGCGGGGCTGCTCCTGGTGCCCGCCGCCTACCTCGGGGGCGAGGAGGGCCTGTCCACCGGCTTCGCCCTGGGCTGCCTGGGGGTGCTGCTGTGGCGCGCCGTGGAGGGACCGCACGGTGCCTTGCGTGACGTCGCCGGAGGGGTGTTCGTCCTGGCCTACGTGCCCCTGCTCGCAGGGTTGAGCGCGTTGATGCTCGCCGAGGACGACGGTCCGCAGCGGATCCTGGTCTTCGTGCTGGTGACCATCTCCAGCGACATCGGCGGGTATGCGGTGGGGGTGCTCTTCGGCAGGCACCCGATGGCTCCCTCGCTGAGCCCGAAGAAGTCGTGGGAGGGTTTCGCAGGCTCGGTGCTCAGCTGCGTGCTGGTGGGTGTTGCCACGGTCATGGTCCTGCTCGACGGTCCGTGGTGGGCAGGTGCGGTCCTCGGCGTCGCCGTCGCGTGCTTCGCCACGATCGGCGACCTGGCCGAGTCCACGCTCAAGCGTGACGTCGGCATCAAGGACATGAGCTCGGTCCTGCCGGGGCACGGAGGCGTGATGGACCGGCTCGACTCGCTCCTGATGACCGTCCCCGTCACCTGGGCGCTGCTGACCCTGTTTGTCCCGGCCTGACCGAGCATGCCGTCGACCGGCCCTGGTCGGGCCCGGGACCTGAGACACTGGACCCGATGAGCACCGACCTGCCGACCCCCACCAGCACCCCTCCCGCCCCCGGGACGCTCACCTTCAGCGCCCCCCGCCGCGGCAAGGCGCCGCGACACCTCGCCGACCTGGACGTCGCCGGGCGCCGCACCTGGGCCGAGGAGCTGGGCCACCAGAAGTTCCGCGCCGACCAGGTCTCGCGGCACTACTTCGAGCGGCTCGTCGCCGACCCCGCGCAGATGACGGACCTGCCGGCCGCCTCTCGGGAGCAGCTGGTCTCCACCCTCCTGCCGCCCCTGCTGACACCGGTGCGGACCCTCTCGGCTGACGAGGGCGCCACCCTCAAGCAGGTGCACCGCCTGCACGACGGAGCGATGGTGGAGTCGGTCCTCATGCGCTATCCCGGACGGGTGACCATGTGCATCTCGAGCCAGGCCGGGTGTGGCATGAACTGCCCGTTCTGCGCGACCGGGCAGGCCGGGCTCACCCGCAACCTGTCCACCGCCGAGATCGTCGAGCAGGTGGTCGCTGCGGCCCGCGCGCTGCGCCACGGTGACCTCGCCGGTGCCGAGGGTGCGGATGCTGACGACGCCCGGGCCGGCGAGCCGGTGTCGACCGAGCAGGCCCTGCGCGTCAGCAACGTGGTGTTCATGGGCATGGGCGAGGCCCTGGCCAACTACAAGGCCGCCATCGGCGCCATCCGCCGCCTGGTGGAGCCGGCCCCGTCCGGGCTGGGGATGTCGGCCCGAGGGGTGACCATGTCGACGGTCGGGCTCGTGCCGGCCATCGACAAGCTGGCCGGCGAGGGGATCCCGGTCACGCTTGCGCTCTCGCTGCATGCCCCCGACGACGAGCTGCGCGACGAGCTGGTGCCGATCAACACCCGCTGGAAGGTCGACGAGGCGCTCGACGCCGCCTACCGCTACTACCAGGTGACCGGTCGCCGCGTCAGCATCGAGTACGCCCTGATCAAGGACATCAACGACCACTCCTGGCGCGCCGACCTGCTGGGCACCAAGCTCACCGCCCGCGGCAAGGGCTGGGTGCACGTCAACCCGATCCCGCTCAACCCCACGCCGGGGTCGAAGTGGACGGCCTCCCGCCCCGGGGTGGAACAGCAGTTCGTCGAGCGGCTCCGCGCGCACGGCATCCCCACCACCGTCCGGGACACCCGGGGCTCCGAGATCGACGGAGCCTGCGGGCAGCTGGCCGCCACCGTCTGAGTCCCTCGCAGGACCGAGCCTGCGACCTGCCCCACGCCCTCTGAGCGGCACAGATGGCGTGTCGGGTGACCCGATGACACCACGGGTGGCTCAGGCCGGGGCCGACTGCCGGTATGATGGACGGCTCAGCGACAACGGGGTCGGTCACACACGACCACCAAGGGGACTCCCGTTCACGCCTCCTCATCCCCCGAGGGACCCTCGTCCGCACCGTCCACCCCTTCCGACACCTCGGCCTGGCTGACCGACGACGACGCCGCCCAGCGAGCCTGGCGCGACCGCGTCTCCGGCCTCGGCGTCGTCGAGCGCGACCTCCAGTCGCCCTCGCTCACGATGCTCGTGCTGCTGGCCACCCTCGGCGTGCTGCTCTACGCCTCGTTCCTGGCCCGGCCCAGCAACATCGGTGACGCGCTCCCGTGGGTCATCGTCGTGGTCTGCGAGAGCATCATGATGTTCCAGGTGCTGGTGTCCCTGTGGACCCAGCTCTCGAGCGCTCACGACCCGCGCGACTACGCCTACCACAACGCCAAGCGCGACCTCTTCCTGCCGACCACCTTCGACCTGGACCTGCCACTGCAGCCCACGGAGCAGCTCCAGCTGGACGGCCGCCCGGTCAGCGTGGACGTCTTCATCACCACCTACGGCGAGCCGCTGGAGACCATCCGCCGCACCGCGCAGGCCGCCCGCGACATCAGCGGCAGCCACGAGACGTGGATCCTCGACGACGGGCGCTCACCGGAGGTGGAGCGGCTGGCTGCCGACGTCGGGGTGCACTACCTCAGCCGGCCCACCAACGCCGGCGCCAAGGCGGGCAACATCAACCATGCCCTGCGGGTGACCGAGGGACACTTCTTCGTCATCCTGGACGCCGACTTCGTGGCCTCTCCGGACTTCCTGGTCGAGACCCTGCCGTTCTTTGCGCGGGACGAGGTCGCCTTCGTCCAGACGCCGCAGGTCTACGGCAACATCCACAACTTCATCTCCCGCGGTGCCGGGTACATGCAGACGGTGTTCTACTCGCTGATCCAGCCGGGCAAGAACCGCTTCAACGCGGCCTTCTGCGTCGGCACCAACGTCATCTTCCGTCGCGAGGCGGTCGAGGAGGTCGGAGGGATCTACGAGGACTCCAAGTCCGAGGACATCTGGACCTCGATCCGGCTGCACCAGCGCGGCCACGTGTCCGTCTACATCCCCACCGTCCTGGCCATCGGCGACACCCCGGAGACCATCGAGTCCTACACCAAGCAGCAGGTGCGCTGGGCCACCGGCGCGTTCGAGGTGCTCCTGCGCAACAACCCCCTGACCGACGGCCGGCTGTCCCTGGACCAGCGGCTGCAGTACTTCGGCACCGCCACGTTCTACCTGGGCGGGCTGGTGACCTCAGCGCTGCTGGTGCTCCCGGCGCTGCAGATCTACCTGGGCCTGACGCCGATCAACCCCAGCCTGCCGCTGTGGCAGTGGGCGCTGTACTACAGCGGGTTCTATGTGATGCAGATCGTCGTCGCGGTCTACACCACCGGATCCTTCCGGTGGGAGACGCTGATGCTGTCGACGGTCTCGTTCCCGCTGTCCGTGCGTGCCCTGTGGAACGCCGTGCGCGGCAAGGACCACGCCTGGCACGTGACAGGGCAGGCCGGTCGCGCGTCGTCCCCGTTCAACTTCATCGTGCCGCAGGTGGTCATGTGGGCGTTCCTGGTGCTGACGAGCGTCGTCGGTCTGTGGGTGGCGGAGTGGAGCAGCACTCTGTCGATCGCCCTGGCCTGGAACCTGCTCAACACCCTCGTGCTCACCTTCTTCCTGGTCATCGCCCTGCGCGAGGCGCGCACCCTGCGCCGAGGGCGCGCCGGCTCCGAGGACCGACCCGACCACCAGCCCCCTTCCCCCCGCGACGCCGGTCGGCGAGCGGACCGCGCACCGTGCGCGACGCACGCAGCCCGTCGGCTGAGTCCGAGAGAGAGACACCATGCAGCTCCGCAAGATCTTCACCCTCCTGGTCGGGCTCGTCGTCGTGGCCGGCGCCTCGGGCATCGGCCTGGTGCACGCACATGAGCGTGCCCACTCCCTGGCAGCCGACCAGGCCGTCCTCGAGTCCGACCTCACCGTGGTCGGCACCCCCTTTGCCGGCTCGGTCTCCAAGATCTACGTCGCACCGGGTGACACGGTCGCCGCAGGCCAGGCCCTCGTCCGGCTGCAGTCCCCGACCCTGCAACAGGCCCGCGAGACCTCCCGCTTCAACGACGAAGGGGTGGGATACCGGATGGAGGGCGACGACACGATCGTCTTCGAGGCCTCCGCCGCCGGCATCGTGGGCCCGATGCCGTTCGGCGTGGGCTCGTTCATCCCGGCGAACACCGAGATCACCCACATCCAGCTGGCCGACAGCATGCGGCTGCGCGCGGCGATGCCGATGGATCCGGAGGACTACGGCCGGATGTCGCTCGGGTCCACGGTCCGGGTGACCCTGCCCAACGGTGAGACTGCCGACGCCCGGATCTACGACATCACCTTCGACGAGGCAGCCGAGTCCACCAGCGCCATCGTCCTGGCTCGCAGCGGCGACCTGTCCGCCGGCGGCGCCTTCCTCAACGGCTCACCCGTGCTGGCCGAGCTCGAGCTCGCCTCCGACGGTGTCGGCGCCTGGGCGGCCACCGAGCTCGCCTCACTTCTCACCCCCAGGGGGACCGACCGATGACCCGTCCGATCGCACGCACCAGCATCCTGGCCATGGCAGCTCTGCTCCTCAGCGCCTGCTCGGTCACTACGGCCGACCCGGGTGAGCCTGCCCCGACCGGCACCGTCGACGACGAGCACCGGACGGTGGACGTGGGCGAGGCCCTCGGTGGGCTGCCCACCTGGACCGGGAAGTTCACCGGCCGCATCGCCGTGCAGGAGGGCATCAACCCCCCCACCAACTCCTGGGTCGCGCCGGCCGTGTTCGCCCCGGAGGAGCGGCCCGTCTTCACGGGCGTGCTCAGTGCCCGACCCGGCCCCTCCGGGGTCGCCGTAGGCCTGCCGCGCCCCGAGACGTCGGCCCGCGTGGTCATGGGCTCGCACCGCGACGACGTGCCGCTCGGGTTCGACGCGGACGACTACGTGGTGACCTCGCTCGACCCCTTGTCCGCGGTGCTGGAGTACCGCTCCGGCGGCAGCGCCGTCGGACGTCTGACCATGGCTGAGGGCTGGCCCTACCTGCACTACGGGGCGGAGGTCGACCAACGGGTGGACCTGCCGGCGGCGGCCACGGCGACCGCCGACGGAGCGGTCGTCGAGGTCGACGGCACCACCTACCGCATCCTGACCGAGGGCGCCGTCAGTGACGGCGGTGTCGACCTTCCGGCCGGGTCGGACCTCATGCTCTACGCCGAGCCAGGAGGCGCCGACGAGGAGACGCTGCAGGCCCTGGCGGCCGGTGCGGTGCCGCTGCTGGGGGCCGAGGTCTCGAGCAGCGTGGACCCCGACACAGCAGGCACGACCTTCCGTTACCTCACCGAGGACGACGCGGACACCGTGGTCGCCGTGCTGCCGCACCACACCCTGGACGACGACGTGTCGGTCCTGGGCACGCACTACGCCGGCGTGCTCGGCGAGGTGCGTCTGGTGAAGGGGCGGGAGCTCACGGCCACCGTGCCGACCCGCCAGGTGTCGCCCGCCCTCGACCTGAGCTCGCTGGACGACGACGAGCTTGCCGAGGTGGGCGACCTGCTCACCGACGACGTGGAGGCGCTGGCGTTCTCGGCGCCGGACAGCTACCACGGTGGCAAGGAGCTGCAGCGAGCGGCCAACCTCTACCTGCTGGCCCGTGAGCTGGGGGCGGACGACCACGCCGCCACCGTGCGCACCGCCATGTCCGAGCAGCTGGACCTGTGGTTCGACCCGGCCGGCTGCACCGACCGGGCCGAGCGGTGCTTCCGCTACGACGACCACCTGGGTGGTCTCGTCGGTGAGGCGCCGTCCTACGGCTCGGACGAGTTCAACGACCACCACTTCCACTACGGGCACCTGCTGTATGCCGCCGGTGTCCTGGCCGCCGACGACCCGGAGCTGGCCGAGCGCTGGGCGCCGGTCGCCGACCTGGTCGCCCGCGACTATGGGGCTCCCCAGGCCTCCGACCTGTTCCCTCAGCACCGGGTGTTCGACGAGTGGTACGGCCACTCCTGGGCCTCGGGCACGGCACCCTTCGCCGACGGCAACAACCAGGAGTCCAGCTCGGAGGCCGTGAACGCGTGGTCGGCCTTGTGGCTGTGGGCCGAGGCCAGCGGTGACGAGGAGCTGGCCGAGCACGCCACCTGGCTGCTCAGCACGGAGACCGCCACGACGCTCGCCTACTGGGTCGACCCCGGGCTGCCCGAGGAGTTCGGCGCCCCGTCGGTCAGCCTCAACTGGCAGGGCAAGCGTGACTTCGCGACGTTCTTCACCGACGAGCCGGCGGCGGTCGTCGGGATCCAGTTCATCCCGATGACGCCGACCCACGGTGACTACCTCTCGGACGCACCCGAAGCCGTCACCGCGATGGTCGACCATGTCGGCGAGCTCACCCCCGACCGGCCGCTGGTGGACTACGACGTGATGGCACTGGCCGTCGTCGACCCCGAGCGCGCGCGCGACGTCCTGGTCGACTTCGGGGCCGACGACGTCGACCCGGGCAACTCGCTGTCCTACATGACGGCCTTCGTCCTCAGCCGCTGAGCCGCGGCGTCACCGCGGCCTGACCCTGGCCTCCTTGCCGGTCATGCCCTCGATCTCACCCTCAGCCGTGGCCACCAGACGTTCGGCCAGGTGCCGCAGGGCCCTGGCCACGGCGACCTCGTCGCCGATCTCCGGCACGGGGACGTCGTCGGGGGAGCGGTGGCTCTCACCCTTGGCGGTGAGCGGACGGGACGAGTCGGACAGCAGCACCGCGGTGGCGCTCGTGTCGTCGCCGGTCTCGAAGATCGAGACCCGCACGGTCCACTCGTGCATGCGGCCCGTCGCCGTGGACTCCGCCGGAGGCGGCTGGTGTGGGTCGGGGGAGGTCGACTCGCCGGGGCCGGTGATGCGCAGCACGGACCCTGGCCCGGGATAGATCAGGCCCGTGTGACCGTCGCGCCACTCGACCAGGAACGGTGGCGCCCCGTCCTCGCCGCGGACCTCCCTGATGGTGCCGTCGCGGGTCGGCTGGTCCACGTGCTCGCCGGCGAGCACGATGTGGTCTCCAACGTGTGCTCTCATCGTCGTCCTCCTCCTTCGGTGCCCGGGTCTGCGCGGGGTGGTGACCCGATCCCCCCAGGGTCCCGCGGAACGGCCCGCGGGTGAAGGGCCGAAGGTCCCCTGGTCCGGTCGCCGGCCCGGGTCAGCCCGTCACCAGGGGCACCACCTGCTCGACCTCGTCGACCAGATGCAGTGACCGGCCCATCGGGCGGTCCCGGGCCAGGGCCTGCAGCAGCGGCCACACGGGCAGGTCGTCCACCCAGTGCCGACGCCCGACGAGCACGAGAGGGGCCAGGGACACGTCGACCTCGTAGTACATCCGCGTCGCCATCTGGAAGATCTCCTGGACCGTGCCTGCCGCACCCGGCAGCACGACCAGCCCGGCCCTGCTGTGCTCGAGCAGGAGGTCCTCGCGGAGGGCGTTGGAGAAGAACTTCGCGATGCGGTCACCGAACACGTTCGGCGGCTCGTGGCCGTAGTGCCAGGTGGGGATGCCGACGCTGCGCACCAGCTCCGGCGCGCGCAGGTCGTGGTGGCGGTCGAGCACCTCCAGGGCACGGCCCGCCCACCGGGTCAGGTCGTGGTCGAAGTGAGGCACCGCCGACAGATGCTCCAGCGCGTCCGCCAGCTCCGCCGGGTCGGCAGCCCAGGCGCCGAGGTTGGCCGCCTCCATGGCGCCGGGCCCGCCGCCGGTCGCCACGACCAGACCGGCCTGTGCCAACGCGTGACCGAGCCGGGAGGTCGCGGCGAAGCCCGCACTTCCTCGTGCCAGCGCGTGTCCACCCATCACCCCGACGACCCGCCGGCCCCGGACCAGCCCAGCCAGGGCGTCGTTCATCGCGTCGTCGTGGATCGCCCGCAGCGCCGTGACGTAGGCGTCGTGACGCACCGCGGCATCCTCGGCCCACACGTAGGCCAACGCGTCCGGGGTCACCTCGTAGCCGCCCTGGTCCAGCCCGGCATACAGCTCGTGCGCCGTGTAGAGGTCCCCACGGTAGGGACGCACCGGTGTCGCCGGGTCGGAGGGAAAGACGATCGCACCATGCGTGCGAAGGTGGGCGTCGAGGCGGCTCGGCACGGTGCCCCCGAGCACGACGAGCCCGTGCAGGTCGTCGTGCCGGAGCAACCGGTCCTCGAAGGCCGTCAGGTCCAGACCCTGCAGCCGCAGTCCGGCCAGGCGGTGTCCGCGGGCCAGCAGGTCGGCCAGCTGCTGCTCGTGCTCGACCTCGCGCTCGGTCGCGGGCGCGGTGGTCGCGCGGGGCCGCGCGTAGCGGACCTCATGCTCGCGCAAGCCCTCCGACGGCGTGAGGTTGGTCATACTGCGCAGGGTAGCCACGGGCCCGCTGCCGCGGATCCCTGGCGCCTGGGCCCGCCAGCCAGCACGATGTGGGCATGAGCGACTACCGCGACCTGGTGCACCGCAGCGTGCAGGATCCTGAGGGCTTCTGGGGGGAGGCGGCTGCCTCGATCAGCTGGGTGACCCGTCCGAGGCAGGTGCTGGACGACAGCGCGCCGCCGTTCTACCGGTGGTTCCGCGGTGGGCGGCTCAACATGTGCTTCAACGCGCTGGACCGGCACGTGGTGCACGGACGGGCCGACCAGACAGCGCTGATCTACGACAGCCCGGTGACGGGCAGCAAGCGCAGCTACACGTATGCCGAGCTGCTCGACCTCGTCGCCCGGTTCGGGGGCGTCCTGCGCGAGCTGGGGGTCGGCAAGGGCGACCGTGTCGTCATCTACATGCCGATGGTGCCCGAGGCCGTCATCGCGATGCTCGCCTGCGCTCGCATCGGGGCGGTGCACTCCGTCGTGTTCGGCGGGTTCGCGCCGGCCGAGCTGGCAGCCCGCATCGAGGACGCCGAGCCTGTGGTCGTGGTGTCCGCCTCCTGCGGCATCGAGCCGCGCCGGGTCGTGCCCTACAAGCCGATGCTCGACGAGGCGCTGCGCCGTTCCTCCCACCAGCCCGCCCACTGCGTCGTGCTGCAGCGCGAGCAGCTGGAGTGCGAGCTGGGGGACCGGGACCTGGACTGGTCGCTCCTGATGCGTCCGGACGCGGTCCAGCCGGCCTCCGTCGTGCCGGTCGAGGCGACCGACCCGCTCTACGTGCTCTACACCTCCGGCACCACCGGACGGCCCAAGGGCATCGTGCGTGACACCGGGGGGTATGCCGTCGCGCTGCGCTGGTCGATGGAGCACCTCTACGGTCTGCAGCCGGGGGAGACCTGGTTCTGCGGGTCCGACGTGGGGTGGGTGGTCGGGCACTCCTACATCGTCTACGGGCCGCTGCTCACCGGCGCCACGACGGTGCTCTACGAGGGCAAGCCGGTCGGGACCCCCGATGCGGCGGCCTACTGGCGGCTCATCGCCGAGCACGGGGTGGTCGCCGCGTTCACCGCGCCGACCGCCATCCGCGCGATCAAGAAGGTCGACCCGGATGCTGACCTGCTCGCGCGGCACGACCTGTCCCGGCTGCGGGCCCTCTACCTGGCCGGGGAGCGGCTCGACCCCGACACCTGGCAGTGGGCCAGTGCCGCCCTGGGCGTGCCGGTCATCGACAACTGGTGGCAGACCGAGACCGGCTGGCCCATCGCCATCAACCCGGTGGGCGCCCTGCCCATCAAACCCGGGTCGCCGGGTCCGGCCACCGTGGGCTACGACGTGCAGGTGCTCGACGAGCGAGGTCGCCCGGTGGGGCCCGACACCGAGGGTGCGATCTGCATCCGGCTGCCGCTGCCCCCGGGGACCCTTCCCACCCTGTGGGGTGACGACGACCGCTACGTGCAGTCCTACCTGTCGGCGCACGAGGGCTACTACCTGTCCGGTGACGGGGGATACCTCGACGAGGACGGCTACCTCTACGTCATGGGCCGCACCGACGACGTGCTCAACGTCGCCGGCCACCGCCTCTCGACCGGGTCGCTGGAGGAGGCGTTGTCCGGGCACCCGGCAGTCGCTGAGTGTGCGGTCATCGGGGTGAGCGACGCCCTCAAGGGGCAGGTGCCTCGCGGCCTGGTCGTGCTCAAGGCCGGCGTCGAGGCGGACAGCGAGGAGCAGCGGGCTGCACTCGTGGCGGCGCTGGTCGACCGGGTCCGCTCCGAGGTGGGAGCTGTGGCCGCGCTGCGCCAGGTCGACATCGTGGACGCCTTGCCCAAGACCCGGTCGGGCAAGATCCTGCGCCGCACCATGCGCCAGATCGCCGACGGCGAGACGCCTGCGGTGCCCAGCACCATCGAGGATCCGACGGTGCTGGGCGACCTGACGGTGGTGCTCCGTAGCCGGCCGGGCGACTAGCGGGGCAACGACGGCACGGAACCGTCGAGTCCGCAGGTCGAGGCCCGGCCGGCAGGGCCGTCGACGTCCCTGTGGACAACGACGGACCTCGAGCGCGGGACCGCCCTACCGTGGGCGCAAGCGGGGTCGGCAGGGCTTCGCTGAGCGGACAGGGGTGGGGCGGTGTCGAGCAGGTTCACGGTCAGACCGGAGCAGGTGGATGAGGTGGCGGCCGACCTGAGGGGTGCCGCGCATGAGGTGGAGCAGCTCGCGGACCGGGTGGCCGGCGCCTTGCGGGCGGTGGCTGTGGCGTGCGGTGGCGGACGGCTCACCGACGCGGCGTGGGGTGCCTCCGCAGCCTGGGCCCGCGGGGTCGCCGACGTGGCGGAGGCGGGGGTGGCGCTGGGGAGGGCCACGCACGACGCGGCGGAGGTCTATCGGCTGCTGGAGCAGCGGCAGACCCAGCGGTTCGTCGGCCGGGTGGTCCAGGCGGACGAGCCGTGACGGCGCTGGCGATCTCTGCGGCAGACCTGCGCTGGGCGGCGGCGGTGCTGACCGCCCAGGCCGACCGCGGCGACACCCTGGCTTCCCAGGTGGGCGCCCTGACCCCGGCACCGGAGCACTGGTCCGGGCTGGCCGCCTTGCAGGCGGGTCACGCCCGCGAGGCGTGGGCGCTCTCGGTCGGGGTCGTCCTCGACCCGCTGGACGAGGTGGCGTCCTGGGTGTCCTCCTTCGCCGAGGAGGTGGACGCAGCCCAGGACAGCATCCGCACCTGGGTCGAGCGTCGCCTGTCGTGGGCCGCCGAGACCACCCGGCTGGAGGTCCTGCTCGCCACCGCCGACGACCTGTCCAGACCGGCGCTGCTACGCCGTCGCGATGAGCTGGCGGCCCTGACCCGGCGCGCGGAGAGCGAGATCGAGGCCACCGAAGCACGGCTTCGCGAGTCTGCCGCGGCCCTGGCCGAGCGGCTGGACGGCCTCTGGTCACCAGCGGCCTCGACCGTGCTGCGGGAGGTCCACCAGCTGCGGGGAGCCGTGGTGCAGGCAGGGCGGGCCGCCGTCACCGTCTTTGCCTCCGGGCATGTGTTGCGCCTGGCCGTGCACTATGCGCGGTCCGCCGACCTGGCGGTCCGCGCGGCCCTGGTGGACGACGCGCGGCTGGCCGCCCAGTGGGTGTTGACCGGGGCGCGAGCGGGCCGGGCGGTGTCCCGGTTCGCCGTGGTCAAGACCCCTCTGGTCGTGTGGTTGACGGCGGTGCCTGACGTGGTGACCGGAGGTGGCTACGGCGGGCGTCGCGGGATGACGACCCGAGTCCTGGCCGGAGCGGCGCTGCCGGCCTCGGTAGGGGTCTTCGTGCCGCACCCGCTGGTCATCGGCGCAAGCCTGGCGGTGCTCGGCGCCTACAGCTTGTGGAGCGCGGGCAACATCCTCTACGACCACCGCGGGGTGCCTGCCCGGGTGGGGAGCGAGCTGCATCGCGCGGGCCGGGCAGGGGCCCAGCGCCTCGCCGGGCTGGTGCGTCGCACCCAGGAGGCCACCGACGACGCCCTCGCGTGGGCCCGCGAGCGCATCGACGACGGACTCGCTCTGGCCGGCAAGGACGTCAACGGCGCCGTGCACCCGGGCAGCGTGCCTGATGCTGCGCCCGGGCCGGCGTTGCAGCCGCCCCGGTGGCCTCCCGTGCCCGACCAGCAGGTCGTCCCGGTCGGACCCCTGGCGGTGCCGCTGGAAGGGCCTCTGCTCGGGTCGCTCGAGCTGTCCCCGGGCCTGGCGGCACCGCGGCTGCCGATCGACCTCGGGCCCCGCCTGGGGACGCCCACGCCATGAGCCGGACGCCACGGCCCGCTTCTCCGCGCCGATCCATGAGCCCCGTCCGCAGGGTGGTGGTGGCCCACCTCACCGACGAGGAGATCGACGTGCTGGTGGACGGTTCGGACGACCTCGTGCTGCGCCCCTATCTCGACACCCTGCCCGAGCCGGAGCGCAGGGCAGCGCGCCGGGCTGCCCAGCGCTCCCTGACGGTGCGTGGCTGGCTTCTGCCCGAGCCGACGACGCCGAGCGGAGGGAGCGACCCCACGCCGCCGGACGCCACGCCGCCGGACGGCATGACGTCGGACGCGACGCAGACCGGGGCGACTCAGACCGGGGCGACGATGTCCGTCGCCGACTCCATCGCCTCGGTGCTGCAGGTGCGCAGGGGTGCCCCGGAGGTCCTGGTGATGCACCGGTGGGTCGGTGAGACGTCCTGCACCCGCTACCTCTTCGTGCTGTCGCCGGTCATCGTGTGCGAGGACCTCAGCATCAGCGGTGTCCACACCCTGTCCGTCGCAGAGACGGCCGAGCGCGAGTCCCTGGTCCGCGAGTTCCTGGTGCCCCCGGACGCCTGCCCGTCCCCACCGGACGAGCCGACCCGGTTGCTCCCCGCCGGCACCACCGCTACCGACCTCGTGTCCGCGCTGGGCCACCCGCGGGTGCTGGCTGAGGTCGCCACGCTGCAGGCCGGGGAGGGCGACGTGACACAGCCGCGCAGGACGGCGCGCCAGGGTGCCGTCATCGTCGCGCTCGGGCCGGCGGGCTGCTTCCTCCTGGAGCAGGGCGGGACATCGGCCTGGTCAGTCCAGCCCACCACCCCACAGGACCTCGTGGGCCGGGTCGCCACCCGGTAGCCCCCGGCTCCAGGCGGGGCCCGGGCAGGCGACAATGTGGACGTGACAGACCTTCGCAGCGTCGTCCTGCTCGGCTCGACCGGTTCGATCGGGACCCAGGCCATCGACGTCATCGAGGCTCATCCGGACAGGTTCCGGGTCGAGGCGCTGAGCGCCGGAGGGTCGGACCTGCGGCTGCTGGCTCGCCAGGCGGTGCGGCTGCGGGTCGACCGGGTGGCGGTCGCCGACCCGGCGGCCCGGGACGACCTGGTCGCAGCGCTCGCCGACGCGGCGCGGGAGGTGGGTGACCCGGCATACCGCCCGGACGTCCTCGCCGGTGCCGAGGCGTCCCAGGAGGTAGCCGGGTCCGGCGTCGACCTCGTCCTCAACGGCATCACCGGCAGCATCGGACTGCGCCCGACCCTGGCCGCGCTGGCAGCCGGGAGCACGTTGGCGCTGGCCAACAAGGAGTCCCTCATCGTCGGTGGCCCCCTGGTCACGGCGGCTGCCGCACCGGGCCAGATCGTGCCCGTCGACTCCGAGCACAGTGCCATTGCCCAGTGCCTGCGCGGCGGGCGCGCCGATGAGGTCCGACGCCTCGTGCTCACCGCCAGTGGGGGCCCCTTCCGCGGCCGCACCCGAGCAGAGCTGGGGCAGGTCACCCCGCAGGAGGCGCTCCGCCACCCCAACTTCGCGATGGGCACGGTCATCACGACCAACTCCGCGACCCTGGTCAACAAGGGCCTGGAGGTGATCGAGGCCCACCTGCTCTTCGGTGTCCCGTTCGACCGGATCGATGTCGTGGTCCACCCGCAGCAGCAGATCCACTCGATGGTCGAGTTCCATGACGGGTCGACCATCGCGCAGATGGGTCCGCCGCGCATGCTGGTGCCGATCGCGCTCGGCCTGTCCTGGCCGGACCGGCTGCCCGACGTCGACCAGCCGTGTGACTGGAGTGCGGCCGCCACCTGGGACTTCCACCCCCTGGACGACCAGGCCTTCCCTGCCGTCCGCCTGGCGCGGGAGGTCGGCGAGGCAGGCGGCACGCACCCGGCCGTCTACAACGCTGCCAACGAGGAGTGCGTGGCGGCCTTCCACGCGGGCCGCATCGGGTTCACCGACATCGTCGACACGGTGGCCGCCGTCGTCCAGCAGCACGCCGACGGGAACTCCGCGGTCTCCTCGTCGGTTGACCTCACGGTGGACCACGTGCTGGCGGCCGACGGCTGGGCACGCGTGGCTGCCCGCGCGATGATGGACACTACGGTCACCGACCCGCACCGGAAGGGGAACTGATGCTCTACGCCCTCGGCGTCGTCGTGATGCTCGTGGGCATCGCCCTGTCCATCGCGCTGCACGAGATCGGCCACCTGGTCCCCGCCAAGAAGTTCGGGGTCAAGTGCACGCAGTACATGGTCGGCTTCGGTCCCACGGTCTGGTCGCGACGCCGCGGGGAGACCGAGTACGGCGTCAAGGCGATCCCGCTGGGCGGCTACGTGCGGATGATCGGTATGTTCCCGCCGCGGCCGCAGGACGAGGGGCGACTGCGCCCCTCCAGCACCGGCCGGTGGAGCCAGATGACCGAGCAGGTCCGCGCCGAGTCGCTGCAGGAGGTGGGTCCCGGAGACGAGGACCGCGTCTTCTACAAGCTGCCCGTATGGCAGCGGCTGGTCATCATGGCCGGTGGCCCGGTGATGAACCTGGTGATCGCGACCGTGCTGCTCACCGGCATCATCACGATCTACGGTCTGCCCCAGCTGACGACCCAGGTGTCCTCGGTGGCGGCCTGCGCGCCGGCCGACGTCACCGTCGAGGACTGCGAGGGTCAGCCGGCCGCGCCCGCCGCGGCTGCGGGCTTCACCGCGGGCGACCGGATCGTGGCCGTCGACGGGCAGCCGGTGGAGGACTGGACCGCTGCGTCATACCTGATCCAGCAGTCCGGCCCGCAGACCCAGTTCACGGTCGAACGGGACGGAGCCCAGGAGGTGCTCGTCGCCGACATGGTGGTGCGGGAGCGGCCCCTGCTCAACCCAGACGGGACCGTGCAGGTCGACGCTGCCGGCAACCCGGTGACCGGGCCGGTCAGCTACCTCGGCGCCAGCGGGTCCCTCGAGTACGTGACCCAGCCGATCACCGAGGCGCCGGCCTTCGTGGGTCAGGCGCTGGCGGACACCGCAGCGATCTTCCTGCAGCTCCCGCAGAAGCTGGTGGGGGTCTGGGAGGCCGCGTTCAGCGGTGAGGAGCGCGACACCGAGGGCCCGATGTCGGTCGTCGGGGTGGGCCGCGTGGCCGGCGAGGTGACCTCCGGCGAGCTGGGCCTGCTGTCGGACAGCGTCAGCGCCCGGATGGTGCTGCTGCTCTCGCTGTTGGCCTCGCTCAACATCGCGCTGTTCGTGTTCAACATGATCCCTTTGCTGCCCCTGGACGGTGGCCATCTCGCCGGGGCGCTCTGGGAGGGCGTCAAGAAGACCTGGGCGCGCCTGCGCGGGCTGCCCGACCCCGGCCCGGTGGACATCGCCAAGGCGCTGCCCCTGGCCTACTCCGTCGCGATCGGCCTGATCGCGATGACCCTGCTGCTCGTCTACGCCGACCTGGTCAACCCCATCCGGCTCGGCGGCTGAGAGATACTGGACCCCATGACTGCTGGCACCCCCATCTCGCTCGGTATGCCGTCCGCACCCCCGCCGGTGCTGGCCCCCCGTCGCCGGACCCGCAAGATCAAGGTCGGCAAGGTCGAGGTCGGAGGTGACGCGCCCATCTCGGTGCAGTCGATGACCACGACCCCCACGACCGACATCAACGCCACCCTGCAGCAGATCGCCGAGCTCACCGCCACCGGGTGCGACATCGTGCGCGTGGCCTGTCCCACCCAGGACGACGCCGACGCGTTGCCGGTGATCGCCCGCAAGTCGCAGATCCCGGTCATCGCCGACATCCACTTCCAGCCCAAGTACGTGTTCGCCGCCATCGAGGCCGGCTGCGCCGCGGTGCGGGTCAACCCCGGCAACATCCGCAAGTTCGACGACCAGGTCAAGGAGATCGCACGCACCGCCAAGGATGCGGGCGTGTCGATCCGCATCGGCGTCAACGCCGGCTCGCTCGACCCCCGTCTGCTCAAGAAGCACGGCAAGGCCACGCCGGAGGCGCTGGTGGAGTCGGCCGTCTGGGAGGCCTCCCTGTTCGAGGAGCACGACTTCCACGACTTCAAGATCTCGGTCAAGCACAACGACCCGGTCGTGATGGTGCGGGCCTACGAGATGCTCTCCGAGCGCGGCGACTGGCCGCTGCACCTCGGGGTGACCGAGGCAGGCCCGGCGTTCCAGGGCACCATCAAGTCGTCGGTCGCCTTCGGTGCGCTGCTCTCCCGCGGCATCGGTGACACCATCCGGGTCTCGCTGTCGGCGCCCCCCGTCGAGGAGGTCAAGGTCGGCAACCAGATCCTGCAGAGCCTGAACCTCAAACCACGCAAGCTCGAGATCGTCTCCTGCCCCTCGTGCGGTCGCGCGCAGGTCGACGTCTACACCCTGGCCGAAGAGGTCACTGCCGGGCTGGAGGGCATGGAGGTGCCACTGCGGGTGGCGGTCATGGGCTGTGTCGTCAACGGTCCGGGAGAGGCCCGCGAGGCCGACCTCGGCGTGGCGTCCGGCAACGGCAAGGGCCAGATCTTCGTCAAGGGCCAGGTCATCAAGACCGTGCCCGAGAGCCAGATCGTGGAGACCCTCATCGAGGAGGCCATGCGCATCGCCGAGGAGATGGGCGAGCCGGTCGACGGCGACCCCCAGGGCACGCCCTCGGTCACCGTGGGCTGACCCCGCGGCAGCCCGGTGGGCAGCCCGCACAGCGGCAGTCGGCGAGCGGGACCGTAGGGTCGCAGGTATGTCCTACCCCGGTTTCGTGCCTGTCCGCCAGCTGGTCCTCGTCGACCTGCTGGGGCTGATGCTCGGCGTGCGCCCGGGGGAACGCGCCGTCATCGCCATCGACGGGGTCGACGGCGCGGGCAAGACCCACCTGGCCGCCGAGCTGGTGGCACTGGCCGGACACGTCGCCGGCCGGCAGGTGCTCAGCGTGTCCATGGACGGCTTCCACCATCCCCGGGCGCACCGCCACCGGCACGGGCGCACCGCGCAGACCTACTACCGCGACGCCTTCGACTACGACACCTTCGAGGCACTGGTGCTGACGCCGTTCCGGGCCGGGCGCGAGATCGTCCCCGCTGCGCACGACGTCGAGTCCGACCAGGCTCTGCACCCCGACCCGGTGGAGCCCGACGACGACGCCCTGCTCCTGGTCGACGGTGTCTTCCTGCATCGTCCCGAGCTGGTCGCGCGCTGGGACGCCACCCTCTTCGTGCACGTCCCGTTCGACGTCTCGGTGCCGCGGGGGGCAGCCCGCTTCCCCCAGCGGCGGGTCGAGGGCGACCAGAGCCCGGACCATCCGGTCCATGCCCGCTACGTCGAGGCGCAGCGCTTCTATCTCGACCAGGCTCCGGTGCAGCAGGCCACCTGGGTGCTCGACAACACCGACCTGCGCCGGCCGGACCTGTTCCACGGCGACAAGGACGAGCCCGTGGTCTGAGGCCGACGTCGTGGGCAGCAGCGAGCCCGGTCCCGCCGGGGCAGGACCGGGCTCGCTGCGCGTTTCGGACGGGTGCTGGTCCGTCCGAGCAGCTCAGGTCAGGCGTCGGCCTCCTGCGAGGCGGACTCCTCCTCGGCCTCGGTGTCGTCGTCCACCCAGTCGAAGGTCCTGGTGACCGCCTTCTTCCAGTTGCGGAAGAGGCGCTCGCGCTCGGTCTCGCTCATCGAGGGGGACCAGCGCTTGCCTTCCTTCCAGTTGTCGATGACGTCCTGCTCGCCGGAGAAGAAGCCGACCGCGATGCCGGCGGCGTAGGCAGCGCCCAGCGCCGTCGTCTCGGCGACCTCGGGGCGCACCACGTCGACACCGAGGATGTCGGCCTGGAACTGCATCAGCGTCTCGTTGGCCACCATGCCGCCGTCCACGCGCAGCTCGGCCAGCTCCACCCCGGAGTCGGCCGTCATCGCGTCGGAGACCTCACGGGTCTGGAACGCGGTCGACTCCAGCGCAGCCCGGGCGATGTGGTGCTTGTTGACGAAGCGGGTCAGGCCCACGATCGCACCGCGGGCGTCGTCCTTCCAGTAGGGCGCGAAGAGGCCCGAGAAGGCAGGCACGATGTAGCAGCCGCCGTTGTCCTCGACCTCCTTGGCCAGGGTCTCGATCTCGGGCGCCTCGTTGATGAGCCCGATGTTGTCCCGCAGCCACTGCACCAGCGAGCCGGTCACCGCGATCGAGCCCTCGAGCGCGTAGATCGCGTCCTGGTCACCGATCTTGTAGCAGACGGTGGTGAGCAGGCCGTTGTGGCTCGGGACGATCTCCGTGCCGGTGTTGAGCAGCATGAAGTTGCCGGTGCCGTAGGTGTTCTTGGACATGCCCTTCTCGAAGCACGCCTGGCCGAAGGTCGCCGCCTGCTGGTCGCCCAGGATGCCGGCGATCGGCACACCCAGCTTGGTGCTGTGCCCGTAGACCTCGGAGCACGACTTGATCTCCGGCAGCATCGACATCGGGATGCCCATCGCCTCGGCAATGCCCTCGTCCCAGCTCAGCGTCTCCAGGTCCATCAGCATGGTGCGCGACGCGTTGGTCACGTCGGTCACGTGCACACCGCCGTCGACGCCACCGGTCAGGTTCCACAGCACCCAGGAGTCGGTGTTGCCGAACAGCAGGTCACCGGCTTCGGCGCGCTCACGGGCACCCTCGACGTTGTCCAGGATCCACTTGACCTTGGGCCCGGAGAAGTAGGTGGCCAGGGGGAGCCCGCAGCTGGCCTTGAAGCGGTCCGGGCCCTCGTCGGCGCCGAGCTCGGCGACGATCTTGGAGGTGCGGGTGTCCTGCCAGACGATCGCGTTGTAGACCGGCTCACCGGTGTTCTTGTCCCAGACGACGGCCGTCTCGCGCTGGTTGGTGATGCCGATGGCGGCGATGTCGTCGTTGCTGAGGTTGCCCTTGCCCATCGCCTGGCCGATGACCTCACGGGTGTTGTCCCAGATCTCCAGCGGGTTGTGCTCCACCCAGCCGGCCTTGGGGAAGATCTGCTCGTGCTCGTGCTGCCCGACCGAGTGGATCGTGCCGCCCTTGGTGAAGACGATTGCACGGGTGCTGGTGGTGCCCTGGTCGATGGCGAGTACGTAGTCTGCCATGGTCTTTTCCTCCACGTCGTTGTGCGAGTTGGTGCCTGGCCGTGCGCCCCGGTCGAGTCGCCCTCACGGGCGGCCCGACCGGTCGAGCTGTGCTCCCGTATGCCGTGCCGCCAGGCCGTGGCACGGCATACGGGGTCGTGCCGTGCGGGTCAGACGTAGGCGGCGGCCACGAGACCGGCGAGCACACCACCCACCAGTGGTCCGGCGACCGGCACCCACGAGTAGGCCCAGTCGCTGCTGCCCTTGCCCGGGATCGGCAGGAGGGCGTGGGCGATGCGGGGGCCGAGGTCACGGGCCGGGTTGATGGCGTAGCCGGTGGGACCACCCAGGCTGGCGCCGATGCCGACGACCAGCAGGGCCACGGCCAGCGGCCCGATCTCGGTGGGTGTCTGGCCGAAGAGCAGCACGACGAGCACCAGCACGAACGTGCCGATCACCTCCGTGATGAAGTTGGAGGCGTAGTTGCGCAGCTCCGGGCCGGTGGAGAACACGCCGAGCTTGACGGCCGGGTCGGCGTCCTGGGCGAAGTGGTCCTTGTAGGACACCCACGCCAGCACGGCACCGATGAAGGCACCGACCAGCTGGGCCGCGAAGTAGACCAGCGTGTTGACAGCGTTGATCTCCAGGGCCGCGGTGCCGCCGAAGTTGTCGGCTCCGTTGGCGATCAGCCCCACGGTCACGGCAGGGTTGATGTGCGCTCCGGACTTGAACGCGACGTAGACACCGGCGAAGACGCCGAGTCCCCATCCGAAGTTGATCAACAGCCAGCCGCCGTTGAATCCCTTGGTCTTGGGCAGGATGGCATTGGCCACCACACCACAACCGAGCAGCAGCAGCATCGCTGTGCCCATCATCTCCGAGAGGAAGACCTCTCCCATGTGGATCTCCGATCTCGACTTAGCGGGGGGTCATGCGGTGAGTCATGACGCCAGCATCCTGCCAGCGTCGGGGCGGGGTGGGGTCGGACACGCTCATGGTGTCCCTCAGGAGATCAGCCATCGGCGCCGATCGGCTGCAGCGGGGTGATGTCGGGGACCTGGTTGCGCAGGGCTGAGGCGCTCTCGTCGTCGTCGGCGAAGGTCGCGGCTTCCTCGGCCTCGGCGCGGGCGCGGTAGGCCGCGACCTCGGCCTCCTGGGTCGCGGTGTCCCAGCCCAGGTGCTCCGCCGCCAGGGCCGCGATCTCGGGCACGGCGTGGAGGCCCTGCTTCTTGACCTCGTAGACCAGGCGGGTGCGCCGGCACATGATGTCCTCCAGGTGGAGGGCGCCTTCGCTGGTGCAGGCGTAGGCGATCTCCGCGCGCAGGTAGGCCGGGGCCTCCTCCAGGGGACGAGCCAGTGACTCGTCCTGCGCGATGAGGTCCACCAGCTCCTCCATCATGGAGCCGTAGCGGTGCAGCAGGTGGTCGACCATCATGTCCGACCAGCCGAAGCGCCTCTGCAGGTCCGGCATGCGCCGTCGCATGGCTGCCTCCCCGACGGCACCCAGCAGCGGGATGTCGTCGGTGATGCACGGCAGCTCCTCGGCCCGGTTGCCCAGGGCGAAGTCGACCGCGTCCTTGGCCATGACCCGGTAGGTCGTGAGCTTGCCGCCACCGATCACGGTCAGGCCCGGGATGGGGCTGGCCACCGTGTGCTCCCGGCTGACCTTGGCCGAGCTGGTGCCCTCCTTGGTGCCCGGCTGGAGCAGCGGCCGCAGCCCGGCATACCAGCCGATGACGTCGTCGCGGGTCAGCGTCGTCTTCAGCACCGCGTTGGCGTGGTCGAGGACGTAGTCGATGTCGGCCGCCGTGGCCACCGGGTGCTCCCGCTCCAGCTTCCACGGGGTGTCGGTGGTGCCCAGGATCCAGTAGCGGGACCAGGGGATGAAGAACAGCACCGACTTCTCCGTCTGGATGAACAGGCCGGAGGTGCCCTTGATGCGGTCACGCGGGATGATCAGGTGGATCCCCTTGGAGGCCAGCACGTTGAGGCCGCCGGAGGTGTCGGCGAGCTTCTCCACGTCCTCGGTCCACACGCCCGTGCAGTTGATGATGTGCCGCGCCCGGGCGGTGATGCGGTGGCCGGTCTCGAGGTCGAGCAGGACGGCGCCGTTGGCCCGGCCCGTGGCGTCCTTGGTGATCTCCACCACCTGGGTGCGGCTCGCTGCGTGCGCGCCGTAGGTGACGGCGGTGCGCACCAGCATCGCCACGAGGCGCGCGTCGTCGACGGTGGCGTCGTAGTACTGCACCGCGCCGATGGCCGTCTCGTGGCGCAGGTCGGGGAACGCCTCCTCCAGGCCCTTGCGGGTGCGGTGCTTGTGGATCGGCAGCGCACGACGCCCGGGCATCAGGTTGGCCAGGGCGTCGTACAGGGAGACCCCGGCGCCGTAGTAGGCGCGCTGCCACACCCGGTGTTCCAACGGGATCAGGAACGGCATCGGCTTGACCAGATGGGGTGCGAGCTTCTGCAGCAGCAGCCCGCGCTCGGTCAGGGCCTCGTGGACCAGCTTGAAGTCGAGCATCTGCAGGTAGCGCAAGCCTCCGTGGACCAGCTTGGTGGACCACTGCGAGGTGCCGGAGGCCCAGTCCTGGGCCTCGACGACCGCGGTCGACAGGCCTCGGGTCGCTGCGTCCAGGGCGGCTCCCGCGCCGGTCACACCACCCCCGATGACCAACACGTCGAGCTCGGGTCCGTCGGCGCCGCTGGCGGCAAGCGCATCGAGGGCATCCTGTCTGGACTGGGCAGTGAGCGGCTGTGCGTGCACGGTGTCCTCCCTAGTGTCCGATCATGGTCGGTCGGGGTGGTCGAGGACAAGGGCTCGACGCCCGGCCATGTGACGTAGGTTACTCGGACTGGCAGATCGACAGTCGTCCGGGTGTGCGGCAGGCTTGCGCCCATGCTGCGCGGCGTCGGTGCGACCCGGACCCTGGGGCCCGCCGACCGCTCGTGGGCCCTGGAGGTCTGCGCGCAGGACCCGGTGAACCACGTCTTCGTCGCCGCCCGCCTGATGGACGGCGCGCTGGCCGGCAACCGTGCCGCGATGTTCGCCTACGAGCGGGGTGGTGAGCGTGCCCTGGTCTGGTCGTCCGCCAACGTGGTGCCGGTCGGGGGCAGCCAGGCAGCGCTGCGGTCGCTGGCGGCACGGGTGAGCAAGCGGCGTCGCTACGCCTCGTCGGTCTTCGGCCCCAGCGACCAGGTGCTGCGGCTGTGGTCCCTGCTGTCCCCGACCTGGGGGCCGGCGCGGGAGGTGCGCGCCCAGCAGCCCGTGCTCGCCACCAGCCGCCGCCCCTCCGGACTGGGCGTGGCGGTGGACCCGCTGGTGCGCCTGGGCCGCCCCGAGGAGGTCGACCTCGTCGCCCCGGCGGCGGCGGCGATGTTCACCGAGGAGATCGGCTACCCGCCCTACCGCGGTTCCGACGCGGCCTACCGGCAGAGCGTGGCCACGTTGCTGCGCCGTGGCCACACACTGGTCCGCGTCGAGGACGGCAGGGTCGTCTTCAAGGCCGACCTCGGCTCGGTGGCTCTCGGCGTGGCACAGGTGCAGGGGGTGTGGGTGGAACCCAGCAGCCGTGGCCGTGGCCTGGCCGTGCCCGCGATGGCGGCGGTCGTCGAGCACACCTTGGCCCACATCGCGCCGACCGTGACGCTGTACGTCAACGACTACAACGCGCCTGCGCTGGCGACCTACCGACACGTGGGGTTCGAGCAGACCGGCATGTTCACCACGATCCTGCTCTAGCGGGCGCGGCTCAGCGGAGGTGGCGGTGCAGGAAGGTCCACGGCAGGGCGTGCCACAGTGACCACTGCTCGGCGGTGGAGGCGCCGCCGTGGCCACCCTCCGACTGCTCCCAGTAGGTGACGTCGTGGCCCGCGTCGGCCAGCAGGGCGGCCATCTTGCGGGCATGCGCCGGATGCACCCGGTCGTCGCGCGTCGACGTGGCCAGGTAGGTCGGTGGAGTCTGCCGGTCCGGGTCGAAACGGTGGTAGGGCGAGAACGTCCGCAGATACTCCCAGTCGGCGGGGTCGTCGGGGTCCCCGTACTCGGCCACCCAGGACGCCCCTGCCAGCAGGTGGGTGTAGCGGCACATGTCGAGCAGCGGCACCTGGCACACGACGGCGCCGAAGTCCTCCGGATAGCCGGTGAGCATGTTGCCCACCAGGAGCCCGCCGTTGGAGCGACCCGTACAGCCCAGGTGGGGCACGGACGTGACGCCGCGTGCGACGAGGTCACGCGCAACGGCCACGAAGTCCTCGTAGGCGCGGTGCCGCTGGGCCCGGAGCGCCCCCTGGTGCCAGGCCGGGCCGAACTCCCCGCCCCCACGGATGCCTGCCACGACGTAGACCCCGCCGTGGGCCAGCCAGGCCCGGCCCACGACGGGGTCGTAGGCCGGGGTCAGCGGCACCTCGAAGCCGCCGTAGCCGTGCAGCACGGTGGGCGCGCTGCGGTCGTGGACCCGGTCGGTGGGGCCGACCTGGAAGTAGGGCACGCGGGTGCCGTCGGCGGACGTCGCCCAGTGCTGGGTCACCCTCAGCCCGGTGGCGTCGAAGCGGTCGGGGGCCTGTCTCAGCACCTCCACCGTCGCGATGGTCGGGTCGGCACCGAGGTGAGCCACCGACAGCGTCATCGGCCGGGTCCAGGTGGTCGTGACCAGCCACAGGTCGTCCTCGTGCTCGTCGTCGACGGCCGCGACAGAGATGGTCGCGAGCTCGGGGGCCTGGGTGTCGAGGGGGAGCCGGGACCATCCGTCCGCCCCGGGCGTGCAGACGGTGACCTCGTGGCGCACGTCGCGCAGCACCGTGATGACCAGGTGGGAGCGTGTCCAGGTCCAGTCCGCCAGACTGCTGCGGCCGTCGGGAGTGAACAGCGGGGTGAGGTCGCGCTCGCCGTCGAGGAAGCGGTCGAGCTCGACCACCAGCAGCGACCCCGCCGGGTAGGCGGTGGCGGAGCCGGCGTCCGGAGTCCAGTCGTGCCGCAGGGAGACCGCCAGCCACTGTCGGTGCAGGGAGACCTCGGCCGACTCCGGCACGTCGACCAGGACGAGGTCGTCGCCCTCCAGCAGGTAGGTGCGCCCCTGGTAGAAGGCCAGCGCCTGGTGGACGACGTCGCGCCGGTAGCCCTCGGTGGCGTCGTGGCTGGCGTTGACCAGCAGGTCCTCCGACGCCCCGGCGAACACCTGGGGGGCGTCGGCGAGCGGGGTGCCGCGGCTCCACCGACGCACGGTGCGGGGGTAGCCCGAACGGGTCGTCGAGCCCGGGCCGACGTCCGTGAACGCGAAGACGGTGTCGCGGTCGACCCACGCGAGCCCGCCCTTGGCCTCGGGGCGGACGAAACCGTCCGTGACGAAGGCACGGGTGGTGAGGTCGAGCTCGCGGGTGACATCGGCGTCCGCGCCGCCGCGAGACAGGGTCACCAGGGCGCGGTCGTGGTCGGGCCGCAGGATGCGGGCGCCGTGCCAGACCCAGGGCTCGCCCTCGGCCTGGCCGAGGGCGTCGACGTCGAGGAGCACCTCCCACTGCGGCTCGGCGCTGCGGTAGGACTCCCACGTCGTGCGCCGCCACAGTCCCCGCGGGTGCGCGGCGTCGGTCCACAGGTTGTAGAGGTGGTCACCGACCTGGGTCACCATGGGGATGCGGTCGTCGGCCTGCAGCGCGTCCTGGATGCCGGACCGCAGCTCCTCGAAGAGGTCGTCGGAGCGGAGGTCGTGCTCCGCCTCGGTGCTGTGGGCCGTGACCCAGGACATGGCCTCGGGGCCGTCCACCTCTTCGAGCCAGGCGTAGGGGTCGGTGCTCACAGCCGGCACCCCGTCACGAGCCGGGGTCCGGCGCGGGGGACAGGTCGGCGCCCTCACCGGGCGAGACCGCCGCATACCCTGCGAGGAGCCAGCGCAGCGCCTCGGGCAGTCGCTGCGCCCAGGCCGTCTCGTGGTGGACCGCCTGGCTGTCGTAGAGGTAGCGCACCGGCACACCGGCGTCGCGGAGCCGGCCGAGCACCTCCTCGGCGTCACGGACGTAGGCCGCCTCGACCGCCGGGTCGTCGGGTTGCTCGCGACCGCCGACATCCAGGTAGACCCGCTGGTGCCGCTGCACCGGCCAGGACGCCAGACGGGTCCGCACGTCATCGAGCATCGGGCGACCCGGCCACCAGAACGCGGGGGAGAACACGCCTGCCGCGCCGAAGACCTCCGGCCTGGTCAGCCAGCAGTGCATGCTCACCACCCCGCCGAGTGACGACCCGGCGACGACCGTGTCGGCCGGGCCGGCGAGCGTGCGTAGGCCACGGTCGACCTCGGGCTTGAGCTCGTCGACGAGGAAGTCCACGTACGCGGCCGCGCGCCCGCCGCCGAGCTCGGGGTGCGGGTAGGGCGTGTACTCCTCGCCGCGTGCCGTGGCGGAGCAGGGCACCCCGATCGCGATCGCCTCCAGACCGGTGGCCGCCAGGGCGGTGAGCGCGCGATCCACAGCCCAGGTCACACCCCCGTGGGCCAGAGCCGGGTCGAAGAGGTTGCCTCCGTCGTGGAAGTACACGACCGGGTAGCGACGCTCGCCCTGTCCGTACCCCGGTGGCAGCCAGGCGAAAAGGTCGGTCACGCGGCCGAGGCGGGGCACCCGGACCTGCCGCATCACCCGCAGGTCACCCACCACCGGGGCCTGCGCGGGGTAGGCCGTCCAGTCTCCGAACCGTGCCTGCTCGCTCATGCGCGGCAGCCTATCCACGGCCCGACGGTCTAGGGTCCGCGACATGACTTTCGACGTGCAGACCGTCCGCGCGGGGTTCCCGGCACTGCAGGAGGGCACAGCCCACTTCGACGGACCCGGGGGGTCCCAGACCCCGGCAGCCGTGGCGCGTGCGGTCGCTCTCACCATGACCTCCTCGATCTCCAACCGGGGCCGGGTCACCGTGAGCGAGCGGCGCGCGGACGACATCGTGGTGGAGGCACGAGTGGCCATGGGTGACCTGCTGGGGACGGAGCCCGGTGGCGTCGTGTTCGGGCGCAGCATGACCGCGCTGACCTACGACCTGGCCCGCACCCTGTCCCGGGGCTGGGGCCCCGGTGACGAGGTCGTCGTCACCTCCCTGGACCATGACGCCAACATCCGGCCCTGGGTGCAGGCCGCCGAGCGTGCCGGGGCGACCGTGCGGTGGGCCGAGTTCGACCCCCGCACCGGCGAGCTGTCCGTCGAGGCCGTCGAGGAGCAGCTCAGCGAGCGCACCCGGCTGGTCGCGGTCACCGGTGCGTCCAACCTCATCGGCACCCGGCCGGACGTGCCGGCCATCGCGGCGGCCGCCCACAGTGTCGGGGCCCTCGTGCACGTCGACGCGGTGCACCTCGCCGCTCACGCGACGCTTGACCGGCGGGCGCTGGGAGCCGACGTCATCGCGTGCTCGCCGTACAAGTTCTTCGGCCCTCACCTGGGGGTGCAGGCGGCCGACCCGGCCCTGCTCCAGACCGTGCACCCCGACAAGCTGCTGCCCTCGAGCGACGCGGTGCCGGAGCGCTTCGAGCTCGGCACCCTGCCCTACGAGCTGTTGGCCGGCACGACCGCGGCAGTGGAGGTCATCGCCGGGCTCGACCCCGAGGCCGCCGGGGACCGGCGCACCAGGGTCGCCACCTCGATGACGGCCGTGGAGCTGCACGAGGACGCGTTGCGGGAGCGGCTGGAGCACGGTCTGCGCGAGGTGGACGGTCTGGTGCTGCACTCACGGGCCGCACGGCGCACCCCTACGCTGCTGTTCTCCGTGGACGGGGTCGACTCGGCGGCGTTGAGCCGACACCTCGCCGCTGCCGCGGTCAACGCACCGGCCGGCCACTTCTACGCGGTCGAGGCCTCGCGCCGGCTGGGTCTGGGCGAGACCGGCGCGGTCCGGGCGGGCCTCGCGCCGTACACCGACTCCGGAGAGGTCGACCGCCTGGTGGCAGCGGTCGTCGACGGCGTCGCTGCGTCACGGAGCTGACCGGTACCCTCACTCGAGGCCGCCGCACTCGTGGCCGGTCCGCTCACCGCATACCTCCTGAAGGAGTGACACCGTGGCCCTGCGCCTGTCGACCCTGTTCCTGCGGACCCTGCGCGAGGACCCGGCCGACGCCGAGCTGCCGGGGCACAAGCTCCTGGTCCGGGCGGGTTACATCCGACGCGCGGCCCCGGGCGTCTACACCTGGCTGCCGCTGGGCCTGCGGGTGCTCCGCAAGGTGGAGCGCATCGTGCGTGAGGAGATGGACGCCATCGGCGGCCAGGAGCTGTCCTTCCCCGCGCTCCTGCCGCGCGAGCCCTACGAGGCGACCGGCCGGTGGACGGAGTACGGCCCCAACCTGTTCCGGCTGCAGGACCGCAAGGGGGTCGACATGCTCCTGGGCCCCACCCATGAGGAGATGTTCACCCTCACGGTGAAGGACATGTTCAGCTCTTACAAGGAGCTGCCGCTCACGCTCTACCAGATCCAGACGAAGTATCGCGACGAGGCCCGTCCGCGCGCAGGCCTGCTGCGCGGCAGGGAGTTCATCATGAAGGACTCCTACTCCTTCGACGTCGACGACGCCGGGCTCGAGGCCGCCTACCAGCGCCACCGTGAGGCCTACGTGCGCATCTTCGACCGGCTGGGCTTCGACTACGTCATCGTCCACGCCGACTCCGGCGCCATGGGTGGCTCGGCCTCCGAGGAGTTCCTCGCGGTGAGCCCGCACGGCGAGGACACCTTCGTGCGCTGTGAGGCCAGTGGGTATGCCGCCAACGTCGAGGCCGTCGTCGTGCCCCAGGCCGCTGCTGTCGACGCGTCCGGGGTGCCCGCGGCGCACCCAGAGGACACCCCGGACACACCGACGATCGAGACGCTGGTGGCTGCGGCCAACGCCCACCACCCGCGCGCCGACGGCCGGGCGTGGACGGCGGCGGACACGCTCAAGAACGTCATCGTGATGCTCCTCCACCCGGACGGCACCCGCGAGCCCCTGGCCATCGGGGTGCCCGGTGACCGCGAGGTCGACCCCAAGCGGCTCGAGGCCGCCGTCTCACCGGCCGTGCCGGAGGCCTTCGCGGAGAAGGACTTCGCGGCCCACCCCTCCCTGGCCAAGGGCTACCTCGGCCCCGGGGTGCTGGGCGCCGACAAGGCCAGCGGCATCCGCTACCTCCTGGACCCCTCCATCGCTGTGGGCTCGGCCTGGGTGACCGGCGCCGACGAGCACGGCAGACATGTCTTCGACCTCGTGCACGGTCGCGACTTCACCGCCGACGGCACGATCCAGGCCGCGGAGATCCGCGAGGGCGACCCCAGCCCCGACGGCCACGGCACCCTGACCCTGGCCCGGGGCATCGAGATGGGTCACATCTTCCAGCTCGGCCGCAAGTATGCCGAGGCCCTCGACCTCAAGGTGCTCGACGAGCACGGCAAGCTGGTGACGGTGACCATGGGTTCCTACGGCGTCGGGGTGAGCCGGGCCGTGGCCGCCGTGGCCGAGGGCACGCTGGACGAGCTGGGCCTGTGCTGGCCCCGCGAGCTGGCCCCGGCCGACGTCCATATCCTGGCCACCGGCAAGGACGCCGCCGTGTTCGAGACAGCCGAACGGCTCGTCGTCGACCTGGAGGCCCACGGGGTCGAGGTCATCTACGACGACCGCCCCAAGGTGTCGCCCGGGGTGAAGTTCAAGGACGCCGAGCTCCTCGGGGTGCCGACGATCGTGGTCGTCGGTCGCGGGCTGACGGACGGAGTGCTGGAGGTGAAGGACCGCCAGCGTGGGGAGCGCCGTGAGGTCGCCGTGGGGGAGGCCGTCGGCGAGGTGCTGGCCGAGATCGGCCACCCGGCTGCGGCCTCGTTCCGCTGATGCGGCCCGTCGCCGCCGTCATCTTCGACTGGGGAGGCACGCTCACCCCGTGGCACACCGTCGACATCCGGGCGCAGTGGCGGCAGACGTATGCCGCGCACGTGCATCCGGACGACGAGGTGCGCGCCGAGGCCCTGACCGACGCCCTCTGCGAGGCCGACGCGCACCATGGGCGGCTGGGCCGGGACCAGCAGCGCAGCTCGACGCTGGAGCAGGTCCTGGCGCGCGCGAGTGCAGCGGTGGGCCTCGAGCTCACGGCGCTGGAGAGCCCGAGGGTCCGCGCGGCCTACGAGAGGTGGTGGGAGCCGCACACCTTCACCGACCCGCACGTGCGTCCGCTGTGGACCTGGTTGCGTGAGCAGGGCATCCGGGTCGGGGTGCTCTCCAACACCATCTGGAGCCGTGACTACCACCGCGGGCTGTTCGCCCGCGACGGCGTGCTCGGCCTCATCGACGGTGACGTCTACACCAGCGAGCTCGCGGTCGTGAAGCCGCACCCCGAGGCGTTCCTCGCCGCGGCCGAGGCGGTGGGCTCCCCGCCACAGGACTGCGTCTACGTCGGTGACCGGCTGTTCGAGGACGTCCACGGACCGCGCCAGGTGGGCATGCGCACCGTCCACATCCCGCACAGCGAGGTCCCCGCCGACCAGACCGTCGCCGTCGACGTGACCCCGCACGCGGTGGCCCACCAGCTCGCCGACGTCGCCGGCATTGTCCAGGGCTGGCGGGCCGCCGCCGACCGGGCGTGATCGAGGACATCTCGCCCTGGCTGGTCGCGGCCATGGCGCTGGCGGGCCTGCTCGCAGGCTGGGTCGACGCGGTCGTCGGCGGCGGCGGCCTGATCCAGCTTCCGGCTCTGCTCATCGGCTTCCCCCAGGCCAGCCCGGTCCAGATCCTGGCCACCAACAAGGTCGGTTCGATCTGTGGCACCGCGACGAGCTCACTCACCTACTTCCGCAGGGTCCGCCCCGACCTGCGCACGGCGCTGCCCATGGCGGGGTTCGCGTTCCTGGGCGGCCTGCTGGGCGCCCTGATCGGTTCGGTGATCCCCAAGGAGCTCTTCAACCCGGTGATCCTGGCCGTGCTGGTCGGCGTCGGAGGCTACACCCTGGCCAAGCCGAGCATGGGGCAGCTGTCCGCGCTGCGCTTCCAGGGCCGCAGGCACCACGTCACCGCAGGGATGATCGGCTTCACCATCGGGGTCTACGACGGTGCCCTCGGTCCTGGCACCGGGTCGTTCATGGTCTTCGCGCTGGTGGGCGTCCTCGGCTACGGCTTCCTCCAGGCCAGCGCCAAGGCCAAGATCGCCAACCTCGCCACCAACTTCGCCGCGCTCTGCATCTTCATCCCTCAGGGCGCGGTGATGTGGCAGATCGGCCTGGTCATGGGCGCCTGCAACGTCCTGGGCGGCTACCTCGGCGCGCGGACGGCGGTGGCTCGGGGAGACCGTTTCGTGCGCGTGGTGTTCGTCGTGCTGGTGAGCGCCTTCATCCTCAGGATCGGCTACGACACCGTCGTCCAGCTGACCGCCTGACACACCTGCCGGTGCCGGCTCAGCGGACCAGCGGCTCGGCGTCGCAGGTGCCCTCGCCGAGCGACGACATGGTGTCCATGGTGCGGCGGTAGGTCTCGGCGGACCTCTCGGCGGTGGCGACCCGGATGACATGTCCGTCCAGGTCCACCCGGGTGGGCTGCACCTGCAGCTCGGAGGTGACCCGCCCGTCATCGTCACGGCGCAGCCTCACCTGCGCGACCATCCCCTCCTGCGTCTCCGGGCGCAGCGCCCCCGCCGTGGTGTCCGGCGACTGGTTCGACAGGAAGTTGCCCATGCCGTAGAGGACGTGCTTGCCGTTGATCAGTTCACACGGCTGGACGACGTGGACGTGGGTGCCCAGCAGCAGGTCCACGTCGTCAGACTCCAGCAGTGCGGTGGCGATCCGTCGCTGGTCCTGGGTGGGCTCGGTCACATACTCCTGGCCCCAGTGCATGCTCACGACCACGAAGTCGGCGCCCTCGGAGCGGGCGGCTGCCGCGTCCTCGAGGATGCCCTCGGCGCCGACGGCGGGCCACAGGCTGCGCACCAGCCAGGGAGCCTCCCCGGGCACGACCGTGGTCGGGCTGCCGTCGTTGGGGTAGGTGTAGGTGTAGGCCAGGTGGGCCACGGCGGCACCCGCGACGTCGTAGACCTCCGGCCGGCCCGCGCGTTCCTCGTGCGCGGTCGGTCCGGCATACCCCAGGCCCGCGTCGCGGACCACCTGCTCGGTGTCGGCGACACCGGCCAGGCCCTGGTCCATGGTGTGGTTGGAGGCGAACTCACAGCCGTCGAAGCCGACGTCGGCCAGGGTCTCGGCGAGCTGGTAGGGCGTGTTGAAGGAGAACACCCCGGGCACCGTGAGGTTCGTGTTGTCCGGTGACAGCGGGGTCTCCAGATGGCACAGGGTCAGGTCCGCTGCGGACAGCAGCTCGGCCACGTCGACGAACATCGGCCCGAAGTCGTAGCCGCCCTCGGCCGCGTTGGCGGCGGCGCCGGCGATGACGCTGGCGTGGGGGAGCAGGTCTCCGGCGGCGCCGATGGTCACCGTGAGCTCGCCACGGGCCTCGTCGGTCGGCTCGACCGCCGTCGCCGTCGCCGTCGCCGTCGCGTCCCGGCGGTCCGGCGGCATGCCGGCGCCGGTGTCCTGGGCCTCGTCGGCTGCGGCCGCGGTGGCGTCCACCGGCGAGGAGGCAGGGGCGGCGGGCGCGTCGCCGGAGGCACCGCTGCACCCGGCCAGCAGCAGGGCGAGCACGACGGCAGGGCCGGTCCAGGAGCGGGTCACCGGATCAGGGTAGGGGCACCGGCTCCAGGGACCGTGCCAGAGGCTCCGGGTCGGTGAGGGGCAGACCGCACACGGTGCCCCGGCACAGGTAGGCCGCGGGTGCTCCGTCGACAGCCCTCCGGCCCTGCAGCAGGGGCACCCCCGCGTCGTCGCCCACGCCGACCACCACCAGCACACCGGGGCCGGCCTGGCGTGCCACGGCGACGAGGGAGCCGGCGCGCTCGGGCTCCCCGCCCGTGGCGACGGCCACCTGCACCGGCCCGCGGCTGAGGTCCTCGGCCGCGGCCAGCAGCCACCCGGCGAAGCGGGGTGCCCGGCGGGCGAGCTCACCGAGGGCGTCGACCGCCTCGGCCGCTCGGTGCAGGTGGCTCGCCGAGCCGGCGGCAGCCCCGTAGCGCACCAGCGCCCCGGTCAGGGCGGCGTGGCCGGACGGCTCGGCGTTGTCCCCGGAGGACTGGGGCCGCAGCACCAGCGGCTCGGCATCGTGGGCCGTGTCGTGGAACCCGTTGCGGCCGTCGGTGAAGGCCCCCACCGCGTCGTCGAGGAGCCGACCCGCCTGCTCCAGCCAGCGTCCCTGTCCGGTGACGGTATGCAGCACGACCAGGCCGTCGGCGAGGTCGCCGTAGTCCTCGGCCACCCCCTCGGCCGACCCTACGACGCCACGGCGAGAGCTGCGCCGCAGCCGGCCGTCCACCACGTGCAGGTCGAGCAGCAGGTCGGCGCACCGGCGCGCGGCGTCGACCCAGGCCGGCTCGTCGCACAGGGCGCCGGCACGGGCGAGCGAGCCGATGAGCAGCCCGTTCCAGGCCGTGACGACCTTGTCGTCGCGTCCCGGCTGGGGCCGACGGCAGCGTGCCTCGAACAGCGCCGACCGTGCCGTCTCCCACCAGTCAGGGTCATCCGGGTCGCGCGGCAGCTGCAACGTCGAGGCGCCGTGCTCGAAGGTGCCGCGTTCGGTGACGAGGAGCAGCTGAGCGGCCCTGGCGCCGTCCTCCGCACCCAGCACGTCACGCACCTGGTCAGGTGTCCAGACGTAGGTCGCCCCCTCCACGCCGTCGGTGTCGGCGTCCAGGGACGAGGCGAAGCCACCCTCGGGGGTGCGCATCTCGCGCAGCAGCCAGTCCACGGTCTGTCGCACGACGCGCTCGGCGAGGTCACGGTCGGCGCCGCGCGAGGTCGTCATCAGGTCGGCGTAGACGCCCAGCAGGAGCGCGTTGTCGTAGAGCATCTTCTCGAAGTGGGGGACCACCCAGGCGGTGTCCACGGCATACCGTGCGAAACCGCCCCCGAGCTGGTCGTAGGTGCCGCTGCGGGCCATCGCGCGGGCCGTGTCCGCCACCATCTGACCGGCCCGGGGGTGCCCGGTGCGGGCGTGGTGCCGCTGCAGGAAGGCCAGCACCATGGACGGCGGAAACTTGGGGGCCCCGCCGAACCCGCCGTGCCGCTCGTCGAACTCCTCGGACAGGGAGGTGACGGCGGCCGCGAGCACCTCGTCGGTCACCGCGCCCGCGCGGGGGGCGGCGGCCTGGGCCTGCGTCAGCGTGCGGACCACATGGTCGCCGGCAGAGCGCACCTCCTCCTCGCGGTCCTGCCAGGCCGTGGTCGCGGAGTCGAGCAGCTGCAGCAGCTGGGGCCTGCGCAGATAGGTGCCGCACCAGAAGGGCGCGCCCTCCGGGGTCAGCAGGCAGGTCATCGGCCAGCCGGCATGCCCGGTCATCGCCGTGGTGGCGCTGAGGTAGACGGCGTCGATGTCCGGCCGCTCCTCACGGTCGACCTTCACCGACACGTAGCCGGCGTTGAGCACCCGCGCCACCTCCTCGTCCTCGAACGACTCGTGCGCCATGACGTGGCACCAGTGGCACGCGGCGTAGCCGACGGACAGCAGGACGGGAACGTTGCGCCGCCGTGCCTCGGCAAAGGCCTCGGCGCCCCAGGGCCACCAGTCGACCGGGTTGTCCCGGTGCTGGAGCAGGTAGGGGCTCGTGCTCTCGGCCAGACGGTTCATGCGGCCATCCTCCCTGAGGGACGCACTGCCTGCCCGGCCGGTCGCCGGGCTCGTGCTCCGCGTGGTCTCTGGTCAGGCACTCCGGTGGATGACATCATCTCCGGACAGAGTGGGATGTCGACAAAGGAGTCTTGATGGCCCGTTCAGCCAAGGACGAGCAGTTCGACCAGCAGGTGATCGACGAACGGGCCCCCAGCGTGGCTCACCTCTTCCGGGAACGGGTCTCCGCCTCGGGGCACTCGGAGGCGTTCCGTTACCCGGTGGGCGACGACTGGGTCTCGCTCACCTGGGCACAGACCGCCGACCGGGCGCATGCGCTCGCCGCCGGACTCGTCTCCGTGGGGGTGGAGCCCGAGCAGCGGGTGGCGCTGGCCAGCTCCACGCGCATCGAGTGGGTGCTCTCGGACCTGGCGGTGATGTGCGCGGGAGCAGCCACGACCACGATCTACCCGACCACGCTGGGTTCCGAGCTGGCGTTCATCATCAGTGACTCCGGCAGCCGGGTGGTCATCGCCGAGGACGCCGACCAGGTCGCCAAGCTGCGGGAACACCGGGCCGAGATGCCGGAGGTCGTGGCCGTCGTCGTGATCGACTCCGGCGACTCCACCGACCCGGACGGCTGGGTGATCTCCTTCGCCGACCTCGAGGACCGAGGGCGGGCCCTGCTCGCCGAGCATCCGGGTGTGGTGGAGGAGCGCATCGACGCGCTCACCCCGGACCACCTGGCCACGATCATCTACACCTCGGGCACCACAGGACGACCCAAGGGCGTGCGCCTCACGCACTCGGCGCTGACCTACGAAGGCGCCGCGGTCGACTCGATCAACATCCTCGGCCGTGACGACCTGCAGTACCTCTGGCTGCCATTGGCCCATGTGTTCGGCAAGGTCCTGCTGGTGCTGCCGCTGCAGATCGGCTTCGCGACGGTCGTGGACGGCCGGGTCGACAGGATCGTGCCCAACCTGGCCGTGGTCCGGCCGACGTTCATGGGCGCTGCGCCACGCATCTTCGAGAAGGCCTACGGGCGGATCACCACCACGGTCGCCGAGGAGGGCGGGGTCAAGGCCAGGCTCTTCGGCTGGGCGACGGGGGTCGGCGCGAAGGTGGCGGCGTTGCGCCAGGACGGGAAGGAGCCCAGAGGTCTGCTCGCGGCCCAGCACCGTCTCGCGGACAAGCTGGTGCTGCACAAGGTCCGGGAGCGCTTCGGCGGTCGGATCCGGTTCTTCATCTCGGGCTCGGCGGCGCTGAACGAGGACGTCGCGAAGTGGTTCGACTCGGTGGGGCTGCTCATCCTCGAGGGCTACGGCCTCACCGAGACCAGTGCCGCCTCCTTCGTCAACCGGCCGGCGGCAGGCAGCTACCAGTTCGGCTCGGTCGGCTGGCCGCTGCCCGGCACGGACGTGCGCATCGGCGACGACGGAGAGGTGCTCCTGCGGGGACCAGGCGTCACCCAGGGCTACCACGGACTGGAGGAGATGACCCACGAGTCGCTGGAGGACGACGGATGGTTCCACACCGGCGACATCGGCGTGCTCGACGACCACGGTTTCCTGCGCATCACCGACCGCAAGAAGGACCTGTTCAAGACCTCGGGGGGCAAGTACGTCGCTCCCTCGGTGATCGAGTCGATGTTCAAGGGCATCTGCCCCTATGCCAGCCAGCTCGTCATCGAGGGCGACGGACGCAACTTCGTCTCCGCGCTGGTCACCCTCGACCCCGACTCGATCCGCACCTGGGCCGAGCACCATGGCATGGGGCAGCGGTCCTATGCCGAGATCGTCGGGTCGCCGCAGGCCCGCGAGATGGTGCAGGGGTATGTCGACGAGCTCAACTCCCAGCTCAACCGCTGGGAGCAGGTCAAGCAGTTCGTCATCCTCGACCACGACCTCTCCGTGGAGGAGGGGGACCTGACGCCGAGCATGAAGCTGAAGCGCCGGGTCGTGACCGAGAAGTACAGGGACCAGCTGGACCAGCTCTACCCCGGGTGACCCCCCGCTGAGGACCTTGGACCCTGGCGTCGGGGAGCGCGAAGGAGGAACCTGGGTCTCATCGACGAAGGAGGAGTCATGAGTGACGTCACAGGTGCGGTGGTCGTGGGCTACGACGGCTCGGCCGAGGCAGACATGGCGGTCGACTGGGCCGCGGTCGAGGCCGTGCGCAGGGACCGTCCCCTGTTGGTGCTGTTCGCCTCTGACTACGACCGGCTGCGGGTGAGCCCGGAGTTCCTCGACGCATGGAGCCCGGCCACGGTCGAGGAGGCGGCCGACGGGATCGTCAAGGCCGGCGAGGCACGGGCCCGTGCGGCCGCGCCGGACGTGGTGGTCCAGGTCAGGACCAGCCACCGGGGGGCGGCCTCGGCCCTGAAGGACCTGTCCGAGCATGCCGCGATCATCGTGGTCGGCGGGCGACGGCACGGTCGGGTGACCGGTGTGCTGCTGGGCTCGGTCGCCTTCGCGACGGCGGCGCACGCCCACTGCCCGGTCGTGGTCGTCCCGGCCGACCGCGCCACGCCGCCCGGTCCGCAGCACCCTGTCGTGGTGGGGGTGGACGGCTCGGCCGGCAGCGACAAGGCGGTCGAGATGGCCGCCGCGCTGGCCGCCGGGACCGGGGCCGAGCTGGTCGTCGCCTCCGCCTGGGACACGCCCGCGATGGACCACTGGAGCCGCATCTACCTGGCCGACGACGAGTGGCGCCACCAGAGCATCGCGACCGCCCGCAACGGTGGCATGGAGCGCGTGGCCCATGCCCGCGAGCTGGTGGCTCAGGCCTACCCCGACCTGGTCGTGCGCGAGCTCGTCCGGGAAGGCCGTGCCGACCTGCTGCTGGCGGACGCCTCGGCAGAAGCGGGGCTGGTGGCCGTGGGAGCGAGGGGTCACGGTGACCTCGTCAGCCTGCTCCTGGGGTCGACCAGCCGCAGCGTCATGCACCGGGCCCACTGTCCTGTCGCGATCGTCCGCTGAGCCGACAGGAGGAGCTGACCATGCGCGCACTGGTGGTCGTGGAGTCGATGTTCGGCAACACCCTTGAGGTGGGGCGTGCCGTCGCGGACGGCCTGTCCACCCTCCTGGACGTCGACCTGGTGCCGGTGACCGAGGCACCCAGCCAGGTCGACCGCGAGGTGCGGCTGCTGGTGGTGGGCGGACCGACCCATGCCTTCGGGCTGAGCAGGGAAAGCACCCGGGAGGACGCGGTCCGGCAAGGGGGCCACCCCAGTGGTGGCCCCGGCACGGGTCTGCGCGAGTGGCTTGCAGCCCTCCCACCGCCGCCGTCGGGCGTCGCCTCGGCAGCCTTCGACACCAGGGTCAAGAAGCGTGGCGTTCCTGGGTCTGCCGCTCGCGGTGCCGAGAAGCGCCTGGCCAAGCTGGGCTACACGCAGGGACCGACCGTCTCGTTCTGGGTCGACGGGGTCTCAGGACCCTTGCTGGACGGCGAGCTGGACCGTGCCCGCGCCTGGGGCGAGGAGCTGGCCACCCAGGTCGCCCCGAGGGTCTGAGGCCCGCCCACCGGCGCCTCAGGTCCACGAGTCACACTGCCACTATGGCCGCGCGCGTCCCGACCGAGCCACCCCGGCCCTTGCAGGCCCAGGGGCCGCCGCTGCGCGGGCCGGTGATCATGAGCCAGTGGTGGCGAGACATCACCTTCGTGCACTGGAGACTCGACCCCGACCTGGTCGCGCCGTTCCTCCCTCCGGGGGTGCGACCGGACCTCTTCGACGGGTCGGCCTGGGTGGGCCTGATCCCGTTCCGCATGGACCGGGCCGGGCCCACCCGGCACCTGCCCGTCCCCTGGCTGGGCTCCTTCTGGGAGACCAACGTCCGCGTCTACAGCACCGACGACCGTGGCCGTCGAGGCGTGACCTTCCTGTCCCTCGAAGCGCAGCGGGGCGCCGTCGTCCTCGGCGCCCGCGCCGTCTTCAACGTCCCCTACCACTGGGCCCGGATGAGCGGGGGCACCACGAGCGGGGAGCACCACTACGAGACCGACCGGCTGCGAGCGCGCCCAGGCGGGCCGCGCTGCCGGATGTCGGTCACCGTGGGGGAGCCCATCCCCGAGCCGGCCCCGGTGGAGCTGTTCCTGACCGCCCGTTTCGGTCTGCACACCTCGCTCCTGGGTCGCACCCTGTGGGTGCCCAACACGCACGGGCCCTGGCCCCTGCACCGCGCATCCCTGGGCCGGCTGGAGGACGAGCTCGTGCACACCGCGGGCCTGCCCGACCTGCCTCGCACGACACCGCCCGACAGCGTGCTCTTCTCCCCGGGTGTGCGCACCGAGTTCGGCCTGCCTCGTCCCGTGTGAGCACCGCGGGCGCGCCGTCGGGCATGGCCGGCGGCCTCAGGCGGGCTGCATCGCCTTGAGGACGGTCACGGCCACGGTGACCTCGGTCTCGCTGCCGCGTCCTGCCGCCTCCAGCGCGTTGCGCACCATGCGCACGATGGAGCAGACGCGGGCACGGTCGGGATCGAGCCCCGCGTGCTCGCACACCGTCTCCAGGCGTCGGTTGAGCCGTTCCCGGGGGTCCTCGGAGCCGATGACCTCGTACCACCGGTTCCACAGCACGGGAGCCACGGCCATCTCGGGCATCGCGGACATCGGCTTGGGGTCGATCGCGACCCACTGGTCGGTGCCTGGGCGGCGCAGGACGTTCTGTCCGTGCAGGTCGGTGTGCACCAGACGCGCATCGACATCGGGCTCGGCGAGCAGGTCCGTCGCCAGAGCCCGGCCCTGCTCGAGCAACCGGCGCGGCAGCACCCCCCCACCGGAGGCCCGGCCCGCCTCGGTCGCCCGGTCGGTGTCACGGATGAGGCGGTGCAGGTGGGTCGACAGGGTGTCGAGCCGGGGCAGTGCCGGGAGGTCGAGGTCACCCAGGATGGTGCCGACCACCTGGCACGCCACGAGGTCGTCCTCACGGTCCAGGTCGTGGTCGGGGTCCAGCAGCTCCAGCAGCAGCCCCCAGCGGGACGGGTCCGCCGCGAGCAGCCGGACCGCGGCCCGTCCGTCCCAGGCACGCAGGGCCAGGTGCTCGTGTCTGGCCTCGGCGTGCGGCCAGGTGACCTTCAGCGCAGCGCGCGACCCGTCGCGTCGGGCCGTGGGGACGACGACGGCCGTGACACCGTGCCGTGCGGGACCGTCCACGCGCAGGTCCCAGCGCTCCATCAGCTCCTCGAGCAGGGTGGGGAGACGACTCAGCCACGCTGACCCCGACGGCCCGCCGCCGCCATCTGCGGGCAGGTCGGCGAACTGCTCGACCACTCCCGCTGGCAGGTCGATCCGGGGCTGGGGGCTCACGGCACGGTCATACCGGGGAACGCGGCCAGTGGCACCCCGAAGCGCTGGGCGTGCGGCACCACCACACTGAGGATGCGCACCGAACCGGTGACACCGGCGAGGTCACCGGTGAGCCCTGCGCTGCCGTCGAGCACGGCAGCCGGCACCGCGGCCAGCGCGTCCCCGGCCAGAGCCGAGCGCTGCGCCGCAGACTGCAGGCCCCCAGGTAGGGCGTAGCCCAGGGGCGGCGTCGGTGCCGCTGACCCCGCCAAGGCCCGCACCTGGTCGGTCAGCGGTCGCACCGACTCCAGAGCCTCCTCGTAGCGGGCGCGCTCATCACCATCAGCCATGGCCCTGGCCGCGGCGACCTCGAGGACGTAGACGGCCTGACGCAGGGTCACCAACGGGCCCACCGCCGCGGGCCCCTCCGGGCCCGTCAGGTCCGGCCACGGCAGACGACGTCGCAGCAGCACGGCGGCCGCCGCCCGCTGACCATGCAGGGCCAGGAAGGTCGGCAGGTTGGCGGCACTGGCGCCGGACACCTCGGCCAGGGCCTCGGGCCCGGCGTCGTCCGCCAACCCGTCAGCGAGCGCGTTCACCCGGTCGGGGCGCGGGACACCGCCCCCCGACGTCACGGCAGCGTCATCGGGTCCCGTCGTGACCAGCCCGTCGTCGCGCGTCCCGGTGGCGGGGTCAGGGCCTGGCCCGGGGTCGACCTCGGCAGCTCGCAGCAGCCGTTCGAGCACGGCAGCCTGCTCCGCGAGGGATGCTTCGACCTCGGCGATGACGCCGCTGGTGTCGCCCTCGACCACCCCTGTGGCCAGCACCAGCAGGGACCTGGTGCGTTGCAGGGTGGCCAGCATCAGCACCACGTCGGCCGCCTCGGACCTGATCGGGCGACCGGCCCCGTCCGTGGGTCCCACGTCGGTGTCGGTGTCTGCGGCACTGTCGCAGGCGGAGAGCGCGGCCGCTGCGCCGACGCCGGCGGACACCAGCAGGGTGCGGCGGCTCAGACGTGCGGGCATTGGGGGATCATCGCAGACGGCGCCGGAGGCACCCGGGGAGCGGTTACAGTGGTCGTTCCGCGGGCAGGCAGATGCTGGCCTGCCGCGGAGCCGACAGGAGAAGAGAGGCAGGCGCGCGCATGGACCACCGGACCAGGGCCGAGCAGATCCGTAGCGAGGTCGACCATGCCCTGGCAGGCACCGGCGTGGTGGTCGAGGACGTGAGCGTGCAGGCAGCCGGCAAGCGCCGCGTCGTGCGGGTCACCGTGGCCCGGGACGTCACCGATCTCTTCACCGACCCCACCACGACTGTGCCCCCGCTGTCGCTGGACGAGGTCGCCGTCGCGAGCCGCACGGTCGACGACGTCCTGGAGACGGGTGACCTGATGGGGTCGGCGGCCTACACCCTCGAGGTCAGCTCGCCAGGTGTCGACAGCCCGTTGCGCAGCCCCGCACAGTTCCGTCGCAACGTCGGCCGGCTCGTCGACCTGGTGCTCGCCGACGGAGAGACCACCGCAGGGCGCATCGTGAGCGCCGGCTCCGACGGCGTCCGGCTCGCCACCGATCCCGAGACCACGCTCACCTACGAGGAGATCGCCCGGGCCGCCGTCCAGGTCGAGTTCACCCGCCACGACGCCGAAGAGGAGAACTGATGGACGTCGACATGGCCATGCTGCGAGGCCTCGCCGCTGAGCGGGAGATTCCGCTGGAGGTGCTTGTCAACGCGATCGAGCAGGCGACCCTGAGCGCCTACGAGCGCGTCGAGGGTCACTACAGCCACGCCCGGGTCGAGCTCGACCGCAAGACCGGCCACGTCACGGTGTGGGCTCGGGAGCCCGGCGAGGTCGACGCAGAGGGGTTGCGCGGCGACCCGGGCCCGGAGTTCGACGACACCCCGGAAGGCTTCGGCCGCGTCGCGGCCGCGACCGCCCGCCAGGTCATCTTCCAGCGGATGAGGGAGCTCGAGGACGACGCCGTGCTGGGCGACTTCCGTGGGCGCGAGGGCGAGATCGTCTCCGGCGTGATCCAGCAGTCCAGCGACCCCCGCACCGTGCTCGTGGACTTCGGCAACGTCGAGGGTGAGCTGCCCAGCGCTGAGCAGGTGCCTGGGGAGCGCTACGTGCACGGCCAGCGCCTGCGCTGCTATGTCGTGAGCGTCAAGCGTGGCGCCCGCGGCCCCCTGATCTCGCTGTCCCGGACCCACCCCAACCTGGTCCGCAAGCTGTTTGCGCTCGAGGCGCCGGAGATCGCCGACGGTTCCGTGCAGATCGCGGCGCTGGCCCGGGAGGCGGGCCACCGCACCAAGATCGCGGTCCACGCCACGGTGCCCGGGATCAATGCCAAGGGAGCGTGCATCGGGCCGATGGGGCAGCGGGTGCGGGCGGTGATGGCCGAGCTCCAGGGCGAGAAGATCGACATCGTCGACTGGTCCGAGGACCCGGCGGAGTTCGTGGCCTCGGCGCTCTCCCCGGCCCGGGTGCTCTCGGCCCGGGTCGTGGACGAGTCCACCAAGCAGGTGCGGGTCATCGTGCCGGACTACCAGCTCTCGCTGGCGATCGGGCGGGAGGGGCAGAACGCGCGACTGGCCAACAAGCTCACCGGCTGGCGCATCGACATCCGGCCCGACACGGCGCCGGAGGACTGAACCTGTACGATGGTGGCGTCTGCACGTCGTGAGCAGCCTCCCACCACCCCGCGTCCCGTCCCGGTGCGCACGTGCGTCGGGTGCCGCCGGCGCGACGAGCAGGCGGCACTGCTGCGCGTCGTCGGGGTGGGGCCGGAGTCCGCGACCTCGTCGTGGGTTCTCGTTCCCGACCCGGGCCGGCGTGGTCAGGGCCGAGGTGCCTACGTGCACCCCGACCCGGCGTGTGTCCGGCTCGCCCTCGAGCGTCGGGCGTTCGCGCGGGCCCTCCGACGGAGCGGCCGGCCGGACACCCGGTCCCTGGAGGCGTGGCTGGACCAGCAGCACACGTGACACGTCGCTCGGCCCCCGGGAGGGCGACACCACGGTCGAGCCACCAGGCCCGACCGCCACACGGGCGGAGCCACCTGGCTCTGTCATCGAGGAACCGGAAGCGGGTTTGACGCTGATGAGCACCCGATGAGTACTCAGCGATGAGCACCCACCAGCACTAGTCACGGTTGTGTGCCCCACCGAGGGCCCGAGCCGTGGCGCAACACTAGGAGAAACGTGGCCAAGGTTCGGGTCTACGAGCTCGCCAAAGAGCTCGGGGTCGAGAGCAAGGAACTGCTCGCCCACCTCAAGAAGCAGGGAGAGTTCGTCCGGTCGGCATCGTCGACCATCGAGCCCCCTGTCGTCCGCAAGATTCGTGAGAACCCTCCCGCGGCGGCGAGCAAGGCCGCCCCGGAGACTTCGGCACCGGCCAAGCCCGGTGGTGCCCCCAAGACCAGCGCACCCTCGGGCGGCCCCAAGCCGGGGTCGTCGCGTCCCGCGTCGCCCACCCCTGCTGCGCCCACCACGGGGGGCGTGCCGTCGGCTCCGGCCGCTCAGGTCACGAAGCCGGCCGCTCCCGCTCCCGGGCCGCGCCCTGCCCCCGCGGCGCCGGCGGCTCCCGAGCCCGAGGCTCCGGCCGCAGCGACGACCGCGCCCGCTGCCGAGCCGGCCGCGGCCGAGCACCGCGCGGCCGAGCAGCCGGCGGCGGCCGAGCAGCCGGCGGCGGCCGAGCAGCCCGCTGCCCGTCCGGGCCCCAAGCCCGCGCCGCGGACCGACCGTCCCGACTCGGGCCGCTCCGGCGGTCGCGGTGACGCGACGCGTCCCGGCGTCAAGCCCGGGCCCCGCCCGGGCAACAACCCGTTCGCCCCGAGCCAGGGCATGCGCTCCGGCCGGGGGGGCGACCGTCCCGACCGAGGTGAGCGGGGGGACCGGGGTGAGCGCGGCGCGGCACCGCGTCCCGGCAACAACCCGTTCGCGCCGAGCCAGGGCATGCCCCGCCCGGGCGGCACCCGCGGCTCCCAGGCTGCCGGCCCCGGCGGTCCCCGCCCGGCGGCACCCCGCCCCGGTGGCGCCCGTCCCAACCCGGCGATGATGCCCGACCGCGCTGCAGTCCCGCGTCCGGGAGACCGGCCGGCCCGCCCCGGTGGCGGCCGTGGCCGTCCTGGCGGCGGCCCCGGTGGTGCGCCCGGTGGGCCCGGTGGCGGACCCGGCGGGTTCCGTGGCGGCGGTGGTGGTCGCGGAGGCGGCCCCCGCGGTCGCGGCGGCACCCAGGGTGCGTTCGGCCGAGGTGGCGGGAAGGTCCGCGGTCGCAAGTCCAAGCGGGCCAAGCGCGCCGAGTTCGAGCAGATGCAGGCACCCGCCATCGGTGGTGTCAACGTGCCCCGCGGCAACGGCCAGATGGTCACGGTGCGCCGTGGCGCGTCGCTGACCGACTTCGCCGACAAGATCAACGTCGACCCGGCATCGCTGGTCACCGTGCTGTTCCACCTCGGTGAGATGGCGACCGCGACCCAGTCGCTGGACGAGGTGACGTTCGGCGTGCTCGGATCAGAGCTCGGCTATGACATCCGGGTCGTGTCTCCGGAGGAGGAGGAGCGCGAGCTCTTCAACGCCTTCAACATCGACCTGGACGCCGAGGCCGAGGCCGAGACCGACGAGGACCTGCAGCCGCGGCCGCCGGTCGTCACGGTCATGGGCCACGTCGACCACGGCAAGACGCGCCTGCTGGACGCCATCCGCGAGGCCGACGTCGCCGAAGGCGAGGCCGGTGGCATCACCCAGCACATCGGCGCCTACCAGGTGCATGCCGAGCACGAGGGCGAGGACCGCGCGATCACCTTCATCGACACCCCGGGCCACGAGGCGTTCACCGCCATGCGTGCCCGTGGTGCCAAGGTGACCGACATCGCGATCCTCGTCGTCGCCGCCGACGACGGCGTCATGCCGCAGACGGTGGAGGCGCTCAACCACGCGCAGGCCGCCGATGTGCCGATCGTCGTCGCGGTCAACAAGATCGACGTGGAGGGCGCGAACCCGCAGAAGGTGCGCCAGCAGCTCACCGAGTACAACCTCATCGCCGAGGAGTACGGCGGCGAGACGATGTTCGTCGACGTGTCGGCCAAGGCCGGCCAGAACATCGAGGACCTGCTCGAGGCCGTGCTGCTGACCGCCGACGCGGCCCTGGACATGCGGGCGAACCCGGACAAGGACGCTCGCGGCGTCGCGATCGAGGCCAACCTCGACCGTGGCCGTGGCCCGGTGGCGACGGTGCTGGTCCAGCAGGGCACGCTGCGGGTCGGCGACTCGATCGTCGCCGGTGCGGCTCACGGCCGTGTCCGCGCGATGCTCGACGAGCACGGCACGAACGTCATCGAGGCGACGCCCTCGCGTCCTGTGCAGGTGCTCGGCCTGGCCTCGGTCCCGCGTGCCGGTGACACCTTCGTGGTGGCCCCGGACGACCGCACCGCCCGGCAGATCGCCGAGAAGCGCGAGGCCGCGGACCGTCAGGCCTCCCTGGCCAAGGCCCGCAAGCGGATCAGCCTGGAGGACCTCACCGAGGCACTCGCCGCCGGCAAGGTGGAGACCCTCAACCTCATCCTCAAGGGCGATGTGTCTGGGTCGGTCGAGGCGCTCGAGGACGCGCTGCTGCAGATCGACGTGGGCGAGGAGGTGGACCTGCGCATCATCGACCGCGGCGTCGGTGCCATCACGCTCAACAACATCAACCTGGCGATGGCCTCCGACGCGATCATCCTCGGCTTCAACGTGCGGGCCGAAGGACAGAACGCCGACGTCGCCGACCGTGAGGGCGTGGAGATCCGCTACTACTCGGTGATCTACCAGGCCATCGACGACATCGAGAACGCCCTCAAGGGGATGCTCAAGCCGGAGTACGAGGAGATCGAGACCGGTTCCGCCGAGATCCGCGAGATCTTCCGTTCGTCCAAGTTCGGCAACGTCGCCGGCTCGCTGGTGCGCAGCGGGGAGATCCGCCGCGGTGCCAAGGCCCGGATCACCCGCAACGGGGTGGTCATCACCGAGGGCCTGCAGATCGCCGGTCTGCGCCGGTTCAAGGACGACGTCACAGAGGTCCGCGAGGGCTTCGAGTGCGGCATCAACCTGGGTTCGTTCAACGACATCCAGGTCGATGACCTCGTCACCACCTACGAGATGCGGGAGATCCCCCGCAGCTGAGGACGGTGGCCCCACCGAGGGCCGGGCACCCACACGGGTGTCCGGCCCTCGGCCGTCCGCAGCGCCCCTAGACTGGTCCGGCACTGCCCCACCCCGAGGAGGAGCCATGGCTGATCCCGCGCGCGCTCGCAAGGTCGCCGAGCGCATCAAGGTGCTCGTCACCCAAGGGCTGGACACCCTCGTCAAGGACCCCCGGCTGGGGTTCACCACCGTCACTGACGTGCGGGTCACCGGTGACCTTCAACAGGCCTCGGTCTTCTACACCGTCCTGGGGGAGGAGGCGGACCGCGCCGCCACCGCCGAGGTGCTCGAGGCCTACCGCGGCCGGCTGCGTTCGTTCGTCGGCAAGGGTCTGGGCATCCGGCTCACCCCCACCCTGGAGTTCGTCCCCGACGCCCTGCCCCAGGACGCCGCGCACCTCGACGAGGTGCTCCGTCAGGTGCAGCAGCGGGACGCCGAGCTGGCTGCGGCCCGCAACGCCGCCGCGTACGCGGGAGAGCCCGACCCCTACCGCAAGCCGCGGGAGGAGGACGAGGACGGCGAGGGCCCCGAGCCGGACCGCTGGTGAGCCCTCCGGCGCACCCCGGGGCCACCGCTCCCGGCGTGGGAGACGGACTGCTGGTCGTCGACAAGCCGCCGGGCTGGACGAGCCATGACGTCGTCGCCCGGGTCCGGCGGCTGTGCGCCACCCGCAGAGTGGGCCATGCCGGCACCCTGGACCCGATGGCCACCGGGGTGCTGGTGCTCGGTGTCAACCGGGCTACCAAGCTGCTCACCTACCTCGTCGGCTGCGACAAGACGTACACCGCCACGGTCAGGCTCGGGCAGGCGACGGTCACCGACGACGCCGAGGGTGAGGTCATCGAGTCCGCGGACGCCTCCGTCGTGGACCCGGCCGCGCTCCGGCAGGCGGTGGCTGCGCTGACCGGGCCGATCCAGCAGGTGCCCAGCTCGGTCAGCGCCATCAAGGTGGGCGGGGTGCGCTCCTACACGCGGGTGCGCTCGGGGGAGGACGTCCGGTTGGCGGCTCGTCCCGTCACCGTCCACCGCTTCGACGTGCTGCAGGTGCGTCCCGACCCCGCAGCACAGCGCACCGACGTCGACGTCGAGGTCGAGGTGAGCTCGGGCACCTACGTGCGGGCGCTGGCCCGCGACCTCGGTGCCGCGCTCGGGGTGGGTGGACATCTGACCGCACTGCGCCGGACCCGGGTCGGCGACTTCGGCCTGGACCGTGCCGTGACCCTCGGCGGGGCCGCGCAGGACCCGGTGGCGCACCTCATCCCGCTGGTCGACGCGGCGACGGCCGTGTTCCCGGTCCGGCACCTGGACGAGGCGCGGGCCAGGGCACTCGGCTACGGCCAGAGGATCGACGCGGAGCAGCCGGGCCGGACCGAGCCGGTGGCTGCCCTCGGCCCACACGGCGAGCTGGTCGCCCTGCTCGACGAGACCGGGGCACAGACCCGCAGCCACGTCGTCTTCGCGCCTCGGTCGGGCAGTTAGAGTGGCCGCCGTGCACCGCTGGACCTCCCTGGAGCAGATCCCCGCCGACCTCGGCCCCACCGTCGTCACGCTGGGCAACTTCGACGGGGTGCACCGCGGCCACCGGGCGGTCCTGGAGACGGTCGTCCGGATCGCCCACTCCCACCAGGCCTCAGCCGTGGCGGTCACGTTCGACCCCCATCCTGTCGCGGTGCTGCACCCGGAGCGGGCCCCGGAGCAGATCACGGGCGTGGACCACCGGCTCGACCTGCTGGAGCAGTGTGGCCTCGACGCCACCCTCGTGCTCGGCTTCACCCACGAGTTCGCCCGTCTCACACCTGAGGAGTTCGTGCGGCAGACCTTCGTGGAGGCCCTGGGCGCGCGGGCGGTCGTCGTGGGTGAGGACACCCGCTTCGGGGTGCACAACTCCGGGGACATCACCACGATGCGCGAGCTGGGACAGCGCTACGGCTTCGAGGTCGTCACCCAGGGCCCTGTGGGGGAGTGTCGCGACGGGCAGCGCACCTGGTCGTCCACCCGGTTGCGGGACGCGCTGCGCGACGGCGATGTGGCCGCGGCGGCCGAGGTGCTCGGCCGTGCCCACCGGGTCACCGGCACCGTCGTGCACGGCCACCACCGGGGCCGCGAGCTCGGCTACCCGACGGCCAACCTCGGCGACGACAGCGAGGGTCTGGTGCCCGGTGACGGGGTGTACGCGGGATGGCTCGAACGCCCCTGCCTGCCGCCCGACCACGAGGACCGCCGGCTGCCGGCGGCGATCTCGGTGGGCACCAACCCCACCTTCGACGACGTGCTGGAGCGCACGGTGGAGGCCTATGTGCTGGACCGCACCGACCTCGACCTCTACGACGAGCGGGTGGCGGTCGACTTCGTGGCCCGGCTGCGCGGCAACCTGCGGTTCGAGTCCCTCGCCGAGCTCTCCCGGCAGATGGCCCGTGACGTGACCGCGAGCCGCTCGCTGCTGCTGGGCTGACGTGCGCGCGCAGGTCGGGACGGTCCGCACGCGCTACCTGCGCACCGACTGGGGCCTGTTCGTCGCGGCTCTCGGGCTGTCCCTGGTGGGTGCTGTCCTGGTGTGGTCGGCGACCCATCAGCAGGTCGGGGCCGCGCTGACGGTCCGCCACCTCGTCAACACGGTCGTCGGGCTCCTCGCCGCCGTGCTGCTGGTGCGGGTCGACGTGCGCTGGCTGCGAGCGGCGGCACCGTGGGTCTATCTCGCGGGGGTGGCCGGGCTCCTGGTCGTCCTCGGCCCGCTCGGCCAGAGCGTCAACGGCTCACGGTCCTGGCTCTTCCTCCCGGGCGGTGTCTCGCTGCAGCCGGCCGAGCTCGCCAAGATCGCGCTGGCCATCGGGCTGTCCATGATCCTGGTGTCCGGGGGTGACCCGACACGGCCTCCGGGCGCGGGTGAGGTCCTGCCGGCGTGGCTGCTCGGCGGCATCCCTGTCGTCCTCGTGCTGGCCCAGCCCGACCTGGGCACGGCCGTGGTCCTGGCCGCCATGACGGTCGGGGTCGTGGCGGCCTCCGGCGCCGCCTGGTGGTGGACCGCTGCCGCCGTCGGGGCAGCGGTGGCCGGGGTGACCGCGGCAGTGCGGATCCCGCTGCTGGACCCCTACCAGGTCGACCGCCTGCTCGCCTTCGCCGACCCCTCGCTCGACCCCGAGGGGATCGGCTACCAGACGCGCCAGGTGCGCCTCGCGATCGGTGCGGGCGGATGGGAGGGTGCCGGCCTGGGCGAGGGCCCCAGGACCCAGGGAGGAAGCGTGCCGTTCCAGGAGACCGACTTCATCTTCTCGGTCGCCGGCGAGGAGCTGGGCTTCTGGGGTGCGGCCGGCCTCATCGGGCTGCTCGGCTTCCTGGTGCTGCGGGCCCTGTGGGTGGCCGCGACGACGGCCGACCCGTTCGCTCGTCTCGTCGCGGTCGCGGTGGCCACCTGGTTCGCCTTCCAGACGTTCCAGAACGTCGCCATGAACCTGGGCCTGGTCCCGGTGACCGGTCTGCCGCTGCCTTTCGTGTCCTACGGAGGCTCGTCCATGCTGGCCTGCTGGCTGGCGGTGGGGTTGCTGGCCTGCGCCCAGCACGGCGCGCGGCGGCCTACCCTGGTGCCATGACGGCCACCACCCGCGCGCCCGGCGAGAGCGTCTTCGAGGCCCTGGAGCCGCTGCTGGAGCAGGTCAGCAAGCCCGTGCAGTACATCGGCGGCGAGCTCAACTCCCAGACCAAGGACTGGCACGTCGGTGGTCACGGACCCGAGGGCTGCGAGGGCACCGTGCGGTGGGCGCTGATGTACCCCGACGCCTACGAGGTCGGCCTGCCCAACCAGGGCGTGATGATCCTCTACGAGGTGCTCAACGAGCACCCGCACGCCCTGGCGGAGCGCACGTATGCCGTCTGGCCGGACCTCGAGGCCCTGATGCGTGAGCACGGGGTGCCCCAGTTCACGGTGGACGCCCACCGCGCGGTCGGCGACTTCGACCTGCTCGGCCTGTCCTTCGCCACCGAGCTCGGCTACACCAACATGCTCACCGCGCTCGACCTCGCCGGGGTCCCGCTGCACGCCCGGGACCGCACGCTGGAGCACCCGCTGGTGATCGCCGGGGGGCACGCCGCCTTCAACCCCGAGCCGGTCGCCGACTTCATCGACGCGGCCGTCATCGGTGACGGCGAGGAGGCGGTGCTGGCCGCCACCGAGATCGTCCGTGCCTGGAAGCTGGCGGGACGTCCCGGCGGCCGCGAGGAGGTGCTCGCGCGGCTGGCCGCCACCGGGGGGGTCTACGTGCCCTCGTTCTACCGCGTCGACTATCTCGACGACGGCCGCATCCAGCGGGTCGTGCCGCAGCGGTCCGGGGTCCCCTGGAGGGTCTCCAAGCACACGGTCATGGACCTCGACGCCTGGCCTTACCCCAAGCAGCCGCTGGTGCCGGTGACCGAGTCGGTGCATGAGCGCATGAGCGTGGAGATCTTCCGCGGCTGCACCCGAGGCTGCCGCTTCTGCCAGGCCGGGATGATCACCCGTCCGGTGCGGGAGCGCTCGATCACCGGCATCGGTGAGATGGTGCAGCGCGGGCTGGAGGCCACCGGCTACGAGGAGGTGGGCCTGCTCTCCCTGTCCAGCGCCGACCACTCCGAGATCGGTGACCTCGCCAAGGGTCTGGCGGACCGCTACGAGGGCACCCAGACCGGGTTGTCGCTGCCGTCCACGCGGGTCGACGCGTTCAACGTCGACCTGGCCAACGAGCTCACCCGCAACGGTCGGCGTTCCGGGCTCACCTTCGCCCCCGAGGGTGGCAGCGAGCGGATGCGCACCGTGATCAACAAGATGGTCACCGAGGAGGACCTCATCCGCACCGTGGCCGCGGCCTACGAGGCAGGCTGGCGCCAGGTCAAGCTCTACTTCATGTGCGGTCTGCCGACCGAGACCGACGAGGACGTCCTGCAGATCGCCGAGGTGGCCAAGCGCGTCATCGACACCGGGCGTGAGGTCAGCGGACGCCGGGACATCCGCTGCACGGTGTCCATCGGCGGGTTCGTCCCCAAGCCACACACCCCGTTCCAGTGGGCGGCGCAGCTGGGCGCCGAGGAGACGGACGCCCGGCTGGCCAGGCTGCGCCAGGCGCTGCGCTCCGACCGCCGCTACGGCTCAGCCATCGGCTTCCGCTACCACGACGGCCAGCCGGGCATCGTCGAGGGGCTGCTGTCCCGCGGTGACCGCCGGCTGGGGGCGGTCATCGAACGGGTGTGGCGCGAGGGCCAGCGGTTCGACGGCTGGAGCGAGCACTTCTCCTACCAGCGGTGGATGAGCGCAGCAGAGCAGACGCTGGCCGGCACGCCGGTGGACGTCGCGTGGTACACGACCCGGGAGCGCGGTCAGCACGAGGTCCTGCCGTGGGACCACCTGGACTCGGGGTTGGACAAGGAGTGGCTCTGGGCGGACTGGCAGGATGCGCTGGACGGGCGGGAGGTCGAGGACTGCCGGTGGACTCCCTGCTTCGACTGTGGTGTCTGCCCACAGATGAACACGGCCATCCAGGTGGGTCCCACCGGCAAGAAGCTGCTGCCGCTGAGTGTCCTCTGAACGGGGCCCGCAAGGCTCGGCGAGGAGACCCTGCCGACCTTCCTTCGATCACCTGATGCTACGGTTTTAGAAGGATTCTTCGCCGGCGGCTCACGGTTGCAGGCCACGGCGCGGATACGTCGCCACGACGGGCACCCGGCCCCTCCGATTCCATCGGGGGTCCGTCCGGTGGCGGGCCGGAGGGCGGGGGAGCGCGGAGCCCCCGCCCTTCGGCTGTCAGAGCCCTCGGACGCGGACGACGCCGGAGATGCCCCGGAGCCGGTCGATGAGGGAGCCCGGCACCTCGCCCTCGACATCGATCAGCGTGTAGGCCAGCTCACCCCGCGACTTGTTGAGCAGGTCGGCCAGGTTGTAGCCGGCCTCGGCCAGCGTGCCGGAGATCTGCCCGACCATGTTGGGCACGTTGGCGTTGACGATCGCGATGCGAGTGGCGCCGGGGGTGCGCGGCAGGGTGGCCTCCGGGAAGTTGACGCTGTTGCGGATCGTGCCGTCGAGCAGGTAGTCCCGCACCTGGTCGGCGGCCATGATCGCGCAGTTCTCCTCGGCCTCGGCGGTGGAGGCGCCCAGGTGCGGCAGGGCCACGACCTTGGGGTGGGCGATGAGCGTCGGTGACGGGAAGTCGCAGATGTAGGCGTGCAGCCGGCCGTCGTCCAGCGCGGCGACGACCGCCTGCTCGTCGACGATGCCACCACGGGCGAAGTTGAGGACCGTGGCACCCGGCTTCATCCGGCCCAGGTGCTCGGCACCGATCAGGCCCTTCGTGGCCTCGACCAGCGGGACGTGAGCGGTCACCATGTCGGAGCGGGTGAACAGCTCGTCCAGGGACGTCGCCTGCTCCACGGCGGAGCTCAGCTGCCAGGCCCGACCGACGGTGAGCGCGGGGTCGTAGCCGAGCACCTTCATGCCCAGACCGGCCGCTGCGTTGGCGACCAGCACCCCGATGGCGCCGAGGCCGATCACGCCCAGCGTGCGCCCTGGCAGCTCGAAGCCGGCGAACTGCTTCTTGGCCTGCTCGACCGTGGGGTTGAGGTCGCCCTCGTCGTCGGTGAGGTCGGCGGTGAACTTCGCCGCCGGCCAGATGTTGCGCGCCGCAAGGAGCATGCCTGCGATCACCAGCTCCTTGACGGCGTTGGCGTTGGCACCCGGGGTGTTGAAGACGACGACACCGCGTTCGCTCAGCTGCGCGACCGGCACGTTGTTGGTGCCGGCGCCGGCCCGCGCGACCGCGAGCACGCTGTCGGCGACAGGCTCGCGATGCAGGTCGGCCGAGCGCAGCAGGATGGCGTCGGGGGCGGAGGTGTCAGGGCCGACCTCGAAGTCACGAGGCAGTCGCGCCAGCCCGATCGGGCTGATGGCGTTGTAGGTCTTGATGCGCTGGGTCATGGTGTGTCCGCAGTCGGTCGCTCACGCGTGCCGCTGCTCGAACTCCTTCATGAAGTCGATGAGGGCGTCCACGCCCTCCAGGGGCATGGCGTTGTAGATGCTGGCTCGCATCCCGCCCACGGAACGGTGGCCCTCGAGGTTGGTCAGACCTGCGTCCGCGGCGCTGCGGACGAAGTCCTTCTCCCGCGAGGGGTCGGCGACCAGGAAGGGCACGTTCATCCATGAGCGCGCGTCCCGGGCGACCGGGTTGGAGTAGAAGTCGGAGGTGTCGATGGCGGCGTACAGGCGTTCGGCCTTCTCCTTGTTGCGCCTGCCCATCGCCTCGAGCCCGCCGGTCTCCTTGACCCACTCCAGGGTCAGACCCAGGAGGTACCACCCGAACGTCGGCGGGGTGTTGAGCATCGACCCGCTGGCCGCCATCTGAGCGTAGTCCCACACCGAGGGGGTGGTCGGGCGTGCCCGGCCCACGAGGTCCTCACGCACGATGACCACGCACAGGCCGGCCGGACCGAGGTTCTTCTGCGCGCCGGCATAGATGAGGCCGAAGCGTGACACGTCGACCGGGCGCGACATGATGGTGGAGGACATGTCCGCCACGAGGGGAGCCTCGACCTGGGGCACGTAGCCGAACTCCACACCGCCGATGGTCTCGTTGGGGGTGTAGTGCAGGTAGGCGGCTCCCTCGGTGGAGCTCAGGGTGCCCTCGGCCGGAACTGTGCTGTAGCCGGACGCGGACTCGTCGGCCACCACGGTGACCGGGGAGTACTTCTTCGCCTCGGCGATCGCCTTGGTGGACCAGGCCCCGGTGTTCACGATGTCGACCGGAGCACCCTCGGGTGCCAGGTTCTGCGGGATCGCAGCGAACTGTCCCGACGCCCCGCCCTGGAGGAACAGCACGTGGTAGGTGTCCGGGACACCCATCAGCTCGCGCAGCAGGGCCTCGGACCGCTCGGCCACGGCGACGAAGTCCTTGCTGCGGTGCGACACCTCCATCACGGACATGCCTTTGGCCTGCCAGTCGGTGAGCTCGGACTGGGCCTGTTCCAGGACGTCGAGGGGCATGGTCGCCGGCCCCGCGGCGAAGTTGTACACGCGCACGGTCGTCCACCTTGAGGGTCGTGAATGCGGAGGCCACAGCGTAGCAACCGGACGGGGAGTGCCTGACCACGCGGCAACCCCGGTAGCCTCCTGCGCCATGAGTGCCGTGCACCCCATCAGCCAGGCCTGGATCAGCACCGGTGACACCGGCGCCCAGAACTACGACGAGTTCGCCGACGACGCGGAGATCACCCAGATCCTGCGGGATGCGCCGCACAGTGCCCTTGGCGTCGAGATGCCGCACCGTGCCCCGCCCAGTCTGGGCGCGACCTTCACCGAGGCCCTGCCCGCTGCGGTCGAGCGGCTGGCCGCCGCCAAGACCGCCGGAGCCTACCGCCCGGTGCAGGAGGCGGTCGGCGTCTACCGGATCACCGGGAGGTCCCGGGGTGGTGTGGCCACCCACGGGGTGTTCGCCATGGTCGACACCTCGGAGATCTCCACCCGAGCGGGCGAGCCCGGCCGCGTCATCCGCAACGAGGATGTCTTCGGCGAGAAGGTGCGGGAGCGGGTCGCGCTCATCGAGGCGGTGGGACACCTGCTCTCCCCGGTCCTGCTGCTGCAGACCGAGCACGACGCCGCGCTGCAGGACGTGCTCGTCGAGGTCACCGAGTCCGCACCGCCGGACGTGTCGGAGGTCGACCAGGCAGGCCGGGTCCACGAGGTCTGGGCGCTCACCGACCCGGCTCTGGTCCAGCAGGTCTGCGACCTGGCCGGCGGTGGCGAGCTGGTGGTCGCGGACGGCAACCACCGGAGCCTGGCCGCCCAGACAGCGGGTCTGCAGCGCTTCCTGGCCGTGGTGACCACGCCCGGGTCGGTCGACCTGGACCCCTACCATCGGCTCGTCTCCACGCTGCCGGAGACGGTCCCCGACCTGGTCGAGGCGCTGCGCGCGCAGGGTGCCGAGGTCTCGCCGCTGCAAGGGCCCACCCAGGTCCCGGCCCGTCCCGGCGTCGTCCACCTGCACACGCCCACCGGGGGGTATGCCGTGCGACTGCCGGTGCCGGCGGAGGCGACCGGGGTGGACCGGCTGGACCACTCCGTCCTGGAGGCCGTCGTGGTGCGGGACCTGCTCGGCTGGGACCCCGGTGACAAGCGCATCCGCTACATCGGCGGCGACTACCCCGCCGCGTGGCTGCGGGAGCAGGTGGACGCCGGTCGGGCGGCAGTGGCGCTGCTCATCGCACCGGTCCGCGTCGACGACTTCGTCGCGGTCAACCTGGACCGGGAACGCATGCCCCGCAAGTCGACCTGGTTCACCCCCAAGGCGCGGGCGGGGCTCGTCCTGGCCGAGCTGGACGGCTGACCGGTGGCGCGGCGGGTGCCTGAGGGGCCGCCCCCCGACCCCGCGGTGCAGAAGCTACGGGTGCGTTACGCCAAGCGCGGGCGGATGCGCTTCACGTCGACGCGTGACTTCCAGCGTGCGCTGGAGCGCGCCGTGCGCAAGGCGGGGCTACCCATGGCCTACTCGGCCGGGTTCCATCCCCACCCCCGGATCAGCTATGCCAACGCCGCACCGACCGGGGCCGCTAGCGAGGCGGAGTATGTGGAGATCTCGCTGACCCGGGCGGTCGACCCGGAGTCGGTCGTCGCAGCCCTGGACGCGGCCCTGCCCGACGGGCTCGACGTGGTCGAGGTGGTGCAGGCGCCTGCCCCTCCGGGCACGCTGGCCGACGAGCTCCAGGCCAGCGTCTGGGCGATGGACTTCCGGGACGCCGACCCCCACGAGGTGAGGGCCGCCGTGGTCGCACTCCTGGCCGTGGACGAGCTCCCGGTCACGCGGATGATGAAGCAGGGACCCCGCGAGCTGGACGTCCGCGCGGCCGTGGTGCGGATCGATCCGCCCCGAGCCGGTGGGTCGCGGATCGTGGCGACCGTCCGGCATACCGTGCCGACCATCCGGCCGGAGGAGATCTGGGCTGCGCTTCGCACCGTCACGGGGGCCGACCTGCCGCGACCGGTGAGCACGCGCCTGCGACAGGGTCCGCTGCAGCACGACGGCACGGTCCGGGACCCGCGCGGCTGAAGGCCACTACCCGCGACGCCCGGTTCGCTGTGCGATACTGCCGGTGGCCTCGCGGTCACCCACACCCGCCGCGAGTCCCGGTGACACCCCACCCGCTGTGCGGCTCCCCAGCCGGCACGCGTGGCGCCGATCGTGGCGCGGGGGCGAGCCGGCACCGTCGGGTGACGCGCGAGGTGCGCGAGCCCGGTGATGCAGCGGACTGACTTCCGTCCGACCCGACTGGGTCCGACGACGCACCCGCGCCAGGCGGAGGGTGGGCCACACGGCCCGGTGTGGGCCCTCTCGCCCGGCATGGAAGGACGTAGAGTCCATGACGGACAGCTCCACACCCGACACCTCGGTGACACACCCGGATGCCTCTGCCTCGCTCTTCTCGGCGCCCACGGTCGACGAGGAGGCGCAGGCGCCGGCCGCGGAGCCGGTAGCCCCGCCGCCAGTGGGCGGCTCCCCTTTCGGTCTGGTCTTCCAGGCCCCCGACCTCTCCGAGGTGCCGGCCCGTCCGCGAAGCCGGCGGTCGGAGACCACGCCGGAGACGGACGACTCGGGAGCGCAGGAGCGCCCCTCGCGCTCCCGGTCCGACCGCACCGACGACGCCGCGCGGGAGCGGGACCAGCAGCCGGACGACCGTCCGGACGGTGAGCAGGACGGTGAGTCCGGAGACGACGAGCAGGGCTCGCGGGGTCGGCGCCGCCGCCGAGGGGGCAAGGGCCGTCGCAGCCGGGGTGCCGGGGACGACGGGGCAGAGGCCGAGCAGGACGGCGACGGCGGGGAGAACGAGCAGGGCACGACCCCGACGGGGGGCTCCGGGGGTGGCCGGAACCGCGGTGGCCGCGGTCAGGCCGGCTCCTCCACGGCTGACACCACGCCGGGAGAGCCCGCAGACCAGCGCGAGGACGATGACGCCGACGAGGGCGAGGGCGGCAGCAAGCGTCGGCGCCGGCGCCGTCGCGGCGAGGGCACCGAGCGTGCCGCCCGCGACGAGGTGTCCGGGGTCAAGGGCTCGACCCGGTTGGAGGCCAAGCGTCAGCGCCGCCGCGAGGGCCGGGAGGCGGGCCGCCGTCGCACGGTCATCTCCGAGGCCGAGTTCCTGGCCCGCCGGGAGAGTGTCGAGCGCGTCATGGTGGTCCGCGGCCTGGAGGACCGCACCCAGATCGGGGTGCTCGAGGACGGCGTGCTCGTCGAGCACTACGTCTCCCGGGAGACCCAGACCACGATGGTCGGCAACGTCTACCTGGGCCGCGTCCAGAACGTGCTGCCGAGCATGGAGGCTGCCTTCGTCGACGTCGGCAAGGGCCGCAACGCGGTGCTGTATGCGGGGGAGGTCAACTGGGACGTCGCCGGCCTCGAGGTCAACCAGGCCAAGCGCATCGAGAACGCCCTGTCCTCCGGTGACTCCGTCCTGGTGCAGGTGACCAAGGACCCGATCGGGCACAAGGGTGCTCGGCTGACCTCACAGGTCTCGCTGCCGGGCCGCTACCTCGTCTACGTGCCGGGCAACACGATGACCGGCATCTCCCGCAAGCTGCCCGACACCGAGCGGGCCCGCCTCAAGAAGATCCTCAAGGAGGTCGTCCCCGAGGACGTGGGCGTCATCGTCCGCACCGCGGCAGAGGGCGCCAGCGAGGCCGAGCTGCGTGCCGACGTCGAGCGGCTGACCGCCATCTGGGACCGCATCCAGGGCAAGGCTGCTGCCAAGAGCGCCACGGCTCCCGCGCTGCTCCACGGCGAGCCCGACATGACCGTGCGGGTCATCCGTGACGTCTTCAACGAGGACTTCTCCCGGCTCGTGGTCTCCGGGGACCGTGCCTGGACCGAGGTGAGCGACTACATCGACAGCGTCGCCCCCGACCTGGCCGACCGGGTGGAGCGGTGGACCGGTCAGCAGGACGTGTTCACCCACTACCGGGTCACCGAGGCCCTGGCCAAGGCGATGGACCGCAAGGTGTGGCTGCCCTCCGGTGGCTCCCTGGTGATCGACCGCACCGAGGCGATGACGGTGGTCGACGTCAACACCGGCAAGTTCGTCGGCTCGGGCGGCAACCTGGAGGAGACCGTCACCAAGAACAACATCGAGGCGGCCGAGGAGATCGTGCGCCAGCTCCGCCTGCGGGACATCGGCGGCATCATCGTCATCGACTTCATCGACATGGTGCTGGAGAGCAACCGCGACCTCGTGGTGCGTCGCCTGCTGGAGTGTCTGGGGCGTGACCGGACGAAGCATCAGGTGGCCGAGGTCACCTCGCTGGGTCTGGTGCAGATGACCCGCAAGCGCGTCGGCTCCGGTCTGGTCGAGGTGTTCTCCGAGCCGTGTGCGCACTGCAGCGGTCGGGGCATCGTCGTGCAGAGCGAACCGGTCGACCGCAGCCAGACCGAGGGCGGCTCGAACGGCAACGGCAACGGACGGGGCCGCGCCCGCAAGGGTCGCGCTCAGTCCGGCTCCGACAGCGGCGGAGCCGCCCCAGCGCCCCGCAACGTGCTGCCTGCCCCCAACCCCAACGGGCCCACGCCGGCTCAGATCGCCGCAGCCGCCCACGCCGCGGCCCTGCACGCCGGCTCCTCGGACGAGGCGGCGAACGCCCAGGCCCGAGCCGTGGTGGCGGAGGTCTCGCCGGGTGAGGAGACGAGGGAGGAAGCGGCCGAGGCCGGCGAGGTGGCCCCGTCGGCATCCACGACGGACGGTGCTGAGGTGGCCGCTGAGGCACCGACCGAGGTGGCCGCTGAGGCAGAGACCGAGGTGGCCGCTGGGGCAGACGCCGACGAGGCGCCGCGGGCACCGGCTGTGCAGGACCAGGAACCGCTCGTCGTCGTGGCCCGACCGCGCCGTCGGCGTGGCCGGGTGGTCGCGCCCGCGGGCCCTCCGGGCAGCACCGTCGGGTCGGACGTGTCGGCCGGCTGAGCTGGGTTTGGCCCGCAGCCCACCGGGGCTGTAGGCTTACCCGTCGGTGCGCGCCCACGTTACCTGCCCCGATACGGAGCACGCCGGGCGCCGTCCGGGACGTCTGTCCCACCGAGCACCACGACCGGGACCTCGTCCCCCATCAGACTGCAGGAAGTGAGTAGAACGTGTACGCGATCGTTCGTGCTGGCGGCCGCCAGGAGAAGGTCTCCGTCGGCGACGTCCTCATCATCGACAAGGTGAGCGCCCAGGCCGGCGAGTCCGTCGAGCTCGCTCCGCTGCTCCTCGTCGACGGCTCCAGCGTGACCTCCGACGCCGATGCGCTGGCCAAGGCCAGCGTGACCGCTGAGGTCGTGCAGGCCACCAAGGGTCCCAAGATCATCATCCAGAAGTACAAGAACAAGACCGGCTACAAGAAGCGTCAGGGCCACCGCCAGCCCCTCACGCAGGTCAAGATCACCGCGATCAACGCCTGAGCGCCGCTCACCACCACCCCATCACTGAGCAGAAGGTAGGCATCAGCCATGGCACACAAGAAGGGTGCGTCCTCGACCCGCAACGGTCGCGACTCCAACGCACAGCGACTCGGCGTGAAGCGCTTCGGTGGGCAGGTCGTCGGCGCGGGGGAGATCCTCGTCCGCCAGCGCGGCACCCACTTCCACCCGGGTGACGGTGTCGGCCGCGGTGGCGACGACACGCTGTTCGCCCTGGTCGACGGCACCGTCCAGTTCGGTTCCAAGCGCGGTCGCAAGACCGTCAACGTCCTCACCGAGGACGTCACCGTCTGAGGCGAGCACGCCGCGCAGATGTCAGGCAGGACGCCGGTGGGAGCGATGAGCTTCCACCGGCGTCCTGCTGTTGCCGTCCCCTGAGAGGATGAACCATGACCACGTTCGTCGACCGTGTCGTCCTGCACCTGCGCGCCGGCAACGGCGGGCACGGCGTCGCGTCCGTGCACCGTGAGAAGTTCAAGCCCCTCGGCGGTCCGGATGGGGGCAACGGTGGCCGGGGCGGCGACATCGTGCTGCGCGTGGACAGCCAGATGACGACGCTGCTGGACTACCACCGGGGCCCGCATCGCAGTGCCCCCAACGGACAGCCCGGTGGCGGCAGCGAGCGGCACGGCGCGAACGGCGAGGACCTGGTGCTGCTCGTGCCCGAAGGCACCGTGGTCAGCAACCGCAACGGCGAGGTGCTGGCCGACCTGGTCGGCCAGGGGTCGCAGTATGTCGCGGCGCAGGGTGGGCGCGGCGGGCTGGGCAACAGGGCCTTGGCCTCTCCCCGTCGCAAGGCACCCGGCTTCGCCCTGCTCGGAGAGCCGGGAGAGGAGCGCGACGTGGTGCTCGAGCTCAAGACCCTCGCCGACGTCGCCCTCATCGGCTTCCCGTCCGCAGGCAAGTCCTCGCTGGTCTCGGTGCTGAGCGCGGCCAGGCCCAAGATCGCCGACTACCCCTTCACGACGCTGGTGCCCAACCTCGGCGTGGTGACGGCCGGAGGCGAACGGTTCACCATCGCCGACGTGCCCGGGCTGATCCCGGGGGCTTCGCAGGGCAAGGGTCTGGGGCTGCAGTTCCTGCGTCACGTCGAGCGCTGCCACGTGCTGGTGCACGTCATCGACTGCGCCACGCTGGAGCCCGGCCGGGACCCACTCACCGACCTCGACGTGATCGAGCACGAGCTGGCGGAGTATGTCCCCGACGCCTCGCTGGGTGGCCTGCCGCTCGCCGACCGGGTGCGGATCGTGGTGCTCAACAAGGCCGACGTGCCGGAGGCCCGGGAGCTGGCCGAGATGGTCAGGCCCGACCTCGAGGCGCGGGGCCTCGAGGTGCACATCGTCTCGGCGGTCGCTCACCAAGGGCTCAAGGAGCTCACCTTTGCCCTGTCCGGCCATGTCACGCGCGCCCGCGCGGCCGCACCGCAGCCCGAGTCGACCCGTGTCGTGCTGCGGCCCAAGGCCGTCGACGACAGCGGCTTCGTCGTCCGCCGGGAGAACACCTCCGACGGTGAGCTGTTCCGGGTCATCGGCGAGCGACCGACCCGATGGATCCGCCAGACCGACTTCGCCAACGACGAGGCCGTGGGCTACCTCGCCGACCGGCTCAACCGGCTCGGCGTGGAGGAGGCCCTGCTCAAGGCTGGTGCGGTGGCCGGCTCGACGGTGCTCATCGGCCCCGAGGACAACGCCGTCGTCTTCGACTGGGAGCCGACGCTCACCTCCGGCGCGGAGCTGCTGGGGTCGCGTGGTCAGGACCTGCGCCTGGAGGACCGCGACCGCCCCACCCGCACCGAGAAGCGGGAGGCGTTCCATACCAAGATGGACGCTGCCGCGGCAGCTCGCGACCAGCTGGCAGCAGATCGCAAGGCCGGCACGTGGGTGGAGGACGACTGACCACGCCAGATGCATGACTATGTGGAGGGAGGGATTAGTATGCCACGCGTGTCCGATCTCCGCTCTGTCGTGCGCGACGCCCGTCGCATCGTGGTCAAGGTGGGTTCCTCCTCCATCACCGCCCCCCAGGGTGGGATCGACCGCTATCGCGTGCAGGCGCTGTCCACGGCCATCGCCAAGAGGTGGCAGGGGGACGTCCAGGTGCTCCTGGTCTCCTCCGGTGCCATCGCGGCCGGGATGCCGCCGCTCGGGCTGAGCCGCCGGCCCAAGGACCTCGCCACCCAGCAGGCCGCGGCCAGCGCCGGCCAGGGCAGCCTGATGGCGGCCTACACCCAGGCGTTCTCCCCGCACGGGCTCACCGTCGGACAGGTGCTGCTCACCGCCGACGACATGCACCGGCGCAGCCACTACGTCAACGCCTCCCGCACCCTCGAGCGGCTCCTGGAGCTGCAGGTCGTGCCGGTCGTCAACGAGAACGACACGGTCGCCACCGACGAGATCAGGTTCGGAGACAACGACCGGCTGGCTGCCCTGGTCGCCCACCTGGTGGACGCCGACGTGCTGGTGCTGCTCTCCGACGTGGACGCGCTCTACGACGGCAACCCGCGGCACCCCGGCACGTCGCGGATCCCTGTCGTCACCAGTGCTGAGCAGCTGGCCGGAGTAGACGTCTCCAGCGGCGGCTCGCACGTGGGCACCGGCGGGATGGTCACCAAGCTGGCCGCCGCCACCATGGCGGTCGCGGAGGGCATCAGCGTCGTGCTGACCTCGGCGTCCCAGGCGCACGAGGCCCTGGTCGGTGAGGACGTGGGCACGTTCTTCGTCCCGACGGGACCGAAGAAGTCGGCACGCCGGCGATGGCTCGCCCACGCGAGCAACGTCAGCGGCCGGCTTGTCCTCGACGCCGGTGCCGTCGAGGCGGTCGTGCAGCGACAGACCTCCCTGCTCCCCGTGGGCGTCACCCGCATCGAGGGTCGCTTCGCCGCCGGCGACACCGTGGACCTGTGTGCGCCCGACGGCCGGGTGGTCGCCCGGGGACTGGTCGGCTACAACTCCACCGAGCTGGCACCGCTGGTCGGGCGGCGTCTCGACACGACCTCCACCACCCATGCCAGGCCACGCACCGAGCGGGCCCCCCGCACGGTCGTGCGCCGGGACGACCTTGTCGTCCTCTGACCGCCGCACCGCCCCCACCCCGAGGAGGACCCCACCCCATGAGCCCGGTCCAGATCAGCGAGATCGACCCTGCCGTCGTCGAGTCGGTCCACGAGGTGGCCCGCCGGGCGCGCGTCGCCTCGCGCACCCTCGCCCTGCTCACGCGGGCGGAGAAGGACGCCGCGCTGCTGGCCATGGCCGACGCGGTGGACGCGCACACCCAGCAGGTCGTCGCCGCCAACGCCGAGGACCTGCAGCGCGGACGTGATGCGGGCATGCCCACCAACCTGCAGGACCGCCTCACGCTCGACCCGGAGCGGGTGCACGCCGTCGCCGACGCGCTGCGCCAGGTCGCCGGCCTGCCGGACCCGGTGGGTGAGGTCGTGCGCGGCTCCACGCTGGCCAACGGGCTGCAGATCCGCCAGGTGCGGGTGCCGATGGGTGTCGTCGGCATGATCTACGAGGCGCGTCCCAACGTGACCGTCGACGCGGCGGGGCTCGCCCTGAAGTCGGGCAACGCCGTCATCCTCCGGGGCGGCTCGGCGGCGGCATCGACCAACGCCGCCGTGGTCGACGTGCTGCGCAGCGCGCTGGCGGCCCTCCGGCTGCCCGCTGACGCCGTCAACCTCCTCACCGAGGGCGGCCGAGACGCGGGTCGGGCCCTGATGACCGCCCGCGGGCTGGTCGACCTGGTGATCCCCCGTGGTGGCGCCGACCTCATCCGCACCGTCGTCACCGAGTCCACGGTGCCGGTCATCGAGACCGGCATCGGCAACTGCCATGTCTACGTCGACGCCGACGCCGACGTCGATATGGCCGTCGACCTGGTCCTCAACTCCAAGACCCACCGCACGTCGGTGTGCAACGCCGCCGAGTCCCTTCTGGTGCATGCCGACATCGCCGACCAGGTGCTGCCGCCGATCATGCAGCGCTTCGCGGAGGCGGGGGTGACCGTGCACGGCGACGGCGCCATGGCGGGCTACGCGCAGGCTGCTGGAGCGACCTGCGTCCCGGTCACCGACGCGGACGACGACACCGAGTTCCTCAGCCTCGACATCAGCGCGCGGGTGGTGCCCGACCTCGATGCTGCCCTGGCTCACGTGCAGGAGCACACCTCCGGGCACACCGAGGCGATCGTCACCGGTGACCGCACCGCCGCGCGTCGCTGGGTCGCCGAGGTGGATGCTGCAGCCGTCCTGGTCAACGCCTCCACCAGGTTCACGGACGGGGGCGAGTTCGGGTTCGGCGCCGAGATCGGGATCTCGACCCAGAAGCTGCACGCACGTGGCCCCATGGCGTTGCCGGAGCTGACGACGACCAAGTGGGTGGTGGAGGGCGAGGGGCAGACTCGCTGAACCCCGCTTACAGTGGGGGCCATGTCAGTCGAGCGGACACCGTCTCCCCTCCCGGCGCGGGTGAAGCGGGTAGTCGAGACCACGTTGCCGACCCGGCACGGGGTCTTCCGGATGCTGGGCTACCTCGAGCCCTCCGGCCAGGAGAGCGTGGCCCTGGTGATCGGCGCAGACGACGCCGCCGACGAGGTGGTGGCCCCCGTTCCACTGGTGCGGCTGCACTCGGAGTGCCTCACCGGTGACGCTCTGGGCTCGCGCCGCTGCGACTGCGGTGAGCAGCTCGACGCCGCGCTGGGCATCGTCGCGGCCCATGGGCGCGGAGCGGTTCTCTACCTGCGCGGCCACGAGGGCCGCGGCATCGGCCTGCTCGAGAAGCTCAAGGCCTACGCGCTGCAGGACCAGGGTCTGGACACCGTGGACGCCAACACCCGCCTGGGTCACCCCGCGGACGCCCGCGACTACGGGCCCGCCGCCGCGATGCTGCACGACCTTGGGCTCGACAGCATCGTGCTGCTGTCGTCCAACCCCGCGAAGCAGCGCGCGGTCGAGGGGCACGGGATCACCGTCCAGGAGCGGCGCAGCCTGATCGTGCCGGACCGGGTGGAGAACGCGATGTACCTCGCGACCAAGCGGCTGCGCATGTCGCACGACCACCCCCGGGGCGAGGTCGTCTGGGAGCAGCTCCTCGACGGTGTGGTGCCGGACCTGGTGACCGACCCGGCTGACCAGGTGATCGTGGAACGCTACGGCCCCGTCGTGACCGCAGGCCCCGACCTGGTGCTCGCTCAGCTCGCCCAGAGCCTCGACGGGTTCATCGCCTCCCGCAGCGGGCACGCCGAGTATGTCTCCGGTGAGCAGGACCGGGAGCACCTGCACCGGCTGCGCGCCCTCGTCGACGCCGTGGTCGTCGGGGGGGCCACGGTGTGCGCCGACGACTGTCGTCTGACCGTGCGTGCGGTGCCCGGTGACGACCCGGTGCGGGTCGTGCTGGACCCCCGTGCCCGCGTCTCACCCGAGGCGCACGTGCTGACCGACGGTGCCGCGCCGACCCTGTGGTTGCTCGCGCCCGGCACGCCGGCCCCGGCCCACCTCCTGCCTCACGTCGAGGTGGTCCGTATGCCGTTGCGCGACGGCGGCTTCCCGCCGGCGGAGGTGCTGGCCCTGCTGCGCCAGCGGGGCTTGCGCCGGGTCCTGGTGGAGGGCGGGGGGCGCACGGTCTCGGCCTTCCTCGACGCGGGTGTCCTGGACCGGCTGTACGTCACGACGGCCCCGATGCTCATCGGCGACGGGGTGCCGGGCATCCGCTTCGACGGAGCCGACCAGCTCTCCGGGGCGCTACGTCCGACCGTCCGACGGTTCCTGCTCGGCGACGACGTCTGCACCGAGCTCTGGCTCACCAGCGGTGGCCCCGAGACCGTCCCCGTCCGAGCCCACCCGGCCTGACGACCCGGGTCGCCGGCGAGCGGGCTGACGTGCGGCGTCGACGAGCACCAGCACGCCACCGGGCACGGCACCGACGAGCGCCAGCACCCCGTAGGTCGCGGCTGCGGTGACCCCGTCGACCATCGGCAGGCCCCACACCATGGCTGCGATCGCGGTCACGCTCTCCCGTGGCCCCCACCCGCCGACGTTGAGCGGGATCGCCATCGCCGCCAGGCACACCGCTCCCAGCGGGACGGCCTCCGCAACGGTCAGACCGGGCACGCTCGTCGTGCCCGCATAGACGAACAGCGTCATCAGTGAGCCCCACATGAGCACCGACGCTCCCAGCGCTCGCAGCAGCGCCCGGGCCTGCAGCCGGCGCAGCCCCGGCCAGAGGATGGCCACCAGGACGGCACCGCCGAGGAAGGCCAGGGTCGTCGCCAGGGGGGTGCGGCCGCCGACCAGGAGTGCGAACGCCGCCCCCAGCACGGTGACGAGGGTGCCCAGAAGCCGTTCCAGGGCGACGACCGTCGCGCCGATGCGCAGACGTGCCCCCTGCTCGGTGGGGTGTCGCAGGGCGCGCACGGCATCGCCCGCGACCCCTCCGGGCAGCACCATGTTGAGGAAGGTCGCCTCATAGGTGAGGGTGACCGAGTCGGTGACGGAGGGCTGCGCGGCATACCCGTGCGCGACCCGTCGCCATCGGTCTGCCTGCGCCAGCGTGGCGACCAGCCCCAGCGCGAGCGCCACCACCACGGTGGGGGCGTTCACCGAGCTGACGGCCCGCAGGAACGGCTCGGCGCCGAACACGGCCAGGAGCAGGCCCAGGAGCAGCACGGAGGCCAGCACCTGCGCGATGGCCCAGCCCCGGTGGCGAGTGGTCCGCGGCCGTGCGGTGGTCACCGGGCACCCCGCTGTGGCAGCGGGGGGAGCGCCAGCACGTCGACATGGTCGACCTGGGCGGTCAGGAGCCCTCGGCCGAGCTGGGCGGACCGGGCCTGCCACCACCGCTCGACCTGTCCGGCCGCCACCACGTCCCCGGTCAGGGTCTCCAGAGCGGCGTCGACGCGCTCCGACATCCACCGTCGCAGCAGTGGCTCCTGCGCCGGGCCCAGCAGCCACGGCGTCCGTGCCTCGGACACCAGCCAGCCGGCGGTGCGGAACGCGACCGCCGCGACCTGCCAGCCGTCCGGTCCGGCCAGCGGCTCGACCGCGAGGTCCACGGTGCGCTGCTGGTGAGCGTTGAAGGCACGCACGAGCAGACCGTCGTCGGGGTGCACCGGGTCTATCCGGAACGTGCCGGACACGGTGAGGGCCAGGAGCGCGCCGTCGGCTCCCGTCACGACATCGGTGACGCACTGCTGGATCTGAGCAGGGGTGAGCAGGTCCAGGAGGGCCGAACACGAGACGACCCGGGGGCGGGGCAGGCTCTGCAGAACGGCGGGCAGGTCCTCGACGCCGCCCTCGACCCGCGTCGTGGAGACCATGGCACCAAGCTCGGACACGTCACCCGAGGCCAGCAGCTCCGGGTCATGGTCGACCAGCACCCAGTGCTGTCGTGGTGCGCCCGCGGCGGCCAGCTCGGGCGCCAGCCAGGCGGGGTTCGCCCCCGTGCCGGCACCCAGGTCGACCAGGGCCACCTCCGGCGCAAAGGCGAGGCGGCCAGCCAGGTCGCCGACCAGCGGGCGGCTGGCCTGCCTTGCGGCGCCGTCAGCAGCGCGACGGGTCGCCAGCCAGTCCCCGGCGATCCGCCGCACCCCGGTCATCGTGAGGTCCCGGTCATCGGGTCGTTCTCGTCATCGAGGCCTCCGTCAGGGCCGTCAGGAGCCGGGCAGCGGTGTCCGCCCAGGTGGTCAGGCTTGCGGCGCGGCGGGTGGCCGCACCTCGCCATTGTGCGCGACGTTCCTGGTCGTCGAGCCAGGACCGCAGGGAGTCGGCCCACTGGTCGGGCCGGCGAGGGTCGAGGACGGCGCCGGCGAGGTCCTGGCCGGGGTCGTGGCCGAGGAGGGTGTGCTCGGCCGCCGTGCCGGCCGAGACGAGAGCGGGGATGCCGTGGGCCAGCGCCTCGGCCACCACCATGGCGTAGGTCTCCGCGAGGGAGGGGAGGAGCAGAAGGTCGGCTGCGTCCCAGGCCAGCTCGAGGCGCGAGCCGGTCAGCGCACCCTCGACAGACACCCGGTCCTGGAGGCCACGCTCGGCCAGACCTGCGCGTAGCTCTGCGCTCGTCCCGCCGGAGGGGGACGGTCCCACCCACCGCGCCGCCCAGGGCCGGTCGGCCACCGCGGCCAGGGCCTCGATGAGCAGAGTGTGGTTCTTGCGCGGGGTGTAGGCGGCAGGGGTCAGGAAGCAGGGCGGCCGGCTGCCATGGGAGGGGGGAGCGGGGTCGGTGCCGGGCTCGGCGACCACGACCGGCCGTCGACCGTAGCGACGTCGCAGATCCTGCGCGGCCCAGTCGCTGGTGACCACGGCGCCGGCCGCGGCGTCGAGGGCTGCCCGCTCCAGGCCGGCGAGCCGCTCGCGTGCGTGCCGGTCGAGACCGGTCTCGGCCGGCAGCGGGAGGTGCACCAGGAGCCATACCGGTGCCTGGCCGGCGGCGGCCGCGGCAATGACCGAGGGTGCGGCGCACCCGACGATGCCGTCGAGGACGACCGGGCCCGGTCCTTCGACGGCGGCCAGGGTGTCGGCCAGGAGGGACAGGTCGCGCGGCTCCGGATGCGGCCAGCGTCCCGGGACCTCGCGGGCGCAGATGCCCCACTCGCGGGCGAGGCGGTTGTCGTAAGTGGTGCCGCCGCTGGGCCCGGGAAGCCCTCCGGGCACGACCAGGACCGGCTCAGCCGGTGGCATCGGGCAGGTCGAGCTCGTAGGCCGCCCACGCGTCGGGGTGCTCGCGCAGGGTGACCTGGACCCGTCGGATGCGGTGCCCAGGGTCCTGCGCTGTCATCCGGTCCGCGACCGCGTGCGCCACGTGCCTGGCCAGCACCTCGGTCGTCGTGAGCTGTCCGGCCAGGTCGGGGTGCTCGTCGAGGTTGCGATAGCTCAGACCTTCCAGCACGTGGTCGAGGTGACCCTGGGCGGCGCCGATGTCGATGACGACGCCGTGCTCGTCGAGGTCGTGGCGCGAGAAGGTGGCCTCGGCGACGTAGGTGGCTCCGTGCAGCTGCTGCGCGGGGCCGAAGAAGGGGTCCGGGAGGCTGTGCGCCACCATCATGTGTCCACGCACGGTCAGACTGAACAACGCTGGCTCCTTCAGGGGTAGTCGACCACCGTGCACATCCCGGGAGTGCCGGGGCGGGCCAGGCGGTCGAGGGTCTCGGGCAGGTCGTCGAACGTGCAGTGGTCGGTCAGGAAGAGGTCGTAGACCGGGTCGGCCAGCTCGGCCAGCGCCAGGGCCAGCCGGTCGGTCGTGGTGCGTCGGGCCCGCCTCGACGGCGACACGGCGCCCACCTGGCTGGCCCGGATGGACAGCCGCCGTGCGTGGAAGGCTCCCCCGAGCGGCACCCGGGGCGAGGACTCGCCGAACCAGGACAGCTCCACCAACGTGCCCTCGAAGCCCAGCGACGCCAGCCCGGTGGCCAGGCCGGCCTCGGTGGCCGAGCAGTGCACCACGAGGTCGAGGTCGCCCGGGACGTCGTCGGGGTGGCACAGGCTCACCCCGAGAGCCTCGGCCAGGGCTGCGCGCATCGGGTCGGGGTCGACCAGCACCAGCTCGGAGAGCGGGTAGTCACGTAGGAGTGCAGCGACGGAGGCGCCGACCATGCCCGCGCCGACGACGGCGACCCGGTCGCCCCACCGGGGAGCGGCATCCCAGACGGCGTTGACAGCCGTCTCCACGGTGCCGCCGAGGACGGCGCGTGGGGAGGGCACCTCCTCGGGCACCGGGACGAGGGCGGTGAGGGGCACGACATACCGGTCCTGGTGCGGGTAGAGGCAGAACACCCGACGGCCGGTCCACTCGGGGGGCCCGTCCTCGACGACCCCGACCGAGAGGTAGCCGTACTTCACCGGCCCGGGGAGGTCGCCCTCCTGGAAGGGCGCCCGCATGGCGGCCGCGACCTCGGTCGGCACCTGCCCCCGGTGCACGAGGGTCTCACTGCCCCGGCTCACCCCGCTGTGCAGGGCGCGGACCTGTGCCTCTGCCGGGCCCACGGGGGGCAGAGCACCGGTGCGGATCCGGCCCTGACCAGGCGCGACGGTCCAGTAGGCCCGGGCGGTGCGGGCGGTCTGCGGGGCCGGCGCGGCACCTTCGGGGCGTGACATCCCCCACAGCATACGAAGACCCTGGCCGCTCCGTAGGGTGTGCCCATGGCGCCGGCGGTGAGCACCCCTCGGATGGTGGCCCAGGGCGTCCTCGCGATCGCGCTGACCACCCTGGCCTGCGTCGTCCTCGCCTCCCGGGGGTCGCCACAACCGCCCGTCACCGTGGCCGTCGCTGCGGTGCTGTCCGGCACCGCCTTCCTGGGGGCGTTCCTGGCCGGGCTCGGTCTGCGCCGGCCGCGCCGCTACGGACCCGCGGACACCATCACGTTGGTGCGGGCCGGTCTGGCCGCGGTGTGCACCTGTTGGATGGTGCTCACCGTCGCCGGGGCCCTGCCGCCGCAGTCGTGGTGGCTGCTCGCGACGAGCGTCACCGCGCTGGTGCTGGACGGGGTCGACGGCGCGATCGCCCGCCGCACCGGCTCGGCGAGCACCTCCGGCGGGCGCCTGGACGCCGAGACCGACGCGGCGCTCATCCTGGTGCTGTCGGTCATCGCCGCCCACGTCGTGGGGTGGTGGGTGCTGCTGAGCGGGCTGATGCGATACCTCTTCCTGGTGGGCCAGTGGGTGCGGCCGCGCTGGCGGGCCACCCTGCCCTACAGCCAGGCGCGACGCACGGTGGCAGCCACGCAGGGCGGGATCCTGGCCGGCATCACCGGACCGGTCGTGCCGGTCTGGCTGGCGGTGCTGGCCGGCGTCGTGGGACTGGCGCTACTCCTGTGGAGCTTCACCCGTGACGTGCTCGTCCTGGAGGCCGGCGGCCGTCGCTGAGTCGTAGGCCACGTAGTAGGTGGGACGGCCCTGCAGGGTGGCGTAGATCCGCCCGACATACTCCCCGAGCACGCCCAGACAGAGCAGCTGCAGGGCTCCCACGGCGGCGACGACCACCACCGTGGAGGTCCACCCGGCGACGGTGAAGCCGACCGCCTTCGACACCACGGCATACAGCAGCAGCAGCAGCGCTCCCACGAAACCCCCCAGCCCGAACCAGGTGGCCAGGCGCAGCGGGGCGAGCGAGAAGCCGGTGAAGCCGTCCACCGACAGCCGCAGCATCGTGGAGAGCGGATACTTGGAGGCGCCGGCGGCGCGGGCGTCACGGGTGTAGCCGACGGTGGTGGACGGGAAGCCCAGCGAGGGCACGACCAGGCGCAGCACCCGATGTGCCTCGGGCAGAGCGTTGACGGCGTCCACGGTGGCGCGGCTCATCATCCGGTAGTCCCCGGCGTCGTCGGGGGCGTCCCGGGCACCCGCGGCCCGCATCGCGCCGTAGAACGCCTGGGCGCTGGAGCGCTTGAACCACGAGTCGGACGACCGGTCGGTGCGCACCCCGTAGACCACGTCCACACCCTGTGAGCGGGCAGCCTGCAGCATCCGCGGAATGACCTCCGGAGGGTCCTGGAGGTCGGCGTCCAGGGTGACCACCCAGTCACCCCTGGCGGCGGCGAGCCCTGCCGAGATGGCAGCCTGGTGCCCGGCGTTCGCGCGCAGCCGGATGACCCGCAGCTGCGGCCACTCGCGTCGGTAGCGCTGAAGCAGCACCGGGGTCTGGTCTCGGCTGCCGTCGTCGACGGCCACGACCTCGTAGGCGGTGTCCAGCCCGTCGAGCACGCCGCGCAGCCGACCGACGAGCAGGGGCAGCACCTCGGCCTCGTCGTAGATCGGCACGACCACGGACAGGTGCTGGGGCATACGGCCCACTGTAAGCCGCGCCCGGCCGGTAAGGTGTCCCCATGATGTCTGTGCTGTTCACGGCTGCCGAGGGCGAGGCCCACAACGAGCTGGCCTTCGAGCCCATCTGGTTCGGGGTCATTGCCATGGCGGTGTTCCTCGGGCTGCTGGGTCTGCTGTGGAGCTTCCGCAACACGCTGGCGCTCGATCCGCACTCCGACGACGAGACGGGCACCGACACCACCGCCAGCCCCGACTCGGGACGCAGTAGCCACTGATGCGGCTGGGGGTGATGGGTGGGACCTTCGACCCCATCCACCACGGTCACCTCGTGGCTGCCAGCGAAGCAGCCTCCCTCCTCGAGCTCGACGAGGTCGTGTTCGTGCCCACCGGGCAGCCGTACCGCAAGGACGTCAGCGAGGTCACCCCGGCCGAGGACCGCTACCTCATGACGGTGATCGCGACGGCCTCCAACCCCCACTTCACGGTGAGCCGGGTGGACATCGACCGTGCCGGTCCGACCTACACCCTGGACACCCTGCGTGACCTGCACGAGGAGCGCCCCGACGCGGAGATGTTCTTCATCACCGGCGCCGACGCGCTGGCTCAGATCCTGTCCTGGAAGGGCGTCGAGGAGCTCTGGGACCTCGCGCACTTCGTCGGCGTCACCCGGCCCGGGCACCACCTGTCCGACCACGGCCTGCCCAAGGACCGGGTCACCCTGCTGGAGGTCCCGGCCATGGCGATCTCGTCCACCGACTGCCGGGAGCGCCGAGCGCACGGTCAGCCGGTCTGGTATCTCGTGCCGGACGGCGTCGTCCAGTACATCGGCAAGTACGACCTCTACACCCACAAGGAGCACTGAGTGGCGGCGACCCAACGGGCCATCGACCTCGCCCAGGCAGCCGCTGCGGCTGCTGCGGACAAGCTGGCCAAGGAGGTGGTGGCCCTCGACGTCAGCGAGCAGCTGGCGCTGACCGACGTGTTCGTCATCGCCTCGGCCCCCAACGAGCGGCAGGTCGACGCGGTGGTCGACGCGGTCGAGGAAAGGCTGCTGCAGCTCAAGGCCAAGCCGCTGCGCCGTGAGGGGCACAAGGAGTCACGCTGGGTGCTGCTGGACTACGGCGACATCGTCGTGCACGTGATGCACTCCGAGGACCGCGAGTTCTACGCTCTCGAGCGGCTGTGGAAGGACTGCCCCACGGTGGCCCTGGCCATCGACGACGAGTCGGCCACGCAGGTGCAGGAGCACACCGAGGAGGCGGCCCCGGTCGACGGGACCGCCGTCGACCACACCCCGTGAGCCGGCGGGTGGTCGTCTGGCGCCACGGCGAGACCGACCACAACGCCGGGGGGGTCTACCAGGGCCAGCTCGACACGCATCTATCGGTCCGCGGTCGGGAGCAGGCGGTGCGGGCCGCGCAGGTGCTGGGCGGCTACGGTCCCTCGCGGATCGTCTCCAGCGACCTGGTCCGTGCCTCCGACACCGCGGCTGCACTGGCCGAGGTGACCGGGCTGGAGGTGCACTACGACCCCCGGCTGCGCGAGATCGACGTGGGCGCCTGGGCCGGGCGCAGCCACACCGAGATCCTGCAGGCCTATCCGGAGGACACCGCGGCCATCGCCCAGGGCCACGACGTGGTGCGTGGCGGACACGGTGAGAGCGTCGAGCACGTCGCCGCGCGCACCGCTGCCGCCGTCGCCGACATCACGGCGGCGATGGCTTCGAGCGACGTGGTCGTGGTCGCGACCCACGGCATGGCTGGCCGCACGATCGTGGCCGGGATGCTGGGGTGGAGCCAGCGTGACGCGTGGCTGTCCCTGGTCGGCCTGCGCAACTGCCACTGGGCCGAGCTCGAGGAGCAGTCGACGGGCTGGCGGCTGGTCAGCTGGAACGCCTCCGCCACGCGCTGAACGAGGTCACCGGCCCGTCGTGCGGCCTCACCAGCCACGGCCACGGGTGCAGCTCTGCTGCGTCGACCCGCTCCAGCCTGCGCCGGAAACCCGGCACCGGGGCGAACGTCACCGCCGGGCGGCTCGAGGCCAGCACCTCGGTCGCCGACCCGAGCAGCACCCGGAGCTCGCGCCGTGTGGCCAGGTCTGCGAGAGTCTCGGCCAGGAACACCAGGCGCTTGCCGGACAGCCGGAGCCGAGTGAGCAGCGGCTCGTCGAAGACGAAGGTGACCGGTAGCCGCGGGTGCGCCGTGAGCGCGGGGTCGGCGTCGCCCAGTGACTCGGCGGTCAGCCAGACCAGGTCCGGCCGGCCGACACCGGTGGGCCGGTCCGGCCCGGCGGTCAGCGAAGGGGTGGGGTCGCTGCGCAACCCAGCGGAGGACGACAGTGCCTCGGGGGAGGCCTGCGGCGGCCAGTCCTCGACCGGGCAGGCGCGACTCAGGGCACACCCGTCGCACAGCCCGGGCGCGCGCTTGCGGACCTGCCACCGGGAGAAGCCGTAGGGGCGGCCGGTCCCGGCGCCTACCGTCCACTGCCAGCCCAGGCGGTTGGCCGCGCGTGAGCCGTCGAGCAGGTGCTGGAAGAAGTGGTCCTCCCCGTCCCGCCACCCCCAGCCCTCACGGACCGACCAGTGCGAGGCGAGCCACAGCCGGGACTGGTTCGTCAGCCAGCCATCGTCGCGCAGCTCCTGGGTCACCAGGTCGAGGCAGGCCATCTGCGCGTCCCACACCGCTCCCGGCGGCGGAGCCGGGTCGGTCCGCTCCCGCACGCCATACCGCAGGGACGTGCCGGTCCGTAGCCCCAGCCGGGCGTAGGCGTGCCGGGCGAACTCCTGCCAGAGGAGCTCGTCGCGGAACGTGCGCACGTCCTGCGGCGGCCCCGCCGCCACGTGGTCCCACACGGTGCGCAGGGGGAGCAGCCCGTGCCTGATCCACGGGGACAGGGCGCTGGCCCCGCGACGCCCGACCGGCCAGACCTCGCTGCGCCGGCGTGCGTAGCCGGTCACGTCGAAGCCGGCCAGCGCGGCATCGGCCGCCTGCTGGCCTCCCCGGAACCGGTGGCTGGGCCTGACCTGCTCCCGGGGCTCGAGGGTGAGGTGGCCCAGATGCTCGGCGACCCACGCGGTGGCAGCCTCGGGCCCCGGGTCCGGGGGTGGGAGGGGCTCAGCCACGGTCGACCAGCCGCACCCGGACCGGGCCCCGGGCCGTGGACGGGTCGACGACGCGACCACCCTGGGTGATCTCGACCTCTCCGGCGACCACCAGCCGCCTCGCTGCGGCCCGCGCCGGCTCCATGAGCTCGCGCCACCCTGCGTCGCCCCCTCCGGTGTGGTCCACGGCCCGGGCGGCCTCGCTCGGACAGACGGTGGATCCTGCGGCGCGCTGCCTCAGCAGCGCGACCAGGGCGGCCTCCAGCTGTCGGTCGACCGGGGTGACGCCGCGGCGTCGGCAGGCGCGGGAGCACCACCGCACGTGGTCCCAGTCGCGCTCCCACGCCCTGCGCCAGGTGATCGTCCGGCCACAGGCTGCGCACGCCTTGGTCGGCGGCTGGTGGTCGCTCACCTTCGCAGTATGCGGGTCAGGCGCGGTCGCGGTGCAGCACCAGGTCGTCCAGGTCGAGACGACGCCGGGGAGCGTGCTCGCGCTCACGCAACGGCAGCGGCAGGTCGTCCGGGTCGCCCAGGGAGCCGACCGCGACAACGGTCACGGGCTCGAGACGGGCCGGGAGGTCGAAGGCCTCACGCAGCGTCGGCCCGTCGAAACCGGCCATCTGGTGGGCGTGGAGTCCGTCGTGGTGCACCTGTGCGGTGAGGTAGGCGACCGACTGGCCGAGGTCGTAGTGGCTCCATCGTCGTGGCCGGCCCTCGGCGTCCGCCACCTCGGCGATGCTCACGACCAGCACCGCGGCCTTGTCCGCCCAGTCCCGGTTGAACCCTGCCAGGCTCGCGTGGACGCGCTGGAACGCCCGCGTGCCGCGCCGCGCGACCACGAAGCGCCACGGCTGCGAGTTGTTGGCCGAGGGTGCCCAGCGGGCGGCCTCGAGGGCCCGGTCCAGGGCGTCGTCCGCGACGTCGGCACCAGGGTCGAAGGCGCGGGGGCTCCAGCGTTCGGCCAGCACGTCCAGGATGGGGACGCTGGTGGTGGCGACACGGTCGGTGTGGGTGACGGTCATCGGAGGCCTTCCGTGCTCGGTGCTTGCGGGACACATCCGGAACGCCCTCCGGTTGTGCAGACATTCCCGGCGTTGCCCCGCACCTCGATTTGGATCTGCACCCCCCGTTGTGCGTATGATTCTCCGGTCCTCACGGGGCTGTGGCGCAGCTGGTAGCGCACCTCCATGGCATGGAGGGGGTCAGGGGTTCGAGTCCCCTCAGCTCCACCGTGAGATGTCCGCAAGGGCACGGCAGCAGGGGTCCTACCCGCATCGGGTGAGACCCCTTCTGTCGTTGTCCGGGTCGGTCGCCCGTGCAAAGGTGGTGCCTGAGCAGGTCGGGCTGGCTGGAGCCGGCCGCGCTCGTGGACCACCTGCGCGAGGTGACGGCTGCCCACGCCTTCCACTGCGGCGCATCCCCGGGTGGCGTCTGGTCGGCACCGGGCCGGGTCAACCTCATCGGTGAGCACATGGACGACAACGTCGGCCCGGAGCTGCCGGGGTCCGGATGACCGGTGCCGGGTTCGGCGGGTCCGCCGTCATGCTCCCCCGGCCGCAGCAGGGGCGGCGGCACCCATCCGACGTGGGGACGGCTCCGAATACCCGGCATGACCGAGCGCACGAGCCACACCGCACCCGCCCTCTCGGGTGCACTCGCCGGAGGCCTGGCCGCCACGGCCGGGATCCTCGCCGGCGAGGCAGTGGCCGCAGCCCTCGACGGTGTGACGGGTCCCGTTCTGGCGGTAGGGAACCGGGCCGTCGACTGGGCACCGCGACCGGTCAAGGAGTGGGCGGTCCAGGCCTTCGGCACCGCGGACAAGCCGGTGCTGGTCGGTGGCGTGGTGGCAACCGTCGGCCTGGTCGCCCTCTTCCTCGGCGTGCTCGGCACCCGACGCCCACGGTGGGCCCTCGCCGGTTTCGCGGCCCTGGTCGCGGTGGCGGTCGCCGCGATCCTGACCGACCGGGCGGCCACGGCCGCCTGGCCCGTCCGGCTCCTGCCCGCATCGGCGGTCGTGCTGGTCGGGATCGGGGGCCTGGCCTGGATGCTGAGCGCCCTGCGGCGTGGGCCCGAAGCCGGAGCGCCTGCTCCGTCCGGTGTCGACCGGCGTGCCTTCCTGGCTGCTGCCGGAGCCGTCGCCGCCACCGGTGCAGCAGGGGGAGCCGTGGTGGGGGTCTTCGGTGGTGCCGCAGCCGCCACCTCTCGGCGTGCCCTGACACTGCCGGCGCCACTGTCACCGGCACCTGCTGTGCCGTCCCGGGTCACCTTCGACGTTCCCGGGTTGACTCCCTACCTGACGTCCAACACCGACTTCTACCGCGTCGACACGGCCCTGCAGGTGCCGGACGTGCCGCTGGACGGCTACCGGCTGCGGATCCACGGCATGGTGGACACCCCGCTCGACCTGTCCTTCGAGGACCTGCTCGCCATGCCGCTGGTGGAGCGCCGCATCACCTTGACCTGTGTGTCCAACCCTGTGGGCGGCGACTACGTCGGCAACGCCACCTGGCTGGGGGTGCCGATGCGCGACCTCCTCACCGAGGCCGGCGTGCTGCCCGGTGCCGACGCGGTCCGGTCGACCAGCGCCGACGACTTCACGGCAGGCACCCCGTTGAGCGCGCTCACCGACGACAGAGGAGCGCTGCTGGCGCTGGGCATGAACGGCGAGCCGCTGCCGCTGGAGCACGGCTTCCCGGTGCGCATGGTGACCCCCGGGCTCTACGGCTACGTCTCGGCCACCAAGTGGCTGGTCGACCTCGAGGTCACCCGGTTCGCCGACTTCAGTGCCTACTGGACCGACCGCGGGTATGCCGAGCAGGCGCCCATCAAGTCCTCCTCGCGCATCGACGTGCCGCGCTCCTTCGCCACGCTCGAGCCCGGACCCACCACCGTGGCCGGGGTCGCCTGGGCACAGGACCGTGGCATCGAGCGGGTCGAGGTGCGTGTCGACGGCCAGGACTGGCAGCCGGCCGAGCTCGGTGTCGAGGACAACGAGAACACCTGGCGCCCCTGGCGCTGGACCTGGCCCGCGGAGCAGGGCCTGCACCGCATCGAGGTGCGGGCGACCGACCGAGCGGGCACCACACAGACGTCCCAGCGGGAGCCGATCGCTCCCGATGGGTCCACCGGCTGGCACAGCGTGACGGTCACCGTCCGCTGAGCCTGCCCATCCACCCCACCCAAGAGAAGGAACCACCATGCGCATCCAGAAGATGTTCCTCGCCGTGGCCATGGCCTCCGCGCTGACGGTGTCGGCCTGCGGCAGCGACGACACCACCGAGACCACCGCCCCGGCGGCCGACGCCACCAGCGAGGAGATGACCGACGACGACATGACGCAGGAGGACATGGCCGACGCCACCAGCGAGGACATGGCCGACGACGACATGGCAGCCGAGACCGACGAGATGGCGGACCCGGCGGCCGGCCTGGTGGGTGCAGGCTGCGCCGGCTACGCCGAGGCCGTGCCGGACGGTGCCGGCTCGGTCGAGGGCATGTCCCAGGACCCCGTCGCGGTCGCCGCGAGCAACAACCCGCTGCTGACGACGCTCACGGCGGCGGTGTCGGGAGAGCTCAACCCCGACGTGGACCTGGTCGACACCCTCAACGGTGACGAGTTCACCGTGTTCGCGCCGGTCGACGACGCCTTCGCCGCCGTCGACCCGGCCACCATCGAGACGCTGTCCACCGACGCCGAGCTCCTGAGCACCGTGCTGACCTACCACGTCGTGCCGGGGCAGCTCAGCCCCGAGGACGTCGTCGGTGAGCAGACCACCGTCCAGGGCGGCACCGTCGAGGTGTCCGGCGAGGGCGACATGCTGATGGTCAACGACGCCAACGTCATCTGTGGCGGCGTCGTGACCGACAACGCGACCGTCTACCTCATCGACGCGGTGCTGATGCCGCAGGAGTGAGTGGGACCGGCAGACCACCACTGACCCCTCGCCCCCCGGGGTGGGGGGTCAGTGACGTGCCCGGACCTCGGCGGCGACCTCCTCGAACACCGGCTGCGGCAGGACCGCGCCGATGCGTCGCACGCGGGCGGGGTCCAGCCGCAGGATGCGGTCGACCCGGGCCTCGCTGGGCCTGCCCTGCCGGTCCCAGCCGCCGCTGCCCACGTCGACCCAGTAGCGACCCCACCGTGCCTCGTCCTCGGCGTCCCGGTCGTGGTCCTGGCTGGACAGCTGCAGCGCCAGCAGCCACGGGTCGTCCCGCCCGATCACCAGCACCGGGCGGTCCTTGCCCTGGCTGTGGTCCTCCTCGTAGGGCACCCACGTCCAGACCACCTCACCGGGGTCCGGCAGGTCGTCGGGCACGGGGTCATAGCTGAGGTGGGGCACACCGGAGAAGTCTCCGGGGTAACCATCGGTGGGCCGCGCGGGGCGGTCCTGGGCCGACCCGGACCGCTCGCGCGGGTGGAGCAGCCGGTGCAGTCGGGCGTGCAGCTGCAGTGCCATGTGGTGCCTCCTCATCCCAAGGCGCGGGCCAGGCCCGACGCCACCTCCTGCAGGTCAGCGAGCAGTCCGACCGCCTCGGCCGGCGTCAGCCGCTCGGCGGGGGCGGAGACCGACAGCGCCACGGGCAGGCCGCCGGCGTGGGTCACCGGCACCGCGATGCACCGCACCCCGGTCTCCTGCTCCTCGTCGTCGAGCGCGTAGCCCTCGGACCGCGCTCGCGCCACCGCCTCCATCACGTCCGCGACACTGGTCAGCGTATGCCGGGTGCGGGCCTCGAGCGGCTGCCCGGTCAGGACCCGGCGCGCCTGGCCCTCGGCCAGACCGGCGAGGACCACCTTGCCGACCGCGGTGGAGTGGATCGGCACCCGGCGGCCGACCTCGGCGAAGATCCGCAGCGTGTGCGGCGAGGGGGACTGCGCCACGTAGACCATGCTGCCCCCTTCGAGAACGGCCAGGTTGGCGGTCTCACCAGTGCGCCGCACCGCCTCGCGCAGGTGCGGTGCGGCCACCGCGCCGAGCTCGCGGTAGGCCCGGTCGGCCAGCCGCAGCGCCGAGGCGCCCACGGCATACCTGCGGTCGGCGTCCTGGCGGACGTAGCCCCGTGCGGTCAGGGCGGTGAGGAGCCGGTGGGTGGAGGCCTGCGGCAGGCCGACCTGGCGGGCGACCTCGGTGACGCCCAACGGCGCCGGAGCGGTGGCCAGTGCCTCCATGATGTCCACCACGCGGTCGACGGACTGCACCGTCAGCGCGCCCGGGTCAGGGTGGCGGGGACGGTCAGGACGACGACGACCTTGCCGGCCATGGGGAGCCTCGTTCCGTTGGTCGAAATGGGCGATGCGATGAACGGACTCAGCGTAGTAGCGCCGGGCGCGGGAGCAGACCAGGGATGGGACGGGTGACGTCGCAGCAGGAACCGGCGTATCACGGGGGAGGCCGGTCGGCTCATGGTGGCATGAGCCGCAGCAGGTCGCTGGCGCCGCAACAGATGTCGCATAAGAAGTTCTTGACCTGCTCTTTACCTGAATGTGAGGTTGCCCTAGTGTCTTTCCCCATGGGGTCAGACGCCCTCCAGGGCAGCTGCAAGAAAGGCGTGCCGGTCACCGGTCTCGTCGTCGGAACCGTCACGAGCGCGCTCCTGGCGGGATGGTGGTCGGTCTCGTGGGGCGTCGCGCTGGCCATGCTGGTCGTGGCACCGGCAGTCCTGCTGGTGATGCGGCGGCGCCACCCGGGGGTCACGCCGCTGGCGCTGGCCACCTGGGTGGTCGGGGTCGCCGTCTGCGGGGTGGGTCTCGTCGTCGCCGGCACGTGGGTCAGCGGCCTGCTCGCGGACGGCGCCCACGGCGCCCACGCGGGCGCAGGCCACCCGCAGATGGCCGACATGGGTGTGGTCGAACACGCCCTCCACCAGGGCGCTCTGGCTGCCCCCGCCCTGCTCGGCGCCGCGCTTGTCGTCGGCCTGGCCACGGCCGGGCTGCGTGCCCTTCGTGACCTGCGCCTCCACCATCCGGTGCGAGGTGCTGCCCGCTGGTCGGCTCTGGGTGGGCTGGTCGCCGGGGTCGCCCTGGTGGCAGCACCGGTCGCACCGGTCGGCGCCACCCCGGTGGTGCAGGCCCTGGAGGACTGCAACAGCGAGACGGCGCGCCGCAGCTACGACGTGGCCGCGGTCAACGCCTTCATCCCCTACAGCCGGTGGGACAACGACTCGGGTGAGGCCCAGCGTGACCCGGTCAGCGATGTCGACCACCTCACCGACGGTGACCCGGCCGGCATGCTCTTCGTGCTCCAGCAGGACAAGCTCGCCGTGCAGCACTGGCACCAGCCCATCGTCGGCACGGCCGCCGACGGTTATGCCGGAGACCCCGCGGAGGGCCGGCGGCTGAGGCCGCGGCCGTTGGCGCTGCGGGCCAACGTCGGTGAGTGTGTCGAGGTCACCCTCACCAACGAGCTGGACCCCGACGAGGTGGCCGGCGTCCTGCCCCAGGTCGACCCTCGGGTCTCCTTGCAGGCCTTCGGCGTGTCCTACAACCCCAACACCTCCGACGGCTCCAGCGTCGGCTACAACGCCGACAGCACGGTCGCCGTGGGAGAGAGCCACACCTACTACTGGCGGGCTCCGAAGAGCGAGGGGCTGTACCTCTTCCGCGACATGGGGATGCCGGCCGGGGCGGAGGACGACGGAGGCGGCGCCGAACACGGGCTCTACGGCGGGCTGGCGGTCGAGCCGGCCGGCAGCAGGTGGTACGACCCGGTGACCGGGTCGGAGCTGTCCTCCCAGCTGCCGGACGGGCAGTATGACGCCGTCGCCAACCAGAGCGGCGACCTCTACATCGACACGGTGGTGGTCGACTCCTCCGGGCGGCGGTTCCGGGAGAGCATCCAGTTCGCCCAGGACATCGTCCCGATCATCAACCCGCCGACTCCGGAGGGTGAGGACCCGGAGGCGGTGGAGCGGTTCGAGCGCTTCTCCATGAACTTCGGCTCCGAGCCGGAGGAGAAGCGGGTGAAGTTCAACCGGGAGAACCCGGACGCCGTGTGGTGCGAGGAGTGCGTGTCCGAGGAGACGGTCCTGTCTTCCTGGGTCTACGGCGACCCCGGGCTGGTCAAGCTCGCCTCGGGGTCGGGCCCGTGGCTGCCCGAGGAGCCGGACTGGGGTGCCGAGGACCCGTTGGCCGAGCCAGGGGGCCTGCCCGCGCCGAACGTCGAGGACTGCTCGCTTCTGCTCACCAACGACCCTGACGAGACCCAGCCGGCCTCGTGCTACGTCGCCAACGTGACCCGGGCCTACCAGGGAGACCCGCTCAAGATCCGCTTCGGGGTGAACGGCGTCTACGAGACACACGTCTTCCACCTGCACGCCCACACCTGGCCGGCCGAGCCCGACGACACCGGCGTGGCAGGAGCGGTGCCACCCAAGCCCGCCACCGGAGTGCTGCCGAAGGCCACCACCATCGACTCCCAGACCTACTCCCCGTGGACCGCCTTCACCGCCGACCTCAACTACGGCGCCGGCGGCCGGGTCGGCACGGTGGGCGACTCGATCTTCCACTGCCACCTCTACACCCACTTCTCCGCCGGCTTCTGGAGCCTGCTGCGGGTGCACGACACCCTGGAGGACGGCAGCACAGCCCTGCCCAACGGGCAACGCGTCAACCCCTACGCCTCGCTGAGGGCGATCGCGCCCGATGCCGCCATGGCCGCCAGTGTGCCGCCGGAGAAGAACCCGCCGACCCTCGAGTCTCCGGGCTACCCCCGCTTCATCCCGGGTGACTTCGGCTCCCGCGCTCCGCAGCCCGTCGGCGGCGTCTGGCAGCGGCAGTTCGAGAACGGCGACCCGGTGCTGGACGCCGAGGGCACGCCCGTCGACGCCCCGGTGATGCGGGCCGTGGGCACGCAGGCTCTGGACCCGGCACTGCTCGAGGCCACCCAGGACATCACCGCAGAGACGGCCACGGGAGAGCTGACCCTTGCCTTCGGCGGTGAGACCACGGCTCCGGTGGCTCTGCCGGCGGCGGCATCCGACCTGGAGGACGCGCTGCTCGCGCTGGACGGCATCGAGGCGGTCGATGTGCAGGGCGAGGGGACGGGTGCGTCCCCGTGGCGGGTGCGGCTGGGTCTGTGGCGGATCGTGGACGACCTGACCATCACCGCTGAGCTCAGCCCACCCGGCACGGCGGTCACCGTGACACCCAGTGACGGCTTCACCCCGGCGGACCCCGAGACGGCCCGGATGGCGCACCGTCTGGCCACCGAGGACTGGGTCAGCCGCAGCTACCACGACCCCGACTACGCCTTCGGTGAGGACTCGGCGCCCGAGGACATGCCTCTACCAGGGGCGCCGCTGGTCGACCCCTGCCCGGAAGGTGCCCGCACGGTGACCTACCGCGCCTCCGTCATCCAGATGCCGTTGACCTACAACGACGAGGGGTGGCGCGACGTCCAGGGCCGCATCATCGTCGCGGACGAGGACGTCAACGACGTGCTCAACGGGGTCAAGGAGCCCGAGCCCTTCTTCTTCCGGGTCAACGCCCAGGACTGCATCGACTTCGAGCTGACCAACCGCACGCCCAACGTCATCGGCGACGACGCCTACCAGCAGCTGATGATGACGAACATGGTCGGGTCCCACATCCACCTCGTCAACTTCGACGTGGTTGCCTCCGACGGCTCGTCCAACGGGTGGAACTACCAGCAGGCGGCCTTCACCCAGGAGCAGGCGGAGCACACCGCAGCCGTGCTCTCCGGCGACGTCGTGTGCACGGAGGGCCAGGACTGCCTGCCCGCACTGCCGACCGACCGCGACCCGGTGGCCGAGGCCGACGACCCGCGGGGGAACTGGCTCGCCGACGGACAGACCATCAAGGAGCGCTGGTATGCCGACTACGAGCTTCGCACCGCGTTCATGCATGACCACCACTTCGCCGGCACCCTGCAGAACCGCGGGTTGTTCTCGGCCCTGATCGTCGAGCCGGAGGGCTTCGACACGCGTGACCCGCAGACGGGGGAGTTCCGCCAGCCGGTCAACACCGCGGGTCGGGGAGCCCCGGTGTGCGACAGTGCCTGCGAGGGCACCGCCTACGGCGCGACCATGGACATGGTCGGGCCTGCGGCGGAGGACGACTTCCGGGAGTTCGGCGTGGCGGTGGCCGACTTCGTGCCGCTCTTCACGGCCTCGGACACCCACGCCCAGATCCTCGACCGGGCCAACGCCATCGCGCCCCCGGCCGGGCCCATCCCCGCACCCCAGGGTGACCAGGGAGGCATGGGCATCAACTACCGCAACGCGCCGCTGCAGACCCGGCAGTTCACGGGCACACCGCCGACGCCACCTGCGGACCCGACCCAGCCGATCTCCCCGGCAGCGCTGGAGGCCGCGGGGTGGGTGGATCCCGCCTACGCCTACAGCTCACGCATCTGGGGCGATCCGGAGACACCGCTGCTGCGCGCCAACCGAGGCGACAACGTCCGGTTCAGGCTCATCCAGGGCTCGCATGAGGAGATGCACAACTTCTCCATCCATGGCACCCGGTGGAAGGGTGACGACCGCGACCCTGCCTCGCCCTACATCAACGCTCGCCCCATCGGTGTGTCCGAGGCGTTCAACATCGAAGCCGTCGGGGTCGACTGCGGGCTGGGCACCAGTGGCCCGTGCTTCCGGGACGAGCTGGGGTCCGGACCCCGGGTCGCGGACTTCCTCTACGGAGGCACCGGCGTGGAGGACCACTGGTCCGGCGTCTGGGGCGTCATGCGTGTCTTCGACCAGACCACCGACAACGGCGGCCTGCTGTCCCTGCCTGACAACCCGATCAGCCTGCCGGCGGGCAACGCGATCCCGCCGCCCGACCCCGACGCGACGGTGCCCCCGGCCACGTCCTACCCGAGCTGCCCCTCCGGTGCTCCCGTCAAGACCTTCGACGTGTCTGCCATCGACCACGACATCGTCTACAACCGCTACGGGGACCACGACCCCTACGGCCTGGCCTACGTGCTGGCCGAGGATGTGGCGGCCGTCCGAGCAGGGGAGCAGGAGCTGGAGCCGCTCGTGCTGCGGGTCAACGAGGGCGACTGCGTGCGGGTCAACCTGACCAACGACGTCGACTGGGAGCAGTTCGCCGCCCATGGAGCCCTCGGCACGCTCGACGGCGACGCTCCCATCACTCGGGAGCCGGTCACCCCCGGCCAGGCCGCCGACGACCCGGCCGACACCGGCGTGCCCTGGATCGCGGGCAACCGTGTCTCGCTGCACCCTGCCCTGGTCCGCTACGACGTGCGCAGCAGCGACGGGACGGTCGTGGGATACAACCCTGACCAGACCGCCGGCCCGGGAGAGACCGTGGAGTATGCCTGGTTCGCCGACGAGGTCACCTACCAGGACCCGGCGAGCGCGGGCTACCTGACCGACGGCGAGCTCGGTGCGGTGCCACTGCTGGAGTTCGGCGACGTGCGCGGCCACCGTCACCACGGGCTGTTGGCGTCCCTGGTGGTCGGGCCACCGGACGCGACCTTCAACGACCCGATCACCGGAGCGGAGGTCACCTCCGGTGCGCAGGTCGACGTCCGTCCCGGCAGTGACGGCTCCGACTACCGCGATGTCGTCCTGATGCACGCCAACGGCCTCAACCTGCGTGACGCAGCGGGCCAGGTCATCATCGACCCGATCCTCAACGACTGGCCCGACGCCGGTGAGCGGGGCGTGAGCTATCGGAACGCGCCGGTGCACCATCGCCTCGGACTCGCGCGCCCGATCGGCGACCAGAACGACCCGAACCTCGACCCGAATGGCCCACCGTTCAGCGATGCCGACTTCGGTGAGCGGCTCGCCAACGCGTTCAGCAGCACCTTCCTGGTCGACGGCGCTCCGATCGGTGACCCGGACACCCCGATCATCCGCGCCTACCAGGGCGACCCGGTGCGGATGCACGTGGTCCAGTCCGCAGACCGGGCCCGCACCGTGGAGTACGCCGTGGCCGGCCACAACTGGCTGCAGTATCCGTTCGACGCCGGTTCGGTGCGGACCGGGGTGACGGGGTCGATGGCCACCGGCAGCGTCGCGTCCTTCCACCTGGCCGGAGCCGGCGGCGACCAGCAGGCCGTCGGTGACTACCGGTACGGCGTGGTGCACGGGACCATGGGGCTGTCCTCGGGCAGCTGGGGCATCCTGCGCGTCTACCAGCGCCCGGCACCCGGCACCGAGCGTGCCCTCACGCCGCTGGACCAGTGCCCCAACCCCTACCAGGCCTGCAACCCGCTGCGGGTCATCAACGAGAACCTCACCCAGCCGCCGGGCATCCCGGCACTGGGGCTGGCGGCAGATCCCGAGGTCGCCTCGGTCGGTGACACCGTGGAGGTGACCGCCGCGCTCACCCTCGGGGGTCAGGCCTTGGGGGCCGGCCGGCAGGTGTCCTTCACCGGTGCCGGCGGCACCCAGCTGGTCACCACCGGCAGCGGGGGGACGGCCACGATCACGGTGCCCGTGGACGCCTACCCGGCCTCCGGAGTGCTGTCCGTCACGGCGACCGCGACGATCACGCTGACCAACCCGTACGGCGTCTTTCCCGTGGCAGACATGGTCGACGTCCTGGTGCTCGACCCGAACGACGCGGTGGGGCCGACGGTGACGGCGGTCGACCCTGTCGACGAGGCCACCGACGTCGCCCTCGCCAGCTCGGTCAGGTTGACCTTCTCCGAGCGGGTGGACCCCACGACCGTTCCCGACCGGGTGCGGCTCCGGGACACCGACACGGGCACGGTCGTGCCTGCGACGGTCGTCGAGAACCACGACGCGGACACCACCGTGTCCGAGGTCGTCATCACCCCCGACGCCCCCCTGGCCCGGAGCACGGCCTACGCCGTCGAGGTCGACCCGCTCGTCACCGACCTGAGTGGCAACGTGATGGCGGCAGCGTTCGCGAGCACGTTCACCACCACCGCCGACCTCGTCGTGGAACGGGTCTTCGGCCCCAACCGCTACGGCACGGCAGCTGAGATCAGCCGCACGAGGTTCCCCGACACCGCCGGCACCGTCTACGTCGCCAACGGGCTGGACTTCCCGGACGCGCTCGCCGGCGGGCCGGCCGCGGCCCGCGACGACGGTGCGTTGCTACTGGTCAGGCAGGACTCGGTGCCCCCGGAGACCGTGGCCGAGGTGGAACGCCTGGCTCCCCAGGAGATCGTGGTGCTCGGAGGCGCCGGCGCTGTCAGCGACGGAGTCGTCACGGCCCTGGAGCAGCTGGTCGGACCGGGTGGCACCGTCACCCGGGTCGCCGGTGGCGACCGCTACGCAACCGCTACCGCGGTGAGCGGACGGTATGCCGTGCCTGGCGTCGACACGGTCTTCCTTGCCAGCGGCACCAACTTCCCCGACGCGCTCGCGGCCGGCGCCCCGGCCGCCCGTGACGGTTCGCCGATCCTCCTCACCCGTCCGGACTCCCTCCCGCCGGTGACCCGCGCCGAGCTGCTTCGGCTCGACCCAGCCCGGGTGGTGGTCCTCGGCGGCACCGGCGCGGTCAGCGCGGCCGTGGAGACCGAGGTCGGGACCCTCGCGGACACGGTTGACCGCGTCAGCGGCGCGAACCGCTACGAGACGGCCGTCGCGGTGAGCCAGGAGTTCTACACGGCTCCGACGGACGCCGTGCACCTGGCGACCGGGTTGAGCTTTCCCGACGCCCTCGCAGCCGGTCCGCTGGCCGGCGCAGCCGGCGGGCCGTTGCTGCTGACGCCCACCGGCGGCCTGGCCCCGGCGGTCAGCACCGAGCTGCTGCGACTGCAGCCGGGGCTGGTCCGCATCCTCGGCGGCACCGCGGCCGTCAGCCAGGCGGTCGAGGACAGCGTCCTCGAGCTGCTGCAGTAGGGCAGGGCTTCCGCGCCGCCGGTGGGAGCTGCCGGCTCCACGCCGCTGTGGGGAGCCGGCAGCGCCGCGACGCCGGGGGAGCTGCCGGCTCCGCGCCGCCGGGGGAGCGGCTCAGCGTCGGCGGGCCACAGCGAGCCAGACCGCCGCTCCGACCAGGACCAGGGCGGCCCCGGCCGCGGCCCAGGTGCCGACCGACGTTGCCCGGGTAGACGCGGACGTCGCCTCGACAGCCATCGCACCCGGGGTCGGCGGCTCAGCGGTGGCGGGGGCGGGTGTGGCTGTCGCGGGCGCGGTCGGCTCGGTCGGATCCGCGGTGCCGCTGGTCTCAGCCGGGCTGGTGGACTCGTCCTCACCGGGCGGCGAGACCTCCAGCGGGCTCCGCAGCACCCCGTCGGGGTCCAGCGAGCTCAACCTCAGCTCCCACGTGCCGGCCGCCGGGAGGGTGGTCGTGCCCTGGTAGCGCCCAGGCTCGGTGCCTTCCTCCATCGGCACCGGGCCGACGACCTGGCCCTGCGGGCCCTCGGCGACCAGGGTGACCGTCGCGCCCGGCGCAGGGTCGTCGTCCCCCTCGTAGAGAAGGACGGCATCCACGGTCACCTCGAGCCCGGCGGTGGTCTCGACCCGGAGGTCTTCGAAGTAGCCGTCCTCGCCGTGGGCGGACGCGGGCGGAGCCGCGGTCAGACCCAGCCAAAGGCAGGTCAGCAGCACGGCGGCGAGCACGGCGAGCCGGCGAGAGAGGGGGTCCGCTGCGGTCATGGGGGGTCTCCGATCGGCACCTCGAACGTGAACTCCTCGGAGCCTTCGGCTCCCGCTGTCTCGACCGCGAAGGTCCAGACACCCTCGGAGGGAAGGGTCGTGCCGGTCGCCACCCAGTGGCTGCCGGCGAGTGGGTCGAGCTCGACCTGCAGCTCGGGCAGGTCGACTCCTGAGGCGGTGGCCCGCGCCACGTCGACCTGGCGGGGAGCACCCACCCGGTCGTAGAAGGTGAGGTGGAGGTCGTTGGCACCGGGGGCACCGGGGGTGAGGAGCACCGAGACCGACCCGGACGGCACCGTCACCGAGCCCTCGAACGGTCGGTCGGCGAGCGACTCCCGTGCCGGCACGGTGCTCACCAGGAGTGCAGTCGTGGCCAGCACGGCGACCCCTGTCACAGCCTCGAGGCGGGAGGTGGCCAGGAACCGCGGACGTTCGATCACTCCGGCGAGCCGGCGGCGCTGCGTCCAGCCGAGCCCGACCATCAGGGCGACCAAGGCGACCTTGACCATCAGGACCGCGCCGTAGCGGCTGCTCACCAGGGTGTCGAGGCGGGCGCCGCTCTGCGCGAGGCCCGCGAGGACCCCGGTCACGACCAGCACCACCACCGAACCCAGGGCCAGCTGCGAGAAGCGCCGCACGATCGGGCCCGGACCCGCGGCGGCGACGGGCACGACGAGGGCCAGCGACACCAGGCCACCCACCCAGACGGCTGCGGCGCCCTGGTGGACGACGTCGGAGGCCACCGCCGGCAGCGTCGGCTCGACCGTCCACGCGTGGCCGGACGCCGCGATGGTGACCATGGTCAGACCCACGCCCACCACGGCGACGACTGCGGCATACCGTCGCCCCCAGCGGAGCACGGCCCCGGCGGCGAGCAGACCGGCCCCCACCCTGGCCAGGTCGAGCAGACCCGTGCGGGTGTCCAGCACCGCCGGCGCCAGCGCTCCGGCCAGCTCCCCCAGGGGCAGCGTCGAGGACTCCAGCACCTGGACGACCAGCCGCGCCACCGCCCCGACCACCAGCAGCCCGGCCGCCGCCCGCACCACCCGCACTGCGGTGGTGGTCTGCCAGGCGGGGTCCTCGCCGGTGACGAGCCTGAGCAGGGCCACCCCCCCGAGCACGGTGGTGCCGGTCAGGAGCGCCCACCGGGCCAGCCACCCGGTGAGCAGGACCCACGCAGGGGTGGTCAGGTCGGGGGCGACGCTGCCGGTCCGGGTCTGCACGTGGAAGACGAACGAGCCGCTGATGACGTGGGAGTCCGGCGACACCACGGACCAGGCGACCGTGTAGGTGCCGGGAGTGGAGGCCTCCAGCGGAGCGGACACAACCAGACCGGCGGCGTCGACCTCGGTGGTGCCCCGGTCCACGCGGTCACCGTCCGGACCGAACACCTGGATCCCGCCGAGGTCGGCGTCGACGGTGTCGTCGAACGTCAGCACGACCTCGGAAGGGGCCTGGTCGTAGACCGCGTCAGCCACCGGCTCGCTCCCGACGAGCGAGGCATGGGCCGCCGCAGGGGCAGCGCCCAGCCAGACCAGAAGGAGCAACAGAGCCGAGGCGACGCTGACGATCCGGACGGCCGCCGTCGACACGGCCCGGTGCTCAATGGTCCATGTCGTCATGCCCCGGGCCCCCACCGGGCCCGCCCGTCACGTCGAGGTCGACCGCTCGTGCTCCGTCGGCGAGGTGGAACTGCGCCACCGTGGTCTCGCTCGGCACCTCGAACACGGCGACACCGCTGATCTGCTCGCCGGCGGCCAGGGTGCCGTCGCCCAGCAGCACCGTGTAGGGCTCGTAGGCGACCTGGCCGGCACGGAGGCGCACCTCCGAGACCGGGAAGGTCATCGGGTCCTCTCCTGCCCGCACCACCACCTCGACCGCGACGCGCTTGGCGCCGTCGGGCACCGCGTCGGAGATCATCGACGACATCATCTGCATGCCGGCGGCGGCGAACTGCTCGTCGTTGTCAGGCATCATGGCCATCATCGGGTCGCCGGTGGTCCAGGCAGACTCCACGACGAACGTGCCGCCGTCGTGGTCGACCTCCGAGCCGACCAGCACCGGTGCCTGTGCCGACTGCCACTGAGACCAGCCCACCAGGGCCAGCAGCGCCAGCACCCCGGCCGCGACGGCGACCCACCCGCGGGCAGACGTGACCGACCCGCGTCGACCCGGCACCCGGACCGGCGTCGCGTGCTCCCCGACAGACGCAGCCATGCAGGCAGTGTAGGCGGGAGTCGGACGCCGGGACAGGGGGTGCGGTGTCCTGACTCGCGCTCCCACCTGCAGTTGTCGCACACCGAGTGCCGGCCGGGCCCGATTGGCCCTATGGTCAGGTCAGGTGGTTCCCTCGAGAGGACATGGTCATGGTCGACAACCTTGCGGTGCTGAGCCTGTTGGCCTTGACGCCCATTCTGCTGGTCGGTGTCCTCCTCGCCGGTCTCCGCTGGCCCGCGAAGTATGCGATGCCGGTCGGCTACGTGGTCGTGGTCGTGATCGCGCTGCTCGTCTGGGAGATGGACTTCACCGCCATCGCCGCCGCGAGCCTGGAGGGGATCATCGTCGCGGCGACGCTCCTCTACATCGTCTTCGGTGCGCTGCTGCTGCTCTCGACGGTGACGGTCAGCGGGGCGATGTCGACGATCCGAGCGGGCTTCACGACGATCTCCCCTGACCGTCGCGTCCAGGCGATCATCATCGGGTGGCTGTTCGGGTCGTTCATCGAGGGTGCGTCAGGGTTCGGCACACCGGCAGCCGTGGTGGCTCCGCTGCTGCTGGCGCTGGGGTTTCCGGCGATGGCTGCTGTCATGGTCGGCCTGATCATCCAGTCGACCCCGGTGAGCTTCGGAGCTGTGGGCACGCCCATCATCGTGGGTGTCGGCAACGGCCTGCGGGACGGTGCCGGTGTCAACGAGCGGGCAGCGGAGATGGGGCTGACCTATCCGGAGTTCGTGGCGGAGATCGGCTTCCAGGTGGCCCTCATCCACGCCATGGTGGGTCTGTTGATCCCCCTCATCCTGGCGGTCATGCTGACGGGTTTCTTCGGGCCGGACCGTCGCTTCTCCGACGGGCTCAAGGTGGCGCCCTTCGCGCTGTACGCGGCGCTGGCCATGGTCGTGCCGTCCGTGCTCGTCGCCCGCTTCCTCGGCCCGGAGTTCCCCTCGCTCATCGGCGGCCTGGTCGGCCTCACCCTGGTCATGTTCACCTCGAGCAAGGGCTTCCTGATGCCCAAGGAGACCTTCGACTTCGGCCCCCACTCGTCGTGGGAGGAGCGCTGGACCGGCAACGTCGACCCCGACAAAGCCGCCGATACGCACCGGGCCATGTCCACCCTCCAGGCCTGGCTGCCCTACGTGATCCTGGCGGTGCTGCTCGTCGGGACGCGCATCATCAACCCGCTACAGGGGTTCCTGACGAACCCGTCGGCCCCGATGTCGCTGACCTGGGAGAACGCCCTTGGCACCGGCATGAACTTCTCTGCGGTGCAGATCTTCTACTCACCGGGCTCGATCCTGGTCGTGACCTGCCTCATCAGCTATCTGCTCTACCGGATGAGCGGGAGCCAGATCCGTGCCACCTGGCGTATCTCCAGCAGGCAGCTGGCCGGCACCGCGGTCGCGCTGCTCTTCGCCCTGCCCCTGGTGCGGGTGCTCATCCGCTCCGGCGCCGACTTCAACGACTCGGGGCTGGCCAGCATGCCGGTCGTCCTGGCCGAGGGCGCGGCCGCGGTCAGCGGGGCCAACTGGCCGATGCTGAGCCCGGCCATCGGCGCGCTGGGCGCGTTCGTGGCGGGGTCCAACACCGTCTCCAACCTGACCTTCTCGCTCTTCCAGTTCTCCACGGGTGAGCAGATCGGGGTGCCCCCGGAGCAGGTGGTGGCCACCCAGGCCGTCGGCGGCGCCGGCGGCAACCCGATCGCCATCCACAACATCGTCGCCGCCTCGGCCACGGTGGGTCTGCTCGGTCGCGAGGGTGACCTGATCCGCAAGACCATCCTCGTCACGCTCTACTACTGCGTGGCCGGCGGCTCGATCGGCTACCTGATGATCTACGGCTTCGGCGTCAACCTGGGCACGCTGGTGCTCATCCTCTTCGTCGCAGGGCTGGGCGCGCTGGTGTTCTGGATGCTAAGACGCGACGCCACCACGCCGCAGCGGACGATGGCCTCATGAGACACCGCCTCGACACCGTGTCAGAGTGAACGGCATGCGCATCGGCCTGTTCATCACCTGCCTGGCTGACAGTCTCTTCCCGGAGGCCGGTCGGGCGACCGTGCAGGTCCTGGAGCGGCTCGGCCACCAGGTGGTCTTTCCGCAGGCGCAGACCTGCTGCGGGCAGATGCACACCAACACCGGCTACCAGGGTCATGCGCTCGGCCTCATCGAGCATCATGTCGCCACCTTCGAGGAGGCTCTCGATGAGGGAGTCGAGGTGATCGTGGCCCCGTCCGGCTCGTGCGTGGGCTCGGTGCGCCACCAGCATGCGATGGTGGCCCGTCGCGCCGGTGACGAGGCCTTGGCGACGCGGGCCGAGCGGGTGGCCGAGGCGACCTACGAGCTCTCCGAGCTGCTCGTGGACCGGCTCGGGGTCACCGATGTCGGCGCCTACTTCCCGCATCGGGTCACCTACCACCCGACCTGTCACTCGCTGCGGATGCTGCGGGTCGACGACAAGCCCCTGCAGCTGCTGCAGGCCGTGCGGGGGATCGACCTGGTCGAGCTGCCCGACGCGGACCAGTGCTGCGGTTTCGGGGGCACGTTCGCCATGAAGAACGCTGACACCTCGACCGCGATGCTCGGCGACAAGGTCACGCACGTGCGCCAGACCAAGGCGGCGGTCCTCACGGCCGGTGACGCCTCGTGCCTCATGCACATGGGCGGAGGGCTGCGGCACCTGCGCACCGGCGTGCGCACGATGCACCTCGCCGAGATCCTGGCCGCGACCGACGGGGCGGGTGGACCGACGTGAGCACCTACCTCGGTATGCCGTCGCGCCGGGTGCAGGAGCCGTCGTCGCCGATCCAGGGGGCGCGCGACTTCCCCCAGGCTGCGCGCGCGGCGCTGGGTGACTCGGTGCTCCGGCGCAACCTGGCCCACGCCACGTCGGTCATCCGCGGCAAGCGGGCCAAGGTCGTCGAAGAGGTGCCCGACTGGGAGGCGCTGCGCGATGCAGGCCAGGCGATCAAAGCCGAGACCATGGCGCGCCTGCCCGAGCTGCTGGAGCAGCTGGAGGCCAACGTGACGGCGGCCGGCGGCACGGTCCACTGGGCTCGCGACGCCGACGAGGCGAACCGCATCGTCACCGAGCTGGTGCGGGCCACCGGTGAGACCGAGGTGGTCAAGGTCAAGTCGATGGCTACCCAGGAGATCGGTCTCAACGAGCACCTCGAGGACGCCGGCATCACGGCCTACGAGACGGACCTGGCCGAGCTCATCGTCCAGCTCGCCGAGGACCAGCCCAGCCACATCCTGGTGCCGGCCATCCACCTCTCGCGCACCGAGATCCGCGAGGTGTTCGCCACCCGGATGCCGGGGGTCGACCCGTTGTTGACCAGCGACCCCCGGGCCTTGGCGATGGCGGCACGCAGCTATCTGCGCGAGCTCTTCCTCCGGGCCAAGGTCGGCGTCAGCGGCGCCAACTTCGCGATCGCCGAGACCGGGACGCTGACCGTCGTGGAGTCCGAGGGCAACGGGCGCATGTGTCTCACCCTGCCCGAGACGCTGATCACCGTGATGGGCATCGAGAAGGTGCTGCCGCGCTGGCGCGACCTCGAGGTGTTCTTCCAGCTGCTGCCGCGCTCCTCGACAGGGGAGCGGATGAACCCCTACACCACCTTGTGGACCGGGACGACGGGTCACACCGACGGCACCACCGGGCCCGACGGACCTCGGGAGTTCCACCTCGTGCTGCTGGACAACGGCCGCACCGACGTGCTGGCCGACGAGGTCGGTCGGGCGGCCCTGCACTGCATCCGGTGCTCGGCCTGCCTGAACGTCTGCCCGGTCTACGAGCGCACCGGAGGGCACAGCTACGGGTCGGTCTACCCCGGCCCCATCGGCGCAATCCTCTCTCCTCAGCTGACCGGGCTGACCGGCGACTCGGTCAACGACTCGCTGCCCTACGCGTCGTCGCTGTGCGGCGCCTGCTACGACGTCTGCCCGGTGAAGATCGACATCCCCTCCATCCTGGTCGACCTGCGGGCCCGGCACATCGAGGCGCAGCAGACCCGCACCGGCCTGCGGGTGCCCAGCCCCGAGTCGGTCGCGATGGCGGCCGCGGCCTATGTGATGCGCGACGAGAAACGGTTCGCTGCCGCCACGCGGTCGATGCGTTGGGGCCGGCCGTTCATGAAGGACGGCCACCTGCGGGGGCCGTTGTCCTCGGTGATGACCGGGTGGTCGAGCTCGCGTGACGTGCCCACCCTGCCGGACCAGACGTTCCGCGAGTGGTGGGCCGAGCGCGAGGTCGGGGGCCGTGATGAGTGAGGCCCGCGCCGAGATCCTGCGCCGGATCCGGTCGGCGATCGGAGAGTCACCGGCGGTGCCGGTCGTGCCGCGTGACTACCGGCCGGACGCCGGGTATGCCGTGTCGGAGCTGCGCGAGGTCCTCATCGACCGGCTCGTCGACTACAAGGCCCAGGTGGTCACCTGCGGGCTCACCCGTGAGGAGATCGCCGCCGCCGTCGCCGGTGTGGTGTCGGCGCACGGGCTGACGTCGCTGGTGGCGCCGCCCCGGGTGGCCCACGAGTGGCTCGCCGGGCTGGCCTCCGGCGAGGCCGTGCAGGTGGTGGCGGACGACGCCGCGGTCACGACGCAGGACCTCGACGGGGTCGACGCAGTGGTGACCGGCGCGGCGCTGGCGATCGCCGAGACGGGTGTCATCGTGCTCGACGGTGACCAGTGGTGCGGCCGCCGGGCGATCAGCCTCGTCCCCGACGTGCATGTGTGTGTGGTGCGGATGGACCAGGTCGTGGGTCTGCCGCCCGAGGCGATCCTTCGGCTGGACCCCCGGCGCCCGCAGACCTGGGTCGCCGGCCCCAGCGCCACGAGCGACATCGAGCTCGACCGGGTCGAGGGTGTCCATGGCCCGCGCACCCTGGTCGTGGTCCTGGCCGGCTGAGCAGCTGCCTCCGACCCCCTGACGTCGGGGCGAGTGCGGGCCTAGGCTGGCCCCATGCCCCAGAAGATGAGCCTTCGCGAGTACATCGACAGCCTCAAGCTCGAGGGCTACACGGTGCGCGACGACCACGGCGACGACCCGGTGCTCATCTCCCCGGACGGCAAGGCCGTCGAGACCTGGAAGCAGGACTACCCCTACCCGCGCCTGATGTCCCGCAACAGCTACGAGGTGGAGAAGTACCTGTTGCAGATCGAGCTGCTGAAGTTCCAGTACTGGGCCCTGGACACCGGCACCAAGCACGTGATCGTCTTCGAGGGCCGGGACGCCGCCGGCAAGGGCGGCACCATCAAGCGGTTCATGGAACACCTCAACCCCCGGGCCGCCCGTGTCGTGGCGCTGACCAAGCCGACGACGACCGAGATGGGCCAGTGGTACTTCCAGCGCTATGTCGGCCACCTGCCCACCGCGGGGGAGATCGTGCTGTTCGACCGCTCCTGGTACAACCGGGCCGGTGTCGAGCGGGTGATGGGTTTCTGCACCGACGAGGAGTATGCCGTCTTCGTGCGGCAGGCACCCCAGTTCGAGCAGATGCTCGTGGACTCGGGCACCACCGTGACCAAGCTGTGGTTCTCGGTGACCCAGGACGAGCAGCGCACCCGCTTCGCCGTCCGCCAGATCGACCCGGTGCGACGCTGGAAGCTGTCCCCGATGGACCTGGAGAGCCTGGACAAGTGGGAGGCCTACACCGCGGCCAAGGAGCAGATGTTCGAGCACACCGACTGCGACCACGCACCGTGGGTCACCGTCAAGAGCAACGACAAGAAGCGCGGGCGGGTGAACGCGCTGCGTGCCTTCCTGCACCAGTTCGACTACGAGGGCAAGGACCACGACGTCGTCTTCGCCCCCGACCCCAAGCTGGTCGGCCGGGCACGCGACGCGCTGACCGACTGATCGCCCTGGTCAGATCCCGTCCAGCGGAACCCCGCGGATGGACGCGTCGAGCACCATCGCGGTGTGTGCCATCCGCAGCCGGTGGCCGGACCGCTCCAGCGAGGTGGCGACCTGCATCAGGCAGCCGGGGTTGGCCGTGATGAGGAGCTCGGCTCCGGTCGACAGGATGTTGGCGGCCTTGCGGTCGCCCAGCTCTCGGGCCGGCTCGGGGTTGAGCACGTTGTAGACACCGGCACTGCCGCAGCAGATCTCGCTGTCGGGGATCTCCCGCACCTCCAGCCCGGGCACCGCCCGCAGCAGCTCGCGGGGCTGGCTGCGGATGCCCTGGGCATGAGCCAGGTGGCAGGCGTCGTGGTAGGCGGCGACCGCCTGCACCGGGTGGCGCGGGGCGACAGGCCCGAGCTCGGCGATGATCTCGGCGAAGTCGCGGACCCTGGTCGAGAAGTCCGCAGCGCGCTGCGCGTAGTCCGGGTCGTCGGCCAGCAGGTGGACGTAGTCCTTCATCGACGACCCGCATCCGGCCGAGTTGACGACGACGTGGTCGACGCCGGCGGCGGCGAAGGTGTCGATGAGCGCGCGGGCGAACGCCCGGCCCTCGTCCTCCCGGCCGGTGTGCGTGCTGAGTGCGCCGCAGCATCCCTGCGCGCGGGGGGCGATGACGTCGCACCCCTCGGCGGCCAGCACCCGAGCCGTCGCAGCGTTCACCCCGGGGAAGAACTCGCGCTGCACGCAGCCGGTGAGCATCCCCACCACCGCTCGACGCTCACCCAGCGCGGGCGTGCGCTCCGGCGTCGGCTCGGCCTTGCCCAGCCGCGGCGCCAGGGACTGCATGGTGGCCAGCTGCGGGCTGATCCGCTCCAGCAGGCCCGACCGTTGCAGCAGCCGGTCGGCTCCCAGCCGCTGGGCCAGTCGGAGCGGGCCGCGCAGCGCCCGCAGCCGCCGGGGGTAGGGAAACAGGGCGAAGATGGCCGAGCGCAGGGCGCGGTCCGCAGGTGCGCGGTCGTGCCGACGCTCCACCTGGGCCCGGGTGGCCTCGATGAGCCGGTCGTACTGCACGCCGGAGGGGCAGGACGTGACGCAGGCCATGCAGCCCAGGCAGGCGTCGAAGTGGCCGACCATGGTGTCGCTGAGCGGCGCGCCCTCCAGGCCGGTCTTCATCAGGTGGATCCGGCCACGCGGCGAGTCCATCTCCTCGCCCCACAGCGAGTAGGTGGGGCACGTGGTGAGGCAGAAGCCGCAGTGCACGCAGTCGTCGATGAGCTCGGGGCTGGGTGGGCGGAGGGTGTCGAACGCCGGCTCGTCCTGGCCGCGGACACCCGGTATGCCGAGCTGGACCTGCTTGTGTGCCATCAGATTCCTCCCACGAAGCGGCCCGGGGAGAGCACCCCGGTCGGGTCGAACTCGTGCTTGACCCGGCGCATCAGGTCCAGGCCGTGGACCGGCCCCCAGACGTCGAGGTCCGCCTTGGTTGCGGGCGGGGCGTCGAGCACCACGAGGCTGCCGCCCAGGTCGGTGCAGGTGTCCCGCAGCCGTGCGACGGTCGCGGCCGCGTCGTCGGAGTCCGGCAACGCGCCGTAGAGCACGCCGACCCCGGCTGACCCGCGCACGTGCACTCCGGCCCCCGCCGCCTGCTCCACGAGCGTCGCGACGCCGCTGAGCCGGGTGGTCATCTTCAGGGCGAGCTGCGCACCCGCGGTGCCACTGCCCAGCCAGGGGTAGCGGGCCGTCCAGCCGAGGTCGTCGCCGAGATGGGCCTCCGGGAGCATCTCGTAGAGAGCGGCGGCGCGGGACTCCACACCTCCCTCGGTGCCGGTGACCAGCACCGCCACCACCGTGATCCCGTCCCGGGGGCTCCGGTCGACCTCGACGGCGCCGGGCACGAGCTGGGAGTGCACCAGTGCGGCCAGCGTGTCGGCCAGCCGGTCCGAGGGGACCGGGGCCTCGACCCAGCGGCCGGCCGGGGGCACCGGGTGGAGCCGGAACGTCGCCTCGGTGATGACCCCCAGGGTGCCGAAGGACCCGACGAGCAGCTTGCCCAGGTCGTAGCCCGCGACGTTCTTGACCACCTTGCCGCCGGACTTGGCCACGGTGCCGTCGGCCCTGACCATCGTCACCCCGATGAGCAGGTCGCGCAGGGCGCCGGGGATCATCCGCCGGGCCCCCGAGACGTTGGCGGCGAGCAGGCCGCCGACCGTGCCGCCACCGGCGGGGTCGTCGACGAGCAGCTGCTGGGCGGCACCGGCGAGGGAGGCGTTGAGCTCGGCGAGCGCCATACCGGCCTGGGCGGTGGCGATCAGGTCACCGTGCGCGTGCTCGATGAGCCCGGCCATCGCCAGGGTCTCCAGCACCACGTCGACCCGGGTGGGGGGCCGGCCCCAGGTGAGCTTGCTGCCGCCGCCACGCACCACGACGGCCAGGTCATGGTCGTGGCAGGCACGCAGCAGCGCCGACGTCTGCGCCGTCGAGGCCGGACGAGCGACCACCCGGGGCTGCACCCCGTCGACGGCGTCGTCGGCATCTGCCTCGCGCACCGGGCAGGTTGCCTCGAGCTCAGCCACCAGGGGCATCAGAACACCTCCGCCAGGCCGGCCTGCTGCACCGGATGAGCGCCCTGGCGCCGGCCCGGGCGTTCCCCGCACAGGCGTGGGGTGGGATAGATCTTGCCCGGGTTGGCGATGCCTGCGGGGTCGAAGGCGCACCGCACCAGCTGCATCGTGTCGAGGTCGTCGTCGGTGAACATGCGGGGCATGTACTTCGCCTTGTCAGACCCCACGCCGTGCTCACCGGTGATCGAGCCACCGTGCTGGATGCACAGGTCGAGGATCAGCCCGGAGACGGCCTCGGCTCGCTCGGTCTCCCCGTCCTTGCTGCCGTCGAACAGCACCAGCGGGTGCAGGTTGCCGTCGCCGGCGTGGAAGACGTTGGCCACACGCACCCCGTGGTCGGCCGAGATCTGCGTCATCCGGCGCAGCACCTCCGGCAGTGCCGTCCGTGGCACGACGCCGTCCTGCACGATGTAGTCGGGGGAGATGCGGCCGACGGCCGCGAACGCCGACTTGCGACCCTTCCAGATGGCGGCGCGCTCGGCCGCGTCGACCGCCACCCGGAACTCGAAGGCCCCCTCGCGCCGGCAGATCCGTTCCACCGCCGCGTACTCGTCCGCCACCTCGTGCCGCGAGCCGTCGAGCTCGACGACGAGCACCGCGCCGGCTCCCTCGGGGTAGCCGCAGGCCACCGCGGCCTCCGCGGCCTCGATCGCCAGGGCGTCCATGATCTCGATCGCCGCCGGCACGATGCCCGCCGCGATGATCGCGCTGGTGGCGGCACCGGCCTCGTCGGTGCCGGCGAAGCCCGCCAGGATGGTGCGCACCTCCTGCGGCAGCCGGACCAGCCGCACCGTCGCCCGCGTGGCCACCCCCAACGTGCCCTCCGAACCCACGAAGGCGCCGACGAGGTCGTAGCCCGGCGCATCGGGAGCGCGGGTGCCCAGGCTCACCTGGTCACCGTCGGGGGTGACGATGTCGAGGCTGAGCACGTGGTTGGTGGTGAAGCCGTACTTCAGGCAGTGGGCACCGCCGGAGTTCTCCGCCACGTTGCCCCCGATGGAGCAGATCTGCTGGCTGGAGGGGTCCGGGGCGAAGTAGTAGCCCTCCGGGTTGGCGGCCTGGGAGACCGCCAGGTTGATGACCCCGGGGTCGACCACGGCCCGCTGGTCGGCGGCGCTGACCTCGTGCAGCGTGCGCAGCCGGCTGGTCACCACGAGGACGCCCTCGGCGTGGGGGAGCGCACCCCCCGACAGCCCGGTGCCTGAACCGCGTGCCACGAACGGCACCGTGTGCCGGGCACACGCCCGCACCGTGGCCGCGACGTGTTCCGCGGTGGAGGCCAGGACGACCAGCGCGGGGGTGACCCGGTAGGCCGCCAGCCCGTCGCACTCGTAGGTGGCCCGCCGCGCCGGGTCGGTCAGCAGGGCCGACTCCGGCAGCACGCCCCGCAGGTCGGCGAGCACGTCGGCTGCCGAGCCGCGGCGTGGTGGCCGGCCCGCGGGTGGGTCGGTCTGCGCCTGACCCTCCGCGGCGGGGTCCAGACCGTGCATCGTGCCCTCGGAGTCGGGGGACCGAGACATGGTCGGGTCTCCTGGGTGCGTCGCCATCGTCGCCTCCGGGTCTCTGCTGGTCAGGGCATGCGCTGGTAGGCCGGCACGGTGAGGAAGTCGGCGAAGTCGTCGGCCACCGCCACCTCGAGGAACAGCGCCGTGGCCTGGTCGTACTGAGCAGGGTCACCGTCCAGCTTGGCGACCTCCTCCTGCACCAGGCGGTTCACCAGCTCACGGGTCACGGTCTCACCGGTGTCCAGGGTGACGTCGTGGTGGATCCACTGCCAGATCTGGGAGCGGGAGATCTCTGCGGTGGCCGCGTCCTCCATGAGGTTGAAGATGCCGACGGCACCGCGACCGGTCATCCACGTCGCGAGATACTGGATCGCCACCGAGATGTTGCCGCGCAGACCGGCCTCGGTGACCTCGCCGGGGGTCTGCGAGACGGCGAGCAGCTGGGCCGCCGTGACGTCGACGTCCTCGCGCAGGCGGTCGAGCTGGTGGGGCTTGTCGCCGAGCACGGCGTCGAAGGCGTCGCGACAGGTCGGCACCATGCCGGGATGGGCGACCCACGAGCCGTCGAAGCCGTCCTCGGCCTCGCGCTTCTTGTCGGCGGCGACCTTGGCGTAGGCCGCCTCGTTGACGGCCTCGTCCTTGCTCGGGATCTGTGCGGCCATGCCGCCGATGGCGTGGGCGCCGCGCTTGTGGCAGGTGCGCACCAGCAGCTCGGTGTAGGCCCGCATGAACGGCACCGTCATCGTCACCGCGTTGCGGTCGGGCAGCAGCATCTCGGCTCCGCGGTTCCGGAACGTCTTGATGACGCTGAAGATGTAGTCCCAGCGGCCGGCGTTGAGCCCCGAGGAGTGCTCGCGCAGCTCGTAGAGGATCTCCTCCATCTGGAAGGCCGCAGGGTAGGTCTCGATCAGGCACGTCGCGCGGATCGTGCCGCGCGGGATGCCGCAGTGGTCCTGGCCGATGAGGAACGCGTCGTTCCAGAGCCGGGCCTCGAGGTGGTGCTCCATCTTGGGCAGGTAGAAGTAGGGGCCGTAGCCTGCGTCGATCTGCAGCTGCCCCGAGGTGCTCAGATAGAGCGCGAAGTCGACCAGCCCACCGGAGACCGGCTCCCCGTCGACGGTGATGTGCTTCTCCGGCAGGTGCCAACCGCGCGGGCGGACCACGATGACGGCGAGCTCCTCGAACGGCTTGAGCGCGTAGGACTTGCCCTCCGCAGAGGTGAAGTCGATGTTGCCGAGGACGGCGTCGCGCAGGTTGATCTGCCCACCGATGACGTTGTCCCACAGGGGGGTGTTGGCGTCCTCGTGGTCGGCCAGCCACACCTTGGCACCGCAGTTGAGCGCGTTGATGGTCATCTTGCGGTCGGTCGGACCGGTGATCTCGACCCTGCGGTCGACCAGACCGGGGGCGGGCTCGGCCACCTTCCAGGAGTCGTCCTCGCGGACAGGCCGGGTCTCCTCCAGGAAGTCCAGCGTGCCCCCGGCGTCGATCGCGGCCACCACCTCGGTCCGGGCCCTCAGCAGCTCCTGCCGGCGGCTGTCGAGCTCGCGGTGCAGGCGTGCGATGAGCTCCAGAGCGCTGGGGGTGAGGATCTCCTCGTATCCGGCCTTGATCTCGCCGGTGACCTCGACACCCTCGGGCAGCTGCAGTGACATGGGACATCCTTCCGTTGAGCGGAATGGTGATCGCGCTATCCGGAACGACGATATCGGGTCCGAGACGGTGCCGCATCCGTAGGGGTGGGGCGACGCGCCACGAGCGTGGGAGACTGGGCGGACTGCCCCCGACGTGCCCCGATGAGGTCCTGCCAGCGTGTCTCCGATCGCCCACTCCGCCCCGCCACCGGCGGCCACCCCGCCTGGGGTGATCCGCAACTTCTGCATCATCGCCCACATCGACCACGGCAAGTCGACGCTGGCGGACCGGATGCTGCAGGTCACCGGGGTGGTGGACCAGCGTCAGATGCGGGCGCAGTATCTGGACCGGATGGACATCGAGCGCGAGCGCGGCATCACCATCAAGTCGCAGGCCGTGCGGCTGCCCTGGGCCGTCGGTGGGAGCCGGCAGGGCGGAGCGCCCCAGGCATACGTGCTCAACATGATCGACACCCCCGGGCACGTCGACTTCACCTACGAGGTCAGCAGGTCGCTGGCGGCCTGTGAGGGCGCCGTGCTGGTCGTGGACGCCGCGCAGGGCATCGAGGCGCAGACCCTGGCCAACCTCTACCTGGCGATGGAGAACGACCTCACCATCATCCCGGTGCTCAACAAGATCGACCTGCCGGCCGCGCAGCCGGAGAAGTATGCCGAGGAGCTCGCCGGGCTCATCGGCTGTGACGCCGAGGACGTCATGCTCGTCTCCGGCAAGACCGGTCACGGCGTGCCCGAGCTGCTCGACCGCATCGTGGCCGACATCCCGGCCCCGGTCGGCGACGCCGACGCACCGGCCCGGGCGATGATCTTCGACTCCGTCTATGACACCTACCGCGGCGTCGTGACCTATGTCCGGGTCATCGACGGCGCCCTCAGGCCGCGCGAGCGCATCCAGATGATGTCGACCCGCGCGGTGCACGAGCTGCTCGAGATCGGGGTCATCTCCCCGGAGCCGGTCGTCGCCAAGGGCCTGGGCGTCGGTGAGGTCGGCTACCTCATCACCGGGGTCAAGGACGTGCGTCAGTCGCGCGTCGGGGACACGGTGACCTCCGAACGGCACGGCGCGACCGAGTCGCTCGGGGGCTACAAGGACCCCAGGCCGATGGTCTTCTCGGGTCTCTACCCGATCGACGGGTCCGACTACCCGACGCTGCGCGACGCCCTGGACAAGCTCAAGCTCAACGACGCCGCCCTGGTCTACGAGCCGGAGACCTCGGCCGCCCTCGGCTTCGGCTTCCGGGTCGGCTTCCTCGGCATGCTGCACCTGGAGATCGTGCGGGAGCGGCTGGAGCGCGAGTCCAACCTCGACCTCATCTCGACCCTGCCCAACGTGGTCTACGAGGTGCGGATGGACGACGGCAAGCAGTTCGAGGTCACCAACCCCAGCGAGTTCCCGGGTGGCAAGATCGCTGCGATCACCGAGCCGGTGGTGCGGGCGACGATCCTGGCCCCGAGCGACTTCATCGGCACCATCATGGAGCTGTGCCAGACCCGACGCGGCACCTTGCGCGGCATGGACTACCTCTCACCCGAGCGCGTCGAGATGCGTTACACGCTGCCGCTGGCCGAGATCGTCTTCGACTTCTTCGACGCGCTGAAGTCGCGCACCAAGGGCTACGCCTCGCTGGACTACGAGCCCGACGGCCAGCAGGACTCCGAGCTCGTCAAGGTCGACATCCTGCTCCAGGGCGACACCGTCGACGCGTTCAGCGCGGTCGTCCACAAGGACAAGGCCTACGCCTACGGGGTCATGATGGTCGGCAAGCTGCGTGAGCTGATCCCTCGCCAGCAGTTCGAGGTGCCGATCCAGGCGGCGATCGGGTCCCGGGTGATCGCCCGCGAGACCATCCGCGCCATCCGCAAGGACGTGACAGCCAAGTGCTACGGCGGTGACATCAGCCGCAAGCGCAAGCTGCTCGAGAAGCAGAAGGAAGGCAAGAAGCGGATGAAGATGGTCGGCACCGTCGAGGTCCCGCAGGAGGCCTTCATCGCGGCCCTGTCCCAGGACGGCGGTGCCGCCGAGAAGGCCAAGAAGTGACCTCTCAGCGCCCGGTCCACACTGCCGGCACCTCGCCGCAGCTCTCGCGCACCCGGTCCTTCGCGCGCAGAGGTGGCCGGATGCCGCAGGGGCACCGCACGGCATACCAGGAGCTGTCCGGGCAGTATGTCGCGGACGTGCCCCGCTCCGTCACCGGGGCGACCACGGTGGACCCGGACTTCCGGCTCGACCTGGCGGCCCTGTTCGGTCGGCACGCTCCCGTGGTGGTCGAGGTCGGCTCGGGCTCCGGGGACGCGTTGCGGGCCGGGGCCGAGGCGCGGCCCGACTGGGACTTCCTGGCGGTCGAGGTGTGGCGCCCCGGCATCGCCCAGACCCTGGCCCGGATGGGGGCGTCGCCGCTGCCCAACGTGCGCTTCGTGGAGGCCGACGCCGCTCAGGCCCTGGCCACCATGCTGCAGCCGGGCGTCGCGCACGAGGTCTGGACGTTCTTCCCCGACCCCTGGCCCAAGGCGCGACACCACAAGCGTCGGCTGGTCCAGCCCGCCTTCGTCGACACCGTGCACCGGGTGCTCGAGCCGGGTGGGCACTGGCGCCTCGCCACCGACTGGGCCGACTACGCCGAGCACCTGCGTGACCTGCTGGACCCCGACCCTCGGTGGGCCCTGGTGTCGACCGAGCGGGCTCCGCTGCGCCCCCGGACGCGGTTCGAGCTCAAGGGTCTGGACGCCGACCGCGAGATCGTCGACCTGGCCTACCGCCGGTAGTCAGCCAACCCGCTCGCGCCAGGTCCCCTCGCGCCAGGTCCCCTCGCGCCCGTGGCGGATCGCCGACTGCGTAGAAACGGACCGCGTCTCGTGGCATCCCGCGGGCGTTTCTGCGCACTCGGTCACCCGCGGCCGGGGAAGTGCCGCCGCCACTCGTCACGGCACACGGCGACCCTCCGACCGCGGCCGCCCAGTGCCGCGCAGATCCTGGCCAGGGTGGCCTCCGGGGTGCGGTAGATGTCCTTGGCGAGGAGGACGACAAGACGCCAACCGAGACCGTCGAGCTCCTCCCGACGGCCGACATCCCGCTCCCACTGGCGGGTGCTCTCGGCATGCTGACGGCCGTCGTACTCCACGGCCAGCCGCAGCTCGGGATAGCTCAGGTCGAGACGCAGCCAGACGCGGCCGGCGTCGTCGTAGATCGTGTAGTTGACGACGGGCTCGGGGAGGCCGGCCAGCAGGATGAGCATCCGGGACCGTGACTCCATGGCCGAGTCGACACCCTCGCGCACCAGTGCAGCGGCGCGGCGTGCGGTCCGGGCGCCTCGTCGCGTCGAGGAGGCCGCAGCCACGAGCTCAGCGGGTGTGACCACGCCCCTGCCGACGAGGGAGTCACCGAGGACGACGAGGTCGACCAGGCCGAGCACGGACGCGAGGTCCAGGAAGGTGTCCGCGGGTGCGGTGACCGGCACACCCCGGAGGACTCGGACGTCTCGGTCGCCGGCGTGGACGTGGACACCGTCGCGGCGGAGCCGCACTCCGCCCGCGGGCACGGTGGTGTGCACGAGGTGGTGGTGCGGCACCACACCGCCCCACAGCAGCGCGGCGGTGTGGTGGCTGGCCACCGCCCGGTCGTCACCCGTCGCCAGCAGCGCGGCTCGGGCCATCACCGCAGCACCGGGCACGATGTCGGCGGAGACGTAGATGCCCTGGACCAGCCGTCGGAAGGATCGACCGGTGAGCTGCCGTCGGCTGATGCCGGCCTGACGCGCCTGGGCTGCGCTGAAGGGTCGGGTGATGGTGAAGGGCCGCTCAGCGGGGCCGGCGGGACGGCGGGACTGCTCTTCCGGTGCACCGCGTGGGCTGTTCTGGTCTCCCATCGGTCCGAGGGTGCCCGACCGTGACCGGTCTCCGCAGCCGCTGTCCACAGCCGGTCTACGCGCCACCCAGTGCGTAGCGCTGACCGGTGTCGAGGTCAGCCGACCGTGCAGAAGCACGCACTCGGACGGGTCGTCCGCGGCGCCGGACCAGAGCACGGTGACCAGCCTGGGACACTGGTCTGTATGCCGTCGCTGCCCCTCGGAGAGCCTGTCGCCGCCGACGGCTCCCTGCCCGCGCAGGCCCTGGAGCAGGTGGGGCGCCGCTCGTTCGGGGTCTACCTGCACGTCCCCTTCTGCCGGGTGCGGTGCGGCTACTGCGACTTCAACACCTACACGGTCCCAGAGCTCGGCGGCCACGGCGCCGGCATCGACACCTTCGCCGACGCCGCGCTCGAGGAGATCGCGCTGGCTCGTGGGGTGCTCGCACCGGCCGCGGTGCCCGTGGTCTCGACGGTGTTCGTCGGTGGTGGCACGCCGACCATGCTGGCGGCCGCCGACCTTGTCCGGATGCTTGACGGCGTCCGGGGCGCCTGGGGTCTGGCCGCTGACGCAGAGGTCACGACGGAGGCCAACCCCGACACCGTCACGCCCGAGGTGGCGCGGACCCTGGCCGAGGGCGGCTTCACCCGGGTCAGCCTGGGGATGCAGTCGGCGGTGCCGCACGTGCTGGCCACCCTGGAGCGCACCCATGACCCCGCCAACGTGGTGTCGGCTGTCGCCGCCTGCCGCGCGGTCGGGCTCCAGGTCAGCCTGGACCTGATCTACGGCACGCCGGGGGAGAGCCTGGCGGACTGGGAGACCAGCCTGCGCGCCGCGCTGGCGCTGGAGCCGGACCACGTCTCTGCCTATGCGCTGACCGTGGAGGAGGGCACCAAGCTGGCGACCCAGGTCCGCCGGGGCGTGGTGCCGATGCCCGAGGACGACGACGAGGCCGAGAAGTACGACCTGGCCGACTCCCGGCTCACCGAGGCCGGCTATGCCTGGTATGAGATCTCGAACTGGGCGTCCGGCCTGTCGACGCGGTGCCGGCACAACATCGGCTACTGGGCGGGTGACGACTGGTGGGGGATCGGCCCGGGGGCGCACAGCCATGTCGGGGGGGTGCGCTGGTGGAACGTCAAGCACCCTGCCGCCTACGCGGCGCGACTGGCCGCCGGAGTCAGCCCTGCCCACGGGCGTGAGGTGCTGACGGACGAGCAGCGGCATGACGAGGAGGTGCTGCTGGGGGTGCGCCTGGCCGACGGACTGCCCCTGGACACCGTGGACGCTCCTGGACGGCGCGCTGTGGCCGGCCTGATCGCCGACGGCCTGGTGGAGGGCGGCGCAGCCCTGCGGGGAAAGGTCGTGCTCACCCGGCGGGGCCGGATGCTGGCTGACACGGTCGTGCACCAACTGCTGGGCGGTGACCCGTCACGGGCCGAGCCTGCCTGAGCAGGCCCGGCCCGGCACGCGCCCCGCGACGAGGCTGACGCGCCCTGCGACGAGGCTGAGGGCCTTACTTCAGGATCGGGATCTGCAGCGGGTAGGTGTAGGCCTCTCCGTTGCTGGCCTTGACGGCGGCCATGATGTGCATGATTGCGGCGACCACGAAGGTGGTGATCCACACCGGGATCGCCAGCAGCAGGCCGAAGCCCAGGGTCAGCACCGCCAGCAGTCCGGCGACCGCGTTGATGATCCAGATCGACACGTTGAAGTTGAACGAGCCGGCCGAGGCGGAGCGCACCAGGGCGCTGCGGTCCTTGAAGATCGCCCAGATGATGAGCGGGCCCAGGAAGTTCAGGGACCCGGCGCTGAGCAGGAACGCGATCGGCGCCGACAGGTGCGCGAAGATCGCCCACGTGCGCTCCTCCGAGGAGGACAGCGGGCGGGCAGAGGAGGACCCGTATGCGGCCGGGGGCTGCCCGCCGTAGGACTGCTGCGGCTGGCCCTGGCCCGGGTAGCCCTGCTGGCCGTAGGGCTGCTGCGGCGGGCCCTGGCCCGGGAAGCCTTGCTGGCCACCGTCGTAGGGCGGCTGACCGGCTGCCTGCTGGCCACCGTCGTAGGGCGGCTGACCCGGGTAGGGCTGCTGCGGAGTCCGCTCGGCGGACGGCACCTGCTGGGTGTGTTCCGGCTGTGGGTGCTCCATGCGGGTGGTCGGCCCGCTCCTGGGCCGCCTGCTCCTGGGCCGCCTGCTCGTCGTGCGAGGGCTGGTCGTGCGAGGGCTGGTCGTGCGAGGGCTGGTCGTGTGACGGCTGGTCGGGCTGGCTGCCCTCCTCGGGACGAGGCGGGGGCGGCGGGGGGGTGGTCATGTCCTACTCCTGAGGGTTGACGGTCACGAAGTCGATCAGCTCTTCGACGCTCGCGAGGAGTGTGGGTTCCAGATCCTGATACGACCGTACCGACCCGAGGATCCGCTTCCAACCATGTGCCACGTCGGCCTGCGACTCGTGAGGCCAGCCGAGGTGCGCCAGCACCCCGTGCTTCCAGGAGGTGCCGCGCGGGATCACCGGCCAGGCCTGCAGTCCCAGCCGCTCCGGTCGCACCGACTGCCACACGTCCACGTAGGGGTGGCCGAGGATCTTGACCCCACGGCCCTGGGGGGTGGTCCGGACTGCCTCGGCCACCACCCGGTGCTCCTTGGTGCCGGGCACGAGGTGGTCGACCAGCACCCCCATCCGCCGCTGCGGGGTGGGGGCGAAGTCGCGGATGACACTGCTCAGGTCGTCGACGCCCTCGAGCAGCTCCACCACCACACCCTCGACCCGCAGGTCGTCGCCCCAGATCTTCTCGACCAGCTCGGCGTCGTGCCGTCCCTCCACGAAGATGCGCGAGGCAGCGGCCGTGCGGGCGGTCCTGTCCTGCACCGCGCGGGAGCCGCTGGCAGTCCGCGCCGCGGCCTGGCGGGCCTGAGCCAGGGCAGCGGTCGACGCGGCCTTCGGTGCGGTCAGGATGACCGGGCGGCCCTCGAGGAGGAACCCTGGGCCGAGCGGAAAACCCTTGAGCCTGCCACGCCGGTCCTCCAGGTGCACCACCTGCATCCCGCCGGCCTTCTCCACCCGTGCCACCGCGCCCACCCACCCGGTCTCCACGTCCTCGACGACCAGCCCGTGCTCCGCCTCGACGGGGCGGGCTCGCCCGCCGCGGGGGGCCTTCCAGTCGCCTGACAGCACGTCCACTCCATACCGATCCGTCACGCCGGTGAGTCTGCCAGCACCCACCGGCGGCGCCCGGCAGACACACCTGCCCGGTGACGTCGGGGCCATCAGGAGAGGACCGGCAGGGGAGGCCGGGTAGACTTGGCACTCCCATCCCCCGAGTGCCAGAGCTCACCGATGTCCGCTGGAGGTGACCGCCCGTGAGCGAGGACCGACGACTGCACGTCCTGCGTGCCATCGTCCAGGACTACGTGCGCACCAGCGAGCCGGTGGGTTCCAAGGCGTTGCTGGAGCGTCACTCCCTCGGCGTGTCCGCCGCGACCGTCCGCAACGACATGGCCGCGCTGGAGGAGGACGGGCTGATCTCGGCCCCGCACACCAGCGCCGGACGGGTCCCGACCGACGCGGGCTACCGCATGTTCGTCGACCGCCTCTCCGGCATCAAGCCGCTCAGCAAGGCCGAGCGGGCTGCCGTCCAGCGGTTCCTCGAAGGTGCCGTCGACCTCGACGACGTGGTGGGGCGCACCGTGCGGCTCCTGTCGTCGCTGACCCATCAGGTCGCTGTCATGCAGTATCCGTCGCTGTCCCGCTCGACGGTCCGCCACGTCGAGCTCGTGCCCCTCGGCGGCACCCGCCTCATGGTGGTGCTCATCGTCAACACCGGCCGGGTGGAGCAGCGGGTGGTCCACGCGGGCCGCGACCTGACCACCGGCGGCCAGGAGGCCGTGGTCGCCGACCTGCGTGCCCTGGTCAACCGCTCCGCCGTCGGTCAGGCCCTGACCGCGGCGCCGGCGCTGCTGCAGGGGGCCCTGGAGCAGGTCGACCCAGCCGACCGTGACATCGCCCGGGCCGTCGTCTCGGCACTCGCCGACGCGCTGGAGGAGCAGACGGAGGAGCGCGTCGTGCTCGCCGGCACCGCCAACCTGGCCCGGGTCGGCAGCGACTTCCCCACCTCCCTGGGCGAGGTGCTGGAGGCCCTGGAAGAACATGTGGTGCTTCTGAAGTTGATGGGAAGTATGGCCACTCTCGACGACGACGCGGTGGCCGTCAGCATCGGCGCCGAGAACCCGTATGCGGGACTGCGCACCACGTCGGTGGTCACCTCCACCTACGGCCCGGCAGGCGGCCTGGGCGTCGTCGGCCCGACCCGCATGGACTACCCGATGACGATGGCGGCGGTGCGCGCGGTCGCGCACTACGTCTCGACCATCCTCGACACCTGACCCCGACCGACAGGACACGACCCACGTGAACGACTACTACACCGACCTCGGGGTGTCCCGGGACGCGAGCGCGGAGGACATCAAGCGCGCCTACCGCAAGATGGCCCGCAAGCTGCACCCTGACGTCAACCCCGGCCCGGACGCCGAGGCGGAGTTCAAGAAGGTCTCCCAGGCCTACGACGTGCTCTCCGACCCGACGAAGCGCGCGTCCTACGACCGTGGCCAGGACCCCTACGGCGGGGGGACGGCCGGCTTCGGGCAGGGCTTCACCTTCACCGACATCATGGACGCCTTCTTCGGCGGCACCGCCGCCGGTGGCCGCGGCCCGCGCTCGCGCACCCAGCGCGGCCAGGACGCGCTGATCCAGCTCGACATCGACCTCGCCGTCGCGGTCTTCGGTGGTGAGGAGACCATCACCATCGACACGGCCGTCCACTGCTCGACCTGCTCCGGTTCCGGTGCGCAGCCGGGCAGCGGCACCCGCACCTGCTCGGTCTGCGGTGGCCGTGGTGAGGTGCAGCAGGTGCAGCGGTCCTTCCTGGGCCAGGTCATGACCTCTCGGCCCTGCAGCGCGTGCCGCGGCTTCGGTGAGGTCATCGAGAGCCCCTGCTTCGACTGCTCCGGCGAGGGCCGGGTGCGCACCCGGCGTGACCTGACCATCAAGGTGCCCGCCGGTGTCGACAGCGGCACCCGCATCCGGATGAGCGGCGAGGGCGAGGTCGGCCCCGCCGGCGGGGAGGCCGGCGACCTCTACGTGGAGATCGCGGTGCGTCCCCACGAGACCTTCCGGCGGCGCGGCGACGACCTGCACTGCTCGATCGAGGTGCCGATGACGGCAGCAGCCCTGGGCGCCACCCTCACCGTCGAGACGCTCGACGGCCCCACCGAGGTCGACCTCAAGGTCGGTGCTCAGCCCCAGGACACGGTGATGCTGCGGGAGCAGGGCGTGACCCACCTGCGCGGCACCGGCCGAGGGGACCTCATCGTGCACCTCGACATCAAGGTGCCGACCCGGCTCACCGACGAGCAGCGCCAGCTGCTCAAGGACTTCGCCGCCTCCCGCGGCGAGTCGCGGCCCCAGGGACAGATGGCCCCGGCGCACGGTGGCATCTTCGGCAAGCTCAAGGAAGCCTTCAGCGGCCGGTGAGCGCCCCCCTCTTCCTGCTGCCGGCGGGCACGCTGGCCGACGCCGGCGCCGGCTCGTCGCTGCGGCTCGACGGACCCGAGGGCCGGCACGCGGCCGACGTCACCCGGCTGCGGGTGGGCGAGGAGCTGCTCCTGGCCGACGGGTCCGGCCGGCTGGCGCGCTGCGAGGTCACCCAGGTGGGCAAGGCGCTGCTGGACGTCGTGGTGCGGTCGCTGACCGAGGAGCCCGAGCCGTCCCCGCGCTTCACGCTGGTCCAGGCGCTCGCCAAGGGCGACCGTGACCTGCTGGCCATCGAGGTCGGCACCGAGCTCGGCGTGGACGCCGTGGTGCCGTGGCAGGCCGACCGGAGCATCTCGCGGTGGCGCGGTGAGCGTGCCGCCAGGGGCCTGCGCAAGTGGGAGCAGACGCTCGCCACCGCCACCAAGCAGGCCCGTCGGGCCCGGGTGCCCGAGCTCGCCGAGCTGGCCGACCGTCAAGCGGTGGTGGACCGCCTGGCGGGGGCTGACCTGGCCCTGGTCCTGCACGAGGAGGCCACCGAGCCGCTGGCCACGGTCGTGCCACCGCAGGAGGGCGAGGTGGTGCTCGTCGTCGGACCCGAGGGCGGCATCTCCCCGGAGGAGACGGCGGCCTTCGTCGCGGCCGGCGCACGCACGGTGCGGCTCGGCTCGACGGTGCTCCGCACCTCCACGGCCGGCTCGGCCGCCGTTGCGGTGCTGTCCGGCCAGGCCCGCTGGCGGTGACGCCGCCGGGGGTGCCGAGTCTGTGGCGTCCTCCGGTCCGCAACGTCAGCATCGGGGCGACGGGGCTGGTCGGCCTGTTCGCGGTGGAGTACATCGCGGTCGGCACGGCCATGCCCTCGGTGGCCGCGGACCTCGACGGACTGGCGCTCTACTCCCTGGCGTTCGGTGCCACGATCGCCGCGGGCATCGTCGGGATGATCCTGGGCGGGTGGTGGTCCGACCACGCCGGCCCTGCCCCCGCGGTGCTGGTGGGGTGTCTCACCTTCGCCGGCGGTCTGGTCGGGGCCGGGCTGGCGCCGTCGATGGAGATCTTCGTCGCCGCTCGCGGGCTGCAGGGGCTGGGCACCGGGCTGGCGTCCGTGGCGGTCTACGTGGTGATCGCGCAGGGTGTGCCCGACCTGCTGCGCCCCCGGATGTTCTCCCTGCTGGCGGCTGCGTGGGTGGTGCCGGGGCTGGCCGGTCCGGTCCTGGCCGGGGTGCTCGTCCAGACCCTCGGCTGGCGGTGGGTGTTCCTGTCCGTGGTGCCCCTGGTGCTGGCCTCGTTGTGGGTGCTGCGACCGGCCCTGTCCCGCACCGGCCCGGCCGGTGACGCGGCATACCTGCATCCCTCCACGATCCTCTGGGCGCTGGTGGCTGCGGTGAGTGTCGCCGCGCTGAACCTCGCGGGTCCGGAGGTCGCCGTGCGCGACCTGCTCGTCGGCGTGCCGGTCGTCCTGCTGCTGCTTCTGGCGTCGTTGCGGCTGCTGCCGGCGGGCACCCTGGTCCTGCGCCGTGGGCTGCCCTCGGTCATCGCCGCCCGTGGCGCGATCGGGGCCTCCTTCCTGGCCGCGGAGGCCTACCTGCCGTTGCTCCTGCAGCAGCTGCACGGCTACTCGCCGGCCGGGGCCGGCGGGGTCCTCGCCGTGGGCTCGGTGACCTGGGCCCTCGGCTCCTGGTGGCAGGGCCGGCTCGCCGACCAGGTGGACCGCTACCGCTTCCTGGTGGCCGGGTGCACGGTCATCGCGACGGGGGGCGCGCTGCTGGTGAGCGCGGTGGCCATGGACTGGCCGGGGTGGACCATCCTGGCGATCTGGGGCTGGACCACCCTCGGCGTCGGCCTCGCCTACCCGACGACGTCGCTGCTGACGCTTCGCCTGTCCCCGCCCGCCGTGGTCGGCAAGAACTCCTCGTCCCTGCAGGTCAGCGAGGCCCTCGCGAGCGCGACGGTGCTCGCCGGGACCGGTGTCGTGTTCACCGCCCTGTATGCCGGCTCGACCCGTGCCGCGTTCACCGCGGTCGCCCTCAGCAGCGTGGTCGCCGGTCTGGCGGCGGTCCTGACGGCGTCCCGCACGAAGGCTAGGCTCGGCCCATGAGCGACTGCCTCTTCTGCAAGATCGCCGCCGGGGAGGTCACCGCCGACGTCGTGGCGACCTCCGACACGGCGCTGGCCTTCCGTGACATCCAGCCGCGCACCCGGGTGCACGTGCTGGTGATCCCTCGGGACCACCACGAGACACTGGCCGGGATGGCGGCCGTCGACGCCCAGGGGGCAGCCGACCTGCTGACCCTGGCCGGTGAGGTGGCTGCCGCCGAAGGGGTGGACGGGTCCGGCTACCGTCTGATCAGCAACGTGGGCTCCGACGGCGGCCAGGAGGTGTCCCACGTGCACGTTCACCTGCTGGGCGGGCAGCAGGTGGGCCCGATGGTCGCCACCGGCAGGTAGACTTGACGGCCTGATGACAGACCTTCCGCATCCGGCGCACCCCAGGCAGGTGCCCACCCATACCGTCGTCATCCCCTCCGACGTGCCCATGGTGGCACTTCTGGGGTCTCGTGACGAGCTGCTGCGCACGATGGAGCGCAGCTTCCCCCACGTGGACGTCCACGTCCGCGGCAACGAGTTCCGGCTGACCGGGGAGTCCGCCGAGCTGGCGTTGGTCGAACGCCTCATCGACGAGCTGCATCGCGATCGTCGGCACCGGCCAGCCCCTCAACCGCGACGCGGTCGAGCGGGCCGTCGGCATGCTCCGGGGCCAGACCGCCGACCGCCCGGCCGACGTGCTGACGATGAACATCGTCAGCAACCGCGGTCGCACGATCCGGCCCAAGACGCTCAACCAGAAGCACTACGTGGAGGCCATCGACCAGCACACGGTCGTCTTCGGCATCGGCCCGGCCGGCACCGGCAAGACCTACCTGGCCATGGCCAAGGCGGTCGCCGCCCTGCAGGCCAAACAGGTCACCCGGATCATCCTGACGCGTCCGGCGGTCGAGGCCGGCGAGCGGCTGGGCTTCCTGCCCGGCACCCTCAACGACAAGATCGACCCTTATCTGCGTCCTCTCTACGACGCGCTGCACGACATGATCGACCCCGACTCCATCCCGCGGCTGATGGCCTCCGGCACGATCGAGGTCGCACCGCTGGCCTACATGCGGGGTCGCACCCTCAACGACGCGTTCATCATCCTCGACGAGGCGCAGAACACCTCCGCCGAGCAGATGAAGATGTTCCTGACCCGCCTGGGCTTCGGGTCCAAGATGGTCGTCACCGGTGACGTCACGCAGATCGACCTTCCCGGCGGCACCACGTCGGGTCTGCGCGTCGTGCAGGACATCCTGCACGGTGTCGAGGACGTCCACTTCGCGAGCCTGACCAGCCAGGACGTGGTCCGGCACCGTCTGGTCAGCGCGATCGTCGACGCCTACGGGCGCTTCGACGCGACCACAGCCACCGGCCACGGAAGGACGCGCGCCGCGCGGAGCACGCGGTGAGCATCGAGGTCCTCAACGAGTCGGGGACGGTGCCCTCGCCGGTGCCCGAGCAGGAGCTGCACGACCTCGGCCGCTATGTTCTCGACCAGCTCCACGTCCACCGCGGGGCCGAGCTGACGATCACGCTGCTCGACGAGCCCGCCATGGAGGCTCTGCATGTCCAGTGGATGGACCTGCCCGGCGCCACCGACGTCATGAGCTTCCCGATGGACGAGCTGCGCCCGGGCAGCGAGGAGTCCTCGGCGGGCGACGGGATCCTCGGCGACGTCGTGCTCTGCCCCGAGGTCGCCCGCCGGCAGGCGGCACAGGCCGGGCACTCCGTCGCCGACGAGCTGCTGCTCCTGACCACCCACGGCATCCTGCACCTCCTCGGCTTCGACCACGCCGAGCCCGAGGACGAGCGGGAGATGTTCGACCTCCAGCGCACCCTGCTGCTGACCTACCTCGCCCAGCGCGGACGCACGACGACGGCCGCGCCTGCCGCGCGCCTCGACGACGCCTGACCGCCCCGGCCGCCCCGAACCCACCCGACACCACGGAAACGTTGACATGACCTCCCTGATCATCGTCGCCATCGCCGCGACGCTCATCGCCTCGTTGCTGGCGGCGGCCGAGACCGCCCTGCAACGAATGTCCCGACATAGGGCCGAGCAGCTCGTCGACGAGGAGCGTCGCGGCTCGCAGGCCCTGCTGCGCATCGTCACCGACTCTGCTCCCTACCTCGCGGTCGCCACCTTCGTGCGGGTCACCGCCGAGGCCCTCACCGCCGTCGCTGTCGCCGTCGCCGTGGACACCCGCACCGACAGCCACTGGCAGACCGCACTCATCGCTGTCGCCATCATGGCGGTCGTGTCGTTCATCGGTGTGGGCGTCTCGCCGCGCACCCTCGGGCGCCAGCACGTCGAGGCGGTGGCGCTGCTGGCCGCACCGGTCGTGAGCCTGCTCCGGACGGTGCTTGGGCCCTTGGCCAAGGCGCTCGTCACCCTCGGCAACGCCGTCACCCCCGGACACGGCTACTCGGAGGGTCCGTTCGCCTCCGAGGCCGAGCTGCGCGAGTTCGTCGACCTGGCCGGGGAGAGCTCGGTCATCGAGGCGGAGGAGCGGGAGATGATCCACTCGATCTTCGAGCTCGGTGACACGGTGGCCCGCGAGGTCATGGTGCCGCGCCCCGACATGGTCACCGTGTCCAAGGACCGCACCTTGCGCCAGGCCATGTCGCTGTTCCTGCGTTCCGGCTTCTCCCGGGTCCCCGTCATCGGTGAGGGGTCCGACGACGTGCTGGGGGTGCTCTACTTCAAGGACGTCGCGCGGCACGTCAACGCCCACGGTGAGCAGGCCTCCTCGGTGCTGGTCACCGAGGTCATGCGCCCCGTGCTCCGGGTGCCGGACAGCAAGCCGGTCGACGGGCTGCTGCGCGAGATGCAGCAGCAGCGCCTGCACTTCGCGATCGCCATCGACGAGTACGGCGGCACGGCGGGGCTCATCACCATCGAGGACATCCTCGAGGAGATCGTCGGTGAGATCACCGACGAGTACGACCGCGACGTCGCCGGCGTCGAGCATCTCGACGACGGCGTGGTGCGGGTGCCTGCGACGATGCCCGTCGACGACCTGGCCGAGATGTTCGACGTCGAGATCGAGGTCGACGACGTGGACAGTGTCGGCGGCCTGCTCGCCGCGACCATCGGCATGGTGCCCATCGTCGGCTCCTCCTGCGAGGTCGAGGGCCTGGAGCTCACCGCGGAGCGGATGGCTGGGCGCCGCCGACGCGTCGCCACCGTGCTGGCTCGCAAGCTCGACAAGGTTGAGCTGCGACCCGACGACGACGGCGACGGTGGTGCCGACCAGGCCGAGGACCACTCGGCCGCCCCGGAGCACTCCCGACCCGGGCACACCCGGTCGACCCCCGGCGCGACCAGCGGGGGAGGCGACGCCGAGGAGCATCGCGCAGAGTCGGCCGGGTCGGCGTCCCTGCGCCAGTGGTTCGTCCGTGGCGAAGCCCGCCTGCAGGCATGATGGAGGGCACACCCACCCCTGCTCGTCGTGAGGACGCGTCCATGAGCACCGAGAGCACGGCATACCGGTCGGGCTTCGCCTGCCTGGTGGGCCGACCCAACGCCGGCAAGTCCACCCTCACCAACGCGCTCGTGGGCAGCAAGGTCGCCATCACCTCGAGCAAGCCGCAGACGACCCGGCACACCATCCGCGGGATCCGCACCACGGCCGACTCCCAGCTGGTGCTGGTCGACACCCCGGGGCTGCACCGGCCGCGCTCCCTGCTCGGCCAACGGCTCAACGACCTCGTGCGCGAGACCTTGCTGGGGGTCGACGTCATCGGCTTCTGCCTGCCCGCCGACCAGCGCCCTGGACCGGGCGACCAGTACATCGCCGCCGACCTGCTGGAGCTGCAGCGTGCCCGGAGGGTGCCGGTGGTGGCGATCGCGACGAAGTCCGACGTCGTCGACCGGGACCGCCTGGTCCAGCACCTGATGGCCGTCGACAAGCTGGGCGACTGGGCCGAGATCATCCCCTGCTCGGCGGTGCGGGGCGACCAGGTCGACGAGGTCGCCGAGGTGCTGGCGTCCTACCTGCCGCAGGGTCCGGCGCTCTATCCCGACGACGTGCTCACCGACGAGCCGGCGATCGTGATGATCGCCGAGCTGGTGCGGGAGGCGGCTCTGGAGGGGGTGCGCGACGAGCTGCCGCACTCCCTGGCCGTGGTCGTGGAGGAGATGGTGCCGCGCGAGGACCGCCCCGAGGGCGACCCCCTGACCGACGTCCGGGTCAACGTCTTCGTGGAGCGCCCCAGCCAGAAGGCGATCATCATCGGTCGTGGCGGGTCCCGGCTGCGCGAGGTGGGCACCCAGGCTCGGCAGGGCATCGAGGCGCTGCTGGGCCACCGGGTCTACCTCGACCTGCACGTCAAGGTCGCCAAGGACTGGCAGCGCGACCCCAAGCAGCTGCAGCGGCTCGGTTTCTGAGCCCGCGGGCCCCCCGGCGCCGGCACGCGCAGCGGCGATGTGCCGACCCGGTCTGGTCACTGTCACCGGTTAGTGGTTGAGTGAGCGCATGAAGAAACTCATCAACGACCCCGCCGACGTGGTCAGCGAGGCGCTGCTCGGCATGGCTGCGGCGCACCCCGACCGACTGCGCGTCGACCACGACAACAAGATCGTCTACCGGGCGTCCGGGCCCCGTCAGGGCAAGGTCGGGCTGGTGTCCGGCGGTGGCTCCGGGCACGAGCCGATGCACGGCGGTTTCGTCGGCACCGGCATGCTCGACGCCGCGTGCGCCGGTGAGGTCTTCACCTCACCCGTCCCCGACCAGATGATGGCGGCCACCAAGGCCGTCGACGGTGGCGCGGGCGTGCTCCACATCGTCAAGAACTACACCGGCGACGTGATGAACTTCGAGATGGCCGCCGAGCTGGCCGCCGCGGACGCCGGGACCGAGGTCATGTCCGTCGTCACCGACGACGACGTCGCGGTGCTCGACTCTCTCTACACCGCGGGCCGCCGCGGGGTGGGCGTCACGGTGCTGCTGGAGAAGATCGTGGGCGCTGCGGCCGAGGAGGGCCGATCACTGCAGGAGTGTGCCGACCTCGCGACCCGGGTCAACCAGGCAGGACGCTCGATGGGCATGGCGCTGACCTCGTGCACCGTCCCCTCCGCGGGCAAGCCCACCTTCGACCTCGCCGAGGACGAGATGGAGATCGGCATCGGCATCCACGGAGAGCCGGGCCGGGAGCGCAAGCCGCTGGCCCCGGCCAAGGACATCGCGGCCATGCTCGTCGAGCCGGTGCTCTCCGACCTCGGGCTGAGCCGCGGAGACGGGGTCGTCGCCTTCGTCAACGGCATGGGCGGCACCCCGTTGATCGAGCTGTACCTCATGTTCCACGAGGTCACCCAGCTGCTCGAGGGTGCCGGGATGACGGTGGCCCGGTCCTTGGTGGGCAACTACATCACGTCCCTGGAGATGGCCGGCTGCTCGGTCACGTTGCTGCGCGCCGACGACGAGACCGTGCGGCTCTGGGACGCCCCGGTCAACACGCCTGGCCTGCGGTGGGGAGCCTGATGGCCGACCTGCAGGCCTTCCAGACCTGGATGGCCGACTACGCCGAGGTCATCAAGGAGCAGGCCGACTACCTCACCGACCTCGACCGTGCCATCGGTGACGCCGACCACGGCAGCAACATGGCGCGCGGCACCGCCAAGGTCGCCACGCTGGCAGTCGCCGAAGACTTCCCCACCAGCGAGGCCTACCTCAAGAAGGTCGGGATGACCCTGGTCAGCACGATCGGTGGTGCCTCCGGGCCGCTCTACGGCACGTTCTTCCTGCGCATGGCCGGCCCGCTGTCCGGCGTGGACGACGCCGGGGTGGCGGAGGTCGGGACAGCCCTGCACGCCGGGGTCGACGGCATCCTCGCCCGCGGCAAGGCCGAGCTGGAGGACAAGACGATGTATGACGCCTGGGCGCCCGCCCTCGACGCCTTCGACGCCGCCGCCGCGGACGGTGCCGAGCTCGCCGGTGCCCTCGAAGCGGCCGCCAAGGCGTCCGCCGAGGGTCGCGACGCCACGCTCGACCTGATCGCCCGCAAAGGTCGGGCCAGCTACCTGGGTGAGCGCAGCCGGGGGCACATCGATCCGGGTGCCACGAGCACCACCTTGCTGCTGGAGTCCGCGGCTCGTTCGCTGGTCTGAGGCGTCGACCGATGATCGGGATCGTCGTCGTCAGCCACAGCCGTGCCCTCGGCGAGGCCGCAGCTGCGCTGGCAGGTGAGATGGTCGCTGAGCAGGAGCGCCCCGCGATCGAGGTTGCTGCCGGGCTGGACGACCACACCTTCGGCACCGACGCCGCCGCGGTCGCCGAGGCCGTCGGGCGGGCCGACTCTCCCGACGGGGTGCTCATCCTCCTCGACCTGGGCAGCGCGGTGCTGTCAGCCGAGATGGCGCTGGAGTTCCTCGACCCCGAGGTGGCCTCCCGCACCCGGCTGTCCAGCGCGCCGCTCGTCGAGGGGCTCGTCGCGGCCGTGGTCACGGCCGCCGGCGGAGCCGACCTCGACACCGTGGCCGCCGAGGCCCGACGAGGTCTGCTGGCCAAGGCTGACCATGTCGGCGACACGGGTAGCCCCGACGGACAGGCGGAGCAGGCCTCCCCGGACAGCGCCGAGCCGGTCGACCCGGACGACGCGCAGCGGCTTCGGGTGACCGTGGACATCCCGCATGGTCTGCACGCCCGACCGGCGGCGCTGCTGGTCGCCTGCGTGAACCGGCATGCGGATGCTGTCGTGCGCATGACTGACCTGAGCACCGGCAAAGGCCCCGTCGACGCGGGCAGCCTCAGCGCCGTGGCTACGCTCGGTGTGCAGGAGGGCCACGAGATCGAGCTGGTGGCCACCGGCTCGCAGGCGGCCGAGGTGCTGGCCGCGCTGGCCGACCTGGCCGCCGAGGGGTTCGGTGACCGGCCATCGGGTGGGGGCCAGGGTGCCGCGGAGGCCGACGACGCACCGGGGGCCGAGACCTCCGAGGCAGCGGCTGCCGCGCTGTCCGGCACCGAGGGGGCGTCGCAGCGGCGGGTCCGCGCTCGGGGCCTGGGGCAGGCTCTGGGCGCCGCGATCGGGCCGGCCATCCGCCGGCGGACTGTGCCCGACCTGGCGGCATACCGCAGCAGTGGCGACCCCGAGACCGAAGCCGCCAGCCTGCAGCAGGCCCTCGACACCGCTCGCGCCGACCTCGAGACGCTGGAGGAGCGGACCCGGGCCGACGTGGGAGCCGCCGAGGCTGCCATCTTCGGTGCCCACCTGGCGTTGCTGCACGACCGGTCGCTGACCGAGCCGGTGCTGCGGGCCATCGGCACCGGGCGCTCGGCGGTGGCGGCGTGGCACGACGAGGCTGACCGGGTGGCCTGCATGTTCTCGGCGCTCACCGATGCCTACCAGCGCGACCGTGCCGCCGATGTGCGCAGCGTGATGCACCGGGTGGAGCGTGCCCTGCTCGGCGTGCCGGAGGAGGATCCCGACGCCTCGGGCATCCTGGTCGTCGACGAGCTCGACCCGGCGACCGCTGCGACGCTGGACACCTCGCTGTGCCTGGGGGTGGTCACGATCTCCGGAGGGGCGACCGGCCACGGGGTCATCGTGCTGCGGGCTCGGGGCGTCCCGGTGCTGACCGGCTCCGGGGAGCGCGCCGACGTCGAGACGGGCACGGTCCTGGCGTTCGACGAGCGCGCGCGAGTGCTCCTGGTCGATCCGGACCCGCAGCAGCGGGCCGACTTCGAGGCGATGCTGCAGAAGCGGGCCGCAGCGCGCCGTGAGCACCAGGCACGGGCCGCCGACCCGGCGACCACGCAGGACGGTCACACCGTGGTGGTGAAGGCCAACGTCACCGACCCCGAGGAGGCCGCCGACGCGGTCACCCAGGGGGCCGAAGGGTCCGGGCTGGTCCGCACCGAGGTGGTCTTCGGGTCATGGGTGACCGCGCCGACGGTCACCGAGCAGGTGGAGGCCCTCACTGCCATTGCCGTCGCCATGGACGGGCGTCCCATCACCGTGCGCTCGTGGGATATCGGCGCCGACAAGCCGCTGCCCTACCTGAAGCAGGCGCCGGAGGCCAACCCCTTCCTCGGGGTGCGTGGTCTGCGCTCCTTCCGCGAGGACCCGACCCTTCTGCTCGACCAGCTGGAGGCCGTGTGCCGGGTGGCCCGCGACCATCCGGTGCGGGTGATGTTCCCGATGGTCGCCACGGTCGAGGAGGTCGACTGGGCCCTGACCCAGCTGGACCAGGCAGCGGCCCGAGCCGGTGGACCCCGGCCGGAGGGCCTGGAGGTGGGCATCATGGTCGAGGTGCCCGCGGCGGCACTGCGAGCCGAAGCGATGACGGCACAGCTCGACTTCGTGAGTGTGGGCACCAACGACCTGACGCAGTACACCTTGGCGGCTGAGCGCGGTAGCGCCGCCTTGGCCGAGCTGACCGACCCCCTGGACCCTGCCGTGCTGAGGCTGATCCACACGGTGTGCGACGAGGTGGCCGAGGGAGTGCGGGTGGGTGTGTGCGGCGACGCGGCCAGCGACCCCGGTGCTGCCCTGATGCTGGTGGGCCTGGGTGTCGACGAGCTGAGTGCCACGGCGGCCACCGTGCCCGAGGTCAAGGCACGGCTGCGCGAGAGCACCCTGACCGACCTGCAGGACCTGGCCGAGCGGTCGCTGCGCTGCGACTCGGCGGCGCAGGTGCGTGACCTCCTCGCCCGAGCAGCCCGGTAGCACGGCCGCTCGGGCGTGACCCGACCGGGCCCCGGTGCAGACCGACCCCGCTACCGGACCCCGGGTGGGCGGAACTGGATGCTGATCCGCGGTCCGACCGGTCTGCTGGTCTTCGGCACGGCGTGGTCCCAGGTCCGCTGGCAGGAGCCACCCATCACCAGCAGGTCACCGTGTCCCAGGACGTGACGCACCGACGGGCCACCGCCACGGGGTCTCAGCGCCAGTGCCCGCGGCGCACCGATCGAGACGATGGCCACCATGGTGTCGTGGTCGCTGCCGCGGCCGAAGCGGTCACCGTGCCAGGCCACGCTGTCGCGGCCGTCGCGGTAGAGACACATGCCGGCGGTGGCGAAAGGCTCTCCCAGCTCCGCGGCGTAGTGGGCGCTCAGCATCTCGCGCGCCGTGGTCAGCACCGGGTCGGGCAGCGTCTCGCCCTCCCGGTAGAAGCGAAGCAGGCGTGGTGTGTCGACCTCGCGGTCATACATCTGTCGTCGCTCGCCGCGCCACTGCACACCGGCTCGCCCACCCAGCGCAAGCCGGGCGAAGAGCTCGTCGGAGCCGGTCACCCAACCGGGCCGCAGGTCCAGCCAGGCCCCGGACGACAGAAGGATGCGGTGCACGGCCGTGCCCAGTGGGCGCAGACCGACCTCGTCGACCTGGTCCAGCAAGGAACCCTGGAAACCCACGCTCATGGGTTCAGGATAGTACAGGTGTACGAGCGACGCCCGGTGGGGGCGCTCCCAGGAGACTGGCCCAGAAGAGTGCGCAGGATCCGGCGACGACCGCACAGGCCGGGCCGGCGTAGCGCAGCAGCGCCGGGGTGTCGGCGTCGATCCACCCGGCGAGCGCGAGGGTCAGCCCGGCCACGGCCACGACCGCGCCCAGGGCCGTGCCGACCGCCAGCAGGCGGACGGCGGCGACCTGCCCGGGAGCAACAGCGGTGACCGGCGGCTCCTGGGCGGCCGGCTCCAGCGTGGGATGCTCGGCCTCGGTGGGGGAGCGCAGCGGCAGGGCCGCGCACACTGCGAGCGTCCAGGCGCCCACGACCGCCAGGGCTCCGAGGACGTCGGCTGGTCGATGCCACCCGCCCAACAGCGTGGCGACACCGGTGGCCGCGGCATACCCGGCGGCGAGCACGGCGACGACGGGGCGCCACCGGGCGGGGGTGACCAGGAGCGCTGCGGTGCCCAGTGACGCGGCGACCGTGGTGTGCCCACTGGGCAGGCTGTTGGGGGCACCGACGTCGACACCGAAGTCGGGCCGCGCCAGCGCAGCCTTGGCCACCTGTGTGGTGATGTTGGCCCCCGCCACGAGCAGCAGGGCGCCGACGGCCTCCTGCCAGCGCCGCTGCACGAGGGCGACCAGCGCGAGGCCTGCGAGGCAGGCGACGACGACACCGGTGGACAGGACCGTGAGGAACTGCTCGGAGTAGTCGGCTGCCGCACCGGACGCTGTCGGGTCCCGGCCGAGGTCGTCGACGACCTGGCCCTGCGCCGTGTTGAGGAAGACCGCCGTGAGGGCGGCCAGGGCGAGCGCGGACAGGACCGCCAGGGTGGTGGCGGTGCCGCGCCGCAGAGGGTCGGGGAGCACGGGCGCCATTGTGGCAGGCGACAATGGGGAGATGCCCCTCTACCGCGACGCCGCGATCGTGCTGCGCACCCACAAGCTGGGTGAGGCCGACCGCATCGTCACGCTGCTCACCCGGGGCCGGGGCAAGGTCCGGGCGGTCGCCAAGGGGGTCCGCCGCACGAGGTCCAAGTTCGGCGCGCGGCTCGAGCCGGGCATGGTGGTCGACGTGCAGTGCTACGAAGGCCGCAACCTCGACACGGTGACCCAGGCCGAGGGGCTGGCCTCCTACGGGGAGGCCATCGCCCACGACTACGACGCCTGGACCGCGGCCAACGCGATGTTGGAGACCGCCGACCAGCTGACCTCCGAGCAGGAGCCGGCGCTGCAGCACTTCATGCTCCTGGCCGGTGGCCTGGCTGCCCTGGCCTCGGGGGTGCACGCCCCGCGCATGGTGCTCGACTCCTACCTGCTCAGGGCGATGGCGGTCGCCGGCTGGGCAGCGAGCTTCCACGACTGTGCCCGGTGCGGCGCCGAGGGGCCGCACCGGGCCTTCAACGTCGCCGTGGGTGGTGCGGTCTGCCCGGTATGCCGTCCGTCCGGCTCCGCGGCTCCCGCGCCGGAGACGCTGGTCCTGCTGGGGGCGCTGATGAGCGGTGACTGGGTCGACGCCGAGCACAGCCTCCCGCGGCACCGCAGCGAGGCGAGCGGTCTGGTCGCGGCATACCTGCAGTGGCACCTGGAGCGCAGCGTCCGTTCGCTGGGCTACCTCAGCTGACCGGCCCGGCGCTCTGGCATGATGCAGCAGGTGGCCGGCAAGGACGGAGGGGACCCCTCAACGCAGCCCCCGTTCCGGCACCCCAGCGGGGCTCGGCCCCCCGCGGTGCCCGCGCAGTTCGTCCCCAAGCATGTCGCGGTGGTGATGGACGGCAACGGCCGGTGGGCCAACGAGCGCGGCCTGCCCCGGGTCGAGGGGCACCGGATGGGGGAGGCGTCCCTGCTCGACGTCGTGGCCGGCGCCATCGAGATCGGGGTCACGCACCTGAGCGCCTACGCCTTCTCGACCGAGAACTGGCGCCGCTCACCCGAGGAGGTGCGCTTCCTGATGGGCTTCAACCGTGACGTGATCCGGCGCCGTCGTGACGAGATGCACGCCTGGGGGGTCCGTGTGAAGTGGTCGGGTCGGGCGCCGAGGCTGTGGCGCTCGGTCATCAAGGAGCTGCGCGTCGCCGAGGAGCTCACCCAGGACAACACGGTCCTGACCCTCACCATGTGCGTCAACTACGGGGGTCGTGCCGAGATCGGCGATGCCGTGCGACGCATCGGCGAGGAGGTCGCGGCGGGGCGGCTGGACCCCTCCCGGATCGACGAGCACACCGTGGCGCGACACCTCTACGACCCGCAGATGCCCGACGTCGACCTCTTCCTGCGGTCCTCGGGGGAGCAGCGCACCTCCAACTTCCTGGTCTGGCAGAGCGCCTACGCCGAGATGGTGTTCCTGGACACGCTCTGGCCCGACTTCGACCGCCGGGACCTGTGGCGGGCGATCGAGATCTACGCGGCTCGCGACCGACGCTACGGCGGGGCGGTCGACCGCTCCAGCAGCTGAGCCCAGCACAGATCAGTGGTCGGAGCAGGTGCCGAAGATCTCCAGGGTGTGCGAGACGTCGGTGAAGCCGTGCTCGGCGGCCACCCGGGCGGTCCACTGCTCGACCGTCGGCCCCTCGATCTCGACGGTCCGCCCGCACTGCCGGCACACCAGGTGGTGATGGTGGCCGGTGCTGCACATGCGGTAGACGGCCTCGCCGTCGTCGGTGCGCAGCACGTCGACGTCACCACTGGCCGCCAGCGACGTCAGCGTGCGATAGACGGTGGCCAGGCCGACCGCGTCGCCCGCCTCCCGCATCCGGGCGTGCAGGTCCTGCGCGGAGGTGAAGTCGTCGGTCGATCTCCAGAGGCGCGGTCACCGCCGCCTGCTGCCGCGTGGGCCGTCGCCGGGTCTTGGTCATCGGGTCACCTGCTCACTGGGTCGGTCGTCGTGGGTGCCGTGGTCGCCCTCGGCATGCTCGTCGTAGTGGCCACCGTGCGGTGCGTGGAGGTGGCCGTCGTGCACGTAGTCGACATGGTCGCCGTGGGCACCGCCTCGTGACCGCAGTCGGGCCCGTGCTCGTGGGTATGCCGTTCGGCCACCTGGTGCCGGCGCGCCAGGATCGGCCTGGCCACGGCCCGGCCGAGCACGACCACGACGAAGATCGCGATCGCCAGCAGCACGATGGTGCCACCGGTCGCGGTGTCGGCATAGAAGGAGGTGACCACCCCGCCCACGGCCGACAGCACCCCGAACCCGACGGCCCACCAGGTGGCCGCCCGGAAGCTGCGCCCGACCTGTTGCGCGGCCGCGTTGGGCACGATCATCAGCGCGCTGATCAGCAGCAGACCGACCACCCGCATGGCGACCACCACCGTCACGGCGGTCAGCGCGGCCAGCAGCAGGTTGAGGGCCATCACCGGCAGGCCGCCGGCGCGCGCGTGCTCCTCGTCACCGGCGACGGCGAAGAACCGCTGCCGCAGCACGGTGGTCACGGCCACGATGGCCAGCGACAGCACCGCCGAAGACGACGAGGTCCTCCTGGGAGGTCGTCGTGATGGCCCCGAAGAGATAGCCGGTCAGGTTGGACGGTCTGGCTGCCGTCGACCTTGTTGATGATGACGACACCGGCAGCGATGCCGCCGTAGAACATCAGCGCCAGGGCGACGTCGCCGCTGGCGTGTCCGCGCATCCGCACGAACTCGATGGCCGCTCCGGCGGCGAGCGCCGCGACCAGGGCGGTGAGCAGGGGCGCCTGGTCGGTCAGGACGCCCATAGCGACGCCTGCCAGGGCCACGTGCCCCAGGCCGTCTCCGATCAGGGAGAGGCGGCGCTGCACCAGGAAGATGCCGACCATCGGCGCCGCCAGGCCGACGAAGAACGCCGCCAGCAGCGCGTTGCGCATGAAGTCGAGTGCGAGCAGGTCGCCCATCGCACCTCCTCGCCGTGCCGGAGCACGGGGTCGTAGGGTCCGCGCAGCAGCTCAGGAGGAGCGGCCGGCGGGTCGTGGTGGTGGTCGTGCGAGGCCGCATGCACCAGCGCGGCGGTGTGGGCGGCATAGTCCTCGGGTGTGCCGTCGTAGTGGATGTGCCCGGCGTCCATCTCGACGATGCGGTCGACCACGCCGCGCAGCGCCGCCAGCTCGTGGGTCACCACCAGCATCGTGATCCCGGTGTCGACGAGGCGGCGCAGCACCGTGGCGAGGACCTCCTGGGAGGCCGCGTCGACCCCGGCCGTCGGCTCGTCCATGACCAGCACCGACGGTTCCCCGGCCAGGGCCCGGGCGATGAGCACCCGCCGTTGCTGGCCGCCGGACAGGGTGGCGACGTCGGCCCTGGCCCGGTCGGCCAGACCCACGGTGGCCAGGGCGGCGTCGACGACGACGGCGTCGTGTCGGGAGGCCGGTCGCCACCAGGGGCGGTGCGGGAGGCGGCCGGTGGCCACGACCTCGCGCACGGTCGACCGGACCGAGCCGGACAGGGTGTGGCGCTGGGGGACGTAGCCGAGCCGGCTGCGGTCCCGGAGCGGCGGGACAGTGGCGTGCCCAGGATGCGCACGTCGCCGCCGAGCTGTTCGTTGAGGCCGAGCAGACCCGCGCACCAGGGTGGACTTTCCCGACCCGTTCGGGCCGAGCAGCGGCCACGACCTCCCCCGTCCGCACCTGCAGGTCGATGTCGGACACGACGGGCCGGCCGGCGTACCCGAAGGACGCCGACTGCACCGAGATCACGACAGGGGTGCTGATCTCACCCGCAGCGCTGGCCTTCACGCAGGGTCTCCAGGTTGGCGCTGCATCACCTCAAGGTAGTCGCTCCCGGGGGAGGCGTCGGTGATGCCCTCGATCGGGTCCAGCAGGCGCACCTCGACACCGGTCTCCCGGGCCACCGTCTCGGCGATGTCGGCGCCGAGCAGCACCTCGGCGTAGATCGTGCCGACCCCGGTCTCGGTGACGATCTCGGTCACCTCTGCCAGGCGGGCCGGGCTGGGCTCGGCCTCGGGGGTGAGGCCGGTGATCCCGATCTGGTGGAAACCGTGGTTGGCCGCGACGTAGCCGAAGGCCGAGTGTGTGGTCACCAGGTCCTCCTGCTCGCACGAGGCGAGGCCCTCGGCATAGGCCTGGCCCAGTGCCGTCAGCTCGTCGACGAGCTCCTCGGCGTTGCTCCGGTATGCGGTGGCGTTGCCGGGGTCGACCTCGGCCAGCCGCTCGGCGACCGCCTCGGAGACGTCGGCCATCCGCTGCGGGTCGAGCCAGAAGTGGGGGTCCAGGTCACCGTGCTCGTCACCGGCGTCGGTCCCCTCGGCGTGCTCCTCGTCGTCGTGCCCGTGGTCGTCGGTCGTCCACCGTGCCGGTGTCGACCAGGTCGGCCGCCTCGTTGACGTCGAGATGGTGGTCGGGTGCCTGGGCGGCGACGGCGTCGTCGACCGCCGCCTGCAGCCCGGAGGAGAAGACGACCAGGTCGGCGCTCTGCACGGCGGCCACGGCCTGCGGTGTGAGCTCCACGTCGTGCGGGTCGACCCCGGGGGAGGTCAGCGTCTCCACCTCGGCCAGGTCACCGGCGATGCGGGTGGTGGCGAACTCCAGGGGATAGAAGCCCACCACGACCTCCACGGTGCCGCTGTCACTCCCGGCGGAGTCGGGCCCGGAGTCCGAGGCGCCGCAGGCCGAGAGCAGGAGGGCGGCCAGCGGCAGGGCGACGAGGCAGGTCAGGCGCGGAGACGGCATACCCCACAGTGTTCACCGTAATGATAATGATTGTCAAAGTGAGGTCAGGCAGGGACCGCCTGGGTCACCGCGATGGCGACCACCAGGGCAAGCACGGCCAGGCGCATGGCGCGCTCGGGGGTCCGCAGCCGTGGCCAGGTCAGGTAGAGCAGCCACGACAGGAAGAGCACCGGGAGCAGCAGGAGCAGCGCCCCGAGCCAGCCGCCGAGGAACGACCCGGCCAGGATCAGGGCGAAGACGACGACGAACGGGAGCCACACCGGCACCCCGGCCAGCCTCTCCAGGGGTCGGCTGCTGGCGTGCTCGATGCGGGTCCTCAGGCTCTGTGACACGCGTGCAAGGGTAGACGCCCTGCGCCGTAGGATTGCGCGCATGTCTGCACCCTCCACCGTCGAGACCGTCGTCAACCTCTGCAAGCGCCGGGGGTTCGTCTTCCCGTGCGGCGAGATCTACGGAGGCACCCGGTCGGCATGGGACTACGGCCCCCTGGGCGTGGCGCTCAAGGACAACATCAAGCAGCAGTGGTGGCGCGCCATGGTGCAGTCGCGCGACGACGTGGTCGGTCTCGACTCCTCGGTCATCCTGCCCCGGCAGACCTGGGTGGCCTCGGGTCACGTGGGCGAGTTCTCCGACCCGCTCACCGAGTGCACCTCCTGCCACCGTCGCTTCCGGGCCGACCACCTTCAGGAGGCCGTGGCCGACAAGGCAGCCAAGAAGGGCAAGGAGGTCGACCCGGACACTGTCGCAGCTGTGGACCATCTCCTGCCCCCACTGCGGCACCAAGGGCGCCTGGACCGAGCCGCGTGAGTTCAACATGATGCTCAAGACCTACCTGGGCGTCATCGAGGACGAGTCGGGCCTGCACTACCTGCGGCCCGAGACCGCCCAGGGCATCTTCATCAACTTCGCCAACGTGATGACCGCGACCCGCAAGAAGCCGCCGTTCGGCATCGCCCAGGTCGGCAAGTCGTTCCGCAACGAGATCACCCCCGGCAACTTCATCTTCCGCACCCGGGAGTTCGAGCAGATGGAGATGGAGTTCTTCGTCGAGCCGTCGACGGCCAAGGAGTGGCACCAGCACTGGATCGACGAGCGGATGCGCTGGTACGTCGACCTCGGCATCGACCCGGCCAACCTGCGCGAGTACGAGCACCCGGCGGAGAAGCTGTCGCACTACTCCGACCGCACCGTCGACATCGAGTACCGCTTCAACTTCGCCGGGTCGGAGTGGGGCGAGCTCGAGGGTGTGGCCAACCGCACGGACTTCGACCTGACCACCCACAGCAAGCACTCCGGCACCGAGCTGTCCTACTTCGACCAGGCCTCCGGGGAGCGGTACACCCCGTACGTGATCGAGCCCGCGGCCGGTCTCTCCCGCTCGCTGATGACCTTCCTCATCGACGCCTACAGCGAGGACGAGGCGCCCAACACCAAGGGCGGTGTCGACAAGCGGGTCGTGCTGCGGCTCGACCCGCGTCTGGCGCCCACCAAGGTCGCCGTGCTCCCGCTGTCGCGCAACGCAGACCTGACCCCCAAGGCGCGCGACCTCGCGGCCCAGCTGCGGCGCCACTGGATGGTCGACTTCGACGACGCCGGCGCCATCGGCCGCCGCTACCGTCGGCAGGACGAGATCGGCACGCCGTTCTGCCTCACCGTCGACTTCGACACCCTGGAGGACCACGCGGTGACCGTGCGCGAGCGCGACACGATGAGCCAGGAGCGGATCTCGCTGGACAAGGTCGAGGGCTACCTCGCCGAGCGCCTCGTCGGCTGCTGACCCCGCGTATGCAGATCCGCCCGTTCGCGCGCAGCGACTCCGAGGCGGTGGTGCGGCTGTGGGAGGCCACGGGGCTGACCCGACCGTGGAACGACCCACGGCGCGACATCGAGCGCAAGCTCACCGTGCAGCCCGAGCTGTTCCTCGTGGGCGAGGTCGAGGGGAGCGTGGTCGCCTCGGCGATGGCGGGCTACGACGGACACCGGGGCTGGGTCTACTACCTGGCCGTGCACCCCGACCACCAGGGCCGGGGGCTGGGGAGCCAGATCCTCCGGCGGGTCGAGGAGCAGCTGCTGGCGCTCGGCTGCCCGAAGGTCAACATGCAGGTGCGCGAGGGCAACGAGGCGCAGGTGGCCCGCGCGGCCGGGTGGGGGTACGCCCCGGACCGGGCGACCGGCCTCGGCAAGCGCCTCATCGCCGACTGAACCGGTGCCGGCTTGTCTGCGGGGTGCTGCTGTCTCCGGCCGGTGCCGCGCTGGAGCACAGCACGTCTCGGACAAGGCGGCACCGGTCAGGAAGCGCAGCACCTGAGCGGCCACCTGGGGTGCCGCGGCGCGGCCCCCAGGGAATGAAATGGAAGACCCCTCCGTTTATCCGGTCGACAGCAGATCAGCGCCCGTGGCCTCCGGCCGGGGCAGCCCCATGGGAAGGTGACAGGCATGCAGTTCGGAGTCTTCACGGTCGGCGACATGACGCAGGACCCGACCACCGGCCGGGAGCCGACCTACGCCGACAAGATCAAGGCCGAGGTGGCCATCGCCAAGCAGGCCGAGGACGTCGGGCTCGACGTGTTCGCGATCGGCGAGCACCACAACCCTCCGTTCGCGATCTCCTCTCCCACCACCCTGCTGGGCCACATCGCCGCGCAGACCGAGCGGCTGCTGCTCTCGACGTCGGTCACGCTCATCACGACCAACGACCCGGTGCGGCTGGCCGAGGAGTATGCCCTGCTGCAGCACCTCTCCGGCGGTCGGGTCGACCTGATGATGGGCCGGGGCAACACCGGACCCGTCTACCCGTGGTTCGGCCAGGACATCCGCAACGGTGTCGCCCTCGCCGTGGAGAACTACAACCTGCTGCGTCGGCTCTGGCGCGAGGAGGTCGTCGACTGGCAGGGCCGCTTCCGCACCCCGCTGCAGGGTTTCACCTCGGTGCCGCGACCCCTGGACGACGTCCCGCCCTTCGTCTGGCACGGATCGATCCGCACGCCAGAGATCGCCGAGCAGGCGGCCTACTACGGTGACGGCTTCTTCCACAACCACATCTTCTGGAACACCGAGCACACCGCGCGGATGGTCAACCTCTACCGCCGCCGGTTCGAGCACTACGGCCACGGCCGCGCCGACCAGGCCATCGTGGGCCTGGGCGGCCAGGTCTTCATGCGCAAGAACAGCCAGGACGCCGTCAAGGAGTTCCGTCCCTACTTCGACGTCGCCCCGGTCTACGGCTACGGGCCCTCGCTGGAGGAGTTCATGCGGGAGACCCCGCTCACCGTGGGCAGCCCCCAGCAGGTCATCGAGCGCACCCTGACCTTCGCCGACGCCGTCGGCGACTACCAGCGCCAGATGTTCCTCATCGACCACGCCGGCCTGCCGCTGTCGACGGTGCTGGAGCAGATGGAGATCCTGGGCAGCGAGGTCGTGCCGGTGCTCCGTCGGGAGTTCGAGGCTCGGCGCCCTGCGCACGTGCCCTCCGACCCGCCCACGCACGCGACGCTGCGCGCGGCAGATCCCGCTCACGCGCACTTCCAGGTCGGCCCCCGCTCCCGCAGCGCCGCTGTCGAGGGGGTCTGATGGCCCGCCTCGTCGTCGTCACCGCCGGGCTGAGCCAGCCCTCGTCCACCCGGCTGCTCGCCGACCGCATCACCGATGCGGTCGGTGACCGGCTGCGGGTTCGTGACGCGGACCCGCAGGTCGAGGTCGTCGAGCTGCGCGAGCTGGGCACCGACATCATGACCGCCATGCTCACCGGTGGGATGCCGTCGGCCCGCCTGTCGGCCGCCACCGCGGCGATCGCCGCGGCGGACGCGGTGATCGCGGTTACCCCGGTGTTCACGGCGTCCTACTCGGGGCTGTTCAAGTCGTTCTTCGACGTGCTGGACCCCGGCGTGCTCCAGTCCACGCCGGTGCTCATCGCAGCGACGGCAGGCACCGAGCGGCACTCCCTCGTGCTCGACCATGCGCTGCGGCCCCTGTTCACCTACCTGCACGCGGTGGTGGTGCCCACCGGCGTCTTCGCCGCGACCTCCGACTTCGGGGGGCAGGGCGGTGTCGACGACGGGCTGAGCGCACGGATCGCCCGGGCCGCCGACGAGCTGGCCGCACTGCTGACCGGCCCCGAGGGCAGCAGGTCCTGGGGTCACGTGGTGGCGGCGGTGCCCCGGCACACCGACCCGCTGGCACAGGCGGAGGCCGCCGAGGAGGAGGGCTCGTTCACGCCGTTCGAGGAGCTGCTGGGTCACCAGACCTGAGCGACCCCTCCCGGATGGGACAATCGTGCGGTCATGACCTCGACTCTCCCTGACCTCCAGCCTGGCACACGCGTGCTTCCGCCCCTGCGCATCGGGCGGCACACCATCGACTCCCCGGTCGTGCTGGCCCCGATGGCCGGCATCACCAACCGGGCGTTCCGGCGGCTGTGCCGCCAGCACGGCGCCGGGGGCGCGGCACCCTCGGCCACGGCCAGCGGTGCCACCTCGCTCTACGTCAGCGAGATGATCACCTCCAGGGCTCTGGTGGAACGGACCCCCATCTCGATGCGCCTCATCGAGCACGACCCCGACGAGTCACCCCGGTCCGTCCAGCTCTACGGGGTCGACCCCGCCACGGTCGCTGCGGCCGTGCGCATGCTGGTCTCCGAGGACCGTGCCGACCACGTCGACCTCAACTTCGGCTGCCCGGTGCCCAAGGTCACCCGCAAGGGTGGAGGCGCAGCGCTGCCGTGGAAGACCGAGCTGTTCCGCGGCATCGTGTCCGCCGCGGTGCGCGAAGCCAGGCCGTATGACGTGCCGGTCACCGTGAAGATGCGGGTGGGCATCGACAGCGACCACGTCACCTTCCTGGAGGCCGGTCGCATCGCCGAGGGGGAGGGGGCCGCCGCCGTGGCCCTGCACGCCCGCACCGCGGCTCAGGCCTACTCCGGCCAGGCTGACTGGTCCCGCATCGCCGAGCTCAAGCGGGTGGTCACGTCGGTGCCGGTGCTCGGCAACGGCGACATCTGGTCGGCCGAGGACGCGGTGCGTATGGTGCACGAGACCGGGTGCGACGGGGTCGTGGTCGGTCGGGGCTGCCTGGGCCGGCCCTGGCTGTTCGCCGACCTGGCCGCAGCCTTCGCCGGGTCCGACGTCAGGGTGGAGCCGTCGCTGCGTGAGGTGGTGGCAACCCTGCGCCGGCATGCCGAGGCGCTGGTGGACTTCCACGGCGACGAGGGCCGGGGCTGCCGCGACATCCGCAAGCACGTCGCGTGGTACCTCAAGGGCTTCTCGGTCGGGGGTGAGCTGCGGCACCGGCTCGGGCTCATCGACTCCCTGGACGCGCTCGACGACCTGGTGGCTTCGTTGGACCTCGACCAGCCGTGGCCGGGAGAGGCCGCGGAGGGACAGCGCGGACGGGCCGGTTCGGCACGTGTGGTCGCACTTCCCGATCGCTGGCTGGACTCACGCGACCTCGACAGCGCCCAGCGGGCCCGGGTGGCCGTGGCCGAGGAGTCGGTCAGTGGCGGCTGACCTGCGACGATGTCACCGGAGAAAAAAAGTTCGGTGAATCTGCATCCAAACCCGCACCCAGCGCGGAAGTAGTGGACAGAGGGAGTCAGAGGGGCTTCCCCGACACGAGGAGACAGACATGCGTTCCATCGCTTGGGGGGCGGCCGCGAGCCTTGCCCTCGTCGCCACCGCCGGTCCCGCCATGGCGGACAACCACGAGTCCCAGGTGTCCGTGCTGCACGGAGTGCCCGGCCTGACCGTTGACGTCTGGGTGAACGGCGAGGCGTTCCTGCCCGGCTTCGAGCCCGGCACCCTGACCCCCCCGCAGGCCCTGCCGGCAGGCACCTACGACATCGAGGTCTACCCGGCCGGGGCCGACCCCGAGACCGAGGACCCGGCCATCTCGGCCGAGGGCCTGGAGGTCCCCGGTGGCGCCAACCTGACCCTGGCCGCGCACCTGGATGCCGACGGCGCCCCGATGCTCAGCGCCTTCGCCAACGACGTGTCCACCCTCGACGCGGGCCAGACCCGCCTCACGGTGCGGCACACCGCGGCCGCGCCGGCCGTGGACGTCCTGGCCGGTGGCTCCCCGGTGATCGAGGGCCTCGAGAACCCCAACGAGGAGGTCCTCAACCTGGAGGCCGGCAGTGTCGAGGCGGCGGTCGCGGCGGCCGGCACCACCGAGCCGCTCATCGGACCGGCCACGCTGGACCTGCCTGAGGGCACCAACACCATCGTCTACGCCTGGGGATCCCTGGAGGACGACAACCTCGACCTCGCGGTGCAGACGATCGACGGGCTTCACGGCGAGCCGGGAGGCGTTCCCTCGGGTGAGGGCGGCCTCGTGGGCAGCGGAGCCCAGGCCTGGATGTGGATCCTGGCCCTGACGGGTGCAGCCGGAGCTGTGGTGGCGACCCGGCGCCTGTCCCAGGACGCGGCCTGAGACAGCATTCCCGTCCCCTGATGGTGTGGTGATCATGGCCCCTTTCGCCCATGAGTGACTGCACCGCCCGCCGGGTGCCGGCAGCGACCGACGACCTCGACGTCGACCGCCTGCCGGCACCCGGCACCTTATGTCTGAAGGAGTGAGCGTGATGAGCAGGAACGGGTGGATCGGCATCCTCGTCGTCTCCGTCCTGCTGTTCGTGGTCGGTGGCGTCAACGTCCTGGGTGCGACCGGAAGCGACGACATCGGCACCGTCCGGGTCCCGGCGGCCTCGTCACCGACCCAGCAGCCCGGGCCGGCGGAAGACACCACCGAGGCGACCGCTGCGCCGGACGGAGCGGCGGCGGCCGAGTCAGAGGCCGGGGCCGGGGCCGCGCCGTCGGTGCCCGCCATTGCGCGCAGGTCGGCCAGCCTGGAGTCGGTGCAGGCCGAGGCGGCAGCGCAGCCCGTCCCGGTGCGGCTCCGGGTGCCGAGTGTGGACCTCGACGCGCCCCTTGACCAGGTCGGCGTGCGCGACGACGGCCTGATGGAGATCCCGGACGACGGCGACCGGGCCGGCTGGTACCGCTACGGACCCGCCCCGGGCGACGACGAGGGCTCGGCGGTGCTTGCCGGACACGTCGACACCCAGGAGGGCCTGGGCGCGATGGCCGCCCTGATGGACGTGCCCCTGGATGCCGAGGTCGAGGTGGAGATGGACGACGGCAGCGTGCTGGGCTACCGCGTCATCGGGCGCGAGACGATCGAGAAGGACGAGCTGCCGGTGGAGGAGCTCTTCGACCGATCGGGGCCGGCCCGGCTGACCCTGGTCACCTGCGGTGGCCCCTGGCGCTACGAGGCCAGCAGCTATCGCGACAACGTGGTCGTCGTGGCGGTGCCCGTTGACGACAACAGCTGACGCGCCCGGACTAGCGGCGGAGGACGAGCCATGCACTCGGTACGGTGTGGGAGTGAGCGACAGAATGAGCGGGGTCCGCTCGGACCCCGACCAGGACGCCGTGCTCGCCCATGCCTTCGCCCAGGGGCACAGCGAGTCGTTGGCCCAGGCCTACCAACGCTGGGGTGGCCTGGTGCACGGACTGGCCGCCAAGGCCGTGGGCCGCACCGACGCGGACGACGTCACCCAGCAGGTGTTCGTCTCGGCGTGGCAGTCGCGGGGCAGCTATGCCCCGGAGCGCTCGCCTCTGGGTGCCTGGCTGGTGGGCATCACCCGGCATCGGGTCGCCGACCACCTGGGCACGCGGCACCGGAGCACCGAGGTGCTCACGGACCCCTCGGGAATCCTCGGGTCCCTGGAGCACGAGCACGCCGCACCGCACCTCTCGCCGGACCGGATGGCTGCCCTGCTGACGCTCTACGAGGAGCTGGAGCGGATCGGCGACCCACAACGTCACATCGTGCTGCTGGCGTTCTTCCACGACCTGACTCACCAGCAGATCGCCGAGCGGCTGGAGCTGCCGCTCGGCACCGTCAAGAGCCACATCGCGCGCACCCTGCGCCGCCTACGAGACAGATTGGAGGGTGAAGATGCACGTTGAACAGGACGACCTCGCCCTCATCGCTCTGGGCGGAGGCAGCGAGCGCGACCGCGCCCACGTCGAGGAGTGTGCCACCTGCGCCGAGGAGGTCAGGTCGCTGCAGACGGTGCGCGACCTGGTCGTGGCCGGAGGTCCGATGCCCGCGGCGCCGCCGCCCGGTCTGTGGGCCGGCATCGAGGCCGCGGTGACGACCCCGGCCGCGGCACCGGCTGCCCCCTTGCCGGGCCAGCCGCACTCCGGCGACGAGCTGGGCGAGCGGCGACGGCGTCGGTCGGCCCGCACACCGTCCCGACAGCGTGACTTCTCGGGGTTCGGTCTGGTGGCCGCGGCAGCCGGAGGCGCGTTCGCGATGTGGCTGGGCTTCACCCTGGCCGATGGGGAGGAGCCGCTGACGACCGACACGCTGGTGGCCTCGGCGGAGCTGGACGCCCTGGATGACACGGTGCAGCCTGCGGCGGCCGAGATCGTGGAGCGAGACGGCAACCGGGTGCTGGTGGTCGATGCCGGTGACGTGCCCGACATCGAGGACGGCTACCTGGAGGTCTGGCTCCTGGCCCCGGACGCCTCGGGGATGGTGACCATCGGGCTGCTCGAGCCCGGGCAGACGGAGTTCGTGCTGCCGGCCAACCTGTCGACCGACGACTTCCCGGTCGTCGACGTGTCGGTGGAGCACTACGACGGTGACCCCACCCACAGCGGCAACAGCCTGTGGCGGGGATCCATCCTGAGAGGCTGACCTGGACACGGCGTCGACGAGGCGAGGGACCGTCTAGGATCGTCAGCCGTGCCTGGCTCTCCCTCACCCCACCACGGCATGGGCGCCATCCCGCACGACGGAGGAGTCACCTTCCGGGTGTGGGCACCGAACGCTCGCCAGGTCGCGGTCACCGGTGACTTCTCCGGGTGGGACCCGGCGCACAAGGTGCGGCTCGAGCGCGACAACGCTCGGTCGGGCACCTGGTCGACGTTCGTTGCCGGCGTGGGCCCCGGCAGCCACTACCGGTTCCTGATCAGGAGTGGCGGGCCCTACCGGTCGCGCATCGACCCGGTCGCCCGGCAGGTGACCCACTCGGACGGTGATGCCGTCGTCTTCGACCCGCGGGCGCTCGACTGGAGCGGTGACCACTTCGGTATGCCGGGGTGGGACGACCTGGTCCTCTACGAGGTGCACATCCCCACGTTCGGGGCCGCCGACGGGCTGGCCGGCACCTTCGACCGGGCGGTCGAGCGTCTGGACCATCTCGCCTGGCTGGGCGTCAACGCGGTCGAGGTGATGCCGCCGTTCGCCTTCGCCGGGCACGTCAGCTGGGGCTACAACCCCTCGCACCTGTTCGCGATCGAGCCGTCCTACGGCGGCCCGCACGCCTTCGCTCGCTTCGTCCAGGCGGCCCACGCTCGTGGCATCGCGGTGATCCTCGACGTGGTCTACAACCACCTGGGCCCAGGCGACCTGCACCTGTGGCGCCTCGACGGTGGTCGCCGGCGACACTACGGCGGCAGCTACTTCTACAACGACCGGCGGGCGCTCACGCCGTGGGGTGCGACCCGGCCCAACTACGACCGCAAGCACGTGCGCAACTACCTGCGCGACTCGGCGGTGATGTGGCTGGAGGACTTCCGTGTCGACGGCCTGCGGTTCGACGCGACCCAGTTCATCCGCTCCCGGTGGGGCGACGTCCACCATCCCGGCGGTCGGATAGCCGCCGGGCACCGGTTCCTGGCGGCCACGACCGCCGACATCCGCTCCCGCCAGCCGTGGAAGATCCTGATCGCGGAGGACATGCAGCGCGACGCCACCGTGACCCTGCCGAGCAGTGAGGGCGGGCTCGGCTTCCACTCCCAGTGGGACGCCGGCTTCGTGCACCCGGTCCGTGCGGCCCTCGAAGCCCCGCACGACCAGGACCGCGACGTGTATGCCGTGGCTCACGCCGTCCTGGGGCACGCCGTGAGCGCGCCGCACGAACGGGTCATCTACACCGAGTCCCACGACGAGGTGGCCAACGGCAGGAGCCGGGTGCCCGAGTCGGTCTTCCCTGGGGCGGCCGACTCCTGGCACGCCCGCACCCGCGCCGCGCTGGGACTGGCACTCACCCTGACCTCTGCCGGCATCCCCATGCTCTTCCAGGGTCAGGACGTCCTGGAGGACCGCTGGTTCGACGACCAGACCCCCGTCGACTGGGGCAAGGCGCACCGGCATGCCGGCTTCCTGCACCTCGTGCGGCAGCTGGTCGCGCTGCGCCGCAACCTGTCCGGGGCCACCCGGGGGCTGTCCGGACGGCATACCCGCGTCATCCGCGTCGACCACGACCGCAAGGTCCTGGCCTACCACCGGTTCGCCGCAGGCGGCCCGGGAGACGACACCGTGGTGGTCATGAACCTCCGCACCACGCCGGTGTGGGACTACCCGCTCGGGCTGCCCCGCCCCGGGCGCTGGCGGGTGCGCTGCAACACCGACGCACCGCTCTACGGCACGGGCCTGGGCGCCGTGCACGCCTCCGACCTCGACACCGTGCCGCACGGATACGACGGCTACGCGCAGCACGCCCGGGTCACCGTCGGCCCGTACGCGGCCCTGGTCTACTCCCAGGACGGGTGAGCGCAGGTCGGTGGGCGGTGGCCGGTCGGAAGGCGACTGCGGGCATCTCGCGCACCGCGGCGTCGGCGGGGCCGGGGTCCAGGGGTAGGCCGAGGATCGGGGCAAGCCGTCGCCAGGCCCGCGGGTGGGCACGTCGATAGTCGAGCATGAGCCTGAACGTCTCGTCGCCGTCGAGGAAACGTTGCCGGGGAGCGGGGTAGCGGCGGGCACCCAGGCGCACCTCCACGGCAGGGTGGGCGCGGAGGTTGCGATACCAGTCCGACCGGGTGCCCCACCCGGACACCACGCAGATCTCGGCGGTGGCGGGGTCGTACCGGACCACCTCGAGCACGGTCTCGCGACGCCGTCCTGTGCGGCGGCCACGATGCACGACATACACGAAGCGTCGCCCCAGGAGCCAGCCCAGCCGGGCCCGGTACAGCAGAACCGGCGCCCGCATCAGCAGCCGGGTCAGTCCCCGCGGAGCACGGTCGAGGAGTCCCATCGGCGGCTCCCTCCCTCAGGCGGTATGGCTCGGCGCCCCGGACCGACGATACGCCTGCTCCAGGGGGACCGACCCCGGCGTGCGCGGCCTGAGAGCTTCGCCCGCTTGCCGCCGGTGGTCCCCCCGCGATGACGCCGTCCCAGGCGGGGTGTCGTATCACGTGGTGGGCAGCCTTCTCCTTGCGGGTATCGCGAGCGAGGAGGCACACCATGGCGACAACGTTCGGCATCGAGGCGATCCGGCACTTCGGCAATGCCCGAGCCCACGGCCCCGACTCCAAGGCGGCCGACCTGACGTACACGTTCAACCGCAGCAACGGCTTCGACCGTGAGCTGCGGGAGGCGGGGCACAGCAGGGCGTTCTACTGGAGCGAGCAGGACGTGTGGGAGAACGATATCCAGGACACCTCGGGCGGCGGTGACGACCGCAACTGGGTCGACGACGTGGATCTGTTCTGGATCGAGACGCACGGCAACAACACGAGCGGGCGTCCGATCATGCTCTACGACGTGGCCAGGGACCAATGGCTCACGGATGCCGGGACCTGGCAGCTGGGGGAGGACTGGAACGCGGAGTGGGTCATGGCCTTCTCGTGTCACACCATCGACCGCGACAACGTCTCCGCCGTGTGGGGGATCTTCGCCGGGCTGCACCTCTACTGCGGGGCCTGGGAGAACATGTATGACGCGTGGACGACCGAGGAGTGCGGCGAGGACGTCGCGGACAACCTCGTCGACGGTGACACGGTCAGCGAGGCCTGGATAGACGGAGTCTCGGACTGGGCCACCGACAACCACCCGATCGTCGTCGGCCCGGCCACATCTGCGGCGTGGAACGGCGGGAACATCCGGTGGGAGCTGAGCCCCCACCACACCGATCACATCTGGGGTGAGGGGAGCACCGCTCCCGACCTCGCCCCAGCGCAGCAGGGCTGCTTGCTCTGGCGCTGGGCCGAAGGCTGAAAGGAACCAGACATGGCTGACGTGAACCACTTCGCGGAGCACCTGGCCGAGCTCGCGAGCGCTGTCCCTGACGAAGCGGCCGTCCTCGCACTTCACGAACAACCTGAGGTCCACGAGCGGAGCCTTGCCCTGGCGCACCGGCTGGCCGAGTCGCTCGGCTGGAAGGTCCGAGAGGAGAGACGGTCGCAGCGTCGCGCCACCCGCGTCCTCCGAGACCCGGAGCACGGACGGTTGACCCTCTTCCACGGGTCCGGCGCGGTGTCTGTCCGGGCCGGTGTCCAGCCGTTCGACGAGCTGTTCGACGACGACCCGGGGGACCGGGAGCTGACCCGACACGTCACGGCCCACTTCGACCGGCTGCCGGTCCGGGACCTCCTCTCCGAGGGGGAACAGCTCGAGTTCGAGCGGCTGTGGCGGGTTCGCGCAGCAGGTTCGGACCCCGACGGCAGGGTCAGCGCCCCGGTCCTGTGCCGGGCGGTGGGCGCCTTCCGCCAGCAGGTGCGAGACCTGCCCGTCCTGGGCAGGGCTTCGGCGCACGTCGAAGTGACAGGACACGGCAACGTCAGCGCGATGTCGGTCTCACTGCGGAGTCCCGTCGACGCGGGGTCACAGGTCGTGGCGTCGGTGAAGCCACGGGACCCCTTCGACGCGGCGAGCGAGGTCGCCTCCCGGGTGGTCAAGATGCTGGGTGGCGGCGACATCACCGAGGCTGTCACGGCCCGGAGCTTCTCCTTCGGCTACCTGAGCCTGGGCCGACGACGCGCCCAGGCGGTCCTGGCGCCGTTCTATGTCGCGGACGTGACTATCGATAGCGGGCCCGACCGCACGAAGTCGGCTCATCTGGTGCCCGTCGCGGGGAGCGCGGAGCGCTTCCTCAGCCTTCCGCGAGGGGCTGCCCCTACCGTGCAGGAGCGCAAGCCGGGCGGACACTACCGAGCCGGGTGACCAGCACGCCGCGGTGGGGATCCATCACGCCTGGTCGTTCTCGTCTCGCCACTCCTCGGCGAGGAGTGCGTAGACGTACTCGTCGGTCCACTCGCCCTTCCACCAGGCCGACTGCCGGTGGTGCGCCTCGCGGCGCATGCCGACGCGTTCGAGCAACGCCGCCGAACGGACGTTGCGGGCGTCGCACTCGGCGATGATGCGGTGCACCTCGTGCTGACCGAACAACCGGGAGATGACCGCCCGCAGCGCCTCCGTAGCGAGCCCGTGACCTTGCGCGTGGGCCGCGAGAGTGAACCCGACCGAGGCCTGACGCGGCTCGTCCCCGTCCACGCGGACCGCGACATCACCGACCAGCCGCCCGTCATGCTCGATCCCGATCTGAAGCCACGCGCCGGGCTGGCCGAACCGCACGTCCTGCATCTCGGCGATGAGTGCTCGGGCGTCGCCGACGGGGTAGGGCGTGTCCCATGACTGGTAGCGGGCCTGCACCGGGTCGCTCCGGTATGCCGCCAGCGCTGTGGCGTCGTCGTCCCTCATCCGGCGCAGCACCAGACGCTCGGTGACGGCGAAGGTCTCTGCAGCCATGGTGGTCAGCCTAGGCCCGCACCGGGCATGACCCCCTGGAGTAGTGCCAAGATGGCGGCGTGACGTCTCAGACGCGGATGGTGGCTTTGGGGTTCGGCAAGTTTGTCCGTGCCGACCGCATCTTCGCGCTGGAGCGCCTCACCGGTGAGGAACGCGGCGGTGGCCGTCGCACCCGGGTGTGGATCGACGGCGTCACCGACCCTGTGGTCGCCTCACGCACCGAGGCCACGATCCTGCGGGACATGGGCCAGGATGCCGCCCTCGCGGGGCCTGAGCTCGAGGAGGCCCTCGACCTGGCCGAGCGTCTGGCAGCCGCGGCCGATGCTGGACGGGTGGACCTCAGTGACCTCGGTCGTCGAGCGCGACGGCTGCTGGCCTCCACCACGCCATCGGCCGAGGCGCGCGAGAACCCGGGCACGCGATGAGCGCGGAGCCCGGGGGAGCAAGGTAGGTCCATGCGCACCGTCGACGTCGCCCCCATCAACCTGGACCGTCTGGACCACCTCATCGGCCCCGAGCGATGGGCACAGGTCGAGCGTGGGGTGCAGGCGGCGCGGGCCAGGCTTGACGGACGGGTCTTCTGGCACGTCAACGCGACCGCCACTGGCGGGGGTGTGGCCGAGATGCTGCAGATCCTGCTCGCCTACGTCCGGGGCGCCGGCATCGACACGCGCTGGCTCGTGCTCGACTGCCCCGGCCCCTTCTTCGCCATCACCAAGCGGCTGCACAACGCGGTGCACGGCTCGCCCGGCGACGGCGGCCCGTTGGGTGAGCAGGAACGGTCCGAGTACGAGGCCGCGCTGGCGCCGAACGTCGAGGACTTGCTGAGCCGGCTGGGACAGGGTGACGTGGTCCAGCTGCACGACCCTCAGACCGCCGGGTTCATCCCGCACCTGAGGGACCGGGGGGTGTCGGTGCTGTGGCGCAGCCACATCGGCTGCGACACGACCAACGAGCACTCCGAGCGGGGCTGGGCGTTCCTGGAGCCCTACCTGCGGGAGGTCCAGGCCGTCGTGGTGAGCCGCCCGTCCTACGCCCCACCCTCCGTGCCCCGGGAGCGCATCGTGGTGATCGCGCCGTCCATCGACCCGTTCGCGGCGAAGAACGCTGCCATCCCCAACGGAGACGTCCGGCGCACGCTGGTGCGCGCCGGCCTCGCGGAGGGTGCAGACGATGGGCTGGAGGTCACCTTCCCCCGCCGTGACGGCAGCACCGGCACCGTGCGCCGCCACACCGGCGCCGTGGTCGCCGGAGGTCCGGTGCCGGCGGACACGCCCTACGTGCTCCAGGTCAGCCGGTGGGACCGGCTCAAGGACATGCCCGGGGTGATGCGCGCGTTCATCGGCAGCCCGGACGTGCCGACGGCGGCCCACCTGGTGCTGGCCGGGCCCGCGGTCGACGGTGTCAGCGACGACCCCGAGGGAGCCGAGGTGCTGCGGGAGTGTCGGCAGCTGTGGGAGGGGCTCGACGCCGCCGGCCGGTCTCGGGTCCACCTCGCGGCGCTGCCCATGGACGACGGCGACGAGAACGCACACCTTGTCAACGCCCTGCAGAGGGCGGCGGCGGTGGTCGTGCAGAAGAGCTTGCAGGAAGGATTCGGGCTGACCGTGACCGAGGCCATGTGGAAGTCACGCCCGCTGATCGCCAGCGCCGTCGGGGGCATCCAGGACCAGATCGAGGACGGGGTCTCGGGACTGCTGCTGGCCGACCCCTCCGACCTGGCGGGTGCCGGGCAGCTCATGGCCCGTCTGCTCACCGACGACGCCCTCGCGGCCCGGCTAGGGACAGGGGCCCGGGAGCGGGTCTACCAGGAGTTCCTGCCCGACCGCCACCTGCTGCAGTACGAGCAGCTCCTGGCCGCGATGCCGCTCGCCCCACGCGCGAGTCGATGAAGCGTAGATCGCTACGTCGTCCAGCTGCCGAACCACGCCGAGGGGGGTACCTCGACCGTCAGGTCGCGGTTGGGCAAGACACCCGTGGAAGCGTGACGTGCCCTGAGACGGATGCTGTCCGACGGGGCAGGACGTCGACAGCGACGTGCCCGAACGCTGTGCCCCGACCAGCACGGTGGTCCGAGCGGAAAGCGCCATGGTCCCGGATCCGACATCAACAACGGGCGCGCATCATCCCTCTTCGAACGGCAACGGCGTGAACTCGGAAAAGAGTCGAGCTGACTCCGCCACTGAGCCGATGGGGACGTACGTGCACACCCTGCCGAACTCCTCCCACATGGCGCGAACGGCTGGACGGTGGTGAGCGGCGGCGATCGCCGCCTCGCAGACCCACTCGAACACCTCCACGACGGTGCCGCCAGCGGCAACGGCGAGGATAGGCTCCCGCTCCGTCACCAGACCCTCGGCTCGCAACCGGGGCACATGCTCGCGTGCAAGGTGGTGTAGCTCTCTCTCCAAGCCGGCCCGAGGCACGTAGCAGGCGATGACGACTCTGCCCATGACTACAGGCTGGTCAGGACCGGCCTGGGCGTCAACACCCGGTCCATCGAGGCGCCGCGGCCTGACAGGCTGGCTGAGGAATCGTGTCACGGTGGGCGGGTGAGGTGCGCGGTCGGGCTGTTCGTGTCACGATCGGGACATGTCAGGGAAGCACCTGCAGGTCTCTTCTCCCCTGGATGAACCGCCGGTCGAGTTTGCGGGGAAGCCGTTCTTCGCCGAGACCGTGACGTTGCTGAGGGCCGTTCGTGACCACGACTTCGACACGTTGGCACGGCTGTGTGATGACGACTTCGGGATCGTCGACATCGCGCCTGACGGGTCTGGTGTGCCTATTCGGACGCGTGCGGAGTGGGAGGGGTGGTTCCGGGACTCGCTGTTCCCCAGGCTGGAGCAGATGGGGGCTTCCACCGACAGCGAGATCACTGGCTATGAGGCGTTGCGCAGCGGCGATCTCGGCTACGGTGTGCTGGATTTTCGCCAGACCCTGACCGTGGCAGGGCTGACGGCCACGTTTGACTGCATTGCCACGCTGATCTGGAAGCAGACGCCGGAAGGGTGGAAGGAGTCTCGTTGGCACTGCTCGGTCATTTCGTCAGATGTGCCTGAGGCTCTCCAGGCAGCGACGTAGGTCACGGTCACGGCAGACCGAGTCACGACGAATCGATCTGGCGTCTTCACGAGCGCGTGTGCTTTGCCCATCAGCTCCAGCGCGACCTCGGGCGGCCTTCGGAGTCCGGTGCAGGAGGCGTCGGGTCATCCGCCGGTCGCCACCGCCCGGTCGGGGTCGGTGATCCAGTCACTCCACGACCCGACGTAGACCGCGGGGTCGTAGTGCCCGTGCTCGGCGATCTCCATGGCCAGGGCGAGGTGGCATGCCTGCACGCCGGACCCGCAGTAGACAGCGGTGCGCCGCTCCGGACGCACACCTGCCGCAGTGAGCAGCAGCTCGATGTCGTCGGGGTCCAGGAAACGCCCTGAGGGGTCGACGGTGCGGGCGGCAGGCAGGCTGAGAGCACCGGGGATGTGACCTGCGACCGGGTCGACCGGCTCGTGCTCACCCCGGAACCGCTCGGCGGACCGGGCGTCCAGCACCTGGTGCCGGTCGAGGTAGTGCTCGACCCCCTCGGCGTCGAGCAGCCGGCGGGCACCGGGAGTCAGCACGACGTCACCTCGCTCGACCTGCACCGGGCCGGTCTCGACAGGGTGCCCGGCCGCAGTCCACGCCGCCAGGCCGCCGTTGAGCACCCGCACCCGGTCCTTGGCGTAGTAGGTCAGCAGCCACCAGGCGCGGGCTGCGGCGAGGGAGGTGTCGGCGTCGTAGAGCACCACCGGACGGTCCTCCATGACGCCGACGGAGCGGAACGACTCGGTGGCCGAGGTGAGGGAGGGCATCGGGTGCCGTCCGCCCTTGCCGTCCTCGGCGGGCACCCCGGACAGCCCTGACTCCAGGTCCAGGAAGGCCGCCCCGGGAAGGTGGCCCTCAAGATGCTCGGCGCGGTTGATCTCTGCGTCCTGGCCCAGCCGCCAGCGCACGTCCACGACCACGGGCCGGTCGTCCAGCTCGGCGGACTGCATCAGCGCGGCCAACGCATCCGGCTCGATCAGCAGATCGGACATCGGGCTCCCATCGATGACTCGGGGTGACAGCGCCCATCGCCGTCCCCCCGACCTTACGGCGTCCGGCGCCACGGTGGTGGCTCGCCCTGCAGCCACCAGCTCATCCAGGAGGTGATGGTCGGCAGCGCCACGTACGTCATGACCGGGGTGAGCACCACCGTGCTCAGCAGCACCCGCCAGGGCAGCGCGATGTCGGCGGGGAGCACGAGACTCAGCAGCCACGTGCTGAGCAGACTGAGCGGGAAGAACGCCAACCAGATGACGGTTGCCTGCTTCCAGCGCGGCGGTGCGGGCGGGCCGGGGCGGAGGTCGGCCTCGTCGGTGCGGGTCGGCTCGTCGAACCAGCCCTCGATGCCGGTGCGCTTCTCCACCACGCTCTCACCGACGATGCCCTGGGCCGACTGCAACCACCAGCGGCGCTGCTCCGAGGCCTCCCAGGCTGCCAGGGCCGCGGGGCTCTCGAAGCGGTAGAGCATGTGCCACCGGTCGGAGTCGGTGCCAGGGCGCACCCAGCCGGTGCCGAGGAACCCCGGGAAGCGCTCGGCCAGGGACGCGCCGGCATTGATCCAGGCGACCATGCGGTCCGCCTGGTCGGGGTCGATGTGCCGGGTGATGCTGACGGTCACGGAGGTAGCCACACCGAAGACCCTAAGGTGAGAGACATGTGCCGGAACATCCGTCAGCTCCACAACTTCGAGCCCCCCGCCACCGACGCCGAGGTGCGTGCCGCGGCGTTGCAGTATGTCCGCAAGATCGGCGGCGCGAGCAGGCCCTCGCAGGCCAACCAGGCCGCCTACGACCGAGCGGTCGAGGCCGTGGCGGCGGCCACCCGCGAGCTGCTCGACGCCCTCGTCACCTCCGCCCCGCCGAAGGACCGAGAGCAGGAGGCTGCCAAGGCCCGGGCACGAGCCGCCCAGCGCTACGCGGGGGCGTCGTGACCCCACCTGGTCCTCGCCGTCGGGCACGGGTCCGCCGCGCCGCCAACTGGGTCAACCTGTCGACCCCACTCGGCCTCGCCGTGGCCCGGGTCGGGCACGCGCGGATCCGGTCCGGCCCCGAGCTGCTGTACCTCGCCGACCACTACCGCTTCGGCTTCCCGGCGGCGGGCGCCTTCACCGTCGGCGACGTGGTCATCAGCAGGCACGACCTCGACGCTCTGAGCCGGCGCCGTCCAGACCTGCTGCGCCACGAGGAGGCGCACAGTCGGCAGTGGATGTGGTGTCTGGGCCTTCCGTTCCTGCCGCTGTATGTCGCGTCGATGGGCTGGTCGTGGCTGCGCACCGGCGACCGCGCGGCTCGCAGCGTCTTCGAGCGCCGGGCCGGCCTGGCCGAAGGAGGGTATGCCGACCTGCCGCCCCGCCCGCTGGGCCCGGTGCTGGCACAGAGCACCCGGCGGCTGCGCCTGGCCCTGGTCGGCCGACGCTCCGCCGAGCAGTCCGCGCACCTGGGCACGGGGGCGCCGGAGTGACCTACACGGTCCGTGACCGGGAGCGGTGGCTCGCCGAGGACCGGGCCCAGCAACGCGTCGACCGGGCCGACTTCGCGCGGGACCGGGCCAGGGTGCTGCACTCGGCAGGGCTGCGTCGCCTCGCCCTGACCACCCAGGTCGTCCAGCCGGGGTCCGACGACTTCGTCCGCAACCGGCTGACCCACTCGCTGGAGGTCGCCCAGATCGGCCGTGAGTTCGGAGCGGCCCTCGGCTGCGACGCCGACGTCGTCGACACCGCCTGCCTGGCGCACGACCTCGGCCACCCACCGTTCGGCCACCACGGTGAGTCGGTGCTCGACGGCCTCGCCGATGACATCGGAGGCTTCGAGGGCAACGCTCAGACCCTGCGCGTGCTCACCCGGCTGGAGGCGAAGCGCCTTCACCCGGACGGCCGTTCGGCCGGCCTGAACCTGACCCGGGCAAGCCTCGACGCCGTGGTCAAGTATCCCTGGTCGCGGGCCGAGGCCCCGGCGGGCTCCCGCAAGTACGGCTACTACGAGGACGACGCGGAGGTCTTCGCCTGGCTGCGGGCGGACGCGCCGCAGGACCAGCCACCGCGGCGGTGCCTCGAGGCCCAGGTGATGGACTGGTCCGACGACGTCGCCTACTGCGTGCACGACGTCGAGGACGCGGTGACCTCGGGGCGCATCGACCTGCGGGCCTTGCGCGACCCGGCGCAGCAGCAGGCCGTGGTGGCGGTGGCGCGCGACTGGTATGCCGCGGACCTGAGCGAGGACGCCCTGTCCGCTCAGCTGCAGCGACTCCTGGCCTCCGGCTGGATCCCCGAGTCGCACGACGGCTCCCGGGCCTCTCTTGCCGCGCTCAAGGACATGACCAGCCGGCTCGTCGGGCACTTCGTGCACACCGTCGAGCTCACCACACGCGAGCGGCACGGCCCGGGTCCGCTGACGCGGTATGCCGCTGACCTCGTCGTCCCGCAGGACGTGCGAGCGCAGACGGCTGTGCTCAAGGCCACCGCTGCGCACTTCGTGATGCTCAGCGAGGAGCGCCGGCACGTCATGGAGGAGCAGGGCGAGGTCGTCACCGACCTGCTCGAGGCCTTCGAGCGCGATGCCACGCTCATGGACGCCATCCACCGGCACGCCCGCGCGGAGGCCGGCTCCCGCGGGGATGCCGCCGGGCAACGCCGGGCCGTGGTCGACCAGGTGGCCAGCCTCTCCGACGCGCGGGCGTGGGACCTGCACCGGGCGCTGCGCCCCTGAGACCCATCCGAACCAGCAGATCCCCGACCCGGAAAGGACCTCCTTGTGCTCGACGTGCTGCAGTGGCACGACGCGGGGCTGCAGGTGCACGTCACCGTCACCGACCCGGTGGAAGCGGCCACAGCCGAGCTGGCCGGCGCCGACGTCCTCGTCGTGCAGGGTGCCGAGGCCGGTGGGCACCGCGGCACGTTCCACCCGGCGACCACCCCCAACCGGGTCGACCACCTCGGCCTGCTGGAGTGGGTCGGCTCCGAGACCCGCCTGCCGCTGGTCGCCGCAGGCGGGGTGACCACCGCCGGCGACACTGCGCGTGCTCTGGCTGCAGGGGCCAGCGCGGTCCAGGTGGGCACGGCCCTGCTGCTCAGCGACGAGTCCGGTGCCTCGGTCACCTACCGTGCGGCGCTGCGCGACCCGGCCCTGACCACCCGCGTGGTCACTCGCGCCTTCTCCGGGCGGCCGGCCGGCGCGGTGCGCAACCGGTTCGTCGAGCTGCACGACGACGCAGCGCCCTCCGCCTACCCCGTGGTCGACCAGCTGACCAAGCCCCTGCGCCGGGCCGCGGCCGAGCACGGTGACGTGCACGGCATCCACATCTGGGCCGGCACGGGATGGCGCGCCGCGCAGGAGCGTCCGGCTGCTGACATCGTCGGTGACCTGGTGCCGTAGAGCGGTGGTGCCGGCGGACTCGTCCTCACGCGGTGGGGATGGCCGGGCATACCACGGACAGCCAGGGGCAGCGGGTGGGGCACCACCTGCTGACCCACACCTCCGGGATCGCCGGCCACGCGGAGGAGGACGACCTGCCCGGGTATGTCGAGGGCTACGGGAGCCTGTGGGTCGACCGCCCGTGCTACCGCATGCTCGATGCGGTCGACTTCCTGCCGATGTTCGCGGACCGGCCCCCGATCGGGCCGCCGGGGGAGCGTTTCCGATACTCCAGCGCCGGCTACATCGTGCTGGGCCTGGTCCCCGAGGCGGTCACCGGTGGCCGGTTCACCGAGGTCGTCACCGACCGCGTGCTGAAGCCGTGCGGGATGTCCGACAGCGGCTACTTCGCGCTCGACGAGCCCCGGCCGGACCTGGCGACCGGCTACCTGACGCCGGCGCGACCGGGAGAGCCGTGGCGCAGCAACATCTACTCCACACCGGTCGTCGGAGGGCCCGGACGGAGGGGCGTTCAGCACGACCCGTGACCTGGACCGCTTCCTGGTGGCGACGGAGGCCGGCACCGTGGTCGGTCCGGAGCTGCGTGACCTCATGCTCACCCCGCACATCCCCATGGTGCGGGACATCTCGATGGGTTACGGCGTCTACGTCCGCCCGGGCAGTCGGTTCACCCATGACGGCGGCGACCCCGGCGTCGAAGCCGTGGGGCGCCGCAACACCGCGCTCGGGGCCAGCGTGGTGGCGCTGGGCAACATCGAAGGGTCGCTGGACCGACTGTGGGAGCCGATGGTCGAAGCCCTCGAGCACCCGTGACGTGGGGCGGTCTCCGGGGCGCCGCGGTCAGCCGTCCTCGTCGGGCACCGGCTCGGCACCGGAGGCCTCGTCACGGTCGGCCCACTCCAGCAGCGGGGCGATGTCGTAGGGGTGGTCGTCGATGTCGGCGTGCAGGTCGCCCAGCTCGGCATACCGGTCCGGCACGGTCCGCACGGTGAAGTCGCGCGGGTCGACGTCGGCCACCTCGTCCCAGCGCAGCGGGGCCGAGACCCGGGCGTCGGGGGTGCCGCGCACCGAGTAGGCGCACGCGATGGTGTGGTCCCGTGCGTTCTGGTTGAAGTCGACGAAGACGGCGCGGGGGTCGCGGTCCTTGCGCCACCAGGTCGTCGTCGCCTCGCCGGGGCACCGGCGCTCGACCTCCCGGGCGAAGGCCAGGGCAGCGCGGCGCACGTCGGTGAAGGCGTGGTCGGGGTGGATCCGGACGTAGACGTGGATGCCCTTGCTGCCGGTGGTCTTCGGATAGCCGGTGACGCCGAGCTCGTCGAGCACCTCGTGGGCGACGCCGGCCACACGTCGCACCGTCGCGAAGTCGCACGCGTCACCGGGGTCCAGGTCGATCCGCCACTCGTCGGGACGCTCCACGTCGGCTGCGTCGGCTGTTCCACGGGTGGAACTCCACGGTCGACATCTGCACCGCCCAGATCACACTGGCCAGCTCGGTCACACACAGCTCGTCGGCCGTGCGGTTCCACCGGGGGAAGGTGACGTGCACCGTCTCGACCCAGTCGGGGGCGCCGCGGGGAAGCCGCTTCTGGTGCACCTTCTCGCCCTCGATGCCCTCGGGGTAGCGGTGCAGCATGCACGGACGCTCGCGCAGCGCGTTGACCACCCCGTCGCCGACGGACAGGTAGTAGTGGGCCAGGTCGAGCTTGGTGAGGCCGATCTCGGGGAAGTAGACACGGTCAGGGTTGGAGATGCGCACCGTGCGCTCGCCGACGGCGAGCTCGGTCGCGGGGCTGCTCGACGAGGCCACCAGGCCACTCCACCACACGCGAGTCCGGCGTGCCTAGGATCAGGGGTATGACGCACACCCCCCGCACCGTCGCGACGGCCCGGCTGCGCACGGCATACCGGGAGGCCGGCGACCCCTCCGCGCCCACCCTGGTGCTGGTCCACGGAAACGTCTCGTCCTCGGTCTTCTTCGAGGGCCTGATGGAGGAGCTGGCGTCCGACTTCCACCTGCTGGCGCCGGACTTCCGCGGCTACGGCAGCTCCGAACGGGCGCCGATCGACGCGACCCGCGGGCTGCGTGACCTGTCCGAGGACCTTGCCGCCTTCCTCGACGCCGTGGGCGTGACGGAGCCGGTGGACCTGCTGGGGTGGTCAGCCGGTGGTGGGGTCGTCATGCAGCTCGCGATGGACCACCGTGACCGGGTGCGGCGCCTGGTGCTGGAGGCACCCATGTCGCCCTACGGCTTCGGCGGCACCCGTGACGACGCAGGCACCGCGGTCACCGACGACTTCGCCGGCTCCGGTGCCGGCACGGCCAACCCCGACTTCTGCCTGGCGCTCGCGTCGGCCGACCGTGGGGTGGAGCCGACGAGCCCGTTGACGACCCTGCGATCCTTCTACGTCAAGCCAGGAGTGACCTTCGACGCCGAGACGGAGCAGCGCTACCTCGACGGCATGCTGGCGACGCAGGTCGGCGACGACGTCTACCCGGGCGACACGACGACCTCGCCGCACTGGCCGCACGTCGCTCCCGGGCTGACCGGCATGAACAACGCGATCTCCCCGAAGTACTGCGACCTGTCCGGCTTCGCCGACCTCCACCCCGCTCCGCTGGTGCTGTGGGTCCGGGGAGCCGACGACCAGATCGTCTCCGACACCTCCTTCTTCGACCTGGCCTACCTCGGCAGCATCGGCGCCGTCCCGGGCTGGCCGGGTGAGCAGGACTGCCCGCCCCAGCCGATGGTCTCCCAGGTGCGCGCCGTCCTCACCGCGGCCGGTGACCACGTCGAGACCGTCTACGCCGACTGCGGTCACGCCCCGCACCTGGAGCACCCTGAGCGCTTCGTCGCGGACCTCCGTGCCTTCCTGTCCTGACGAGGTGGCGACGGCACCATGGCGGGGCTGATCAAGCCGGAGGACGTGGCCGCGGTCAAGGAGCGCACGTCGATCGACGACATCGTCCGCGACCACGTCACCCTGCGCCCTGCCGGCATGGGCTCGCTCAAGGGTCTATGCCCCTTCCACGACGAGAAGACGCCGTCCTTCACCGTGCGCCCCTCGGTCGGGGCCTACCACTGCTTCGGCTGCGGTGAGGGGGGCGACGTCATCTCCTTCGTGATGGCGTTGGACCACCTGACCTTCAGCGAGGCGGTCGAGCGCCTCGCCGGACGGCTCGGCATGGAGCTGCGCTACGAGGAGTCCTCGGGTCGCGGCGGGGGGCGTCGTGACTCCGAGGGTGGGCTGGGCAAACGGGCCAGGCTGGTGGAGGCCCACCGCGTGGCCGCAGAGTTCTACCACGAGACGCTGCTCCGCTCGGGTGAGGCCAGGGCCGGACGTGACTTCCTGCGCGCCAAAGGTTTCGACTCCGCGGCGGCAGGGCACTTCGGGGTGGGCTACGCGCCCGCCGCCGGGACCGCACTGGCCGACCACCTTCGGGACAAGGGCTTTGCGGCCGACGAGGTCGTCACCGCCGGGCTGGTCGGCCGGGGCCAGCGTGGGCTCTACGACCGTTTCCGAGGGCGGGTGGTCTGGCCGATCCGGGACATCACCGGTGACACCGTGGGCTTCGGTGCACGCCGCATCCATGACGACGACCGCATCGCCGCGAAGTACCTGAACACCTCCGAGACCCCGATCTACAAGAAGACCTCGGTGCTCTACGGCCTCGACCTGGCCAAGAAGGCGATGGCCCAGCAGCGCCGGGCGGTGGTCGTGGAGGGCTACACCGACGTCATGGCCTGCCACCTCGCCGGCGTCGAGACGGCCGTTGCGACCTGCGGCACCTCGTTCGGCGTCGACCACATCAAGGCGCTGCGCCGCATCCTGCGCGACGAGCCGGGCACGTCGCCGGCTCGGGTGATCTTCACCTTCGACGGCGACGCCGCCGGGCAGAAGGCCGCCATGCGCGCCTTCGAGCAGGACCAGCGCTGGGCCGCGCAGTCCTTCGTTGCCGTCGCACCGGCCGGCCAGGACCCCAACGAGCTGTGGCAGGCCTCCGGCAGCGAGGCGGTGGTCGCGCTGGTCGAGGGTGCGCTGCCGATGTTCGAGTTCGCCGTGCGCACCACGCTCGACGCCTACGACCTCGACCGTCCTGAGGAGCGGGTGCAGGCCATGCGCGCGGTCGCGCCGATCGTGGCCGGGATCCGGGACCGGTCCCTGCGCCCGGAGTATGTCCGCAGCGTCGCCGGCTGGCTCGGTGTCGACGTGGTCGGCTTCGGCCAGGAGGTGGCCCGAGCGGGCAGTGCCCCGGGCCGCGAGGCAGCCCACCGCCGGGAGGAGGTCTCCCGGGGCCGTCCTGCTCCCGACGGCGACGGACCGGGTCCGGACCAGGTGGGGACGATCCCGCGACCGGACCTGCGCGACCCGGTCGTCGCGGCCGAGCGGCAGCTGCTCCAGGTGGTGCTGCAGTTCCCCGGGTCTCTCATTGCGGACGAGGTCGACGCGCTGGCGGTCGAGGGGTTCCGCTGCCCCGGCCCACCGGGCGCTCTTTCACGGGGTCCGGCAGGCCGGCGGTGTCGCCGCAGCGTCCGCCCTCAGCGCGCGAGCCTGGACCGACGCCGTGGCCACGCACACCCCACCGGTCGTGGCGCCCATGGTGGCCGAGCTGGCGGTGGCGCCGCTGCCGGTCACCCTCGAGCCGGGGTCCGGCCAGCCGCCCGAGCGGTATGTCGACTCGCTCGTGTGGCGGGTCATGGAGGCGGGGCTGGCCCAGCGCATCGCCGACGCCATGAGCGCCCTGCAACGCTCTGCGCCGGAGGATCCCGACGCGCGGCGGATCAACGAGCAGCTCGTCGTGCTGCACCAGGAACGGGCCCGGCTGCGGGCCAGGATGGAGTGAGTCCGTGTTGGGTCGAACCGGGCGCCGTGAGCCACCTCGGGACAGGCGTGGCCAGGCATCCCTCCCCGCCGGGATGGACGTCGCGCTGCAGAGACGTGAGCAGGTGCTCGCGGTCGCTCAGGACGACCACACCGGGTCGTGGGTGGCCCTGACGACCTTCCGCGTCGTGGTCCTGTCGGCCCCCGGCGACGTGCAGGTCGACCGGCCCTGGCACGAGGTGGACACCGGCGCCTGGGACCCTGACACGATGACGCTCAGCCTGAGCTGGGTCGGCAGCGTGCGCGGTCTGCAGTGGACGGTGCGCGAGCGGACGGGTCCGGGCCGGCTGCCGGAGGTCTTCCGGGAGCGGGTGTCGGCCACGGTGGTGCTGGTCCGCCAGGTCGACCTCGGCCCGCGCCGGGGAGCGCGGATCAGTGTCCGCAAGGACCTCAGCACGCGCCGGCTTCTGGACCAGGTGCTCTTCGACCGGGGCGCTCGGGCCGACGACGTGGAGCTGGCACGGGAGGTCGCGACGGCCCGGCGCGAGCTGCGTGACTCGGTCGGGCTGCACCCGGTCGACGAGGGTGCTCCGGATTCGTGACAGCCTGGTCCGTTTGGTACAGTCATGCCTCGCTGCGCTGCTGCGCAGACTTTCCCCTGTAGCTCAATTGGCAGAGCAGCCGGCTGTTAACCGGCAGGTTGTTGGTTCGAGTCCAACCGGGGGAGCGTCGTGTGAAGAGGCCTCTGAACTGCGCAAACGCAAGCTCAGGGGTCTTTTTCATCTGAGTGCAGCGACTATGCATCGTTCGCAGCTGGCTGCCTCTCAACCCAGAGGCAGCCATCACCCTTCTCGGGCGCGTTCCCGCCGCCATCCGGCAACCGCCCAAGCGGGCGCTTCCCGTCGCCCAGCCAGCGTCTGCGGTGCGCCCAGGAGCAGGTCGAGTCCCTCCCGGACACTCATCCAGTCCGGCGCCACCCGCCAACCGGGCGGGCGTCGATGAACCTCTCGATCGAGTCGAGCTTGATCCGCAGCGTCTTGCGCCCGCTGACCCTTGGAGTACCTGACGACCGAGGACCTGCTCGCCGTGGCAGCGGACCTGCGCGTAGGTCCGATCCAGGACCTTGGCCTCTTGGACTCCGCGGCCCACCGCCCCAGCGCCGGCGTCCTCGGACGTGACGCCTATCCCGGCATCGATGCCAAGGCGGCGCGCTGCTGGAGTCCATCGTCGTCCACCACCCGCTCGTTGATGGCAACAAGCGGCTGGGATGGCTCGCGGTAGCTGTGTTCTACGGCCTCAACGGCATCGATCTTCAAGCACCCGACGACGACGCGTACGACCTGGTCATCGCTGTCGCCAGCGGCACGGCCGACCATCAGGTGGCAACTCGCCGCTTGGCCAATTGGCACTAGTTCGAGCGAACGGCTCGCGGCAGAGGCCTGCGTCCGCAGCCCGCGTCACTGCGGTGGAAGGACGCTCCTGACACCCTCGAGCAGGTGTGTACGGCCTCCCGGCCAACGTCATCCTCGCGGTGGTGATGCGTGAAGGTCGATCAGTCGGCTGTGATTCTTCGGCGACCGCCGACGTAGACTTCGGCGGGTGAGTAACCCTGGGCCGTACCTCACGATGGAGGACGTCATCGGCGGCACCCCGCTGGTGCGTCTGCAGCGCCTTCCGGGGGCGGAGAGCGAACGGCGCGGCAACGTGCTGCTCGCCAAGCTCGAGGGGAACAACCCGGCCGGCTCGGTGAAGGACCGGCCTGCGATCAGCATGATCCGGGGCGCCGAGGAGCGAGGGGAGATCTCCCCCGGGGACACCCTGCTGGAAGCCACGTCCGGCAACACCGGGATCGGCTTGGCGATGGCGGCGGCGATCAGCGGCTACCCACTGGTCATCGTGATGCCCGAAAACGCCTCCACCGAGCGGATCCAGACGATGAAGGCGTACGGAGCCGACCTGGTTCTCACCTCGGCAGAGGGCGGCATGGAAGAGGCCCGCGACATCGTGACGCGGATGGAGCGGGAGGGTAGAGGCCGGGTCTTGGACCAGTTCGGCAACCCGGACAACCCCCGTGCCCACGAGAACGGCACGGGCCCGGAACTGTGGCGCCAGACCGACGGACGGATCACGCACTTCGTGTCCGCGATGGGCACCACCGGCACGATCACCGGGGTCTCGCGGTTCCTGAAGTCGCGCAACCCCGGTGTCCGGATCGTCGGGGCACAGCCCGCGGAGGGCGCGAAGATCCCCGGGATCCGGGCCTGGCCACCGGAGTACGTGCCGAAGATCTTCGATCCGTCAGCGGTGGACCGGACCGTGGAAGTCACCCAGGCCGACGCCGAGGAGACGGCCCGCCGGCTGGCCCGCGAGGAGGGCGTCTTCGGCGGTGTCTCCGCAGGCGGCGCTTGCTGGACCGCCCTGCAGGTGGCCGAGGATGTCGAGGGGGCGACGATCGTCTTCGTGGTCTGCGACCGCGGCGACCGGTACCTCTCCAGCGGCGTGTTCCCCGCCTGACAGTCTTGGCCGACGGCCGGGGCCCCACTGTCGTATACGCGGCGGTATGACGCAACCAGCGAGGACGCGGTGGGTCTGTGGACCGAACTCAGGACCCCGTCCGGTTGCGGCGGAAGACACGGGTCGGTCCGGCTCAATGACTCGAGTAGCCAGCACCCGCGATCGGCCGTTTCGGGCCGGGATGCCGCAACGAGACACGGCGAATGCAGGTTGGAGGCGCCAACATGAAAATCTCGCTAGCCCGCTTCCGATCTAGGGCGATCGCCTGTATATTGGCTTGTCATATGCAAGCGATGCGGTGGGAGTGGATGTGAGGACTAACGACTTGCGAGGTGTGGTCGAGGAGATCGAATACCCAGAGGGCAGCACAGCGCTGCTCTGCGAGGAGAGCTGATGAACACTGGCAATGCTGCGGACGGCATGAAGCTCGAGTACGCGACGATCGACGGCCGGCGTGTTCGCTTCGCTGCTTCGCGCCAGTCGGGCGTACCTCAGCTCCTGTTGATCAACCCGCACCCACTGAGCATCCTTACCTACACGGACTGGTGGGAACGCCTCAGCGAACGCTTCGACGTCGTCGCCGTCGATCTCCCGAATCACGGAGGATCCGACGCCGACAAGACCCTGGTCACGGTGTCCGAGCAGGCCGCCTTCCTGCCGAGGATCCTGGACCACTTCGGCCTTGAGCACCCGCACTACGTCGGACCTGATGTCGGGACGCCGCTGGGCGTCCGATTCATGGCCGACAACCCCGGTTGCTTACGCTCGGCGGTGCTCGGCGAGGCGGCAGCCATCGGAGAGATCGAGGGCGCGCTGCTGTTCCGACTCGAGGCGAAGTCGCGACTGGTGCGGTGGTCGATCCTCTCCGCAGGTGGAGCAATCGGCGGGCGCATCTACAGCAGAATCGCCAACAAGCAAGGCTTCGTCCGTACCAGTCACCCCGACAAGGGGCGGCTCGAGGACTACCGGCGCAGCGCTACCTCCTTCGCCAAGCTGCGCGCCCAGATGGGCTTCATCGGGAGCTATCCCGACGAGACGCCGGAGCTGACCAAGGTGGTCGGGACGATCAGCGCCCCGGTACTGGTCTTGCACGGCGAGCGGGACACCCTCGTCGGGATCGGGAACTCGCGTCGGCTCGCCGAGGCCCTGCCCAACAGCGAGTTCCACGTCATTCCCGAGGCCGGGCACTACGCGTGGGAGGACAACGCGGAGCCGTACCTCGCGCACGTTCTCCGATGGATCGACCAGGCCGAAGCAAACAGCTGACAGGCTGTTCAAAGGTGGCCGTTCGCTAGACCGCCCGGCATGACAGATCAGCACGACAGAGGCCGGCCGAGCGCTCCTGACGCCGGTCGTCGGTCATCGGGGGCACCGGCCGGTCGGCTCTCCGGTCAGGACTGGCCGGCTCGTCGATGAAGCCCGTCATCGACGTCAGGGCGCCGTGGGCGTCGTAGGTGGCGAACGAGGCGCCGGTGCCGACAACGGTGCCGTCGCCCATGGTCCACCGAGCGAGCGAGCGGTCGTGGTGCTCCAGGAAATCCTCGGTGACGAAATGGCCTCCAGGAACATTCTGCTGGAACTGCGTCATGCAGGCGAGGATCTCCTCAGCCTGCTGCACGTGCTCGTCGCACGACTCGCTGCGTGGACTGCTCCCCGCCGACTGGTCGGCCATCGGCCAATGGATGCCCCTCGGCGCCACGGTCGACACGCTGCGCGGCATCTCGGGCTTCGACGGCGCCCATACCGCGCCGGCCGCGCTGGCTCTCGCCGCTTGGTCCACCCTCGGATTGAGCCTGCTCGCCGTCGCCGCGGTGCGCCGCCGCCCCACCTCAATGGATGCGTCGGAGGTCCCGGTGCCGGCCCAGGGGGCCGAAGGGGCCTGACTTTGGATCGGTGACCCCGGGCCTCGAAGCGCCGCGTCGCCCGGCGGGAGGAGGTCTCGTGCCGGCGGATCGGAAGGGCTGAGGCCAGTCTTTCTCGCGCGCGAGTCTGTGCGGCATCCACGGCGTCGACCAGGATGTCCGAGAGGACGAGCTACGCCAGCCCCATCACCACACGGACCTGCCGCGACCCGGCCGGTCGACAGTCGGCGGCATGCAGCAGGTCTCGGCGACGCCGGGTTCGGGTCGATTTCAACGGCCCACCGGTAGGGAGCTCGGCGTTCTCCCGTTTGGCGAGCATGCCTTCTGTTCCGGTTATGTGGACACCGTGAGGCAACCTTCACGCGCATCCTTGCGGACGAGGATGCTGATGATGGCCAGGTGTGAGATCAGGACCACGGGCACGTACCAGATCAAGGCCAGCCACATCGCGCCGACGTCGTAGCTGAGCAGGTCGGTCTGGGCGACGATCCGCACTGGCGAAGTCGAGCAGACCCACGACGGTCACGACCCACGTGACAGCGACGGCGGCACCCGAGCCCCGGCGCGCCAAGACCAGGGCCGCTACGGCCAGCAGGGCGGTGGCCATGTCACCCAGCCCGGCCTGGAGCAGCACGTCCGAGGGCACCTCGGGATCCACCTGACCGTCCACTGCGAGCGTCAGTCCGGTGAACCGGAACGCCTGGACCAGCAGCCACGGCTGAAGCGCCACCAGCAGAGGCGGGACCGACAGCCTGGGCGCCACGTACCAGAGGTAGATCAGCGCGGAGACCGAGGTGGCCATGGTGACATGGGCGACGAGAATGACGTAGTTCATGTCTGTGCTCCTTCGGGGTCGCGAAAGTTGGATGGGCGGCGCGTCGAGACCGCTACACCCGGAGGTGCCGACCCGGGACCCAGGTCCGGACGGCGCGGGCGTAGGCCTCGGGTTCGTCCGTCCAGGGGGCGTGCCCGGCGCCGGGGATGCTGGTGGGCTCCGAGCGCGGAAGCCTTCGTGCCAGCCCCCTGCCCGTCTCGTCGAACGTCGCCAGAGAGTCGTCCAGGACAAGGACCCCCCAGGCATCGGTCGAAGTCGACCAGTCGGGGCGCTCACCGAACGAGGAGCCGTCGGCGCATCGCTGGTATCGCTCGATCACTGGCGCCGAAGTGGTTTCACGACCATGGGATCTTCCGTCCCATTGGGCCGTTGCGTGTGGATCGGCCTCGCTGGAAGATCGTTGTTGTGGCGACTCCTGGCTCCCCGGACCGACGATCGCGCATCGTCCTGGTCGCTGCGCTGGCCTGTTCCATGCTCATCCTCGGCTTGGCGCCTCTGGCTCTGCCGCCGTCGTATTCGTGGGTGGAGCTCGGCACCAGCGAAGCGGCCGCCCAAGGCATCGAGGGCGCCTGGGTTGCTCGGATGGGCTTCGTCATGCTGGGGTTGGCAGTGCTCGGCATCTGCGTGCTGCGCCACGGAGCGTGGCGAGCGCTAGCGACCGCTCTGCATGCCTGCTTCGGGGTGGGGATGGTGCTGGTAGCGGCTTACTCCCACGCTCCATGGGAGGCCGGCGTCCCGTACGTGGAGCTGGAGGATCGGCTGCACTCCGTTTTCGCCTCGGTCGTGGGGTTCTCTTTCATCACTGGTGTGGCGGCCACGCTGGCCGTGAGGCGTCCTCGCACCCGCGCACGCACCACCGGCGACATCACCGTGATCCTCGTGGCCGTCACGATCCCTCTGCTGATGGCCACGCCAATATGGGGCTTGCTGCAGCGGCTGATGTTCCTCACAGCGGCTTGCTGGTACGCCTCGGAGGTGTCGCTGCATACGGCCCCCGGCCCCGCACGAGAGCAGGAGAGGCGCCCGCCGCTTCGTGGGTGACCGAGAGCGGGCCTTGCAACGCATAGAGCAGGGTCAATGGCCCGGCCTGCAGAGGCCGTTGCCCGGGCGGCACCCGGCGGTGTGGGGTACCCGCTGGCAGGCGTGTGCGTCGGTGGCGGACTCGGTGAAACGAGTACCGTGGGTACTCTCCTGAGGCGGTGTTGGCAGTTGGGGTGACGGTCTACGCTTTCGCTGCGGTCGGCATCGAGTTGATCGGCGGCCCCGGCGTCCTTGGGCGCCTCAGAGCAGTGGTCGACCGGGCGACCAGAACTTCGCCTTCGTGGCTCCCTGAGGTGCTCGACCGAAGCGAAAGAGTGGTCCGTCGTGGGTGAGGCCATCGGCCAGTCCCTGCCGACCCGTGTGGGCGTGATGGTCAGTCCGCTGCCCATCGTCGCCCTGGTCCTCATGCTCCTCAGTGGCAGTGCGCGGGCGAACGCCATCGCGTCCGCGTCCGCGGAAGAGACTGGCGCTGTCGTCGGTGCGGCGCTCGCCTTCGCGCTTGTCGCAAGCCTGGGTGTCAGCTCGCCCGTGGTCGTCTACCTGGTGGCGGGAGCGCGAGCGACCGACATCCTCGATGAGCTCAAGACGTGGATGATCCAGCACAACGCCGCGATCATGACCGTTCTGCTGCTGATCATCGGCACCGAACTCGTCGGCGACGGCATCACGATGCTGTGACAGGCCCCGAGATGAACGTCGACCCCTGCGACAGCACACCCCGGTATCACGCACGCTGGCAGACGAGTGCGTTGACCCTCCCGCGTCAGATGAGGGCGTTGACCTTCCGCGTCGGGGGCGGCACAGCGTTGCGCCTCACTGGATCGGGAAAGGTGCGTCCTGGACGGAGAAGACAGAGTCGACGGGTGTCTTCGCGCATCTCGCGGTCCAGCGGCTGCCGTCGGCTGAGACGGCGCGGCCCTGGGATCCGGTGAGCTGCTCGTCCTCGACCATCGACCCGCTGCTGCCGTTGGGAAGCTGGAGCAGATCGCCGGCTTCGGCGCCTGCTGAGGTTGCTCATACCCCTTAGCGTTGGGGAAGACCAAGCCGCCGCGGTGCTCGCTGGCCCCCGGGAGGTGGTGACGAGCGGGACGCGACCCGCGGCGAAGGTCGCCGGGTCCAGCCCTGGGCCCAGCGCGTGGTGGCGCTCAGCGCGCCTGCGCAATCAGAGCCGCTCGATGTCGTTGGGGATCCAGGTCTTCTCGAACCAGGGCTCCAGCGGCCCGTACAGGCGCAGGATCGCGTACCAGCTCTTGCCCGGCACCGTCTGGATCCAGTTGCCGCGGCGGTCGCTGGGCGCCTCGGGCCCGAAGGTCAGGTCGATGGAGCCGTCGTCGTTGTAGGTGAGCTCGTCGTGGTTGCTCTCGCTGCTGCGGCTCGGCAGGGGTTGGCTGGTCTGCAGTTCCGAGCGGGTCTGGGGGTCGTAGGCGATCAGCGACCAGAAGTCCTTGGCGGGGACGTCGGCGGGGAGGGTGAGGCGGTAGGTGTTGCTGCCGTGCAGGTATGCGCCGGAGGAGTCTCTCTCCGTGAGCGCGTACTGGGAGCCGACGCCCACCATCTCCAGCGCCATGGCCGGAGTGTTAAGCGTCGCTTGGTAGAAGAACAGCGTCCGGGCGTCCATGTTGCGCCCGCCGCGTCCGTCGCCATCGAGCCACTGGTAGTCGCCCCCGACGAAGCCTGTCTTCCAACGGCGGTCGGGGAAGAAGTATGCGCGCTGGTCGCGGGTCTGGAAGCAGATCGCGCGGGCGCGTGGCGTTGCCGACTGCGGCGGCGTCGACGAGGATGGCGTGCATCCGCTCGTCGGGCTCGAACACATGGTCCTTGTGGATGCCGATCGAGGCCAGCAAGCCCCGGGTCTCAGGATCGATCACCTCGATCGGTTCGCGCCTGATCACGTCGGCGAGCCTCCGCGTAGAACTCCTGGTCGTTGGCGTGGATGGTGTTGAACGCCTTGCCGGAGAAGGAGATGAACTCCATCGCCGGCTGATCGCTAGCAGTAGACAGGGGATAGATCTTGACGCCGTCCTTGAACATCTCTGTTGCCGCGTCGGTCTTGCCGTCGACGAGGAAGCCGCGAAGCGCCAGCCAGGTTGGTGAAACTGCGGCGAGTGGGCGACGTGGTAGCCATCGGGGATCTCCCCGTCGTAGCCGGGGGGCACGAGCAGGTAGTACCGCCCGGCGCCGCGGTCGGGTCCGGGGGTGCCCATGTCGATCACGAACCGGAACCAGGCGTCGTTGACGGTGCCGGGACCACACCCGGGCGGGATCTCGACGACGGTCGGACCGTCCCGGTCCAAGTCGAGCATCGCAAGCGCGTAGACGGTGTCGGTGTTGCCGGTCAGGAACAGCGGGTTGGAGTCCAGAAGATGGTCTGCGAGAGCCATCTTGTGGGCTGCGTCGCAGCCGATGCCGGTCAGACCAGCTCGCAGGCCTTCCATCGAGGCTGCCGGAATGCACTGCAGGAACACCTCGACCGCCCGAAGGAAGTCGAGGTGGTCGAAGACCTTCGCGGCCGTCTCGTCGCTGGGGAAGCCGTCGGCAAACTCCAGCGTTCCGATCCGGGTCTCGACCCGGTCTGGCGTCAGAATCGTGCTCGGGACCGGCGTGTTGTAGCGGTCGGGTACATCCGTCGAAGCGCTCATTCAGCCACCCTAATCGGTCACCGCAGCCGTCAACGCCCTCGCCCAATAGAGCAGTGCGACGGATCTGTCGACGGGCGCTCGAAAACTAGACGGTTTCGGCGGTCGAAGAGTGAACGGTTTCAGTCTAGTGGCCCGCGTTTGAAGTTGTCTTACGGTTGGCCTTCTGGAGGATCTCGTCGGCGGTCTTGGTCCAGACGAAGGGGTGGGCAGCGGTCGTTCCAGCCGTCGATGAAGGCGCGGATCTTGGCGTTGAGGTCCTTGACGGAGCCGAAGCTGCCGCGGTGGATGGCCTGGCGTTCGATGATGCCGAACCAGACCTCGACGAGGTTGAGCCAGGACGCGGAGGTCGGGGTGAAGTGGACGTGGATGCGGGGGTTGGCCGCGAGCCAGTCGCGGACCTCGGCGCGTCTTGTGGGCGGCGTAGTTGTCCATCACCAGGTGCAGCTCGCTGGTCGGGGTAGGCGCGGGCGACCTGCTTGAGGAAGGCGAGGAACTCCGGTGTGCCGGTGCCGGGGCTTGCACGCGCCGGTGACCTGTGCCGGTGGCGATGTCCAGGGCCGCGAACAGGGTCGTGGTGCCGTGCCGCATGTAGTCGTGGGTCCGTCGTTCCGGCAGGCCCGGTTGCATCGGCAGCATCGGCGCGGTCCGGTCCAGCGCCTGGATCTGGGACTTCTCGTCCACGCAGAGCACGACCGCGTTCTGCGGTGGGGCCAGGTAGAGCCCGACGACATCGGTGACCTTGGCCACGAGCTCGGGGTCGGTGGAGAACTTGAACGTCTCGACCCGCCAGGGCTGCACCCCGTACTCGCGCCAGGCCCGGGCCACGGTGGCGTCACCCACACCGAGGTGACGGGCCAGCAGCCGGGTCGACCAGTGCGTCACCCCTAGCTTCTTCGGTGGCGGCGCCAGCGTCACCGCCACGATCCGGGCGTGGTCGACCGTGCGCGGCCGGCCCGACCGAGCCTGGTCGTCCAGCCCGTCCAGGCCCTTGGCCTGGTAACGGGAGCGCCACTTCAGCACCGTCACCTTCGAGGTGCCGACCTGCTCGGCGATCCGCTCGTTCGCCTGGCCCGCGGCCGCGGCCAGCACGATCCGCGCACGCACCCCCAGGCCCGCACGAAGCTTCGTCGAACGCGTCCAGCGCACCAGTTCCTCGTGGTCGCCGGGGCGCAGGGTCAGTGCTGGGGCCGCGCGGTTCGCCATGCCCCATCATGGCAAGTCACAAGCCGTTTAGGAACTAACGACGCGCCGCACTAGGGACTCTTGCTCGGCCTCGATGCTGGGCAGGGTGTCGACGCCGCGGTCGCGGAGCCGGTTGACGTTGTCCCGGAACCAGCGGATCGAGCCGGTCCACTCGACCCGTTCGGCCAGCACGGTCGCGGGCATGTCCGGCGTCTCGTCGAGGAGTTCACGCGCCCGCGCCTCGCACGGCGTGAACGACGTCGGTGCCGGTCTTCGCTCGTACTTCGGTGGACCGTCCGAGGTGGTGGCCTTGATGACCGTCGTCTTCGAGACGCCCAACCTCGTGGCGATCTTGGCCTCGGCACGCCCTCGGCGGCCAGCCTCCTGATCAACGCCCAGTTCTCCCTGGTGATCACACTCCGATCGTTGGCGGAGTGTCCACTGTCCGAGCGCCGTTACTGTCTAGTCTGCAAACGCCGGCGACACTTGGAACTGGCTCGGCGGTGGGAACGCTAGACCGAATGGGGGTCCACCATGTGCAATGCCAGCCCCGATGGGCGGTCTCGAGGGCGGCCACCGGCCCCGACGACCGAAAGCGCGCTCACCACCGGACAACACCCGTCAAGCCCTCGTGCGGTGCCCGGCTCTAGCCTCGACCGCGGCAACCACCATGCTCGACACCAGGTGCACCCCGCGAGATCGGCCCGATGTGCCCATGACCTGGCTGGCTCCCTCTCTGATCTCAACGATGTCGTGCAGGCGTCGCCGAGTGCCCTCCCGTGGCGGGCCGATCACATGCCCCATGGCGCCTGCGGCGCTACGGTCCCTGGCATGAGTGAGGGCAGCGAGTGGGACCAGTACGCGGCCGGGTGGGATACCGACCGCGCGGCCCGCGCCTACGCCGCAGCCGCGTTCGCGTCGCTGCAGCGCGTCGCGTCCAGCTCTGATGTCGTCCTCGAGGACGCGCAGGTCCTCGACTTCGGCTGCGGCACCGGACTGCTCACCGAGCTGCTGGTCGCTTCCGGCTCGACAGTGCACGCGGTCGACACCTCCCCAGCGATGCTCGATGTCCTGGACACCAAGATCGCCGAGCGCCACTGGAGCCGTGTGCGCACCGGCATGTCGCTGCCGGTCGAGCGCCACGCGTTCGACCTGGTCGTGTGCTCCTCGGTGTGCGCGTTCCTCGACGACTACCCCTCCACCGTCGCCGAGCTGGTCGCCCACCTCCGAGCCGGCGGTCTGTTCGTGCAATGGGACTGGGAACGCCACAGCGAGCAGGCCCACGGCCTGACCCGCAGCGAGGTCCACGCCACGCTCACAGCCGCCGGCCTGCTCGAGGTCACAGTCAGCGACGCCTTCAGCGTCACCGTCGACGACCAGACCATGTCCCCGATCATGGGCCACGGCCACCGACCACACGAGACCACCCGAGTGTGACCTCGCCACCACACCGCATTCACGCCACACCTCGGTGCGAACCGAACTTGAAGCGCCCGCGCGTGCCGCATGTAGTGCGTTGGTGATCGTCCTGCGGGGTAGCGCCGCGCTACGCGGCGGTATGACGCACCCGGTCCGCGCGGCCATGCTGATGCGCGGCTCTCATGGGGAAGTTCCTCGCGATCTACAACGGGTGCCGCTGACGAGTCGACCGAAGGTCAGCTCACCGAGGCTGAACTATGGGAGTTCATGAACGCCTGGGCCGCATGGGCGCAAGCACATCAACACGCTCTGGCGGATCCGTGCGCCCCTCTGTGCGTGAAGAAGCGGGTGACCTCGGGTGGCGTCGAGGACTTCACAGACTCCAAGACGGGGTACGCGATCGTCGTTGCTGACAGCCACGACGAAGCCGTCCGCATCTTTGCCGAGCACCCACACCTTGCATTGGCGGAGGGGAACTCGATCGATGTGCTGGAGTGTCCCTCGTGCCAGGGCAGTCCGTATGACCCTCACCAACGACACCTGAACCGGGTACGCCTATGCCGCCGTCAAGTCCGTCACCCAAGGCGGCGCAGACGCACCGCGGTCATCGCTCGATTGAGTGATGGAACGCGGCAGATGCCTGAACCGGCGCCCGGGCGCTGCGACTGCCCTATCTCGCGCTGCCATCACCCCAATAAGTGATGTGCGTCACATGGCTGGTGGTAGCGTTCGCGGGAGGGGGGCGTCGTCCCCGAAGGAGAGAAGAATGCCGGCTTCTGACGCGTTGCCCTTTCCGTCCGCCCCGTCGGCGAGTACCGCAGGTCGCACGATGCAGGAGTCGGTGTATGCCCAACGGGTGCAGCCGCGGCACCTTCCCGATGACGCGCCGAACATCGTAATCGTCCTGATCGACGACGCGGGGCCGGGGCTGCCGTCGACGTTCGGTGGTGAGGTCCGCACTGACACGTTGACTCGGATCCATGGTGACGGGATCGGCTACAACAGGTTCCACACCACGGCGATGTGCTCGCCGACTAGGGCTTCCTTGCTGACGGGCCGAAACCATCACCGCATCGGCAACGGCCAGATCGCGGAGCTCGCGAACGACTGGGACGGGTACTCCGGGGAGATCCCGAAGAGCAGCGCCATGGCGGCCGAGGTGCTCAAGGACTACGGCTACGCCACCGGCGCGTGGGGCAAGTGGCACAACACGCCTGCGGTGGAGACCACGGCGGCCGGGCCGTTCCACAACTGGCCGACCGCGTTGGGTTTCGAGTACTTCTACGGCTTCCTGGCCGGCGAGGCCTCCCAGTACGAGCCGAACCTCGTGCGGAACACCACCTCGGTGCTGCCTCCCAAGAGCGCCGAGGAGGGTTACCACCTCAGCGAGGACCTGGCAGACGACGCGATCGGCTGGTTGCACCGGCACAAGGCGCTTCAGCCGGACAAGCCGTTCTTCATGTACTGGGCCAGCGGGTGCCTGCACGGGCCGCACCACGTGATGAAGGAGTGGGCCGACAGGTACTCGGGCAGGTTCGACGACGGCTGGGACGCCTACCGCGAGCGGGTCTTCGTCAGGGCCAAGGAGCAGGGCTGGATCCCCCAGGAGGCCCAGCTGACTCCGCGAGATGCAGCCCTGGCAGCGTGGGAGGACATCCCGGAGTCGGATCGGCCCTTCCAGCGCCGCCTGATGGAGGTCGCCGCGGGCTTCGCCGAGCACGTGGACGTGCAGGTGGGCCGGCTCGTCGACGAGATCGAGGCCATGGGTTACCGGGACAACACTCTGATCTTCTACATCTGGGGCGACAACGGCTCATCTGGTGAGGGCCAGAACGGCACGATCAGCGAGCTGCTGGCCCAGAACGGCATCCCGACCACCATCGACATGCACCTGAAGGCCCTCGACGACCTCGGCGGCCTCGACGCCCTGGGCTCACCCAAGGTCGACAACCAGTACCACGCCGGCTGGGCCTGGGCCGGGAGCACCCCGTACAAGGGCATGAAGCTGCTGGCCTCACACCTCGGAGGGACCCGCAACCCGATGGCGGTGCGCTGGCCCGCGAAGATCACGCCGGACGCGACCCCGCGGGCGCAGTTCCACCACTGCAACGACATCGTCCCGACGATCTACGACATCCTCGGGATCACCGCACCGCGGGTCGTCGGCGGCGTCCAGCAGGACCCGATCGACGGTGTCAGCCTGGCCTACACGTTCGACGACCCCGGCGCCGCCGGCCGGCTCCGGACGCAGTACTTCGAGATCATGGGCAGCCGGGCGATCTACCACGACGGGTGGATGGCCAGCGCGTTCGGGCCGAGAGCCCCCTGGGTTCCCGGGATGCCGCCCGGCATCCAGGACTGGACCCCGGACCAGGACGTGTGGGAGCTCTACGATCTCGAGAACGACTGGACCCAGGCCAACGACCTCGCGGCGCAGATGCCCGACAAGCTCGCCCAGCTGCGCGAGACGTTCGCCATCGAGGCCGCCAGGAACAGCGTCTACCCGGTCGGCGGCGGGCTGTGGATCATCTCCCTGCACCCCGAGCTGCGGATTTCCACCCCGTACCGCGAGTGGGAGTTCACCGGAGACATCACCCGCATGCCGGAGTTCTGCGCGCCTGCGCTGGGCAACCGCGCGAACACCGTGGTCATCAGCGCCGACGTCCCCGAGCGGGCCAACGGCGTGCTGTACGCCCTCGGGTCAGGAAGCGGCGGCCTGACCTGCTTCGTCGACGACGGCTACCTCTGCTACGAGTACAACCTCTTCATCGTCATGAAGACCAGGATCCGCTCACAACAGCGGGTACCCGCAGGCTCCGCCACCATCGAGATCGAGACCGCGTTCGCCGAGGCGAGACCGGGCGGCCCTCTCGACATCGCCATCAAGGTCAACGACGAGGAGTTCGCCTCGGGTCGGGTGCCCGTCAGCGCGCCCTTGCTGTTCACCGCCAACGACTGCCTCGACATCGGCACTTGCCTGGGCTCACCGGTCTCTCAGGACTACTACGACCGGGCACCCTTCCCCTTCAGCGGCCGCATCGACAAGGTCAAGGTTCGCTACACCTCCTGACACCACGCTCGCATCGGAGTCGACCCGATCATCCACTCGGCAGTACACGAAGGTGCCGCACCTTCGCAGCCCTATCTGGGCGGAACGCGGCGGAAGGACACGGCCGCGTGTGCGCACGCTACGCGGCGGAAAGACGCGGGTGGCCCTCTCGCCGGCCGCGACGCCGACGCCGAGCCAACGCCGGCGCCGACATCAGCTGCGTCGACACCCACGGAGCGTCGATGGTCGGGTTCCCTTCACCGAGCTGCTTAGGGTGCGTCTGCTGCGGCGATTGAAGAACATCGGCGCGACCGGCTCTACCGATCCGATGAGACCGGCACGGCGACCGCCAACTGGGTGCGCCGTGTTGACCCGCCCGATGCGGTGGGAGCTGATTGCCCAGCAGGACGACTGCGGCTTGGGATCACATGCCGGGTGCGCGGATATACCCATCGACTAGCACCGACGAATGGGTATCGCGTCCGAAGCGGTTGTGGCCCTGTGTGCCTAGCGTCTTTTGCATGACGACCCAGAGCGCGAGGGACGAGGTGACGGCCGCCTTCCGAGATGCGCAGCAGCGGGTTCTCGACCGTTACCAGGTGCCGGCACAGTCCCGGTTCGTCGAGGTTCCCGCGATCGGCGGGCGGGCTCAGGTGCTCGTGACGGGAGAGGGGCCGCCTCTGCCGATGGTGATCGGCGGCGCGATCCCGGCCGTCTTCTGGGCGCCGTTGATGGCGGAGCTCTCCGGTCACACGCTCTACGCGATCGAGCTGCCGGGCAATGGCCTCACTGACCGGGCGCGCTACCACCACACCACGTTGCGCCGCACCGCTGTCGCCTACCTGGCCGACATCCTTAACGCGCTGGAGATCGGCCCCGTGCCGTTCGTGACCCAGTCCATGGGCTCGTTGTGGACCACGTGGCTGGCCTGGGAGCAGCCGGGGCGGGTGCGCTCGCAGGTGATGATTGCATGCCCGGCGCTCTTCCTGGACACCTCCGCCATCCTGTCGTGGCGGCTGCTGTCGATCCCCGCCTTGGGCAAGCTGCTGGTGTCGTTGCAGAAGCCCTCGGTAAAGGGAGCCGAACGGATCATCCGCATGGTCGGCGAGGACCCGTCCGGCCTTGAGGAGATCCGCGACGTCATGGTCGCGGGTCAGCGGCTGCCGCACCGCCGACAGGACCTCGTCGAGTTGATGCGGTCGGTGATGAGTTGGACCCGGCCACGGCCCGAGGTCGCGGTGACGGCTGACCAGTTGCGAGCGATCACGCACCCGGTGCGGCTCATCTGGGGGGAGCAGGACGGCTTCGGGTCGCCCGAGGCTGGACGGCGGGCCGTGGAGTACATGCCGAACGCTGACCTGCATGTCATGCCAGGCGGTCACGCGCCCTGGCTGCACCGGGCAGGGCAGGTCGCCGCGTTGACCCACGAGTTCCTCGACACGCATTGATCGCCACCACCAAATCACCCGAGGAGACCCAGATGACCACACAGCACATCGAGACCCTGATCATCGGCGCCGGCCAGGCCGGCCTCAGCACCGGCTACCACCTCAAGCAGCGCGGTCGCGAGTTCCTGATAGTCGACGGCAACGATCGGATCGGTGACAACTGGCGCTGTCACTACGACAGTCTGCGGCTCTTCACCCCGGCCTGGCTCAACGGCCTTGACGGCCTCGACTTCCCCGCCGAGGACCGGTGGCACTTCCCGACCAAGGACGAGTTCGCCGACTACCTCGAGCTCTATGCCATCACCTCCGACCTTCCGGTCCGGATGCAGACGCGGGTCCAGCGGCTGTCCCAGAGCCCCGATGGCGGCTACATCGTCGACCTGGGCGGCGATCAGATCGCCTGCGACAACGTCGTGCTCGCCGTCGGCAGCTTCGGTCGTACGCCGGTGGTGCCCCCGTTCGCCGACGACCTCGACCCAAGGATCCGGCAGTTACACTCGGCCGACTACCACTCGCCCGAGCAGCTCCTCGACGGCCCCACGCTGGTGGTCGGCGCGTCGCACAGCGGGTTGGACATCGCCTACGAACTGGCAGCGAGCAGGCCGGTCACGATGGTCGGACCCAGCCGCGGAGCCATCCCGTTCGAGTGGGGAACCAGACTGTGGAAGCTGGGGATGCCGGTGATCAGCTTCGCCTTCCAGCACGTCCTCACTCGGCGCACTAGATTGGGCCGCAAGGTGATGGGCCAGACGCGCCACCACGGCGCGCCGCAGTTGCGGGTTAAGGAACGCCATCTGGTGGAGCGCGGGGCCGAGTGGGTCCAGGAGCATGTGGCCGGCGTCGACACCGACGGTAGGCCTGCGCTGGCGGACGAACGGACCTTCGACGTGGCCAACGTGATCTGGTGCACCGGGTTCCGGCACGACTGGAGCTGGGTCGACCTACCGGTGCCGACGGTCGACGGCTGGCCGGTGGAGTACCGCGGGGTGGTCGAGGAGGTCCCCGGCCTCTTCTACTGCGGCATGTGGTTCCAGTATGCGTTCTCCTCCGGCGAGGTGCACGGTGTCGGACGCGATGCGGCGTACCTCGCGGAGCAGATCATCGCTCGGGCAGCCGCCAGGGCTCCGGTAGCCGCTTGAGGTGTCGGTGATGTCGACCCAGCACATCGACTCCCTGATCATCGGTGCAGGTCAGGCCGGCCTGGCGACCGGATACCAGCTCCAGCGGCGCGGCCGCGAGTGCCTGATCGTGGACGGGGTGGAGCGGGTGGGCGACAGTTGGCGCCGCCACTGGGACTCGCTGCGACTCTTCACCCCCGGGAAGTACAACAGCCTGCCCGGGCTCCCCTTTCCGGGCGAGTCCTGGCAGTTCCCCAGCAAGGACGAGGTCGCCGCCTACCTCGAGACCTACGCCTTGGTGCACGACCTGCCGGTGCGGCTGCGCACCCGGGTCGAACGACTGGAGTGCCAGAACGAAGGAGGGTTCACCGCACACCTGGGCGCGGAGAGGGTAACCTGCGAGAACGTCGTTGTGGCCACCGGTGGCAACGGCTGCGTGCCGCGCGTGCCCGAGTTCGCGGGGCACCTCGACCCCGGCATCAAGCAGCTGCACTCGAGCCAATACCGGCGCCCCGATCAGCTTCCGGTCGGCCCCACATTGGTGGTCGGGGCAGCCAACTCTGGCTGCGAGATCGCCCGCGAGCTGGCCGCCGATCGTCCGGTGACGCTCAGTGGCCGAGACCCCGGCCACGAGCCGTTGCGTCCCGGCTCGCGGGCCGACCGGGCGTTCATGCCGGTCACTATCTTCCTCGCTCGCCACGTCCTCACCCGGCGCACTCCTGTGGGCCGCAAGATGATGCGCCACTTCCGCACGCACGGCATCCCGGTCGCGCGTGTCCGGGCGAAGGACCTGGCCGCCCAGGGCGTCACCCGGCGCGAGGCCAGGGTCGTCGGCGTCCGGGACGGGCGGCCCATGTTCGCCGACGGCACCGTCGTCGACGTTGCGGTCGTGGTGTGGTGCACCGGCAGCGCGCCCGCCTTCGGCTGGATCGATCTCCCCGTTCTCGGGGATGACGGCTGGCCCCGCGAGTACCGCGGTGTCGCCGAGGACGTGCCTGGCCTGTACTTCTGCGGACTGCTGTTCCAGTACGCCGTCGCCTCCTCCGTGCTGCCCGGCGTCGGCCGCGACGCGGCCTACGTGGCCCAGCACATCACTGAACACACAGCGGCCCGCGCGGCGATCACCGCTTGAGGACTATCACCGGGACCAGGAGGTTCGTCATGTCCGTCACCATCGACATGAAGGCCCAGTCAGGCGCAGAAGCGGTTGCGCCCACCCCCGGGAGGTGGGCCGCCCTCTCGAGGGGGGTCGGCCCGGCGCTGTTGCTCGTCGCCTTTCTGTGGCACCCGCCCATCCCCGGTCGGCTTCCCGACGACGCGGCGGTGGCCGAGGCCGCGGCGGCCGACCTCACCCGCTAGGGGCTCGCTCACGTCGCGGCTGTGCTCGCCTCGGAGGCGATCGCGGTGGCCTTCGTCGCGCTCCGTGAGTACTTCCGGGTTCACGGTGATCGTCGGCTGAGCGCCCTGGGGCTCGGTGCGGTGGTGATCGGCAGCGTCATGTACGCCGTTCTCCCCAGCCTGGAGTTCGCGCATATCGCGGCGTGGCCGTGATGCGCATGCGTCCTCTGGGAGCATGGCTCGACGGCGTGGGCGCCGGCGCGCTGATCGTGTTCGCCCTCGCTCGCCCGGTGCCCATCGGTGCAGTCCAGTTCTACGTGCAGCCCGGCGCTGCCCTGCTGGCGCTGCTGCCGCTGGCCGTCGGTATGTGGCGGCGAACGAAGACCGCGCGAGCGTGGAACCGCACCGAACCTGGGCTGGCGTGAGTATCGTCGATTGGGTGGGCGTGATCCAGGACCTACAACGCGCGCGCGAGGCCTACCAGCGACGGGAGTGGGTGTCGGCATACCAGGCGCTGTCGGGCCTGGCCGACACCGAGCTCGAGCCCGACGACTTCGTGGCGCTGGCGACCGCCGCTTTCCTGCTCGGTCGCACCAACGACGTGGTGCGAGCCCTGCAACGGGCCTACCAGGCCAAACTCGACGTGGACGACGTGCCCGGCGCGGTGCGCGTCGCATACTGGCTGACCGCCACGCTCTGGGGCGCCGGCGAGGTCGCGGTCGGCAATGGGTGGCTCTCCAAGGGCCAGCGCCTGCTCGACGACTTCGGCGAGGACGTCGTGGAGCGGGGCTACCTGCAGGAGCGTGTCACGCTCGGTCACATCATGAAGGGCGAGTTCCCCGATGCCCTGCACGCGGCCCCGAAGGTCACCGAGTACGGCCGACGCTTCGGAGACCAAGATCTCCTAGCGATGGGCCTGCAGATACAAGGCCGACTCTCCATCTTCTCGGGGCACGTCGCCGATGGGCTGCGTCTGCTCGACGAGGCAATGATCTCGGTCGTGGCCGGCCAGGTGTCGCCGATCTTCTCCGGGGTCGTCTACTGCTCGTCGATCGAAGCCTGCCAGGAGATCTCAGACTTCGACCGAGCAGGGCAGTGGACGCACGCCCTCACGAACTGGTGCGACGCGCAACCGGGCCTCGTCGCGTTCACCGGTCAGTGCGCCGTCCACCGGGGGCAGCTGATGAAGCTGCACGGCGCCTTCGAAGACGCCATCGCCGAGCTCCACCATGCGGCAGCGCGGTACGCAGAGTCCGGGGGAGGTCCGGCGGTCGGGCTGGCGCACTACGAGCGAGCCGAGGTGCACCGGCTGCGCGGCGAGCACGACGCCGCCGAGACCGCCTACGACGAGGCCGCAGAGCACGGGCACCCGGCCCAGCCCGGGCGGGCCCTGCTGTGGCTCCAGCAAGGACGTCGTGAAGCCGCGGTGGCCGCTGTCCGCCGGCTGCTCACCGAGCGGCAGGACCCGGTGCACCGCTCACAGGTGCTCCCAGCCGCCGTCGACGTACTGGTTGAGATCGGCGAGCCCGAGGAGGCGGCCTCTCTCGTGGAGCAGCTGGGTAGCATCGGCGCATCGTTTGACTGCACGGCCTTGCGGGCCGCTGGCTGCTACGCGGACGCGAGCGTCGCGCTGGGCCGAGGAGACGCCGAATCGGGCCTCGCCGGCGCGCGTCAGGCACTCGACCGCTGGCACCAGCTCTCCGCGCCGTACGAAACGGCGCGCAGCCGGGTACTCGTCGGCCGGGCCCTGCGTCTGCTTGGCGACGAGGAATCCGCGCTCGCCGACCTCACCGCTGCGCGCACCACCTTCGCCGAACTCGGTGCGAAGCTCAGCGAACGAGAGGCGGCTCATCTGCTCGGCGAGGGAGAGGCCCCTGGAGGCCTCAGCCCGCGCGAGGTCGAGGTGCTACGGCTAGTGGCCGCGGGGAAGAGCAACCGGCAGATCGCCGAGGCGCTGGTGCTGTCCGAGAAGACCGTAGCCCGGCACCTGTCCAACATCTTCACCAAGCTCGACGTCGGCTCCCGCACCGCCGCCGCCGCGTTCGCCTACCAGCACCGACTGGTGTGAGCCCAGTAGTTGGAAGCGCGCTCAATAGGGCTGTGGGTGAAAGCCGGCGGTCCCCATGGCGGCGGTGAGACGCACCTCGATGTTCGCGCTCATGCGCTGGCGTGAACGATTGCCAACACCTCGCCGATGGGCCGTCCTTCATAGGTCACCGTCCGGATCAGGTTCGCCGACTTCGACGAGAAGTGTGGAGCGGGCGTGTGAGTGTCGCGGGAGCTCGTCCTCTCTCGCCTCGAAGTAGAGCGTGGTGACGTCGTAGAGCACAGCGACAGGTCACCGTGCGCTGCGGCGTGGGCGAAGCAGGCGGCAGCGACCTGGCGCGGTAGTCCCGCTCCTGACAGCGGGCCAGGGAGCGGAACATCGTGCGCAGCGAGGCGTGCGCCACGCCGAGCTCGTCCAGGACGCGCACGAGTCCGCCTTGCTCGTCGGCTCCACCAGGCCAGGACCAGCTGCTTGAACGTCTCGTCACCGAGCACTCGAACCCCAGCCGCGCGTACGCGCTGGACAGCACGCCACAGCAGGGCGCTGGACTTCAACAGTGATCACCGACCAGCCCGCCCGGCACCGACCCAGCGCTCAGGTCCAGCTCGCCCTGACCGGGGTAGGTCTTCGCCGAGACGTCTCCAGCAGCGCGGCAGCTCCGCTCGGTGCGGGCCGACCCGAGATGCTCCAGCACCTTGTCCCGACCGCCCTGGCGCTCGGCGATCTGCACCGCCGTCGCCCCGGACGTCGGTCCGGACCTTGCGCACGAACACCACGCAGAGACCCTACTGACCCCCGGTTAGTGTGTCGCCGCCCCCAAGCGATCGGCTGACCAGCGACAACGTCAACAGAGACGAATCAGGGAAAGTGGAGAGTAGGCGATTGCCAACACCTCGCCGATGGGCCGTCCTTCATAGGTCACCGTCCGGATCAGGTTCGCCGACTTCGACGGCGCTGCCGTCTACCACCCCCACGTCCTCGACCACGAGGACCAAGGGATGATGGGGTTCGTCGACGCGCGGTGAGCCTCGGCATCTAACCACTCGATGGCTCCACTTTCCCGTCCGCGAAGGAAGCCGATCAGATGAGCCCACCCACAGAATCCGCCGCTGCGCACGAAGACAGCCCGGCCTCTGGTGATGTCAGGACCGCGCGGCTACTGGTCGCTGGCCAGTTCGTGCTGATCGGTATCCTCGTGGTGCTCCCGAATGGCGACGACTGGCCGGTGCCCACCGCTCTCACCGTTGCCTGCAGCGCGGCCACCGTCCTGGGCCTGACCGTGATGGTCATCGGCGCAACGGGACTCGGCCGAGGTTTGACGGCCACGCCGTTGCCCAACGCCCACGCACAGCTGCGTACTGGCGGCCTCTACCGGTACGCACGGCACCCCATCTACAGCGGGTTGCTGCTCATGATGGCCTCAATCACGGTGGCGGCTGGAAGCGGGCTCCGGCTCCTCACCCTCGCAGCGCTGGTCCTGCTCCTGAACGTGAAAGCACGATGGGAGGAAACACGCCTGGCCCAGCGATTCGAGGGATACGCCGACTACGCCGCCCGCACTCCACGGTTCGTGCCCTTTCGGTTGCGGAGGTCACTGTGAGAGCAAGTGGGGACCTAGACCTACGCACGCAAGCTCGGTGAGTGTGGTCATGGGGACAGTTTGCAGTGAGCGTCCCCGGCGGTCCGAGCAGGCGCTGTTGCCGGATATCGCAGGGGTGGACAGGCGGCGAAGTGGGGTACGGCCATCCGGATGGGTCGGCTGCCCGCCGGGAGGGGCCGTTACCACTCACCCCAAGCGACGAGAAGTCGGAGGGAGGCACCAAACAGATGCCACGGAAGTCCCGTCGAGAATCCGCGCCACGACTGTGGCCGGAAGGCACCGTACAGCGGACCTCGACCGGGGCCCTTGACCTTCTCTGAGATCACGACATCCAACACAATGCCCATGGCGAGGCAAAGCGGGACGCTCGCTGCACAACGAGTCCTGGGGTCACGGTCGGGGTTCCCGGCCCGACCTGCCCGCTTCCCGATCTGGTGAACCTTCTGTGGCCGCCGCGGGCTTCCCAGGGCTCGCGAGCTCCAACAGGCGTTTCCCGACCAGAACGGCGAACACCGAGAACGGCACCAACGACGCGATCGCGAACACCATGCCGACCGTACCGAAGTTCGTGGGGACGGTCATGAGCACGGCGCTCACCAGGCCCCACACCGCCGTGGCTCGGCTGAAGATCGAGGATCGCAGCATCAGGATGGTCAGGACCGCCAAGGTCACGAAGGTGAAGTAGTAGTAGATGTCATAGCCCGTGCCCGCCCACGTCGCGACCATGCCGTCTCCGGTCGCCAGCAAAGCGGTGCGGGTCTCAGCGTCCGCGTCGGCGTAGGCCTGGGCGAGCGATAGCATCTCGACCGGTCGCGGGCTGCTCATGTAGGCGGCTATCCCCACGACGCAGAACGCCAGCGCGATCACGACGGCCGACCGGCTGATCCTCCACAGCACGACGGCCAGCGCGAGATAGACCAGGTACATCAGGGCGTTCGAGACGACGTACAACACGTCCAGCGAGACCAGGCCCAGCACGGGGTTGTCCACGAGCAGCTCGAAGAACCCCTCCGTCGACTCAGGCGGTGGCCAAACGACGTAGATGGGGACCTGCACCACGATCATCACGACACTCGCGAAGGCGCACCACGCCCCCGTGATGAGGAGCCCGCGCCACTGCCGCGCGTCACTCCGCACGGTCGCCTCGTCAACGTCGGCCATGGTGTGTCTCCGTCCGTCTCCGTCCACCGACGAGCGATCAGCCTCAACCGGCACTGGGTCACGCAGTCCGCCTGTGCTCGACGCTAGCGCTAGGTGGTCCCGCCCGCACCGGTCAGTGCCTCCGGTCCTTCACCTGCATGGTCGGGCCGATCGCCGGAGGATGCGTGCTGTGCTCGCACGCCCCTTCCTCTCCAAGCGGCTGGCCGGGACCGTCGTCGTCAGCTCTGCAGGCATGTTCGGGGCCGGTCTCGGCGGGGGCATCCCCATCTCGCCGGCTCCCCTGTCAGTCACCGTCGGTGGCATGGGTACCCGGCCGGTCCTTATCGATGGGCGGCTCGCCAACCGGGACCACCTCAGTCTGAGGGTCAGCGTCGACCACGACCTCGTCGACGGGGCCCTCGCCGCCCGATTCATTGAACGCCTGAAGGAGCTCGTCGAGAACGGCTTCGGTCTTCAAGGCAGCCGCCCCTAGTCGAGCCCCGGGCCGGCCTCGTCGCACGGCGAGGGCCGCTAAATGAAGCATCAATCGGTTCATCGTCCCGATCACGGAACGCCTTGCGGTGATGCGGGCGCACCGAAGCGCCTCTAGCCAGGCGACCTCCCGTAAGACCCGTCCGGTGAAGATCGCCGCCGAGGCACCTCTTGCGGGACCGACCGAACTCCCGTCGATCGCGTTGTGCCGGCAACGAAGGATCATTGGCCCCCGCGTCGAGTCGCGCAGTCTCCATAGCCCTTACTAGGCGGAACGCGGCGCTATGACGCGGTCGTCTTGGGCTTTGGTGGGACAAGCTTTGGTGGCAGGCTCTGGGGATGGCACGTGACCAGGCCGGGGACGGGAGCCCGGGTCGGATGGGCGGCACGCCCGAGCGGCCTGCACGCTTCTTCGGTACCCCTGAGGAGTTCGGTGCATGGCTGGCGCTGCACCACGACACGCAGACCGAGCTGTGGATGGGCCTGAACAAGAGGCATGTCGCCGATCGTGGCCTGACCTGGGAGCAGGCGGTTCCCGAGGCCTTGTGCTGGGGGTGGATCGACTCGGTGGCCCAGCGCATCGACGACGACACCCGGCGGCAGCGCTGGACCCCTCGCAAGAAGACCTCTCGGTGGAGCAAGGTCAACCTCGACCTCGTCGAGAAGCTGCGTGCCGAGGGGCGGATGCAGCCCCACGGGCTGGCGATCTGGGAGCAGCGTCCTCGCGGGGAGGCCGGCTACAGCTACCAGGGCCCGGAGGTCGGGCTCAGCGAGCCCTACGCCGGCCGGCTGGCTGCCTCTCCCGCTGCCACAGCCTTCTGGGAGGCATCGACCTCGAGCTACCGCAAGATCTGCACGGCCTGGGTGACCTCAGCCAAGCACGAGTCCACGCGCGACCGCCGGATGGCCCAGCTGATCGAGTGCTCTGCCGCCGGCGAGCTCGTGCCGAACCAGCGGTACGGCGACACGCCGCGGTGGGTGGAGCGGGCCGCGGCAGCAGCCGCGGCCGCGCGGCGACCGACGTGACGCCCCGGCGCGGGTCACGCGTTGATCTGAAGCAGGTGAGGTCCGAGCCCACGGGTGCCCGCTCGAAGTGGTCGACGAGAACACTCCTGACCACACCATCGAGCAGATCGAGTCCCACTGGAAGAACAAGCTGCTGTCCCGTCTGTTCGGCTTGAACCGCAACTGAGCTGTTCACCAAGGCAAGAGTCGGATTGGGATCGCCTCCAGCAGTCCCCGTCGGCGTGGCCGCCCCGAGGCAATCGACTGGTACCCAGCGTTGTGGGCTAGCAGCGCGCGGACCCGTCCCCGGATCGCGGCGGAAGGACGCGGGTGCCGGTAGCTGGACGTTGTTGGCGGAGAGGTTCGTTGGCGCCGGGCCGAAAGGGTGCGCCGGAACGGGTTGCAGCTGCTGGGCTGGCGCTTAGGCCGGGGGCGCGAGCGTTGGTTCGTGCCTGTTCCAGTCTGGCAGTTGTCTGGCGACCTCCCTATCGCCGTGGACCTCGATCCGGCCGGACCTGAGCGCCCGAGCCCACGACAGTCTGCCTCGATGCCAGTCGATGAAGGCGGCGGATTCCGCATGGACCTCAACAGCGGGCTCACCGCCCGGGTCGGAGTAGCAGACCTGGGCGTCGCCGTTGTCGATGAGTAGCCAGAAGCGTTGGTTTCCGCGCGGTTGGTCGGGGAAGAAGAAGGCAACGACCACCCGGTCGCCGGGCAATGCGGTGTGGTCGAGCTGGGCCTTGCACCAGGCCCAGAGGGCGAATCCGGGGTCGGTGTGCTCGGGGCCGATATCTACCCACCGCTCTCCCCACTCTGCCAGCGACGAGACGACCGCGGCGAGGTCCCGGCCGGCCTCGGTGAGCAGGTACCGGTGACCTCTACCGGGGTGTTTGGGGACGACGCTGATCACACCGGCGCGTTCCAGTTCGTGCAGACGCGTCACCAGCATCGACCGGGACATCTGCGGGACGCCGCGCGCGATTGAGGTGAACGTATCGGCTCCGAACATGAGGTTCCGTACGAGAAGTGGTGTCCAGCGCTCGGCCAAGATCTCCGACGCCCGTGCGATCGGGCAGTACTGGCCGTAGGTGCGCATGCTCCCATCGTGACCGAGGCTGGTGGCCCTGTCGAGTTCGATTTCAGGACTTCCCAGCGGAAGGATGATGTTCGACGCTGGCGTCATGGAGGACGCAATCACAGGTCAGGTGACACCCGAGGCAGCGGAGTTGTACGAGCGGTCCTTCGTGCCAGCGCTGTTTGGCCAGTGGCCGAGCCGACTGCTCGACCTCGCCAAGGTCGCGGCCGGGGACGACGTGCTCGACATCGCGTGCGGCACCGGGGTGCTGGCCCGCGCGGCTAGGGCTCGCGTCGGCCCGATGGGGAGCGTGTGTGGAGTTGACCTCAACACGGGCATGTTGTCGGTCGCCGCCAGCGTGGAGCCTGGAGTCTCGTGGCTCTCGGGCCGTGCGGAGTCGTTGCCGATACCCGCAGACAGCGTCGATCGCGTTTTCTGCCAGTTCGGACTGATGTTCTTCGTCGACAGGCAGGCCGCGGTCAGTGAGATGGCGCGCGTCGTTCGCCAAGGCGGGAGCGTCTGCGTCGCGACCTGGGCTGACCTGTCGGAGAGCCCCGGCTATGCGGCGATGGTCGACCTGATCGATGACCTCCTCGGCTCCGAGCCGGCTCAAGCACTCACCGCTCCATTCAGCCTTGGTAAGCCCTCGGCCCTCCGCGACGTGCTCTCGTCCCACTTTGATGGGGTGGACGTGCGACAGCTCGAAGGCCGTGCTCGGTTCCCGTCGATAGACGAGTGGGTCCGGACGGACGTCCTCGCGTGGACCCTCGCGAACATGCTCGACGCGGACCATCTCGACATCCTGCTCAAGCACGCGCGTGTCAGGCTGCGGGAGTTCTGCGACCCCTCCGGGCACGTTGACTTCCCGGCACCCGCCTTGGTCGCCCTGGTTTGGCCGTAAGGACTCGATGCCCATCGGAACTCGCCTGGGGTTCGCGCAACGTACCTGCGCTGCCAGAACTCCGCCAAGCAATAGAGAACCAGCGGCGACGGCTTCATGTCGCTGCCGCTCATACCGGCGTTTGGCCGGTCGTCTTGCGGCGGTAGGACGCGGGGGTCCTGGCTGGGGCAGGAGGGACCGTCCTTGAGCTCAGGATGCCCAATCGACCATCTCGGTGCGAAACTGCGTGAATGACCGCTCCTGCCGACGTGTCGGTCACGTGGGGCCAGGCGCTGGCCTGGCGGTTGGGGCGACAGTTGCTCGACCCAGTCGGGTCCGGGTCGGCGGGCGACGTCGTGCGCCGACTCGGTGCCGTCTTGGCGATGGACGAGTCCCTCGCCGAGCTTGCCGTGAGCACCCGTCGTAGGACGTCGCAGTCCGGCGAACTGGCGAAGGCCATGGCGGAGGGGACCGTCATCAAGGCGTTTGCGTTCCGCGGCTCGGTGCACTATCTCTCGCCCGAAGAGGGCGGCATCTACCTCGCGCTGCGATCGGCCGGGCGGCAATGGGAGCTGCCTAGCTGGGTGGAGTGCTACCGACTTACCCCGTCGGACTGGCCCGATTTCCGGGCAGCCGTGCGCGAGGCTTTGGAGGATGGGCCGTTGACCGTCCCCGAACTTGGTGACGTGCTGGCGAGACAGCGCGCATACCGGCACCTGAGACCGGTCTTCGACGACGGCGCCGGCACCCTGGTGAAGCCACTGACCTGGCAGGGAGACATGAGCTTCGGGCTGCCTCGCGACGGGCAGCACACCTTCCAGCGCCTCGACCGCAACCCAAGGTGGACCGGCGTCCCCGACCTCGCCGACGCGGGTCCCCGGGCGATCACGGCCTACGTGCGCGCCTATGGACCGGCGACGCTCGATCACATCCACTACTGGCTGGGCGACGGCCTGAGCGCCGGACGGAAACGGCTCAACAACTGGATCTCCGGCCTCCGCGACCGCCTTGTCGAGGTTGATGTCGAGGGCACCTCCGCCTACGTCGTCCGGGAGGATGTCGACAGCATCATCGCCTCGCGACCCTCGAGCACGGTGCGGTTCCTTCCCGGACACGACCAGTGGGTCATGGGACCTGGCACCAAGGACATCCACGTCACACCTCCATCTCGTCGGGACCTCGTCACTCGTAAGGCCAACGTGGTTACCGTCGGCGGCGTTGTCTGCGGGACTTGGGCGCGGAAGGGCGACGAGCTCCTGGTCGTGTGGCTTGACGAGCGGCAGCCACCGCAGCGGGCCATCGAGCAAGAGGCCGCGCGACTTTCCGGCATCCTCGACCGGGACCTGCGCCTCAGGCTCAGCTCATGAGCGCCATCGAAAGCGTCGACACCTTCTGGCCTTGGGGGCACGCAGCGTGCTCGCTGCGCCTTTCCGAACCCCCGTTCACAGGCCGAAGGCCAGTCGCTTAGACCAGTGGGAACAAACGAGCAGGGGAGAGGGCGGCCCGCGACCCCACCCAACACGCGGCGGTAGGACGCTGGTTCGACCATCCTCGGGGCGGTCGCAATGGAGAGCGTCTTCGTTCCACTACGTCGCGGCACGTCAGATGCGTCGCCTGCAGACGGGCCTTCGGCACCGGGGGTCAGCCTGATCGGGTCGCCCAGCACCACGATGGCGACCGTGGAGCCGGTGGGCGCGATGCCATCGCTCGCCCCGGTGATCCGACCGCGCGCGAACCAGATGAGCTCGACGAAACGGCCGCCCGCGCCGTCAACCCCGCGGGTCAGGTAGTCGAACACGCACCCAAGGAATGCCTGCGTGGGGGGCAGCGCACCGGGTGGGGGTCTGCGCCAGGGCATCGTCAGGCGTCGCGGACGTCACCCTTCGCGGGTGATGCCTCTGCCGTCGGCGCGCTGGAGGATAGGCCATGTGATCGTGCGTCGGCACAGGGTCGGCCACGCTGGGAGTGTCCGCTGACCGCGGCACCCCCCACGCCACGGCCCCTTCCGGGGTCGGGCCGAGAAGGAGAGCGCATGGACGACACCCTTGACCCGACGACGGAGCTGGGCCCGGTGGACTATTTGGTCATCGAGTTCCCCGCTGGGCACCAGAACTTCACCGGAGAGGGCGCCGAGGAGTTGGCTCGGCTCTCGGAGGCCGGCGTGATCCGGGTGCTCGACCTGCTCATCATCACGAAGAACGAGGACGGCTCGGTCGACGCGCTCGAGATCGACGACACCCCCGCGGTGGACGAGATCCGCGCACTCGAGGCCGACATCGCCGAGATCCTCGCCGCCGAGGACGTGGCGCTGCTCGCTGAGGCCATGGAGCCGGGCAGCGTCGCAGGGGTGCTCGTGTTCGAGAACCTCTGGGCTGCCCCCTTCGCCAGCGCCACCCGCCGTGCCGGCGGGCAGCTCATCGCCAGCGGCCGCATCCCGATCCAGGCGATCGCCGCATCCATCGAGGCCGAGATGGCCTCCGAGGAAGGGAACTGACATGCCTCTGCGCCCAGCCCGCGCCGCCCGCCGGGGCGTGATCGGCGCCCCCGTGGCCCGAACCGCCGCCACCGTCGGCACCGCCGCCGTCGTCGTCCACGGTGTCCGGCGTCGTGGCGACCGCCGCGACGACCGCCGCGACGACCGCCGAGACCGCCGCTGAGCCCCACCTGACCCATTGAGCCCCGGCGGCGCCGCACCCTGCTGGGGCACTCACGCGGTGGGCGCGGGAAATAGCGGATTGGGCCAGGCGTCGATCCAGCTGGCGATCGTTCCCGTGAACACCTGCTTCGTCTGGTCTGATGTGGTGCGGACGGTCAGCCCAACTGGGCGACGTGCAGGCGCGGTCAACGGGGGCCCATCGTGGGCGGAAGGACGCTGCCCAAGACGGCACTGACGGGCGAGCGCGCGTCGGCATGTAGGGAAGTCCGCCCAACGCCCTTTATTCGGCACAACCCCCGGTGGGGGCCACCGGGGGTTGTGCCGAGGTGTGCTCAGGCCTTGTGGGCAGCTTCCCATTGGTCGATCAGGTCCTGGGGGAGTCGGCCTCGTTTGGGGTGGTCGATGCCCTGCTCGTCCAGCCACGACTTGATGGCCTTGGTCTGGGAAGGGTCACGACGGGCGCTGCTGCTCGCTCCGGACTGGCGACGGCCACCGACACGACGTCCCGCGTTCACGTACTTCTGGATCGTGTCGGCGAAGTCGTCGGCCTCCTTCTGGGAGAGGTCGATCTCGTACTCCGCTCCGAGGAAGGCGAACTTGACGGTCTGGCCGTCTTCCGCGAGTTCGGTCCCGGACAGGTCCGAGACAAGGATGGTCCGTACCTTCTGCGCCACTGTGGCTCCTACAGGGATGGGGGAAAGGGACGCCCGATCCTACGCGGTCACTAGTTATCGGCTGCACGTTGAGGCTCAGCAGCTGAGTGCGCCCGGAATGGCTGCGTCGGGCGGAGGGTTAAACAGCACACCATGCCGACAACCCCCGACCCCGACCCCGGGGGTGATTCATTCGAGGCCGCTGCACTTCTTGGCCAGGAGCAGGCTGCCCTGCGTGCTCGACTGTCGCGCCTGACTGCGGACATGACATCCCTCATCGAGGCGTCGCGCGACTCCAATGCTGATGACGAGCACGACCCCGAGGGCCAGACGATCGCTTTCGAGCGGGCCCAGCTGGCGGCCATCACTGATCAGGCTCGGGAGCACCTGGACGAGGTGGAGGCTGCGCTCGACCGCGTCGTGGACGGGACGTATGGGATCTGCCAGGTCTGCCGCGAACCGATTGACCCGGCACGTCTGCAGGCAAGACCGACCGCACGGACCTGCGTCCGGCACGCTGCCGCGCCGGGCCGTGCCACGCCATGACCGCATGATCGACACCGGGTGAACCGATTCTAAAGTCGTGAAGACGTTCAGGGTTCCTCACCCAGGGGCGGGGTGGTGTGACGTGTCACCGCACAGAAGCCGAAGATGCGTGGGGGTGAGCGTGAGCCCATGCCAGGACCGGGAGAGTCTGCCGACCCATGAAGGACGGGCTGTCATGTGCGGCGCGGTCGCCGTCGTGGCAGCTAGCGTGGCGCGCCTGAACGAGGCGAGGGAGCGACCTGGGGTGCCGAACTGTCTGCCGGTGCGGGCCGGTGCCGCATCTACGTCGTCGAGCCGATGGGCGGGTTCGAGGACGATCCGAACGTCACCGACAAGAAGTTCCCAGGCAACCCGACCCGGTCCTTCCGGTCCAGGGAGCCGTTGCGAGTGGTGGGTGAACTGGTCGGCTGGATCGGCCACCCTCCCGAGAAGCTGCAGGCCATGCGAGAGGGGCTCGCTGCCTTGCAGCGAGAGGGCAAGGCGCAGATCGACGACTGAGGGAGTGGAACGCAGCGACCTTGCTGGCTCAAAGGCCGCACCAGTCAGGCCATCAGCGCCTGTTCCACTGCCACGCCGTGCGCGGCATAGGAAGACGTTGTAGCGCTGAGGTCTGGACGTGAGGAACGTCCTCCTGATGCGCTTGTCGGGCTTGGTATCCCATCGCCTTCAGGAGGACGTCCCAATGTCTAACCGTACGACTCCCTGGTGCTGGCTCGTCGGACGTTCCGGTGCAAGGCGTGGGACTTGGGGGCGGCCCTGGACTGGGCCGGCCAGCAGGCTGCCCGGCACGGGTTCGCCGGGGTGACGGTGGCGTGCGAGCCGACTGGGCACCGGTGGCGGATCGTGGGCCAGCTCGCCGCCGACCGGCGCATGTCGTTCGTGTGCGTGCAGCCGACGATCTCCTCCTGGGCGCGCAAGTCCGAGGACCTGACGTTCGACAAGACCGACGACAAGGACGCCGTGCTGATCGCGCGGCTGACCGCCCAGCTGCGCTGCTACCTGCCCGAGCGGGGCCGTCTCGGGCCGGCCGGCGCGCACGAGCCCAGTGGGGTCGAGCGACGCGAGCTCAGCGTGTCGGGCCGTCCCACGCCTCACGCATCGACCGGCTGAGGCGTTCGGTCGTGCTCACCTGGGACACGATGCCGACCACCACCAGCAGGGCCGCCAGCAGCGACCACCCCCATCCGAGCTCCAGCGCCTGCGTCGTCGACGCGGACGTCAGCTCGGTGCTCTCCAGCGAACCGACGACGATCAACAGCCCGACGACCACCATCGCCGCGCCGGTCAAGGCGGTGAGCACCACCAGGAGCATCATCGGCAGATTGGCCACGATCGCGAACCAGGCCAGCGCGACGCCGACCACGACGCCGACGAGCACGACCACCCACGACCACTCAACCCCCAGGGCGCCCATGAGAGCCGTTCCGAGCACGAAGCCGATCGACGCCATCCCGATGACGACCGAGACCGCGTAGTAGAGGTAGGCGAGCAGGGCGAACAGGACGGCGAGCGCCAGGGCGACCACCCACGACGCCGTCGTGCCCAGGAAGCTGTCGCCGGTCCAGCCTGCCGTGAACGAGGCGCCCAGGACGAAGCCCACGAACCCGCCCCACAGGGGGAAGACGACCCGCAGCGCGAGGTAGCCCCGGAAGAGGAACAGGGCACCCACCAGCACGGCCAGCACCCCGACGACCCAATCCTCCATCGGTTCTCCTCACGCTCGTCCCGCGCCAGCACACCGTCGGTCCGCAGCCTAGGCGGAGCGGGGCAGGGCTGGCTACGCATCCTGCCGATGGCGGGCCTACCCCGTAGGTTGGGTCGAGCCGTTGCGTCGAGAGTGGGAGCAGGAGAGGAGCACAGCATGCTGCATGGCAAGGTCGCGCTGGTGACCGGTGCGGGGTCCGGCATCGGTGAGGCGAGCGCACGGACGCTCGCCGCGCAGGGTGCGCACGTCGCCCTGGTCAGTCGCACCCGTGAGGAGCTCGAACAGGTCGCGGCCGACCTCGAGGCCGCCGGCGCCCAGGCCCTGGTGGTGCCCGGCGACGTCAGCGAGGAGGACGATGTCCGCCGGATGGTCTCGGCGACCGTGAAGCGCTTCGGCGGGCTCGACGTCGTCGTCGCCAACGCCGGGGTCAACGGCACGTGGGCCGGCATCGAGGACCTCGGGGTCGAGGACTTCCGGTCCACGGTCGACATCAACCTCACCGGGACGTTCCTCACCGTCAAGCATGCGGTGCCGCACCTGGCCGAGGGCGGCGGCTCGGTCGTCGTGGTCTCGTCGGTCAACGGCACGCGCGTCTTCTCCAACTCCGGCGCCACGGCATACGCCGCGAGCAAGGCGGGCCAGGTCGCCCTGACCAAGATGCTGGCGGTCGAGCTCGGGCCGCGCAGGATCCGCCTCAACGTGGTTTGCCCCGGAACGATCGAGACCGAGATCGACGACAACACGCGGTTCGTGAACTCGGACGTGAAGATCCCGGTCGAGTTCCCGCAGGGGGAGATCCCGCTCACCGAGGGGGCCCCGGGCTCGGCGCAGCAGGTGGCCGCACTGGTGGCCTTCCTCGCCTCGGACGCGGCCGGTCACATCAGCGGCACCGAGGTGTGGGTCGACGGGGCGCAGTCGCTGCTGCAAGGGTGACCGGCGGTACTTGGGTCCCTCGGGACCGATCTTCTTCGGCATGCTCATCCTCCTGGACTCAAACAGGAGCGGCATCAAGCCTGGGACGCTTCAGGGGGCGAGGACTTGTGCCCCCTTGGTCGTGCGGTCCAGGTGTAAATGGCTGGCGTCACGCTCCGGGTCGGGACATCCTCGTGTTCATGCCCGTTCCTGGACCCACCGAACCGCGGCGGCTGCCCTGCGGGCTGGTGTTGCGGCTGGCCACGCCGGCCGACCTCGCCCAGATCGGCGAGCTGCTCACAGCGCGCGGTGAGGAGCACGACGCTGAGGATCACCGCCTCGTCGTCGAGGACCCGGCGGCGGGGTGGGGGAGCTGTGCGGTGGTCGTGGACGGTGACCGGGTCGTCTCCACGGCCACCTTGCTCGATGAGGAGCTCCAGCTCCGCGTCCCTGGGCGTGCTCAGCCTCTTCGGCTCCCGGCCGGGCAGGTCGAGCTGGTGGCGACAGAGCCCGCCTTCGAGGGTCGGGGACTAGTCCGGGAGCTCATGGGGTGGGCGCACGATCTCAGCGCGGCCCGCGGTCACCTGCTGCAGGTGATGATCGGCATTCCCTACTTCTACCGGCTCTTCGGGTACACCTACGCGATCGACATCCCCGCCCACCGGCCGCTGACCGAGCCACCGGCACAAGACGCTCTAGAGGGTCACACGGTCCGACCCGCGACCACCGCGGACCTTCCTGAGGTGCGGCGGTTGCAGACGCACGCGCAGCAGGCCGCCGACCTGCGCATGCCCCACTCACCGCCACGGTGGCAGTGGCTGCTCGACCGTCACGGCAGCACCACCTGGGTCGTGCAACGGGCAGCCCCCGGCGGGCGCACATACCTCATCGCCACCGGTCGCACCACACCACCACAGGACGACCCGGTGCTCGCCGAGCTGGCCGCCACCGACTACGCCGCAGCTCTGGCCATGGTCGCGCACGCGCACCAGCTCGCCGCTGCGGTCGATGACCCGTCGCCGCTGGTCGTCTGGGACCGGCCAGGGACGGTCACCGGGGAGGTCGTTGACGCGCTGTGCGGTCCGGCGCCGCGACAGGCCGAGCAGTACTACGTGCGCGTGCCCGACGAGGTGAGGCTCCTGGACCGTCTGCGCCCAGTGCTCCAGGCCCGGCTCGATGCTTCGTCGGTCGAGAAGCCGGCCGAGGTCGTGCTCTCGACCTTCCGCCGACACGTGCGGATGCCGCTCATCGAGGGCCGTCTGCGACCTCCGCAGGCCGGAGGCACCATGCAAAGCCCGGGCGCCCACGGCGCAGCCGGCGTCGCTCCGGACCAGCTGGGTCCGCTCTTGCTTGGTCCCCACGGCATCATCGGGCTCTCCCAACGCCACCCCGACGTCTACCCCGGACCACGCGCTGACCTCATGGCCGCGCTCTTCCCGCCGGTCACCGCCGACCTGCTGACGTACTACCTGCCCTGACAGCCCCCAACCGAGCTGCAACACCATGCCGACCATCCAGAACTCGGGGACCTAACGTGCGACCACCACGCTCCTGGCGGCACATGCAGAGGTCCCAGGTCACCCTGGGGGCTGGAGTTGTCGTCGCCGCGCTGCTCTCTCGCGGAGGTGGCTGCAGCGCAATACGTCGCAGAGTCAGTTTCCACGTGAGGGCCTCGTACTGGCGAAGGATAGTGACAAGCGTGACCGAAGACGCGAGCGGCGGCGGAGACGCTGGCAGAAGTGACTCTAGTGAGCCCTCCTCGGCCACTTAGAGCAGGCGCCGATGGGCGGCACGCTCCAGGCGGCTACGTGTTTCATTGACGTCGGTCGGCCCGGCCAGGCTCGGTCTCAGGTGACCGGGGTTGACGCTCTCTACGCGGCTGCCCATGCTGTGAGGCTCGCAGAGGTTGCCAGAAGAGGATGTGGTGCAGCGGCGCTGGCTCCTCTGTTGAGGCGATCAAGAGACCGTGGCTTCGGGCGAGAGCTGATTTCGTGGTCGTCGCTCACGCACTTCCGGGCAGCAGATGGGCAGCCAGAGCCCACCGCTGCTGGTCCTTGTCCCTCCCGGACTCCTGCATGCGGCGCAAGATCGGCACCAGGTCTGCTGCTAGAACCTCGATCCCGTGCAGTCGTACCGTCGTGGCGGTCCGGGCGAGCTGCTGATACGTCCCGGCCAGTCGCGGGACGATGTCAAGGACGCCGTAGTCGGTGACGAAACGGCTGTCCAGGTTGGCCTCGACCGCAGGCAGGGGGCGCCAGCGGCTGACTTCCTGGACGGAGAGGCTGTGCGGCCAGTCCGGCACCGGTTGCGGGAAGGCATCAAGGCGCTCTAGGACTGCGGCGAGGCGGACAAGGTTCTCCGGCGTCAGTTCAGGCACCACATCCAGGTCCCCTGGTGTCAGCTCGACTCCTGCCGTGAGCAGAACGGCCGAGCCATTGAGGATCCACCGAACGCCGGCGGTCTGCATCGCTACCACGAGCGGCGCGGCGTCCAGTGGCACCGGCGCGAGCGGGTTGCGGGGCAGCTCACGCGGCTCATCCCACAGGCATGCCACCAGATCGGCACGCCAGCGCGCCCAGTCCGGCTCGGTGGTCATCGCCACCACCCCAGTATGCGCAAGCGGGTCGCCGCTTGCGGGAGTGTCGAGGGCGGCCTTCGTGCGCTGCCGCAATGACGCCCGGCCGCGTTCATGGTGAAGTGGGCAATCCGCATAACTCCGATCAGAGCGTCAGCGGCATGTGCAGATGGGTCTACCCACTCTCGGATGAATGCCTGGTTTTCCTGGTGTAGACCTGCCGTATGACCAGGCGGATTGCCGTTGAGTTTGAGGGCACGGTCACGGATGCTCGGGCACTTGCGCGGGCCATCTCGTACGTGTTCGATTCGAGCCGAGTGGAGGGAGGCACCGTGTACGTCGAGGGGTTTCCATGAACCCATCTGATCGATGGGAGCCGGGCGATCCACGGATCACCATCGCCGGGAAGTAGGCGCAAGTTTCGTGCCGCAGCTGCCGGCGGCAGGGGAGTGCCGCCAGGGCCACAGTGGTCGAGGCAAAGAAACGTCGCCACTTCAGAACCTGGTCGCGCACCCCTGCCCCTACGTTGAGTAGAGCACAGACCGATAGGAAGTTGAAAGGGCGGCATGTTGCAGGTATTGCCGGCTTGGATCACAGCCTTCGCGGCGGTAGGGGCTCTCGTAGCCGCCACTGCCGCGGGCTTCACCGCCAAGCGTCTGTACGACATAGAGGTCGCCCGAGACAGAGACAGGGATGCAGCTCATGAGCGCCGACAGGCGGACAGGGTGGCCGCCTGGGTCTCGTGGACGGATCACCCAGAGGTCGCGCTGACCGTGGCTGACGGTCGGAAGGAGCGTGCCCATTTGGCTCTACGAAATGATTCGACGCTGCCCGTCTATGACGTCGTGGTGACCTTCCGATCCGGCGAGCAAGGCCTTGGGCAACAGGGCTTTGCCACATTATCCCCGACCGGAGACGCAGTGCAGCACCGTGAAAACAAGTCAAACGAAGTGAAGAAGTTTGTGGCGCCCCACGGGCCCAAGGGCAAGCGTTTGACATCAGGGTTATTTTGGAATCCACAGACGCAGCAGGCATACGATGGACCAGGCAGGGTCTGGCGCGCTTCTGAAGAGTTCAGCCTAGCCCAACGACTCGCAACTGCAGGGCCGTCGCTTTGCGCTAGGGCATGCTGGGGACGGCCGCCCAAGACGTCAGATCGAAGGCTCGGCGTCCCGGCGAGTGCGTACCGTGAATCCGGTCCGCCTCATCCCCACCGCAGCTGGGAAGAGCCAGTATGCGTCGTCGGTAGTTCTCCATGTTGCGGTATCCGCAGCCGACTCTCTCGGTGTCCTTGATGATCCGGTTGAGCCTTCGGTCCTGGCGTTGGTGACGTCCTGGGTCAACGCGGTCAGGATGGCCGGCCACCAGGTGTCGATGGTCTTGGCCAGGCGGGTGGTCTCGTCCATGTGGGCGTCGGCGGCGGCGTTGTAGAAGTCGAACAGGCTGGTCCGGATCCGTGGCGGGTCGGACTGCGCCTGCGGAGCCAGACAGCGGAGCCAGACAGCGGAGTACTCGCCGAACGTGACGACGGACTCGCGCTCGACCCCTGCTCGCTCGGCCTCGGCGAGCTCCGCGAGGGTGGCCCACGCTGCCCCTTCGGCATTGAGGCGACGCTCTTCGTCGCGGAGCCAGTCCCCGGCGGCCTCCTTGCCGTAGGTGGTCGGCTCGAAGGTGTGGGGTGCCGTGACCGTCCGGCCCCCGCGTCCGGAGGGGTGCCCGAAGGGGACCGTGAAGCGCGCCTGCCAGCGTCCCGCGCGCATCCGCGTCACCTGCCCGAACCGTCGGCGGGGCGATCTTGCATCGTTCATGCATCGGATCGCACGGCAAAACGTGTCCCTTGATGGCCCATCACTGGACAGTTGGAGCCGCAGCGAAAGCCTCATTTATGCAGGTCAGAGGCGCATGTGTCCTACTATGTCCACGCGAGTCCAACAGTATTGCTTTCTTGGTTCGAGTCCGACCAAGGAGCACCCCACGACGAAGGCCCGGACCTTGGTCCGGGCCTTCGTCGTGAGCTCGCTCAGGTGACCATGTCGTGGCCAGGCCCGGGTCTCACATGCCGACCGCAGCGGCGTCGGTGTCGTCGAGGTTCTTCGGCTTGGCCGCCGAGCGCGACCGGTGACGCTGGCGACGCTCGACCGCTTCGGCGAGCTTGCTCAGGGCGTAGTTGATGGCGATGAACAGGGCGGCTGCCATCAGGTAGGCGGGGACCACGTTGGCCTCCGCCGTGCCCAGCTGGCGCGCCCGGGTGAGCAGCTCCGGATAGAGGATGATGTAGCCCAGAGCGGTGTCCTTGACGATCACGATGACCTGGCTGACCAGCGTGGGCAGCATCGCCGTGAGGGCCTGGGGGACCAGGATCATCCGCCGGGTCTGTGACGAGCTGAGCCCGACCGACAGCCCCGCCTCGCGCTGGCCGTTGGGCAGCGAGGACACACCGTTGCGGATCACCTCGCACAGCACCGAGGAGTTGTAGAGCACGAGCCCGGTCACCGTCGCGAGGAAGGGGTTGATCTGGTCGGGGAACCAGCCCTGCTGGGACAGGAAGAAGTAGGTGAAGATCATCATGATCAGCACCGGCACCGCGCGGAAGAACTCGACGAAGACCGTGCAGGCCCAGCGCAGCGGCGCCAGGTCCGACATCCGGCCCATGGCCAGCATGAGGGCGAAGACCATCGAGAGCACGATCGCGGTCAGCGCAGCCCGTGCGGTGTCCCAGAAGCCCGGCAGGTAGTAGTTCTCCCAGGTGCTCCACTGGATGAACGGTGCCCACTTGTCGGCGGTCAGCTGGCCGCGGTCCCACATCCGCAGGCCGATCCAGCCGAGGACGGCGAGGATGAACAGGGTGCCCAGCACCGCGAAGATGCGGTAGCGGATGATCGTCTTGGGCCCCGGGGCGTCGAAGAGGACCTGCTGCGCGCTCATCGACGGACCACCAGCTTCTGGGACAGGTAGCTCACGGCGAGTCCCGTGGGCAGGGTGAGGATCACGAAGCCGATGGCGATCACGAGGAAGTTGAGCACCATCACGTCGGGGCGGAACTCGATCATGTTGCGCATCGCGTAGGAGGCTTCCGCCACACCGATCGCGACGGCGACGGTGGTGTTCTTGATCAGGGCGATCAGCACGTTGCCCAGGGGAGTGATGGCTCCGCGGAAGGCCTGGGGCAGGATCACGTATCTCAGGTTCTGGGCGAAGGTCAGCCCGACCGAGCGGGCCGCCTCGGCCTGCCCCAGCGGGATGGTGTTGACCCCACTGCGGATCGCCTCGGTCACGAAGGCCGCGTGGTAGAACGACAGGCCGATGACCGCCAGCCGGAAGTTGAGGTCGGCGATGAAGGTGTCGGAGTCACGTGAGGCCGGCTCGATGCCCAGCTGCAGCCACAGTCCGAGGCTGCAGAAGAGGATGATCAGGGTCAGCGGTGTGTTGCGCAGCAGGGTGACGTAGGTCGTGCCGGCCCACTGCAGGATCCCGACAGGGGACAACCGCATGATGGCCACGATCGTGCCGATGAGCAGAGCGAAGATGGCTGACCAGAAGGCGAGCTGGATCGTGACCCAGAACGCCGCCAGCACGTTGAAGTCGTTGATGAGCTCGAGCATCGGACTCCTTCACGAGAGGGGACGGTGCCCGGCCGGCATACCCACGACGGTGATGACCACGGGGTATGCCGGCCGGGACGGACCGAGCGCGAGGCTCAGGCGCAGTGGCCACCGACCTCGGGCGGGTTGAGGTCGGGGTTGGCGGTGTAGTCGGCAGCACCGAGGTTGTCCTCGATGATCTGCTCCATGGTGCCGTCCTCCCACAGGCCCGAGAGGATCTCGTTGATCTCCTCGCACCGGTCGGAGTCCTGCGGCAGTCCGACGCCGTAGTTCTCCTCGCTGAACGGGGCACCCACGACCTTCAGCTGGCCGGCGTACTGGTCCTGCGCGGCGTAGCCGGCGAGGATCGTGTCGTCGGTGGTCAGCGCGTCCAGGGTGCCGTTGGCCAGGCCCTCGAGGCACTCCGAGTACGTGCCGTACTCCTGCAGCTGCACGCCCGGGTAGTCCTCCTGGACGTTGGCGGCCGAGGTGGAACCGGTCACCGAGCACAGCAGTCGGCCCTCGAGGTCCTCCGGGCCGGTGATGTCGCTGTCGGTGGTGACGAGGAGGTCCTGACCGGCGACGAAGTAGGGCCCGGCGAACTGCACCAGCTCCTTGCGCTCGTCAGTGATGGAGTAGGTCGCGAAGATCATGTCCACCTGTCCCGTGGTCAGCAGGTTCTCCCGCTGCGGAGTGGGGGCCTCGCGCCAGGTGATGTCGTCCTCGGCGACCCCGAGCGCCTCCGCGACGGCGATCGCGACGTCGACGTCCATGCCCGTGTAGCTGTCGCCTTCCTGCAGGCCGAGGCCCGGCTGGTCGAACTTGATGCCGACGGTCAGGCCGTCGCCGGATCCCCCAGCACCCTCGGTCGCGGTGTCCCCCTCGGCGCCGGCGTCCTCGCCGTTGCTTTCGGTGTCACCGTCGTCGGAGCCGCAAGCGGCCAGGGCGAGCGTGGAGGCGGCCAGGAGCGCGGCGATACGGAACGTGGAGTTGTGCTTCACAATGATCTCCTTCAGTGGGTGAGGATCTTGCCGAGGAAGTCCTTGGCGCGTGCGGACTGCGGGTTGGTGAAGAACTGCTCGGGGGTGTTCTCCTCGACGATCGCGCCGTCGGACATGAACTCCACGCGGTCGGCCGCCTTGCGGGCGAACCCCATCTCGTGGGTGACGACGATCATCGTCATGCCGGTCTTGGCCAGCGAGATCATGACGTCGAGCACCTCGTTGATCATCTCGGGGTCCAGGGCCGAGGTCGGCTCGTCGAAGAGCATGACCTTGGGCTCCATCGCCAGGGAGCGGGCGATCGCGACGCGCTGCTGCTGGCCGCCGGAGAGCTGGGCCGGATACTTCTTGGCCTGGTGGGCCACCCCCACCCGCTCGAGCAGCTCCATCGCACGCTTGTCGGCATCCTTGCTCTTCACCCCGCGGACCTTGGTCGGGCCGAGCGTGATGTTCTCCAGGATGGTCTTGTGCGAGAAGAGGTTGAACGACTGGAACACCATGCCCACGTCAGCGCGCAGCTTCGCGAGCTCCTTGCCTTCTTCGGGGAGGGCCTGGCCACCGATCGTGATCGTGCCGGACTCGTAGGTCTCTAGCCGGTTGATCGTGCGGCACAGGGTGGACTTGCCGGAACCGGAGGGGCCGATCACCACGACGACCTCGCCCTCGTGGACGGTGAGGTTGATGTCCTGCAGCACATGCAGGTCGCCGAAGTGCTTGTTGACGCCGCTGAGGACCACCAGAGGGGTCGACGTGGCCGTGGAGGATTCCTGCGTCATGCTCCGGACCCTACCCATCAGCACGCGTCAGCGGGGGTGATGCCGTGCGCCGATACCAAATCGTGTCCTTGTGAAAGAAGCCGCCAGACCTGAGACCATGGGGTCATGCCCCCGCCCAGCAGACGTGCCGTGCTGCTGGCCGGCGCCCTGGGCCTGGTCGTGCCGTGGCAGACCGCGGCGTCCGCGAGCCCGCGCCCGGTGCGTGACGACCTGCCGCGGCCGACCCGGCTTGAGCGCGAGGAGGCCGAGCGGCTCCTGGTCGTGGTGACCAAGGAACAGCCCCTCGCTCCCCGTGACTACGCCCCCGGTGACCTCGTCCCGTGGCGGGACACGGCATACGAGCTGCGGGCCGAGGTGGCCGACCAGCTCGAACGGCTGTTCCGTGCTGCCGGCGACCGAGGCCACCGGCTGAGCGTCATCAGTGGTTACCGGTCCTACCAGACACAGGCGGAGACCTACGACTACTGGGTGCGGCAGTACGGCCGCGCCTCGGCCGACGCCAGCAGCGCCAGGCCCGGCCACAGCGAACACCAGACCGGGCTCGCCGTCGACCTCGACAGCCCCGCCGACGGGTGCTACCTCGACGCCTGCTTCGGTGGGACGGCCGCCGGCGAGTGGGTGGCCGCCCACGCCTGGCGCTACGGCTTCGTCCTGTCCTATCCGCAGGGCTACCGCGAGCGGACGGGCTACACCTACGAGCCCTGGCACCTGCGGTATGTCGGCCCTCGGGCAGCACAGACCATGCGCGAGCTGGGCGTCGTCCTGCTCGAGGACCTCCTGACGCCGCGGTTCGCCGCCGCCGGGATCGGGTCGATGCTGGGCACCCACCGCTGACCCGGCCCCTGGTGCTCCGGGCCGGCCTCCAGCGGCCGCCGGGCCGGTCTCAGCTCAGCCTGGCCGCGCCGGGCCGCCCAGCGACAGGAGCAGGTGCGCCTCGACCGGTTCGCTCTTGCCCTTGAGCTCCAGCGGGCCGAGCGGCACGGTCACGGCGTCCGGCAGCAGGTCCTTCGTGCCCGGCCCGATCGCGACACCGCCGGCGGGGGCCTGGCCCTCGATGCGCGAGGCCGTGTTGACCGTGTCGCCGATGATCGTGTGGGTCCGCCCCCCTGCGGTGCCCAGGACGCTCACCGACACCGGGCCCGAGTTGACGCCGACGCGGAAGACCGGCCAGTCGGGGTGGTCCCGGGCCACCTGGGCGACGGCCCGTTGCAGCGACAGGGCGGCCCCGGCGGCGCGTGCCGCATGGTCGGGCTGGTCGCCGCGGCGGTTGAAGGTGACCATGAGCGCGTCCCCGATGATGCGGTCGACGTCGCCACCGTGGGGCTCGACCACGGCGGGGACTGCCACCGCGAAGTAGGCGTTGAGCATCTGGGTGACCTCCTCGGGCAGGTGGCGGTCGGACCATGACGTGAAGCCCTGAAGGTCGGCGAAGAGCACACTCATCTCGCGGCCGCCCGCGCTGGTGTCGGCCAGGTACAGGTCGGCGAACCGCTCTTCGTGCCAGCTGGTGCGGGCCCCCCAGGCCACCAGCGCGAAGGCGGCGAGCAGCAGGACATGCCACTCCCACCAGGACAGCTGCCAGTTGCGCGCGAAGGCGATGGCCACCATCGCCTCGGCGAGCAGCACGAACGCGGCCAGCACCGCGAGCAGCATCACTGACCGGTGGCGCCACCACAGCTGCAGGTAGCGCACGGCACTGCCGAGGTAGAGCAGCACGGCGACGGCGGCCAGGGCGAGGGGGAGCCCCTCGGCGTCGGTCGGTGGGCGGTTGAGCGGCGGCAGCTCGGCCAGCGACACCGCCGCCCACAGCAGCATCGTGGCCAGGAGAGCGAGGCGCAGCTGCTTGGCCACGCGCACCTCGCGGACGGCACGCTCACCCGACAGGTCGGCGGTCGACCGCGCTGCGAAGAGTGCGCCGACCGCGATCCCGACGGGCGTGGCCACGGCGAAGCCGACGTTGCTCTGCCCCAGCAGCACCCCCGGGGTGGCCAGAGCGTGCAGGCCGAGGAACCCCGCAGAGGACAGGAAGGCCAGCGACACGTGGAGCACCCTGGCGTCGCCGCGGCGCACCGCTGCCTCTCCGGTGGCGTAGGCCAGCACGGCGGCGAGCGCGGCTGTGGTGAGCACCAGCCAGAAGTGCGCCGGGTGATGCTCCCAACGCACGTCGAGCTCGGGCCGGACCAGGAGGAGCCCGAGGCCGAGCAGGGGGAGGGCGAGCGCGACAGCGACTCCCGCTGCCCGCAGTGGGGAGTATGCGGTGGGGCCCGGCTCACCCATGGGGGGTGGTGAGGAACTGGTGGATCTGGCTGACCACCACCGAGCCCTCTCCGACCGCGGAGGCCACCCGCTTCACCGACCCCGCGCGGAGGTCGCCGGCGGCGAACAGCCCGGGTATCGAGGTCTCATACGGCAATGGTGCCCGGTCTGCGGTCCACGCTTGGGAGTCGGCCACATGCGCGCCGACGAGCAGGAAGCCGAACCGGTCCCGCTCGACCTGTGTAGGCAGCCAGTCGGTGCGCGGCAGCGCACCGATCATCACGAACAGGCCGTCGACGTCGATGTCCCGCTCCTCGCCGGTGGTCCGGTCGCGCAGGGTGGCGACCTCCAGGCGTCCCTCGCCGCGACCGTCGACGACCTCGGTGTCGAGGTGGACGGTGATCACCGGCTCGGCAGCGATCGCGTCGACGAGGTAGGCCGACATGCCGTCACGCAGGTCCGCGCTGCGCACGACCAGGTGCACCTCCTTGCAGTAGCGCGCCAGGTGCAGCACCGCCTGCCCGGCCGAGTTGCCACCACCGACCACGCCGGCGTTGAGGCCACTGAGCGAGTGGGCAGCTGACACGCTCGCGCCGTAGTAGACACCGTTGCCGGTGAGGGCCTCCAGCGTCGGCACCCCCAGCCGGCGGTAGGCGACCCCGGTGGACAGCAGCACCGCCCGGGCCCTCACCTCCCCGGCACCGGCGATGTGGGCCACGAACTGCTCGCCCTTGGCCTCGATGCGCTCCACCTCACGCATCAGCAGGAACTGGGCGCCGAACACCCACGCCTGTTGGTATCCCCGCTGGGCCAGCTCGGCCCCGCTCAGCCCGCGGGAGAAGCCCATGTAGTTGCGGATGAGGGAGCTGGTGCCAGCCTGCCCACCGATGGCCTCTCGCTCGACCACGAGCGTGCTCAGGCCCTCGGACGCGCCGTAGACAGCGGCCGCGAGCCCGGCCGGGCCGGCCCCGATGACGAGGAGGTCGACCTCCCGCGACTCGTCGTCGAGGTCGGTGTGGAACCCCCAGGCCTCGACGATCTCGACATCCGTCGGGTCGACCAGGCAGGTCCCGCCGACGGCGGGCATCCAGACGATGACCTCCCCCTGCGGGTGTCCCGTCTGTGCCAGGACGTCCTCGCCGAGCTCGGAACCGCGCTCCCGGAAGGCGAAGGGGATCTGGTTGCGGTTGAGCAGGTCGCTGACGGCGAAGGCCCGCCCGGAGTGCTTGTCGGCCACCACCACGACCTCGCGCAGGTTCGCGGGCTCCTTGCGCGACCAGTCCTGGATGAACTCGGCGACGACCCGACGGAAGAGCTCGTCGCGCGGTGTCCAGGGCTTGAGCACGTAGTAGTCGACGTCGCCGACCGCCATGGCGTGGAGCACCTTGACCGCCGAGCTCTTGTCACCCCAGGCTCCCCAGGGCAGCAGCAGGGCGCGGCGGGCAGCCGGGTGCAGCGAGCGTGCGGTGGCGAAGATCTCGGCCCGGTCCGCGTCGCTGAAGCACTCGTCGAGGAGGACGACCGCGACCGGTTCCCCCCGCTCGTGGGCACCACGGAGCGCAGTGAGCGCATCGGCGCAACTGAGCTCACCGCGGACTCGGAAGTCGGCGCCGAAGGCTCGGGTGAGCTCGCCCTCGATCTGCCCCAGGATGCCCGCGTCCCCGTCAGCCGCGAGCAGCAGCGGTCGTTCAGCCCATTGCATGGCGGCCATGTTTCGAGACTAGGCCCCTGGGCGGCTGGTGTCAGCCCTTCCCGGGTGGTGTCACCGCGTAGCCCGTGACGACGTGGTCACGCTCGAGGTCGGCTCCGCGGGCCCGCTCACGTGATCAGGTCCTGGCGACGGGCGAGCGCCGCTGCCTCCGTGCGTCCTCCGGCGCCGAGCTTGGCCAGGATGTTGGACACATGCACGCTGACCGTCTTGGTGCTGATGAAGAGCTGTCTGGCGATCTCGCCGTTGGTGCGGCCCTGAGCGACCAGACGGAGCACCTCGACCTCCCGGGGTGTCAGGGCGACGCGGCCTGCCGGTCCTGGCGTCGTCACGGCCGCCGCGGGGGGCGTGCGGGGGACACCCACGGAGCGGAGCTCGGCCAGCAGTGGCTCTGCCCGCAGCTGCTCCGCGACGGCCTGGGCGGAGGCGACCGCCTGGTCGGCGGCCGCGTGGTCACCGTGGGCGCGCAGCACGCCGGCCAGCCGAGCCCGGGACCGGGCGGCCTCGAAGACGTGTCCCAGGTCGTCGAACTCCACGACCGTGGCCCGCCAGGCCACCAGGAGGTCGGCCTCGCTGGGGGAGCCCACTCCCGCCAGCCAGCGCAGCCGCAGGTGCTCGGCTCGGATCCGCGCCAGCCATGCCCGGCCCTCGGGACCGTGCGAGCGGCCCAGCTCGTGGGTGGCCCGGGTGACGTCCTCCGCGGTGACCAGCAGGTCGCGGCCGCGCTCGACATACCTCGTCCGGTCGCTCAGGTTGGACTGCGGGGCATGCGTGGCGAGCTGACCGACCATCAGGGCACCGAGCCTGATCTGTGCCTGGAAGGTCGCGGCTCCCCACAGCGACTGCACGCAGGCGATGCCGTGGTCCAGCGCGGCCTGGGCCCCGTCCAGGTCGCCGGCGTCGCCGAGCAGGTCGATGGCCGGTCCGGTGGCCAGGATGGCCACCCATCCGTCCCGTCCGAGGGCGGGCTGGACCCTCCCGAGCAGGCGGCGCCCCTGCTCATCACCGCGGCCGGCGGCGACGATGAGACGAAGCGTGTCGAGCAGCACCTCGCGCTGCGGCGGTGGAGCCTGCCCGGAGGAGTCGGCGATCCGGTCGACGGCTGCCCAGTCCCCGGTCATGTAGGCGGTGAGCCCGGCGAGGACGCGCGAGTCGAACGCGTAGGGAGCCCAGCGCCGCCCGTGCTCCTCCGCGAGGGCGTAGGCGTCCTCGTACGAGCTACGGGCCTGCGCCGGGCGACCGAGCTCCAGCAGTGCCGCGCCCAGCTGGTGCAGTGCGCGGATCTGGGCGATGACGTCGCCGGCGTCGCGGGCCTGGTCGAGGACCTCGGTCAGGGCGACCACCGAGGCCTGGGGGTCACCGGCCAGCTCCTTGAGCCGTCCGAGCGTGGTGGCCGCCTCGACGGCGACCTTGGGCGCGTCCAGCTCGGTCGCCATCTGAAGGGCTTCTTGGGCACACCGGGTGGCTTCCTCGAAGCGGGCCCGGTCGACGTTGACCCGGGCCCGCACCGACAGTGCCCGGGCGCGCAGCTCCGAGGGTCCGTCCGGGAGGACGTCGAGGGCTTCGGAGATGACCGACAGCGGGTTCTGCGAGGTGTCGTCGCTGAGCAGTGCCACCGTGGCCAGCGCGACCAGCAGCTGGGCGCGCTGGTCGGGCCGCAGCTCGGGGCCGAGCTGGGTCAGCTGGTCCCGGAGCAGGGCCACGGAGCGCTGGTCCTGTCCGGAGACCATGAGGGCGTCGGCGGCCCGCAGGGTCAGCGGGACCAGGTCCACGTCGAGGCCGCGAGCCACGCTGGGGTCGCTCAGGATCTCCAGGGCGTGCTCGTAGTGTCGCGCTGCCTCGTCGGGTCCGCCGACGGCCATCGCGTCGTCCCCGGCCTCGATGCTGGCGGCCACGGCGGTGGGCAGGTCGTGGGCGGCACGGGCGTGCCGGGCGAGCTCGGCGGCCGTGCTTGTGGCGCGTCCGGAGACCAGGGCGGCGACGTAGGCGGCGTGCAGCCGGGTGCGCTCGCCGGGCAGCAGGTCGTCGTGCACCGCCTCGGCCAGGAGAGCGTGGCGGAAGGCGTAGGCGTCGGCGTCGACGGGCACCAGGATGTGGGCCTCGACCGCCTCGCGCAGCGCGAGGTCCAGCGACTCCGGCGCGAGTCCGACGACCTCGGCGAGCAGCAGGTGTGGCACCCGCCGGCCCGAGCAGGCCGCTGCGCGCACCACCGCGCGGCCCTGGTCGCCCAGCCGGTCCAGCCGCAGGAGCAGCAGGTCGGCCAGGTCGGTCGGCAGGCTGCCGTGGTCGACGTCATGAGCACCGAGCAGCTCCTCGGCGAAGAAGGCGTTGCCGTCGGCGCGGGCGACGATCTCGACCAGCTCGCGCTCGGGGATGCGAGCGGGGTGCACCGTCTGGATCAGGGACCGCAGGTCGGCGTCGCTGAGCGCCTCGAGGTTCATCCGAGCCACCCGCGGCATGCGGCCCCACTCGGCGAGCGTGCTGCGCAGCGGGTGCCGCCGGTGCAGGTCGTCGCTGCGGTAGGACACGACGATGCTCACCGGTGCCTCGAAGCCTCGGGCGAAGAGGAAGGACAGCAGGTCGCGGCTGGAGCGGTCGGCCCAGTGCACGTCCTCGACGATGACCAGGACCGGGGCGCTCGACGCGAGTCGGCTCAGCGCGTGGTGCACCCCGTCGAGGAGCTCACCGCGCGCCATACTCTCGTCACCCTCGGACCTGCCCGAGGGGGTGGGGCTCGATCCCTGCTGGGCGAGCAGGCGACGTCCGGGCTGCAGGCGGGAGATCGCGGGGTGCGCCTGGACGAGCTCGGTCATCAGGTCGGGCTGGACGGCGGCGAGCCGACCGAGGATCTCGCTGAAGGGCAGGTAGGGCAGGGCGCTGTCACCGAAGTCGAGGCAATGGCCCACCAGCACCTGCCAGCCGGACGAGAGGGCGCTGGTGCGCAGCTCGCTCAGCAGCCGCGTCTTGCCCACTCCCGCGTCGCCGCCCAGGACGACGGCAGCAGGTCGAGGGTCCTCGCCGACTCCGGCGAGGACCCTCAGCTGCTCCAGCTCGCGCGACCGGCCTACCAGGGGGGTCGGCGGCTGCTCCGTGGTCGGCACATCACCCATCATCCCCGTCGGCATGAGCCGGCGCAGGACGGTGTCCCGGGGGGTGTCGGTGACGGTGGCAGCCCTCATCCGGCGACGGCGAGGCGGGTGGTGCAGCCGGCTGGGTGCTGGGTGGCGTCCGGGCGGGTCCGGCGCATCCGCCGCCAGATCGGCCGGCTGGACCAGGACGTGGCCAGGCGGTCGCGGTGGTAGGCGATCTCAGCCGGGTGCAGCGGGTTGGTCGTGGTCCACACGGTGTGCTCCTTGGTGTGCCTGGATCCGTCCCTCGGATCTCATGTGACCAATCTGCGCTGCTGAGGTAGCCCACCCCATCGGGCGAAGTCCCTATTCTCTGCCTCGCCCTACCTCAGATCGTCGCGCTCGCGCGCGGCCCCTACCTCACCCGGGCCGCGCTGGTAGCCTCCCCGGGCGTAGGGCCAGTAGCTCAGCCGGTCAGAGCAGCGGACTCATAATCCGTCGGTCGTGGGTTCAAGCCCCACCTGGCCCACCGCGTCCGGTGGGTACCCTGGGGGGTAGAGAGCCTGTCAGGCGGCCCGACGAGATGAGGGAGACGGCAAAGTGTCCGCACGTCTTCTCGCGTCCGGTCTCCGTGTTGCGGCGATGTTCGCGCTGGTGTTCGGCGTGCTCGCTCTGCACAGCCTGGACCTGGGGCGTTCCGCCCCGGCGTCGCTGGCGGCCGGGGCGGTCGCTGCGTCGCCGAGCGTGCACGGTGTCTCAGCCGGTCACGGCGGCGGCACTGCCTGGGATGCCGCGTCAACACCCGCGCCTGAGCACGGGCAGGGGGAACCTGGACGTGACGCCCACCATGGGTGGATCGGAATCTGCCTGGCCATCCTCGGGACGGTGTTCGTCCTTGCCGCGGCTGCCCTGCTCGCGACGCGGTCGTGGCGGACCACGCCCGCCCACATCGTGAGACGGTGCGTGCTTGGCGTGCTGGCCGCGTCCTTGCCGCCCCCGAGACCCTCCATCCATGTGCTCTGTGTGATGCGCAGCTGAGGGACGTTCTCCGGCGGTGGTCTCCGCCCGACTCGTCCCCCCTTCCGCACGCCCAGAAAGCCGCACACCATGAACCGCACCCATCGTCAGTTCGTTCTCCCCACCCTCCTGCTGTCCAGTGCCCTGCTCTTCGGCGGATGCAGCGTCGACGAGGACTCGACAGCACCCGCCGACGGCGAGTCCACCACCCAGGACGCGGCCGACGTAGCCCAGCACAACAGTGCTGACGTCGAGTTCGCGCAGGACATGATCCCGCACCACGCCCAGGCCATCACGATGGCCGACATGGTCCTCGCCGTCGAAGGCTCGACGCTGACCGAGCTCGCCGAGCAGATCAAGGCGGCCCAACAGCCGGAGATCGACGAGATGACCGGCTGGCTGAACGCCTGGGGTGAGGAGGTCCCGGACGCCGACGGTCACATGGGCATGGGTGGCATGGACATGGAATGGATGATGAGCCAGGACGACGTGGACTCGTTGATGGGCATGAACGGTTCCGGCTTCGACTCGATGTGGCTGCAGATGATGATCGAGCACCACGAAGGCGCCATCGAGATGGCTCAGGCCCACCTCGACGACGGTCAGCACCCGGACGCTCTGGACCTGGCCGCCCGGATCATCTCGGCGCAGCAGTCCGAGATCGACCAGATGCAGGACATGCTCGAGTCCCTCGACAGCTGAGTCCGGCCGCAGACGTTTCCGAGCGCACTCCGCTGGCCTCCCCGTGACCCCGCGCCGGCTCTCGCGAGGGATCGTCCGTGAGCAGGCTCCGGGAATGGGAGAGGGGGTCACGGGGTTGTCAGGCATACCCCATGGGGGTATAAAGGAACGGGACGACATCCGAAGGGGATGACAGCGAGATGACCGCTCACGCAGGACACTCCGCAGCTGCAACGCAGGACCAGCAGAGCCCCCACCACGGCCACGGGTCGCCCGGCAAGGACGGCAACGCCAGCACCCATGGCGGGCACGGGGGCCACGGAGGTCACGACGACCACGTCGCCATGTTCCGGCGCCTGTTCTGGATCATGCTGGCGCTGGCCGTCCCTACCGTCGCGACCAGCATGATGTTCGCCGACCTGGTGGGGTACGACCTACCGGACCTGCCCGGCATCCAGTGGGTGGCCCCCGTCCTGGGCACCGTGATGTACGTGTGGGGTGGCCGACCCTTCTACACCGGTGCGATCGCGGAGGTCCGGGACCGACGACCGGGGATGATGCTCCTGGTCGGCATGGCGATCACCGTCGCCTTCGTCGCCTCACTGGCCTCCAGCCTGGGACTGCTCCCGCACGACCTGGACTTCTGGTGGGAGCTGGCCCTGCTGATCGTGATCATGCTGCTCGGTCACTGGATCGAGATGCGCTCCCTGGCGCAGACGTCGTCGGCGCTGGAGTCCCTGGCAGCGCTCCTGCCCGACGAGACGGAGCGCGTCGAGGGGGAGCGCACCGTGACCGTCGCCCCCGGCGACCTGGTGGTGGGTGACCTCGTCGTCGTGCGACCTGGCGCGCGGGTCCCGGCCGACGGGGAGGTGGTGGACGGTCAGGCAGCCGTGGACGAGTCGATGATCACGGGGGAGTCGATGACCGTGCGCCGCGGGGTCGGTGACCACGTGGTCGCCGGGACGGTGGCGACCGACTCCGCTCTGCGGGTGCGGGTGAGCGCGGTCGGCGACGACACGGCTCTGGCAGGCATCCAGCGCATGGTCTCCGAGGCGCAGAGCTCGTCCACCCGAGCCCAGCGCCTGGCCGACCGAGCGGCCGGCTGGCTGTTCTGGTTCGCCCTGGCCGCGGCCGTGCTGTCAGCAGTCGCCTGGCTGTGGCTCACCACCCCGGGCGAGGCGTTGGTCAGGGTGATCACCGTGCTGGTGATCGCCTGCCCCCACGCACTCGGCCTGGCGATCCCGCTCGTGGTCTCCATCACCACCGAGCGCGCCGCCAAGGGCGGCGTGCTGGTCAAGGACCGGATGGCGCTGGAGCAGATGCGGACGGTGGACACGGTCCTCTTCGACAAGACCGGCACCCTGACCAAGGGTGCGCCGGCGGTCAGGCACGTGAGCGCCGTCGGTGACCTCTCGGAGGACGACGTGCTCGGCCTGGCCGCCGCCGTCGAGGCCGACAGCGAGCACCCTCTCGCCAGGGCGATCACGCGGGCTGCTCGCGACCGGGAGATCACGGTCCCCACGGCCAGCGACTTCTCCTCCGCTCCGGCTGTCGGGGTGACCGGCACCGTCGAGGGCCGCAGCGTGCGCGTGGGTGGCCCACACCTGCTGACCGACGAAGGTCTGGCACCCCTGGATGGCACCGCCCGCTGGGCCGAGCAGGGCTCGACCGTGCTGCACGTGACACGCGACGGCCAGGTGGTCGGCGCGCTGGCGGTGGCTGACGCGGTGCGCGAGGAGTCGCGGGAGGCCGTCGACACCCTGCACCACCTCGGCATCCACGTCGTGATGATCACCGGCGACGCCGAGCCGGTCGCCCGGGCGGTGGCCGGGGACTTGGGCATCGACCAGGTGTTCGCCGGCGTCCGCCCCGAGCACAAGGCCGACAAGGTCAAGGAGCTGCAGGCGCAAGGGCGCACCGTGGCGATGGTCGGTGACGGAGTGAACGACGCACCGGCGCTGGCCCAGGCAGACGTCGGGGTCGCCATCGGCGCCGGGACCGATGTCGCGATCGCGTCCGCCGGCGTCATCCTGGCCAGCGACGACCCGCGCTCCGTGCTGTCCATCATCCAGCTCTCCCGGGCCGGCTACCGCAAGATGAAGCAGAACCTATGGTGGGCGGCGGGCTACAACCTCGCTGCCGTCCCACTGGCCGCAGGGGTGCTGGCCCCCATCGGGTTCGTGATGCCGATGGCGATCGGTGCGCTGCTCATGTCGGTCTCGACCGTGGTGGTGGCGCTCAACGCCCAGCTCCTGCGCCGGCTCGACCTGCGGCCCGAAGCCAGTGTCGCTGTCCTCCGCGACCAGGATCCTGTCCAGCAGGCGGGGGAGCGGCCCGAGCCCGTCAGGTCTGCATGAACGCGCGCACGAGCCGGCTCACCATCGCCGGGTCGCTCTGGTGTGCGACATGTGCGTGACCCCGCAGGACGCGGACGTGCGCGCCCGGTAACGCCGCAGCGGCGCGCCGGGTGCACTCCACGACGGCTGCGGTGCTCTCCGAGCCGGACAGCAACAGGGTCGGGGCGTGCACCCCGTCGAAGCAGCCGGGCTGGTAGCGGAAGGACTCCTCCGCCCGGCACTCGCGGGGGATCGTCTGGGCCACCGCCACGCGGGTCGACCATAGCGGGTTGGATCGGAGGAGCTCCACCTCTCCCGGGCTCAGCTCGAGGGCGTCCACCAGCACCGCGACGACGGCGCCTTCACGGTCTCCGCGCTCCAGGGCGCGCTCAACCCGTGCGATCGAGGTCGGCGGGTAGCGCAGACCCAGGCTGGGCTCGTAGAGGACCAGGCGATGCACGTTGTCCGTCAGCGACGCGCCCCCCATGGCGCAGTTGGCACCGTAGGAGTGTCCCCACAGGCCGACCGGGCCGCCGGTGCGTGCGGCCACCGCATCGACCACCGTCGCGACGTCACGGAACTCACGTTCCAGGTCGTAGTCGGGGGCGTCGGCGCTGGCCCCGAACCCCCGTCGGTCCATGGCATAGGTGGTCACGTCCGTGGCCAGCTCGGCGATGAACGGCTCGAAGGTGGTGTGGTCCGCGATGGAGCCGTGGACCATCACCAGGGGTGGCCCGTGTCCCTGCACCCAGACCACGATCTCGCCCCCGTCCGCGACCGGCACGGTGAGCTGTTCCACGCGCGCGGGGTTCACCTGATGTGCCGGTGGGTCAGCATCTGCACGGCACGAGCGCAGCCCTGGCGTCGGACCAACGACCGGTCCGCGGAAGCACCTCGGCGGGCAGCACGGCCTGTGTCGCGAGGTGTCGAGTTGCCGCCACGGGCTCACCTGTCGACGATGGAGGGGTTCGCTGCACGACGGCGTCAGTGATGACGACGGCCACCCCCGCGAGGAGAAGCACATGAGCTCGATCGAACGGCCACCCGCAGTCGTGCGGTGGACCCTGAAACTGGAAGAGGCCGCAGCGCTCGACGGTCCGGTGCAGGCCATCGAGCCGAAGATCCAGTCTGCCTTCGGCAGCGGGACGCGCGCGTCGGTGCTGCGCGGCGACTGGCTGGGTCATGCGCTCCACCCGATCCTGACCGATGTCGTCATGGGCACGTGGACCTCCGCCACCGTGCTGGACCTCGTCGGAGGGCGTGACTCGGCGGCGGCGGCGCAGCGGCTCGTCGGCACCGGCCTTCTCGCAGTGGGCCCGACGGCGTGGACCGGGTGGGCGGAGTGGTCCGCTGCGGGGTCGCGGGACAAGCGGGTGGGCCTGGTCCACGCTGCGGCCAACGTCGTGGCGATCGGCGCCTACGCGGCGTCGTGGGTCGCGCGCAGGAACGACCGACACGGCGCCGGGGCGGGGCTCGCCCTGGCCGGTGCCGCGGTCTCCGGGGTCGGCGCCTACCTGGGCGGACACCTGGCCGCGGCGCGCAAGGTGGGCAGCCACCACCCCGCCTACGGGGTCTCCGGGACTCAGGTGGAAGCCTCGGCCTAGGCTTCGAGCATGCCTGCAGAGCCCCGGACCTCCTCGGCGGCTCAGCGAGCCACCGCCGCAGGGCTGGCAGGGATCGCCTCCTTCCAGCTGGCACTGGCCGCGGGCCTGCCGTGGGGTCGAGCCAGCTATGGCGGCGGCCACCCGGGGGTGCTTCCGGGTCACCTCCGAGCCGTGAGCGCCGGGGTCACCGTGCTCTACGCGGGGTTGGCCTGGGCCGTCGTGAGCCCCCGCCTGCCGGTGCCGGGGCGTCGGCGGCTGCTCACGGGCGTCACCGGCCTCATGTCAGTCGCCGCGGTCGTCAACGGGGTCTCACCATCGCTGCCCGAGCGGGCCATCTGGACGCCCACCGCAGCACTGCTGGCGCTGCTGGCGTGGCGCGCACGCGCCGACGCCTCCTAGCACGTCGACGCCGCGGGCCCGACCGCCGAGCCAGGGGTCCAGCCCTCGGCCAGGGGTCAGGTCGGGGTGCTGCCCCAGAGGCCGACGGAACGGTCGAACTGTGTCACGACGGTCGACACCACCCCGTCCAGCGCTGCCAGCAGACGCGGCTGGTCGGGGAGCTCTCGGCCTTCGCTCCAGGCTGCCAGGTCTCCGAGCCCAGGGGCGAGGTCCGGGTGCACCTGCGCCCACCGTCGCACGGCGCTCAGCCGGTCCGTCGTCCAGGTGGCGTCGTGCACGCTGACCAGCCCGCTGACGGCGAAGAGCGTCTTGCGGGCGACCCGCCGCCCGAGCTGCGCAGGGTCGGTCCACGGCGCGATCGACTGCCAGCGGTGCAGACTCCGGGCGATGTCACCGTTGAAGCCGCGCGCGGCGCGGGCATCGGCACGGAACGGCAGCAGTCCACAGCGCCGGTCGGGCCCGGACACCCAAGCGCAGTAGTGCCGCAGGAAGACGCGGTTGCCGTAGGACTCATCGTCGTCGCCGAGGAAGTCTGCGGGCTGCGCCAGGCCGACCGCCACCTCGCGACATCGCGCGGCGTGCAGCGCGGTGAGCGCGGTCGACAGGGCTTGCGCACGAGCTGCGGTCATGCCGATGACCAGCAGGTCGACGTCGGAGGTGGCGACCCGCGCCATCCCGGTCGCCACCGACCCGTAGACGTACAGCGACTCGTCGGTGCCCGTCCGCCGCACGGCGTCGGCCAGCACCGGCTCGAAGGCCGCGGGGACGCGGGCCCGGTCGACCCCGGTCACGATGAGGCCGTCGGGTGTCATGCCCTCCCGTGGGTCACGCACGGCCGACCTCCCTTCTGCTGCTCGGTCAGCACCGTAACGGGCACACTCCAGGTCAGCCACGTGTCGGTGTCGGCCGTAGACTGGTGACACGCCCAACGACGGGAGGCTCATGTCCGCAGGGACTGATGCCGGCGTGGCCACGCGAGCCGCGACGGTGCGCAGGATCGCGGAGCAGCACGCCTCCGCGCGGGGGCCGCTCCTGCTGGTCCTGCACGGGGTGATGGACGAGCTCGGCCACATCGACGCCGGGGACGTCCCCGTGGTCGCCGAGGTGCTGAACCTGTCCGTCGCCGAGGTGCACGGGGTGGTCTCGTTCTACAAGGACTTCCGCACCAGCCCGGCGCCGGCGCACACGGTGCACCTGTGCCGCGCCGAGTCGTGCCAGGCACTGGGCAGCCAGCCGCTCTACGAGGACACCCGACGGCGCTTCGCCGGGCGCGACGACGTCGAGGTGGACCACGTGTTCTGTCTCGGCAACTGCCCGCTCGGCCCGTCCGGCACGGTCGACGGGCGGCTGCACGGCCGGCTCAGCGCAGAGCGCATCACCGCACTGTCCCAGGAGTGGGTGTCGTGACCACGGTCTACGTCCCCGGTGACTCCTCGGCCGTCGCGGTGGGCGCCGACGAGGTCGCCGCCACCTTGCGAGCCGTCGACGGCGTGACCGTGCTGCGCAACGGCTCACGGGGCATGCTCTGGGCCGAGCCGCTCGTGGAGGTGGTCACCGACCGCGGCCGCGTGGGCTACGCCAACGTGAGTGCCGCCAGGGTGCCCGGCCTGCTGGAGGCGGGGCTGCTGGACGGCGCCGACACCCCCGACTGCCTGGGCGTGGTCGACGACCACGAGTGGCTGCGCAACCAGCGCCGGGTCTCCTTCGCCCGGGTCGGGATCATCGAGCCGACCGACATCTCGGCCTACGGGGTGCACGGGGGTTGGGTGGGCCTGCGCCGGGCCCTGTCACTCGACCCGGCTGAGGTCGTCGAGGAGGTCACGACATCGGGGCTACGCGGACGGGGCGGGGCCGGCTTCCCGGCCGGCGTCAAGTGGCGCACCGTGCTGGAGACCGCGGGCGACCCCACCTTCGTCGTCTGCAACCTCGACGAGGGGGACAGCGGCACGTTCGCTGACCGGATGCTGTGCGAGGGGGACCCCTACACCCTCATCGAGGGGATGGTCATCGCGGCGCACGCCACGGGTGCCTCGGAGGGCTACATCTACTGCCGCTCCGAGTATCCCGCCGTCATCACCACCCTGCGCCGGGCGATCGAGACCGCCTACGCACACGGTTACCTCGGCCGGCGGATCATCGGCACCGACCTGAGCTTCGACCTCGAGGTGCGGGTCGGGGCCGGGGCCTACATCTGCGGCGAGGAGACCTCCATGCTGGAGAGCCTGGAGGGCAGGCGCGGGGAGGTGCGGGCCAAGCCGCCCATCCCGGCGGTCCACGGGCTCTTCGGTCAGCCCACGGTCATCAACAACACCCTGACCTTCGCGGCCGTGCCGATGATTCTCGCCGACGGCGGAGCAGCGTATGCCGCGCTGGGCACCGGACGTTCGCGCGGCACCCAGGTCTTCCAGCTCGCCGGCAACATCGCCAGGGGCGGCATCGTCGAGACCGACTTCGGCATCAGCCTCGGTGACCTGGTGACCGGCTACGGCGGCGGCACCCTGTCCGGGCGCCCTGTCCGGGCGGTCCAGGTCGGGGGACCACTGGGTGCCTACCTACCGGTGGACAGCTTTGCCGTGCCCATGGACTACGAGTCTCTGGTCGAGGCCGGCGGGATGCTCGGGCACGGCGGCGTCGTCGTCTTCGACGACACGGTCGACATGGCCTATCAGGCCCGCTTCGCCATGGAGTTCTGTGCCGCCGAGTCGTGCGGCAAGTGCACGCCGTGCCGGGTGGGTGCCGTGCGCGGGGTCGAGACGATCGACCGCATCATCGCGGGAGTGCGCCGGGAGGACAATCTGCTGCTGCTCGACGACCTGTGCACCACCATGACCAAGGGCTCGCTGTGCGCCATGGGAGGGCTGACCCCGATGCCCGTCCGGAGCGCGGTCCAGCACTGGCCGGAGGACTTCGACACCCCGACACCCCACGGCATACCGGCCTCCGGAGGGAGCGCTCCATGACCACCACGGCAGACCACCGGGCCGAGGGCCTGGTCCCCGCGGTCACACCCGAGCCCGACTACGGCACTCCTGCCGTGCACGGTGAGGCCACGGCGAACGTCACCATCGACGGCACCCAGGTGCGGGTGCCGCCGGGCACCTCCGTCATGCGCGCCGCCCGGGAGGCCGGCATCGACATCCCCAAGCTGTGCGCCACCGACCGGCTCGCGGCGTTCGGCTCGTGCCGTCTGTGCGTCGTGGAGGTCGACGGTGCCAAGGGGGTGCCGGCTTCCTGCACCACGCCCTGCGCCGACGGCATGGTGGTGCGGACCGACACCGAGCAGGTGCGGCAGGTCCGCCACGGGGTGATGGAGCTCTACCTGTCCGACCACCCGACGGACTGTGCGGGCTGTGCCCGGGGCAGCTGCGAGATGCAGGACCTCGCGCGCCGGACTGGTGTCGCGCAGGTGCGCTACGGGCTCGGCGACGCGCCGATGTCCACGCATCTCGACGGGGGGACCGCGCATGACGGGTCCAACCCCTACTTCGACTACGACCCCCAGGCCTGCATCGTGTGCTCCCGCTGCGTGCGGGCCTGTGCCGACATCCAGGGCACGTTCGCGCTGACCGTCCAAGGCCGGGGCTTCGACTCGCAGGATCGCCCCCGGCCCCACCGACTTCCTCGGCTCGGAGTGCGTCTCCTGCGGCGCGTGCGTGCAGGCCTGCCCGACCGAGGCCCTGGTGGAGAAGTCGGTGGTCCAGCTCGGGATGCCGACGCGGGCGGTCGAGACCACCTGCGCCTACTGCGGGGTGGGCTGCTCGTTCCGCGCTGAGGTGCAGGGCTCCGGTCCCGACACCCGCGTCGTGCGGATGACGCCGAGCAAGGCCGGCGGCGCCAACGAGGGGCACTCGTGCGTCAAGGGCCGGTTCGCCTACGGCTACGCCAACCATCCCGACCGCCAGATGCACCCGATGGTGCGCGACTCCATCGACCAGGAGTGGCAGGTGGTCTCCTGGGAGGAGGCGATCGCCCAGGTCGCTGAGGGGTTCCGGACGATCCAGACCGAGCACGGGGTCGGCTCGATCGGCGGCATCTCGTCCTCCCGGTGCACCAACGAGGAGGTCTACGTCGTCCAGAAGATGGTCCGGGCCGCGTTCGGCAACAACAACATCGACACCTGCGCACGGGTCTGCCACAGCCCCACCGGCTATGGCCTGAGCCAGACCTTCGGCACCTCCGCCGGCACCCAGGACTTCGCCTCGGTCGACCAGACCGACGTGATGCTGCTCATCGGTGCCAACCCGACCGACGCCCACCCGGTCTTCGGCTCCCGGATGAAGAGGCGGCTGCGACAGGGCGCGCAGATCATCATCGCCGACCCACGACGCATCGACCTGGTGCGCTCCCCGCACGTGGAGGCCGCGCACCACCTGCCGCTGCTGCCGGGCAGCAACGTGGCCTTCATCAACGCGATGGCGCACACCATCGTCAGTGAAGGGCTGCACGACGAGCCGTTCCTCGCGCAGCGGTGCGAGGACGTGGCCGACTACCTGCACTTCATCGTCCGCGAGGAGAACTCGCCCGAGGCGACGGCCGAGGCGACCGGCATACCCCCCGAGCAGCTGCGCGCGGCGGCCCGGCTCTTCGCCGCGGCACCCAACGGCTCGATCTACTACGGCCTGGGCGTGACCGAGCACAGCCAGGGCTCGACCATGGTCATGGGCCTGGCCAACCTGGCGATGGTCACGGGCAACATCGGCCGGCCCGGAGTGGGCGTCAACCCGCTGCGAGGGCAGAACAACGTCCAGGGCTCGTGCGACATGGGCTCGTTCCCGCACGAGCTGCCCGGCTACCGGCACGTAGGGCTCGACGACGTGCGGGACATCTACGAGTCGCTGTGGCACGTGAGCATCAGTCCCGAGCCGGGCCTGCGGATCCCCAACATGTTCGACGCGGCGATCGGTGGCACGTTCAAAGGCGTCTTCGTGCACGGTGAGGACATCGCCCAGTCCGACCCCAACCTGCACCACGTGCGGCAGGCGCTCACCTCGATGGACCTCGTGGTGGTGCAGGACCTCTTCCTCAACGAGACAGCCAAGTATGCGCACGTCTTCCTGCCCGGCAGCTCCTTCCTGGAGAAGGACGGCACGTTCACCAACGCCGAGCGGAGACTCAACAGGGTGCGTCCGGTGATGCCGAGCCTGGTGGGCAAGGACGAGTGGGAGATCGTGTGCGACATCGCGACGGCGATGGGCTACCCGATGCACTACGAGAGTGCGGCCCAGATCATGGACGAGATCGCGGCGACGACCCCCACGTTCGCAGGGGTGTCGTTCGCCCTACTGGACACCGAGGGCAGCATGCAGTGGCCGGTCAACGACAAGGCGCCCCACGGCACCCCGACGATGCATGTCGACGGGTTCGTCCGCGGCAAGGGACGGCTGGTGCCGACCGTCTATGTGCCGACGACGGAGACGACCAACCGGCGCTACCCCCTGATCCTGACCACCGGGCGGATCCTCACGCAGTACAACGTGGGGGCGCAGACCCGGCGCACGGCCAACACCACCTGGCACCCCCAGGACGTGCTGGAGCTCCACCCCTCCGACGCACAGATGCGTGGCATCTCCACCGGCGACCGGGTGGAGCTGTCCAGCAGGGTGGGTCGGACCACGCTGACCGCGCTGGTCAGCGAGCGTATGCAGCCCGGGGTGGTCTACACGACGTTCCACCACCCGGTGAGCGGCACCAACGTCATCACTACGGAGAACTCCGACTGGGCGACCAACTGTCCGGAGTACAAGGTGACCGCGGTGCAGGTCGCGGTGGCCAACGCCGGGCGGCAGGAGGAGGCGGCGCGGGCGGGCACCGACACGGTCGACCCGGTCGCGCCCGTGGTCACCGTCCCGGTCGGGCACGACGTCGCCGACCCGGTCGCGGCACGCCGATGAACCCGCCGAGCGGCCCCGAGGTCGACTCCGAGGCGCGGATGCACGAGCCACCGGAGATCCGGCTCGGGGACGACGTGGCCCGGGCGTTCGGCCACTACCCACCGGAGCGGGCGGCACGAGAGATCGCCACCCACCTGCGCAAGTTCTGGGAGCCCCGGATGCGGGCAGCGATCATTGCCCGGGTGGCAGCAGGCGACACCCGGGTCGACCCGCTGCTGGCCGAGGCGGTCCGTGCCTACCTGGCGGGTGACATCGACCCGGCTGAGGTGGCCGAGCCCTCTGCCGGGTGACCCGGCCGCGGGTCGGGTTGTCGCAGCGCTGCCCTGATCGCGAGGTGGCGCACCAGGAAGGCACGTTCGTCCAGGCGCTTGCGGCGCAGCCATCCGGTGACCTCCTGGTGGCACTTGCTGGCGTTGCACGAGGCACAGGCGGGGGCGATGTTGTCGAGCGTGTAGCGCCCGCCCCTGGACAGCGGGAGCACGCAGTCACGCTGGAGGGGCGTCCCTGTCGCGCCGCAGTAGGCGCACCCTCCCCACGCCGTCGACGAGTGCCGCCCACTGCTGCGGGCTGAGGTCGTGCGTCACAGAGTCCATCCGTCGCTTGCGGCGGCGTGCTGCCCTCGCCCGCCGGCGTCGGTCCGCCACCATTGACCTAGCGTAGGTCTTCCGGCCCCGAGGCTGCTCGGGTCGGGCCGCGCGAGGCGCCCCGCGCCCGCTCTGCCACGGGACGACAGGCGAGACCGATGTGGGGCCCGGCATGAACGGCTCGTCGCCGGCGCTCAGGACGACCTCCGTGCTGAGTGGGGGCCGGGTCATCCAGGCCGACGGGCATAGGGAGCAGCATCCTCAGGGGAAGTCCGGGGCTCACTCCCCGACCTGGGCCGGACAGTCGGCATCGGGCCCTGACCGGTCGCCCCAGCCGGGGACCTCGGCCGCCCGGGCACGGCCGAGGTTCCAGCCGAGCCAGTCGTCGGTGGCCTGCGGACGGGTCTGACCTGAGACCACACATCGCGCCAGGTCCGGGGGCAGGCCCCCCTGGATCACCGGGGTGGCATCGGCACCCAGCGTGGACAGGTAGTCCAGGTCGAGCTGACCGGTCGAGCGGAACCGCTCGATGTTCTGCTCGGCGACCCAGGCCTCCGGGTTGACCCACCCGATCGCCAGCAGCAGCGCTGCCCCGGTGGCGAGCCCCGCCCGGGGCAGCCACCAGCCGGACAGGCGCACCCCGGCGATCATGACGAGGACGACCAGGACGCCGAGCCAGACCTCGAACGCGTCCACCAGCACCCGCAGCACGGTGAAGCCGTAGGCCTCCTGGTAGACCGCCATCCGGAACAGGGCGGACGCCACCACGACGAGGGTGAGCACGCACAGCGCGCCGAGCACGCCGCGCAGCAACCTGCGGTCCCGGTCCGTGGACTTCGGTGCCTTGCGCACGGCGAGGGCGATCGTCGCCAGGGTCAGGGCCGTGGCCGTAGTCAGCTGCGCGAAGCCCTGGTGCACGTAGTCGGCATAGCTCATCCCCGTGGTGCGCTGCACGAAGTCGTGCCCGCCCCACATGGCCGAGGCCTGCGCCACCAGGAAGGTCAGGAACACCACCAGGACGACGCCCACCGGCACCAGCCACTCCCAGGCACGCGCCACCGGGCGTCCGGGCGGCAGCGCGACCTTCTCGACCCGAGGCGGGTTCAGGGCGAGGTAACAGGCCGCGAGCACGACCCCGCCGACCACGAACCAGACGAAGGTGCGCAGCACGAAGCTGTCGCCCAGCTGCAGGTCCGGCAGGATGCGCGAGACCCAGGAGCCGAAGACCGCATCGCCCGAGGCGAACAGGCCGCCGAAGACGACGAGCGCCACGAGCGAGATCGCCGCCGTGCGCAGCACCGGCCACACCCTGCGCTGCCGCCGGGTGGCGGACAGGGTGCGGCCCAGCAGGGGCAGCCCCCGCAGACCGCTGAGCACCCACGCCGCGCCGCCGGTCACGATCGGCAGCACCCTCCGGGCGTCGGTGAGCGAGGTCGTCACGAGCACGACAGCGGCCAGCAGGGCCAGGACGGCCACCCACTCCGCGGCGCGCAGCACGAACAGCGACGCCAGGCCCAGGCACAAGGAGGCGGCCAGCGCGGTCCACCGTCTGCTGCGGTGGACCGACAGGGCCAGCACCAGGCCACCTGAGGCCAGCAGCACGAGAAGGGTGCCGACGCCCAGGTTGCGGTACGGCAGGATGACCGCGGCCAGGGCACCGATCGTGAGGGAGGCGTAGAGCGGGAGTGGTGCGGTGCCCAGGCCACGCTCGGGCCACAGGTCGCCGAACAGGGAGTCCATCGACGAGGGCACGGGCGCCTGGCCCGCGGGCCTGACCTGGTCCGGGTTGACCAGCTCGGTGCCGTCCTCGGGGGCCGAGGCCGTGGCGGGCCCGGATGGGGGGAGGAGGTTGTCCGAACCCCTCTGCGACTCCCGTCGCGGCAGCTCGGGGTGGACCGGCAGCAGCGCCCGGATCCGCGCGCCGTGCCTGCCGGGGGCCGGGGGGAGAGCTGCGATCGACCCGCCGTGCAGCTGACAGGCCCAGCTGGCGATGGCCAGGCCGAGTCCGGTGCCACCGCTGCTGTCGTCGCCGACCCCGAACCGGGTGAAGACCTGCTGGGCCTGCTCGGCCGGGATGCCCGGGCCCTCGTCGGTCACCTCCAGCGACCAGCGGCCGTCGTCCTCGGCTGCGGCCTGCACCCGCACGACCGTGTCGGACGGGCTGTGCCGCACCGCGTTGTCGAGGAGGTTGGCCACGACCTGCTGCAGTCGTGCGGCATCCGCACGGACGACCAGGTCTGCAGGCTCGACGGAGGCCTCCAGCTCGACACCGCCGCTGCGCCCGGCGACCGTGGCCTCGGCGACCGCCCGGTCCAGCAGGTCGGCCACGGCCACCGGGGCCAGGTGCAGCGGCACGGCGCCACCGTCGATGCTGCTGAGGTCGAGCAGGTCGGCGACGAGCGCGCTGAGCCGCTCGGACTGCCGAAGCGCGGCCTGCAGGGCGGCGTCGTCTGGGGACACCACACCGTCGACGAGGTTCTCCAAGAGGGCTCGCTGCGCCGCCAAGGGGGTCCGCAGCTCGTGGGACACGGTGGCGACGACCTGACGGCGCTGCTGGTCCGCGGTGCCCAGGTCGGCTGCCATCGTGTTGAACGCTCGCGCCAGGCGACCCACCTCGTCGGCAGACGTCTCCGTCACCCGAGCCGAGTAGTCGCCGGTCGCCATCCGGCCCGCGGCACGGGTCATCTCGCGCAACGGCGAGGTCATCCCACGGGCCAGCCACTGGGTCACCCCCAGCGCCGCCGCCAGGGTCACCGGCAGGGTGAGCCATCCCGGCACGCCGGCCCGGGTGCCCACCTGCAACACCACCACGGCCGCCAGGATGCTCAGCGCGACGAGCAGGCCGATCTTGACGGTGATGGAGGCCACCCCGTCCAGGGGGCGGTCGCCGCGCGCGAAGAACGGCATCCCTCAGGCCTCCAGCGCGTAGCCGACGCCGTGCACCGTGCGGACCCGGGAGGCGCCGATGCTCGCCCGCAGGGACTTGACGTGGCTGTCCAGGGTGCGTGTGCCGCGGGCGTCGGCCCAGCCCCAGACCTCCGCCATCAGCGACTCGCGGCTGTGCACGGTGCCGGGATGCTCGGCGAGCGTGGCCAGCAGGTCGAACTCCAGCGGTGTCAGGTGCACCTCGGACCCGGCCACCTGCACCCGTCGGGAGGCCCGGTCCAGGACGAGGTCGCCCACGGTCTGCGCCGGCCGGCTCTCCGCGGCCAGCTCGGCGGCACGGTCGACCCGTCGCAGCAGCGCCCGGACCCGGGCGACGACCTCACGCATGCGGAAGGGCTTGGTCACGTAGTCGTCGGCGCCCACGCCCAGGCCGACCAGCACGTCGGTCTCGTCGACCCTGGCGGTGAGCATCAGGACGGGCACCGGGCGTTGGGCCTGGATGCGCCGGCACACCTCGAGGCCGTCGAACCCGGGCAGCATCACGTCGAGGACCACCAGGTCAGGGGAGTGCTCGGTGTAGGCGGCGAGCGCACCCGGACCGTCGAAGGCGCAGGCCACGGCGTAGCCCTCGGCGGTGAGCCGGTCGGTCAGCGCCTGGTTGATCGTCGGGTCGTCCTCGACGACCAGCAGTGTGCGGGCGGTGCCGCTCCCCTCGGTCATGCTTGCGAGCCTAGGTCGATGGGCCGGAGCGGGGCGGGTGCGACGTGTGCACATTGTGTGAAGGTGACGCAGGCCGGGCTGCGTCTCGGTGTTCACCCCTCGGGGGTGAGGTCTGCGCGGGCCCGGGCTGGGCACACTGGGCACCAGCCGCCACGGTCCGTCGGATGTGGAGGCGAGCTGGCGACTGACCGCAGGGGTCGGTCCCACCGTGCCCCGGTCGGGGTGCCGAACAAGGGAGCAGCACCATGGCCGTTGACACCTTCATCGCCTTCGTGGGCGTCTACTCGGACGTCGAGGAGGCCAAGGCCGACTACCAGGCGGTCCACGACCTGCACGTCACGGCCGGGCTGATCGACGCCTACGACGCGGCCGTGGTGGAGCGCCGCGAGAGCGGCAAGGTCAAGATCGTCAAGAAGCACGAGACACCCACCCGGATGGGTGCGGTCGGCGGTGGCACGATGGGGCTGGCCACCGGCCTGGTCGTCGCGCTGTTCCCGGCGGCAGCGCTGGGCGGTGGCCTGCTCCTCGGCGCGACGGGTGCCGGAGCTGCGCTGGGAGCCGTGGCCGGCCACGCTGCTGCCGGGATGAGCCGCAAGGACCTCAAGGAGCTCGGCGAGAGCCTGGACGCCGGGCAGGCCGGACTCGTGGTGGTCGGCGTCTCCGACATGGCGTCCAAGGTCGAGGCGTCGATGAGGCAGGCGGAGGTGGTCCAGCAGAAGCGGCTCGCCGCCGACGTCGAGGCGATCAAGCAGGACGCCGAGCAGGACTCCTGATGCGGTGAGCACAGGGTCTTTGGTCCCTGGCCCCGCCGCCAGAGCGAGCGCATGGTGGTGGTATGGGCCAGAGGGAGCAGTCGGGCGACTCGACCGGTCAGGGGCAGCGGCCGCCGATCCTGCACAGCCCGACCCGCCCGCCCGTGCTCGGCGACTACCTGGAGCGCTGTCGCACGTTCAGCTGGGCACAGGCCCGTGAAGAGCTCGACGGCCTGCCCGGGGGAGGCCTGAACATCGCGCACGAGGCGGTCGACCGTCATGCGCAGGGGGCGGGCGCTGGCACCGTCGCGTTGCGGCTGCTGAGCCGTTCCTCCCCGTCCGAAGAGATCACGTATGCCGAGCTGGCGCGGCTGACCGACGTCGCCGGGGCCGCGCTGAGGGGAGTCGGCGTCGGCCATGGCGACCGGGTCTGCACCCTGCTGCCGCGCTCGCGCGAGCTTTATCTCACCGCGTTGGGCACCCTGAAGATCGGAGCTGTCTACTGCCCGCTCTTCCCGGCGTTCGGCACCGAACCGGTCCGGCAGCGGCTCGAGCTCGGCGGCGTGCGGGTGCTCGTCACCGACACCCAGTCCTATGCCCGCAAGGTGGCCCCGGTGCGGGACCGGCTCCCTGACCTTGCCGTGGTGCTGCTCGTGGACGCCGAGCACGACGACCGGGACCAGCGCACGCGGGCCTGGCACGGGCTCATGAGCCACGCCGCCGCAGAGGTCGAGAGCCACGGGTTCACGACGGCCGCCACCCGACCCGAGGACCCGGCCTTGCTGCACTTCACGAGCGGCACCACGGGCCGCCCCAAGGGAGCGGTGCACGTCCACGAGGCCGTCGTGGCCCACCACATCACGGCCCGCTTCTGTCTTGACCTCTCGCCCGGCGACATCTACTGGTGCACCGCCGACCCCGGCTGGGTGACGGGCACGTCCTACGGCATCATCGGCCCGCTGACCTGCGGTGCAACGGTCGTCACCGACGCTGCCGACTTCGACGCGCGCCGGTGGTACCGCATCCTGCAGGACGAGCGGGTGTCGGTCTTCTACACCGCGCCGACGGCGCTGCGGATGCTCATGCGCAAGGGCTCGGAGCTCGCTCGCGAGCACGACTTCCCGGCCTTGCGCCATGTCGTCAGTGTCGGTGAGCCGCTGAACCCCGAGGCCGTCGTCTGGGGCACCGAGGCCTTCGGCCTGCCCATCCACGACACCTGGTGGCAGACCGAGACCGGCGCGATCATGGTCAGCAACTTCCCCGGCATGCCGGTGCGCCCGGGCTCGATGGGCCGGCCCGTGCCGGGGGTGGAGGTGGGCATCCTGGAGCGGGGCGACGACGGGCGCGCCGAGGTCGTGGACGGTCAGGTGCACGTCGTGCGCCCCGGTGGTCTCGGCGAGCTGGCGCTGCGTGCGGGCTGGCCCTCGATGTTCCGTGGCTACCTCGGTGAGCCGGAGCGCTACGCCCGCGCCTTCGCCGACGGGTGGTACCTCACCGGAGACCTGGCCCGAGGAGACGAGGACGGCTACCTCTGGTTCGTCGGCCGCGCCGACGACCTCATCAAGTCGGCCGGGCACCTGATCGGGCCCTTCGAGGTCGAGAGCGCGCTCATGGAGCACCCCGCGGTGGCCGAGGTCGGGGTCATCGGCAAGCCCGACCCGCTGGCGGGCGAGATCGTCAAGGCCTTCGTCACCCTGCAGGCAGGCCACGAGCCCAGCGAGAGCCTGCGTCGTGAGCTCGTCGTCTTCGGCCGCAGACGGCTCGGGTCCGTCGCACCCCGAGAGATCGCGTTCGACGAGCACCTCCCGCACACCCGCAGCGGCAAGGTCATGCGCCGCCTGCTCAAGGCCCGCGAGCTCGGACTGCCCGAGGGTGACCTGTCGACCGTGGAGCAGCCGACATGAGCACCACCCCGGTCGACCGCGAGGCCCTGCTCTCTGCCGGGGCCCCGCACCTGCTGCACGAGATGATGCGCATCCGTCGCTTCGAGGAGATGTGTGCCGAGCTCTACAGCAGCACCCGCATCCGCGGCTTCGTGCACCTGTGCATCGGGGAGGAGGCGGTGGCGGTGGGCGTCATCTCGGCGCTCGCCGAGGGCGACGGCATCTTCTCGACCTACCGCGAGCACGGCCACGCGCTGGCCCGGGGAGTGCCGATGGCCTCGGTCATGGCCGAGATGTTCGGTCGGCTCTCGGGGTGCAGCCGGGGCCGAGGTGGCTCGATGCACCTCTTCGACGCCTCCCGGCGTTTCTACGGCGGCAGCGCCATCGTCGCCGGAGGCATCCCGCCGGCGGTGGGCATGGCCCTGGCGGACGCGATGCACGACCGCGACGACGTCACCGTCGCGATCTTCGGTGAGGGAGCGATGGCCGAAGGGGCCTTCCACGAGAGTGCCAACCTCGCTGCGCTGTGGAACCTGCCGGTGCTCTTCGTCTGTGAGAACAACCGCTACGCGATGGGCACGGCCCTGGCCCGTGAGCACGCCGAGGTCGACCTCACCGCCCGCGCCGCGTCATACGGCATGGTGGCCTGGTCGGTCGACGGCATGGACGTGCTCGCAGTCCGAGGCGCGACCCGCCGCGCACTGTCGATGATCCGGGGTGGGGGAGGGCCCTGCTTCCTGGAGCTGCGCACCTACCGGTTCCGGGCCCACTCCATGTATGACCCGGACCGCTACCGACCCAAGGCCGAGGTCGAGGAGTGGAAGCACGCCGACCCGATCACCGCCCTGGCCGACCTGCTGGTCAGCGCCGGTGCGCTGTCGGTGGACGAGGTCGAGGCGTGGGAGCGTGAGATCGAGGCCGAGGTCGCGGCAGCGGTCGAGGCCGCCGACGCCGCGCCGCTGGAGCCGGTCGAGGACCTGCTCCGTTTCGTCGTCAGCGAGGGTGGCTGACATGGGGCCGAGCCAGACCACGACCTACCGCGAGGCGCTGCGTGAGGCACACCGCGAGGCGCTGCGGCGTGACCCGGACGTCTTCCTGATGGGCGAGGACGTCGGCCGCTACGGCGGTTCGTTCGCGGTGAGCCTCGGGCTCCTGGAGGAGTTCGGCGAGGAGCGCGTGCGTGACACCCCGCTGTCCGAGGTGGCCTTCACCGGCGCCGGCATCGGTGCAGCGCTGCGGGGTATGCGGCCCATCGTCGAGATCATGACGGTGAACTTCAGCCTGCTCGCCCTCGACCAGATCCTCAACAACGCCGCCACCCTGTCCCACATGTCCGGTGGGCAGCTGCATGTGCCACTGGTGATCCGGATGACCACCGGCGGGGGCCGCCAGCTCGCCGCACAGCACTCGCACAGCCTGGAGGGGTGGTATGCGCACATCCCCGGTCTGCGGGTGCTGGCGCCGGCGACGGTCGAGGATGCTCGGGGCATGCTCTGGCCGGCACTGCAGGACCCCGACCCCGTGCTGATCTTCGAGCACGGTTCGCTCTACCCGCTCAAGGGCTCGCTGCCCGACCCGGCCCAGGAGGTCGACATCGACCGGGCGGTGGTGCGGCGCCATGGCACCCAGGTCACCGTCGTCGCCTATGGCGGGGGGCTGGGCAAGGCGCTCACGGCTGCCGACGAGCTGGCCGAGGAGGGCATCGAGGCCGAGGTCATCGACCTCCGGGTGCTCCGGCCACTGGACGACGCGACCCTGCTCGCCTCGGTGAGCCGGACGCATCGCGCGGTGGTCGTCGACGAAGGCTGGCGCTCCGGCGGCCTGTCCGCTGAGGTCTCGGCGCGGCTGGCCGAGCAGGCGTTCTTCGACCTGGACGCACCGGTCGAGCGGGTGTGCGGGGCGGAGGTGCCGGTGCCGTATGCGGCGCAGCTGGAGCAGGCCGCACTGCCGCAGCCGGCCGACATCGTCGCGGCCGTCCGGCGGGCGGTGACCGGCGGTGGGTGACTTCCGCATGCCGTCGCTGGGCGCCGACATGGAGGAGGGGGTCTTCCTCGAGTGGCTGGTGGCGCAGGGCGACACGGTGCACCGCGGCGACGTCGTCGCGGTGGTGGAGACGCCCAAGGCCGCGGTCGAGATCGAGTCCTTCGAGGACGGCACGGTGCTGGAGCTCGTCGCCCACGAAGGCGACGTGGTGCCAGTGGGCGGGGTGCTGGCACGGCTCGGGGACGGCGCCGAGGGCGGCATCGCCCCGCCCTCGGCGCCGGCCCCGCCCTCGGCGTCGGCCCCGCCTCGCGCCGTGGTCGCCCCCGAGCCTCTCGGGCACACCGTCTCCTCACCGCTCGGGCGTCGGCGAGCCCGCTCGGCGATGACGGCGACGCCGAAGGACGAGCAGGGGGGCGGCGCAACGGAGCCCGATGACCAGCGGCCGGCGGCCCAGCACGAGCAGCGACGTCCTGCGGCGTCGCCCTACGCCCGCCGGCTGGCCCGAGAGGCCGGAGTGGACCTGCTCGGCATCCCCGGCACGGGTGCTGGTGGCACGGTGCGGGCCGAGGACGTGCACCGCGCAGCAGCGACCGGCCGAGCGATGCCACCCACGGACGCCCCCTCCGCGGAGCAGGCACCAGCCCAGGTGCGCTCCGGTCCAGCCGGTGCCGCGGCCGACACGATGCGGCAGAGCATCGCCGCCCTGATGTCGGTCTCGAACCGTGACATCCCGCACTACTACCTGACCACGACGGTGGACGTGTCCGCAGGCACCGAGTGGGTGCGGAGGCGCAACCGCGAGCTGCCGGTCGAGCGGCGGCTCGTGCCCGCGGCCCTGCTGATCCTGGCCACGGCCCGCACCGCTCGGGCGGTGCCGGAGCTCAACGGCCACTGGGTGGACGGTGCCTTCCGGCCGGCCGAGACGGTCGACCTCGGCCTCATCGTCTCGCTGCGCCGGGGTGGGCTCCTGGTGCCTGCCCTCCGCGACGCCGATCGGCTCACCGTGGAGGAGACCATGGCTGCCCTGCGCGAGCTCACCGGGCGGGCTCGGGAGGGCCGGCTGCGTGCGTCCGACCTCGCGCCGCCCAGCATCACGGTCACCAACCTCGGCGACCAGGGAGTGGAGAGTGTCTCTGGGGTGATCTACCCACCGCAGGTGGCGCTGGTGGGTTTCGGTGCGGTGTCCCAGCGGCCGTGGGCGGTCGACGGGATGCTGGGGGTGCGTCCACTGGTGACCGTGACGCTGGCTGCCGACCACCGCGCCAGCGACGGAGCGGTGGGTGCCCGCTTCCTCAAGCACCTGACCCGACTGCTGCAACGACCGGAGGAGCTATGACACCCGAGGAGAGCCGAGACCTGCTGGAGCAGTCCATCCGCGCGGTCGTCCCCGACGCGAGCCTGGACGGGCTGGCGGGGGACACCGACCTGCGCGACTGGTTCGAGCTGGACTCGCTGGACTACCTCACCGTGACCGAGAGGCTGAGCGTGGGGGCGGGCGTGCGCATCGAGGACGACGAGGACCTGCGCACCATCGACGCCATCGTCGACCGGCTGCGGGGCGCCTGAGCGCGCAGCCAGACGGGCACAATGCTGCCGCTGCGCCGCGTCGTGCGAGACCTACCCTCGTCGTGCCCGTCCGACTGCACACGTCGTGTCCGTCCGGCTGCACGCGAGGTCACCGGAAACAGACCTCGGGGGTCAACGGGCGGGATGGGTCGCCCGCCAGTGCCGCGCGCTCAGCGCCCCGGCGAGGCTCAGCAGCCCCACCACCGTGAGCGCGGCGGCGGTGATGCCCCACGACGTCGACATCAGCGACGCACCGAGTGCCACGTGCGCCAGCGTCCCCGGCACGATGCCGACGGCGGTGCCCACGACATACGGGCGCCAGCGCAGTGCGGTCAGCCCGAGGGCGTAGCTGACCGGCGTGAACGGCAGGACCGGCACCAGGCGCACGGCCACGACCGACACGGTGCCGTGCCGCTCGAGCGCGTCGTCGAGGGGTGCGACGTGGTGCCCGACCATCGCCTCCACCGCCTCGCGACCCAGGGAACGGGACAAGGCGAAGGCAGCACAGGCCCCCGCCATGGACGCCACCCACACGAGCCCTACCCCCCAGGCGAGGCCGAACGTGAGGCCGGCTGCCAGGGAGAGCACGTTCTTGGGCAGTGGGGTCAGGGTGGCGGCGGCGTAGCCGACGACGAAGACCACTGGCGCAGCCGGGCCAAGCCCGTCGAGCCAGGCCTGCACCTCGTCGCGCGAGGGCACGCCCAGGACCAGGGCCGCGACCACGGCCACGGCCATGACCACCAGCAGGACCAAGGCCCGTCCGCGCCACGCCTCCACGGACCAAGTCTAGTGAGCGGCGACCAGGGCTCCGAGTCGCTCGGCGAGCTCCTCCTCCACGGGCAGGACCTCGGCGACCAGCCCCGCGAGCAGGGGGGGGGGGGGGGGGGGGGGGGAGGGGGGAGGGGGGGGAGGAAGGGATAAGGGGGGGGGGGTGGGAGGTGAGGACTGGAGGCGCGGGCAGGGGAGGGGTGAGAAAGGCGGGACAGCGCGGCGGGTGCGGGTGAGGCAGGTCGCGGCGAGAGGCGAAGGAGCCAGGCAGGTGAGTCGAAGCTGTGGCCAGGAACGGCAGGTGAGGTGGGCTGCGACGACGCGAACGCGGCGCGACCACGGCAGCAGGTCGGGGGCGGCGGCAGGCGGGTCGACGGTCGGAGGCGAAACGCGGCGGTGCGCGCCACGCCGCCGCCAGCGTCTCGGTATGCACCGGTGCGGCCGTCAGCCCGTCGTCGACAGGTAGTCGGGCGTCACGACCGGCACGACGACGGGGGGGTCGGCCGCCCGGGGCGGGGCGGCGGCAGGGCAGCGGCGGCAGCACCACGGGCAGCGGGCCCGGCGAGCACGCGAGCGGAGCGCGGCGGGGCGAGGAGGAGGGGGGGGAGGAGAGCGGAGCAGCAGGGGCGGGGGCGCGAAGGAGGAGCGGGGCGGCACGGCGGCATACGAACAGCGTAGAGGAAGCGAGCCGCCCCCAGGCGGCACGCCATGGCCTGGAGAGTCGACGCCTGCTGGGCGAGGAGGTGACGGGCAGGGCGGACGGGCGTGGGGGCGCACCGAAGGCGGGATATCCAGGCGTCAGCGGGTATGCGTCGGCGGCGGGGGTGAGTGAGGTGCGCGGTGGTGTAGCTCTGCGGTGCGCGCACGCGGGAGAGGTGCGGAGCTGTGGGAGTATCGGTGCTTTAGGGGGGTGAGGCCGCGATGGCACAGGGGAGGGGGGGGGGGGGGGGGGAGAAGGGGAGAGGGGGGGAGGGGGGGCGGGCCACCGGTCGAAGGAAGTCCGGCACGCGAGGGTGTCGTCGCAGACCAGTCTAGGACCTCCGGCCCGGGCGGTATATGGCCTTGTGGCACTGGTGCTTAGGGCCAGACCGGAGCATTGTGTGAGGGAGCGGTGGAGCACACACGAGGAGGACGCGACATGAGCGAGCAGGCCAAGCCGGTGGTGGTGGGCTACGACGGGTCGACGGAGTCGAAGAACGCGTTGGACTGGGCGGCGATGCAGGCGGCCAGGGACCGCAGCCCGCTCGTCGTGCTCTTCGACTCGGGCGTCTCCCACGGCAAGTCTGCCGAGGGGGCTGCTGCGGAGCGCCGCAGCGCGATCGAGGTGGCGGCAGACGCGATCGCCGTGACCGGCGCCGAGCGGGCCCGGGTGATCTCCCCGGGCATCGACATCACGACGCGCACCACGCACGAGGGCGCGAGCACGGCGCTGCAGGCGGCATCGGTCGGTGCCTCGATGGTGGTGCTGGGAGACCGTCACCACCGTCGGCTGGCCGGGGCCATGCTGGGCTCGGTGAGCCTGGCGGTCTCGGCCCACGCCGTCTGCCCGGTCGTGCTCGTGCCTGCCGGCACCGACGTGCAGCCAGGACCCCAGCACCCGGTGGTGGTCGGTGTCGACGGGTCGGCCGGCAGTGACGCCGCGACCCGCTGGGCGGCTGACCTCGCCTCGCGCACCCGAGCCGACCTGATGCTTGCCGCAGCCTGGGAGACTCCGAGGGCCGACCACTGGAGCCGCATCTACCTGGTGGATGACCAGTGGCGGCACGAAGAGATCGAGCGTGCCCGCCACGGTGCCACCTGGCACATGTCACACGCGAGGGGTCTGCTCAACAAGGAGCACCCCGACCTGACCGTGCGCGAGCACGTCGAGGAGGGCCGCGCCGACTCCATGCTGACCAAGCTCTCCCGCAAGGCCGGCGTCGTTGTCGTCGGTGCGAGGGGTCACGGAGACCTGACCACCCTGTTGCTCGGGTCGGTGGGTCGCAGCGTGATGCACCGATCACATGCGCCGGTCGTTGTGGTCCGCTGAGGTCCACCCGTCGCCGCGCCGACCACGGCCGTGATTGTGACGAGTGGGACTCCTGTGGCATGCTCATGCCTAGCAGGATCCGTGCCGCCACCTGGCGAGGTCGTTGGGGAAGACGTCCCTCGCACCAAGGAGGCTCGGATGTCCGTCGTCATGCCGCGTGTCATGACTCGCGGGGTGGTGTTCATTCACTCCACCCCGACTGCACTGTGCCCGCACATCGCGTGGGCACTCGAAGGCGTCCTGGACACCCGGGTCGCCCTGGACTGGACACCTCAGTCCGCTCAACCCGGCACCATGCGCACCGAGTTCTCATGGACGGGTGAGCAGGGGACCGGTGCCCAGCTCGCCAGCGCGATGCGCGGCTGGGACGGCCTGCGTTACGAGGTCGTCGAGGAAGCCAGCCGCGGGTCCGACGGTGCCCGCTGGACCCACACGCCCGCCCTCGGGATCCACCATGCGCGCCTGTCCGCCAACGGCGACGTCGTCATCAACGAGGACCGGCTGCGCTCGATGCTGGCCGAGGCCGGCGGCACCATGGCCGTGCTGGCCGCCGAGGTGGACATGGCGCTCGGCTCGGCCTGGGACGCCGAGCTCGAGCACTTCCGGCACAGTGGCGAGGGCGCGCCTGTCAAGTGGCTGCACAAGGTGGGGTGAGCGCCCCGCCGCACTCCCCGGGACCGCGCCCCTGGTGGCCCCCGGAGAGCCGGACACGTGCCGCCGAGGTCCGCCACGCGGCGCGAGGCCTGGCCGGTGACCGCCTCCGGGCCCACCTCGACGCGCTGGTCGAGGTCAACCGACGCATCCACGACGAGGAGTGCATCAACCTCGACCCGGCGTCCAACATCATGGGCCCACGTGCCGAGGAGGTCCTCTCGGCGGGCTTGTCCTCGCGGCCGTCGCTGGGCCTGCCCGGTGCCAAGTACGAGACCGGCCTGGAGGGGGTGGAGGCCATCGAGGTGCTGGCGGCTGACGCTGCGACCTCGGTCTTCGGGGCCGCCTATGCCGAGGTGCGGGTCGGCTCAGGTGCCCTCGCCAACCTCTACGCCTTCATGGCCACGTGCCGGCCCGGAGACACGATCGTGGCTCCACCGCCCAGCATCGGGGGGCACGTCACCCACCATGCCGCCGGCTCGGCCGGTCTCTACGGCCTGCGCACGGTGCCGGCACCGGTCGACGCCACGGCATACACCGTCGACCTCGACGCACTGCACGCGCTGGTGCAGCGCGAACGTCCACGCCTGGTCACCGTCGGCGGCAGTCTGAACCTCACCCCGCACCCGGTGGCCGGCATCCGCGAGGTGGCGGACACCGTGGGCGCCTTCGTGCTGTTCGACGCAGCTCACGTGTGCGGTCTGGTCGCCGGTGGGGTGTGGCCCTCGCCACTGGAGCAGGGTGCCCACCTGATGACGATGAGCACCTACAAGAGCCTGGGCGGGCCCGCGGGGGGCCTGGTGCTCACCGACGACGCCGACCTGGCCGCTCGCCTGGACGACATCGCCTTCCCCGGTCTCACCGCCAACTTCGACGCCGGCAGGGTCGCGGCGCTGGCCTTCACCCTGGTCGACTGGCAGGAGCAGGGCGCGGCCTATGCCGAGGCGATGCGCGACAACGCGCGTGCCCTGGCCGCGGCCTGTGCTGACGAGGGGCTGGATGTCTTCGGCGTGGGTGAGCACCTGACCGACTCCCACCAGGTGGCGCTGCGCGCGGCCCGCCACGGTGGCGGGCAGACCGCCTCCCGACGGCTGCGCCGGGCGGGGCTGCTGACCTGCGGGATCGGCCTGCCCGTGGACCCGGTCGAGGGCGACCTCAACGGCATCCGGCTGGGCACTCCCGAGGTCACCCGACGTGGCATGGGCACCGACGACATGGCCGCCGTCGCACACTGGCTGGCTCAGGGGCTGGACCCCAGGGTCGACCCGGCCGACGTGGCGTCCGACGTGGCGGCGTGGCGACGCGGTTTCACCGAGGTCCGTTATGCCGCACCCGCTCGTGGATCGAGAGCATCCGCTCTGCTGACGCCTCCCAGGTGAAGCGCTCGGCCTGCCGGCGGGCCGCCCCGCGGGCACCGGGGCGCCTCAGGAGCTCGAGGACACCGTCCGCGAAGGCACCCGGGTGGGAGCGTGCCACCAGCCCCCCGTCGCCGACGACCTCGCCCAGCGCGCCCTCGACCGGGCAGACCGTGGGCACCCCGCAGGCGAGCGCCTCGAGCGCAGCCAGGCCGAAGGTCTCGACCGGCCCCGGAGCCACCGCCACGTCGGCGACGGCCATCTCGGCCGCGAGCTGGTGCCGGTCGGTGATGTAGGGCCGGAACACGACCGGGAGGTGCGCTGCCGCGTCGACGAGCCGGTCGCGCATCGGTCCGGTGCCGAGCACGGTGAGCTCGGCCGGCACACCGCCGGCCAGGAGGGTGCGCAGGGTCTCGATCGAGAGCCCGGGGTTCTTCTCCGGAGACAGCCGGCCGCAGTGGATGACCCGCACGGGGCGCCCGCGGCCGGGGGCGGGGTCCGTGGGCGGGGGAGGCCCCGGCACGAACGTCTCAAGGTCCACCCCCAGCGGCACCACCTCGGCCGGGGCGCCGATCCGGCTGAACTCCTCGCCGGCGAAGGCGCTCGGGCACACGATGACGTCGTAGGACCGGGCGCTGCGCCGGTTGACCGCGTCCGCCACCGCGTGTGCGGGCCGGTGGGCCAGCGGTGTGCGACGGTCGAGGATGCCGGCCAGGTGCTCGTGGCTGATCATGACCGAGCCCACGCCGTGCCGCCTGGCCCAGCCACCGGTCCAGCGCAGGGTGGACCGGTCGGACACCTCGACCGTGTCAGGTCGGAGGCGGCCGAGCAGCGAGGAGACGGCTGCGCGTCGCAGGATCAGCGAGTAGCCCGTGCTCCCCACCGGCAGCGCCGGCAGCCGGTAGACCGAGCCTTGCTCCTGGTGCTCGACCCGAGGGCCCGGTCCCGGGATGATGAGAGACACCTCGTGCCCGCGGGCACGGTAGACCTGCCCCCACTCGCGCAGGGCGGTCTTGATGCCACCCGAGGTGGGGCTGACGAAGTTGGCGATCCGCACGATGTGCATGACCGGACAACCTAGCCGACCGTCGTCGCGCCGAGCCCTCGGCAGCTCAGAGCGGGATGTTGCCGTGGCGGCCCCGGCGCTGCGGTGCCTCGCCGATGGCCTGGGCCAGCGCGCTGCGGGTCTTCTTGGGCTCCACGATCTCGTCGATGACCCCGATCTCCACCGCCCGCTGCAACCCCCCGGTGAGCTTGGCATGCGACTCGGCGAGCTCGGCCTCGACGGCGGGGCGGCCCTCCTCGGAGACCTCGGCGAGCTTGCGGCGGTGCAGGACCCGCACCGCCGCGACGTGACCCATCACGGCGATCTCGGCAGTCGGCCAGGCGAAGACCCGGGTGGCGCCCAGCGACCGGGCGTTCATCGCGATGTAGGCGCCGCCGTAGGTCTTGCGGGTCACCAGGGTCACCCGGGGCACGACCGCCTCGGCGAAGGCGTGCAGCAGCTTGGCGCCGCGGCGCACGACCCCGTCCCACTCCTGGCCCACCCCGGGCAGGTAGCCGGGCACGTCGACAAGCACGACCAGGGGCACGCCGAACGCGTCGCACATGCGCACGAAGCGAGCGGCCTTCTCGGCCGAGATGCTGTCCAGGCAGCCACCCAGGCGCATCGGGTTGTTGGCCACCACGCCCACGGTCCGGCCCCCGAAGCGCCCCAGTGTGGTCACGATGTTGGGGGCCCACTTGGGGAAGAGCTCGACCGACTCGCTGCCCTTGTCGAGCAGGTTGGTGATGAGCGGGTGCACGTCGTAGGCGCGCTTGGCCGACTCGGGGAAGGTCGAGGCGAGGTCACGGTCCTTGACGTGACCGAGGTCGAGCTCGCCCTGGTCGGCCAGCAGCGAGCACAGGCGGCGGCCCTGCTCGTAGGCGTCGTCGGTGGTCTCGGTGACCACGTGCACCACGCCGGAGCGGCGACCGTGCGGCTCCGGACCGCCCAGGCGCAGGGCGTCGACGGACTCGCCGGTGACCGAGCGCACCACGTCGGGGCCGGTCACGAAGATCCGGCCGTCCGGGCCGAGGACGACGATGTCGGTGAGCGCGGGCCCATAGGCCGCTCCACCGGCGGCCGCGCCCAGGACCACCGAGATCTGGGGGATCACACCGGAGGCGCGGGTCATGATGGCGAAGACCTCGCCGACCGCGTGCAGCGACACCACGCCCTCGGCGAGCCGGGCACCGCCGGAGTGCCAGAGGCCCACCACCGGCACCTGCTCCTCCAGCGCCCGCTCGTAGGCGGTCATGATCACTCTGCAGCCGTCGACGCCCATCGCGCCACCCTGGATGGTGGCGTCGGAGCAGAAGGTGACCACGCGGGTGCCTTTGACGGTGCCGACGGCCGCCAGGAAGCCGGAGTCGTCGACCGGGGTGATGTGCTCCACCGTGCCGTCGTCGTAGAACGTCGCCAGCCGCTTGACCGGGTGCCGGGGGTCCTGGTCGCGCGGCAGCTTGGCCTTGGCCGAGGCCGAGGCCTGCGAGGACGCTGCGCTGGGGGCGTGCACGGTCATCGGGCGCTCCGGAAGGTCAGGGCGACGTTGGCGCCGCCGAAGCCGAACGAGTTGTTGAGGGCGGCGATGTCGCCGTCCGGGAAGGAGCGGTGCTCGCCGGCCACGACGTCAAGGTCGATGGCCTCGTCCTGCTCCTGCAGGTTGATGGTGGCCGGGATCGTGCGGTGGTAGACGCTGAGCGCCGTGAGCACGGCCTCCAGCGCCCCGGCGGCACCGAGCAGGTGACCGGTCATCGACTTGGTGGCCGTCACCGGGATCTGCGTGGCCAGGTCGCCGAACGCTCGGTGGATGGCCCGGGTCTCGGCGGCGTCCCCGACCGGGGTCGACGTCGCGTGCGCGTTGATGTGGCTGATGTCGGACAGCTCCAGCCCACCGTCGGCCACCGCCTCGAGCATCGCGCGGGCGGCCCCGGCACCCTCCGGCTCGCCGGCCGTGATGTGGTAGGCGTCGGAGGACATCCCGACGCCGCTCAGCTCGGCGTAGATGCGCGCGCCGCGGGCCTTGGCGTGCTCCTCCTCCTCCAGGACGAACACGGCGGCGCCTTCCCCGATGAGGAAGCCGTCGCGGTCCTTGTCGTAGGGGCGTGAGGCGCCGGTGGGGTCGTCGTTGCGCGTCGAGAGCGCCTGCATGGCGGCGAACGCCGCGATCGGCAGCGGGTGGATGGCAGCCTCCGTGCCGCCGGCGACCATCACGTCGGCGCGGCCGGTGCGGATCATGTTCAGCGCCAGACCCATGCCCTCGGCGCCGCTGGCGCAGGCGCTGACCGGGCAGTGCGCACCGGCGCGAGCGGTGAGGTCCAGCGACACCGCGGCGGCGGGGCCGTTGGGCATCAGCATCGGGACAGCCAGCGGGAACACCCGACGTGGGCCTTTGTTGCGCAGGACGTCCCACTGGTCCAGCAGGGTCCACACACCACCGATGCCGGAGCCGATGGCGACGCCGAGGCGCTCGGGGTCCATCTCACCGATGCCGGCGTCGGCCCAGGCCTCGCGGGAGGCCACAAGGGCGTACTGGCCGGCGGGGTCGTTGCGGCGGACCTCCACCTTGGACAGGGTCTGTGAGGTGGGGGTGTCGATGCTGGCGGCGAACGTCACCGGCAGGTCGTGCTCGTCCAGCCACTCCTGGGGCAGAGGCTTGGCGCCGGACGTGCCGGCCAGGATCGCCTCCCACGTTGAGGTGATGGTGCCACCGACAGGGGTCGTGGCACCCAAGCCGGTGACGACGACGCGACGCTCACTACCTGCGGACATGTCTGCTGCTCCTCGAAAGACTGGGGGACCGGGGGATCCGTGGCCGGGGCGGTCACGGTCCGGTATGCGGCGTCACCCGGGGGGCGCTCGGCATACCGGACCGTGGCGGGTCAGCCCTGGTTGTTGTTGATGTAGTTGACCGCGTCGCGGACGTGGGTGAGGTTCTTCACCTCGTCGTCGGGGATGCGGACCCCGAACTTGTCCTCGGCGTTGACAACGATCGTCATCATGGACAGCGAGTCGATGTCGAGGTCCTCGGTGAACGACTTGTCCATCTGGACGGCGTCGGTCTCGATACCGGTCTCCTCGTTGACGATCTCGGCCAGACCCTCGAGGATCTCCTGCTCGTTGAGTGCCATGTGGCGGTGCTCCTTCATGTGTGTAGGTGGTGCGGTTGGGCTGACCCGGGAAACCCGCCGGGCCCCGGGAGTCAGGGCAGGACGACGACCTGCGCGGCGTAGACCAGGCCCGCTCCGAAGCCGATCTGCAGGGCCAGCCCGCCGTGCGGGATGTCCCCGGCCTCCAGCATCCGGGACATCGCCAGCGGCACGGAGGCGGCCGAGGTGTTGCCGGTCGTGGCGATGTCACGCGCCACGACCACGTCCTCGGGCAGCTTGAGCGCCTTGACCATCGCGTCGGTGATGCGCATGTTGGCCTGGTGCGGGACGAACGCGTCGAGCTGGTCGGGGCGGATGCCCGCGGCCTCGATGGTGCGCGCGGCGACCGGCGCCATCGAGAACACGGCCCAGCGGAAGACGGCCTGGCCCTGCATCTCGATGGCCGGCCAGATCGGCACCGGCTGGTCCGGCTGCGGGTCGTCCATGGCCGGGCGCAGGTCGGTCCAGGCCTGGCGCTGGACGATCTTGTCCCAGTTGTGGCCGTCGGAGCCGGCGATCGTCGGGCCGATGCCGGGGAAGTCGGAGGGACCGACGACCGCGGCCCCGGCCCCGTCGCCGAAGATGAAGGCGGTGCCGCGGTCCTTCGGGCTGGTGAAGTCGCTGAGCTTCTCCACACCGACCACCAGGACATACTTCGCGCTGCCCGCCCGGATCATGTCGTTGGCCTGGGAGATGCCGTAGCAGTAGCCCGCGCAGGCCGCGGAGATGTCGAACGCGGCCGGGTCCTCGATGCCCAGCCGGATCGCCACCAGCGGTGCGGCGGCGGGGGTCTGGTAGGGGAAGCTCACCGTGGCCACCAGGACGGCGTCGATCTGCTCGGCGGTCACTCCGGCCTGCTCCATGGCGCGACGCGAGGCGTGCTCGGCCATGTCGACGACGGTCTCGTCCGGGGCCGCGAAGCGGCGCTCGATGATGCCGGAGCGTTGTCGGATCCACTCGTCGGAGGAGTCGATGTGCCGGCAGATCTCCTCGTTGGTGACGACCCGCTCGGGGCGGTAGGAGCCCATCCCGTGGATGCGGGCGTGGCGCGGGCCGTCGGGCACGGCCAGCACGGGCCGGTCGGTCTGCTGGGACAGGGTCGTCATGAGGCGTCCTCGGTGGGGTGCAGGCGGAGCAGAGGCTGGCCCGGGCTGACCGGGTCGCCGGCCTCGGCGAGCCACTCGATCACGTGGCCGCCGTGGGGGGAGGTGACCTCGTGGGTGTCACGGCGGGTGGTGACCGTGGCCACGACCTGCCCCGGGGTCACCGTCGTCTCCGCGTCGACCAGCGGGGTCAGCGCCCCCTTGACCGGGGCCACGAGCAGGCGCCAGGTGGGGGTGCTGGAGGAGTCGTCCAGGGAGCCGTGCTCGCGGATCATGCGATGGGCGGCGTCCAGGTCGTCGGGGGTCTTCAACGCCAGCACCTCCACCCCGGGCAGCGCGCGCTTGGCCAGGCCCGCCAGGGTGCCGGCCGGGGGGATCTCGATCAGCCCGGTCACGCCGAGGTCGGCGAAGGTCTGCATGCACAGGTCCCAGCGCACCGGGTTGCTCACCTGGCTGACCAGCCGGGTCAGCACATCGCGCCCCTCCTGCACGATGCTGCCGTCACGGTTGGACACCAGCGTCGTGCGCGGGTCGTGGACCGAGATGGCCCGGGCGTAGCCGCCCAGGGTCGCAACTGCCGGGGCCATGTGCTCGGTGTGGAACGCCCCGGCCACCTGCAGCGGGATGACCCGGCTCCGGGCGGGAGGGTCGTCGCGCAGCGCGGTCAGCTGCTCGGTCGTGCCGGCCGCGACGATCTGGCCGGCGCCGTTGATGTTGGCCGGGGTCAGGCCGTGTCGCCCCAACGTCGCGAGCACCTCGTCGGTGTCGCCACCGAGGACCGCCGACATGCCGGTGGGGCGCACCGCGCTGGCAGCCGCCATGCCCTTGCCGCGTTCTCGCACGAAGACCATGGCCTGCTCGGCGCTGAGGACACCGGCCGCCGAGGCAGCGGTGATCTCACCGACGGAGTGGCCGGCGCCGGCGCCGACCGCACGGAAGCCGTCGGCGGGGTGGTCGAAGAGCGCCAGCAGCGAGATCAGGCCGGAACCGACGATCAGCGGCTGGGCCACAGCGGTGTCACGGATGGTGTCCGCGTCCGAGGTGGTGCCGTGGGTCACGAGGTCCAGCGCGGCGACGGCAGCGAGCCACTCCATGCGGTCCCGGAAACCAGGCAGCTCCAGCCAGGGAGAGAGGAAACCGGGGGTCTGTGAGCCCTGTCCGGGCGCGACGATGACGAGCACACCCCCACTCTGCCGCCACGCACCCGTCCTCGCCTGTCAAGGATGCCGACCACATCCGGGTGTGGATGTTGTGGGTTTCCTACAAAGGGTTGGGTCAGCTGGGTGTGCTTCTCCCGATCGCTTCCCGCCATCCGCGCTGCGGTTGTTCGGTCAGCCGGCCCAGCGCCAGGGCCATCTGGACCACCCAGGCATCGCGCGGGTGGGTCAGGTCCAGGTCCACCAGGTCCTCGATACGCCGCAGGCGGTAGCGGACGGTGTTGGGGTGGACGAAGAGCAGCCGGCCGGTCGCCTCCAGGGCGCTGCCGCAGTCGAGATAGGCCGTCGCGGTCTCCAGGAGGGCCGAGCCGTTGTCGCGCAGCGGCCGGTAGACCCGGTCGACGAGGGTGCGGCGGGCCGGGGCCTCGCCGATCAGGGCACGCTCCGGGAGCAGGTCGTCGGCCGCGACGGGCCGGGGAGCCTGCGGCCAGGCGCGCACGGCGTCGAGGCCGGACAGGGCGGCCCGGGCGGAGCGCCCGGCGGCATACAGGTGCGGCACCCGGGGACCCACCACGATCGGTCCGGAGCCGAAGTGTGCGACAAGTCGGGCGGCGTCCTCCAGCGGCTCGTCGGTGTGACCGAGCACGCAGATCAGCCGGTTGCCCTGCACTGCGGTCAGGGCGTCGCGGCCTTCGCGGCGGGCGGCCTGCCTGAGCGAGAGCACGATCAGGGCGGTGTCGTGCGTGGCCGAGGGGAGCGGGGCGGCGCCCGCCAGGACCGCCACCCGGGTGACCTCCGACCATCCCAGCTCCGCGGCGCGGCTGCGCAGGGTGTCGTCGGCCTCCCCGCGCACCACAGCGTGCACGACCAGGGACTCCAGCCGCGCGTCCCAGGCGCCCCGTGACTCCGCGGCCGAGGCATAGATCTCGGCGGTGGCGAAGGCGACCTCACGCGAGTAGCGCAGCACGGCCTCGCGCAGCGCCGCCTCGTCGCCGTCCCCGGCGAGCAGGTGGACGTGGTCCTCCACCGTGTCGACCGTGGTGCGCACGAGGTCGAGCGTCTGCCGCAGCGAGATCTTCTGCGCCAGCTCGCGCGGGGCCGTGCCGAAGATGTCGGACGTCACCACGGGGGCACGGTCTCCGCTGCGATGCCAGGCGAGGAACGCCGCGACCCCGGCCTGGGCGACCAGTGAGACCCAGGACCGGTCCTCGGCGGACAGCTCCCGGAACCAGGCCAGCTCGCGCTCCATGCGCTGTGCCGCCGCCGTGGCGACAGTGCCGGCATGCCGTGCCGGGGGGTCGCGCTGCTGGTCGACGGCCATCGGCCCACCCTAGTCGGCGTCCCGGCACCGGCCCAGGGCCGTTTGTATGCCGTGGACAACGGCGGGGTCACGCGGTGGGATGGGGGGGTGCACCTCGACCTCCCGGGCACCGGCCGTCCCCTCGTCATCGGCCACCGCGGCGCGTCGGGCTACCGGCCCGAGCACACGCTGGCCGGGTATGCGCTCGCGGCACGCATGGGGGCTGACTGCATCGAGCCCGATGTGGTCGCCACCCGGGACGGCGTGCTGGTGGCCCGGCACGAGAACGAGATCTCCACGACCACCGACATCGCCGCTCGGCCCGAGCTGGCGGACCGTCGCACGACGCGCATGGTCGACGGCACGGAGGTCAGTGGCTGGTTCACCGAGGACCTCACCCTGGCCGAGATCCGCTCCGTGCGGGCCGTCGAGCGGCTGCCTCGGCTGCGGCAGGCCTCGGCGTCCCTGGACGGCCTCTTTGCCGTGCCCACGCTCTCGGAGATCCTGAGGCTGCGCGCCGAGCTCTCGTTCGAGCTCGGGAGAGAGATCGTCGTCTACATCGAGACCAAGCACCCGAGCCACTTCGCCGGTCTCGGGCTGGCCCTGGAGGAGCCGCTGGTGGCCGATCTCGCGGATGCCGGCCTGACCGGGCCCGGAGCGCCGGTCTTCGTCCAGTCCTTCGAGCGGGCCAACCTGCGCCGGCTGCGGCACCGGCTCGGCCTGGCCGCGCCGCTGGTCCTCCTGCTGGAGCGCGGTGACTCCGAGGCGCTGGGCGGGGACGACACGCTGGCAAGCCTGGCTGCGGACGTCGACGCCCTCGGCCCGGACAAGCAGCTCGTCATCCCCTGGGCGGAGGACGGCACGCTGGGCACGCCGACCAACCTCGTGCCGCGCGCCCACGCCGCCGGGCTGCTGGTCCATCCGTGGACGTTCCGGGCCGAGAACCACTTCCTGCCCCGTGAGCTGCGCTCGGGTGAACGCCCGGCCGACCACGGCGACCTGCTGGCCGAGGTCACGGCATACCTCCGTGCGGGGGTGGACGGCTTCTTCACCGACCACCCCGACCTCGGAGTCCTCGCGCTCCGCGCCGGCGGACGCTCCTGGTGACGCCTCAGCCGGACCGACGGCTCAGGCGTCACCGCCGGTCGCCCCGGAGGTGCCGGCCGTCACGTCGTCGATGCGGTACTTCTCGGCTGCCTGCAGAGGCACCTTCGGGTCGAGGTCGCCGCGGTCGGCCAGCATCTGGAGCGCCTTGACGGCCATCGACGGCCCGTCGATGCGGAAGAACCTGCGGGCAGCGGCACGGGTGTCGGCGAAGCCGAAGCCGTCGGCACCCAGGGCGTAGTAGTCCTCCGGCACCCACGGCGAGATCTGGTCCTGCACCTGGCGCATCCAGTCGCTGGTGGCCACGATCGGGCCCTGCCCTTCGGACAGACGCCGGGTCACGTAGGGCACCCGACGCTCGTGGTCCGGGTGCTGGAAGGCCTCCTCGTCGCAGGCCATCGCCTCGCGGCGGAGCTCGGTCCAGGACGTCACCGACCACACGTCGGCGCTGACGCCCCAGTCCTCGAGCAACAGGCCCTGGGCCTCCAGAGCCCACGGCACGCCGACGCCGGAGGCGAGCAGGCGGACCCGCAGGCCGTCCCCGTCGCCCTCGCCGGCGCGCAGCAGGTACATCCCCTTCAGGATGCCCTCGACGTCGACGTCCTCCGGCTCGGCCGGCTGCACCATCGGCTCGTTGTAGACGGTCAGGTAGTACAGGACGTCCTCGGGCTGCTCGCCGTACATCCGGCGCAGTCCCTCACGCATGATGTGGGCGATCTCGTAGCCGTAGGCCGGGTCGTAGGACACGACTGCCGGGTTGGTGGCCGCCAGCAGCTGGGAGTGCCCGTCCGCGTGCTGCAGGCCCTCGCCGGTCAGGGTGGTGCGCCCGGCCGTGGCGCCGATCATGAAGCCCCGGGCCAGCTGGTCGGTGGCGGCCCAGATGCCGTCACCGGTGCGCTGGAAGCCGAACATCGAGTAGAACACGTAGAACGGCACCATCGGCACGCCGTGCGTGTCGTAGGAGGTGCCCGCGGCGGTCAACGCGGCGATCGACCCGGCCTCGTTGATGCCGACGTGCAGGATCTGCCCGCTCACCGACTCCTTGTAGGTGAGCATCAGGTCGGCGTCGACCGAGGTGTAGTTCTGCCCGTGGACGTTGTAGATCTTGGCCGAGGGGAAGAAGCTGTCCATGCCGAACGTGCGCGCCTCGTCCGGGATGATCGGCACGATGTGCTTGCCGAACTCCTTGTCGCGCATCAGGTCCTTGAAGATGCGGACGAACGCCATGGTCGTGGCGACGCCCTGCTTGCCCGACCCCTTCTTGGCGGCCTTGTAGGCCTCGTCGCCGGGCAGCGCCAGCGGCTTGGCGTCGCCCGGGCGACGCTGCGGCAGGTAGCCGCCCAGCTTGCGCCGCCGCTCCTTCATGTACTGGATCGCCTCGTCGTCCTCGCCCGGGTGGTAGTAGGGCGGGGCATACGGGTCGGCCTCGAGCTGCTCGTCGGTGATGGGGATCCGCAGCCCGTCGCGGAAGGCCTTGAGGTCGTCCAGCGTCAGCTTCTTCATCTGGTGCGTGGCGTTGCGGCCGGCGAAGTGGCTCCCCAGGCTGTAGCCCTTGATGGTGTGGGCCAGGATCACCGTCGGCTGCCCGGTGTGGTTCATCGACGCCTGGTAGGCCGCGAAGACCTTGCGGTAGTCGTGGCCACCACGCTTGAGCTTCCACCAGATGTCCTCGTCGGACCAGTCCTTGACGAGCTCCTTGGTGCGTGGGTCGCGCCCGAAGAAGGAGTCGCGGATGAACGCGCCGTCGTTGGCCCGGAAGGTCTGGAAGTCACCGTCCGGGGTGGTGTTCATCAGGTTGACCAGGGCACCGGAGCTGTCGCCCTCGATCAGGGGGTCCCAGCCACGGCCCCAGAGCACCTTGATGACGTTCCAGCCGGCCCCGCGGAAGAAGGACTCGAGCTCCTGCACGATCTTGCCGTTGCCGCGGACCGGGCCGTCGAGGCGCTGCAGGTTGCAGTTGACCACGAACGTGAGGTTGTCGAGCTCGTCGTTGGCCGCCACCTGCAGCAGACCGCGCGACTCGGGCTCGTCCATCTCGCCGTCACCGAGGAAGGCCCACACGTGCTGCTGGGAGGTGTCCTTCAGCCCACGGTTGTGCAGGTACTTGTTGAACTGGGCCTGGTAGATCGCGTTCATCGGGCCCAGGCCCATCGAGACGGTCGGGAACTGCCAGAAACCCGGCATGTTGCGGGGGTGGGGGTAGGACGACAGCGTGCGCAGCTCGCCGTCGACGTAGTGCGAGTGCTCCTGGCGGAAGCCGTTGAGGTCCTCCTCGTCGAGGCGGCCCTCCAGGAAGGCGCGGGCATACATGCCCGGGGAGGCGTGACCCTGGAAGAAGACCTGGTCGCCACCACCCTCGTGGTCGCGGCCGCGCCAGAAGTGGTTGAAGCCGACCTCGTAGAGGGTCGCCGCTGAGGCGTAGGTGGAGATGTGGCCGCCGACGGAGATGTCGGGGTGCTGGGCTCGGTGCACCATCACCGCCGCGTTCCAGCGCATCCAGGCGCGGTAGCGGCGCTCGACGTCCTCGTCACCGGGGAACCACGGCTCCTCCTCGGGGCCGATCGTGTTCACGTAGTCCGTGGTCGTCAGGGAGGGGATGCCGACCTGGGCCTCCCGGGCCCGCTCCAGCAGGCGCAACATCAGATAGCGGGCTCGCCGTCGGCCGCCGGCCTCGATGGCCCCGTCGAGAGAGGCCAGCCACTCCTGCGTCTCCTCGGGATCGGTGTCCGGAATCTGGCTCGGCAGGCCGTTCAGGATGGGGCCTGAACCGGATCGGTCCTTCGCCACGACACGTCCTCTCTGTTGCGGATCACATCACTGCCGCTCAGTCTGTCACGGCGGTATGCCGTGCGCCCCTCGCGGCGGGCGCCCGCCGGGCCTCGCGTTGGCTTTACAAGTGGAGACCCGTCCGGTTGGCTGGGCGCCACACCAGCAGGAGGGAGCAGGACGTGGCAGGCACCGAGAGCGGCCGGGTGGCCGGACCGGTGGACAAGCTGGGCTTCCGCCCCGGCCATATCGTGATGGAGTTCGGCTTCGACGACGACGTCGACGCCTCGTTCCGTGACGCCGTCGAGGACGCGGTCGGTGCTCCCCTGGAGGACGACGCCTACGACGGCGTCGTCGACGCGGTCCTGCTCTGGTGGCGCGAAGGTGACGGTGACCTCACCGACGAGCTCGTGGACGCGCTGACGATGGTCGAGGACGGCGGGTTCATCGCCCTGGCCACACCCGGCAAGGGCCGAGGCGACAGGGTCGAGGCCTTCGCGGTGCAGGAGGCGTGCACCACCTCCGGGCTCACGGCGAGTGGGGCGGTGCCCATCGGCACCGACTGGCTGGCGCAACGGCTGGTGGGGCGCAAGTGAGCGGTGCTCTGAGCGGGCAAGGGCTGCAGGTGGGTGACCGGGCCCCTGACTTCAGCCTGCGGGACCAGTACGGCCAGGAGGTCACCCTGTCCGAGGCGGTGCGCGACAGGCACGCTCTCCTCGTGTTCTACCCCTTCGCCTTCTCCGGCATCTGCGCCGGTGAGCTCCTGGAGATCCAGCTCAACATCGACCGGTTCAGCAACGACGCGGTGCAGGTGTTCGGCATCTCGTGCGACGCCGGGCCGGCGATCAAGGCCTGGGCGGCGCACGAGGGCTACCGGTTCCCGCTGCTGTCCGACTTCTGGCCGCACGGTGAGGTGGCCGCGGCCTACGGTGTGCTGCATCAGGAGTCAGGCATGGCGATGCGCGGCACGTTCCTCGTCGACCCCACCATGACCATCCGGTGGGCGCTCGTCTACGGCCCGGGCGAGCAACGTGACATCGGCGTGCTGCACGACGCCGTGAAGGGCCTGCCCCGGCCGGCCTGACAGAATGACCGATCGGCGCTGCGCACCTCCGGTGTGACCGGCGCCCGAGGGCCTGTAGCTCAGGTGGTAGAGCACCGCGTTTACACCGCGGTTGTCGTCGGTTCGAGCCCGGCCGGGCCCACGTGGACACCTCAGCAACCGGACTGACCCTGCGCGAGGTGGTCGCTGCCCTGGAGCAGCTCTACCCGCCCGAGCACGCGCAGTCCTGGGACCGGGTGGGCCTGGTCGCCGGTGACCTCGACCAGCCCGTGGGCCGGGTGCTGCTGGCGGTCGACCCGACCCTGGAGGTCATCGCCGAGGCCCAGGACCTGGCCGCCGACCTCATCGTCACCCACCATCCGCTGCTGCTGCGGGGCATCCACTCGGTGGCGACCAGCACCGCCAAGGGTGCTGCGGTCACGGCGCTGGTCGTCTCCGACATCGCGCTCTACTGCGCCCACACCAACGCTGACGTGGCCGACCCAGGGGTGGGCCACGCCCTCGCCGCGGCGTGCGGGCTGCACGACACCGAGCCTCTCGTCGTCACCGAGGGCCGCGAGCTCGGGCGGGTGGGCGACCTGCCGGAGCCGGTGCTCCTCGGCGAGCTCGCTGCCGGTCTGGCGGCTCGGCTGCCGGCCACCGCCGGGGGGGTGCGGGTCGCCGGTCCGGCCGACGCACCGGTGCACCGCGTCGCCGTGCTCGGCGGCGCCGGTGACGGCTCCTTCGCCGAGGTCCGCGCCAGCAGGGCCGACGTCTACGTGACGGCCGACCTGCGCCACCACCCGGCGCTGGAGGCCCGTGAGGAGGCCGCCGTGGGCGACGGCACGCCCTACCTGGTGGACGCGGGGCACTACGCGAGCGAGTGGCTGTGGCTGCCGTCCCTGGCTGCGCGCCTCGGCGAGGCGCTCGGCGACGCGGGAGCTAGGTTGGACCTTCAGATCTCGGCGGTCCGCACCGACCCCTGGGACTTCGTGGTGGGAGCCACGGGGCCCGACGAGACCCACCCGAGCACCGAGACCAAGCGAGGTATGCCGTGAAAGCCGACCCGAGCCGACAGGCGCGACTGCTCGACCTGCAGGCCCTCGACACCAGGCTGTCCCAGCTGGCCCACCGAGCAGCAACGCTGCCTGAGCACGCCGAGGTGACCCGGTTGGGGGCCGAGCTCGAGGACCTCGAGGCCGAGGTGGTGCGCACCGCGACCGAGCGTGAGGACGTGCAGCGCGAGCTCGCCAAGGCCGAGGCCGACGTGCAGCTGGTGCGTGACCGCGCCGAGCGTGACCGCAAGCGGCTCGAGGTCGGCACCGGCAGCGCCCGCGACCTGCAGAGCCTGCAGCACGAGCTGGAGTCGCTCGCCCGTCGCCAGTCGGTGCTCGAGGACGCCGAGATCGAGGTCATGGAGCGCGCCGAGGAGGCCGACAACGCTGCCGAGAAGGCCGAACGGGTGCGTGACCAGGCCCGCGAGCAGCTCGAGACCGTCACCGCCCGCCGCAACGCGCTGCTGGCCGAGGTCGAGGCCCAGCGCGCCGAGGTCGCGGCCGGCCGGGAGGACCTGGTCGTCGAGACCGGCTCCGACCTGGTCGCGCTCTACGAGCGCATCCGCTCCCACAGCGGCACCGGTGCGGCCCCGCTGCAGTCGCGCCGCTGCGGGGGCTGCCACATGGAGCTCAACCCGGTGGAGCTGAGCCGCATCAAGGCAGCCGAGGAGGACGAGGTGCTCCGCTGCGAGGACTGCGGGCGGATCCTGGTGCGCACCGACGAAGTCGGGGATCTGAGGTGGGGCTGTCCCGCCGGCTGGTCGTCGAGGCCGACGGCGGTTCGCGTGGCAACCCGGGGGTGGCCGGGTACGGCGCGCTGGTGCGGGACGCCGAGACCGGCGCGCTGCTCGCCGAGCGGGCTGCGCCGTTGGGCAGGGCGTCGAACAACGTCGCGGAGTACCAGGGGCTGATCGCCGGGCTGCAGGCCGTGCTGGACCTCGACCTGGCCGAGGGGGCCGAGGTGACCGTGCGGATGGACTCCAAGCTGGTCATCGAGCAGATGGCCGGACGGTGGAAGATCAAGCACGAGGACATGCGGCGGCTGGCCCTGGAAGCCCGCGACCTGGTGCGGCAGATCGAGTGGGCCGGGGGCGCCGTCTCGTGGACGTGGATCCCCCGCGCGTCCAACGGGCCCGCCGACGCGCTGTCCAACGACGGCATGGACGGTCACACGGTGCGCCGCGACCACCCGCCCGGCAGCGTGGGCGCGGCTCGCCCGGACCGTGGTGGTGTGGGGTCGGTGGACGGGCCCGCGACCACGCTCACCCCGACCTTCGGTGACGGACGGGCGCCGGTGGCCGACGTGGTGCTCTCCACGGAGACGACGCCGACCCTGGAGGGCTCCTGTCGGCTGGTCCTGGTGCGGCACGGGGTCACCGACTTCACCGTGGCCCGCCGTCTGGACGGGCGTGGGGGAGCCGACCCCGGTCTCAACGACCTCGGGCACGCCCAGGCCGCGGCGGCCGCCACCGCGGTGGCCGAGCTGGTCGCCCGGTCCGAGCCCGGGACGGTCAGCGTCATCACCTCGTCGCTTCGCCGCGCTCGGGAGACCGGTGCTCACGTCGCCCAGGCGCTGGGGGTCCAGCCGGAGGTCGACGCCGACTGGGACGAGCAGAGCTTCGGTGACTGGGACGGGCGGGCCATGGCCGAGCTGGTGACCGACAGTGTCGAGGCGCTACGCCGTCTGCGGGTCGACGCCGACTACGCCCGCCCGGGCGGGGAGAGCCACCGGCAGCTCGCCACCCGAGTGCGGCACGCTCTCGCCCGGGCGGTCGCCCGGGGCGGCACCGTCGTCGTGGCGACCCACCGCAAGCCGGTGATGTGTGTGCTCGCGCAGGTGCTCGACATCGACCACGACCGCATCTGGTCGGTGGCGACGGCACCGACCTCGCTCACGGCGTTGGAGGTCTGGCCGGACGGGGGAGTGCAGGTCGCCTTCGTCAACGACACCCACCACCTCCATGAGCTGGACGCTGCGACCTGACCCGACGGAGGCCTGGACGGCCGTCGCCCGGCCCCGGCCGGCGGCATACCGGCGGGCCGAGAGGGCCCCCAAGGCCGGGTTATGGTGTGGGCGGCCGATCGGACCCCGTGCCGACACCACCCCCTGACCGCGACCGAGGACTGACACCGCATGCGCTACGCCGACTCCATCATCGACCTGGTCGGGCACACCCCGCTGGTCCGGCTCAACCACGTCACCGAGGGCCTGCAGGCCACCGTGCTGGCGAAGGTGGAGTACCTCAACCCCGGCGGCTCGGTGAAGGACCGCATCGCGACCCGCATCATCGACGCGGCCGAGGCCGACGGCCTGCTCAGGCCTGGCGGCACCATCGTGGAGCCGACCAGCGGCAACACCGGCATCGGGCTGGCCCTGGTGGCCCAGCAGCGCGGCTACCACTGTGTCTTCGTCTGCCCGGACAAGGTGGGTGAGGACAAGCTCAACGTGCTCCGCGCCTACGGCGCCGAGGTCGTCATCTGCCCGACGTCCGTGGCACCGGACCACCCCGACTCCTACTACAGCGTGAGCGACCGGCTGGCCGCCGAGATCGAGGGCGCCTACAAGCCCAACCAGTACGAGAACCCCCAGGGCCCGCGCAGCCACTACGAGACCACCGGCCCGGAGATCTGGGACGACACGGAGGGCAAGGTCACGCACCTCGTCGCCGGGGTGGGCACCGGCGGCACGATCACCGGGACCGGCCGCTACCTCCAGGAGGTCAGCCAGGGAAGGGTCAAGGTGGTCGGCGCCGACCCCGAAGGCTCTGTCTACTCCGGCGGCACCGGCCGCCCCTACCTCGTCGAGGGCGTGGGTGAGGACATCTGGCCCGGCGCCTACGACCCGTCGGTGCCCGACGAGATCATCGCCGTCAGCGACGCCGACGCCTTCGCGATGACGCGGCGCCTGGCCCGCGAGGAAGGTCTGCTGGTCGGCGGGTCGTGCGGCATGGCTGTGGTCGCCGCCCTGCGCGCCGCCCGCGACCTGGGACCCGAGGACGTCGTCGTGGTGATCCTGCCCGACGGCGGCCGCGGCTACCTCGGCAAGATCTTCAACGACACGTGGATGCGCAGCTACGGCTTCATGCCGGCCGCGCAGGACCGGACCGTGCGCGACGTCGTGAGCAGCAAGAGCGGCGACCCTGCCGGCGCTGGTCCACGCCCACCCCACGGACACCGTGCGGGACGCGATCTCGATGATGTCGCACTACGGGGTCTCCCAGCTGGTGGTGCTGTCGGCCGAGCCGCCGGTGGTCATGGGTGAGGTCGTCGGTGCCCTCAACGAACGTGACCTGCTCGACGCCGTCTTCCACGGCACGGCGCGCATGAGCGACGCGGTCTCGACCGTCGTGGGCCCACCGCTGGGCCTGATCGGTGTCGGCGAGAGCGTGGTGACGGCCCGGGAAGCGTTGGCCGAGGCCGACGCGTTGCTGGTGACCGAGGACGGCAAGCCCGTCGCCGTCCTGACCCGACCCGACCTGCTGACCTTCCTCTCGGAGTGATCTGACGACATGACTGGTTTCGCCACCCGCGCCATCCACGCAGGACAGGCCTTCGACCCCACCACCGGGGCCGTGATCCCGCCCGTCTACCAGACCTCGACGTTCGTGCAGACCCATGTCGGCGGCCTGCGCGGCGGCTACGAGTACACCCGTGGCACCAACCCCACCCGGGACGCCCTGCAGGAGCTCGTTGCCGACCTGGAGGGCGGCAGCCACGGGCTGTCCTTCGCCTCCGGTCTGGCTGCCGAGGACGCCGTGCTGCGCGGGCTGCTCCGGCCCGGCGACCACGTGCTGATGGGCAACGACGTCTACGGCGGCACCCACCGCCTGGCCCACCGCGTCCTTGCCCCGTGGGGGGTGGAGCTGAGCACGGTCGAGATGTCGGACGTCGACGCGGTGCGCGCCGCGCTGCGCCCGCACACACGCATGCTGTGGCTGGAGACACCGAGCAACCCGCTGATGAAGATCACCGACATCGAGGTCGTCGCCGCGCTCGGGCACGAGCACGACACGGTGGTCGTGGTCGACAACACCTTCGCGTCCCCGGCCCTGCAGACCCCGCTGGCGCTGGGCGCCGACGTCGTCGTGCACTCGGCCACGAAGTATCTCGGCGGGCACTCCGACGTGCTCGGCGGCGTCGTCGCCACGGCCGACGCGGAGATCGCGGAGCGGGTGGGCTTCCTGCAGTTCGCCGCCGGCGCGGTCTCGGCGCCGTGGGAGGTCTTCCTGACGATCCGGGGCATCAAGACGCTGCAGATCCGCATGGACAAGCACAGCGACAACGCCACCGCGGTGGCCCAGGCGCTCCTGGGGCATCCCGCGGTCGAGCGGGTCTTCTATCCGGGGCTGCCGGACCACCCCGGGCACGAGGTCGCCGCCCGGCAGATGCGCCGCTTCGGCGGCATGGTGTCGCTGGCGCTGCGGGGAGGAGCGGGGGCGGCCCGGCGCTTCGCCGAGTCGACCGAGGTCTTCCAGCTCGCGGAGTCGCTCGGCGGGGTGGAGTCCCTGGTCAACTACCCCGCCGAGATGACGCACGCCTCCGTGCGCGGCACCGAGCTCGAGGTGCCGGACACCGTCATCCGGCTCTCCGTGGGCATCGAGGACGAGGCCGACCTGGTCGCCGACGTGCGCTCGGCACTCGGTCGCCTGGGCTGATCTGGAGGAGCCTCCACGCTGGTCCCTGGGTGGCTGGCGACGCTCGGTGAGGGTCGGGATCATCGGGCATGGCCAGGTTGTTCGAGCCGGGCACACGGTATGGGGTGTGCCTGGGTCGAACTTCGCGTCCATGGGTGCCCTGACGCGGCGCCCAGGGGCCCGAACCCCTGGCAACGCAGGTTCAGTGCTGGATGGCCGGCCGCGCGGTGACGTCGAGCACCCAACCGGCTCGCCGGGCGCTCGGAGCGTGGAGCTCGACGTCGAAGGTGGACCGGAGCTCCTCGGCCAGAGACTGAGGCGTCCGCGGGTCCGACCCGGAGGCGCACAGCTGCCGGGCGACCAGCCCGCGGGTGTGCTTGGCCATGTGGGTGGCTCCGGGCACCCGGATCTGCACCCAGCGGTCGGCCAGGTCCCCCTGCGGCACCCAGGCTGCGGCATACGTGCTGGAGCGGCAGTCCACCACGAGGCCACGCCCCACCAGCCCCGGCATCACGGCTGCCAGCGGCCCGCGCCAGTGCCGGGCCAGCGGCCCGACGCCCGGCAGGTTGACGGCCATCGACAGCCGGTAGGGGGCGACCCGGTCAGTGATACGGAGCACGCCGTAGAGCCCCGAGACGACCACGGATACGCCGGACCGCCCGACGCCGGGACGCGAGCGTCGAGGGAGGACAGGCCGAGCGCGTCGTAGAGCACCCCGGTGTAGAGGTCGCCGACCCGCACCGCCGGGGCCGTGCACAGCCGGGTGTTGCGGGCGACCTCCTCGCCGAGGTAGGGGCTCACCCCCAGGGTCGTCGCCGCCTCGGGCGCGGCACTCGCGCGTCCCACGGCATCGACCACCACCTGGCGTGCCTGCGTCAGCTCGGGGCAGGACAGGCGGGCCAGATCCATCGGGGTCCCACGACGGCGCACGGTCTTGGTCTCGGAGGGCGGCAGCAGGATCAGCACGAGGGCAGCCTAGGTGGCCGACCGCTCCGGGCCGGTGCGTAGGCTGGCCGGCATGCCTGGCACACGTGACCTCCCGCGGGTCATCGCCTCCGACTGTGACGGCACCCTGCTGCGCAGCGACGGCACGGTGTCGGACCGGACCCGCCGGGCCCTGGCTCGCGCCGAGCAGGCGGGGATGACCGTCGTGCTCGTCACGGCCCGGCCGCCGCGGTGGATGCACGAGCTCGCCGACGTGGCCGGCGGCCATGGGGTGGTGCTCTGCGGCAACGGGGCCTTCACCTACGACCTGGCCCTCGGCCAGGTGACCTCGCACCGTCTGATGGCCGCCGACGTCGTCCTCGATATCGTGGCCGACCTGCGGCGGGAGGTGCCCGGGGTGACGTTCGCGCTGGAGAGCCTCGCGGGCTTCGCGCGTGAGCCCGACTTCGAGCGTGCCTCCGGCCGGCACGACGGGCAGTGGGGGGTCGGCCCCATCGAGCAGCTCGTCGAGCACGCCCCCGGCAAGATGCTGGTGCGGCACCCGACCTGGGCCGTCGACGACCTGCATCGCCGGGTGGCGGCGGTCGTGGCCGGACGGGCCGAGGTCTCCCACTCCGGTGCCGTCGGGCTCGCCGAGATCGGGGCGACGGGGGTGACCAAGGGCCTGGCCCTGGCGACCTGGTGCGAGGAGCAGGGGTTCTCTGCCCAGGAGGTGTGGGCCTTCGGTGACATGCCCAACGACCTGCCGATGCTGCTGTGGGCAGGCCGGTCCTTCGCCGTCGGCAACGCGCACCCTGACGTGCACGCCGCGGCCACCGACGCCTGCCCGTCCAACGACCAGGACGGTGTAGCCGTCGCTGTCGAGTCGGCGCTGGACCGCCGCTGACCCCGGTCCGTCAGCCCGGTGGCACCTGCCCTCGTCGGGCTTTGGTCTCAGCGCGGCGTCTCTTCGCCTCCAGCCTGCGGTGCTGCGAGCCCCGGGTGGGTCGGGTGGGACGGCGCGGCGGAGGTGGCGGTGCCAGCGCCTCCCGCAGCAGCACCACCAGCCGGTCGCGGGCGGTGGCCCGGTTCCGCAGCTGCGAACGGCGTTCGGAGGCCACGACCGACAGCCGGCCGGCGACGAGACGGCTGCCGAGTGCCGACAGCACCCGCTCCCGCTGTGCGGCGGTGAGGGCCGTCGAGGCGGCGGGGTCGAAGAGCAGCTCGACCCTGCTGTCCGTGGTGTTCACGCCCTGCCCACCCGGGCCGGCCGACCGGCTGAACCGTTCGACGAGCTCGCCCCCGGGGATGACGAGGCCGCGCGGTATGCCGGGGCCCGGGGGCACGACCAGGTCGCGTCCTGGCTGCGGGCTGGCCGACATCGGGGGCTCCTTGGCGACGCACGAGGGCCGGCGCCGGTCGGTGGACGAGGACGCGCCCAGCATGACCGACGCCGACGGTGCCCCACAACGGCTGAGCCGTCGCAGACCGTGGCTTCCCTACCTACCCGCTGTGGGCGCCCGGCTGGCCCTCCTGCGCCGGGCCGATGCGGTAGGGCCGCATCATCTCGTTGTCCTCGTGCTCGAGGATGTGGCAGTGCCAGACGAACTGTCCGGCCCCCTCGAACTGCATCCGGATGCGGGTGACCTCGCCGGGGTAGGCGATGACGGTGTCCTTCCAGCCGAGCTCGCCGCTTTCGGGTCCGCGTGCGTCCCCGTCGAGCTCGACCCGCAGGCGCTCCGCGGCCTCCACGCCCGCCTCGGTGATCGAGATCGGCTGGCGGTCGACGACCCGGAACATCACCTCGTGCAGGTGGATCGGGTGCGCATCCTCGGTGGTGTTGTAGACCTCCCAGGTCTCGACCGCACCGACGGCGGGGTTCTCCGTGACGTCCTCGTGCCACACGTGCGGGTGCACGAACCCGTCCACGTCCACCGTCCCGAGCAGCGCGGCGATGGGAGCATCGACGCCGGGCGCCGTGGACATCTCCTCGACCAGGGCCAGCCGCCGCTCCGTGCCTCCGGTGAGAACGGTCAGCTGCGGCAGGCGCAGGGACTCCGGCGGCGTGGTCAGGTCTCGGCCCCGCACCGGCACGACGTCGAACTGCATCACCTGCCCGGTCGTGTCCGGGTCGGCGACGTCGAAGTCCACGCCAGGCTCGCCGCCACCGAAGGGCTCGTCCGGGCCCAGGTTGCGCAGCACGTGCCCGCCCAGCGCCACGTCGGTGAAGTCCACGATGACGTCGGCGCGCTCGGCAGGGGCGAGCAGGAGCCGGCCACGGCTCTCTGCCGAGGTCAGCTCGACCGGGGCCTCCAGGAAGCCACCGTCGGCGCCGATCTGCCAGGCACGGGCACCGGGGACCGAGCTGAGGTCGAGGATGAGGAAGCGGGAGTTGCAGCCGTTGAGCACCCGGAAGCGGTAGCGACGCTGCTCCACCTCCAGGGTGGGCCAGGTGTTGCCGTTGACCATGATCGCGTTGCCGAAGAACTCGGGGTTCCACAGCGGCGAGATGTCCGTCTCGGGGATGTAGGGCGCGGTGGTCTCGTCGAAGAACTCGCGGGTGTCCGGGTAGAACAGGGACCCGTCGGCGTTGAACGAGCGGTCCTGGATGGCCAGTGGGATCTCGCGGTAACGCCGGTTGGACGGGTAGCGGTCGTTGCGCTGCGGGGCCGGGCCGGGCAGCACCGCAGGGCGGCCGGTGCGGGTGTCCACGACAGCGTCCTCGCCGTCGGGGCCCCCGCGCAGGAGGTAGAAGCCGGCCGGCCCGGCATACACGTTGGCGCGCGTGATGCCCAGCGCGTGGTCGTGGTACCACAGGGTCGCGGCGCGTTGCGAGTTCGGGTACTGGAACGTCGCCTGGCCTTCTTCCCAGCTGACACCGTGCAATGTCTCGGCCTTGGCCGCGAAGAACTCGTACCAGGTGCCCTCGGTGGCGTAGCCCGCAGGGATGTCGGCCGCGTCAGGCAGGTACCACGCCTCCGGGTAGCCGTCGCTCTCGTCACCCACCCCGACAGCGCCGTGGACATGCGTGACGATCGGCACCGGGCCGGTGTAGGCACCGGGTGTCTCCTCGAAGCTGGGCCGGGTGTCGCGGCTCTCCTCACCACCCCCGGGGTTGGCCCAGTGCAGCGTGGGGTCGATCGGCAGCAGGTGTGGCAGGGCTGCGCCGTCGCCGTCCACGAGGCCGTTGACCCAGGTGACCCGGACCGGCTGGTCCCATCGCGCCTCGATCGTCAGGCTGGGTGCGTTGGTGATGGCCAGGTGCTTGAACTGCGGGTCCACCGGGCCGTAGGCCCACAGGGTCGTCGCGGCAAAGGGCGGGGGCAGCACCTGCTGCTCGATCTGGCGCATGGCGATCACGTAGTGGTCGAGGTTCTTGCCCCCGCGGGTCGGCACCGAAGAGCTCCGCGGCATGGCCGGGGGGATCAGCAGCGCGACCGCATACTTGGGGATGTCACCGCCGTCCATGGGTTGGCTGGGCAGCACGGAGGCCGGCACCTCCACCGCGACCGAGCGCCCGCCGAGGGTCGTGAGGAAGAAGAGCCCGAACCCCACCCCTCCTGTCCGTAGCACGGTGCGTCGGCTCGGTCCTGTCGACCTGCGCACGGTGACGTCGTTGTCGTTCATGGTTCCTCCCCAGGTTCACGGTCTGTGATCCGAGACAACTCCTCGCCGGGCCCGCCGTCAAGGGACCTTGGTCCCGTGATCGAGGACGGGTGCTCCCGCGGCACCTCGCGGCGGGGGCACCTAGGCTGCCGGTATGGCGCGACGAGCGACGACGATGGGCCCTGTGCCGGAGCAGTCGGCGGGCTCGAGACTGGGCGCTGTCTTCCCGCGGATCCGTGAGGAGCTGGAGGTCCGCCTGGACTTCCCTGCCGCGGTCCTGGAGGAGGCCGCGGCGGCGGTCGCCGCACCGATGTTGCCGGAGCGGGACGAGACCGGCGTCGAGTTCGTGACGATCGACCCGCCCGGCTCGATGGACCTCGACCAGGCTGTGCACATCAGCAGGGCCGGTGCCGAGCACGGCGCCGGCGCGGCCTACCGCGTGCGCTACGCGATCGCCGACGTGCCGGCATACGTGCGCCCGGGCGGGGCGGTCGACAGCGAGGTGCGGCTGCGCGGCCAGACCATCTACTGCCCTGACACCCGGGTGCCGCTCCATCCCACGGTGATCAGTGAGGACGCCGCCAGCCTCCTTCCGGGGCAGACCTGCCCGGCCTTCGTCTGGGACATCGTGCTGGGGCCGGACGGACGTCGGGTGTCGGCCACTGTCGGGCGCGCACTGGTGCGCAGCGCCCGCCGCTACACGTATGCCGAGGTGCAGGAGCTCGTGGACGCGGGCTCGGCCGAGGAGTCGCTCATGCTGCTGCGAGAGGTCGGCCGGCTGCGGGTGCAGCGCGAGTCCGAGCGGGGCGGAGCGAGCCTGCCGATGCCGGAGCAGGAGGTGCACGAGCACGAGGGGGGCTACTCCGTGCGGCTGCGCCCACTGCTCGAGGCCGAGGACTGGAACGCCCAGATCTCGCTGTTGACCGGCATCGTGGCCGCCGAGATCATGATCGACGGGCGGGTCGGGATCCTGCGCACGATGCCTCCGGCCGACGAGGCCGCCGTGGCACGCTTCCGGCGCCAGTCCCGAGCCCTGGGAGTGACCTGGCCCGAGGGGATGAGCTACGGCGACTTCCTGCGCACCCTGGACCGCGCCGACCCCGCCCATCTGGCGATCATCCACGACGCGACGGCTCTCTTCCGGGGCGCCGGGTACACCCCGTTCGACGGTGTCGTGCCGCAGGACACGGTCCAGGCCGCGATCGCGGCGCCCTATGCCCATGTCACCGCGCCGCTGCGCCGGCTGGTCGACCGGTTCGGGTTGGTGGTCTGTGAGGCCCTGTCCGCCGGCCAGGAGGTGCCGGGCTGGGCGCGTCGGGCGCTGCCGGAGCTGGTCGACATCATGACCAGCAGCGGCCGGCTGGCCGGCGCCGTCGAACGCGCCTGTGTGGATGCCGTGGAGGCGGCGGTGCTGCTCGCCCGGGTCGGTGAGGTCTTCCCCGCGGTGGTGGTGGACGCCACCTCGCGGGGTGACCTGCTCGTCCAGGTCACCGACCCGGCCATCACCGCCTACGCCGACGGGGAGGCGGTCCTGGGCCAGGTGGTCGAGGTCGAGCTGGTCGAGGCCGACCTGGACGAGCGTCGGGTGCGCTTCCGGGTCGTGCGGGGCCTATCCTGACCGGGTGGATGAGTCGGCCAGACGGCCGCGTCGAGCAGGTGCCCAGAAGACCGGGTGTCCTGTCTCGCCGAGGAACGTCCGGGCTCCACAGGGCAAGGTGGTGGCCAACAGCCACCCGGGGCGACCCGCGGGACAGTGCCACAGAAAACAGACCGCCACCGGGAGACCGGTGGTGAGGGTGAAACGGTGGTGTAAGAGACCACCAGCACGCCAGGTGACTGGCGTGGCTCGGTAAACCCCACCTGGAGCAAGACCAGACAGCACGCGTTCGAGGGCGGCCCGCCCGAGCGTGCGGGTAGGTCGCTGGAGGCGTGCGGCAACGCACGTCCTAGATGGATGGCCGTCACCGTCGCAGTGCCGGCAACGGCGCGGCGGGACAGAACCCGGCGTACCGGCCGACTCATCCACCCCCGCTCGGCACTGACGTGCGGGCTTGTGCTCACCGCCGCCGGCGACGACTCGGCGGCTGGGCGAGGGTCAGTCCGCCTCCTCAGCACCGGCGAGCGCCGGGGTGAAGACACACAGGACCTTGACGAGCGTCTCGGCGCGCACGACGTGCGGCTCTCCGATGCCGACCGAGTACATGCTGCCGGAGCGGAGGGGCACTCGGCGGCCCGAGACCACGTCCTCCACGCTTCCTTCACCGTCGATGCAGTACACCGTCTCCCGGTGGGCTCGGTACTCGAAACGCAGCTCGACGCCGGGCTCGAGCGTGGTCTCATGCAGCGAATACCCGATGCTCTCGTCAGCCAGCACGAGCCGACGGCTCTTCCAGCCCTTGCCGTGGACGTCGCGCTCGCTCCCGATGACCTCGCTCACGCTACGGATGATCATGTCTCGAGTGTACGGAAACCGGGACGCCGGCGAGGAGGGGTCACAGAGCCGTGAGCAGCTCCTCACAGGCCCGCTCACACCGGCGGCACGCCTCGGCACAGACCCGGCAGTGCTCGTGCATCTCGGCGTGCTGCTCGCACTCCTCGGCGCAGGCGCGGCAGGCGGCTGCACAGGCTTCCAGAACGGCCCGCTGCACCTCGGCAGAGGGCTCGGTGAGCCGGCTGAGGACCGTGCCGGTCGCGGCGCAGATGTCCGCGCAGTCCAGGTTGGTGCGGATGCAGCGGCGCAGCTCAGCCACCATGTCCTCACCCAGGCAGGCGTCCGCACACGACGTGCAGGTGCCGGCGCACTCGGCACAGGCCTGGATGCAGGCGGTGAGGGCCTCGGAGGTGTCGCCACCGAGGGGGTGGGTCTGCAGCATCCGGGTGATCGTGCTCATGCTTCTCACTCCTTCGTGTGGTCTGCCGTGACCTCTTCAGACAAACGTCCCGGCCGCTGCCCCGCAACCGGAGCCGTCCCGTCCCGACGAGCCGTAGCCTTGTCGGGTATGAGCCTCAGCGAGGAGAAGCACGTGGTCGGCGTCGACACCACCCCGCGGCAGCCCGTCGTCTATCTCAGCCACGGTGCACTGGGCCCCCTCTTCGTCTCCCTCGGCGCGGCCGACGCCGGCGGCTCGCTGGTCATCCACAGCGTCGTCGAGGGGTTCTGGTACGGCCTGTCCAAGCGCTCCTGGCAGTGCGGGTGAGGTCAGGCTGCACTACCTGGAGGACCCCGGTGGCGCCGCCTACGCTGACCCGGTGACGACCCAGACCCCCTCGAAGAGCGACATCTCCCGCTGGCGCCGGCACCTGGCCGACGAGCGTGGCCTGGCAGCAGTCTTCCGCAGGCTGGCCGACCAGCGCTCCGGTGAGGAGCGTCGCATCCTGAGCCAGCTCGCCGACGCGGAGCAGCGGCACGCCGCGCACTGGGTCGACCTTCTCGGCGAGCACTCCAGCCCCGAGCCCCGAGCCAGCCTGCAGCACCGGCTGTGGGCAGCGCTCGCCTCCCGTTTCGGGTCGGTGTTCGTGCTGGCCCTGCTGCAGCGGGCGAAGGCCAACAGCCGGTACGGTCTCGACATCGACGCCTCGTCGGCCATGGCCGCCGACGAGGTGATCCACGAGGAGGTGCTGCGTGGCTTGGCCGCCCGCGGCCGGCGGGAGCTCTCCGGCAACTTCCGCGCCGCGGTCTTCGGTGCCAACGACGGGCTCGTGTCCAACCTGGCACTCGTCATGGGCATGAGCGCGACCGGTGTCGGCAGCGGGGTCGTGCTCGCCGCCGGCATGGCCGGGCTGCTGGCCGGGGCCTTGTCGATGGGGGCGGGGGAGTACATCTCGGTGCGGTCGGCACGCGAGCTGCTCGCCTCCTCCCAGCCCGGCGCGCAGACCGAGGGCGCCCTGCAGCATCTCGACCTGGACGTCAACGACCTCGAGCTGGTCTACCGCGCCCGGGGCATGGACGAGCCCCAGGCCCGCGCCCGCGCGGCCGAGGTGCTCGAGCACACCCACGCCACCGGGCTGGTCCCCGATGACGCTGTGCCGGCGGTGGACGCCGACGTCGACGAGCACGAGGCGGTGGGCAACGCCTGGGGGGCGGCGATCTCCAGCTTCTGCTTCTTCGCCAGCGGTGCCCTGATCCCGGTGCTGCCCTACCTCCTCGGCCTCACCGGCCTGACCGCGATGACGGTCGCGGCCGTGCTCGTCGGGCTGGCCCTGCTGGTCACCGGCGGCGTCGTCGGCCTGCTCTCGGGGGCGTCGCCGCTGCTACGCGGGGTGCGTCAGCTCGCGATCGGCTTCGGTGCGGCTGCGGCGACCTACCTGCTCGGTCTCGCCTTCGGAGCGGCCGGCGTCGGCTGACGCCCTCCTCAGAGGCGGACCGGGCCTCGACCCCGCAGGTCGAGCACCTCCACGCCGCCCTCCAGACCGTGGGTGCCGATGTGGCCCAGATACATCCCGCGTCCGGTGTCGTTCAGCAGCCCGTCGTGGATCGGGACGACCCGCCCCGGAGCCAACCGGCGCACGAAGCCGACCGTGTCGGCGACCCGGGCCCACGGCGCGTTGACGGGCACACAGAGCACGTCGATCCCCTCGAGCACCGGGTGCTCGGCGTCCAAGGCGTCGCCGGGGTGAAAGAGCGAGGGCTCGCCTTCGGCGGTGACGACGAGCCCCAGGTTGGTGATGCGCGGCACGTAGTCATGGATGAAGGCATGCTGGTCCCCGACCGGGGTGACGGTCACCGGCCCGACACGCAGCACGGTGCCCGAGGTCATGTCGTCGGCCCGTTCCGCGACCTGCGGCTCGGCGTCGAGGACCGTGCGGACGGCACCCGGCTCCAGCCACAGCTGGGCCTCGGGGTTGTCGCGCAGCAGGCGGGGGAGGCGAGCGGTGTCGACATGGTCAGGGTGCTGGTGGGTGACCAGGATCGCGTCCAGGTCGCGGACCGTGTCGAGGTCGGAGAACGTGCCGGGGTCGATGAGCAGCCGCTGGTCGGCGACCTCCACGAGCACGCACGAGTGGCCGAGGTGGGTGAGCTCCATACCACCACCGTATGCCGTGCTGCTGCGGTCCGGGAGACGAGCGCGGCTGCGTAGCATGGTGGCCCGTGGAGTTCCTCAACGGCACGGAGCCGACGCACGACCTGACCTACAACGACGTGTTCATGGTGCCGTCGCGCTCGGCCGTCACGTCCCGTCTGGACGTCGACCTCGGCACACCCGACCGGGTCGGCACGACGCTGCCCCTGGTGGTGGCCAACATGACCGCTGTCGCCGGTCGGCGCATGGCCGAGACCGTCGCCCGCCGTGGAGGCGTGGTGATCCTGCCCCAGGACATCCCGGTCTCGACCACCGAGGCGACCGTGCGCTCGGTCAAGGCCGCGCACACCGTCTACGAGACCCCGATCACCATCCAGCCCGACGCCCCGGTCGCCGAGCTCATCTCGGTGATGGGCAAGCGGTCGCACCACGCGGCCATCGTCGTGGACGGACAGCGGCCGGTCGGCATCGTCACCGAGTCCGACTGCGCCGAGGTGGACCGGTTCGCCCAGGTGCGGGACGTGATGGCGCAGCTGCGGGTCGAGGTCGGCCCGGACTCGGACGTGCGGGAGGCGTTCGAGGTGCTGGACCGCGCTCGGGTGGGGCTGGCGCCGGTGGTCGAGGACGAGCGTCTCCTCGGGGTGGTGACCCGCACCGGGCTGCTGCGCTCGGCGATCTACCACCCGGCCGTCGACGCACGGGGCCGGTTGCTGGTCGGCGCGGCCGTGGGCATCAACGGTGACGTCGACGCCAAGGCCCGGGCGGTGCTCGCCGCAGGGGTCGACGTCCTCGTCGTCGACACCGCGCACGGGCACCAGGAGAGGATGATCGAGGTGCTGCCCCTGGTCGTGGCGGCCCGCGACGAGCTCCAGGCGGCCACCGGTCGGCGCGTCCCGATCGCCGCCGGCAACGTGGTCTCCGCAGCGGGCGCGCAGGACCTCGCCGAGGCGGGGGCCGACATCGTCAAGGTCGGCGTCGGCCCGGGAGCGATGTGCACGACGCGGATGATGACCGGGGTGGGGCGGCCGCAGTTCTCCGCCGTGCTGGAGTGCGCGGCCGCGGCCAAGGCAGTCGGTGCTCACGTGTGGGCGGACGGCGGGGTGAAGTATCCCCGTGACGTGGCGCTGGCGCTCGCCGCCGGGGCTGCTTCGGTGATGGTCGGGTCGTGGTTCGCCGGCACCCATGAGTCGCCCGGTGACCTGATGCGCGACGCCGACGGCAGGCTCTACAAGGAGAGCTTCGGCATGGCCTCGGCCCGTGCCGTGCGGCACCGCACCCGCGAGCTGTCCGCCTTCGACCGCGCGCGTTCCGCGCTCTTCGAGGAGGGCATCTCCTCCTCCAAGATGTACCTGGACCCGCAGCGCCCGGGCGTCGAGGACGTCATCGACCAGATCGTCTCGGGCGTGCGCAGCGCCTTCACGTATGCCGGTGCCGGCACGGTCGGAGAGTTCCACTCCCGGGCCGTCGTGGGCATCCAGGGTGCTGCCGGCTACGACGAGGGGCGGCCGCGCCACACCTCCTGGTAGCCGTCCGGCGGGTGACCGCCGGCTCAGGCGCTGACCGAGGCGATCGCGGCGGCCTCCCTGATCCACACGGCGATGCGCACCGGGTGGCACAGGTCGCGCCAGGTGACCCGGACGACGCCAAGCGAGAGAGTCAGCGGTGGTGGCTGGCCAGCCAGGCGGCACCGATGATGCCGGCGTCGTTGCGCAGCTCGGCCGGCACGATGGGGGCACGCAGGTGCAGGTGCGGCAGGTAGCGGTCGGCCTTCTTGGACACCCCGCCGCCGACGATGACCAGGTCGGGCCAGAACAGGTCCTCGACATGGCCGTAGTAGCGCTGCAGCCGCTCGGCCCACTCCTCCCACGAGAGGTCCTCGCGCTCACGGGCGCTGTTGGCCGCGCGCGTCTCGGCATCGTGGCCGTCGAGCTCGAGGTGTCCGAGCTCGGTGTTGGGCAGCAGCTCGCCACCGAGGAAGAGCGCCGTGCCGATGCCGGTGCCCAGCGTGGTGACGAGCACGACACCCTCGGTGCCCCGCCCGGCTCCGTAGTGCATCTCGGCAGCGCCGGCCGCGTCAGCGTCGTTGACGACGATCACCGGCCGGTTCAGCACCCGTTCGAAGAGCTTCTCGGCATCCGTGCCGATCCACGACTGGTCGATGTTGGCCGCCGTGCGCACCACACCGTGGTGCACGACAGCGGGGACGGTGACACCCACGGGCGCGGCAGGGTCGATGTCGTCCTTGAAGGCTGCGGCGACCTCGGCGACCAGCGCCGCGACCGCGTCGGGTGTGGAGTCCTCCGGTGTGTCCAGCCGTTTGCGGTCGGTGGCGAACTCTCCTGCCTCGAGGTCGACGGGGGCGCCCTTGATGCCGCTGCCGCCGATGTCGATCCCCAGCACGTGCTTGGCCATGTCTCTCCTGACGTCGTGGTCTGTCGGTCCTGTCGTCCTCAGGGCAGGGTCAGGATCTCCGGCCCGCCCTCGGTGATGAGGATCGTGTGCTCGAACTGTGCCGAACGCCGTCCGTCGGCGGTCACGATCGTCCAGCCGTCCTCCCACTCCACCCAGTCGGGGGAGCCGAGGTTGAGCATCGGCTCGATGGTGAAGGTCATGCCCGGCTCGATCACCGTGTCGTAGTCGGGGGCAGAGTCGTAGTGCGGGATGATCAGGCCCGAGTGGAACGCCTCGCCGACGCCGTGCCCGGTGTAGTCGCGGACCACGCCGTAGCCGAAACGCTTGGCGTAGGACTCGATGACCCGGCCGATGACGTTGACCTCGCGACCCGGGCGGGCCGCCTTGATCGCCCGTGCGAGGGCCTGCTCGGTGCGCTCGACCAGCAGCCGGGACTCCTCGTCGACCTCGCCGACCAGGAAGGTCGCGTTGTTGTCCCCGTGCACGCCCCCGATGTAGGCGGTGATGTCCACGTTGCAGATGTCCCCCTCCTCCAACCTCCGGTCGTCCGGGATGCCGTGGCAGATCACCTCGTTGACCGAGGTGCACAGTGACTTGGGGAAGCGGCGGTAGCCCAGGGTCGAGGGGTAGGCGCCGTGGTCGAGGAGGAACTCGTGCCCGATCCGGTCGATCTCGTCGGTGCTGACCCCCGGTGCCACCGCCTTGCCGCACTCGGCCAACGCCTGCGCGGCCAGCCGCCCGGCGACCCGCATCGCCTCGATCACCTCGGCCGACTTCACGTCAGACCCGGTGAACCGGGCAGGCGCGGGACGGTCGACATACTCGGGGCGCACGATCGAGGAGGGCACGGCCCGTCGGGGAGAGATCCGGCCGGGAGTCAGGGTTGCGGTGGCGCTCGGCATACGGTGAAGTCTAGGTGTCGTCACCGATCCAGGAGGATCCGATGCAGTACTGGTTCAACATCCGCACCCGTCAGGTGGAGGCCCATGACGACCCCGGCCGGGCCCGCGCCGAGTCCCTGATGGGGCCTTACCCCTCGCAGGAGGAGGCCCAGGCAGCCCTGGAGAAGGCCGCGTCACGCACCGAGGAGTGGGACGAGCAGGACCGCAGGGACGACGCCTGGGACAAGGGTGACCCGGAGGCCGACGCGTGGGACAACAACCCGCTCAACGGCTGAGCGTGCTCAGGCGGTGGTCGTGTCGAGCTGGTGCACACTGACGACGTAGTCGCCCGAGAACGGCTCGGCGTGCCAGGTGCCCCATCGGGCGGTCAGGGTGAGCCCGGCTGCCCCGAACGCTTGGTCCAGCTCGGCCACCGTCGTCACCGGACACCCGGCCGGCAGGTGGTCCTCGTCCAGGCCCGCGCCGCTGAGGACCAGCCCGGTGGGCCGTAGCAGCGCGACCACGGTGGCCATCGCCGCGTCGAGGTGGTCGACCCCGACCAGGGGCAGCACGTTGCCCGCCAGCAGCACCAGGTCGGCGGGCTCGCTGCGGTATGCCGTGAGGTCGGCCTCGACCCACCGCGGCTGCGTGCCGACGGGCCGGTCCGGGCGACGGCTACGAGCGGCGGACAGCATCCGGGCGTCGAGGTCGACCCCGACGACGCGGTGGCCCATCTCGGCCAGCCGCCAGGCGACCCGGCCGGTGCCGCAGCCGAGGTCGACCACGTCACCCGGGTCGGCCAGCAGCGCGTCGACAAGGTCTGCCTCACCGTGCACGCTCCGGCCCTCCTCGGCGACCTGGGCCAGGTGCTCGGCCATGCGGTCGTCGTAGCCGGCGACGTGCTCGTCGTCGGCCAGGTGCAACCAGCGGGTGCTCACCGGACCAGCTGGGGCAGCACCTGCTCGCCGAAGACGTCGATCCACTCGCGCTGGTTGCGCCCGACGTTGTGCAGGTAGATGCGGTCGAAGCCGAGGTCGACGAAGCGCTGGATGTGGGCCCGGTGCACGTCCGGATCGCTGGAGATGACCATCCGGCCCTCGAAGTCCTCCTCGCGCACGAGCTTGGCCATCGCGGCGAAGTCGTGCGGGGAGCGGATGTCGGCCTTGGGGAACTTCATGCCGCCGTTGGGCCACTCCACGATGGCACTGCGGAGCGCCTCCTCCTCGGTGGCCGCCCAGGACAGGTGCAGCTGCAGCACCCGGGGCATCGTCTCGGGGTCCTTGCCGGCCTCACGGGCGCCCTCGGCGAACTTGCCGAAGAGCATGTCGCACTTCTCCAGCGGAGCACCGACCGTGATGATGCCGTCGGCGAACCTGCCGGTCTTCTTGGCGTTGACGGGTCCTGCGGTGGCGACGAGGATCGGCGGGGCCTGCTCCGGCATGGTCCACAACCGTGTGGTCTCGAGGGTGAAGAACTCCCCGGAGTGCTTGACGTCCTTGCCCTCCAGACTGGCGGTGAAGAGCTTGTTGATGACCTCGACGGCCTCGAACATGCGGCGCGACCGCTGCCCGGCCTCGGGCCAGTAGCCGCCGATGACGTGCTCGTTGAGCGCCTCGCCGGCACCGACCCCCAGCCAGGAGCGGCCGGGATACATCGACTCGAGCGTGGCGGCGGCCTGCGCGACCATGGCCGGGTGCCAGCGGAAGCTCGGGCACACGACTCCCGGTCCCATGTCGCCGACGGTCCGCTCGCCCACGGCGGTCAGCACGTTCCAGACGAACGCCGACTCGCCCTGCTGCGGCACCCACGGCTGGAAGTGGTCGGCTGCCATGCAGCCGGAGAAGCCGTGCTCCTCGGCATACGCGGTCAGCGCCACGGCCTCGGCGGGTGGGAACTGCTCCAGCATCGCGGCGTAGCCGACGGTCAGGTCGCTCATGCTGGCCAGCGTAGGCGGTGCCCCCGACGGCCCCGCTGCCGACCGCGCTAGGTTACGGCCCGTGGACGACGTCCTGGCCGAACGCGTGCTCCGGGCGGTGGAGCAGATCCCGAGAGGACGCGTCGCCTCCTACGGCGACGTGGCGGCGCTGGTGGGGATCGGGCCGCGTCAGGTCGGGACGGTCCTGCGTCTCTACGGGTCCGCGGTGCCCTGGTGGCGGGTGGTCAGCCGGGACGGCGACGTCGGGGGTGACCTGCTCGACCGTGCCCGCCCGCACTGGGCGGACGAGGGCATCCTGGTCAAGCCCAACGGGCGGGGCTGCCGGATCGTCGACTACCGCGCCGACCTGCCGGCGCTGCACACCGCCTACACCGCGGCGGTGGCCGACCTCAGGTGACGTGTCCGCCGGCAGGCGTGCTCACAGCGTGTGCGGGACGCCTCACAGCGTGTGCGGGACGTGCGCCTCTAGCTCGGCGAGCCAGGCGGCTGCGTTGCCGTCGGACGGCGCGCGCCAGTCGCCACGGGGTGAGACCGCCCCACCGGTGGACACCTTCGGTCCGTTCGGCAGCGCAGAGCGCTTGAACTGGCTGAACGCGAAGAACCGCTTCAGGAAGAGCTCCAGCCAGTGGCGGATCTCGGCCAGGTCGTAGGCGTTGCGGCTGGCCTCCGGGAAGCCGGGCGGCCAGGCACCCTGGGTGGCGTCGTGCCACGCGTGCCAGGCCAGGAAGGCGATCCGGCTGGGCCGGAAGCCGTAGCGGATGACGTGGTGCAGGTGGAAGTCCTGCAGCTCGTAGGGCCCGATCTGTGCCTGCGTGCTCTGCGGGCCCTCACCCTCGCCGGCCGGCACCAGCTCGGGGGTGATCTCGGTGTCCAGGATCGACTGCAGCACGTCGCCGACCTCGTCGGTGAACATGCCGGAGGAGACGACCCATCGGATCAGGTGCTGGATGAGGGTCTTGGGCACCCCGGGGTTGACGTTGTAGTGGGACATGTGGTCGCCGACCCCGTAGGTGCACCAGCCCAGGGCCAGCTCGGAGAGGTCACCCGTGCCGAGCACGATGCCGCTGCGGTGGTTGGCCAGCCGGAAGAGGTAGTCGGTGCGCAGACCTGCCTGCACGTTCTCGAAGGTCACGTCGTAGACGGGCTCACCGTCGCCGAACGGGTGGTCCAGGTCGGCCAGCATCTGCCGTGCCGCCGGTCGGATGTCGATCTCCGCGAACGTCACCCCCAGGGCGTGGGACAGCGCCGTCGCGTTGTCCTTGGTGCGTTCGGAGGTGGCGAAACCCGGCAGGGTGTAGGCCAGGATGTCGCTGCGTGGTCGGCCGAGCCGGTCCATCGCCCGGGCCGCGACGATGAGCGCATGCGTGGAGTCCAGGCCCCCGGACACGCCGATGACGACCTTGGGGTGACCGATGGCGGTGAGCCGCCGTTCCAGACCCGAGACCTGGATGCTGTAGGCCTCGTAGCAGTCCTGGGCCAGCAGCGCGGGGTCGTCGGGCACAAACGGGAAGCGGTCGACGTGCCGGCGCAGACCGATGTCGGTATGCGGGGGGTCCAGCTGGAACTCGACGGTGCGGAAGCTCGAGGTGCGTTCGGCGAAGGCGGCCCGGTTGTCGTCAAAGGAGCCCTGCCGCAGCCGGTCCTGCCGGATCCTCTCGAGGTCGATGTCGGCGACAGAGCGCTGCGGGCCTGTCGCAAACCGCTCCGACTCGGCCAGCATGACGCCGAGCTCGTGGATCATGGTCTGCCCGTCCCAGGCCAGGTCGGTCGTCGACTCGCCCTCGCCGGCGGACGTGTAGACGTAGCCGCACAGCCCGCGGGCGCTGGCCTCGGCGCACAGCTTGTGCCGCTGCGCCGACTTGCCGATCGTGATCGGGCTGCCGGACAGGTTGGCGACCACGGTCGCCCCGGCCAGCACCGCCTCGCTGCTCGGCGGGATCGGCACCCACGCGTCCTCACAGACCTCGACGTGCAGCTGCAGCCCCGGCACATCGGTAGCCGCGAAGATCAGGTCGGGGCCGAACGGCACGTCCCGACCGGCCAGCCGGATCGTCCCGCCGTGCTGGTCTGCGCCGGCAGCGAAGTGACGCTTCTCGTAGTACTCCCGGTAGTTCGGGAGGTAGGACTTCGGCGCCACGCCCAGCACCTGCCCGCGGTGCACGACGACGGCGCAGTTGTAGAGCCGGTTGCCGTGCTGCAGCGGGGCACCGACGACGATGACCGGAAGCAGGTCGACGCTCGCGCCGACCACGTCCACCAGGGCCTGATCCACCGCGTCGAGCAGTGGCTCCTGCAGCAGCAGGTCGTCGATGGCATAGCCGCTGAGGCCCAGCTCGGGGAACACGGCGACCGCGGTGCCCTCGTCGTGGCACTGCCGCGCCAGGTCGACCGTGCGCTCGGCGTTGGTCGCGGGGTCGGCGATGGCCACTGGCAGGGTGCACGCGGCGACCCTGGCGAACCCCTGGTCGTAGGCGCTCAGAAACTCCACGCCGCACAGTCTGGCAGCACCCCGCGCGCGAGGTGCCCGGTAGGGCAGGATGAGTCCATGGATCGCCAGCAGGAGTATGTCCTTCGCACCATCGAGGAGCGCGACATCCGCTTCGTGCGGCTGTGGTTCACCGACATCCTCGGTGCGCTGAAGTCGGTCGCCGTGGCCCCCGCCGAGCTCGAGCAGGCGTTCACCGAGGGCATCGGCTTCGACGGCAGCGCCATCGAGGGCTTCACCCGGGTGTACGAGGCCGACATGATCGTGCAGCCCGACGCGAGCACCTTCCAGGTGCTCCCGTGGCGGGGGGACAACCCCGGCACCGCCCGGATGTTCGCCGACATCCTGATGCCGGACGGCACGCCCTCGATGACCGACCCGAGACACGTGCTCAAGCGGGCGCTGAACGCTGCCGCCGACGACGGGTTCACCTTCTACACCCACCCCGAGATCGAGTTCTACCTGTTCAAGGAGCCCTACGAGCCGGGCACCGCGCCGGTGCCGGTCGACCAGGCCGGCTACTTCGACCATGTCGCCCGGGGCGACGGACACGACTTCCGGCGGGCCGCGATCACCATGCTGGAGGAGATGGGCATCTCGGTGGAGTTCAGCCACCACGAGGGTGGACCGGGCCAGAACGAGATCGACCTGCGCTACGCCGACGCCCTGTCGATGGCCGACAACATCATGACCTTCCGCACCGTCGTGCGGGAGGTGGCGCTGCAGCACGGGGCCCTGGCCTCGTTCATGCCCAAGCCGCTGCACGGCCAGCCGGGCTCCGGCATGCACACGCACGTCTCGCTCTTCGAGGGCGACACCAACGCCTTCTACGAGCCGTCGGCGAACTACGAGATCAGCCAGACCGGCCGCCGGTTCGCCGCCGGGGTGCTGTTGCATGCCCGCGAGATCTGCGCCGTGACCAACCAGTGGGTCAACTCCTACAAGCGGCTGTGGGGCGGCGGGGAGGCTCCGGCCTATGTCTGCTGGGGCCACAACAACCGCAGCGCCCTGCTGCGGGTTCCCATGTACTCCATCGGCAAAGGCCACTCCCGCCGTCTGGAGATCCGCTCGATCGACTCGGCCTGCAACCCCTACCTGGCCTACTCGATGGTGCTGGCTGCCGGGCTCAAGGGCATCCGCGAGGGCTACGAGCTGCCCGAGGAGGCGGAGGACGACGTCTGGTCGCTCACCGAGGGCGAGCGCCGGGCGATGGGCATCGACCCGCTGCCGCAGTCGCTCGGTGAGGCCGTAGCGATCATGGAGGAGAGCGAGCTGGTCGCCGAGACCCTCGGTGAGCAGGTGTTCGACTTCTTCCTGCGCAACAAGTGGCAGGAGTGGTCGGACTACCGGTCCCAGGTGACCGCCTTCGAGCTGGATCGATACCTGGTGCGGCTGTGACCGACCGCGCTCCCTCGGAGGTGGCGGTCGCCGACCTCGCCCGGGCAGGGTTCACCCAGGCCAGGAGGGCCGGCAGTCTCATCGCCGCGGCACTGGACCACCTGGACCCCTCCACCGACGAGGGCGCCCTCATCTCCGACCTGGGCGCGGTGGCCGACCCCAACGAGGCCGCCCTCGGCCTGGTGCGCCTGGTCGAGGCGGACGCGGCGGCCGCCGAGCTGCTCTCCCGGCCCGGGCCGGGACGCGAGCGGGTGCTGGCGGTGCTGGGCGCCTCCTCGGCCCTGACCGACCATCTCGTCAAACACCCCGAGCACGTGCCCGACGCGGCCGGCGGCTCGGCGCCCGACCCGGCCGCACTGGTGGCCTCCGTGCACGGGCTCCAGGGCCGCGCAGGGGCCGACGCGCTCCGGGTGGCCTACCGTCGCGAGCTCCTGCGGTTGGCAGTGGCCGACCTCACGGCCGGCGACCCGATGCAGGCAGTCCCGGTCGCTGCGGCTGCCCTGGCCGACCTGGCCGGCGCCGCTGTCGAGGCGGCCCTGGAGCTGGCCGCGGCCGAGGTGGACGGCGCTGACCGGGCGCGGGTGAGCGTGATCGGCATGGGCAAGTGCGGGGGGCGGGAGCTCAACTACATCAGCGACGTGGACGTCATCTTCCTCGGGGCCCCTTCCAACGGGGTCGACGAGGCCGAGGCCATGCGGGTGGCCACCAACGTCGCCAGCGCCGTCATGCGCATCTGCGGGCAGGCCACCGGGGAGGGGTCGCTGTGGCAGGTCGACGCCGCCCTGCGCCCGGAGGGCAAGCAGGGTCCGCTCATCCGCAGCCTGGCCTCGCATCGGGAGTACTACCAGCGCTGGGCCAACACCTGGGAGTTCCAGGCCTTGCTGAAGGCCCGCCCGATCGCGGGGGACGACGAGCTCGCGCGTGAGTGGCTCGACATCGTGCGGCCCATGGTGTGGGAGGCCGGCAGCCGCGAGGGGTTCGTCGAAGGGGTGCAGGCGATGCGCCGCCGGGTCGAGAGCAACGTGCCGGCCGCCGAGGCCGGCCGGCAGCTCAAGCTCGGTCCCGGTGGGCTGCGCGACATCGAGTTCAGCGTGCAGCTGCTGCAGCTGGTGCACGGTCGCGCCGACGAGAGCCTGCGCTCAGGCACCACGCTGGAGGCGCTGGCTGCGCTGCGCGACGGCGGCTACGTCGGACGTGACGACGCCGCTGCGCTCGACCAGGCCTACCGCCTGCTCCGCGCCCTCGAGCATCGGGTCCAGCTGCACCGGATGAAGCGCAGCCACCTGATGCCCACCGCGGAGGCCGACCTGCGCCGGCTCGGGCGGTCGCTGGGCGAGCGCGGTGAGGCCGAGCGGGCGATCGTGCAGCGCTGGCGCGCACAGCAGCTGGAGGTGCGGCGACTGCACGAGCGGCTGTTCTACCGGCCCCTGCTCCAGGCGGTCGCCAAGCTCAGCCCCGACCACCTGCGGCTCTCGCCGGAGGCGGCGCGCACGCGACTGGCTGCCCTGGGTTTCCGCGACCCGGGCGGGGCACTGCGTCACCTGGAGGCCCTGACCACGGGGGTGAGCCGCCGGGCCACGATCCAGCGCACGCTGCTGCCGGTGATGCTCGGATGGTTTGCCGACGGTGCCGACCCGGATGCCGGGCTGTTGGCCTTCCGACGGATCAGCGACAGCCTGGGCACGACCCACTGGTATCTGGGGATGCTCCGAGACGAGGGCACGGCCGCCCAGCGACTGGCCCGGGTGCTCTCCAGCAGCCGGTATGCCGTGGACCTGCTCATCAAGTCGCCCGAGACCGTGGCCCTGCTCGGCGACCCCCACGCGCTGGCCCCGTTGCCGCTGGACACCCTGGTCACCCGCATGTCAGCGGCGGCGCAGCGCCAGGAGGAGGCCGCTGAGACGTTCCAGGCCATCCGCAGTGTGCGGGCCCGCGAGCTCGTGCGGATCGTCCTCACCGACCTCGTCGGCGGCGGCGAGCAGACCGCTGTGCGCGCCGGTCTGACCGATGTGACCGATGCCTACCTCAGCGCCGCGTTGATGGCGGCCACCCGCATCGTGGCCCAGCGACGCGAGGTGCCTCAGCTCGACGTCGAGCTCATCGTCATCGGCATGGGCCGCCTCGGCGGGTGCGAGCTCGGCTACACCAGCGACGCCGACGTCATGTACTGCTACCGCCCTCGACCGGGCTCGCAGGACGACACCGCCGACCGCGGCAGTGACGACACGGCCGACCACGGCAAGCAGGCCTCGGAGGTCATCGCCGAGCTGCGCAAGGGGCTGTCGGGCAACGGTCCGGACCCGACGCTGGAGCTCGACGCCGACCTGCGTCCGGAGGGGCGCTCCGGTCCCCTGGTGCGCAGCCTGGAGTCGTTCGGCACCTACTACGCCAGGTGGTCGGCCGGGTGGGAGGCCCAGGCCCTCCTGCGCGCCCGGGTGGTGGCCGGCGACGAGGCCCTGGCTGCCGACTACACCGCGCTCATCGACCCGTTGCGGTGGTCCGAGGACGGGCTCGACCAGAGCGGGCTGCGACAGATGCGCAAGCTCAAGGCCCGGATGGAGGCCGAGCGGCTGCCTCGCGGCGCCGACCCACGCACCCACTTCAAGCTGGGGCTCGGAGGCCTCACCGACGTCGAGTGGGTCGTCCAGCTGCTGCAGCTGCAGCACGCCGCCACCGTCCCCGGGCTGCGCACCACGGGCACCCTCACGGCGCTGGAGGCCGCCCGCGAGGCCGACCTGGTCAGCGCCGTCGACGCGCAGGTGCTGCGCGAGTCGTGGACCCTGGCCTCGCGGCTGCGGGACGTCGGTGTGCTCTGGCGCGGCCGCCCGGTCGACTCGGTGCCCAGCGACCTGCGTGACGCGGAGGGCATGGCCCGGATCCTGGGCCGGCCCCCCGGCCACGGCGCCGAGCTGGCGGGGGAGTGGCGGCGCCAGGCCCGGCGTGCCCGGCACGTCGTGGAGCGGTTGTTCTACGGCCAGCAGATGCCCACCGCCACGACGCGGTCCTTCCGTCCCACCCGTTCGTAGGATGGCGCGGTGACCTCGACCGACCAGCCACCTCCCAGCCCGGTGCCGGCGGCCCCGTCGCCCTCGCACGGTCTGCTCCTGTCCCGCGCCCCGTTCGAGGAGGTGATGGCCTGGGCGGCCAAGAGTGTGGTGCCGGTCGTGGTCGCACCCCTCCAGGGGCGCACGGTGCTCGTGCCGCGCGGCCGGCCGGCGGTCGGCGCGCCGTACGACGACGCCGCCACCCTGTGCGCTGCCCGGCCGGCCCCCCAGAAGCTCGCGCCGACGATCGGCTGCTGGGTCATCGACGAGCGGGCCGTCATCACCGTGCAGTCCGGGCACTGGCGTCGCCAGGTCCGCTGGGTGGTGTGGGACCCGGAGCGGGGCGTCCTGCGGCCACCCGGTGTCGAGATCGCCACACCGCAGCAGGTCGTGGCTGCGGCCGGGGGCGGCTCCCGGCCGGAGCTGACCTCGATGCTCGCCGAGCGTCATCACCCGCCTGCGCGGATGCTGACCGCGGTGCTCGCGGTCCTGGGTCTGCCCGGTGCCGAGCTGCTCCTGGACCCGCATGCCGCCGAGGACCTCGCCGGCGCGCGGGTGCATGAGCCGGACCCGAAGGAGGTCGCCTACTTCGAGGACGCGGTCAAGGACGCGGTCCTGCTGCGCCGCGAGCTCGGGGTGCAGGGGTGAGCGGGCTCACCCTGCTGCCCGCCGTCGACGTGGCCGGGGGGCGCGCTGCCCAGGTCCCGGAGGGCGCCGAGGACGACCCACTGGCTGTCGCCTGGCGATGGGTCGACCATGGGGCCAGGTGGATCCACCTCGTGGACCTCGACCAGGCCTTCGCCCGCGGCTCCAACCGCGACCTGCTGGCCGAGATCGTCGTCGACCTGCAGGTGCCCGTCCAGCTGTCCGGGGGCATCGACGACCAGGAGCGGCTCGAGGCTGCCCTGGCCACCGGGGCGTCACGGGTCAACCTGGCCAGCACGGCGCTGACCGACCTGCCCTGGGTGCGCCGGGTCGTCGCCGAGCACGGCACGCGGATCGCCGTGGGGCTTGACGTGCGGGACGGGGATGTCGTGGCCCGAGGCGTCGACGTGCGCATCGGCACGCTGACCGAGGTGCTGCACGCCCTGCACGACGTCCCGGTCGCCACGTTCGTGGTGGCCGACGCGAACCGGGACGGGCGCCGCATCGGCGCCGATCTCGACCTCTTCCACGCCGTCGCGCAGGCGGCCCACGCGCCGGTCGTGGCCTCGGGGGGTGTCAGCGACCTCGCCGACATCCGCGCGCTGCGCGGGCTCACCTCCGCCGGGGTGAGCGGGCTGATCCTCGGGGCGGCGTTGCACGAGGGAGCCTTCACCCTCGCCGAGGCGCTCGAGGCGGCGCGCTGATGGCCGGGCGTTTCGAGCGCCATGACCCTGCCGCCGGACACGACACGGCCGGGGTGCCGTGGGCGGGGCGCACGCTCACCGGCACCGGTTTCGACGACGACACCGGGCTGGCCGACCCTGCTCTGCGCGCGGCTCTCGCGGAGCCCTCGGACGAGGTGGCCCTGGTGGCGGCGGTGGCTCGGGCCCGGCTCGTGGTGCCCGTGGTCGCGGTCGCCGGGGAGGTGGACGACTCCGACGGGCCGGCCAAGGACGTCACCAGCGACATGGCAGCGGTGACCCTGGTGGCTCCGGACGGTCGTCGTGCCCTACCCGCCTTCACCAGCCTGGCGGCGCTCGCGAGCTGGGACGCCTCCGCCCGCCCCGTCCCGGTGACCGCCCAGCGCGCCGCCCTGGCTGCGGTGCAGGAGGGTTGCGACGTGATCGTGCTGGACCTGGCGGGCGCCTCCCACGCCCTGCGGCCCTCGATGGTCTGGGCCCTGGCCATGGCCCGTGACTGGCTGCCGGCGCACGCGGACGACCATGTGCGCACGGCATTCGCTCGGGCCGTCGCGGCGGAGCAGGACGTGACCGGCCATGAGCTCGGCCCGGGGCCCCAGGGCGCACTGCAGATCACGCTGACGGTGCGGCCCGGCCTGGGCCACGAGGCGGTGCAGGCGCTGGTCACCCGGCTGGGGGAGCAGGTCGCCACCGACGGTGAGGTGCGCGCCCGCATCGACGCCGTGGCCTTCCGGCTGCGCACCGCCTGAGCTCACTCGCAGTTCCTGGGCCGCCCGGCTCGCGGGTGGGGCGTCGCCCACGTCGTGACTGCTGGGTAGGCGGCCTGTCGGGGCGTTGATTGGGTCCTCCCGCGACCCGGCTGCTAACCTGAGACCTGACCACGTGACCTCACCGCTGCTCCGAACCTGTGGCAGCCGAGGGTCGCAGTGCAAGAGAAGCCTCGAGCTTCCACCCGCGTCGACCGTCCAGGTTGCCGGGTCCCCGGTCCGAGCGGCACCCGCCTTGCGCAGGTGCCGACCCCGCGGCATACCAGCGGTGGTCGTCCCGCTCGCTCCAGGGTCATCGAGGCCTCTTGCGCACCCGGCGCCGAGAGGCCTTTCTCGTGCCCGGGGTCGTGCACACCTGACATGACGAAGGAGCAAGCACATCAGCGAGCCTCGTATCAACGACCGCATCCGGGTCCCGGAAGTGCGGTTGGTGGGCCCCAACGGGGAACAGGTCGGCATCGTGCGCGTCGAGGACGCGCTGCGGCTGGCCGCCGAGGCAGACCTCGACCTCGTCGAGGTGGCCCCGATGGCGCGACCCCCGGTCGCCAAGCTCATGGACTACGGCAAGTACAAGTACGAAGCCGCCATGAAGGCTCGGGAGGCCAGGAAGAACCAGGTCAACACCGTCATCAAGGAGATCAAGCTCCGCCCGAAGATCGACGACGCACGACTACGGCACCAAGAAGGGCCACGTCGTGCGGTTCCTCAAGGCGGGCGACAAGGTCAAGGTCACGATCATGTTCCGTGGTCGCGAGCAGTCGCGGCCCGAGCTGGGCTTCCGGCTGCTGCAGCGGCTCGCCGAGGACGTCGTCGAGCTGGGCTTCGTCGAGAGCGCGCCCAAGCAGGACGGCCGCAACATGGTCATGGTGCTCGGTCCACCGCGAAGAAGAAGACGCGTGCGTCAGCGAGAAGCGTCGCGACGCCGAGCGGCGGCCCAGGCGAGACGGGCAGAGCAGCGGCGAGGCACCGACGCCGCGCCGACGGAGCAGAACCCGTCAGCCGAGACCACTGAGGTCCGACCAGCTGGCACCGACGCGCCGCCCGTGGTGGGCGACCGCCGGATCCGGCACGTCCGAGAGGTGACGCACGCCGCAGGACCCCGGGGTCCCGCACGAAGAGCAAGGAGATCGGCACATGCCGAAGATGAAGACGCACAGCGGCGCCAAGAAGCGGTTCCGCGTGACGGGCTCCGGCAAGGTGATGCGCCAGCGCGCCCGCCACGTGCACAAGTTCCAGGAGCGCAGCTCCCGGGCCGCCCGCCGCCTGGCGAACGACGTGGTCGTCGCGCCCGGCCGACACCAAGAAGGCCAAGAAGATGCTCGGTCTCTGACCGCCCGGCCTCCGGCACCACTGCACCACCCCCAACCGACTAGCAAGGAGTACTCACGTGGCACGCGTGAAGAGGGCGGTCAACGCCCACAAGAAGCGCCGGGTCGTCCTGGAGCGCGCCAGCGGTTACCGCGGGCAGCGCTAGCGGCTCTACCGCAAGGCCAAGGAGCAGGTCACCCACTCTCTGGTCTACAGCTACAACGACCGCCGCGCCCGCAAGGGTGACTTCCGTCGCCTGTGGATCCAGCGCATCAACGCCGGTGCTCGCGCGCACGGTATGACCTACAACCGCTTCATCCAGGGCCTCAAGGCCGCTGAGTATCGAGGTCGACCGTCGCATGCTGGCCGAGCTGGCCGTCCACGACGAGGCCGCCTTCGCCGCGCTCGTCGAGATCGCCAAGGCCAACGTCCCGGCTCAGCCCGCCGGCGACTCCTCCGCCGCCTGAGTCGCCACCACTCCGGCCACGCCGCCCCAGAGCCCGTGACTGCTGACCTCCCGCTGCTGGACAACCCCCGCAGCGACCGCGTCAAGCAGGTCCGGGCCCTGGGGCGTCGTGCTGCCCGGGAGAAGACCGGCCGCTTCCTCGTCGAGGGGCCGCAGGCGGTCGCGCGAGCTGCTGGCGCATGCGCCGGAGCGCGCCGCCGCGGTGTACCTCACCACGGAGGCAGCCGCGCCGGCACAGCGGCTGGTCGCCGTGGCCACCGACGCGCAGGTGCGGCTGCAGACCTGCACCGACCAGGTGCTCGCCGAGATGGCCGACACGACCCACCCGCAGGGGGTGCTCGCCGTCGCCGAGCGTCGTCGACGTGCCGCTGGAGGAGGTGCTCGGACGCACTGGGCGACTCCGACTACGTCGTGGTGCTGACGCAACGTCCGCGACCCGGGCAACGCCGGCACCGTGATCCGTGGTGCCGACGCCTTCGGTGCGGCCGCGGTGCTCATCAGCGACGCCAGCGTGGACCTGCACAACCCCAAGGTGGTGCGCTCCAGCGTCGGCGCGATCTTCCACCTGCCCATCAGTGTCGGCACGCCCGTGCCGGGAGCTGCTGCGCGCCTGCCGGGAGCGCAGGTCTGGAGCTGCTCGCTGCCGACGGCACCGGAGACACCCTGCTGCCCGACGTCGACCTCTCCGGACCGCACGCCTGGGTGATGGGCAACGAGGCCTGGGGGCTGGGGCCGGAGGTGCTGCGTGCGTGCGACCTGGTCGTGGCCGTGCCCATCGTGCGGGTCGAGTCGCTCAACCTGGCGATGGCAGCCACGGTCTGCCTGCACGCGTCCGCGGCGGCCCGCCACTCTGCCTAGACTTGCGCAGGTGTCCGGACCCAACACGAACTACGACCCCGTCGAGGTGGCCGCGCTCGAGCCGTCGGCGATCGAGCGCGACGTCGCTGCCGCGATGGCCGCGATCGCCGCTGCCGCCACCCTCGAGGAGCTCAAGGCGGCGCGCATCGCGCACGCAGGGGAGCGGTCGCCGCTGGCCCTGGCCAACCGCGAGATCGGTGCACTGCCCCCCAGCGCCAAAGCCGAGGCGGGCAAGCGCGTGGGACAGGCCCGGGGCCGCGTCAGCCAGGCCCTGACGGCCCGGCAGGCCGAGCTGGAGGCGGAGCGGGACGCGCGCATCCTGGTGGAGGAGGCGCTGGACCTCACCGCCGTGCCCGGCCGTCGTCCGCTGGGTCGTCGCCACCCCATCCCGCTGACGGCCGAGCGCATGGCCGACCTCATGGTCGGCATGGGCTGGGAGATCGCGGAGGGCCCGGGGGTCGAGGCCGAGTGGTTCAACTTCGACGCCCTCAACTTCGACGTCGACCACCCGGCCCGGCAGATGCAGGACACCTTCTTCGTGCGGCCGGCCGACGCCGGTCTGGTGCTGCGCACCCATACCTCGCCGGTCCAGGCCCGCTCGCTGCTCGAGCGCGGCGCACCGCTCTACGTCGCTGTCCCCGGCAAGACGTTCCGCACCGACGAGCTCGACGCCACGCACACCCCCGTGTTCCACCAGATGGAGGGGCTGGCGATCGACGAGGGCCTGACCATGGCGCACCTCAAGGGCACGCTGGACCGCCTCGCCTCCGGCCTGTTCGGCGAGGGCATCACGAGCCGTCTGCGCCCGGCCTTCTTCCCGTTCACCGAGCCCAGCGCCGAGATGGACCTGGTCTGCTTCGTGTGCCGCGGGCACGACGCGGGCTGCCGCACCTGTGGCGGCACCGGGTGGATCGAGTGGGGCGGCTGCGGCATGGTCAACCACAACGTGCTCCGGGCCACCGGCATCGACCCCGACCGCTACCAGGGCTACGCCTTCGGGGTGGGGGTCGAGCGCTCGGTGATGTTCCGCAACGGGGTGGCCGACATGCGTGAGCTCATCGAGGGTGACGTGCGCTTCAACGCACAGTTCGGGATGGAGATCTGATGCGGGTGCCCGTGGAGTGGCTGGGCGACTACGTCGCGCTGCCTGAGGACGTGACCGGGGCGCAGATCGCAGCCGACCTGGTGCGGGTGGGCCTGGAGGAGGAGGGCCTGCACGGCAGCGAGGTCACCGGTCCGCTCGTCGTGGGTCGGGTCCTGGAGCTGGTCAAGGAGCCGCAGAAGAACGGCAGGACGATCAACTGGTGCCAGGTCGACGTCGGGGACGCCAACGGCACCGGGGAGCCGCAGGGGATCGTCTGCGGTGCCCACAACTTCGCCGTCGGCGACCTCGTGGCGGTCATCCTGCCCGGCGGTGTCCTGCCCGGTGACGTCGTCATCAGTGCCCGCAAGACCTACGGACACGTGAGCGCGGGCATGATCTGCTCCTCCCGCGAGCTGGGGCTCGGTGACGACCACGACGGCATCATCGTGCTGACCGAGCACCTCGGCGAGCAGGCCGCGGACCTGACCCCTGGCCAGGACCTGCTGGGGGTCCTCGGGCTGGACCGCGAGGTCGTCGAGGTCAACGTGACTCCCGACCGCGGTTACTGCTTCTCGATCCGTGGCATCGCCCGGGAGTACTCCCACGCCACCGGGGCGGCCTTCACCGACCCGGCCGGCCTGCCGGTGGCCCCGGCGACCCAGGGCGGGTATGCCGTGGAGCTGGCCGACGAGGCGCCGTTGCTGGGGGTGCAGGGCTGCGACCGCTACGTCGCTCGCGTCGTGCGCGGGCTCGACCTGTCGCGGCTGACCCCGCAGTGGATGTCCACCCGCCTGCTGGAGGCCGGGATGCGGCCCATCTCCCTGGCGGTCGACGTCACCAACTACGTGATGCTGGCGCTGGGCCAGCCCCTGCACGCGTTCGACCTGCCGAGCCTGAGTGGTCCCATCGTGGTGCGTCGGGCCCGGCCCGGTGAGACGCTGCGCACGCTGGACGACGTCAGCCGCACGCTCGACCCCGAGGACCTGCTGATCACCGACGGGGGCTCGCAGACCGTGCTGGCCCTCGCCGGGGTGATGGGCGGCGAGTCGAGCGAGGTGTCCTCGGCGACCACCGACGTCCTGGTCGAGTCGGCCCACTTCGACGCACGCACCGTGGCCCGCACGGCCCGGCGGCACCGGCTGTCCACCGAGGCGTCCAAGAGGTTCGAGCGCGGTGTCGACCCGGACGTCACGGCCGCGGCGGCGCAGCTGGCGGTCGACCTGCTCGTCGAGCTGGGGGGAGGCACCGCCGACCCGGAGGTCACCGACGTCGACCACCGTGCCGACCGCGAGCCGTTCCCCCTCGACCTCGACCTTCCGGCCCGCTATGTCGGTGTCGACTACACCCACGACCGGGTCCGCGAGATCCTGACCGAGATCGGGTGTGTCCTCACCGACGGCGACCGGACCACCGTGTCGGTGAGACCGCCCTCATGGCGCCCCGACCTCACCGACGGCCCCACCCTGGTCGAGGAGGTCGCCCGCATCGACGGCTACGACCGCATCCCCTCGGTGGTGCCTGCGGCGACCGGGGGGCGCGGTCTGACACACGCGCAGCGCATCCGCCGGGTCGTCGCCTCGGCGCTGGCCGGCCAGGGACTGTCCGAGGTGCTCACCTACCCCTTCGTCGGCACCGCCCGGTTCGACGAGCTCGGGCTCACGCCCAGCGACCCGCGCCGCCAGACGGTGGCGCTGGCCAACCCGCTGTCGGACGAGACCCCGCTGATGCGCACCGAGCTGTTGCAGACCCTGCCCGACGCCCTCCGGCGTAACGTGTCGCGAGGCCTGCGTGACGTCGGCCTGTTCGAGGTCGACACCGTCACCCGACCGGTCGACGGCGCTCGTGCCCCGGTGCCGGGCGTGGGCGCACGACCCGACGACGAGACGCTCGCGGAGATCCGAGCCGCGGTGCCGCACCAGCCCTGGCACGTGGCCATTGTGGCCGCGGGGGAGGTCGAGCACTCCGGATGGTGGGGCCGCGGCCGTCGCGTCGACGCCGTCGACGCCGTGGCCTGGGCCCGCGCCGTGGCCGACGCCGCCGGTGTGACGGTGCACGCCGTGCCCACCGAGCACGCCCCCTGGCACCCGGGTCGGGTCGTCGCGCTGCACATCACCCGGGTCGACGGGCCCGAGGCGCTGCTGGGTCACGCAGGTGAGCTGCACCCCAAGGTGGTGCAGAGCCTGGGGCTGCCCGAGCGCACCGTGGCGGTCGAGCTCGACCTCGACGTGCTGGTCGCCGCCTCGGACCACCGCACGCTGGCCGGCCCCATCTCGACCCAGCCGGCCGCGACCTCGGACGTGGCCCTCACCGTCCCCCGCACCACCCTCTACAGCGAGGTGGAGGAGGCACTGCGCCAAGGCGCCGGCGACCTGCTGGAGTCGATCCTGCTGTTCGACGTCTACCGCGGGGACCAGATCGGCGCCGACGAGCAGTCACTGGCGTTCCGGCTCACCTTCCGGGCCCCCGACCGCACCCTGCGCACCGAGGAGGTCAACGCCGCTCGCGACGCCGCCATCGCCCGTGCGGCAGCCCTGACCGGTGCCGTCCAACGAGGAGCATGACGATGAACCAGCCGTCGACCGACGCCCGCACGCCCGTCCGGGTGGCCCTGGTCACCGGAGCGTCCCGGGGGATCGGTGCGCACATCGCCACGGCGCTGGCCGACGACGGGTGGAGCCTGGCCGTCGTCGCCCGCAGCGCAGAGGGCCTCGCCGACATCACCGACCGGCTCCGCCGGGCGGGGGCCGAGGTGCTTCCCGTGTCCTGCGACGTGACCGACGAGGCCGCAGTGGACGCCGCGGTCGACCAGGTGCGTGAGCACTTCGGCCGGATCGACCTGCTGGTCAACAACGCGGGCCTGATCGAGCCCGAGGTGCCGATCTGGCAGGCCGACGTCGACCAGTGGTGGCAGGTGATCGTGACCAACGTGCGCGGTCCGTTCCTGATGACCCGCGCCGTGGTGCCGCTGATGATCAAGCAGGGCGGTGGCCGCGTCGTCAACCTCAACTCCGGCGCCGGGACCCGCGAGAACCCGCTGCTCACCGCCTACACCGCCTCCAAGTCCGCGCTGGCGCGCCTCACCGGCGGCACCGCCGCGGCCGGAGCCGAGCACGGTGTCCACGCCTTCGACCTGGCTCCCGGTGTGGTCCAGACCGACATGACGGCGTCGATGGACATGCACCGGCAGCGCACCGACTGGACCGACCCGGGCGACGTGACCGCTCTGGTCGTGGCCCTGGCCTCGGGCGACCTCGACGCCTGGTCCGGACGCATGGTGCGGGCCGGGTCCGACAGCGTCGCCGAGCTGCGCAGCCAGGGCGCGCAGGGCCTGCCCGAGGGTGCCCGCATGCTGCGGCTGCAGCCCTGGGGCGGGGACGACCCGCTGGCCGGCTGACGTCGCCCCCCAGGGCGACGGCGGGGTGGACCCGACGGCACACGACAGATGTGCATACTCATACGGCGTTGTGTATAGTCCTGCGACGTGACCACGACCGAGCCTGCGACGGGGGCCATCCCGACGACTCGCGCCGCCCGGCACCAGCGCGTCGCCGACCTGCTGGAGCGGCACGCCGTGTCCTCGCAGGCCGAGCTGCTGGGCCTGCTCGCCCAGGACGGCATCAGCGTCACCCAGGCCACCCTCTCGCGCGACCTGCTCGAGCTGGGCGCCGTCAAGGTCCGCCAGGGACCGGGCATGGGCCTGGTGTATGCCGTGCCGGCCCAGGGCGGCGACACGACCCCCCGGCCCGCGCAGGACCAGGGGGAGGTCTCCGCCCGCCTCGCGCGGCTGTGCGAGGAGCTGCTGGTCAGTGCCGCATACAGCGGAAACCAGGTGGTGCTGCGCACCCCGCCGGGGGCGGCGCAGTATCTCGCGTCGGCGATCGACCGCAGCGATCTCGGCGACGTGATCGGCACCATCGCCGGTGACGACACGATCCTGGTGATCACCGCCGACCTGGAGGGCGGAGCCGCCACCGCCGCCTGGCTCCTCTCCCTCGCGCGCGCCGAGACCACCGAGCGACGCTGAGCCTCACCCCCGCCGCGGTGCCCGACACGGCACCACCCGCGACCCCACCTGAGTTCATCGACCCGTCACGACACAAGGAGCACCCGACATGAGCAACCGCATCGTCCTCGCCTACTCCGGGGGCCTGGACACCTCCGTGGCCATCGGCTGGATCGCCGAGGCGACCGGAGCCGAGGTGGTGGCCGTGGCCGTCGACGTCGGCCAGGGGGGCGAGGACCTGGAGGTGATCCGCCGGCGAGCGCTCGACTGCGGTGCCGTGGAGGCCTACGTGGCCGACGCGCGGGACGAGTTCGCGCAGGACTACTGCCTGCCGGCGCTCAAGGCCAACGCGCTGTACATGGACCGCTACCCCCTCGTCTCGGCGCTGTCCCGGCCGGTCATCGTCAAGCACCTGGTCAAGGCCGCTCGCGAGTTCGGCGCCACCACGGTCTCGCACGGCTGCACCGGCAAGGGCAACGACCAGGTGCGCTTCGAGGCCGGCATCGCGTCCCTGGCCCCCGAGCTGACCTGTGTGGCCCCGGTGCGTGACCTCGCGCTCACCCGCGACAAGGCCATCGACTTCGCCGAGGCCAACAACCTTCCGATCGAGACCACCAAGAAGAACCCCTACTCGATCGACCAGAACGTCTGGGGTCGGGCCGTGGAGACGGGCTTCCTCGAGGACATCTGGAACGCCCCGATCGAGGACATCTACTCCTACACCTCCGACCCCAACGCCGCGCACGAGGCGGACGAGGTCACCATCACCTTCGCCGAAGGCGTGCCCGTCGCGATCGACGGCGCCCCGGTCACCATGCTCCAGGCCATCGAGCAGCTCAACCGGCGTGCCGGCGCTGTGGGCGTGGGGCGGCTGGACATCGTCGAGGACCGGCTGGTCGGCATCAAGAGCCGCGAGGTCTACGAGGCGCCGGGAGCGATGACACTCATCACCGCGCACCAGGAGCTCGAGAACGTCACCGTCGAGCGCGAGCTTGCGAGGTTCAAGCGGGGCGTCGACCAGCGTTGGGGCGAGCTCACCTACGACGGCCTGTGGTTCTCCCCCCTGCACCGCGCGCTCGACAGCTTCGTCGAGACCTCCCAGCAGCACGTCAGCGGCGACATCCGGATGGTGCTCCAGGGTGGGCGGGCCACGGTCACCGGCCGCCGGTCGGAGGTGGGTCTGTACGACTACGGCATGGCGACCTACGACGAGCAGGACACCTTCGACCAGTCGCTGGCCAAGGGCTTCATCGAGCTGTGGGGGCTGCCCTCCAAGATGGCCGCCGCCCGTGACCAGCGCGCTGCCGGCCGGCGACCGTGAGGGCCGGTTTACGGTCGCACGTCCCACCCCTGAGAATGACGTCATGACTGTGAGCTTGTGGGGCGGAAGATTCACCGGTGGGCCGAGTGACGCGCTGGCGGCGCTGTCCAAGAGCACGCACTTCGACTGGCGGCTCGCGCCGTACGACATCGCGGGCTCCCGGGCCCACGCGCGGGTGCTGCACAAGGCTGGCCTGCTCGAACGTGACGAGCTGGACACCATGCTCGCGGGCCTGTCCCGCCTGCTGACTGACGTCAGCTCCGGTGCGTTCCTGCCGACCGAGGGCGACGAGGACGTGCACACGGCCCTGGAGCGCGGCCTCATCGAGCAGATCGGGCCGGAGGTCGGCGGGCGGCTGCGCGCCGGGCGCTCACGCAACGACCAGGTGGCGACCCAGCTCCGGATGTACCTCCGCGACCAGGCGCGGCTCCTCGGAGCCGCCGTGCTGGCCGTGGTCCAGGCCCTGGTCGACCAGGCGGCCCGGCACCCCGAGGTGGCGATGCCGGGGCGCACCCATCTGCAGCACGCACAGCCCGTCCTGCTGGCCCACCACCTCCAGGCTCACGGGTGGGCGCTGCTGCGTGACGTGCAGCGGCTGCAGGACTGGGACCGCCGCACCGCCTACTCGCCCTACGGCAGCGGTGCCCTTGCGGGGTCCTCGCTCGGCCTCGACCCCCAGACGGTGGCACACGACCTGGGCATGCCCGATGCCGTGGAGAACTCGATCGACGGCACCGCCAGCCGTGACTTCGCTGCGGAGTTCGCCTTCGCGACAGCGATGCTCGGGGTGAACCTGTCCCGCCTGGCGGAGGAGGTGATCCTCTGGGCCACTGCGGAGTTCGGCTTCGTCACCCTCGACGACGCCTACTCGACGGGGTCGAGCATCATGCCGCAGAAGAAGAACCCCGACGTGGCAGAGCTGGCCCGGGGCAAGGCAGGACGCCTGATCGGCGACCTCACCGGGCTGCTGGCCACGCTCAAGGGGCTGCCGCTGGCCTACAACCGCGACCTGCAGGAGGACAAGGAGCCGGTCTTCGACGCCGTGGACACCCTCGAGGTGCTCCTGCCCGCGGTGTCGGGCATGGTCGCCACCCTGACCTTCCACCCGGAGCGGCTCGAGGAGCTGGCACCCCAGGGGTTCTCGCTGGCCACCGACGTCGCCGAGTGGCTGGTGCGGCAGGGGGTGCCCTTCCGGACGGCGCACGAGCTGGCCGGAGCCTGCGTGCAGGAGTGCGAGGCGCGTGGCATCGGGCTGGACGAGCTCACCGACGACGACCTGCAGGCCATCAGCCCGCTGCTGGCCCCGGGCGTCCGTCGGGTGCTGACGGTCCACGGGTCGTTGGCGAGCCGCGACAGCCACGGAGGCACGGCACCGGTGCGGGTCACCGAGCAGCGTGCCCACCTCATCAAGCAGGTCGCCAAGGCACGCCACTGGGTCCAGGACCGGCCCGTCGTCCGGCCCTGAGGCAGCGCGGGCTGCCATCATGATGACGTGACCCTGCGGCCCGAGGACCTCAGCCTCGGTGGGGACCGTGCCTCGGCCACGTCGCTCGAGGGCCGGGACGTGGTCATCGACGTCATCCGCGTGCTCTCCCTGGCGGTGGTGATCGCGCTGCACTGCGTCTATGTGCGGCTGACCTTCGTCGAGGGGTCGCTGGTGGCCCAGACCGCCATCGGTGGGCCGGTCATCGCCGGCCTGACCTGGCTGCTCCAGGTCATGCCGCTGTTCTTCCTCGCCGCGGGATACGCCAACACGCGGATGGTGGACCGGTCTCGCCGGGAGAGCGCCCCCGTCTGCGCCGCGCAGGCCCTCCGGCTGCGCCGGCTCCTCAGCCCGCTGGCCCTGTTGCTGCTCGTGATGCTCGGCAGCTGCCTGGTCGTGGCCTGGTTCGACCCCGCGGCCGCCCGGTTGGTCGGTGCCGAGGCCGGGGCCCACCTGTGGTTCGCCACGGCATACCTGCTGTGCCTGGCCGTGGCACCGGCGATGGTGAGCCTGCACGACCGCTACGGCGTGCGGGTGCCGGCTGTGCTGGTGGGCGGGGCGGTGCTCGTCGACGTGCTGCGCTTCGGCGACGTCATCGACGCCGACCTCGCCCGCTTCCCCGGGTTCGCCCTGGTGTGGCTGGGCTGCCATCAGCTCGGCATCCTCTACGCGCGGGGTGTCCTGCGCCGCCGCGCGCCCTACCAGGTGCTGGCCGTGGGCGCCCTGGCCGTGCTGGTCCTGCTGCTGATCGTGCGGCTCGGCCCCTACCCACCGGTGACCATCGGCCTGTCCGACGCACCGCAGTCCAACCTGGCACCCCCGACCGCGGCACTGGCGCTGCTGGCGCTGGCCCAGTTCACCGTGGTGACCCTGGTGGGTCGTGCTGCTGAGCAGTGGCAGACCCCGCCCCGCTTCACCCGGGCCTTGCGCCGACTCGCCCCGCAGATGGTGGTGATCTACCTCTGGCACGTGCCGGTGCTGGGGGCGGTCTCCCTGATCGGCCTGCTGGCACCGGACCTGCTCCTGCCCGACGACGCCGCGACCTGGTGGGCCCAGCGGCCGCTGTGGCTGGGCCTGACCGCACTGGTGCTGTGGCCCGTCGTGCGGGCCGCCTCCGCCTGGGAGGGGCATCTGGCGCGGCTGAAGGGGCGGACAGACCAGGCCACCGTGCTGGGTGCCGCGGCGCTGGGCGTCCTCGGAGCGGCGACGGTATGGCGGGTGGGCGTCACTCCCACTCCGGTGTCCCTCATCGCCTGCGCCGCGGTCATCGTGGCGCTGCTGCTGCTCGTCCGGTCGGAACGGCAGCACGAGGCGCCGTGACGCTGTCGCGCGACGTCCTGGCCCTGCCGGCTGCCGAGGTGGCTTCGTCACTCCTCGGCTGGACCCTGGCGCACACGACCCGGGAGGGCACGGTGTGCGTCGAGCTCACCGAGGTGGAGGCCTACATGGGGCAGGACGACCCGGCCAGCCACGCCTTTCGTGGGCCCACCGAGCGCAACCGGGTGATGTTCGGCGAGGCGGGGCATCTCTACACCTACCTGTCCTACGGGACGCACTGGTGCAGCAACGTGGTGACCGGACCCGAGGGCCAGGCCTCGGCCGTCCTGCTGCGGGCCGGCAGGGTCGTGCAGGGGGTGGACCTGGCACGACGGCGACGCGGGGAGCGGGTCAAGGATGTCGCCCTGGCGCGGGGGCCCGGATGCCTGGGCCAGGCCTTGGGCCTGCATCGTGAGCACAACGGTGTCGATGTCGTGACGGACGCGAGCCTGCGGTTGCGGCCGGGCCTGCCGGTGCCGCCGGAACGGGTCGCCGCCGGACACCGGGTCGGGGTGCGGCTGGCCCATGACGTGCCGTGGCGCTTCTGGATGAGCGGCGACCCCACCGTCAGCGCCTACAAGCGCAGCCCCCGGGCAGAGTGAGGACGGCCGCGCGAGAGACGACGGGTTGCACGGCGCCACGGGGGATAGGGCACCCTTGACCCGGGTGTCGCCACTGGGCGGACGCCGTCCCGAGCTGAGAGGAACCGCACCGTGAGCAGCATCGTCGAGGAGTTGCAGTGGCGAGGGCTGGTGGCGCAGACCACCGACGAGGCCGCCCTGCGCCAGGCGCTCGACGAGGGTTCCCTGACGGTCTACTGCGGTTTCGACCCCACTGCGCCGTCGCTGCACTTCGGCAACCTGGTGCAGCTGGTGCTGCTGCGGCGCCTGCAGCGCGCCGGTCACCGGGTGATCTGTCTGGTGGGCGGCTCGACGGGGTTGATCGGCGACCCCAAGGCCACCTCGGAGCGGGTGCTCAAGACCAAGGAGCAGACCGCGGGCAACGTCGCCCGGATCAAGGAGCTCGTCCGACCCTTCCTGGACTTCGAGGGTGACAACGCCGCCCTCCTCGTGGACAACCTGGACTGGACCGCCCCGCTGTCGGCGCTGGACTTCCTGCGTGAGGTCGGCCGCCACTTCCGGGTCAACCAGATGATCCGCAAGGACGCCATCGCCGCTCGGCTGGAGAGCCAGGAGGGGATCTCCTACACCGAGTTCAGCTACCAGCTGCTGCAGGCGCTGGACTACCTGCACCTCTACCGCGAGTACGGGTGCACCCTGCAGACCGGGGGCAGCGACCAGTGGGGCAACCTGACCGCCGGCGTCGACCTGATCCACCGCGCCGAGGGTGCCACGGTGCACGTGCTGACGACACCGTTGCTCACCGACGAGGCGGGCAACAAGTTCGGCAAGTCGGAGGGCAACGCCGTGTGGCTGTCCGCCGACATGTACAGCCCCTACGCCTTCTACCAGTACTGGATCAACGTCGAGGACGCCTCGGTCGTCAAGCTCCTCAAGGTCTTCACCGACCTGGACGTGGCCGAGGTCGAGGCGCTGGGGGAGTCGCTTGCCGGAACGGCCCCACCTGCGCGAGGCGCACCGCGCCCTGGCCCACGAGGTGACCACGTTGGTCCACGGCCCTGCCGCCACCGCGCAGGTGGAGCACGCCAGCCAGGTGCTCTTCGGCAAGGCCGACCCGGGGTCCCTGGACTCGCGCACCCTGGCTGACGCGACCGCCGAGCTGCCCGGGGCGGCCCTGGGCGTCGGGCAGAGCGTGGTGGCTGCCCTGGTCGCGACCGGTCTGGCTGAGAGCCGGGGAGCGGCTCGCAGACTCGTCGCCGAGGGTGGGGTCAGTCTGAACAACCGCAAGGTCGAGGACCCGGAGCAGTCCCTGACCGAGGACGACTACCTGCATGGTGTCGTCGCCCTGCTCAAGCGCGGCCGCAAGCACCTCGCTGCCGTGCGGCGGAGCACCCAGACCGAGCCCCTGACGGGGGCCATAGGCCGCTGACCTGCGGATTTGTGGATTCGAGCGGAAGCCGTCTAGTGTTTCCTCTCGCCAGCCCGACAGGGAGGCACGGACACCGAGCCGGACTTCAGATCCGCTCGCTGGCCGGTCCCTGGGCCTGGAGCACATCCGCAGATGCGATGCACATCGCAGAGCGCCCGCTGCGCACGAGTCACTTTGACTCGGGCCGCGGCCAGCGGATACAGTTAAGAGGTTGCCCCAGACGGAGGCCGCACACAATGCGGCCGACGGTGGTGTGTGTCCGATTCTTGAGAACTCAACAGCGTGCCAAAAATTGATGCCAAGTTTGTTTGCCTGGGGCATTGGTCGTGTGCTGGTCCTGCTGTGGTGGGGTTGGTGTGTGGTTGGTGTTTCCGGGTTTTGAGTGGGCTGGCCGGGTCTGTCGTGGGCGCATGTTTGTGTGTTTGTGGTGGGTTTGGTTGGTTTGCTGGGTTTGGACCCTTTGTTAGGGATTTTTTTCTACGGAGAGTTTGATCCTGGCTCAGGACGAACGCTGGCGGCGTGCTTAACACATGCAAGTCGAACGGTGATCTCGCAGCTTGCTGCGGGTGATCAGTGGCGAACGGGTGAGTAACACGTGAGTAACCTGCCTCTGACTCTGGGATAACTCCGGGAAACCGGTGCTAATACTGGATATGACTCTGGCCCGCATGGGTTGGGGTGGAAAGTTTTTCGGTCAGGGATGGACTCGCGGCCTATCAGCTTGTTGGTGGGGTAATGGCCTACCAAGGCGACGACGGGTAGCCGGCCTGAGAGGGCGACCGGCCACACTGGGACTGAGACACGGCCCAGACTCCTACGGGAGGCAGCAGTGGGGAATATTGCACAATGGGCGAAAGCCTGATGCAGCGACGCCGCGTGAGGGATGACGGCCTTCGGGTTGTAAACCTCTTTCAGCTCTGAAGAAGCGAAAGTGACGGTAGGAGCAGAAGAAGCACCGGCTAACTACGTGCCAGCAGCCGCGGTAATACGTAGGGTGCGAGCGTTGTCCGGAATTATTGGGCGTAAAGAGCTTGTAGGCGGTTTGTCGCGTCTGCTGTGAAAACTCGGGGCTTAACCCCGAGCCTGCAGTGGGTACGGGCAGACTAGAGTGTGGTAGGGGAGACTGGAATTCCTGGTGTAGCGGTGGAATGCGCAGATATCAGGAGGAACACCGATGGCGAAGGCAGGTCTCTGGGCCATAACTGACGCTGAGAAGCGAAAGCGTGGGGAGCGAACAGGATTAGATACCCTGGTAGTCCACGCCGTAAACGTTGGGCGCTAGGTGTGGGACTCATTCCACGAGTTCCGTGCCGCAGCTAACGCATTAAGCGCCCCGCCTGGGGAGTACGGCCGCAAGGCTAAAACTCAAAGGAATTGACGGGGGCCCGCACAAGCGGCGGAGCATGCGGATTAATTCGATGCAACGCGAAGAACCTTACCAAGGCTTGACATATACCGGAAACGTCCAGAGATGGGCGCCCCGCAAGGTCGGTATACAGGTGGTGCATGGTTGTCGTCAGCTCGTGTCGTGAGATGTTGGGTTAAGTCCCGCAACGAGCGCAACCCTCGTTCTATGTTGCCAGCACGTGATGGTGGGGACTCATAGGAGACTGCCGGGGTCAACTCGGAGGAAGGTGGGGATGACGTCAAATCATCATGCCCCTTACGTCTTGGGCTTCACGCATGCTACAATGGCCAGTACAAAGGGCTGCGATACCGCGAGGTGGAGCGAATCCCAAAAAACTGGTCTCAGTTCGGATTGGGGTCTGCAACTCGACCCCATGAAGTCGGAGTCGCTAGTAATCGCAGATCAGCAACGCTGCGGTGAATACGTTCCCGGGCCTTGTACACACCGCCCGTCAAGTCACGAAAGTCGGTAACACCCGAAGCCGGTGGCCCAACCCCTTGTGGGAGGGAGCCGTCGAAGGTGGGACTGGTGATTGGGACTAAGTCGTAACAAGGTAGCCGTACCGGAAGGTGCGGCTGGATCACCTCCTTTCTAAGGAGCACCTGGCTCGACCTGTTGGTGTCTGCCCGTTGGGGTGGGTGCTGGTGGGGTGCGGGCTGGTAGCGCCCTTTCGCGGACGAGTGTTCCGTGGGGGTTGCTCAGGGTGGAACATCGATTAGTTGGCTCACGCGTTGCGTGGGGCATGGCTAGTACGACCATCATCTGGATGACAGGTGGTGGTGTGGAACGTCGGTCCTGGTGGCGGGTGGGCTTGGCACGTTGTTGGGTCCTGAGGGCTCGGCCGCGCACTCCCCCTTGGTGGGGGGTGGGTGGTTGGTGTTTTCAGACCACGGGTTGCCGGGAAGCTGTTCCTCCACGTTGGTGGGGGTGGGGCCAGTACGGTGGCTGTTGGTGGTGGGGCCCAGGTGGTGACCGGACCGCGCACTGAGCGTGCATGTCCTTGCCCTCCTTTGCGGGGGTGGGGGTGTGTGGGTGGGTGTGGGCTGGCGGTCAAGAGACATCTGGGTGGCCGGTCGTATGTTGAGAACTGCACAGTGGACGCGAGCATCTTTGTTTCTTAAGTTTTTAAGAGCACACGGTGGATGCCTTGGCACCAGGAACCGAAGAAGGACGTAGGAATCTGCGATAAGCCTCGGGGAGTCGATAACCAGACATTGATCCGAGGATTTCCGAATGGGGAAACCCGGCTGGACTCATCTCCAGTCACCCGCGCCTGAATATATAGGGCGTGTGGAGGGAACGTGGGGAAGTGAAACATCTCAGTACCCACAGGAAGAGAAAACAACCGTGATTCCGTGAGTAGTGGCGAGCGAAAGCGGATGAGGCTAAACCGGTCATGTGTGACAGCTGGTAGGCGTTGCATGGCCGGGGTCGTGGGACCTTTTGACTTGCTCTACCAGGCAAGTGCGGAGTAAGAAATCTGTTCGATAGGCGAAGGTCGTGGAAAGGGCCGGCACAGAGGGTGACACCCCCGTAGCCGAAATCGTTCAGACTCCGTTGGAAGTGTTCCCAAGTAGCACGGGGCCCGAGAAATCCCGTGCGAATCTGGCAGGACCACCTGCTAAGCCTAAATATTCCCTGGTGACCGATAGCGGACAAGTACCGTGAGGGAAAGGTGAAAAGTACCCCGGGAGGGGAGTGAAATAGATCCTGAAACCGTGTGCTTACAATCCGTCGGAGCCGCCCTGGTAGCGGTGACGGCGTGCCTTTTGAAGAATGAGCCTGCGAGTTAGTGCTCAGTGGCGAGGTTAACCCGTGTGGGGAAGCCGTAGCGAAAGCGAGTCCGAAGAGGGCGTCTTGAGTCGCTGGGTCTAGACCCGAAGCGGAGTGATCTACCCATGGCCAGGTTGAAGCGCCGGTAAGACGGCGTGGAGGACCGAACCCACTTAGGTTGAAAACTGAGGGGATGAGCTGTGGGTAGGGGTGAAAGGCCAATCAAACTCCGTGATAGCTGGTTCTCCCCGAAATGCATTTAGGTGCAGCGTCATGTGTTTCTTCCCGGAGGTAGAGCTACTGGATGGCAGATGGGCCTCACCAGGTTACTGACGTCAGCCAAACTCCGAATGCCGGGAAGTGAGAGCATGGCAGTGAGACTGCGGGGGATAAGCTTCGTAGTCGAGAGGGAAACAGCCCAGATCACCAGCTAAGGTCCCTAAGCGTGTGCTAAGTGGGAAAGGATGTGGAGTTGCGCAGACAACCAGGAGGTTGGCTTAGAAGCAGCCACCCTTTAAAGAGTGCGTAATAGCTCACTGGTCAAGTGATTCCGCGCCGACAATGTAGCGGGGCTCAAGCACACCACCGAAGCTGTGGCATTGACACTTTGCCCGGCCGCTCACCTTGTGTGGGTGGTCCAAGCGTGTCGATGGGTAGGGGAGCGTCGTGTGGCGAGCGAAGCGGCGGAGTGATCCAGCCGTGGATGCCACACGAGTGAGAATGCAGGCATGAGTAGCGAAAGAAGAGTGAGAAACTCTTCCGCCGAATATCCAAGGGTTCCAGGGTCAAGCTAATCTGCCCTGGGTAAGTCGGGACCTAAGGCGAGGCCGACAGGCGTAGTCGATGGACATCCGGTTGATATTCCGGAACCGGCGAAGAACCGCCCAGTACCGAGCCAGTTGATGCTGAGCACCTGAAGCACGCCCAATGTGTCATCCTTCGGGATGGCGCCGGGTGTGTGGAACGTGCGACCCAAGACTGTAGTAGGTAAGCGATGGAAGGACGCAGGAAGGTAGCCTCCGCGTGGCGATGGTAGTCCACGTCTAAGAGCGCAGGACCGGGGAGTGGTAAATCCGCCCCGTAGTGTCCGAGGCTTGATAGTGACCGCGTATGCGGGAAGCAGGGTGATCCTATGCTGCCTAGAAAATTTCCTAGCGAGGTTCGAGCCGCCCGTACCCCAAACCGACTCAGGTGGATAGGTAGAGAATACCAAGGCGATCGAGTGAATCGTGGTTAAGGAACTCGGCAAAATGCCCCCGTAACTTCGGGAGAAGGGGGGCCGGACAGGTGAAGGCTTTCACAGCCCAGCCTGGATGGCCGCAGAGACCAGGGAGAAGCGACTGTTTACTAAAAACACAGGTCCGTGCGAAGTCGCAAGACGATGTATACGGACTGACGCCTGCCCGGTGCTGGAACGTTAAGGGGACGGGTTAGCACGCAAGTGCGAAGCTCTGAACTTAAGCGCCAGTAAACGGCGGTGGTAACTATAACCATCCTAAGGTAGCGAAATTCCTTGTCGGGTAAGTTCCGACCTGCACGAATGGCGTAACGACTTCTCCACTGTCTCAACCGCGAACTCGGCGAAATTGCACTACGAGTAAAGATGCTCGTTACGCGCAGCAGGACGGAAAGACCCCGGGACCTTTACTATAGCTTGGTATTGGTGTTCGGTACGGCTTGTGTAGGATAGGTGGGAGACTGTGAAGCGGGCACGCCAGTGCTCGTGGAGTCAACGTTGAAATACCACTCTGGTCGTTCTGGATATCTAACCTCGGTCCGTGATCCGGATCAGGGACAGTGCCTGGTGGGTAGTTTAACTGGGGCGGTTGCCTCCTAAAGAGTAACGGAGGCGCCCAAAGGTTCCCTCAGCCTGGTTGGCAATCAGGTTTCGAGTGTAAGTGCACAAGGGAGCTTGACTGCGAGACAGACATGTCGAGCAGAGACGAAAGTCGGGACTAGTGACCCGACGGTGGCTTGTGGAAGCGCCGTCGCTCAACGGATAAAAGGTACCCCGGGGATAACAGGCTGATCCTGCCCAAGAGCTCATATCGACGGCATGGTTTGGCACCTCGATGTCGGCTCGTCGCATCCTGGGGCTGGAGTCGGTCCCAAGGGTTGGGCTGTTCGCCCATTAAAGCGGTACGCGAGCTGGGTTTAGAACGTCGTGAGACAGTTCGGTCCCTATCCGCTGCGCGCGTAGGAAACTTGAGAAGAGCTGTCCCTAGTACGAGAGGACCGGGATGGACGAACCTCTGGTGTGTCAGTTGTCCTGCCAAGGGCACCGCTGATTAGCTACGTTCGGACGTGATAACCGCTGAAAGCATCTAAGCGGGAAGCACACTTCAAGATGAGGTTTCCATGGGGCTTGCCCCGAGAGGCTCCCAGCTAGACTACTGGGTTGATAGGCCGGATGTGGAAGCACAGTAATGTGTGAAGCTGACCGGTACTAATAAGCCGATAACTTAACAACAAACATGCTACGCGTCCACTGTGTGGTTCCCGAGATACGACCGGGAAACACAACACAACACCGCAACACGCGATGACGTGTCGACACATCCTGTGACCAACAGATCTCGACAACGTTACGGCGGCCATAGCGAAAGGGAAACGCCCGGTCACATTCCGAACCCGGAAGCTAAGCCTTTCAGCGCCGATGGTACTGCACTGGAGACGGTGTGGGAGAGTAGGACACCGCCGGACCACCATTACCCACCAGCCCCGATGACCCCCACCAAGGGTCACCGGGGCTGGCGGCATTTCCGGGTGTCCGCCGCTTCGAAGCGGAGGCTGCCCGACGTGAGAAGATGGACCGCCCCCGACGCCAGGTCACATGAGGAGAGTGCGTGAACACGCCGTCAGATGACCCACGCCCTGACCGGGGGCGTGGGCGCGCTCCGCGCACCGGTGCTGCGGCACCGTCGCGAGGGCACAGCGAGCGCGGTGGCCGGGACCGGCAGGCCGGTGGCTACCGAGGCGAGCGCGGGGCTGCGCAGGAGCGACGTCCCCGCGTCGTCGAGCCCGAGCTCCCTGAGCACATCACCGCCGACCAGGTCGACCGCTCGGTGCACCGCGAGCTGCGCACGCTCTCCAAGGACAACGCGGAGGGCGTGGCCCGTCATCTGGCCGCCGCGGCCGAGGCGCTGGTGGCCGAGGATCTCGACCTGGCGCTGGCCCATGCCCAGAACGCGTCCCGGCGGGCCGGCCGGGTGTCGGTGGTGCGGGAGATGCTGGGGGTGGTGCATTACCGGCGCGGCGAGTGGGCCAAGGCGCTGGCGGAGTTCCGCACCGCCAAGCGGCTGTCCGGCTCGGACCACCTGCTGCCGCTGATCGCCGACACCGAAAGAGGGCTCGGCCGCCCGGAGCGGGCCGTCGAGCTGGCGGCCTCGCCCGAGGCGCAGCGACTGGCCACGGCGGAGCGGATGGAGCTGGCCGTGGTCGTCTCCGGAGCGCGACGCGACATGGGGCAGACCGGGGCCGCAGTCCAGACGTTGCGGGGGGTCGCGGGCACCGTGCGGCCGACGGACCCGTGGGCGGCGCGCGTCTACTACGGGTTCGCCGACGCCCTGGAGGCCGACGGCAAGGGTGACCAGGCCCAGGAGTGGCTCGTGCGGGCTGCCGCCGCCGATGTGGCGGGGCAGACCGATGCCGCCGAGCGGCTGGGGGCCTTCGACGGAGAGCTCATCGACCTCGCCGACGCGGCTGATGTCGTGGACGAGGTGCCGGCGACCGGTGACGACACCACGGGCGAGGCGTCGTGAGCGGGACGGTCGAGGCACTCATCGTCGACCTGGACGGTGTCGTCTACACCGGGGGCGAGCCGTGCCCCGGAGCTGTGGTCGGCCTGCGGGAGGCACGCGAGGCGGGCGTGGCCCTGCTCTTCATGACCAACAACGCCTCGCGGACCCCGGCGCAGGTCGCCGAACACCTCGGGAGCCTCGCGGTCACGGCCTCACCCGAGGAGGTGCTCACCTCCTCGCAGGTGGGCGCGGCCCACCTGGCCCAGCTGCGCAGCGAGGACGGTCTGGACGACCAGGACCCGTTGGTGCTCGCGGTGGGTGGCCCCGGAGTGGCTCAGGCACTGCAGGAGATGGGGCTGAGCGTGGTCACGGCGGCGCAGGCACGCGAGCAGGGTGGCCCGGGACGGGCGGTCTGGGCCGTCCTCCAGGGCTACGGCCCCGAGATGATGGTGCGCGACCTGCACGAGGCGGCCTACGCCATCACCAGCGGTGCCCACTGGGTGGCCACCAACACCGACGCCACCCTGCCCACGCCCCGCGGCCTCGTCCCGGGCAACGGTGCCCTCGTCGGCGCCGTCGCGCACGGCACCGGCGCCACACCGGTGGTGACCGGCAAGCCGCACCGCCCGGCATACCGGATCGCGTTGGAGCGGTTGGGGCTGCCCGCCGACCGGGTGCTGGCCGTGGGCGACCGGCTGGACACCGACATCGACGGGGCACTGGATGCCGGCGTGCCGGCCGCGCTGGTGCTGACCGGTGTCAGCAGTCGGGCCGAGGCGGAGGCCCGGCCGGCCGAGCGTCGGCCCCAGCACATCGCCGAGACCATCCCCGACCTTGCGCACCTGTGGCGCTAGCGTGACTCCATGAGCGAGCAGTCACCCCTGAGCCCGGTGCCGACCACCGGCGACGCCGAGGTGGACCGGGTCCTGGCCGACTTCGACGCCGCAGCCCACCATGACGACCAGACTCAGGTCGAGGCCGTCACCCAGGCCCTCGCCCGGCTCCAGGCCCGGTTGTCCTCCTCGTCGTGACTGCCCCGGGCCCGTGCACCGGGGTTCGCCTCGACCGGCATCTGGTCGACGTCGGCCTGGCGCGAGCGCGCGGAGAGGCGCAGGAGCTGATCCGGCGCGGACAGGTGAGCGTGGCGGGCCGGCCCGTGACCAAGCCGTCGTATGCCGTGCGGCCAGGCGTCGTCGTGGCCGTCGCCCGGTCCGGTCCCCGCCGGGTGGGCCGGGGAGCTCACAAGCTCGAGCACGCCCTGACGGTGTGGCGGGAGGACGGGCTGCAGGTGGCGGGACGGCGGTGCCTCGACGTGGGTGCCTCCACCGGGGGCTTCACCCAGGTCCTGCTCGAGCACGGAGCGGCCCAGGTGACCGCACTCGACGTCGGGCACGGACAGCTCGTGGCCGAGCTGGCCGATGACCCCCGGGTCACCGACCTGCCCGGAACCCACATCCGCGACGCCACCCCCGCCTCGCTCGGTGGCCTGGTCGACGTGCTGGTCGCCGACCTGTCCTTCATCCCGCTCACCCAGGTGCTGCCTGCGCTGAGCCGGCTGGTCACCGACGACGCCGACCTGGTGCTCCTGGTCAAGCCGCAGTTCGAGGTGGGACCCGAGCGGGTGGGCCGGGGCGGGGTGGTGCGCTCCCGGCAGGCCCGCCAGGACGCCCTCCACAGGGTGCTGCGCGCCCTCTACGCATCCGGTATGGGTGCCCAGGGCCTGACCGCCTCACCGATCCTCGGTGGCGGAGGCAACGTGGAGTACCTGCTGTGGGCGCGGCCCGAGGGCGCAGGCATGATGGACGTCGAGGCCGCACTGGCGCTCGTCGACGACGTCACCGCGAAGGAGCACCCGTGAGTCGCAGGATCCTGCTGGTGACGCACCCTCAGCGTTCCGAGGTGCCTGCCCTGGTCCAGGAGTTCGCCGAGCGCCTCGCGGGCCAGGGGATCTCTGTCGACGTGCTGCCCGCCGTCTCCGAGACCAGCAGCGTCACCCCCCTCACGCTCGGACACGCGGCCGAGGACACCGCCGCAGCGCTGGCCGAGGGCACCGAGCTGGTCGTCGTGTTCGGCGGTGACGGGACGATCCTGCGCGGCGCAGAGATCGCCCGGCCGGCCGGTGTGCCACTGCTCGGGGTCAACCTCGGCCGGGTCGGCTTCCTCGCCGAGGCCGAGCGGGAGCAGATCTCCTGGACGGTCGAGCGGATCGTGGCCGGTGACTACGCCGTCGAGGAGCGGATGACCTTGGAGGTCGACGTGCTGCGCGACGGCGAGGTGGTCTGTCACAGCTGGGCGCTGAACGAGGCATCGGTGGAGAAGTCGGCCCGGGAGCGGATGATCGAGCTCACCGTCGAGATCGACGGCCGTCCCTTGTCGACGTGGGGGTGCGACGGGGTGGTGATGGCGACCCCCACCGGGTCCACCGCCTACGCGTTCTCCGGAGGCGGCCCGATCCTCTGGCCCGATGTGGCGGCGCTGCTGGTCGTGCCGATCTCGGCACACGCCCTCTTCGCCCGGCCGCTGGTCCTGGGCCCCGACACGAGGCTGGCCGTCGAGGTCGTGCCGCACGCGTCGGTCACCGGGGTGATGTGGTGCGACGGCCGACGCACCGTCGACCTGCCGCCCGGCGCTCGCATCGAGGTGCGCCGCAGCACGCTGCCGGTGCGGCTGGCCCGGTTGCACAGCTCACCGTTCACCGACCGTCTGGTCGCCAAGTTCGAGCTCAACGTGGCCGGGTGGCGCGGGCTGCCCGAGCCTCACGGCTCCTAGGCTGAGGTCCGTGCTCCGCAACCTGCGCCTCCAGCAGCTCGGCGTGATCGACGACGCCGAGCTGACTCTGTCACCCGGTCTCAACGTCATCACCGGAGAGACCGGGGCAGGCAAGACGATGGTCGTCAGCGGGCTCGGCCTGCTGCTGGGAGCCCGAGCCGACTCCGCGCTGGTGCGAGCAGGTGCCGAGCAGGCCGTGGTGGAGGGCGAGGTGGACGTCACCGCCGAGCACCCGGCGGCCGAGCGGGTGGCTGCCGCCGGAGGGGATGTGGAAGGCGGGCTCATCCTGGTGCGCACCGTCAGCGCCGAGGGCCGCTCGCGCGCCCACGTCGGTGGCCGGGCCGCCCCGATCGGCGTGCTGGGCGAGATCGGCGAGCACCTGGTCGCCGTGCACGGGCAGGCCGACCAGTGGCGGCTGCGCGATCCGGAGCAGCACCGTCGGCTCCTGGACGCCTTCGGCGGGCCCGACCTCGCGGCCGCGCTCACGGCATACCGCAGCGCGTATGAGGCGTGGACCGCCGCGCGCGCCCTGCTCACCGAGCTGACAACGTCGGGGGCGGAGCGGGCCCGCGAGGCGCAGATGCTGCGGGTCGCACTGGAGGAGATCGCCGCCGTCGACCCCCAGGAGGGCGAGGAGGACGAGCTGCGTGCGGAGGAGGAACGGCTCGCGCATGCCGACGGCCTGCGGGCCGGCGCCGCGACCGCCCACGCCGTGCTCACCGGGGACGACGACCCCGCAGTCGACGCCACGCCGCCGGTGGTGGACCTGCTGGGCACCGCCGCGCAGGCACTGGCCCTGGTCAGCGAGCACGACCCGGAGCTGCAGGCGCTGCGCGCCCGCGCTGACGAGCTGGGCTACCTCGTCTCCGACCTCGGGGCCGACCTGGCGTCCTACGCGGCTGGCATCGACGTGGACCCGTCCCGGCTGGCTCACGTGCAGCAGCGTCGGGCGACGCTCACCGCGCTGTTGCGCAGCTACGGCACGAGCACCGGTGAGGTGCTGCGCTGGGCCGGCGAGTCCGCCGCGCGGCTTGCCGACCTGGACACCTCCGAGGACCGGGTCGCGCAGGTGGCCGACGAGGTCACCGCACGCCGCGCCGACGTGGTCCGGTGCGGCCAGGCCCTGCGCGAGGTGCGCACCGCGGCGGCCGTGCAGCTGGGCACCCTCGTCACCACCGAAGTGCGGCACCTGGCGATGGGCTCGGCGGAGGTGGTGGTCGTCGTGCTGCCCCGGGTCGCACGGGAGGACGCGGTGGCCGACGACCAGGTCGAGGTCGCCGGGGTCGCGACGCGCCCGCGCCCGCACGGACTGGAGGACGTGGAGATCCGGCTCGCCGCCAACCCGGGGGCGCCTCCCCGCACGGTCACCCGCGCCGCGTCCGGCGGTGAGCTGTCCCGGGTCATGCTGGCCCTGGAGCTCGTCTGCGCCCAGAGCCAGGTCCCGACCTACGTCTTCGACGAGGTCGACGCCGGAGTCGGTGGCAGCGCCGCGCTCGACCTGGGTGCCCGGCTGGCTCGGCTCGCGCACACGTCCCAGGTGCTCGTGGTGACCCACCTGGGTCAGGTGGCCGCGTTCGCCGACCGGCACCTCGTGGTGCACAAGTCCCATGACGGTCAGGTCACGGCCAGTGGCGTGCGCACGGTCTCCGGCGACGAGCGGGTGAGCGAGATCGCGCGCATGCTGGGCGGGGTGAGCGACTCGGCCGCCGCGCTCGACCACGCGCGGGCGCTCCTGCACGACCATGCGCCGGCCCGCGCCAGGGCATCGGTGACCAGCCCCGGCACGTGAGCGGACCCACGTCGCGGGATCCGTCCGGCTGAGCACCGGCATGGCACGATGGGCGCATCATGACCTTGTTCGGCCGGTCGGCGCATCCACCTGCCTCGGAGGGGAGCCCGATCAGCGGGACCCTCCGGGTCGACGCGCGCACCAAGAACCTCACCAAGCGCCTGGCCGCCGGTGACATCGCGGTCATCGACCACGAGGACATCGACCAGGTCAGCGCCAGCGCGCTGGTGGCCTGCCGCCCCGCGGCGGTGGTCAACGCCGCAGCCTCCACCAGCGGCACCTACCCCAACCTGGGGCCCCGGATCCTGGTCGAGGCCGGTGTCCCGCTCATCGACCGGGCCGGCGCCGAGGCGATGGCGGTGCTGGTCGAAGGAGTGCGGGCTGAGGTCCAGGACGGCCAGGTGCTCGTCGACGGCCAGGTGCTCGCCGAGGGCATCCTGCTCGACGCGGCGGCGGTGGACGAGGCGATGGAGCAGGCCCGGGGCCAGGTCTCGGCGCAGATCGAGGCGTTCGCCCGCAACACCATGGCCTACGTGCAGGTCGAGCAGGACCTGCTCCTGGACGGCATCGACCTGCCCGAGCTGCGCACCCGGATGCAGGACCGCTATGTCCTGGTCGTCGTGCGGGGCTACCACTACAAGGAGGACCTGCAGACCCTGCGGCCCTTCATCCGGGAGGCCCGTCCCGTCCTCATCGGGGTCGACGGGGGCGCCGACGCCCTGGTGGAGATGGGGCTACGGCCCGACCTGATCGTGGGTGACATGGACTCGGTGAGCGATGCCGCGCTCACCAGCGGTGCCGAGGTCGTGGTGCATGCCTACCGCGACGGCCGCGCGCCGGGCCTGGACCGGGTCCACGAGCTGGGGGTGAGCCACCCCGTCGTGCTCCCCGCCACGGGCACCAGCGAGGACGTCGCGATGCTCCTTGCCGACGGGCTCGGTGCCTCCCTGATCGTTGCGGTCGGCACCCACGCGACGCTGGTCGAGTTCCTCGACAAGGGACGCAAGGGGATGGCCAGCACCTTCCTCACCCGGCTGCGCGTCGGCAGCAAGCTCGTCGACGCCAAAGGGGTGAGCCTGCTCTACCGCTCCAGGATCTCCGCCGGGTCACTGACCTGGCTGGTGGTGGCCGGTCTCGTGGCCCTGCTCGCGGCGCTGGCCGCCACCCCGGGCGGTCGGGCCATCATGGGCGTGGTGGCGGTGCGCTGGGACGACCTGCTGGCCTGGTTCGGAGGGATCTTCCCGGGATGATCGACTTCCGCTACCACATCGTCTCCCTCGTCGCCGTGTTCATCGCGCTGGCGGTCGGCATCACCCTGGGTGCAGGCCCGCTGCGGGGCCAGCTCTCCGACACCCTCGAGGGGCAGGTGGCCGAGCTCGGCGCCGAGCGCAACGCCCTGCGGTCGCAGGTCGAGCTGCACGAGCGCAGGGCGGCGGCCAAGGACGAGGTCGTCGCCACGGTCACCCCTGGGGCCGTGGCCGGAATGCTGTCGGAGGCCGACATCGCCGTGGTCGAGATGCCCGGGGTGGACGGTGACCTGGCCGACGACCTCGCCGTCACCATGGCACGGGCCGGCGGGCAGGTCGTCACCCGCACCGAGCTCCTCGACGGCTTCGTGAGTGCCGACGACGCCGAGGGCCGCCAGGAGGCGGTGGCCGAGGCCGCGGAGCTGCTCGGCGTCGACGACAGCGCTCCCGCGGTGCTGGCCGCCGTGGTCACCGGCACCAGTCCCGAGGGTGACATGGTCGTGGCCGGCTCGGCGGCCTCGCTCCTGGAGCAGGCCGACCTGATCTCCCAGGTGCGCATGGACGAGGCGGGGGAGCCGCAGCTGCCCGGAGCCCCCGACCCTGCCGCTCCCGACCTGGTCGTCGTGCTCTCCGGGGGTCTGGACGCGGCTCCGCCCGACGACCCGGACCTGCAGACGCAGACCCAGCCGCTCGTCGAGGCCAGGCTCGACGTGGTGCGAGCCCTCGCCGGCACGCCGACGCCGGTGATCGTCGTGGCGGGCGGGACCGAGACGTGGCAGGACCCGGTGGCCCTCGCGCAGGACCCCCTCGTGGCCGCCGTGCGTGACGACGGCGACCTGGCCGCGGCGCTGTCCAGCGTCGACAACGTCGAGAGCGCCACCGGACGCCTCGCGGCCACGTGGGCGCTGGCCTGGCTCCGCGCGGACGAGACGGGCCACTACGGCCTGGCAGCGGACGCCCAGGCACCGGCACCCGCGCCGCCACCGGTGGTCGAGGACGCGGACGCGCAGGCGCCGACGACCGGCCCGACAGAGCCCGGCCCGGCCGAGGACCCGGTCGGCGCCGACCCCGCAGGCGGGGACCCGGTCAGCACCGACCCCGCACCGGACGATGCTGCCGACGACGACGGGTCGACCGCGCCGTGAACCGGGCCGCCGCGGCGCTGCTGTGCTCCGCCGTCGCCACGCTGGCCCTGGACCGCCACCTTCGCCACGCGTCGGTGCCCGGTGGCCGTGAACGCTGGACCCGCCGCAACCACGCCGGCCACGAGGTGACGCTCCTCGAAGGCGTCGGGTTCGTCGGCGGCACCACAGCGTCGCTGCTGCTCATCGACCCCGCGGCGGCCCTGGTGTCACTCGGAGCCGGGCTCACCGGCGCCGCTGACGACCTGCACCCCGACGCCGCCCGCAAGGGTCTGCGGGGCCACCTCGGGGCGCTGGCCCGCGGCGAGGTCACCGTGGGGGCGCTCAAGATCGCCGGCCTGCTCGCCACCGGGCTGGCCGGCGCGGCGCCGGGGGCGCGAGGCCGCCCGGTGACCGACACCCTCGTCCGCGCTGCGATCGTCGCCGGGTCGGCCAACCTGGCCAACCTGCTGGACCTGCGTCCTGGCCGCGCCCTCAAGGTGGGGCTGCTGACCGGCATACCGCTGGCGGCACGGCATGGCGAGGCTCCCGCGGCTGCCGTGGTCGGAGCCGCGCTGGTGCTGTTGCCCGGAGACCTGCGGGGTGTCTGCATGCTCGGGGACACCGGCGCCAACCCGCTCGGTGCCCTGGTCGGCCTCGCCGCATCGCGCCGCGGCGGCCAGGCGAGCCGGATCGCCACCCTGGCCGGCCTCACCCTCCTCACCCTGGCCTCGGAGCGGGTCAGCTTCACCCGGGTCATCGAGTCGACCCCGGGGCTGCGTGAGCTGGACGCCTGGGGACGACCGGTCCGATGAGCGCACCCAGCCCCCGGCTCATGGTCGGCGGCATGGCTGCCGCAGCCGGGCTCGTGGCGGTCACTACGCTGCTGTCCCGGGTCGTCGGGCTCGGCCGGTGGGCGGTCTTCTCCCACAGTGTGGGCACGACATGCCTCGGGCAGGTCTACGCCAGTGCCAACCAGGTGCCGAACGTGCTCTACGAGATCGCGGTCGGTGGGGCCCTCGCGGCGGTCGCGGTGCCGCTCGTGGCGGCGATGCTCAACGTCGGCCGGGACGCCGATGCCGACCGCACCGGGTCGGCGCTGCTCACCTGGGCGATGACCGTGCTCATCCCGCTCAGCCTGCTCGTGGCGGTGGCCCGCGACCCCCTGGCAGGGCTGCTGCTCGGCTCGGCGCAGGGCTGTGACCCGGCGGCGGCCCGCGAGGCCGGCGCCCTGATGCTCGTGGTCTTCGCGCCGCAGATCGCGCTCTACGGCCTCGGGGTCGTGCTCACCGGCGTGCTCCAGGCGCACCGTCGCTTCCTCGCGGCCGCCGTGGCGCCTCTGCTGTCCAGCCTCGTGGTGATCGCCACCTACCTGGTCTTCGCGGCCCGCTACGACGCCGACGTCCCGGTCGCAGAGGTGCCCACCAGCGGCATCCTCCTGCTGGCCGGGGGCACCACGCTGGGGGTGGTCGCGCTGAGCGTGCCCCTGCTCGTGCCCAGTGTGCGGGCCGGGGTGCGGCTGCGGCCCACCTGGCGCTTCCCCGCCGGGACCGCCGGACGGGCCCGCGCCCTCGCCGTCGCCGGGGTGGTCTCGGTGGCCGCCCAGCAGGTGACCGTGCTGGCCACGGTGCTGGCCAGCAACCGGGTCGGGGTCGGCACGGTCAACGTCTACACCTACGTGCAGACGGTCTATCTCCTGCCCTACGCCGTGCTGGTGGTGCCGCTGGCCACGGTCGCCTTCCCGCGCCTGACCTCACCGACCGAGGCGGAGACGGTGCTGCTGCGGACCGCTCGGGCCGTGCTGGCCGGGGCGCTGCTGGGTGCGCTCGGGCTGGTGGCCGTCCGCCGAGACGTCGGCGCGCTCTTCCTGTCGATCGACGCCGGCACCGACGGTCCCGGCCGGGCCGCCCTCGAGGCGCTTCCGGCGGCGGTCGCAGCGTTCGCGCCGGGCCTGGTCGGGTTCGGCCTGGCGGCCCTGCTCACCCGGGCCCTGTATGCCGTGGGGCCACCCACCCGCGCCGCCGCGTCGGTGTCAGCGGGCTGGGCGGTGGCAGCGCTGGGGCCTGCGCTGGTGCTGGTCCTGCCGTCGCGTCCCGACGTGGCCCAGACCCTGGTGCTGCTCGGCCTGGCGTCCACGCTGGGCATGACCGTCACCTCCGTGCTGCTGCTGCGCCAGGTGCGCGCAGCCTGGGGCGTCGCGGCCCTGCGCGGCGCCGGCGGCACCGCGCTGGCGGTGACGGTGGCGGGCGCGGCCGTCATCGCCGTGCGTGAGCTGCTCACGATCAGCAACGTGATCCCCGAGGTCACCGGCTGGCCGGGTGCGCTGGGTCTGGCCACGGTCACCGGGCTCGCCCTCGTCGTCGCGGTGCTGGCGATGCTCCGCACCACCGATGCCCCGACCTACCGGGCAGTGGCTGGTGCGGTTGCCCGGCGTCGTGGGGCACACTGACACGATGTCCGACGTGCTGATGGTCACCGGCCTGGTGGCCGGGGGAGTGGGACGGCACGTCGAACAGCTCACCCGTGGCCTCACCGGCCGCGGGCACCGTGTCGTCGTGGCCTGCCCGGCACCGGTCGCCGCGGCCTTCTCCCTTGCCGACGCCGGGGCGCGTGTCGTCGAGGTCGAGATCGGCGCCCGCCCGGCCCCGCACCGGGACCACCGCGCCGTCACCCGCATCCGCGAGGCCATGCGGTCGGTCGAGGTCGTCCACGCCCACGGCCTCAGGGCCGGCGCCCTGGCCGGTGCGGCCAGACGCCGGTGGCCGCGCAACGCCGAGAGCCCACCCCCACCCCTGGTCGTGACCCACCACAACGCCGCCCCTGAACGCACGGTCGCCGCGGTCGTGCACCGTGGTCTGGAGCGCATGGTCGTGCGCAGTGCCGACGTGCTGCTGGCGGTCTCGCCCGACCTGGTGCAGCGAGCTCGCGACCTGGGGGCGCCACGAGCCGACCTGGCCGTCGTCCCGGCCACCCCCCGGGCCGTGGTCCGCAGCACCATCCAGGTGCACGACGACCTGGGGCTGGGTCCGGCTGACCGCCTGCTCGTGGGGGTGGGCCGGCTGGCCCCGCAGAAGGGTTTCGACCACCTTCTGGAGGCCATGGGGCTGCTGCGCGACGCCCATCCCGAGGCCGTGCTGGTGCTGGCCGGGGAAGGGCCACAGCGCGAGGCGCTGCAGCAGCGCATCGACCGCGAGAGCCTGTCGGTCCGACTGCTCGGGCAGCGCGACGACGTGCCCGACCTGCTGGCCGCCGCCGACCTCGTCGTGTCGGCGGCGCGGTGGGAGGGACAGCCGGTGTGGCTGCAGGAGGCACTGGCCGTCGGGGCACCCGTGGTGGCGACCGACGTGGGAGGCACGGCAACCGTGCTGGGGCGGGCCGGGCTGCTGGTGCCGGGCGGCGACCCGCTCGGTGTCCCCGCTGCGCTGGCCGGGCAGGTGGGCAGGGTGCTCGCCGACCCTGCACTGCGGGCGGCGCTGTCCGCGTCGTCATCGGCCCGGGCGGCCGAGCTGCCGACCGTGCCCGAGGCCGTCGACGCGGCCCTGGCCGCCTACGCGCGTGCCGTCCACGCGGGCCCGTCGTCGTGACGTAGGCTGGTAGCCCGTGGTGGACCAGACGAAACACATCTTCGTGACCGGAGGCGTTGCCTCCTCCCTCGGCAAAGGCCTGACCGCATCGAGCCTGGGGTTCCTGCTGCGTTCGCGCGGGCTCAGGGTCACCATGCAGAAGCTGGACCCCTACATCAACGTCGACCCCGGCACGATGAACCCCTTCCAGCACGGAGAGGTCTTCGTCACCGAGGACGGCGCCGAGTGCGACCTGGACATCGGGCACTACGAGCGCTTCCTCGACGTCAACCTGCGGGGCCGGGCCAACGTCACCACCGGGCAGGTCTACAACGACGTGATCGCCAAGGAGCGCCGCGGTGAGTTCCTGGGTGACACGGTGCAGGTCATCCCGCACATCACCAACGAGATCAAGACCCGGATGCGCGCCGACGCACAGGGGCCGGACCGCCCCGACGTCATCATCACCGAGATCGGCGGCACCGTCGGAGACATCGAGTCGCTGCCGTTCCTCGAGGCCGCGCGCCAGGTGCGCCACGACGTGGGCCGCGCCAACAGCTTCTTCCTGCACGTGTCGCTGGTGCCTTACCTGGCCCCCAGTGGGGAGCTCAAGACCAAGCCGACCCAGCACTCGGTGGCGATGCTCCGTCAGGTCGGCATCACCCCCGACGCGATCGTCTGCCGGGCCGACCGCGACATCCCCGTGTCGATCAAGCGCAAGATCTCGATGATGTGCGACGTCGACGAGGACGCCGTGGCCAACGCGATCGACGCCCCCAGCATCTACGACATCCCCAAGGTGCTGCACAGCGAGGGGCTCGACGCGTATGTCGTCCGTCACCTGGGCCTGCCGTTCCGGGACGTGGACTGGACCGTCTGGGACGCCCTGCTGGAACGGGTCCACCACCCCGAGCACCAGGTCGAGATCGCCCTGGTCGGCAAGTACGTCGACCTGCCCGATGCCTACCTGTCGGTGACGGAGGCACTGCGCGCCGGGGGGATCGCCCACGACGCCGGGGTGTCGATCCGCTGGGTCGCCTCCGACGAGTGCCAGACCGAGGCGGGCGCCACCAAGGCGCTGGGCGGGGTCGACGCGGTGCTGGTGCCGGGTGGCTTCGGCATCCGGGGCATCGAGGGCAAGATCGGCGCCCTGCGGTGGGCTCGCGAGCGCAAGGTGCCGACGCTGGGCATCTGCCTGGGCTTGCAGGCCATGGTCATCGAGTACGCCCGCAACGTCGCGGGGATCGAGGGCGCCAGCTCCACGGAGTTCGACCCCGGCACCCCGGCACCCGTGATCGCGACGATGGAGGAGCAGAAGGCGTTCGTCGAGGGCGCGGGTGACCTGGGCGGCACGATGCGGCTGGGGTCCTACCCGGCCCGGCTCGCCACCGGTTCAGTCCTGGCGCACACCTACGGCACGACCGAGGTGACCGAGCGTCACCGCCACCGCTACGAGGTGAACAACGCCTACCGCGACGCGCTCACTGCCGCGGGTCTGGTGGTCAGCGGCACCTCGCCCGACGGCAGCCTCGTCGAGTTCGTGGAGCTGCCCGCCGACGTGCACCCCTACTACGTGTCGACGCAGGCCCACCCGGAGTTCAAGAGCCGGCCCGACCACGCCCACCCGATGTTCGCCGGGCTCGTCGCCGCCGCCGTCGACCTGCAGCGGAGCCAGCGGCTGGTCGAGGTCGAGCGCGCCCCGGTGCACTGAGCACGATGAGCCTGGACGCACCGCGCCGGTCCGGCGTCGACCTGCAGGACCGCATCGAGCCACGTCCGGTGCGGCATACCCGCCTGGTCTATGAGGGCAGGGTCTGGGACGTGCGTCGTGACACCGTGGACCTGGGGGACGCCGGGGAGGTCGAGCGCGACTACGTCGAGCACACCGGGGCGGTGGCCGTGCTGGCCCTGCGGCAGGACCGCGGGCTCGACGAGATCCTGATGGTGCAGCAGTACCGTCACCCGGTCCGGGCGCTGGAGTGGGAGCTGCCGGCCGGGCTGCTCGACGTGCAGGGGGAGCCCCCCCACCAGGCCGCCTCGCGCGAGCTCGCGGAGGAGGCCGACCTGGTCGCCGAGCGGTGGGACGTGCTGGTCGACTACGTGTCCTCGCCGGGGGGCCTGTCCGAGGCGCTGCGGATCTACCTTGCCCGTGACCTGGCCGACGTGCCGCGCCACGACCGTCACGACCGTGAGGCGGAGGAGGCCGGGATGCCGGCCTGCTGGGTGCCCCTCGACGAAGCGGTCGACGCGGTGCTTGCCGGGCGGGTGCGCAACGCCACCTCGGTGGTCGGTGTGCTGGCGGCGCGACAGCTCCGTGACCGAGGCTGGAGCGGCCTGCGGCCCCTCGACGCACCCTGGCCGGCGCACCCGGACGGTCAAGCCTCCGACCCCGCCTAGACTGTCCTGGTTCCCGTCCCCCGAGTTCCGAGGATTCACCGTGCTCCGCACCCACCAGGCCGGCGTCCTGCGCGCCGACCACGCCGACCAGACCGTCACGCTCACCGGGTGGGTCGCCCGGCGGCGCGATCACGGCGGGGTCGCGTTCCTGGATCTGCGGGACTCCTCAGGGGTCGTGCAGGTCGTCGCCCGAGACGAGGTGCTGGCCGAGGGCGGTGCCCACGAGCTGCGCAACGAATACTGCATCAAGGCGACCGGCACGGTGCGCACCCGCCCTGAGGGCAACGCCAACCCCGACCTGCCGACCGGTGACGTCGAGGTGATCGTGTCCGACCTCGAGGTGCTCAGCGAGGCCGCCCCCCTGCCGTTCCAGATCGACGAGCGGGTCACCGTCGGTGAGGAGGCTCGGCTGCGCCACCGCTACCTGGACCTGCGCCGCCCGGGCGCCGGGTCAGCCGGGGCCAACCTGCGCCTGCGCAGCAAGGTCAACGCGGCGGCCCGCGACCTGCTCAACGCCCAGGACTTCGTCGAGGTGGAGACCCCGACGCTGACCCGGTCCACCCCGGAGGGTGCCCGCGACTTCCTCGTGCCGGCCCGGCTCCAGCCCGGCAGCTGGTACGCCCTGCCGCAGAGCCCGCAGCTGTTCAAGCAGCTGCTGATGGTCGCCGGCATGGAGCGCTACTACCAGATCGCGCGGTGCTACCGCGACGAGGACTTCCGGGCCGACCGCCAGCCCGAGTTCACCCAGCTCGACATCGAGATGAGCTTCGTCGAGCAGGACGACGTCATCGAGCTCGGCGAGCAGGTGGCCCGGGCGGTCTGGGCCGTCATCGGGGTGGACCTGCCGGCACCCTTCCCCCGGCTGACCTACGCCGAGGCGATGCGCAGGTTCGGCACGGACAAGCCGGACCTGCGTTTCGGCAACGAGCTCGTCGAGTGCACCGACTACTTCGCCGGCACACCCTTCCGGGTCTTCCAGGCTCCGTATGTCGGGGCGGTCGTCATGCCCGGTGGCGGGCAGCCAGCCGCGTCGCCAGTTCGACGCCTGGCAGGAGTGGGCCAAGCAGCGCGGCGCGCGTGGTCTGGCCTACGTCACGGTGGCGGAGGACGGGACGCTGGGCGGGCCGGTCGCCAAGAACCTGTCGGAGGCCGAGCGCGCGGGCCTCGCGGCGCACGTCGGCGCCGAGCCGGGTGACGCGGTCTTCTTCGCGGCCGGACCGGTGAAGTCCTCGCGGGCCCTGCTCGGTGCGGCCCGCCTGGAGATCGGTCGCCGCTGCGAGCTCGTCGACGAGGTCGGCCTGGTCGTTGCTGTGGGTCGTCGACGCGCCGCTCTTCGAGCCGGCCTCCGAGGCCGTCGCCGCCGGCGACGTGGCCGTCGGCGCCGGGGCCTGGACCGCGGTGCACCACGCGTTCACCTCGCCCAAGGCGGAGTTCCTGGACACGCTGGAGGACGACCCGGGAGCGGCCCTCGCCTACGCCTACGACCTCGTCTGCAACGGCAACGAGATCGGTGGCGGGTCGATCCGTATCCACCGTCGTGAGGTCCAGGAGCGGGTCTTCGCGATCATGGGCCTGAGCCGGGAGGAGGCCGAGGAGAAGTTCGGCTTCCTCCTCGAGGCGTTCAAGTTCGGCGCGCCCCCGCACGGTGGGATCGCGTTCGGCTGGGACCGCATCGTGGCGCTGCTCGCCGGCACGGACTCGATCCGCGAGGTCATCGCCTTCCCCAAGTCCGGTGGCGGCTTCGACCCGCTCACCGCGGCCCCGGCGCCGATCACGGCAGAGCAGCGTGCCGAGGCCGGCGTGGACGTCACCCCCGACGACGAGGCACCGGCCGCCCAGGGAGCCCCCGACGTCAACCCGAAGCAGAGCTGACCGGGCCATCCGCAGCGCGGCGCGGCATACCATGCGGCGGTGCAGCGCATCCTCCTGACCGGCATGCCGGGTGCCGGCAAGTCCAGCGTCGTCGGCGAGCTCGTCGCGCGGGGCTACAAGGCCGTGGACACCGACGACGGCTGGTGCCACGTGGTCCTGCTGACGGCACCGCTGGAGGTGCTGGCCCACCGGCTGGACACGAGGACGACCAACGCCTTCGGCCGGACACCCGAGGAGCGACGTCGCTTCCTCGACGACGTGGCGACGGTCGAGCCTCTGCTGCGCAGGGTGGCTGACCGGACGGTGGAGACCACAGCACCCCTCCACGATGTCGTGGACACCGTGCTCGGCTTCCTCGACACTTCGCATGCCCGCACCTGAGCGGGTGCGTGTATCTGCACGCCTGCTCGCGGCTCCTGACGGGTCCGGGAGTCCTCGTGGCACGGCCTGTGCACCAGCTCACAGCAGCCTGTCCGTGAGGTCTGCGGGTGTCGCGTCTGGTGTTGGCCGCACTTTCGCGGGAGTCTTGTCATGTCGGCGGGTCGGCTAGGACTCAGCGACCGGCGCTCGGGGAGGAGGAACGGGCTGGTGAGCCTGGTGGAGTCGAAGCCTCGCGAGGCGGAGGAGGAGACCACGGGGTCTCGCCGTGCGCTGTCGCGGGGGGCTGTCGTGCGCCGGGTGCTCTTCCTCGTGGTCTCGCTCCTGGTGCTCGCGGTCGTCGGTTTCCAGGTGCTCGACCTCCCCTGGGGCGATGTGCTCTCGCAGGTCCAATGGCTGTGGGTCGGCGCAGGCGCCGTCTTCGCCGCGGTCTCGTTCTGTGGTGCAGGCTGGAACCTCATCGGCTTCTCCTCCGCACGGGTGGGCGTGCCCCGGGTCGTGGCGGCCCAGGTCGCCGCCACCGGTGTCAAGTTGGTCACCCCCGCCGGGGTGGGCGCGCTCGCCGTCAACGTGCGGCTCCTGCACCGCGCCGGGGCGAGCACGGCAGCAGCGGCCTCAGCCGTGGCCGGAGCCCAGGCAGCCCAGCTCGTCGTCACCGTGCTGCTGCTGGTGGCGGCTGCGGTCGTGCCGGGCAGAGACCTGGTGCTGCCGCCGATGCCCACCCCTGCCGGGCCGGCGGCCACCGTCGTCGTCGCGTTGGTGGCGGTGGGGGTGCTGGTCCCTGTCATCTGGCTCGCGGTGGCCCACCGCGCACGCCTGTGTCGCCTCATCGCCCAGGTGGTCGAGCCACTGCAGTGCATGAAGGGATCGCCGACCCGTGTCGTGCAGGGGTTCGGGGGCGCTCTGCTGCTCTCGGCCGGTCTGGCCGGGGCGCTGTGGGCGACCACGTCTGCCTTCGACGAGGGCATCAGCGTCGCGGACGCGCTGGTCATCGTGCTGATCGGTGTGTCCGTCGGGTCGGCGCTGCCGACCCCGGGCGGGACCGGTGGGGTGGAGGTGACCATGGCTGCCGGGCTGGTGGGGGCCGGCGTCCCCCTGGTCGCGGCAGCGCCCGTGGTCGTCGTCTACCGCCTGCTCACGCTGTGGCTGCCAGTCCCGCTGGGCATCGTCGCGGGCCTGCGGCTGCGCAGCATCGGCGCTCTGTGAGACCCTCCGGGCGCATGAGGGGTCGGTGCCTCCGGGCTGCAGGCTGAGAGACTGTGCGCCATGACAGCGCCCGGGCGGACGCCCGACGACCCTCAGTCCTCCCGGACACTCCTGGCGCATCTGGGGGCGGCCATGATCGCCACCGGGCAGCCGGTGCACGAGATCCAGCAGGACCTCACCGCGGTCAGCCGGCACCTCGGCCACCCCCACGTCCAGATCGGCGCGGGCCCTACCAGCATCACCCTGTCGCTGGAGAGCGGCGGTCCGGCGACCTTCGAGCTGGTGACCCGGCCGCTGCGGCTGGACCAGGCCGCCGACGTGCGGCGCATCCTCTACCAGCTGCGCACCGACGAGATCAGCCGGGACGCTGCCTCCGGGGAGCTGGCGGCCCTGCGCGGGCGACCCACTCTCTACCCGCGGTGGCTGGTGCACGTGGCCACCGTCGGAGTCGCCGTGGGCATCGCCCTCATCCTGCAGCCGGGGTGGCCCAACCTGCTTGCCGCCGCCCTGTGTGCCGTGGTCGTGCGTGGCCTCATGTGGGTGGGGCAGCGCACCGAGCTGCTGATGACCCTGCTGCCGACGGTGGCGGCGTTCACCGTGACCTGTCTGGTCTTCACGGCGGCCGACCTCGGTCTCCTGGACGGCCCGTTGCGGACCGTGCTGCCACCGCTCGCCGTCCTGCTGCCCGGTGCGCTCATGGTCACCGGCATGTCCGAGCTCGCCGCGGGACACATGCAGGCCGGCTCGGCCCGGCTCATCTACGGGGCGGTGCAGCTGGGTCTGTTCGCCCTCGGCCTGGTCGCCGCGGTCACCCTGCTCGACGTGCCACCGTCCCTGCTGGCCAACGTGCGGGTCGACGACATCGGCTGGTGGGCGGCGCCGGCCGGGCTGCTGCTCATCGGGGTGGGCATCTGCCTCATGGAGAGCGTGCCGCTGCGGTCGGTGCCGTGGATCCTGGTCGTGCTGGTGGGTGCCTTTGCCGCCCAGTCCCTCGGGCAGGCGGTCGGCCACGCGGGCCTCGGCGGGTTCTTCGGTGCCATCGCCGCCAGCCTGGGGGCCTCGCTGGTCGAGGCCCGGCGACCACAGCTCGCCCGCCTGGTGGTGTTCCTCCCGTCGTTCTGGCTGCTGGTGCCCGGCAGCCTGGGACTGCTCGGAGTGTCGCAGCTGGTCTCCGACCCCGCTCAGGCGCTCGAGCTCGGCCTCGGCGTCGTGGTGGTCGTCTGCGCCATCGCGCTCGGGCTGCTCGTCGGGTCGGCCCTGGCTCGCCCGTTGAGCGACCTGGTCCGACGCCGGCCCACGCCGGCGTCCGCGCGGTCTGGTCCGCCGCGTTGACCGCCTCTACAGTGGTGGGTTTGCAGCAGCAGCGATTCGCCACCCCCGGCCGGTTCCCGGCCGTCGGGGTGCGTGGCTGATGCCTGCCGCGGTGTAGCACCGGCGGTCGACCGGCCGGGGGAGGAGCCAGCCCCCCGCCGACCACCAGCCTGGAAGCAGCGCCGCATCGTGACCACCTACCTGTCCTTGGACCACCTCAGCCGCGCGCTCGCGTTGCGCGACCTCACCGACCCCAGTGCCGGGCCGCACGCGATGCAGCGCCTGCTCACCGACGTCGTCACCCGGCTGCCGGAGAACTGGCGGATCCCGTGCTGCACGCTTCGGCACTCGCCGCTGGTGGCGGGCCGGCCGGCGTGCCGTCCTCGAGTCGCGCCTCTTCTCCGTGCCGGTCCGGTCCCATGTCACCCCTACGCCCCTGGTGAGCAGACTCATCCCGGCGCCCTGGTGTCGTCAACGGGCAGGAAGCAGCCCGCACCCGGTAGGTCGGATGCGGGCTGCTGGGCCGTACGCGGTCGCTGGTCAGCGCGGGGGGACGTCAGTCAGCGGGGAGGAACACGCGGGTGGGGATCTCCTCGTAGTCCTCCGGGTCCAGGGTCGCGATGCTCCCGTCGGCGATGGCGGTCACCAGGCCCTTGAGCCCGGTCTCGACCTGCTTGGTGAGCATGCCGTTGCGCTTCTGCCCGTCCGACTGCGTGTTGCTGGAGGTCTCGAAGAGCACCGTCGCACTGCCACGCAGGGCGAACGAGCCGAGCGCCGTGCCCGGCAGGTTGATCTGCTGCGGGTAGAGGGTCAGGTGCCCGAACCCGGAGCTGCCCTGGCCCTGCAACGCGTCGTAGACCGCGACGTTGGCCCGGCGGGAGGCGTCGTAGTCGAACTTCGGCCAGTCGCCGAACTCCGAGGGGTCGGCGATGAAGCGCGCCGAGATCGACAACGGCGACATGTTCTCCAGGTTGTCCTGCGCGTAGCACGGCCACTGGTTGTGCAGGTCGACGAAGTAGTCGACCGTGCCGAACTCGGTCTCCAGGTCGGCGTAGACGTCCCGTAGCGTCTGCGCCTCGGGCGTGAGGTACCACCCCGTGTCCGCGCTGTTGCCGGGGAAGTCCCCGGGCTGAGGCACGTAGTCGAGGTCGGGGTTGAAGTCTCGGTTGACGTCGTAGCCTCCCACCCGCGAGTTGTAGTTCCACGCGGGGTCGACGCCCGCCAGCTGCGGGAAGGCCTCGACGGTCTCCTCCCAGGTCATGTCGTTCTGGCGGGTGTCGTTCTCCGCGCCGTCGACGTTCAGGCGGGGCACCGCGACGATCGTGATGTTGTCGCGGATCTCCTGCGCCTCGGGGGAGTTGCCGCCGAACTGCTTGAGCAGGTTGAGCAGCGCCTCGGTGCCGTGGTTCTCGTTGCCGTGGATCTGCGACTGCACGAGCATCACGGTGTCACCCGTGCCGACCCGGGCGGTGTAGATCTCCCGACCCTGGTTGCTGTAGCCGGCGACCTCCACGTCGACCTCACCGCCGCTGGTGCGCTCGATCCTCTGCAGTGAGCTCGTGAGCTGGTCGTGGCTGACGAAGGTCGAGGTCGAGGTGCCACCGGTCTCCGTGCCGCAGTGCGAGTTCACCGGGGTGGCCTGGGCGGTCATGGTCGCGCCGGCGCCCGCTGCGAGCACCATCGCCACTCCTGATGCGGCTGCTGTCCATCGTTGCTTCGTCGTCATACCTTCTCCTCGGCTCGTGGTGGTAACCGTGACGCTACGAGGAGCGCGGGGGCCTGGCCAGGAGCACGACGAAGTCTTGGACGGTTGTTGACCAAGATTTGACTCCCTCTGTGGGGCAGGCAAACACAACCGGTCCGTGGGATGCTGGACGCGGGTCGTGAGCTCCACGGTCTGCACCGCGACCTGCCGAAGCCCGCCTTCCTCGACCGGCGATAGGACGCCTGGGCCCGTGCGGACCGGATCGCCTGGCAGGAGGCGCCGCCACGTGGTGCCGACCGGTTGCCGCATACCGGACCGGTGTTCACGGCTCTGGGACCGGTCCGTCGCGCGGCGCAGGTGGTGCATGGCGACCTGACGGGCAACGTGCACCTCGGCCCGTCCGGCCCACCCGTGGTGCTGGACCTCACCCCATACTGGAGGCCCGTCGGGTATGCCGCAGCCGTGGTGGTCGTCGACCATCTCCTGGCGCCCGAGGACGAGGGTCAGCGGGACAGGCACGGCGCCTTGGCCGAGCACGCGGTCAGTCGGGCTACCGTGAGCTGAACCGGAGGAGAAGTGGGCCAGCATGGATGTCACGCAGCGCATCGACCGTCCCGCCGCCGAGGTCTACGCGTTCGCCGCGGACCCCGCCCACCTGCCGCTCTGGGCTGCCGGGCTGAGCGGGTCCATCGAGCAGGTCGACGGGGAGTGGCTGGCGCAGTCCCCGATGGGGCCTGTCACCGTGCATTTCGCTCCCCGGAACGAGGACGGCGTGCTCGACCATACGGTGGTCCTGCCGGGCGGTGAGGCTGTGCACAACCGGCTGCGGGTGCACCCGGAGGACGCCGGGTGCCTGGTCGTCTTCACCCTGCTGCGGAGGCCGGGGATGTCGGAGCGGGAGCTGGCGGACGACGCGGCCGCGGTGCGTGCTGACCTGGCCAGGCTCAGAGACCTCATGGAGGGGAGCCCGCCCACATGAGCGGTGAGGACGTCGGCACGGTCGTCGTGCTCAACGGCCCCTGGAGCTCAGGGAAGTCGACCCTCGCCCGCGAGCTGCAGGACCAGTTGGACGGGCCCCTGCTGGAGGCGGGGCTCGGCCGACATCTGGCCATGCTTCCACGTCGCTACCTGAGCTCGCGATGGCCGGAGATCTACGTCTACTCCTATGCTGCCGACGGGTCGATCGCATCGATATCGGTCGGGCCAGTGGGGGAGCGACTGCACCGGGCCATGCACCGCTCGGTCGCCCGTCTTGGCCGCGGCGGGTTCGATGTCGTCGTCGACCATGTGCTGCTGGACGGGCGGTGGGCCGGCGATCTCGCGGAGGCCCTGAGCCAGGTGCCGGCGGTGTTCGTGGGAGTGCGCTGTCCTCTCGAGGTGCTCGAGGCACGCGAGCGTGAGCGGGCGGACCGCACGCTGGGGCAGGCCGCTGCCCAGCACGCCATCGTTCATGGCCACGGCCGCTACGACGTCGAGGTCGACACCTCATGCCTTGACCCGGCAGCCGCGGCCGACGTCGTCCTGGCCTGGCTGACGGACCGGCCGACACGCTCTGCGCTCGAGGAGCTGCGGACCCGGTGAGCACGGCTCTGCCCCTTTGCGCGCCCAGCTCCGTGGTCCCGAGTCGCATACCGAACGTCCCCTCGTCCCTTGTGGACGGCCGCTGGGGTATGTCGGTGGTGGGTGTCATAGTGAACATATGTTCGAGGACGAGCCGAGGGGAGTGCCGCACCTCAGCGCCGACGCGCTGAGGGGCGGGCCGCCGGCCGGTGACGCCGGCAGGTCGCCGGTCGGTGAGGCCGACGGGTCCGTCGGGGTGGGGTGGCGTCCGCCGGGGGTGGTGCTGGCGGGTCATCTGGCTGACGGGGGTCGTGGGTTGGTGTTGGCGGCGGCGGTGGGCCGGGACGCGCCCCGGCTGGGAGGGGCGCAGCTGGCCGGTGCGTTGGAGGCGGTGGACGTGGTCCGCGCGCACACCGAGACGGTCACGGTGCTGCTGGTGACCGAGGCCCTGTCCCGGGGGGTGCCTGGTGAGAGCGGGTTGTCCGCGCAGGACTGGGTGACCCGACGGTGCCCGTTCCTGTCCCCGGCGCAGGCCGCCGAGGTCGTCACGGTCGCCCGGGGCATCACCGAGGGTGCGCACGCCCCGGTCCGGGACGCGGTGCTGGGTGCGGTGCTGCCGGTGCGGCGGGCCGCGGGCGTGCTGCGGGCGTTGGCGCGGGTCGCCCCGTTCCTGGACGCTGCCGGGTACGCCGCCGCGGTGGAGGAGCTGCTGGGCGTGGCGACCCAGCCGGGGTTCACCGACCGGGACCTGCGCCGGGTCAGCGACCACCTGGCCTGCGTGGTGCTTCCCGACGCCGACCACGACGCCAAGGATCGGGCCGCGGCGCAGCTGCGGGGGGTGAACGAGTCGTCCCTGGCCGACGGGTCGCTGACCCGGTTCGTGCTGACCTGCGAACCCGAAGGCGCCGCCCTGATCCGGGCCGTCCTGGCCTCCCCGTTGACCGCACCGGTACCGGACGAGGCCGGCCCGGACCCGCGGACCGCGGCACAACGCCGCTACGACGCGGTGCTGACCGTGCTGGCCCGGGGCCTGGCCGGTGGGGACACCACCCCGACCACCCCCAAAGCCACCGTGGTCGTCACGATCGCGTGGGACACCCTGCGGCAACAGCTGACCGGCACCGGCACCACGGCCACCGGGGACGTGCTGTCCCCGGCCACGGTGCGGCGCCTCGCCTGCCAGGCCCAGCTGATCCCCCAGGTCCTCGGGTCCGACCGGGAGGTCCTGGACCAAGGTAGGGCCCGGCGCCTGGTCACCCCCGGACAACGCCTCGCACTGGCCCACCGCGACCAAGGGTGCACCTTCCCCGGGTGCAACACCCCGCAAGCGTGGTGCGACGCTCACCACGTCGTGCACTGGTCCCGCGGCGGCGCCTCCGACCTGACCAACTACGCCCTCCTCTGCCGACGACACCACACCCTGGTCCACGACCGCGACCTCACCGCCACCGTCAGCAAGACAGGTGTGACCTGGCACGTCTAACCACCCCGCCCCACACCCGGCCCCCACGGCCGGGCTACCGGCGTGTCCGCGAGAGGCGACGGCTGGCCCAGGCGTAGGCGGTGCAGTAGCCGAGCCGGTGGTACATGCCGCGGGCCGTGGCGTTGTCGGAGTACATGCCCAGGGTGCAGACGCCGCTGTCGTCGAGCGCGCGGCGGGTCAGGGCCGCGGTGACCGCCCCGCCGAGGCCACGACCCCGATGCGGGGTCGCCACGACGATGCCGGCCAGGTGTGGGGCGCCTGAGGCCAGCCGCTGCATACCGCCCACGGCGATGAGCTCGCCCTCGCGGTCGCGCAGACCCAGCCAGAGCTCGGTCGTCCCGGCGCCGGGGTCACCCTCACCGCGTGGGCTGTGCGCCTCCGACAGACGCGTGATCTCCTCGGCGTCTGCGGCGTCGTCGAGCTCCACCAGGTCCTTCTCGCCGGGGACGTGTCCCGGCGGCACCGTCGTCCACAACCACTCCCAGTCGCCTCCGCCGTCGATCGCGAAGTGCCGGGGGAGCAGGTGGCCCCAGGGCTGAGGGACCGACAGCGAGCTCACCTTCCGTGCAGCCACGTGGCCCTCGTCACGCAGGGCCAGCAGGACGCGCTCGACGGCGTCCCCGTCTCCTCCGGGCAGCGGCACGACCACGAACCCGTGACGCCAGCCGTGTCGCTCCACGGCCACCGCTCCTCGGTCGGCCAGCGCCGAGGTGGGCAGCGGGTCGGGGACCGCAAACCGCAGGTACGGGTCGTCGGTGGAGAGGCGGACCAGCTCGGCATACGTCTCGACGATGTGCAGCCGGGTCATGGCAGGACGGGCGGGGCGTGCTCGGTGATGCCCCACCGGGCATGCACGCGCTTGAGCCACTGCGGGGCCCACCAGTTCCACCGCCCCAGCATCGTCATGGTGGCGGGGACAATGACCATCCGCACGATCGTCGCATCGATGGCCACCGCCACGGCCAGGGCGAAGCCCGTCTGCTTGATCACCAGCATCTGCCCGAAGGCGAAGCCGGCGAAGACGATGACCATGATGAGCGCGGCTGAGGTGATGATGCGCCCTGACCGTTGCAGTCCCAGCCGCACGGCCGTGTCGTCGTCCACGCCCTGCTCGTGCAGCTCGATGATCCGCGAGAGCAGGAAGACCTCGTAGTCCATGGACAGACCGAAGCCGAAGGCGAGCACGAGCAGGGGGATGACCGACTCGATCGCGCCGACAGACTCGAACCCCAGGAGCGACTCGAGGTTGCCCTGCTGGAAGACCCACACCAGGATGCCCAGGCTGGCGCCGAGGGACACGATGTTGAGCAGCAACGCCTTGACCGGGATGACGACCGAGCCGGTGAGGAGGAAGAGCAGCACGAAGGTGGCGCCGATGATCCACAGCCCGGCCCACGGTGCGCCCGCCCGGACCGCCTCGGTGAAGTCCGCGAGCCCGCTGGCCTGGCCGGTGACCCACGTGGGGAACGGTGTCTCCAGGTCCCGGAGGGTGCCGGTGACCTCCCGGGCGGCATCATCCTGGGTGCCGCCCTCCGTGCGGACATCAACCGTCACCAGGTCGACGGACGGGTCCGCTTCGTCGGTCACCCCTGGCTGCGGAGGGCCGACCACCTCGGGGGGGCCGACGAGCTCGACGCCCGGCAGGTCCGCGATCTCCTCCTCGGCCCAGACCTGCACCTCCTCCGGTGGAGCCTGGGCGACCACGGTGATGGCCGGGAAGGCCAGCGCGGGGAAGTCCTCGTCCAGGGTCTCGAAGAAGTCGCGCTGTTCGGCACCGGTGGGGAGCAGCTCGGGCCCGGAGTTGGTCAGGCGCATGTCGAGGGCAGGGGTGGCCGCCACCAGGAGCAAGGTCACCGCTATCACGGTCGTCACCGCGGGCCGCCGCTGCACCATGGTGGCGAGCCGGCTGAACCAGCCGTCGTCAGGGGCGACCTCGGCACCGCGGCGGCGACCCAGCCGACGTGCGCCCAGCGCACACAGCGCGGGCACCAGAGTCAGCGCGACCAGGAGAGCGACCAGCACCACCGAGACGCCCGCCAGCCCGATGGCCCGCATGATCGGGGCGTCGAAGAGCACCAGTCCGGACAGCGAGATGCCGACGATCAGAGCAGAGAACAGCACGGTGCGACCGGCACTGGCCACCGCTGCGACCACTGCCGACTCCACCTGGTGCCCGGTCAGGTCGCGATGCTCGGTGCCGGGGGCCTGGAGGCGCACCTCCTCCCGGAACCGGCTCACCAGGAGCAGGCCGTAGTCGATGCAGAGCGCCAGGCCCATCACCGTGACGATGTTGACGACGGTGGCGTCCAGGTCGAGGACGAACGAGAAGCCGAAGAGGATCCCCAGGGCCCCGCCGATCGAGGCGATCGCCCCGGCGATCGGCATCCCGGCCGCGACGAAGCCGCCGAACACCACGACCATGACCAGCAGCGAGACCGGGATCGCCACCGCTTCGCCGGTCAGCAGGTCGCGCTCGATCTGGCTGACGATGTCCTCGAAGAGCAGCGGTCCACCCCCGACGGCCAGCTCCTGCGCGAAGGGCTCCAGCGCTGTCGTGCCTGCTGACTCCAACAGCGCAGCCACCTCGGCCTCGGCCTCTCCGGACACGTCCGGCTCCAGCGTCGACACCACGAGGAAGGAGCCGGACTCCGGGTCCTGGTCGGCGACCAGGGCGTAGGCCGTGGGCTCCGTCGGCCAGCCGGGCGTCGTCATCGGGGAGGTCACCTCGGCGATCGCCGGGTCCGCGACGAGCTCCTCCACCAGCCCCGTGACCGCCTCGGACAGCTCCGGGTCCACCAGGTCGGGCACCCCGTCGACACGCAGCATCAACACCGCTCCGTCGTCGGAGCTGTCCACCAGGTCCTGGCCGGTGCTGGACTCACCCGGGGCGATCACCTCGCCGTTGGAGAGTCGGTCGAAGAGGCCCTGGCTGCCCACGATCCCCAGGCTGACGAGGAAGCTGACGACGGTCACGACCACCCAGAAGCCGACGAACCACCCAGGGCGGCGCGCGGTCAGCTGCCCGAGCCGGGCCAACAAAGGCAGCGCCCTGGGGCGGTGCCGCCCCCGGGTGGCCGGGTCGGCGCCCGCCGCGGGTGCCGGCGGCGTCGTGTCGGTGTGCACCGGGTTAGCCTGCCAGGCGTGCCTGTACCAGACGACGCCGACCTCTTCAGTGGCGACTCCGGGGCTGTCCGCGACCACGACCTGCCCCTCGCAGCGCGGATGCGGCCACGGCGGCTCGAGGAGGTGCGCGGGCAGCAGGAGGTCCTGCGACCCGGCAGTCCACTACGACGCCTGATCGAGGGGCACCGGGGCAGCGCCGGGGCCCTGTCGGCCATCCTCTGGGGGCCGCCGGGCACCGGCAAGACCACGTTGGCCCACCTGGTGGCCACGGCCGCGGACCGCACCTTCGTCGAGCTCTCGGCGGTGACAGCCGGGGTCAAGGACGTGCGTGCGGTGATGGACCAGGCCCGGCGCGAGCGCGACCTCTACGGGCGACAGACGGTGCTCTTCCTCGACGAGATCCACCGTTTCAGCAAGGCCCAGCAGGACGCGCTCCTGCCTGGCGTCGAGAACCGCCTCGTGGTGCTGGTCGCGGCGACGACGGAGAACCCCTCGTTCAGCATCATCGCCCCGCTGCTGTCCCGTTCCATGCTCGTCACCCTGCATCCGCTGACCGACGAGGAGGTCGGCGAGCTCATCGACCACGCCGTCGTCGACGAGCGCGGCCTGGCTGGGGCGTTCACGCTGGAGGAGGAGGCCACGGGAGCATGTCGTCCGGATCGCCGGTGGTGACGCACGCCGGGCGCTGACGACCCTCGAGGCGGCCGCGGGGGTGGCTCTCGACGGCGTGCCGGCGGGGAGCGAGGCCGAGCGGGAGGGCCGCCCGGTGCCGATCACGCTGGCCGCGGCCGAGCAGGCCGTCGACCACGCGGCCGTGCGCTACGACCGGGCCGGTGACCAGCACTACGACGTGGCCAGCGCCTTCATCAAGTCGATGCGGGGCAGCGACGTCGACGCGGCGCTGCACTACCTCGCGCGCCAGCTCGAGGCGGGTGAGGACCCCCGCTTCATCGCCCGGCGCATCGTCATCGCTGCGAGCGAGGATGTCGGCATGGCCGACCCGACGGCACTGCAGACGGCAGTGGCGGCAATGCACGCGGTGGCGCAGATCGGGATGCCGGAGGCGCGGATCATCCTGGCCCAGGCGGTGGTGCACAACGCGCTCGCGCCGAAGTCCAACGCGGCCTACACCGGCATCAACGAGGCGGTGGCCGACATCCGGGCGGGGCGGGGTGGACCTGTGCCGGCCCATCTGCGGGGCAGTGGGTATGCCGGCGCCGCGCGGCTCGGTCACGGGGCGGGCTACCGCTACAGCCACGACGAGCCGGCCGGGGTCGGTCCGCAGCAGTACCTTCCCGACGACCTGGCAGGGGCCGGCTACTACCGCCCCACCGACCGTGGCTGGGAGGAGCGACTGGGCCCACGCTGGGAGCAGCTGCGCCGCACCATCCGGGGCTCGGACGGCTCCGGCGAGCAGCCCCGACGATAGAGTGCCCTTCGCACTGAGCAACCAGGATGAGGAGCTATGGAATCCGCTGAGATCCGCCGTCGATGGCTGACCTTCTTCGAAGCAGCAGGTCACACGGTGGTGCCGAGTGCGCCGCTGGTCCACGACGACCCCACCCTGCTGTTCGTCAACGCCGGCATGGTGCCCTTCAAGCCCTACTTCCTCGGCCAGCAGACGGCCCCGTGGCCGCGGGCCACCTCGGTGCAGAAGTGCGTGCGCACGCTCGACATCGAGGAGGTCGGCAAGACCACCCGGCACGGCACGTTCTTCCAGATGGCGGGCAACTTCTCCTTCGGGGACTACTTCAAGGAAGGCGCCATCCAGCTGGCCTGGGAGCTCGTCACCCGTCCCCAGCACCAGGGTGGCTACGGCTTCCCCGAACGTGACCTCTACGCCAGCGTCTACCACGAGGACCATGAGGCTATCGACCTCTGGAAGCGTGTGGCGGGACTGCCCGACGACCGCATCGTGCGCCTGGGCAAGAAGGACAACTACTGGAGCATGGGCGTGCCCGGACCGGGAGGGCCCTGCTCGGAGATCCTCATCGACCGGGGACCGGAGTTCGGGGCAGACCGCGACTGGGATGCGGGGGACCGTTACCTGGAGTTCTGGAACCTCGTCTTCATGCAGGACGAGCTCTCCGAGGTGCGCTCCAAGGAGGACTTCGTGGTCGCCGGCTCGCTGCCGAGCAAGAACATCGACACCGGGCTGGGCCTGGAGCGGGTCGCCTACCTGCTGCAGGGTGTCGACAACATGTACGAGATCGACGAGGTCTACCCGGTCATCGCCGCGGCCGAAGAGATGTCCGGTCGCCGCTACGGCGCCAACCCTGCCGACGACGTGCGCTTCCGCGTCGTCGCTGACCACGTCCGTTCCGGGATGATGCTGATCGGTGACGGGGTGACCCCGGGCAACGAGGGCGGCGGCTACGTGCTGCGGCGGCTGCTGCGCCGTGCGGTGCGCTCGATGCGTCTGTTGGGAGTCCATGACGCCGCGCTGCCTGCCCTGCTGCCGATCTCCAAGGACCTGATGAAGTCGTCCTACCCCGAGCTCGAGAGCGACTTCGGCCGGATCAGCCAGATCGCCTACGGCGAGGAGGAGGCGTTCGCGCGCACGCTGTCCAGCGGCACCACCATCCTGGACACTGCGGTGGCGAAGGTGAAGTCCGGTGGCACCGGCACGCTCGGGGGCGACGCGGCGTTCCAGCTGCACGACACCTACGGCTTCCCCATCGACCTCACCCTGGAGATGGCAGCGGAGCAGGGTGTCGCGGTCGACGAGGCGGGCTTCCGGCGGCTGATGGCCGAGCAGCGCGACCGGGCCAAGGCTGACGCGCGCGCCAAGAAGTCGGGCCATGGTGACACCACCGCCTACCGCGGCATCGCCGATGCCCTGGGTCGCAGTGTGGAGTTCACGGGCTACGACGAGGTGACCTCGGAGGCGCGGGTCGCAGGGCTTCTGGTCGACGGCGTGGTCGTGCCGCAGGCCCAGGCCGGCCAGGAGGTCGAGGTCGTCCTGGACCGGACGCCGTTCTATGCCGAGGGAGGCGGCCAGCTCGCCGACGGGGGCCTGATCCGGCTCGACAGCGGGGCGGTCGTCCGCGTCCACGACGTGCAGTCCCCGATGGGGGGCCTCATCGTCCACAAGGCGACGGTCGTCTCCGGCGAGGTGGCGCGCGGCGACCAGGCGCACAGCGAGGTCGACATCGCTCGACGGCGCTCCATCTCGCGGGCGCACACCGCCACCCACATGGTGCACAAGGCCATCCGTGAGGCCCTCGGCGACACCGCCACCCAGGCCGGGTCGGAGAACGCCCCTGGACGGTTCCGGTTCGACTTCACCGCGCAGTCGGCCCTGCCCGTCTCCGTGCTGCACGATGTCGAAGCCCGGGTCAACGCCCTGCTCATGGACGACCTCCCCGTGCGCGCCGAGGTGATGACCCAGACCCAGGCCCGGGAGGCCGGCGCCATGGCGCTCTTCGGCGAGAAGTACGGCGACCAGGTGCGGGTGGTCTCGGTCGGCGACTGGGCCCGTGAGCTGTGCGGTGGCACGCACGCGCAGCGCTCCGGCCAGCTCGGGCTCGTCAAGCTGCTCGGCGAGGCCTCCATCGGCGCCGGGGTGCGCCGGGTCGAGGCCCTGGTCGGCACCGACGCCTACGACTTCCTCGCCCGGGAGCACGCCGTGGTCGGCCAGCTCACCGAGGTGCTCAAGGTGCGCCCCGAGGAGCTGCCCGAACGGGTGCACGGCATCCTGGCGCGGCTGAAGGACGCCGAGAAGGAGATCGCGGCGGCCCGGCAGCGGCAGGTCCTGGCGGCCGCGGGCGCGCTCGCCGGCCAGGCCCGCGACGTCTTCGGCGTCACCTTCCTGGCTCACGACGCCGGTGACGGGGTCGGCGGTGACGACCTGCGCCGCCTGGTGACCGACCTGCGAGGCCGCCTCGGTCAGGACCGGCCCAGCGTCGTGGCCGTGACCGGCACCACCAAGGGGCGGCCACTGGTGGTGGTCGCCACCAACGACCAGGCGCGTGCCTGGGGTGTCAAGGCGGGAACGCTCGTCAAGGTGGCTGCCCAGGTGCTCGGCGGCGGCGGTGGCGGCAAGGACGACCTGGCCCAGGGCGGCGGCACCGACCCCGCACAGACCGGAGCGGCGCTGCAGCGCATCGAGCATGCCGTGGGCGAGCAGGTCACCCAGGGCCGGTGAGGTGCCTATGAGCGACGGCATGCGCCCCGGAGTGCGCCTCGGCGTGGATGTCGGTGAAGTCCGTGTCGGGCTCGCGACCAGCGACCCGGCCGGTGTCCTCGCCCTGCCCGTGGCGACGCTGGCGCGGGACGTCGCCGGCGGCGCAGACCTCGAACGCATCGTCCGCGAGGTGGTCGACCGGGAGGTGGTCGCAGTGGTCGTCGGGCTCCCGCGGAGCCTGTCCGGCGAGGAGGGAATGGCTGCCCAGCGGGCTCGCGGTTACGCTAAGGACCTGCACGGGCGGCTCTCCGGTGTCCCCGTGCGGTTGTGGGACGAGCGTCTGACCACAGTTGACGCGCACCGCACCCTGCGCGACAGCGGTGTGTCAGGGCGCCGGCAACGGCAGTCCGTCGACCAGGCGGCGGCGGTGCTGATCCTGCAGTCCGCGTTGGACGCCGAACGAGCCACGGGCCGTCCAGCCGGACAGTCCGTCGGGGGACGCAAGCCCCGGGCCACCCGGTCCGGGAGACCAGACGAAGGACGGCAGGCATGAGTCCACCCGAGGACGCACCCGAGTTCACGAGCCGACGGGACTACCGGTCCGCGCAGGCGCGCGGCCGCGGTCGCAGTCGGCGCGACGGTGCGACGTCCCCGGTGGGTGACGCCCACGAGGCGCACGACGACCACCTGCACCCTGAGGCGCACCACGACGTGCACGGTGACCACGTGCACCCCGACGAGGTGCATGCCGACGTGCAGGGGGACGTGGCGCACCACGACGTGCACGACGACCACCTGCACCCCGAGGCGCACCACGACGATCATTTCTACGACCACGCAGACCCGCACGGCCTGCTGCTGGACCACGGCCATGCCGAGGAGGCGCACCGCGAGCGGCGTCACCGGCGCAGCCCCGTCGTCCGCTGGACCGCACTGATCGCCGCCCTGGCGGTCGTCCTCCTGGGTGGCTTCTTCGCCGTCCAGGCCCTGGGCGGCCTGCTCCCGTCGCTGAGCTTGGGTGGGGACACCGTCGAGGACTACCCGGGCCCGGGCTCCGGGGAGGTGACGGTGGAGATCCCAGAGGGTGCCGGAGGTGGGCAGATCGGCCAGATCCTGGCCGAGGCCGACGTGGTCGCGTCGCCGGCAGCCTTCACCAACGTGGCCATCGCCGACCCGCGTGCCAACACCCTCCAGCCCGGCACCTACACGATGCTGGGGCAGATGAGCGCCTCCGGCGCACTCGAACGCATGCTCGACCCCGCCAACCGTGTGGTCAGCGGGGTCACCATCCGGGAGGGCCTGTGGAAGGAGGAGGTCTTCGCGCTGCTCGCCGAGGGCACCGACACCGACCTCGAGGACTACGAGGCGGTCGACCCCGCCGACCTCGACCTGCCCGAGGCCGCCGGCGACAACATGGAGGGCTACCTCTTCCCGGACACTTACCAGTTCCCGCCCGACGCGACCGCGCTGGAGCAGCTGCAGACCATGGTCGACCTGGGCAAGCAGCGGTATGCCGAGGCCGGGCTCGAGGGTGAGGAGATGGAGACGGTGCTGATCAAGGCCAGCCTGATCCAGGCCGAGGCCGCGTTCTCCGACGACCTGCCCAAGGTGGCCCGGGTCATCGAGAACCGGCTGGAGGAGGAGATGCCGCTCGGCTTCGACTCGACCATCCACTTCATGTTCAAGGAGCGCGGCAGGGCCGGGACGACCGACGAGCAGCGCGGCACCGAGGACCCCTACAACACCTACCTCAACACCGGTCTGCCGCCGGGGCCGATCAACAGTCCCGGCGTCGAGGCCATCGACGCCGCGATGAACCCCGAGGAGGGCCCGTGGCTCTACTTCGCCACGGTGAACCCCACCACCGGCGAGACCAACTTCGCGACGACCTTCGAGGAGCACCAGGAGAACGTCCAGCTGTTCCAGCAGTGGTGCCGTGACAACCCGGACGACTGCTGACCGCGGGCATCGTCGAGCAGGTGTGGTCGGGTCACCGGTCAGCCACTCCCTCTCGCCGGTGCTCCACCGGGCGGCCTACCAGGCCCTCGGCCTGTCCGGCTGGTGCTACGGCCGTGCCGAGGTCCGTGCCGGCGAGCTGGCCGCCTACGTCGCCGCCCTGCCCGAGGACTGGGTGGGCCTGTCGGTGACGATGCCGGGCAAGGAGGAGGCCCTGGCGCTGGCCGCCGAGGCCGGCGACGAGGGGCGCCTGACCGGTGCCGCCAACACGCTGGTGCGGACCGACGCGGGCTGGCGCGCGGACAACACCGACGTGGCTGGTCTGATGGCCGCCCTGGCCGAGACCGAGGCGGCCTCGAGCCACGAGCGCGGCGCCACGTGGGCCGTCGGTGGTTCCGCCCGGAGGCGCACCGCACTCGTCGTCGGCTCCGGCGCGACCGCCCGCTCGGCCCTGGTCGCCCTGCACCGCCGCGGCGTGACCGACGTCGTGTTGCAGGTGCGCCGCACCGCCAGGGCACAGACGCTGGCCATGGCGCCACAGCCTGGGGCTGAGCGTGCGCACACTGCCGTTCGACGGTCCTGCCCCCGTCGGGGCTGACCTCGCCGTGGCGGTGAGCACTCTCCCCTCGGGTGCTGACCCGGCACCGCTGCCGACCGGTGACCTGGCCGGTCTGGTCGCGCTGGACGTGGTCTACGACCCCTGGCCGACCGCGTGGGCCGGCGGGCTGGCTCGCCGTGGCGCCCGGGTGGTCAGCGGTGAGTCGATGCTGCTCCACCAGGCCGCACGCCAGGTCGAGCTGATGACCGGCCTCGTCGCTCCCCTCGAGGCGATGCGTCGGGCTCTTGCTCAGGCTCGGGTGCCGGCGACACCGGCGGTGGACGTGTGAGCTGGATCGCCTGGACCGCGCTGCTGACCGGCGTGGTCGGCCTTGTCGGCGGCGTGCCGGTGGGCCGGTGGCTGCGGCAGGTCACCTACCGCAAGCCCGACGAGGAGAGTATGCCGTTGCCGGGGAGCCGGTGGTGGGTCGCGCCGACGCTCGGGGCCGTCTACGGCGCCCTCGCCTGGCGGGTGCTCGCCGCGCCGGCAGCGCGCACCGCCGACCCGGGCGCGTCCGTGGACGGGCCGACGGCCACCCAGTGGGTCGCCCTGCTGACCTTCCTGCTCCTCGCGCTCGCCTGCGTCTGCCTGGCCGCGATGGACCTGGACGTGCACCGCCTCCCGGACCGCATCATGTGGCCCACCATGGCGTCGGTGGCGGTCGGCCTGGCGCTGGCGGCGGCAGTGGGTGGTGAGTGGGGCATCCTCGGCAGGTTCCTGCTGGCCGGGTTCGTCTGCGGGGCCGGCTACCTGACCCTGGCGCTCATCTCGTTGGCCCGGGGGTCGCTGGCGCTGGGCCTGGGCGATGTCAAGCTTGCCGTCGTGCTCGGTGGCGGCCTGGGCTGGTTCGGCTGGCAGACCGTCATCGCGGGCATGTATGCCGGCTTCCTGGTGGGCGGGGTGGTGGCGGTGGTGCTGCTGGTGACCCGGCGGGTCGGCATGCGGGGCGACCTCGCCTACGGCCCGCCGATGATGGTCGGGGCTCTGGTCGGGGCGATGCTGGCGCCCGACGTCTTCACCACCCTGGTCTGAGAGGATGCGGGCCATGTTGCGTTGGCTGACCGCCGGGGAGTCCCACGGCCCCGCCCTGACTGCTGTCGTCGAGGGTCTGCCGGCCGGGGTGCGGGTCGACCGTGCCCGGGTGGAGGGTGCCCTGGCGCGTCGACGGCTCGGCTACGGCCGGGGGGCTCGGATGTCGTTCGAGGCCGACCGTCTGCAGTTCCTCGGCGGGATGCGCCATGGCCTCACCCTCGGCTCGCCACTGTCGCTGCTCATCGCCAACAGCGAGTGGGCCAAGTGGGAGGCGGTGATGAGTCCGGAGCCGGTGCCCGAGACCGACATCGCCGGTGCCGACGACGTGGGGGCACCGCAGGAGCTGGCCCGCAACAAGCCGCTGACCCGCCCCCGCCCCGGACACGCGGACCTGGCCGGTATGCAGAAGTACGGCTTCGCCGAGGCCCGCCCGGTGCTCGAGCGTGCCTCGGCCCGGGAGACGGCGGCCCGAGTCGCCCTTGGCGCCGTCGCCGCTGCGATGCTGGAGCAGACCTGCGACGTACGGCTCGTCAGCCACACGGTGTCCATCGGCACCGCCGGAGTGCCCGGCATCGGCGACGACGCCCCCGCCGCGGAGGACCTGCCCCACCCCGGCGACGTGGCCCGGCTGGACGCCGACCCGGTGCGGACCCTCGACGCTGACCTGTCAGCGGCGATGGTCAGCGAGATCGACGCGGCCAAGAAGGCCGGCGACACGCTCGGCGGCGTCGTCGAGGTGCTGGCCTGGGGGCTGCCCCCCGGTCTGGGGTCCTACGTGCACTGGGACCGACGGCTGGACTCTCGCCTGGCCGGGGCCCTGATGGGGATCCAGGCCATCAAGGGCGTCGAGATCGGCGAGGGCTTCCGGACCGCGGCCCGCCGGGGGAGCCTGGCGCACGACGAGATCGAGCGCGACGCTGACGGCGCGGTGCGCCGCACGACCCTGCGCTGCGGGTGGCACCGAGGGCGGGATGAGCACGGGCGGGGTGCTGCGGGTGCGAGCCGCCATGAAGCCCATCTCCACGGTGCCCCGGGCGCTGCGCACGATCGACACCTCCTCCGGCGAGGCCGCCACGGCGATCCACCAGCGCTCCGACGTGTGCGCCGTGCCCGCAGCCGGGGTCGTGGCCGAGGCCATGGTCGCTCTGGTGCTGGCCGAGGCGGTGCTGGAGAAGTTCGGCGGCGACAGCGTGGCCGAGGTCCGACGCAACGTCGAGGGCTACCTCGCCGCCATCCCCGAGACGATGCGAGGGGCCCAGGATGTCTGAGCGTCCCAGGCTCGTCCTGGTGGGCCCCCCCGGTGCCGGCAAGTCGACCGTCGGGGCAGAGGTCGCCGACCGGCTGCAGCTGGCGTTCCACGACACTGATGCGGCGATCGTGCAGGCTCAGGGCCGCAGCATCAGCGACATCTTCGTCGACGACGGCGAGGCCGCCTTCCGGGTGCTGGAGCGGGCGGAGGTGCTGCGCGCCCTCGGCATCCCCGAGGTCGTGCTCTCGCTCGGCGGTGGCGCCGTGATGGACGCCGAGGTGCAGGCCGCGCTGGCCGGACACACCGTGGTCTTCCTCGACGTCAGCATCGCCGACGCGGCCGGTCGGGTGGGGTTCGACGCCTCGCGCCCCATGCTCGTGGTCAACCCGCGCGCCTCCTGGATGCGGCTCATGCAGGCCCGTCGACCGGTCTACGAGGCCGTGGCGACCTGGCGGGTGGACACCGCCGGGCGGACGCCTCAGGAGGTCGCCGACGAGGTCGTCGGGCTCCTCGACGGGGACGGGGTGTCGTGAGCCGACGCACCGTGCAGGTCGGTGGCGACCCCGGCTACCCGGTGCACATCGGGCCCGGTGCGCTGCAGCACCTGCGGCCCCTGGTGCGGGTCGGGCGTCGGGTGATGCTGATCCACCAGCCGGGACGTGCCGGGCTCGCCGGCCAGGCGGGCGACCTCGTGCGCGAGGCCGGGGGCACGCCGCACCTGGCCGAGGTCCCGGACGCCGAGGCTGCCAAGCAGGTCGGAGTCCTGGCTGAGCTGTGGCACCGGCTCGGGAGGGCTGACTTCACCCGGGACGACCTCGTCGTGGGCATCGGCGGCGGAGCCGTGACGGACCTCGCAGGGTTCGTCGCGGCCACGTGGCTGCGTGGCGTCGAGGTCGTCCAGGTGCCCACGTCGCTGCTGGCGGTCGTGGACGCCGCGGTGGGCGGCAAGACGGGCATCAACACCGCGGAGGGCAAGAACCTGGTCGGTGCCTTCCACCCTCCGGTGGCCGTGCTGTGCGACCCCTCGTGGCTGACCACGATGCCGCGGGCCGACTACGTGTCCGGCCTGGCCGAGGTGGTCAAGTGCGGCTTGGTCGCCGACCCGCTCATCCTCGACCTGGTGGAGGCCGACCCTGCCGCGGCCACCCGAGCCGACGCCCCCGTGGCCCTGGCGCTGATCGCGCGTGCCGTCAAGGTCAAGGCCGACATCGTCGCGGCGGACCTCAAGGAGGCGTCCCTGCGCGAGGTGCTCAACTACGGCCACACGTTCGCGCACGCGATCGAGCTCGTCGAGGACTACCGGTGGCGCCACGGTGACGCCGTGGCCGTAGGGCTGGTCTACGCCGCGGAGCTGGGGCGGCGCGCCGGCCGCACCCCGGACTCCCTTGTCGACCGCACCCGGGCGGTGCTCGCTGCGGTGGGCCTGCCCACGACATATGCCGGTGGCTCGTGGGAGGAGCTGCGGGCCGCGATGGGGCGGGACAAGAAGGCCCGGGGCGCGACGCTGCGCTTCGTCGTGCTCGACGCGCTCGCGCGGCCGGGGCGTCTGGAAGGGCCGGCAGAAGAGCTGCTGGTGGCGTCCTTCGAGGCCGTCCGGGGCTGAGCGCCGCGGGCGAGGCCGGTCCGGCAGGCGACCGCGGCACGCCACGGGCGGTGCGGCACGGCATACGCTGGTGTCGTGTCTGGACATGTGCTCGTGCTGAGCGGACCCAACCTGGCGGCGCTGGGCACCCGGGAGCCGGAGATCTACGGCACCCTCACCCTCACCGACGTGGGGGAGCAGGTCACGGCGCTGGCCGCTGAGCTGGGCCACGCCGTGGAGCTGCGGCAGACCGACGACGAGGCCGAGCTGGTGGGCTGGCTGCACGAGGCCTCCCGGGCCGGGTGGGACGTGGTGCTCAACCCGGCCGCTTTCACGCACTACTCGTATGCGGTGCGGGACGCCTGTGCGCACCTGGTCGGGACCGGGTCGCGGCTGGTCGAGGTGCACCTGTCCAACCCGGCCACCCGGGAGACGTTCCGGCACACCTCCGTCGTGGCCGGCGTCGCCACCGGCACGATCGCGGGGTTCGGGGCCCAGTCCTACCTGCTGGCGCTGCGGGCCCTGGCCGGCTGAGCCGCTAGACTGACCGCCGATCCCGAGCCGAGGAGGCGGCGCCGCGCAGGCGCTCCGCCGGCACCCGACATACCGAAAGAGATCCAGTGGCGACCACGAACGACCTGAAGAACGGACTTGTCCTGAAGATGGACAACGGGCTGTGGCAGGTGCTGGAGTTCCAGCACGTCAAGCCCGGCAAGGGCCCGGCGTTCGTGCGCACCAAGCTCAAGAACGTCCTGTCCGGCAAGATCGTCGACAAGACCTTCAACGCGGGCACGAAGGTGGAGACCGCGACCGTCGACCGGTCGGACATGCAGTACCTCTACCACGACGGCACCGACTACATCTTCATGGACACCAAGTCCTACGAGCAGGTGCCCGTCGCGCCCGAGGTCATGGGCTCCGCCAAGGACTTCCTGCTGGAGAACGGCGAGGCGATGATCGCCCAGCACGACGGTCAGGTGCTCTATGTCGAGCTGCCGGCCTCCGTCGTGCTCGAGATCTCGCACACCGACCCGGGCCTGCAGGGGGACCGCTCGACCGGCGGCACCAAGCCGGCCACCCTGGAGACCGGCGCCGAGATCCAGGTGCCGCTGTTCCTCGAGACCGGCACCAAGGTCAAGGTGGACACCCGCGACGGGTCCTACCTGGGCCGGGTGAGCTGAGCCCGGTGCCGGCACGCAGCAAGGCCCGCAAACGGGCCCTGGAGCTGCTGTTCGAGGCCGAGCAGCGTGGGCTCAACATCGGTGACCTGCTCGAGCAGCGCGTCGCCGTGCCCACCACGCAGCACCCGTTGCCCGACTACACCGTGCAGCTGGTACGGGGGGTGATGGAGCGCTGGAACGAGATCAACGAGGTGCTGACCACCTACAGCCACGGCTGGTCTCTGGAGCGGATGCCATCGGTCGACCGGGCCGCCCTGCGCCTGGGCACCTGGGAGATCGTCTGGAACGACCAGGTGCCCGACGCCGTGGCGATCGCCGAGGCGGTCGCGCTGGTGCAGGGCATGTCGACCGACGAGTCGCCCCGCTTCGTCAACGGCCTGCTGGCGCGGGTCGCGGAGATCAAGCCCACCCTGGTCTGAGCACCACCCCCGGACAGGAGCGTCATGAGCACCCCCCGGCCGACGTCAGAGCTGCCTGACGGGCTGCGCCCGCGCACCCTCGCCGTCCGGGGTGGTCAGGAGCGCACCGGCTTCCAGGAGACCTCGGAGCCGCTCTTCCTCACCCAGGGCTACGTCTACGACCGGGCCGCCGACGCCGAGGCCGCGTTCGCCGGTGAGGTCGAGCGGTTCGTCTACTCCCGCTACGCGAACCCCACCGTCGCGACGTTCGAGGAGCGGCTCCGGCTGCTCGAGGGGGCCCCTGCCTGCTCCGCGACGGCCACCGGCATGTCGGCCGTGTTCACCTCACTGGCCGCGCTGGTGGAGCAGGGCAGCAGGGTCGTCGCGGGACGGGCACTCTTCGGCTCCAGCCTGGTCATCCTCGACGAGATCCTGGCCGGCTGGGGGGTGCGCACCGACTACGTGGACGCCCACGAGCTCGACCAGTGGGAGGCGGCGCTGGCCACCCCGGCCGACGTGGTGCTCTTCGAGACGCCGTCCAACCCGATGCTCGACATCGTCGACATCGGGGGCGTGGTCGAGCTGGCCCACGCCGCCGGGGCTCAGGTCGTCGTGGACAACGTCTTCGCCACCCCGTTGCTGCAGCGTCCGATGGAGTGGGGGGCCGACATCGTCGTCTACTCCGCCACCAAGCACATCGACGGCCAGGGCAGGGTGCTGGGCGGGGCCATCCTCGGCTCGGCAGGACTACATCGAGGGACCGGTGCAGACGATGATCCGGCACACCGGTCCCTCGCTCAGCCCGTTCAACGCATGGGTGCTGCTCAAGGGGCTGGAGACGATGCCGCTGCGCGTCGACACCCAGTCGGCGTCGGCCCTCGAGATCGCCGGCAGGCTGGAGCAGCACCCGGCGGTGCGCGACGTCCGCTACCCGTTCCTGGACTCCCACCCGCACCAGGACCTCGCCCGCACGCAGATGGGGGCCGGGGGCACCGTCGTCACCTTCGACCTGCCCGGGCAGGGGGAGCCGGCCAAGGCCGAGGCCTTCCGCGTGCTCGACGCCCTGCGGGTCGTCGACATCTCCAACAACCTGGGCGACGCCAAGTCGCTCGTCACCCACCCGGCCACGACGACGCACCGCCGGCTCGGTCCCGAGGGCAGGGCCAGGGTGGGCATCGCCGAGGGCACGGTGCGTCTCTCGGTCGGCCTGGAGGACCCGGAGGACCTCTGGGAGGACCTCTCCCGGGCGTTGCACCGCAGCGGCTCGTCCGGGCGGTAGGGTGACCACACCGACACGTCCTTTAACCACCGTCCTGTGAGGCGGGGAAGGAGTGGGCCATGAGCCCGTCCCGTGACCAGGTCCCTCCCGAGAGCCATCCGGGGGACCCCGAGGCCCCCCCAGGACGTGTGGTCCTGACCGGCGCCGACATCTCGCGGGCGCTGCGCCGCATCGCCCATGAGATCCTCGAGACCAACAAGGGCGCGCAGGACCTCGTCCTGCTCGGCATCCCGACCCGGGGGGTCGCCCTCGCGCAGCGGCTCGCTGCTGCTGTCCACGAGGTCGAGGGGCACGACGTGCCCGCCGGCTCGCTGGACGTCACCATGTACCGCGACGACCTGCGCGCCCAGCCGGTGCGTCAGGTCGAGCACACCGAGCTGCCGCCGGGGGGCATCGAGGACAAGGTCGTGGTGCTGGTCGACGACGTGCTCTACTCCGGGCGCACCGTGCGGGCCGCGCTGGACTCCCTGGCCGACTACGGCAGGCCGCGCATCGTCCGCCTGGCCGTGCTGGTCGACCGCGGCCACCGCGAGCTGCCGATCCGGGCCGACCACGTGGGCAAGAACCTGCCCACCGCCAAGACCGAGCGGGTGTCGGTGCGGCTGTCCGAGGTGGACGACCGCGACGAGGTGCGCATCACCAGCTCGGCGCCCGCGCGGCCGGAGGGTCAGCGGTGAGGCACCTGCTGTCGATGGCCGACCTGGACCGGGGCCAGGTGCTGCAGATCCTGGACACCGCCGTGGAGATGCACGAGGTGCAGCACCGGGAGGTCAAGAAGCTGCCCACGCTGCGCGGCCGCACCATCATCAACTTCTTCTTCGAGGACTCCACCCGCACCCGCAGCTCGTTCGAGCTCGCCGGCAAGTGGATGTCGGCCGACACCATCAACCTGACCGGCAAGGGCACCTCGGTGTCCAAGGGTGAGAGTCTGCGGGACACCGTCCGGACCATCGACGCGATGGGCGTGGACATGATGGTCATCCGGCACATGGCCTCGGGGGCTCCGGCCCAGATCGCGCAGTGGACCGACTGTTCCATCGTCAACGCCGGCGACGGGACCCATGAGCACCCGTCGCAGGCACTGCTCGACGCCTACACGATGCGCAGTCGGCTGGGTGACCTCGCGGGCCGGCACATCGCGATCGTGGGCGACCTCACCCACTCCCGCGTGCTCCGTTCCAACCTGCTGTGCCTGCGCACCCTCGGTGCCAGGGTCACCCTGGTCGCCCCGCCGACCCTGATGCCCAGCGGCATCGGGCCGTGGTCGGACACCGACGGTTTCACCACGTCCTACGACCTGGACGACGTGCTGCCCACGGTGGACGCGGTGATGATGCTGCGGGTGCAGCGCGAGCGGATGAGCGGTGGGTTCTTCCCGACGGCCCGCGAGTATGCGGTGACGTACGGGCTGACCACGTCGAGGCTGCGTCGGCTGCCCGAGCACGCCGTGATCTGCCACCCGGGGCCGATGAACCGCGGCCTGGAGATCTCCGGCGACGCGGCCGACGCCGCGCAGTCGCTCGTGCTCGACCAGGTCTCCGCCGGGGTCGCCGTCCGGATGTCCATCCTCTACCACCTGCTCGCAGGGGAAGGGAGCGACCAGTGAGCTCCGCCGCCACCCCACCCCAGCCACTCCTGGTCAGCGATGCCGACGTGCTCGGTCAGGGGGTGCAGGACCTGCTCGTCGCCGACGGTCGCATCGTCGCCATGGGCGAGGACGCCCGCCGCCAGGCGCCGTCCGACGCGGTGAAGCTGCATGCCGACGGCCTGGTCGCGCTCCCGGGGCTCGTCGACCTGCACACCCACCTGCGCGAGCCGGGGCGTGAGGACGCCGAGACCATCGCCACCGGCAGCGCCGCCGCTGCGGCAGGCGGCTACACCGCCGTCTTCGCGATGGCCAACACCTCGCCCGTCACCGACACCGCCGAGGCCGCCGAGCGCGTGCTCGACCTCGGTCAGCGCGCCGGCTACGTCGACGTGCACCCGGTGGGTGCCGTGACCAAGGAGCTGGCCGGTGCCGAGCTCGCCGAGCTGGGCCTGATGGCCCGCTCACGCGCCCGGGTGCGGGTCTTCTCCGACGACGGCCGGTGCGTGCACGACGCGCGGCTGATGAGGCGGGCTCTGGAGTATGTCAAGGCCTTCGACGGGGTGGTCTCCCAGCATGCCCAGGACCCGCAGCTGGCCGGACCTACCGCGTGCTGTCACGAGGGTGAGCTGTCCGGCAGGCTCGGCCTGCCCGGGTGGCCCGGCGTCGCCGAGGAGTCGGTCGTCGCGCGCGACGTGATGCTGGCCCGGCATACCGGGTCGCGGGTGCACATCGCCCACGTGTCGACGGCCGGCAGCGTCGAGGTGGTGCGCTGGGCCAAGGCCCAGGGCATCGCGGTGACCGCCGAGGTCACCCCGCACCACCTCATGCTCACCACCGACCTGGTCGCCGGCTACGACCCGGTCTTCAAGGTGAACCCGCCGCTGCGGCCGGCCGAGGACGTCGAGGCGCTGCGCCAGGCGCTGGCCGACGGCACGGTCGACATCGTCGCCACCGACCACGCCCCGCACGTCCGCCAGGACAAGGAGCACGCCTTCACCGACGCGGCCTTCGGCATGCTCGGGCTGGAGCAGGCGCTGTCCGTGGTCACCACCACGATGGTGGCGACCGGGCGGATGGGGTGGGCCGACGTCGCCCGCGTCATGTCCACCGCCCCTGCTGCCATCGCGCGCCTCGCCACCCAGGGGCAGGGCCTGAGCGCCGGCGCGCCGGCCAACCTCACCCTGGTCGACCCGACCCGGGAGGTCACCGTCGACGGCGCGATGTCTCAGTCGCTGTCACGCAACAACCCCTGGCACGGTCGCACGCTCACCGGAGCCGTGCACCTGACCATGCTGCGGGGTGCGGTCACGGCCCGCGAGGGTCTCGTCTGGGGAGGTCCGGCATGAGCACACACGACCCTGCAGTCCTCGTCCTCGAGGACGGGCGCACCTTCACCGGTCTCGCCTACGGGGCCACCGGTGAGACCGTCGGTGAGGCGGTCTTCTGCACCGGCATGACCGGCTACCAGGAGACGCTCACCGACCCGAGCTACCACCGCCAGGTCGTGGTGATGACCGCCCCGCACATCGGCAACACCGGGGTCAACACGGCCGACATGGAGAGCCGGCGCATCTGGGTCTCCGGCTTCGTGGTGCGCGACCCCGCCGTGCGACCCTCCAACTGGCGCTCCCAGGGAGACCTCGAGCAGGCGCTCGCCGAGCAGGGCGTCGTCGGCATCAGCGAGGTGGACACCCGCGCCCTCACCCGGCACATCCGCGACCGGGGCGCGATGCGGGCCGGCATCTTCTCCGGCGAGGCGGCGGCGGCCCCGGCCGCGGAGCTGCTGCGCCGGGTCACCGAGGCGCCGGTCATGGCCGGGTCCGCGCTGGCCGCCGAGGTGTCGACCAAGGAGCCCTACGTCGTGCCGGCCAAGGGCGAGCGTCGGCTGACCGTGGCCGCCCTCGACCTGGGCATCAAGGGGATGACTCCCGCCCTGCTGGCAGCCCGCGGCATCGAGGTGCACGTGCTGCCGTCCAGCAGCACGTTCGCCGAGGTCGAGGCCGTGGAGCCCGACGGTGTCTTCTTCTCCAACGGCCCCGGCGACCCGGCCACCGCCGACGCCGAGGTCGGCCTGCTGCGCGAGGTGCTCGAGCACCGCATCCCCTTCTTCGGCATCTGCTTCGGCAACCAGCTGCTCGGGCGCGCCCTCGGGCTGGACACCTACAAGCTGCCGTTCGGGCACCGTGGCATCAACCAGCCGGTCCTCGACCGCTCCACCGGCAAGGTCGAGGTGACCAGCCACAACCACGGCTTCGCCATCGGCTGGCCGGGGCCGACGGACCAGCCGGCGGACACGCCCTACGGTCCGGTCCGCGTCTCGCACGTCGCCCTCAACGACGACGTCGTCGAGGGCCTGCAGTGCCTGACGACTCCGGCCTTCTCGGTGCAATACCACCCTGAGGCCGCGGCGGGACCGCACGACGCGGAGTACCTGTTCGACCGGTTCGTCGACCTGATGGAAGGGGCCCGCGATGCCCAGGCGTGAGGACATCCGCAGCGTCCTGGTGATCGGCTCCGGCCCGATCGTCATCGGTCAGGCGGCGGAGTTCGACTACTCCGGCACCCAGGCCTGCCGGGTGCTGCGCGAGGAGGGCATCCGGGTCATCCTGGTCAACTCCAACCCCGCGACGATCATGACGGACCCCGGGGTCGCGGACGCCACCTACGTCGAGCCGATCACCCCCGAGATCGTCGAGAAGATCATCGCCAAGGAACGGCCCGACGCCGTGCTGGCCACGCTCGGCGGTCAGACCGCCCTCAACGCCGCCATCGCGCTGCACGAGGCGGGCACGCTGGAGCGCTACAGCTGCCCGCTGATCGGTGCCAACGTCGAGGCCATCCAGCTGGGTGAGGACCGGCAGGCGTTCAAGGGCGTGGTCGAGCGCTGTGGTGCGGAGGTGGCGCAGAGCCTGATCTGCCACACCATGGACGAGGTCGTCTCGGCGGCCGACGAGCTGGGCTACCCCGTGGTGGTGCGGCCGAGCTTCACCATGGGCGGACTCGGCTCCGGCTTCGCCTACGACGAGGAGTCCCTGCGGCGCATCGCCGGGGCGGGCCTGCAGGACAGCCCCACCACCGAGGTGCTCCTCGAGGAGTCGATCATGGGGTGGAAGGAGTACGAGCTCGAGGTGATGCGCGACAAGGCGGACAACGTCGTCGTCGTGTGCTCGATCGAGAACCTCGACCCCATGGGCGTGCACACCGGTGACTCCATCACCGTCGCGCCGGCGATGACCCTGACGGACCGGGAGTACCAGCACCTGCGTGACATCGGGATCGCCGTCATCCGCGAGGTCGGCGTCGACACCGGCGGGTGCAACATCCAGTTCGCCGTCAACCCCGAGGACGGTCGGGTCATCGTGATCGAGATGAACCCCCGGGTGTCCCGGTCCTCGGCCCTGGCCTCCAAGGCGACGGGCTTCCCGATCGCCAAGATCGCGGCCAAGATGGCGCTGGGCTACACCCTGGACGAGGTCCCCAACGACATCACCCGGCAGACCCCGGCCAGCTTCGAGCCCAGCCTCGACTACGTGGTCGTCAAGGTGCCGCGGTTCGCGTTCGAGAAGTTCCCCGCGGCCGACCCGACGCTGACGACCACGATGAAGTCGGTCGGCGAGGCCATGGCCATCGGCCGCAACTTCGCCCAGGCCCTCAACAAGGCGCTGCGTTCCGCCGAGCAGAAGGGCTCCTCGTTCCACTGGCGCCCCGAGGAGCTGCCGAGCCGGGAACAGGCGCTGGCGCTGATCGACCAGGCCCGCACGCCCACCGACGGTCGTCTGGTGCTCGTGCAGCAGGCGCTGCGCGGGGGAGTCACGGTCGAGGAGGCCCACGAGGCCACCCGCATCGACCCCTGGTTCCTCGACCAGATCGTCCTCATCAACGACGTGGCGGACGAGGTTCGCAGGGCCGCGCACGAGGGGCCCGGACGGCTGCGGCCCGAGGTGCTGCGACGCGCCAAGCGGGTCGGCCTGTCCGACGCCCAGATCGCCGAGCTGGTCGGGATGGACGAGGACGTGGTGCGCGGTGTCCGGCACGCCCTCGGGATCAGGCCGGTGTACAAGACGGTCGACACGTGCGCCGGAGAGTTCGTCGCGCTCACGCCCTACCACTACTCGAGCTACGACGAGGAGACGGAGGTCGCCCCACGGGAGCGGCCCGCCGTCATCATCCTGGGGTCCGGACCCAACCGGATCGGGCAGGGCATCGAGTTCGACTACTCCTGTGTGCACGCCTCGCAGGCGCTGCGCGAGGTCGGCTTCGACACCGTCATGGTCAACTGCAACCCGGAGACGGTGTCGACCGACTACGACACCTCCAGCAGGCTCTACTTCGAGCCGCTGACCTTGGAGGACGTGCTCGAGGTCGTCCACGCCGAGCGGGCGGCCGGTCCGGTCGCGGGCGTCATCGTGCAGCTGGGCGGGCAGACCCCCCTGGGCCTGGCAGCCAAGCTGAAGGCCGAGGGCGTGCCCGTGGTGGGCACCTCGCCCGAGGCCATCCACCTGGCCGAGGACCGTGGTGCCTTCGGGCGGGTCCTCGCCGAGACGGGCCTGACCGCGCCGCGGCACGGCACCGCCTACAGCGTGGCCGACGCCCTGGCCGTGGCACACGAGATCGGCTACCCGGTGCTGGTCCGGCCGTCCTACGTGCTCGGTGGCCGCGGCATGGAGATCGTCTACGACGACGAGTCGCTCGCCCGCTACGTGGGCCGGGCCACCGAGGCCTCACCGGAGCACCCGGTGCTCGTCGACCGGTTCCTGGACGAGGCCATCGAGATCGACGTGGACGCCCTCTACGACGGCCGCGACCTCTACCTCGGCGGCATCATGGAGCACATCGAGGAGGCCGGCATCCACTCCGGTGACTCGGCGTGCGTCCTGCCCCCGATCACGCTCGGCCGGGAGGAGATGCGCCGGGTGCGCGAGGCCACCCGCCTCCTGGCCGAGGCGATCGGGGTGCGCGGGCTGATCAACGTGCAGTTCGCGATGGCCCAGGACGTCCTCTACGTCCTGGAGGCGAACCCGCGGGCCAGCCGGACGGTGCCCTTCGTGGCCAAGGCGACCGGTGTGCCGCTGGCCCGGGCAGCGGCCCGGGTGATGTTCGGCGCGACCATCGCCGCGCTGCGCGAGGAGGGCATGCTGCCGAGGCATGTCGACGGCGGTCAGCTCCCGCCGGACGCCCCGGTGAGCGTGAAGGAGGCCATCCTGCCGTTCCGGCGCTTCCGCACCCAGGAGGGACAGGCCGTCGACTCCATCCTCGGCCCGGAGATGCGCTCCACCGGGGAGGTGATGGGCATCGACGCCGACTACGGCACGGCCTTCGCCAAGAGCCAGCTGCGCCAGGGCTCCGCGCTGCCCACCGAGGGCACGGTGTTCGTGTCCGTCGCCAACCGTGACAAGCGTTCGATGATCTTCCCGATCAAGCGCCTGGTCGACCTCGGGTTCCGCGTGCTGGCCACGGCCGGGACCGCAGACGTGCTGCGCCGCAACGGCATCACCGCCGAGGTCGTCCGCAAGCACAGTGCCGGGCGTGGTCCCGCGGGGGAGCCGACCGTCGTCGACCGGATCACCGCAGGTGAGATCGCCATGGTCATCAACACGCCCTCCGGGCGCGACTCGCGTGCCGACGGCTACGCCATCAGGGCCGCGACGACCAGCCTGGACCGGCCGATCATCACCACGGTGCAGCAGCTCGGGGCCGCGGTGCTCGGCATCGAGGCGATGCAGCGGGGTGACCTGCAGGTTGCTTCGTTGCAGGAGCACGCGGCCCGGCTGGACCTGCACGGCCGCCCTGCGGAGCCCGCACTGTGAGCGCGCTGCGGGCGCCCTTCGGCGCCCGGCTGCACGCCGCCCTGCGCGACCACGGGCCCCTGTGCGTCGGGATCGACCCGCATCCTCACCTGCTGCGAGCCTGGGGCCTGGAGGACACGCCCGAGGGGCTGGAGCGGTTCGCCGGCACCGTGCTGGAGGCGGCGGTGGGCAGGGTGGCGGCGGTGAAGCCGCAGTCGGCCTTCTTCGAACGTCACGGCTCCCGAGGAGTCGCGGTGCTCGAGCGCGTCCTGGCCGAGCTCGCCTCCGGTGGCACGCTGAGCGTCCTCGACGCCAAGCGCGGCGACATCGGGTCCACGATGAGCGCGTATGCCGAGGCCTACCTGGCCGACGGTGCACCGTTGGCCGCCGACGCGCTGACGGTCAGCCCCTACCTGGGCTACGGCTCGCTGCGCCCCGCGGTCGACGTGGCGCGTCGGACCGGACGGGGGGTCTTCGTCCTCGCCCTGACGTCCAACCCCGAGGGCGTGCAGACGCAGCACGCGGGTGACCCCTCGGTGGCCCGCCGGATCGTCGACGACGTGGCCCGGGACAACGCCGGGAGTCGACCGATGGGCGACGTCGGCCTCGTCGTGGGCGGCAACGTGGGCACGGCGGTCGCCGAGCTGGGCATCGACCTGCCCGCCTCCGGTGCGCCGATCCTGGCTCCCGGCGTCGGGGTCCAGGGTGCCCAGGGCGCTGACCTGGCCCGACTGTTCAGCGGGTGCGCCGAACGGGTGGTCGCGCCCGTCAGCAGAGCGGTCCTGGACGCCGGTCCCGGTGTGCCAGAGCTGACCCAGCGGGTCACCGAGCTCGGCGGGCGGCTGCGCGAGGCACTGGGCTGACGCGGCGCGTCACGACTGTCGGGTTGGCACAGGATGGCACACTCGCTAGGTTCGCAAGAGGAGGTCCGCGAAAGGCGTGCTCAGGCACGGTGGACCCCCGAGGATGACGGCCGGACACACGTGGCGTCCGGCCTGGACACACGACCCATTGCACGACCACCGACGACATCGAGGAGACGGACGTGGCCCTTCCCCAACTGACGCCCGAGCAGCGCGCCGACGCGCTGGCCAAGGCAGCCGAGGCACGCCGCGAGCGCGCCGCCGTGAAGAACCGACTGAAGAACTCGCAGGGATCGCTCAAGGACGTGATCGCCGAGGGCAAGGAGAACGACGTCGTCGGCAAGATGAAGGTCTCCGCGCTCCTGGAGTCCATGCCCGGCGTCGGCCGGGTGCGCGCCCGCGCCATCATGGACGAGATCGGCATCTCCGAGAGCCGCCGGGTGCGCGGGCTCGGGGCCAACCAGACCGAGAAGCTGCTCGACCGCTTCAGCCACGTCTGAGCCGACATCGATACGCCGACCACGCGCCCGGACCCTGACCCGGACGCCGACCGACCAGCCGGGGCTCCAGCGCAGCCCCGGCTGGTCGTGCTGGCGGGCCCGACCGCCGTCGGCAAGGGGACCGTGGCCGGCTACGTCCGGCGGCACCATCCCGAGGTGTGGCTGTCGGTCTCGGCGACGACGCGACCGCCCCGGCCCGGGGAGGTCGACGGGGTGCACTACCACTTCGTCAGCGACGCCGACTTCGAGCGCATGCGCGAGCAGGGCGACCTGCTCGAGTGGGCGGTCGTGCACGGCCGGGCGAAGTACGGCACACCCCGGGCCCCCGTCCAGCGGGTCCTCGACGAGCGCCGCCCCGCCCTGCTGGAGATCGACCTCCAAGGTGCCCGGCAGGTCCGGGACGCGATGCCACAGGCGCTGTTCGTCTTCCTCGCGCCACCGTCGTGGGATGATCTGGTGGAGCGGCTGGTCGGGCGCGGCACCGAGAGCGCCCAGGAGCGCGCCGTCAGGTTGCAGACCGCACGCACCGAGCTCGCGGCCGCCTCGGAGTTCGACGTGACCATCGTCAACGACGATGTCGCCCGGGCCGCCGAAGAACTCGTATCATTGCTCTTTGAGCCATCGTCGACCAGAAGGACTGACATTCCGTGATTGGCACCCTCGCCCACCCCGACGGCATCACCAACCCGCCGATCGACAGCCTGCTCGAGAAGGCCGACTCCAAGTACGCCCTGGTGATCTACGCCGCCAAGCGGGCCCGCCAGATCAACGCCTACTACTCCCAGCTCAGCGAGGGCCTGCTGGAGTATGTCGGCCCGCTCGTCGAGGCCGACCAGACCGACAAGCCGCTCTCGATCGCGCTCCACGAGATCGACCAGCGCAAGCTGCACACCTCGAGCCCCCACGACGCCGCCAGCTGAGCCCGGCCTGATGCGGGTCGTGCTCGGGGTCAGCGGGGGCATCGCCGCCTACAAGGCCTGTGCCCTGCTGCGCCGCTTCACCGAGTCCGGCCACGACGTGACGGTGGTGCCCACGAGAGCGGCCCTGGAGTTCGTCGGGGCTCCCACGTGGGCGGCGCTGTCAGGACATCCGGTTGCCTCCGACGTGTGGGAGTCGGTGCACGAGGTGCCGCATGTCAGGCTCGGCCAACAGGCGGACCTGGTCGTGGTGGCACCGGCCACGGCCGACCTGCTGGCCAAGGCCGCCCATGGCCTCGCCGACGACCTGCTGACCAACACGCTGCTCACCGCGCGCTGCCCGGTGCTGCTCGCCCCGGCGATGCACACCGAGATGTGGACCCACCCGGCCACCGTCGCCAACGTCGCGCTGCTGCGGGAGCGGGGCGTGTCGGTGCTCGACCCGGCCAGCGGCCGGCTCACCGGCGCCGACACCGGCCCCGGGCGGCTGCCCGAGCCGGAGGAGATCTTCGACGCCGCGCTCGCACTCGTCAAGGGCACGCCCTCGACCGGCATGGCCGACCTCGCCGGGCTGCGGGTCGTCGTGACCGCCGGGGGCACGCGCGAGGCGCTGGACCCTGTCCGCTACCTCGGCAACCGCTCCTCCGGCAAGCAGGGGTATGCCGTGGCCCAGGTGGCCGCGGCCCGCGGCGCCCGGGTGCATCTGGTCAGCGCCCCCGTCGCGCTCCCGGTGCCGGCCGGTGTCGAGGTCGAGCACGTGGAGTCGGCGCTGCAGATGCAGGAGGCGGTGCGCCGCGCGTCCGCCGGCGCCGACGTGGTGGTGATGGCTGCCGCCGTCGCCGACTTCCGGCCGGCCGACTACGCCGCGTCCAAGATCAAGAAGACCCACGCCCCGGGCTCCGGCGACTCGGCACCGACGGTCACCCTCGTGCGCAACCCGGACATCCTGGCCGGCCTGGTCGCCGACCGAGGCGAGGCCGACCGCCCCGTCGTCGTCGGCTTCGCCGCCGAGACCGGTGACGGCGACGGTGACGTGATCCACCACGCCCGGGCCAAGCTGGCGCGCAAGGGCTGCGACCTGCTCGTGGCCAACGAGGTCGGGGTGGGCGTGACCTTCGGCCAGGACCACAGCACGGTGCACCTGCTGCGCCCGGGCCGGGCTGAGATCCGCACCGTCGGCCCCGCGGACAAGGCGGTCACGGCGGCCGCGCTGTGGGACGAGGTCGCCGACATGATGCAGAACCGGTGAGCCGCTCCGGTTAGACTCCCCGGGCGTCAGTCAGCAGCCGCTGCACACCCGAGGAGAAGCCTGTGGCCCGCCTGTTCACCTCCGAGTCCGTCACCGAGGGACACCCCGACAAGATCTGCGACCAGATCAGCGACGGCATCCTCGACGAGATTCTGCGTCAGGACCCGCAGTCCCGCGTCGCCGTCGAGACGATGGTGACCACCGGCCTGGTGCATGTCGCGGGAGAGGTGCGCACCTCCGGCTACGCCGACATCCCCCGGATCGTCCGGGAGACCATCTTGGCGATCGGCTACGACAACTCGCACAAGGGGTTCGACGGGCGCACCTGCGGTGTCGAGGTGTCCATCGGGGAGCAGTCGATGGACATTGCGGTGGGGGTCGACACGGCCTACGAGCACCGCACCGGCTCGACGGACGACGCCCGCAACGCCCAGGGCGCCGGCGACCAGGGCCTGATGTTCGGCTACGCCAGCGACGACACTCCCGAGCTGATGCCGCTGCCGGGCTTCCTGGCCCACCGCCTGGCCGAACGGCTCGCCCACGTGCGCAAGTCCGGCGAGCTCGACTACCTGCGACCCGACGGCAAGACCCAGGTGACCATCGGCTACGACGGCGACCGGCCGGTGCGGCTGGACACCGTCGTCCTGTCCACCCAGCACGCCGACGGCATCTCGCTGGCCGACCAGCTCGGCCCGGACATCCGGGCCCGGGTGATCACCCCGGTGCTGGAGGAGGCCCACGAGGCTGGGGTGGTGCTGGACACCAGCGACTACCGCACCCTCATCAACCCGACCGGCATCTTCGTCGTCGGCGGGCCGATGGGTGACGCCGGGCTGACCGGGCGCAAGATCATCGTCGACACCTACGGTGGCATGGCCCGGCACGGAGGCGGTGCCTTCTCCGGCAAGGACCCCAGCAAAGTGGACCGGTCTGCGGCCTACGCGCTGCGCTGGGTGGCCAAGAACGTCGTCGCCGCCGACCTGGCCCGCCGCTGCGAGATCCAGGTGGCCTACGCCATCGGCACCGCGCGCCCGGTGGGTCTCTACGTCGAGACGTTCGGGACGCACAGCGTGCCGGTGGAGAAGATCGAGAAGGCCATCACGAGCGTGTTCGACCTGCGTCCCGCGGCGATCGTCGAAGAGCTGGACCTGCTGCGTCCGATCTATCAGCCCACCGCCGCCTATGGGCACTTCGGCCGCACCAGCGCTCCCGGCCTGGACAACGGTTTCACCTGGGAGCACGTCAACAGAGTCGAGGCGCTGCAGTCGGCCTGCTGACCCTGGTGTCGGTGCCGTGCGATAGACCGGTGTCATGAACGAGGGGGACGGCCCGGCCGCGAGCGAACAGCTGACCCTGGTGCCGGCAGCGCGGCCCCGGGCCCGCAGCGCCGCCGGGGCGGTGACCGACGACCTGCCGGTGGCGCGGGTGGTGGTCGACACGCCGCTGGCTCACCTGGACCGGCCGTTCGAGTATGCCGTGCCGAAGGCCGACGCCGCCCGGGTCCACCCGGGGGTCCGGGTCCGGGTCCGGCTGGCCGGTCGCGACCACGACGGGTTCGTCCTGGAGCGCACTGCCGAGGCGGAGCACCCCGGAGCACTCTCCCCGCTGCGACGCGTCGTCAGCGACGAGGTCGTGCTGACCCCCCACCTGGCGTCGGTGTGCCGCGCGGTGGCCGACCACTACGGCGGGACACTGGCCGACGTGCTGCGGCTGGCGGTGCCACCGCGACACGCTCGAGTCGAGGCCGAGGTGCCGCCGGCGTCTGCTGCCACGGCTGCGCCGGCGCCGCTGCCGCTCGCGGCCGCAGCACCGACGGGAGCGGCCGCGGCACCGACGGAAGCGGAAGTGCCGACCCCGTACGTGGGATCTGCCTGGCGTGACTATCCGGCCGGGCCTGCCTTTCTCCGGCGCCTTGCCTCGGGTGAGTCGCCGGCGGCCGCCTGGACCGCGCTGCCCGGCCGCCCGGCGGCACTCGACTGGCCGGCCGCACTGGCCGAAGCGGCCGCCGCCACGTCGCAGTCCGACCGGGGCACCGTGATCGTGGTGCCCGACCACCGTGACGTCGACCGAGTCTGCGGAGCCCTCGATGCCGTCCTCGGGCCGGACCGGCACGCCCGGCTGACCGCTGACCTGGGGCCCGGGGAGCGCTACCGCGCCTGGCTCTCGGTGCTCAGGGGTCACCGGAACATCGTGGTCGGGACCCGCGCCGCGGCCTACGCACCGGTGCGCGACCCGGGTCTGTTCGTGGTCTGGGACGACGGCGACGACCTGATGCGCGAGCCGCGCAGCCCCTACCCGCACGTGCGCGAGATCCTCCGCCTGCGTGCCGCCGAGGCCGGTGCGGCCCTCCTGGCAGGGGGCCTCGTGCGCAGCCCGGAGGTGCAGGTCTGGTTGCACCAGGGGTGGGTCAAGCCGGTCTCGGCCCCCGCCGCTGTGGTGCGCTCCGTGGCCCCCCGGGTGCTCGTGGCGGGGGAGGGCGTCGAGGCCGAGCGGGACGCTGCGGCGGCGCGGGCCCGCATCCCCAGCCTGGCCTGGCGCAGCGTCCACGATGCCCTACAGCAGGGCCCCGTGCTCGTCCAGGTGCCCCGCCGGGGGTACGGCCTCGGGCTCAGCTGCGCCGCGTGCCGGCACCCGTTGCGCTGCGACCACTGCTCCGGGCCGACCGTGGTGGGCGGTCCGGACCGGCCGCGCGTCCTGCCAGTGGTGCGGTCGCGAGGTCGCCGACACTCCCTGTGCGGAGTGCGGCTCCACGACGCGGCGCACCGCTGTCGTGGGAGACCGGCGCACGGCCGAGGAGATCGGTCGCGCCTTCCCCGGGGTGCCGGTGCGCGCCTCGCGAGCGGGTCAGGTGCTGTCGGGGGTGCCCGGGGTGCCGTCGGTCGTGGTCGCCACGCCAGGGGCCGAGCCGGTGCGCCGACGGGGGCTACGCCGCGGTGCTGCTGCTCGACGGGTGGGCTCTGCTCGACCGGCCCGGGTTGGACAGCGGGGTGGAGACCTACCGCCGGTGGAGCGCCGCTGCGGCTCTCGCCCGGCCAGGTGCCCCGGTGGTCGTGGTCGGGGTGCCGCCGCACGGGCACCTGCGTCCGGTGGAGGCGCTGGTGCGCTGGGACCCTGACTGGTTCGTGCACCAGGAGGTGGCCGACCGGGCAGAGCTCGGCCTGCCGCCGGTGCGGCGGGCGGCGCTGGTGACCGGCGACGCCGGGCCGGTGGGCGAATGGGCGGATGCGTTGGCGCGCGACCCGGGCTACGGCGGGGTCGAGGTCCTCGGGCCCGTGCCGGCGGGGCACCGACGCGAGGGGTCCGACGACGCGCGGGAGCCACAGGTGCAGGTGGTCCTGCGGGCGCGGACGGACCATGCCGCGACGCCGCCGGGGGACGAGCAGGAGGTCGTCCGGGCCGTGCGGGAGCTGCGCGCCCGCCGGAGCGCGCACAAGGAGAGCGGACACGTTGTCGCAGTGGTGGACCCGCTGGACCTGCTGGCATGAAACCTGCCGGTAACTTCGTCTCGACTCGGTAACGATCGGGTCACCTTGGTGTCTCTTCGGTGGCATTGACAGGAGTTCGTGCATAACTTTGCCCTGCAACCTCGGTGTGCCCGCGGGCTTGCCCCAGTCTCCTGTTGGCCGGGGCGGCCCGGCTCAGGGGCGCGACCATTCACTCAGGAGGAACATTGAAGATCAGGCGCACGACGATGGCCATCGTGGCCGCGGGAGCCCTGGCGCTGACCGCGTGCACGTCGCGACTCCGGAGACTCGGACACCGGCGCAGAGGACGGCGGCGGCGGACAGCAGCGCGGACATGACCGATTCTGCCGAAGAGAGCTCGGACCCCCAAGGGGAGGCCGGTGGGAGCACCGACAAGCCTGACCTGGGTGACGTCACCACCGCCGACGACGAGATCTTCTACTCCATCGGTGAGGTGGAGTGGGAGGCCTACAACGGCAACACCGCGGCCACCAACTCGACCTACAACGCCGTCGTGAACGGGCGTCTGCAGGAGGGCTTCTGGTACTGGGGCACCGACGGCACCGTCTACCCCAACGAGGAGTTCGGCACCTACGAGCAGACCAGCGAAGACCCGCTGACCGTCGAGTACACGATCTCGGACGAGGCGGTCTGGGAGGACGGCACGCCCGATCACCTCCAACGACTTCCTGCTCGACGTGGGCGTCGTCCAACCCCGAGTCCATTTTCGGCGACGAGGCGCTCGTTCGACCCGGTGAGCGACACCTTCGGCGTCTACGTGCCGGACGGCCTGGACACCGAGCCGGACAGCAAGACCTTCACCGTCGTCTACCCCGAGCCCTACCCGGACTGGGAGCTCGTCGGTCGCGCGCCGCTGCCCGCGCACGTCGTGGCCGAGCAGGCCGGCCTCGAGCCGACCGAGCTGGCGCAGGCCATCCTCGACGGCGACGCCGAGGCGATCGCGCCCGGCGGCCGAGTTCTGGAACACCGGCTGGATCTTCGGCGACAAGCAGCTGCCGGACCCGGCCCTGGTCCCCTCCAGCGGCCCGTACTCGCTCAACGGCGCGACCTGGAACAGCCCCGAGTACCTCACGCTGGTGCCGAACGAGAACTACTACGGCCCTGCCGCCGGCCACCGCGCGTCTCACCTTCCGCTTCGCGGCTCCCGAGACGCACGTCCAGGCCCTGGAGAACGGTGACATCAACATCATCGAGCCGCAGGCCACCGTCGACACCGTCTCGCAGATCGAGGCGCTCGGCGAGGACTTCACCCTGCTGCGCGGTGACACCCTGACGTGGGAGCACCTGGACTTCAACTTCGCCGAGGACAGCCCGTTCGCCGACGCGAACGGTGGCCTCGCGGCCCGTGAGGCCTTCGCGATGTGCGCCCCGCGTCAGCAGATCATCGACAACCTGATCGCCCCGATCAACCCCGAGGCGGAGATCATGAACCTCCGCGAGGTGTTCCCCTTCCAGGACACCTACCAGGAGGTCCTCGACGCGGCCTACGACGGCCGCTTACGACGAGGTCGACATCGAGGGTGCCACCGCCAAGCTGGAGGAGGCCGGGCTGGAGACCCCGGTCGAGGTCCGCATCGGCTACTCGGCTCCCAACCAGCGTCGCACCGACGAGGTCACCGCGATCAAGTCCAGCTGTGACGAGGCCGGCTTCAACATCGTCGACGCCGGCGACCCGGAGTTCTTCGTCGCGGGCGGTCCGCTGGAGTCCGGTGACTGGGAGATCGCCCTCTTCGCCTGGGCCGGCTCAGGCCAGATCGCCTCGGGCCAGCCGATCTACTCCACCGGCGGCGGCCAGAACTTCGGTGGCTTCTCCAACGAGGAGGTCGACGCAGCCTGGGAGACCCTGGCCTCGTCCAACGACCCGGCCGTGCACCTCGAGCAGCAGAAGGTCATCGAGAAGCTGCTGTGGGACAACCTGTGCGGCATCCCGATCTTCGCCCACCCCGGCCTGGTGGCCCACGAGGCCGCGATCGACAACGTGATCAAGACCGCGGCCCAGACCGGCACCGCCTGGAACGCCGAGCAGTGGGTGCGAACGCAGTGACGTCGCCGCGCTCGTGAGCCGAGGTCGACGACCGAGGGTCTGCGAGCGCACGTCGTCGCACGGAAGCGACAGACAAACCCGGTAGGGCGGGAGTGACCACTCCCGCCCTACCGGTCCGTCCGGCCTCGGCAGCACGTCATCGCGTGGAGATGCGTGGGCTAGGCTCTGGCCACCCGGCGGGCACCACGGAGGTGTCCGTCCCGACGAGGGGTAGACGTACTCGTGCTCCAGTTCATCCTCCGCCGCATCGGCATCTCACTGTTCGTCCTGTGGGCAGGTTCGGTCCTGCTCTACATCCTGACGATCAACTCCGGCGACCCGCTGCAGGACCTGCGGGAGAGCCGGGCGGAGAACCGCGACCAGCTCATCGCGGCCCGGGTCGAGGCGATGGACCTCGACGAACCGTGGTACACGCGCTACTGGATCTGGTTCACCGGAGCCAGCAAGTGCCTGGTCCTGCAGTGCGACCTGGGCACCGACCGCAGCGGCGGCGACATCAACACCATGCTCGTGCAGGCGGCGGGCAGCAGCCTGCGCCTGGTCACGCTCGCCACCTTCCTGGCCATCGTCCTCGGGGTGACGATGGGTCTGCTCTCGGCGATCCGGCAGTACTCCGGCTTCGACTACGTCGGTCACCTTCGCGGCCTTCATCTTCTTCTCCCTGCCTGTCTTCTGGGCGGCGGTGCTGCTCAAGCAGTACGGCGCGATCGGCTTCAACAACTGGATCGCCGATCCGACGGTGTCCACGATCACGACCCTGCTGCTCGCCATCATCTTCGGGCTCACGGTGTCCGCCATCGCCGGAGGCACCCTGCGCCGACGGCTGATCAGCTTCGGCGCGACCACCGTGGTGCTGTTCGCCGTCGTCACCTACTTCGACGCCGTCGGCTGGTGGCTGCAGCCGGCGCTGGGTCTGCCCCTCATCCTGCTGTTCACGCTGGCCGCGCTCGGCCTGCTGCTGATGCTGACGACCGGGCTGCGCAACCGCCGGGTGATGTATGCGGGCCTGGCCACCATCGCGGTCGGCACGGTCCTGTACTTCGTGGTCGGCCCGCTGATGGAGGACCCCAACTGGGCTCCTCGTGCTCGGCCTGGCCGCCGTCTCCATCGTCGTCGGGGTGGTCGTCGCGGTGCTGATGGGCGGTTACGAGCGCCGCACCGCCGTCTACGTCTGTGTGGGCACCGCGCTCGCCTTCGGTGGGTTCGTCTTCCTGGACGAGCTGCTGCGCAACTGGGGCTCGTTCGTCGAGATGAAGCCTCGCCCCATCTCCACCATCGGCTCCGGGGAGCCGGGCTTCGAAGGCAACTTCTGGGAGCAGATCTGGAACTGGGGGGTCCAGCTCATCCTGCCCACCATCGTGCTGACCGTGATCTCGCTGGCGAGCTACTCCCGCTACACCCGGTCCTCGATGCTGGAGACCACCCAGCAGGACTACATCCGCACGGCACGGTCCAAGGGGCTGTCCGACCGGGTGATCAACACGCGGCACGCCCTGCGCAACGCGCTCATCCCGATCACGACGATCGTCGCCTTCGACTTCGCCGCCCTCATCGGCGGGGCGGTCGTCACCGAGCGGGTGTTCGGCTGGAGCGGCATGGGCGCGATGTTCCAGGAAGGGCTCAACAACGTCGACCCCGGCCCGGTGATGGCGTTCTACCTCGTCACCGGCACCGCGGCGGTGCTGATGAACATGGCTGGCCGACATCGCCTACGCCTCGCTCGACCCGCGGATCCGGCGGTGAGCGCCGTGGACCGGCCGCCCGCCAGCGCCCGCCCCCGCCTCGACCCGCTCCGCCGGAGGTTCCCGATGACCGACAACGACGACCCTCGCCCCGACGAGCGGCGGCCCGACGAGCAACGCCCGCCCGTGCCCGGCACCGGCGACGAGCGGCTCTCGCCGAGCACCTTCTTCCAGGCTGACCCGGCCGCGCCGCAGCACGTCGACGAGCTGGACAGGTTCTCGGTGGAGAAGCCGGTCGACCTGCAGGAGAAGTCCTACAGCCAGGGGCAGCTGGTCCGCCGGCGCTTCTTCCGGCACAAGGGTGCCCTGGTCTCGCTCGGGGTGCTGGTCGGCATCACGCGTGCTGGCGGTCACCTCGATCGGCTACGGGGCCATCCCCGGCTGGTGGGACAAGTCCTACCTGACCGGCGCGACCGTGGTGGACGGCGGCCGGCCCACGCTCAGCCTGTGGCCCCCGAGCCTGGGCGAGCACCCCTTCGGCCAGGACAACACCGGCAAGGACTACTTCGCGCTGACGATGCGCGGAGCGCAGCAGTCGCTCACCATCGCGTTCGCCGTCGGGCTCCTCAGCACGTTCATCGGCACCGTCATCGGGGCGATCGCGGGCTACTACCGCGGCTGGGTCGAGGGCGTCCTGATGCGCGTGACCGACCTGTTCATCGTCATCCCGCTGCTGGTGCTGGCCGCCGTGGTCGGCCAAGATCGCCGGTGGCGGCATCTGGGCGCTGGCGTTCGCCCTGAGCATCCTGGTCTGGACCGGCCTGGCCCGACTCGTGCGCGGCGAGGTGCTGTCGCTGCGCGAGCGCGAGTTCGTCACCGCCGCGGAGGCCATCGGCAGCCCGTCGGGGCGCATCATCTTCAAGCACATCCTGCCCAACACCATCGGCACCATCATCGTCAGCGCCACGCTGACGATCGCGGCGGCGATCCTGCTGGAGAGCGCCCTGAGCTTCCTCGGCTACGGCATCCTGCCGCCGGAGACCTCGCTGGGCCTGCTCATCTCGCAGTACCAGACCGCCTTCACCTCCCGCCCGTGGCTCTTCTGGTGGCCCGGCATGTTCATCCTGGCCATCGCCCTGTCCGTCAACTTCCTGGGCGACGGCCTGCGCGACGCCTTCGACCCCCGACAGAACAGGAGCGCCGACTGATGGCCACCGCCACCCCCGAGATCCCCACCGGTCACCAGCGACACGGGGGCCGTCCTGTCCTTCGCGGACGTCGACGTCCGGTTCAAGACCGAGTTCGGCTCGGTGCACGCCGTCAAGGGCGTCACCCTGGACGTGCGGCCCGGTGAGGTCGTCGCGGTGGTCGGCGAGTCCGGCTCCGGCAAGTCGGTGACCGCGATGACGGCGATGCGGCTGCTGCCCAAGAACGCGCGCATCAACGGCCACGTCGTCGTCAACGGCCACGACGTCGGGTCAGCATCTCCGACCGCGCGATGCGGCGACTGCGCGGCAACGACATCGCCATGGTGTTCCAGGAGCCGATGACCGCGCTCAACCCGGTGCTGACCATCGGCACCCAGATGACGGAGTCGATGGAGCTGCACGGCCTGGCCGTCGGCAAGGACGCGGACCGAAGCGGGCCATCGAGCTGCTCGAGATGGTCGGCATCCCCGAGCCCGAGCGACGGGTCAAGCAGTATCCGCACGAGCTGTCCGGCGGTCAGCGCCAGCGCGTGGTCATCGCCATGGCGATCAGCTGCGACCCTCGGGTGATCATCGCCGACGAGCCGACGACGGCCCTGGACGTGACGGTGCAGGCCGACATCCTCGACCTGCTGCGCTCCCTGAAGGACAAGCTCAACACGGGCATCCTGCTGATCACCCACAACATGGGTGTGGTCGCCGACATGGCCGACCGGGTCGCGGTGATGTTCAAGGGCGAGCTCGTGGAGCAGGGGACCGCCGAGGAGGTGCTGGTCAACCCGCAGCACGACTACACCAAGATGCTGCTCGGCTCGGTCCCGCGGCTCGGGCGCCGGCCGCGGCCAGATGGGCATCAACGTCAGGGACGACTACGACCAGGAGGGCGACGCTGGCCATCGACCTGCGCAACCTGGTCATCGAGTACCAGCGCCTGGGCAAGCCGCCGTTCCGGGCGGTCGACGACGTCAGCTTCCAGGTCCGCCAGGGCGAGATCGTCGGCCTGGTCGGTGAGTCCGGGCTCCGGGCAAGTCGACCATCGGCCGATGCGCGCTGGGCCTCATCCCCGCCGCGTCCGGGGAGTTCCGGCTGCTCGGCAAGGACATCACCACGCTGAACAAGGCCGAGCTCAAGGGGATCCGGCGTCGCATCGGCGTCATCTTCCAGGACCCGGCCGCCTCGCTGAACCCGCGGATGCCGATCGGTGAGTGCATCGCCGAGCCCATGGTCGTGCACAGGATCGGTGACCGGCAAGTCCCGCCAGGACAAGGTCTACGAGCTGCTCGAGGCCGTGCAGCTGCCGCGTGAGGTGTTCAACCGCTACCCGCACGAGGTGTCGGGCGGCCAGCGGCAGCGGATCAGCGTCGCCCGCGCGCTGACGCTCGACCCCGAGCTGCTGGTGGCCGACGAGCCCACCTCGGCCCTGGACGTGTCGGTGCAGGCCAAGGTGCTGAAGATCTTCGCCGACCTGCAGGCCCACTACAAGTTCGCCTGCCTGTTCATCAGCCACGACCTCTCCGTCATCGACCTGCTCGCCCACAAGGTCGTCGTGCTGCAGAACGGCAAGGTCGTCGAGGCCGGGCCCCGCGAGGAGATCCTGCACCACCCGCAGGAGGAGTACACCCAGCGGCTGCTGGCCGCCGCGCCGGTGCCCAACCCGCTGGAGCAGCGGCAGCGCCGCGAAGAGCGGCACGAGCTGCTGCTCGCGCTCGGAGACGAGATCGCCGAGCTGAAGATCCGGGACTCCGAGGGCGAGGACGGCGGGCCCTGAGCCATGCGTGTGCTGTTCGCCGGCACCCCGGAGGCGGCGGTCCCCTCGCTGCGGGCGCTGCTGGAGTCCGAGCACGAGGTGGTCGGGGTGCTGACCCGACCCGACTCCCGCAGCGGCCGGGGTCGCCGGCTGTTTCCCTCGCCGGCGCGGGTGGTGGCTGAGGAGGCCGGCGTGCCGGTGCTGACACCCCGGGGCCTTCGCGACCCCGAGGTCGCGCAGGCGCTGGTCGAGCTGGCTCCCGACGCCTGCGCGGTGGTGGCCTACGGCGCCCTGGTGCCGCCGAGCCTGCTCGACCTGCCCAGGCACGGCTGGGTCAACCTGCACTTCTCGCTCCTGCCGGCCTGGCGCGGGGCGGCACCCGTGCAGCACGCGATCATGGCGGGAGACACGATGACCGGAGCCACCACGTTCCTGCTGGAGGAAGGGCTGGACACCGGCCCGGTCCTGGGCACGCTCACCGAGCCGATCCGGGCCACCGACACGGCCGGGCACCTGCTGGACCGGCTGGCCGTCGCCGGTGCCGGGCTCCTGGTGGCCACCCTGGACGCGCTGGCAGCCGGTGACCTCCAGCCGCAGCCGCAGCCCGGTGACGGGGTCAGCCTCGCGCCCAAGCTCAGCGTCGAGGACGCGCGGATCCGCTGGGAGCGCCCGGCGTATGCCGTGGACCGGCAGATCCGGGGCTGCACCCCGGCCCCCGGCGCCTGGACCACCTTCCGCGGCCAGCGGCTCAAGGTGCAGCCGGTGCAGCCGGTGGCCGAGCCCCTCGGGTCGGGCCCGCTGCCCGTCGGTGGGGTGCAGGTCAGCCGCCAGGAGGTGCTGGTGGGCACCGGCAACGGCGCGGTCCGGCTCGGCCTGGTCCAGCCGCACGGCAAGGCCGCCATGCCGGCGGCCGACTGGGCCCGTGGTGCCCGCCCCGAGGCAGGCGAGGTGCTCGGGGGTGAGCTCGGTGGCTGAAGGGTCGGCTGGGGACGGGCCCCGACGTGGTCCCCGCCGGAGGTCGGCTCAGACCCCGGCGCAGCGGCAGCGCCGCGCCGACCCCGCGCGGGAGACGGCCTACCGCACCCTGCGCGCCGTGGCCGACGGCGCCTACGCCAACCTCGAGCTGCCCCGGCAGCTGCGCAGGGCAGGGCTGGTGGGGCGTGACGCGGCCTTCACCACCGAGCTGACCTACGGCACGCTGCGCATGCAGGGCCTCTACGACGCCGTCGTCGCCGTCGCCGCGTCCCGTGCCACCGACCAGGTCGACCCCCCGGTGCTCGACGTGCTGCGGCTCGGCGCCCATCAGCTGCTGGCCATGCGGGTGCCCGACCACGCCGCGGTCAGCGCGACGGTGGCCCTGGCCCGACAGCACGTCAGCCAGGGCTCGGGAGGGTTCGTCAACGCGGTGCTGCGCCGGGTCAGCGAGCGCTCCCGCGAGGAGTGGGTCGCGGCCGTCACCGACGGGGTCGACGACCCGCTGCAGCGCCTGGCCATCGAGCACTCCCACCCGTTGTGGGTGGTCCGGGCGCTGCGTGCCGCCCTGTTGGGCCACGGCGGGAGCACCGGCGAGAGCGTCGACGACGACCTGCGTGACCTGCTGGCCGCCCACAACGCGCCCGGGCCGCTGACCTTGGCGGCCCGCCCCGGTCTGGGCTCGGAGGACGACCTGCGCGCGGCCGGTGGACATCCGGCCGACGTCGCCGCCACGGCGTGGGTCCTGGAGTCGGGCGACCCGGCCTCCATCGCGGCCGTCCGGGACGGTCGCGCCGCGGTGCAGGACGCCGGGTCCCAGCTGGTCACCCTCGCGCTGCTGGCCGCGCCGGTGGACGGTGCGGACCGGCGCTGGCTCGACCTGTGCGCCGGCCCCGGCGGCAAGGCCGGGCTCCTGGCGGCGGCAGCGCTCGAGCGCGGGGTCTATCTGCGTGCCCACGAGGTCAGCGAGCACCGGGCCGAGCTCGTGCGGCATACCCTGCGCGCGGCCGTGGCTGCCGGCGCCGACGTGGAGGTCACCGTCGGGGACGGGCGTGACGTGGGGCAGGAGAGCCCGGCCGGCTACGACCGCGTGCTCGTCGACGCCCCGTGCACCGGGCTCGGTGCGCTGCGTCGTCGGCCGGAGGCACGCTGGCGCCGGACGCCCGCCGACCTCACCGGGCTGGGCCCGCTGCAGCGGTCGCTGCTGACCTCCGCGCTCGCCGCCGTGCGGCCCGGCGGGGTGGTCGCCTACGCCACCTGCTCCCCCCACCTGGCCGAGACCCGGCTGGTGGTCTCCGACGTGGTCAAGCGGGTCGGTGGGGTGCTGGTCGAGGACACCCGGCCGTGGGTCACCGACCGGGCCGGGGCACGGCTGCCGGGCCTGGGGGTGGGCCCCGGGGCGCAGATGTGGTCACACCGGCACGGCACGGACGGGATGTTCGTGACCGTCCTGCGCAAGCAGTGACCGAGCGCAGCCGCGGGCTACCCTGACCCGTGTGAGCATGCAGATCAGCCCCAGCATCCTGTCCGCCGACTTCGCCAACCTGGAGCGCGAGCTCACCCGCATCGCGGTGGCCGACTGGGCCCACGTCGACGTGATGGACGGCCACTTCGTGCCGAACCTCACCCTGGGGGTGCCGGTCGTGGAGGCGCTGGCCCGGGTCAGCCCCATCCCGCTGGACTGCCACCTGATGATCGAGGACCCGGACCGTTGGGCTGCCGACTACGCCGAGGCCGGGGCCGGGTCGGTGACCTTCCACGTCGAGGCTGCCGCCGACCCGGTGGCGACGGCGCGGGCGATCCGCTCGGCGGGGGCGCGGTCCGCGTTCGCGCTGAAGCCGGGCACCGACTTCGCGCCGTATGCCGACCTGCTGACCGAGGTCGACATGGTGCTGGTGATGACCGTTGAGCCGGGGTTCGGAGGACAGTCGTTCATGGACGACCAGCTGCCCAAGGTGCAGCAGGTGCGCGAGGCGGTGCGCCGGCACGGCGGCGACATCTGGGTGCAGGTGGACGGCGGGGTCTCCGCGGACACCATCGGGCGCTGTGCCGAGGCCGGCGCCGACGTGTTCGTCGCCGGCTCGGCCGTCTACGGCGCCCAGGACGCCGGGGCCCGGGTGCGCGAGCTGCGCGAGCTGGCCGTGCAGCATACGCACTGACAGCGGTGCGTACGCTGGCAGGCGTGCCCCCCACGTCCTCCGAGGCCTACGCCGTCTTCCGCCCCCGCCGGGGTGCCCTGGTCGCCCGGGTCGCGGCGCTCGGCAGCCTCGTGGTGTTCGCCGTGGTGGCGTTCGTGGTGCCGGCGGGAGGGGCGGTGGGGTTCAGCCTGGCCGACCGGATCGGCACCTTCGGCTTCGGCGTCGCCGTCGCCGCGTTCCTGTGGCGCTACGCCCGCTTGCGCGCCGTGCCCACCCCGACCGGCCTGCGTGTCGTCAACCTCGTGCGCAGCCACGACCTGGAGTGGGCAGAGATCCTGCGGGTCGGCTTCTCCGGCGGGGCACCGTGGGTCGTCCTGGAGCTCACCGACACCGAGGAGGTCTCGGTGATGGCGATCCAGCGCTCGGACGGGGCGTTCGCGCGGCGCGAGGCGGCCCGCCTCGCGGCGCTCGTCGCCCACCACGCCCGGCCGGCCGGGTGACTACCCCGCCTGGTCCTCCGGGCCGGGGTCGAGGTCGTCCCTCGTGGCTGGCACCCGCTGCCTGGCCTCCTGGCGGGTCATCCCCGTCAGCACCAGCAGGTCGACGACCGTCGAGCGCACCTGGGCCCGCATCACCTCGGCCGACAGCCCGGCGCCGCGCCGGCTCCAGGTGGAGGCCCTCGCCAGGTGCACCAGGTCCTCCCGCGCCTCCACCGCCGTGCGGCCCGCCTCCAGCTCGTCCGCGATGTGCTGGGTCGCCATCGCCAGCTCGTCGACCATGTCCACGTAGGACTCAGGCACGGTCTCGCGGTCGGTCAGCGCCACCTCGGCCCGGCGCACCAGCACCCGCACGTTGCGGATGGCCAGGTCCAACGGGTCCAGGATGGCGCCGATCGCGAGCAGGCCCGAGCGGTGCTGCCGGCGCAGCGGCGCGAGCGTGGCCACCGCCAGCCCCTCGGTGGCGGCCTGGGTCAGCTCGTCCATCTCGGGTTGCAGGCCCCGGGCCGAGCGGAGCGCCTCGCGCACCTGGTGCTCGTCGCCCTGGCGCAGCGCCTCGGCGGTGTTTCCCAGCGCGGCGGCCAGGTGCACGATCACCTCGATCGCGCGCTCGCGGGGTTTGCGCACGGTGGTGGTCCCGGGAGCGACGACCGCGATGGCCAGGGCCACCAGGCCGCCGGTGAGGGCGTCCAGCCAGCGGCTGAACGACTCGCCGTCACCGGCCACCAGGGTCGCGACGATGACCCCCTGGATGCCGGCCTGGAGCATCAGCAGCTGACCCGCCCCGGCCAGCACCGCCAGGGACATGGCGATGAACGCCACGGCGGCGATCTGCCACACTCCGCTGCCGAACGTCTGGACGAACAGGTCGCCGACGAACACGCCGATGGCCACGCCGATGGTGAGCTCGATCACCCGGCGCACCCGGTTGTCGTAGGTGAGCCCGAGGCAGACCATCGCCGTCACCGGGGCGAAGAAGGGCAGCGGGTGGCCCAGCAGCGTCGTGGCGACCCACCAGGCGAGCGCCGCGCCCCCCGCCGCCTGCGCGATCATCCACGAACGGCCTCGCAGCCGGTCCCAGCGCAGGCCCACCGACCGTGCCGAGACCAGGACTCCCGCGCGGTGCCGCCACCGTGACGGGCGCTCAGCCATCGTCGTCCGCCGTCACCAAGGCATCCACCGGCCACGGAGCCACCGGGCCGGCGTCGGGGCCGAGCACCGTGTCTTCCTGGGCAGCCCAGCCGTCCCAGTGCGCAGCGAACGTCTGGCCGTCGCGGGTGAGGGCGCGGTGTCGTCGGACGGCCGCCGGGGCATGGGTCCACACGGTCAGGTCGTAGGCCGAGGGATCGGCGGCCACCGCTCCGACCCCCTCGACCACCACCACCGTGGCGGTCGGCACGACGACCGCACCGGCAGGGGTCTGCCGGTGCCAGTCCCAGCGGGTGAACTGTCCCGGCTGCCCTTGTGCCAGGCGTGCCAGCACCCCCTCGCGGAGCACCGGCAGTGCTGCGGCCAGGCCGTTCCAGCCCGGGTACACGTCGTCCAGGTGCACGGCGACGGCGTGGGCGCCGGTGGCCTCGAGGGCGTGGACGAGGGCACCTGCCAGCGCGGTCTTGCCGGTTCCGCTGCGGCCGTCGATGCCCACCAGGAAGCTCCGGTCCTGGTGCGGTCGCCGGCGGAGGGCCTCCAGCACGGATTGGGCGAGGGCCTGGGCCGGGTCGGCGGAGGAGGCGGCCAGACGCCGCTGTCCGCTGGTCACACGGCGCGCTCTTCGGCAGCCAGGGCGGCCACGGCCGACGGCTCGCCGTCGAGGCTGACCTGGGCGACGCCGGTGCGGCCGAAGGCGTGCAGCAGCAGCTCCACCGGCGCGCCGGTGACGACCACGGAGGAGGTGCCGGCCGGGGGGCGACGCACCAGTGCGCGACCATGGCCGGGGGCGACGAGGACCACTCCGACCGGGGAGCTGCGGAAGCTGAGCCTGGCCACCCGGGGCAGGGCCGCCCAGGCCGCGGCCTCGACCCGGGCGTCCACGGGCGAGGGCACCCAGCCCGGCTGGGCCCGCACGATGTCCTCGAGGTGGACCAGGAACTCCGTGGTGTTGACGAGCTTGTCGACACCGGCCACCGACGCGGGGGACCAGCGTGGGGGACCGGACCGCACCTGCTGGACCAGCGCTGCGAAGTCCTGGTCGGCGATGGACTCCTGCACCCGCTCCGTGTGCCGCTGCAGGGGCTGCCAGTCCACCCCTACCCCGGGCAGGCCGTCGGGGCGGCGGTCCCGGAGCACGAGGTGGGCCAGGAGGTCGCGGACCGTCCAGGGGCTGCAGAGGGTGGGGGCGTCCGGCCCGAGGTCGAGGGCGGTGTCACTGAGGGTGAGACGGAGGCGGCGGGCGAGGTGCATGCCCTCATCCAAACACCACCGGCTGGGTGTGTCTGCCGCCCGTGCGAGGATGAGGTGTCCTCCTCTGCACGTGACGGCGGCTGCTGGTGCCTGCCGCTCCGTCGCGGGCCGCACGAGCCCGCCCGGCAGCGCTTCTGCGACGGCGTCGGTGGAGACGTCGTGCTGTCCTTCCCCCACCGGAGGTTCTCTGCCCATGACTGCGGCCTCTGCCAGTCGCCCCCCGACCCCTCCGCGCCCCAGCCGGGCTGTGCTGCGGCAGGGGCTCGCCGTGATCTGGGGGGGCATGAAGCGCCAGCGGCTGTGGATCAGCATCGCCGTGGTCGGTGCGGTGCTCTGGGCGGGGGCGACCGTGGGCACCGCCTGGGCGATCGGCCGGGTCACCGAGACGATCATCACCCCCGCCGTCCAGGCGGGCTCGGTCACCTCCGGCGAGCTGTGGACGATCTTCGGACTGCTGGCCGCGATCCTCATGGTCAACGTCGTCGGCGTCATCATGCGACGGGTCATGGCCACTGTCGCCGGGTTCAACCTGCAGGCCAGCGACCGTCGTCGGGTCACCCGGCAGTACCTCCGGCTCCCTCTCACCTGGCACCATGCACACCCCTCCGGCCAGCTGCTGTCCAACGCGCACTCCGACATCGAGGCGACCTGGCAGGTGTTCAACCCGCTGCCGATGGCCATGGGTGTCATCGTCATGCTGGTCATCGCCGGCGTCCAGATGTTCCTCATCGACCCCCTCCTGGCCCTCATCGGGCTGCTCGTCTTCCCGGGCCTGTTCGCCGCCAACCTGGTGTTCCAGCGGTTCATGTCGCCCCTGATCACCCGGGCCCAGCAGCTGCGTGCCGAGGTCAGCGAGGTGGCGCACGAGTCCTTCGAGGCCGGCCTGGTCGTCAAGGCCATGGGCCGGGAGCGCGAGGAGACCGACCGGTTCCGGGTGGTCACGCACGACCTGCGCGACTCCCTGATCGCGGTCGGGCGCACCCGCGGGGTGTTCGAGCCGGTGATCGAGGCCATCCCCACGCTCGGCACCCTCGCCGTGCTGGGGGTCGGCACGGCGCGGGTGGCCTCGGGCGACCTGTCCGCGGCGGACGTGGTGGAGGTGGCCTACCTCTTCTCCATCCTGGCGTTCCCGGTGCGCGCCCTCGGCTGGGTGCTGGCCGAGATCCCGCGCTCGGTCGTCGGGCACCGGCGGGTGGACGCCGTGCTGCGGGCCGGGGGGTCGATGGAGTACGGCAGCCACGACATACCGGGGGCCGGTGCCGCGCACTCGCGCGCCGACGCCGTCGACTTCGCCTACGTGACGCATCCGGGCCGGGAGCAGCTGGGCGCCCGGACCGACCACGGCTCGGTCGCCGACCAGGGCAACCCCACCGAGCGGGTGCCCGCGATCCGTGGGGTGACCCTGGACGTGCCCGCCGGCTCCACGACGGCGCTGGTCGGCCCGACCGGGTCGGGCAAGTCGACCCTGACCAACATCGTGCTGCGCCTGGTCGACCCCGACTCCGGCACCGTGCACCTGGACGGGATCGACCTTCGGGAGGTGCGACGGGGCGGCGTGCCCGACGTCGCCGCCCTCGTCTCCCAGCAGACGTTCATGTTCGACGACACCGTGGTCGGCAACGTCGGGCTCGGCACCGACGTCAGCCGGGACGAGGTCGAGGACGCCCTCCGGATCGCCCGGGCCGAGGGGTTCGTCAGTGCGCTCTCCGACGGCATCGACACCGAGATCGGTGAGCGCGGGGGCACCCTGTCCGGGGGGCAGCGGCAACGGATCGCCCTGGCCCGGGCCATCGTGCGACGGCCGCGCATGCTCGTGCTCGACGACGCGACCAGTGCCGTCGACCCCTCCGTCGAGCAGGAGATCCTCCGTGGCCTGCGGCAGGCTCGGGACGGGATGACCGTCCTGGTGGTGGCCTACCGCATGGCCACCATCGCCCTGGCCGACCACGTGGTCTACCTGGAGCGGGGCCAGATCGTGGACGAGGGCACCCACGTCGACCTCGTCGAGCGGTGTCACGGCTACGCAGACCTGGTCAACGCCTACAGCAGGGAGGCCGCCGAGCGGGCCGCCCTGGCCGCCGAGGAGGAGGCGTCATGACGACACCGACGACCAGACCAGACCCCAGCCGCGGCAGCCGCATCGGCGGCAGCCAGGAGATGGGCACGCTGGACACCCTCAAGCGCGGCTTCGAGCTCTCGCCCGAGCTGCGTCGGGGTCTCGGCATCACCGTGGTGCTGGCCCTGGTGGCCACGGTCGGTCGCGTGCTGATCCCGTTCGTCGTCCAGCAGACGGTCGACAACGGCATCATGGCCGACGGGGGTCCCGATGTCGGGTTCGTGGCCTGGGCGATCGGGATGGCCGGCCTGGTGGTGCTCGTCACGAGCTTCGCGCAGTACCTGGTCAACCTTCGCCTCTTCCGCTCCGCCGAGTCGGGGCTGGCGACCCTGCGGATGACCGCCTTCCGGCACATCCACGACCTGTCCGTGCTCACCCAGAGCACCGAGCGCCGGGGGGCGCTGGTGTCCCGGGTGACCAGCGACGTCGACACCATCTCGATGTTCGTGCAGTTCGGCGGTCTGATGCTGCTGATCTCGACCGCCCAGATCGCTGTTGCCACCACTCTCATGGTGATCTACAGCCCGCTCCTGGCCGGCGTCGTCTACCTCTGCTTCCTGCCGCTGGTGGTGCTGATCCGCTGGTTCCAGCCCATGCTCGGCCGTGCGTACGGCGCGGTGCGCGAGCGGGTGGGCGACATGCTGGGCGCGATCTCCGAGTCGGTCGTGGGAGCGGTGACCATCCGGGCCTACGGGGTGGAGGACCGCACGGCCGAGCGCATGGACGCCGCCATCGAGGAGCACCGCCGTTCGGCGATCCGGGCGCAGATCCGCTCGGTGCTGGCGTTCGTGTCCGGTCAGGCCTTCGCCGGCCTCACCACCGCCACCGTGCTGGTCGTCGGCACCGTGCTCGCGGTGCAGGGCCGGATCAGTCTCGGAGAGCTGCTCGCCTTCCTGTTCCTGGTCAACCTGTTCACCCAGCCGGTGCTCATGGCCACCGAGATCCTCAACGAGATGCAGAACGCCGTGGCCGGCTGGCGGCGGGTCATCGGCGTCGTCGACACCCCCGCGGACGTCGCCGACCCGGGCGAGCACGGGGTGGTCCAGGACCGTGGGCCGATCACGGTCCAGTTCCAGGGCGTCGCCTACGCCTACCCTGGCGGGGACACGGTGCTGCGGGACGTCGACGTCACGATCGCCCCCCGCACTCGGGTGGCCATCGTGGGGGAGACCGGGTCGGGCAAGACGACCATGGCCAAGCTGCTGACGCGGCTGATGGACCCGACGTCCGGCCGCGTGCTGCTCGACGGCGTCGACCTGCGGGACATCCGGTTCGACTCGCTGCGTCGGCGGGTGGTCATGGTGCCGCAGGAGGGGTTCCTCTTCGACCAGACCCTCGCCGACAACATCCGGTTCGGCAGGCCGACCGCCAACGAGGAGGACATCGCCCTGGCGCTGACCGAGCTCGGCCTGGATGCCTGGGTGAGCGGTCTGCCGCATGGGCTGCAGACCCAGGTCGGCCAGCGCGGCGAGTCTCTCTCGGCGGGGGAGCGTCAGCTGGTGGCGATCGCCCGGGCCTACCTGGCCGACCCCGACCTGCTGGTCCTCGACGAGGCCACGAGTGCTGTCGACCCCTCCACCGAGGTGCGGATCCAGCGGGCGCTCGAGGGTCTGACGCGCGGGCGCACGTCGGTGGCGATCGCCCACCGCCTCTCGACCGCAGAGGCCGCGGACACCGTCATCGTCGTCGACCGGGGACAGGTCGTGGAGCAGGGCTCCCATGGTGAGCTGGTGGGACGCGGCGGTGTCTACACGCGGATGTATGCCTCCTGGGCCTCCCAGCAGCGGGACCGTGCCTGATGCGTCCTCGCGCCGTCGTGCTCCTGCTGGTCGGCGCGGTCGCCGGCCTGGTCGGGGTCGGCCGGCCGTGGGTCCTGGCCGAGGTGGCAGACCCCGTGCTGGGCGTGGCCGGCGTGCCGGTGTCGGGCACCGAGGTGGCGCCGACCGCCGGGGCCCTGGCCCTGCTGGCACTGGCCGCCACCTTGACCGGGGTGCTCACCCGGGGCTGGACCCGCACGGTGGCGCTGCTGCTGGCCACCGTCTCCGGCGGCTGGCTGGTGTGGGCCGGCGGCAGGGCGCTGTGGGACCCGGCGGGCAGCGTGCAGGACGCTGTGTCGGCCACCGCTGCCTCCAGTGCCCAGGTCGTGCAGGACGCGGCCGTGACACCGTGGCCCTGGCTGGTGGTCCTGGGGGGCATCGGGCTGGCCGTCGGGAGCGTGGTCGGTCTGCTCGAGGACCGGGACGGGACGCGCGGCGTGACGGCCCGACCCGAGCGGCAGACCCGGTCCGGCGCAGCCCGGAAGCCTGGTCCCGCGCAGGCTGACGAGCGGGCTCGGCGTGCCGCCGCGTCGGCCTGGGAGGACCTCAGCGCCGGTCGCGACCCGACCACCGACCACGACACCGACGAGGCCGAGGGCGACGGCCGGGAGACGGACCGGCCGCGCTGACCCCACCCGCACCCTGGCGCTGGCACCATGGCGTTCCCCACCCGCACCCTGGCGCTGGCACAATGGCGGTGCACCATGACCTACCCCGATGACAGCCTTGCGAGGAGACCCATGGAAGACGAGTACGGCCACGGACACAGCATCGCCTCCTGGACGGGTGTCGGTCTGCTCCTGGTCGCCAGCGCCCTGCTCGCGGTCGGCATCTACTTCGGCCTCGGCTGGGTCATCTGGACGGGTGTCGCGGCGGTCGTCCTGGGCGTGGGTGCCTGGGTGGGGCTGGAGGCAGCCGGCTACGGCGCCAAGGAGCACGAGCACAAGCACTGAGACGCCGTCCCACCCGGTCCGGGAGGGCCCTGGTCGAGGGTCTCCGCGGCCGCGGTTAGGCTGGATGACGTGCCGACCGTGTTGGAGCAGATCATCGAGGGGGTCCGTGAGGACCTGCACTCGCGGCGTCGCACCACCTCACTGGAGAGGGTGCGCGAGCTGGCCGAACGAGCCCCGAGCCCCCAGGACGGGCTCGCCGCGCTGAGCCACGGCGACGGGGTGCACGTCATCGCAGAGGTGAAGCGGTCCAGCCCGTCCAAGGGCGCGCTGGCGGCCATCGCCGACCCGGCAACCCTGGCCGCCGACTATGCCGCCGGGGGCGCCACGGCGGTGAGTGTGCTCACCGAGGGACGCCGGTTCGGTGGCAGCCTGGCCGACCTGGCGGCGGTGCGGGCCAGCGTGGACATCCCGGTGCTCCGCAAGGACTTCGTCGTGGACCCCTACCAGGTGTGGGAGGCCCGGGCACACGGCGCCGACATGGTCCTGCTGATCGTGGCCGCTCTGGCCCAGGAGGAGCTCACCGGCCTGCTGGAGCGTATCGAGTCGCTCGGCATGCACGCGTTGGTCGAGGTGCACGACGAGGAGGAGGTCGGCCGCGCCCTGGAGGCAGGGGCCCGGATCGTCGGCGTCAACGCCCGCAACCTGAAGACGCTGGAGGTCGACCGGGGCACGTTCGCCCGGCTCGCACCCGTCATCCCCGACCACGTCGTCCGTGTCGCCGAGTCCGGTGTGCGCGGCCCCCTGGACGTGCTGGAGTATGCCCGCTCGGGCGCCCGCGCCGTGCTGGTGGGCGAGGCGCTGGTGACCGGGGACGCCCCCCGGGAGGCGGTGGCCGAGCTGGTCGCGGTCGGGGCCCACCCGGCACTGCACGGGACGGCCCGGGCATGAGCATCCCGGCGGGCACGGTCGCCGACGTCGTTGCCGGACGGTTCGGCGAGTTCGGCGGGCGCTACGTCCCCGAGGCCCTGGTGGCCGCTCTCGACGAGCTCGACCAGGCGCGGCTGGAGGCGATGACCGACCCCGGCTTCCAGGCCGAGCTCCACGAGCTGCAGCGTTCCTACACCGGCCGTCCCAACCCGGTGACCGAAGCGCAGCGCTTCGCCGAGCACGCGGGTGGCGCCCGGATCTTCCTCAAGCGTGAGGACCTCAACCACACGGGGTCGCACAAGATCAACAACGCCCTGGGGCAGGGTCTGCTGACCCGGCGGATGGGCAAGAAGCGCGTGATCGCCGAGACCGGGGCGGGGCAGCACGGGGTGGCCACGGCGACCGTGGCCGCCCTGCTGGGGCTCGAGTGTGTGGTCTACATGGGCAAGGTCGACACCGAGCGGCAGGCGCTCAACGTCGCTCGGATGCGGCTGCTCGGCGCAGAGGTGGTCGCCGTGGCACACGGCAGTGCCACGCTCAAGGACGCCATCAACGAGGCCATGCGCGACTGGGTGACCAACGTCGAGCACACCCACTACCTCCTCGGCACGGTCACCGGCCCGCACCCGTTCCCGTCGATGGTGCGCGACTTCCACTCCGTGATCGGAGCCGAGGCGCACGACCAGATGATGGAGCTCACCGGACGGCTGCCTGACGTCGTGTGCGCGTGTGTGGGTGGCGGCTCCAACGCGATGGGCATCTTCCACCGCTTCATCGACGAGCCGAGCGTGCGTCTGGTGGGCCTGGAGGCCGGGGGAGAGGGCGTGGACACCGGTCGGCACGCTGCTCGCTTCGCCACCGGAGCGCCCGGGGTGCTGCACGGTGCGGCGACCTTCGTCCTGCAGGACGAGGACGGACAGACGCTGGAGTCCCACTCGGTCTCCGCCGGGCTGGACTACCCTTCCGTCGGGCCCGAGCACGCCCACCTCAACGCCACCGGGCGGGCCGACTACTACCCGGTCACCGACGTCGAGGCGATGGAAGCGTTCGCCCTGCTGTGCCGGACCGAGGGCATCATCCCCGCGATCGAGAGCGCGCATGCCCTCGCCGGTGCGCTCCGGCTCGGTCGGGAGTCGGGCCCGGGCACGAACATCCTGGTCAACCTGTCCGGCCGGGGCGACAAGGACATGGACACGGCCGCCCAGTGGTTCGGCCTGATCGACCAGGAAGGCTCCCCGCGTGAGTGATCTGGCCTCCGTCTTCTCCCGGTGCCGGGCGGAGGGCAGGGCAGCACTCGTGGGCTACCTGCCCGCCGGATACCCCACCCAGGCCGACTCCGAGCTCGCCGTAGCCACCCTGGCCGAGGCCGGGGCCGACATCGTGGAGGTCGGGGTCCCCTACACCGACCCGCTGATGGACGGCCCCGTCATCCAGGACGCTGCCGACGAGGCACTGCGCGCCGGCTTCCGGTTCGCCGGGCTGTTCCGGTGTGTCGAGGCCGCCCGTGCGGCAGGAGCCGTGCCGGTGGTGATGAGCTACTGGAACCCGGTCCTCCGCTACGGCCCGGACCGCTTCGCCGCCGACCTGCTCTCCGCCGGGGGAGCGGGCCTGATCACACCGGACCTCATCCCGGACGAGGCCGGAGCCTGGACGGCGGCGGCCAAGATGCACGGGCTCGACCCGATCTTCCTGGTGGCCCCGTCCTCCACGGACCTCCGGCTCGCGATGACGACCGAGGCCTCCAGCGGGTTCGTGTACGCGGCCTCGACGATGGGTGTCACCGGCGCCAGGAGCAGTGTCGGGGGTGGGGCGCGTGTCCTCGTCGAGCGCACCCGGGCCGTCACCGACCTGCCCGTCTGTGTCGGCCTGGGAGTCTCCACCGGAGAGCAGGCCGCCGAGGTCGCCGCGTTCGCCGACGGTGTCATCGTCGGATCCGCTCTGGTCGCGGCCCTCCGCGACGACCCCACCCGGCACGGCCTGCGCCGCCTCACCGAGGAGCTCGCCCGGGGTGTCCGCGGCAGATGAGTCCGAGGGTTCTCGACGTCGTCGGCCTGCTGGCCCGGCTGGTGCTCGGTGGCGTGCTCCTCGCCGCGGGCCTGCTCAAGGTCGGTGACCCCACCAGCTCGATCCAGTCGGTCGTCGCCTACGACCTGATGGGCTACGAGCTGGCACGGTTCGTCGGCGTGACGTTGCCCGTGGTGGAGATCGCCCTCGGCCTGCTGCTGGTCGTGGGGCTGTTCACCCGGGCCTCGGCGCTGCTCGGCATGCTGCTCATGGGGGTCTTCGTCGCCGGCATCGTCTCCGCCTGGTCCCGGGGGCTCTCGATCGACTGCGGGTGCTTCGGCGACGGCGGTTCCGTGGACCCGGCCGACACCGCCTACCTGCAGGACATCCTGCGCGACCTCGGCCTGGCCCTGGCCGGTCTCTGGCTGGTCCTGCGACCGCATACCCTTGCTGCTGTAGACACCCTGCTCCGACGAGGAACCCACTGATGCCCCGACCCCCGGCCCCGAAGTCCGCTGCAGCCAAGCCCTCCGGTCCGCCGATCGGGCTCATCGGCGCGGTGACCGCGTTCCTGGTGGCCGTCGTGGCTGTCCTGGTCTACCTGGCGGTCCGGGGCGACGCCGAGGGCACCGGGGCGGCCGGCGGGGCCAACACCCTGCCCGAGGGCGGCGGCATCGTGGTCAACCCCGACGCCCCCGCCGACGCCACGACGGTGCACGTCTACGAGGACTTCCAGTGTCCCTTCTGCGGGGTGCTGGCCCGGTCCATCGGAGAGGACCTGACGGCCCAGGCGCAGGCGGGCGAGATCGCGCTCACCCACACCCTCATGTCGTTCCTGGACGGCAACCTGGGCAACGACACGTCCTCCCGCGCCGCCAACGCTGCGGTGTGCGCCTCGGACCAAGGGGTCTTCTCCCCCTGGCATGCGGCGGCCTACGCGGCACAGCCCGAGGAGGGAGCGGGATGGACCGACGACGACCTCGTCGGCTTCGCCGAGCAGGTGGGACTGGCCGGTGAGGAGCTCTCGACCTTCGAGACCTGTGTCGCCGACGGCACCTACCTCGACTACGTGGAGGGTATGCAGGAGGCCGCCAACCGGGACGGCGTCACCAGCACGCCTACCGTGGTCGTCAACGGTGAGCGGCTCAGCCCGCAGGAGCTGAGCCTGCTCCAGAACGACCCGTCCGCCTTGCAGGACGTCCTGGCGGCGCACGAGTGAACGCACTCCAAGCGGTCATGCTGCCCACGGCGTTGCCCAGTCCCGAGCAGGCGGTCTGGTGGCTGGGCCCGCTCCCGGTCCGGGCCTACGCCCTGTGCATCCTGGCCGGCATCGTCGCCGCGATCTGGATCACCTCGCACCGGCTCAAGGCCCGGGGCGGCACCGGGGAGGAGATCTACGACGTCGCGCCGTGGGCGATCGGTTTCGGCATCGTCGGAGGCCGCATCTACCACGTGATCTCCAGCCCCCGACCCTACTTCGGGGAGGACGGCCGGCCCCTCGACGCGTTCCGCATCTGGGAGGGCGGGCTCGGCATCTGGGGGGCAGTGGCGCTGGGGGCTGTCGGCGTGTGGATCGCGTGCCGTCGGCACGGTCACTCGTTCCTGGACCTCGCCGACGCGCTGATGCCCGGGCTCCTGGTCGCCCAGGCGATGGGGCGGTGGGGCAACTGGTTCAACAACGAGCTCTACGGCGGCGCGTCCGACGCTCCGTGGGCCCTGACCATCCACGAGTGGGACGCCGGGGCGGGGGAGGCCGTCCGGGACGCCGCCGGGGAGGCCGTCGTGCTGGGCACCTTCCAGCCGACCTTCCTCTACGAGTCGCTCTGGTGCCTCCTCCTGGCCCTGGTGATCCTGGTCCTGGACCGGCGGGTCCGGTTCGCCCGAGGTCAGGTGCTGGCGCTGTACCTCATCGGCTACACCGCAGGACGCCTGGTCATCGAGCTCATGCGCACCGACCCTGCCGAGATCATCCTGGGCCAGCGTGTGAACGTCTGGGTGTCCCTGCTGGTCTTCCTGGCCGGTGTGGCCCTCTACGTCTGGCGCGGCGCCAAGGCCGACTACCCCGTGCGCGGACCAGGCCCGGGGGACCCCGACGCTGCGCCGTCGGACCCTGAGAAAGCGCTAACACCCGGCGCCTGATCCGGCATAAGGTGGTGCCCATGCGTCGTGCCAAGATCGTCTGCACCCTCGGCCCCGCGGTCGACACCTACGAGCAGGTCCGTGACCTCGTCCACGCCGGGATGGATGTGGCCCGGCTCAACCTCTCCCACGGGGGGCACGCGGACCACGAGCGCCGCTACCACCTGGTCCGCCGGGCCGGCGACGAGTGTGAACATGCCGTGGCGGTGCTGGCCGACCTGCAGGGCCCCAAGATCCGCACCGGCACCTTCGCGTCCGGGCCGGTCGTCCTCACCACCGGCGACACCTTCGTCATCACCACCCGTGACGTGCGGGGCGACCACACCGAGGTCGGCACCACCTACCGGGGCCTGCCCGGTGACGTCAGCGTGGGGGACGACCTGCTGATCGACGACGGCAAGGTGCACCTGCGGGCGGTCGAGGTGACCGAGACCGACGTGCGCACCGAGGTCGTCATCGGCGGCGAGGTCTCCAACAACAAGGGCATCAACCTGCCGGGCACCGCGGTGAGTGTGCCGGCGCTCAGCGAGAAGGATGCCGAGGACCTGCGCTGGGCGTTGCGGACCCGGGTCGACGTGATCGCCCTGTCGTTCGTCCGCTCGGCCAAGGACATCGAGGACGTGCACCGGATCATGGACGAGGAGGGGGTCCGCCTGCCGGTCATCGCCAAGATCGAGAAGCCGCAGGCGGTCGCCAACCTCAAGGAGATCGTCGACGCCTTCGACGGCATCATGGTGGCCCGCGGCGACCTGGGTGTCGAGCTGCCCCTGGAACAGGTGCCGCTGGTGCAGAAGAGGGCCGTCGAGATCGCCCGTCGCAACGCCAAGCCGGTGATCGTGGCCACCCAGGTGCTCGAGTCGATGATCACCAGCCCGCGCCCGACCAGAGCCGAGGCCAGCGACTGCGCCAACGCCGTGCTGGACGGTGCCGACGCGATCATGCTCAGCGGCGAGACGAGCGTCGGCGACTGGCCCATCAAGGCGGTGGAGACGATGGCCATCATCATCGAGGCCACCGAGGAGGACGGGCTGGAGCGGATCACCCCCCTCGGCACGAGGCCCCGCACCCCTGGCGGTGCGGTCACCAGGGCGGCGGCCGAGATCTCCGAGCTGCTCGACGTGAAGTACATGGTCACCTTCACCAAGACCGGCGACTCCGCACGACGGATGGCGCGTCTGCGCACCAAGGTGCCGATGCTCGCCTTCACCCCCGAGGCGTCGACCCGGTCGCAGCTGGCGCTGACCTGGGGTGTCGAGACGTTCCTGACCCCCTACGTCGAGCACACCGACGAGATGGTGATGCAGGTCGACGAGGCGGTGCTGCGGGAGGGACGCTGCAAGGAGGGTGACCTCATCGTCATCGTCGCCGGCTCGCCTCCCGGGGTGCCCGGCAGCACCAACGCGCTGCGGCTGCACCGGGTCGGTGACGCCGTCCACGGCCGGGCGGACGCCTACGCGCACCTGCGAGCGGGGCACTAGGCCCAGCAGATATGCTGTGCCGGTCCCCGGCCGGGGTGGTGGAACGGCAGACACGGAGCACTCAAAATGCTCTGCCCGTCAGGGCGTGCGGGTTCGAGTCCCGCTCCCGGCACTTCAGCCCCCAGAGATCGGCCGACAGGTAGGTGCGACACGTGAGCAAGACTCCCGACACCAACGAGGGTGCGGACACGGCGAAGGCCGCTGACGAGCACGTGGACGCCACGGGCCTGCCCGAGCCCGCTGAGCAGCCCGGCGCCCCGGCGCAGGACGACCCCGCTGAGCAGGTGCCTGGCGCAGAGCAGCCCGCCCCGGGCCTGCGCGTCGTCGTCGCCGAGGACGAGGCCCTGATCCGTCTGGACCTCGCGGAGATGCTCGCTGAGGCGGGCCACGAGGTCGTCGGCCAGGCCTCCGACGGCGAGCAGGCCATTGCGCTGGCTCGTGAGCACGGTCCCGACGTGGTCGTGATGGACATCAAGATGCCCGGCATGGACGGCATCAGCGCAGCCGAGGTGCTCGGGCGTGAGGGCATCGCACCCGTGGTGATGCTGACGGCGTTCAGCGACCGCACGCTGGTGGAGCGTGCCCGTGACGCCGGGGTCATGTCCTACGTCGTCAAGCCGTTCGCTGCCCACGACGTGCTGCCAGCCCTCGACATCGCCCGCGCCCGGTGGCAGGAGCGCAAGGCGCTGGAGTCGGAGGTCGCCGACCTCGGTGAGCGATTCGAGACCCGCAAGCGGCTCGACCGCGCGAAGGGCCTGCTGATGCAGCAGCTCAAGCTCAGCGAGGCCGACGCCTTCCGGTGGATCCAGAAGGCGGCGATGGACCGCCGCCTGTCGATGCGAGAGGTCGCCGACGCCGTGATCGCCGGTATGCCGGCCAAGAAGTAGGACGAGCCGGCGGCGGCCGAAGTAGGACGACCTGGCGGCGGCCAGGGGAGCAGGTCGCTCAGGTCACCAGGGCGACGACACTCACCAGCACCGGCGCGACGACCAGCGCGGGCAGCAGGTCACCGACCGGCACGTCACGGACCCGCAGCAGGCGCAGGGCGATCCCGACCAGGAGCAGGCCGCCGACCGAGGTGAGCGCGGCGATGTGCGCCTCCGGGACGACCGTCCCCAGGGCGACCCCGACCAGGGTCAGACCCCCTTGCACCACAGCCACCGACACGGCCGAGAAGAGCACCCCGATGCCGAACGACGCGGCGAAGGCCATGGCGGCGAAGAGGTCGAGGGTGGACTTCAGGACGAGCTGGTCGATGCCCCGGCCGAGCCCGTCGTTGAGCGATCCGAGCACGGTCAGCGGACCGACGCAGAAGAGCAGCGAGGTGGTGAGCCACCCTTCGATGAAGCGTTCCCGGGCCGAGCTGCCGCTCGGATGCTCGGGGACAGCCGTGCCCGCCGCAGCCGGGCTCGAGGCGGACCGGGCGGCATACGACTGGATCACTCCGGCCAGGGAGGCCAGCCGGTGCTCGATCCGCAGCAGCGCCCCGACGATGCCCCCGATGAGCAGGCTGCCGAGCACCACCAGCACCGGCACCCCCGTGCCCACCGTCTCGGCCAGCGCCGGCGAGGTGACCTCGTAGGCGGACAGCGCGGCCACCAGCAGGGTCACCAGGCCGAGGGCGTCGGTGACCACCGAGCGGACCTGCTCGCTCAGCCGGTGCCCCAGCGCCATCCCCGCGAGGGCGCCGACGACGACAGCGACGACGTTGATGGCGGTCCCCAGCCCGGGGAATGCGGTCTCCACGGAGGTGAGCGTAGGTGCCGGGCTAGGCGACCCCGCTGCCGGGGGGCCGCTCCCTGAGCATGCAGGTCAGCCGGGAGGTGCACACCCGCCGGCCGTCGTCGTCGGTGATGACGATCTCGTAGCAGGCCAGCGAGCGGCCCAGGCTGATCGGAGTGGCGACGCCGTGGACGAGGCCCGCACGAGCGGCGCGGTGGTGAGTCGCGTTGATGTCCACGCCCACGGCCGCTCGGTCGGGGCCGGCGTGCAGCGCGGCGGCGATGGACCCCAGGGTCTCGGCCAGCACCACACTGGCCCCACCGTGCAGCAGCCCGTAGGGCTGGGTGTTGCCGGCGACGGGCATCGAGCCGGTCGTGCGCTCCGAGGTCGCGGACGTCACCTCGATGCCCATCCGCTCGACGAGGGTGCCCGAGCTCATCGCGGCGAGCTGCTCGGACGTGGACGCGGCTGGGGTGCTGTCGGTCATGGCGCATAGGCTGCCATGCGTGACTCGACTGCTGCTGCTGGACGGACACTCGCTGGCCTACCGGGCCTTCTTCGCCCTGCCCGTGGAGAACTTCTCGACCACGACGGGCCAGACCACCAACGCGGTCTACGGCTTCACCTCGATGCTGATCAACGTGCTGCGCGACGAGGCGCCGACCCATCTCGCTGTCGCCTTCGACAAGTCGCGCACCACGTTCCGCACCCAGGAGTACGCCGAGTACAAGGCCGGCCGGGCGAGCACCCCCTCGGAGTTCGCCGGCCAGCTGTCCCTGATCCGCGAGGTGCTCGACGCGCTCCGCATCGCCCACCTGGAGATGGACGGCTACGAGGCCGACGACATCATCGCCACCCTCACGACGCAGGCCCGAGCCGAGGGGATGGAGGTCCTCATCTGCTCGGGCGACCGAGACGCGATCCAGCTGGTCGACGACGGCACGACCCTGCTCTACCCGCGCAAGGGGGTGTCCGACCTGGCGCGGCTCACCCCCGCGGCCGTCCACGAGAAGTACGGCGTCCTGCCGGAGAGGTACAGCGACCTGGCCGCCATGGTGGGGGAGTCCTCCGACAACCTGCCCGGCGTGCCCGGGGTCGGTCCCAAGACTGCCGCGAAGTGGCTCGCCGCACACGGTGACCTCCACGGGATCGTCGACCACGCCGACCAGCTCACCGGCAAGGCCGGCCAGGCCCTCCGTGACCACCTCTCCGACGTGCTGCGCAACCGCAAGCTCAACCAGCTGGTCGGCGATCTCGAGCTGCCGCTGACGCCGGCCCAGCTGGAACGGCACACCTGGGACCGGGAGGAGGTCCACCGCGTCTTCGACGGGCTGGAGTTCCGGGTCCTGCGCGACCGGCTGTTCGCGACCCTGGAGGCGGTGGACGCCGAGACCGAGGCCGAGGAGGGCATCGAGGTCGAGGGCGCACCGCTGGCCGAGGGTGAGGTCGACGGGTGGCTGCGCGAGCACGCACCCCCGGGGGTGCGTATCGGTCTGGCCATGATCGGCTCCTGGTCCCAGGGTCGCGGCGACGCCTCCGGGCTGGCCCTGGCCACGGGGGAGCAAGCGGCCTACCTCGACCTCACCTCGCTGGTGCCGGCCGACGAGCAGGCGCTGGCCGTGTGGCTCGCCGACCCCGCCCACCCCAAGGCGTGCCACGACGGCAAGCCCATGGTGCACGCGCTAGCGGCGCGAGGGCTGCCGGTGCACGGGGCGGTGCACGACACCGCGCTGGCCGCCTACCTGGTGCGCCCCGACCAGCGCTCCTACGACCTCGCCGATCTCGTCCTGCGTTACCTGCACCGTGAGCTGCGGCTCGACGACGATGCCGACCAGGGGCAGCTGACGCTCGACCTCGGGGGGGACGGGGACGGTGCGGCGCGGTCGGCGATGGTGCAGGCCCGTGCGGTCCATGACCTGTCCGTCTCGCTCGACGAGGCGCTGGGCGAGGTCGAGGGCACCTCCCTGCTCGCCGACCTCGAGCTGCCGCTGGTGGAGGTGCTGGCCCGGATGGAGCAGGCCGGCATCGCTGTCGACCTGCCCTCCCTGGCCGAGCTCGAGGCCTCGTTCGCGGCGGCCATGAGCACAGCGCAGGACGATGCGTGGGCGGCCATCGACGACGAGACCGTCAACCTCGGGTCGCCCAAGCAGCTCCAGGTGGTGCTCTTCGAACGGCTCGGGCTGCCCAAGACCCGACGCACCAAGACCGGCTACACCACCGACGCCGACGCCCTGGCCACCCTCTACACCCAGACCGAGCACCCGTTCCTGGAGGCCTTGCTGCGCCATCGAGACGCCACCCGGCTGCGCGTCACGGCCGAAGGGCTGCTGAAGTCCGTGGCCGACGACGGACGCATCCACACGACCTACCAGCAGACCATCGCCGCGACCGGGCGGCTCAGCTCCACCGACCCCAACCTGCAGAACATCCCGATCCGCACGGACGAGGGCCGCCGCATCCGCACCGTGTTCGTCGTCGGCGACGGCTACGAGTCCCTGCTGTCGGCCGACTACAGCCAGATCGAGATGCGCATCATGGCCCACCTGTCGGGTGACGAGGCGCTGATCGAGGCGTTCCGCAGCGGGGAGGACCTGCACCGGTTCGTCGGGTCGCGGGTCTTCGGTGTCGAGCCCGACGACGTGAGCGCGGCGATGCGATCCAAGGTCAAGGCCATGAGCTACGGGCTCGCCTACGGCTTGTCGGCCTTCGGGCTGTCCAAGCAGCTGGGGGTGTCGACCGAGGAGGCGCGCGGGCTGATGGACATGTACTTCCAACGGTTCGGGGGAGTGCGCGACTACCTGAGCGACATCGTCGCCGAGGCGCGCAGCACCGGCTTCACCGAGACGCTGATGGGACGGCGTCGCTACCTGCCCGACCTGACCTCGGACAACCGGCAGCGTCGCGAGATGGCCGAGCGGATGGCGCTCAACGCACCGATCCAGGGCTCCGCGGCCGACATCATCAAGGTCGCGATGCTCCGGGTCGACGAGGCGCTGCGCGCCTCCGGTGCCCGCTCCAGGATGCTGCTCCAGGTGCACGACGAGCTCGTGCTCGAGGTGGCCACCGGTGAGCGCGACGCGGTCGAGACGATCGTCCGGACCCAGATGGGGTCGGCAGCCGACCTGTCCGTCCCGCTCGACATCAGTGTGGGGGCCGGGCGCACCTGGCACGACGCCGCTCACTGAGCTCCCCCGCCGCTCGGTCCATTGCTAGGCGGGCCCTTCGACCTGTGGTTTACTCCCCGCAGCGACATCGAAGGAGATTCCCGTGACCCCGCGCCTGTTGGCAGTGCTCACTGCCCTGCTCGTCGGCGTGTTCCTCGCCCCGGCCTCGGCCGCAGCAGGCCAGGTGCACGCCGCGGGCACGTCCGGCGCAGGGCCTGCCGCGGTCGTCCTGCAGGACCGCGAGCAGGGTGTCCAGGGCACGCTGCGCGGCCCCGAACGGGAGCCGGTCCCGGGCGTCACGATCACCGTGAGCCAGGACGGCACCGACGTCGGCTCGGCGACGACCGACGACGACGGCCGCTGGGCGGTCCCCGTCCCGGCCCCCGGCACCTACACGGTCACCCTGGACACCAGCGGACTACCCGAGGGCATCAGCCCGCGTGTGGTGGGCGGCGACGTTCTCGAGGGGGTGGTGGTGCGTCCCGGCGCCAACCAAGGGGTGATCTTCCAGCTCGGAGAGGGCGAGCCGGACGACGGGACATCTGCCGGCGGCCCGTCGTTCGACTGGGGACGAGCGATGCAGCTGCTCGTCGAGGGCATCAAGTTCGGGGCGATCATCGCGATCACCGCGGTGGGCCTGTCGCTGGTGTTCGGCACCACCAAGCTCATCAACTTCGCCCACGGCGAGTACGTCACCATCGGTGCCGTCGCGGCGTTCTTCCTGTCCACCGACCCGGGCAACCTGCCCCTGGTGCTGGCGGCGGTGTTGGCCATGGTGGTGGCGGCCGCGGTGTCCGGCGGCTTCGAGATCGTGCTCTGGAGACCGCTACGGCACCGGGGCACCGGCCTGATCCAGATGTTCATCGTGGCGATCGGGCTGTCCCTGCTCCTGCGGCACGTCGTCCTGATCGTCTTCGGCTCCCGTCGTCGGCAGTACGACGAGTACTCCCTGCAGTCGGCGTGGGACCTCGGCCTCTTCCGGATCACCCCCCGCGACCTGGTCATCACCCTGCTGTCGTTCGCCATCATGTTCGCCGTGGCGTTCATGCTGCAGCGCACCCAGATCGGCAAGGCGATGCGTGCCGTCAACGACAACAGCGACCTGGCCAAAGCCTCGGGCATCGACGTCGAGCGAGTGATCCTCGTGGTGTGGGTGCTGGGCGGAGCGCTGGCCGGGCTCGGCGGGGTGTTCTTCGGGCTGACCCAGGCGGTGTATCCGGACATGGGGTTCACCCTCCTGCTGCTGATGTTCGCCGGCGTCATCCTGGGCGGGCTCGGCAACGCCTACGGCGCCATGCTCGGCTCGCTCGTCATCGGCATCGTCTCGCAGATGTCGACCCTGTGGTTCCCGGCGTCCTTGCAGTACATGTGGGCGCTGCTGGCCATGATCATCGTCCTTCTCGTGCGGCCACAGGGCATCCTGGGGCGCCGTGAGCGAGTCGGCTGAGGAGGCGGACGATGGACTTCATGGCGATCCTCACCAACGCGCTGCGGGGGGCACTCGGCCCCGAGGCGGCCATCTACGCCCTGGCGGCGGTGGGCCTCAACCTGCACTTCGGCTACACCGGCCTGCTCAACTTCGGTCAGGTGGGGTTCATGCTCGTCGGCGCCTACGGCACGGCCGTCTCGGTGATCTCCTTCGGGCTCCCGCTAGGTGTGGGCGTGCTGGTCGGTATGGCCTGCGCGGTGGTGCTGGCGTTGATCCTGGGCTTTCCGACGCTGCGCCTGCGGGGCGACTACCTGGCCATCGCGACCATCGCCTCGGCCGAGGTCCTGCGATATCTCTACCGGTCCGACTGGGCCGAGCCGCTCACCGGCGGCGTGTTCGGGCTCAAACAGTTCGCCGACGGCTTCTACGAGCTCAACCCCTTCACCACGGCTCTCGACCTCGGGCCACTCGACTTCAGCACCCGGAGCCTGTGGCTGATGACCGTGGCCTGGGCCACGACGTTCGCCGCGGCGGCCATCGTGGGCCTGCTCATCCACAGCCCCTGGGGACGCGTGCTGCGCTCGGTCCGTGAGGACGAGCTCGCGGCCCGCAGCCTCGGCAAGAACGTCTTCGCCTACAAGATCCAGGCGCTGGTCATCGGTGGTGTCTTCGGTGCTCTGGCGGGCTCGCTGCTGGCCATCAGCAGCCAGTCGCTCAACCCCGACAGCTTCATGCCGATCATCACGTTCTACCTCTGGACCATCATGATCCTGGGAGGGGCCAGTCGGGTGATGGGCCCGATCCTGGGCTCGGTGGTGTTCTGGTTCCTGCTGACCTTCCTCGACTCGTTCCTACGCCAGGCCATCGGAGCCGGGCTGATCTCCGAGAGCATGTTGGCCCCCAGCGACATCGGGGCGGTGCGCTTCGCCGCCGTCGGCCTCGGGCTGATGCTGCTGATGATCTTCCGGCCGGCCGGGCTGATCGGCAACCAGAAGGAGCTGCGTCTCGATGTCCGGTGAGCACGCGACCTCGTCCGACGACGTGGTCCACGAGCGCGAGCAGCTGCTCGACGCGGAGCACGAGCACGACAGCGCCGGGCCGTCGGTGGGAGCGCTGCGGGCCGCGGAGGCACTGCAGGGCGTGGCCGCGGTCCCCGGCGTGCCCAAGCCTGACCCCATCCTGGTGGCCGACGACGTCAGCAGGCAGTTCGGTGGCGTCCGCGCCGTCGAGGTGGAGCACCTGGAGGTGCAGCGTGGCACGATCACCGCCCTCATCGGGCCCAACGGTGCGGGCAAGTCCACGTTCTTCAACCTGGTCACCGGCTTCGACCAGCCCAACAGCGGCACCTGGTCGTTCGACGGCACCGACATCACCGGCACCTCGGCCTACCGCATCGCGCGGCTGGGGATGGTGCGCACCTTCCAGCTGACCAAGGCGCTGATGCGTTTGACGACCCTGGAGAACGTGATGCTCGGGGCGACGGGCCAGCGTGGGGAGCGGCTCTTCATCTCACCTTTGCGGATGGTGTGGCGCACGCAGGAGCGGCAGATCCAGGAGCGGGCCGACGAGCTGCTCGAGCGCTTCCGGCTGGCGCACATGCGCGACGAGTACGCCGGGACCATGTCCGGGGGCCAGCGCAAGCTGCTCGAGATGGCGAGGGCCCTCATGGTGCAGCCCTCGATGATCATGCTCGACGAGCCGATGGCCGGGGTGAACCCCGCCTTGACCCAGTCGCTGCTAGGGCACATCGAGGCGCTGCGCGACGAGGGGATGACGATCGTGCTGGTGGAGCACGACATGGACGTCATCATGTCCATCAGCGACTGGATCGTCTGCTTCGCCGAGGGCAAGGTCATCGCCGAGGGCCGCCCCGCCGACATCCGCACCGACGGCGCCGTGATCGACGCGTATCTCGGCACCCGCCGCTCCCTGCGCCACCAGCCGGTCGAGGAGCACGACCCACCTGCCCCGGAGGACCCGCCGTGACGACAGACCAGCCCGTGCTGTGGACCGACGACCTGGTCGCCGGCTACCTCCCCGAGGTGGACATCCTCAACGGCTGCAACGTGCATGTCATGCCCCGCGAGCTGGTCGGCATCATCGGGCCCAACGGCGCCGGCAAGTCGACCCTGATCAAGGCGATGTTCGGGCTCGTGCCGGTGCGCTCGGGCACGGTCACGCTCCGCGGCGAGGACATCACGTCCCGCCCGGCCAACAAGCTCGTCGCCGCGGGTCTGGGCTATGTGCCGCAGAACAACAACATCTTCCCCTCGCTGACGGTGGCCGAGAACCTTCAGATGGGGATGTACCTGCGGCCCAAGGAGTACGACGTCCGTTTCGCCGAGGTGAGCGACCTCTTCCCGCTGCTGGGAGACCGCAGGACCCAGCGCGCCGGCTCGTTGTCCGGAGGTGAGCGCCAGGTCGTGGCGATGGGGCGAGCGCTGATGACCGACCCGGACGTGCTCTTCCTCGACGAACCCTCGGCCGGCCTGTCGCCGCTGATGCAGGACACCGTCTTCGAGTCCGTGTCACGCATCAACAAGGCGGGGGTCTCGATCCTCATGGTCGAACAGAACGCCCGGCAGTGCCTCGACATCTCCGACCGGGCCTACGTCCTCGACCAGGGCAAGGACGCCTACACCGGCACCGGTGCGGAGCTCGCCCGGGACCCGAAGGTGATCGAGCTCTACCTCGGCACGCTGGCCCGGACCGACATCTGACCTCACCAACGCGAAGGGTCCCCGACCCACCTCGGGGACCCCCACGCGAAGCGGCCCGACCCCCTCGGGGGCCGGGCCGCATCAGCGGTGCGGGGGTGAGATCACTCGGAGGGGTTGGACTCCACGGTCTCGACGCTCTGCAGCGCGCCCTCGTCGTCGAACTCGTAGACCTCGATCGTCGCCCGGCCGGGCTCGCCGGCATCGGTGAAGTCCAGCGGTCCGCTGACGCCGTTGTAGTCGATGTCCTCACCGTCGGCGAGCAGGTCGCGGCACTCCTCGAAGGTAGTGCACTCGGTCCCGTCCTGGGTGACGTTGTTGACCTCGGCCTTGAAGTCCTGCGCGTTGACCGAGCCGGCGGCCTCGGCAGCCAGTGCCATGGTGACGGCACAGTCGTAGACCTGCGGCGCGAACTGCACGTTGTCCCCGAGCTCGGGGTCGAACTCGGCGAGCCGGTCCAGGAAGTCGGGGTTGTCGGCCGACGCCGGGGCGGTGCCCTTCATGCCCGCGATGATCGTGGGGTCGGACTCGTTGACGATGCTGCCCAGGTCGGCCGAACGCAGACCGTCGGCGCCGTAGACACCCACCTGGTCCGGGGTCAGCCCTGCCTCGAAGAGGCCCTGCAGGATCTGCGCGCCCTCCTCGAAGGCGATGACGACGACCGCATCGGGCTCGGCGGAGACGACGGACTCGACGGCCGCGTTGAACTCCGTGGCGTTGGGGTCGTAGGTCTCGTTGAGCGCCACGGTCGCGCCGGCGTTCTCCAGGTTCTCCGCGGTGGCGTCGGCCAGCCCGCGACCGTAGTCGTCGGCGCGCGCGATGATGGCCACGTTGGTCCAGCCGTCGTTGACGATGGTGTTGGCCAGAACCGGCCCCTGCAGGGCGTCGGAGGGCGCGGTGCGGATGTAGAGACCGTCGTCCTCGTAGTCGGTGAAGGTGGGGGCCGTGTTGGAGCCCGAGCACTGCATGACGCCCGCGCCGGTGACGCGGTCGATGACCGCGAGCGACATGCCGGAGGCGGCAGCCCCCACGATGGCGCTGACGTCTTGGGAGAGAATGCGGTCGGCCGACGCCTGGGCCACGGTGTCCTGACCGGCCTCGTCTCCCGCGATGGCCGCAGGAACCTCGGTGCCGAGCACGCCCCCCGCGGCGTTGAGGTCTTCGATCGCCAGGCCGAGGGCGCTGATCTGGGGCGGGCCGAGGAAGGCGAGCTGGCCAGTCTCGGGGAGGATGTAGCCGAAGGTGAAGGTGTCGCCGGTGTTGCCGTCGCCACCGGCGGCGGGGGCCTCCGACGTCTCTCCGGCCATGTCGTCGGCGGTCTCCTCGCCCATGTCCTCGCTCTCCGCCGCGGAGGTGGTCTCGTCGGCGGCCTCGTCGTCGCCACCACCACAGGCAGCGAGCAGTGCAACCGCGGACAGTGCCGCGACCGCCTTCAGGTGCGTCGTCCTACGCATATCGTCCCTCTCATCGAGCTGGTGGGGCCGGCGGCCCCGCACGGGCCTTCAATCTACGCACGCGCGGGGCATGACCACTCGATTGTCACCAAAATGTGACCAAGCTGCGACTCCCTGTCAGAGCCATGACCGGCAGATTGACCGTCTGCTTCACGCCCCGTTAGGGTGGGCACGCGTCAGGCGTGCGCTCACGCCTGCGCGAGAACAACCTGTCCATTCGGACGGCCGGCCGATGTGCGGCGTGTGCTCCGGCATACCTGCAGGTCGCGGAGCCGTCCCACAACGACTGTCCACAATCGGAGCCCCTACTACATGACTGCCACCACGGCCACCACGGCCCCCTCCCAGATCGCTGTCAACGACATCGGATCGATGGAGGAGCTGCTCGCGGCGATCGACGCCACGATCAAGAACTTCAACGACGGAGACATCGTCCAGGGTGTCATCGTCAAGGTCGACCGGGACGAGGTCCTGCTCGACATCGGCTACAAGACCGAGGGCGTCATCCCCTCGCGTGAGCTCGCCATCAAGCACGACGTGGACCCCTCGGAGGTCGTCAGCGTCGGCGACGAGGTCGAAGCCCTGGTCCTCCAGAAGGAGGACAAGGAAGGCCGCCTCATCCTGTCCAAGAAGCGCGCCCAGTATGAGCGCGCCTGGGGCTCGATCGAGCAGATCAAGGAGGAGGACGGCGTCGTCACCGGCACCGTCATCGAGGTCGTCAAGGGCGGCCTCATCCTCGACATCGGTCTGCGCGGCTTCCTGCCGGCCTCCCTTGTCGAGATGCGGCGCGTCCGCGACCTGCAGCCCTACGTCGGCAAGCAGATCGAGGCCAAGATCATCGAGCTCGACAAGAACCGCAACAACGTGGTGCTCTCGCGCCGCGCCTGGCTCGAGCAGACCCAGTCGGAGGTCCGCACGACCTTCCTCAAGGAGCTGCAGAAGGGTCAGGTCCGCTCCGGTGTCGTCAGCAGCATCGTCAACTTCGGTGCCTTCGTCGACCTCGGGGGCGGCGTGGACGGTCTGGTCCACGTCAGCGAGCTGTCGTGGAAGCACATCGACCACCCCGGTGAGGTCGTCGAGGTCGGCGACGAGGTGACCGTCGAGGTCCTCGACGTCGACATGGACCGCGAGCGCGTCTCGCTGTCGCTGAAGGCCACCCAGGAGGACCCCTGGCAGCACTTCGCCCGCACCCACGCGATCGGCCAGGTCGTGCCCGGCAAGGTCACCAAGCTGGTGCCCTTCGGTGCGTTCGTCCGGGTCGAGGACGGCATCGAGGGCCTGGTGCACATCTCCGAGCTGGCCGAGCGCCACGTGGAGCTGCCGGAGCAGGTCGTCCAGGTCGGCGCCGACATCTTCGTCAAGGTCATCGACATCGACCTCGAGCGTCGCCGCATCTCGCTGTCGTTGAAGCAGTCCAACGACGCCGTGGCGGCCGAGTTCGACCCGACGCTCTACGGCATGGCCGCGGAGTACGACGACCAGGGCAACTACAAGTACCCCGAGGGCTTCGACCCGGAGACCAACGAGTGGCTCGAGGGCTACGAGACCCAGCGCGAGAAGTGGGAGAAGGAGTACGCCGACGCCCACGCTCGCTGGGAGGCCCACCGCGCCCAGGTCGAGGCTGCGGCTGAGGCTGAGGCTGCGGCCGAGGTCGAGGCTCCGGCGGCGTCCTCCTCCTCGTCGTCGTCCGCTTCCTCGTCGTCGTCCTACTCCTCGGTCGACACCGCACCTGCCGAGGACGCCGGCGGCACGCTGGCATCCGACGAGGCGCTGGCTGCGCTGCGGGAGAAGCTCACCGGCAACTGACCATGCCTCCTGCCGGGCCTGACCGGCCGGGCACGACGAACAAGGGCCCCGTCCACCTCCCGGTGGGCGGGGCCCTTGTCGTGCCCCAGGGGGCCTTGCGTTGACCAGGGGCCTTGCGTTGACCAGGGGCCCTGTGGTGGACCCGGTGGGACCTGGCGTGGCCGGGGGAGTGGTGGCCGTGTCGTGGACGGCCCGTAGGGCCCCGAACGGTCGACGGGCCCCCACCGTCGTGGTGGGGGCCCGTCGAGGGGGGTGCGCGTGGGGGGTCAGTCCGGGACCCGCTCCTCCTCGTCGGTGGGAGCAGACGGCGAGGACAGGTGGCCGTGACCGTTGCTGAGCGTCTCGGCCGTCTCGAGCGCGATCTCGCGCCGGAGGAGAGCGTGTTCGAGCCGGGTGATCTCGCGATGCTCGGCACGAAGCGCCCGGACCGTGGCGACGCAGGCCAGCACCATCACGATCGTGAACGGCGCGGCCACCAGGATCGCCATCGTCTGCAGGGCGGCCAGGCCCCCCGTCTCGCTCCCGGTCACGGCGGCGGACCAGATCAGCACCGCGGCGATCGAGCCTTCCAGCACCGCCCAGAAGACGCGGCTCCACACGGGCGGGTCGGGGTTGCCCCCGTTGGCGATCATGTCCACCACGAAGGAGCCGGAGTCCGAGCTCGTGACGAAGAAGATGACGATCATCACCAGCGCCAGGCCCGACAGGAAGGCACCGCCGGGCAGGCCGTCGAGCATCTGGAAGAGGGCCGTGTCGGCCGAGACCGACCCGTCGGCCCCGATGATGCCGCCGTCGCCCACGACCTCCTGGTAGAGGGCGGTCCCGCCGAGGGCGACGAACCACGCCATCGTCAGCAGGGTGGGCACCAGGAGCACGCCGGTGATGAACTCGCGGATGGTGCGGCCGCGGGAGATGCGGGCGATGAAGATGCCGACGAAGGGCGACCAGCTCATCCACCACCCCCAGTAGTAGGTGGTCCACCCGCCGAGCCAGCTCTCGCCGGGCTCGCCCTCGTAGGGGAGCGTGGAGAAGCTCATCGACAGGAAGTTCTGGAGGTAGTAGCCGATCGACTGGACGAACTCACGGAAGAGGAACAGCGTGGGGCCCAACAGCACCACAGTCACCAGGAGGAGCCCGGCCAGGCCGAGGTTGATGTTGGACAGCCACCGGATGCCGGCTCCGATGCCGGAGGCGACCGACGCGGTCGCGATGACGGTGATAGCCGCGATGAGCAGCACCTGGAGGCCGGCGGAGTTCTCGCTCACCAGGCCCATGAACTCCATCCCTGCGCCGACCTGGCTGACGCCGAAGCCCAGCGACGTGGCGACACCGAACAGCGTCCCGACCACGGCGACGACGTCGATGACGTCTCCCAGCCATCCTTTGACGCGGTCGCCCAGGAGGGGCTCCAGCGCCCAGCGGATGGAGACGGGCAGGCCGCGACGGTGCACGGCATACGCCACGGCCAGGCCGACGACCACGTAGATCGCCCAGGCGTGGACCCCCCAGTGCAGGAAGGTGCGTCCCATCGCGGCGTTGGCCACCTCGGCCGAGGTCCCCTCGACACCGGGCGGTGGGCTGGCGAAGTGGAACAGGGGCTCTGCGACGCCCCAGAACATCAGTCCGATCCCCATCCCGGCGCTGAACAGCATCGCGAACCAGGACGTGAGCCCGAACTCCGGTGCCTCGTCGTCCTTGCCGAGGGTGATGTCGCCGAAGCGGGAGACCGCGATCCAGATGCTGAAGACGACGAAGCCGAAGGTCAGCAGCACGTAGTACCAGCCCAGGCCGTCGATCACCGACGAGCCGGCGGCGCTGACGATAGTGTTGAGTGTCTCCGGGAAGATGGCGGCGACCAGCACGAAGGTGCCGACGATCGCGGCCGCGGGCCAGAAGACGCGGGGGGCCAGCGAGCTGCCGGGCGGCTCCAGGCCCCGCTGTCGCTCGCGTGACGAGACGGTGTCAGTCACAGTTCTCCTCAAAGGTGTGGTCGGGACGCGTCCTGCGTCCGGGGCCAAAATTCTCTCTACGGTTGCACAGTCCGGCGTGGCTGGACAAGCTGCGTGAAGTCCTGAGCAGCCATGACGCGGCTCAAAGAGGGGTCTGTCGGACCAGACGGCTACCGTGCATCCATGCGGCCCACCACCGACCTCCAGCGCACCGTCGCCCCGATCCGCGTCGTCTCCGACTTCTCTCCCAGCGGCGACCAGCCGGCCGCTATCGCTGCGCTGGCGTCCCGGGTGGACGCCGGGGAAGAGGACGTCGTGCTGCTGGGGGCCACCGGCACGGGCAAGTCGGCCACGACCGCCTGGCTGATCGAGCAGGTGCAGCGCCCGACCCTGGTCATGGCCCCGAACAAGACCCTGGCAGCGCAGCTGGCCAACGAGTTCCGTGAGCTGCTGCCCCACAACGCCGTCGAATACTTCGTGTCCTACTACGACTACTACCAGCCCGAGGCCTACGTCCCGCAGACGGACACCTACATCGAGAAGGACTCCTCGATCAACGACGAGGTCGAGCGGCTTCGGCACTCGGCGACCAACTCGCTGCTCACCCGGCGCGATGTCGTCGTGGTGGCGTCCGTCTCCTGCATCTACGGCCTGGGGACCCCGCAGGAGTATGTCGACCGGATGGTTCGCCTGCGGGTGGGCGAGGAGATCGAGCGGGACGAGCTGCTCCGGCGGTTCGTGCAGATGCAGTACGGCCGCAACGACATGGCGTTCACCCGGGGAACGTTCCGGGTGCGTGGTGACACCGTCGAGATCATCCCGCAGTACGAGGAGCTGGCCATCCGCATCGAGTTCTTCGGTGACGAGATCGAGCGGCTCTACACCTTGCACCCCCTGACCGGCGAGGTCGTGCGCGAGGAGCAGGAGATGTACGTCTTCCCGGCTTCCCACTACGTCGCCGGGCCGGAGCGGATGGACCGCGCGATCTCCGGCATCGAGGCCGAGCTGGCCGCCCAGCTGGAGCAGTTCGAGCGCGAGGGCAAGATGCTCGAGGCGCAACGGCTGCGCATGCGCACCACCTACGACATCGAGATGATGCGGCAGGTCGGCGCGTGCTCGGGCATCGAGAACTACTCCCGGCACATCGACGGCCGCGGGCCGGGCACCGCACCCAACTGTCTGATCGACTACTTCCCCGAGGACTTCCTGCTCGTCATCGACGAGTCACACGTGACGGTGCCCCAGATCGGGGCGATGTACGAGGGCGACATGTCTCGCAAGCGCACCCTCGTCGAGCACGGCTTCCGGCTCCCCAGCGCGATGGACAACCGGCCCCTGAAGTGGGAGGAGTTCCTTGAGCGGATCGGGCAGACGATCTACCTCTCGGCGACCCCCGGAGACTACGAGCTGGCGAAGTCGGACGGGGTCGTGGAGCAGATCATCCGTCCGACCGGGCTGGTCGACCCGCAGGTGGTGCTCAAACCGACCAAGGGCCAGATCGACGACCTGCTGCACGAGATCGGCTTGCGCACGGCCCGCCACGAGCGGGTCCTGGTCACCACGCTGACCAAGAAGATGGCCGAGGACCTCACCGACTACCTCCTCGACAAGGGCGTGCGGGTGCGCTACCTGCACTCCGAGGTCGACACCCTCCGCCGGGTCGAGCTGCTCCGCGAGCTCAGGATGGGGGAGTACGACGTGCTCGTCGGCATCAACCTGCTGCGAGAGGGGCTCGACCTGCCGGAGGTGTCCCTGGTCAGCATCCTGGACGCCGACAAGGAAGGCTTCCTGCGCTCCGCCCGCTCGCTGATCCAGACCATCGGCCGTGCGGCCCGCAACGTCTCGGGCGAGGTGCACATGTATGCCGACCGCATCACCCCGTCGATGGAGCAGGCCATCGACGAGACCAACCGCCGTCGCGAGAAACAGCTGGCCTACAACGCCGAGCACGGCATCGACCCCACGCCGCTGCGCAAGCGGATCGCGGACATCACCGACATGCTCGAGCGTGAGGACGCCGACACGCAAAGCCTCATGGGCAGTGGTCGCACCCAGTCTCGGGGTCGCCGTGCCTCAGCCGGCACGGTGGTGGCCGATGCGGTCACCGCGGCCGGTGGGCGCCGGGACAACCTGCCGGCCCGTGAGCTGGCCGAGCTGATCCAGGAGCTCACCGACCAGATGCACCAGGCGGCCACCGACCTGCACTTCGAGCTCGCAGCCCGCCTGCGCGACGAGATCTCGGACCTGAAGAAGGAGCTCCGCCAGATGCGAGCGGCGACGGACTGAAGCCTTCGCCTGTGCGATGATGGTCGGCGGTGTCGGGGACTGTCCCCCACTCCGCGGTCACTCCTCCGGCACGGTCGGCGCACCCGAAGAGGCGTGGCCGCAGCTCCTGGCACGGTGGGACGCCCCGCCGGTCCTGTGTCGACGACCGGAAGGCTCGCCGTATGAACGTCCCGCAATGGGTCTGGATCGCCAGCATCGCCGCGGTGTCCGTCATCTTCGTCTTCGACATCCTGGTGCTGGGCCGGCGGCCGCACGTCCCGAGCAACAAGGAGACCGGCACGGCGCTGTCCGTCTACATCGGGCTGGCCGTGCTGTTCGGCCTGGGCGTGTGGACCGTCGCGGGGGCGCAGTACGCGGGTGAGTTCTACGCGGGCTGGCTCACGGAGTACTCCCTGAGCATCGACAACCTCTTCGTGTTCATCATCATCATGGCCAAGTTCGGGGTGCCTCGGAAGTACCAGCAGCGTGCCCTGCTGATCGGGATCGTGATGGCGCTGATCCTGCGAGCGATCTTCATCGCCGTCGGCGCGGCAGCCATCGACCGCTGGTCGTGGGTCTTCTACATCTTCGGCGCCTTCCTCATCTACACCGCAGTCAAGCTGGCGAGGGAGAACCTGACCCACAGCCACGAGGACGAGGAGTTCGAGGAGAACGCGATCCTGAAGTGGGTGGAGAGGCACTTCCCCGTCACCCAGTCGTGGGATGCCGGGGTGAAGCTGCGCACGGTCGAGAGCGGCAAGAAGGTGCTCACGCCGATGTTCATCGTCATCCTGGCGCTGGGCACGACCGACCTCCTGTTCGCCTTGGACTCGATCCCGGCCATCTTCGGCCTCACCCGGGAGCCCTACCTGGTGCTGATGGCCAACGTCTTCGCCCTGATGGGGCTGCGGCAGCTCTACTTCCTCATCGGTGGGCTGCTGCAGCGGCTGGTCTACCTCGGGATCGGCCTGGCGGTGCTCCTCTCGGTGATCGGCGTCAAGCTGATCCTGCACGCGCTGCACGAGAACACGCTGCCGTTCGTCAACGGCGGCCAACCCCTCGAGGGCGTCCCCGAGGTCCCCATCTGGCTGTCCCTGGTCATGATCGTCGTGATCCTCGGGGTGACCGCCGTCGCCAGCCTGGTCAAGAGCAGTAGGGACGCCAGGCGTGGCCTGCACCCCGACGACCTGGACCTCAAGGACGCCGCGGGCAGCCCCGCGGCCGAGCACGCCCACGTCCCTCAGGAGCCGCCGGCCGGTCGGCCCTCGGCGGAGGGCGCGGCCAAGGACGACCGCCCGGGCGGCTGACGGCACGCCCTAGGGCAGCGGTGGGGCCTCGCCGTCGAGGTCGGCCGGCCGCTCGCGCTCAGGGGCCCGGCCGAGCACGAGGATGCTCGCCAGGACCACCATGGCCATGCCCAGCACCTGCACCGGTGCCAGCGTCTGGCCCAGCACCAGCAGGCCGGCCAGCGCGGCGGCGGCAGGCTCCAGGCTGAGCAGCACCCCGAAGACCCCCGCGGTCAGGTGGCGCAGGGCCAGCAGCTCCAGTGAGTAGGGGATCGCCGACGACAGCAGGGCGATGCCCAGTCCACGGATCAGGGCCTCCGCGGAGAGCAGGTCGGCGCCGGGGCCCCAGACCCCGAACGGCAGGAGGGCGAGAGCGCCGATGGCCATGCAGATCGCGATGCCGTCCAGACCCTCGAACCGGGCCCCCGTGCTGCGGCTCAGCAGGATGTAGGCGGCCCAGCAGGCCCCGGCCGTGGCGGCCAGAAGGATGCCGACCAGGTCGACCTCGGACCACGGGGTGGACAGCACCTCCGAGATCAGCACCACGCCGATGAGGGCTGCACCCACGGACGCGACGTCCCGGCCGCGCCGGGACAGGACCGCGGCCAGGGTCAGTGGCCCCAGGAACTCGATCGTGACCGCCACACCGATGGGCAGGCGCACCAGGGAGGCGTAGAACGTCAGGTTCATCAGGGTCAGGGCTCCGGCGAAAGCCGAGACCACCAGCCAGTCGCGCCGGCTCCGGCCGCGCAGACGGGGCCTGACCAGCAGCCCGAGCATGATGGTGGCCAGCCCGAGCCGCAGGGTGACCGAGCCGACGACCCCGACCAGGGGCAGCAGGGTGGCCGCGAGCGCGCCGCCGAACTGGACGGAGACGACCGCCGTGAGGACGAGGACGGCGGGGTGGACCGGGGGACGCAGTGCTGCCGAGGCGGGAGCGGCGCTCACCAGCCGCGGTCGCGCCACTGCGCCAGGTGTGGCCGCTCGTCGCCCAGCGTGGTGCCGGCCCCGTGACCGGGCAGCACGACGGTGTCGTCGGGGAACACGTCGAAGACGCGGCTCTGAAGGTCGTCCATCAGCTGCGTGAAGTCCTCCGGAGACCAGGTCTTGCCCGGTCCTCCGGGGAAGAGGCTGTCACCGGTGAAGAGCAGGGTGGGGGCGTCGGGGTCACGCAGTGCCAGCGCCACGGAGCCGGGGGTGTGGCCACGCAGTGCCAGCACCTCCAGGCGCAGCTCACCCACCGCCAGGACGTCGCCGTGGGTGAGTCGCTCGTCGGGGGCCACCGGGAGGCTGTCGGCGTCCTCGGCACCGGCTGCGGTGCGGACGGCGTGCCGCTCGCAGGTCGCCGCGAGGGCGCGGTGGTGGTCCCAGTGCTGGTGGGTGGTGACGACGAGATCCAGGGCGCCGGTGCCTGCTGCCACCAGGCGGTCCAGGGTGTCGGGGTCGTCGGCGGCGTCCACGAGAGCCTGTCGCCCGCTGCTGCGGCAGGTCACGAGGTAGGCGTTGTTGTCCATCTCGGACACACTGCAGGAGCGCACCTGGTAGGTGCCGGTCTGGTGCACGACGTCGAAGTCAGCCATGCCGGGCAGTCTAGGGAGGTGGACCGCCCGGCACAGCGTGGGGCCTCAGACCGAGATCGGCACGTCGCTCGCGCGGACCGGGAACGGCAGGGTCGTCGTGCCGGTGAGGAACTCGTCCACCGCGGCGGCGCAGGCGCGGCCCTCGGCGATCGCCCACACGATGAGCGACTGCCCCCGGCCGGCGTCACCGGCCACGAAGACCCCCGGACGGTCCGGCACGGCATACCGGTCGTCCCTGACCAGGGCGCCCCGGCCGGTGCGGGGCAGCCCGGTGTCGTCGTCGACGAGTCCGTCCGGGCCGGTGAACCCGAGGGCGACCAGCACCAGCTGCGCCGGCACCTCCCGCTCGGTGCCGGCATACGCGTCGAACCGGCCGTCGAGGCGCTCCCCGTCGACGACCAGGACGGCGCGCGCCGCTCCTTCGTCGTCGGTGAGGACCTCGAGGGTGTTGACCCCGAAGACGCGCTCGCCACCCTCCTCGTGCGACTCGCCCACCCGGTGGACCAGGGGGTACATCGGCCACGGGTGGTGGTCGGGCCGGTCCTCCGGCGCCTGCGGCCGGATGTCCAGCTGGGTGACGCTGCGGGCACCCTGTCGGATGGCGGTGCCGTAGCAGTCAGCCCCCGTGTCGCCACCGCCGATGATGACCACGTCCTTGCCCTCGGCCGAGATGACGCGCGGGCCGCCCAGGGCCTCGCGGTTGGCCGGCACCAGGTAGTCCATCGCCGGGTGCACCCCGAGGGCCTCCGCACCGGTCACCCCAGCGGCCGAGGGGTCGTCGACCCGGTGGCCAGCACCACGGCGTCGAACCGCTCCCGCAGCTCGTCCAGGCTGAGGTCGCGCGGACCGTCCCCGCCGATGGTGATGGTGGTGTGGAAGCGGATGCCCTCGCCCCGCAGCTGCACCAGGCGACGGTCCAGGACCGCCTTCTCCATCTTGAACTCCGGGATGCCGTAGCGCAGCAGACCACCGACCGCGTCGTCACGCTCGAACACCACGGCCGTGTGCCCGGCGCGGCTCAGCTGCTGGGCCACGGCCAGACCGGCCGGGCCGGAGCCGACGATGGCCACCGTCCGGCCGCTGAGCCACTCCGGCTCCTCGGGCACCACCAGGCCGTTGTCGAAGGCGCGGTCGATGATCGACACCTCGACCTGTTTGATCGTCACGGCGGGCTGGCTGATGCCGAGCACGCACGACGTCTCGCAGGGAGCGGGGCAGAGGCGACCGGTGAACTCCGGGAAGTTGTTGGTCGCGTGCAGCCGCTCGATGGCCTCGCGGAAGTTGCCGCGACGGGCCAGGTCGTTCCACTCCGGGATGAGGTTGCCCAGCGGGCAGCCCTGGTGGCAGAACGGGATGCCGCAGTCCATGCAGCGGCCGGCCTGACGGCGCAGCACGGCGTCGTCCTGCGCCGTGTGCACCTCGTGCCAGTCCATGATGCGCACTGGCACCGGCCGGCTCGGCTGGGGCTCGCGCTCGGGGTACTTCAGAAAGCCTTTGGGGTCAGCCATGGGACTCCTCCAGGATGAGCTGCCAGGCGTGCGGGCCGTCGGGGTCCTCACCCCGGTGCTCGGCGTCGGCACGGATGCGCAGGACGTTGGCGTACTGCCGTGGCGTGACCTTGGTGAACCGCGCCAGCGCCTCCGGCCACGCCTCCAGCAGGGCGGCGGCGACGGCGGATCCGGTGAGGTCCAGGTGGTCCTGCACCAGCACCCGCAGGGTGTCCGCGTCGGCGGAGCCCTCCGCCACCGGGTCGAGGGTGAGGTCTCCGGACGTGCGCGACAGGATGTTGACGCGTTCGGGCACGAGGTCGAGCACGTAGGCCGTGCCGCCGGACATCCCGGCGCCCAGGTTGCGCCCGGTCCGGCCGAGGACCACGGCGGTGCCGCCGGTCATGTACTCCAACCCGTGGTCACCCACCCCCTCGACGACCGCCGTGGCGCCGGAGTTGCGGACGCAGAACCGCTCGCCGACCCGACCGCGCAGGTGGATGCGGCCCGACGTGGCGCCGTAGCCGATCACGTTGCCCGCGATGACCTGCTCGGCGGCGTCGTAGCGGGCACCGTCGGGCGGGTGCACGACGATGCGGCCTCCGGACAGGCCCTTGCCGACGTAGTCGTTGGCATCTCCCACGAGCCGTAACGTGACACCGCGCGGCAGGAACGCCCCGAAGGACTGCCCGGCCGAGCCGCGCAAGGTGAAGTCGATGGTGCCCTCGGGGAGTCCGTCCGGGCCGCCGTGCGTGGTCACCTGGTGCCCGAGCATCGTGCCCACCGTGCGGTTGACGTTGCGGATGGTGAACTCACCCGTGACCGGGGTGCGCTCGGTGAGGGCCGGATGGGCAGCAGCGATGAGCTGGTGGTCCAGTGCCCGGTCCAGCCCGTGGTCCTGCACAGTGGTGCGGCGCAGCGGGGTGCCCTCGGGCAGGGCCACCCGGTGCAGCACCGGACCGAGGTCGAGGCCGGAGGCCTTCCAGTGCTGGACGGCCCGCTCGACGTCGAGCAGGTCGACCCGGCCGACCAGCTCGTCGAGGGAGCGGTAACCGAGCTGGGCCATCAGCTCGCGGACCTGCTCGGCGATGAACTCGAAGAAGGTCACCACGAACTCCGCCTTGCCCTGGTAGCGGGCGCGCAGCTCCGGGTTCTGGGTGGCGACCCCCACCGGGCAGGTGTCGAGGTGACACACCCGCATCATCACGCAGCCCGACACCACCAGGGGAGCGGTGGCGAAGCCGAACTCCTCGGCCCCCAGCAGGGCGGCGACCAGCACGTCCCGGCCGGTCTTGAGCTGGCCGTCGACCTGGACCGTGATGCGGTCGCGCAGCCCGTTGACGAGCAGGGTCTGCTGCGTCTCGGACAGACCGAGCTCCCAGGGGGTGCCGGCATGCTTCAGCGAGGTGAGCGGGCTGGCCCCCGTGCCGCCGTCGTGTCCGGAGATCAGCACGACGTCGGCGTGCGCCTTGGACACACCCGCCGCGACCGTGCCCACCCCCACCTGGCTGACCAGCTTGACGTGGACGCGTGCCTGCGGGTTGGCGTTCTTCAGGTCATGGATGAGCTGGGCGAGGTCCTCGATGGAGTAGATGTCGTGGTGCGGCGGGGGGGAGATGAGCCCCACCCCTGGAGTGGAGTGCCGGGTCCGGGCCACCCACGGGTAGACCTTGCCGGGCGGCAGCTGGCCGCCCTCACCGGGCTTGGCGCCCTGGGCCACCTTGATCTGGATGTCGTCGGCGTGCACGAGGTAGGCGCTGGTGACCCCGAAGCGTCCGGAGGCCACCTGCTTGATCGACGAGCGACGCGACGGGTCGAGCAGACGGTCGACGTCCTCGCCTCCCTCGCCGGTGTTGGAGCGGCCGCCCAGCTGGTTCATCGCGATCGCCAGCGTCTCGTGGGCCTCCTGCGAGATGGAGCCGTAGCTCATCGCCCCCGTGGAGAACCGGGTCACGATCGAGCTCACCGGCTCGACCTCCTCCAGCGGCACCGGCTCGCGGTCGGAGTGCGTGCGGAACAGGCCGCGCAGCGTCATGAGCTGCTCGGACTGGTGGTCGACCAGGTCGGTGTACTGCCGGAAGATGTCGTAGCGCTTGGTGCGCGTGGCGTGCTGCAGGCGGAAGACCGTCTCGGGGTTGAACAGGTGCGGGGGTCCCTCCCGCCGCCACTGGTACTCGCCTCCGGTCTCCAGGTCGCGGTGGTAGGGGGTGATGCCCGACACGGGGTAGGCCACGCTGTGACGCTGGCGGACCTCCTCGGCGATGACGTCCAGCCCCACCCCGTCGATCTGGCTCGTGGTGCCGGTGAACCAACGGTCCACCACCGCCCGGGACAGCCCGACCGCCTCGAAGGTCTGCGCCCCGCGGTAGGACGAGACGGTCGAGATGCCCATCTTGGACATGACCTTGAGCACGCCCTTGCCGAGCGCCTTGATCAGGTTGCGGATGGCGAACTCAGGGTCCAGGCCGTCGAGCTGCCGCCCGGAACGGCACAGGTCCTCGACCGTCTCCATGGCGAGGTAGGGGTTGACCGCCGCTGCCCCGTAGGAGATGAGCAGGGACACGTGGTGGACCTCACGCACGTCGCCGGCCTCGACCAGCAGGCCGACCCGGGTGCGGGTGCGCTCGCGGACCAGGTGATGGTGCACGGCGCTGGTGAGCAGCAGCGACGGGATCGGGGCATGCTCGCGGTCGGCGTGCCGGTCGGAGAGCACGATGAAGAAGGAGCCGCGGTCCACGGCCTCCGACACCTGGGCACAGATCTCCTCCAGCCGCTCCTCGAGCGCCTCGGCGCCCCCGTCCACGCGGTAGAGGCCGCGCACGACGACGGGTGCGAAGTCGGGGTGGAGGCCGTCGATGTTGATGTTGCGCAGCTGGGCCAGCTCGTCGTTGTCGATGACGGGGAAGTCGAGGACGACCTGCCGGCAGTGCTCGGGTGACTCGGCCAGCAGGTTGAGCTCGGGCCCGGTCGCACCACCCAAGGAGGTGACGATCTCTTCCCGGATGGCGTCCAGAGGAGGGTTGGTGACCTGGGCGAAGGCCTCGGTGAAGTAGTCGAAGAGCAGCCGGGGCCGGTCGGACAAGGCGGCGATCGGGGTGTCCGAGCCCATCGCGCCCAGTGGCTCGATGCCGGCTTGTGCCATCGGTGCCACGATGACCCGCAGCTCCTCCTCGGTGTAGCCGAAGATCTGCTGGCGGCGGGTGACCGAGGCGTGCGTGTGGCGGACGTGGGCACGCTCGGGCAGGTCGGCGACGCGGACCAGGTTGTCCTCGAGCCACCGGCCGTAGGGCTTGGCCGAGGCCAGCTCGGCCTTCAGGGCGCGGTCGTCGACGATCTCTCCGGAGGCGGTGTCGACGAGCAGCATGCTGCCGGGCTCGACGCGACCCTTGCGGGTCACCCGCTCCTCAGGGATGGGCAGCACCCCGGACTCGCTGCTCAGCACGACCAGGCCGTCGTCGGTCACCCAGTAGCGCGAGGGCGCAGGCCGTTGCGGTCCAGGACCCCGCCGACCTGGGTGCCGTCGGTGAAGACGAGGTTCATCGGGCCGTCCCAGGCCTCCATGAACATGGAGTGGAACTCGTAGAAGGCCCGCAGGTCCGGGTCCATCTCGGTGTTGTTCTCCCACGGCTCGGGCACCATCATCAGCACGGCGTGGGGCAGGGACCGACCACCGAGATGAAGCAGCTCGAGGACCTCGTCGAAGGTGGCCGAGTCGCTGGCACCGGGGGTGCAGATCGGCAGCACGTCGGCCAGGTCGCCGGGGAAGACCTCGCTCTGGAGGTTGCTCTCCCGCGCGTTCATCCAGTTGCGGTTGCCTCTGACGGTGTTGATCTCCCCGTTATGGGCGACCAGCCGGTAGGGGTGGGCGAGCGGCCAGGACGGGAAGGTGTTGGTCGAGAACCTGGAGTGCACGATGGCCAGCGCTGACGCGAAGCGCTCGTCCCGCAGGTCCGGGAAGAAGGCCGGCAGCTGGTCGGTGGTCAACATGCCCTTGTAGGTGATGGTGCGCCCGGACAGCGAGACGGGGTATGCGGTGGTGCGCCGCTCGACCGCCTTGCGGGCCAGGAAGCACCGCCGCTCCAGGGCCAGGCCTTCCTCACCCTCGGGGCCGGACACGAAGACCTGTCGCATGAGGGGCATCACGGACTGCGCCATCGGGCCGACCAGGCCGGTGTCGACGGGCACGTCACGCCAGGCCAGGACGGTCAGCCCCGCCCCGACGAGGAGGGCGTCGACCTCGGCCTCCACCGCCGGTGCGGCGTCCTGGGGCAGGAAGACGATGCCTGCGGCGTACCGGCCCTGCGCAGGCAGCTCGACGTCGACCACCTCGCGGAAGAAGGCGTCGGGGATCTGGGTCAGGATGCCGGCGCCGTCACCGGAGTCGGGCTCGGCGCCCACGGCGCCGCGATGGTCAAGGTTGTGCAGAGCGGTCAACGCGTGCTGGACGATGTCGTGCCCGGGGGTGCCACGCAGGGTCGCCACGAACGCGACGCCACATGCGTCGTGCTCGTGTGTGCCGTCATACAGACCCTGTGGCGGATGGCCGAGGCCGGGGGGAGGAGTCGCTGCGCTCATGATCACCGTTCGTTGGCAGGACGGCAGAACCGTCGCGTCGAGACGGTCGGGACGACACTGGCCCGACAGGTGGCGCAATGATAGCCGCGGCGTCTGTCAGTGCCGCCACTTACCATGCTGTCCGTGCCCTCCACCACCCCCACCGTCCGACCCCGCCACGACCGGCTCGTCGTCCGCGGCGCCCGTGAGCACAACCTCAAGGACGTCTCGGTCGACATCCCGCGCGACGCCTTGGTGGTCTTCACCGGGCTGTCGGGCTCGGGCAAGTCGTCGCTGGCCTTCGACACGATCTTCGCCGAGGGGCAGCGCCGCTACGTCGAGTCGCTGTCCGCCTACGCGCGGCAGTTCCTCGGCCAGATGGACAAGCCCGACGTCGACTTCATCGAAGGACTGTCCCCGGCGGTGTCGATCGACCAGAAGTCCACCAACCGCAACCCGCGGTCCACGGTGGGCACCATCACCGAGGTCTACGACTACCTCCGTCTCCTCTTCGCTCGCGTCGGCCGCCCGCACTGCCCGGTGTGTGGCGAGCCGGTCGGCCGGCAGACCCCGCAGCAGATCGTGGACCGACTGGTGGAGCTGCCGGAAGGCACCCGCTTCCAGGTGCTCGCCCCGGTGGTGCGGGCCCGCAAGGGCGAGTTCGTCGACCTCTTCGGGGAGCTGCAGACCAAGGGCTTCGCCCGGGCCCGGGTCGACGGACAGGTCGTGCAGCTGGCCGACCCACCGACGCTGGAGAAGCAGAAGAAGCACACCATCGACGTGGTCGTGGACCGGCTGGTGGCCAAGGGCGCGGACACCAAGGCCAAGCGCCGGCTCACCGACTCCGTGGAGACAGCGCTCGGCCTGGCCGGTGGTCTGCTGGTCGTCGAGTTCGTCGACGCCGCCGACCCCGCCCGCAACCCGCACGGTCTGCCCACCGAGCGGCGCTTCTCCGAACGGATGGCCTGCCCCAACGACCACCCGTTGGCGATGGACGAGGTGGAGCCGCGGTCCTTCTCCTTCAACAGCCCGTTCGGCGCCTGCCCGGCCTGCACCGGCATCGGGGTGGAGCTCGAGGTCGACCCCGAGCTCGTCATCCACGACCCCGACCAGAGCATCCGGGACGGCGCCATCACGCCCTGGTCCAACGCCCAGGGCCTCACCGACTACTACGTCCGGGTGCTCGGCGGGTTGTCCGACGACCTGAAGTTCTCGCTCGACTCCCCCTGGCGCTCGCTGCCCGGCCGGGCCCGCGACGCGATCCTGCAGGGCTACCAGCACAAGGTCCACGTCCGCTACCGGAACCGGTTCGGACGGGAGCGCTCCTACTCCACGGGCTTCGAGGGCGTCATCCCCTACATCAAGCGCAAGCACACGGAGACCGACTCCGACAGCAGCCGGGAGCGCTACGAGGGCTACATGCGCGAGGTGCCCTGCCCCACCTGCAAGGGGGCCCGGCTCAAGCCCGAGTCACTGTCGGTGCTGGTGGGCGGGCGCAGCATCTCCGACGTCTGTGCCCTGCCGATCGAGGAGTCCGCGGCGTTCCTCAACGCCATCGACTTCACCTCCCGGGAGCTCCAGATCGCCGAGCGGGTCATCAAGGAGATCTCGGCCCGGATGGGCTTCCTGCTCGACGTCGGTCTGGACTACCTGTCCCTGAACCGGCCCGCAGGCACCCTGTCCGGCGGAGAGGCACAGCGCATCCGGTTGGCCACCCAGATCGGCTCGGGCCTGGTCGGGGTGCTGTACGTGCTCGACGAGCCGTCGATCGGGCTGCACCAGCGGGACAACCACCGGCTCATCGAGACGCTCACCCGGCTGCGCGACCTCGGCAACACCCTGATCGTCGTGGAGCACGACGAGGACACCATCGCGGCCGCAGACTGGGTGGTCGACATCGGCCCGGGCGCCGGCGAGCACGGCGGTCACGTCGTGCACTCCGGCACCGTGCGCGAGCTCCTCGAGCACCCGACCTCCATCACCGGGGAGTTCCTCTCCGGTCGCCGCGCCATCCCGCTGCCCGAGCGTCGACGCGACCAGGACGGCCGGGTGGTGCGGGTCGTCGGGGCTCGTGAGCACAACCTCGACGGCGTGTCGGTGTCGTTCCCGCTGGGCAACCTCGTCGCGGTGACGGGCGTCTCCGGGTCCGGCAAGTCCACCCTGGTCAACGAGATCCTTTACAAGGTCCTCGCCAACCAGCTCAACGGTGCCCGGCACGTGCCGGGTCGGCACCGGCGGGTGGAGGGTCTGGACCAGCTCGACAAGGTCGTGCACGTCGACCAGAGCCCCATCGGGCGCACCCCGCGCAGCAACCCCGCGACCTACACCGGGGTCTTCGACCACGTGCGACGTCTGTTCGCCGAGACGACCGAGGCCAAGATCCGGGGCTACCAGCCCGGTCGGTTCTCGTTCAACGTCAAAGGCGGTCGCTGCGAAGCCTGCAGCGGCGACGGCACGCTCAAGATCGAGATGAACTTCCTCCCCGACGTCTACGTGCCGTGCGAGGTCTGTCACGGCGCGCGGTACAACCGCGAGACGCTGGAGGTGCACTTCAAGGGGCGCACGGTCGCCGACGTGCTCGACATGCCGATCGAGGAGGCTGCCGAGTTCTTCGCCGCGGTGCCGGCGATCTCCCGGCACCTGCGCACCCTCGTCGACGTCGGTCTGGGCTACGTCCGGCTCGGCCAGCCGGCACCGACCCTGTCCGGCGGGGAGGCCCAGCGGGTCAAGCTGGCCTCGGAGCTGCAGAAGCGGTCGACGGGCCGCACGATCTACGTCCTCGACGAGCCGACGACGGGTCTGCACTTCGAGGACATCCGCAAGCTGCTGGGAGTGCTGCAGGGGCTGGTCGACAAGGGCAACACCGTCATCGTCATCGAGCACAACCTCGACGTCGTCAAGTCGGCCGACTGGATCGTGGACATGGGCCCGGAGGGAGGCACCGGCGGCGGGCAGATCGTCGCCGAAGGCACCCCCGATCACGTCGCCGGTCGCCCCGGCAGCCACACCGGTCGCTTCCTGGCACCGTTGCTGCAACACAACCGGGTGCTGACCCCCGCCTGAAGGAGAGCCAGATGAGCACTGACACCCCGCCCACCCCGCGCGCGACACCTGTGCGACCCCCGACGCCGCACCGTCCTCCTCGCCGGCGCCGCGGCACCGATCTCGGGTGCCGTGCTGGCCGGCTGCGGCGAGGCCGCGCCGTCGGCCGAGGAGCCGGATGTCCCGGGCACGTCCTCCGGCCAGGCTCCCTCGGACGAGGCACCCTCCGGCGCAGACCCGGCGGCAGCAGCCCAGGTCTCGGACGTGCCGGTCGGGGGTGCCACCTTCGTGGAGAGCAGCAACGCGGTCCTGACCCAGCCCGTGGCAGGCGACTTCCGTGCCTTCGACGCCACCTGCCCGCATCAGGGATGCGCCGTGCGGGACGTGCAGGACGGTCAGCTGGCCTGCCCCTGCCACGGCAGCAGGTTCGACCCCGCCACCGGGGAGGTCCTGCAAGGACCGGCGACCCGGGGGCTCACCGCGTTGGGGGTCACGGTCGACGGCGACGGGCTCGTCCTCGGGGAGGGCCGCTGACACCGTGCGCCCTTCTTTGAGGTCCGGGCGTGTGAGCCGTGGCTGACCCGTCCACCTACCGACCCCTCCCAGGCGAGATCCCGACCGACCCGGGCGTCTACCGTTTCCGCGACGTGCACGGCCGGGTCATCTACGTCGGCAAGGCCAAGTCACTGCGACCTCGGCTCAGCTCCTACTTCCAGGACCTCGCCGCACTCCATCCCCGCACCCGGTCGATGGTGCTCACCGGTGCCAGCGTCGAGTGGACCACGGTGCGCAACGAGGTCGAGGCGCTGCAGCTGGAGTACTCCTGGATCAAGGAGTACGACCCGCGCTTCAACGTCAAGTACCGGGACGACAAGTCCTACCCCTACCTCGCGGTGACGATGGGGGAGGAGTTCCCCCGGGCCCAGGTCATGCGAGGGGCCAAGCGGCCCGGCACGCGCTACTTCGGGCCCTACACTCACGCCTGGGCGATCCGGGAGACGCTGGACCAGCTGCTGCGCGTCTTCCCGTTGCGCACCTGCAGCAAGGGGGTGTTCAAGCGTGCGGCCCAGGTCGGCCGCCCGTGCCTGCTGGGCTACATCGACAAGTGCTCCGCCCCGTGCGTGGGCAGGGTCGACGCCCAGGAGCACCGGGCGATCGCCGAGGACTTCTGCGACTTCATGGCCGGCAACACCGGCCGGTTCGTGCAGCGGCTCGAGAAGCGTATGCGGGAAGCCAGCAAGGACCTCGACTTCGAGACCGCCGCCCGCCTCCGCGACGACATCGGTGCGCTGCAGCGCGCCCTGGAACGCTCGGCGGTGGTCCTCAGCGACGCCACCGACGCCGACGTCTTCGCCCTGGCCGACGACGAGCTGGAGGTCGCGGTGCAGGTCTTCCACGTCCGCGGCGGCCGGGTGCGTGGCCAGCGCGGCTGGGTCAGCGAGAAGGGCGCCGAGGACCTCGGTGACATCGTGGAGCACCTGCTGCAGCAGGTGTACGGAGGCGAGGCGGGCGAGGCGGTGCCGCGGGAGGTCCTGGTGCCGCTGCTGCCGAGCAACGCCCCCGAGATGGGGCTGTGGCTGGGCGGGCTGCGCGGCGGGAAGGTCGACGTCCGGGTGCCCCAGCGTGGGGACAAGCGAGCGCTCATGGAGACGGTGGCGCGCAACGCCCAGCAGTCCCTGGCCCGGCACAAGGTCAGTCGGTCCGGCGACCTGACGCTGCGCAGCCAGGCGTTGCAGGACCTGCAGGAGATCCTCGAGCTCGACGACGCCCCGCTGCGCATCGAGTCCTTCGACATCAGCCACGTCCAAGGCACCGACGTGGTGGGCTCCATGGTCGTCTTCGAGGACGGGCTGGCCCGCAAGTCCGAGTACCGGCGGTTCATCGTGCGGGAGGGGACCGGGGACGACACCGCAGCCATGCACGAGGTGCTGACCCGACGGTTCCGCCACCTCACCCAGGCCCCGGCGCCGGGCACCGACGACGACGGCCGGCCTGCCCGGTTCGCCTACCCGCCCCAGCTCGTGGTCGTGGACGGCGGGCTGCCCCAGGTGAACGCGGCGCAGGCGGCCCTCAGTGAGGTCGGGGTCGCCGACGTCGCCGTCATCGGGCTGGCCAAACGGCTCGAGGAGGTGTGGCTGCCCGGGTCGGACTACCCGGTCGTGCTGCCCCGCACCAGCGAGTCCCTCTACCTGCTGCAGCGGGTGCGTGACGAGGCGCACCGGTTCGCCAACGCCTTCCACCGCCAGCGCCGCTCCCGGTCGATGACGGTGAGCCAGCTGGACGGCATCCCGGGGCTCGGCCCGGCCCGGCAGCAGGCGCTGCTCGCCCGGTTCGGCTCGGTGAAGCGGATCCGGGAAGCCGAGCCGGCCGAGCTGCAGGAGGTGTCCGGCATCGGACCGGCCCTGGCCGAGGTCGTCAGCCGACGGCTGAGGCCAGGCTCGGAGGCTCCCGCGGTTAACCTGAGCACCGGAGAAGTCCTGGAGTGAGAGGCCCCGAGCACATGGTGGCAGAGGCCGATGACGGGCCCGACCCCCGGCACAGGGAGTTCATGGTCCTGACCGGGATGAGCGGGGCCGGCCGCACGACCGCCGCCGACGTCCTGGAGGACCGGGGCTGGTATGTCGTGGACAACATCCCCGCCCGGATGCTCATGGACCTGGTCCAGCTCACCGAGCAGGACACCCACACCAGCCAGCGGGTCGCGGCCGTGGTGGACGTGCGCAGCCGCAACTTCGCCGCGGACTTCGCCCAGGCGATCGCCGACCTGCGCACGCAGGGGTGGAACCCCCTCATCGTGTTCATCGACGCCTCCGACGAGTCGCTGGTGCGCCGGTTCGAGGCGGTGCCGACGTCCCCACCCGCTGCAGGGTGACGGGCTGCTGCTCGACGGCATCCGGCAGGAGCGCCGGATGCTCGCCGACTTCCGCTCCTCCGCCGACGTCGTGATCGACACGACCAGCTACAACGTGCACCAGCTGAGCGCGAAGGTCGACGAGCTGCTCAGCACCGAGGTGGAGACGCCGGTTGCGGCTGGCCGTGCATGTCCTTCGGCTTCAAGTACGGCATACCGCTGGACGCCGACATCGTCCTGGACCTGCGGTTCCTGCCCAACCCCTACTGGGACCCCGAGCTGCGGCAGCTTCACCGGGCAGCGACGCGCCGGTGCGCGACTACGTCCTGGGGCAGGACCCGGGGCGCAGGAGTACATCGCCCACGCCGAGGCGCTGATCCGCACGTCGGTGACCGGCTACCTCGCCGAGGGCCGCCGTCACGTCACCGTCGCCGTCGGCTGCACCGGCGGCAAGCACCGTTCCGTCGCCACGGCCGAGGAGCTCGTCCGCCGGCTGGGTGACATGGGGCGGCGTCCAGATCACGAGCTTCCATCGCGACCTGGGACGCGAGTGACCGGCCCGCGCGTGGTGGCCCTCGGCGGTGGGCACGGGCTGTCCGCCTCGCTGCAGGCGCTGCGCCACCTCAGCGAGCACATCACCGCCGTGGTGACCGTGGCCGACGACGGGGGCTCCAGTGGGCGGCTGCGTCAGGAGTTCGACATCCTGCCCCCCGGGGACCTGCGGATGGCCTTGGCGGCCCTGGTCGAGGACACCAGCTGGGGCCACCAGTGGGCCGCTGTGCTGCAGCACCGGATCGGCGGCAGCGGTGAGCTGTCCGGCCACGCCCTGGGCAACCTGCTGCTGATGAGCCTGTGGGAGCTGACGGACACCCCGGTGCAGGCGCTCGACATCGCCGGCCGGCTGCTCAACATCCGTGGCCGGGTGCTGCCGATGTCCTCGATCCCGCTCGACATCGAGGCCAGCGTGGTGGGGGTCGACCCCGACGACCCGTCGGCGCCCGACACGATCCGTGGCCAGTCCGACGTGGCCGCCTGCCCGGGCCGCGTCCTGGGCATCCGCCTCCTTCCGGAGGACCCCCCGGCCAGCTCGGAGGCCGTGGAGGCGATCCTGCTCGCCGACTGGGTCGTGCTGGGGCCCGGCTCGTGGTTCACCTCGGTGATGCCGCACCTGCTGGTGCCCGACCTGCGCCGCGCGCTGAGCAGACCCCGGCCCGCAGGATCCTCACCCTCAACGTGGGCCTCAACGACGACGAGACCCAGGGCTTCTCCGCGGCGGAGCACGTCGAGGTGCTCAGCGCACACGCTCCCGACGTGCACTTCGACTACGTGATCGCCGACCCGCTGGTGGTGCGTTCCGACGAGCACGTGCTGCGCGGTGTCTGCTCCGACCTCGGCGCCGAGCTCGTGGTCTCCTCCGTCGGCAAGATGCGCGCCCATGGCCAGCACGACACACTGCGACTGGCAGCGGCGTTCCGGGACGTCATGTCCTTCGACCACATGAGCACACGACGGGGAGGATGACCCGATGGCGATGACCGCCAAGGTCAAGGACGAGCTCAGCAGGCTGCCGGTGACCAAGACCTGCTGCCGCAAGGCAGAGGTCTCCACCATGCTCCGCTTCGCCGGCGGGCTGCACATCATCGGCGGGCGCATCGTGATCGAGGCCGAGCTGGACACGGCTCAGTCGGCGCGGCGTCTGCGAGCCTTCGTCCAGGAGGTCTACGGCACCTCCAGCGAGATCGTCGTGATGAGCGCAGGAGGGTTGCGCAAGTCCACCCGGTATGTCGTGCGGGTGACCAAGGACGGCGAGGCGCTGGCCCGTCAGACCGGGCTGATCGACCACCGCGGCCGGCCGGTGCGCGGGCTGCCACCGCGCATCGTGGGCTCGTCCGTCTGCGATGCCGAGGCGGCCTGGCGAGGAGCCTTCCTCGCGCACGGTTCCATCACCGAGCCGGGGCGGTCGTCCGCACTGGAGGTCACCTGTCCCGGCCCGGAGGCGGCGCTGGCCCTGGTCGGAGCGGCCCGTCGACTGGGCATCACCGCGAAGGCGCGTGAGGTGCGCGGCGTGGACCGGGTGGTCCTGCGTGACGGCGACGCGATCGGTGCCATGCTCACCCGGCTGGGGGCCCACGAGGCGGTGCTGGCGTGGGAGGAGCGGCGGATGCGCCGCGAGGTGCGCGCCACCGCCAACCGTCTGGCCAACTTCGACGACGCCAACCTCCGCCGCTCGGCGCGGGCGGCGGTGGCTGCCGGCGCACGGGTGGAGCGGGCCCTGGAGATCCTGGGCGAGGAGGTGCCGCAGCACCTGCAGGTGGCGGGCCGGCTGCGTCTGGAGCACAAGCAGGCCAGCCTGGAGGAGCTGGGTGGGCTGGCCGACCCGCCGATGACGAAGGACGCCGTGGCCGGGCGCATCCGACGACTGCTGGCGATGGCCGACAAGCGGGCCGAGGAGCTGGGGATCGAGGGCACCGACGCCAACCTCACGCCCGAGATGCTGGAGGAGTGAGGACGCTGCCCCGCACCGCCCCGGCCGGAGGTCGTGGCCAGGGGTCCGGGTGCCGTGGGGCGCCGGCCATCCCCTAAGTTGGGAACGACACCGATCGGTGCAGAGGGCTGCACCGACAGACCGTCTAGGAAAGGTGGACCCGATGACTGTTCGGGTAGGGATCAACGGATTCGGCCGGATCGGCCGCAACTTCTTCCGCGCTGTGCACGCCTCCGGCGCCGACATCGAGATCGTGGGTGTCAACGACCTCACCGACAAGGCCACGCTGGCGCACCTGCTGCGCTACGACTCCATCCTCGGCCGCCTCGACGCCGAGGTGACCGCGACCGACGACGCGCTCGTCGTCGACGGCGTGGAGGTCAAGGCGTTCGCAGAGCGTGACCCGGCCAACCTGCCGTGGTCGGACCTGGGGGTCGACGTCGTGCTGGAGTCGACCGGCTTCTTCACCGAGGCGTCGAAGGCCCAGGCGCACATCGACGGTGGCGCCCGCAAGGTGATCATCTCCGCGCCGGCCAAGAACGAGGACATCACCATCGTGATGGGCGTCAACCACGACAGCTACGACCCCGCGGCGCACCACATCATCTCCAACGCCTCCTGCACCACCAACTGCCTGGCCCCGATGGCCAAGGCCCTCAACGACGACCTCGGGATCGTCAAGGGTCTGATGACCACGATCCACGCCTACACGCAGGACCAGAACCTGCAGGACGCCCCGCACAAGGACCTGCGCCGCGCCCGTGCCGCCGCGCTCAACATCGTCCCGACCACCACCGGCGCCGCCAAGGCCGTCGCGCTGGTGCTGCCCGAGCTGAAGGGCAAGCTCGACGGCTTCGCGCTGCGCGTGCCGGTGCCCACCGGCTCGGCCACCGACCTCACCTTCGAGGCCTCGCGTGAGACCTCGGTCGAGGAGGTCAACGCCATCGTCAAGGCGGCCGCCGAGGGAGCGCTCAAGGGCTTCCTGCGCTACACCGAGGACCCGATCGTCTCCAAGGACATCGAGACCGACCCGGCGTCCTGCATCTTCGACGCCGGCCTCACCAAGGTCATCGGCAACCAGGTCAAGGTCGTCGGCTGGTACGACAACGAGTGGGGCTACTCCAGCCGCCTGGTGGACCTGGTCACGCTCGTCGGCAAGAGCCTCTGAGGCCATGCGCACCATCGACTCCCTCGGGGACCTACGTGGCAAGCGTGTCCTGGTGCGCAGTGACCTCAACGTCCCGCTCGACGGGCAGCGGATCACCGACGACGGTCGGGTCAAGGCGTCGGTGCCGACGATCCGTCGCCTGGTCGACGCCGGTGCCCGGGTCGTCGTCTGCGCACACCTGGGCCGGCCCAAGGGGGCGCCGGAGGCGAAGTACTCCTTGCGCCCGGTCGTCCAGCGCCTGAGCGAGGTGCTGGGCACGCCCGTGGCCTTCGCGGAGGAGACCGTCGGCAGCGTGGCCGAGGAGGCCGTCGCGGCGCTCGATGACGGTGACGTGCTGGTCCTGGAGAACCTCCGGTTCAACCCTGGCGAGACGGCCAAGGACGACGCCCAGCGCCGTGCCTTCGCCGAGCAGCTGGCCGCCCTGGCCGACGCCTACGTCAGTGACGGGTTCGGGGTGGTCCACCGTGCCCAGGCCAGCGTCTACGACATCGCCGAGCTGCTGCCGAGCGCAGCAGGTGGTCTCGTCGTGGACGAGGTCGAGGTCATGCGTCGGCTGCGCGAGGACCCCGAACGGCCGTATGCCGTGGTGCTCGGGGGCGCCAAGGTCAGCGACAAGCTCGGCGTGATCGAGTCGCTGATCGGGGTGGCCGACCGGCTCCTGATCGGTGGCGGGATGGTCTTCACCTTCCTCAAGGCACAGGGCCACGAGGTGGGCCGGAGCCTGCTCGAGCCGGACCAGGTCGACACCGTCCGGGGCTACCTGTCCATGGCGGAGGAGCGCGGTGTGGAGATCGTGCTGCCGACCGACATCGTGGCGGCCACCGACTTCTCGGCCGACGCCGACTACGACGTCGTGGCCGCCGACGCCATCCCGGCCGCGCGCATGGGCCTGGACATCGGGCCGGCGTCGGCTGAGCTGTTCGCCGAGGCGCTGGCGGACGCCCGGACCGTCTTCTGGAACGGCCCGATGGGGGCGTTCGAGATGGAGCCCTTCGCCGACGGGACCGAGGCCGTGGCCAAGGCGCTGGTGGAGCGCACCAAGGACGGGGCACTCACCGTCGTCGGTGGCGGCGACAGCGCAGCCGCCGTCCGTCAGCTGGGCTTCGCCGACGAGCAGTTCGGCCACATCTCGACCGGTGGCGGAGCCAGCCTGGAATATCTCGAGGGCAAGAACCTGCCCGGTCTGACCGTCCTGGAGGACTCATGACGCACCGCATCCCGCTGATGGCGGGCAACTGGAAGATGAACCTGGACCACCTCCAGGCCACCCACCTCGTGCAGAAGCTCGACTGGAGCCTCAAGGACGGCAAGCACGACTTCGCCGCCGTCGAGGTCGCGGTGCTGCCGCCGTTCACCGACCTGCGTTCGGTGCAGACCCTGGTGCAGGGCGACCGGCTCGAGCTGCGTTACGGCGGCCAGGACCTGTCCCAGCACGACTCCGGTGCCTACACCGGGGAGATCTCCGGGGCGTTCCTGGCCAAGCTCGGCTGCGACTACGTCGTGGTCGGGCACAGCGAACGTCGCGAGCACCACCAGGAGGGGGACGAGCTCGTGGCGGCCAAGGTCCGTGCGGCCCTGCGCCACGGACTGGTGCCCATCCTCTGTGTCGGCGAGGCGCTCGAGGTTCGTCAGGCGGGCACCCACGTCGAACACGTCGTGGCGCAGCTGCGAGCCGCGCTCGACGGACTGGACGCCGAGCAGGTGGCCGCCACGGTGATCGCCTACGAGCCCGTGTGGGCCATCGGCACCGGCGAGGTAGCGACCCCCGAGGACGCCCAGGAGGTCTGCGCGGCCGTGCGCACCACGGTCGGTGAGCTGGCCGGCGCCGAGGTGGCGGCGGGTCTGCGGGTGCTCTACGGCGGCTCGGTGAAGCCGGGCAACGTGGCAGCCATCATGCAGCAGGAGGACGTCGACGGCGCGCTCGTCGGCGGGGCGTCGATCAGTGTCGACGACTTCTCCGCGATCTGCCGCTACCAGCAGCACCACGGTGGCGGCACGTCCTGACAACTGCGTTACCCTGTCAGTCGCCCGTCCCCGCGCAGGGGCCGGGCGACTGACCATGTGCACCGCGCTCAGCGGTGGCCGCGACGACCGTGAGGTGTGACCCTGTGACCGCTGTCCGCATCTTCCTCGATGTGCTGCTCGTCGGGAGCGGCATCTTCCTGGTGCTGCTGATCCTGATGCACAAGGGCCGGGGCGGTGGCATGTCGGACATGTTCGGCGGTGGTATGTCCAGCAGTCTGGGCGGCTCGTCGGTGGCCGAGCGCAACCTCAACCGCATCACCATCGCGATGGCCCTGGTCTGGGTGACCGCGATCGTCGGCATCGGGGTGCTGATCCGCTTCGGCTGACGGCGGTGCCGCCCCCGTTCTGCCCTGGGGTAATGTGCATCACAGACACCAACGAGATGTCCGGTGGCACAGCCACCGTCGGCGCGCAGCGAGGGAGCAGGACGTGGTCGGGACCAACGCCATCCGCGGGAGCCGTGTCGGAAGTGGCCCTATGGGCGAGGCCGAACGCGGAGAGAGCGCCCCCCGGGTCCACGTCGCCTACTGGTGCGCCCACGGCCACGAGTCGCGGCCCAGCTTCTCCCGGGAGGAGGGGCTGGAGATCCCGCAGACCTGGGACTGCCCCCGGTGCGGGCTGCCGGCCGGCCAGGACAAGGACAACCCTCCGTCGGCTCCCCGCACCGAGCCCTACAAGACGCATCTGGCCTACGTGAAGGAGCGCCGCTCCGACGCCGACGGAGCCGAGCTGCTCGACGAGGCACTGCGGACCCTGCGGCGCCGCACCGGCGCCTCCTGAGCGCGGGCCCTGCTTCCGGGCGGGGTCGCGTCGACGCCGACAAGTCGACCTGACGACTGGACCGGCTAGGGCTCCTCCGGCGGCCGGCTGCTGAGCTCACCGGCGGCGTCCTCGTCGAGCCACCAGACCGTCTCCTGGGTGCCCCGCACCCAGGATGCCGGATGGCGGTGGTCGTCCACGAGGCTGCTGGAGGTCGCCACTGCCGCTGCCTTGTCCGCCCCGGTGACGACCAGCCAGGCGGCGCGGGCCGCCCGCAAGGCAGGGACCGTGAGAGAGACCCGCAGCGGCGGAGCCTTGGGGGAGCCGGTCACCGCCACGGTGCTGGTGTCGTCGACATCGAGCTCGTCGCGGCCGGGGAAGAGACTGGCGACGTGCGAGTCGGGACCCATCCCGAGCAGCAGCACGTCGAACCGCGGGACCTCGACGCCCGGGGGCCGGTCGGCGTCGTCCTCGTCTGCCGAGGCCCCGGTCCGTCGTGAGCCGCCGGCCGCAGCCTGCGCCAGCTGGTCCGCGTAGTCCGCGGCGGCCGCAGGCAGATCCTGCTCCGCAGACCCGGCGCGCACCCGGTGGATCTGCCCGGACGGCACCCCCAGCCGGTCCAGCCCGGCGTCGACCGCCTGCTGGTCGTTGCGCTCGTCGTCGCCGTCGGGGACGAACCGTTCGTCACCCCACCAGACGTGCACGTCCCGCCACACCCCGGCACCTTCGGCGATCTGGACCAGGGCTTTGACCGTGGCTGCACCCATCGACCCGCCGGTGAGCACCAGGTGGGCCTCGCCGCGGCTGTCGACGGCTGCTTCCAGCCGAGCCACCGCAGCCGCAGCGACGGCGGCGGCCACGGCCTCCGGGTGGGGTCCCACGCGGACCGCGGGCTGCGGATGCTCGTCGGGGTCGATGTAGGACAGCCCTTGGCACAGGGACCGGGCATAGACCTCGTCGGCGTCGAGGCGACGCAGCTCGGCCGCGAGGGCCTCGGACAGACCGGGCTCCAGCAGGGCCACCTCACGGGTGGGCTGGCCGGGCTGGGCCAGGGTGGCGACCTGACCTTGCCGGCGCACCAGCTCCACCGGCCCGGAGTCGCGGTCGAGCCGGACCGCGACGACACCGGGACCGTCGGTGCCCCGGTCGTCGATCTCCCGGTGCACGGGGGCACGCAGGGAGACCCCGAGCCAGCCGGCCAGGAGGTCGGCGCTGGGGCAGCCGCGCCCTGCCGTCACCGTCGCTGCGGTGACGGACTCGAACGGCGGGTGGTCGAGGGCGGCGGCCAGGATCGCCCGCCAGCGGGTGATGCGGGTCCAGGTCAGGTCGGTGTCGCCGCTGCGATAGTGCCGGGCACGCCGCTGCAGCTGCTCGCCGGGGTGCCGGCAGTGCTGGGCATCGGTGATCCGCCGCATCGCCAGACGGCCGAGCGGGGACCCGGCGACGTCCTCGGGCGGGTCGCCCGGCCACCAGCCGACGATGGGGGAGTCGGGCAGCAGGAGCGGCGTCACGACGGAGTCGCCGTGCTCCGCCAGTGGCCCGGACAGCCGCAGCACCACGATCTCGCTGGCTCCGGCGTCGCCACCGACGCGGATCTGCGCGTCGAGGCGGTCCTGAGCGCCTCGGTCGCCCCTGACCACGACGACGATGCGGGCCGGGTGCTGCCGCGTCGCGTCGTTGGCCACCGAGATCGCCTCGTCAGCAGCCTCGTCGTCCACGACGACGAGCAGGGTGAGCACCCGGCCCATGGCCATGGCACCCACACTGTTGCGCAGCTCGATCAGCTTCTTGCCGACGTCCTTCGTGCTGGTCTCGGCCAGGTCGACGATCACGGCAGCCTCCAGTCTCGCCCGTCACGGTGCAACATCTCGTCGGCTTCGGGCGGGCCCCAGCTGCCCGCGGGGTAGTCGTGCGGAGCGATCCCGCTGGACTCCCAGTGCGCCACGATCGGGTCCAGGATCTTCCAGGACAGCTCGACCTCCGCGTGCCGGGGGAACAGCGGCGGGTCCCCGAGCAGGACGTCCAGGATGAGCCGTTCGTAGGCCTCGGGGCTGGACTCGGTGAACGACGCACCGTAGCCGAAGTCCATGGTCACGTCGCGCACCTCCATCTGGGTGCCGGGCACCTTGGAGCCGAAGCGCATCGTGACACCTTCGTCCGGTTGCACCCGGATCACGATGGCGTTGCGTCCGAGCTGCTCGGTGGCGTTGCTGGTGAAGGGAAGGTGCGGGGCCCGCTTGAACACCACGGCGATCTCGGTCACCCGCTTGCCCAGCCGCTTGCCGGTGCGCAGGTAGAACGGGGCCCCCGCCCAGCGGCGGGTGTGCACGTCGAGGGTGATCGCGGCATACGTCTCGGTGGTGGAGTCGTCCTCGACACCGTCCTCGTCCAGGTATCCCTGGACCAGCTCCCCACCCTGCCGGCCGGCGGTGTAGCGGCCCCGGCAGGTGGCGGCGGCCAGGTCCTCGGGCAGCCGGACCGAGGTGAGCACCTTCTCCTTCTCGGTCCGCACCGCGTCGGCGGTGAAGCTCACCGGCTCCTCCATCGCCGTCAGCGCGAGCAGCTGCAGGAGATGGTTCTGGATCACGTCCTTGGCCGCGCCCACGTCGTCGTAGTAGCCGGCCCTGCCGCCGATGCCGATGTCCTCGGCCATCGTGATCTGCACGTGGTCGACGTAGTTGGCGTTCCAGATCGGCTCGAACAGCTGGTTGGCGAAGCGCAGCGCCAGCAGGTTCTGGACGGTCTCCTTGCCGAGGTAGTGGTCGATGCGGAAGACCGAGTCGGCAGGGAAGACCGACTCGACGATGTCGTTGAGCTCCTGGGCGCTGGCCAGGTCGTGCCCGAACGGCTTCTCGATCACGACCCGGCGCCAGGTGCCCGGCCGTGGGTCGCTCAGCCCCGAGACCTGCAGCTGTTCGCAGACGGGGGCGAACCAGTGCGGGGGGATGGACAGGTAGAAAGCGTGGTTGCCACCGGTGCCCCGGTCGTCGTCGAGCTGCTGCACCGTGCGGGCCAGCTCGGTGAAGGCCTCGGCGTCGTCGAAGGCGCCCTGGACGAACCGGAAGCCCTCGGCCAGGCTCTTCCAGACGTCCTCACGGAACGGCGTGCGAGCATACCGGCGCACGGACTCGTGAACCACCTCGGCGAAGTCCTGGTCGTCCCAGTCGCGACGTGCGAAGCCCACCAGCGAGAAGCCGGGTGGCAACAGACCACGGTTGGCGAGGTCGTAGATCGCCGGCATCAGCTTCTTGCGAGCGAGGTCGCCGGTCACCCCGAACATCACCATGCTGCAGGGCCCGGCGATGCGGGGGAGTCGCTTGTCGTCGGGCTGGCGCAGCGGGTTGTGCTCCGCGGTCACCACCGGCAGTCCGGCCTGGCCCATCAGCCCTCCATGGTGCGACGGACCTGGTTGAGGCCCTCGGTCCGGTCGGTGAGGTGCAGGCTGAGGACGGGGCGGCCTCGGTCCGCCAGCACCTGGGCATCACCGGCAGCCTGGGCCGCGACGAGCTCACCGAAGGTGAACTCCCGGCCCGGCACAGGCAGGTCCTGCTCCGGGTCACCCGTGATCTGCAGGTAGACCCCGGTCGGCGGACCGCCCTTGTGGAACTGCCCGGTCGAGTGCAGGAACGCAGGGCCCCACCCGAAGGTCACCGGTCTGCCGGTCCGCTCGGTGAGCACCTCGCGCACGTCGACGAGGTCGGCGTGGGCGTGCCGGTCCAGGTAGGCCGTCACGGCGACGTAGCCGTGCTGCGGGTCCAGCTGGGCCAGCAGCGCGTCGAGCGCCGACGCCAGGCCGCCCCCGTCGGCGCCGGTCCACCAGGAGCCCCCGCCGGTGCGGATCTGCACCTGCTCGTCGGTCGCCTCCGGCTCCACAGCGCTGGACCTCGACCGCATGACCGCTCGGGTGGCCTCCTTGGCGTCCTCGACGTCGGGCTGGTCGAAGGGGTTGGTCCCGAGCAGACGGGCTGCGACGACCGTCGCGACCTCCCACAGCAGGAACTGCGCCCCCAGCGGACCCGAGACGTTGACCACCGACCCGGTGACCTCGGCCGTGGGGGTGGTGTCGACGTCGTCGGCGGGGTCGGCGGTCAGCGCCACCACCGCCAGGTCGTCGGTGTGCGGGACGGCGGCCGTCGGGTCGGTGTCGGTGCCGACCACGACCGGCAGCAGCCCGGTGCCCTGTTTGCCGGTGCTCTCGGCGATGAGCTGCTCGGCCCAGTCGGCGAAACCAGGCAGGCCGGACCCCTGGTCGGTGAGGAGCAGCTTGTCGCGCAGGGGTTCGGTGCCCCCGAGCGCCGCCCCCAGGCGCAGCCCCGGGTTGGCGACGTCGTCCTCGGCCAGCAGGTCGACCACCTCCTCGGCCTCGTCGAGCAACCGTCCCACGTCGGCCCCCGCCAGGCCGCTGGGCACGAGTCCGAACGCGCTGAGCGCGGAGAACCGCCCGCCGACCTCGGGGTCGGCATGCACGACCGGGTAGCCCTCGGAGCGTGCGGACTCCTCGAGCGGGGTCCCCGGGTCGGTGACGACGACGATGCGTTCGGTCGGGTCGATGCCCGCCTGCTCGAAGGCCTCGACGAACGCCCTGCGCTGGGAGTCGGTCTCGACGGTGGACCCCGACTTGGACGAGACGACGACGGCGGTGCGCTGCACATCATGGGTCACCGCTGCCCGGACCAGGTCGGGGTCCGAGGAGTCGACCACGACCAGGTCGACACCGGCGGCGGCGCAGACCACCGCGGGGGCCAGCGAGGACCCACCCATGCCGCACAGGACGAAGCGGTCCACGCCGCGCCCGGTCAGCTGGTCGCGCAGCGCGGCAACCTGCCCGAGCAGGGGGCGCGACGAGCGGTGCAGTCCGACCCAGGCAAGGCGCTGGGATGCCTCCGCCTCGGCCGCGGGACCCCAGAGGGAGGCGTCGCGGTCGAACAGCCGTGAGGCGAACCTCTCCTCGACCAGCTGGGGGAGGTGGCGCTCGACGGCCTGAGCCGCGCCGCCGAGCGCCTCGATGACCAGTGCGTTCACGCACGTCCCCCGGCTGCCTTGTCGAGCTCGGACTGGACCGTCTCGAGCAGCTCCTCCCACGACTTCTCGAACTTCTCGACTCCTTCGCGCTCGAGCAGCTCCACCACCTCGGTGTAGGACACGCCGACCCGCTCCAGAGCGTCGAGGGTCTCCTGGGCTGCGGCATACGTGCCGCTCACCGTGTCGCCGGTGATGTGCCCGTGGTCGGCGGTGGCGTCGAGCGTGCCGGCAGGCATGGTGTTGACCGTATGCGGTGCGACCAGCTCGGTGACATACATGGTGTCCGGGTAGTCGGGGTTCTTGACCCCGGTGGAGGCCCACAGCGGACGCTGCACGCGCGCGCCGTCGTCGGCGAGGTTCTGCCAGCGGGGGGTCGAGAAGACCTCCTCGAAGGCCTGGTAGGCCAGTCGTGCGTTCGCGATGGCGACGGTGCCCTTGAGCTCGGCCGCCTCGTCGGTGCCGACCGCCTCGAGGCGCTTGTCGACCTCGGCATCGACCCGGGACACGAAGAACGAGGCCACCGAGTGCAGCGTGGACAGGTCGTGTCCGTGCTGACGGGCCTGCTCCAACCCGGTCAGGAAGGCGTTCATCACACCGCGGTAACGGTCCAGCGAGAAGATCAGGGTCACGTTGACGCTGATGCCCTGGGCGAGGGTCTGGGTGATCGCGGGCAGACCCTCCAGCGTCGCGGGGATCTTGATGAAGAGGTTGGGTCGGTCGACCTCGGCCCACAGCTTCTGGGCCAGCTCCACCGTGGCCGCGGTGTCGGCGGCCAGACGCGGGTCCACCTCGATCGACACCCGGCCGTCCACACCGTCGGTGGCGTCGTAGACGGGGCGCAGGATGTCACAGGCGTCACGGACATCGGTGGTGGTGAGGGCGAAGACGGCTGCCTCGACGTCGGCGCCCGCGGCGGACAGCTCGCGCACCTGAGCGGAGTAGGCGTCGCCCTCGCCGAGGGCCGCGGCGAAGATCGTCGGGTTGGTCGTCACCCCGACGACGTGCCGCTCGTCGATGAGGGCCTGCAGGTCGCCGTCGGTGATCATCGGGCGGTTGAGGTCATCCATCCAGATGGACACACCCGCCTCCGACAGCGTGGCCAGCGGGCTGTCCGCCGGTGCCCGGCGGGCGTTGTCGGCCGCGCCGGAGTTGGGGTTGTCGGTGGTGTCGGTCGCGCTCATGATGTCCTCACTTCTGGGTTGCGTCGGTGGATCGGGTGCCGCCCTGGCCGGCGTCGCCCACGGCCTCGGCTACGTCGTCGGGATCCTGGGGTAGGTCCTGGGCGGGGCCTGCGTCGGCGTCGACGGCGCGCAGGGAGTCACGGGCGGCCTCGACGACGGCCTCGGCGGTGAGGCCGAACTCGCGGTACAGCCGCTCGTAGTCGGCGGAGGCGCCGAAGTGGTCGAGACCGACGATGCGCCCGGCGTCACCGACCAGGTCGCGCCAGCCCTGGGAGACGCCCGCCTCGACGCTGACCCGGGCTCGGACGCTCGGAGGCAGCACCTCGTCGCGGTAGGTCTGGTCCTGACGCCGGAACCACTCCAGGCAGGGCAACGACACCACGCGTGTGGGGGTGCCGGCGGACTGGAGGGTCTCGCGGGCCTGCAGCGCCAGCTGCACCTCCGAGCCGGTCCCGATGAGGATGACCTCGGGCGAGCCGCCGTCGGCGTCGGCCAGGACGTAGCCACCGCGGGCGGTGCCCTCGGCCGAGGCGTAGGTCTCACGGTCCACGGTCGGGACGTTCTGCCGGGTCAGCGCGAGGGCGCTGGGGTGGTCGACGGTCTGCAGCACGGTGCGCCAGGCCACGGCGGTCTCGTTGGCGTCGGCGGGCCTGACGACGTCCAGACCCGGGATCGCGCGCAGGGCTGCGAGGTGCTCGACCGGCTGGTGGGTCGGGCCGTCCTCGCCCAGGCCGATGCTGTCGTGGGTCCACACGTAGACCACCGGCAGCTGCTGCACGGCCGCCAGCCGCACCGCGGGGCGCATGTAGTCGGAGAACACCAGGAAGGTGCCGCCGTAGGGACGGGTCAGACCCTCCAGTGCGATGCCGTTGAGGATCATGCCCATCGCGTGCTCGCGGATGCCGAAGTGGAGGGTCCGCCCGTAGGGGTGGCCGGGGAACATCTCGGTGGCCTTGCTCTCCGGCACGAAGCTGGGCACGTCCGTCATGGTCGTGTTGTTCGACCCGGCCAGGTCGGCCGAACCGCCCCAGAGCTCGGGCATCACGTCCGCCAGGGCGGTCAGCACCTCGCCGGAGGCCTTCCGCGTGGCCACCCCCTTCTCGCTCGCCTCGAAGGTCGGCACGGCCTCGGCCAGACCCTCCGGCAGCTCCTTGGCCAGGAGCCGGTCGAGCAGCTTCGCCCGGTCGGGGTGGGCCTGCCGCCACGCGTCGTAGCCGCGCTGCCACTCCTGCCGCGCTGCCTGTCCGCGCTGGACGACCTCACGGGTGTGCGCCAGCACCTCCGGCTCCACGGGGAAGTGCACCTCCGGGTCGAAACCCAGCAGCCGCTTCGTCGCCGCGACCTCGTCGGCGCCCAGCGCGGAGCCGTGCGCCGCGCCGGTGTCGCGTGCCTCGGGGGCGGGCCAGGCGATGATCGTGCGGAGCACGACGAGCGTCGGCTTGTCGGTGCGCTCGCGGCTGGCCTGCAACGCGGCGTAGAGGGCGTCGACGTCCTCGGTGTAGGTGCCACCGGCGCGCCAGTCGACCGTCTCGACATGCCAGCCGTAGGCCTCGTAGCGCTTGCCCACGTCCTCGCTGAAGGAGATGTCGGTGTCGTCCTCGATGCTGATGTAGTTCTGGTCGTAGACGATGGTGAGGTTGGACAGCTCCTGGTGCCCAGCGAGCGAGGAGGCCTCGCTGGACACGCCCTCCATCATGTCCCCGTCGGAGGCGACCACCCAGATGTGGTGGTCGAAGGGGGACTCGCCGGTGGCGGCGTCGGGGTCCAGGAGACCGCGCTGCCGTCGCTGCGCCATGGCCATGCCGACCGCGGAGGCCAGGCCGGAACCCAGCGGTCCGGTGGTGATCTCGACCCCGGTGGTGTGGTGCACCTCGGGGTGGCCGGGGGTCTTCGAGCCCCACGTGCGCAGGGCCTGGAGGTCGTCCATCTCCAGGCCGTAGCCGCACTGGTAGAGCTGGATGTACTGGGTCAGGCTCGAGTGGCCACAGGAGAGGACGAAGCGGTCGCGGCCCAGCCAGTGGGGCTCGCTCGGGTCGTGCCTCATCACCTGCTGGTAGAGCAGGTAGGCCAGCGGTGCCAGGCTCATCGCCGTCCCCGGGTGACCGCTGCCGCAGTGTTCGACGGCGTCGGCGGCCAGGACCCGGACGGTGTCCACGGCTCGGATGTCGAGCTCGGTCCAGCCCGTGTGCTCCACGACCGGGAGGGCCAGCTCGGGATCGCGGTCCGCGAGGGGGGTGATGGTCTGCTCGGTCACGAGGACTCCTTGCTGCTGCTTCTCGGATGGTCGGCGGACGCCCTGAATCAGCGGGCCGCCCACCGGCGCACGCTGTGCGAACCAGGTCACGACCGACCATAGTCCCCGACGCCCCTGCCGTGCAGGTCCACCGGCCCGAGTAGGATCGGGGCGGGTGCAGGCCCTTGACAGCCCGTGCCCAGCACCGGCCATCACCACCGCGAAGGATCTCGTGACCACGCTCGACCGCCGCTCGGCCGACACGCCCGCACCGTCCCGGTGGCGGACGGTGACGCGTGACTACATCGCGCTCACCAAGCCGCGGATCATCGAGCTGCTGCTGGTCACGACGTTCCCGGTGATGTTCCTGGCCGAGCGCGGCATCCCCCCGCTCGCGCTGGTCCTGGCCACCCTCGTCGGGGGGGTCCTGGCGGCCGGCTCGGCCAACACCCTCAACTGCGTGCTGGACCGCGACATCGACGCCCGCATGCACCGCACCGAGAACCGGCCGCTGGTCACCGGAGCGATCAGCCCGCGCGCCGCGGTCGTCTTCGGGGCCGTCCTGGGGATCGGGTCCGTGGTGTGGCTGGGCCTGCTCGTCAACGCACTCAGTGCCTGGCTCGCACTGGGGGCGATCGTGCTCTACGTCGGCTTCTACACGATGCTGCTGAAGCGACGCACCAGCCAGAACATCGTCTGGGGAGGGGTCGCCGGCTGTATGCCGGTGCTCATCGGGTGGTCCGCGGTCACGGAGTCGCTCGACTGGCCGGCCCTGGTGCTCTTCCTCGTGGTGTTCTTCTGGACGCCGCCGCACTACTGGCCACTGTCCCTGCGCTTCAAGGACGACTACGCCAACGCCGGGGTGCCGATGCTGCCCGTCGTGGCGGAGGACGTCGCGGTGGGCCGCCAGATCGTCGCCTACACCTGGGTGACCGTGCTGACCTCCCTGGCCCTGGTGCCGGTCGCACCGATGGGCTGGGTCTACACCGTGACAGCCCTGCTGGCCGGGGCCGTCTTCGTCGTGGAGGCACACCGGCTGCTGTCCCGGGCGCGCCGCGGTGTTGCGGGTGCGGCCCTGGGAGCGATGAGGCTCTTCCACTTCTCGATCAGCTATCTGACCCTGCTCTTCCTGTCGGTGGCCGTCGACCCGCTGCTCTACCTGCCGCTGCCGCTCGGCTGAGCCGCTGCGGCGGTCCGGCTCGTGGGGGCACCGGGCGCGTCGGGGGTGCCCAGGACACAGCGGTGGGCCCACGTGAGCGCGACGGTCAGCAGCGCGGCACCCAGCATGTGCAGTGACACCAACGCCACCGGCAGGCCGGTGAAGTACTGCACGTAGCCGATGACGCCTTGCAGCAGGGAGACGGCGAGGACGACGGCCCAGGGGCGGAGCAGGACGGCTGCGCCGTGTGGCGTCCGACGCAGCACCAGGAGCACGGCGGCGAGCAGTCCCAGGAAGACCCAGACGCTCGCCGCGTGCACCCGCGACATGAGCTCGGGGTCCAGCGCAAGGCGGGCCGGCTCGTCGGCGTCGCCGGAGTGGGGCCCGGCACCGGTCACCACTGTGCCGAGGACGAGCACGAGGGCGCCTACCCCGACCGTGGCCCAGGAGAGCTGCCGCAGCAGCGGCGGAGCTTCCGGGCCGGCCGGCCGGTCCCGCAGGTGCCACAGCAGCAGGGTGCTGGCGGCCACGAGGAGCATCGAGATCAGGAAGTGGGCCATCACCGTGCCCGGGTGCAGGCCGGTGCGCACGGTGATGCCGCCCAGGACGCCTTGGGCGAGCGTGCCCCCGAGCACGAGCCCCGCCAGGAGGGTCATCGGGCGGCGGCGGGCCCACCGCCACACCGCCAGCACGGTGAGCAGCGCGACCGCCCCCACCAGGATGCCGAGCATCCGGTTGCCGAACTCGATGTAGGGGTGGATCCCGTCGGCCGGTTCGAAGCTGGGGGTGTAGGAGCCGGGCTCGCACTGGGGCCAGGTGGGGCAGCCCAGGCCGCTGCCGGTCAGGCGCACCAGACCGCCGGTGACGACGATGAGCACCTGCATGACGAGGTTGGCCAGGAGGATCCGGCGGAGCCAGGGATGAGCGAGCACCGCCCCATGGTAGGTGGCAGGGCTGGGCGTCCTGCGGTCAGTCCGACCAGCGCAGCAGCCGGGCGGCCAGCCACCCGAGCAGGGCCGTCCATCCGGCCAGGGCGACCCACCGCACCGGCCAGGGTATGCCGTCGCTCACGCCGGTCAGGGTGCTGCGCAGCCCGTCGGCCAGCAGGGCCGGCGGCAGCCAGGAGAGCACCGCGTCAACCGCATCGGGGAAGAGCGCTGCCGGGACGACGACCCCGCCCAGCGCCAGGAGGAGCACCCAGCCGAGGTTGGCCAGGGCCAGCACGGCCTCCGCGCGCAGCGTGCCGCCGAGCAGGACGGCGAGCGCCACGAAGGCCCCGGCCCCGGCCACCACGAGCAGGGCCGCCGGGAGCACCCCGGCGAGGTCGGGCCGCCACCCCAGGACGGAGGCGACCGCGCCGATCACGAGCAGCTGGAGCGTGATCACCACCAGCACGGCAAGGGCCTTGCCCATCAGCAGGCCGTCCCGGCCGAGCGGCGTGGTGCCCAGCAGCCGCAGCACGCCGTAGCGCCGTTCGTAGGCCAGCAGGATCGCCTGACCGGTGAACGCGGTGGAGATGACCGCCAGCGCCAGCACCCCGGGGGTGACGACGGCGATGCGGTCCAGCCCCGTCCAGGAGCCGATGGACAGGTCGGGCACGTCGGTGAGGGCCAGGCCGACCAGGGCCAGCAGCGGCAGGACGACCGAGACGAGCAGCTGCTCCCCGTTGCCGAGCAGCGACCGGGCCTCGAAGCCGGCCTGCGCTGCGACCCTGCGCGGCGCCGTCGCGGGCGGGCTCATGCGGCCTCGCCGGTCAGCATGAAGTAGCGGTCCTCCAGCGGGGCTCCGTCACACACCTGGGTCACGGTGCCGGTCGCGACCGCGCGTCCCGCCGCCAGGATGACGACATGGTCGGCGAGACGCTCGGCCTCCTCGAAGGAGTGTGTCGTCAGGACCACGGCGGTGCCCTGGTGGGCCTGGTCGGCCACCAGAGCGTGGACCTCGCGCCGTGCGTGCGGGTCCAGGCCGGCGGTGGGCTCGTCGAGGAACACCACCTCGGGGTCCCCGACGAGCGCCGCGGCGAGCGCCAGCCGTTGGCGCTGGCCCCCGGACAGCCGTCGCACCGGTGTCGTCGCGAACGCACCGAGGCCGAGCCGCTCCACCAGCGCGTCGACCGGGCCAGGGGAGGCGTAGAACCGGGCGAGGTGGCGCAGCAGCACGACCGGCTTCGCGGACTGCGGCAGCCCTCCGTCCTGGAGCATGACCCCGACCCGGGCCCGGTGCTGCGGACCGGCCCGCCAGGGGTCGGCCCCGAGCACCCGCACCGTGCCGGCATCCGGCCGCTGCAGCCCGACCGCGAGGTCCACGGCGGTGGACTTGCCGGCACCGTTCGGGCCGAGCACACAGGTGACCGCGCCGGCAGCGGCTGACCAGGTCAGCTGCGCGAGCGCCAGGGTGCCGCCGAACTGACGGTTCACACCCGCCATCTCCAGCGCCGGGGCGCCGTGGGGCACGGGGGAGGGCGGCCGGGTCGTCACCGCTCCACGATAGACGGACCGGGGGCGCCGACGGTCCGCCGCCCGATGTCCCGGGTGAGGTCGGGAACATGGTGAGGCGAGGCTTGGTTGGACCCGGTGTGGATATAGGTGACACTGGCATGGTGTTTATGGCAGACGGAGGCTCGGAGTCCCGCACGCGGGACCGGGTCCGACGTGCCGTGGGCGCCCGCGGGCCGGTCACCGCACGTGAGCTGGCCTCGGAGCTGGACCTGACCCCCGCCGCGGTGCGCCGCCACCTGGACGCGCTGGCCGACGAGGGCGCCATCGTCGAGCGGGAGGTGGCCGTCCAGGCCCGCCGGGGCCGGGGCCGCCCTGCCCGTGCCTTCGTCCTGACCGACCGCGGCCAGGAGCAGCTGCAGACCTCCTACGACGACGTGGCCACCGCCGCTCTGCACTACATCGAGGACCACGCCGGCACCCACGCCGTGGAACACTTCGCGGCCGAGCAGATGCGGGTCCTGGAGCACCGGCTCCAGGCGGCCGTCGCCGACGCCGGCGAGTCGGTCCCGGCCCGCACCGAGGCTCTCGCCAGCGCCTTGTCCGACGAAGGTTTCGCTGCGACGACGCGCCCGGTGGGGCAGGGCACCGGCCTGGCCGGCATCCAGCTGTGCCAGGGTCACTGTCCGGTGCGCCACGTGGCCACCGAGTTCCGGCAGTTCTGCGACGCCGAGACCGACGTGATCTCCCGCGTGCTGGGCGTGCATGTCCAACGGCTGGCCACCCTGGCCGGCGGTGAGCACGTGTGCACCACGTTCGTGCCCACCGGGCCGATCAGCCCGCTGGCCTCGCTGTCCGACGCCGAGCCCGACCGCGCGGCGCGGCCCCACGGCATACCCGCCCGATCCCCTGACCAGACCCACCGAGAAAGGCCCTGACGATGACGACGAACATCGAAGAGCTCAACCCAGGACTCAAGGACCTGGGCCGCTACGAGTACGGCTGGGCGGACACCGACGTCGCCGGAGCCTCGGCCCGACGTGGTCTCAGCGAGGAGGTCGTCCTCGACATCTCGCAGCGCAAGAGCGAGCCCGAGTGGATGACCGCCCAGCGGCTCAAGGCCCTCAAGCTGTTCTACAAGAAGCCCATGCCGACCTGGGGCAGCGACCTCACCGGCATCGACTTCGAGAACATCAAGTACTTCGTGAAGTCCACCGAGAAGCAGGCGACCACCTGGGACGAGCTGCCCGAGGACATCAAGAACACCTACGACCGCCTGGGCATCCCCGAGGCCGAGAAGCAGCGGCTGGTCTCCGGTGTCGCCGCGCAGTACGAGTCCGAGGTCGTCTACCACCAGATCCGTGAGGACCTGGAGGAGAAGGGCGTCCTCTTCCTGGACACCGACACCGCGCTGCGGGAGCACGAGGACCTGTTCCGCGAGTACTTCGGGTCGGTCATCCCCGCGGGGGACAACAAGTTCGCGGCACTGAACACGTCGGTGTGGAGCGGTGGCTCGTTCATCTACGTGCCGCCGGGAGTGCACGTCGACATCCCGCTGCAGGCCTACTTCCGGATCAACACCGAGAACATGGGCCAGTTCGAGCGCACCCTCATCATCGCCGACGAGGGCTCGTCGGTGCACTACGTGGAGGGCTGCACGGCCCCGATCTACAAGACCGACTCGCTGCACTCGGCGGTCGTGGAGATCATCGTGAAGAAGAACGCCCGGGTGCGCTACACGACGATCCAGAACTGGTCCAACAACGTCTACAACCTGGTCACCAAGCGCGCGACCTGCGCCGAGGGCGCGACCATGGAGTGGATCGACGGCAACATCGGCTCCAAGGTCACCATGAAGTACCCGGCCGTCTTCCTGCTCGGCGAGCACTCCAAGGGCGAGACCCTGTCGGTCGCCTTCGCCGGCGAGGGCCAGCACCAGGACGCGGGCGCCAAGATGGTGCACGCGGCACCGCACACCTCCTCCACGATCGTGTCCAAGTCGGTCGCCCGAGGCGGGGGCCGCACCTCCTACCGCGGGCTGGTGCAGGTGCTCGACGGTGCGCACCACTCGCGCTCCAGCGTGGTCTGCGACGCACTGCTGGTCGACCAGATCTCGCGCTCCGACACCTACCCCTACGTCGACGTCCGTGAGGACGACGTGCAGATGGGCCACGAGGCCACGGTCTCCAAGGTGTCCGAGGACCAGATGTTCTACCTCATGTCCCGAGGCCTGTCCGAGACCGACGCCATGGCCATGATCGTGCGGGGCTTCGTCGAGCCCATCGCGCGCGAGCTGCCGATGGAGTACGCCCTCGAGCTGAACCGCCTCATCGAGCTGCAGATGGAAGGAGCCGTCGGCTGATGACCCTCGTCACCCGCGACACCCCCACCCACGTCGACCCCCAGAACATGGTGGCGACGGTGCCCGACCTCTCCCGTGCGGCCCGCACCACCTCGTTCGACCCGGCCGACTTCCCGGTGCCGCACGGCCGCGAGGAGGAGTGGCGGTTCACCCCCGTCGACCGTCTCGGCGGTCTGTTCGCCGACGGCCCGGCCTCGGGCCGGCTCGAGCGCAGCGCCGAGCTGCCGGAGGGGGTCACGCTCACCGAGATCACCCGTGCCCAGGCTCGTGAGCTCGCCTCCCGCGCCCCCGGCGACCGGTCCGCTGCGCAGGCCGTGGCCCGCAGCGGCGGCGCCGTGCGGCTGGACATCCCGGCCGACGCCCAGCTCGACGACGCCGTGCGCATCCGGCTCACCGGCACCGGCGGAGAGCCGGTGTTCGGCCACGTCGTGCTGACGGCCGGCCGGCACAGCAAGGCGACCGTGATCATCGAGCACGACGGCACCGCGGAGTACTCCGAGTTCTTCACCGTCGACGCGCAGGACGGCGCCGACCTCACGGTGGTGACGCTGCAGCGGTGGAGCGACGACTCGGTCCACCTGGGCCAGCACCAGGCGCTGGTCGGTCGCGACGCCTCCTACCGGCACATCGTCGTCACGCTCGGCGGTGCGATCGTGCGGCTCAACAGCAACGTGACGTATGCCGGCCCCGGCGGCGACGCGACGCTGCTCGGTGTCTACTTCGCCGACGCGGGCCAGCACCTGGAGCACCGCTCCTTCGTCGACCACAACGAGCCCAAGTGCACCTCGCTGGTCACCTACAAGGGCGCCCTGCAGGGCGAGACCGCCCGCACCGTCTGGGTCGGCGACGTGCTGATCCGGGCCGAGGCGCAGGGCATCGACACCTACGAGCTCAACCGCAACCTGGTGCTCAGCGACGGCGCTCGTGCCGACTCGATCCCCAACCTGGAGATCGAGACCGGTGACATCGCCGGGGCTGGCCATGCCAGCTCCACCGGCAGGTTCGACGACGAGCAGCTCTTCTACCTCATGTCGCGCGGCATCGACGAGCACGAGGCCCGTCGCCTCGTCGTGCGAGGCTTCTTCGCCGACATCATCGTCAAGATCGGCGTGCCCGAGATCGTGGAGACGCTGATGGCCGCGATCGAGGAGGAGCTGGCGCTGGACATGAGGAACCCCGCGTGAGCGCAGCCCACCACGACACCGGGCTGGTCCGGGTCTGCACCCTGGCCGACCTGCCCGAGGTCGGGGCCGTGCGCGCCGACATCGACGGGCGTCGGGTCGCGATCGCGCGCGACAGCGCCGGCCGCGTCCACGCCATCGACGACACCTGCAGCCACGCCAACGTCTCGCTGTCCGAGGGCGAGGTGGAGGACGGCACCATCGAGTGCTGGCTGCACGGGTCCGCGTTCGACCTGACCACCGGGCAGCCCACCAGCCCACCCGCCATCACACCGATCGCGGTGCACACCGTGCAGATCGAGGGCGACGACGTCTACGTCACCCTCTCCGACGACGCATCCCAGCAGCAAGGAGCACACCGAGCATGACCACTTTGGAGATCAAGGACCTGCACGTCACGGTCGAGACCGAGACCGGGGAGAAGGAGATCCTTCGCGGGGTCGACCTGACGATCCGCTCCGGCGAGACGCACGCCATCATGGGCCCCAACGGGTCCGGCAAGTCGACACTGGCCTACTCGATCGCGGGCCACCCGAAGTACACCATCACCGGCGGCACGGTCACCCTCGACGGCGAGGACGTGCTGGCGATGGGTGTCGACGAGCGTGCCCAGGCGGGCCTGTTCCTGGCCATGCAGTATCCGGTCGAGGTGCCGGGCGTGACCGTGTCCAACTTCCTGCGGACCGCCAAGACCGCGATCGACGGCGAGGCCCCCAAGCTGCGCCACTGGGTCAAGGACGTCAAGGAGGCCATGACCTCCCTGCGCATGGACCCCTCGTTCGCTGAGCGCAACGTCAACGAGGGCTTCTCCGGCGGTGAGAAGAAGCGCCACGAGATCCTGCAGATGGAGCTGCTCTCACCCAAGATCGCGATCCTCGACGAGACCGACTCGGGCCTGGACGTGGACGCGCTCAAGGTCGTGTCCGAGGGCGTCAACCGGGTCAAGAGCACCAGCGACATCGGGGTCATGCTGATCACGCACTACACGCGGATCCTCCGCTACATCCAGCCCGACCACGTGCACGTCTTCATCGACGGCAAGGTCGCCGAGTCCGGTGGCCCGGAGCTGGCCGAGCGCCTCGAGAACGAGGGCTACGACCGTTACCTGACCGCCCAGGTCTGACCTTGGCGCAGCCACTGACGACGGGGGAGTCGGCTCTGCTCAGGGCCGACTTCCCCATCCTGTCCCGCACCGTCCGGGGCGGTGCGCCCCTGGTCTACCTCGACAGCGGGGCCACCTCGCAGAAGCCGCTGGCCGTCCTGGACGCCGAACGTGACTTCTACCTCCGGCACAACGCCGCGGTGCACCGTGGCGCGCACCAGCTGGCCGAGGAGGCCACGGAGGCGTTCGAGGCGGCCCGCGAGCGGATCGCCCGTTTCGTGGGCGCGGCGTCCGAGGAGGTCGTGTTCACCAAGAACGGCACCGAGGCGATCAACCTCGTCGCCTACGCGATGAGCAACGCCGGTGCTCCCGGTGCCCTCGACGGTGCCGACCCCGAGGTCGCCCGTCGACTGCAGGTCGGCCCCGGTGACGAGATCGTGGTGACCGAGATGGAGCACCACGCCAACCTCGTGCCGTGGCAGGAGCTGTGCCGGCGGACCGGTGCCACGCTGCGCTGGGTCGGGGTCACCGACGACGGCTACCTGGAGGACCCGCGCTCGGTCATCGGCCCGGCGACCCGCATGGTGGCGTTCACGCACGTCTCCAACGTGCTAGGCACCCTGGTCGACGTCGCGGACGTGGTCGCCGCCGCCCGCGAGGTCGGCGCGCTGACCCTGCTCGACGCCTGCCAGTCGGTGCCGCACCTGCCCGTGGACGCCGCGGCCCTGGACGTGGACTTCCTCGTCTTCACCGGCCACAAGGTGCTTGGTCCCTCGGGCATCGGGGTGCTCCGTGGCCGTGCCGAGCTGCTGGCCGCCATGCCGCCCTTCCTCACGGGGGGCTCGATGATCGAGATCGTCCGCATGGAGGGGTCGACCTACGCACCGCCCCCGCAGCGCTTCGAGGCGGGCGTGCCGGTCGCCGCCCAGGCCGTCGGCCTGGCCGCGGCCTGCGACTACCTGGACGCCATCGGCATGGACCGGGTCGCCGCCCACGACCACGTGCTCACCGCCCACACACTGGACCGGCTCGCGCAGCGGCCCTGGGTCAACGTGCTGGGCCCCGCCGACCCCGCACACCGCGTGGGCGCGGTCGCCTTCACCGTCGAGGGTGTGCACCCGCACGACGTGGGGCAGGTCCTCGACGACCAGGGGATCGCCGTGCGCACCGGACACCACTGCGCCTGGCCGCTGCACCGGCGGCTCCGGGTGCCCGCGAGCACGCGGGCCAGCTTCGGGGTCTACACCACCACCGACGAGGTCGAGGCGTTCCTGACGGCCCTGGACCGGGTGCCGCAGGTCTTCGGGGTGAGCGCGTGATGGACCTCTACGGCGAGCTCATCCTCGAGCACTCCAAGCGACCCCAGCACGCCGGGCTGCGCGACGGCTTCGACGCCGAGGTGCACCACGTCAACCCCACCTGTGGTGACGAGCTGACCCTGCGCGTCCACCTCGACACCGACGGGCCGGAGCCGGTGCTGCGGGACCTGTCCTACGACGCGCTGGGCTGCAGCATCTCGATGGCCGCCACCTCGATGATGGCCGAGGAGTCCGTCGGGCTGCCGGTCAGCAGGACCCTGGAGACCTACCGTGGGGTGCACGCGATGCTGATGTCCCGGGGAGCCGACGGCGGCGACCCCGAGGTGATCGGCGACGCCGTCGCGCTCGCCGGGGTCGCCAAGTACCCCGCGCGGGTCAAGTGCGCGCTCCTGGGGTGGAGCGCCTACCTGGACGCCCTCGCCCGAGCCGGAGTCGACATCTCCGGCATGAGACCGTAAGAACACCGACACTCTGCTCCGTGCAGGAAGGTTGCCCCGATGAGTGAGACCACCGCAGTGCCCAACGTCGCCGACGTGGAGGAGGCTCTCCGCGACGTCGTCGACCCCGAGCTCGGCATCAACGTCGTCGACCTCGGCCTGATCTACGGCGTGACGGTCGACGGCCAGGCCCACGCTGTCATCGACATGACGCTGACCAGCGCGGCCTGCCCGCTGACCGATGTCATCGAGGACCAGACCGCCCAGGCCCTCGAGGGCCTGGTCACCTCGCATCGCATCAACTGGGTGTGGATGCCGCCGTGGGGCCCGGACAAGATCACCCCCGAGGGTCGCGAGCAGCTGCGCGCCCTCGGCTTCAACGTCTGAGGTGTCCGGCCCCCGGCGGGTCGAGGTCGCGCCTGAGCGACTGCCCCGGTGGGTCGACGGCTTCGCCGAGCGCCACGGCGCCCTGAGCTGGGGCCTGGACTCACCGGCATACCTCGTCAGCGCCGCTGACGGGAGCACCGCACGCCTGGCCGCCTGGCAGCCCGCCACGGCGACGCCGCCGTCCGACCTCGCGGGTTGGGCGGCGGCTCCGTGGTCTGTGGGCCTGGTGCTGGTGCGGCGAGGCGGGTTCGCGGTGGGGCGCGCCGAGGGGGAGCAGCTGGTGACGCACCACTGCGGCACCCGCTATGTGCAGTCCCGCACCGCCGCCGGTGGCTGGTCGCAGCAGCGCTTCGCGCGACGCAGGGGCAACCAGGCCGACGCCCTCGTCGGGTCGGTGACCGAGCGGGCAGTGACCGCCCTGGTCGGTGAGCGCCTGGACGCGCTCGTGGTGGGGGGCGACCGGAGCCTGGTGGCCCAGGTCCTCGAGGACGCCCGGCTGCGGCGTCTGGCCGACCTGCCCCGCCGGGAGCTGCCGGACATCACCGACCCGCGGCTCGCCGTGCTGGAGCGGGCGGTCGGCCGCGGCCGGGCCGTCCGGATCAGCCTGACCGACCCCGGCTGAGACCCTCGGAGTCCAGCACCGACGGGGGAGGGGCGTAGCCGTGCGTGCCGAGACCGGTGAGCAGCGCGGCGCCGGTGCCGACGGCAGCTGCCGCCAGCAGGGACACCGCGCCGACCAGGGGCAGTGCGCCCAGAGTCGCGACGACGAGCACCAGCACGGCCGTGCCGACGGCCGCCTGCCCCGGTGCGCCCAGCCGTGGCGCGCGTCGCCGCAGGAGACGGCCGCCGACTGCCTGCCCGACGCAGATGAGCCCGTATGCCGTCAGGAGTGCCATCGGCAGGAGGAGGACGACGGCGAACGGCAGCAGCACCAGCGTGAACGCCATCGAGACCAGCAGGGCTGGTGCGGTGAGCAGGACCAGCGTCCCCAGGGCCCCGCAGACGACGGGATAGCTCCCGACGCTCTCGGCCACCCGGCGCACGGGGCGGGCGGCGACCCGGCTGAGGCCCCAGGCGAGCGCCGCTGCGACGAGGGCGGCGACCATCGCGACCAGGGCCCGGCGGCCCAGCCCGGGCCCTGATGACGGCTCGCCCCACACCTGCGCGGCGTCGAGGTCGGTGCGGACGGCTCCGCCCACCCCGGCGGCCGGGTCCACCTCGAGGGTCCCGTCGACACCGAGCACGTCTCCGGTGACCACGGCCCCCGGGCCGAGGGTGATGGCGGCCCCGAGCCCCACGACATCGCCGGTGACCCGGCCCCGCACCACCAGCCGGCCGGCCAGGGCCACCACGTCGCCGCGGTGCTCGCCACCCTCCTGCACGGTCAGCGCACCACCGGCGAGCAGCAACGGGCCCACGCTCGTCTGCCCGTCCTCGACCGTGTGCTCGTGCTGGGTGACCAGGGTGAGGGAGTAGCGCCCGATGTCGGCCGGGCCCGACGGGTCGGCCCGGTTCGAGCTGTCCGCGCACCCGGCGGTGAGCACCAGCAACAGCAGGACCACGCACAGCCGCCACGCGCTCATGATGCGGCGTCCTCCCGGGACATGACCACCAGCACCACGGTGACCAGGAGCAGCGTCAGGCTGATCGCTGCGACGGCTCGCATGTGGTCGGTGAACGGCAGGCCGTCGCTGCGCCACGCGAGGGACAGCGATGTCGACAGGAACGAGGCCAGCCACCCCGACACGCCGACGCCGACGGCGGTGACGAGCGCGATCGTGCGCGGGGTGGAGAAGTCCGCCCACAGGGTGAACGACAGGACGGTGTAGATGCTCACCGCCATCGCGTAGAGCAGCGGTGCGGCCAGGGAGGCAGGCACCTGAGGGGCCACCATGGCGTGCAGCACGTACTGCAGCTGGGCGAGGGCGAACAGCACGAACACCCAGCCGAAGAGGGCGCGCTGACGCAGCGCCGGATACAGGATCCCGGCCAGGGCGGCCGCGAGCACGTGCGCGGCCCCGATCAGCCAGGGCGGTGACGGGTCGGCCGACTGCCAGGCGGTGACCATGTAGGCGGGGGTGTCCACCAGGCGCAGGAAGCCGAGACTGTCGATGAAGTAGATGCCGAACATCAGCACCAGAGCCACCAGGAACCCCCGACCCGGCAGGGCCCCCGGCTGGTCGGCGGAGGTGAAGCGACCCCGGCCGAAACGAGGCGACTCGTGCTGCTGTGCCAGGGCCCGGGTGACCTCGGAGGGGACGAAGGCGAGGGCCGTGAGGGCGAGCGCGCCGACGGTCATCGGCCAGAGCAGCTGCTCGGTGAAGCGCTCGATCTGCCAGTCTCTGGTGAGCACGGCCGCCGGCAGGAACGCCGCTGAGGTGACGACTGCGGCGACCCACCCGCGGTCACGGGTGGCGACGAGGTCACAGGTGAGACCGAACATGGCCGGCACGCCCACCCCCAGAGCCAGCGACGCGGTGAGCACCCAGAGGGTGAAGGTCCGCTCGGTGTCGGCGGCGGGGGCAGCTGCGGTCAGCACGGTCTGCAGCAGGACCACCAGGGACAGCAGCCGCAGCTTGGTGAGGAAACGGGCGCTGCCACCCGTGCGGTGCAGCGCGACTCCTGCTGCCAGGGCGACGACCAGCGTGCCTCCCGCCAGGATGCCCAGGTGGGCGGCCACCCGGTCGGGGGTGAGCCCGACCACCCGGGTGCCGAGGTCCACCAGACCGAGCTGCACGAACGTGAGGTTGTAGAAGTAGCCACCGGCGACCAGGCCGACGAAGAGCACATAACCGAAGACGGTGGTGCCCTGCGCGCGCCTGGTCGCGACGGTGGTCACTGCTCGAGGACCTCCTGGTGGACACGCGCCAGGTAGTCGGCGAAGCGGCCCGGCTCGTCGAAGTTCGGGTTGTGACCGGACTGCTCGAAGACGACGTACTCCGTCACGGGTGCGCTCAGCCCCTCGACCCACTCGCGCGCGAGGACCTCACGTCCAGGTGCTTCGTGGGCTCCCGCCACCACGTAGAGCGGGACGTCCAGCCGGGGCACGTCCTGACGGAAGTCCACCCCCGCCAGCTGCGGGTAGAGCACGTCGTAGGTGTCCGCGATGGCCCCCATCCCGCGCAGCTGCTCGACCAGGGTGTACTCCGCGACGAACAGGCTCGCCGGATACTCCGAGGCGGGGTTGTAGTCCGCACCGCGGGTGAAGCTCGACCAGGTGGGGTTGGAGGCGATCGCGATGGGGTAGTCCAGGGTGTCCTGGTAGGGCGGTGGCCCCATCTCACGCAGGGTCGCGGCCTGTGCCGTGTCACCGCGCGCCTCGGCGTCGGCGATGCTCTGGGCATACATGAGCTCGTCCGTCTCGAACGGGTCGACCATCTGTCCGGTGCCGACCACAGCGTGGAAGGACTCCGGCGACCGCTGAGCGGCCAGGACGGCCAGCACGGTGCCCCACGAGCTGCCGACCAGGTAGATCCGCTGCTCGGCGAAGCGCTCCTGCAGGTAGGCCGTCACCTCCAGGGTGTCCTGCACCATCTGCTCGAGGGTCAGGGTCTGCGTGGGCTCGAGGGCGGACACCGACTTGCCGGTGCCGCGCTGGTCCCAGGTGGCCACGACGAAGTCCTGCTCCAGGTCCTCGCCTGCCTGGCGCATGCGGCCGATGCCGGTGCCGCCCGGTCCTCCCTCCAGGTAGAGCAGCACGGGGGCGTCGGCGCTGACACCCCGCAGCATCAGCCACTGCTCGTGTCCACCGATCTCGACGGCCACCAGCTCGGCGACACTGCCGGGCACCGGCTCACCCGAGGCATCCGTGATCGCCTCGGTCGAGGCCGGTCGGAGCAGGCCTGCGACCAGGGCCAGCACGGCCACCACCCCGACGGTCACCAGGATGCGACCGGGCAGGCCCGCCCGGGAGGACAGGCGACCCGAGCGGCGCGCGTAGCCCAACCCGAGCCCGACCCCGACCAGCATCGGCAGCAGGATGAGGACCGCGTCCACCCCGCGCCCGGCCATGAGCGTGAGCACGCCGTAGAGGTCACCCAGGCGAAGACCGTCCACCGTCGGGCCGTCCACCCGGGCCCGGACGATCTCGAAGACGACGACGAAGACCGCCGGGGTGAGGAGCAGGGCCCAGCGCGAGCGCATCGCCCAGCCGGCCACGCCACCCACGATGAGCCCCACTGCGACCGTCGTCAGGGCCTGCGCCGAGGTGACCGGGCCCCGGGGCATCAGCCACCCGGCCAGCAGCGCCGCGGTCGCGGCGGCGCCGGCGGCGGCCAGGAGCCCGGTCGGCGCGGTGCGGTTGGCCCCCGGTGGGGACGCGGGGGTGTGATGGGTGCGCGTGTCCTGCAGCATGAGCCTGTCGCCCTCCGTCGACACGGGGCGCGACGCGACTCGTCTCGCCCGCACCCTCCAGTCTCACGATGGCGGGGGGTCGCGGACAGGGCCGAAGGTCCCAGGACTCAGGTGAGACCCGTCACCGCACGGTCAGTCCAGGCTGGTGGCGTTGAAGGTGTCGCAGCGGTTGGGGTCGCCGCTCTCGTAGCCCTCGAGGAACCACCGCTGACGCTGGGCCGCCGACCCGTGGGTCCACACCTCGGGGTTGATCCGACCCGAGGTCTGCGACTGGATGCGGTCGTCGCCCACGGCCTCCGCGGCGCTGAGCGCCGACTCGATCTGCTCCTGGGTGATCGGCTCGAGCAGGGTCTGCCCGTTCGCGTCCTGCGTCTGCGAGGCGTGGGCGACCCAGGCGCCCGCGAAACAGTCCGCCTGGAGCTCGACCCGGACCGCCCCGGACTCCGGGCCCTGCCGGTCCTGCTGCGAGGCGGCCAGGACTCCGGTGAGATTCTGGATGTGGTGGCCGTACTCGTGCGCCACGACATACATCTGGGACAGCGACCCACCGTCGCCACCGAGCTGCTCGAGCTGGTCGAAGAAGCCGGTGTCGAGGTAGATGGTGGAGTCGACGGGACAGTAGAACGGCCCGACACTGCTGTCGGCGGCCCCGCAGCCGGTCTGGATCGACCCGTCGAAGATGATGGTCTGTGCCTGCTCGTAGCCGGAGTAGGCACTCTCCCAGTAGTCCTGGACGGAGATCACGGTGCCCACCATGCGGCAGTCGAGGTGCTCGTTGGCGTCAGCGCCGTCCACGCAGTGGGGGAAGTCAGCCTGGGAGTCACCGCCCTCGCCGTCGGCGTCGCTGACGTACGGGGAGGCGTACTCCATCGGGCTGTTGCCGATGACCGCGCCGGGATCGGACCCGGTGAGGCCGCTGCCACCGCCGAAGATCATGAAGAGGATGAGCAGGAGGAGACCGCCGATGCCGCCGCCGGCCGCCATGGTGCCGCCGCCGGGCCGCCGACCGCCGCCCCCGCGGCGGACCTGGTCGGTCTTGAGACTGGCGTTCTCGCGGAACGTCATCAGGGTCCTCCACGCACGGTGAGCAGGGGCGTCGTCGTGCACAGGATAAGCCCCGTAGACTGGGACGTCGCCGTCCGGCACGCCCGGGCACCTGCCCACCCCCGTCCCAGGAGTACACCCCGTGATCGTTGCCTCCGGCGTGGAGCTGCGCGCGGGCTCTCAGCTCCTCCTCGAGGACGTCTCGTTCCGGGTCGCCCCGGGTGACCGGGTCGGCCTGGTGGGCCGCAACGGCGCCGGCAAGACGACGTTGACCAAGGCCCTGGCGGGGCAGGGACAGACGGCGGCCGGCACGGTCACCCGCAGTGGCGAGATCGGCTACCTCCCGCAGGACCCGCGGACCGGGGACCTGGAGGTGCTGGGGCGCGACCGCATCCTGTCCGCCCGCGGGCTGGACGCGGTGGTCCGCGACCTGCGGCACGCCGAGGAGCAGATGAGCAGCACGGACGACGCCGTGCGCGACAAGGGGATGCGCCGGTACGCCCGACTCGAGGGCGAGTTCGTCTCGCGGGGTGGGTATGCCGCCGAGTCCGAGGCCGCGTCCATCGCCAGCAGCCTGGGCCTGCCGGACCGGGTGCTCGAGCAGCCCCTGGCGACGCTGTCCGGCGGCCAGCGCCGGCGCATCGAGCTGGCCCGCATCCTGTTCTCGGGGGCCGACACCCTCCTGCTGGACGAGCCCACCAACCACCTGGACGCCGACTCGGTGGTGTGGCTGCGTGACTACCTCAGGACCTACCCCGGCGGGCTGCTGATCATCTCCCACGACGTCGCTCTCGTCGAGACCGTCGTCAACCGTGTCTTCTACCTCGACGCCAACCGTCAGGTGCTCGACGTCTACAACATGGGGTGGCGGCAGTACCTTCTGCAGCGGGAGAACGACGAGCGTCGCCGTCACCGGGAGCGGGCCAACGCCGAGAAGAAGGCGCAGACCCTCATGGCCCAGGCCGACAAGATGCGCGCCAAGGCCACCAAGGCAGTCGCCGCGCAGAACATGGCCCGTCGCGCCGAGCGTCTGCTCGCCGGGCTCGACGCCGAGCGCGCCCATGACAAGGTGGCCAAGCTCCGTTTCCCGCAGCCGGCTGCGTGCGGCCGCACGCCGCTGACCGCAGAGGGCCTGTCCCGCTCCTACGGCTCGCTCGAGATCTTCACCGACGTCGACCTGGCCATCGACCGTGGCTCGAAGGTCGTCGTGCTCGGCCTCAACGGCGCGGGCAAGACCACGCTGCTGCGGCTGCTCGCCGGCATCGACGACCCGGACACCGGGGAGGTCCGCCCCGGCCATGGGCTCAAGCTCGGCTACTACGCCCAGGAGCACGAGACCCTCGACGTGGCCCGCTCGGTGCTGGACAACATGAAGACCGCGGCCCCCGAGCTGGACGAGACGCAGACCCGCAAGGTGCTGGGCTCGTTCCTGTTCTCCGGCGACGCGGTCGACAAGCCGGCCGGGGTGCTCTCCGGCGGGGAGAAGACCCGGCTGGCCCTGGCCATGCTCGTCGTCTCGGCGGCCAACGTCCTGCTGCTCGACGAGCCGACCAACAACCTGGACCCCGCCTCCCGGGAGGAGATCCTGGCGGCCCTGCGCTCCTACGAGGGTGCCGTGGTGCTGGTCTCGCACGACGAGGGGGCTGTCTCCGCGCTGGAGCCCGAGCGGGTGCTGCTGCTGCCGGACGGCGACGAGGACCTGTGGAACAGGGACTACCAGGATCTCATCGCACTGGCCTGACCAGCAGGAATACCTCCCGGCGGCAGGACGTTGAGAGGCCCGAGAGATACGAGGTGGTCGCATGACGATGCGAGGTATGGGGCACGGCGGGGGGCCTGCCTACCGTCCGTTCAGCAAGGACCGCTCGGTGACCGAGCACCGGCTGCGCGAGGGCACCGCCCGGCGGGTCTGGGGATACGGCCGTCCGTTCCGGCGTGACATCGCGATCTTCCTGGGGCTGACCGTGCTGGGAGCAACCCTCGTCGCCGCGACCCCGTTGCTGCTGGGCCGCATCATCGACCGTGGGGTGATCCCGGGAGACCGGGACGTGGTGGTGAGCCTGGGCCTCGTGGTGGCCGGCATCGCGGTCCTGGAGGCCCTGCTGGTGGTGGTGACCCGCTGGTTCTCCTCCCGCATCGGTGAGGGCCTGATCCTGGACCTGCGCAAGCAGGTCTTCGGGCACGTCCTGCAACAGCCGATCGCCTTCTTCACCCGGGCCCAGACGGGTGCCCTGGTCAACCGGCTCAACACCGACGTGATCGGTGCCCAGCAGGCGTTCACCTCCATCCTGTCCGGTCTGGTCAGCAACGTGGTGTCGCTGGTCATCCTCCTGGTCGCCCTGGTGTCGATGTCCTGGCAGATCACCGCGCTCGCCCTGATGCTGCTGCCGATCTTCCTGGTGCCCGCCAGCTTCATGGGCCGCCGCCTGTCGGCGCTGACCCGCACCCAGATGAACCTCAACTCCGAGCTGGCCAGCCGGATGACCGAGCGGTTCAACGTCGCCGGTGCGCTTCTGGTGCGTCTCTTCGGCGACCCGCGCACCGAGTCCACCGAGTATGCCCAGCGTGCCCGGGGGGTCCGCGACGCCGGGGTGGCGATCTCGGTCAACCGGGTGGTCTTCATGGCGGGCCTGGGCCTGGTGGCCGCGCTGGCCACGGCGATCGTCTACGGGCTGGGTGGTGTGATGGCGATCAACGGGACCCTGAGCGTGGGCACCCTGGTGGCGATGGCAGCCCTGCTGGCCCGGATCTACGGTCCGCTGACGGCCCTGTCCAACGTCCGTGTCGACATCATGACCGCGCTGGTGTCCTTCGAGCGGATCTTCGAGATCCTGGACCTGCGCCCGCTGGTGACCGAGGCGGAGCACCCGGTCGAGGTGCCACCGGGGCCGGTGGGGATCACCCTCGACGGCGTCGACTTCGCCTACCCCGGTGCCGACGAGGTGTCCGTGGCGTCGCTGGAGCTGCGGCCCGGCGTGGAGCGGGTCGACGGCCGCCCGGTGCTGAGCGGGCTCGACATCGACATCCCCGCCGGTCAGATGGTGGCGCTGGTCGGTCCGAGCGGTGCCGGCAAGTCCACCCTGACCAGCCTCATCTCGCGTCTGTACGACCCGTCGGCCGGCACTGTCCGCATCGGCGGCGTCGACCTGCGCGAGGCCTCCTTCGACTCCCTGCGGCGCACCGTCGGGGTCGTCACCCAGGAGGCGCACATGTTCAACGACAGCATCCGGGCCAACCTGCGGTATGCCGCGCCGGAGGCCGGCGAGGAGGAGATGGTCGCGGCCCTGCGCGGGGCGCGCATCTGGGACCTGGTCGAGGACCTGCCGGACGGCCTCGACACCGTCGTCGGCGACCGGGGCCACCGTCTGTCCGGTGGCGAGAAGCAGCGGCTGGCGATCGCCCGGCTGCTGCTGAAGTCTCCCAGTGTGGTCGTGCTGGACGAGGCCACCGCGCACCTGGACAGCGAGTCCGAGGTCGCCGTGCAGAAGGCCCTCGACGAGGCGCTGGCCGGGCGCACCTCCGTCGTCATCGCCCACCGCCTGTCCACGGTCCGCGACGCCGACGCGATCCTGGTGCTGGCCGGAGGTCGGGTCGTCCAGCACGGCACCCACGAGGAGCTGCTCGGTCAGGGCGGGATGTACCGGATGCTCTACGAGACCCAGTTCGCGACCGACGAGGTCACCCGGAGCTCTCTGGCGCGCTGACCGGGCGCCCCTGGGCGGGCGTTCCGCGTGCAGCCGCTACTCGTCCTCCTCGTCCCAGATCCGGGTGCGTCGGGTGCGGGCCGGTGCGGCGACCCGGTCCAGGCCCTGCGCCTCACGCAGGTCACGGCGGGCGACCACCAGCACCAGCACCAGGCCCACCGGCGCGGTCAGCCACCACTGCAGCGCGTAGGCGAGGTGCGATCCCAGCCCGGTGTCCGGGGGGTCGGCGGGCTCCGGCCGGGGCGGGGGTGAGGCTGCCGGGTCTGCTGCGGCGAGCTGTTCGTCCTGCAGCACCAGGTAGGCGCTGTAGAGGTCCAGGCCGGACCGCTCGCCCGCCTCGGCCAGGTCGATCGAGGCGAGCTGGCCCGCCACGGGATCGCGGTCCAGGTCGGCCTCGCCCGGACGGAGCCACCCGGTGACCGTCACCGGTCCCTCTGGCACCGGTGGCACGTCGGGCAGCGTCGCCGCGTCCCGGGCGTTGGGCACCCAGCCCCGGTTGACCAGCAGCGCGGTGGCTCCCTCGTCGAGCAGCAGCGGGACGAGGACCTCGTAGCCGTAGGTGCCCCGGAAGGGACGGTTGCGGACGAGGAGCTGCTCGTCGGGGTCGTAGCGGCCCTGCACCTGCACCCGGGTCCACCGCTCCTCGGCGGCCAGCGGGTCGTCGGGAGCCTCGAGCACCGAGCGCAGGTCGACGGGGGCGCTGCCGTAGTTGGCCTCCACGACCGTCCTGGTCTCCAGCCGGTCCTGGTGGCGCGACCACTGCCAGTTGCCCAGCAGGACGGCGACGACGGCGAAGGCGACCGCGAGCAGCAGCGACAGCAGGCGGTTCCCGGTGGCCAGGGTGGAGATCACCGGCGTCAACCGTCGTGCGGGCCGAGCTCACCGACAGGGACGACCTCGATGAGGAAGCCGCGCAGGTCGACATAGCTGCTCAGGTGCTCCCGATGGTCCGGGCAGGTCGTCCAGACCTTGCGGCGGGCGTCGTCGTGGAGGGCAGGGTTGCGCCAGATGACGGCATGGGTCGCGGTGGCCCGACAGCCTTTCGCGCTGCACACCAGGTCGGTGGCAGCGCTCACGTCTGGTCGGGTCCGACGGGCAGCCGGCGCACGGGGGACTGCGGGCCCGTCCCAGCCTTGCGGTGGTCGACGTTGTTCGCCAGCATCACCGCGAAGGACGGGATGAGCACCGCTGCGGTCGCCAGCACCGAACCGAGCACGATCTGACCGCTGAGCAGCGCCCACACCGCCAGCGGGAAGGAGACGATGCGGATCGACATCGCGATGAGGTAGGCCCGCATCCGGTCGTGCCGGTCCTCCGCCTTGGACCGCGGCGCCGAGGTCACCGCCTGCGGTCGTCGGGTAGTGGGCATACACCCATGATACGGCTACGGTGTCCGGGTGACTCAGCCGCATCCCCCGCAGACCCCGTCCCCGCGCGCCGTCCTGGTGACCGGAGCCAACCGCGGCATCGGGCTGGCCATCGCCCGTGCCTTCGCCGCGGCGGGCGACGACGTCGTCATCACGCACCGCAGCGGACAGCCGCCCGCAGGGCTGCGCGGGGTGCACTGCGAGGTGACCGACTCGGCCAGTGTCGACGCCGCCTTCACCGAGGCGGAGGCACTGCTCGGCAGGCCCGTCGAGGTGCTCGTCGCCAACGCCGGCATCACCCGCGACACGCTGCTGATGCGCATGAGCGACGAGGACTTCGAGGCAGTCGTCGACACCAACCTCACCGGAGCCTTCCGGTGCGTGCGTCGGGCCGTCAAGGGGATGATCCGGGCGCGCCACGGGCGGATCATCCTGATCTCCTCGGTGGTGGGGCTCTACGGGTCGCCGGGGCAGACCAACTACGCCGCGTCCAAGGCCGGCCTGGTCGGGCTGGCCCGTTCGGTCACCCGCGAGCTGGGGGGCGGGGCATCACCGCCAACGTCGTCGCCCCCGGCTTCATCGAGACCGAGATGACCGCCGAGCTGCCGGACGCACGGCGCGCGACCTACCTCTCCACCATCCCGGCCGGACGCTTCGCCGCCCCGGAGGAGGTCGCTGACGTGGTGAGGTTCCTCGCCGGCCCAGCGGCGGCATACATTTCCGGTGCGGTCATCCCCGTCGATGGCGGCCTGGGAATGGGACACTGACAGCCACGCACGAGCCGACGAGGGACAACAGATGCTGCTGCAGGACAAGAAACTGCTGATCACCGGGGTCCTCACCGACTCCTCCATCGCCTTCCACGTGGCCCGCCTGGCCCAGGAACAGGGCGCCGAGGTGGTGCTGACCTCGTTCGGGCGCACCATGCGCATCACCCAGACCATTGCCCGGCGGCTGCCCTCTGCGGCGCCCGTGGTCGAGCTCGACGTCAGCAACGACGAGCACCTGGCCTCGCTCGCGGAGCGGGTGGGGGAGCACGTGGACCACCTCGACGGTGTGCTGCACTCGATCGGCTTCGCCCCGCAGGGTGCCTTCCACTTCATGGAGGCGGAGTGGGCGGACGTGGCCACCGCGATGCACGTGTCGGCATACTCGCTCAAGGCACTGGCCAAGGCGGCGCTGCCGCTGATGGGTGGCGGTGGCAGCATCGTCGGGCTCACCCTCGACGCGCAGTACGCGTGGCCGGTCTACGACTGGATGGGGGTGGCCAAGGCCGCCTTCGAGTCCACCAACCGCTACCTGGCCCGCGACCTGGGGCCGATGGGCATCCGCAGCAACCTCGTGTCGGCCGGCCCCATCGCCACCACGGCGGCCAAGTCCATCCCACAGTTCGACCAGTTCGCGACGTGGGGTGAGCACGCCCCGCTGGGCTGGGACGTCAAGGACCCGGTGCCGGCGGCGCAGGCCTGCGTGGCGCTGCTCTCGGAGTGGTTCCCGGCGACCACCGGCGAGATCGTGCACGTCGACGGTGGCTTCCACGCGACCGGGTTCTGACCGATGAGCACTGCCACGTCGGTCGACCACACCGGTGCGAGCGACCCCGTCGTCGTGCGCGAGGTGCGCATCCTCGAGGGGCCCAACCTCTACTTCCCCCGGCCCGCGGTCAAGGTCAGCCTGGCCCTGCCGGGCTACCAGGCGGCGGGGCAGGCGCAGATGCGCGCCCTGGCCGAGGAGGTCGGGCTGCGCCGGGCCGCTCCCGGCAAGGCGCACACCGAGCAGCGCCACCGGTTCCTGGTCCGTCTCGTCAGCGTCGTGCTGCGACGCATCGCCACCCGGGCGGGCAGCCGGCTGGCGGTGCGGGGGCGCACCGTCGCCGACCTCGACGACGTCGTGGTGGCCTTCCCGTGGCGCAGCCGCGGCCGGGGTGAGGCCCTGGGGGAGGGTCTGGGGGAGGTGCTGCGCGCCATGCTCGCCGGCGAGGGGGTCGAGGAGGCCCTGACGCAGGCCGCCGAGCGGGTCAGCGCGGCCGAGCGGGGGGCACCTCCGGCGCAGCTGCGTCCCCGGGTGCCCGTGGCCTCGGTCACCGGCACCAACGGCAAGACCTCGACGACGCGGCTGCTGGCGCACATGGGCATGACCGCCGGGCTGCGCACCGGGTGGAGCTCCACCGAGGGGGTCTTCGTCCAGGGTGAACGGATCGTGTCCGGTGACTACTCCGGGCCCTCGGGGGGTCGACACGTGCTGACTGCGCCGGGGGTGCAGCTCGGCATCCTGGAGACGGCCCGCGGCGGGCTGCTGCTCAAGGGCATGGGAGTGGTCCACAACGACGTCAGCGTCGTCACCAACGTCACCGCCGACCACCTCGGGATGCACGGGGTCGACACCGTCGACCAGCTGGCCGAGGTCAAGAGCATCATCACCCGGGTCACCCGCAAGGACGGCTGGGTCGTGCTGAACGGTGACGACCCGCGGGTGCGCGCGATGGCCACGCAGGCCAGCGGCCGCATCTGGATGTTCAGCCTGCACCCGGACTCCCCGGCCCTGCGCGAGGCCCTGGACTCCGGCGGTCGAGGCATCACCGTGCTGGACGGCGACATCGTCATCCTGCGGCGCGACGCCGACCCGGAACGGTTGGTGCGGGTGCTCGACGTGCCGATGACCCTGTCCGGCCTGAGCGAGCACAACATCGCCAACTCGCTGGCCGCCACCGCGGCAGGACTGGCCCTCGGGATCCCCCGTGAGGCCGTGGTCGAGGGGCTGCGGACCTTTGCCCCCGACCTGCAGCACAACCCGGGCCGGATGAACGTGTGGACGGTGCCGCTCCCGGCCGGCGGCAAGGGCACGGTCATCGTCGACCTCGCTCACAACGAGGCGGGTCTGGACGCCCTGCTCACCGTGGCCGAGGGGCTGCGCCCACCCGGTTCACGGGTGCACCTCGGTCTGGGCGGGGTGGGTGACCGCACCGACGACATCCTGGTCAGCCTGGGCGAGATGGCCGGTCGGCGCGCTGACCGGGTGCAGCTGACGCACAAGGGTCACTACCTGCGCGGGCGCACCGTCGAGGACCTCGAGGCCCAGTTCGTCCAGGGTCTGGCCAGTGTCGGCGCGGTGGCCGCCGGGTCCTCACCCACCGAGGTCGACGGGCTTGCCGCGCTGGTCGAGCACATGGCCGACGGCGACGTCGGGGCGCTGATGTGCCACGCCGAACGCCCAGCGGTGGTGCAGTGGCTGGAGGAGCACGGTGCCACGCCCGACTCGCCTCGCCAGATCCGTCGCAAGGTCATCGCCGCCCGGGGTGAGCACGAGCTCGAGTCGGTGCTCGCCGCGGTCGCCCAGCAGACCGGCGCGGACCGGGTGAAGGCCGCCCGCGACCTGGTCGAGGCGCATCCTGAGGACCCGCGGCTGGTCTACGAGCTCGGCTCGGCCCTGGACGCCGTCGGCGACGAGGCCTCGGCGGTGAGCCACTACCGGGCGGCCCTGGCCCACGGGCTGCGTGAGCCGCACCGCTTCCGCGCCCAGGTGCAGCTGGCCTCCAGCCTGCGCGTCCTGGGTCAGCGCGCCGAGGCGGCCGAGCTGCTCGCCGAGGTGGCCGCCAGCCGCCCGGACAGCGCCGCCGTGGCCGTGCTGCAGGCGTTGCTGGCCGCCGATGACGGACGCGCCGCCGACGGGGTCGCCGACCTGGTGGAGTTCGTCATGACCCATGCCACCGGCACCGACGACGTCGGCTACCGGCCGGCCATGCTGGCCTACGCGCAGGCGCTGCACGGCTGATCCCGACGACCGGTCCGGTCGGCGGCCTGTTGGCCCGTTCGGGTGCCGGCCCGCGGCGACCTGCTCGTGCGGGCGCAGGTGGGGTGCCGTGCAGTCGAACGGGCACCATGAGACCTCTCCTCCCACGATGCACCGCAGATCGCCCGTGGTGCCCGTTTCAGTGCACGCAGCCTGCCGCAGACGACCGGTGTGCGCTCCCCGCGCGGCGAGTCGGGCCCATGCGGAGCGCACAACGGTCGTCAGGGCGGAGGGGCCCGATGGCTGCGCCGGTCAGGGGGCGGGGGTCTCCGCCTCGACGTAGTCGGTGCGGGCCTCCTGGCCGGAGGCTTCCGCAGCGTCGTGCAGCTCGACCGGGTCGAGGTCGGGGTCACCGGCACGCAGCTCGTCGGCGCGCGCCCCGGCATACGCGGAGTTGCCGAGCGACTCGAGCTCGGACAGGACGCGGGCGTGCTTGTCGACACACATGACGACCAGGTCACCCGGGTTGGCCAGGACCATGGCCTCACGGACGGCGTCGACCTCCTCCGGCACGACCCGCACCGACTTGGCTCGCACCTCGTCGGCGTCCATGCGGGCCCGCACCCCGTCGGCGACCAGCTCGGCGGCCACACCCGTGGGACGTCCCCGGCGGTTGTCGTCCTCCCGCACGACGATCACGTCGAAGAACTGGGCCGCCACCTCACCGAGCTCGCGGATGTCGGCGTCCCGACGGTCGCCGGCGGCACCGATGATGCCGATGCGTGAGGGCCGGGCGTCACCGGAGTGATGCGCCCGCTGCTCGGAGAGGTTGTCGACGAACTCACCCAGGGCCAGCATCCCGGCCGGGTTGTGGCAGTAGTCGACCACGACACTGACCCCCTTGACGTCGAGCATGTTGAGGCGCCCGGGGGACAGGTAGTAGGAGGTCGTGAACGTGCGCAGGCCCTGCCGTATGTCGTGCAGCGGCGCGTCGACCGCGAACGCGGCACCGGCGGCGGCCATGGCGTTGGCGACGTTGAACCGGGCAGCACCGCCGAACGTGCTGGGCAGCAGGTGCGTCCAGGCCAGCTGCATGCTGCGGCGCCCGTGCCGGATGACGATCATCTCGCCCCGCTCGCTGGGCTCGAGCACGACGGCGCGGCCGCCGCGGCGCAGCCGTGCGTCGATGAAGGCCCGCTCGGGTGACCCGGGGGGCTGCATCGAGAACCAGACGATGCCGCCGCTGCAGTGCCGGCGCATCTCACGCACGTTGGGGTCGTCGGCGTTGAGCACGGCGAAGCCGTCGCGCGGCACGGCCTCGACGACCACCCGCTTGACCGCCGCGAGCTGCTCCACGGTGTCGATGCCGCGCAGCCCGAGATGGTCGGCGGCCACGTTGGTCACGACGGCGACGTCGTTGCGGTCGTAGCCCAGGCCCTCGCGCAGGATGCCACCCCGGGCGACCTCCATGACCGCGAAGTCGACCCGCGGGTTCTGCAGCACCATCCGGGCCGACTTGGGGCCGGAGGCGTCGGAGCGCTTGACCAGGCGCTCGTCGATGACGATGCCGTCGGTCGAGGTCATGCCGACCTGACGGCCGAGGCCCTTCATGATGTGGGCGATCATCCGGGAGGTGGTGGTCTTGCCGTTGGTGCCGGTCACCGCCACGATCGGCACCCGGGAGGGTGACCCGGGCGGGAAGAGGAGGTCGACGACGGGCTTGGCGATGTACTGCGGCTCACCGACCGTGGGGTGGGTGTGCATGCGGAAGCCCGGTGCGGCGTTGACCTCACAGATCGCACCCCCGGTCTCGCGCACCGGCGCCGAGATGTCGGGACAGATGAAGTCGATGCCCGCCACGTCGAGCCCGATCAGCCGCGCAGCCTCCTCAGCGATCTCGACGTTCTCGGGGTGCGCGTCGAAGGTGCGGTCCACGGAGATGCCGCCGGTGGACATGTTGCCGGTCAGCGCGAGCTTGACCATCTCGCCCTCGGGCGGGACCGAGGTCAGCTCGTAGCCCTGGGAGCGGACGAGGTCGACAGCGGTCTCGGTGACGCTGATCCGGGTGAGGACCTTCTCGTGGCCCACTCCGCGGCGCGGGTCCGCGTTGGTGATCTCGACGAGCTCGGTCACCGTGTGGGTGCCGTCACCGATCACGTGGGCCGGCACCCGCTCGGCGATGGCCTGCATCCGCCCGCCCACGATGAGGCAGCGGTAGTCGTTGCCCGTGATGAACGACTCGACGACCATGATGCCGCGGCGGGACTGGGCGAGGGCCACCGGCCAGTGCGCCCGCACCGCCGCCTCGTCCTGCAGGTTGATGCCCACGCCCCGGCCGTGGTTGCCGTCCAGCGGCTTGACCACGACGGGGTAGCCGATGCGCCCGGCCACCGAGACCGCGCCGTCCTCGGTGCGCACGGTGTCGCTGGCAGGCACCGGCAGCCCCGCTGAGGACAGCAGGGTGTTCGTGAGGGCCTTGTCGCTGGCGATGTCGACGGCCAGGGCCCCGGTGCGCGAGGTCATCGTGGCGCGGATGCGCTGGGCGTGGACGCCCTGACCGAGCTGCACCAGCGAGGCGGTGTTGAGGCGTAGCCAGGGGATGTCGCGAGCGTGGGCCTCCTCGATGATCGCGGCCGTGGAGGGGCCGAAGGCAGTGCGCTCGGCCAGGCGCAGGAAGTCGTCCATCTCGGCGGTGAAGTCGAAGGTCTCGTCCTGGGCGACCGCCGCGTTGACCATCCGCACGGCCAGCCGTCCCGCGGCCAGGCCGACCCGTTCGTCGTAGAAGCCGAAGATCACGTTGTAGCGGCCGGGGACGCCGCGGACCATCCGCGTCTTGCCGCGGCGCATGTCGTGGCCCGCCTCGGCCTGCAGCTGCAACGCGAGGTGCTCGGCGACATGGCCCATCCAGGTGCCCTCCTGGAGCCGCTCGACGAAGCCGCCGGCCCGGCCGCGCGAGCAGGTGTGCGCCCCGAGGCCGGGCAGCCACTCCAGGACCTGCTCGGTGAAGCCGGGCAGGGTGTGGGAGGGGTACTGCTCGAGGACGCCGAGGTCGACGACGAGATGCACGGCCTGCTCGTAGTTCCAGATGTTGGGTCCGCGGTAGACCCGCGACTCCACGATCTCCAGCTCCGGGGCGGCCGGGGCGGTGGGTGACTCAGGCACAGCGTGCTCCTCTCAGCGCCGCAGGGCGGCGGCGGCGTTGGCTGTCTCGTGGACGTCGGTGGGCGAGGTGACCACGGCGACCTCCGGGTATCGCTCCTCGAAGGAGGTGAGCGCCACCTCGCCGAGGTCGAACGTGGCGCCGAAGGGCAGCGAGTGCACGACTGCCCCGGACACCAGCAACGGGGCGTCGCGGCGCGCCTCGTGGGCGTCGCTGACGGCTGCCCGGCCGTCCACGACGTAGACGGCACCGGTGCCCACGACCGTCAGGGTGCGCTCGTCGACGATCTCGGCGGCAGTGTCCTCGTCGACCCCGACGCCCAGCAGGCTGGGGGAGCCCGCGACGAGGGAGAGCAGCCGGGCATACCTGGTGCGCTGGGCGAAGTGCTGGTCCAGGATCACCCCCGGCAGCAGGCCGAACCCGGCGGTGAGCTGCCCGGCGCGCTGCCGCGGGGTGACACCCTCGTCGCCGAGGGAGATCATGAACTGGCTCAGCACCGAGGCGCCTGCCGAGGTGCCGGCCACCACCGCACCCCGCTGGTAGGCCCGTCGGATCGCCTCGTGCAGCGGGGTGCCCACGATCAGCTGCCCGAGCTTGAGCTGGTTGCCCCCGGTGACGAACACGCCGGTGGCCCGGTCGATTGCGGCCACCAGGGCGGGGTCGCCGGACTCCTGTCGTGAGTGGGGGTCGACCGCGGTGACATCGGTCGCGTGCAGCCGCGCGAACACCCCCTGGTAGACCTCGACCGCCTCCTCGGCCAGGGAGGACGCCGACGGGATGACGACGATGCGGGACTGTCGACCTCCCGCGAGCGCGACGAAACGCTTCAGCACGATCACCCGCCGGCGCTTGTCCTCCGCGCCGCCGATCACGAGGAGCCTGCGAGGAGGGGGCTCGGTCACGTCGGCATCGGAGCGGTCGGCGTCTGACATGGGAGCACTCTAGGCGCTCGGGGCACCCTCGATGACGGTCCCCTTGCCGACGACGACCAGACCGGACTCGGTGACGGTGAAGCCCCGGGCACGGTCGTGGTCGTGGTCGACCCCGATGGAGGTGCCCGGGGGCACCACGACGTTCTTGTCGATGATGGCGCGGTGGATGGTGCAGCCGCGGTGCACCACGACGTTGTCCAGCAGCACCGAGGCCGAGATGGTGCTGAAGCTGTGCACCTTGACCCGGGGTGAGAGCACCGAGTTGCTCACGGTGGCGCCGCTGACGACCACCCCCGGCGAGACCGCGGAGTCGAGGGCCTGGCCGATCCGGTCGTTGGAGCCGTGCACGAACTTGGCCGGCGGCGGGCAGCCGTAGTTGGTGAGGATGGGCCAGTCGTCGTTGTAGAGGTTGAACACGGGGTGGACCGACACGAGGTCCATGTGGGCCTCGAAGTAGGAGTCCATGGTGCCGACGTCACGCCAGTAGCCGCGGTCGCGGTCGGTCGCGCCGGGCACGTCGTTGGCGCTGAAGTCGTAGACGAAGCCCTCATTGCGCTCGACGAAGGCGGGCACGATGTCGCCGCCCATGTCGTGCTTGGAGCCTTCCTTCTCGGCGTCCTCGGTGACCGCTCGCTCCAGCACGTCGGCGTCGAAGACGTAGTTGCCCATGGAGGCGAACACCTCGTCGGGCGAGTCGGGCAGCCCCGGTGCGTCGGTGGGCTTCTCCAGGAATCGAGCGATGCGCTGCGGCTCGTTCTGGTCGACGTCGATGACCCCGAACTGGTCGGACAGCGAGCGCGGCTGGCGGATGCCGGCCACGGTGACGCCGGCACCGGTCTCGACGTGCTGCTCCACCATCTGGGAGAAGTCCATCCGGTAGACGTGGTCGGCACCGACGACGACGACGATGTCCGGCCGCTCGTCGTGGATCAGGTTGAGGCTCTGGTAGATAGCGTCCGCACTGCCGGCGAACCAGTGCTTGCCCATGCGCTGCTGGGCGGGCACCGGGGCGACGTAGTTGCCCAGCAGGTTGGTCAGCCGCCAGGTCTTGGTGACGTGGGTGTCCAGGCTGTGCGACTTGTACTGCGTCAGCACGACGATCTTGCGGTAGCCGGAGTTGACGATGTTGGACAGCGCGAAGTCGATCAGCCGGTAGACCCCGCCGAACGGCACCGCCGGTTTGGCGCGGTCGGCGGTCAGCGGCATCAGCCGCTTGCCCTCACCCCCGGCCAGCACGATCGCAAGAACATTGAGCCTGCTGCGCGACGTCTTTGCCATGTGCCCAACCTAGGGGACGCCCGGCGGGCGACGCGAGGGGTAGCCGGGGACCGGTCCCGCAGATAGCCTGAGCCAGGTGCTGATCGACATCCTGACCCGCGAGTATCCGCCGAACATCTATGGAGGCGCGGGGGTGCACGTCGACGAGCTGACGCGAGCCCTGCGCGCCAAGGGAGACGTCCAGGTGCAGGTGCGCGCCTTCGACGACCCCGTGCAGGAGGAGGGGACGACCGGGTATGCCGCGCTGCCGCAGCTGGACGAGGCCAACCCGGCACTGCGCACCCTCGGCGTCGACCTGACCATGGCGGCCGACTCGGTCGCTGCCGGACCGGACCTGGTCCACAGCCACACCTGGTATGCCAACTTCGCCGGGCACCTGGCCTCGCTGGTCGGAGGCATGCCCCACGTGATCTCGGCTCACTCGCTGGAGCCGATGCGACCGTGGAAGGCCGAGCAGCTCGGCGGTGGCTACCGGCTGTCCAGCTATGTGGAGCGCACGGCCTACGAGGGAGCGGCCGCGGTGATCGCGGTGTCCGAGGGCATGCGCCGCGACGTGCTCGCCAGCTATCCGGACATCGACCCCGACAAGGTCAAGGTCGTGCACAACGGCATCGACTCCGAGCAGTGGCAGCGGGACACCAGCGACGCGGCCCGCGAGGTGCTGGCCACGCACGGCATCGACCCCGACCGGCCCAGCGTGGTCTTTCTCGGCCGGATCACCCGGCAGAAGGGCCTGCCCTACCTGCTCCGGTCGCTGCGCGAGATCCCCGACGACACCCAGATCGTGCTGCTGGCCGGGGCCCCCGACACCCCAGCGATCCGGGACGAGGTGGTGGCCCTGGTCGACCAGCTGCGCGCCGACCGCGGCGGCTCGGTCATCTGGATCGCCGAGATGCTGCCGCGCCCCCAGGTGGTCGCGGTGCTCTCGCACGCCACCGTCTTCGTCTGCCCTTCTGTCTACGAGCCGTTGGGCATCGTCAACCTGGAGGCCATGGCTTGCGGCGCCGCAGTGGTGGCGACGGCGACCGGCGGCATCCCCGAGGTCGTCGTGCACGGTGAGACCGGTTGGCTCGTGCCCATCGAGCAGGTCACCGACGGCACCGGCACTCCGGTCGACGAGGACCGCTACGTCGCAGACTTCGCTGCGGCCATGAACGAGGCCCTGTCCGACCCCGCGCGGGCCGAGCGGATGGGCCAGGCAGGTCGCGAGCGCGCCATTCGGGACTTCTCCTGGGACACCATCGCCGAGCGCACCATCGAGGTCTACCGCTCGGTGCTCTGAGGCGGCTCAGCGCCAGCCGGCCAGGTCCATCGCCGCGACGTTGGCGGCGTCGGCCAGGGCGTGCGCGCCACGGACCGCCAGCCGAGCCAGGACCCGCTCACGCTGTGCCGTGGTGCTGGCCGCGACCGTCTGGAGCCGGGTGTCCCGGCCGGCGTCGGCCAGCGCGAGCATCGAGCCGGCGAGCCGGACCACCCGCTCGGCCCGTGGAGGGAGCCCGTCCGGCAGCCCCCAGTCCTGGGCGAGGTCGCGCCGTGCCAGGGCCTCCAGCCCCGCGCCGTCCCAGGGCTGGTCGCCGACGGCGGCGAGCTCCTGGGTGAGCTCGGCCAGGTCACGGCGCAGGCCGAGCTCGACGTCTCCCAGCGTGATCGCCTGCACGCGGTGGACGGGCACGGGGTCGGCGAGGTGGGCCTGCCACACCGCCTGCCAGCCCTGGTCACCATGGGGTCCGTATGCCGTGATCTCGGGCACGAGCGCGCCGCCGATGCCGGGCACGTAGACGAGCTCCTCAGCGGCCACCGCCGCGGCGACCAGGTCTGGGCCACCCCCGGGCATGGAGGACAGGTCACCCGGGCGCGGCAGGCCGACCAGCACCACCTTCTCCCCGAGGTCGCCCCACGCCGTGAGGGTCTCGGTGAGTCCCTGGACGTGGTCGATGTCGGGCAAGGCACGGCCGGCCACCTGCTCCAGGGGCAGGCGACCGGCCAAGGCGGCCGTCGCCCACACCGCGACACGCACGCTGGCAGGCAGGACGGACATGCGCTGATCGTAGACAGCGGGAGCCAACTAGGCTTGCCCGCCATGAGTGATGTCCTGGAGTTCGCCGGTGTCGGGGTCAGGCGTGGGGCGACCGATCTGCTGCGTGACGTCACCTGGTCGGTGGAGGAGGGGGAGCGCTGGGTGGTGATCGGGCCCAACGGTGCCGGCAAGACGACCCTGCTCCAGGTCGCCGCCGCCCGGATGCACCCCACGACCGGGGTGGCCGGGGTGCTGGGGGAGGTGCTGGGCACCGTCGACGTCTTCGAGCTCCGGCCCCGCATCGGCATCTCCAGCATCGCGATCGCCGAGCGCCTGCCGGCCGACGAGAAGGTGTCGGACGTGGTGATCACGGCGTCCTGGTCGGTGGTGGGCCGCTGGCGGGAGGACTACGACCCGCTGGACGAGCAGCGCGGCTCCGGCCTGCTCGACGCGCTGGGGGTGCGCCACCTTGCCGACCGGCGTTACGGCACCCTGAGCGAGGGAGAGCGCAAACGGGTGCAGATCGCCCGGGCCCTGATGACCGACCCCGAGCTGATGCTGCTCGACGAGCCCGCCGCCGGTCTGGACCTGCGCGGCCGGGAGGACCTGGTGCTGCGGCTGCAGCAGCTGGCCGAGGACGTCACCGCGCCGGCGCTGGTGCTGGTGACTCACCACGTGGAGGAGATCCCGCCCGGGTTCACCGACATCCTGATGCTGCGCGAGGGTGCGGTCGTGGCCGCCGGGCCCATCGAGACGACCCTGACGGCCGACAACCTCTCCGCGACCTTCGGGCTGCCGCTCGTGGTCGACCGGCACGGAGACCGCTGGGCCGCTCGGGCCGCTCGGTGACGCTGCTGGAGGCCGTGGCCATCGCGGTCGCCGGCCTGCTGGCAGGCACCATCAACACCATCGTCGGGTCGGGCACGCTCATCACCTTCCCGACGCTGCTGTTCTTCGGCTACCCGCCGGTCTCGGCCAACGTGTCCAACAACCTGGGTCTGGTTGCCGGGGGGGTCAGCGGGGCGTGGGGCTACCGACACGAGCTGACCGGGCTGCGCCGCACCCTGCTCATGCTGCTGCCGGCCTCCCTGGTGGGCTCGGTCATCGGCGCACTGCTCCTGCTGACCCTGCCCGAGTCCGCCTTCGAGACCATCGTGCCCGTGCTCATCGGGATCGCGCTCCTGCTCGTCGTGCTGGGGCCGCGCATCAACCGGTGGGCCGCCAAGCGGCATACCGACAGGATGACCACCGGCCACGCCATCGCCCTGATCGTGGGCGTGCTGTTGGCGGGGGTCTACGGCGGCTACTTCGGGGCCGCTCAGGGCGTGCTGCTCATCGGCATCCTGAGCGCGCTGCTGCCGTTGCGCCTGCAGCAGATCAACGGCATCAAGAACGTGCTCGGCCTCGTGGTCAACCTCGTGGCGGCGGTCGTCTTCGTGCTCGTGCAGCCGGAGCAGATCGAGTGGGCGGTGGTCGGCCTCATCGCCGCAGGCTCGGTGGTCGGCGGGGTGGTCGGCGCCAAGGTCGGCCGGTCGATGCCACCGTGGTTGCTGCGCAGCGTCATCGTGGTCATCGGCCTGGTGGCCATCACAGTGCTGGTCACGTGAGCGACCTCCGCCTGCCGCCCGGGGTGACGTGGGTCGACGACGCGCGTGACGAGCGCGTCCGTGACTACTTCGGCCTCACCGACGTCGCGCTGCGCCGCGTGCTGGAGCCTGCCGAAGGGCTCTACCTGGCCGAGTCCGAGAAGGTGATCCGTCGCGCGCTCCGGGCCGGCCACCGGATGCGCTCCCTGCTGATGGCTCCGCGCTGGGTGGTCGAGCTTGCCGACCTGGTCGCCGACGCCGTCGCCGACGGGACCGCGGTGTATGTGGCTGCGCCGCCGGTGATCGAGTCGATGACCGGCTTCCACCTGCACCGCGGTGCTATCGCCGCGATGCACCGCCCGGAGCTGCCGGACGTCGCCCAGATCGTCGCCGGGGCCCGGCGGGTGGCCGTCCTGGAGGACATCGTCGACCACACCAACGTGGGTGCGGTCTTCCGCTCGGCCGCCGCGCTGGGGGTCGACGCGGTGCTGGTCACCCCCCGGTGTGCCGACCCGCTCTACCGCCGCTCGGTGCGGGTGTCGATGGGCACGGTCTTCCAGGTGCCGTGGACGCGGGTGGACCCCTGGCCCGAGAGCATCGCGGCGCTGCGCGAGACGGGCTTCGTCGTCGCGGCGTGTGCCCTGTCCGACGACGCTGTCAGCCTGGACGACGTGGCCGCCCACCCGCCCGAGCGGCTCGCGGTCGTGCTCGGCACCGAGGGCGACGGTCTGGCGCCACGCACAGTGTCGACCGCCGACCTCGTCCTGCGGATCCCCATGGCCCCGGGGGTGGACTCGCTCAACGTGGCTGCCGCCAGCGCAGTCGTCTTCTACGCGCTGCGCTGAGACCCGGGGGTGCCCATGCTCAGCCGAGCGGGACGGCCAGGTCCTCGACCACCTCGACGCCGGGCAAGCCGGCCAGCGCGGCACCGGGCAGGCGGAGCTTGGCGCCGCGGACCCCGGCACCGATCACCACCGACGGCTGCTCGACGACCCGGCGGTCGACCAGCACGAGCCAGTCCGAGGGCAGCCCGACAGGCGTGATCCCACCGTGTTCCATGCCGGTCTCGTCGACCGCCCGGTCCATGGCCAGGAAGCTGGCGCGACGCGCGCCCAGACGCTTGCGGACCACGGTGTTGACGTCGGCCCGGGTGGTGGCCAGCACCACCGTCGCGGCGACCGTCTCGCGGTCGCCGCGACGCCCCAGCACCACGATGCAGTTGGCCGACTCCTCCAGGGTGACGTCATAGGCGTCGACGAACGCCTGCGTGTCGGCGAGTCCGGCGTCGATCGAGGCGACCTGCACCTCGGCGGCCCAGGCCCCGCCGGTCTGCAGCGCCGCCGCCACCGTGGGTGCGAGCAGGTGCGGGGCGGCCAGGGCCGGGATCCAGTCGAGCTGCTGCATGGGGCGACCCTACGCGGGGGCACCGACGTCAGACCGGCAGCACCAGCCGCTCGACGAGGTGTCCCAGCGTGCGGGCGGGGTCGTCGGTCTGTCCACCGTGGACCGGGCCCGGCTGCAGGATGGTGCTGCGGGGGGCGCTGATCCAGCCGAACCGGGGTCCGAGCCTGCCGAGCCGAGGGGCCCCGGGGGTGGTCTCGCCGCGCGCGAGACGGCATACCGACTCCAGGGCGGCGCGCACGTCGTCGAGGTCGAGGCCCGGTGCCAGCGCCGAGAGCCGTGCGGCGTCGAGATGGAAGGCACCGTCGAGGTAGTCGGCCTCCTGGCTGTAGACAACGACGCCGACGTTGAGGAACTCCTCACGGTCCACCCGCGGCACCAGTCGGAGCACGACGTACTGGTAGGGGACGGAGGTCATGACGGGGCTCCGGGCAGCCAGGCGTCGGCCTGGTCGAGGCGGCGCATCAGGTGGTCGCGGTAGGCCGTGCGCACCGCCGCAGGGTCGGCGAGCTGGTCGGTGGGCTCGAGCCACTCCTCGGGCACCAGGGCGATCACGGTGTCGAGCGTGGCGGGGTCGACCCGAGAGGCGAGAGCCTCATGTGCCCCCCGCAGGTCGCCTGCGACGTCGCGGAGCACGTGCTCGTCGGCGCGGAAGGGCTGCCGGGCGTAGCGTGCGGCGTCGGGGGCGCGGGTGGGCCAGGCGTGGTGGAAGTAGAGCGCTGCGCCGTGGTCGATCGCCCAGACGCCTCGGTGCCACAGCAGCAGGTTCGGGTTGGACCAGGTGCGGTCGACGTTGGCCGTGTAGGCGTCCAGCCACAGGATCGCCGCGGCCAGGTGCGGGTCGGGCGGGCGGGAGCCGTCGTAGCCCAGCGCACCGGGCAGGAGGTCGACGCCGAGGTTGCTGCCCGGGGAGGCGTTGAGCAGGTCCTGGACCTCCTCGTCGGCCTCGTAGCGGGCGATCGACGGGGGAAGGTCGATGGTGACCAGCCGGGGCACCGGGATGTCGAGCCGGCGGGCCAGCTCACCGACGACCACCTCCGCGACCAGCACCTTCAGGCCCTGGCCGGCCCCGCGGAACTTCACGACATACGTGCCCAGGTCGTCGGCCTCGACCACACCCGGCAGCGACCCGCCCTCGCGCAGCGGGACGACGTAGCGGGTGGCGATGACGTGCTCGAGCACGTGCGCCACCCTATCCCGGGCGGCAGTCCTCAGTTGGTGGCGGCGACCTTGGGTCGCATCTGTGCCAGGGACTGCCGCAGGATGCGGCTGACCTGCATCTGGGAGACCCCGATGCGGTCGGCGATCTGCTGCTGGGTGTGTCCCTCGAAGTAGTGCAGGCGCAGCACGGCCTTGCTGCGGGCCGGCAGGGTGTGCAGCGCCGGGCTCAGGGTGAGGCGGTTGTCGACCTCCTCGACCCGCAGGTCGGCAGCCACCAGGGTCTCGGCCAGGCCCGGCCCACCGTCGGCGCCGTCCAGCGAGTGCGGGGTGTAGGCCGAGGCCAGGGAGAGCGCCTCGCGCACCTCGGCCACCGGCTCGCCGACCTCCGCGGCCACCTCGTCGACGTGAGGGAGGCGACCGAGCTGCTGGGTGAGCGTGTCCTGGGCGCGCACCACCCGCGGCCGCAGCTCCTGCAGACGACGCGGTGGACGGACCACCCAGACATGGTCGCGGAAGTGCTTGCGCAGCTCGCCCAGGACCGTCGGCACGGCGAACCCCACGAACGGGACCGGGGAGAGCGGGTCGTAACGCTGGGCGGCCAGGACCAGACCGACCCGGGCCACCTGGATCAGGTCGTCCATCGGCTCGCCGCGGTCGCGGAAGCGGCTCGCCAGGTTGTCGGCGAGCGAAAGATGCTGTGCAATGACGTCGGCGCAGTGGTCAGCCGTGAGCGCGTGGTCCGCGAGCGTGGTGCGGGGGGCGTGAGTGGTCACACCGTTCACCTCCTGGGCATGGTTATCCCCGAAGTGGCGCTCTGCTGGACCACGTGCAGGTCGCGGTGGCGTCACCGGCGACCCCCTGTGCAATCGTGACTATATGCCTTCGAAGGGTCGCGAGGCCAGCATCCTGCACCTGGACCTGGACGCGTTCTTCGCCGCCGTCGAGCAACGGGACAAGCCGTCGCTGCGGGGACGGCCCGTGGTCGTCGGCGGTCTGGGGGGTCGTGGGGTGGTCTCCACGGCCTCCTACGAGGCCCGCGCGTTCGGGGCCAGGTCGGCGATGCCGACCGCCGAGGCCCGGCGTCGGTGTCCGCCCGGCACCGCGTTCCTGGGTGGACGCTACGAGGCCTACCGGCGCACGTCGCGGGTGGTCATGGAGGTGTTGGCCGGGGTGTCGCCGGTCGTGGAGCAGGTCTCGGTCGACGAGGCGTATGTCGACCTGGCGGCCGGCGGCGTGGACCTGTCGCCCGAGGGGCTGCAGCGGCTGGGGGCGGACGTGATGGCCGAGATCCGGCGGACCACCGGTGGCCTGACCGCCTCGGTCGGCATCTCCACCAGCAAGATGATGGCCAAGATCGGCAGCGAGCTGCGCAAGCCGGCCGGGTTGACCGTCATCGCGGCGGGGGACGAGCTGGGAGTGCTGCATCCGATGTCGGTGCGGGCTGTGGCCGGGGTCGGGCCGGCGACCGCGGGCCGGCTGCGAGGCTTCGGCGTGGAGACGGTCGCAGACCTGTCCCGCATCTCACTGGGTGACCTGGTCTCGATCTTCGGCACCGCGCACGGCCAGGCCCTCCACGCGCTGGCCCGCGCCGAGGACACCCGCCCGGTGCTCACCGAGCGGGTGGCCAAGAGCATCTCGGCCGAGGAGACCTTCGAGACCGACCTCACCGACCGTGCCGTCCTCACGGCCGAGGTCGAGGCGTTGACCCGCAAGGTCTCCGCGCGCCTGGGCACGTCGGCCACGTTCGCCCGCACCATCACCGTCAAGGCGCGCTGGCACGACTTCACGACGGTGACCCGTTCCGGCTCCCTGCCCTACGCCACGGGGGAGCCGGCCGTGATCGCCCGCGAGGCCCGACGGCTGCTGGACACCATCGACACGACCAGCGGGCTGCGCCTGCTGGGAGTCGGGGTGAGCGGGCTCACCGGCCATGCCCAGGAGGAGCTCGACCTCGGCGGTGCCTCGGCAGAGGACCCGGTGGCCGGGGACGAAGCGGTTGCCCAGGAGCTGCTGCCACCGCGGGCCCACGTCACGCGGCAGGCGTGGCACACCGGTCAGGACGTCCACCACGAGGAGCACGGGCCGGGGTGGGTGTGGGGGAGTGGGCGCAGCGTGGTCACCGTCCGGTTCGAGGGTCCCAGGACCCCTCCCGGGCCGATCCGGACCTTCCCCGTGGACACCGCGGCCCTGCGTGCCGCCGACCCCCCCGACTGGCGCGGAGGCCCCGATGACGCGTGGTAGTCTTCCCAGTCGTTGCCGCCGCTCCTGGTGAGCGCGGCACACACCCTCGTCCGGGTGGCGGAATGGCAGACGCGCTAGCTTGAGGTGCTAGTGCCCTTAACGGGCGTGGGGGTTCAAGTCCCCCTCCGGACACGCTGCTGGACACACGCCGACCCTGCTGTGGCCGTGACCAGCTTCTTCTCATGGTTGTACTGAAGTCGGATGTCGAGCGACAGGTAGAGCTTGGCCTTCTGGATCGGATCGGCTGTGGCCAGGGCTGCCGCCATGCCACCCAGTTCATCGATCGCAGCCGCGACCTCCTCCGACGTCGGCTGAGCTTGACTGGATGAAGATTGCAAGCGTGCCAGCAGGCCTTCCCGTTCACGTCAGCGCCGAGTCAACTGGTCGGTGAGGGCTGGATCTCACTTCCGCATTCGACCGCCGTGACGAGGGCGGCGATCTTCCGATCGAGTTCTGACACTTGGCGCCGCAGCGCGTCGTTCGCGTGGTCGACGGGGGCCAGGCCCGCCGCGTCGTGCAGGATCTGCGGCCGCCGCAGCTCGAGGACCAGCCGGTCCATGACGCCATCCGCGACTGGGCCCTACGGTGGGGTGATGAGGTCGTCCTGGACGTCAGCGCGGAAACCACCGGTGCCCCCGACCGGCTCGCTGAGGACGCTGAGGTGACGCTGCTGCGGGCCGCGCAGGAGGCCCTGAGCAACGTGCGCCGGCACGCGTCCGCATCCCGGGTCCGGGTGACGGTCTCCTACATGGGCGACGTGGTCGTCCTCGACTCGTGCACATCTACGCCAAGTTCGGCGTCGATGACCGCACCTCCGCCGTGACCACTGCGCTCTCGCGCGGCACCATCACGCTGTGAGGCCGTGGCGGACGGCAGCGTGGTCGCCTTCTTCCCGCCACGGATCAAGTGCAGCACCCGATGGAGGTGCGACGGGACGCGCTGGTGGCGGAGCTACAGATCGCGCCTCCGCTGCCATGGCCAGTGTCCGTGAAGCTCGACCATGAGCGACCAGGAGAGGAACGTCCGCACGACCACGAGCAGGCCCAGCGCAGCCACGTTCTCAAGGGTCGGTTCCAGCGTGACGGTCCGGATGACGTCGGCGGCGATGAGCAGATCCAGCCCGAGCAGCAGTCCACGACCCACCACCTGCTTGGTCTGCTCGATTGCCTCAAGCATGCCGAGGGGGCGGATGGATCGAAGCCCGACAGCGAACGCGGCCAGCACCGCGATGGTGATCACGGCAATGGCGACGATCTCGATCCACCTGGAGATGTCCTCGGCGACCTGCCAGTCGCCGATCGCTAGTGACCACCCATCAGGGTCCATCGCACAGCCTCCCTCTGCGGTGTCGAGTCCGCGCGCCGACGGCGTGGCCGACATCGTCCAGAGTTCTCCCGACCACCCCCGGGAACGGCGACCGAGGCCCGTCCTCCACCAGATCCGCCATGACCGTCCTCCAGCGCCGCGTTGCCGTCAACTCGATCCTCGCATCCCGGCGGGAAACCGAACAGGGCCCCGGCGCCCAGGGTCATCTGGATGATGACGACGAGTCGCTCCCGCGGCCCCGGTGACCGCGTGGTGGCCTGGCTCTCTCGAGCTGACCACGTCGCCGGCGGCACCAGCGCGGCTCCCGATGTCGGAGCGCGATAGCGTCGCAGCGTGCAGGGCCCTCCTCTCCTCCCCCCGATCCCTGGTGAGCTCGTCGACCCGCCCGCAAAGGACCTGCCCGAGCGTGTGAGGCTCATGCAGGCCCGGCCGGACTCGGTCGGCAGGGGGGTCTCGCTCGGAGTCCGCACCAGCAACCGCTTCTTCCATTCGCGCGCCACCTTGCTCGCCGCGGGCACCACGTACTACCTCTTCCTCGCGTTGTTCTCCGTCCTCACCCTGGCGTATGGACTGACGGCTGCATTGGGTGCCGAGCAGCTCGCCGCGTATGTCACCGAGGCGCTGTCCGAGGCGTTCCCAGGCCTGGTAGGCGAGTCCGGGATCGACGCGGAGCAGCTGCGCAGCACCGCGCAGGTCACCTCGATCGTCAGCGCCATCGGGCTGCTCTACGGCGCCACCGGAGCGGTCCTGGCTGCGAGCCGCTCCCTCCACGCGGTCTACGGCGCCCCGAAGAACACGCGGAACCTCGTCCGGGTGCGGCTGTGGGCCCTCGGCTGGTTTGTCGTCCTCGCGCCGCTGGTCCTGCTCTCGTTCGTCGGGGTCAGCTTCTCTGCCAACCTCTCCGACCGCCTGCTCGACGCCCTGGGACTCCAGCTGGGCGGCCCGACGCTGCTCCTGGGGGTCGTGGCTGCCGCGGTGCTCACGATGGCGCTCAACTTCCTGGTCATGTACCTGATGCTTGGACGGCTCGGCGGCATCCGGCCCGCTCGAGCAGCGCGCTTGGTCGGCGCCGCAGTGGGGGCAGTCGTCATCGAGGTGCTGAAGCAAGTGATGGCACTGCTGGTGGGCTTTGTCATCGACCGGCCACAGTACGGAGCGTTGGCGGCCCCGATCGGCATCATGTTCGTCCTGTATCTGCAGTCCTCGGCGCTCTACGCGGTGGCGTCCCTCACGGCTGCACTGGCGGAGGGTCAAAAGGCCAACCGCGCCCCGGGAACGCTCACGTAGGCAGACCGGTGGAGGCGGCCGGATGCCCCGGGAGCACCCGGCGTGGTAGCCCCCACCAGGTGACCTCGGGCACGTGGAGTGCCGGCGCCCGCAGGGCAGAGCCGACGGTCAGCCCGGATCGTCCCGGTGTGGCGGGATGTCGTCTGCGACGACAGCACCGCGCTCGCCCGGGGGCTGGTCGGGCCCGACGGTCGAGTCGCGGACCGTCTGGCGCTCCGCCTCAGCGTTGACCGCTGCGCCGAGGATGACCAGGAGGACGGTGAGCCAGAGCCAGAACATGCTGATCGCTACCCCGGCAAGTGAGCCGTAGGTGCGCTCGTACGTTCCGAGGTTCTGCACATAGAGGAAGAGCCCCGCCGAGACGCCCAGCCAGAGGATGGTCGCCGCGATGGACCCACCGCTGATCCAACGCCACCTCGCCCGGCCGTGGCGGTCCGGCGCAAACCGGTACAACAGCCCCAGGACGAGTGCCATCAGCGCGGCCAACCCGACCCACACCACCGCGAGGGCAAGGAGCCGGACCCACCCGGGCGCCTCGGCGAGGGTCCGTGAGATCAGGGCGCTGCCGGCGATCACCGCACCCAGGCCCACCGCACCGCCCAGCACGAACGTCAATGCCAGCACAATGCGGTGGAGCATCCCGCGTGTCTCCTCCTCGCGGTAGGCGACCGTGAGCGCGTCGATGAGGAACGTCATCGCAGCCATCGCTGTGCCGAGGGCCACCACGAGAGCGGTGAGGCCTCGCGCTGTCAGGAGCTGCGTCGATGCTGCCGTGATCGACACCAGCTGGTCGGCCAGGACCTCTCCGAGCGCGGGCGGCAGGACCGAGACCACCCCCGAGAGGTGCTCCAACGCCTGTGCTGGGGTGTTGACAGCGCCATACACGGACAGTGCGGTCAGCAGCACGGGAGCCACGGAGAGCACCGCGAAGAAGGCGACGGCGGCGCTGTAGAGCGTGAACCTGTCGGCCAGCACGCGGCCGGCCACCCTGCGCAGGACCAACAACCACCCACGCGGGGGGATCTGATGCGGCGCGACGGCTTCCCGCGCAGACGGGGTCGGCTCACGCTTCGGGACGGGCGCCATCCGCCCAGTGTCACCGGACCCCGAGCAGGCCGCACTCCAGGACCTCAGTGCACTGGAGCGACCAGCGCACTCGCCGCCGGGCGGAGCGTGATGCGCAGCGGTGCTCCGGTCGGGTCGGTCAGCCCGTCGGCCTGGACGGCGTCCGCGGTGCCGTGGCGGATCCTGCTGGCGCCTATCCGGGTCCCGGCGATGACGAAGAGGAAGTCGGCCGGCCGACCGTTCCGTGGGTGGGGCAGGGCGCGTTGCTTGCGGTGCACGGCCATCCAGTCGTCCGAGGCGGTGAGGGTGTCGGCACGCAGTCCAGCTCAAGGTCGAGCAGCTCGCCGATGCGCAGCCCGGTGCCGCGCAGCACCGTGATGCCGGCCCGGGCGGCCGTGTCGTCGAGGCAGGAGACGGCGCGCATGAAGGCTTGGTCGACGTCGGGAGGCAGTGCCCGGGGCCGCGGTGCTGGTTGTCGCGGATGTCGCCGCGGTGCAGGACCAGGGTCGGGGGCCGGTCGTCCCCCCCAGATGGTGATGTCGTCGAAGAAGGCGCGCAGGTCCCGCACGGTTCGGCTGTGGTGACCGATGGAAACGGTGCGGCGGACGCGGCGGTCCGGCCCTGGCAAGGCCGGATGGCGTCGTAGGACAGGAACTCCTCCAGGTGCGCGCGGCGAACCTGACCCAGGGTGGTGAGGTCCCGGTGGTGCTCGGTGAGCCAGGTACCGACGAGGAGCAGGCCGGCCGCGCGGGAGTCCACGCTCTTGGGGCGCAGATCGGCAAGTTGCTCGTGTTCAAGGTGAAGGTCGCGCAGTTGCGGCCGTTGAACCTGCCGCCGGAGCCGGCCTCGCGCACGATCTACCCGGCCGGGGACGTGGCCCAGTTCGACTTCTGGTTCCCGCCGATCAGCCTGGACGTGGGCCCTGGGCAGTCCCGGTCGGCGAAGCGGTTGCCGGTGTTGACGATGGCCTGCGGGTACTCCAGGTGGCGGGGTGCGCTGCTGATCCCGTCCCGGTCCGAGGAGGACCTGTATGCCGGGTGGTGGACCCTGCTCCGTCAGCTCGGCGCGGTCCCGAAGGTGCTGGTGTGGGACGGTGAGTCCGCGGTCGGGCGGTACCGCCGTCCCGAGCCGGAGCTGACGGCCGCGTGCCATGCCTTCCGCGGTGTCCTGGGCGCCAAGGTGCTGATCTGCAAGCCGGCGGATCCGGAGGCCAAGGGGCTGCTGGAACGCTGCCACGACCACGACGAACGGTCCCTCCTGCCCGGACGCACGTTCACCTCACCCAGCGACTTCAACACCCAGCTCGGCGAGTTCGTCGCCACCTCCGGACCATCGCCGCAGACTCGCGCGAGGGTGCTCGGGCAGCGCTGGGGACGGCGTCGCTCGACATAGCTCCAGGACGACGGTCCCCATCACCCTGTTCACCGGGCTTTGGGTAGGAGGAGACTCCGGAGATGGACTCCTACTCCCGGGCACTGGATGTCGCGCACCACCACGCCACGGTTTGGCTGGACTCACTCGGGCAGCGACCGGTGCCCCCGCGGGCATCCATCGAGGAGGTGATCGTTGCGCTGGGCCCGGTCCTGCCCCAGCGCGGCTGCTCACCGGAGGAGACCGTCGCGCTCCTCGCGCAGGCCTGCGACCCGGGGCTGACCGCGATGGCGTCGGGCCGCTTCTTCGGGTTCGTCATCGGTGGCACGCACCCGGCCGCTCTGGCCGCGGACTGGTTGGTCAGTGCGTGGGACCAGAACAGCGGACTGCGCACGCTCACGCCGGCGCACAGTGCTGTCGAGGACGTCACCAGCACGTGGCTGCTGGACCTGCTCGGCCTGCCCACCCAGAGCGCCGTCGGCTTCACGACAGGCGCGACCATGGCCAACTTCACCGGCCTGGCTGCAGGCCGGGACGCCGTGCTGCGCCGGGCGGGTTGGGACGTCGCCCGCCAGGGGCTCACCGGGGGACCTGCAGTGCGGGTGCTGGTCGGGGCCGAGCGGCACGACACCGTGGACGTGGCGCTGCGCTACCTGGGCCTGGGTGCTCCTGAGGTCGTCGAGGTGGACGACCAGGGGCGGATCCGGGCCGATGCCCTCGACCTGGCCCTGGCCCGGGGCGAGCGCGGACCGGTCCTGGTGGTGCTGCAGGCCGGCAACATCCACTCCGGCGCATTCGACCCCTTCGTCGAGACAGTTGAGGCTGCGCACCGGCACGGGGCATGGGTGCACGTCGACGGTGCCTTCGGGCTTTGGGCCGGCGCCTCACCCGCATACCGGCATCTGGTGCGGGGTTATGAGGGGGCGGACTCCTGGGCGACCGACGCCCACAAGACTCTCAACGTGCCCTACGACAGCGGTCTGTGCATCGTGCGTGATGCCCCGGCCCTCCAGGCGGCAATGGGGGCGCACGGCGCCTACCTGGCGCGTGACGAGACCTGCCAACCGCTGGACAAGGTGCCGGAGCTCTCGCGTCGCGGCCGGGCGATTCCGGTGTGGGCCGTGCTGCGCTGCCTTGGCCGCGACGGGATCGCCGACCTGGTCGAGCGACTCTGCCGGCACGCCACCGCGTTCGCGGAGGCCCTGCGCACCATCCCGGGCGTCACCGTCCTCAACGACGTGGTGTTCACGCAGGTGTGCGCGACCTTCGGTTCGGACGACCGCACGGACGAGGTGGTCCGGCGCCTGCTGGAGGACGGGACGACGTGGATGACCGGTTCGACCTGGCACGGGCAGAGGGTCCTGCGGATCTCGGTCAGCAACTGGTCGACCACGGAGGGTGACGTGGATCGGTGTATGGCGGTGGTGCGCAAGGTCGCAACCAGCCCTCACGACCTCGTCAACCATCCCGTCGTCACCTGACCTGAGGCGTGCACGACTCACACGTGTCCCTCCTTGCCCATGTGGCGACCACGCCTGGCGTCTGCGTCGATGCATAGCCGGCGGGCCTGCTGTCCCGTCCTCTGGAGCGCACCTTGAGCACGACGAAGACCCGGTCGGTGCCGCAGTGTGCCATCGGCCACGCACACGCGTGGGACCACCTCCTGCGGCGATCCTCGTGACCTGCGAGGTCGCCCGGGACCGCGCCGGCACCCTGACCGCTACTGGAAGCTGCCGACGACGTTCTGGATCACGATCGCGCCGACGAGCATGAGCAGCGTTACGGCCAGGCACAACAAGGTGTACCGGCGCCGGGCCGGGGTCAGCTGGTAGCCACCCAGGACGGCGCCGGCCGCGGCGAACTGACCCACCTGAACGACGATGGCCGCAAGCACGAACTCGGCGGTCAGATCCACGGCCGTCCACAGCGACACCACCCCCAGGCCCGCCATCACCGCACCGGCGGCTGCGCCAAGAACCATGCCGGCCCGAACACCACGAGCCGTCAGCCGGTCCTGCAGCCACGCCAGCGCGGCGACACCCGCGAAGAGCGCGATATAGGCGACCGGGATCCGCCGGAACAGCTCCTCGTCGGTCAGCAGGCTGGGCTCCCGGGCTTGCTCAAAGAGGGGCGCGAACACTCCAGCGTTCAGCAGAAGATCCACCCCGACGGCCACCAGCCACGCCACCACCACCGAGCCGACAGCGAAGGCTCGCGCGCTGTCGCCCCTCGTGACTCGCCTCCGCTCGGGCACTCCATCCCCTCTACCGACCACTACCGTCCATCAGCCGTCACCCAGCAAACTCTCGCTTGAACGCTCGCGCAACCAGCCAGGAATCGCGAAGAGCGTCCATCCGCCGCCAAGGACCCAAGGAGGCGGCGTCGGACCGCCCCGCGCTTTCCCACAGCTGCATGCCCTCAACCATCGCCCCATCGGGGAAGGCGGTGACGGTGGCCGGTGCATCGCGCGGGTCGACGCCGCGCGAGGGCCGCTATGTCGGTGGGCGCGGGCCACCGGACGGGTCGTCTCAGCGGTACAGGTCGCCGGCGAGGTACTTCAGGCCCGTGTCGCAGGCGACGGTGACCACGGTGTGGCCTTCCCCGAGCTGCTGGGCGAGCTGGACGGCCCCGGTCACGTTCAACCCTGACGAGGTTCCCGCGAGCAGCCCCTCCTGGGTTGCGAGCCGACGCGCCATCTCGCGTCCCTCGGCCTCGTCGATGGTGCGGACCTCGTCGTAGCGGGCGCGGTCCAGCAACGGTGGGACGAAGCCGATCCCGACTCCTTCGACATGGTGCGTCCCGGCGGTGCCGGTGCTGATGACGGGCGTTGACGCCGGTTCGAAGATGACGATCCGGGTCCTCGAACCGTGTTCGGCCAGTGCGCTCGAAACGCCCATGGCCAGGCCCGCCGTGCCGACGGCGGCGCAGAAGACATCGATCGGACGGTCCATCTGCTCGATCAGCTCGCGTCCGATACCGCGGTAGCCGACGAGTGCGTCGGTGTTGTTCAGCTGGTCGGTCCAGTACGTGTCGGGCCTCTCGGCGATCTCACCTGCCCGGGTGATGATGCGCTCGACAAGCCCGGGGGTGATTCCCTCCCCATGGCTAGGCACGACCACCACGTCTGCCCCGAGCGCTCTCATCGTCTTCAGCTTCTCCTCGGCGTAGGCATCAGAGGTCACGACCGTCAGCGGGTATCCCTTGGCAGCGCACACGTAGGCCAACGACGACCCGGTGCTCCCACCGGTGTACTCCACGACCCTCATCCCGGGGCGCAGATCACCCCGACGCTCGGCCTCGGTCACCATGGCCAGCGCCATTCGATCCTTGTACGACCCGGTAGGGCTGAACCACTCCAGCTTCACGAAGACATCGCCCGCCCCAGGAGGAACGACCTGCGAGAGCCGAACCAGAGGGGTTGCGCCGACTATCTCCGTCATCGATCCAACCGTGCTCATCATCGCTCCAGCCCTCAGTGCCCCGGGAGCCACCGCAACCGACGTCACGCGCAGGACTCTTGGCAGACTGTCAGCCCCCATGTCGGCGGTCAACTGACCGATCATCGCGGCGGCGACTCCCACCCCGGCCCCCACGCTTCGACGCGGTCGCTGGTGACCGGAAGGCACAGCGCCCAGGGCAACATCGCCTCAACGAGGGCGCAGCAGCCAGGTGTCGCTGAGAGCCTCTTCCGCCGCCTTCTGGCGCGGCCGGGGTGCTGGCAATTCAGAGCCGATGAGCGCCGGCCTCGGCGGTGACGGTGAACGTGACGGGCTGGTCGAAACCCGCGTTGGCGTAGGCGTTTCGTGTGGCGGCGACCACCTTGTCGACGTCAGCGTTGTCAACCAGAGCGATGACGCTTCCGCCGAAGCCGCCTCCTGTCATCCGTGCCCCGTGGGCCCCGGCGTGCAGCGCAGCCGCGACGGCCGTGTCGACCTGTGGCACGGTGATCTTGAAGTCGTCGCGCATGGAGGAGTGGGATGCGGTCAAGGTCGGCCCGATGGTGCGGGGGTCGTTCCCAGAGCGCAGTGCGTTGACGACGTCTTCTACGCGGGCGTTCTCGGTGACGACGTGGCGTGCTCGTCGCCGCAGTTGCTCGTCGTCGAGGCGGTCCAGGGCGGTCCCGAGGTCCTGGAGCGCCACGTCCCGGAGAGCACGCACGCCCAACAGCCTGCTGGCGCGGTGGCAGGACCGGCGCCGCTCGGCGTACTCGCCGTCGACGAGCTGGTGCGGCGACCGTGTGTCGATGACGAGCAGTGCGAGGTCGTGGGCAGCGAGGTCGAAAGGGACGTAGTGGACGGACATGGACCGTGTGTCCAGGAACACGAGGTGGCCCGCTCGCCCGTGGAGTGAGGCCATCTGGTCCATGACCCCGGTCGGAGCACCGACCAGGTCGTTCTCCGCGCTGCGTGCGACGGCAGCGAGCTCGTCGCGACCCAGCTTCAGGTCAGCGATGTCGTTCCAGGCCAACGCGACGGCGCATTCGAGGGCCGCCGACGACGACAGCCCGGCACCGACGGGAACGTCGCTGCCGATCATGAGGTCCAAGCCGGGCACCTGGTGGCCGCGGCGTCTCAGCTCCCAGGCCACACCGGCGGGGTAAGCCCCCCAGCCTGAGATCGAGCCGGGCGCGATGTCGTCGAGGGTGATGCCGACGGTCTCGTGCTGCTGCAGCGAGTGCATCCGGAGAACGGCGTCATCTCGGGGCCGGGCGGCGACGGACACCCCCCGGCCGATAGCCAGCGGTAGGACGAAGCCGTCGTTGTAGTCGGTGTGTTCGCCGATCAGGTTGACCCGGCCCGGAGCCCACCAGAGACCTTCGGGCAGCCCAGCGAAGACCTCGGTGAAGGCGGCTGCGGACCTGTCCGCCGGGCGACCCGGCGAGGTGGTGTCGCTGAGGTGGTGGTGGGGGGCCGCGGGCTCGGCGCCGTGGGTGCCGGGGGGCGGGGGGAGTGGTGTGTTCATGGCTGACCTGAGCTGGTGAGGGTCCATGCGTCGGCGACCATCCGGTCAAGGCCGAACCGCGGGCTCCAGCCGAGGTTGGCGCGGATCAGCTCGGAGGAGGCCACCAGCGCGGCAGGGTCGCCGGCCCGGCGCGGTTGCTCCAGCACCGGGATGGGGTGGCCGGTGACCTGCCTGCAGGCGTTGACGACTTCTCTGACGGTGTAGCCGGTTCCCGAGCCGAGGTTGTAGACCCTCGGCTCTCCCGGCAGCGCTGCCTCGAGAGCCAGCAGGTGTGCCCGGCCCAGGTCCAGGACGTGCAGGTAGTCGCGCACGCAGGTGCCGTCGCGGGTGTCGTAGTCGGTGCCGTAGATCGGGACCGCGTCTCGTTGCCCGGTCGCGACCATCAGCACGTTCGGGATGAGGTGGGTCTCGGGGTCGTGGCGTTCACCCAGGCGGCCGCTCGCGCCGCCGACGTTGAAGTAGCGCAGGCTGGTCGCAGCCAGGCCGTGGGCGGTGGCGTGCCCGGCGATGGCCATGTCCGCAGCGAGCTTGCTGTGCCCGTAGGGGTTGATCGGACGCGGTGGGTCCTCCTCTCGGATCGGGATGCTCGAGGGTGTCCCGTAGGTCGCGGCGGTGGAGCTGAACACCAGGCGAGGCACGTGGGCGGAACGCATCGCCGCGAGCAGGGCCAGCGTGCCGACCACGTTGGTCTCCCAGTAGCTCTCCGGGCGCTCCACGGACTCGGCCACCAGGGACTTGGCCGCGAAGTGCACCACGCCGTCATAGGAGGCATCGAGCACCTCGGCTGCCTCGTGCACGCGGCCCTGCACGAACGTGGCTCCGTCCGGGACGGCGTCGCGGTGCCCGGTGGACAGGTCGTCCAGGACGACGACCTGGTGTCCGGCGTCCAGGAGCTGTGCGGTGACCACGGAGCCGATGTAGCCCGCGCCCCCGGTCACCAGGAGCTTCATCGTCCGGTCCTTTGGCTCATCCGTGCAGCACCTCACCATCGGCGACATGGCGTGGACCGGTGATACGCACGGCGCCGTCGATGACCACTCCCGCGCCGAAGGTCACGTCGCCCTCGACCTGCAGCCGGGTGCAGGCGCGCAGGGAGGGTGGTCCGGCGGCGAATCGCCGGTGGAAGTCCGCCAGCATCCCGAAGTGGTCCTTGTCGAGGGTGACCACCGGCCCAGGTCCGGCCATGGTCGGTGCCATTCGACCGTCGTCGGTGAGCTCGTACGCGTCGGAGGTGACCACCAGCAGGTCGTCGGTGGTCTTGACCGGGGCGAACCGTTCCCGGGGCACGTGCAGGGCGCGGGCACCCTCGATCGAACCGATGGCCGCTCCCATCGCGGTCTCCAGCTGCAGGACCGGGGTGCTGGAGGGGTCGGCCGGGTCGACCTTCTTGGTGTTGACGATCAGCGGCAGCACGGGTGCCCCCGGTTCGCTGGCCTGCAGCTGCTGCAAGGCCCGCAGGTCGACCCACAGGTTGTTCGTGTTGTAGTAGCGCCAGCGCTCGATGTCGGTGAAGGTCGCGTCCCCGTCGGGCACCTGCGCCGTCTCCCGCAGCACCAGGCGACCGTGGTGACGGGCCAGGTGCCCGCCCTTGCGGTCCGCCTTCGTGCCTCGCACGACCTCCATCAGGAAGGGGACACCCTGGTCGGCGACCCAGGCGGCGATGCGCGGGTCGGGCACTGCCCCGAGGTTGTCGGCGTTCGACACGAAGCACCAGCGCAGACCTGCCTCCAGCAGACGGTCCAGGGTTCCGGTGGCAGCCAGCGCGAGGTAGAGGTCTCCGTGTCCGGGCGGGCACCACTCCAGGGCGGGGTCGGTCGGCCACGTGACGGGGTACAGGTCGTCGGCGCGCAGCTTGGGTTCACGGCCCTGCAGGAAGTCCAACGGCAGCCGGTCTTCCTGGGCCCGCAGACCCCGATGCCGGCGTAGCACCTCCAGTGACGGCCCTCGGGTGCTCGCCGAGTTCATCAGCACCAAAGGCATCCGGACCCCGTGCCGCTCCCGCAGGGACCACACCTGGGTGGCGATGACGTCCAGGAAGCTGTGACCCGGCTTGACCTGCACCAGCGACTTCGGACCGGACAGCCCCATACTGGTGCCCAGACCACCGTTGAGCTTGAGCACCACCAGGGTGTCCAAGACCTCGCGGACCGCGGCCGGCGAAGGCTCCGGCAGCCCTGAGAGCTGCGGCAGATCCTCGACCGGTTCCAGCTCGGCCCCCGGCAGCTGACCCGCCGCCGGGTGCGCCAGCTGATCCAGGCGGCGACGCAACGCCACCAGCTCCATGGCGGTGGCGCCACCATCCGCGGACTTGGCCAGCGCCGCCTGCGCGGCACTGGCCCGGTCTGAGCTCGTCAAGGGGCCTCCCCGGCTCACAGCGCTGTTGCCCTGACCAGGGCCGGCTGCTCAGGGACGCTGCACGGCAGCTGACGGATCACCTCAACTGGCATCGCCAGAACTCCTGTCCTGTCTCGTCCTCGAGCGTGGTCGACTCGGACCCGTACCGGGACCGATCGTGCACGGACCGAGCGAGGATCAGGACGATCACACTGCCTTGACGCCGTGCCCGGTGCCGATGATACTGAGTTTAGGCGAACGTTCGCCTTCACCGCAACGCCGCGGTCGCATCCGCGGTCATGGACGAGGGAGATGGCAGTGGCGGAGCAGTCAACCCGAACCCGAGCACCCCACGCGCCGGCCCGGGCAGAGCCGAAACCTGAAGGGAGGAGCTGGGTCTCGCGCAACCGGGAGACGGTCGACGCCTGGCTGTTCCTCCTGCCGTTCCTGCTCGTCTACACGGTCCTGCAGATCTATCCCGTGATCCAGGCCGCCCTGATGAGCCTGTTCCGGTGGGACCTGCTGGATCCCTCCCGGCGCGAGTTCGTCGCGGGCCAGAACTACGTCGACATGTTCGGAGCGACCGGCCTCACCTGGGACGCCACCAACCTTCTCGGCTGGCGCATCCTCGGCCTGCTGCTACTCGTGGGCATGGCCGTCGCCGTCGCACGGCGAAGCCTCGACCTGCGTCAGGCCACCGTCTACGGGGCCCTGGTCGTCCTCGTCTTCGGCGTGCTCCTAGGTTTGCACCCTGGCCCCGACGACTCGTGGTTCGACCCGTTGTTCTGGCAGTCGTTCGGAAACACCATCCTGTTCGTCGTGCTCTCGACCCCGGTCATCGTCGGCGTCGCCCTCGCTCTCGCGTTGGTCCTCAATGGCAGCGGTCGCTACGTCGGGCTTCTGCGGGCGGCGTTCTTCGCGCCTTACGTGCTCTCCGTCGCTGTTCTCACGCTCATCTGGGGCTTCCTGCTGAACCCCGACCTGGGCTTGGTCGCGCGGGCACTGGAGGCCTTCGGCCTCGAACCGGTCGCCTGGCTGACTGACCCTGCCCTCGCCATGCCCGCGATCGTCATCGTCACCCTCTGGTGGACGATGGGATTCAACCTGGTGCTGTTCATCGCGGGGCTCCAGGACATCGATCCCTCGCTCTACGAGGCAGCGATGCTGGACGGGGCCGGTCCCTGGGGAAGGTTCCGCAACGTCACGGTACCCGGGTTGCGGCGCACGATCATGCTGGTCTCTGTTCTGCAGGTGATCAGCTCGTTCCAGATCTTCGGGCAGGTGTACATCCTCACCCGAGGTGGACCGGCCAACTCCACCCGCGTACTGATCCAGAACATCTACGAGTCGGGCTTCCGCGAGTTCCATCTCGGCTATGCCGCCGCCCAGTCGGTGTTCCTCTTCCTCGTGATGCTCATCGTGTCCGTTGTCCAACTGAGGCTTATGCGAGAGGAGGACGAGGCATGAGCACCACCGCAGCACCCGCAACTCGTCTGGAGTCAAAGGCCCACAACCAGCCCCGCGGGGGTGTCAGTCCCCGACGCCTCCGTCAGCTACTGCTGGTCGGTGTCCTGGGCTTCGCCGCCCTGGTCTGGCTCACACCGCTGTTGTGGATGGTGTCGCTGTCAGCCTCCTCCAACGAGGCACTGACGACCAACACGACCAGTCTGGTCCCCCTCGATCCCACACTGTCTAACTACGGTGACGTGTTCGAGATCGGCCTGACCCCACGCTGGTTGCTGAACTCCTTGATCGTGACCGGCCTCACCACCATCGCCACTCTCGCGCTGTCGGCCGCTGCCGGGTACGCCTTTGCACGGCTCCAGTTCCGTGGGAAGTGGTGGCTGTTCCCCTTCGTGCTGGCCGGGCTCATGGTCCCCAAGGAGGCCATGTTCATCCCGCAGTTCCTCATGTTCAGTGAGGTGGACCTGCACAACACCTACAGTGCGCTCGCGTTGCCGCGCATCGCGGCCCCGCTCGGGGTGTTCATCATGACCCAGTTCTTCCGGGCGCTTCCCCGGGAGATCGAGGAGGCCGCCTCGGTCGACGGCGCGAGTCGGTGGGTGATTTTCTCGCGCGTCCTGTTGCCGTTGTCCGTGCCGGCGATGACCGCGCTCGGCATCTTCACGTTCATTCTCACGTGGAACGACTACTTGTGGCCCCTGGTCTCCGCGACAGAACCAGAGATGTTCACCATCACGACAGGTCTGGCCTCCCTGCAGGGCAACTTCGCGCAGGCCACCGAGCTCGGGTCGCTCATGGCACGCGGCGTGGTGGCGGCGGCGCCCCTGCTCATCCTGTTCGTCGTGTTCCAGAAGCACCTCATCCGAGGGATCTCCGTGGGGAGTGGTGGCAAGTGAACCGTGGAACGAGCCGACTCATGAGCGCAAGGTGGACCCGCATGGGGCTCGCCCTGGGGCTGTTGGCCACGCTCATCCTTACCTCAGCCTGCGGCATGGTCGTCCGCCGGGAGCCGCCGGACCCGGCGGCCGAGCAGGTCAGGCTTTCCGAGGATGCCGTCGATCCGCTGACCATCGAGCTGGCACGCTTCTTCGGTGACTGTGAGGACAGCACCTTGGGTGTCACCGACGTCTCGCAGGCGACGAGCGAGTGCGAGGTCATCCAGATCCTCACCAACGACTACAACGCTGACAGCACGAGCGGCGTTACTGTCGAGCGGCTGGGAGGCGCTCAGTTCGCGGCGTACTACGACACGTTGAACGCCACCTATGCCGGTGGTTCCCCACCCGACGTCGCGGTGATGCATGCGGCCAACCTGCCGGACTACGCTGGTCGGGACCTCCTCGTTCCGTTGGACGACGTCCTTGCGGACGCGGGTGTCGATCCGTCGCTGTGGACCGAGCCTGCCCGTCAGGCCGTGACATTCGAGGGCAAGATCTACGGAGTGCCGTTCGACGTCCACACGAATTTGTGGCACGTGAACCGCGACCTGTTCGCGGAAGCGGGGCTGGTGGACGGCGATGGTGAGCCGGTGCTGCCCAGCAGCACGGAGGAGTTTCTCGAGCAGGCCGAACAGCTCCAAGAGCGCACCGGCGCCCAGTACTTCGCGATCGACGCCAACCAGTTCGCCCTGAGTGTCATGATGTTCCTCACGCTGCTGTACCAGCAGGGCGGCACGATCACCGATGAGGCGGGTGCCACCGCCACGCTCGACTCCCCGGAGGCATTGGAGGCGCTGCGCTTCATGAACGAGGTGTTCGACCGCGGGTACGCGAGCGCGACGCAGGACTACACGGCCGCCCAGACGGCCTTCCTCAACGGTGACGCCGCTGTGCTCCACAACGGCACATGGGTGGTCAACCAGTACGCCGCCGAGGCCGACTTCGACTACGCGGTGGCGCCTTTCCCCACGCTCTATGACCAGCCCGCCGCCTGGGCCAACTCGCACCTCTGGGTGCTCCCCGTGCAGGACACCAGTGAGCGCTATGCCGAGGCGCTGGACTTCGTGTCCTTCCTGAGCGAGAACGACGCCGCCTGGGCCATCGGCACGGGACACTTGCCTGCGGTCGAGACCGTGTTGGGCAGTGCTGAGTTCCAGGAAGCCCCCCAGCGAGCCAACTTCGCCGAGGGCGCGGTCGACCAGGCCCGGCTCCTGCCACAGGTGGGGAGCTGGCAGCCCATCGAGGACGTGCTGAAGACGCAGGTGGAGTCGACCTGGCTCACTGGGGTGTCTCCCGAGGTCGCACTGGACCGTGCCCAGCGCCTGGTCGACCAGCGACTCGACACAGCGGGTGTGGCAGCCCCCGATGGGACGGGACATACGGACAACCCCCCCAGCGGCGGATGACCGGCAGCGCCGAGTCCGGTGAGGGCCGCAGACCGTCTATCAAGGACGTAGCGGAACTGGCGGGCGTCAGCTTCCAGACTGCGAGCAAGGTGCTCCGCGGCGGCGGCACCGTGTCCAAGGCGACCAGGGAGCGCATCCATGTCGTCGCCGAGCAGCTGGGCTACGTGACCAACGACGTTGCGCGGAGCCTGGTCACCCAGCGCACCAGGACCATCGGCGTCGCCGTGGGTGACCTCAGCGACCACATCATGGCCAGGTTCGTTGCCGGCGCCGAGCAGGAGGCCCGCAGACAGCAGTACTCGGTCCTGATCGCCAGGGTCGACACCGGCACCGACACTGGTGAGAGGTCCCTGCGCACGCTGCTGGAGCGGCGGGTCGACGGCATCGTCGTCGCTGCCCCGCAGCTAGAGGTGGACGCACGGCTCGGGGCACTTCTGCGAGGCCCTGTCCCGGTGGTCAGCATCCACGGCGTGGCCGGTGGTGGGGTCCGTCTCGTGGGGTCCGACCAGCAGGAGACCGCCCGTCTGGCAACCGCGCACCTGCTCGCGCTCGGACACAAGCGCATCGGCATGGTCACCGGGGACCCGACGCGGCGGGTGTCCCGGAGCCGCGCGCTCGGATACGCCGCGGCACTGCAGGCCAATGGGCTGGCCGTCGACGACAGCATGGTGGCACAGGGCGACTGGCAACCCGAAGGAGGATACGTGGGCACGTCCAGCCTCTTGGACAGTCATCCGGACATCACCGCCGTCTACGTCCAGAACGACCTGATGGCTGTCGGCGCCCTGCACGCAGCGAGCAACAGAGGACTGCGCGTTCCCGACGACCTTGCGGTCGTCGGCTGCGACGACATCCCCACGGCCGCGCACACCGTGCCGACCCTGAGCACGGTCCACCTTCCGTTCACCGAAACCGGCGCCCAAGCCGTGCGGATGCTCCTCGAGGGGGCCGAGGGTGCCCACGCGGGTGACCCGCAGCGCCCCGTGTTGTTGCCCGTCAGTCTCGTCTGCCGCCAGTCGTGCGGATGTGACGCTGCGCGTCGGGCCTCGCTCAGGACCCCCGAGACGTCCGAGGACAACCGATGACAACGTCATCAGCCCTCCCTCGCCCGGAGTACCCGCGACCCCAGTGGCGTCGCGACCGCTGGCACAACCTGAACGGCGCGTGGGGGTTCGCGGTCGACGACAACGACGCTGGTCTGGGGGCACGCTGGCACGAGCTCGACGCGGCTGCAGTGAAGGCTGACGACAGCCCGTTCGACCAGCAGATCGTCGTGCCGTTCGCACCGCATACCGAGGCCTCCGGTGTCGCCGACACCGCGCTTCACCGCGTCGTCTGGTACGCCCGGACCTTTGACGCCGGCGGTCTGGCAAAACCGGGGGAGCGGCTACTCCTCCATATCGGGGCAGCCGACCACGACACGACTGTATGGGTGAACGGCCAGCACGTGGCTTCGCACCACGGTGGCTACACACCGATCTCGGCCGAGATCACCCACGCGTTGCTCGACGGAGACAACGACGGAGAGAACATCGTGGTGGTCCGGGTCGCCGACGACCACGAGGACCTCGGGCAGCCACGGGGCAAGCAGTACTGGCTCGAGCAGTCCGAGTACGTCTTCTATCGGGGTACGACCGGGATCTGGCAGACAGTCTGGCTCGAGCCGGTGGCCGTGGCCTCAGTCCTCGAGGTACGCGTCGTACCGATTCTCCAGGACGCCTCCGTGGACGTCACTGTGGATGTCGCGGGCGCGGCCGTAGGGTCGAGGCTGCGGGTGACGATCTCCCGCGGGGACGGGCCACTCGTGCAGGACACGTTGCTCCTCACCGACACGGTGGTGAGCCGCCGATGGCGGCTCACCGAGCACCTGTCGGCCCGGGACGCCAAGATCCTTGAGTTCCAGGGAGTGGCGACGTGGCATCCGGGCAAGCCCCGTCTGTACGACCTGGAGTTCGAGGTGCTGGACGATCAAGGCGCCGTGCAGGACCACGTGCGGTCGTACTTCGGGATGCGGTCGGTGTCAACCCACGAGGGCCAGGTCTTGCTCAACGGACGTCCGATCTTCCAGCGCCTCGTGCTGGACCAGGGCTTCTTCCCGGACTCCGGGTACACCGCTCCTAGCGACGAGGCGATCCGTGCCGACATCGAGCTCGCGCAACAGCTCGGCTTCAACGGCGCCCGCAAGCACCAGAAGATCGAGGACCCGCGCTACCTGTACTGGGCAGACCGACTCGGGTTCCTGGTCTGGGAAGAGCTGCCTAGCGCCTACCGCTTCTCCACCGGATCCGTCATGCGGCTGACCGCGATGTGGCAAGAGGCCGTGGTTCGCGACCGCAATCACCCCTGCATCGTGGTCTGGGTCCCGAACAACGAAAGCTGGGGGGTGCCGTCGGTCGCCTTCGGTTCCGACGAGCGCCAACGCCAGCACCTGCTGGCCATGTACCACCTCACCAAGGCTTTGGACCCGACCCGGCTCGTAGTGTCGAACGACGGGTGGGAACACGCACTGACCGACCTCTGCACCATCCACGACTACTCGGACCCGGACACGGTCCGAAGCCGGTTCGCAGAACGGGCAGGTGCGGTGGACTCGCGTCCCCTGCACCACCCCATCTACATCGATGGACACTCCCACCACGGAGAGCCGATCATCGTGAGCGAGTTCGGTGGTGTGGCCATCGACGAACACGGGACGTGGGGCTTCCACACCGTGCCCAACGGGACCGTCCTGGCTGAGCGCTACCGCGATTTCGTCTCGGCCGTGGTGTCGAGCCGGGTGGTCGCAGGCTTCTGCTGGACCCAGCTAACCGACATCGAGCAGGAGGCCAACGGGCTTCTCGACGCCTACCGCCGACCCAAAGCGGACATCGAGGCGCTGCGGGAAGCGACCCGACAACCCGCAGCTCGAGAGACCCGCACCTCGATTCCCCTCCCCGAAGACGTGAAGCCTTCGGAGCCGACCTGAAACACCGATGCTCGCGCTGACTTGGCCGTTCGGCGTCCCTCGCCACTGGCGCCGGGGCCTGGTCCCAGGGGTGTGCTGGCGGATGGGGCCCCCGCTCGTCCCGCCCCCGCTCTCCAGCCGACTGTCCGGAAGGGACACGACATATGACGCTGGCGCGGGAGAGGCCGACTGGGCTGCCGTCATGCGCCGCGCATGGGCGGCCGACCCAACCCAAGACCCCCACCGCAGCTGGGAAGAGCCTCTTGTGTAGGGCGTGCGGGTGCTGCAGAACGTGCCTGTGGAACAGGTCGCAGCACTGAACGGCGTGCAGGAGGACCTGCTGGTCGTGGTTCAAGGGGTTTCGGGCGTTCGCCACCGAGGGCTTCGAGGCCGAGGGGGTGCTGCATTTCGCGCTGGCGCAGGCCTACCGGGATGGTTTCCAGACCTCGAGTCTGCAGTCGACCGGGATGGCCCAGGGTATGTACCGGCGCCTCGGCTACGTCCCGGTCGGTGCGTGGCAGGAGTGGGTCCCGGCGCACGGTTGAGTCGGTTGGCCGACTCGGGGGTCAAGGTGTGGTCGGGCTTGGGACGGCGAGACTGTGGCTGCTCTGCGCCGCATCGTCACCGGGTCGTCTGCGACGGGGCAGGGGCGCGTCAGGCCGGTTTGCCCACACAGCGACCGGAGGTCATCTCGACGATGTTCACCGGTGCGTCGTCTCGAAGGACCACGTGGAGCACGGACGTGAAGCGAACCCGCTGCTTGTCGGCATTGGCGCCGTTGAAGATGACGAGCTGGGTGAACACGGTGTCCGTCTCAGGGTCAGGGACGACGTTCGCCTGGTCCTGGTCTCGGAAGGTGCCGCTGAACCCATCGGTGGTCTCGAACCGGCCGGCGAACTTGAACCCTTCGTGTGCACCGCCGCGTCCACTGACGAGCAGCGACACGTCGAACAAGCGCAAGCCGACGACGTCGTCGGTGCACGGGTTGTAGGTCTCGCTGTCGACGGGGTCGACGGGAACCCAAGCGGACCTGGCCGCAGACGCGATCGAAGGACCGGCCGGGACGACGACCACGACCATGGCTACGACGAGGGCCGCCAGCGCCCCGCCTCCCCGCGTTGCGACGCGGCGACGTTGCGGTCCTCGGACCTTAGCTGGAACGACCGGTGATCGGTTCATGGCATGCCCCCTGGGTGCGCTCGTTGACGTGCCCCCCGTCCAGGGCGCGCCTGAAACCACAGACCAGTTTACGGCGAGGTGGCCGCGTCGGGAAGATCGGCAGACCTCGCGTTCCGGCCGTGGCTAGCGCGGAAGGCCGACTTCCGGGCCCGTCCACGCGCCGAGGCGGTGACTCCTTACGATAGGGATGTCGCTCAGGCTGCGGAAGGACGATTTGATGCACGCTCACCCCACCACGCACGACAAGGCGGGCTGGGGTAGGCACGGCTTCAACCCCGTCCTCGGCATGGCTCAGCAGTTCCAGGGGTTGCTGGGGCAGCCCGGGCAGCGCGCAGGAGGGGCTGACGTCCGGACAGCCATCCTGTGGCTGCTCGCAGAGGCACCGATGCACGGCTACCAGATCATCGGTGAGCTCGCCGAGCGTAGTGAAGGCACCTGGTCCCCCTCTCCGGGGTCGGTGTACCCCACCCTGCAGCTGCTGGCGGACGAGGGCCTGGTCACCGCCGAGCCCGTCGCCGGCAAGAAGGTCTACCGGCTCACCGAGGCCGGTGTGGACGCCGCAGCGCACCTGCCCGGTCACCGTGCCCCCTGGGCCGAGGCGGCCGACGCCCCTCGAGGCGGCACCGGATACCGCCAGGCTGCTGGCCGGTTGTTCCAGGCGGTGTTCCAGGTGGGCAGCACGGGCTCGGCGCGGCAGGTCTCTGCAGCGGTCGACATCCTGAACGACACCCGCAAGCGCCTGTACGGCCTCCTTGCAGAGGACTGACATCTCGCGCCCCCGGCTCCACCCACCGCGTCCGGAGGACGAATGAGGGCCTCAGACCTGCGTGCCCGCTACTGGCGCATCGTGTTCTTCTTCGGTCGAGTCACCGCGGCGTTCATCTGGTGGGAGATCGTGCTCCGACGTCTCGGCCTCGGCTGGCTCGCAGCCCGCACCCGGGCGGAGCGCGGACGACGCACCGCTGTGCGGTTCCGCACCCTGGCCGTGTCGATGGGCGGGCTGATGATCAAGGTCGGCCAGTTCCTGTCCGCCCGGTTGGACGTGCTGCCCCAGGAGATCACCAGGGAGCTCTCCGGACTGCAGGACGAGGTGCCCCCTGAGGACTTCACCGCGGTGCGGGCGGTGGCGGCGTCCGAGCTCGCCCTGCCGCTGGACGAGCACTTCGCCTGGTTCGACGAGACACCGCTCGCGGCAGCGTCACTCGGCCAGGTGCACCGTGCCCGGCTGCGGCCCCAGGACGCCACCGAGCAGGGCTTCGTCGACGTCGTCGTCAAGGTGCAGCGCCCGCACATCCAACAGGTGATCGATGTCGACCTCGCGGCGCTCCGCAGGGTCGGCGGGTGGATGGAGCGCTACCGCCCCATCCGAGAGCGGGCGGACGTGCGGGCTCTGGTCGAGGAGTTCGCGACCACCACACTGCAGGAGGTCGACTATCTGGCCGAGGCCGCCAATGCCGAGACGTTCGCGGCAAACTTCGCCCACGACCCGCGGGTCGGGGTCCCCTCGGTGGTCTGGGAGCTCAGCGGACGCCGGGTGCTCACCTTGCAGGACGTTTCCTCCATCAAGCTGGGCGACGGCGACGGGGTCACGGCTGCCGGCATCGACCGTGCCGAGGTCGCCCAGGTGCTGGCCGACACCTTCCTGCAGCAGATCTTCACCGACGGCTTCTTCCACGCCGACCCCCACCCCGGCAACCTCTTCGTCACCCCCCGACCGGGGGCGCCGCCCGGCGGACCCACCTGGACCCTGGTGTTCATCGACTTCGGCATGGTCGGCCACGTCCCGCACGACCTCCGCGCCGGCCTGCGCGACTTGCTCATCGCGGCCGGCCTGCGCGACAGCGCCCGCATGGTCATCGGGCTCAAGCGGCTCGACCTGCTCCTGCCCAGCGCTGACCTCGGGCGGATCGAGGCTGCCATCGAACAGGTCTTCGAGCGCTTCGCCGGCCTGCGCATGGACGAGCTGCAGCAGATCCCCCCTGAGGAGGTGCTCCGTTTCGGCCTGCAGTTCCGCGAGCTGCTGCTCGAGCTGCCGTTCCAGGTGCCGGAGGACCTGCTGCTGCTGGGCAGGTCGATGGGCATCCTGTCGGGCATCTGCACCGGGCTCGACCCGGAGTTCGACATCTGGCGGACCATCACCCCCTACGCCACCCAGCTCATGGAGGAGGAACAGCAGAGCCTCCCACAGACCGTGCTCACCGAAGCTCTCGCGCTCGGACGTCTCGCGCTCGTCCTGCCCCGCCGGGCCGACCGTGTGCTGACCCTGGCAGAGCGCGGCGAGCTCAAGCTGGCGACCCCCACGCTGTCAGCGCAGGTGCGCCGGCTGGAGCGCTCCGTGTCGCGCCTGAACAGCGTGCTGGTGTTCGCCGCCCTGCTGGTGGCCGGTGCCGTGCTCACCGCGTCAGACCCCGGGGCGGGTCGCGTCCTGATGGTCCTGTCGGTGCTGCCGCTGGTCCTGATGCTGGGTAGTGGCCTGCGCCGAGGGCCTTGACCGAAGGCCTCTGAGCCGGGCCTGAGCGCCGGCCGCGCTCGACGCCGCGAGGGCCCGCGTGCGCTCGTGATCGTCACACCCGGCCCCGCTGACGCGTCAGTGTGGCGAATGGAAGGGTGGTGGCCGTGGACCGGACGGAGGAGTTCGAGGCCGAGCGACCGCGCCTGCTCAGGATCGCCGGCAGGGTGCTCGGTGACCAGGTGGAGGCCGAGGACGTCGTGCAGCAGGCCTGGCTGCGGCTGCACGGCACGGACGCCGAGATCGACAGCCTGCCCGCCTGGTTGACGACCGTGACCACCAGGCTGTGCCTCGACCGGCTGCGCTCACGCACCCCCATACCCCGCGACGACCTCCAGCCGGCTCAGAGCGCCCACGATCCTGCCGACGACGTCGCGCTCGCCGACACCGTCGGTGTCGCGCTCCAGGTCGTCCTGGACAGGCTGTCCCCGCGGGAGCGGGTCGCCTTCGTGCTCCACGACAGCTTCGGATTCGAGTTCCCGACGATCGCGGTGCTGCTCGACACGACGCCGACGGCGGCGCGCAAGCTGGCCTCGCGGGCGCGGGCCAAGGTGGCCCCGCCCCATGCGGCGGACCAGCTGGCCGACTGGCAGGTGGTCGACGCCTTCATGGCCGCAGCTAAGCACGGTGACTTCGACCGGTTGCTCCAGCTGCTCGCACCCGACGCCAGGGTGGGCGCCGACGAGGCCGCGGTCCTGGTCGGCACACCGCGCCGGATCGAGGGACGCGACAAGGTCGCGGCGTTCTTCAACGGCAGCGCCCAGGCCGCCCTCCCGGTCTTCGTCGGTGAGCGGCCCGCCAGCGCCTGGTTCCACCGTGGTGCAGCCACGGTGGTCTTCGACTTCACCGTGACCGACGGGTTCGTCAGCGCCATCACCTTCCGCGCTGAGCCGCATGTCCTCTCCGGCGTCGTGCGCCGCGAGCACGGTCATCCGGGCGGCTGACCGGTCACACTCTCGCCGGCTCGACCGTCAGCACATCAGCACACCACCACACCAGGAGATGACCATGAAGACGATGACCTGCCGAGCCCTCGGAGGCCCCTGCGACCTCGAGCACCACGGCGAGACGGCAGACGACGTGATCAACGCCCAGGACCGCCACCTCAAGGAGGCAGAGAAGGCCGGCGACGGGACCCACCAGGAGGCCCGTGACGCCATGAAGAACCGCTGGCGGCACCCCAAGAAGTCGCTGGGTTGGTACAACGACACCAAGAGGGCCTTCGCCGCCCTGCCTGAGGACTGACTCCCCGGCCCTCCGGCTCAGCGCTCGGGGACGGTGACGTTCTCGGTCCTGGTGCCGGAGGGCATCATGAACATGGAGCGGCGCATGAAGAACAGCGTGGCCTTCTGGCGGGTGCTCACATCACCCGTCTCGACGACCCTCTTGAGGCTGCCCAGGATCCCCTTCCACGTGCTGTCGACCCGGTCCGTCTTGGCATCGACCGGCCACCCGCTGTTGACCAGGGTGACCCTGGTGCCTTCCGGGACGGGTTCCAGGTGCCAGGTCACGACGGTCAGCGGGTCGTCCCGCATCGTCAGCACCTGGGTGTGCCGGAAAGTGGTGGGGGGGTCGAACTCCAGCACGCGCCCGACCATGAAGACGCGGGAGCCGTCCTGGGACTTGTAGTAGAGCGGGTCCCCAGGCTGGAAGGTCGTCTCCAGGACGGAGTCGAGCTGCGCGCGCTGGCGGGCTCCGACCTTGGTGATCTCGGCCCACACCGTGTCGATGGGTGCCGCGATGAGGATGGAGTGCCGGATCTCTGTGTCAGCCATGGGCCTTCCTGTTCTGGGTGGGGGGACTGTCGCCCGCGAGGTCGCTGGGGGTCGAGGCTTCGGTCTGGTCCCGCACCGCGATCAGCGCAGCGGCCCACGGGCCGCTGGTGGGGGAGACCCACCGGTGGTGGATCTGCTGCAGGGGGACAGCGTTGAGGAAGTTGAGGCGGTGCCGACCCTTCTTCTCGGTCAGCACCAGGTCGGCCTGCCGCAGCACGGCCAGGTGCGCCATGACGACGTGCCTGTCCATGTCGAGGGCGGCGACCAGGTCACCCGTCGTGCACGGTGCCACGAACAGGCGATCGAGAATGTGGCGCCGGGTGGAATGCGCAAGGGCCTTCCACACCTCGTCGCTCTCGTCATGTAATGAAGACATTACGTATAGAAGACCATACGTATGCGGCAGCGTCAACGCCCGCTCAGCCGACGGGCTCGGCACTGGACCTGGGACGATGGGAGAGTCGTCCCCATGCAGCCCAACTCTGGTCCCGAGAAGCACGGAGCCACCTTCGTGGACGTCAGTCTGCGTGGAGCGCGGTTCACCCGGGTGGACCTGTCTGATGCCGTCATGCGCGGGGTGGACGTGGCCGGCGCCGACATCGACGCGCCCTGGCTCCTTGACGGTGAGAGCTCGCTCCACGTCAACGGGGTCGACGTGGCTCCCCTCGTCGAGGCCGAGCTGAACCGTCGATTCCCCGGACGCGCCGAGCGTCGGGCCGAGACCCCGGACGGTCTGCGGCACGCCTGGGCGGCGGTCGAGCGCACCTGGGCAGCCACTCTCGAGCGCGTCGCCGCGATGCCTGAGGACGCGACCGAGGTCTCCGTGAGCGGCGAGTGGTCGTTCGGCCAGACGCTGCGCCACCTGGTCATGGCCACCGACACCTGGCTGGGTGCAGCGGTGCTGCAACGGGACCAGCCCTACCACCCGATGGGGCTGCCGAACGTGGAGTATGTCGCCGACGGTCACGATCCGTCAGTCTTCTCGCCCGAGACCCCGGGCCATGCCGCGGTGCTCGCGGTCCGGGAGCAGCGCCTCGCCATGGTGCGGGAGTTCCTCGCGAAGGTTACAGCAGAGGACCTGCGGGCGCCGCGGAAAAACCCGTGGAGCCCCCAGCACCCCGAGACCGTCCTGTCGTGTCTGCATACCATCCTGGAGGAGGAGTGGGAGCACCATCGGTATGCGGTGCGCGACCTGGAGGTGGTGGCCGCAGCCGCCGAGGAGAGCCCTCGCGACGAGGTGGTGCTCCTCGACGAGCAGCGGCGGCCGACCGGCACCGCGCCCCGGGCGAGCGTGCACACCACGGCGACCCCCCTGCACCTGGCCTTCTCGTGCTACCTCTACGACAGCCAGGGCCGGATCCTGCTCACCCGCCGCGCGCTGACCAAGCGCACCTGGCCCGGCGTCTGGACCAACTCCTTCTGTGGGCATCCGAGACCAGGGGAGACGCTGGTCGATGCGGTCAGGCGGCACGGCCGGCACGAGCTCGGCGTCGACGTCGTCGATGTCGAGCCGCTGCTGCCGGACTTCCGCTACCGCGCGGTCGACGCCAGCGGAACGGTGGAGAACGAGGTCTGCCCCGTGTTCGTGGCACGGACCCCGGACCCTCCCGCCCCGCACCCGGACGAGGTGGTCGAGATGCGGTGGCTCACCCCTGCCGACCTCCAGGCGGCGGCCACGACAGCCCCGTGGGCGCTCAGCCCGTGGACGACCGAGCAGCTCGCACAGATCGGTCGTCTGCCCGACATCGGGACCCCGGGGTAGCCGAGCGCCGCCCCCTGGCGCCGGTTGTACCCAGTGTTACTATGTACCGGTAGTCAGCATCAGTGAGTAGCGAAGGGCTGGGCTGTGGGCAAGCAGGTGACGGAGATGCTCAAGGGAACCTTGGAGGGCATCGTGCTCGCGATCCTGGCCGCACGCCCCGCCTACGGCTACGAGATCACCACATGGCTGCGAGACCAGGGTTTCACCGACATCGCTGAGGGGACGGTGTATGCGCTGCTCATCAGGGTCGAACAACGCGGACTTGTCGACGTGAGGAGGGTCCCCTCCGAGAAGGGACCCCCGCGCAAGGTCTACTCCCTCAACGCTGAGGGACAGGCACATCTTGAAGAGTTCTGGAGGACCTGGAGCTTCCTGGCAGAACGGCTGCAACAGCTCCGCGAAGGAGGCGTCTAGACATGGCTGCACGGTGGGTCGAGCAGGTCACGGGGTCATGGGAGGACAAGAGGCGATACCGGCAGTACAAGGCGCGGGTGAGGCAGCTCCCCGAAAGCCATCGCGCGGCAGTCGAGGCGCTGGAGCGCTACCTGATGTATCGCGGGGCGATCTCGAAGGGAGACGTCCTGCTGAGGATGCTGACGGATCTGGCCGATCTGTTCCAGCAGAGCGCCGCAGACGGGACCCCGGTCCGCGGTGTCCTGGGAGACGACCCGGTGGAGTTCGCCGAGACGTTCCTGCAGAACTACTCCGAGGGTCACTGGATCAACGCGGAGCGGGCGCGGCTGGTGGACGCCATCGACCGGGCCGCCGGAGACGGCTCCAGCGACGCAGGGACCCGGTGATGACGACGCCGACCTCGCCTGCGATCCGCGTCCAGGGGCTGCAGAAGTCGTTCAAGGACGTGCGCGTGCTGCGCGGAGTCGACTTCGAGGTCGCCCGCGGCAGCATCTTTGCTCTGCTCGGCTCCAACGGCGCCGGCAAGACGACGATCGTGAAGACCTTGTGCACGCTGCTGAAGCCCGATGCGGGGACAGCCACCGTCGACGGCTTCGACGTCGCCACCGAGTCGGCGCACGTGCGGGCGTCCATCAGCCTCACCGGTCAGTTCGCGGCCGTGGACGAGATCCTCACCGGACGGGAGAACCTGGTCCTGGCCGCCAGGCTGCGACACCTGAAGGACGTCGCCCGACTCGCGGACGACCTGCTGGCCCGCTTCCAGCTCGCCGATGCCGCGGAACGAAGGGTGGCCACCTACTCAGGAGGCATGCGCCGCCGGCTGGACATCGCGATGAGCCTCATCGGGAACCCGGCGGTGGTCTTCCTGGACGAGCCGACGACGGGTCTCGACCCCCAGGCACGGCTCGAGGTCTGGAGCCGGGTCAGAGAGCTCGCCGGGCGGGGCACGACGGTGCTGCTCACGACGCAGTATCTGGACGAGGCCGAACAGCTGGCCGACCGGATCGCGGTCCTGCACCAGGGACGGGTCATCGCCCACGGCACCCTGGCAGAGCTGAAGACGCTGCTGCCACCCGCCACGGTCGAGTATGTCGAGAAGCAGCCGACCCTGGAGGACGTCTTCCTGGCCATCGTCGGCAAGGACGACCAGGAGGCAGATCCGGCGCAGTCGGCGCCACCACAGGAGCCATCATGAGCACCCATGTCGTCGGCGACACCTCGGCCCTGTGGGGGCGATCCATGCGCCACGTCACGCGAAGCCTGGACACCATCCTGACGGTGGCGATCATGCCGATCGCCCTCATGATGCTGTTCGTCTACGTGTTCGGCGGAGCGATGGCCCCGGGGAGCTCGGATGCGTATGTGGACTACCTGCTGCCCGGAATCCTGCTCATCACCATCGCGATGGGCATCTCCTACACCGCCTACCGGCTCTTCATGGACCTGCAGAGCGGGATCTTCGCACGCTTCCAGTCCATGCCGATCGCGCGCTCGAGCGTGCTGTGGGCGCATGTGCTGACCTCAGTGGTCTCCAGTCTGCTCTCGGTCGTGATCGTCGTGCTGGTGGCTGTCCTGATGGGGTTCCGCTCGCCGGCGGCTGTGTCGGCGTGGCTGGCCATCACCGGCATCCTCGTCCTGTACACGCTGGCGATGACCTGGATCGCGGTCGTGGCGGGCCTGTTCGCCCACACCGTGGACGGCGCGGGTGCCTTCGCCTACCCGATCATCTTCCTGCCCTTCATCAGCTCGGCGTTCGTTCCGACCGACACCATGCCCGGCCCGGTGCGCGCCTTCGCCGAGAACCAGCCGGTGACCTCGATCGTCGACACCATCCGGGCCCTGTCCAGCCAGCAGGAGGTCGGCGCCGACCTCTGGCTCGCCCTCGCCTGGTGCCTGGGCATCCTCGCCGTGGCGTATGCCGCGGCGATGACCGCCTACCACCGCAAGTTCAGCTGAGCCCGCCGTGGAGCACCCACGTCGCGTCGGGACATCGACGGCCGCGACCACCTCAGGCAGCGGCCAGGTCCATGCGGAGGAACTCGGTGATGCGCAGCACTCTGGGCGGGCGTGGCACCTCGTCAGGCAGGGCGTCGTCGGCCTCGCGTTCGTCGACGAGGCGTGGGGTGGTGAGCTCCACGTCGTGCCCGTCGACGCGGAGCCGCGCGTGGCCGGCGGCCAGCACGTTCTGCACCCAGTCCGAGCCTGACCCGTAGACCAGGACGAACAGGTAGCCCCCCGCGACCGGGTGTGCGTCCAGCGGTGTCCGGTAGGTGGTGCCCGAGGTTCGACCGACATGGGTCAGCACCGGCCACTTCCCGCTGGCGACCGCGCGCGGGTTGAAGACCCGCTTGTTGATGTGTCCCCACCATCGTGGCATCGGCATCGCACGTCTCCTGTGGTGTCGGAGGGCCGCCTCAACAGCGCCCGGCCGTCGAGCCGGGCCGCGCGAGGCCTTACGTGCGTAAGTCTACCTTACAGCTGTAAACTAGTCATTCCTTGCTCCTTCTACCCCGGGGTCCTCGTGTCGACATCAGTGCCGGAGCAGCGACAGCCGCTCAGCAAGGACCGCGTCCTGGCGGCTGCGATCCAGGTCGCAGATCGGGGTGGTGTGGAGGCCATCACGATGCGACGGGTCGCCCAGGAGCTGGGCGTGGAGGCGATGTCGCTCTATCACCACGTCCCGAGCAAGGACGCGATCCTCGACGGAGTCGTCGACATGGTGTTCGCCGCGATCCAGCTCCCTCCTGCCGGCCAGGACGACTGGCGAGATGCGGTCAGGGCGCGGGCCCGGTCCACCCGCGCCGTGCTGTCTCGGCACAGGTGGGCGCTCGGGCTGATGGACTCCCGTCGCAATCCCGGGCCGGCGACCCTGCGCCATCACGACGCTCTGCTCGGGGTGCTCCGGGGGGCCGGGTTCACGCTGTCGATGACGGCGCACGCCGTGTCGGTCATCGACAGCTACATCGGAGGGTTCGTCCTGCAGGAGGCGAACCTGCCGGTGCAGACGACGGACGAGCTGCACGACGTGGCCGCCGGCATCCTGACCAACCTGCCCGACGACGAGCTCCCGCACCTCACCGAGCTGATCGTCGACCTCGCGCTCCAGCCCGGCTACGACTTCAGCCGAGAGTTCGACTACGGCCTCGAGCTCATCCTCGACGCGCTCGAAACCCATCGGTGACGGGATCGAGATCCGCACGGGTCGACGTCGAGCTCGGCAGGGGACTGCGCCTGGCGCTCGCCGTGACTCCCGCCTCATCCTGACGCACCGGACGGGACGCAGACCTTCCGGTGAGGGAGCAACGGTGGGATGCTGAGGGTGTGAGCGGCCGCGGGGGCGACCACCAGGACACGGCACGCGTGGTCAGGACAGCTGCCGGAGGTCTGGCGGTGACCTACGCCCTGCTCGGCGTCCTCGCCCTGGCCGTCCTCCTGCCCTTCGACCAGACCTCGTCCGCCGGTCAAGGCGCACTCAACGCCCTCGTCGAGCACGGCACCGGATGGTGGCTGGCTGCACGATGGCTCTTCCTGGCCTCGGCGCTGCTCGGCCTCGGTCTCGTCGTCGGACTACGGCGCTTGGTGCCCCCGGACCGAGCGGCGCTCGGCGACTGGGCGGCAGCCGTCGGGGGGCTCGGCTTTGCCGTCGTGGCCCTCGACCAGGTCCGACTCATCTCACACGTCCCCGGACTGGTCCAGGCGGTGGCGGCGAGCCCCGAGCGCCTGCGTGACCTCACCAACCTGTCGATCGTGAACCTCACCGATCGCTATGGTCTGCTGACGTTCGGTGCGGTCGGGCTCTGGTTGCTGGCGACCTCCCTGCTCTGTCTGCCGGCGCCCGCCCCGACGTGGCTGGCGACCTGCGGAGCCCTGGCGGCCGGCGTCTTCCTCGTCGTGGCCGTCTTCGAGGGGTCGTGGACGTCGGTGGTGGCGGCCGTGGGCGCCCTCACCGTTGCCCCGCTCTTCTTCGGCGGGCTCGCGCTGTTGGTGCGAAGGTGGTCCGAGACGCCCACTGCACCACCGGTGACCTGACCTCCCGTGATGGCGTGGCAGGCGACGTCGGTCGGGGGGCTGCCTCGGACCAGGGGTGGGTCACCGGAGCCCTCGTGAGTGGCTGGTGGTGGAAGGCAGCGAGACGGCCACGATGCCGAGCAGGGTCGTCAGGCCCAGGCGGATCCAGTCGTAGGCAGGGTCGATGAGCTCTGTCGTGGCGTTGAACGAGGCGTGCAGCAGCCCGATCGTCAGGAGGCTGCGGCCACTCCAGTCGTCCACCCGGGCGATGAGAAGGCGCAGGCCGATGCCCGTGCCGACCAGCACCGCGACGCCGAGGCCCACGTCAGCCGCGGTGGTGGACCCGTCGAAGGCCAGCGGCAGGTGGATCGCTGCGAAGAGCAGACCTGTGATGATGCTGCCGACGACCAGGCCCCAGCGCGCCATCGCACGTCGCTGGACGAAACCGGTCCACACCATCTCCTCCCAGATGTTGACGATGAGGGCTGTGGTGAGGAACAGGACCGCCACATCGAGCAGCAGGTCTGAGGTGAGCGGCCGGGCACCGCCGAGGAGAGCAGCCGTGGCCCAGACCAGGGTGGGCAGGCCGAGCACCGCCAGCGGTGCCCACCAGAGGGGACGGGGCAGCGTGACCGCATCCTTGACCAGCGCGCGGACACCACGCCCGCCGTGCTGTCGGTGAGTGAGGAGGAGTGCCGGGACGACGAGGCCGAACAGGAGCGTGCCCAGCACGAAGGGCTCCTGGGGCAGGTCGAGGACCTGGTAGACGGACAGCAGGAACCAGCCCGTGGGGATGGAGACGGCGACGAAGAGGAGCAGCGGCCGCAGGGACGGGTCGTCCGGGGATCTCATCCCGGTGCCGGGTGCCGGGACGGAAGTGCTGGGGGAGCGGTGGGTCGAGGTCATCAGTCCTTCTCCTGAGGTGGGGATGCGATGTGCTGGGCGGTTGTCGCCGGGTCGGGCAACCGGTACGCCTCATACACGGGAGCGGCGGTGAGGCCGGCGGCGTCGCAGGCAAGAGCGACCGTGGCCCTGTCGCCCCGGAACACGCTGAGGCATCTGGCGTCCTCGGGCAGATAAAGCGAACCGGCGCAGTGGAGCTCGACTCCCCCTGCCCGGAGCCGCACCATGGCCGAGATGAGGTCACGCTGCATGCGGTCGAGGTCGGTGGGCACGCCGATGGCCGCCCGCAGCTCGACGAGGAACAGTGCCGGTGGGGCCGCTCCGATGCTGCTCAGGTCCGCTGTCGTCATCACGCCCCCAGGATCCGGGGAGACCAGTCGCCACAGCATCCGTAGTTCTCCCGATCCCTGTACGGTCCTGCCCGACGCCGGTACCGTCAGAGGATGGGCGTGGCCCACACCGCGTTGGCCGGAGCTCGACCGGACCGCACCTCGTTCGTCGGCAGGCGTCAAGAGCTCGCCGACATCCGCCGGCTCCTGTCCGCCTGCAGACTGCTGACCCTGGTCGGTCCGGGGGGCGTCGGCAAGACACGGCTCGCGCGTCGGGCTGCCGGCGACCTCAGACGCCTGTTCCCCGACGGGACCACCATCGTGGACCTGTCGGCAGTGCGCTCGGCAGACCTGGTGGCACAGCAGGTCGCATCGGCTCTGCGGGTGCGTGAACCTGCGGGCTCGGGCGTCACCGAACAGGTGGCCCAGGTCATCGCGGAGCGGCACGTCCTGCTCGTGCTGGACAACGGCGAACACCTGCGCGACGCGGTCGCCACGATGGTCGACACCCTGTTGAGCGCGTGCCCTCACCTGTCCGTGATCTGCACCAGCAGGCTGCCTCTGGACGTGGACGGAGAGTCACTCCTGGTCGTCCCTCCTCTGGAGGTGGCGCCCCTGACCACGGGCTCTGCGCCACAGGCCCAGATGTGCGAGGCCCTCCAGCTGCTGCAGGAGCGCGCCGAAGCCGTCGCTCCGACCCTGGCCCTGAGCCCCGAGGTCAGCGCCTCCCTGCTCGAGATCTGTCGCCGGCTTGACGGGCTGCCGCTCGCGATCGAGCTGGCGGCCGTGCGGCTGCGCACGCTGAGCCCCGAGGAGATCCTGGTCCGGCTGGACGACAGGTTCCGGCTGCTGCGCCGGTCCGGGGCGACCATCCCGGAGCGGCACCGGACGCTGCACGCGACCATGCAGTGGAGCCATGATCTGCTGGAGGAGCCCGCGCGACTCCTGTGGAGGCGTGCGTCCGTGTTCGCCGACAGCTTCGAGGTGGCGGCGGCGGAGTCAGTGTGCGCCGATGACACGCTCTCCCGTGACCTGGTGCTTGATGGGCTGACGACGCTCGTCGAGGCATCGATCGTGGACGTGACCATGGTGGACGGCGTCTCACACTTCCGGATGCTGGACACCGTTCGCGCCTTCGGACGGGACCTGCTGGCCGCGTCCGGGGAGGGCGCGCTGCTGCGGCATCGGCACCGGGTGTGGTGTTCCACGATGACCGCTGCTGCGGCCGGCCAGCTCCTAGGCCCCGGGCAGGTGGGTGCCTTCGACCTGCTCAGTCGCCGTCACCACGAGATCAGCACCGCGCTCGACCACTGTGTCTCGACCCCGGGCGAGGCGTCGGCCGGTCTGGCGATCGCCAGCGACCTCTGGCTCTACTGGGAGGCCAGGGGTCGACTCACCGAGGGTCGGCAACGGCTCGACGCCCTGCTCACGGCGTGCCCTCGGGACCCTCTGCGGGCCAGAGCTCTTGCGGTCGCCGGCTACCTGGCCCTGGCCGGCACCGACTCTGCACGGGCCGTCCCGCTCCTGAACCAGGCTCGCTCGCTCGCGCAGGTCGAAGGAGACCCGGGCGTGGTCGCCATGACCACGCAGTATCTCGGCCAAGCCGCGCTGTTCGACGGCGACCTGGCCGCAGCCGAGGCGCTGTTGCGTCAGGCGGCGGCCCAGCACCTGCCGCTCGACGAGCGGCTTTCGGCCTTCTGCTGGGCCGATATCGGCGTCGTCGCCCTGGTCCAAGGTCGTCTGGACACTGCCTTCGAGGCCTTCACCCGCAGCCTGGCGCAGAACCTGAACGGCAGTCCGTGGAGCCGGTCGCACGCCCTGTGGGGTCTTGGACTGGCCCACCTGGGTCGGGCCGACATCGGCAGGGCCCTCGCCCTCGAGAGGGAGTCTCTGGAGATCATGCAGGCGGTCGACGACAGCAGTGGCAGTGCCCTGTGCGTCGGGGCGCTGGCGTGCGTGGCGGCCGCACAGGAGCGCTGGGACCACGCTGCTCGGCTCTACGGCGCCGAAGGGATGCTGTGGCGGTCGATTCCTGCAGAGCTGCCCGCCCCGGTGGTGGCGCTGCACCACGGCCACCGCGAGGCGACTCGTCGGGCTTTGGGTCCGCGTCGGTGGGCCGTCTGTCATGAGCAGGGGAGCCTGATGAGCCGGTCTGCTGCGGTCGCCCTGGCGCTCGGTCAACCGTCCCGAGACCGCACACCCAAGGTCCGGTCAGCGGCGACCGCCTGTCCCCTCACCGCACGGCAGCTCGAGGTTGCGCACCTCATCTCGCTGGGCATGACCGACCGAGAGATCGCCACACGTCTGGTCATCTCGACTCGCACGGCCGAGTCACACGTCGAGCACATCCTCATCCGCCTGGGTCTGAGCAACCGTGCCGAGATCGCCGCCTGGACGGCGCGCAGGTCGGCAGGCCCCTGAGGGCCCCGTCCGACCGCCCACCCATCGAGGTCTCACCCTGCTCCCGCTGACCGCGGACGACGGCGGCTGCGCGTCACAGGCCGCCGGCGGGGAGCTCGGTCAAGGTGATGCCGGGGTTGTTGCGTGCCACGGTCTGCGCGCGCCAGCGGTCGGGGAACAGAGCCAGCAGGACCCCGTCGCTGCGGCGCAGGACCTCCACGCCGCGGGCGGTCTGCACCACGGGCGCGTCCTCCTCCGTCACCGAGCGGGCCAGGCGATAGTCGAGGTGGTCCAGGTCGACCTCAACGCCGAACTCGCTGGCCAGGCGCTGTTGGACGACCTCGAACTGCATCAGGCCAACGGCCGCCAGCACCGGAGCCTGGTCCCCGCGCAGGTCTGAGCGCAGGACCTGGACCACGCCTTCCTCGTCGAGCTGGTCCATGCCGCGGCGGAACTGCTTGGCCCGGCCGTTGTCCCTGGCCCGGACGACGGCGAAGTGCTCGGGGGCGAACCGTGTCATCGGCGGGTAGCGCACGACCGGCCCGGTGTGGATGGTGTCGCCGACGGTCAGCGCTGAGGCGTTGACGAGCCCGACGATGTCACCGGGATAGGCCGTCTCGACCGAGGCCCGTTCCCGGCCGAACACGGCCTGGGCGTACTTGGTGGTGAACGGGCGTCCGGTGTCGGCGTGCTGCACGACCATGCCTCGTTCGAACACCCCGCTGCAGACCCGGGCATAGGCCAACCGGTCGCGATGGGCCGCGTCCATCCCTGACTGCACCTTGAACACGAAGGCGCTGAAGTCGCCCGTCAACGGACGCTGAGCCCCGTCCTGACCCGTTTGTGGTGCCGGCGCGGGGGCCACGTCCAGCAGCACCTGGAGCAGCTGGGCGACCCCGAAGTTGAGCAGCGCCGAGGCGAACAGGACCGGGGTGGTGACCCCGGCCAGGAACGACTCCTGGTCGTGGTCGGCACCGTCGGCAGTCAGCAGCTCGTGCTCCTCGACCGCGGTGTCCCAGTCCGGGCCGTGGGCGAGCCGGGCCTGGTCGGCGGGCACCCGTCGCTCGGGGGCACGGGTTGCGCCGCCGGCAGTGCGGGTGAACTCGATGAAGTCCGTGCTGGAGCGCTCCAGCACCCCACGGAAGTCGCCGGCGATGCCGACGGGCCAGGTCAACGGGGTGGGACGCAGACCGATCTGCTGCTCGATCTCGTCCAGGAGGGCCAGCGGGTCGTGGCCGGGACGGTCCCACTTGTTCACCACGGTGATCACCGGGATGCCCCGGTGCCTGCAGACGCGGAAGAGCTTGAGGGTCTGCGGTTCCAGCCCCTTGGCGGCGTCAATGAGCATCACCGCGCAGTCCACCGCCGAGAGCACCCGGTAGGTGTCCTCGGAGAAGTCGGAGTGGCCGGGGGTGTCGACCATGTTGACGACATGGTCGCCGAACTCGAACTGCAGTGCCGCCGAGGCGATCGAGATGCCGCGGTCGCGCTCCATCTGCATCCAGTCCGACACCGTGGCCTTGCGGCCGCTCTTGCCGTGCACGGCGCCGGCCTCGGACAGCACCTGTGCGTGCAAGGCGAGCGCCTCGGTGAGCGTGGACTTGCCCGCGTCCGGGTGGCTGATCACCGCAAAGGTGCGCCGCGGCAGGGCATCGGTGAACCCGGCCGGCGGTCCGGCGGGACGGCTCACCGTGCCCAGCCGGCACGCAGAGATGGGTAGGGGCTCACGTAGGTCGACTCTACCGCCACTGCTGGGGAGGCTCGGGCTGCGCACGGGGCAGGCCGAGCCCGGCATCTTCGTGTATGTCGTGGTGCTCAACCTGGGCCATCCCGTATCTCCCCGCCGTCATCGGCGAGACCATCACCCTGTCGCTGGTGACGGCCCTTCTTCTGAAGGTGGCGTCGGCAGCACCGAGCCGGAAGCGATGAGCATGCCGGCCCGTTGACACAGGTGACTCGGCCGTTCGAGCCTGGTCGCCGCCCCGGTGCGAGGTGTTCGCCGCCTCCCCCCAACCGCTCGCGAGGTCACGATGCTCCCTTCAGCTGTCCAGCGTTTCGTCGACGCCGAGGTCACCGCCAACGCGACCGACTACACCGACCTGCGTGTCGTGGTCTTCAACGGCTCGCTGAAACCTCGCCCGGAGGTCAGTCACACCGACGGCCTGATCGCTGTCTCCAGGCGGGTGCTGGAGGGTGTGGGAGCGCGGGTCGACGTGGTGCGTCTGGCCGACCACACGATCCCGCCGGGGGTCTACCCGGACATGCGCGAGCACGGGCGTGAGGTGGACGACTTCCCTGCGCTGTATGCCGAGCTGGTCGCCCCGGCCGACATCGTGGTGCTGGCCTCACCGATCTGGCTGGGTGACCAGTCGTCGGTGACGCGGCTGGTGATCGAGAGGCTCTACGCCTACAGCGGCCGGCTCAACGACCACGGCCAGTGGGCCTACTACGGGAAGGTCGGCGGGGTGCTCGTCACCGGGAACGAGGACGGCGGCAAGCACTGTGCAGCCCAGATGCTGTATGCCCTGTCCCACATCGGCTTCACGATCCCGCCACAGGCCGACGCCTACTGGGTGGGAGAGGCCGGACCAGGGCCGTCCTACCTCGACGCGCAGGGCGGTGTCGACAACGCATGGACGACCCGCAACACGGTCTTCGCGGCCTGGAACATGCTGCATACGGCGCGGATGCTCAAGGACGCCGGAGGCGTGCCGCCGCACGGCAACGTGAGCACCAACTGGGACCTGTCCAGCCCCTCGGCCCCCAACCCCGAGCATCGCAGCGACCGGTGACACGTCGTGCGAGAGGGTGGAGCATGACTCGAGAACAGCACACCGGTGAGAACGTCCTCACGCAAGGCGACCGGGCCCGTGCGGCCGCCGTGGCCGGCTCGGTCACCGCCCTGGTGCTCGTGCCGACTCTCGGCCCGCGGCTCTTCGGCACCCGTGAGCAGGTCGCGGGCTACGGCACCGCGGTCACACCGCCTGACTACGCCTTCGCCATCTGGGCACCGATCTTCGCCGGCTGCGCCGCGAACGCCGTGCGTCAGTGCGTCGCACCGGCCAGCACGATGAGCCGTCGCACCGGCTGGCCCGTGGCCGGCGCCTACGCGGCGAACACCGCATGGTCGGTCGCCTCGCAAGCCGGGGCGCTGCGTGTCACGCCCTTCCTGCTTCCCCTGGCCACGGCCTCGTCCGCACTGGCCCATCGGCGTGCGCAGGATCTGCCGTCCCGGTCAGCCTCGGACACGGTCGCCGTGTCCAGCACAGGACTCCTCCTGGGCTGGACAGCCCTGGCCTCCACCGTCAACGCTGCGATCGGTCTGCAGCTTGCCGGCCTGGCGCCGACCTCGCGCACGGTGACCACCCTGAGCAACCTCGGCCTCATCGGCACGAGCGCAGCGCTTGCTGCGACGGTGCGACGCAGCCGACACGGGTCGGCAGCCGTTGCCGGGGCCGCCGTGTGGGGCCTGGCCACCACGGCGGCCGCCACGGAACGTCCCCGGACCTCACGCCTCGCTGCAGGGGTCGGCGCGCTCACGGTCCTGGTCGCGCTCGCGCGTCGCAGGACTGCCGGCCCCGAGGTGGACAGTCAACCAGCCGCCAGCTGAGAACGTGGATGGTTGACGACCCCCGAGGGCTCCCCACCCCTCACGCGTCCGGTCAGTCTTCGCCTCACCCAGGTCGTGGGCCAAGCGCCGGGCGGTCGAGCGCGAACTGGCCGATGGGCAGGTCGGTGTGCCCGGTCGTGGCCAGGTCGGCCCCGATCTCGCCCATCACGGGGACGAACTTGAAGCCGTGTCCACCGAAGCCGGTGAGGAGGGCCACCTGCCGGTGCTCCGGGTGCAGCCCCACCATGAAGTGGTCGTCCGGGGCGGTGGGGTAGAGGCAGGTCTTGGCGTCCACCACACGGCCGGTGAGGTGGGGGAAGAGCGTCCTGGCCCGGTCGAGCATGTGCTGGGTCTCGTCGGCGTGGACCGTGCGGTCGACCTGGTCAGGGTCGGTCGGCTGGTGGTCGTGGAAGATCCCGATCTTGAGACCGCTCGCGGCCCCGCCGACCACGGGGAAGCCGTAGACCTGCTCGGTGCCGTCGGTGCGCTCGACGAAGACCGGCTGGGTCGCCGGTGACCACTGCTCGGCACCCGGGCCCGCGGTGTAGTCGGGCTCGAGCCAGTAGAAGACCTGCCGCTCCGGCTGCACGGGACGCCCCCACTCGCCCAGCAGGTCGCGTGACCATGCCCCGGGTGCGACCACCAGCCGGTCGGCGCCGTAGGTGGCGTGGTCCGTGGCGACCTCGGCCCCGCCACCGGGCGTGGCGGACCACGACCGGACCCGCTCGCCGAAGCGGAGGTCGGCGCCGGCCCGCCGAGCCAGGGCGATGTTGGCTCCGATGGTGGCTTCCGGGTCGACGTAGCCGGCATCGGGCTCGAACAGACCCAGGGCATGGTCGGTGGGGTGCATGGCCGGGAACCGCTGCCTGATCTCGGCTGCGCTGAGGACCTCGTGTGGCAGGCGCCAGCGCCGTGCCGCGGCCAGGCTGCCGGAGAAGGTCTCCTCCGCGGGGTCACCGATGTAGATGCCCCCACAGAGAGTGACGATGTCGACGCCGCTCTGCTGCTCCAGCCGCGCCCATCCCTGGTAGGCGCGCGTGAGCAGAGGGACGTAGTCGAGCCCCTCGAAGTAGCACTTCCGGATGATCCTGGTGCCGCCGTGCCCGGACCCCTGGTCGTGGACGGGGGAGAAGCGCTCCAGACCGAGCACGCGGTGCCCGCGGGATGACAGCTCCTGTGCCACGGCCGAACCCATAGAACCCAGCCCGATGACGATGACGTCAGGTGCTGCCACGCGGTGCCCCCTTCCGGGCCGACCCACGGCGCCAGCGTAGTGCTGCCGTAGATGTCGCCGTGGGACTGTCGACGTGGCACCCGCGCATCCGTAGACTCCGAAGAAGGAGCAGCTCCCGTGCAGGCACCGGCCCACCCGGTGACGTGACAGCAAGGTGGGTTTGACATGACCGACCATCCCTCCGACGCCTACGGTCCCGACGCCCTGGACGAGCATCACCGTGCGCTGATCAGCCTGCATGCCCGAGCGGCCCCCGACAGTCTGCCCGATCCCGGCCTGATCCCGGACTTCCGCAGGATGAGCCCCGGCGCAGCGCTGCACACGCTCGCGGCCGCGCCCGTGGAGGAGATCCCGGTCTCGGCGCGGCTCGGTGCTCTCGGTGACCTGGCCCGGGCCGGCTTCCCCGATTGGAAGACCGACGCGGACGGCTACCGGGCGTTGGCGACTTCGGTGGCCTCGCAGCGCAGCGGGGTCGACGCTGACCAGCTCCTGGACGACCTCAAGCTGGCCACCAGTGAACAGGTGCCCTTCCACACCCTGTCCTCGGGCCGGAGTCTGCCCCACCACGAGTCGGCCTTCGTGGGCGAGGACGTCTGCACGGTGCGGACCGTGCAGACCGGGGGGCTCAGTGCCACCTGGATCTTCTCCGAGTTCGAGACCGACGCCCCGTTCGACAAGGTCGCCGAATGGGTCGACCCCCGCAACTGGCCCCGTCGCGGGCCGCTGCTGTTCAAGGCGATGGACCTCGTAGGGGTGGAGCAGCCGGTGGGTCTGGGACCACCCGGGGACATCCACTGGCACGGCGTCTTCCGCGAGGAGGTCCAGCTCGTCCAGCGGGTCAAGACCCTGTTGCACTGCGACTTCTGGCAGGACGGTGACCGCGCCGCCGGCATGACCTATGACCTCAGCCTCAGCCTGGACGACCAGATCGACGTCGACCGCGGCTTCCTCCTGGTCAACGACGTGGGCAGTGTCCGGCGGGTCAAGGCGCTGAAGATCGTCGGCTTCAAGCAGGACATCTGGGACCGGGTGGCGGCCATGGTCCGCCCGTTCTGGACGGACTGGGTCCGGGCCGCCGTGGAGGGCGGCGGCAGCAGCAACCCGGGCAGACCCGGCTCGGTGCCCAAGGAGGACCTCTCCGGTCGCTCACCCTGGGTGGAGGCCGGCGAGGCATGGATCGACTTCCTGGGTGACTCGGCCCGCACCTACCTCGAGCTCTTCGACGACATGAGCGCTCGGGTCGGCGCCCGCGACGCGAAGGCTGTCGACTTCGCGGAGGACCAGCGGCGGCTGTTCTCGCAGCTGGCCAAGGACTGGGCACAGGCATGGACCTTCGGGCTGGACACGCTCAGCGAGGTCGCCAGCGAGGGGATCGACGCCGGGTTCACGCCTCCGGACACCCCGCGGGACAAGGGCCGTGGTGCGGTGAGGACGATGACCGCCGCCGCAACCGCGGCGGTCGCCGCCGAAGGCACCGAGGGCACCGAGGGCACGGTGGTCCCGGTCAGCGACCTCGGCCCAAAGGACGTGCCGACCGTCTCCGATCTCGTCTCCATCGAGTCGGGGGGCGCGAGGATCCCGGCAGCAACCATCGCCACCTCGGTCGAGCCGCTCGACGACGACGGCGCGCACGGGGTGCGGCTGCGCGTCGCCGTCGCGTCGCTGGCACCCGGCCTGTATGTCGGCCAGGTCACCCCCAAGCCCGGCGCCCACCCCGTGCCGGTGCAGCTCTACATCTCGCAGTCGAGGGGGGCGTGAGGCCGTGGGCGACCTGGGCACCACGTCGGCCGAGTCCCGCCTGAGCCGGCTCCTGGAGCGTCTGCTGAACTCCGCCGAGGCCTCTCTGCGCGCCGGTGACCTGGAGCCGGCGCGGGCCACCGCGGAGGAGGTGCGCGCGGTCGACCCCGGCAACGAGCGCGCCGCCGCCCTCCTCCGGCGGATCGCCGCGCGCAGGGTGGGGCCGTGGGGCGAACGTGCCCTGATGACCCTGCTCTTCTCCGACCTCGTGGGCTCCACCCAGCTCTCCGAACAGGTGGAGCCCGAGCAGATGCGCGACCTGTTCACCTTCTACCGCGCCGCGGCACGGGAGGCGGTCGAGCGCTACAGCGGCTCGCTCATCCAGTTCTCCGGTGACGGCGTGCTGGCCGGCTTCGGCTATCCGGAGCCGCACGAGGACGACGCCCGCCGGGCCGTGCTGGCCGGGTTGGACCTCGTGGTCGCAATGCACGACGGGCGGGCCGAGCTGCGGCGGCGGATCGGCGCCTCCTCGGACGTCCGGGTCGGGATCCACACGGGACGCGTGGTGATCACCGACCTGCGCAGAGACGCCGCGGTCAGCACCCGCGACTCGATCCTGGGGATCACCCCCAACCTCGCGGCACGCATCCAGGGTGCCGGTGAGCCGGGGACCGTCGTCATCAGCGACGTCACCCAGCAGCTGGTCGACGCCGACTTCTTCATGCGCTCGCTCGGAGAGCACGACCTGCGGGGCATCACCCGGCCGGTGGAGATCTTTGCTGTCGAGCGCCCGCGGTATGCGGCGGCCCGGTTCACCGCCGACCGCTACCGTCAGGCCGGTCTGGTCGGGCGTGAGGAGCCATCCGGTCGGCTGGTCACCGCCTGGCAGACGATCACGGAGCGGCCTCGTCTGCCCGGGCCGGTGTTCCTCGTCACGGGTGAGGCGGGCATCGGCAAGTCACGCCTGGTGGTCGAGCTGCTCGACCGGGTGCAGTCCAGCGGAGGCAAGGTGCTGGGTGCGGGCTGCCTGCCCTACTACGCCAACGTCTCCCTCTGGCCGCTGGCCCGGATGCTCGAGCGCGCGCTGGGGGTCGCCGACCGGCCGGGCGACAGCGCCGCCGCGCTGAGCGCGCTGGAGACACACCTGAGGTCCCTCGACCTGGACCCCGCAGCGTTCGTGCCCTTCCTCGGTGCGTTGTTGCGGCTGACCGACACCTCCGGCTACCCCACCCCGGAGCTCGACCCCAGCGCACTGCTCGAGGCGACCCTGGCCCGCCTGGTCGACTGGATGAGCGCGCTGGCCGAGCGCACCCCGCACCTGCTCGTGGTCGAAGACCTGCACTGGGCCGACCCCTCGACCCTGGAGCTGCTGCGCCGGGTCTCCGAGCGTCGCCCGCCCGCCCTGCTGACCGTCGCCACCACACGTGAGCCGGATGCGGTGCCGTGGCGCGACGAGGTGGAGGTGCTCGCGCTGCATCGGCTCGACACGGCCGCCGCGACACGCCTGGTCGGCAACCTGACCGCGGGCAAGGACCTCACCGAGCACCACCGGGCCGAGATCGTCGAGCAGGCCGAAGGCAACCCACTGTTCATCGAGGAGCTCACCCGGTCACGGCTGGCCGAGGACTCCACCGAGCCGATGCCGTTGCGGCTGCAGGAGCTGTTCACCTGGCGGCTGAAGTCCCCCGGGGTGGACCTGCGCGTGGTCCAGGTGGCCGCCACCATCGGTCCGGCGTTCCGGGCCTCGACCGTGTCCGCCGTGGTCGGAGACGAGGCCGCGGTCGAGTCCCAGCTGCGACTGCTCGTCGCCGAGGGCATCGTCGAACCGGCGCCCAGCGCCGGCACCTACCGGTTCCGGCACGCCCTGATGCGCGACGCCGCCTACGAGACCCAGGTCCTGGACGTGCGGCGCAACACCCACGCCGCAGTCGCCGACGTCATGATCGCGGCCGGCAGAGAGCCGGCACTCGTCGCGACCCATCTCGACCTGGCCGGTCTGGACGTGCGAGCCGCCACCCAGTACGTGGTGGCTGCGCAGGCCTCCCAGGCGCGGGGTGCGCACACCGAGGCCACCCAGCTGCTCTCCCGGGCCCTCGAGCTCTACGAGGCGATGCCTGCCTCGCAGGAGCGGGACCTCGGCGAGCTCGGGGCCAGGATGCTGCGCGTCTTCAGCGTGAGCTCGATGCGCGGCTACGCCGCTCCCGAGGTCGAGTCCGACCACGACCGGGCCGAGGCGCTCGCGGAGGGGCTCGGCAACCGGCCCGAGGTGCTCCCGTCCGTGGTCGGCATCTATGCCTACCGGCTGACCAACGGCGACGTGCCGACCGCGCAGGGCCTGACGGAGCGGCTCCTGGCGATGACCAGCCGACCGGAGTTCTCGTGGTTCCAGCCGGAGGTGGACGACTGCGCCGGCTTCGCCCAGCTCTACCAAGGCCATCTCGAGGCGGCGCAGGGCTACTTCGAGCGCTCGGTCGCAGGGTTCGAGGCGAGGCCGAGCCAGGAGGACGTGGTCTCCCCGTACTGGCCGTTGCCGAACGACCCCGTCGCGGCAGCCAAGATCGGGCTGGCCTGCGTCGCTGCCCTGCGCGGGGAGCAGCAGACCGCAGCCCGGTGGGAGCGCGAGGCGATCCAGCGGGCCGAGGCGGTGGGCTTCCCCCGGGGTCCGTTCACGGTCGGTTTCGTCAAGACCTATGCCGCGTGGATCCGCCAGTTCCACGGTGATGACGAGGCCGCACGCACCCTGGCGGGCGACGTCGTTGCGGTCGGTCACAAGCACGGGTATGCCTACTGGGTGGTGCTGGGATCGGCCTACCTGGCAGGACCGCCCGGTGGCCCGCCTGACCGGGCCTTCCTCGAGAACACCGTGGGCACCCTGCGGCTGATGGGCCACGAGGCGTTCCTGGCCTCGGTGCTGGCGTCCCTGGCACGGATGACGGCCCGGGCGGGTGAGGTCGAACGGTCCTACGAGCAGATCAACGACGCGTTCCAGGTGGCCCTCAAGACGGGGGAGATGCTGCACGTGCCCGAGATCCTGCGCCAACGCGCAGCCTTCTCGCTGGGCCGGGGCGGCGACCCGGACGAGACGGTCGCCGACCTCGTGGCCGCGGTCGAGGTGGCCACCGAGCAAGGCGCCCGGGTGGCCCGGCTGCGCGCTGCTCTCGCCCTGGCCCAGCTGCCCGAGGAGCACCGGCCCGAGCACTGGCGGGCCACGCTGGCGGCCGCACGCCAGGACCTGCCGGAGGCCTTCAGCTCCACCGAGACCGAGGCCTCCGACCTGCTGCTCGGCCGGTGACGATGGCTCGGGAGCGCGTCGTCGTGCTCGGTGGCGGCATGGCGGGTCTGACGACTGCGTGGGAGCTGAGCTCGGGGGAGTGGCGGGACCGCTTCGAGTCCATCACGGTCTACCAGCGGGGCTGGCGGCTCGGTGGCAAGGGCGCCAGCAGCCGAGGAGCCCACGGGCGCATCGAGGAGCACGGTCTGCACGTGCTGCTGGGCTACTACGACGCGACCTTCCGGGTGCTGCGAGAGGTCTACGCCGAGCTGGACCGCGAGGTCACCGACCCGGACTGCCCGATCCGCACCTGGCGCGACGCCTTCGAGCCGTCGGGGGACATCGGACTGGTCGACCGGCAGGGGTCCACCCTCACCCCCTTCGCCACCCGGTTCACCGGCAACGACGCGTTGCCGGGTGAGCCCGGCGCCGAAGACCGGCCGCTGGGTCCGTTCGACGTCGCCGTCCGCTCCGTTCGCCTGCTGGCGGACTTCCACGGGGTGCTGACCCCACCGGCCCCGGCGGGGCAGGTCTACCTCAGTGCCTCGCCCAGGCCCCGGCCCGACAGCAGCGACCCCACCAGGCTGCTGCGAGCCGGTGGCTTGACCGCGCTGGCGGCGATGACCGAGATCCTCCAGCGGGTCGGGCAGGTCGTCGGTGCCACCGGCATCGAGGCTCCGCTGGTGCAGACGATGGCCCGGATGCTGCAGAGCTGGCGAGCCCAGCTGCGCCTCACGCTCCGGCGCACACCGGACGCGTGGCGCACCTGGGAGCTGGTCGACCTGGTGACGTCCACCCTGGTCGGCATGCTCACCGACGGTCTGCTGTCGGGGAGGGGCTACGAGCAGATCGACCATCTGGACTATCGGGAATGGCTCGGCCGGCACGGTGCAGCCCCAGCGACCCTGGACTCTCCCGTCGTCCGCGGGATGTACGACCTGACCTTCGCCTACGAGGGGGCTGACCGAGACCGGCCTCGGTTCGCCGCCGGGCTGGGTCTGCAGCTGGCCAGCCGGATGCTCTTCGACTTCAAGGGCGCACTCTTCTGGCGTATGCAGGCGGGCATGGGCGAGGTCGTCTTCGCCCCCCTCTACCAGGCCCTGGTGCGCCGAGGGGTGCAGTTCGAGTTCTTCCACCGGCTCGACCGGCTGCGACTGTCCGCGACCCACGAGGTGGCCTCGGTCGAGCTCACCCGCCAGGTCGACCTGGCACCAGGGCATCAGCGCTACGAGCCCCTGGTGCGGCACGGGGGGATGCCGTGCTGGCCCGCCCGTCCGCGGGCCGAACAGCTGGTCGGCGACCCCGGCCCGGCACTGGAGACTCACGCGGACGCACCAGGAGAAGGCTCCGTCGAGGTGCTGCGCGCCGGCCGTGACTTCGACGTCGCTGTGCTGGCGGTGTCGCTCGGCATGGTGCCGCACGTCGCCGCCGAGATCGTGGCGGCCGATCCTGCCTGGCGGGCCATGGTGACCCACGTCGCCACGGTAGCCACCCGCTCCGCGCAGCTTTGGCTTCAGGTCTCCGAGTCCGAGCTCGGCTGGGACGGGCCGAGCGGTGTGACGCTGAGCGGGTTCGGCGACACCTTCGACACCTGGGCCTCGATGCCGCACCTCCTGCCGCGAGAGGAGTGGCCGCCGGCGTCCGGCCCGCGGGGACTGGCCTACTTCTGCAGCGCCATGCCGGACGAGGTCGACTCCGCAGCGGGGGAGATGGCGGTGCGGGCGAGCCTGACCCGCTTCCTGGACCAGGAGGTGGGGCAGCTGTGGCCTCGCGCGGTGGACGCGGCGGGGTTCCGGTGGGAGCTGCTGTGGGACGGGCAGGGACGAGGTGGCGCCGACCGGCTGGAAGCGCAGTACCTTCGGGCCAACCTCGACCCCTCGGACCGCTACGTCCAGTCCCTGCCGGGGACCGGACGGCACCGCATCGCGCCGGGCCGCACCGGGCTGGGCAACCTTGCGGTGGCCGGCGACTGGACGGCGTGCGGGCTGGACGCGGGGTGCCTCGAGGCGGCGGTCCGATCCGGGGTGCTGGCCGCGAGGGCCGTCAGGTCCGGGACGCTCCGAGCGGTCCGGTGCGAGGACGGGGTGGCGTGAGCACGGCCAAGGAGGCTGCCTCCCGTGCCCTCCACCTCATGGCAGACGTCCAGGCCTTCGGGCTGGTCTCGGCGGCCTCGGTCGCCGACCGCTACCTGGAGAGCGTCGACCGCTACCTCGCCCACGACCCGCTGACGGCACCCACGCCGACCGGGTCCTCCGCCGACCCCGCCCCGGCCGAGGTCGCCGGTCGGATGGCAGAGGCCTGCACCCGCACGCTCGACCTCATCTCGACGGTGCTGGCCCGAGGCGCGGAGCCGACACCCGGCATACCGCGGGTGGAGGTCGTCGTGGTCCCTGCGGCGCAGGCCGGCTCGACCACCGAGGGGTCGGTATGGGTGCACAACCCCACCGCCACCTCCGTGGCCGTCCAGCTGCGGGTGACCGGTCTGGTCTCGGCCGGAGGCGGCTCCCTGCCCGCCGACGCGGTGCTGCTGCAGCCCGAGCGGCTGCAGCAGGTCGAGGCCGGCGGATCCAGCGAGGTCCGGATCAGGGTCAGCGTCCCCCCGGGCACCGAGGCTGGGCACTTCCACGGCCTGGTGATGAGCCCGCTCACCCCTGCGGAGGCCGTCCCGATCCGCCTCGAGGTGCTGGCCGGCGGCGTGCCATGAGCGAGGCCGCCGACACCTTCCTCGACCAGCTGGCCGGTTATGGGGGGCTGGCGAGGAAGGCGGCCGCCTCCTACCTGGGTGGCGACGGCTTCTCGCCCTACCTGCAGGTGCCGGCGAGCGAATACCTGGCGCGCGGCGGCAAGGGGCTGCGCCCGGCCCTGTGCCTGGCCACCTGCAGCGCGTTCGGGGGAGAGATGGACGAGGCACTGCCCTCGGCTGCAGCGATCGAGCTCTTCCACACCGCGTTCCTGGTGCATGACGACGTCGAGGACGACAGCGAGCTGCGCCGCGGTGAGCCGACACTGCACCGGCGCTACGGCCAGGCGCTGGCTGTCAACGCCGGGGACGGGCTGGCGGTGTTCGCCCTCGGCGCGCTGCGGGACAACGAGCGCCTGCTCGGCCCCGGCCTGGCTGCACGGGTCTGGTCGGAGTTCGACGTGATGGCCCGCCAGACCGTCGACGGCCAGGCCCGTGAGCTGGGCTGGCAACGGGACGGGCGGATCGACCTCAGCCCGGACGACTACCTCGACCTCATCATGAAGAAGACCTGCTGGTACACGACGCTGCTGCCGCTGCGGGTGGGCGCGCTCATCGGCGCCCGCGGGGACGTGGACCTGACGCCGATGCTGCGGTTCGGCTTCTTCCTGGGTGCGGCGTTCCAGATCCGCGACGACGTGCTCAACCTCACCGGGGCCGAGGCGGTCTACGGCAAGGAGTCTCGTGGCGACCTGCGGGAGGGCAAACGAACCCTGATGCTCATCCACCTGCTCGCGGCAGCTCAGCCCCGGGACCGCGAGAGGGTCTGCAGCTTCCTGGCGCTCGCACCGGGTCAGCGGTCGCCCGAGCTGGTCGCGCCGATCCTGGCCATGATGCATGACCACGGCAGCATCCAGTTCGCCGACGAGTTCGCCCGGGGCATTGCGCGGGCCGCCACGGTGTCCTTCGAGGACGCGTTCAGCGGTGTCCCTGACTCGGCGGCCCGGCGCTTCGTGAAGGACGTGATCCCCTACATGGCCGACCGTGACCGCTGAGGGATCTGCGCGGCACCAGGCCAGTCCCCTGCCTCCCGGGCGGGCCGGCCGGCACCTGGGTAGCCTCGGGACCATGACGAGCCACGAGACGCCGCTGCCGACCTCGACACCGGAGAGTGAGGTCGCGCAGATCTGTCGGGACCTCATCCGGATCGACACCAGCAACTACGGCGACGGGACCGGGCCAGGGGAGCGGGCCGCGGCGGAGTACGTCATGGGTCTGCTCACCGAGGTCGGGCTGGACCCGCAGCTCACCGAGTCGGAACCCGGTCGTGCCAGCGTCGTCGTGCGCACCGAGGGGCGTGACTCCACTCGCCCCGGCCTGGTCCTGCACGGCCACCTGGACGTCGTGCCGGCCCAGGCCGCCGACTGGCAGGTCGACCCGTTCGCGGCCGAGGAGCGCGACGGCTGCATCTGGGGCCGGGGAGCGGTCGACATGAAGGACATGGACGCGATGCTGCTGGCGAACCTGCGTCACCTGGCCCGGACCGGGGAGAAGCCCCCCCGCGACATCGTGTGGGCGTTCTTCGCCGACGAGGAAGCCGGCGGGGTGAAGGGGGCCGGGCACGTGGTGGCGCAGCACCCCGAGTGGTTCGAGGGGTGCACCGAGGCGATCAGTGAGGTCGGGGGCTTCTCGGTCACCCTGCCGGACGCCGCGACGGGTGGCACGACCCGTGCCTACCTCCTGCAGACCGCGGAGAAGGGCATCGCGTGGCTGCGGCTGCACGCGCACGGCCGCGCCGGGCACGGTTCGGTCCCCAACGCCGAGAACGCGGTCGTCCGGCTCGCCGAGGCGATCGCACGGATCAACGCCCACCCCTGGCCGCGCACCTACATCGCCTCCGTCCGTGAGCTGTTCGACAACGTCGGGACGATCACCGGGGAGACGTTCCACCCGCAGGACCCTGAGCCCTTCCTCGCGCGCCTGGGTGGAGCCCGTCCCTTCGTCGAGGGCACCCTGCGCGACACCGCCAACTTCACGATGCTCAGCAGCGGCTACAAGCACAACGTCATCCCGCAGACGGCCACAGCCTCGCTGGACTGTCGCTTCCTGCCCGGTCACGACCAGGACCTGATGGACACCATCGCCATGCTCGCCGGGGAGCACGTCGAGGTCGAGGTCGTCCACCAGGACGTGGCCCTCGAGGCGCCGTTCTCCGGTGACCTTGTGGAGTCGATGAAGCAGGCCCTGCTCAAGGAGGACCCGGGGGCGCGAGTGCTGCCCTACTGCCTGTCCGGTGGCACCGACAACAAGCACCTCTCGCGGCTGGGCATCACGGGATACGGCTTCGCGCCGCTGCGCCTGCCAGACGACCTCGACTTCGTCGGGATGTTCCACGGCATCGACGAGCGGGTGCCCGTGGACGCGCTGGAGTTCGGCACCCGCGTGTTGCGCCGTCTCGTCCAGGACTGCTGACCGGGCCCGGACCGACCCTCAGGCCGTGCGCTGCACCCGGATGATCTTGCGGCGCAACCAGGCCTTGCGGACCCCACCCCAGTAGACGCGCACACGGTAGAGCTCCCACTGCCCGTACTCCGCCTGCTCGGTCAGGGCTCGGCGGACCTCGGACCGGGAGTCCGCACGCCCAAAGGTCAGGGTCTGGTACTCGTACTGGATCATCGAGAGGCATCGTGCGCCGTGCCACCCGCCCGTGTCCAGTGGACTCGCGGTCTGCGGCAATCCCCCTGCCGTCGGCGTGCCATCCGAGATACGGTCACGGTATGAGCCTGGACCCGCGCGCCGCACTGGCTGCTTTCGTCGCTGCCCTGGAGACCCACCTGGAGATGGCTGCGGACCGGCGGGGGGACGACGACCCGCACGTGGTGGCGGCCTACCAGCGCATCGCCGACGCCTTCGTCGCCTACGACGACGCCCTGCTCGAGGCCTACGGCGAGGTGACCCCGCTGGACATCTACAACGACGACGACGATGACGAGTACGACGACGACGAAGACGACGACGGCGACGGCGATGAGGACGATGACCTCGTCGACCTGGAGGACGAGGACGACGACCGGGACGTGAGTAGGTGAAACTGGGGCTCAGCTGCGGCTTCTGGGGGATGGGCAGGGACGAGGACAACCTCGCCCTCGTGGACCGCGCCGAACAGCTCGGCGTCGCCGTCGTCTGGGCTTCGGAGGCCTACGGCCCCGACGCGGCGACCGTCCTTGCCTGGATCGGGGCCCGCACCCGGGAGATCCATCTGGGCGCCGGGGTGCTCCAGATCCCGGGACGCACGCCGGCGATGACAGCCATGACCGCGGCCAGCCTGGACAGCCTGTCCGGGGGGAGGTTCCGTCTCGGCCTGGGCGTCAGCGGCCCTCAGGTGTCGGAGGGCTGGCACGGGGTCCGCTTCGACAAGCCGCTGGGACGCACCAGGGAGTACACCGCCATCGTGCGCACCGCGCTCGCCCGCACACCGGTGGAGTATGCCGGTGAGCACTTCCGGCTCCCGTTGCCCGAGGGCCCGGGCAAGGCGCTGCGGCTGAACGTCGTGCCCACCCGTCACCAGGTGCCGATCTACCTGGCTGCCGTGGGGCCGAAGAACCTCGAGCTCGCCGGCGAGATCGGCGACGGGTGGCTGGGTGTCTTCGTCTCGCCCGACTACCTGGGCGAGCAGCTCGAGGCGATCGGCCGCGGCCGGAGGTCGGCCGGCCGCACCGACGACGCGTTCGAGGTCGACGCGACCGTCCCGCTGGCGGTCGGCGAGGACCTGGAGCGCTGCGCCGGGCTGGTGGCGCCCTACGCCGCGTTGTACGTCGGAGGCATGGGCTCGCGGAAGCAGAACTTCTACAACGCCCTGGCCGGCCGGATGGGTTACGGCGAGCAGGCGAAGCAGGTGCAGGACCTCTATCTGGCGCGGCAGTGGCGCGACGCCGCAGCAGCCGTGCCGGTGCAGTTCATCGACGACACCAGCCTGCTCGGGCCTGCGGGTCGGCTCGTCGAGCGGATGCAGCGGTATGCCGACGCCGGGGTCACCACGTTGACGGTGGCACCGTGGGGCGAGGGCCTGGACGCCCGGATGCAGTCCCTGGAGGCTGCGGCCGACGCGATCGACCACGTCCGCTGATGGCGATCCTCGTCCTCCTCAGGCACGGTCGGACCCGGTCCAACGCCGACGGCATCCTTGCCGGGTGGACCCCCGGTGTCGGTCTGGACGAGCACGGCCGAGAGCAGGCGGCGGCGCTCGGGCGCCGGCTCAGCTCGACCGAGGTCGCGGCCGCCGTCTCCAGCCCGTTGCAGCGGTGCCAGGAGACCGCCGCGGCGGTGCTCGGCGCACGTGAGGGCGCACCCTCCCTCCGGACCGAGCAGGACCTCGGGGAGGCGAAGTACGGCGCGTGGACCGGCCGACCCCTCAAGGAGCTCGCCCAGGAAGCGCTGTGGAAGGACGTGCAGCGCCGTCCCAGCAGTGTGCACTTCCCGCCCCATGACGACTACGAGTCGGAGGGGATCGCCCAGATGCAGGCCCGGGCGGTGGCGGCGGTGCGGCGGATCGACGCCGAGGTCGAGGAGCAGCACGGACCGGGGGCGGTCTGGGTGGGAGTCAGCCACGGTGACGTGATCAAGGCCATCCTGGCGGACGCCCTTGCCACGCCGCTGGACGACTTCCAGCGCATCGTGGTCGACCCTTCGTCGGTGAGCATCGTCCGCTACACCCGGGACCGCCCGTATGTGCTGCGCACCAACGACTCAGGCAGCGACCCGATCGACCTGAGGGCGCTCAGCAAGGCCGCCACCCCCGGGGACGACGCCCCGGTCGGTGGCGGCGCAGGCAGCGTCTAGGCTGGAAACATGCCCGTGATCGACTTCGACCCGCCTGAGCGGTTCGTGACCGACACCGTGGGCCCCCCGGGTCAGCGCGTGTTCTTCCTGCAGGCGACCCAGGGCTCGCGAGTAATGACGGTCTCGCTGGAGAAGGAGCAGGTGCGCCTGCTGGGGGAGAGCATCGCCGAGATGCTCGACCAGGTCGCCGCCGACGAGGGCTCCGAAGCCGCCGGCGAGGCGGTGGCCGACAACGCCCCGCTGGACACTCCCATCGAGGAGGACTTCCGGGTCCGCCGGCTCAGCATGGCGTGGGACGCCGGTCGGCACGTCATCATTGTCGAGGCGCACGACACCGACCCCGACGAGCTGGCCGAGGACGACCCGGCGCTGTTCGAGGGCGAGAGTGCGGCGCCGGTGCTGCAGGGGCTGCGCGCCGTGCTGACGCCGGCCCAGGCTCGTGCGTTCTCGGCACGCTGCGCGAGGGCGGTGGCCGGCGGCCGGCCCAACTGTCCCTTCTGCGGCGGTCCGTTGGACCCCAGCGGTCACATCTGTCCTCGTGCCAACGGCTATCGCCGGTGACCGGACCGTCGGTCCCGGCATGGCTGACCGAGGCGCCTCTGCACGTCGAAGGCGCGCTCACCGAGGCGTCCAACCTCACCCTGCGCGTCCAGTTCGAAGAGGCGGACGGCACCCCCGGTGACCGGCGGGGTGTCTACAAGCCGGTGCGCGGGGAGCGCCCGCTGCGCGACTTCCCGGGCCGCACCCTCGCGCAGCGTGAGGTGACGGCTTACCTCGTGAGCGTCTGGGGAGGATGGGACAACGTGCCGCCGACCGTCCTGCGGGACGGTCCGCTGGGTCCGGGCTCGGTGCAGGTCTGGGTCGACGCCGCCGACCACGACGACCCCTTCTCAGGTGACCTGGTCGTCCTGGCCGAGCCCGACGAGGTGCCCGACGGCTGGCTGCCCGTGGTGCAGGCGCAGGGGCGGCACGGTGAGCCACTCGTGGTGGCCCATGCCGACGACCCGGACCTGGCAGGTCTCGCAGTCCTCGACGTGGTGCTCAACAACGCCGACCGCAAGGCCGCCCACCTGGTCCGCGACCGTGCCGGCACCGTCTGGGGCTTCGACCACGGCCTGTGCGGGCATCACGAACCCAAGCTGCGCACTGTCCTGTGGGGTTGGGCCGGCGACCCCCTGCCCGACCGCGAGCTGGCCCGCCTGCACCGGCTGCTGGCCACGGTCGACACCGACCGTCTGTGCCGGCTGCTCTCGGACGTGGAGGTCGCCGCCCTCCTCGGACGAGCCGAGGAGCTGATCTCCGCAGGCACCTACCCGCTGCCGCCCTACGAGCGTTACCCGCTGCCCTGGCCGCTGTGGTGACGGACGGGCCACGGCGCCGGTTACGCTCGGTGCCGTGAAGTCCTGGTCCGCGATCCCCGTGCCCCGTCTGGCCGGCAGCGGTCGTCCGCTGCACGTGCACGACACCGCGACCGGACGCAGGATGAGCGTCCACCCCGAGGACGGACAGGCGGGCCTGTACGTCTGCGGCATCACCCCCTACGACGCGACCCACATGGGCCACGCGGCGACCTACCTCACCTTCGACCTGGTGGTGCGGGCCTGGCGTGACGCCGGGCTCTCGGTGACCTACGTGCAGAACGTGACCGACGTGGACGAGCCCCTGCTGGAGCGGGCCGAGCGCGACGGCATCCCCTGGCAGGACCTCGCCGAGCGGGAGATCGACCTCTTCCGCGCCGACATGGAGGCCTTGCGCGTGATCCCGCCCCAGCACTACATCGGTGCGGTCGAGGGCATCCCGGACGACGTGTCCGCCGTCGAGCAGCTGCTGGAGTCCGGCGCCGCCTACGCCGTGGCCACCCCGGAGGCTCTCGACCGGGACGCTCCCGGCGACATCTATCTCGACGTGCAGCGGGAGCCGGTCTTCGGCACGGTCTCGCGCTGGAGCCGCGAGGAGATGCTGGCTGTCTTCGCCGAGCGTGGCGGCGACCCCGACCGAGTCGGCAAGCGCGACCCTCTCGACCCGCTGTTGTGGCGGGCGGCCCGGGACGCTGAGCCGTCCTGGCCCGGCGGCGGGTTGGGGCCGGGGCGGCCAGGCTGGCACATCGAGTGCTCCACCATTGCGCTGCGCTACCTGGGCATGGGTTTCCAGATCCAGGGTGGCGGCACCGACCTCGTCTTCCCGCACCACGAGATGAGCGCCGTGCAGGCCACCTCGCTGACCGGCCGGCGTCCCTTCGCGGAGGCCTACGTGCACCAGGCCATGGTCGGCCTCGACGGGGCGAAGATGAGCAAGTCGCAGGGCAACCTGGTCCTGGTGTCGCGGCTACGCAGCAGCGGGGTCGACCCGATGGCGATCCGGCTCGTGCTGCTCGACCAGCACTACCGCACCCCGTGGGACTGGACCGACGAGCTGCTGAAGGTGGCGCTCCAGCGGCTGGCCGGCTGGCGGGCTGCCGCGGCGCTGGCCACGACCGACGCGAGCGTGACGGAGCACGACGAGGCGACGGTGGAGCAGCTGCGGACCCGGCTGGCCGAGGACCTCGACGCCCCCGGTGCGCTGACCGCCGTCGACGGCTGGGCCCAGCGGGTCACGGTGTCCGGGGAGCCGGTCTCGGTGTTCGTGCCCCAGGCCGTCGATGCGCTGCTCGGTGTGCTGCTGCAGGTTCCGCCCACCGACCGCTGACCCGTCGGGACTGCCCCGCCGGCCGCGCTCTCTCAGCGGGGGGAGGGCCCGTCGTCGTCGCGACGCCGCAGGTAGCGCTCGAACTCCCGGGCGATGGCGTCGCCGCTGGCCTCTGGCAGCTCGGCAGTGTCCTGCGCCTGCTCCAGGGAGTGGACGTAGTCGGCCACCTCGTCGTCGGAGGAGGCGAGGTCGTCCACGCCTCGTTCCCAGGCGCGGGCCGACTCCACCAGGTCGGTGTCGTCGATGACGACGTCGAGCAGCTCCTCCAGGCGCCCCAGCAGGGCCAGGGACGCCTTGGGCGAGGGGGGGCCACCGGCGTAGTGCGGCACCGCCGCCCAGCACGACAGGCTGGGCAGGTCGATCTGCTGAGCCTGGTCGTTGATGACCCCGACGATGCCGGTGGGGCCTTCGTAGGTGCTGGGCTCGATGTCGTCGAGCTGCTCCAGCAGGTCCTCGTCCTCGCTGCTGACGCCCACCGGGATGGGACGCGTATGCGGCACGTCCGCCAGCAGGCCGCCGAGGGTGACCAGCAGCGTGGCACCGTGGTGCATGGCGAAGGCCAGCAGCTCCGAGCTGTAGGTGCGCCACCGCACGGACGGCTCGATCCCCAGCACCAGCAGGATGTCACGGCCCAGCGGGGTGCTCCGGGCCAGCATCACCCGCGTCGTCGGCCACTGCAAGGTCCGCTCACCGTCGACCCGGGTGACCTTGGGACGGTTGACCTGGAAGTCGTAGTAGTCCTCCGGGTCCATCGCCGCGACGAGGTCGGCGTCCCAGACCTTGGCGAGGTGCTCGACGACCGCGGTGGCGCACTCACCGGCGTCGTTCCACCCCTCGAAGGCGGCGATGACGATCGGGTCACGCAGCTCCGGCACGTCCTCGAGCTCGATCATCGGCGCCCACCTCCATCGCTCGCCACTGGTGAGGCCACCCTACGCAGTGCCCCTAGGATCGCAGCGTGGTGAGCCAGCGCGAGTTGCCCGACGCCGTCCTGTGGGACATGGACGGGACCATCATCGACACCGAGCCCTTCTGGATCGCCGAGGAGCACGCCCTGGTCGGTGCCGCGGGCGGGACGTGGACCGACCAGGACGCACTCGACCTGGTCGGCAACGACCTCACCCGCTCGGCCGAGATCATCCTCGAGCGCACCCCGGTCACCGGGACCCCGGCGCAGGTGGTGCAGCAGCTGCTCTCCGGCGTGGTGCGTCGCACCCGGGTGGAGGTCCCGTGGCGCCCGGGTGCGCAGGTGCTGCTCGCCGAGCTCGTGACCCTCGGGGTGCCGAACGCCCTGGTGACGATGTCGTGGGACCCGCTCGCGCAGGTGCTGCTGGAAGCCCTGCCTGCGGGCACCTTCAGCACGGTGGTGACCGGGGACGCGGTCTCCCGCGGCAAGCCACACCCCGAGCCCTACCGGCTGGCCGCCGATCGCCTGGGGGTCGACCCGAGGCTCTGCGTGGCGATCGAGGACTCGCCGACCGGTGTCGCCTCGGCCACTGCCGCAGGGGTGCCGACCCTGGCAGTCCCGCACATCGTGGCGGTGCCGGTGAGCCACGGCGCGCACCACGTCCAGACGCTGGCCGGGGTGAGGGCACACGACCTGCTGGCGCTCACCCGCTGAGCGGGTCAGTCGGCGTCCTGCAGCGCGACGGTCACCCCGGTCGAGGCGGGGTCGACCGCCTTGCGCGCTGCGTCGTCGGGCAGGGGCGGGGGCGTGCCTCCCCAGGCCGGGCAGATCGGCTTGTGGTGACACCAGTCGCACAGCCGTGACCTGCTGGGCCGCCAGTCACCGGTGTCGGCCGCCCGCTCGATCGCCATCCAGAGCGCGCGCACCTTGCGCTCGGTGGCCAGCAGGTCGCGCTCCTGGGGGGCGTAGCGCAGCACCTGGCCGTCCTTGAGGTAGACCAGCTGCAGCACGGTCGGCACCACCCCCCGGGTGCGCCAGAGCACGAGGGCGTAGAACTTCATCTGGAACAGCGCCTTGCCCTCGAAGAGCTCCGAGGGTGCCCGCCCGGTCTTGTAGTCCACGACCCGCAGCCGTCCGTCAGCGGCGACGTCGAGGCGGTCGACGTAGCCACGCAGCACCAGACCGTCGACCTCGGCCTCCACGTAGAGCTCACGCTCGGCCGGCTCGAGATGGCGCGGGTCCTCCAGGGTGAACCAGCGCTCCACCAGCCGCGCCGCGTCGGCGAACCAGCCCTCGCGCCCCTCGTCGTCGACCAGCAGGGCCAGGTCGGGCTCCTGCTCGACGAGGCGCTGCCACTGCGCGGGCAGCAGGTCGACGGTGGCCGCAGGGGTGCGCTGCTCGGCGGGCAGGTCGAAGACGCGCTCCAGGGCGGCATGCACCAGCGTGCCGCGGGCCGCGGCCGCGCTCGGTGGCTCCGGCAGCCGGTCGATGACCCGGTACCGGTACAGCAGCGGGCACTGCATGAAGTCCGCGGCGCGGCTCGGTGACAGTGCTGGGCTCATGCCCGCACTCTACGAAGCCGGACCGACAGACCCGCGACGTAGGCTGAGCCGCATGTCCACGGCCACCGCCGCCCCGCGAGGGTGGCAGATCGGATCGCTCGCCGGCGTGCCGGTCTACCTGGGGCGTTCCTGGGTCGTCATCGCCGGGGTCATCACCCTGCTGTTCGGCCCGATCGTCTCCGACATCGTGCCGGGCACCGGACGCGGGGCCTATGCCGTGGCGTTCGGCTTCGCGGTGCTGCTGCTTCTGTCCGTGCTGGTCCACGAGGCGGCTCACGCTCTGGTCGCCCGCGCCTGCGGGTATCGCGTGCGCCGCATCGTCGCCGACTTCTGGGGCGGCCACACCGCCTACGACGGGGCCGACAGCAGCCCGGGCCGGGCGGCGGCGGTCGCCATCGCCGGGCCCGCGGCCAACGCGGGGCTGGCGGCCTTCGGCTGGGCCTTCCTGCAGGTGGCACCCGGAGAGGGGCTGCTGTGGCTGCTCCTGACGGCCTTCACCACCGCCAACGCCTTCGTCGCGGCCTTCAACCTGCTGCCGGGCCTCCCGCTGGACGGTGGCTTCCTCGTCGACTCCCTGGTGTGGAAGCTGACCGGCAGCCGGGGCCTGGGCACCCTGGTGGCCGGATGGTGCGGTCGCCTCCTGGTGGTCGGGCTCGTCTGGTGGGTGGTCGGCGTGCCGCTGCTGACCGGAGGCACCCTGGCCGTCAACCGGTTGGTCTGGGGCGGGTTGATCGGTGCCTTCCTGTGGTGGGGGGCCAGCTCGGCGATCCGCTCGGGGCGGGCTCGTCGCTCGTTCGAGCGAGTCACCGTCGGCTCCGTCCTGCGCCGAGCTGCCCTCGTCCGGGGGGACCTGCCGCTCGACCGGGTGCCGTGGCAGGACAGCCCCCTCTGGCTGGTCACCGGGCCCGACGGCATACCGACCGCCATGGTCGATGCGCAGGCCCTGGGTCAGGTGCCGTCCGGGTCCGCCGGCACCACCCCCGTGTCCGCGGTCGCACGCCGGCAGCCGCAGGGCTGGGTCGTGGACGCCGGGCCCGACGACGCGGTGACCGACGTGGTGGTGGCCATGCAGACCCACCGCACCCCGGTCGTGGCGGTGCGCCTGCCCGACGGTGCCATCGGCGGGGTCGTGCTCGCCTCCGACCTGTAGCCCCAGCACCTAGACTTCCCGGGTGACTCACCCAGCAACCGGAGCAGACCAGCGGCGCGGCCCCTTCCGGCCCGGCGACCGCGTGCAGCTGACCGACCCCAAGGGCAGGCTGCACACCATCACCCTGGAGCCGGGCAAGGACTTCCACACCCACCGCGGTCATCTGCGTCACGACGACCTGATCGGCAGCCCGGACGGCACGGTCGTCCGGCACAGCTCAGGCGCCGACTACCTGGCCCTGCGGCCGCTGCTGTCCGACTACGTGCTGTCGATGCCACGCGGCGCCCAGGTCGTCTATCCCAAGGACGCGGGCCAGGTGGTGACGATGGCCGACATCTTCCCGGGTGCCCGGGTTGTCGAGGCCGGGGTCGGCAGCGGTGCCCTGAGCCTGTCCCTGCTGCGGGCGGTCGGCGACACCGGTGAGCTGTTCTCCTTCGAGCGTCGTGACGACTTCGCCGCCATCGCCAAGGCCAACGCCCGCATCTTCTTCGGAGCCGACCACCCCGCGTGGACGGTGACGGTGGGCGACCTCGTCGAGGCCCTTCCGGAGACGGTCGAGCCCGGCAGCGTCGACCGCGTCGTCCTCGACATGCTGGCCCCGTGGGAGTGCCTCGACGTCGTGGCCGACGCACTGGCACCGGGCGGGGTGCTCATCTGCTACGTCGCCACCGCGACACAGCTCTCGAGGGTCGCCGAGAGCGCCCGTGACCACGGTGGCTTCACCGAGCCGCAGGCCTGGGAGTCCCTCGTGCGCGGATGGCACCTCGAGGGCCTCGCCGTCCGGCCGGAGCACCGCATGCACGGGCACACCGGGTTCCTGGTGACCACCCGGCGGCTGGCCCCGGCGACGGTGGCCCCGGTCCGCCGCCGCCGTCCGTCCAAGGGGGCCTACGGGGAGGACTACACGCCCTCGCAGACGCAGGAGTGGAGCCCGGAGGACGTGGGGGAGCGACCGGTGTCGGACAAACGGGTCCGGCGGGTCCGGCGGGACGTCACCGGTGCTGCCGAGAACCTGTCAGACGGGCCGGGTAGCGTGAATGCATGAACGAAGCACGCGTGCGACACCTGGAGCAGCAGGTGATGCAGCTGCAGACCCGGCTGCGTGATGTCAGCACCCACAACGAGCGTCTGACCACCACGCTCAAGGAGGCCCGCGAACGCATCGTGTCGCTCCGCGAGGACCTCGACGCGGCCGGCACGCCGCCGCTGAACTTCGCGCTCGTCCTGGGACAGCACGACGACGAGACCGTCGACATCTCCTTCTCCGGCCGCAAGGTGCGCGTCCGCGCCCTCTCGGAGGTGCCTCTGGAGGACCTCCAGCCGGGCCGTGAGGTGCTGCTCAACGACGCGCAGGCCATCGTGGGGGTCGCCTCCTACGAACAGGTCGGGGAGGTCGTCACCGTCAAGGAACGGCTCGAGGACGGGCGGGTCCTGGTGCTGGTCCGCGGCGAGGACGAGCGGGTATGCCGCGTCGCCGGGTCGATGCACGACGTCGCGTTCCGGGCCGGTGACACGCTGATGATGGACCCCCGCAGCGGCTTCGCCTACGAGCGGATCGCCCAGCCGGAGGTCTCCGAGCTGGTGCTGGAGGAGGTGCCCGACATCTCCTACGAGGACATCGGCGGGCTGGGCCGGCAGATCGAGCAGATCCAGGACGCCGTCGAGCTGCCCTTCCTGCACCGCGACCTGTATGCCCAGCACCAGCTGAGCCCACCCAAGGGAGTCCTGCTCTACGGCCCGCCCGGCTGCGGCAAGACGCTCATCGCCAAGGCGGTCGCGGCCTCGCTGGCCCGGCAGGCTGCCGAGCGGGCCGGCCGGGACACCCCGCAGAGCTACTTCCTGAACATCAAGGGTCCCGAGCTGCTCAACAAGTACGTCGGGGAGACCGAGCGGCACATCAGGCTGATCTTCCAGCGAGCCCGTGAGAAGTCCAGCGACGGCACCCCCGTGGTGGTCTTCTTCGACGAGATGGAGTCGCTGTTCCGCACCCGCGGCTCGGGGGTGTCCTCCGATGTCGAGACGACGATCGTGCCGCAGCTGCTCGCCGAGATCGACGGCGTGGAGCGTCTGGACAACGTCATCGTCATCGGTGCCTCCAACCGGGAGGACATGATCGACCCCGCCATCCTGCGACCGGGGCGGCTCGACGTGAAGATCAAGATCGAGCGCCCGGACGCCGAGAGCGCCCGGGACATCTTCACGAAGTACCTCACCACCGAGGTGCCGCTGCACGCCGACGACCTGGCGGCGCACGGCGGCGACCGTCAGGCCACCATCGACGCGATGATCGCCGCCGGGGTGGAGCGGATGTACGCCCCGCTCGACGAGAACAAGTTCCTCGAGGTCACCTACGCCGGGGGAGACAAGGAGATCCTGTACTTCAAGGACTTCAGCTCCGGGGCGATGATCCACAACATCGTCGACCGTGCCAAGAAGATGGCCATCAAGGCCCTGCTCACCGACCAGTCCCACGGGGTGCGGGTCGACCACCTGCTCCGGGCCTGCGTGGACGAGTTCAAGGAGAACGAGGACCTGCCCAACACCACGAACCCTGACGACTGGGCCCGGATCTCCGGCAAGAAGGGGGAGCGGATCGTCTACATCCGCACCCTGGTCTCCGGCAAGGACGGCGTCGAGCCCGGTCGCACCCTCGACCGGGGCACCCCCGGCCAGTACCTGTGAGTCGCGGGTCAACCTGAGGGGGTCGGGCGCGCGACGAGGTCGTCGAGGAGCTGTTCCGCGAGGAGCACGAGGGCCTGCTGCGGCTGGCCTACTGCATGCTGGGTGACCGCTGCAGCGCCGAGGACGTGGTGATGGACGCCTTCTGCTCCCTCCACCTGCACTGGTCGACCCCGCGCGACAAGGCGTCCCCGGTGGGCTACCTCCGCTCGGCGGCAGCTGGGTGCAGGTGTCCTGAGGCCTGCCGCCGGGTCTTCGCGGTGGCCCGGCGTGGTTGAATGAGTGCCGTGAACGCTCGTTCACCGCCACCTCCGAAGGAACCCTTGTGCCCCGCACCGCGACCGACGTGACCGAAGCGAGCGGGCCGGACCCCGCTGAGGCCCGAGGGCTGTCCACCCGCTCGATCATCGTGGTGCTGGCCCTGTGCGGGACGCTGGTGTCGCTGCAGCAGACCCTGGTGCTGCCGCTGCTGCCCGACTTCCCGCAGATCCTGGACACCACGCCGGAGAACGCCTCCTGGCTGGTCACGGTCACCCTGCTCACCGCCGCCGTGGGCACACCCATCGTGTCCCGTCTCGCGGACATGTTCGGCAAGCGCCTGATGATGGTGCTCTGCCTGGTCGCCGTCATCGTCGGCTCCGGCATCGCCGCGCTCAGCCCGTCCCTGCCCCTGGTCATCACCGGGCGCGGCCTGGCCGGCATCGGCACCTGCCTGGTGCCCGTCGGCATCAGCATCATGCGCGACCACCTGCCCGCTGACAAGGTGGGCTCGGGAGTGGCGCTGATGAGCGCCACCCTCGGCATCGGGGGAGCGGTCGGCATGCCGCTGGCCGGGGTCATCTACGACAACCTCGACTGGCACGCACTGTTCTGGGTCTCCGGTGGCTTCGCGGTGCTCATGCTGGCCCTCGTCCTGAGGGTCGTGCCCGAGTCGACGGTGCGCACGCGCGGCACCTTCGACTACGCCGGCGCGGTGCTGCTCTCGGTCGCGCTGACCTGCTTCCTGCTCGCCGTGTCCAAGGCCGGCGCCTGGGGCTGGACCGACGAGAAGACCCTGACCCTGCTCGCTCGCCGCGGTCGCGGTCTTCGCCGTGTGGGTGCCCTGGGAGCTGCGCTCGGGCCAGCCGCTGGTCGACATCCGCACCTCGACCCGCCGCACCGTGCTGCTCACCAACAGCGCCTCGGTGCTCATCGGGTTCGCGATGTTCACCAACTTCCTCACCTCCGCCCAGCAGGTGCAGATGCCCGTCGAGTCCGGCTACGGCTTCGGGCTCAGCGTCGTCGAGACCGGGCTGGTGCTGCTCCCGGCCGGCCTGCTCATGGTGGCGATGTCACCGGTGGCCGCCTGGCTCATCCGGGCCTACGGCCCCCGCCTGATGCTGGTCGTCGGCGCGGTCACCATCGGGGTGGGCTTCGTGCTGCGCGCCTTCCTGCACCACTCGGTGGTGGAGGTGATGCTCGCCTCGGGCGTCAGCTCGGTCGGCACAGCCGTGGCGTTCGCGGCGATGCCGACGCTCATCATGCGCTCGGTGCCGATCACCGAGACGGCCTCGGCCAACGGTCTCAACACCCTGCTCCGGGCCATCGGCACCTCCAGCGCCTCCGCGACGGTCGCTGCCGTGTTCTCCGGTCTCGCCGTCACCATCGGCGGCCAGTCCATCCCGACCTTCGGTGCCTACCAGCTCATGTTCTGGCTCGGCACGGTCGCCGCCCTCGCAGGCGCGACCATCGCCGCCTTCATCGTGCGCCCGGCTCGCACCGCAGCCGAGGACGTGCCGGCCGGTGCGGCGCTCAGCGAGCGTCACGAGGTGAAGTCGGAGGACACCGTGCGCGAGCTCATCGTCCGTGGCGTCGTGACCGACACCCGGCAGCGCCCTATCCGGCAGGGCGTGGTCAGCGTGCTGCATACGGACGGCCGCCACGTGGACTGGAGCCGCACCGACAACGAGGGCCGCTACGCCCTGGCGCTGCCCGGCGCCGGCCGCTACCTCGTCATCGCCTCGGCGGACGGCTGGGGTCCGCAGTCCGGCCTGGTCGACCTCGGCGAGGCCGGGATCGACACCATCAGGATGCACCGTCGGCTCACCCTCACCGGCCGGGTCACCGACGAGGGGGAGCCGATGCGCGCGGTGATGCTGTCGCTGATCCGTCACTCCGGGGAGTACGTCGCGTCCACCCGCACCCGCCCGGACGGCAGCTACGAGATCGGCCTGCCCCCACCCGGGCGCTACGTGCTGACCGCCGTCGACCTGGACCGGGAGCGCACCCGGTCGCGTGCCGTGCAGGTCGGCTCCACCTCGACCACCCTCGACCTCGACCTCGAGACCGGTGTCCCCGTCCCCGGCCGGGCTGCCGAGCCGGTGGCGTGATGACCGACGCGACCTCGCCCGAGACGAGCCGGGACACGGTGCTCCAGGTCGCTCGCCGGCTCTTCGGTGAGCGCGGCTACGCGGCGGTGACGATCCGTCAGATCGCCTCGGACGCCGGTGTCTCGCCCGCCCTGGTGATGAAGGTGGCAGGCTCCAAGGAGCAGCTGTATGCCGACGCGACGCCGAGCGAGCCGGCTCCCCTCGACCCTGACCTGCCCGCCGACGGCCTGGGGGAGCTGCTGGTGCGGCGGCTGCTGGACCGCCGGGCCCAGGACGTCGCCGAGCCGTGGCTGCGAGCCATCTACCTGCTGCACGACGCGCCGGACCCGCCGGCGGCCCGCGCCGAGTTCCGCGAGCGCTTCCTGGGGCGTTTCCCCAGCGACGACCCGGACAGCCGACGGCGGGCCGACCTGCTCGCCTGCACGCTGCTCGGACTGGCGGCCGGAGCACGGTCCTTCCGTCTCCTCGACCCCGCGACCACCGACCTGGACGCCGTGGTGCGCGACTACGGCGCCATCCTGCAGGGGCTGCTCGACGGCATCGGGCCGACCCCCACCTAGTCTGGCCCCATGAGCGTGCGCAGGGTGGTGGGGGTCGAGACCGAGTACGGCATCACCCGGGCGGACGACCCGGTGGCCGACCCCGTCCACCTCTCCGGCCTTGTCGTGCGGGCGTATGCCGCGACCGCCGGGCCCGCTCGGGCGCTGCCGACCGGGGCGGGCTGGGACTACGCCGACGAGACACCGCTGCGCGACGCCCGTGGCTACGAGATGGCGCGGGCGCTCGCCGACATCAGCCAGCTCACCGACGAGGACGACCCGGCGGTGGCCAACTCGGTGCTGTCCAACGGTGCCCGCCTCTACGTCGACCATGCCCATCCGGAGTACTCCTCCCCGGAGGTGACCTCACCGCGTGCCGCGGTGCTGTGGGACCGCGCGGGGGAGGAGGTGATGGTCCGCGCCGCTGCCGCCCTGGCCGGGCAGGGCGTGCCGGTCCGTCTCTACAAGAACAACGTCGACGGCAAGGGCGCCTCCTACGGCACCCACGACAACTACCTCGTCCCCCGGGCGGTGCCCTTCCCCGACCTGGTCCGTGGCCTGCTGCCGTTCCTGGTGGCGCGGCAGGTCCTGTGCGGCGCCGGCCGGGTCGGGATCGGCGCGACCTCCCAGGTGCCCGGCTTCCAGCTCGGCGCCCGGGCCGACTACATGGAGACCGAGGTGGGGCTGGAGACCACCATGAAACGGCCGCTGGTCAACACCCGCGACGAGCCGCACGCCTCCGCCGCTGTGCACCGACGCCTGCACCTGATCAGCGGAGACGCCACCAGCGCCGACGTGGGTGCCCTGCTGAAGGTGGGCACGACCAGCCTGGTGCTGCGGCTCATCGAGGCGGGGCATGCTCCCGACCTGGCCCTGCAGGACCCGGTCGCTGCGGTGCGGACCATCTCGCGCGACACCACCTTGCGGGCCACCGTCCCCCTGCGCGACGGCCGGTCCCTGACCGGCCTCGACCTCCTCGAGGCCTACCTGCACGCCTGCCGGCAGGCGCTGGACGACGAGGTGCCGGGGTGGGTCGCCGACCCGGACACCCAGGAGGTGCTCGACCGCTGGCACCAGGTGCTCGACATGATGCGCCGCGACCCGATGAGCGCCTCCGCCCAGGTGGACTGGGTCGCCAAGCTGGCCCTGCTCCAAGGCTTCCGCGAGCGCGACGGTCTGACCTGGGACGACCCGCGGCTGCGCCTGGTCGACATCCAGTACAGCGACGTCGACCCGGCGCGCGGGCTGGCCACGCGACTCCGGACGGCGGGCCGCATCGAGTCCCTGGTGAGCGCCGAGGAGGTGAGCCGAGCGGTGAGCACGCCACCGGAGGACACCCGAGCCTGGTTCCGCGGCGAGTGTGTCCGCAGGTATGCCGCGCACGTGCGTGCCGCGTCGTGGGACTCCGTCGTGTTCGCCGCCGAGGGGCGGGCGCTGCGGCGGGTCGCCCTGCCGGAGCCCCTCCAGGGGACCCGCAGCCAGGTCGGCGACCTGCTCGACCGGCACCCCGACGTCGCCTCCCTGCTGAGCGAGCTGGCCAGCACCGGGGTGTGATGTCAGCAGCGTCTGTCAAGATGAGGGCATGGCCGGTCAGGAGCAGCAACGACGACACCACGAGCACGACGACGAGCAGCCCGAGCCGGGCGCAGCGCCGGCACCGGGGCAGGCGCAGGCGGGTGAGCGGGACGCCGACCTCGACGCCCTGCTCGACGAGATCGACGGGGTGCTGGAGACCAACGCGCAGGAGTTCGTGCACACGTTCGTGCAGAAGGGCGGCCAGTGAGCGGATCGGCTGACCGCACCGACGGGCGCCTGCCCACTGCATACCGAGCCGTCGGGGGGACCTCGTTCGTGGAGTTCGTCGGAGCCCAGGCTCCGCACCTGCTGCCCGGAGCCGACCGGGGCGAGCTCCCGCGCCCGGCCGGAGGGGCGGTCGACGCGCCGCACGGCACCACCATCGTGGCACTCACCTTCGACGGAGGCGTCGTCGTCGCCGGTGACCGGCGCGCCACCATGGGCAACCTCATCGCCCACCGTGAGATGGACAAGGTGTTCGCTGCCGACGAATACTCCGTCGTCGCGATCGCAGGCACGGCCGGCGTCGCGGTCGAGATGGTGCGGCTGCTCCAGGTCGAGCTCGAGCACTACGAGAAGATCGAGGGCACGCTGCTGTCGTTGGAGGGCAAGGCCAACCGGCTCGCGGCGATGATCAGGGGCAACCTGGGCAACGCGTTCCGTGGGCTGGCCGTGGTGCCGCTGTTCGCCGGCTACGACCTCGACCCCGCCGCGGGACGCATCTTCTCCTACGACGTCACGGGCGGGTGCTACGAGGAGCAGCGCCACCACAGCATCGGCTCGGGGTCGCTGTTCGCCCGGGGGGCCCTGAAGAAGCTGTGGCACCCCGCGATGACCCGCGAGCAGGCGGTGTCCGTGGCGGTCGAGGCCCTCTACGACGCCGCCGACGACGACTCCGCCACCGGTGGTCCTGACCTCGGCCGGCGTATCTGGCCGACCTGTGCGGTGGTGACCGACCTGGGGGTGGAGCTCGTGCCCGACGAGGTGCTCGAGCCGGCCGTCCAGGCCCTGGTCGAGGCACGCCGCGACAACCCGGGGGGTGCCCGGTGACCTTCCCCATGTATGTCTCGCCCGAGCAGCTGATGAAGGACCGGGCCGACTACGCCCGCAAGGGCATCGCCCGAGGCCGCTCGGTCGTGGTCGCCAGCTATGCCAACGGCATGGCCTTCGTGGCCGACAACCCCTCCCGGACGCTGCACAAGATCTCCGAGATCTACGACCGCATCGGCTTCGCCGCCGTCGGCAAGTACAACGAGTTCGAGAACCTCCGGGTCGCCGGCATCCGGTATGCCGACCTGCGGGGCTACTCCTACGACCGCAGCGACGTGACGGCGCGTGGCCTGGCCAACGCCTACGCGCAGACGCTCGGCACCGTCTTCACGCAGGAGTCCAAGCCCTACGAGGTGGAGATCTGCGTCGCGCAGGTGGGCAGCAGGCCGGACCAGGACCAGATCTTCCGGCTCACCTATGACGGGTCGGTCACCGACGAGCCGGGCTACGTCGCGATGGGCGGCGCCACCGAACCCCTGACCACCGGCCTGCGCGAGCGCTGGCAGCCCGGGATGTCGCTGGCCACGGTGCTCGCGCTGGCGGCCGAGCTGCTGCAGTCCGCGGGCGGCGACCCGACGCGCCGGCTGAGCGCCGACCAGCTCGAGGTGGCCGTCCTGGACCGACGTCGACCCCGCCGCACGTTCCGGCGGCTGGGCGGACCCCTGCTCGACTCGCTGCTGGACCCCGAGCAGTCGACCGTCGACGTGCCCACCCAGGACGACCGACGTCCCGGGCCTCACGACCTGCTCACCGGCAGCCCCGGCGCCTAGGCTGGCGGGGTGGAGCGACGCATCTTCGGGATCGAGACAGAGTTCGGCGTGACCTGTGCGTTCCCGGGGGACCGGCGGCTGTCCTCCGACGAGGTCGCCCGCTACCTGTTCCGCAAGGTGGTCAGCTGGGGGCGGTCCAGCAACGTCTTCCTCGGCAACGGCTCCCGTCTCTACCTCGACGTCGGCTCGCACCCGGAGTACGCCACCGCCGAGTGCGACTCCCTCGACGACCTGGTGGCCCACGACAAGGCGGGCGAGCTGGTGCTGCACGACCTGGCGCTGGACGCCGAGCAGCGGATGGCCGCGGAGGGCATCGAGGCCCGGGTCTACGTGCTGAAGAACAACGTCGACTCGCGCGGCAACTCCTACGGCTGCCACGAGAACTACCTCATCGAGCGCAAGGGTCAGCTGAGCCGCATCACCGACACCCTGATCCCGTTCCTGATCACCCGGCAGATCGTCACCGGGGCGGGGCGCCTGCACGTGGCGGGGGACCGGGCCACCTACCTGGTCAGCCAGCGGGCCGACCACATCTGGGACGGGCTGAGCTCGGCCACGACCCGGTCCCGACCCATCATCAACACCCGTGACGAGCCGCACGCCGACGCCGAGCGCTTCCGCCGGCTGCACGTCATCGTCGGCGACTCCACGATGAGCGAGACGACGACCAAGCTCAAGGTGGCCATGACCGACCTGGTCCTGCGCGCCATCGAGGCGGGGGGGATCATGCCCGACCTGACCCTCGAGAACCCGATCCGAGCCATCCGCGACATCAGCCGCGACCTCACCGGCAGCCACGTGTTCCCCCTGGCCAACGGCCGCCGGGTGAGCGCGGTCGACCTGCAGTCCCAGCTCCTGGAGCTGGTGCGCCGGCACGCCGAGCAGACCCAGATGGCGCAGGAGGAGCCCTACCGGTGGGCCCTGGAGCTCTGGGAGCGCACCCTCGAGGCGGTGGCCACCCAGCAGCTGCACCGGGTCGAGACGGAGATCGACTGGGTGATGAAGTGGCGGATGCTGCAGCAGTATGCGCAGCGGCACCAGCTCGAGCTGTCCGACGACCGGCTGCAGCAGCTCGACCTGGCCTGGCACGACATCCACCCCGAGCGCGGCCTCTTCAACATCGTGCAGCGCCGGGGCGGCGCGGCCCGGGTCTGCACGCCGGAGCAGATCCGCGAGGCCACGGTCCGGCCACCGCAGACCACCCGGGCCAAGCTGCGCGGCGACTTCGTGCGGGAGGCGCAGGCGCACGGCCGCGACTTCAGCGTCGACTGGGTGCATCTGAAGCTGAACGACGCGGGTCAGCGCACCGTCCTGTGCAAGGACCCGTTCGCCGCGACGGACCCCCGGGTGGACGACCTCATGGCACTGGTCCAGGGCTCGGCTCACAGCGAGCGTCCAGCGTCAGCGCTGTAGTGTGGCTCCGGCTCATCCACCCTCGTTCAGATCAAGGACCTCGCGCGTGCGCTCTCCCCGTGTCCGGCTGCTGGCAGCCGTCGCCGCCCCGATCATCCTGCTCGCTGCCTGTGCCTCCGACGACGGCGACGACGCCGCCAGCAGCGCCGACAACGCCTCCGCCACCTCGGCCGGTCCGGACGACGCCGCGGCCACCGCCGCCGTGGGCGGCGACCTGTCCGAGGTGGCCGTGGAGCGGACCGACAACGAGGAGGGTGTTGCCGTCCCCTCGCTGACCTACGGCGGTGAGGACTTCGCCGACGGCGACCTGCCCTTCGGGGTGGCCTCGACCGAGGTTCGGCAGGTCGCCGAGGGTGAGGGCACCGCGGTGGCCGAGGGCGAGCAGGTCACCGTCCGCTACCTCGCCGTCAACGGCACGACCGGCGAGGAGCTGCTCTCCACGTTTCCCACCGACGACACCGTCGTGATGGACCTGTCCAACCCCTCGCTGCTCCCGGCGTTCCTGCAGTCGCTGCCCGGCCAGATGCCCGGCGCGGAGCTGATCATGGCCATGCCTCCCGCAGAGGGCTTCGGCGAGACCGGCAACGCCAACCTCGGGATCGGCCCCGCCGACACCGTGGTCTTCTATGTCGAGGTCGTCGAGTCGGTCGAGCCGCTGAGCCAGGCCGAGGGCACGGAGGTCGAGCCGGCCGAGGGGCTGCCGACCGTCGAGGCCGACGGCACCAGCCCGGCCACCATCACCATCCCCGAGGGTGAGGAGCCGCCGACCGAGCTGGTCGTGCAGCCGCTGATCGAGGGCGACCGCGAGGAGGTCGCGGCCGGCCAGACCGTCACCGTGCACTACACCGGCGTGAAGTGGTCCGACGGGGAGCAGTTCGACTCCTCGCTGGAGGCCGGCCAGCCGTTCAGCACCGTCATCGGCGCCGGACAGGTCATCCCCGGCTGGGACGAGGGTCTGGTCGGACAGACGGTCGGCTCCCGGGTGCTTCTGGTGATCCCGCCGGAGCTCGCCTACGGTGAGGACCCCTCGGCCAACCTCGGTGGCGAGACGCTCGTCTTCGTCGTCGACATCCTGGCCGCGAGCTGACCACCCCCGGACCGACGAGGAGCCACCATGAGCGAGAAGACCAAGCCTGAGATCGACTTCCCCGGCGAGAACCCCCCGGACGACCTGCTCGTCGAGGACCTCGTCGTCGGCGACGGGACCGAGGCCACCGCAGGGCGCACCGTCAGTGCCCACTACGTCGGGGTCGCCTGGTCGACGGGGGAGGAGTTCGACGCCTCCTGGGACCGCGGCGCACCGCTGCGCTTCCAGGTGGGCGTGGGCCAGGTCATCCAGGGCTGGGACCAGGGCCTGCTGGGCATGAAGGTCGGTGGTCGCCGCAAGATCACCATCCCGCCGCACCTGGGCTACGGCGACCGCGGTGCCGGCAGCGTCATCAAGGGCGGCGAGACGCTGATCTTCGTCGTCGACCTGGAGGGCGTGGCCTGACCCCCTGAGGCAGATGTCAGCAGCCCCCGGACCCGTTCGTGGCCGGGGGCTGCTGCGTGCCGAGCACCAGTCGCGCCGCATGCCGGCCCGCAGCCGCCACGGCCAGGAACGCGGCAGGGTCCTGCGGGTAGCCGCGGCCCATGGTGGACAGCGGCACGGGCGTGCCGGCGAGGGCGGGGCCAAGATCGGCGCAGCGGACGAGGACCGGGGTCAGGTGCGGCGCGCCGTCGCAGAGCCGGCGCACGTCGTCGGCGACCGCGCCGGCCAGGTCAGCCGGGACGTCGGGGCACGCGGAGAGCTCGGGCACCACGACCTCAGCCGGCCGGGCCAGGACCCTGCCGTAGGCCGTGACGCTGTGGTGCGACACGCCGCGGTGCCGCGGGCGGGGGTCGGCCCCGGAGACGCGGAGCGCGGCCACCCCACGCCCGCCGAGCACGGCTGCGGCGTTGAGCGCCTCCCCTGCGGCCACCCCTGAGAAGCCCCACCGGGTGCCGGTCCCCAGGTTGCCCGGCCCCTGGGTCACGACGACGAGGTCGGCCTCGGCCACCAGACGGGCCGCGAGCAGGCCGGTGTGGACGGTGACCGCCTCCAGGTCGCCCCCGTAGCTCTGCCCGGTCGTCACGACACTGGCCAGCCACCCGGCCTCACGCAGCGCCGAGGAGGTGCGTGAGAAGGCCGCAGGCAGGGCGCCGCCGTCGGTCATCACATAGGCGACCCGCAGCTCAGGGGCCTCGGCACGCACCCCGGCGAGCACGGCCGGGAGGCTGGAGTGCAGGTCGGCGGCGACGACCGGCATACCGGCCAGGTCGTCGGCCTCGCGCAGCAGGTCGTGGTGGGGGCTCTCCTGGTCGTCGACCCCCAGCACCATCGCCTGCAGCGGCGTGTAGCGCGCCTTGACCAGGTGCCCCGGCTCCTCCACCGGTGCCGGCAGCCGGTCCGGCAGCGCCACGACCAGGGCCAGGCCGCCGGTGCCCAGGCCCCGCGCCAGGGCGTTGGTGTTGACCAGGCAACGGTCACCGACCTGCGGCTGGCCCACGACGTCGGTGTAGGCCAGCGCAGGCACGGCGTCACCGTGCTCGGCCAGACGCACCGTGAGCTCGACGGCTCCCGAACGCCGCTGGCCCAGCGCGGACACCACTGCCTCGGACCACCGGATCACACGCCGCACCCTACGGCGTCGGGTAGTTTCGGGACATGGTCCGTCCCAGTCCCGCCGCCGCCAAGACGGAGCGACTGCTCAACCTCACGATCTGTCTGCTCTACACCCGCCGGCCCCTGGGCAAGAGCCGGATCCGCACCCTCGTCCCGCAGTATGCCGACAGCAGCGACGAGGCGTTCGACCGGATGTTCGAGCGGGACAAGGACGAGCTGCGCGAGCTGGGGGTGCCGCTGCGCACCGAGGTCATCGACGCCTTCTTCGACGACGAGACGGGCTACCGGATCGACCAGCGCGAGTACCGCCTGCCCGAGATCGACTTCACCGCCGACGAGCTCGCCGTCGTGGGGCTGGCCAGCCGAGCCTGGTCACAGGCCAGCCTGGCCGGCCCGGCGGCGCAGGCCCTGCGCAAGCTGCAGGCGGCCGGGTGGGAGCGCGACGAGGAGGGCGTCTCGGGCATCGAACCGTTGCTGCACACCACCGAGCCCGCCTTCGAGCAGGTGCGCCGGGCCGTGCTGACGCGCACACCGGTCAGGTTCAGCTATCGGGGCAGGGGAGGGGGCACCGTCACCGAGCGCCACGTGCAACCGTGGGCGCTGACCAGCTGGCACGGCCGGTGGTACCTCACCGCGCACGACCTGGACCGCGACGCCCCACGCGTCTTCCGGCTGGACCGGGTGGAGGGCACCGTGACCCTGGCCCGGCGAGGCGGCACGTATGCCGTGCCCACCGACCACGACGCCCGCACGATGATCACCGCCACCCAGGGTCGGGACGAGGAGCGGGTGCGCGCCCGGATCGCGCTGCAGCCGGGCTCGGGGCATCTGCTGCGCCGCCGGGCCACCGAGACCGTGCCCGGCGCAGACGGCTGGGACGTCGTGCTGCTGGAGGAGGTCTCCCGCACCGGTCTGGTCGCCGACGTCGCCGGCCTCGGGCCGACCGCCCGGGTGCTGGAGCCCGCCGAGCTCGCCGACGCGGTGCGGGCCCACCTTCGCTCCGTCGTCGCCGCCCACAGCCACGAGCCCACGGCGCCGGGTCAGGAGCAGGCATGACGACCTTCGAGTCCGCGACCGACCGGCTGGGGCGGCTGCTGACCATGGTGCCGTGGCTGATGCGGCACCAGGGCATCGACCTGGCCGAGGCCGCCGCGACCTTCGGCGTGGACGAGGCCCAGGTCGTCGACGACCTGCAGCTGCTCTTCGTCTGCGGCACCCCCGGCCACCTGCCTGACGACCTGATCGAGGCGTCCTGGGAGGACGGCAAGGTCTACGTCGGCAACGCCGACACCATCGCCCATCCGCTGCGGCTGGGACGCGACGAGGCGCTGGCCCTGGTCGTGGCTTTGCGCGCCCTCGCCGCGGTGCCCGGCATCGAGGAGCACGACGCCATCGACCGGGCTCTGGCCAAGCTGGAGTCGGCCGCCGGGGAGGCCGCGGCAGGGTCGGCGGCGGTGTCCGTGTCCGTGGAGGCCGACAGCCAGGAGCAGGCAGTGCTGGCCACAGTGCGGGCCGGGCTGCGCGAGCATCGCCGGCTGCACCTGCGTTACCTGGTGGCTGCCCGCGACGAGTCGACCGAGCGTGACGTCGACCCGATGCGCGTCATCAACGTCGACGGCCGGTGGTATCTCGAGGCCTGGTGCCACCGCGCCGAGGACCAGCGGATGTTCCGGCTCGACCGGGTCGAGGAGGTGACCGTGCTCGACCTGGACGGCACCCCGCCTGCCGGCGCCCGACCTCGTTCGGTCGGCCCCGGAGTGTTCCGCCCCAGCCCCGAGGACGAGACGGTCCGGCTGCACCTGAGGCCGGGCGCGGCGTGGGTGGCCGAGCAGTTCCCGGTCGACGCCGTCGAGCGGCTCGGGGACGGCAGTCTGCTGGTGGACCTGCGCACCGCCGACCCGTCGTGGCTGGTGAGACTGGTGTGGCGGCTGGGAGGACAGGCTCAGGTCGTCTCACCGCGGCGCCTGGCCGACCTGGTGCGCGACGGCGCACAGCGCGCGCTCGGTGACCCGGCGTAGACTCGGCACGACCTGACGGGCCCGCTTCCGTCATACGCGACATCGAGGAAGGCACCACTGTGTGGCGCAACATCCAGGGCTGGCAGCTCTTCATCATCATCATCGCCGTCATCGTGCTGATCGGCTGGAAGCGCCTGCCCGACGCCGCCCGGAGCGTGGGGCGCTCGATGCGCATCTTCAAGTCCGAGGTCGAGCAGATGACCGACAAGGGCGAGGAGGACAAGCCCAGCGCCGCCAGCAGCGACGTCGTGGACGGCGAGCCGCGCAGCACCGACCGACCCGCCGCCTCCGGCGCAGCCGACGACGCCACGTCCACCCCTCCGCCGCCACCGCCGGCCCCCGCCGACCAGGTCCGCGACCCGGTCGACGGAGACTCCGGCGACCGCCGGCCCTGACGCCGTCGCGACCGGTCCTTGAGCACCGTGGCGCGGCCGCGTCGACGACCCCGTGACCCCGAGGGGCGGATGTCCCTCGGGGAGCACTTCCGGGAGTTCCGCAACCGGCTGCTCATCGCCGCCCTCGCCGTCCTGGCGTGCAGCATCGTCGGCTGGGTCTACTACGTCCCGCTGATCGGCTTCATCTCCGAGCCGGTGACGTCGCTGCGCAACGCCGACGGTGACCCGCTCGTCCCGCTCAACTTCGCCACCACGCTGACGGCGCCGTTCTCGCTCCGGCTGAGGGTGTCGATCTTCGTGGGCATCGTCCTGTCGGCGCCGATCTGGCTGTGGCAGATCTGGGCCTTCCTGCTGCCGGGGCTGACCCGCAAGGAGAAGCGCCTGGCGTTCCTCTTCGGCCTGGCCTCGGTGCCCCTGTTCTTCGCCGGAGCCTTGCTCGCGGCCTGGGCGCTCCCGCGCACCATCGCCGTGCTGCTGTCGTTCGCCCCGCCGGACTCGCAGAACCTGCAGGACGCGACCGTCTACCTCAACTTCGTCCTCTACTTCATCCTCGCCTTCGGCATCGCCTTCCTGCTGCCGGTGTTCATGGTGGGCCTGAACAGTGTCGGGCTCTTCCCGGTGCATGCCATGCGGTCGGGCTGGCGCATCTCCCTGCTGCTGATCCTCATCTTCTCGGCCATGGCCACCCCCGACCCGAGCGCCTGGACCCTGTTCGCCCTGGCCACCCCGATGTACGGTCTCTACTGGGCGGCGGTCCTGGTCGCGAGCCTGAACGAGAGGCGCCGCAGGAGACGGGACCCCGACTGGCTGGCGACGGCCGATGACGAGGCCAGCGCCCTGTGAGCACCCGGTATGCCGTGCTGCACGGCCCCCGCTCGGGTCGCGGCCGGGCGGTCGGTCGCAGCGACGAGGTCCTGGCCGGGCTGCGCCAGGCCGGGCAGGACGCCCGCGACCTGACCGCGCTCGACGCCGAGGACGCCCGTGCGGTCTGTCGGGCGGCGGCAGCCGAAGGCACCGAGGTGCTCGTCGTGGTCGGCGGTGACGGGCTGGTGTCCATCGCCGCCGACGCCTGCGCCGGCACACAGACGGCGGTGGGCATCGTGGCCGCGGGCAGCGGCAACGACAACGCCCGGTCACTGGCCATCCCGCTGCGCACCGGCCCGGCCATCCAGACGCTGCTGACCGGCCGACGCCGACGGATCGACCTCATCGACGTCCAGCCCCTGGGACGCCTGGTCGTCGGGTCCGTGCCCGCAGCACTCGATGCCCGCATCGCCGACCGGTCGACCCGGGTGCCGAGCTGGCTGGGTGCGGCACGGTATGCCGTGGCGGCGCTGGCCGAGGTGCCCCGGCTGCGCGCTCACCCCTACCGGCTGGAGATCGACGGTGAGGTGTGGGAGACGCCGGCGATGGTGGTGGCGGTCTGCAACATGCCGGTCTTCGGCGGTGGCATGCGCATCGCTCCCGACGCCGACCCCACGGACGGGCTGCTCGACGTGGTCGTCATCACCTCGGTGCGGGCCGCACAGGCCCTCGGCCTGCTCGCCGAGGTCTTCACCGGCCGGCACGCCCAGCACGCCTGCGTCGACATCCGGCGTGGCCGCGCGGTGCACGTCGCCGGCCCCGAGCTCACCGCATACGGGGACGGCGAGGCGCTGGGCCCCTTGCCGTTGACCCTGACGGTGCGCCCCGCGGCACTGGATGTGGTCGTCCCGCGCGGCTGACGTAGCCTGAGCGACATGTCCTCTCCTGCGGAGCGGTATGCCGCTGCACGCACCCGGACCAAGCGTGAGTCCTCCCCGGTGGGACGGTTCTCAGCGGGCCTGGACTTCGAGCTCGACGACTTCCAGGTGCAGGCACTGGACGCCGTCGCGGCAGGGTCCGGCGTGCTGGTCGCGGCGCCCACCGGTGCGGGCAAGACGGTCGTGGGGGAGTTCGCCGTCGCACTGGCCCTGGAGACCGGTCGCAAGGCCTTCTACACGACACCCATCAAGGCGCTGTCCAACCAGAAGTACCACGACCTCGTGGCCCGGCACGGTGCCCACCGGGTCGGCCTGCTGACCGGCGACTCCTCCGTCAACGGCGAGGCGCCGGTGGTCGTGATGACCACCGAGGTGCTGCGCAACATGATGTATGCCGACTCGCAGACCCTGCGCGGGCTGGGCTTCGTCGTGATGGACGAGGTGCACTACCTGGCCGACCGGTTCCGTGGCGCGGTGTGGGAGGAGGTCATCATCCACCTGCCCGAGTCGGTGCAGGTGATCTCGCTGTCGGCCACGGTGAGCAACGCCGAGGAGTTCGGTGACTGGCTGCGCACCGTGCGCGGCAACACCGAGGTCATCGTCACCGAGCACCGCCCGGTGCCGCTGTGGCAGCACATGATGGTCGGCAAGGACCTCTTCGACGTCTTCGTGCAGGAGCCGGGCACGGTGGCGGGGGAGCAGTCGGGCACCGCGCGGGTCAACCCCGACCTGGTGCAGCGCATCTCGACCGCCGAGCGGGCGATGGCGTGGCGGCGCGAGGACGCCGGCGGACCGCGCGGCCGGCGGGGCAAGGCCGGCGGCGGGCGGGGCGGGTCCTCGGGCCCGCCTGCCACCGGGGGACGACGCGGCGGGCTGCCCGGGGGCTCGGCCAGCCGGGCCGAGGTCATCGCCGAGCTCGACCGGGCCGGGCTGCTGCCGGCGATCACCTTCATCTTCAGCCGGGCCGGCTGCGACGCCGCGGTCACCCAGCTGCTCGTGCGCGGCACCCGGCTGGTGCCCGACAAGGAGGGCGCCGCGATCCGGCGCACGGTCCAGGAGCGGGTGGCCGAGGTCGCCGAGGCCGACCTGGGGGTGCTGGGCTACCACGAGTTCGTCGAAGGGCTCAGCCGCGGTTTCGCCGCCCACCACGCCGGCATGCTGCCGCTCTTCCGGGAGATCGTCGAGGAGCTGTTCACCGCTGGGCGGGTGCGTGCCGTCTTCGCGACCGAGACCCTGGCGCTCGGGATCAACATGCCGGCGCGCACCGTGGTGCTGGAGAAGCTCGACAAGTTCAACGGGGAGACCCACGCACCCATCACCCCTGCGGAGTACACCCAGCTCACCGGCCGGGCCGGGCGGCGTGGCATCGACGTCGAGGGGCATGCCGTCGTCCTGCGCCGGCGCGGGGTCGACCCCTAGGACGTGGCCGGGCTGGCCTCCACCCGCACCTACCCGTTGCGCTCCAGCTTCCGCCCGAGCTACAACATGGCCGTCAACCTCGTGGCCCAGTTCGGCCGCGCCCAGGCGCACGAGCTGCTGCAGGCCTCCTTCGCGCAGTTCCAGGCCGACCGTGGGGTCGTGGGCCTGACCACCCAGGTGCGGCGCCACGAGGAGGCCCTGGCCGGCTACGCCGAGTCGATGCAGTGCCACCTCGGCGACTTCGCGGAGTATGCCCGCCTCCGTCACCGCATCAGCGAGGTCGAGAAGGCCGCCGCCCGGCAGCGCGCGGCGGGACGGCGGGCCGCCATCGAGCTCAGCCTCGAGGCGCTGCAGCCCGGGCAGGTCGTGCACCTGCCCGCCGGGCGCAGGCGGGGGATGGCGGTCGTGGTGGCCGCGGCCCGTCCCGGCGGCCACGGAGCCCAGCCCTCGGTGCTGACCAGCGACGGGCAGGTCCGACGCGTCGCAGCAGCCGAGCTCGAGGCCCCGCTGGAGCCGGTCGACCGGCTGACCGTGCCGCGCCAGTTCAACCCCCGCAACGTCAAGTCCCGCAAGGACCTGGCGGCCACCCTGCGCGCCAAGGTGCCGCAGGACGCGCACCTGCGGCGCCCCTCCCGGGGGGAGACCGAGGCGGCCGAGGACGGCGACACCCTCGCCCAGCTCGACGACCTGCGTGCGCAGCTGAGACGCCACCCCTGCCACCAGTGCCCTGACCGTGAGGACCACGCCCGCTGGTCCAACCGGTGGTGGAAGCTGCGCCGGGAGACCGACGACCTGCAGCGCCGCATCGGCCGGCGCACCAACACGGTGGCCCGCACCTTCGAGCGGATCTGCGACCTGCTGGGTGAGCTGGGCTACCTGGCCAACGGGGGGCACGAGGTCACCGAGGAGGGCCAGCGGCTGCGACGGCTCTACACCCAGCACGACCTGGTCGCGGCCGAGAGTCTGCGCCGCGGCAGCTGGCGACGGCTCGATGCCCCGGGGCTGGCGGCGGTGCTGTCCATCCTCATCCACGAGCCGCGCGGTGAGGAGAGCCTGCAGCCGCGGATGCCGAGCGTGGAGGTCACCGAGGCCTACCACGAGATGGTCGCCATCTGGTCGCAGCTGCAGGACCGGGAGGACGCGCACCGCCTCCCGTCGGCGGGCGACCTGGATGCCGGCATCGCGTGGATGGTGCACCGCTGGGCCTCCGGGCGTGGGCTCGAGGAGGTGCTGCGCGACAGCGACCTGTCCGCCGGCGACTTCGTGCGGCGGTGCAAGCAGGTCGTCGACCTGCTCGGCCAGGTCGCCCAGGCCGCCGACGGCCCGGTCGCGGCCACCGCCCGCCGGGCCACCGACGCAATGCTGCGTGGGGTGGTGGCTGCCGACCGGCTGGACTGACCCGGCAGAACCTCCCCCGGGTGACCGTAGTGCGCGCTGGTGCACCCGGCGAGAGGAGCACCGGAGCGCACCACGGTCACGGGGTGAGGGCCAGGGCCTTGAGCAGCCTGGCCACGGCGTTGCCGATGCCGTAGGCCTCCACGTGCTGCTGCAGGGTCTCGGGATCGGCGATCTCGCGCGGCAACGTCAGTGGCCGGTCCGGCACCGGCACGTCGCGGGCCACCTGCACGACCAGCGGCGCCACGTCGAGGTAGGCCGAGGCCGCCTCCAGGTTGGCCCGCCGCGCGCCCTTGAGGGCCGGGTCACCGGAGGCGACCGCCGCCCGCACCCCGGCCAGGGACCCGTAGGTCTCGATCAGCTGCGCCGCCGTCTTGTCACCGATGCCCTTGACCCCGGGCAGCCCGTCGCTGGTGTCACCGCGCAGCGCGGCCATATCGGCGTAGGCCTGGCCGGTCGGCACGGCATACCGCTCCCGCAAGGTGGCCTGGGTGATGAGGTCGGCGTCGCGCACCCCGCCCCGTGCGGTGTAGACGACCCGGATCCGGGCCTCGTCGTCGACGAGCTGGAAGAGGTCGCGGTCGCCGGTGACCACGTCCACCGGCATCCGGCCGTGGTGCTGGTGGGTCAGGGTGCCGATGACGTCGTCCGCCTCGTAGCCGTCGACCCCGATGACCGGCAGTCCCACCGACTCCAGCACCCGCCGCAGGATCGGCACCTGCACCGCGAGCTCGGCGGGTGCCTCCTCCTGGTCCTGGGTGCCGGGGACGAGCCGGTGCGCCTTGTAGGACGCGATGGCGTCGACCCGGAACTGCGGCCGCCAGTCGTTGTCCCAGCAACAGACCAGGTGCGTGGGGGAGAAGCGGGTGAGGAGGGTCGCGACCATGTCGCACAGCCCGCGCACCGCGTTCGTGGGAGTGCCGTCCGGCCCGGGCTGCGGCTCCTTGACCCCGAAGTAGGCCCGGAAGTACAGCGAGGCGGTGTCCACCAGGAGCAGTCTGGGCTCGTCGTCGCTCACGCAGCCAGGCTACTGGCCGGTCCCGCCGAGGTGGGTGAGCCCTGGCCCGCGCCGTCGCGGCACCCCTCGAGCGCGCCTCACTAGGCTGGGCGGCATGGAGTCACTGGACCGCCACATCGTCTCCCTGCTGGCCCAGGACGGCCGGATGAGCTTCGCCGACCTCGGCCGCCAGGTGGGTCTGTCGACGTCGGCGGTCCACCAGCGGGTCAAGCGCCTCGAGGAACGCGGCATCATCTCCGGCTACCGAGCCGAGATCCAGCACGCCGCCGTCGGGCTGCCGCTGACCGCGCTCATCTCGGTCGTCCCGTTCGACGCCTCCGCACCGGACGACATCCCCGACCGGCTGCGCAACGTGGGCCAGATCGTCTCCTGCTGGTCGGTCGCCGGTGACGAGAACTACGTGCTGCTCGTCCGGGTGCCCCGCCCCCAGGAGCTCGAGGAGCTGCTGGCCACCATCCGCGCCCAGGGCCAGTGCAGCACCAACACGACCGTCGTGCTGTCCACGCCCTGGGAGGGCCGGGCCGCCCTGCTGCCCGAGGACATGCTGGTGCCCGACGTCGGCTGACCCCGCTCAGCCGCGGGCGACCGCCGCGTAGCTCCCCCCCGTAGCGGTGAGCAGGTCGGCCGGCGCCAGCTCGAGGTCCAGGCCGCGTTTGCCGCCGGAGACCAGCACCGTCTCGAAGGGCTGCGCCGAGGTGTCCAGCACCGTGCGGAGCCTCCGGCGCTGGCCGATGGGGCTGATGCCGCCGACGACATACCCCGTGGTGCGCTCGGCCACCGCGGGGTCGGCCATCACGGCCTTCTTGACACCCACCGCGGCGGCGAGGGCCTTGAGGTCCAGCAGCCGGTCGACCGGCACGATGGCCACCACCAGTCCGTGGTCGGTGTCGGCCAGCAACGTCTTGAAGACCCGGCCGGGCTCCACCCCCAACACCTCGGCGGCCTCCATCCCGAACGACTCCGCCGCCGGGTCGTGCGCGTAGGAGCGCACCGTGTAGGCGATGCCGGCCGTGTCGAGCGCGACCGTCGCCGGGGTGCCGCCGGGCTGCTTCCTCCGTGCCACCGCGCCAGGATACGGGCGCTGCGACCTAAGGTGGGGGGCACCGTCAGGCACCGGGCCGGCGGGGACGACGAAGGAGCACCACGTGCGCATCCTGTTCACCGGAGGGTCCGGCAAGGCCGGCCGGGTCGTGGCGCCCTACCTCGCCGCCCGAGGCCACGAGGTCATCAACGTCGACCTGGTCCCGCTGGGCCACCCGGACGTGCACGACATCCGAGCGGACCTCACCGACGCGGGCCAGGTGTGGGACGCCTTCTTCAGCTACACCGGCACCCACGAGCTCGACTCCGGCACCGGGGTGCCCCGCGTCGACGCCGTGGTCCACTTCGCTGCGGTGCCGGCCATCATGCTGACCCCCGACAACGAGTGCTTCCGGGTCAACACGACGAGCACCTACCACGTGCTGGAGGCCGCGACCCGCCTGGGCGTGCGCAAGGTCGTGCTGGCCTCCTCGGAGACGACCTACGGCATCTGCTTCGCCGAGGGCGTCGTGGACCCACCGCAGCTGCCCCTGCGTGAGGACGAGCCGACCCTCGTGCCGACCGACAGCTACGCGCTGTCCAAGCTGGTCAACGAGGCCACCGCACGCACGTTCCACCAGCGCAGCGGCGCCGACGTCTACGCCCTGCGCATCGGCAACGTCTGGGACGAGAGCGACTACGCGCGGCTGGCGGAGCACCTCGCCGACCCGGGGACCCGGCGACGCAACGCCTTCAACTACGTCGACGCCAGAGACCTGGGGCAGGTCGTCGACCTCTGCCTGGGCCACGACGGGTTGGGCTACCAGGTCTTCAACGCCTGCAACGACACGAACGTGGCGTGGGCCACCGCACGCGAGCTCGCCGAACGCTACTTCCCGGGTGTGCCACTGGCGCAGGACCACGGCGAGCACGAAGGGCTGATGACCAACCGCAAGGCCCGTGAGGTGCTCGGGTTCCGGCAGCAGCACGACTGGCGCGACCGCGCCCCCTCGGCCTGACCAGCCCGTGACGACCGGCCCCACGACCGTTGTGCGCTCCGGCTGCGGCGGGTCGGGCTCACCCGGAGCGCACAGCGGTCGTCAGGGTCAGTGCACCAGCTGGTCCACCGAGGCACGCCGGCTCGCGGCGGCCTGCGTCAGCGCCTCCTGGTGCAGCGACGCGGCGTCGCCCCCGTGCGCACCCGCGCCGTGGTCACGCCACCACTGCTGGCCACGCTCGGGCAGCGTGTGGATCGGGTCGTAGTAGACGTACTCGGCGCTGGTGACGTCGACGTCCTCGCTCTCGATCGACGTGCGGTAGTTCTTGCGCCAGTAGGAGATGCCACGGTCGTGGTCGTAGGTGTCGACCTGGTGCACCCAGCGCTTGCCGACGAACGGCACGTCGCAGACGATGCGCGGCGTGGCGAACCCCGGCAGGTAGCCCATGATCGCGTGCTGGAGGTGCTGGGCCTCGGTCGAGCGACACCCGCCAGTGCTCGGCGAACGGGATCATGTCGCACATGTAGAAGTAGTAGGGGGTGATCGAGGCGCCGTCGGACAGCGCGAAGCACAGGTCGAGCAGGTCCGTGCTGGTGGCGTTGACACCACGCATGAGCACGCCCTGGTTGCGCACGTCCCGCACCCCCGCCTCGAGCATCGCCCGGGTGGCGTCGGCGACGAGCGGGGTCACCGACTGGGCACTGTTGACGTGGGTGTGGATCGCCAGACCCACGCCCCGGGAGCGGGCCGTCGCTGCCACCCGGGCCACCCCCTCGACGGTGTCCCCGGCGAGCCAGTGCTGCGGCAGCCCCATCAGGGCCTTGCTGGCCAGCCGGATGTCCTTGATGTTGTCGATCTCGAGCAGCCGGTCGAGGAAGGCCTCGAGGTTCTTCCACGGCATGTTGGCGACGTCGCCCCCGGAGACCACGACGTCGCGCACGGTGGGGGTGCGGCGCAGGTAGTCCAGCATCGCCTCATGCCGGTCGACCGGCTTGCCGGCCAGCTTGAGCTTGACCACCTGAGGGGTGGAGTTGCCGACGAGGTCCATCCGGGTGCAGTGCCCGCAGTACTGAGGGCAGGTCGGGAGCAGCTCGGCGAGCACCTTGGTGGGGTAGCGGTGGGTCAGGCCCTCGGCCACCCACATGTCGTGCTCGTGCAGCGAGTCACGGGTGGCATAGGGGTGGGAGGGCCAGTCGGTGCGACGGTCGGAGAAGACCGGCAGCATGTAGCGCCGCACCGGGTCGGCGTAGAAGGCGGCGGTGAACGCCTCGCCCGCGGCGGGCATCCGCCCCTCCTGCCACGTCATCTCGCTGACCATCGTGTTCATCATCTGGGGAGTGACCAGCATCGACATCGTGGCCCGCTCGGCCTGGTCCCGCTCGAGGTCGGCGTAGAGGTCCTCGGTCAGCAGGTCGCCCATCAGCGTCACGCAGCTGACGCAGGTTCTTGACACAGTGCGCACGCTGCCACTGCACGTCCGCCCACTGCTCGGCGGTGACGTCACGCCAGCCCGGGAACCGGGTCCAGTCGGGCTCCACCAGGACACGCTGGCGGTAGAGGTACGGCTGTTCGATCTTTGCGGTCATAAGTGGCATGCTACGGACACCTTCCCGCCAAATGAAAGCATCGCAGGAAGATTTATCGTTTCGTGTCGTTCTGGGAGGACGTATGACGGTCTCGTCGCCGTTCGGGGTGCACCGGGTGCTGGAGCCGACCGGCGCTGCGGTGACCCTGCCGCAGGCGGCCCAGCGGCTCGACGACGACCCTGCCATCTACGACGACGAGGTGCGTGTCGAGGTCGAGGTGCTCAACCTCGACGCCGCCTCCTACCGCCAGCTCGCCGAGAAGCACCGCAGGTCCGACGGCAGCACCGACGGGGCAGCGGTGCGGGCCGAGGTCCTCGACATCGTGCGCACCCGCGGCAAGATGCAGAACCCCGTCACCGGGTCCGGTGGCATGCTCATCGGCACCGTCGCCGAGGTAGGCCCGGACAGCACGCTGGGCCTGAGCCGTGGTGAGCGCATCGCCACCCTGGTGTCGCTGTCGCTGACCCCGCTGCGCATCACCGACGAGCTGGCCCGGTGGGACGGCCTGGGGGAGCGTGTCCCGGCCGCCGGCCACGCGATCCTGTTCGGCCGCTCCATCGCGGCGCGCCTGCCCGAGGACCTGGACCCCGAGCTCGCCCTGATGGTGATGGACGTGTGCGGCGCCCCGGCCCTGGTCGCCCGGGTGGTGCGTGACCACCGGGCCCGCACCGGGGCGGACCCCAGGGTGCTGGTGCTGGGTGGCGCCGGCAAGTCGGGCTCGCTCTCGCTGGCGGCGGCCGCCGACGCCGGGGCGGACCGGCGCATCGCCGTCGTGCCCACCCGGTGGGAGGCCCAGACCCTGCGCGCCACCGCGCTCGCCGACGAGGTCGTGGTCGCCGACGCGCGGGCCCCGCTGTCGCTGCACGAGGCGGTGCTGGCCGCTGGTGGGCCGGCCGACGTGACGGTGGTCTGTGTCGACGTGCCAGGCTGCGAGCAGCCCGCGCTGATGGCGACCGCCCAGGGCGGCACGGTCATCTACTTCTCCATGGCGACCCACTTCGCCGCCGCCGCGCTGGGCGCCGAGGGGCTCGCCGCCGACGTCACCATGCTCATCGGCAACGGCTACGTCCCCGGACACGCCGACTACGCCCTGACACTGTTGCGGGGCGACCCCGAGGTCAGGGGTCTGTTCGAGTCCAGGCTGGCGGGCGAGCAGACTGGGTCCACATGAGCACCCCCGCGCGCACCCTGGTCCACCGGGCTGTCCTGCATACCGGCACCGACCTGGACACGTCGGCGTCGCCGGCCACCGCGATGCTCCTCGACGCCGGACGGGTCGCCTGGATCGGCGGTGACCGTGAGGCGGCTGCGCATCTCGACACCGTGGACGAGGTCGTCGACGCCGACGGCGCCTTGGTCACCCCGGCCTTCTGTGACGCGCATGTGCACCTGACGATGACCGGGCAGGGACTGGACGGCATCGACCTGTCCGGCACCCGCTCGGTGGGTGAGGCCCTGCGCCTGGTGGAGTCTGCGGCCCGCCACACCCGGGGGCGGCCGATCTACGCCCACTCCTGGGACGAGACCCTGTGGGCCGAGCGTCGGCCGCTGACCGCGACCGAGCTGGACCGGGCCTCCTACGGGGGTGTCGTCTATGTGCCCCGTATCGACGCCCACTCGGCCAGCGTGTCCTCGGCGATGGCCGCCGTCGCCCGGGTGCACGGCCTCGACGGGTGGGACGGCTCCGGCGTGGTGACCCGGGAGGCCTTCGCGGCCGTCACCAACGCCTTCACCTCGGGCATGACGGTGCACGACCGGGAGCACTACCTCGACCTGGCCCTGCGAGCCGCCGCCGAGAGCGGCCTCGGCCTGGTGCACGAGACGGGTGCCGACCACATGACGTCCTTCGACGACGTCCGGCACGTGCTGGACGCCGGGCGCCGAGCCGGTCGCACTGCCACCGTCGCCTACTGGGGCCTGCGGATGGACGACCCCGACAAGGCTGCCGAGCTGGCCACCCACCTCGGGGTGCTCGGACTGGCCGGCGACCTGTGCGCCGACGGTTCGTTCGGCTCACGCACCGCCCACGTGCGCGAGCCCTACCTCGGCGACGACGGGGCGCCGACGGCAGAGCGCGGCTACGGCTACCTCACCGTCCCCGAGATCCGGGACCACGTCGTGGCGTGCACGCGGGCGGGGCTCCAGGCCGGCGGACACGTCATCGGTGACGCCGCCCTCGACACCATGGCGGCGGGGTTCCGGGCCGCGGCCGACGTCGTCGGCGTCGAGGCCGTCCGGGCCGCCCGGCACCGGTGGGAGCACGTGGAGCTGCCCGATGCCGACGTGCTCGCCACGATGGCCGACCTCGGCATCTGGGCGAGCATGCAACCCGCCTTCGACGCGGCGTGGGGAGGCAGCGACGGCATGTATGCCGCCCGCCTGGGTGAGCGGCGGGCGCTCGCCGCCGTGCCGCTGCGGAGCATGCTGGACGCCGGGGTCCAGGTGGCCCTGGGCTCGGACTCACCGGTGACGCCCCTGGACCCGTGGGGCGGGGTGCGCGCCGCGGTCGGCCACCACAACCCGGCGCAACGGCTCACCGTCGCCGAGGCCTTCGCGGCCCACACCCGCGGTGGCTACCGCCTTGCGGGGCGCGACGGCGGCACCCTGACGGTCGGCGGCGCGGCGACCTACGTCATCTGGGACAGCCCCACCGACGAGCTCAGCCCCGAGCGGCTCCCGGCCCTGACCGGGCAGTCCGACGAGCCCCTGCCGACCGCGCGCCGCACGGTCGTCGAGGGCCACCTCGCGTTCGACCGAGAAGGAGCACTGTGACCTCCCCGGCAGCACCCCCGCGACTCGACCTGGACCCTGACACGGTCCGCGCGGCGCGCACCCTGGCCGAGCGGCTGGGCCGCCCGGTCGTCGACATCGCCCGCACTCACACCACCGTGTCGGTGGAGCGGGCGACGCTACGCCTGGCCGGGCTGAGCGGCGGTGACCACGAGCGGGTGCCGTGGGTCAACCACCTCGTCGACGAGGTGCGGGCCCAGGTCGGTCTGGAGCACGGCGTCACCACGCCGGTGTGGGACGCCCTGCGCCGGGGCGAGGCCCCCGACCTGCTCACCCTGGCCCAGAAGGCCTCGACCGCCGCGGTGCAGTTCCGCCTGCCCACCGGGGGTGAGCGCAGCCGGGCGCAGCGGGCCGCGACCGCCGCCGTCCGTCCGGGGCTGCGCCGCATCGACCGGCAACGTGCCGCGCGGGAGCGGCTCATCGCACGCCACGGCGACCCCGAGCAACGGCCGTGGATCTACCTCATCGTGGCTACCGGTGACATCTACGAGGACATCCCGCAGGCTCAGGCCGCTGCGCGGGACGGGGCCGACGTCATCGCGGTGATCCGCAGCACCGGTCAGTCGCTGCTGGACTACGTGCCGGAGGGAGCGACCCGCGAAGGGTTCGCCGGCACCTACGCCACCCAGGAGAACTTCCGGCTGATGCGCCAGGCCCTGGACGAGGTGTCCCGGGAGCTGGGTCGCTACATCCGGCTCACCAACTACGCCTCCGGCCTGTGCATGCCCGAGATCGCGACGCTGGCCGGGCTGGAGCGCCTGGACATGATGCTCAACGACTCGATGTACGGCATCCTCTTCCGCGACATCAACCCGATCCGCACGTTCGTCGACCAGCGCTTCTCCCGGCAGATCCACGCCCGCGCCGGCATCATCATCAACACCGGCGAGGACAACTACCTGACCACGGCCGACGCCGTCGAGGCCGCGCACACGGTCACCGTGTCCCAGCTCATGAACGAGTACTTCGCCAAGGAGGCCGGCCTGCAGGACTGGCAGCTGGGTCTGGGCCATGCGTTCGAGATCAACCCCGCCCTGCCGGACTCGTTCCGGATGGAGCTGGCCCACGCCCTCCTGGCCCGGCAGCTCTTCCCGGAGGCACCGCTGAAGTGGATGCCGCCGACCAAGCACATGACCGGGGACATCTTCAAGGGCTACCTCCTGGACGGGTTCTTCAACCTCGCCGGAGCGATGACCGGGCAGTCGATCCTGCTCGTCGGCATGATGACCGAGGCCGTGGTGACTCCGTTCCTGTCCGACCGCGGGCTGGCGCTGCAGAACGTCCGCTACGTGCTCAACGCCGCCGGCGGCCTCACCGAGGACTTCTGCCCACCCCCCGACGGGTTCATCCAGCGACGGGCCCGGCAGGTGCTGGCCGAGTCGGTCGAGCTGCTGGAGCAGATCACCTCCGAGCCCGACCGGCCGGGCTCGGCGCCGCTGCTGGAGGCCATCGCCGACGGCACCTTCGGGCACATGAAGCGGCCCGCCGACCAGGGCAAGGGCCTGGAGGGTGTGGCCCGCACCGCCGACGACTACGACAACCCCGCCATCACGCTGATGGAGGCCGAGGGCTGGGGAGGCACGGCATGAACCACGTCGTGCGCCCCTACGGCGACACCACCGGCGACGGCATGGTCCAGGTGTCGTTCACCCTGCCGGTGCCGCATGACAAGCGGGCGGAGGGAGCGGCCCTGCAGCTGGCCACCAAGATGGGCCTGGTGCCCGCGATGCTGGTGCACGCGGCTGCGATGGGGCAGGGACACACGTTCTTCGTCGTCTACGGCAGTGCCACCCACCTGGTCGACCTGTCCGCCGTCGAGGTCGTCGAGCGCGACTACCCGTTGCTGGCGGCCAAGGACGTCAACGCCGCGATCAAGTCGACCCTGCGTCGGCCGATGGTCGTCGTGGGGGCGTGCATCGGCACCGACGCGCACACCGTGGGGATCGACGCCATCCTCAACATCAAGGGGTTCGCGGGGGAGAAGGGGCTGGAGTACTACTCCGAGATCCAGGTGGTCAACCTCGGTGCCCAGGTGCTGGTCCCGGACCTCGTCGAGCGAGCCCGGGCGGCCAAGGCCGACGCGGTGCTGGTCAGCCAGGTCGTGACCCAACGGGACGCCCACATCCACAACACCATGCAGATGTCCGCGGCGTTCCGGGAGGCCTACCCGGCGGGCACGGTGCCCCTGCTCGTGGTCGGCGGCCCCCGCTTCGACGAGGGGACGGCCGCCGAGCTCGGCGTCGACCGCGTCTTCGGCCGTGGCACCACCCCCTCCGAGGTGGCGTCCTACCTGGTCCATGCGCTCGGCGCAGCACCCACCCGCACCTCCGAGGAGCCCCCGACATGAGCGAAGCCAGCACCCCCGCGGCGGTGGGCATGAGTGTGGTCCACCGACGCTACGTGCCCTTCTCGCATGCTCACTACGCCGGCAACCTCGTCGACGGCGCCTACAGCCTGGCGCTCTTCGGCGACGTCGCGACCGAGCTGTGCATCCGCACCGACGGTGACGAGGGGCTGTTCGCCTCCTACAGCGACGTGCAGTTCGTCGCGCCGGTCCGCGCGGGCGACTGCGTCGAGGTCAGCGCCACGCTGGTGCGGGTGGGTCGGCGTAGCCGCGAGATGGACTTCGAGGTCAGGGTCACTGCACGCGGCACCCCGGGAGGCGATGCCTCCAGCGCAGAGGCTCTGCACCCGGCGGTCGTCGCGACGACGGCCCGTGGCGTCGTGGTGGTCCCGGGCTGACGGCTGCCCGACGCCGACCCACCAGGGGGTCGGAGCCCGTGGCGCAGGCGGCGTGTCATGGCCGACACGCCATCGTGGCCTGTCGGGTTGTCGCCACCCCTGCCGACCATCGGGACCTGACCTGTGATAACGCTGTCAGCGCAGGTCAGACCCCCCATTGACATCGCCTCGCCGAGGACTAAGTTACCTCTAGGTCCGGTGCTTGCCGACCTCGCCACGGGCACCACCGAGCGGGGTGAGCACCCCCAGGGGGGTGCACGCGGACACGTCGCGGCCCGAGCGCTCAGTAGACAACGGGACGGGTCGGCCACGGCTGACCTGCACCGGCCCCAACGGCGCTCGGGCTGTGACGCCCCTGGGTGCCGGCCTTCCCACCCAGGTCACCTACAGTGTCCGCGTGCTGGCCCGCCTGCTGCTCTCCGTGCTCTCCGGACTGTCGTTGTGGCTGGCGTTCCCCGGTTACGACCTGTGGCTGCTGGCTCCGCTCGGCGCCGGCGGCCTGGCCCTGGCCCTGTGCGGGCTGACCTTCTGGCGCGGTGTGCTCGTGGGGCTCGTGGCAGGGTGGGCCTTCTTCGTGCCCCTGCTGTCGTGGTCGGGCATCTACGTCGGCGAGCTGCCCTGGCTGTCGCTGGCGACCCTGTCGGCGCTGTACGTGGCAGCGTTCGGGGGAGTCACGGCATACCTGCAGGGCACCGGTGGGCGGGCCAGGGTGCGTCCCGTGGCGGTGGCGCTGGCCTGGACCGTGGCCGAGCTTGCCCGTGCCACCACACCGTTCGGCGGCTTCCCGTGGGGACGGCTGGGGTTCAGCCAGGCCGACTCGCCCCTGCTCGGGGTCGCGCGCTGGCTGGGGGTGCCCGGTGTCGGCTTCGTGGTAGTGCTCGCGGGGGCGCTGCTCGCACTGGCGGTGCAGGTGAGCGTGCGGGACCGGGCGCTGGTGCGGGGTGCGGCGTATGCGGTGGGCGCCGTCGCGCTGGTGGTCGCGCCGGTGCTCCTCCCGCGACCGGTCGACGGCCCGCCGGTGCAGGTGCTGGGCATCCAGGGCAACGTCCCCGAGATGCGCCTGGACTTCAACGCCCAGCGCCGGGCGGTGCTGGACAACCATGTGGCCACCACGTTGGAGGCTGCCGAGCAGATCGCCGCGGGGGACCTGCCGCAGCCTGACCTGGTGGTCTGGCCCGAGAACGCCTCAGACATCGACCCGCTGCGCAACGCCGACGCCGCCGAGCTCATCGACCGGGCCGTGTCGGCGGTGGACGTGCCGGTCGTGGTCGGGGCCGTGCTCCGCGAGCCCGACGACCAGCTGTCCAACGCAAGCCTGCTCTACCTGCCGGGGGAGGGGCCGGTGCAGCGCTATGTGAAGCTGCGCCCGGTGCCGTTCGGGGAGTACATCCCCTACCGGTCGTTCTTCCGGGCGATCACCGACACGGTGGACCTGGTCCCGCGCGACTTCGTCTCCGGCACCGAGGTCGGCGTGCTCAAGGTCCCGACCGACGACGGGGTGCTCCCGCTGGGCGTGGCGATCTGCTTCGAGGTGGTCATCGACGACGTGATGCGCGACGCCGTGCTGGCCGGTGCGGAGGTCATGGCGGTGCCCACCAACAACGCGACGTTCGGCCTCACCGACGAGTCGGTGCAGCAGCTCGCCGCCTCCCGGGTCAAAGCAGTCGAGCTGGGCCGCTCGGTCGTCCACATCAGCACCGTCGGGGTCAGCGGCCTGGTCGCCCCGGACGGGTCGGTCACCGAGCGCACCGAGCTCTTCACCCAGGACATCGTCAGCGGTGAGGTCGCCCGCCGCACCGAGCTCACCCCCGCCGTGCGGCTCGGGTGGTGGCCCGACGTCGTCGCGGTGGCCGGGCTGGGCCTGGTCCTCGTCACCACGGCGCTGCGGCGGCGGGGGCAGACCGGATGAGCGGCCGCACCCCGGTGCAGCGGGTGTGTGCCCTGCTGCCCACCTACAACGAGCGGGAGAACCTCGCGGTGGTCGTGAGTCGGCTCCGGGCCAGCGTCCCCGACGTCGACGTCCTCGTCATCGACGACTGCTCCCCGGACGGCACCGGCGCACTCGCCGACCAGCTGAGCGCGGTCGACCCCGCGGTGCGCGTGCTGCACCGTGCCGCCAAGGAGGGCCTGGGGCCGGCCTACCTGGCCGGCTTCGCCTGGGCGGCCGACGAGGGCTACGACGCCGTCGTGGAGATCGACGCCGACGGCTCGCACCAGCCCGAGCAGCTGCCGTCGCTGCTGGCAGCGGCCGCCGCGGCCGACGTCGTCATCGGCTCGCGCTGGGTGCCCGGTGGGTCGGTGCGCAACTGGCCCTGGCACCGGCGTGCGCTCAGCCTGGGAGGCAACCTGTATGCGCGTGCCGCGCTGGGCATCCCGGTCCGTGACGCGACGGCCGGCTACCGCGTCTACCGGCTGTCGGCCCTGGCTGCGATGGGCCTGGACGAGGTGGCCTCGCAGGGCTACTGCTTCCAGGTCGACCTCACCATGCGGGCGATCGACCGGGGCCTGACCGTGGCCGAGGTCCCCATCGAGTTCGTCGAGCGGGAGGTCGGGACCTCGAAGATGGGTGGGTGGATCGTGCGTGAGGCGCTGACCCGCGTGACACTCTGGGGAGTGCAGCGGCGCGGTGCACACCTGCGCGCCGCCCTGAGCAAGGAGGGCAGATGGCACCAGCCGGTCGACTAGAGGGGCCTCAGCCGCCCCGCGACGACGGCCAGGGTGGGGCCGGCGGCCAGGGTGGGGCCGGCGGCCGACGAGGCACCCCCGGGCCCACCGGCCGCGGCCGGGCGCGCGGCCGCCTCGGGTCGACCCGACGGCGGGCGCCGCGCCGGGCACGGTGGGTCCTGGCGGCCCTGCTGCTGGTGCCGCTCGTGGAGATCGTCGTGGTCATCGCGGTCGGTCAGCAGATCGGGCCGTGGTGGACCTTCGCCGCCCTGCTCGCCCTGACCCTGGTCGGCGCCTGGCTGGTCCGGCGCGAGGGCTCACGCACCTGGCGTCGCCTGCAGGAGGTCGTGCGCAGCGGTCAGCCACCGGCGCGCGAGCTGACCGACGCCGGGCTTGTCCTCATCGGCGGGATCCTGCTGCTGACCCCCGGGTTCGTCACCGGGATCATCGGGCTGTTCCTCATCCTGCCGTTCACCCGCCCGCTGACCCGGGTCTGGGTGGAGCGCCTGGTCTCGTCCCGGCTGCTGTTCGTCAGCTCCTCCCAGGAGTGGACGGTGCGCGGCGGCCGGTTCCGGCCCTCCTCCGGCGGTGACGTCATCGAGGGTGAGGTCGTCAGCGACGACGAGCCGGACCCACCACCCCCGGGCAGCACGCCAGGGTGACCCGGGGGCATGAACCCTGACGGAGGCTCCGACCGGGCCGGCCTGGGCGGCACAGACGACGGCCCCCCACCGGCATACCGGTGAGGGGCCGTGCCCAGTGCGGGCGGGCGCCTGCGCTCAGGCGCTGCGCCGACGGGTGGGCTTCTCGCCGCGCTTGGCGCGCAGCAGGGCCAGCCGCTCCTCGAGGAGCTCCTCCAGCTCGGGGATGGAGCGGCGCTCCAGCAGCATGTCCCAGTGGGTGCGCTGCGGCTTGCCGGCCTTCACCTCGGGCTCGGGGCCGTCGTTGAGCTTGGCGTCCAGACCGCAGCGGCACTCCCAGATCGAGGGGATCTCGGCCTCGACGGAGAACGGCAGCTCGCTGACGTGACCGTCCGGGCAGGTGTAACGGGTGATGCGACGCTCACTGAACGTGACGCCCTCATCGCTCTCGAACGACAACCAACTGAGGTTGGTGCCGCGCAGGGACCTCTCAGCCATGTGCAACTCCCCTCGTGTCCGTGACACGGTCTAGGCGGGTGAACTCGTTGGGTCAACGCACGCAACGAGTGGTGTGTTCCCCACAGGCGAGTCCAGGCGGCGATGGTGGATCGTCGCAGTGAAGAACAGGCGCGGGGCAGACGCACCACGGTAGCGAGGTCCAGCGCGAGGAGCCAGTCGAGGCGCCCTCCGGCGGGGCGGAGTGGCCGAACTCACACGCCGCGCCGGGTGGCTGCCCGACAGGACGGCAGCCGGCATCTCCCGTACCGTCGAGGGACAGAGGGGGCCCGCCATCACGCTCGACAGGCGCGGGCCCCACACGACGAGCAGGAGGCAGTCATGGGCATCGGAGACAAGATCGGCAACGCCGCGAAGGACGCCAAGGGCAAGGCGAAGGAGGCCGCCGGCGACGCCACCGACAACGAGCGCATGGAGGCCGAAGGGCAGGCCGAGCAGGTCGAGTCCAGCGCGCGCCAGGCCGGCGAGAACGTCAAGGACGGCTTCCGCGACGCCACCCGCTGACCGAAGGTCCGCACCGGCGCCCCGCACCGAGGAGGTGCGGGGCGCTGTCGTGCCGGGTGCCCGGTCAGCGGCCCCAGACCCGCCACCGGGGGCGGTGGGGACCGGTGGTCGCGGCCGAGGGCGGCTCGGTCCGCGCCGGAGCCGAGGGGGTGCCCTCGGCGCGCCGACGTTCCTGCTGCCCCGCCTCCGCCTGGGCACGGGCCACGAGCTTGCCTTCCGGGGTGGCGACGGGCAGCTCGCCGACAGTGAGGTCACCGGTGCGCAGGTCGATCTGCTCACTGAGGTAGCGCAGCGCGACGACGACCGAGGCCGCGGCGGGCACGGCCAGGAACGCCCCGATGATGCCGAAGAGGGTGCCCCCGGCCGCGACGGAGAGCAGGATGATGCCGGCGTGGATCTGCATCGTCTTGCCCTGCAGCACCGGCTGCAGCACGTTGCTCTCCACCTGCTGGACCAGGATCACCAGCGCCAGGACCGCCAGCGCCACCTGCCACCCGTTGGAGACCAGCGCAACCAGCACGGCGAGGGCGCCGGCGGTGACTGCCCCGACGATGGGGATGAACCCGGCAAAGAAGGTGAGCACCGCCAGGGCGAAGGCCAGCGGCACCCCCAGCAGCAGCAGACCGATGCCGATGAACAGCGCGTCGAAGGCGCTGACCAGGGCCTGGGCACGGATGAACCCCCCGAGGGTGCGCCAGACGCGGGTCAGCAGCTCGGTGAGGTGCCGCCCTGCGGTGCGACCCGTCGAGCGGCGCAGCCACGGCAGGAACTTCGGGCCGTCCTTGATGAAGAAGAACGTCAGCACCATCACCAGGGCGAACGTGACCAGCCCGGACCCCAGCACCCCCACCCCGGCGAACACCCCGGAGGCGATGTCACCGGCGCGGGCTTCGAGCCAGGAGGTGGCCTGGTTGACGGCGTCCTCGATCTGCGCGCTGTCCAGGTTGACCGGGGGGCCTGCCAGCCACTGGCGCACCTCGTCCAGGCCTTCCGAGGCCGCCCTGCCGATCTGTCGTGACTGGCTGACGATGGAGGGCGCGATCGCGGCGAGGATGCCGACCACGACGACCAGGGCGGTGACCAGGGTGCCGGCGGCGGCCAGGCCGGCCGGCACCCCGCGCCGGGTCAGGAACAGCACGGGCGGCCACAGCACCGTGGAGATGATGAGGGCGAGCAGGATGGGCAGGACCCCGACCCAGACGCGGCCCAGGAGCCACAGGGCCAGGCCGAGCGCGACGACCACGATGATGAACCGCAGCGACCAGGACGCCAGGGTGCGCAGGCCCTCGGCGATGACCACCCCACGGTCCATGCCGATGTTGGTCAACGGGGCCGGCTCACCGACGTTGCTCGCGCTGGAGCCCGGCGCGGACGGCGGGTGATGGCCACGCGGTGGTGCCGGGGCCGCGGTGCGCTCGGCGGCGGGCTCGTGCTGCTCGGGGGGTGTGGCTGCGCTCATCGGCCCTTGCTCTCTGGGGTGGTCGGGTGGTGGGTGCGGATCGCCGGCACCCGACCTGGTCGGGTCAGTGGTGCGGGGCAACGGTGATCCGTTGCGTGAGGCAGTGCCGCTCGCCGGGGGCGAGCTCGACACCGCCGTGGCCGAGGGCGGCCGCCTCGACGCACAGCATCCTGCTCCACTCGTCGTCGGCCAGGTCGTCGAGGCCGGCGGCCTTGTCGGCCCAGGGGTTCCAGACGACCGTGCTGTCTGCTCCTTCGGTGCGGATCCGCAGGTCACGGTCCAGCACGGGGTCCTGCACCGTGAGCGGGCCGGGGGAGTGGTAGATGCGGTCGGTCTCACCGGTGAGCCGCAGGTCGCCCTCCTGGGTGCGGTCCGTGCCGGCCACCTTGTCGAAGAAGCCGGTGCCGTCCAGTCCACTCAGCAGGACCGCCTGGACGTCGCCCACGTGAAGGTAGGTGTGCAGGGCGACCTCGAAACGGAGGGGGGAGTCGCCGGGGTTGAGGGTGGTGCAGGAGACCTCCAGCGCGGGGCCTGCCTCGTCCTCGACCAGCTCGACCTCGTGCACCAGCTCGAAGCGGTGCGGGAAGCGCCGGCTGCCGTCCAGCCCGTGCACGTCGGCCTCGGTCAGCCGCCAGCGCAGCTCGGTCGGGGTCTGCTCGGCGAGGTGCCAGCCTGCCACCCGGACGAACCCGTGCGAGGGTGAGGCCGTGCCGTCCTGACCGGAGGCGAACCACGGCCAGCAGACCGGGATGCCGCCGCGGATGGCCTGGCCGGTCTCGTAGCGGGCCCGGCGGCTGACCCAGACCACGGGCGTCTCGTGCAGCGACCACTGGGTGATGTGCGCGCCGTGGTCGTAGGCGGTGAGCTGGCCGGTGTCGGTGGTCAGCGTCCGCGGCGTGAAATCGGCCATGCAAGGGACTCTAGGCCACGGCGTCGAGGCGGTGTCGACCACGCTCGGAAGTACGCCGATAAGCAACATTATGTAAAGTGACCGGGATGACCTCCGCGGACAACACCCCCCCACCCACACGGAGGTCGTCACGGTCTCCTGACCGTGGTCAGGCCGGGTCGAGGAACGCCCGGAGCACCGAGACGAACGCCTCGGGCTGCTCGGAGTGCACCCAGTGGCCGGCATCCTTGATCGTCACCTGTCGGGTGCGCGGGAACAGCTGCCGCATCACCTCGGCATGCTCGGGTTGGATATAAGGGGACCTCGACCCGCCGACCCACAGGACGGGACGGTCGAACGGCTCACCGGTGTGCTCCAGGAAACCACCGATGATCGGGAGCTCCTGACGCAGCAGCTCCAGGTTGGCCTGCCAGCGCCAGCCCTCCTCGGGGTGCTCGCGCAGGTTCTGCAGGAGGAAGCCCCGCACCTGTCGGCTGCCGATGAGCTCGGTGAGGTGCTCGTCGGCCTCCCCGCGGCGGGTCAGCTCGTCCAGGTCGAGCGTGGCCAGAGCACCCAACAGGTGTTCGAACTCGCTCATGTCGGCGCTGTCGACCGGTGAGATGTCCACCACGACGAGCCGGTCGACCAGCTCCGGGTGCCGCAGCGCCAGCGCCATCGCCACCTTGCCGCCCATCGAGTGCCCCACGACGTGGACCGGCCCGTCCGCGGCGACGTCCTCACGCAGCACGTCGGCGACGAGGTCGGCGGTGTGGGCGTAGTCGAAGCGCTCGGTCCAGCCGGAACGCCCGTGGTTGGGCAGGTCGACCAGCAGCGAGGCGAACTCGGGCTGGAGCGCCTTGGCGATGCTGCTGAAGTTCTTGCCCTGGCCGAAGAGCCCGTGGAGGAAGACGACCCGGGTGCCGGACTCCCCCAGCCGCGTCGTGTGGACTGCAGGTGCCTGCTCAGCTGTCACAACGGTCAGCCTACGTGGCGGCGCATCACTGGACGCGTCGGTGCCGTGCGCCCGATCTCGACGAAGCCGGCACCGGCGAACATCGAGGCGGTCCCGTGGTAGAGCACCGCCCCGGCCGGCCGCGTGTCCCGGGCCGACACGTCGACCGGGTGGCCTTCCAGCACGGTGGCCCCGTGCTCCGCGGCATACTCCACCCCGCCCGCGAGCAGCGCCCTCGCGACGCCCTGCCGCCGGTGCCCGACCCTGACCACGAAGCAGGTGGTGCGCCAGACCGACTCCCCCACGTCGCGCTCCCCCACGACCTTCGCCGACGCGACCTGGCCGGTCACGCGGGGATAGCTCGTGCGCGGGCCCAGCTGCAGCCAGCCGACGGGCTCACCGCTGCGGTATGCGATCAGGCCGGGCGGGACGTCGGCCCCGCGGACCTGCGCCTGCAGAGCCGCGCGGTTGCGGGCCGCGGAGTCGTGGTAGCCGTTGCCGGTGGTGAGGAAGAACTGACACCAGCACCACGACGGGTCGCCGCGCGTGCCGAACACCGTCACCAGGTCGCCCCAGCGTCCGGCGGTGGCCGGGGCGATGCTCAGGTCGCTTCGGTCGCCCACTGCACCAGTCTGGCACCGGTCACGCCGGGCGTCTGTCGGTCGTGGTGCCTACGGTAGGGGGATGACGCACCTCCCGACCTACCAGCTCTGCGACGGCACGAGCCTGCCCGCCATCGGCTTCGGCACCTACCCGCTGAAGGGAGAGGACGGGGTGGCCGCCATCGCCGGCGCCCTGTCGGCCGGCTACCGGCTGCTCGACTCGGCCGTCAACTACGACAACGAGACCGAGGTCGGCCAGGCCCTGCGCCGGTCCGAGGTGCCCCGGGACCAGGTGGTCCTGACGACGAAGGTGCCAGGTCGTGACCATGCCTACGACCGGGCCCTGCGCTCGGTCACCGGCTCCGCCCGGCGGATGGGCGTCGAGCAGGTCGACCTGGTCCTCATCCACTGGCCCAACCCCTCTCGCGGGCTCTACCGCGAGGCCTGGCGGGCCCTGGTGGCCGCTCGAGAGGAGGGACTCGTGCGCAGCATCGGGGTCAGCAACTTCACCGAGCAGCACCTGCGCGAGGTCATTGACGACACCGGCGTCACGCCGGTGGTCAACCAGGTCGAGCTGCACCCCCGGTTCCCGCAGGAGGCGCTGCGGGCCGTGCATCACGAGCTCGGGATCCGCACCGAGGCATGGAGCCCGCTGGGCAAGGCCCAGGCTCCGTATGACGAGGAGCCGGTCACCCGGGCGGCCGCCACCCACAGGGTGACGCCGGCTCAGGTCGTGCTGCGGTGGCACGTCCAGCTCGGGTCGCTTCCGCTGCCCAAGTCGGCCACACCCGAGCGGCAGCGGGCCAACCTGGACGTCTTCGGCTTCGAGCTCAGCGATGAGGAGATGGCGGCCATCACCGATCTCGGCCGCCCGGACGGACGCCTCTTCGGGGGTGACCCCGACACCCACGAGGAGATGTAGGCGGCCCGGCCGCAGCGGCATACTGCTGGGATGACCGACCGCCGGGCCTGCACCGAGGACGTCCACGAGGCGGCACGCGGCATGCCTCACGTCACCGTCCGGTGGGCCGGTGACAACCCGGTCTACCAGGTGGGTGGCAAGTCCTTCGTCTACTTCCGCAACCCGCGCAAGGACGCAGTCGACCCTGGGACCGGCGAGCGCTACGACGACGTGGTCGTGATCTGGGTGGAGGGCGAGCACGAGAAGCAGGCCCTGGTGCAGGACCCCGACCGTCCCTTCTTCACGACCGCGCACTTCACCGGGCACCCGTCGGTCCTGGTGCGGTCCCGTCGGCTCGGTGAGCTGCCCGTGGAGGACATCGTGGAGCTGGTGCAGGGGGCGTGGCTGAGCCAGGCGTCGGCGCGGCGGGCCCAGGCGTGGTTCAGCGGACGCACCTGAGGTCAGGTCCCTCGAGGACAGGTCAGCCGTGGTGACTGCGGCCCGGCACCGGCTTGCCGTGCGGACGCGGAGCGGTGTGGCCGAGCAGGTGCAGGTCCCAGTCCTGCGACAGGCGCGTGCAGGCCTGGACACCTCGCACCGAGTGGCCGTGCTCGTCCAGCCGGGGTGAGTAGGCGGCCAGCGCCATGACGCCCGGGACGACGGCCATCAGCCCGCCGGACACCCCGCTCTTGGCCGGCAGGCCGACCTCGGCGACCCACTCCCCCGAGGCGTCGTACATGCCGCAGGTGAACATCACACTCAGTGTCTGTCGCACCACGTCGCCGCGCAGCACCGTCTCACCGGTGACCGGGTGGACTCCGCCGTTGGCCAGGGTCGCCCCCATCATCGCCAGGTCCTCGGCGGTGACGGCCACGGAGCACTGGAGGCTGTAGCCGCGGACGATCTCGTGGGGGGTGTCCGGCAGGATGTCGTTGGAGGCCAGCAGGTGCGCGATCGACAGGTTGCGGTCGGCGAGCTCCATCTCGGCCCCGTAGACCTCCTGGTCGACCTCGAGCTCCCGGCCCGCCATGGCCGACAGGAAGCGGCGGATCACCGTGATCCGGTCGTCCTCGTCCTCGCCGGGGACCAGCCCGTGCACCATGATGGCACCGGCGTTGATCAGCGGGTTGAACGGCCGACCCCCCTCGAGCAGCGACATCTCGTTGAACGCCTCGCCGGACGGCTCGACACCCACCCGCTGCAGGACCGCCTCGAGACCGAGCTCCTGGAGCGCGAGCGCATAGACGAACGCCTTGGAGATGGACTGCAACGCAAAGGATGTCGTGCTGTCACCGGCCGCGTCCATCTCGCCCTCGGCGCTGCACGCGGCGAGCGCAAGGCTGTCGACGTCGACTCCCTCCAGCCGGGCCAGGTAGGGAGACGCCTGACCTGACCGGTCGCCGGTGACGGCGTCGAGGGCACTGCTCACGTCATGGGCGGTCTCCTGGCTCACTGACCCACCCTGGCACAGCAACGCCCGGGACGGTGCAGAGGTCCGACCCGGGCGTGCTGTGGGCAGTCAGCCGAGGTCGGTGCACCCGGCCTGCGCCGGCTCAGACGCTGACCAGCGGAAGCCCGACCTTGTGGGCGCTCTCGTCGAACGAGTCGTCGATCGCGACCACCCGGCGTCCGTTGACGGCGAGCAGGGAGGCCGCGACCGAGGCACGGTAGCCGGCGGCGCAGTGCACCCAGACCTCGCCCTCGGGGGCCTCGTCGATGCGCTGCACCAGCTGGCCGAGGGGGATGTGCGAGGCGCCCTCGATGTGGGCCTCGCCGTACTCCTTGGGGTTGCGCACGTCGAGGACCTGGACCTGGCGGTGGTGACGCACCTGGGCCAGGTCGGCGAAGGTGGCCTGCTCGAACGACTCCAGCGGGCGGTCGGACCACTCCTGGACCTGACCGGTCGCCTGCGCCTCCAGCTCGTCGATGCCGATGCGCACGAGCTCGCGCTGGGCCTCGGCGACCTGCTCCTCGGTCTCACCGAGCAGGGTGACCGGCGTGCCCCAGGGGATCATCCAGCCCAGCCAGGTGGAGAACTGCCCGTCCAGACCGTAGTTGAACGTGCCCGGCACGTGGCCGGCCGCGAACGCGGTGCGGGTGCGCAGGTCGACGACCCACTCCCCCGCCTCGATCCGCCGGCGCAGCTCGGTGGCCTCGGCGCGCTCGGGCATCGAGAGGTCCGGAGCGTCCGGACCGGCTGCGTTGGCCGGGCCCATGTGGGCGTAGTAGGCCGGGAACAGGTCGAGGCCGTCGAGGATGGACGCCACGTAGGCCTCCTCGTCCTGGGTCAGGACGGGGTTGGCGGTCCGCTCCCGGCCCAGTGTGGAGGAGTCGGCGTCGGACTGTGTCGCCGAGCAGAAGGAGCCGAAGCCGTGGGTCGGCATGACCTTGCTCTCCTCGGGCAGCTCGGTCACCAGGCGGCGGGCGGAGGCGTGCTGCAGCCGGGCGAGCTCCTCGGCGTGGTCCTGGCCGAGCAGGTCCGGACGACCGGTGGAGCCGAAGAGCAGGCTGCCGCCGGTGAAGACGACGGGCTCGTCGCCCTCCAGCGCGTAGGACAGGTGGGTGAAGGTATGACCGGGGGTGTGCACGGCGCGCACCCGCATCGTCGGCGACACCTCGACCAGCTCGCCGTCGCGGATGGGCGTTCGCTCGAACGACACCGCGTCGTCGGCGTTGACGTGGTAGGCCGCTCCGGTCTGCCGCGCGAGGGCCAGTCCTCCGGTGACGTAGTCGTTGTGGATGTGCGTCTCGAACACGTGGGTGATCTGCACGCCATGCTCGGCGGCCAAGGCGAGGACCCGGTCGGTGTCACGCTGCGGATCGATCACGAACGCGACGGTGCCGTCGTGGACGAGATAGCTGCGGTCGCCCAACGAGGTGGTCTCGATGGTCAGCACGGTGGCCATGCGGATGCTCCTTCTCAGGCTTGCGGTCTGCGGTGGGACGGGTTCGCCCCCCGACGCTCCCCACTACCGTACAACATACCCCCTAGGGTATGCTAGTCGGACCAGAGGGCAGGCGTATCCTGATCGCCGAGCCCGTCCCGCCCGACCGTGCCCCTCACGGTCCCCACCACTGAGGATGCCCCGTGGAACTCTCCGCAGCAGAGGTCCGTCCGTCGATCACCCGGCTCAAGCGCGCTCACGGCCAGCTGGCTGCCGTGATCCGCATGCTCGAGGAGGGCCGCGACTGCGAGGACGTCGTCACGCAGCTCGCGGCCGTGAGCAAGGCGCTCGACCGGGCCGGCTACACCATCATCGCGACCGGTCTCAAGCAGTGCCTTACCGCCGAGGGCGGTGCCAGCGAGCTGGACACCGACAAGATGGAGAAGCTCTTCCTGTCGCTGGCCTGAGGTCGCCGGCCGGGTCACCGGAAGGGCGCCGGGTCCCCCGCGCCGACCCGGACGACCTCGGGGTAGCCCTGCGACCAGTCGACCACCGTCGTCGGGTCACAACCGGTCATGTCCCCCTCGACCACCGCCTCCACCAGGTGGTCCAACCGCTCCTTGATCTCCCAGCCCTGCACCAGCGGCTCCTCCTCGTCAGGGAGCAGCAGCGTGCTGGACAGCATCGGCTCGCCGAGCTCGGCCAGCAGGGCCTGGGTGATCCGGTGGTCCGGGATGCGCACCCCCACGGTCTTCTTCTTGGGGTGCAGCAGCTTCTTGGGCACCTCTGGGGTGCCGGGGAGGATGAACGTGTACGGGCCGGGCGTGGCGGCCTTGACCGCCCGGAACACCGCGTTGTCCAGCTGCACCAGCTGGCCCAGCTGGGCGAAGTCGTGACAGAGCAGCGTGAAGTGGTGCTTGTCGTCGAGCCCTCGGATGTCGACGATCCGCTGCTTGGCCTCGGCGTTGCCCAGCTGGGCCCCGATCGCATAGCACGCGTCCGTGGGGCTGGCCACCAGGCCACCGGAACGCAGCACCTCCACGACCTGCGAGACGAGTCGGGGTTGGGGGTCGACGGGGTGGATGTCGTAGAACCTGGCCATGGTCCACCCTAGACATCCGGTGGCATCCTGGCGCCATGGCGACACACCTGGCCCTGCTCCGCGGCATCAACGTCGGCGGTCACCACAAGGTCCCGATGGCCGAGCTGCGCTCGGTGATCGGGGCGCTGGGGCACACCGACGTGCAGACCTACATCCAGTCTGGCAACGCCGTGTTCACCGCGGGCCGGGCCGACCCACCGGAAATGCTGACCCAGGCGCTGGAGGTCGCTCTTGAGGACAGTTTCGGCTTCCGGCCCGTCGTCGTGGTCAGGACGGCGCACGAGTGGCTCGCCAGCGTGACCGCAGACCCGTACCCCGCCGACGCGGAACCCCGGCACGTGCACCTGGGAGCGCGTCGACGCCCGTTCACCCGGCAGCACCAGGCCGTGCTCGAGGACCTGCTCGAGGCACACCAGGCAGCAGGTGGCCCCGACCACCTCACCGTGGTCGGGGCCGATCTCTACCTGCACACTCCTGCGGGGCTGGGCCGCAGCCGCCTGGCGGACAGCCTCTCCCGGACGGGGAGCGGCATGGCCGAGGTCACGATGCGCAACCGCGCGACCGCCCGGCGGCTCGCGCAGATGCTCAGCCCACGTTCCTGACCGTGCGACCGCCCTCCGGCGGGTCCTCCGGACGCTTGGAGCCTGCGGCCCGTGCCGCGTCCGGACCGTGCTGCAGAGCCTCCAGCAGCGCGGAGGTGAAGGCGGGGATGTCGTCGGGGTTGCGGCTGGTGATGAGGTTGCCGTCGACCACGACCTGCTGGTCGACCCAGGTGCCGCCGGCGTTGGTGATGTCGGTCTTCAGGCTGGGCCACGAGGTCAGGGTGCGACCCTTGACCGAGCCTGCCTCGACCAGGGTCCACGGCGCGTGGCAGATCGCCGCCACGGGCTTGCCGGAGTCGAGGAACGCAGCGATGAGGCGCACCGCTGCCTCGTCCATCCGTAGGGCGTCGGGGTTGGCGACGCCTCCCGGCAGGACGAGGGCGTCGTAGTCGCTGACCGACACCTCGGCCACGGTGCGGTCCACGTCGAGCTGCTCCGCCTTGTCCAGGTGGTCGAAGGTCTGCACCTGCCCGGCCTCCGGGCTGACGATGTGGGCGGTGAAGCCGGCGTCGGTCACAGCGTCACGAGGCTGGGTCAGCTCGACGCGCTCGATGCCCTCGCCGGCCACGAGAAAGGCCACGGTCTTCGATGATGTGCTCATGGCTCCCACCCTGGCCCCGGGCCGGGGTGGCTCGCAACCGGAACGGCGCGCAGTCCTCAGGCGTCTCGCTGGTAGGACGCGAACGTCTTGTCCAGCGTGAAGCCCACCGCCTCGTAGACCCGCGTGGCGCCCGTGGGGCTGGCCGAGTCCACGTGCAGGTCGATCTTGCGGTAGCGCCCTGACTCCGCAGCCAGCACGATGGTGCGGGCCAGGGCCGCTCGGGCCAGACCCCGGCCCCGCGCCTGCGGGACGGTGCCGACGATGTTCACGTAGAGCTCTCCGGGGGTGTACTCGCCGCACAGCACGTAGGTCAGCGGCGTGCCCTCCTCGTCGAGCGCGACACTGGAGACGTCGTTGCGACCGCTGCGGGAGACCCAGTGGTCGTGCCAGACCTCGGGCGTCTGCTCAGTGGAGCCCCAGTGGTCGCGGAAGGCCAGGTTGTGGGCCCGGCGCAGCGGCTCCTCGAGCGCGTCGCGCGGTGAGACCAGGCCGGCCACCTCAGGCGCTGCCGGCGGGTCACCAGGCAGGGGTCGCACCATCTGGTTGAAGTAGCGCACGATCGCATACCCACGGTGCTCGAGCAGCCGGCGCACCGACGCTCCCTCCAGCCCCCCGTCACACCGCCAGAACGCCTCGTGACCGGGCCGACGCTGCCGGGCGAGCTCCAGCCCCCGCTGCTCCTGCAGCTCGACCATGCGCCGGCCGATGCCGTGTCCGCGGTGGTCGGGGTGCACCCCACCACCCAGCCAGATGCGGGTGCGACCCTCGTCGTCGCCAGTGAAGGCGACGCGGATCTGACCCCACGCCACCAGGGTCTCGTCGTGCCACACGGCCCAGGTGTCGCAGTCAGGGTCCACACCGTGCTCGGCGAGCTCCTCCTGCAGGACCTGCGGCTCGACGCGCTCGTCGGTCTCGTCGACCTCGGCCAGGAGGTTGGCCAGGTCGCACCAGGCCGGCACGTCCGCGACGCGCAGGTGGTCCCAACGGTATGCCGTGTCCACGGCCGGGGTGCTCATCCCGTCATCCTCCCCGGTCGCGTCCCTGAGGTCGAGCCGATTTCAGGCCGGGACTCTCCGGCGCACCACCGCATACCAGAGCAGACCCAGGGCCAGCACGACCAGCCCGCCGACCACGGAGCGCCGTCGGCAGCGTCACCGCCAGCACCAGGCAGCCGAGGAGTCCGACGACCGGCACGGTGCGGGCCGGACCCCAGTCGCGCAAGGTCCACGCCGCGGCGTTGGCGACCGCGTAGTACAGCAGGACCCCGAAGCTGGAGAAGCCGATCGCACCCCGCAGGTCCACCACGAGCACGACCGCGAGCACCACCGCGGCCACCACCAGCTCGGCCACCCACGGCACCCCGCGACGCTCCTGGACCCGGGCGAGGACGGCCGGCAGGTGGTGTCCGCGGGCCATCGCCAGACCGGTGCGCGAGATGCCCAGGACCAGGTTGAGCAACGCGCCGAAGGCGGCTGCTGTCGCCGCCAGCCGCACCAGCCACGGCGCCTGGCCACCCCAGACGAGCTCGGCGACCTCGGCGAGGGGTGCGGCGGACGCTGCCGCTGCCCCCGCCCCCAGCACCTGGAGCACCAGCACACCGACGACGGCATACACCAGGGCCACCACGGCCAGCGCGATCACGACGGCCCGCGGGATGGTGCGCGCAGGATCACGCACCTCCTCCCCCAGGGTGGCGATGCGGGCATACCCGGCGAACGCGAAGAACAGCAGCCCTGCAGCCTGGAGCACCCCGAACGGCCCGACGCCGCCCGGCGGGGCCACCGCCGGTGCCGGGCCCGGCGCTCCGAGCAGTGCCGCGAGGACCAGCCCGGCCACGACGGAGAGCACCACCGCCACGATCACCTCGGAGGCACGCGCTGATCGGGTGACCCCGGCCAGGTTCAGGGCCGTCACGACGACCACGGCCACGACGGCGGCCGGCCGCTCCTGCCCCGGCACGGCATACGCGCCGATCGTCAGGGCCATCGCTGCGCACGACGCGGTCTTGCCCACCACGAAGCACCAGCCGGCCAGGAATCCCGGCAGCTCCCCGAGCCGCTCCCGGCCGTAGACGTAGGTGCCCCCGGCCGAGGGGTAGCGGGCAGCCAGTGCGGCGGAGGACAGCGCGTTGCAGGTGGCGACCACCCCCGCGAGCAGCAGGCTGAGCAGCAGCCACTCCCCCGCGGCGGTGGCGGCCGGGGCCCACACGGCGAACAGCCCGGCGCCGACCATGGCCCCCAGGCCGACCGCGACCGACTCCCGCAGCCCGAGCGTGCGGTGCAGGGGCATCACTGCACGTCGAAGACCACCGGGGTCGGCAGCGCCACCGTGCGAGACACGGTGCACAGCCGGTCGCGCGACATCTCGACCGCTCCGGGCAGCCGCTCCCGGGCCGCGTCGCCCTCCGCGCCGGCGGGGAACGTGATCGAGAAGGTGACGTGCACCGATGCGAGGTGGTTGCCGTGCTCGTCGCGCACCTTCTCCCCCGACGCGTGGAGGTCGAACGTCTCCGGCTCGGCCTTGCGGGAGCAGACGAGGTCGACGTCGACCGCCGAACACCCGGCCACGGCAGCCAGGAGCAGCTCGACGGGGGTGAAGTCGCTGCTGCTGCCGTCCCCCATCTGCAGCTCGCCGCCTCGTGGGTTCGTCGCCCGGTAGACACGCGGGGCGGTGCGGGTCACGGACACGGAGCGCAGACTGTCAGCGGCCATGAGGGTTAGTGTGCCAGGGATGACTTCCACCGACACCGACACCGACACCGGCACCGGCACTCCACCGATCCCGGACGGCCGACTCGTCCTCGTGCGTCATGGCGAGACGGAGTGGTCGCGCGACGGGCGGCACACCGGCACGACCGACCTGCCGATGCTGGCCTCCGGTGAGCAGGATGCGAGGTCGGTGCGCCCGTTGCTGGCCGAGCTCGACCTGGTGCACGTGCGCTGCTCCCCGCTGCGCCGGGCGCGGCATACCGCCGAGCTGGCCGGCCTGCGGCCCGACGTGGTGGACGAGGACCTGCGGGAGTGGGACTACGGCGGCTACGAAGGGGTCAGCACCGCGCAGATCCGCGAGCAGCTCGGCTATCCGTGGACGGTGTTCGAGCACGGTGTGGTGCCTGGCGCCACCCCCGGCGAGACCATCGAGGAGGTCGCCGCACGCGCCTCCCGGGTGCTGCGCGACGTGGAGCCGATGCTGCACCGCGGTGACGTGGCCCTGGTCGGCCACGGCCACCACCTGCGCATCCTGACCGGCGTCTACCTGCGCAGCGACCCGATGCTCGGTCGCCACCTCGAGCTCGCGACCGGCACCGTCTCAGTGCTCGGCCACCACCACGAGGACCGCGTCATCAAGGAGTGGAGCCGCCGCCGCTGACCGGCTCGATCTCCGGCATCGGCCAGGTGTGCACCGGCTGGTTGAGCTCCATGTGCTCCACGTAGTGCGCGAACATCTCGTGCAGCGCCGCGTCCCGGTCACGCCCGGCGGCCTCGTAGGCCTCCGTCACCGCCACCTGCCAGCTGGCACCGTTGGTCGCGCTCTGGCATCGGCCCTCGATGACGTTGAGGTAGTAGTTGCGGACCTCCCGGCGCAGGCCCAGGGACGCCAGTCCTTCGTCGGCGAGCTTGAGCAGGTGGTCGTGAACCAGCTCGGTGGCCGGCACCCTGCCCAGACCCGGCCAGTAGAGCTGGGCCTCGATGCCGTGCCGGGAGGCCTCCTCGAAGTTGGTCTCGGCGTGGGCGAACGGCATCTTCGTCCAGATCGGACGGCCGCTGCTGGTCAGGCTCTCGACCAGCCCGTAGTAGAAGCAGGCGTTGGCGACCATGTCGATCACGCTGGGACCGGCCGGCAGCACGCGGTTCTCCACACGCAGGTGCGGCACCCCCTTCGGGGCGTCGTAGATGGGCCGGTTCCAGCGCCAGACCGTGCCGTTGTGCAGCCGCAGCTCGGGCAGCTCGGGCACCCCACCGTCCTGCAGCACCTGCATCGGGTCCTCCTCGGAGGCCTCGGGCAGTAGCGCCGGGAAGCAGCGCACGTTCTCCTCGAAGAGGTCGAAGATCGAGGTGATCCAGCTGCGCCCGAAGTAGGAGCGCGGCCGCACCCCCTGGTACTTCTGCTCGACGGACCGGGTGTCGGTCATCTGGCTGAACAGGGGGATGCGGGTCTCGGCCCACAGCCGCTTGCCGAAGAGGTAGGGAGAGTTGGCCCCGATCGCGATCTGCACCCCGGTGATGGCCGAGGCGGCGTTCCAGTAGGTCGGGAAGTCCTGCGGGGTGACCTGCTGGTGCAGCTGGATGGACGTGCACCCCGACAGCGGCCCGATGTTCTCGAAGTAGTTGACCACCCGCTCTCCGGTGGACCCCTCGATGTCGAGCTCGAGACCCTCTCCCCGCTCACGCAGGATCGAGTCGTTGAGGGCGGTGTAGCGCACCCCCAGGCTCAGCCACTCACCGTTGAAGATGTCCGGCTTCAGGGTGGGCAGGATGCCGATCGCCGCGAGGCGGCCACCATGCGTGCGGGACGCGTCACCGGCCCCGCGCAGCGACTTGGACAACCAGCGCTCCAGGCGCACCGCCTGGTCGCCGGCCATCGGCCGCGGCGGCACGTTCATCTCGATGTTGTAGCGCCCGACCTCGGACTGGAAGTCGCCTTCAGTGATGTCCTCCAGCACCGGCACGTTGATGAGCACCGGGTCGAGCGTGGCCTCGTCGACCAGGTTGAGCTCGATCTCCAGGCCCATCTGGGGGCGGGTGAAGTCGAACCGGCTCTCCTCGAGCATGCGCTCGAAGACGTCCAGGTCGAGCAGCACCTTCTCCCGGAACGCCAACCGTTGTTCGCGAGTGAAATCCGCGGAACTGACCTCTGCACCCATGGGCAAACCCAACCACACCCGGGGTGAATGGGCCAGCAGTGCGACCGGCCTGGTCAGGACCTCACTGCTCGGCCAGCTCCTCGATCGGCGGGCAGCTGCAGACGAGGTGGCGGTCACCGTAGGCCCCGTCGACCCGGCCGACCGGAGGCCAGTACTTGCGGGCCGGGTCGACCGAACCGGGGTAGGCAGCGCTCATCCGGTCGTAGCTGTGCTCCCACGGCCCGGCCAGGGACAGGGCGGTGTGCGGAGCGCCGCGCAGCACGCTGTCCCCGATGCCGTCCTGGGCCGCCTCGTCCATCTCGGCCCGGATCGCGATCATGGCGTCACAGAAGCGGTCGAGCTCGGCGAGGTCCTCGCTCTCGGTCGGCTCCACCATCAGCGTGCCGGCCACCGGGAAGGACATGGTCGGGGCGTGGAAGCCGTAGTCGATGAGACGCTTGGCGACGTCGTCGACGGTGGCCCCGGTCTGCTTGGTCAGAGCGCGCACGTCCAGGATGCACTCGTGTGCCACCAGCCCGTGGTCGCCGGTGTAGAGCACCGGGAAGTGCTCACGCAGCCGCGCGGCGATGTAGTTGGCCGACAGCACGGCGACCTGCGCCGACCGGGTGAGCCCGGCGCCGCCCATGAGGCGCACGTAGGCCCACGAGATGGGCAGGATGCCGGCACTGCCGAAGGGCGCGGCCGAGACCGCCCCGACCCCGGTCGCCGGACCGGCCTGCGGGTCGAGCGGGTGGTTGGGCAGGTAGGGCGCCAGATGCTCGCGGACGGCCACCGGTCCGACGCCGGGACCCCCGCCGCCGTGCGGGATGCAGAACGTCTTGTGCAGGTTGAGGTGCGAGACGTCGCCGCCGAACTCGCCGGGCCGGGCCAGGCCCATCATGGCGTTGAGGTTGGCCCCGTCGACGTAGACCTGGCCACCCGCCTCGTGCACGAGGTCGCACAGCTGCGTGATGGTGTCCTCGAACACGCCGTGGGTGGAGGGGTAGGTCACCATGATCGCCGCCAGCTCCTCACCGTGCTGGTCGATCTTGGCGCGCAGGTCCGCGAGGTCGACGTCGCCGTGCTCCCCGGTGCCCACCACGACGACCTTCATGCCGGCCATCACGGCGCTCGCCGCGTTGGTGCCGTGCGCGCTGGCCGGGATGAGGCAGACCCGGCGCTGGTCGTCACCACGGGCCACGTGGTAGCCGCGGATGGCGAGCAGCCCGGCGAACTCCCCCTGTGACCCGGCGTTGGGCTGGAGGCTGACACTGTCGTAGCCGGTGACCTCACACAGCCACGCACTGAGCTGGCTGATGAGCTCGCGGTAGCCGGCGCTCTGCGCGGCGGGGGCGAACGGGTGGACGGCCGCGAACTCGGGCCAGGTGACGGCCTCCATCTCGGTGGTGGCGTTGAGCTTCATCGTGCAGGACCCGAGCGGGATCATGCCGCGGTCGAGCGCGAAGTCCTTGTCGGCCAGGGACCGGAGGTAGCGCAGCATGGAGGTCTCGCTGCGGTGCGTGTGGAAGACCGGATGGTCGAGGTAGTCGCTGGTGCGCCGGTGCTGCTCGGCCCACGACGGGCTCCCGACCGTCTCGACGGTCTGCGGTGCGCTCACCCCGAACGCTGCGGCCACGGCGGCCAGGTGGTCCAGCGTCGTGGTCTCGTCGGTGCTGAGCAGCACGGTGTCGTGGTCGGCTGCCCAGAGGTTGACGCCCTGCTCCAGGGCAGCGCGCGACCACGTCGGCGGCGCGTCCCGGCACCGACACCCGCAGCGTGTCGAACCAGTCACCCTCGGCCACGTCGACGCCCCCGGCGCGCAGCGCTGCGGCCAGGGCGGTCGCCTTGGCGTGGGTCTCCAGGGCGATCCGGCGCAGGCCGTCCGGGCCGTGCCATACGGCATACATGCCGGCCATCACGGCGAGGAGCACCTGGGCGGTGCAGATGTTGGAGGTGGCCTTCTCGCGGCGGATGTGCTGTTCGCGGGTCTGCAGGGCGAGCCGGTAGGCCGGCGCCCCGTGCGGAGTCCTTGCTCACCCCGACGAGCCGGCCGGGCAAGGTGCGCTCGAGCCCGGAGCGCACGCTCATGAACGCCGCGTGCGGTCCGCCGAAGCCCACCGGGACACCGAACCGCTGGGTGGAGCCCACGGCGATGTCGGCGCCCCACTCCCCCGGCGGGGTCAGCAGGGTGAGGGCAAGCAGGTCACAGGCCGCGGTGACCAGGGCACCGGCCGCGTGGGCCGACTCGGCCAGGCCACGCCAGTCGCGGATCAGCCCGTCCGCCCCGGGATACTGCACGATGACGCCGAACACGGGGCGTCCCCCGGCCGCCGCCTCCAGGGTGGCGGCGTCGCTGACCTGCGACAGGTCGGCGGTGACGACCTCGATGCCCAGCGGTGCCGAGCGGGTGGCGAGCACCGCGTGGGTCTGCGGCAGGGCGTGCTCGTCGACCAGCAGCACGGCCTCCTGGGTGACCTTGCTGGAGCGGCGCATGACGGTCATCGCCTCGGCTGCAGCGGTCGCCTCGTCGAGCAGCGAGGCGCCCGAGGTGGCGAGTCCGGTGAGGTCGGAGCACACGGTCTGGAAGTTGAGCAGCGCCTCGAGCCGGCCCTGCGAGATCTCGGGCTGGTAGGGGGTGTACGCGGTGTACCACGCCGGGTTCTCCAGCACGTTGCGCCGCACCACCGGGGGCGTGTGGGTGCCGTAGTAGCCCAGCCCGATCATCGAGGTGACCACCTGGTTGCGGGAGGCCAGGGCCTGCAGCTCGTCGATCACCGCCTGCTCCGACGGCGCGGCCGGCAGCGACAGCGGGCTCTCGGTCCGAATGCCACCGGGCACGGCCGCGGCCACCAGAGACTCCAGCGACTCCTGGCCGACGGCGGTGAGCATGACGTGCAGGTCGTCCTCACGGGGCCCGATATGCCGGCCGACGAAGTCGGCCAGCACTGCGGTGGGGAGGTCGGTCTCCCCGTCGGTGACGACGTGCTGCGGGGCACGGGAGTCGGTGGCGGTCATGAGGCTCCTTCGCGGTCCAGGCGATTGCCTCCCCCTCTGTCCGCTCACCGGCGGCCGTCCGTCGATGGAGCGTTCCAGAGCTGCCTCATCCGTGCGGTCCTGGCGCCTGAGAGCTTGGCGGGGAGTTTGCCCCTTCGGCGCCTCGACCCTGACGGGTAGAGGACTCTCCCGCACGGCCTCGTCGGCAGGGACCAATCTAGCAGCCGACCGCCCGGCGGCGCGCAGCAACGCGCGAAGACCGGTCCGACCTGACCGGCGCGTGGTCAGCTGGTCTTGCGGGCGCGGCGCCGAGCCGAGAGCTCGTCGTCGACCGCAGACGGGGTCTCCTCGGCGCGCTCGCTGGGCAGCTGGGCGAGCTGGCCCTCGACCTCTCGCCAGACGCTGCCGACGGCGATGCCGAAGACGCCTTGGCCGCCGCGGACCAGGTCGATGACCTCGTCGTCGGAGGTGCACGCGTAGACGCTGGCGCCGTCGCTCATCAAGGTGATGTTGGCCAGGTCCTCCACTCCACTCTCGCGCAGCTGGGTGACCGCCACCCGGATCTGCTGCAGCGACACGCCGGTGTCGAGGAGACGCTTGATGATCTTGAGCACCAGGATGTCGCGGAAGCTGTAGAGCCGCTGGGTGCCCGAGCCACTGGGGTTGCGCACGCTGGGCTCCACCAGGCCGGTGCGGGCCCAGTAGTCCAGCTGGCGGTAGGTCACCCCGGCGGCACCACACGCGGTCGGCCCGCGATAGCCGACGCCCTCCTCGAGGCCGGGCACGTCCTGGGTGAACAGCATCCCCTGGGAAGGGCTGCGGTGGGCCTCGTCATGACCGGGCAACTGCGCTCCCGCACCCACGGCACCCTCCTGGTCACTGTCCGTCATCACACTGCGCCCACGTCGCCGCGTGCTCGTCCCGACGGGACGCTGTCTCCCCTTGACGGTAGGCCGCGGGGTGGCACCGGTCAATGACCGACGCGCCGGGATCGTCCTCAGCCCTGAGCGGGTGGGGTGTCCTCATCGTCGTCGCCCTCTTCCTCGGCAGCTCCCTCGAAGTCCTCGGCGGAGACCTGGTCGAGGAACTCACGGAAGCGCTCGACCTCGTCCTCGTCCTCGATGGCCATGGTGATGCCGGCGAGGTCGAGAAGCGACTCCTCGGCCAGGATCGGGGTGGCGGCCCGCAGCGCAAGGGCGATGGCGTCCGAGGGTCGCGACTCGATGATCCGGGCCCCGCCGTCGAAGACCAGGCTGGCATAGAAGATGCCGTCCTCCATGCTGGTGATCCGGACCTGCTCCAGCTGGTGTCCGAGCTGGGAGATCACCGTGACCATCAGGTCGTGGGTCAGCGGACGCGGTGGCTCGACACCCTGCTGCGCGTAGGCGATGGCAGTGGCCTCCGGGGCCCCGATCCAGATCGGCAGGTAACGCTGACCGTGCCGCTCCCGGAGCAGCACGATCGGAGAGTTGGTCGGCATCTCGACCCGGACACCTAGCACGTCGAGTTCCTTCACACACTTACCGTACCCCCGCACCCGTCACCGCGCCGGGCCAGGTCGGCGCTACTGCGGCTGCGCCAGGCCGGCACGCACGAGAGCGATGTGCAGAGCCAGGCTGTGCGACAGGATGTCGGCCTGGGCCTCCTCGGGATCCTCCCCGGCTGCGCCGCGCGCACGGCGTCGGCGCAGCGGCTCGAGGACCTGCTCGGCCAGCCCGATCTCACGGTCCGCGGCGACCCGGAACAGCCGGAGATGACGAGCTTCGATGCCGTAGGCCGCCAGCGCCGCGGCCTCCCGCGCGACGTCGATGTCCTCGGCACTGTGCCGGCCGGTGGAGTCGAGCCGGAGCAGCCCGAACTGGGTCAGCGCGCTGTAGGTCGGCATGTCCAGACCCGTCGTCTCCCGCAGCTCAGCGGGCTTCATCCGCACGATCCGGCGCCGGCGCAGCGAGCTCGGGCTCACCGCCGGGGCGGCCTCCGCCTCGGTCGTGGCCGGCGGCGGAGCCTCGGCAGGCTCCGGCGTCGCCCCTTCGTCGAGCTCGGGCACGGGCAGGCCACGGTCGAGCCGGTCGAGCACGTCCTTGATGACCCGCAACGGCCAGAACCGGTCACGCTGTGCGGTGAGCACGAAGCGCAGCCGGTCGACGTCCTCCTCGGTGAAGGTGCGGTAGCCGCTCTCGCGACGCCGCGGGCGCAGCAGGCCTTCGGACTCCAGGAAGCGGATCTTGGAGACCGTGAGGTCGGGGAAGTCGGGCTGCAACATCTGCAGGACGCGCCCGATGGAGGCGCCACCGGACGAGACCGCCGCGGCTGCTGCTGACCCGGTCACTGCCGTCCGCGGTAGTACACCAGGCGGAACTTGCCGATCTGCACCTCGTCGCCGGCTTCGAGCTCGGCCTCGTCGATGCGGTGGCGGTTGACGTAGGTGCCGTTCAGCGATCCCACGTCGCGCACCGCATACGTGTCGTCGCGCTTGACGAACACCGCGTGGCGGCGCGAGACCGTCACGTCGTCGAGGAAGATGTCGCTCTCGGGGTGGCGGCCGGAGCTGACCTCGTCACTGTCGAGCAGGAAGCGGGCCCCGGTGTTGGGGCCGCGGAGCACGATGAGCAGGGCGGTGCCGGCACGGAGGGCGTCGACCGTGCGCTGGTCGTCCGAGGAGAGCCGCGGTGCCTCCTCGTCGAAGGAGTACTCCGTCGCGGGAAGGTCGACACCGTGCGGGATCCGCGCCGTGGTGGGGTCGGTGCCGTAAGCCGTGGTGCTCGCGTTCCCGCTCACTCACTGACACACCTGCTTCCTGGTCGTCCGGTGACGTCCTCGACACCGGAAAGGCTTCGTCCTGAGGGTCGTTCCCACTCTAGTGCAGGGGGGTGACGGACCGTCAGGACACGTGCTCCTGGTAGGCCTCGACGTCGAGCAGGTCACCGAGCACGGCGTCGCTGGGCACCCGCATCTCGAACATCCAGCCCTCGCCGTAGCTGTCGCTGTTGATGAGCTCGGGGGTGGAGTCGAGCTGCTCGTTGACCGCGGTGATCTCTCCGTCCAGCGGCGCGTAGAGGTCGCTGACGGACTTGGTCGACTCCACCTCCCCGCAGGTGTCGCCCGCCGTCACGGTGTCACCGACCGCGGGCAGGCTGACGTAGACGACGTCGCCCAGTGCGTCCTGTGCGTAGGAGGTGATGCCCACCCTGACGATGCCACCGTCCTGCTCGCGCACCCACTCGTGGTCACTCGTGTAGCGCAGGTCCGAGGGATACTCCAGCTCGCTCATCGTGCTCCTTCTGGAAGGGTGGGCCGGGCTCGGTGGCCCACAACGGGTGGGTGGGACCGAGACTAGCGCCCCTCGACGGGGGGCACCGGGCGGGCATGCTCGGGCGTTGCGGGCTCGTGGACGGCGTCGATCGTCAGCTCGGCGCCTTCGGTGACCTCCACCGTGCCACCGACCCGGCGGACACTGTCGTTGAAGCCTCCCGGGATGGCCAGGGCTCCGGCCAGGGTGTGCGCCTCGCCGATGGCGACGACACGGTAGGGGGCAGCCACCGGCTGACCGTCGACCGTCAGGACTCCGTCCTCGACCCCGATCCAGGTGCTCGCCACGACCCGCGCCGGACCGATCTGGATCGCCTCGGACCCGGCGTCACGCAGCTCCTGGATGAGGTCGATCATCATCGTGGTGGACAGCGCTCCGTCGGGGTCGGTGATGCGCACCGCGATGCCCGGCCCCGAGACCGGCACGGTGCCGGCCAGGATCTGGTAGCTCTCCAGGCGGCTCTGCGCCGCCTGGGCGGCCGCGGCGTCACCCCCGCTGCCCTCGAGCCGGCTGCGGTCCTGCTCCAGCGTGCGCACCTCGTCCTCAAGCTGGTCGGCCCGGGCTGTGACGTCGTCGAGGAGCGCCACCAGGTCGCTCTCCCGCAGGCTCTCCAGGTCGGCCGTCTGGGTGCTGCGCACCTGGGCGACCAGCGCCAGGCCCAGCACCAGCGTGAGCAACGCCGCCACCGCGTTGCCCCGGCTCATGCGCGGCCGGCTGATCGTGCTGAGCCGCCGCCAGGCGGTGCGGCGGGTGACCTGAGGGCGGGCCGAGACGGGGTCGGCGGGGTCCCCCACCGCGTGGCTCGAGGCGGGCGCGTCTGCCGAGGTCACCGGTTCCGGCTCCGGGTGCTCCTGGTCGGCCACGGGTCAGGCCCCCAGCAGGTGTCGACGGATGGCGGCGACGTTGGAGAAGATGCGCAGGCCCAGCACCACGACGACACCGGTGGACAGCTGGGTGCCCACGCCCAGCTGGTTGCCCAGGAACACGATGAGCCCCGCGACGAGCACGTTGGACAGGATGGAGATGACGAAGACGCGGTCGTTGAAGATGCCCTCGAGAGAGGCACGGACACCGCCGAACACCGCGTCGAGAGCCGCGATCACCGCGATCGGCAGGTAGGGCTCCAGCCAGCCCGGCACCTCAGGCTGCAGCAGCAGCCCGAGCACCACGCCGACGACCAGGCCCAGGACGGGGATCACGGGTTCTCCTCGGTGTTGCCGTCCGCCGGCAGCACGGTCGCCACTCGCGTGGTGAGCCGCTCCGCCGCCGGGACGGTGATGTCGTCGGTCACGGTCGTGTCCACGATGATGCCGTACTCACGCCCCAGCTCGTCGAGGTACGCGCCGGTCGACCCCCCGTCGAGCTCGGCCGCCAGGGCTGCCGGGTCACCGATCGCCCGCACCGTGTAGGGCCGGGTCAGCCCGCGGAAGTCCACCACGATGGCCTCGCCGGCGAAGCGGATGGACGACGTCGAGGTCAGCCGCTGCTCGTTGACGGCCACGGCCTCGGCGCCCACCGACCACAGCCCGTTGACCACCGCCTGCAGGTCGCGAGCCAGCACCCGGTCGGTCGGGCCGTCCTCCGAGGCCACCTCACGAGGAGCGTCGTCGAGCACCACGACCACGCCCTCCCCTTCCAGCGGGGTCGCCCCCACGAGGGCGCCCGCATCCCGGATCTCCTCGGACCGGTCGACCGGGGCTTCCTCCAGCGTCTGCTGTTCCAGGCCCGCGATCTCGCCGCGGAGCGCGTCGATCTGCGCGGCCAGCGCGTCACCCTGGGCGTTGACCCCCTCGATGCGCTCGACTAGCTCGGCTCGCGCCGCGGCGTCCTGTGGGTCAGGAGTGCGCAGGGTGACCGCCGAGACGCTGAGCACGAAGCCGATCGCCAGCGTGGTCACCACCATGAGCGGGCTGTGCCGGCCGGTGGACGCGGGCAGCCCCTCCCGTCGTCGCTGGGTCGCCGCCGACTGGTAGCCCGGGTCGAGGGGCCGGTCCAGGACCTCCTGGAGCAGGCGCATCGAGGCTGCCGGGTCGCTGTCCGGTGGCACCTTCGAGGCCGGGGGCCACCTCATGGGGCCACCGCCCCCCACTGCCGGCGGCGCTGGCGCACCATGTCGGTGACCTGCACGGCATACAGCACGGCCCCGAGCAGGTAGAGCCCGGTGCCCCACCAGACGAAGGCCCACCCCACCGGCTGGGCGACCTGGCCGACGAGGGAGTCCTGGGCTCCCAGCAGCAGCAGGGGGAAGGCATAGAGCAGGTTGAAGGTCGCCGCCTTGCCCACGAAGTGCACCGGTGGGACCGGGAGTCGGTAGGACCGTGCCACGGGGTACATCCCGGCGATGAAGGCGTCCCGGGCCACCAGGATGAGCACGAGCCACCACGGGATGATGTCGCGCCAGGCCAGGCCCAACAGGGTCGTCGCGATATAGAGACGGTCGGCGATCGGGTCCAGGTACTGCCCCACCTTGGACACGAGCCCGTAGTGCCGTGCGATCTTGCCGTCCAGGTAGTCGGTGACGCCGGAGACCACCAGCAGCAGGATGGCCCACCCGTCCTGCTCGGTGAGGATCAACCAGAGGAACAGCGGCACGCCGACCAGCCGCAGGCCCGACAGGAGGTTGGGCAGAGTCAGCCACTGGTGCTTGCGGGGCATGACCTGAGGGGTGCGGGCAGCACTCCCCGCCCCGCCCCCGTTCCCCTGCTGACCGTCCACGCGTACAGCCTAAGCGGCGGCACCGGAACCGGGTCACCCGTGCTCAGCGCGGGCACGGCAGCCGTGATCTTGTTCACCAACGTTGGGTCGGCGGGCCGCGGACCGTCATGCTGGGAGCGTCGACACTGCACCGAAGAAGCTGTCGACCCGACGACTGTCCCTGCTGCCCCGTCACGGAGGCGCCATGACCACCATCCCCCGACCCCGGCACATCGCCCTGGTCGCCCACGACAACATGAAGGTCGAGCTGCTGCGCTGGGCGGCGCACAACCGCCAGACCCTGTCGCAGCACGTCCTCTATGCCACCGGCACCACCGGCACCATGCTCGAGTACGAGCTCGGCCTGCCGGTGCACCGCTTCATGTCCGGCCCGGTCGGTGGCGACCAGCAGATCGGGGCCCGGATCGCCGAGGGCGGCATCACCATGCTGGTCTTCTTCTGGGACCCCCTGGAGGCACAGCCGCACGACCCCGACGTCAAGGCCCTCCTGCGCATCGGGACGGTGTGGAACGTGCCGATGGCCTGCAACATCGCCTCGGCGGACCTGATGATCTCCTCACCACTGCTCAACAGCGACTATGAGAACCGGCGCCCCGACCTCACGCCGCGCGAGTGGGACCAGACCGGGGAGCGCCCAATCTGAGCCGTCCCTGGACGCAGCAGAGGCGGTCTCGGCAGACCATGCCGAGACCGCCTCTACCCCTACCCTCACTCGGTCGGGCTGACAGGATTTGAACCTGCGACCCCTTGACCCCCAGTCAAGTGCGCTACCAAGCTGCGCCACAGCCCGAGGCTCCCTGAGGAGCGATGAGAACCATATCCCATCGCCCACCGGCGACCGAATCCGGTCAGTGGGGCGAGGCGAGGTCAGCGCCGACGCTTCTCGCGCACCCGCACCGAGATCTCGACAGGGGTCCCGACGAACCCGAACTCCTCGCGGATCCGCCGCTCCAGGAAGCGCCGGTAGCCGGCCTCGATGAAGCCGCTGGCGAAGATCACGAACTTCGGTGGACGGGTGTCGGCCTGGGTCGCGAAGAGGATCCGCGGCTGCTTGCCGGAGCGCACCGGGTGGGGGTGCGCCGCCACGACGTCGCCGAAGAAGGCGTTGATCTTGGCGGTGGGGATGCGCGTGTCCCACGACTCCAGCGCCTGCTCCAGGGCGGGGACGAGCTTGGCCACGTGCCGACCGGTGGAGGCCGAGATGTTGACCCGCGGGGCCCAGGTGATCTGCACCAGCTCGCGCTCGATCTCCCGCTCCAGGTAGTGGTGCCGCTCCTCGTCCAGCGTGTCCCACTTGTTGTAGGCGACCACCAGCGCACGGCCGGAGTCGACGACCTGCTGGATGACGCGGATGTCCTGCTCGGCGATGGGCTCGGAGACGTCGATCAGGACGACGGCGACCTCGGCCTTCTCCAGTGCGGTCTGGGTGCGCAGCGAGGCGTAGAAGTCAGCCCCCCGGGTGAGGTGCACGCGGCGCCGGATGCCGGCCGTGTCGACGAAGCGCCAGGTCTTGCCGCCCAGCTCGATCATCTCGTCGACGGGGTCACGGGTGGTGCCCGCCACCGGGTCGACGACCACGCGCTCGGTGCCGGCGAGGCGGTTGAGCAGGCTGGACTTGCCGACGTTGGGCCTGCCGACCAGGGCCACCCGCCGTGGGCCTCCCGGGGGGTAGGCCTCGGCGACCGCCGACTCGCTGGGCAGCACGTCCAGGAGGGCGTCGAGCACGTCGCCGCTGCCCCGCCCGTGCAGCGCCGAGACGGGGTAAGGCTGGCCCAGCCCGAGCGACCACAGCATCGCCGCGTCGGCCTCGACCCGCTGGTCGTCGACCTTGTTGGCGACCAGGACCACCGGCTTGCCGGAGCGGCGCAGCAGCCGCACGACGGCCTCGTCGGTGTCCGTGGCCCCCACCGTGGCGTCGACGATGAACATCACCGCGTCGGCCAGCTCGACGGCCACCTCGGCCTGCTCGGCGACGCGCAGGTGGATGCCGGTGGCGTCGACCTCCCAGCCGCCGGTGTCGACGAGGGTGAACTCCCGGCCGGACCACTCGGCGTCGTAGGACACCCGGTCACGGGTCACCCCGGGCACGTCCTCCACGACGGCCTCGCGCCGGCCCAGCACCCGGTTGACGAACGTGGACTTGCCGACGTTGGGACGGCCGACGACGGCCACCACGGGCCGAGCGACCTCGCGCGAGGCGCGCTCCAGGGCAGCGGCGTCGCCTTCGACCAGGGCGAGGTCCTCCTCGCTCAGCTCGAAGTCGCTCAGGCCGGCGCGCAGGGCGGTCTCGAGGTGCTCCTCGCCCGTGTCCGATCGGGTCGGTCGTGCGCTGGTCGCTCATCCGTGCTCCTGTCCGGCTGCTCCCGCAGCGGGTGTCTCGGTGCGCAGCCGCACCTGTCGCTTGATCCGGCTCAGCATGCCGACCATCCCCCGCATGCGCAGCGGAGACACGGCCTCGGCCAGACCGAAGCGGTAGGGGGCGTCGTCGGGCACCCCGAGCACCTCGGCGGCCGGCAGGCCGTCCAGGGACTCGCGCAGGATGCCGGCGAAGCCCTTGGTGGTCGGTGCCTCGGCCGGGGCGTCGAAGAAGAGGTGCACGGTGCGCTCGGTGTCCTGGTCGACCTCCACCACCAGGAACACGGGCGACTGGCACTCGTCGACGCGTTCCATCTTGTCCAGCTGCCCGGCATACCGCTCCGGCAGGGCCGGCAGCTCCTGGCTCAGCTCCAGCAGCAGCTGGAGCCGCTCCCGCTGGCTGACGGCATGGAAGTCCTCCGCGAGCTCGGTCATCGCGGCAGGCAGCACGGTCGCCTCGCTCATCAGCGCTCCACGGGAACCCGCACGGAGTTGCCCCACTCCGTCCAGGACCCGTCGTAGTTGCGCACCGCGTCGAACCCGAGCAGGTGGGTGAGCACGAACCAGGTGTGCGAGCTGCGCTCGCCGATGCGGCAGTAGGCGACGACGTCGTCCTGCGGGGACAGCCCCTGCTCCTCCTGGTAGATCGCCTCGAGCTCGGCACGCGACTTGAAGGTGCCGTCGTCGTTGGCCGCGCGGGCCCAGGGCACCGACTTCGCACCGGGGATGTGCCCGCCGCGCATCGCGCCCTCCTGGGGGTAGTCGGGCATGTGCAGCAGCTCGCCGGAGAACTCACCGGGCGAGCGCACGTCGACGAGCGGCCGGCCGAGGTGAGCCAGGACGTCGTCCTGGAAGGCACGGACCGAGCGGTCGTCGCGCTCCACGACGGGGTAGGTCGCGGGCGTCACCGTGGGCAGGTCGGTGGTCATCTCCCGACCCTCGGCGACCCAGGCAGAGCGGCCACCGTCGAGCAGCCGCACGTCGGGGTGGCCGAACAGCGTCATCACCCACAGGGCGTAGGCCGCCCACCAGTTGTTCTTGTCGCCATAGATGACGACGGTGCTCTCCCGGGAGATGCCCCGCTCCCCCATCACCTCGGCGAACCGGGCGCCGTCGACGTAGTCACGGGTCAGCGGGTCGTTGAGGTCGGTGTGCCAGTCGAGCTTGAGGGAGCCGGGGATGTGGCCGGTCTCGTAGAGCAGGACGTCCTCGTCGGACTCCAGCACCACGAGCCCGTCGGCACCGAGGTGCTCGGCGAGCCAGTCGGTGGAGACGAGTCGCTCGGGATGGGCGTAGGCCGTGAACTTCTCGGCGGTGTCCTGGGGCAGGCTCATGACAGTCCTTCGGTGATCGGTGTCGGATGGTCCTGGGTGGTCGGTGCCCCTCGCACGAGGGAGAGCACGGCGGCCACCGACTGGGTGAATGTGAGGTGCGAGGTGTCGATGCCGACGACACCCTCGGCCGGCTCGAAGAAGGCCGACACCGTCGCGTCGTCGCGGTCGCGGCGGAGCACCTGGTCGCGCACCGCGTCCGCGGACTGGGCCACGGAGCTGTCGTGCAGCTCCTGGGAGCGCCGGGCCAGCCGCGCCTCCTCCGAGGCGCTGAGCAGGATGCGGTGCTCGGCCTCCGGGGCCACCACCGTGGTGATGTCGCGGCCCTCGACGACGATGCCATGACCGAGCTCCCGGGATGCCGCGATCAGCCGTCGCTGCCGGTCCCGCATGTCGGCACGCACCGCCAGGTTGGTGGCGATCTTGGAGACGTGCGCACTGATGAGCGGGTCCCGGATGGCCTGCGCGACGTCAGTGCCCTCGACGGCGATGCCCGGGCGCTCCGGGTCGGTGCCGATCTCCAGCGTCAGCCGGGTGCTGGCGGTGGCGACGGCGCCGGGGTCGCCCAGGTCGATGCCCCGCTGCAGGCACCACCAGGTGAGCGCGCGGTACATCGCCCCGGTGTCGAGGTAGTCCAGGCTCAGCTCACGAGCCACGGCCCGCGAGACGCTGGACTTGCCCGAGCCGCTGGGGCCGTCGATCGCGATGGTCACCGGAGAGCTGCGCACCGACCCAGCCTAACGGTGGCCGGTGTGCCTCAGAGCCCCGCGGCGTGGTGCAGGCCGCCGACCTCCTCCCGGGTGAGCGCCCGGGTGCGGCCGGGCCGCAGCTCCCCCAGCCGCACCGGGCCGACCTGGGTGCGGGCCAGCGCGACGACCGGGTAGCCCACCGCGTCGAGGAGCCGGCGGACGACGTGCTTGCGGCCCTCGTGCAGCACGAGCTCGACGATGGCCTTGCCGGGCAGGGAGTCCACCAGCTTGAAGCTGTCGACCTTCACGACCCCGTCCTCCAGGGGGATGCCCTCGCGGAGCCGCTTGCCGACGTCGTGGGCCACCGACCCGTGGGCCTCCACCTGGGCGATGTAGGTCTTCGCGACACCGTAGGCGGGGTGCTGGAGCCGGTGGGCCAGGTCGCCGTCATTGGTGAGCAGCAGCAGGCCCTCGGTGTCGGCGTCCAGACGCCCGACGTGGAAGAGCCGCTCGTTGCGGTGGCCCACGTAGTCGGCCAGCGACGGCCGACCCAGGTCGTCGCTCATGGTCGAGACGACCCCGAGCGGCTTGTTGAAGGCCAGGTAGACCTTGGTCTCGTCCAGCACCACGCGGGTGCCGTCGACGTGGATGACCTGGCGCGCCGGGTCGACGCGCACACCGAGCTCAGTCACCCGGTGACCGTCGACCTCGACGCGGCCGGCCTCGATCAGGCGCTCGCAGGCGCGGCGGCTGCCGAAGCCGGCGCCGGCCAGCAGCTTCTGCAGACGCACGCCGTCGGGGTCGTGGACGTCGACCGGGTCGGCGACCGGGGGGTGGGCCGTTGCCCCCGGCGTCTGGCCGCCGCCGGGAGGCGTGCCGCCGCCGCCTGTGGAGGGTCGGGGGCGGCCGGTGGTGCGCCGGGCCGCCGGCGGGCGGCCGCCGGGCCGCCCGGCCCCGCGGTGCCGCGTTGCCCTGGTTGCGCCGGCGGGTCCGTCGCTGGGTCATGCCAGTCCTTCCGCTGCAAGGTCGTCGAGCACCTCCGCCGACGGGCAGATAGGGCGCCAGGGCGGGCAGCTCGTCCAGGCTCTCCAGGCCCATCCGTTGCAGGAAGTAGGTCGGTGGTGCCGTAGAGCACGGCCCCGCTGTCTCCGCCGCCCTCGCGGCCGGTCTCCTGCACCAGGCCGCGTGCCACCAGGGTGCGCACGACACCGTCCACGTTGACGCCGCGCACGGCACTGATCCGCGCCCGCGAGACGGGCTGCCGGTAGGCGATCACCGCCAGGGTCTCCAGGGAGGCCTGCGTCAGCCGTGACTGCTGCCCGGCAAGGAGGAAGCGTCTCGATGACCGGTGCATATTCCGGGCGGGTGTAGATGCGCCAGCCCCCCGCGAATCGTCGCAGCATGAACCCGCGCTCGCCGCCGTCGTAGTCGGCGGACAGGTCGGCCAGCGCGACCTGCACGTCCTGCACCGGCAGCTCCAGCGCCGAGGCCAGTGTCTGCTCGGTCACCGGCTCGTCGACCACCATGAGCACGGCCTCGATGGCCGAGCGGGCACCGCCGGGGACGTCGTCGATGTCGAAGGCGACCTGCTCCGGTGGGCTCGCGTCCGTCATACCTCGTCCTCCTCGTCGAACTCCGCACCGATCCCGGCCTCGTCCGGGGCCGGGCCGCCGTCCTGGGGGCCGACCCACCGCACGGTCAGCTCGGCCAGCGCCTCGTCCTGGTCGAGGGTGACCACGGCCTCGCGGAACAGCTCGAGCAGCGCCAGGAAGCGGGCCACGATCACCATCGTCGTCTCGGCGTCGGCGACCAGCTCACGGAACGTGCAGCCACCGCCTGACTGCAGCCGGGCGATGACGACCTGGGCCTGCTCTCGCACCGACACCGTCGGGGCGTGCAGATGGGTGACGCCCACGGTGGGCGGTGGCTTGGGGATCATGGCCCGGCCGGCGATCATCGCCAGCTGGTCGGGGGTCACGGTGAGCACCAGCTCGGGCAGCAGCCGGGCGAACCGGTCCTCCACACCGACGTCGCGCGGCCAGATCCGCCCGGTCGCGTCCATCCGCTCCTGGAACGCCGCCGCCACCTGCTTGAAGGCGCGGTACTGCAGCAGCCGGGCGAACAACAGGTCCCGGGCCTCGATGAGGGCCAGGTCCTCCTCGTCGTCCTCCCGAGCGTGCGGCAGCAGCCGGGACGCCTTCAGGTCCAGCAGCGTCGCCGCGATCAGCACGAACTCCGAGGCCTGCGACAGGTCCCAGCTCTCCGGTGCGTGCTGGGCCTGGCGCAGATAGGCGACGAACTCGTCGGTGACCTGCGCCAGCGCGATCTCGGTGACGTCCAGGCGGTGCTTGGCGATCAGGCCGAGCAGCAGGTCGAACGGACCGGAGAACACGTCGAGATGCACCTCGAAGGGAGCCCCGGCACGCCGGGTCAGCACCCCGCCGGGCACCTGCGCGGCGGGGGAGACGCCGCTCCTGGCGCTGTCGTCAGGGTGCGCCGCCGCGGGCGATGAGCTCGCGGGCCAGCTGCCGGTAGGCCTCCGCCCCGCTGTGCGTGCTGGCGTAGGAGGTGATCGGCTCGGCGGCGAGGGTGGCGTCGGGGAACTTCACCGTGCGGCTGATGACGGTGTGGAAGACGTCGTCCTGGAAGTGGTCGACGACGCTGCGCACCACCTCCCGGGAGTGCAGGGTCCGGCCGTCGTACATCGTGGCCAGGATGCCGTCCATCTGTAGCCGGGGGTTGAGCCGGTCGGTGATCTTCTCGATCGTCTCGATCAGCAGGGCAACCCCGCGCATCGCGAAGAACTCGCACTCCAGCGGGATGATCACGCCGTGCGCGGCCGTGAGCGCGTTGACCGTGAGCAGCCCGAGCGAGGGCTGGCAGTCGATGAGGATGACGTCGTAGTCGTCCAGCACCGGGCGCAGCACCCGGGTCAGCACCTGCTCGCGGGCCACCTCCCCCACGAGCTGCACCTCGGCCGCCGACAGGTCGATGTTGGCCGGGATCAGGTCGAGGTCGGTGACCCGGGTCGGCTGGATGATGTCGCGGATGTCGTGACCGCGCTCCATCAGCAGGTTGTAGATCGTGACGTCCAGCTCATGGGTGCGGATGCCGAGCCCGACGGACAACGCCCCCTGCGGGTCGAAGTCGACCAGGAGCACGCGCCGGCCGTACTCGGCCAGGGCCGCGCCCAGGTTGATGGTGGTCGTCGTCTTGCCGACGCCGCCCTTCTGGTTGCACATCGCGATGACCCGGGCGGGGCCGTGGGACTCCAGCGTCGCGGGGACGCCGAAGTCGGGCAGGGGTCGACCGGTGGGGCCGTTCTGTCCCGAACCGGCGGCCTCGGTGCCGGGCAGCCGGTCGTACTCAGCCCGTGTGGTGACCTGCTCGGTCGTCGCCTCGGATGTCACGTCTGTCTCAGCCCTCGCTCTGCCTGGGTGTCGGCCTCCCGCCGATCGGTCCGACCCTAGCCGCACAGTCTGGCACGGACTACCTCGCCCGCGGGTGTGACTGGGCGTAGACCTCGCGCAGCCGTTCGGTGGACACGTGGGTGTAGATCTGCGTGGTCGTCACCGAGGAGTGCCCCAGCAGCTCCTGCACGACCCGGATGTCGGCACCGCCGTCGAGCAGGTGGGTGGCGAAGGAGTGCCGCAGGGTGTGCGGGCTGACGGCCTCGGCCAGCCCGGCCCGGTCGGCGGCCGTCCGGATGGCGGTCCAGGCGCTCTGCCGGCTCAGCCGACCTCCGCGCTGGTTGAGGAAGAGGGCAGGGCCGCCGGCACCTCGCCCGGCCATGACGGGTCGTCCCCGGACCAGCCACGCGTCCAGGGCCTGCACCGCATACCGGCCCAGCGGCACGATGCGCTCCTTGCGGCCCTTGCCGAAGAGCCGGACCACCGGGTCCTCACCGGTCGGGGGGAGGTCGTCGAGGTCGAGCGCGATCGCCTCGCTGACCCGGGCACCGCTGCCGTAGAGCAGCTCCAGCAGGGCGCGGTCACGCAACGCGGCCGCCGTGTCCCCCACCGAGGCGGCGGCGAGCAGGCGCTCGACCTGGTCGACGCGCAGGGCCTTGGGCAGCCGACGCGGCGGCGCGGGTGGCGTCACGGCCCGGGCCGGGTCGTGGGTCACCTCCTGCTCCAGAGCCAGGAAGCGGTGCAGCCCACGCACGGCGACGACAGCGCGAGCCGCCGACGTCGCGGCCAGCGGCGGGTGGTCGGGGTCACCGGCCCGCAGCGCCCCGAGGAAGCCGGTGACGTGCGCCTCCTGGACCTGCTCCGGGCGCTGCACCCCCTGCGCGGACAGGAACGACAGGTAGCGTCCGAGGTCTCGCCGGTAGGCGGCGAGGGTGTGCTGGGATGACCCGCGCTCCACCCGCAGGTGGTCCAGCCACTCGTCAACGGCGCGCCGCAGCGGGCTGCGGACCGTGGTCGTGGCGGGCTCGGGCACCCCTGCATTGTCGGTCATGATGGGCCCATGCTCTGGTATGCCGAAACGCGCCGCCGCCGGACCCGCCAGATCGCCGGCGACGTGCTCGCCGTGGTGTGGGTGGTGCTGTGGGTCCTGGTCGGTCGGGCCGCGCACGACGCGGTCAGCACGCTGGCCGCCCCGGCCGCCCCGCTGCGAGCCGCCGGCGGCTCGCTGGAGGAGCGGATGGGCGCGGTGGCCGAGGCCATCGTCGACGTGCCGCTCGTCGGCGACCGGCTGAGCGACCCCTTCGCCGGCGCTGCCGGCGTCGGTGTCGACCTGGTCGCTGCCGGGGACAGGCTCCAGGAGTCGGTGGACGACCTCGCCCTCCTCGTGTCGGTCGCCATCGCCCTCGTGCCGGTGGTCTTCGTGGCCGGGTCCTACCTGCTGCTGCGGGTGCGCTATGCCCGGCGGGCCGGGCTCCTGGCGCAGGAGCGGCTGCGACCGGAGTTCCAGGAGCTGCTCGCGCTGCGGGCCCTGGTCAACCAGCCGGCCCGTCGGGTCACCTCCGTAGGCCCCGACCCGCTGGCGGGCTGGCGCTCCGGGGACCCCGAGGTGGTGCAAGGCCTGGCCGCGCTGGAGCTGCGCCGGATGGGTCTGCGACCCCGCCTCGTCTCAGGCGTGCCGCGCCCGCAGCACTGACTCGACCTCGGCCAGGCCGAGGCCACGGCTGCGCAGCAGCACGAGCAGGTGGTAGAGCAGGTCGGCCGACTCCCCCAGCAGGGCCTCGTCGTCCTGGACCACCGCGGCCAGGGCGGTCTCGACGCCCTCCTCACCGACCTTCTGCGCGATGCGACGGATGCCGGCCTGGAACAGCGCGGTGGTGTAGGACCCCTCCGGTTGCTCGGCCTGGCGCTGGGACACCACGGCGTCCAGGTCGAGGAGGAAGGACGCGGCTGCGGCGCGCCGGTCGGTGAAGCAGCTCACCGACCCGGTGTGGCAGGTGGGGCCGGCCGGGGTGCAGTGCAGCAGCAGCGTGTCGCGGTCGCAGTCGACCTCGATGCGCTCGACCCGCAGGGTGTGGCCGCTGGTCTCGCCCTTGGTCCAGGAGGTCCCCCTGCTGCGGCTGTAGAAGGACGCCAGACCGGTCGCGAGGGTGGTGGCGACCGCAGCACGGTCCAGGTAGCCGAGCATCAGGACCTGGCCGCTCGTGGCGTCCTGGACCACCCCGGGCACCAGGCCACCCTGCTTGTCGAACGCGAGGTCGTCGACGGTGAGGCCGTCGGGCAGGCTCGGCCGGTTGGTCCCGGCCGCGCCGCTCACCAGCCCACCCCCGCCGTACGCCGCACCACCAGGCCCTCGGCGTCCAGCCGCTCCTTGAGCTCAGGGATCGGCACGGCCCCGGAGTGGAAGACACTGGCAGCCAGGGCGCCGTCGACGTCGGCCTCCCGGAACACCGAGACGAAGTGCTCGAGGGCCCCGGCGCCGCCGGAGGCGATCAACGGCACGTGGCAGACCTCCCGGACGGCCGCGAGCTGCTCGACGTCGTAGCCGGCGCGGACACCGTCGCTGCCCATGCAGTTGAGCACGATCTCGCCTGCCCCGAGCTCCTGCACCTGGCGGACCCAGTCGAGGGTGGTGGTGCTCAGGGCCCGCGTAGCCTCCGGGTTGCCGGTGAGCTGGCGGATGCGCCAGTGGCCGTCCGCGTCACGCAGGCTGTCGACCCCGACGACCACGCACTGCACGCCGAAGGCCGCGGCCAGCTCCGAGACGAGCGCCGGCCGCTGCGTGGCCGGGGTGTTCACCGAGATCTTGTCGGCGCCGGCGTGCAGCACGGCTCGGGCGTCGTCGACCGAGCGGATGCCGCCGGCGACGCAGAACGGGATGTCGATCTCCCGGGCGACCCGGGTCACCCAGCCGACGTCGACCCTCCTGCCCTCGGGGCTGGCGGTGATGTCGTAGAAGACCAGCTCGTCGGCACCCTCGTCACGGTAGCGACCGGCGAGCTCGACGATGTCACCCATGTCGACGTGGTCACGGAACCGGGTGCCCTTGACGACCCTGCCCTCACGGACGTCGAGACAGGGGATGATGCGGCGGGCGAGCGTCATACCCACTCCTCCTGGACTGCCTGGGCCACGGTGAGCCGGCCCTCGAGCAGGGCCTTGCCGAGGACGATGCCGGCACACCCCACCTTGCGGGCGCTGCGCACGTCGGCCGCGTCGCGCGCCCCGCCGGAGGCCTGGAACCTCAGCCCCGGCGTGGACCGGGTGAGGAAGGTGTAGAGGTTGAGGTTGGGGCCGCCGAGCGTGCCGTCGCGGCCGATGTCGGTGCACAGCACGTGCTCCAGCCCGGAGTCGGCATAGCGGTGCAGCATCGTCGGCAGGTCGTGCTCGGCCACCGATGTCCAGCCGGACACCGGCAGCACCCACACCCCGTCGTCGTCGGTGCGGGTGTCCAGGGCCACCGTGATGTGCTCGGGGCCGAACCGCTCCAGCCACCCGTGCACGGTGCGCGGCTCCTGGACGGCGACCGAGCCGACGACGACCCGGGTGGCGCCCGCGTCGAGGAGGCGCTGCACGTCGTCGGCGGTGCGCACCCCTCCCCCGGTCTGGATCTGCAGCCCGGTGGAGTCGGCGACCTCCTGGAGCACCGGCGCGAGCGTGTAGCCGCCGGCCCGTGCTGCGTCGAGGTCGACCAGGTGCAGCCAGCGCGCGCCGGCACGGGCATAGCTCTGCGCCACCGCGACGGGCTTGTCGGCGTAGCGCGTCTCCTTGCCGTAGTCGCCCTTGTGCAGCCGCACGACGCGTCCGTCCAGGACGTCGATTGCCGGGTAGACGGTGAAGTCAGTCATCGGACACCTCCGCGAGGAAGTTTCGCAGCAGCCGGGCGCCGACGTCGGCGGACCGCTCGGGGTGGAACTGGGCGCCCCAGCGGTGACCCTGGCGCACCACGGCACTCCAGTCACCACCGTGCCGGGTCGCCGCGACGGTCGTCGGGCCCACGGGCACTGCGTAGCTGTGCACGAAGTAGGCCCGTTCGCCGGTCTCGATGCCGGTGAGCACCGGGTCCGGCCGCAGCACCTGCAGCGCGTTCCAGCCCATGTGCGGCACACGCGCCTCGGCGGTGGCCGGGATGTGCACGACGGTGCCGGGCAGCAGCCCCAGGCACTCCACGCCCCCGTCCTCCTCACTGGACTCGAACAGCAGCTGCATCCCCAGGCACACTCCCAGCAGGGGCTGGTCGACGCGGTGCAGCACGTCGACCAGACCGGTGTCCCGCAGCCGGGCCATCCCGGCACCGGCCGCGCCGACCCCGGGCAGGACGACCCGGTCGGCAGCAAGGATGGTCGCCGGGTCGGAGGTCAGCGCGGCCCGGGCGCCGAGGCGCTCGAGGGCATAGCTGACCGAGCCGATGTTGGTGCCACCGGAGTCGACCAGGGCGACCGTCGGGCCGCTCACAGCAGACCCTTGGTGCTGGGCAGGTCGGTGCCCTCCCTGACCAGCGCCTGGCGCAGCGCCCGCGCGACGGCCTTGAAGCCGACCTCGATCTGGTGGTGGGCGTTGCCCTGGCTGATGCGCAGGTGCAGCGTGCAGCGCATCGCGTCGGTGAAGGAGCGCCAGAAGTGCTCGACCATCTCGGTGGGAAGGTCCCCCACCTTCTCCCGGTCGAAGTCGGCCTCGAACGCGAAGTAGGGCCGGCCGGACAGGTCGATCGCGGCCGTGGCCTGGGCCTCGTCCATCGGGGCGGTGAAGCCGTAGCGGCCGATCCCCCGCTTGTCCCCGAGCGCCTCGCGGATGGCCTGGCCGACCGCGATCGCCACGTCCTCGACACTGTGGTGCTCGTCGATGTGCAGGTCGCCCTCGCAGGCCACGTCCATCGAGAAGCCGCCGTGCTTGGCGAGCTGGTCGAGCATGTGGTCCAGGAAGCCGACCCCGGTCGCGATGTGGCTGCGGCCGGGCTGGTCCAGGTCCACCCCGACCCGGATCGCGGTCTCGGAGGTGACCCGCTCGACCGTGGCCGTGCGCGGCCGGTCGACCAGCTCGTGGGCGACCTGAGCCCAGTCCACGGCGTCGGCACCGGCTTCACCGGCCCTGCTGGAGAGCAGGTAGGCCGGGATGCCGAGGTTGTCGGCGAACTGACGGTCGGTCTCCCGGTCGCCGACCATCACGCTGCGCTGCCAGTCGATGCTGCGGTCCTTGAGCAGCTCGGTCATCAGCGCGGTGCCCGGCTTGCGGGTGGGTGCGTGGTCGGCCGCCAGGGTGGTGTCGATCACGACCTCCTTGAACCTGATCCCCTGGCTCGCCAGGATGTCCAGCAGCAGGCGGTGCGGGCCGTCGAAGGCCTCCTGCGGGAAGGCCTCGGTGCCCAGTCCGTCCTGGTTGGTCACCATGACGAACTGCCAGCCGGCGTCGCGCAGGCGCAGCAGGGCCGGGATCACCCCAGGCACCAGGTGCAGCTTGGCGTAGCTGTCGACCTGGAAGTCCTCCGGCTCCTCGATCAGGGTGCCGTCACGGTCGACGAACAGCACGGGCAGGGGGACAGCACTCATCGTTTCCTCATCGGTCGGCGGTCGTGGAGACGGGTCGGGCGGACAGCGCGGCAGCGACCTCGTCGAGGTCAGCCGGGGTGCCCACGGTGACGCGAAGGGCGTCCTGCAGCCCCGGCAGGTGCCGCATGTCCCGCACCACGATCCCATGGACTCCCAGATCGGCCAGGACCTGGTCGACCGCGGGGGTGTCCACGCACCGGGCCAGCACGAAGTTGGCCTCGCTGGCATAGACCGCCCGCACCAGCGGGTGCCGGTCCACGACAGCCGCCAGCCGGGCCCGCTCCCGCACGGTCGCGGCGACGCGTCGCCGGGTCTCCTGCAGCACCGTCTCGGACAGCGCGGCCAGGGCCAGGTCCACGACCGGGGCCGGCAGCGGGTAAGGGGCCTGCACCCGGCGCAGGACCGCGGCCAGGCCCGGGTCGGTCACCACGGTGCCCACCCGGGCACCGGCCAGCCCGTGCGCCTTGGACAGGGTGCGCAGGACCGCCAGCGTCGGGTGGTCGGCCACCGCGGGCACCAGGGACGGGGCGCGGCCGAACTCCTGGTAGGCCTCGTCGAGCACGACGACGCACTGGTCGGACAGGGTGTCGACCAGGTCGAGCACCAGCTGCGGGTCCAGGTCGGCACCGGTGGGGTTGCCCGGCGAGGCGAGGAAGACCAGCCGTGCGCCGGTGGCGCGCACGGTCTGGACCACCCGCGCCGGGTCGGTGCTCCAGCTGGTGCCCTCGTCGAGCTGCGGCACGTCGTGCACCGGCACCCCATGCAGGCGCGCGCTGACGGCATACATCCCGAAGGTCGGGGAGCTGAGGACGACCCCGTCCCCCCGGGCCGGCACAGCGCCCGGACCAGCAGGTCGATCGCCTCGTCGCTGCCCCGGCCGACCACCAGGCCTGCCGGGTCGGCGCCGTAGAGGCCGGCCAGGGCCGAGACGAGCTCCGGGGGCTGCGGCGTCGGGTAGCGCCGAGCACGACCCCCGGGGTCGGCGGTGTTGGCCGAGGCCGCCTCGTTGGCGTTGAGCCAGATGCGGGCAGGCGCTCCGTGGTGGCTGGTGCGGGCCGAGGAGTATCCCGCGAAGTCGCGCAGGTCCTCGCGCACCAGCGCGAGCGGGAAGCCGGCGCCCGTCACGGGGCCGGTGCCAGCCGGGCCAGCCGGCGGGTGACGGCACGCTGGTGGGCGTGCAGCTGCTCGGCCTCGGACAGCTCGACGGCGCACGGGCCCACGGTGGCCAGACCCTGCTCGGTGACGTGCTGCACCGTCATGGCGATCTGGAAGCTGGCGACGGTGACCCCACCGGTCCAACGGGCGGCACCGGCCGTCGGCAGGACGTGGTTGGTGCCGCTGCAGTAGTCGCCGAGCGTCTCGGGAGCCCAGTCCCCGAGGAACACCGACCCTGCGGTCTGCACCCGGTCCAGCCAGTCCCGCGGCTCGCGCAGCGCCAGGATGAGGTGCTCGGGGCCGTAGTCGTTGCTGATCTCGAAGGCCTGGTCGAGGTCGTCGGTGAGGATCACCCGACTGCCGGCCAGAGCCTTGCGGGCGATGTCGGCCCGGGGCAGCTGCTCGACCTGCTCCTCCACCTGGGCGACCACCGCCGCCGCGAGCTCGGGGTCGTCGGTGAGCAACAGCACCTGGGAGTCCGGGCCGTGCTCGGCCTGGGAGAGCAGGTCAGCGGCGACGAACTCGGCGTCGGCACCGGTGTCGGCGATGACGACGACCTCGGAGGGTCCGGCCGGCAGGTCGATGCCGGGGCCGCCCTCGGCTCCGCTGACCTGACGCTTGGCCTCGGTCACCCACGCGTTGCCCGGCCCGAAGATCTTGTCGCACCGGGGCACCGTCTCGGTGCCGTAGGCGAGCGCGGCCACCGCCTGGGCGCCGCCGCCGAGGTGGATCCGGGTGATCCCGCACTCGGCAGCGGCGGCAAGCACGGCGTCGTCGGCCCGCCCGTCCCTGCCCGGCGGGGTGACCAGGACGACCTCCGGGCACCCGGCCAGCTGGGCCGGCACGCCGAGCATCAGGGCCGTGGACGGCAACGGTGCCGAGCCTGCCGGCACGTAGAGGCCGACCGTGCGGATCGGGCGCACCACCCGCTCGCACACCACCCCCGGGGCGGTCTCCACGGCATACTCCCGGGTCATCCCGGCCTCGTGGAAGGCTCTGATGCGTCCGGCCGCCTCACGGATGGCTGCGAGCAGCGCCGGGTCGAGCCGGTCCACCGCCGCCGCGACCTGGGCCGCGGTCACCGACAGCTCCTCGACCTCGACGCCGTCGAACCGGGCGGTGAGCGCGCGCAGTGCGGCGTCACCGCCGGTGCGCACCTGCTCCAGGATGGTGGCGACCGACGCGGTCACCTCGGGACCGGCCTCGGCGGTGCCGCGCCGCACGGCCTCGGCACGGTCGGCCTCGTCCAACGAGGTCCAGGCAAGGATGTTCATGCCAGCATCCCTTCCACGGGCAGCACCATGAGCTGACGGGCACCGGCCCGTTTGAGGTCCTCCAGCCGGGTCCAGGACACGGCGGCGTGGCACAGCATCTGCACGCTGACCTCGTCGTGCCCCTCGACCTGCAGGATGGTGGGCTCGTGGCCCTCCGGGAGCTTGGTCAGCACCTGGGTCAGCTCGGCCCGCGGTGCGCGGAGCATCAGCAGCCGGGTCTCCTTCAGCCGCAGCGCGCCGTCCATGCGGCGCAGCAGCAGGTCGGCGAGCTCACCGCGGGCGTCCTCCAACGGCTGTGCCGGACCGGCGACGACGGCCTCGGAGTGCAGCAGCGTCTCGACGGGCTTGAGCTGGTTGGCGGCGAGCGTGCCCCCGGAGGAGACGAGGTCGCACACGACGTCGGCCTGCCCCAGCCGCGGCGCGATCTCGACCGAGCCGGACAGGGTGACGACGGTCGCGTCGACGTCGTGCTCACCCAGCCAGCGGCCGAGGGTGCGCGGGTAGGAGGTGGCGATGCGCAGGCCGGACAGCTGGCCCGGCCCGGTCCACTCCTCGTCCTCGCCGATGGCGATGTCGAGCCGGCAGGTCCCCCATCCCAGCTCGCGGATCTCGGTCAGGGCGGGCTGGTGCCCCCCGCTCTGGCGCGCCAGCTCGTGCTCGACCATGACGTTGCGGCCGACGACACCGAGGTCGCAGACCCCGTCGGCGATGAGCCCGGGGATGTCGTCGTCCCGGACCAGCAGCAGGTCGACAGGCAGGGACTCGCCGTAGCAGAAGAGCTTGTCCCGGCTCTCCCGCCAGGTGAGGCCACAGGAGGCCAGCAGGTCACGGGCCGGCTCGGAGAGGCGGCCGGACTTCTGGATGGCCACGCGCAGTCGTTCGCGCGGCAGGGCAGGCGGGGTCATCATGACCTTCCGTGATCAGGGTGGTGAGGAGACCGGGGGAGCCTTCAGGCTCAGGCAGGAGCCGTATGCCGCTCCAGGGCGGCGCGGTAGCCACCGGTGCCGTGGTCGAGGCAGCGAGCAACGCGGCCGATGGTGGTGACGCTGACTCCGGTGCGGTCGTGGATGGTGCGGTAGGGCACCCCTTCGGCCAGCAGCGGCACCACGGCCCACCGGTCCGCGAGCGCCTCCAGCTCCGCCGGTGTGCACAGGTCGACCAGGAAGTCCTCGACGACCGCCGCGTCGTCGAGGCGGGACAGCACGCGTGCCAGCGCGGCTGCGGTGCCGTGCGGGGTGTCCCTGCGCTTCACGCCGTGCTCCTCTCACCGTTGGTGTCACAACGTGATAGCACGCTAACACGGCTCCGGCCGCATCACGGCATCGCGGCGACCTCACCCGGGGCGGCGCGGGTGGCGAGGTGGGCCAGGTCCCAACCCGCGGCCCGTCCCCCGGCCAGGTAGGAGGCCTGCAGGAAGCCCAGCAGGGTCGCCCGGGGGTCGGCGGAGCCACGCACGGCGTCGTAGGGCAGGACGGCGGTGCCGGAGGAGGCGTCCCAGGAGGCTCCCTGCGGCAGCGGGTGGGAGGTCAGCCCCACCGGCGCGGGTGCCGTGTAGGAGTAGTACGCCGGGAAGGGCACCCGGTCGTCACCGGCCCAGAAGCCGAAGGCGATCACCTCGTGGGAGTAGGCCTCCGCCTCGACCGTGCCGGCACCGGAGCGCACCGGGGCCCGCCGCCCGGAGTAGCGTGCCTGGGCGAGGTCGAAGGAGTGCCAGAACAGCTGCACGGGGCTCTGCTTGCCGTTGAACCAGCCGGTGAACTCCTCCAGCACCAGGGCGCTGGAGGCGAGCACCCGCCAGAAGCGGGTCACCGCCTCGGCGTCGTAGGTGTCGTGCTCCCGGTCCGCCGACAACGCCGCACCGGCCAGGTCGTAGGGCCGCGGGTCGATGTCGACCCCGATGTCGAGCGCCTGGAGCGCCGCGAACAGCTGGTCGTGGAAGTCGGCACAGGCCAACGGGTGGGTCAGCGCGAACTGCCTGCTCGCCCCCACGCTGTCACTGACATCGACGACGTGGTCCAGGAGGTCAAGGGTGATCTGCGCCGTGCGGCCCTCACCCACCGGCATCGGTCCGGTGGTCAGGCCACGGGTGCCGACCCGCAGGGTGACGTGCCACCAGTGGTTGGCGAACGGTGTCAGCTCCATGCGCACCTTGCCCACCAGCTGGCAGTAGCGGTGCAGCGTCTCCTTGGTCGGCCGCCACTCCTCCAGCGGCAGCGCCGGCCACGACGACAGGGTGCTCGGATCAGCCATGGCACGGACCTTCCGCTCGAACGGGCCGACCCTCATCAGGCGTGGCCCTGCTGCTGTGCCGACCAGCCTAGCCGCGCCGGCACGGCACAGCCACGAGTCTCAGTCGCCGGTCGGCACCTGCGGCTGTGCCAGCTCGACCCGCAGCGCCCGCACGACGTCGGCGCGGGGCACGGCGAACTGGTCCTGCCTGCGCAGGTCCTTGATCGTCACGGTGCCGGCGTCGACCTCCTGTCGCCCCAGCAGCGCCACGAACCGGATGCCGGCGCGGTCGGCATACCGCAGCTGCTTGCCCAGCTTGGTGCCGTCGAGGACCGACTCGCTGTTGATGCCTCCGGCTCGCAGCGTGGTCGCCAGGGCCATGGCCTCCGGCAACAGCTCGGCGTCGACCAGTGGCACCAGGACCTGGACGGTGCTCTCGGCGACGTCGACCAGCCCGGCCTCACGCAGCTGCCAGAAGAGCCGGGACAGCCCGATCGAGATGCCGACACCGGGCAGGCGCGAGGAGGTGTAGTGACCGGCCAGGTCGTCATAGCGACCGCCGGAGCAGATGGAGCCGATGCCGGGGTGGTCGTCGAGCGTCGTCTCGTAGACGGTGCCGGTGTAGTAGTCCAGACCCCGGGCGATCGAGAAGTTGAGCCGGTAGTCGCTCTCGGGAACCCCCATGGCGCGCACCAGGGTCAGCACCTCGCGCAGCTCGGCGACCCCGGTCGCCAGCGACGCGCTGCCCGCGCTCTGGGCCGCGACCCGGTCGAGCAGCGCCATCGCGTCGTCGTGGCCGGTGGACCGCACCGCCACGAAGTCGAGCACCCGGCCGGCCGCCTCCGCGGACAGCCCGAGCCGGCCGGTGAGGGACTGGCGGACATGGTCCACGCCGCGCTTGTCCAGCTTGTCCACCTCGCGCAGCACCGTGGCCTGCTGGTCGGGGTCGGCGACGCCGAGGTCCTCGAAGAGGCCGCGCATCAGGCGGCGGTTGTTGATCTGGATCGTGAAGTCGCCGATGGCGAGGTCGCTGAAGATCGCGTGGATGACCGCCGGGCACTCCGCGTCGTGGCGCACGCTCAGCTCGTCCTTGCCGACGATGTCGACGTCGCACTGGTAGAACTCCCGGAACCGGCCCCGCTGCGGCCGCTCCCCCCGGTAGACGCGCTGCATCTGGTAGCGCCGGAAGGGGAACGTCAGCCGGTGCTCGTGCTCGGCGACGTAGCGCGCCAGGGGCACGGTGAGGTCGAACCGCAGGGCCAGCTCGGGCGTGCCGGCGTCGTCAGCGGCCGCCGCCTTCTCCAGGGCCCCGGTCGACTGCACGAAGTAGACCTGGCGCTCGGTCTCCCCACCGGTCTTGGTCAGCAGCACCTCGCTCACCTCGAAGACCGGCGTCTCGACCGGCAGGAACCCGAACCGCTCATAGCCCGCCCGGATCGCGTCGAGCATCCGTTGGAAGGCGATCTGCTCCGGGGGGAGCAGCTCAAGGACTCCTGAGGGGGTGCGGGGCGTGATCACCCGGGGAGTCTATCCGCGGGCGGCACCCCCGCCCGGGGGCCCCAGCCCGGTCAGGAAGGGGTTGGCCACACGCTCGCGGGCCATCGTGGTGGCGGGTCCGTGCCCGGGGAGCACCAGGGCGCTGTCGGGCAGCGGCAGCACCACGTCCCGCAGCGAGCGGAGCATCGCGCCGTGGTCACCGCCGGGCAGGTCGGTGCGGCCGATGGAGCCGGCGAACAGCACGTCGCCGGTGAGCACCGTGCGGTCCAGGTCGTCGGGCACCCCAGCCGGCACGTCCTGCACAGCCAGCAGCACCGACCCCTCGGTGTGACCAGGGGCGTGTGAGACCTGCAGCCGCATCCCGGCCAGGTCCAGGGTGGTCCCCGGATCCAGGGGGCGCACGTCCTCCGGCTCCTGCCAGCGGGCCCGCTGCCCGAACTGCTGCTCCAACATCGCCACCAGAGCCGGGTCGAGCAGCGACAGCGGGTCCTCCAGGCGGTACTCGTCGTCCGGGTGGATCCACGCCGAGACCCCGGGAGCACACAGGGGGGTGACGGCGTACACGTGGTCCAGATGACCATGGGTGAGCAGCACCGCGGCAGGTCGCAGCCGGTGCTCGCGCAGGATCTGCCCGACCGGGGTCTCGACACCGACGCCTGGGTCCACGATGAGGCAGTCCTCGCCCGGACCCGTCGCCAGGACGTAGCAGTTGGTGCCGAAGGCGGCTGCGGTCACGCTCTGGAGGAACACCCCGCGAGCCTAGTCAGATCGTGTCCAAACCGTCACCGCCCTGTGACCCCTGGTGCCGGGACCGCTGCCTACACTCGCAGCGCCGACCCGTCCGCAACCGTTTTCCCAGGAGGACCCCGATGCTGCCCCGACGCCACCTGCTGGCGCCCTGGTATGCCGCGGCCCTCGTGCTGCTCGCAGCGTGCGGCGCCACCGACCCCGACGCAGGGGCGGGGTCAGCCGCCACACCGGTCGCCACCAGCTCAGCGGGCCCGGTGGAGTGCACCGAGCCCCCTCCGGTGGCCGGCGAGGTGCCCACGTTTCCCCCCGGCCAGGCTCCCACCCCGGCCGCGCAGGGCACCTTCACCGCGACCCTGGAGACGACCTGCGGCACCGTGACGATCGAGCTCGACGGCGCGGCGGCCCCGCAGACCGTCTCCTCGTTCCGGTTCCTGGCCCGCGAGGGCTACTGGGAGAACAGCCCCTGCCATCGGGTGACCACCGGTGGCATCTTCGTCCTGCAGTGCGGCGACCCCACCGGCACCGGGCGCGGCGGCCCGGGCTACACGTTCGGCATCGAGAACGCCCCTGCGGACGGGGTCTACCCGCGGGGGACCGTCGCGATGGCCCGGGCCGCGGCTCCCGACTCCAACGGCGGCCAGTTCTTCATCGTCCACCAGGACACGATGTTGCCCGTGGAGGGGGGTGGCTACTCGATCTTCGGTAGGGTCACGGGCGGAATGGACATCATCGACCATGTCGCCCGCGCGGGCGTGGATGGTGGGGGTGCGGACGGCATACCGGCGCAGCCCATCAGCATCACCGAGGTCGAGGTCGAGGAAGAGGCGTCAACGTCGTGAGTGAAGAGTCTGCACCGGGACGGCCGGTCCCCCGGCCGCCCTCCCCTGCCCAGCTCGCCGGTCGCAAGGCGGCCGTCCACCCGGTGACCCCACCGCAGCTGCCGGACGGGCCCTCGAGCGAGGCGCTCGCCTTCGGCCGGGTCGACGAGGACGGCACGGTCTTCGTGCGCACCGAGGACGGGGAGCGGGCTGTCGGCTCCTACCCTGGGTCGACCCCGGAGGAGGCGTTGGCCTACTTCGCCCGCAAGTACGACGAGCTCGCCGCCGCTGCCACGCTGCTGCAGCAGCGGCTGACCCAGACCGACCTGAGCGCCCACGAGGCACGGGAGGCGCTCGCGCACCTGCGCGAGCACATCGGTGAGGCTCACGTCGTCGGCGACCTGGCCGCCCTGGGGGCCCAGGTCGACCAGATCGAGACGGCCATCACCGCCAAGCAGGAGCAGGAGACCCTCGCCCGGGCCGAGGCCAAGGCCAAGGCTGCGCTGGAGCGCGAGGCGCTGGTCACCGAAGCGGAGACCATCGCCGGCACCGACCCGGAGGGGATGCAGTGGAAGGCTGCCAGCGCCCGCATGCGCGACCTGTTCGACCGGTGGAAGGCCATGCAGCGCTCCGGGCCACGCCTGGACAAGGAGACCGAACACGCGCTGTGGCAGCGGTTCAGCGCCGCCCGCACCGGCTTCGACCGTCAGCGCAAGCAGTGGTTCTCCCATCTGGACGAGCAGCAGGCCGAGGCCAGGCGGGTGAAGGAGCAGCTGGTGGCCCAGGCCGAGGCCCTGGCCACCAGCACCGACTGGGGAGCCACGGCAGGTGAGTTCAAGCGCCTGATGCAGCAGTGGCGCCAGGCCGGCCGCGCGCAGCGCTCCCAGGACGACGCGCTGTGGTCGCGCTTCAAGAAGGCCCAGGACGCCTTCTTCGCCGCCAAGGACGAGCTGGTGGCCACGGAGAACGCCGAGTTCGCCGACAACCTGGTCGTCAAGGAGGCCTTGCTGGTCGAGGCCGAGGCGCTGCTGCCGGTCACCGACCTCGAGAAGGCCAAGCGCGAGCTCCGCTCCATCCAGGAGCGCTGGGAGGTCGCGGGCAAGGTGCCGCGCAGCGACCTCCAGCGCATCGAGGCCAGACTGCGCAAGGTCGAGCAGGCGGTGCGAGAGCAGGAGGACCGGCGCTGGACGCAGAGCAACCCCGAGGTCAGCGCCCGCGCCCAGTCGATGGTCGAGCAGCTCGAGCGTGCCGTGCAGGGGCTGGAGCAGGACCTCGCCGCGGCCGAGGCAGGGGGCGACGCGCAGGCGATCGCCACGGCCCGGCAGGCGCTCGAGGCACGCCGCGCCTGGCTGGAGTCGGCCCGGTCCGGGCTGGCCGAGTTCGGCGGCTGAGGCCGTGTCCTGGCATGCCGGGGAAGCGACCCCGCGGGCGCAGGAGATGGCCGAGGGGCTGTGCCGCTTTCTGGACGCCTCCCCGTCGCCCTTCCACGCCGTCGACCGCGCGGCAGCCCTGCTCGGCGAGCAGGGCTTCACCGAGGTCGTCGAGACCGACCGGACGCCGCGCGAGCCCGGGCGCTACCTGGTGCGCCGGTCGGGGTCGCTGATCGCCTGGTCCACCGAGACCGCCGACGGCCCGACCACACCGTTCCGGGTGGTCGGCGCGCACACCGACTCCCCCAACCTGCGTCTCAAGCCGCACCCCGACGGTGTGCGCGCGGGGTGGCACACGCTGGGGGTGGAGGTCTACGGCGCGCCGCTGGTCACCTCGTGGCTGGACCGCGACCTCGGCCTGTCCGGACGTGTCGTCGTGCGCACCGCCGACGGTCTGGAGACGCGGCTGTTCCACACCGACGAGCCCCTGCTGCGCGTCTCCCAGCTGGCGATCCATCTGGACCGGACCGTGCTGAGCGAGGGGGTCAAGCTCAACCCCCAACAGCACCTGGCTCCGCACTGGGCCCTCACCGACGGCCCCGACTTCGCTGCCTGGCTCGCCGACCACGTCGGAGCCGAGCGCAGTGACGTGCTCGGCTGGGACGCCATGACGCACGACCTCACCCCGGCACGCCGGATCGGCAGGCGACGCCGACCTGCTCGCCTCGGCCCGGCTGGACAACCTGGCCACCTCCTATGCCGCGGTGCGGGCCCTCGCCCACGCCGCCGACGACCCCGGGTGAGCGGCCTGCGGTGCCGATGCTCGCGTTGTTCGACCACGAGGAGGTCGGCAGCACCTCCGAACGCGGCGCGCAGTCGACGCTTCCTGCCCGCCACCCTCGAGCGGTCGTGCTGGCTGCCGGCGGTGGTCGCGAGGACTACCTGCGCGCGCTGGCCGGCTCGGTGGTCGCCTCGGGTGACATGGCCCACGCGACCCATCCGCACTATGCCGAGCGGCACGAGCCCGACCACCGGGTGGCGATGAACGGCGGGCCGGTGCTCAAGGTCAACGCCAACCTGCGCTACGCCACCGACGCGCTCGGTGCCGCGGCCTTCCGGCTGGCCTGCGAGCAGGCGCAGGTGCCGATGCAGACGTTCGTCACCCGGACCGACCTGCCGTGTGGTTCCACGGTCGGCCCGATGACGGCTGCGCTGACCGGGGTCACCACGGTCGACTTCGGCGCGCCGACGCTGTCGATGCACTCCACGCGTGAGGTCTGCGGCGTGGCCGACCAGGCGATGTATGCCGGGGCGCTGACGGCGTTCCTGGCTCCCGCCTGAGCCGTCCGCGTCCTGCTCGGGCCGTCGGCCCCGGGGGTCAGGCCGGGCCGCGGTCGCGCCGGTGCGGGTCGGTGCCCGACGTGCCGGTCACGCGGTAGGCGTCCAGCACGGCAGGCACCCGCTTGACGGCCCGCAGCACGCTCTCGAGGTGGCTCGGGTCGGCCATCTCGAACGTGAACCGGGACAGTGCCACCCGGTCGCGGGTGGTCTGCACCGAGGCGGACAGGATGTTGACCCGCTGCTCGGACAGGGCCCGGGTGACGTCAGAGAGCAGAGCCGGCCGGTCGAGCGCCTCGACCTGCATGTTGACCATGAAGACGCTGGACTCCGATCGGCGACCACGCGACCTTGATCAGTCGCTCCGGGTGCCGCTGCAGGGTCTCGACGTTCGTGCAGTCGGTGCGGTGCACGGACACCCCCTTGCCGTGGGTGACGAAGCCCAGGATGTCGTCGCCGGGCACCGGCGTGCAGCACCGGGCGATCTTGACCAGCACGTCGTCGGCGCCGACCACGCTCACCCCGGGGTCGGTCGCGCGCACCCGCCCCCGCCGGGGCATGGTGGCCTCGGCCAGGTCCTCCGTCGCACCGTCCTCGCCGCCCAGCGTGGCCACCAGCTGCTTGACCACGTGGTCGGCCGAGACGTGGCCCTCCCCCACCGCGGCGAAGAGGGCGTCGATGTTGGTGTAGCGCAGCGCACCGGCGACCGCAGTGAGCGAGTCGTGCGACATCAGCCGCTGCAGCGGCTGGTTCTGCTTGCGCAGCACCTTGGCGATCTGCTCGCGTCCGGAGTCGATGGCCTCCTCGCGTCGCTCCTTGGAGAACCACTGCCGGATCTTGGCGCGCGCCCGGCCGCTCTTGACGAACTTCAGCCAGTCGCGGCTCGGTGCGGCGTCCTCGGCCTTGGAGGTGATGATCTCCACGACGTCACCGCTGACCAGCTCGCTCTCCAGAGGCACCAGCTTGCCGTTGACCCGGCCCCCCACGCACCGGTGGCCCACCTCGGTGTGCACCGCATAGGCGAAGTCGACCGGGGTCGCTCCGGCCGGCAGCGGGATGACGTCACCGCTGGGGGTGTAGACGTAGACCTCCGCGGCGTTGATCTCGAACCGTAGCGACTCCAGGAACTCGTCGGGGTCGCTGGCCTCACGCTGCCAGTCGAGCAGCTGGCGCAGCCACGCCATGTCGCCCGAGGGAGCGATCGCCCCGTCGGCCCCGGTCTTGGCCTCCCCGGCGGCGACCTCCTTGTACTTCCAGTGCGCCGCGACGCCGTACTCCGCCCGCCGGTGCATCTGGTGGGTGCGGATCTGCACCTCGACCGGCTTGTTGTCCGGCCCCATCACCGTGGTGTGCAGCGACTGGTACATGTTGAACTTGGGCACGGCGATGTAGTCCTTGAACCGCCCGGGGACGGGGTTCCACCGGGCGTGCAGGGCCCCGAGCACCGCATAGCAGTCCTGGATCGTCTCGACCAGCACCCGGACCGCGACGAGGTCGTAGATCTGCTCGAAGTCGTGCCCGCGGACGATCATCTTCTGGTAGACGGAGTAGTAGTGCTTGGGTCGACCCGATACGGTGGCCCGGATCTTGGCCGACTTCAGGTCGCCGCTGATCTGGGTGCGCACCCGGGCGAGATACTCCTCTCGCGCCGGGGCGCGTTCGGCGACCATCCGGACGATCTCGTCGTACACCTTGGGGTAGAGCTGGGCGAAGGCGAGGTCCTCCAGCTCCCACTTGATGGTGTTCATGCCGAGCCGGTGCGCCAGCGGGGCGTAGATCTCCAGGGTCTCGGCAGCCTTGCGCCGGCGGACTCGCGTGAGACGTAGCGCCAGGTGCGCGCGTTGTGCAGCCGGTCGGCGAGCTTGATGACGAGCACCCGGATGTCGCGGGCCATCGCCACGACCATCTTGCGCACCGTCTCGGCCTGCGCGGCATCGCCGTAGGTCACCTTGTCGAGCTTGGTCACTCCGTCGACGAGCATCGCGATCTCGTCGCCGAAGTCGCGCCGCAGCTCCTCCAGCGAGTAGGTCGTGTCCTCGACCGTGTCGTGCAGCAGCGCGGCCGCGATGGTCGAGGGGGTCATGCCCAGCTCGGCCAGGATGGTGGCCACGGCGAGCGGGTGGGTGATGTAGGCGTCCCCGCTCTTGCGGGTCTGGCCCCGGTGGGCACGTTCGGCGACCGCGTAGGCCCGCTCGATCAGGGTCAGGTCGCCCTTGGGGTGGGTCGCCTTGACGGCACGCAGCAGCGGCTCCAGCACCGGGTTGGCACCGGAGCGCGTGCCTCCCAACCTGGCCCAGCGGGCGCGCACCCCGCTGGAGGCAGCCGGGGGGAGGCCGGGGCAGCGACATCCTCACTCATGTGCAGATTGTAGAGGTCTGGCCTGTCCACGCTGACCGGTCCCGCCGGCTCAGTCGCTGACCAGGACGTGGACCGGCGTGCCTGCCAGTCGCTCCCGGCCTCCGAGGCCGGCGACCTCGATGAGCACGTCGACACCCACGACGGCTCCCCCGCAGCGCCGCACCAGGTCGACCGCCGCGGCGGCGGTGCCCCCACTGGCGAGGACGTCGTCGACGACCAGCACCCGTTGGCCGGGGCGGACCGCGTCGATGTGCATCTCGATGGTGGCCGAGCCGTACTCCAGCGCGTAGTCCACCGTGTGCCGGTCCGAGGGCAGCTTGCCGGCCTTGCGGACCGGCACGAAGCCCACGCCGAGCTGGTGCGCGACCACCGCGCCCAGGATGAAGCCGCGTGCCTCGACACCCACCACCAGGTCGACCTCGCCTCGGTGCCGCTGCACGACGTCGGCCACGACCCGCGCGGTGAGCTCGGGTTCGAGCAACAGCGGCGTCACGTCCTTGAACACGACGCCGGGCTGGGGGAAGTCGGCCACCTCACGCAGGACCGCCCTGACGTCCTCGGCCAGCCGGTGACGTCCCGGACGTCCCTGCTGGGGGAGGCTGGGCTCATCGACGTGACTTCGGCGGGCGCTTGGGCTGGTTGCGTGGCCCACGCTGAGCGTAGGGGTGCACCTGCCGCCCAGACCCCTCACCGGAGGGGGCTGAGCTCGCGGTGGACCTCACGGCGGCGCCGGGCTGTGCGCCGTCCTCGGCGGGCGGCTCGGCCGCCGAGACCGTGTCCGGGTGCCGGGTCGCCCGGCGGCTCACCGACTTCTCCAGGGCCTTGACCTCCTCCTCGTTCTCCCGCAGATGGACCAGGATCGGGGTGGCGATGAAGATGGACGAGAAGGTGCCGACCGCGATGCCGATGAACAGTGCCGCAGCGAGGTCCACCAGCGTTCCGGGGCCGATGAACGCCGTCCCCACGACCAGGATCGAGGCCACCGGCAGCAGTGCCACGACCGAGGTGTTGATGGACCGGACCAAGGTCTGGTTCACCGCCAGGTTGGCGGCGTCGCCATACGTCATCCGGCGGGTGTCCATCGCCTGCTCGGTGTTCTCACGCACCTTGTCGAACACGACGATGGTGTCGTAGATCGAGTAGCCCAGGATGGTGAGGAAGCCGATCATCGAGGCCGGTGAGACCTCGATGCCGACGAGCGCGTAGATGCCGACGGTGAAGACGAGGTCGTGCAGCAGCGCGATGAGCGCCGCCGCGGCCATCTTCCAGGTGCGGAAGTAGACCGCGAGCACCAGCGAGACGAGCAGGAGGAAGACGACCAGGGCCTGGATCGCCTTGGTCGTGACCGTCTCACCCCAGGACGGACCCACGAAGGAGCTCGTCACCTCGGAGTCGGGCACCCCGAAGGCCCCGGCCAGCGCCTGGCGGGCGTCCTCGGCGGTGCCGCTGGCCAGCTCCCCTGTCTGCACCCGCACGGTGTCGGTGCCCACCAGGGTCACCACGGGCACGGCGTCCGGTGCCGCCTGCTCGAACGCGTCGGAGGCCACCTGCTCGTAGTCGGTCAGGTCGGAGACGCTGCTGACCCGCAGCTCGGAGCCGCCGCGGAACTCGATGCCGAAGTTGAGACCCCGACCGAGCAGCCCGACCAGGGACAGCGCGATGAGCACCGCCGAGACGGTGTACCAGAGCTTGCGGCGCCCCACGATGTCGAACGAGCGCTTGCCGGTGTAGAGGTCGTTGCCCAGCTGGGCGAAGCTTGCCATCAGACGACGCCTCCCTCGATCTCGGCCCGCGACGGTCTGGTCCTGCGTGGCTCGGGCATCGCGAACTGCCCGCGCCCCAGATAGGTCGACCGCTTGGCGCCCAGACGCTCGGGGTCCATGCCCGACCACCGGTGACCCTCACCGAAGAACCGGGTGTTGGCCAGGATGCTGACCACCGGATGGGTGAACATGAACACGACGATGAGGTCGATCACGGTGGTCAGGCCGAGCGCGAAGGCGAACGCCCGCACGCTCGACTCGGACAGGAAGTACAGGACGCCGGCGGCAATCAGGTTGACGGCGTCGGAGATGAGGATGGTCTGCCGGGCCCTGACCCACCCGGTGTCGACCGCATAGCGCAGCGGCCGGCCGGCACGCACCTCGTCACGGATGCGCTCGAAGTAGACGATGAAGCTGTCGGCCGTGATGCCGATCGCCACGATGAGGCCGGTGACCCCCGCCATGGTGAGGCGGAAGTTGTTGGACCAACCCAGGAAGGTCACCGCGCCGTAGGCCATCAGCGCGGCGATGGTCAGCGACCCGATGGTCACCAGGCCCAGGGCGCGGTACTGCACCAGCGAGTAGCCGAACACCAGGAGCAGGCCGATGATGCCGGCGATCACGCCGAGCCGCAGCTGCTCCCCGCCCAGCGTGGGGCTGATCTGTTCGCTGGTCTGGACCTGGAACGAGATGGGCAGCGCACCGAACTTCAGCTGGTTGGCCAGTGTCTCGGCCGACTCGGTGGTGAAGCTGCCGGTGATGCTGGCCGACCCGTTGGTGATGACGCTGTTGACGCTGGGTGCCGTGATGACCTCGCCGTCCAGCAGGATCGCGAACCGGTTCTGGGCCGACCCCTGGCCGTAGGTGAAGAGGCGCGACGTCGTCTCGGCGAACGACTGGCTGCCCTCGTCGTTGAAGGTGAGCTGGACCTCCACCCGGCCGGTGGGGCCGCCCTGGCCCTGCTCGAGACCGGCCTGGGCGTCGCTGACCTCACCGCCGGTGAGCTCGACCGGACCGAGGATGTACTTCTCCAGCCCGTCCGTGGCGCAGGCGATGATGGGCTGGTCGGCCGGGGCTGCGGAAGCGGCGAGGGCGGCGCTGTCGTCGGAGCAGTCGAGGGCGACGAACTCCTCCTGCAGCTCGGGGGTGATCTGGGCCAGCGAGCTGGGGTCCTCCACCTCGGCCGCCGGCGCGTCGGGCTGGGCCGGCGCCGTCGTCTGGGCCGCGTCATCGGTGGTGCTCCCGGAGTCGTCCTGGGAGCGGGTCAGACCTGCCGGGTAGGCACCGTCGGTCGACTCGGCGTCGTCGGTGCTGCCCTCCTGGCCCTCCCCGACCGAGCCGGGGTCGCTCTGGTCGAGAAAGTCCTGCAGCTGCTGCTCGCGCACGTCGTCCGGCAGGGGCAGCACGGGCTGCTCACCGGGTGTGGGCACCGGCTGCACCGGCGCGGCGACCAGCACCGGCCGGAAGCTGAGCTGGGAGGACCGGCTCAGCGCCTCGAGCTGCGCGGGGGTCGGGTTGCCGGGGATCGCCACGGAGATGTTGCTGCCACCGAGACGTGACACCTCGGCCTCGGCGACCCCGCTGCCGTCGATGCGGCGGCGGATGATGTCGATGGCCTGGTCGACCTGCTCCTCCGACACCTCGGCGGACCCGGTGACGACCGGCTCGATGACGATCTGGCGGCCGCCGGCCAGGTCCAGCCCCAGCAGCGGGGTCAGCTGGGCCGGTGGGTCGCTCCAGGCACGCGCGGCGCCGATGCCGGCGAAGAGCACGAGGACCAGCGCCGCCAGAGCGGCAAGCACCTTGACCGGCCCGCGGTTGCGCGGGTTCATCGCCATCACGGTCTCACTGCTCGTCGTTCGGGGCGGTCTCGGTCGCGGGGGCCTCCGGGGCGAGGACAGCGCGCCGGTCCATCCGCACGACGACTCCCGGGGCCACCTCGAGGTGGACGACCCGCGGGCCCAGGGCCGTGACCGTGCCGAAGAGCCCGGAGGCCGTCATGACGGCGTCGCCGACCTCGAGCTCGGCCTGGACCTGCTGCACCCGACGCTGGCGCCGGCGCTGCGTGAAGAACAGGAAGCCCAGCAGGAGGAGTGGCAGCAGGAGCAGCAGCAGGCTGCCCGTCCCGCCGCCGGTGCCGGTGGCAGCGGAGGCCAGAGGTGACATGGTGGTCCTTCGACGATGATCCGTATGCGGTGAGCCGCGCAACTGGCGAGCGGTCCGGTCTGCGGGTGCCTGCCAGAGGCACCCGGGGCAGTCTAGGTGAGCGGACCCGCCCCACCAAAGGCCCACGCCGCTGCGACGGTGACCGTCGCTGCGGTCTCTCAGCCCATCCGGCTGGAGTCGGTCGGGATGGGCAGCACGCCTTGCGCCGCCGTGGGAGGGGCCCCGGGCACCTGGGGAGGAGCCAGACCGAGGTGGGCCCAGGCCGCGGCGGAGGCGGCCCGGCCCCGGGGGGTGCGCACCATGAAGCCCTCGCGGACCAGGAACGGCTCGGCCACCGTCTCGACGGTGTCGGGCTCCTCCCCCACGGCGACCGCCAGCGTGCTCAGCCCGACCGGCCCGCCGCCGAAGCGACGGCACAGCGCTTCCAGGACGGCGCGGTCGAGCCGGTCCAGACCCTGGCGGTCGACGTCGAACAGCTCCAGGGCAGCGTCGGCGGCCGCCAGGTCGACGACGTGACGTCCGTGCACCTGGGCCCAGTCACGCACCCGGCGCAGCAGGCGGTTGGCGATGCGCGGAGTGCCGCGGGACCGGGAGGCGATCTGCTGGATGCCGTCGGCATCGGCCTCGATCTCCAGCAGCTGGGCGTTGCGGGTCAGGATGGTCACGAGCTCGGCGGTGCTGTAGAAGTCGAGGTGACCGGTGAACCCGAACCGGTCACGCAGCGGTGCCGGCAGGAGTCCGGCACGCGTGGTGGCACCGACCACGGTGAACGGCGGCAGCTCCAGCGGGATCGCCGTGGCTCCTGGGCCCTTGCCGACGATGACGTCGACCCGGAAGTCCTCCATCGCCAGATACAGCATCTCCTCCGCAGGACGGGACATCCGGTGGATCTCGTCGAGGAACAGCACCTCCCCCTCTGCCAGGGAGGACAGCACTGCCGCGAGGTCGCCCGCATGCTGGATCGCCGGACCGCTGGTGATGCGGATCGGCTGCTCCAGCTCGCTGGCGATGATCATCGCCAGGGTCGTCTTGCCCAGACCGGGTGGCCCGGACAGCAGGACATGGTCGGGCGGGGCCCCACGGCGCCGGGCCGCCTCGATCACCAGCCCCAGCTGGTCGCGCACCCTCCCCTGCCCCGGGAAGTCGGCCAGCCGCCGCGGGCGCAGGGCGGCCTCGATGCGACGCTCCTCGTCGGTGGAGTCGGGGTCGACCACCCGCGGGTCGTCGCCGGTGCCCTCGCCCGTGCCGAGGCCGGAGGACGTCATCGGCCCAGCTCTCGCAGCGCGGCCCGCAGCACGGCCGCGACCTCGGTCGGCGGGTCCTGTCCGGCGCCGACGGCACGCACCGCGTCACTCGCCTGACGGGCGCTCCAGCCCAGCCCGACGAGGGCCTCCTCCACCTGGCCCGACACCGCGTCGTCGACGGTGCCGGCAGCCGGGGCCGGCTGCTCGCGGTCACCAGGGGCCAGGAGCATCTTGTCGCGCAGCTCGAGCACGATGCGCTCGGCGCCCTTGCGGCCGATGCCCGGCACCTTGGTGAGGCTGACCAGGTCACCTCCGGAGATCGCCCGCCGGACCGCATCCGGGGGGTGCACCGACAGCATCGCCAGCGCCAGCCTCGGCCCGACCCCGGACACCGTCTGCACCTGCTCGAAGAGCGCTCGCGCGTCGGCGTGGGCGAACCCGTAGAGGGTGAGCGACTCCTCGCGGACCACCAGGGTCGTGTGCAGCTGAGTCTGGCTGCCGGTGCGGCACTCGGTGGCGGTGGCGGGAGTCGTGTGCACGAGCATGCCCACCCCGCCGGTCTCCACGACGACGTGGTCGAGACCGACGTGCAGCACCGTGCCCCTGACCGAGGCGATCATCGGGTCCTCCTGGTCCGGCCCACCCCGGTGGGCCACTGGTTGGTCTGTGCCCGCCCTGCGGCGGCATGCAGCTGCATCAGGCGGTTCGGCCCGGCAGCGGCGGCCAGGTCCTCGGCACGCCGCATCCGCTCGCTCACGACCGCCTGGTCGATCTTGCCCTGCCCTCCGGTGCGCCAGATGTGGCAGATGGCCAGGGCCAGGGCGTCGGCCGCGTCGGCGGGCCTGGGCGCCGCCGAGAGCTGCAGGATGCGCGTGATCATGGAGGTGACCTGGGCCTTGTCGGCGCGTCCGTTGCCGGTGACCGCGGCCTTGACCTCGGTGGGGGTGTGCAGGGCCAGCGGGAGCCCGAGCCGGGCCGCCGCCAGCATCGGCACCGCCGAGGCCTGGGCGGTGCCCATGATCCCCTTGATGTTGGCCTTGGCGAAGACCCGCTCCACCGCCACGGCGTCCGGGCGGTGGTCGGCCAGCCACTGGTCGATCTCGACCTGCAGCGTGAGCAGCCGCTCGGCAGGTTCGTCGCTCACCGGGGTGCGCACGACCCCGACGGCCACCATCTGCAAGGGACGGCCGCGGTCGCCCTGGACCACGCCCAGGCCGCAGCGGGTCAGCCCGGGGTCGACGCCGAGGACGCGCATGGTGAGGCCTCCTCGTGGTCCGAGCCGGGGTGCGTACAGATGTTCGCAGTCCACGCTACGCCAGCCCGTGCCGCTGCCGGCCCAGACGCGCCGGGACAGGCCGCGCCGACCTGGCGGCCTAGTCCTCGTCGAGCTCGGCCATGACCTCCTCGGACACGTCCGCGTTGGAGTAGACGTTCTGCACGTCGTCGCAGTCCTCGAGAGCGTCGACCACCCGGATCATCCGCCGCGCCCCGTCGGCGTCCAGCGGCACCTGCATGCTCGGCACCATCGAGGTCTCGGCGGAGTCGTAGTCCAGCCCCGCCTGCTGCAGCGCGGTGCGCACCTGCACGAAGTCTCCGGGCTCGGAGATCACCTCGAACACCTCCCCGAGGTCGTTGACCTCCTCGGCGCCGGAGTCGAGCACCACCTCCAGCAGGTCGTCCTCGCTGGTCTGCCCGGAGTCCTGCTGCTTGGGGACGGTCACGACGCCCTTGCGGTTGAACAGGTAGGCCACCGAGCCGGAGTCGGCCATCGACCCGCCGTTGCGGGACAGGGCCGTGCGCACCTCCATGACGGCGCGGTTCTTGTTGTCGGTCAGGCACTCGATGAGCAGCGCCACCCCGCCGGGCGCATAGCCCTCGTAGGTCAGCGCCTCGTAGCTGGCGCCACCGGCCTCGGCTCCCGACCCACGCTTGACGGCACGGTCGATGTTGTCGTTGGGCACCGACGACTTCTTCGCCTTCTGCACCGCGTCGTAGAGCGTGGGGTTGCCGGTCAGGTCACCGCCCCCGGTGCGAGCCGCCACCTCGATGTTCTTGATGAGCTTGGCGAAGAGCTTGCCCCGCTTGGCGTCGATCGCGGCCTTCTTGTGCTTGGTCGTCGCCCACTTGGAGTGCCCACTCATCGTTGTCCCTCTCCGTTGTCATGTCGGCCAGGCGCCTGCACGGCCTGGGAGCCCTCGTCGGATCGGCTCCCGATGCTACCGGTGCGCTCGCGCACCAGGTCGACGAAGAAGGCGTGGAGGCGGTGGTCGTCGGTCACCTCGGGGTGGAACGAGGTGGCCAGCAGGTTGCCCTGCCGCACCGCGACGACGTGGTCGGTGCCGTGGAACTCGACGGTGGCGAGCACCTGCACCTGCGGCCCGACCTGCTCGACCCAGGGGGCACGGATGAAGACGGCCCGGTAGGGGCCCCCGGCCTCGGGCAGCCCGGAGACGTCGAGGTCGCACTCGAACGAGTCGACCTGGCGCCCGAAGGCGTTGCGGCGCACCGTGATGTCGAGACCGCCCAGCGTCTGCTGGTCCGGGTGCCCGTCGAGCACCCGGTCGGCCAGCATGATCATGCCGGCGCACGAGCCGTAGACCGGCATGCCCTCGGCGATCCGCCGCCGTAGCGGGTCACGCAGCCCGAAGACCCGGGTCAGCCGGTCGATGGTGGTCGACTCGCCACCGGGCAGGACCAGGGCGTCGACCCGCTCGACCTCGGCGGGACGGCGCACCGGCACCGCCTCGGCACCGGCCAGGGTCAGGGCCCGCAGGTGCTCGCGGACGTCGCCCTGGACGGCGAGGACGCCGACCAGGGGCGTCACCACCCGCGCTCGGCGAGCCGGTGCGGCTGCGGGATGTCGTCGACGTTGATGCCCACCATGGCCTCACCGAGACCGCGCGAGACCTGGGCCAGCGTCTCGGGGTCGTCGTAGAAGGTCGTCGCCTTGACGATGGCCTCGGCGCGCGCCTGGGGGTTGCCGGACTTGAAGATGCCCGAGCCGACGAAGACACCCTCGGCGCCGAGCTGCATCATCATGGCGGCGTCGGCCGGGGTGGCGATGCCACCGGCGGTGAAGAGCACCACGGGCAGCTTGCCCGCCCGGGCGACCTCCTTGACCAGCTCGTAGGGCGCCTGCAGCTCCTTGGCCGCGACGAAGAGCTCGTCCTCGGCCATGCTCTGCAGCCGCCGGATCTCCCCGCGGATGGTGCGCATGTGGGTGGTGGCGTTGGAGACGTCCCCGGTGCCGGCCTCACCCTTGGAGCGGATCATCGCGGCGCCCTCGGTGAGCCGGCGCAGCGCCTCACCCAGGTTGGTGGCACCACAGACGAAGGGAACCGTGAAGCTCCACTTGTCGATGTGGTGGGCGTAGTCGGCCGGGGTCAGCACCTCGGACTCGTCGATGTAGTCCACGCCCAGGCTCTGCAGGATCTGGGCCTCGACGAAGTGGCCGATGCGGGCCTTGGCCATCACCGGGATGGACACCGCCTCCACGATGCCGGCCACCATGTCGGGGTCGCTCATCCGGGCCACGCCGCCCTGGGCCCGGATGTCGGCCGGCACCCGCTCCAGGGCCATCACCGCGACCGCGCCGGCGTCCTCGGCGATCTTGGCCTGGTCGGGGGTGACGACGTCCATGATCACGCCACCCTTGAGCATGTCGGCCATCCCACGCTTGACCCGCGTGGTGCCGCTCTGCTGCTGGGGGGTGGACTCGATCGTGCTCATCAGGGGCCTTTCGACAGATGTGGGCGGGGGATCCGACATCCCAGTCTACGGCGCCTCGGGCCAGTCGTCGTCAAAGACCACCTTGCGCGGCAACGGTCGGCGACCGGCCAGGTGGAGCAGCCGGACGACCCTGCGTCGGCGCACCTGCAGCGTGCGGTCGATGACCTCGTTATGGAAGCGCCGGGCCAGCCGGACCCGCTCGGCGGCGCCCCGCAGCGCCTCGCCCGGGTCAGGCAGCACGACCCGCAGCACCTCGGTGAGCTCACTCTCGGCGGCGCAGCGCTCCTGGCTCCACTCCCCGGTCAGCGCCAGCGCGGTGCCCGCCGCGTCCAGGAGCAGGGCGGCACTGGCCGGGTCGAGGCCGCCACCGTAGGCCGCGTCGACCGTGGCGTCGGCACGCCGGACCACCTGGGCGTCGAGGGCCGCCGTCGTGGCGTTGTTCTGGGTATGCAGCCGGTCCAGCCGGACAGCGGTGTAGGACAGGTACCAGCCGACGGCGAAGAGGACGGCGAGGACCGGCCCGAGGACCGCAAGGACGTCACCCATGGAGTCTCCTGCGGGTGCGACGCGTGCTGCGTCGGAGCACGGACACGTGGCGGCGCACGCTGCTGTCCTCGGTGCGCACCGAGTCGTAGACCGCCTCGATGTGGGGCACCACCCGGGACCAGTCGAAGTCGGCCGCCCGTCGCGGCCCGGCCTCCTGCAGCCGGCGGCGCAGCTCGGGGTCGTGCCACAGCGTGACCACCCGGTCGGCGAGCGCCCCCACGTCGCCCACGGGGAACAGCGCCCCGTGCTCGTCCCCCTTCAGCACGGCCTCGAAGGCCAGCAGGTCACTGGCCACGACCGGCGCCCCGGCGCTCAGCGCCTCGACCAGGATGATCCCGAAGCTCTCGCCCCCGGTGTTCGGGGCGATGTAGAGGTCGCAGTCGGCCATCAGGCCGATCTTGTCCCGTTCGTCCACCGCCCCCACCACGACGCAGGCGTCCCGCACCGCCTGGGGGTGCTCCTCGAGCACCTGCTGTGCGTCCCCCGGCCCGGCCACGACCAGGCGTGCGCCGGGGCACCGGGCCAGGATCTCCGGCATCGCGGCGAGCAGGACCGCCATCCCCTTGCGGGGCTCCTCCACCCGCCCCAGGAACAGCATCATCGGGCCGGACCCGGTGCGGACCTCGCGGCCGGCGCGCATCACCGCGGCGCCGGAGAACCGGCCCGTGTCGACCCCGTTCGGGATGACGACACAGTCGCCACCCAGCTGCTCGACAACGGTCCGCCGAGCCTCCTGCGAGACGGCGATGCGCGCCGAGATCTTGTCCAGGCCGGGCTGGAGCATCGGGCCGGCCAGGCGCAGCGGCCGGGAGGTGATCTGGGAGCTGTGGAAGGTCGCGACCACCGGGCCGGACATGGCCCACAGCGCGAGCAGGGAGACGCTGGGACTGGCCGGCTCGTGGATGTGCACCAGGTCGAAGCTGCCGTGGTCGACCCACTCGCGCACCCGAGCCGCGACGTTGGGACCGAACGCCAGCCGGGCCACCGAGCCGTTGTAGCGGACCGGCACCGCCCGGCCGGCGCTGACCGCATACGAGGGCAGCCGGGTGGTGGGCTCGGCGGGGGCGAGCACGCTCACCTGGTGGCCCCGCTCGATGAGGTGCTCGGCCAGCTCACGCACATGGATCTGCACCCCGCCCGGCACGTCGAAGGAGTAGGGGCTGACCAGGCCCACCCTCATGTGGCCGGCTCCCGGGCCCCGACGAAGACGCGCTGCATCATGTGCCAGTCGGCGGTGTGCTCGGTCACGGCTGCGGCCAGGACGTCGGCACACTGCTGTGTCATCGCGTGGATCCGCTCCGCCTTGGTGCCGGTGCCCGGGTCGACCACGGCCTCGCCGAACGTGATGACGATGCGGTGGCCCGCGGGTCCGGCCGGGCGGTCCGGCCGGGCCTCGTAGTGCACCGCCACCGGGCGCAGCGGGGCACCTGTGCTCACCGCCAGCGCAGCCGGACCTGCCGCCATCGAGGCCCGATGACCGCAGAAGTCGACCTCGACCCCGGTCGAGGTCAGGTCGCGGTCGGACAGCAGCGGCACCAGCGCACCCTCACGCACCGCCCGCTGCAGCCGGCCGAACACGTTGCCGGCACCGGTGAGCGGCAGGATCGTCATGCCGAGGCGCTCGCGGAAGGCCAGGAACTCGGCATACAGCTCCTCGGGGCGCAGCCGCTCGGCGACGGTGGTGACCGGAGACAGGTGGCAGGTGGCCCAGGCCCCTGCGGTGTCCCAGTTGCCGAGGTGGCCGAGGAACAGCACCTGCCCCTGACCGGCCTCGACGAGCTCGCGGACCGGTCCGTCGCCCACGCAGCGGACCATCGTGGCAAGGTCCTCGGGACTGCGGTCGGCGAGCCGGAAGGCGTCGCACCAGTAACGCAGGTAGGAGCGCATGCCCTCGCGGACCAGCGCATCCAGGGCGGCCGCGTCGAGCTCGGGACGGACCAGTGCGTAGTTGCTGCGCATCCGGTCGACCGCGCGGCCGCCGCGCCGGTGCGAGCGGGCGGCCAGCGCGTCGAAGAGCCGGTATGCGGCGCCCTCCGGCAGCAGCCGCACGGTGCGCCAGCCCAGGCGGAAGGCTGTCAGCTGGGCCCGGTCGCGCAGCGGGCTCACACGATCTCCCTGGTCTGTGCTCGCACCATCGCCATCCGCTGGCCGATGGTGACCAGCCCGGCGCAGGAGAGCAGCCCGAGCACCAGCAGGAGCACCCACTGGGGCAGGAAGAGCCCGGTGAAGCCGGTGGCCGTGAGCACCACGACGAGCCGGTCGGCCCGCTCGGCGATGCCACCGTCGCAGCGCAGCCCGAGCCCTTCGGCACGGGCCTTGGTATAGCTCGTGACGAACCCCAGGACCAGGCACAGCAACGCGAGGTTGACCCCGAGCTCGCTGTCACCGGGGCCGGCGAAGTACAGGATCAGACCGGAGAAGATCGCCGCGTCACCCAGCCGGTCCATCGTCGAGTCGAGCCAGGCACCCCACGCCGACGACTGGCCCGACATCCTGGCCATGGTGCCGTCCAGCAGGTCGGTGAGGGTGAACAGCGCGATGAACACGCTGCCCCACCACAGCCACCCCATCGGGAAGAACGCGAGCGCGCCCACCACGGTGCCGAGGGTGCCCACGACGGTCACCGCGTCCGGGGTGACCCCCCAGCGGAGCAGCAGCGCCGCGAAGGGCGTGAAGACCCGGGTCCAGAACACCCGGGCGTAGCGGTTCAGCATGGGTCCTCCGGCCAGGCGTCGACGACCTGCCGACGCACGTCCTCCAGCAGCATCGGCAGGGCCTTGGTCTGCCCCACGATGGGAAGGAAGTTCATGTCGCCGCCCCAGCGCGGCACGATGTGCTGGTGCAGGTGCGCGGCCACACCGGCGCCGGCGACGTCGCCCTGGTTCATCCCGATGTTGAAGCCGCCGGGGCCGCTGCAGGCCTCCAGGGCGCGCAGGGAGGCCTTGGTCAGGGCGGTGAACTCGGCGGTCTCGGCGGCGTCCATGTCGACGTAGAGCGGCACGTGACGGTAGGGGCAGACCAACAGGTGCCCAGGGTTGTAGGGGAAGAGGTTGAGCACGACGTAGCAGTGCTCTCCGCGGTGCACGATGAGGCCGTCGGCGTCGTCCTTGCCCGGGGCGGCACAGAACGGGCATCCCCGGCCCGCGTCACGGGAGGGGCGCTCGCCGGTGACGTAGGCCATCCGGTGCGGGGTCCACAACCGCTCGAAGCCGTCGGGGACCCCGGCCAGGTCCTCGGCGGCCTCGCTGCGGGTCACCTCACCGTCTGCGGACATGCGCCCGATCCTATGCGCCGCGGGGCCCGGGAAGGCTCCGCCCGCCGTGCGCGTTGCCCCACGCATGGACCCACACACCGCCGAGGACTACCTGCCCCCTGCCAGCGACTGGGTGCGCCGGCAGCTCGAGGAGATCGACGCCGCCGGAGGTGACACCAGTGTGGTGTCGATCCAGGGCCGGCCCGTGATGGTCGTCGTGATGCGTGGCCGGCGCAGCGGCAAGCTGCGCCGGGTGCCCCTGATGAGGGTGGAGCACGACGGCTCGTATGCCGCGGTCGCCAGCAAGGGTGGTGCGCCCGAGCACCCCGAGTGGTTCCACAACCTCGTGGCCGACCCGGACGTGCTCGTCCACGACGGCACGACGACCGTCGCGCTGCGCGCTCGCATCGTCGAGGGCCCCGAGCGGGAGGAATGGTGGCAGCGGTCGGTCGCGGCCTTCCCGCCGTACGCGGACTACCAGGTGAACACCGACCGGCAGATCCCCGTCTTCGTCCTCGAACCCCGCCCCTGACAGGACAACCCCTTCCGCACCGCCCGAGCCGGCGGCTACCGTGACCTCATGTACCCCACGCTCGGGGACCTGGTGGGGGTGGACCTTCCCGTGCCGACCCACGCGGCGTTCGTCGCCCTGGGGGTGCTCGCGGCCTGCTGGGTGTTCGTGGCGATGGCGCGGCGCAGCGGCCAGACGGACGAGGGCCTCCTCTACGTCGCTACCGGCGCCCTGGTCGGCGGTGCGGTCTTCATGCGGCTGGGCACCTGGCTGCGGGACCTGGACCTGCGCACCAACGCCTCCCTCGCCGAGCAGTGGGCGCGTGGGCAACCGCAGCATCCTGGGCGGGCTGGTCGGTGCCTGGCTCGGCGTGCACGTGGCGAAGCGGCTGGTGGGGTATCCCCGGCGCACCGGTGACCTGTTCGCCCCCGCCGTTGCCCTGGGCATGGGGCTGGGCCGGTTCGGCTGCCTGCTGACCGAGCTGCCCGGCACGCCGAACCCGCTGGGGTTCGGGCCGGTGCTGGACCCGGCCTCCGCCGCCGCTCTCGGTGCCGAGTCCGGCGTGCCGCTGCATCCCTCGTTCGCCTACGAGATCATCTTCCATCTCGGTGCGTTCGCTGTGCTGTGGTGGGTGCTCCGTGACCGGTGGCAGGCGCCGGGCGAGACGCTGGTCGTCTACCTTGCCGCCTACGGACTCTTCCGCTTCGGCGTCGAGCTCGTGCGCGGCAACGAGGTGGTGTGGCTGGGGCTGACCCGGCCGCAGATCTTCCTGGCCCTGACGGTGCCGCTGTTGCTGGCCCGGGTGGTCTGGCAGTGGCGCCGGGGGGCCTACGCGCTCGCCCCGCGGGTGCCGGTGTCGCCGCGGGTGGCTCGGAGCGCGACGTGAGCACCCGCATGGGCAGCGGTATGCCGTTGCGCGACTTCAGGGTCCACCGCTACGTCAACGCGTTCTGCCCGCACTGCCACGAAGAGCAGCCCGACCGACCCCTGGAGCAGGTGCGTCGGCTCTCCGGCTGGCTGGCCGTGCGCGACGGCCGGGTCTACCTGGAGCGGGGCTGTCCGGACCACGGCTTCGTCCGCACGCTCTACGACGAGTCGGCCGAGATCCTCTCCTACCTCGAGCAGTGGACCGCCCCGACCAAGGAGCACCAGGCCGACCTGACCGGCAACTTCGCCCCGGTCCCCGCGGCCTACCAGGACGGCCTGCCGCAGATGCAGACCCAGCACACCTGCATCCTGCTGGAGGACATCACCGACCACTGCAACCTGCGCTGCCCGACCTGCTTCGCCGACTCCGCGCCGGCGCTGACCGCGACGGCACCCCTCGAGCAGGTCCTGGCCTCGGTCGACACCCGGCTGTCCCGGGAGCGCGGTCGGCTGGACGTCCTCATGCTGTCGGGGGGTGAACCGACGCTGCACCCCGACTTCGAGAGGGTCCTCGACGAGCTCGTGGCCCGCCCCGTGGTGCGGATCCTGGTCAACTCCAACGGTCTGCGGATCGCGCAGGACGATGCGTTGTTGGCCCTGCTCCGGCGACACCGCGAGCGGGTCGAGGTCTACCTGCAGTTCGACGGGCTCACGGCGCAGGCGTCACGGCACCACCGCGGCGCCGACCTGCGCCGGCTCAAGGAGCTGGCGCTGCGGCGGCTCTCCGGCGCGGGAGTGTTCACCACGCTGACGATGACCGCCGCCCTGGGCGTCAACGACCACGAGATCGGCGACGTCGTCGCGTTAGGCCTGGCCACGCCCTACGTCGGCGGGGTGACCGTCCAGCCGGTCTTCGGCTCCGGGCGCTCCGGTGGCATCGACGCGATGGACCGGCTCACCCACACCGGGGTGCTGTCCCGGCTGAAGGAACAGACCGGCGGGCTGGTCAGCTGGCATGACCTCACCGCCCTGCCCTGCTCGCACCCGCACTGCTGCTCGGTGGGCTACCTCCTGCGTGACGACACCGGGCGGTGGCGCTCGCTGGTCGCCCTGATCGGGTCGGACCGGCTCAAGGAGCTCCTGGACCTGGAGCCCGACGCGCTGGCCAACCGCATCGCCGACGACGCCCTGCCGCAGTCGCTGCGCACGGTTGTCAAGGACTCGCTGCTGGGGCTGCTGAGCGAGCAGTCCTCGTTGTCCCACCCCACGATGAGCAGTCTGTGGCGGGACATCTGCACCTCCTGCGACATCGGCATCGGCACCCTGACGACGCTGGCGAGCTCACGGGCCCCGGGTGGGCACCAGCGGCTGCGAGCCCTGCTCGCCGAGCGTGTCGTGCGGCTCACCGTCAAGCCGTTCATGGACGTCAACACGATGATCGAGGAACGGCTGACCCAGTGCTGCGTGCACGTCGCCACCGTGAACGAGCAGGACGCCTCGCACCAGTGCGCTCCGTTCTGCGCCGTCCAGGCCTGGGCTCCCCTGGCCCGCACCCGGCTGTCCACGGCCACCGGCATGGCGGGCGGCAGGCCCAACCTGCTGGAGGCCAGATGAGCACACCCACGCGTCCCCCCGCCCCTCCCGGCACGCCGGGCTCACCGGCGCCGCCGGACGCGGAGGAGACGACCTACGACCCGCTACGGCTGTGCATCTTCGCCACCGTGGCGCTCCTGGGATGGCTGGCCGGTCCCTTCGCACTGGTCTTCTTCGCCGGCCTCGGACTCGTCGGCTACGGCAGGGCGCGGCGCGCCGGCCTCACCCGGTCCAGGTGCCTGCTCCGGGACACCCGCCTGGTCCTGGCCTACCTCGGGCTGCTGGTGGCTGTCGCCGGGATGGGCGCGTGGTCGCGCATCGTCCAGGGGTGGTGAGGACCGTGACCGAGGAGCCGGGTGACGCACCAGGGCAGTCCGAAGACGAAGGGCAGCTGCCACCGGTCAGGAGGGGCGCTGTGGTGGGTGGTGCTGCGCTCGGGTTCCTCCCGGGCTTGCTGTCTCCGATTTTGCCCTACGGCATCTTCGTCATCCCCGGTGCAGCGGTGGTGACCCTCGTCGTCATGGCGTTCCGGCCGCCGGTGCGTCAGGTCGGCGCCGGGCTGCTGGCCGGGCTCGCGATCGGCGCCATCGTGGGGGCGGGGGTGTGCGGTGCCTTCATCGCTCTCCTCGTGACCGGCCCCTCGGTCTGAGGAGCGGCCCTGATGAACAGCGACCAGTCCTCGCACCAGGAACCGGCCCCGCGGCCCCGGACCCCCGCACCGCCCGCTGGTCGATCGTCGCCCTAGCGGTGTCCCGAGCCCGTCGTGGGGTCGGCTCACCCCCGGGCGATGACGCGGCGCTGCGTCGGCTGCACCTGGGCGCCCAGGGCGTCCAGCACCGGGGCCGGCACCCGCACGTCGGCTGCCAGCTCGAGGCCGGCCCACCCGTGGTCGGCCGCCCAGCCCCGTGCGGCGTCGAGCAGGTCGCGGGCCACGAGCTCGCGCCGGCGCACGTGCGCCTCACCGGGCGGTCCGGCATACAGCAGGACGACCTCGGCCAGCGGTGGCCGGGTGCTCACCCCCGGCGGCAGCGGCACCGGCAGGCGGAGCAACAGGGTGCCGCAGTGCTCGCCGTCGACCTCGGCGACCCACTGCGGCAGGGCCGGTCCGCCGGAGAGCCAGGCCACGGCGAACCGGTCGAGATGACCGGCCTGCGGCACCTGACCGGCGGCGCGCAGCGACTGCACGTGAAGGGCAGCGGCCAGCAGCGCCTCGTCCTCGGCCAGCCGGCGCACCCGCACGTCCACCCGCGGGGCCCTAGACCTGCACCCGGTCGCGCACCGCGGCGACGATCTCGGTCACGGCGTCGTTGACCGGCACCCCGTTGCGCTGGGTCCCGTCGCGGTAGCGGAAGGAGACCGCGCCCGCCTCGGTGTCCTCCCCACCGGCGATGAGCATGAACGGGACCTTCGACTTCTGGGCGGTGCGGATCTTCTTGCCGAAGCGGTCGTCGGAGGTGTCCACCTCGACCCTGATCCCCTTCATCCGCAGCTGCCGGGCGACCTCCTGCAGGTGTCCCTCGAACGGCTCGGCGACCGGGATGCAGGTGACCTGCACCGGGGACAGCCAGGGTGGGAAGGCCCCGGCGTAGTGCTCCACGAGCACCCCGATGAAGCGCTCGATGGAGCCGAACTTGGCCGAGTGGATCATCACCGGCTGCTGCCGGGACCCGTCGGCGGCCTGGTACTCCAGCCCGAACCGCTCCGGCTGGTTGAAGTCCAGCTGCACCGTCGACATCTGCCAGGTGCGCCCGATCGCGTCACGCGCCTGCACCGAGATCTTCGGCCCGTAGAACGCGGCCCCACCCGGGTCCGGGACGAGCTCGAGACCGCTCTGGACAGCCACCGTGCGCAGCACCTCGGTGGCCTCCTCCCACTGCTCGTCGGAGCCGATGAACTTCTCGGAGTCGCCGCGGGTGGACAGCTCCAGGTAGTAGTCGTCCAGGCCGAAGTCCTTCAGCAGCCCGAGCACGAAGGTGAGCAGGTGGCGGATCTCGCCAGGTGCCTGCTCGCTGGTCACGTAGGAGTGCGAGTCGTCCATGGTCATGCCGCGCACCCGGGTGAGACCGTGCACCACCCCCGACTTCTCGTTGCGGTAGACCGAGCCGAACTCGAACAGGCGTAGCGGGAGCTCACGGTAGGAGCGCCCGCGGGACCGGTAGATGAGGTTGTGCATCGGGCAGTTCATCGCCTTGAGGTAGTAGGCGCTGCCGTCCTGCTCCATCGGCGGGAACATCGTGTCCTTGTAGTAAGGCAGGTGCCCGGAGGTGTGGAACAGGCCCTCCTTGGAGATATGGGGGGTGCCGACATACTCGAACCCCTCCTCGATGTGCCGACGACGGACGTAGTCCTCCATCTCGCGCTTGAGCACCCCACCCTTGGGGTGGAAGACCGGCAGTCCGGAGCCCAGCTCGTCAGGGAAGGAGAAGAGGTCGAGCTCGAGGCCCAGCCTGCGGTGGTCGCGCCGCTCCGCCTCGGCCAGACGCTCCAGGTATGCGGTGAGCTCGGCCTTGCTCGGCCATGCGGTGCCGTAGACGCGCTGGAGCTGGGGGTTGGCCTCGCTCCCGCGCCAGTAGGCGGCGGCGCTGCGCATGAGCGTGAAGGCGTTGCCGATGATCTTGGTGTCGGGCAGGTGCGGACCGCGGCACAGGTCGCCCCAGACGACCTGCCCGGTGCGGTCCACGTTGTCGTAGATGGTGAGCTGGGTGCCACCGACCTCGACCGAAGCCCCCTCCGCCGCATCATCGGCCTCGCTGCCCTTGAGGCCGACGAGCTCCAGCTTGTAGGGCTCGCCCGCCAGCTCCTGCCGTGCGCCGTCCTCGGACACGACGCGTCGACGGAAGGTCTGGCCGGTGTTGATGATGCGCTGCATCGTCTTCTCGAGGCGCTTCAGGTCCTCGGGGGTGAACGGCTGCGGGACGTCGAAGTCGTAGTAGAAGCCGTCGCGGATCGGCGGGCCGATCCCGAGCCTGGCCTCGGGGAAGCTCTGCTGCACGGCCTGGGCGAGCACATGGGCGCAGGAGTGCCGCAGCACGTCCAGCCCGTCCGGGGAGTCGATGGTCACCGGCTCCACGACGTCGCCCTCGGCGAGCTCATGGGTGAGGTCACGCAGCTCACCGCAGACCCGGGCCACGACGACCGTGCGGTCGCCCCCGAGCAGGTCGCCGGCCGTGGTGCCCCGGTCGACCATCTGCTCGCTGTCGGCGACGGTCACACTGATCTGGGCGGGCACGCTGGCTCCTCGTGGTGGTGCGGGTGAGTACCGGGCCGATGCTATCGCCAGGTGGCGTTCCACCCTTGCTGGTCACCCGTGTGGGGTGAGGCGACCCGGCTCGCTGTCCACGAGCATGGAGCGGTCACGGCGCATCGCCGGGGCACCACCGCGCCGCAGGAGGGACACCGTGAACACACGTCAGAGCACGAACCGAGCCACCGAGATCACCGGTTGGGTCGGCTGGATCGCCTTCGCCGGGATGATGATGCTGATGGTGGGCGTCTTCAACCTCATCAGCGGCATGGCCGCCGTCTTCAACGACGAGATCTTCGTGACCGCCGGCAACCTCACCGTCCTGCTGGACGTGACCACCTGGGGATGGGTGCACATCGTGCTGGGCCTGGCCCTCGCCGGCACCGGGCTCGCGCTCGTGTCCGGACAGACGTGGGCACGGGTCGTCGGGGTCGTGCTCGTCATGGTCAACATGGCCAGCCAGCTCGTGGCCCTCCCGGCCTACCCGTGGTGGGCCATGATCGTCATCGCTGTCGACGTGGTCGTCCTGTGGGCGATCATCGTGCACGGGGACGAGGCCAAGGCGCTCTGAGCGGACATCCGGCAGACTGGCCCTCGGCGCAACGTCCCCACCCACGCTGGAGGTTCGGCTATGACCACGACCCCGCCTGCCGGGTCCTTCTACTCCGTCGACGGCCGCAGCTTCGCCGGCCTGGTGAGCCTGGACTCACCGCTGCTGGTCGGTGACTTCGTCGAGCTGGACGTGCCCCACCGGGGACGGCTGCTCGGCCAGGTGCTGTGCAAGGACGTCGAGGGCCGCGCCGCCCTGGCCTCAGGTGCCTTGCGTGCGACGGTGAGGCAGGACCGACGTGTAGGGACCGTGGAGCCCCGTCCCTTCGCCGATGCCGACCTGCTGCGTCCTGACCCGGAGGTGCTCGCCGCCTTCCACGCCCAGGCGGGCGCAGACCTCCTCGTCGGCACGACCATCTCCGGCTCCTCGGAGGAGAGTCCGGCCCTGTTGCGGCACAAAGGTTTCAGCCGCCATACCTTCGTCTGTGGCCAGAGCGGCTCGGGCAAGACCTATGCCCTCGGCGTGCTGCTGGAGCAGGTGTTGGCCGAGACGGCGCTGCCGATGGTCCTCATCGACCCCAACGCCGACTACGTCCACCTCGGCCAGACCCGCACCGGTGCCGACCCGCAGCGCGCAGCGCGCCTGGAGGGCCTGGACATCCGGGTCCTGAGCGTGGACCCCGACCACGCTCAGGTCAACGGCGAGCGCCTGGCGGTGAGGTACGCCGGGCTGCGGACCGCGGCGAAGGCCTCCATCCTGCGCATCGACCCGCTGCTCGACCGCGAGGAGTACAACGCGCATCTACGGTTCCTGGGCGACGACGTCGACCCCCAGGACCTAGCCGACTTCTTCGGCCAGCTGGAGTCCGACGCAGGCAAGGAGAGCCGGGCCATCGCCCACCGGGTGCAGAACCTCGGTCTGCTGGGGTGGCAGATCTGGGCGCGGGGGAAGTCCTCGGTGCTCGACGTGGTCGAGGAGCACCCGCGCGCCGTGGTCATGGACGTGTCCGGCTGTGCCGTCCCTCAGGAGCGCTCCGTCGCCGCCCTGGCGCTGCTCGACCACCTGTGGGCCAAACGGGAGGAGCGCAACCCGGTGCTGCTCGTCATCGACGAGGCCCACAACCTGTGCACCGCCGACCCGGTCGACTCCATCCAGGCCGCGGTCACCGAGCGCCTCGTGCAGATCGCCGCCGAGGGGCGCAAGTATGGCCTCTGGCTTGTGCTGTCGACCCAGCAGCCGCACAAGATCCACCCCAACGTCCTGTCCCAGTGCGACAACCTGGTGCTGATGCGGATGAACTCCGCCGCCGACCTCGCTCACCTCGGCGACGTTTTCGGGGCGGCTCCCCCACAGATGCTCGCCGCGGCGTCGTCCTTCCGTCAGGGCGAGATGCTGCTCGCCGGCGGCTTCGTCGCGGCTCCCATGATCGCCCGGGTCGCCGAGCGGCTCACCGTGGAAGGTGGGTCGGACGTGGCGGTGCCGCTGCGGCACGGCTGACCGGACCTCAGACGCAAGCTGGAGCCCGATCCCAGCACCTTGGTGTAGCTCCTCACCGAACCAGGTCTGGGATACCGCCTGTTCGAGTAGGACCGCGGGCTCAGGCGCGGATCCGTGCGGGCGTCCACCGGTGCGGCTACGGTGCTGCTGAACCGGAGGAGATGTGACCATGGCGTGGCTGCCGCTGACCCTGGCAACCGTCGGACTGACCGGCGTGGTGCTGGCGCTGGTCAGTGAGCCGATGCAGCGCCGGTTGCCGGTGACCGAGCCCCTGGTGGCCCTCCTGCTCGGCGTCGTCGCCGGGCCGGCCGTGCTCGGGCTCGTGTCGATCGAGCCCCAGCTGCGCGACACCCTCCTGCTCGAAGGCAGCCGCGTCCTGCTGGCCGCATCGGTGATGGCCGCGGCGCTGCGCTTCCCCGCGCGCGGCCTGACGGGGTTGGTCAGGCCGACCCTGGTCCTGCTTCTCGTCGTGATGCCCCTGGCCGCCCTGGTCAGTGGAGTGGCCGCCCTGGCCATGGGCCTGCCGGTGGGCGTCGCACTCCTGGTGGGCACGTGTCTGGCGCCCACCGACCCGGTGCTTGCCGCATCGGTCGTCACCGGCGGGCCGGCCCAGCGCACGCTGCCCCAGCGGGTGCGGGCCCTGCTCACCCTCGAGAGCGGTGCCAACGACGGCCTCGGGATCGTCCTGGTCGGCCTGATGGTGGCCGTCGTGCTGCCCGCCGACGGGCCGGCGTCAGCCGCCGCACTCCTGGTCTGGGAGGTCACGGCAGGGGTGCTGATCGGGGTGGTGCTCGGGGCCGCGGCAGGCGCTGGCCTGCGCCGGGCGGTCGCCCACCACGACCTCGGGAAGGGCCCTGAGCTGGTCTACACCCTGCTGCTGGCCGTCGGAGTCCTCGGCGTCGCGCGCCTGGTCGAGGCGGCCGGCGTGCTGGCGGTGTTCACGGCCGGGCTGGTCTACAACTGGACCGTGCCGGGCAGTGCCCGGACCCAGCAGGAAGCGGTCGACGAGGGCGTGAACCGGTATGCCGTGATCCCCCTGTTCGCGCTGCTGGGCGTGGTCCTGCCCTGGCAGGCCTGGCGTGAGCTGGGCTGGGGAGCTGTGCTGTTCGTGCTCGGCATCCTGCTGGTCCGCCGGCTGCCGGCAGTGCTGGCCCTCGCCAGGCCGCTGGGGGTGGTCGGTCATCAGGCCACCTTCATGGGTGTCTTCGGGCCCATGGGAGTGAGCGCGCTGTTCTACATGGCACACGCCCGCCGCGAGGGTGTCGACGACCCGGCCCTCTTCGCCGCGGTGACCTTGGCCGTCACCGTCAGTGTCGTGGCGTTCGGCCTGGCCGCCTCCCCTGCGCGACAACGCTACGCGGCCCGACACGGGCACGAGGGCGACACCGAGGCGTGAGCCGGGGCGGTCCGGCCCACGGGGTGCATCGGGTTTTGACCTCCCTACACGTCGACGCGCTCCCAGATGGCGGCCAGGCCCTGTCCCCCGCCGATGCACATCGTCTCCAGCCCGTAGGTGGCATCGCGGCGGACCATCTCGCGGGCCAGGGTCGCGAGCATCCGAGCCCCGGTCGCGCCCACGGGGTGGCCCAGGGAGATGCCGGAGCCGTGGACGTTGATGCGCTCCCGGTCGGTCTCACCGCAGCCCCACTCCCGCATGACCGCCAGGGCCTGAGCGGCGAACGCCTCGTTCAGCTCGACCAGGTCCATGTCAGCCAGGGTCAGCCCGGCCCGGCTGAGCGCCAGTGCGCTGGCCGGCACGGGGCCGATGCCCATCCGGCGCGGGTCGACGCCGGACAGGCCCCACGAGACCAGCCGCACCAGCGGGGTGAGGCCGTGCGCCGCGGCATACTCGCGGGTCGTGACCAGGCACATCGCCGCCGCGTCGTTCTGTCCGCTGGCGTTGCCGGCGGTCACGGTGGCCTCTGGGTCCTGGGCGTGCATGATCGGGGTGAGCCGTCCCAGGGACTCGAGGGAGGTGTCGGCCCGCGGGTGTTCGTCGGTCGTGACCACCGTGTCGCCGCGCCGCCCCCGAACGGTCACCGGGACGATCTCCTCGGCAAAGGTCCCGTCCTGCTGGGCTCGCACCGCGCGACGGTGCGACTCCAGCGCGAGCTCGTCCTGCTCCCGACGCCCGATGCCATACTCCCGGCGCAGGTTCTCGGCCGTCTCGATCATTCCGCCGGGCACCGGGTAGGTCGCCCCGCCCGCCGTCACCCGGGCCCGCGCGAGCTGGTCGACGAGCTCGGCGGGCCGGCCGCCGGTGCCCCAGCGCAGGTCGGTGCTGTAGTAGACCGCGTTGCTCATCGACTCCGTGCCGCCGGCGGCGACCACCTCGCCGGCACCGGTGGCGACCTGCATCGCCGCATACAGCACGGCCTGCAGGCCGGAGCCGCACCGGCGGTCGACCTGCACGCCCGGCACGCCGACGGGCAGTCCGGCATCCAGCGCGACGACACGCCCGATGGCCGGGGCGTCGGCGGTCGGTCCGCCGTGGCCGACGACCACGTCGGCGATGTCGTGCGGGTCGACCCCCGTGCGCTCCACCACGGCGCGGAGCACCGTGGCGCCCAGCTCAGCCGCGCTGACGTCCTTCAACACTCCCCCGTAGCGCCCGACCGCGGTGCGCAACGGCTCACAGATGACGATGTCCGACATGTCTCTCCTCGGCGAGGGGTTGGTCAGGGCTGGCCCCGGTCATGCTGCACCGGTGCCGTCCTGCAGGTCGATGCCCGTGCGCGTAGCCAGGTCGGCCACGGTCGTGCGTGCCACCGTAGGCCTCTAGCACCGACGCGGTGCCGGCACGGTGCTGGAGAAGCGTCGCACGCAGTCAGGCTGGTCACCGGGTAGCCGAGGTGCGACACCAGGGTGCGGTGGCCTGGCCCTGATTGCGGCAGAGCTCCATCATGACGAACGTCACGTGGTCTTTCCGAGTGCAGCCTGGGCTGAGACCAGGGTCAGTCTCCCGCGGGCCTCATTGTCGAGCGGGGCCAGTAGCCTCGGTCGCACACGGATCGGGCCGGTCCGTCAGTGGCCACTCAGAAGCCCCCGGTCTGGAAAAGGAGAAGTCCCCACCGTCTGCGGGGGTGGTCGCTGAGCCCACCGGTGCCCGGCACGCGGTAGGCTGGCGGTGCCATCGCGGCCTGGACATGTCCGACGCGTCGATCTCGTGCAGATCCGCTGGACCAGTTTGCGCCCCCGGGACGTCTCCAGCCGGGGCCGCTCGGACGTCCCTGTCCGCCGCGGGTGCGGTGCGGGCTCAGTCCCGTCGCCGAAGAATGACCGATCGCTCCGAGGAGGAGTCCGTGGCTCGAGGAGCCCAGCGTCACCACGGCGCACGCACGCGCCCCCAACGGCGACCCCGCCACGACAACGACGGCATCATCCAGGTGCTCGCCAAGGTCGTCCGCGAGGTCGAGTCCGCGGTCCAGCGTGGTCGCGCGCTGCCCTCGGTCCGGGCCAAGTTCCAGGTGGTGGCACTCCTCATGCGCGAGGAACGCGCCCGCGTCAAGGCAGACGAGACCAAGCCCGGGGCTCGGCGCGCCGAGGAGCTGAAACGCCTCGACGGCATCGCCACCATCCTCGCGACCACGGCAGCCCGCGACACCTCCCTGCTGGGGCTGCTGGCCGACGACGCCGTCATCACCGACCGCGCCCGGTCCCTGCGCCGCGAGCTCCTCGAGGCGGCCGGCATCGAGGTGCCGGAAGAGCCCGCCGGACAGCCCGAGCCGGCCAAGCCCACGGCGGCCGTGCCACGCCGGGTGGTGCCCCAGTCGGTGGTCTCTCGCCAGCTGGCCAACCCCTTCCTCGAACCCGACTTCTCCGCCGTCGCCAAGCGCAGCGCCAAGCCCCGCCGCCTCCTCGGCTGGGAGCTCATCGAGCCGCTGCTGAAGTCCTTCGAGGACGGCGGCGCACTGGCGTGCATGGACCTGCCGGAGCCGGCCACCACCCGGGTGGCCGGCGGGTTGGAACTCATGCCGCACCAGGGCAGGTTGGTCGCCGCCGCGGCGGCGGGGCACCGGACGTTCCTGCTCGCCGACGAGCCCGGCCTGGGCAAGACGGCACAGGCGCTGCTGGCCGCGCAGGCGGCGGACGCCTACCCGCTGCTCGTCGTCGTGCCGAACGTGGTGAAGATGAACTGGGCGCGCGAGGCCATGCTGTGGACGCCTAGCCACCCCGCGACGGTGGTCCACGGCGACGGCGACACGATCGACGGCTTCGCGGACATCATCATCGTCAACTACGAGGTGCTCGACCGGCATGTGGGCTGGCTCGGAGAGCTGGGTCTGCGCGCGATGGTGGTCGACGAGGCGCACTACATCAAGAACAGGAAGTCGCAGCGGTCCCAGCACGTCCTGCAGCTCTCCGAGCGCATCCGCACGCGGACCGCCAACCCGCTGCTCATGGCCCTGACCGGCACACCGCTGATCAACGACATCGAGGACTTCACGGCGATCTGGCAGTTCCTGGGCTGGGTCGACGAGACCAAGCCGGTCGGTGAGCTGATGGGGGCGCTGGAGGAGATCGGTCTGACACCGGCCGACCGTGGCTTCTCCGCCGCCGCTCGCGCCGCCGTCATCGACCGCGGCATCGTCCGACGACGCAAGGTGGACGTGGCCGCCGACCTGCCCGCCCGCCGCGTGGCCGACGTCCCCGTCGAGATCGACGACGAGGCCGGGCGGTCCATCCGGGCCGCCGAGCAGAGCTTGGCCCGCCGACTCGTCAAGCGCTATGAGCGGGTGCTGGAGGCGCGGCACGCCGGCGTCGTCGTCGAGGACATCGACCACGCCCTCGTGCGTCAGGTGGCCGCGTGGGAGCGGGCGAGGAAGGCGCCGAAGACGTCGGAGGAGAACGTTTTCACGATGATGCGGCGCATCGGCCAGGCGAAGGCCGGTCTCGCCGCCGACTACGCCGCGCAGGTCGCCCGCAGCGCCGGCAAGGTCGTCTTCTTCGCCAAGCACATCGACGTCATGGACACTGCCGAGGCGACGTTCGCCAAGCGGGGCATCCGGTATGCCTCCATCCGCGGCGACCAGACGGCCTCGGCCCGACAGAAGCACATCGACGCGTTCACCCACGACCCGGACGTCGCCGTCGCCGTGTGCTCGTTGACGGCAGCCGGAGTCGGCATCAACCTGCAGGTCGCCTCGAACATGGTGCTCGCGGAGCTGTCGTGGACCGACGCCGAGCAGACCCAGGCCATCGACCGCGTCCACCGCATCGGACAGGAGGAGCCGGTCACGGCCTGGCGGATCATCGCCGCGCAGACCCTCGACACGAGGATCGCCGAGCTCATCGACAGCAAGGCGGGCCTGGCCGCTCGGGCGCTCGACGGGACCGACCAGGAGATCTCCGACTCCTCCGACGTGCAGCTGGAGGCGCTCGTCACACTCCTCGAAAACGCGTTGGAAGAGCGAGTCAGCACACACGCATCCTGACGCGGCGCGAGTGGTCGGCCCAGGCCAGCGCCATGCACGCCGGGGCGTGGGCAGCGGGGACCTTACCGTCAACACACTGGTCGCCGCGGCGGTGGGGACGCACCAGAGACGCAGTAGGACGCTGGTGGGAACTCAAGGAGGGACGCCACGGGGGACGCTGGTGGGGGCGTGCGTCCCCAGGCCGTCGCCGGCCGTGTCCTTCAGACCCTGGAGGGTTCCGAGCGACGTGGCAGGTGTGGCACGTCCTGACCGGCCTTCCGTGCCCGTCGGGGTACCACGGGACCTGGGTGAGCCGGATGTGCTGGGCCGCCCGAACGGGCAGTCCGCGCACGTCGTGCACTGCAGCCAGCCCTACACCTCCCGCGCGATCCTGGCCGCCGAGGAAGAGCTGCTCGCCCTGGGGTTGCGCCGCGACAGCCGCCAGGTGAGCCCCGCAGTGGTGGACGCCGTCCAGATCGGCCAAGCCAGATCCGGGATCACACTGGACAGGTCCCAGGCCGCCATGGCCGCAACCTCGCCACCAGCGGGTGCCGGGTGCAGGTCGCGCTCGCCCCGGCCGGGTCGGGCAAGACCGCCGCCCTGCGCGTCCTCGCCCGGGCGTGGCAGGCCTCCGGTGGGCACGTGGTCGGTCTGGCACCCACCGCGGTCGCGGTCGAGGAGCTCGGGAGCGCCACCAGCGTCCCCAGTGACACGCTCGCCAAGCACCTCCACCAGACCAACCCCACCGGATCGGGCGCCTCACCCGGGACGGGGCCAGCGGCTGCGGCTGTCCGTGACGTAGGCCAGGGACGTTGGTGGTCATCGACGAGGCCGGGGATGGCAGGCACCCGCGCCCTCGCGGCCGTCGTGAGGCATGTCGTCGAGGCGGGTGGCAGCGTGCGGCTGGTCGGGTCGACCAACAACTGGCCGCCGGCGCCGCCGGAGCTGAGCGTGTCCGGCTCCTCGAAAGTCCCTCACACGACGTATCCAGCCCGTCGTGGTGACCGGAGTCGGCCAGCCTTGACCCCGCGACCCCGCGGTCGATACATCGCTGTCATGCCGAGAGTGACGTTGCCTCCAACCCGGCGAGAGCAACTCATCTCTGCGGGCGGCAAGCCTCTCAGCGCGAACGGAAGCCTACTCCCCAGGACTCTCGAGCAACAACGCAGTTAGCCGGTGCACCGTAGATACTCGTATGGCACTATTCTAGTCGCTTCAACACACCCAAGGGATCAGTCGTCACCCCCCGTGTCTCTTATTGCCTCGTATACATTCCCCCAGCCAGGAAGCGCCGCAAATTGCCTCTACAGTCCATAGCGGTGGGAAGATCCGTCGGGTGACGAGATATATAAGCCCAGGCAAAGTAGGCATGAGCCAATAGCCGATGTGCGGTGTCGTGAACTACAGCCAGGTAATCCACGTCCACGTCCCTATGCATGTAACTCTCGCCCGTCCCTTCGTCGATTCGACTTTCGACTCGACTGAAGTGATGCTGAGCCCACGTGAACCCGTGCGCCATTCCTGAGGCGACCTGCCAAGCTTCTCAGAAAAACATCTTCCTCCAATTGCGCATCACAGTTTCCCAATATCACACTCACCTTGGGGGAAAGCCGCAGCAAACTCACGTCAAGTCCTAACGAACCGACCACCAAGGCTCTCGCCTCGCTGAATCTTTCTACAAATGTTGGCTTACCTTCCCGCAGAATCTCGTGTTTCTCCATGACAGCAGTCTAATACTGAAATCCTGTTCACGGAGCCGCAGGGCACGAGTGGCCCGTTCCTTTTCCCCTTCAGCTGAAGCAATCCAATGAGCGGAACCAGCGGCTTCAATGGCAGACCGCAGAACACCATAAGCGGCAGTCATTGGTACGGCTTTCAGGTCCAACCATATCGAGGACATGAGACCCAAATTGTCTACCGCTGTTAGCAGTCTATGAATCACTTCTTGCGACACGGTCGTCGGCGCGTCGCGCATCCTGTGGTCGTCGAGGTGTGCGATGCTGCCGTCGACCGCGGCGGGCGGAGTTCGCATCGAATCCCCTTCATGAACTCTCGGACAATGGCCATTTCGTAGAACAGCACGTCGCGTAGATGGGGGGAACTCCCACCTCATCGAGCAGGCAACTGACGTTGGACTCACGGATCATTCCGCAAGGATCGCACTCGCTCAGCCCGAAGAAACCGATCGAGATCTCGACTTGCTGGGGCGATGCTCGGTAGGTCATGTCGCCAACCCGCGAGAGTCCCTGACGCCGTCCCTGACGGAAGGTGCTGACCGCTCCGGAGCTGCGGCAACCCGGCCCCGTGCAGGACGCCTACGCCGCGATCGTGGCCTCCGAGGTCGCGCTCATCACCGTGCTGAACGCCCAGATCGAGCGGCTCGGGCAGGTGGTGGCCGAGCATTTTGGCCGGCACCGGGACGCTGACATCTACACCAGCCTGCCCGGTCTCGGTGTGATCCTCGGCGCCCGGATCCTCGGCGAGTTCGGCGACGACCCGCACCGCTACGCCGACGCCAAGGGCCGCAAGGCCTACGCCGGCACCGCCCCATCACCAGAGCCTCCGGACCAGACAGGTCGTGCTCGCCCGGTACGCCCGCAACCGCCGCCTCGGCGACGCCGTCCAGCAGTGGGCGTTCTGCTCCATGCGCGGCTCACCCGGCGCCCGCGCCTACTACCAGGCCCTCCGGCCCGAGGCATCGGTCACCAAGCCGCGCTACGACAGCTCGCCAACCGCTGGGTCGGCATCCTCCACGGCTGCCTGCGCCACCGCACCTTCTACGACGAGAACACCGCCTGGCAGCACCACCTCAACACCGCCGCTTGACAGAACCAGAACCTGGGATATCTGCCGCCGGCAGGATGCGGGGCGCCGTCAATGCCGGCGTCCATCAGGGCGGACGCGTAGGGTTTCGGGTGCTGACCGCAGTGGCTCGTACGTCTACCTGCCCGGCACTGCCCGCGAGGCTCTGACGTTCTACGCCGACATCTCCGGCTGCTCCGCCCAGATGCACACGCTGGAGGAATTCGGGAGGACAGACGGCCCGCCCGAGAGGATCGCCCACGGCTTCGTCTCCGACGAACCGGTCACCCTTTTCGCTGCCGACGCCACCAGTGACCAGGGCCCATTCGGTGGCGCCCAAGCGGCTGGGGTCGTGGACGGCGCAGCCGGGGCAGGCGGCGCTCGGGGTGTCGGTGGCCGATCGTCTACTCACGCGTAGTCCTAGCATGAACACGGCAGGTGTGCCATGCTGATGGGGAAGGGCCCTGGCTTTCAAAGGGATCCCTTGTTGAATTGGGCGACCGTCTGGTGGGCGCGGGCGTGATGGTCCCGTGCGGAGCGGCGAACGGGGAGGATGGATATGGGTTGGCGAGTGGGAGCGCAGACATATATTGCGCCAGGGGCTACGCTTGTCCACCGCTTTTGGTGGCCATCGGGGAGTTCTGATCGCGGCGCACAGTGGGCAATGGCTCATCCGGTCCTGGGTCAGTCCGATGACTGGCTTATGACCGAACGTGTAGGCAAGCACTTGCGTTGCGAGATCGGTCGGGTCGTCGTGAACGGTGAACCAGTCTATAGCTGCGCAGAAACGGGACGTGACTACGAGTACCGGGCGTACATACGTAACGACGGCTCGTCAGGGTGCCGTTATCAACTCGAGGGCGGGGGCGTGAACTGATCATGGTCAGGGTACTAGCCATTACGGATGACGCCGGGCGCATCCTGGCCGCGCAGTTCGGGCAGGGCCAGGGAAAGGCTGATGATGAATCCCCGTCGGCGGAGTTGGCGACGCTTCCGGGGCAGCGCCAGGTAGAGTTCGAGGTTGCGGATGAGATCGAACATCTCTCAGGTCCTGACCTGACTCACTACTTTTCCCACGTCAAGGCGTCATGGTCCGCCCAGGTGAGCACTCCAAAGATCGAGGTAATCCAGCTAGAGGGCGACTAGTGGCGCGCTTTTGAAGACGCGCCTCGAGCGCAAGCGCACCGAGCACCGGTTGGCGGAGAAAGCGATCGAAGCCTGACCTTGCCTGTGCACACTCGAATGTGCACGACATGGAACGCCATGTGATGAATACGGACGCCGAGCCTGATCTGAGGGGGCCGGTCTGCCTGGGCTGCGTGTGCTGGGCCAGCACGGTTTTTCAGGCTGGACACCAGTCAGTTGACTCCAGAGCAGTCCGCCGAGCGCATCTTGGAATGGCTGACTGAGTCAGCCGCAGAACCGTAGAGCGAGCAGGACACTCGCTCGCGGGTCCGCATCGGGAACGAGGGGCCGAAGACGAGGCGGGCCATTTCACTCTCAGGCCGCGGGTCGGTCGGCTTGGGAGTGGCTCGGAGTGTTCCGCAGAACACCTCTGCAGCCGTGGGTAGGGCGGCGGGGGTCTGAACTTACATCGGGCGGCTCAGCGAGGAGTGAACGACCTGAGTTTGATCACTCGAGCCTGAATCGTGGGGACGCGTGTCGTTGACCTGCGGTTTCAATGCGTGGGGTGGTCACTAAGAACCCTGGGTAGCCTTGCCCGGTGGGGATCTTCGTGCGCCGGGTGAAGACGGCATCGGGCGCGACGGCGGTACAGATCGTGCACAAGCGGGGCCGGCGGATCCTGAGCATGGATCACGTGGGCTCGGCCCGTGACGAGGTCGAGCTGGCGTTGCTGTTGCAGGTCGCGCACGAGCGGATGCACGCCGGCCAGGCCCAGCTGCCGTTGGGTGAGGACCGCCCCGGCGGGCGTCCGGTGGCCGGGCCGGTGGTGACCGCGACCCCGTCGCTGGTGCTGTGGGAGGCGCTGGAGCGGGTGTACACCGACCTGGGGTTCGACGCCCTCGGTGACCGCACGTTCAAGCAGCTCGTGCTGGGCCGGATCATCGAGCCCACCTCCAAGATCGACACCTGCGGGTGCTGGAAGAGGTCGGGGTGTGGACGCCCTCGATCAGCACCGTCAAGAACGCCCTGGCACGCACCGTCGAACGCGGCTACCGGGACACACTCGGAGCGGCCTGCTACGCCCACGCCGCCCCGACCGGGCGCCTGGGGGCGGTGCTGTACGACCTGACGACGCTGCACTTCGAGACCCCGAAGGAGGACTCGCTGCGCAAGGTCGGGATGTCCAAGGAACGCCGGGTCGACCCCCAGGTCACCGTCGGGCTGCTGTGCGACCCCGGCGGGTTCCCGTTGGCGGTGCACCTGTTCGAGGGCAACAAAGCAGAGACCAAGACCCTCATCCCGGTGCTCAAGGCGTTCCAGGACGCCCACGACGTCAACGACATGGTCGTGGTGGCCGACGCCGGGATGCTGTCCGCGGCCAACCTGCTCGCGCTGGAGGACGCCGGGTTCTCCTTCATCGTCGGCTCGAGGGCCGCGAAGACCCCGTACGACCTGGCCGAGCACTTCAAGACCAAGGGCAACCACTTCGCCGACGGACAGGTCCTGGAGACCACGAGGGCCATGGGGGTCGGGCGGGACCAGCGGACCCGGCGGGTGGTGTACCAGTACCGGTTCAAGCGGGCCAAGAACGACGACCGGGCGATCAACGCGATGATCAAGAAGGCCGAGGACGTCGCCGCCGGCCGGCGCCCGCTGAAACGAGACAGGTTCGTGCGAGATCGACGGCGCGACCAAGGGCGTGGACTGGGACCTGGTCGAGCGCGCCCGGTCGCTGACCGGGCTCAAGGGGTACGTCACCAACATCCCCGCGAACGAGATGGACGGTGCTGCCGTCGTGGCCGCCTACCAGGACCTGTACCAGGTCGAACGGTCCTTCCGGATGGCCAAGTCCGACCTGAGAGCCCGCCCGATCTTCCACCGGACCAAGGACTCCATCGAGGCCCACCTGACCATCGTCTTCGCCGCCCTGGCGATCTCACGAGAAGCACAGCAACGCACCGGGGCGTCGATCAAGAAGATCCTCAACACGCTGCGGCCACTGCGCTCGGCCGTCATCACCAGCGGCGGCTCCACCACCACCGCCGCGCCCGCCATCCCACCCGACGCAGCCGAGCTCCTCAATACGCTCAACCCGGGTGGTCACTAAAAGTAGCCAACTCAGGACCGATGCGGACATCGGCACGAACGAGCAGCGGGACGTAGAAGATGAGTCTGGTCTGGTCGAGGGCTACGGCGGTGACACCGAGCGCTCCGGCGGCCGCCGCCCAGTCAACCAGAGCGGCCCGTTCACGTGGCACGAGTCTGCGCAGGCCGGTGACGATCCCCAGGCCGAGCAGTGAGGAAGACAGGAACAACCATCGGGCGGTGAGCCACCATCCGGTGCCGTGCTCGGACGGCGAGCTCAGCGTCCCGGTTCCGGCGGAGGCTGTCTGACTGCGCGGGATGAGGACGGTCAGACCGACCACGCCGAGCAGGGTGTAGGTGACCGCCAAGCCCGCGGCTGCAAGGGTGAGGATCACTGTCGTGCCCTGTCGTTTGGTTACGGCCGAACCGCTCGCGTCCCGACCTCCCGGTCAGGGAAGCGCGATGAATCGGTTCAGGAAGTCCCGAGCCGGCGGGGTGTCGACGCGATTGTTGACGTTGTTGGCGTTGCAGAGGGGGTTGCCGCCGCCGGTGACGGACATGAGGGTGAGGGTTCCCAGATCCAGCTGTGGCGACCCCGAGTCGCCGTAGCACACACCAGAGCCGGTACCGATGCCGTTCGGGTTCTGGTTGTAGCGGACCTGTGCAGGCCCAAGTCCGGTCATCACGCTGGTCCCCTGCTGGCGGATGTAGGGGATCTCGAAGGTGGTCGGTCCGCCCGGACCCCAGACGGGGGTGACGCCGAACCCGACGATCTCGACGGTTCTGAACTGCAGGTTGCCGTCCCTCTTCAGATCGTCAAGGTAGCCCGCCGGTGGCAGCTGGACTGGCGGCGGGGAGTCGAAAGCTGCGTCGACCGAGCCCGGAGCCACCAGGAGCACGCCAAGGTCCCTGGGGTCCCCCCGGTCGTGCCCGAAGCCGGGCATGACGTGGTAGGCCCGGACCGTGATCGGCGAACTCACGCCATCGCGCAGGTCGGGGTCGAAGGAGACACTGAGGTCCTCAGGTGCGATGGCGAACTCCGGCGGTGGCAGGCAGTGGCCCGCGGTCAGGAACACGTCCCGGCCGTAGTGGGTGCCGACGTAGGAGCCCGAGCAGACGAGCTCGTCGGCGATGGTCGTTCCGTCCTGGTCGCCGTCGTAGTACATCGCCCCGACGCTCGGGTGGTCGTTCCCGTCCGGAGTCCCTCCCCAGACCGCGGCCGCGGGGGCGGGTGCCCCCACCAGCACCGCACCTGCTGCGACGAGTATGCGAACCTTCATGATCTTTCCCTTCAGTCGTAGACAACGATGGGTGGCGAACTTGCTCACGCCTCAGCGTTCGGTGAGTGCGAACCGCGCGACCTCACAGGGCCGTCCGGGAGGTTCGGCGCACGGCAGGATGAGGCGCCACGAGAATGTGTACCGATAGTCCGTGCCGTCGACACCGAGCAGCTTTGCGCTGCCCCGGGTGTGGTCGAGCGCTGCCGGCCGAAGCCCCTGGCCGAACAGGTCGTTCACGGTCGCCTTGATGGTCGCGGTCCCGGCGGCGAACAGCTGGTCGCGGTCGTCGGTGTCGGTGCAGGCTCCGACGCCGGGTGCGTTCGCCGGGTCGTCGATGTGCCAAAGCTCGATGTGCTGGTCGGACTCGTTGAGGTGGGCGACCGCGCCCTGGGGGGTGTCGACCACCAGTGGGGTCCACGTCTGGAATCCTTCCGGCCGCTCCAGCGCCCACTCGGGGAACGGGTCGACCATGTCTGCCTCGAGCCAGTCGATGATGGCCTGCTCCCGCGCCACCTGATCGGCGCTGCAGAACGCCTCCCGGCTGGTGTTGATGAACACGACCAACCTGTTGTCCAGGTCGGGGGCGGTGAACGCGAAAGCCTCCTCGAAGTCGAGCGGCGGCCCCGCCGAGGCTGGCGTCGCCGTCGACCCGGCCAGCAGCAGCGCACCAAGTGCGACAGGGATCGAGCGCTTGAGTTTCATGGTTCTCCTGTCCGGGGCTGGCACCGTCAGGTGTCCTGCCCGCTGGTGATGGGTATGAACTGGTCTGCGTGGGCGAAAAGGCTCGACCTCGTCCCTCTCCCGCTGGTGACCCGCCGTCCGAGCTTTTGTGTGTGGGGGTTTCCGGCTCGACGTCTTCAGATCACGGGTCCGTGCAGTCCGCCGGGTCCAATGACCCCGGGAGCCACGGGAGGGCCGAGGTCGCGGCCCGTGGTGACGAGCGCGGCCAGAAGAAGTGCGAGGAGCAGCACCGCCAGGGACGAGAACGCCATCAGGGCGCCCAGCCGGAGAACTCGTTGAAGGGGGCCGCCGCTGACGTCTTCGTCGACGCACCGGCTCTGCACGTGGATGGTGGTCATGACTCCACCGTCCCGTCGTGCGGTCAGCGTGTCATCAGGGCTGACCCGCCCGGGCGTCGGGGATATCTCTGATGCACCCCGATTGAGGCGGCGTCACACTGGGTGGGTGAGGCCAGGGCAGGCGTCGGCGCTCACCGTCACTGTGCTGACGGTGCTGCTGCTCGCTGCCGGGACGACACCCCCCGGGATCCTGTGGGTGCAGGAACGTCGGATGGCCGACCTCGCGGCGGTCGCGGCGTTGGTGGTGCTGGGCCTGTCGGCCGTGCTGCTCTCGACGCTGTTCGGCCACCGACGGGCAGGCGTCCTCCTGGCGCTGGGGGTGCTCGGCACCGGGGTCTCGCACCTTCAGGAGCCGACGTTCGAGCCGTGGGGCTACGCGGGGATGGTCGGCCACGCGCTGCACTGGTCGTCCGTCGGATTCATCCTCCCGGTGCTCCTCACTTTCCCAGGGCGCACGCTCGACCCGCTCGGGCGGGCTCTCGTCACGGTGGCCTGGGGGCTCGTCCTCGTGCGCACGGCCCGGGTCCTCAGCTGGGACCCGGCCTGGATCGGCTATGACGGGCCGGCGCGGTGGTGGACCCTGCCCGGCCTAGAGTCCCCGGCGACGAGCGAGATGCTGCGTGGGCTGGAGCGGATCTGGTTGGGCCTGCTGGTCGTGGGGTGCGTCGTGGCCTTCGTGCGACGGTGGCGGTCCGTCCGCGGGCTGGCCAGGGTCCCGGCCAGGGTGCTGGCCGTCACCGGGATCGCGCTGAGTGTCGCGGTGCCCCTGAACGGGTTGGGCGATGTTCCCTCGGAGCGCCTGTCCACCGTCGCTTATGTCGTGCAGAACGTGCTGCTCCTGAGCGTGCCGCTCGGCCTGCTCGTCGTCACCGGTTGGTCGGCGATGAATCGCGGGATGCTGGTGGAGCGACTGACCGCCCGGGCGGGGGACGCTCCGGGTGTCCAGCGCACCCTCGCGGGGGAGCTCGACGACCCCGACCTCCGCGTGTGGTTCCGAAGGCCCCTCGGCTGGCTCGACGTCGACGGCGGCGAGGTCCAGGCCCCGCCGGGACCCCGGACGACCTCACCCTACGAGGCCGGCCCAGGACGGCACTGGGCGATCCTGCGGCAAGGCGGGGTCGAGCCCGACGTCGCGGACGTGCTCGCGGCGGTCGACCTGGCGGACGATGCGATGACCGATCCCGGTCGAGTCCGCGTCGCGCTCGGCGCCGCGGCACTGGTGCTCGACAACACGCGTCTGGCCGTCGAGCGCGAGGTGCACCTGACCCAGCTCCGGGAGGCCCAGGCGCGCATGGTCGCGGCCACCCTCCAGGAGCGACGACGCATGGAGCGGGACCTACACGACGGGGCCCAGCAGCAGCTGCTCCGAGTCTCGACCACCTTGTCCCGGGCCCGGCTGGCCACCGAACCGGACGAGGCGCGCGCTGTCGTCGACGAGGCGCGGGGGCAGCTGGCCGGTGCCCTGTCCGAGCTGCGTAACCTGGTCCACGGGATCCACCCAGCGGCCTTGAGCCAGGGTGGGCTGGCGACTGCGCTGGAGCAGCTGGTGCGCCTTGATCCGCGAGTCAGCCTCGACCTCGACCCGGTGCTGCGCGAGGGCCCCCCGCCTGGGCCGGCCATCGAGACCGCCGCCTACTTCGTCGTCGCCGAGGCGGTGGCCAACGCGGTGAAGCACTCACGAGCGTCAGTCATCGGCGTGTCCGCGCGTCGGCAGCACCACCCCGAGGGGTTGCGACTTGTAGTCGTCGACGACGGGGTGGGTGGGGCCACTCTGGCCGGGCAGGGCCTGAGAGGGGTACTTGACCGGGTGTCCGCGCTCGGCGGCACGCTCAGCCTCGCCAGCCCGCCGGGTCAGGGGACCCGCCTTGACGCCTGGCTCCCGACGTGACCTCCGTGAGCGCGACGCCGCCGATGCGTGTGGTCCTGGCCGACGACTCGGGGATCTTCCGGGAGGGTCTGCGCCTCCTCCTGGAGGCCGTGGGGATCGAGGTGGTCGCCGACGTCGGTGAGCCGACCGCGTTGCTGTCCGCGGTGGCCGACCTGCGCCCGGACGTGGCCGTCGTCGATGTCCGCATGCCCCCTACGCAGACGGACGAGGGCCTGCGCGCTGCCATCGAGATCCGCGAGCGCGCGCCGCGTACCGCGTGCCTGGTCCTGTCCACCTACGTCGAACCGGCGTGGCTCGAGCAACTGCTCAGCGCGGTGCCCACCCATGTGGGGTACCTGCTCAAGGACCGGGTGGACGACGTCGGCCACCTCGTCGAGGCGTTGCGGCGGGTCGCCGCAGGGGGGGTGGCCGTCGACCCCGAGGCGGTGTCGGTGCTCTTGGCCGCTCGGCGGCCCGGCGACCCTGTCGCGCGGCTCTCCGAGCGTGAGCGCGAGGTGCTGGCCCTCATCGCCGAGGGTCGTTCGAACGCCGGGATCGGCGCGGAGCTCTACCTGTCGGTCAAGACCGTCGAGTCGCACGTGGCCAGGATCTTCCGCGCGCTGTCGCTCGACCGGGAAGACGCCGGGACCAACCGCCGGGTCCTGGCTGCGATCCGGTACCTCAGGTCCGCCTGACCCGGTGGCGTCGCCCGCCAGACCGGGGCGAAGAGGAGCTGGGACAGGCTGCCTAGCTGGGGGTCATGAAGGCGGCGATTCTGCCCGTGCCTGCCAGTCGGCGCGGCTGAGCCGGTACTGCCGGAACGAGGTGCTGCCATAGGTCACCTCGCCGTCTGGTCGGAACCCGAACCGGGTCAGGGCACGTGTGGCGTTGCGTGTGAACGGCAGCGCAATGGTGACTGCATAGAACCCGAACTCGCTGAAGCCGCGTTCCAGCATCAGCGCAGACAGCCTTCTGCCGAGGCCCCAATCGGCATGGTGCAGGACGAGCGCGAAGTCGACGCTGCTCTCCTCGCGTTGGAAGCCGCCCCAGCCCACCAGGCGTCCGTCTACCGTGATGGCCACGGCCCGTAACCGGCGTCATCCCATTGAGCGTCCTTGTCACGCACCCAGGCGGCGACCTGTTCCATGGAGAACCGGCCGGTCGCGAGCGGGAGGTGACGGCGGCTGCGGACATCATTTCGCAACGCGTCGACGGCCTCGAGCGGCACCTCGGTGAGCCGAACCAAAGCAATGCCGTCACCGGTCATGTCTGCATGGTGGGGCCCCTGCGCAGCCGCATCAACCGGGACATGACCCCCCACTCTCATGCCGCCAGTCGCGCGGTCATCTGTGCGCGCCGACCCCGCCCCGTAGGCTCAGCGAGCGGTTGAGCACAAGTGCTACGTGTGCCTGCACGGGTCTTCACCGAAAGGACTGCCCGGAGTCGGCTCCGGGACCCGCCCTAGCCGTCGGTCCTGGCCCGCACAGCGGCTGCGATCCTCCCCAGCCGGTGCACTGCCTCCGTCGACGGGGGTTCGAGCTGCACGATCAGGTGGTCGACACGTGTGTCGGCGTACCCGGCCAATGCCTCGGTGATGTGCGTGGCCGACCCCTCGACCACATCGGCCGGTCCCGCACGGTCTGCCGCACCGCCTCCCGCAACAGGGTCCAGGAGGTCGTCGAAGCGCACGACGACGCCTGCGGTCAGAGTCAGCGTGGACGGGTCCCGTGTTGAGGGCCGCGCTTGCCGCTAGATGCGAGCGATCTCGCGGTCCTCGTTGGTCGCCATGGTCGCCGGCGACGCGGTGCGGGGCCAGGTCCAGGCGGAGCGCAGGATGAAGGCCAGGATCAGGACCTCGATGGTGATGGTGAAGCCGTAGTAGACGGCCCAGTCCCAGGACGTCCCTGCCGCGTTGAACACCATGAGCGGGGATGTGGAGCGATGCCACGACGAGGTTGATGGCGCGGTTCGCGCGGGCGGGCAGCGTCATGGAAAGCAGGACCATCAGGGCCGGGATCCCGATGACCACGACGAATATCGTCATCAACGTCGGGGTGATGTCGAACTCGAAGATGCCCCCACCCCGGATCTGGTCGATGGCGCCGGGCTGGTAGAGGTGGAAGTAGTCGACGTAGATGATGAAGAACATGAAGCTGGTCCAGGCTGCCGCGAGCTTGGCCTGCACGGGGACCGGGGGGTTGTCGAGCGAGGGTCGGGGTGTTCGTTCGGGCGGTCATCGGTTCTTCTTTCGGGAGGATCGGTCCGTCCGCCGGAGTGGCGGCAGGTCTGGGCGTGCTTGCGTACGGTGTGGGTCGTTCTCGTCGGTGCGGCCGTCAGAATCAGAGGGTGATCACGACCTTCCCTCGGGTGTGGCCGGCCCCGACGTAGCGGAGAGCGTCGGCTGCTTTGTCGAGGGGGTAGGTGCGGTCGATGACCGGCGTGACCTGCCCGGTCGCGAGGAGGTCGGCCAGGGTGAGCAGGTCCTGGCGCTTCTCGACCGACAGGAGAGGCTTCAGCTGCTGACGGGTGAACGCGGACAGCACGCGCGCCTTCGACGATCCGGCCGAGGGGGCCGAGCCAGCGGCCACCGCGTCCGCTGTTGGGGATGAGGGTGCCGGTGGGCGTCAGCGCTCGGCGGACAGCCGCCAGGGGCTGGGCTTCCACGTTGTCGAGGATGACGTCGTAGCGCTTGTCGGTGCGGGTGAAGTCGGTCCTGCGTGTAGTCGACGACGTGGTCGGCTCCGAGCGAGCGGACCAGGTCGACGTTGCGGGTGCTGCACACCCCGGTCACCTCGGCGCCAACGCCTTGGCGATCTGTACGGCGAAGGAGCCCACGCCGCCCGACGCGCCCGTGACCAGCACCGTCTGGCCCGGTCGCACGTGCGCGATGTCGCGCAAGGCCTGCAACGCCGTCAGGGCCGACGTGGGCACCGCTGCGGCGTCCACGACCGACAGGTTGGCGGCACGGGCACGAGGTGGTCCGCCGGGACGCAGGCGTACTCCGCGAGCGTCCCCGCGGTGCTCCAGCCGAACACCTCGTCGCCCGGGGCGGAGAGCGGTGACATCCTTCCCGACCGCTGCCACCACGCCGGCGAGGTCCCGGCCGGGGATGCCGTGGCGCGGTCGGCGGAGCCCGAACACCAGGCGCAGCACGTACGGCTTACCGGTCATGACGAAGTAGTCGCCGGGATGTACTGCGGCCGCGCCCACCTGGACGAGCACCTCGCCTCGACCGGGCACGCGGTCAGCCCGACCTCGGACGGCTCGACCACCGAGGGCGGGCCGTAGCGGTGCTGGACGGCGGCCCGCATCGTCGCCGCCCCGGCCGGGCTCATCTCTGGCACCGGGCATGCCGAGGCCTTCGATCGCCGCTCGCTTCCCATTACTCTTCCTCGCCGTGGGTCGATGCGTTTTCAAGCCAGCCGGCTGTTGGAGCGCGTACCAGCCGTACGCCGGTCGTTAGCAGCCACACGAGCCAGGCGGCGAGGCCGGGCAGCCCCATGAACAGGAGTTCCGAGCCGTCCGCGATCGCCAGGCTGGCCGCCCCGGCAGCGAGCAGCAGTCCTCCTCCGCCAAGTCCGAGCAGACGCTGCCACGGCGGCGTCAGTCGGCTCGTATGCGCCGCCAGCGCAACGCCGATGAAGGTGGTGCCGAGCGCCGGCAGCGCCACCGCGAACGCCGCCGCATGCATCTGCCAGGCGATCTCGAACGTCGCGCTCGGTTCGGTGAGCTCGGCGGCGGACAGCACGGCTCCGATCCAAAGAACGGCGTACAGCGCGAACACCGCCGAGAGGGTGGCGCCCGCGGCCACCGCGAGGCGCGACCAGTCCGCGCCCGCACCTCCGCGACGCCCGACAAGCCCGTGCAGACCGGTGACGAACCCGAGCAGCAGCGGCAGGTGCAGCGCCTCTTGGCCGACCGCGATCGCGACCACGACCCGGTTCTGTGCGTGCCAGGCGAACACCTCCTCGATCGGGTCGCCGTAGCCGGGGGCTCCGGCCCAAACAAACATCACGTTCTGGATCGCCATCGACGCTGCGAGCGCGATCGCCATCGCGCCGACAAAACGGTTCGTCGCTATGCCCGCAGGGTGGGTCTGCGGCGTCGGACGGGTTCCCGCACCCGGTCGCTGTTCTGTTTGCACTGGAGCCTCCTCATGATCGAACTGCGAGGACTCGCAGATCCGTACACCGTACGACGTACGTTGTACGGTGAACTGTCCTCGTACGCTGTACTAAAGTCAAGACCTGGGAGTGAAGGGAGGAAATCGGTGTCGGTGAGGGAGCAACGCCAGGTCGTGTCAACCGCAGGGCTGAGCAAGGAGCGGGTGGTGTTCGAGGCGGTTCGGCTCGCCGACCGAGAGGGCGTCGACGGGCTGAGCATGCGCCGGTTGGCTGGCACGCTTGGCGCGGGCGCGATGTCGCTCTACCACTATGTGGCGAGCAAGGATGAGCTGTTGGACGCCATGATCGATGCCGTCTTCCAGGAGATCGCGCTCCTTCCCGACGGGACCGACTGGCAGTCGGCGATGCGACGGCGGGCGGTATCCGCCCGACAGGTTCTTGCACGCCATCCGTGGGCGCTCGGTCTGATGGAGTCGCGGACATCGCCTGGGCCCGCCAACCTGCGCCACCACGAAGCAGTCACCGCATGCCTGCGCAGGGGTGGCTTCCCGGTGTTGATGGCGACGCACGCCAACTGGTTGCTGGACAGCTACGTCTACGGTTTCGCCCTGCAGGCAGCCAGCCTGCCGTTCGACACCGCCGACGAGTTCGCGGACATGGGAAGGGACATCTACCTGCCCCAGCTCCCCGACGCCGAGTTCCCCTACCTCAACGAGTCTGCCGCGGCGCTCGTCGCCGCCGGCTACGACCCAGCAGAGGAGTTCATCTTCGGCCTCGACCTCGTCCTAGCCGCCCTCGAGAGCCTGAGAGCCTCCGAAGAGCAACACTCACCAACCGTCTGACCCTCTTTACCGATCCTTAACCGCCGCCTCACCACGGGAGCCTTCCTCCCAGGCGGAGTCCTGAAGGAGCGATAGGGCCGGCCGATGCCCGAGGAGGTAAACGCTCGGGCGAGATGCACTCATCTGCCGCGGTCTGGTTCTGTCCTGGCGTCGTTACCAGCGTCACAGTAGGGTCTTTGACCACCAGGGTCGCTTGTGGCATGCGCCCGTCCCGTGGCTTCGAACTAATGGAGGTCGTCGACATCTTGCCCCCCGCCACCGAAGTCGCAGAGTCAGCGCCCTCACGCTTCAAGGCTGAGTTGTCCATGATCGACGACACCTACCTCGTGCGGTTGCCCGAATCGGTGAGCGAGAAGCTGCCCTCGCGTGGGCAGGTCGCAGTGCACGCGACCATCGACGGTCACCCATTCGAGACAGTCGTGGAGCCGGATGGACGCCGAGGCCACTGGCTCCGTGTCCACCCATCGCTGCAGCAGGCCGCCGCGGTTCACCCTCATGATTCGGTCGAGCTCACCCTCAAGCTAGCGCCGGACTGGCCAGAACCCGACGTGCCGCCAGACCTTTCGGCCGCCCTGGCCGCGGCCCCTGCCGGGACCCGCAGGCTATGGGAGGATCTCACGCCGATGGCCCGATGGGAGTGGGTCCGCTGGGTGCAGGCGACCAGAAACCCTGCGACGCGGCAGCGACGCATCACGGTGAGTCTCTCGAAGATGGGCGGCGGGAAGCGGCGACCGTGCTGCTTTGACCTCTCATCTTGCACAGACCCGGACCTAGCCAGGAGCGGCAAGCTGCGCGCATTGTCGAGCTGAGCCGCCGGCCAGCGGGCCCTGAGTCAGCGGCCGACGACGAGCATCGACATGCGATAGGCCAGGCGCACCCCCGTTCGAGGGCGATCACGATCGCGACGGTGCCGCTGTTGGCACACGGCTCGACCTCACAGGTCGGCGTTCAACGACGTCGTGTCTATCGCACCACCCTGCCCCAGAGGTTGACAGCCAGCAGTGACGAGACATACAGTTAACTCACTTGTTAAGTGTCAGTGTCAGGGGGATCGCATGAGTGATCTCGACATCGTGTTCTCAGCACTGGCCCACGAACACCGCCGCTACATCATCCACGCACTTGCCCGGCGGCCACACTCCATCAGCGAACTGGCCGAGATGCGGGAGCTATCTCTACCGGCCATTCACAGACACATAGCAGTGCTCGAAGACGCGGGCATGCTGCACCGACGCAAGGTCGGACGGACCAGCTTCCTCGGCCTGCGACGCGAACCTCTGCGCCGGCTGCAGACCTGGGTCGAGGAGTTCCACCCTGACTGGGGCACCGACGAGGAGACCCTGGCCAACTACACCGCCCATCTACAGCATCAGCCCTCCACCGAGAAGGACCCACCATGAAGAAGTTCTTGATCCTCGCTCACGGCAACATGGACTCCTCTCCCGAGTTCCAGCAGGCACACCAGGCCTGGTGGTCATCCCTTTCCGGCCACGTCGTGGACTCGGGCAACCCACTGTTCAACGGACACAACGTGACCAGGGCGGGGCAAGCCACCCCTATCACCGAGTCGCAAACGGCCGCACTGGGCTACTCGATCATCGAGGCTGAGACGCTCGAGGACGCCGTCAACCTACTCTCCGGCTGCCCCATGGACATGTGGCTCTACGAAGCAATGGCAATGTAGCTTTGCAAGCCGCAGGAGAGGACGCGCGCAACGCGTGCTCTCGCTCCTAGGCGGACCCTGACTTGCCCAGGCGACAGCGGGTCCCAGTAGACACGCAACGCCTGAGTCCGGCACGGGGAGAGGCCGCCTAGCGCTGAGGCGCGGCCTTTCCAAGAAACGCCCGACTTTGCCGCTGGGTCGGCCGTGCTGACCGGCCTCAGGTGACGTCTTGCAGGACGGCTGTCAGTTCGCGATCGGGGCTGACGCGGCGCGCGTACAGAGGGCCGCACGGGACCGTGGCCAGTTGTGAGGAGAAGGCGAGCAGATCGAGATCGCGATTACCGACGCGGTGGGCCTCGGCCAGGTAGGCGAACTCGTTCATCGATCCCAGATTTGACCGCGCGCCGCGTCAGACGGTCGCGGTCGGCCGACTGGCCCGGTCACGCTCGGCGATCTCGCGGATAGCGGCCAGCGTGCGCGGCATATCCTCGTGCGCGGCTCCGGTGCGCTGTGCGATCTGAGCCAGTGCGTCCCCGCCATACTTCTCCGCGAAGAAGCGCTGTCCCGCCTCGGTGAACTCCCTCCAACCCCCGTTGCCCGAGCCGACCGTCGGCCCGTCGCGACGCCACGCGAGCCACCTCTAGGTGGTCAACGCTGGCCCACCCGTCCGCCGCTTGAGCATGTGCCGGGGTCGCTGATCGTGCGTGTTGCGCTCCGTCCGCACCCATCCCGGTCATGCCGCCAGGAGCGTGGTCGCACGCACTTGCCGCAGATGCTCCTGCGGTGGGCGTGGTGGTGGCGCTGGACTCGGTGGCAGGGTGCGGTGATGGCCATCTTCGTCACCATCGGCTACGGCGATCAGGACGGGTATGACCGAACCTCGACCGACGTCAAACAAGCGGCCCACGCCCACGACGCCTCGCTCACTCGAGCGGGCGTCGTGATGGGGATAGCTGGGAACCCCGTCCAGGTTCGCAAACCCCGACGCAGCGGGAGTGGAGACCACTGCAGGACCCTTCCTCAGCTCCGACCTGCCCATCGCCGGCTTCGCCCATGATCGAAGCCGGCAGCATGGAACAGGCAGTCGAGAAGGTGAGCCAGACGACCTGCGCCGTCGCCCACGGCGTCGTCGAAGTCTGGCCGCTCAAGACTTGACCAACACCACGCACCTGCCGCCACCGTGCCGACGTCGCTGCTCTGCGGCGAGCGCGACCTGTGAGAATGAGCCTTGGTCTCAGAAATTCGGGCTCGTAGCGCGCCCTGCTCGGAGGCGTCGAGCCAACCGTGTCGCCCTTGGGGAGGGCAAGGGTCGCACCGGTCGGCAAGGACGGCATCGCAAGCACCCTCTGTCTCGCGCCAACAGGTCGCTGCACGCAGTCACCATGCTGCGGGTTCTCGTAGAGCGGACCGCACCTGAACAGCTGGTCGGCTCGGCCTCCGGCCGCCCGCGGCGCCGGGTTGCTCCGTCAGATGGTGCAGCCCGAAACCTGGGCCTACTGTGTAGTACCTCACACTGATTTCCCCTGGAAGGACAACGCAATGATGCGCAAGAGCACCCTTCTGGCCGGTGCCGCCGGCCTCGCCCTCGCGGCCACCACCGCAGTCCCCGCCGCCGCCGTCAAGTACGGCGAACCGGACAACAACGAGCACCCGTACGTGGGACTCATGCTCGCCTACGTCTGGGACGACCAGGACAACGATGGCGAGATGACCGACGACGAGCTCGTCGCAGCGTGGCGCTGCACCGGCACCCAGCTCGACGACGACACCTACCTCACGGCCGGTCACTGCACGTCCGGCGCGGACGCGGTCGCCGTCTGGTACGACGATGACCTGCAGGACGTTCGCTTCGACAGGGAGTTCGTCGTCTTCGCCGACGCCATCGACCAGGAGACCAACGAGTTCGCGGCAGACGCCTGGAGCTACGAGGCGCTGACCCACCCCGACTACACGGACGACGCCTTTTACCTGCACGACGTGGGAATCGTGGACCAGATGACCCTGGCCGAGGGCACCACGTTCGAGCAGTACGGCACCCTTCCGACGAGCAACTACTGGGACACCCAGCTTGCGACCCGTAAGAAGGACCGTGACAGCTATACGACCGTTGGCTACGGGCTTCAGTGGGCCACGCCGGACAGCAACGGCCAGGGCCGTGGTGACCAGGCCGACTGGCTCAAGCTCAAGGCCGGTGGTGACCTCATCGGTTACCGCCAGTTCGGAGGCGGCAAGGCCAACGACGCCTACGTCGTGCTGACCAACAACGCGAACACCGGCGGCACCTGCTTCGGTGACTCCGGCGGCCCGACCTTCATCGAGGACGAGACGACCGTCGTGGCCGTCACCTCCTTTGGCGTGAACTCCACCTGCGCCGGCACCAGCGGTGTCTACCGGATCGACACCGAGGACGACCTCGCGTGGCTGAACCAGTTCGTCCGCTGAGAAAGCTGCGCTGACGAAGGGCCGGCACCCGCAGGTGCCGGCCCTTCGGCGTCCCTCCATCAGTCGCCCCACCGCTCACGGAAGCCGTCCACCCTTGCGGTGTGCTCGCACCCGGCGGGTTGCGCGGGGCGCGACACACGTGCGTAGGCCCGACACGTCGAGCGTACGGCGCCCGCAACGCCCCCCCACGCACACTGATCGGATCCTGAGGGAAGAGCGTGCCGCCAGGAGCGTGGTCGCCCGCTCCGCGCGCTCGTCCAGCGCGCCGAGCAGAGTGTCGTCGAGACGGACGGGCACCACCCGAGCGGGTCCGTCGCCCATCGGCTCGCGGCCCGCCTACGCAGTTGTTCTACGTCGTAGCCCTGCTCAGCCTCGTCGGCCCGCTCCTGGATCATCTCGTCCGTGACCGGCACTCCCTTGATCTTCTCCGCCCCAGAAATCGGAATACGGTTTGGGTTATTGTCACCAGCCATCCGCACACGCTGGTCCGCGGGCCGGGCACCCGAAGCCGTCTGAGCTCGATATCCGGGTCGCCCAGGTGATCACCTCGGTCAAGTTGAGACCGACTCGCTGCTGCACCACCTGCGCCGCCTGGTCGGGCTGCGGCATACGCAGGACGTCGCCGTCCGCGGGGACCACCTGCTGCCCTAGGACTAGTGGGTCTTCGTCTACCTGCGCGCCCTGGAGGGCCAGGTCACGCTCGTCGTTGCCAACATGTACGTCAGTCCCGCGACCGCGCCGAACACGCTGCGCTCCTTGATGGCACGGTGCTGGTCAGCACGCACGGCGAGGTGCAGCGCGAGGGCACCCACCTCACGCGAAGAGCCGCGCCTCGGCGTGCTCCAGCGCGACCTTGACGGCGCCCGCGACGACGGCGCCGGAACCCAGCGCCGACGCGGCCACCGTCGGCGGGGCGTCAGTGAGGAGAGCCAGCCTTTGCCTGACCGGCCCAAGAAAGGACTCCCCGGCCAGGGAGATCGCGCCGCCGATGACGACGAGCTCGGGGTCGAGCAGGGTGGACAGGCTGTACACGGTCCTGGCCAGTCGCTCAGCCACGACCCCGACGATGTGCTGTGCCGCGGGGTCGCCGTCCTCGGCGGCGGCGAGGACATGCTCAGCCGACACCGCCTCGGGTGACCCGGCGTGGTCGAGGATGGCGGACCCGGGCCTTGCCAGCGTCGCTCGGCTGATTCTGGGCAGCCTCGACGGCGGCGCGCCCGAGCTCCTCGGCGACAGTGGCAGCACCGTTGACGTCGCCGATCCCCGCCATCCACCGGAGGTAGCCGAGCTCCCCGGCGCGCCCGGTATGGCCGCGGAGCAGATGTCCGTCGACAATGACGCCCGCCCCCATACGGTGGCCTGCCAGCAGGACCACTGCGTGGTCGGCGCCTTGGGCGACTCCTCGCCAGCGCTCACCCACTGCCGCGAGGTCGGCATCGTTGTCGACGGCGACCGGCCAGGGGTAGTGCGCTCGCACCGCCTGAGAGATGTCGACCGTCTCCAGGTGGGGCACGTGGGCGTTGGTGCCCACCTGCCCGGTGACCAGGTCGACGGGCGCGGGCACCCCGACGACCATCGCCGACACGTCCTGCGGCCCCAGCTCGCCGCGTCGAAGCACGGCACCGACGAGGTCGATGAGGTCCTGCATCAGCACCGGCCCGCTCACGTGCTGCGACACGGTCCGCGATGCGGTCTGAACCAGGGACCCCCGCAGGTCGCAGAGCTGCACAGTGACCGTGCTGGCGCCGAGGTCGGCACCGATCACGAAGCTCGCCCGGGCGTTGAAGGCGTAGGTCCGAGAGGGCCGGCCGAGGCCGGAGACCGAGGACGACGCGGTGGGCTCGAGCTCGGTGACCCATCCCCGCCCGATCAGGTCCCTACACACGGCGTGCGTGCTGGCGCGGGAGAGCCCGGTCGCGGCGATGAGGTCGGTCGCGGTGAGCCAGGGAGCGGCATGTAGCGCATCCAGGACCGCCCTGGCGTTGATCTGCCGCAGCAGCGGTGGACCGGCCGGACGCGCCCCTTCACCTGGCAGGGAAGGCATCTGTTGCCGGTCTTTGGGCACACGAGTACCGTAACAGCAGCGACTAAATTTAGTTGCTCAATAAACTACGGGCGTCTCCCGGCACTCTCTTCGGGTCCCGCCTAGACGACCGCCCGCCACCACAGGCAAAGGAGCCCGGTATGAGCCGTCAGCGCAAGGCAGCCAGCATGGTTCACCATGGACCACCCCGGGGGCGGCCGCATGCCGAACGGACCACCGCCCTGGCCGTCGTGCTCGTCGCGGGGCTGGCCGTGACCTCTGCGTGCTCGGACGCGGGCGAGGAGAGCGGCCGGGTCGAGGTGGAGTTCTTCCAGTTCAAGGGTGAGGCGGTGGGCACGTTCGACGCGCTCATCGAGCAGTTCGAAGACCGAGCACCCGGAGATCGACATCGTGCAGAACAACGTCCCCTGGGCGCTGACGCCGCGCTGCGCACCCGATTGGTCAAGAACGACGTCCCGCCCTGATGACGCTCAACGGCAACGGCGGGACCTACGGTGACCTCGCATCGGCGGAGATCTTCCGGGACTTCACGGGTGACCCGGCCCTAGAGGCGACGCTCCCGGGGCCCCAGGAGACCCTGGCCGCGCTCGGTGGCCCCGAAGGAGAGATCAACGGCGTCCCCTACGCGTTGAACGCCAACGGGGTCATCTACAACGTCGACGTCTTCGAGGAGCTCGACCTGGAGGTCCCCGGGACCTGGTCCGAGCTGATCGAGACGGCAGAGGCGGTCGAGGCGGCCGGCCGCACGCCCTTCTACTTCACATGGCAGGAGGCGTGGACCACCCTGCCGGCGTTCAACGCCGTGACGCAGAACACGACCGGACGAGACCTTCTGGCCCGAGCGCATCAGCGGCGACACGTCGTTCGCCGAGGAGTGGCAGGTCGCCATGGACAAGATGCTGGAGCTCATGGAGTACGGGCCGGATGACCCGTTCCGGTTCGACTACAACACTGGCAACCGTGCGATCGCCGACGGTGAGGCCGCCATGTACATCCAGGGCAACTGGGCGATCCCCAGCATCCGCGAGATCAACCCCGACGTGAACCTGGGGATGTTCGCCCTCCCCGTCACCGATGACCCTGAGCAGAACCTGCTGGTGTCCGGGGTGGACCTGTTGCTCACCATGCCCCGGGAGGAGACGCCGCACGACGAGGAGGCACTGACCTTCCTCCGCTGGCTCACCGAGCAGGGGCCTGCCGCGCAGTATGCCGAGGAGCAGAACGCCTTCTCTGCGATCGAGGGTGTCGAACAGGAAGACCCGGCACTGGCGACGCTCAACCCCTACTTCGAAGAGGGCGAAACCATCGGTTTCGCCGACCACTACATCCCCAGCAGCATCCCCCTGGAGAACCTCGTCCAGGGGTTCCTCATCAACGGCCGCAGCGAAGCGTTCCTGGCCAACCTGGACGAGCAGTTCGACGTCGTCCAGGCCCGACGCGGCTGACCTGCAGGAACGGAGACCCCATGCGCATCAGCACTCGCACGCTGGCTTTGATGACCTTGCCGGCGTTCCTCCTCTTCTTCTTCTTCCACACCGTCCCCCTGATCATGGGGATCTTCTACAGCTTCACCAACTATCGGGGCTTCGGCACGTGGGAGTTCGTCGGCCTGCAGAACTACCTTTCGCTGTTCGCCGACGAGCGGATCACGTCGTCCTACTGGTTCACGTTCCAGTTCGCGGTCGTGGGCACGATCGGGATCAACGTGGTCGCTCTCGCCATCGCGATCGGTCTCAACGCGAGGATCAAACTGCGCAACACGCTGCGCGGGGTTTTCTTCGTGCCATACGTCCTGAGCATCCTCATCGTCGGCTTCATCTTCAACTACATCTTCGCCTTCCTGCTGCCGGAGTTCGGGCTGCTGGCCGGCATCGAACGGCTCTCCGCCAACATCCTCAGTGACCCCTCGCTGGCCTGGGTCGCGGTGGTCATCGTCGCGATCTGGCAGGGAGCGGCCTTTGCCATCGTGCTCTACCTCGCCGGCCTGCAGACCGTGCCCGACGAGCAACTCGAGGCCGCGGACCTTGACGGCGCAGGCTCGTGGGGCAAGTTCCGCCACATCACATGGCCGCTCATCGCGCCCTTCTTCACCATCAACGTCGTGCTGGGCATGAAGGGCATGCTGCAGGTCTTCGACCTGATCGTGGCCCTGACCGGAGGCGGCCCCGGCACGTCGACCGAAGCCGTGTCGCTGGTGATCTACCGTGGCGGGTTCGAGGGGGCGGAGTTCGCCTACCAGCAGGCCAACGCCGTCGTGTTCCTGGTGGTCCTCATCGCCATCGCCGCCATCCAGCTCAAGTACCTGCAAAACCGCGAGGAGACCACGCTATGAGCACTGTCGAGAGCATCGAGACCGTCCCCGCGAGCGACACGCCGCAGAAGAAGGCCCCGAAGCGCCGGTCCATCAAGCGCACCAACTGGTGGCTCACCGGGCTGCTGGTCGTGATCTCGATCACGGTACTGTTCCCGCTCTACATCACCGTGACGACCGCTCTGAAGACCCCCGCCGAGGCCGCGTCCGGCTCGCTGGCGCTGCCTGCCGACCCACAGTGGGGTAACTTCGCCACCGCCATCGAGCTCACCAACTTTCCCCGGGCCATCTTCAGCAGCCTCGCTGATCACCGCCTTCTCGGTGGCGCTCACGCTGTTCACCAACTCGATGGTCGCCTACGCGATTGCCCGGGGCATGCAACAGCACGCGATCTTCAAGGGGCTTTATCTCTATTTCATCTCGGCGCTGTTCGTGCCCTTCGCGATCATCATGCTGCCGATCGCCAAGATCACCAGCCTGGTCAACCTGGATAACCGGCTCGGCCTGATCATCCTCTACATGATCTTCGGGCTGTCGCTCAACATCTTCATCTACGTCGGTTATATCCGTTCGATCCCCAAGGAGATGGAGGAGGCGGCTGTCATCGACGGTGCCTCGACCTGGACAACGTTCTGGAGGGTCATCTTCCCGCTGCTGACACCGATCAATGCCACCGTCGGCATCATCGCGACGGTCTGGGTGTGGAACGACTTCATGCTTCCGCTGGTCATGCTGTCCGAGCGCGACAGTTTCACTCTCCCTCTGGTGCAGTATGTCTTCCAGTCCCAGTTCACGACCGACTACAGCCTGGCCTTCTCCTCGTACCTGATGGCCCTGACCCCTCTCGTGCTGGTCTACGTCCTGGCCCAGCGGTGGGTCATCGGCGGCGTCACCCGTGGGGCGGTCAAGTGACCGACTGGCCCTGCCCCATTCGCTGGGGGGCAGCTCGTGCAGCAGCACCGCGTCGACCACGAGGTCGGCGCGGTGCGCCGCAGTGACCTGACGGCGCATCGTCTGTCGCAGCGGAGCTCCCCTGCGGTTGGACGTGGTGCTAGTGCTGTGTGTCCCGGACCACCAACGGATCAGTCCTCTTGGAAGGGAACTGACGGCGTGGTAGCCCAAGCAGGTCGACACGGCGGTCGCGGGCTGAGGGACCGCCCAGTGCCCACCGTCGACACTCACTCTCATGCCGTGCAGCGGTCCCAGCGAGCACGGCACGTCGACAGGCTTCCAGCAGCATCACGCCCGCTACTACCGTAGGCCCATGCTTCGACGCCTTGTGGCTCGCGCCTTCTGGTCGCTCAGCCGCTGGAGACTGTCCACCGCGCCCGCACCGGACCGGCCCACAGTGCTCGTCGGTGCACCCCACACCTCCAACTGGGACTTCGTCCTGATGCTGGGGATCACCTGGCGCTTGGACATGGACATCCGGTGGCTGGGCAAGCACAGCCTCTTCACGGGCTGGCGTGGCCCGCTGATGCGTGCGCTGGGTGGCATTCCCGTCGACCGGTCGAACGCTGGCCGCGTCGTCGACGAGGTGCTCGAGCGCGTCCGGTCGGGCGAGGTCTTCGGCCTCGTGGTCACTCCCGACGGAACCCGTGGGGGGCACACCCGTTGGAAGTCCGGTTTCTACCGCATCGCCCGGGAGAGCGGGATGCCGGTGACGCTCGGCTATGTCGACCGGACCACGATGACAACGGGTCTGGGTCCGACCCTGGAGATGACTGGGGATGTCACTGCTGACATGGACCGCATCCGAGCGTTCTATGCCGACAAGGCGGGTTTCCGTCCGGACCTGCGCGTCGAGCCGCGGCTGCGAGAGGAGACTCGACGGGTCTGACGGACTCGCGGGGCTCGCCCTCGGCCCGAGCTCATCGTCTTCATGTCGACCCCACCGCACAGAAACCTGTACGTCGACTCGACGGATACGGGAAAGCTGCAGCCCGACGAGGCCATCACGCGCCGGAACGGTCCGTCACGTATCCGACGCGCCGCGAGAGACAACAGCGGCCTGTCCCAGCGTCTCCCCTGGTCAGACCGCGATCAGTGAGGGTGGACGTGAAGGGACTCGAAACGAATCATCGGCGTGTCGGCACTTTTCGTGCGTCTCACGTCGCTGATCCATGCCACGTGGCCCTCTGACCTGCGAGCTTCATGCTGGCCATGGGACGGACGGGAGTGGACACAAGTAGGCACTGGTAGCCTCTCATCCGACACGTATCCGGCACGAAGAGGCCCTGGGGGCCACATGGGAAGCGGGCGTTCGGGCAGATACGCGACTACCGAGCAGGCGGTAGCAGGCTCGGTACACGGGACCGGACACGGCCCTGCACAACGCGCCCAGCACCTTCGACACTCGCCTGGATGCCGAGGCGTGGCTCGCCGACGAGCGACGACTGCGTCGAGCGCGGGTACCTGGTCGCCGCCCGCCTCGAGGCTGCGTGCCGCCGAGCTCGCGGAAGCTGGAGCGTCGACGCAGCGTCTTTTCCACCTACGCCAGGGGATGGCTGGCCGGCCGCCACGACCTCAGGGCCACGACGCGCGCCAGCTACCGGACCGCCATTGAACGCCATCTCGTGCCCACCTTCGGTGACGTCCCCCTGACGGAGATCTCGGCGAGCCTGATCCGCTCGTGGTTCCAGTCCTACGGCGACCGAGCGCCGACGGCGCGCGCCCACGCCTATCAGGTCCTCGCGCTCGTCATGGCCGAAGCGGAGCAGGACGAACTGATCCTGCGCAACCCTTGCCGGATCAAGGCAGGAGGGCGGACCACAGTCGCGAGAGAGCCCGAGGTGCTGACCCTGGCGGAGCTGCTGGCTCTGGCCGACGCCATGCCACCCCAGCATCGTGCCCTGACCCTGCTGTGCGGACTGTGCGGGCTGCGTTTCGGCGAGGCAGTCGCCCTACGCCGACGGGACGTCGACCTCGAGGTGGGCGTGGTGTCCGTCGCCGAGGACCGCGGTCCGTGTCGGAGGGGCAAAGACCACGAATGCCCCGAAGACCGCTGGCGGCCCGGCGTGAGGTGGCCATGCCGGCGCTGGTCGTGGCCGCGCTGCGCGAACACCTGGCGGCAGCACCAGTTCGCGGCCGCGACGCACTCCTGTTCCCCGGCCGCGACGGTGAGCTGCTCGCCCCCTCGGCGCTGTACGGACGTCAGGAGCGTGTCGAGCGGCGCGGAGACAGGTCGTACGCAAAGCGTGCCTACGGCTTCCACGCTGCGCGCGAGGTCATCGGCAAGCCGGAGCTGCACTGGCACGACCTTCGGACGGACGGCCGCAACCCTGGGAGCGCAGTCGGGCGCCACCGTGCGAGAGATGCAGCACCGCCTCGGGCACACCACCCCGACCATGGCCCTGCGGTACCAGGCCGCGACGGCCGAGCGAGACCGCGCCATCGCCGACCGCCTGCAGGCCCAGATCGACGCGCTTCGAGGTGTCGGCACCGTGACTCCCCTCCACGGCGAGAACGCTCGATGACCGTCACAGCCTCCGCTCGCCGCAGCACCCGCGCGAAGCCTCAGTGACCAGTCCTGCGCCACCCGCGACCGGACACCGGCACCACGGATCTGCGGCTTCTCACGAACGCCCCCTGGCCACCTACAACTCGCTGTCTTGACTTCGACCCGCGACGAGACCGCTCCTGATGCCTCCCCGACCGCCACCCAGAGCAGCAGAGCCAACGGCGAAGAGGACACACCCGGTGCACTCGGTGAGGTCAGTTCGCCGGAAGTGAGACCCTGGCGCTCGCTCGTCCGCTTTGGTTTGCATGATGACGTTGCACAAGCTGGCCGCGGGGTCGGGGTACACATACCTGACGAGGCAGGTCGCGGCCCACGACGCGACGGAGCGAGGTCAGGTCGGGCTGGCCGCGTACTACGAGGAGAAGGGCGAGGCGCCGGGTCGGTGGCTCGGGACCGGCCTGGCCGGCCTGGACCTGGCCGTCGGCGACGTGGTGACCGAGGAGCAGATGAGGCTGCTGTTCGGGCAGGGACGCCACCCCCGCTCCGGCGAACCCGACGCGGCTGACCGAGGCTGGGGGGCGTTGGGGCGGGTGTTCCCGACGTTCGGGGCGACGACGTTGCGGCAGGTCACGGCGCGGGCGTTCAGCGAGCACAACACCACCCACGGGTTGCCGTGGAACCACCCGATCCCTGCGGAGGTGCGGGCGGCGATCCGCACCCGGGTCGCCCGGGACGTCTTCGTGGAGCGGCACGGCCGGGCGCCGGTGGACGAGGCCGAGCTGACCAGGTTCGTCGCCAAGGCGTCGCGGCCGGCGCAGGTCCCGGTCGCGGGATATGACCTGACGTTCTCCCCGGTGAAGTCGGTCTCCGCCCTGTGGGCGCTGGCTTCACCGGAGGTCGCGCAACAGGTGGAGGCCGCGCACGCCGACGCGGTCCGTGCCACCCTGGCGATGCTGGAGGCGGACGTGGCGTTCACGAGGGTCGGCAAGGGCGGGATCCGTCAGGTGCCGGTGACCGGGTTGGTGGCGGCGGCGTTCGACCACCGTGACTCCCGTACCGGGGACCCGGACCTGCACACCCACGTCGTCGTCTCGAACAAGGTCCAGTCCCTACCTGAGGAGGGTGGGCGGTGGTTGACGTTGGACGGGCGGATGCTGTTCCAGGCGAAGGTGATGGCCTCCGAGCATTACAACACCCACCTCGAAGCGGGCCTGGTCGACCGGCTCGGGGTCTCGTTCGTGGACCGTCCCGGCCCGGCCGGGCGCCGCCCGGTGCGGGAGATCGCCGGGATGGACGCCGGGCTGCTGGCGGTGTGGTCCTCCCGGCGGCACGCCATCGAACACCGCCAACGCGACCTGGTCGCGACGTTCCGGGCCGAGCACGGCCGGGCCCCCACCGCGATCGAGGGGTTGGCGTTGGCGCAGCAGGCGAACCTGGAAACCCGACCGACCAAGCACGAACCCCGCTCCGAGGCTGAGCAACGGGACCAGTGGTGGGCCCAGGCCAGCGCCCTGTACGCCGGCGGCGGACTCGACGGGGACGCCGCCGTCACCAAGCTGGTCGCGGCGGTGGTGGGGACGCCCCAGAGACCCACCAGAGACGCCACCGGGAACGTTCCTGGAGACCTTGGCATCAGTGCAGGTCACGGGGTGGAGATGCACCAGCGACGCGACTCCCAGCAGCAGGGTGGGGGCGTGGGTCCCCTGGTGGTCGCCGACCGGGTCCTGGAGGTGTTGGAGGCGTCTCGGGCGACGTGGCAGGTCTGGCACGTCAGGGCCGAGACGCTACGGCAGGCCCGCACCGCAGGAGTGCCCCTGGCCGCGCTGGACGGGTTTCTGCGTGACGTCGAGCGGCACGTTATTGATGGCCTGTCGGTGCCGGTGGGGGTGCCCCCGGAGCTGGGTGAGCCGGGTGTGCTGCGCCGCCCGGACGGGCAGCCCGCCCACGTGGTGCACGGCAGCCAGGCGTACACCTCCCGGGCCATCCTGGACGCCGAAGAGCAGCTTCTCGCCCTCGCGGCGCGCCGCGACGGGCGGCAGGTCAGCCCCGCCGTGGTGGACGCGGTCCTGGTCGGGCACGCCGGCACCGGGCTCACCCTGGACCGGTCCCAGACCGCCATGGTCCGCGCCCTGGCCACCAGCGGGTGCCGAGTGCAGGTCGCGCTCGCCCCGGCCGGTGCCGGCAAGACCGCCGCCCTGCGGGTGCTGGCCCGGGCCTGGGAGGCCTCCGGCGGGCACGTGGTCGGGCTGGCACCCACCGCCGTCGCCGCCGACGAGCTCGCCCAGTCCACCGGCGTCCCCGCTGACACGATCGCCAAGTACCTCCACCACAGCCACACCACCACCACGGTCGGGCCCGGCCACGGGCGTCCCCTAGGTCCCCGGGTGGCGTCGGGGACGTTGGTGGTGATCGACGAGGCCGGGATGGCCGGCACCCGACACCTCGCCACCGTCGTCCGGCACGTGGTCGACGCTGGTGGCAGTGTCCGGTTGGTCGGCGACGACCAACAACTCAGTGCGGTGGCCGCCGGTGGGGTGTTCGCGGACCTGGCCGGGCAGGGCCACGCCCACGGCACCACGGCCACGTTGACCGAGCTGCACCGGTTCACCGACCCCGCCGAAGGAGCCGCCACCCTCGCCATCCGCGACGGTGACCCCACCGGCCTGGAGCACTACCTGGACCGTGGCCGGGTCCACACCGGCGACACCGGCGACGTGGTCGACGCCGCGTACGCCGCGTGGGCCGCCGACCAGCAGGCCGGCCGGTCCAGCCTGCTGCTGGCCGCGACCCGGGACACCGTGCGCGAGCTCAACCAACGTGCCCGGGCCGACCGCCTCGCCACCACCGGCCAACCGGCTGGGCGTGAGGTGGCCCTGGCCGACGGGACCCGGGCCAGCGCCGGCGACACCCGTCATCACCCGCCGCAACGACCGGCGTCTGCGGGCCGGGGACGGGTCCTGGGTGAAGAACGGCGACCGGTGGCGCCTGGTGGACGTCCACCCCGACGGGTCCGTCTCGCGTGGAACGCCACGACACCAGGACACGCGCTGGTGCCGCCCGCCGGGTCACTCTGCCTGCCGGGTACGTCGCCGAACAGGTGCAGCTGGGATATGCCAGCACCATCCACGGCGCCCAAGGGTGCGACCGTGGACACCACCCACACCGTCCTCACCGGGGCCGAGACACGGCAGGGCCTGTACGTGGCACTGTCCCGCGGCCGGGCGACCAACCACCTCTACCTCGCCCACCCCACCCCCACCCTCGACGGCGTCGTCACCCATGAGGTCCCGGAGGCTCGGTCGACCCGCGGGAGGTGCTCACCGACATCCTCGCCCGCGACGGCCGTGCCCAGTCCGCGACCACCGTCGAGCGCGGCGACGCCGCAAAGGAACTGCGGCAGGCCGTGCTGGCCTACCAGGACGCCCTGCCCGTCCTGGCCCAACACCACCTCGGGCCCGAGCGGATGGCCGCGCTGGACGACGCGCTCGAGGAGTGGATCCCCGGCCTCACGCAGCAACCGGCCTACCCGCACCTGCGCGGGCAGCTCGCGCTGCACTGGGTCGACGGGACCCCACCCGGCAGGGTCTGCGAGCAGGCGACCAGCTACTGGGGCACCCAGTCCCTGACCGACGCTGACGACCCGGCCGCCGTCCTCGCCTGGCGCATCGCCCGCACCCACCCGACGATGCACCGGGACGCGCCCCTGCCCTGGCTACCCGACACCCCACCCGCCCTACGCCAGGACGCCGCGAGACGAGCGACTACCTTGACCGGCTCACTCACCGCATCGCCCACCTCAAGGAACGAGTGGCCGTCGAGGCCCACCAGGCAGCCGCTGACCGCGCTCCCTGGCGCAAGGCCCTTCCCCCGGACGTCGACGACCACCTGATCGGCGACCTCGCGGTCTGGCGCGCCGCCCACGGCATCCCACCCACCGACACCCACCCCACCGGCCCACGAGCGAACGCACCGGACGCCGCCAGGCACCAGGCCCGGCTCAACCAGCGACTTAGCGCGCCGAATGAGGTATTCGGCAGGGAGGCGGCACGCGCTGAACGCCAGCGGCTACGCACCACCGAACGAGACCATCAGCACAATCGGACTCGCAAGCACGATTCACGCGATGTGACTGGACCCTCGTGGTGACCGGCCCCAACCGACGTCCCATACCACGCGACGGGGCTGTCCGACGAGGGCACTCCTGGCGTTCACCCTACAGTCTGCCCGCGGCAGCATTCGCTCGGCGAAGGCGACCGCGAATCCATGAGGGCCGCGAAGGGAAGAAGATCGCGACGACCACGACATCCGCTGCACCAAATGAGCGCCCCATGCTGGGCAGCCCGGGAACCATAGACAAGTCCAGGTCCTCCCTTGTCACGGAACGCATCGGTGTTCTTCGAGGTCGATCAGACCGCGACCCCGCGAACGATCCGAGGCTTACCCCCGTTGTCGACGTCTGCCTCACAAGCACTGATTACAGGGCGGCCACAAGACTATGTCAAGAAATGCGCACACAACAAAAATTCTGAAGAGGATACCAAAGACTAGCAAGAGAGGGCAATCAAGGAGTCATCGGTAGAGGCAGTCGACGCTCAAGTGCCCACTCTTGAAGAACCGTCCGACGGGGCTAGTTTTTGCAACCGAAATAGTATTCGAACCAAAAAGCCACCAAAAGGCACAAGAATAGAAAGGGCCGTCAATTCATCACAAGCGCCACTGCGACCCCCTGCTGACACAACCAACCGACGCCGAGCCACTATCTAGGTCGACCTCCCAGCCAATCAACGCCATGCTCTCAGGTCCTCGACTTGCGTAGCCAACTCCTTCGGTGAATCGTAGAAATTGAATAAGAACTGAAGAGCCTTTAGTGCAGTCCGACGCCCCTTCTGGTCAATTCTACCCGTGAGTCGTAACAAGCTAAACGCAGCTGCCACAATGATCGTGGCTTCGTCCACGGTTAGATCATCTTCTCGAACTTCTAGCCCACTACCACGCAGAATATCGGCAACCGTCGTTCCTGCCCTCACGTCAGAGCGTAGAGCCAAGTCGTTGACCATATCCCACCCTTCATCGGAACCAAAAGGCGAGAATTCGTTGTTCGGGTCATCATAGAATGGGTCACCAAAGTGATCTGAAAATTGGGGATGGGCTGGCGGTAACGTCGTCATGGTGTGTCCTCCTTTGGGATCGAACTGGCGGGTCGCATCCTCGACAAAAAAAATCAACAGAAATATGTTCGCCTCGACGCGCAGTCACTTCCCTAAGGCCAGATGCTCACAATCAAATCATCAGCACACTGCCAAGTCTTCGAATTAAGTGCTTCTACGTCTTCACCAAGTTCTTCTCGGAGAATCTCCGTGGCGTTGGCGCCCTTATTTCGGCCACGTTCTCCCAGCGCCAGCCCAGCGTGCACGACTTGACGCACCCTGGCGGCGGGCGGTAGGCCCTCTATAGCAGGAAAGAGCTCTAAGAGCATTCCCCAATCCACTCCGCTGTATCTTTGCACCTCAAGGCGCATGCTTCGCTTCAGATCTTCGTTGAAGGCGAATGTCAACGCTGTCTCCACGTCAATCCCTTCAATATCCGAGCCAATTTTCAGACACTCTCTCCGAAGATGTTGTACTTTCAACGACAAGCCCTCAAAGTTGTAGTTTACGATCACGTCCCGCACCACCTTTCTATTTGCAGCTTTGTAATTGTCCGACTGGGCAGTGACCGTGTCTCCTTGAATAGGCGTAAATGAGCGTAAATTCCCAGCTTCGAGCAGCTGCGTACCCACGCACACGCGCAACCGTGTGGGTTCTGCACCGGCCGCCCCAAGCACGGTCGCACTGAGCCTTACCCGAAGCCTGGCGCGATCCGTTTGTCGTCGCTGTTATGCCGTACTTCCACGTCTTCGCTCCCCTATATACGCGGTAGACCGTGTACATCTTCCTGCTGTTATATGTAGTTCTAGCTGGCTTCGGTATGACACGGCCAGTACTTGTGCGATAGGTGGTGTGGACGTTCCACCATTGACTGATGGGTCGGGTACGAACGCCAGCGCATCTACAAATTCTGCCGCGTAGCCCGTCGAGGTCGTGCATGTTGATGGGGTCGGTGGGGTAGGTGTAGGTGTTGGGGTTGCCGCCCTGGATGGGGTCCAGGGAGGTGAAGCGGGCGGTGCTCGGGTTGTAGAGCCGGGCTCCCATGAGGGTCAGGCCGTGGGCCTCGGCGGGGGTGGAGCGTTCTTTGGCGCCGAGCCACCCGTAACCCAACGGTCCGCCGGTGATGGTGGACGCGGTGGTGTCCCGGGGGGTGCCGTATTCGGTGTAGTCCGACCAGGCCGTGATCGCGGTCGCGGCCCCGGTGCCGACCGGGAGAGGGATGGTGGTGACGATGTCCCCGTGCGGGTTGGCGATGGTCAGCTCGTGCGACCCGCCCGCGGTCATGACGATCCCCAGGTCACCACCCAGCGACGGGACGAACCTGGTGATCGTGCCACCGGTTTCGACCCACCCGGGGTTGTCGCTGCTGTCGGTGTAGTGCCGCACCACGACCGGCCGCGGCGTGGCCCCGCCCGGTAGCGGCCCTTGACCGGTCGTGGACTGTGACAACCGGCGCCGGTGCACATCCAGGGTGTACGTCGTGGACAGCCCCCCACCAGAGACCGACCGGGGGGTGTCGTCGTCGTAGTACCCCAACACCAGGTCCGCCGACCCGAACGGGGTGTCAACGGCCGGGACGGTGCTCTGCCGACCCATCGCGTCGTACTCGTACACCCCCTGCCCGTCCGCGCCGGCCACGGTGGCGTCGGTGTTGCCGTACACCCAGCTGCGGGTCTGCACCGGCCCACCACCACAGTACCCGGTGGCCACCGAGGTCCGGTTGGAGTTCACATCGAACCCGTACACCCGGGTCGTGCACGTCACCGGGGCTGGGTCGTCGGGGTCGGTGACATCACCGACAAACCCGGTCCCGGTCCGGTCGGTGACCCCCGTCAGACGACCAGCGGTGTCATAGGCGTAGGCACGCTCATACCCGTACCCGTCCCCGACCCCACCCGAGCCGTCCTGGGCCGGGCTGTCCGAACCATCGAACACCGCCCCAGCCGGCGTGGACTCCACCGCGACCCGACCCAACGGGTCGTTCACGGTGTGCCACCCCAACCACGGCCCCGGGTCGGTCTGTCCGGCGAGGGTGCCGTTGACGAACATCTGCTCGGGTTCCCCCGCGGCGTCGGTGGTCACGGTCTGGGTGATGCCGCCCGGCAGCCCCTGGGTGACCATCGTCCCGGCCTCGTCATACCCCGCCGTCATCGTGTGCACGCGACCGTCGAAGGTGTGGGTCAGCGCGGTCGCTAACCCGCGACGCTCGACCTCACCGTTGGCATCGACCCCGTCGTAGGTGTACGTGGTGCTGCCCTGGGCGTCAGTCACGGTGCTCACCCGCCCGGTCGTGTCGTAGCTGGTGGTCGCCACGTCCCCGAGCTCGTTGGTGTACCTGGTCTGCCGGCCGAGCGTGTCGTACTCGTAGGACTCCGTCGCCGTGACCGTCCCCGAGACCACCGACTGCACCGAGGTCACCTGACCGGTGGTGGCCGAGTAGGTCGTCTTCGTGGCGGGCACCGGTTGCGAACCGGGCAACCCCGTCACCGTGGTGGCCTGGGTCAGGATCCGCCCGGCACTGTCATGGGTGGTCGTGGTGGTGCGGGTGGCCGACCCGGAGGTCTGGACCACGGTCGTCGGTGACAGCCACTGGTTGTACCCGGTGATGCGCTCATCCGGCAGGGGCGTGTCGGGGGTGCCGGGGTGGAACGTGCGGCACTCCAGCCCGGCCCAGGCGGGTTTGAGCCCGCACGCACTGTCCGCGGTGTTCGCGCCCGCGGTGTAGTAGATCGTGCGCCGTGTCCCAGGGCCGGTGCCGGTCGTGGCCTCGCTGGGCTGACGGGTCTGGGTGACCCGGCCCTCGGCGTCGTACACCGTGACCCGGTCGATCCCGCCGGTGCTGACCTTGGTCGGCAACCCCAACGCCCACTGCTCGACGGTGGTGCCGTACGAGGTGGTCGTCGAGGACATGACGATCGGTTGTCCGCCCACGCTGAGGTCGTTGCCGCCGGCATCAGCGGCCAAGGTCCGGGTCGTCGTCGGCAGGTTGAACCCCGTCCCCGTGGCCGTGTTCTTCCCGCCCTCGGGTGCGCCCTGGTCGTAGAAGGTCTGCTCGTGCGGGCGCACCCCTGGCAGCAACCCCAGCCCCGGGACGATCGAGGGACGGGCCGGGCCGAACGTGTCGGTGACCAGGGCCCCCGCCGGGGCCAGCACTGTCCCGTCGGCGTGGGTGGTGGCACTGTGGTTGTACACGGTCTGGGTGGCCAGGGTGTTGATCGCCTGCGCGTCCCACGCCTCCCCGCCGCCGGGCACCGGCCCGTACACCCCGGAGTGGGCGACGGCCCTGGCATCCAGCTCCCGGGTCACGTTGCCCCGGCTGTCGTAGTCCCTGGCCTGCACCTGCCAGGCCCCCGCCCCGTAGGAGGCCTCGTTGACGGTATACCCGCGGGAGTCGGTGAACCACAGGGACGCGAACGGCCAGTCGGCCACGGCCACGCCACCCGGGGAGGTCGCGGTGACCGGCCGGTCCGCGCCGAACACGGCCGCCCCATAGGTCGGTGCCGTGGCTTGGCCCCACGTCGAGGTGCGGGTCATGTCCGGCAGACCAGCACTCACCGTGCCCGGGTTCAGCCCGTAGACCACTCGTGCCTCCTGCACCCCGCCGCGTGCCACCGCGGACAGCTGCGCCGGGACGGTCCCGGTGCCACCGGTGTAGCCCAGCGTGTACCCGGACTGGCCAGGCGGTGTCAGCCCCGTCAGCCGGTTCCCCGCACCGTAGGTGTACGTGGTGGACAACATGGTGCGGGGGTCGGTCACCGACACCAGGCGCTTCGCCGAGTCGTAGGCGTACGTGGCCACCGCGACGGGAGCCACCTGCGAGGTGGAGGGGTTGAACAGGACCGCTGAGACTGTCTTGACCTGCCCCGCCACGTCACCCGGCGTGCTCGAGGTGGCCGTGGTCGTGGCAGCGTAGGAGATCTCCAGAGCCCGGCATCCCGCCGGCAGCGCCCCAGTTGCCGGGCAGGTCACCCCTGGTGGGGCGGGTGAGACGATGCGGGTGATCCTGTTCGACCCGTCGCGGTGGTAGGTCGTGGCCCCGGCGACCCCGACCTCCTGCACGCTCGCGGGAGCGAACGCCCCTGGGGTGTTCAACCCCGGCGCGGTAGTCGCCGTGAACGTGGTGACCGTCCCGTCCAGGTCGGTGACGCTCACGCTGGTCCCGGTGCCCGTGCCGGAGACCGTCAACGTCAGCCCGGACAGCACGGTGTCCTCGCTACCGGGCAGGTAGGTGCCCGCCTGCAGGTTGGTGGCGTTGTTGGTCGAGCGTGCCCGACCGTTCGGGGCATCGAAGACCACGGCGGAGCCGTCCGCGTCCACCAGGACGATGGAGCCGTCCTGGACGGTGTTGTCGATGACCCACGCGCCGGCCAGCCCGGTGTCGCTGCCATCAAGGTTGGCGGTCCACCCTGGCCCGAAGACACCGGTGGTCGCATCGCTCGGGCCGGCGTAGGTGGAGTGCGTCCTCGACAAGGACAGGTCGCCGAAGTAGGCCGGCACGGACGCATCGGTCACGGTCGTGTTGAACTCGCCGGTGAACAGGGCCACCTGCCCCGGGCCCACCTCCTCGACAGGGAACCCGTCGCCGAATGCGTGCGGCACCCGGAAGATGGACGTGGGGTCCTGGTCCCCGGTGCACTTGGTGACCCCACCGCCGTAGGTGAAACAGACCTGCACATCCAGCACCACCGGCACCCGGGGGTCCGCGCCGGTGTTCGTGTTCACCGCCGCGGCCGCGGCGTTCCACGTGCCCGTCGCCTTGGTCTGTCCCCCCTGCTGGGTGACCGACAACGACCCCGGGTCGGTGAACCAGTTCCCCGCGTCGAAGCCTTCCCCCGAACCGGCAGTGCGGTACCGCAGCTGCGCCGTGACCGACTGCCCGCTGGCCACCGGTGGCGCGGCCGCAACGATCGTGACGTCCTTGGTGGTGCTCACCCGAGGGCTGGCCACCGGCGAGGTCAACCCGGCCTGCCCGTACCCGAAGGAGTGCCCGACCTGCGCGCCACGGACCTGGGACCGGGAGATCCCGACCGCCCGGACGGTGTGCCCACCCGCAGCCCGGGGCACCTTGACCGTCGCCTTGGCCACGTCCGGGTCGGTGGACGGCATGACAGGCACGGTCGTGGGCGCCTGCTCATCCACCTGCACCTCGACCCAGGCGTTGTGGTCCCAGTCTTTGGTCCCGGCGGCCGTGACGGTGCACGTCACATCCGCGCCCGGGGCCGTGTCCAACCAGGCACCGTCGCTGTAGGGCTCCGGGCAGGAGATCGTCACCGGGTGCGGGGTGGACCGGTCGGTGAAGAACTTCACCGAGCTCGACCACGCCGAGGCGCCAGCCACGCTGTCGACCGCCCGAGCCCGCAACCACAACCTGGTGTCGTCAGGCAGGGTGGTCCCGGCCGAGCACCCCAGGACCGTGCCTCCCGCGGCGCTACCGGTCGAGCACGCCGAGACCAGCGTGCTGGCGCTCTGGGAGGAGCTGACCGTGTGCACCTCGAACTCGATCTTGGCCCAGTTCGCGTCAGCATCAGTGGTCGAGGCCTCGAACCGCGGACGACCCATCTTGGTCCACGTCTGCACCTCCCCGTTGCCAGGGTTGGTGTACAGCGAGGACGTCGAGGTCGACAACCGCACGCCGGTCGGCACCGAGGGCAGCCTGTTGTAGGTGTACCGGATCAACGGCGGGTACTGACCCTCCAACGAGTGGAACCTCTTCCACCCCGAGTTGTCCGTCTCATCAGCTGCCTTGACCATGAACGTCTTCGTCGTCGCCGAGCTCGCCGACCACGCCTGCACCATCGAGGTCACCGGGATCTCCACCCGCCCCTGGGCGCAGGCACCCCCACCATCGGAGCGTTTCGCCACCGACAACGACCCCGCCGCGGCGCTGACATGCGTCGGCTTGTTCGTCCACACCGTGGACGAGCTCACCGCAGTGTTCGCCTCATGCACCACCACCGGCGATGCCGTGCAGGACCAGGCCCACGTCTCATACAACGACACCGTCGCCGACATGATCTGCTTGTTCTTGAACGGAGCCGTCGCGACATTCACATACGACCGCGAGATGTTGGTCCCCGAGTTGTACGTCCCTGCCCACAGCTCAGGGTCGCTGCCGAACGCCGACACGAATCCCTTCGTGACCCTCGTGTCATAGGCCGCCGTCGTGTACGTCGAGGCATACGTGGGGTCCACCGTCACCGGGAACACCCGCTGCGGGTCCAGCACCCACGACCGGTCCACCGACACCGTCACCGTCGCTCGACCCTTGCCGCGCTGCGACACTCCCAACGTGACCGGGCTGGTGTTGGCCGGCAACCCCGAGGCCTCATCGACCACCGCATCCCACGCCTCCGGCGCCACGAGCGTGGACACGACTGTGCCCTTGGCGTCACGGAACGCGACCGACCCGTCAGCCTCCAACGACGCCGTCAAGCCCTTCGTCTTGACCGGCATGTCCCAGGACACCACATCCCCACCAGGCAGCGCCCGCACTGCCGCCCGGTCCCGCAGCACGAACCACTGCTCGAACCCCGTACGCCGGGCATCGACGACGACATCAACACCAGGCCACACCCCCTCATACGTGGCGGTGCTGCCCTCCAGCACCGGGTCACCCACCCCCTTCGGCAGCCCGATCGTCACCGCCCGGTCCCGCCCCTCGGACACCACCGCCAGGTCGACACCACCCGCAGAGGACTGCGTCCCAACAGACTGCGCAGACTTCGACGCTGACACCCCACCCCCCGCCAACACCAGACCCCGCGGGTGCCCCCTGGGACGCACCCGCCCGTCCGGCAGCGACGCCAGCTCCAGATCCACATCAACCCAGTCCCCACCAGCGTCCCGGAACCGGACCTGCCCAGCAGAGTCCTCCGTCGTGAACGACCCGTCCGGGTTCACCCACGTCGTGGAAAACTCCGAACGCTCAGACACCACCTCCACCGGCTCACCCGACGCCCTGGCAGCCACCCCCGCCGACACCACGTCAGGCGCGCCCACCGCCGCCCCCGCCTCTGTCTCCTCCCCCGCTCCCGCATCCTGGGCCTGCTCCGCATCCTGAACCCGAACCTGGGACTCAGCAGCCGCAGGCACCCCCACCGTCGCCACCAACGCCACGACCAACACACCCGTCAGCCAACGCACCCAAGCCCGCCACCCCTCCGGAACCCCCACGAGCGCACACAGCGACCAACCACCCACAACGAGCCCCGTTCTTCCCGCCCACCCGTCGCAAGCGCTGACCAGGAAGATAACCCCCCGGCCACCACCGAGACACCCCACCAGGTCTCGATTCGGTCACAATCCGGGCCGCAGAATCCGACGCTGACAAGTGCAAGCACCCATCCGCCGATCAAGGCGTTGACCTCGACAAAGTCGACCTCGACCTCTTGCAGCGCGCAACCCTCGCCCGATAACAGCCTCACGTGACCGGTGGCGGACGGCTCAAAGAGTGGCTCGCAGAGCTAGCAAGGGCGGCGTCCATCCGACACGTATCCGACACGCGGCGGAGACAGTTCACGGCCTGTCCAGGCGTTTCCGCTGGTCAGACCGTGATGAGAAGCGTGGACGTGAAGGGACTCGAACCCCTGACCTCTCGCGTGTGAAGCGAACGCTCTAACCAACTGAGCTACACGTCCGTGCGAGCACGCACATTAGCCTGTCCTCGCTGCGTCGGCCTAATCCTCCTTGCGCAGGCGCACCAGGGTGCCGAGCCCGGCGATCGCGAGCAGCCCGACCACGACCAGCAGCACGGTGAGCCACATCGCGCCACTGTTGGCGGCGTTGTAGACGGAGGCCACCGCACACACCAGGGCCAGTAGCCCCAGGCCGAGAGTGAGCAGGAGCTGAGGTGGGTCTTCGGTCAGCTTCTCGCCCTTGCCGTTGCCGGGGCCGGACTGGTCGGCCGGTGGCTGCGGGGGGCGCGGGTCGTTGTCACTCACACCATGATCGTCCCGCGTCGCGGCAGATCCCTCAACCGGGCAAGCCGCTGGCGCAGGCCGCCGAGCCACTCAGCCGGGCTCACCCCGGCGCTTGCGTCGTAGGACGACCGCGAGGTCGACCACGGTCACCACGACGAGCACGACCAGGATCGTCGTGATCCAGACCTGCCCGCCGACGGCGACGTTCCACACCGCGAAGACGATGAGGGCGAGCAGACCGAAGCCGGCCAGCACCAGGCGAAGAGTCAGCGCGCTGTGGGCGGGAGCGGCGCCCCCGATCCCCCCGGTGGGGTCGTGATGGTCCGGCCGGGCCCTGCTCGGCTCCGGTCGAGGGTCGTCGGGCCTGCGGCTCACGGGTCGGGCTGCTCCGCGCTCCGTCGGGCGAAGATCTCCTGGGCTCGCTGGGTGAACGGTCCCGGCGCGGTGGAGAAGACCCGGTCGGACACCGGCGCGGACGGCAGCCGGCCGGCCAGCGTCGCCACCGAGCCGGTGACACGCACGGCGCTGACACCCTGGACGTCGCGGGTGCTGGAGGTGATCCAGGCCTCGTCGGCTTCGCTGAGGATCGACAGGGGCAGCTCGTCCTCGTGCACCTCGATGCCCTCCTCGGTCAGCCACTCGATGGTCAGTGCCCGGGTGATGCCGGCCAGCGGACCAGAGCTCAGCGCCGGTGTCAGGACGACACCGTCCAGGACCACGAAGACGTTGGAACCCGTCCCTTCGCACAGGTGGCCGGCCGTGTTGGCGAAGATCGCCTCCGACCCACCCACGTCCTTGGCCGCCGCGAGCGCGATCACGTTGTCGGCATACGAGGTCGTCTTCAACCCGGCGGTGGCGGCGCGTTCGTTCCGGGTCCACGGCACGACCGCGACCGTGGTCGACGGGTCGGCCAGCGGCGCCGGGCCGGCCGTGACGATGTAGGTCATCGGCCCACCGGTGCGGTCCGAGCCCAGCGGGCCGGGGCCGGCGGTGATGGTGTAACGCAGCCGGCCGAAGTCGAGCGGGCCGTCGGCCAGCACCGCGTCGATGCCCTCCTGCACCCGGCCACGGTCCATGGGGGGAAGCCCGAGGCCGCGCAACGAGCGGTCCATCCGGTCGTGATGGCGGGTGAGCGCGAACACCTGTGAGCCCAGCACCTTGGCCGTCTCGAAGACCCCGTCCCCCACGGTGATGCCGTGGTCGAGCGCCGCCAGCGCCGGACCCTCGTCGACCCGACGACCGTTGACCCAGACGCGCACGCCGGTGTTGTCCGCTCCACTCATGGGCCTCACTCTGCCAGAGGCCCCCCGACGTCACTAGGCTGGCTGGGGTGAACCCCTCTCTCTATGTGGCGTCCGCGGAGTCCCGGTCCGGCAAGTCAGCCGTGGCGGTCGGGCTCATCACCGAGATGACCGGCGTGGGTGGCCGCATCGGGGTGTTCCGACCGATCGTGCAGTCGGGCGAGACCGACCCGTTGTTGGAGCTGCTCCTGCCCCTGGCCAGCACCGAGGTGCCGGCATCGGAGTCCTTCGGTGTCACCTACGACGCCGTCCACGAGGACACCGACCGCGCGGTCGGCGAGGTCGTCGAGCGCTTCCACGCCTACGCTGCCCAGCACGACGCGGTGCTCGTGGTCGGGTCCGACTTCACCGACATCCCCACCCCCACGGAGTTCAGCGTCAACGCCACGATCGCGGCCAACATCGGGTCGCCGATGCTGCTGGTCGTGCCGGCGGTCGACCGCACCCCCGAAGACGTGCTGACCGCCGTCGACCTGGTGCTTCACGAGGCCCGCTCCCGCCACGCCCGGGTCAGCGGCATCGTCGCCAACCGGGTCGCGCCGGAGGAGCGTGACGACCTGCACGCACAGCTCCGCGAGCACCTGGCGAGCCTGCCCGCCTACACCCTGCCGTCGGACCCCGTGCTGCAGGCGCCGACCGTGCGCGATGTCATGGAGTCGGTCGGGGGCACCATGGTGCTCGGTGACGAGGACCTGCTCTCCCGCGAGGCGATGGGGGTCATCGTTGCCGCGATGACCTTGCCCAACGTGCTGGACCGGATGGTCGAGAGCTGTGTCGTGATCTGCCCCAGTGACCGCGAGGCGATCATGCTGGCCGCCATGCTCGCGCACCAGTCGAGCACCTTCCCCACCCTGGCCGCCATGGTGCTCAACGGTGGGTTCCCGCTCAGTCCGCAGACCAAGCGTCTGGTCGACGGGCTCAGCGTGGAGCTTCCGATCATCACCTCCCCCGGCGGCACGATGGACACGGCCACGGCGGCCGGGCGGGCCACCGGCCGCATCACCACCCGGACGCCGCGCAAGATCGAGCGGGCGCGCTCACTCGTGCATGAGCACCTCGACCTCAGCCAGGTGCTGCCCACCTCCAGGTCGACCGTCGGTGACGCCGTGACGCCGCTGATGTTCGAGCACCAGCTCACCGCGCGAGCCCGGCTCACCGGGGCCCGCATCGTGCTGCCGGAGGGCCAGGAGGACCGCATCCTGCGGGCGGCCGACACCATCCTGTCCCGCGGCATCTGCCAGCTGGTGCTGCTCGGCGACGAGGCCACGATCCGCTCCCGCGCGGCCGAGCTGGGCCTGCGGGTCGACGACGTCGAGATCATCGACCCGGCCACCGACCCCCGGCGCGAGGACTTCGCAGCGGAGTATGCCCGGCTCCGGTCGCACAAGGGAGTCACCCTCGAGCAGGCGAACGACGTCGTGGTCGACCCCGCCTACTTCGGCACCCTCATGGTCCTACGCGGCGAGGCCGACGGGATGGTCAGCGGCTCCATCACGACGACGGCCCACACGATCCGTCCGGCGCTGGAGGTCATCCGCACCGCCGAAGGCGTCTCCGTGGTCTCCAGCGTCTTCTTCATGTGTCTGGCCGACCGCGTGCTGGTCTACGGCGACTGCGCCATCAACCCTGACCCCGACCCCGAGCAGCTCGCCGACATCGCGATCTCCTCGGCCACCACCGCACAGCAGTTCGGCGTCGACCCCCTGGTGGCGATGCTGTCCTACTCCACGGGCGGATCGGGCACCGGCGCGGACGTCGACAAGGTGCGCGCCGCCACCGAGCTGGTCCGGCAACGGGCTCCGGAGCTGCACGTGGAAGGTCCGATCCAGTACGACGCGGCCGTGGACCCGGCCGTCGCGGCGACCAAGCTCAAGGACTCGACGGTGGCCGGCCGAGCCACCGTGCTGATCTTCCCCGACCTCAACACCGGCAACAACACGTACAAGGCGGTGCAGCGCAGCGCAGCCGCCGTGGCCATCGGCCCGGTGCTGCAGGGTCTGCGCAAGCCGGTCAACGACCTCTCCCGCGGGGCCACCGTCCGTGACATCGTCAACACGATCGCGATCACCGCGATCCAGGCCAGGAGCTGAGGCCACCATGACCGACACCGCGCACGTCCTCGTCGTCAACGCCGGCTCCTCGTCGCTGAAGTACCAGCTCATCGACCCGGCAAGCGGCCGGTCGGACGCCTCGGGTCTCATCGAGCGGATCGGTCTGGACCACGGGGCCGCGCGGCACAGCACCGATGGCCACACCTCCCGCCGCGAGGTCGACTGCCCTGACCACGGGGCCGCGATCGAGGTGCTGCAGGAGGCGTTCGCCCAGCACGGTCCCCACGTGGCCGACGTCAACCTGCTGGCGGTGGGGCACCGGGTCGTGCACGGTGGGGAGCGGTTCAGCGCCCCGACCGTCATCGACGACGGCGTGATCGAGGCGGTGCAGGAGCTGGTGCCGCTGGCTCCGCTGCACAACCCGGCCAACCTGGCCGGCATCCGGGTCGCCCGCCGTGCCTTCCCGGACCTACCTCAGGTGGCGGTCTTCGACACCGCCTTCCACGCGACGATACCGCCCGCAGCCAGCACGTATGCAGTGCCGCTGGCGTGGCGGGAGGAGTACGGCGTGCGCAAGTACGGCTTCCACGGGACCTCGCACGCCTACGTGTCACGGCGGGTCGCCGAGCTCCTCGACCGTCCCCTGGAGGAGGTGCGCAGCATCGTGCTGCACCTGGGCAACGGAGCGTCGGCCTGTGCCGTCGACGGAGGCCGCAGCGTGGACACCTCGATGGGCCTGTCACCGCTGGACGGCCTGGTCATGGGCACCCGACCAGGCGACCTGGACCCCTCGCTGCCCGCCCACCTGTCCCGGGTGGCAGGGATGTCGTCGCAGGACTACGACGCCGCCCTCAGCAAGGGCAGCGGGCTTCAAGGGCTCACCGGCAGCAGCGACTTCCGCCAGGTCATGACGATGCGGGCCGAGGGCGACGAGGCCGCGATGCTGGCGTTCGACGTGGTGGTGCACCGGATCGTCCGGCATGTCGGCGCGCTCGCGGCGGTGCTCGGCCGGGTCGACGCCGTGGCGTTCACCGCTGGAGTCGGTGAGAACAACGCCGAGGTGCGGGCCGCGGTGGCGGACCGCCTGGCACTGCTGGGCGTGCACCTCGACCGGGACGCCAACGACGGCCTGCAGGGTGAGGGACGCATCAGCACCGCTGACAGCACGACCTCACTGTGGGTGGTGCCGACCAACGAGGAAGGTGAGATCGCCCGGCAGAGCGCGGCACTGCTGCGCTGAGGCACCTCACCTGCCGAGGCACCCCTGCCGGGCGCGGTGGGCGGGTGGGCAGACCCGGGCTGCCTCGACCAGTGGGTCAGACGGCAGGGGCCTTGACCGCCAGGACGTCACACTGCGCCTCCAGCAGCACGGCCTGGGCGGTGCTGCCGGTGACCAGCTTGCCGACCGGCGACCTGCGGCGCACCCCGATCACGATCAGGTCGGCCTCGGTGGCCTTCGCGGCACCGAGGATCTCGTCGGCCGCGTTGACGGCGGAGTCCTGCTGCCGCACCTCGTGCTCGATGCCCAGCTCGGTGAGCCGCCCTACCAACGCGTCGAGGTCCTTCTGGGACGCATAGTGCGGGTGGGCGGTGTTGCCCAGGTGTCCGGTGTTGACGATGACGAGGCGCTGGCCTGCTGACTGCGCGCGCTCGATCGCACGGTCCACCGCTGCGAGCCCCTCCGGGGTGGGGATGTAGCCGACGACGATGGTCATGGGGGCCTGCCAGGTGTGTGAGACGGGTGGTGAGAGCCCACGCTATGGCCCTGCCCACTCCTGTCGTCAAGCCGAGGAGCCGTGGCTCGTCAAGCGGACGGAGCCGCGGCGCTGTCCCCGGCACCCTCGGCGGGCCCGGTCTCGGCGGCCAGCGCGACGTGGCGCATGGGGCCCCACAGCCACAGCAGCACGACCAGGGACCCGACGAAGGCGAACCAGAACGCTGCAAGCACGCCCCACCGGGTCGCCACCACACCTCCGATGAGTGTGCCCAGGGCGATCCCGCCGACGCCCCCGAGCATGTAGACGCTGGTGACTCTGCCCAGGACCGCGTCCGGGACGCTGCGCTGCCGGACGGTCGTGGAGGTGGTGCCCCAGACCGCCGCATGGATGCCGAAGACGAACAGGATGGGCAGCGCCACCCATGCCGCGGTGGTCAGGGCCAGCGCGGCATGGCTGGCCGTCTCGACCACCAGGCCCGCCCGGAGCAGGGTGGCGTAGCCGAACCGGGCCTCCAGCCGGGAGTAGAGCACCGACCCGATGACCGCGCCCACCGCCACCGCCGACAGCAACACCCCGAAGCCCACCTCGCCGAGCCCCAGCCGCTCCTGGGCATACAGCACATAGACGCCGTAGGCCGCCCCGTAGGTCACGTTGAAGAACGTGATCATCAGCGCCAGGGTGCGCACCGGCGGGTGCCGCCACAGCCACAGCGCACCCTCCTGGGTCTGCTGCCGCAACGAGGGCCGCGGGCCGGGCAGCACCCTCCGGGCCAGGCGCATCCGGCTGAGCAGGGCCACCCCCAACAGGGCGAGGACAGCGTTGGCTCCGAAGGCCAGCCACCCCGCCAGGGCGAAGAGTGCCGCGCCTATCGGTGGGCCGGCGAGCTGGTTGGTCATCATGGCGCTGCCGAAGATCCGCGCGTTGGCCTTGCCCAGGTGCTCGCGCGGCACCACGGCGACGGTCAGCGTCGACGCGGCGTTGTCGGCGAACACCTCTGCGGTGCCCAGCAGGAAGAACGTGACATAGAGCCAGAGGAGTCCGACCAGGTCGGTCGCGACCGCCGTCGCCAGCACGCCGACCACCGCAGCGCGCAGCAGGTCGGCCGCCATCACGAGCAGCCGTCGGTCGACCCGGTCGACGACGGCACCGGCAAGCAGCCCGACGAGCAGCCACGGCACCCGCTGGGCGAACACGGCCATGGACACCGCGAACGGGTCCCGCGTCACGGAGGCGACCAGGAGCGGACCGGCAGCCAGCAGGATGCCGTCGCCGAGGTTGGTCGAGGTCGCCGCTCCGAAGAGCCACCGGAAGTCGCGTCCCAGCGAGGTCGGAAGCAACCGCTCGAGCAGTCCCATGCCAGCCTCTCCCCTCCGACGGTCACCTGGTCCCGCCACACGAGAACCGACTGACGGTATGCCGTGAGCCGGCCCGGCGCCAACCGGGACCAGGCTCGCCCGGCCGGTCGACCGGGGGAATGGCACCCTCGGCCCCGGGGGTTGCCCACCATGAGCTCAGACAGCACCACCATGCAGGCCCTCTGGAAGGGCACGGCAGGTCCGCCCCGCCTGAGGGCTCAGCTCAGCAGGGCACCCACCCCGGTCCGCAGCGCCGCCACGTCGCTGTCCACGGCGAGCAGGTCGACCTGCGGCAAGGCCTGGACCAGGGCCGGGTTGCCGGCGAAGTAGCCGGTCAGGAGGCCGGCGGCCGAGGTGTCGTGCAGCACCTGCCCGATGGCCTCGACCACCGGGGCATCGGTCGTGCGCTCCGCCCCCATCGACAGCGCCAGGTCGTAGGGCCCCACGAAGACACCGTCCACCCCGGGCACGGCCAGGATCTCCGCCCGGGCCCGGTGGCCCGCCGCGGTCTCGATCATCACCAGCACCAGGGGCGCTGCAGCGTCTCCGGGCCCCAGGGCGACACGGCCGAGCCCGGTGCTGCGGGTGCCGACCGGGGGCGGCGACGCGGCGGACACCACGGCGGCAGCCTGGTCGGCAGTCTCGACCCCCGGCACGATCACGCCGTCGGGGCCGTGGTCGAGCACCCGGCCGATGACGGCATGGCCCTGCGAGGGCACCCGCACCAGCGCCCGGATGCCGGTGCCGGCCGTGACCCGAAGCAGGCCGGGGAGGTCAGCGACCTCGAGCGCCCCGTGCTGCAGGTCGATCCCGACCCAGTCCAGCCCCCGCCCCACCAGCGACTCCAACGCGAACGGCCCCAGGCAGGTGACCCACAGGCCCCGTGCTCCTGCCGGCCAGGCCCCACGCGGCATCGAGGTCATGGAGTCAGGCACGGCTGCTGCGCGACGGTCGCCACAGCGAGGGGTCGACCGGCCCTGCGGGTGAGACCGCCTCGCCCTCCATCGCCCGGAACCACTGGTCGGTCGGCTCACCGTGGTCACGCCGGGTCCGCGTCGACGCGGCAAGGGGGTGTCGGGGCGTGAGGTGGATGCCGGCGATCATGCACCGCACCGACCCGCCGGCCAGCTCGATGGTGGGCACGTCCAGCGGCAGCAGGGTGCACGACTGCTCGATGCGGTCACGCTGCGCCTCGGTCAGGCTGGCAGCGGCCCGGCTGGACAGCGCCAGCACCCGCCCCGTCGGTGTCTTGAGCTCGATGGCGTTGCCGAGGAAGTCGTGGATCTGGGTGTGGTCCAGCGCGATGACCTCACGGTCGGCCAGCTCCAGCGACTGGCGCACCTCGGCACGCCGCACCGGGTCGGTGATCATGTCGAGTCCGATCAGCACGAAGTCCGAGGCGATGCACATCATGACGTTCGTGTGGTAGATCGGCACCCCGGAGGTGTCGAAGGCGTCGAAGACCATCGGCTCGTAGCCGAAGTTGGCGCAGAAACGCTCGAGGGCCACCGGGTTGGCCCGGTTGGACCGCGCGGCATAGGCGACCCGGTCCTGGTGGTCGATCACCATCGCACCGGTGCCCTCGAGGTACATCGCGTCGTGCTCCAGACCCGAGTAGTCGACCACGTCGTGGACGCGGTAGTTGCGCTTGAGCATCTCGATGACGTCGACACGTCGCTCCGACCGTCGGCTGGGCGAGTACATCGGGTAGAGCGCGACCCGCCCGCCGGTGTGCGTCGAGAACCAGTTGTTGGGGAAGACACTGTCCGGCCGGGTGCTGTCCTCGTTCTCGAAGAGGTGCACGGTCACTCCGGCCTCGGCCAGCGCGTCGGCCACGCCAGTGGCCTCGTCATGGGCTGCTGCGGCCAGCTGCTCGGGGTCGGGCCCGTCGACCTTGGTCTGGAAGGCGTTGTCGGTGGCGGTGGCCGGGTTGGGGGCGAAGTGCTGGGGGCGGATGAGCACGACGGCGGAGGGGGCTTGCACTGACATGCGGTGATTATGCGCGACACGCCGGAGCGACACGAACTTCCTCGCCAGGCCCCTTGCCGCCCGACCACGCCGGGACTACAAAGGAAGGACGCACCCCGGCAACGGGGAGCCGGCCCCACGGCCGGTTGCGGATTCGCAGATCCGGGTCTCGACCCGGTGCAACCCTCTCGTGATGGACAGGGGCGAGCCGAACGACACCGTGCGGTCGACCGGAGCATCACCCCCGGTCGCCCTGTGGGCCCCTCGCACACTCATACTGTGCGAGGGGCCCACACCTTGTGGGGCCGATGTCGGGCGGCGCGCCACGGCGATGCGGGCTCGCGATGCGGGTTCGCCTGGTCCCCGCCCGCTCATACCGCGCGGGGCCCACCTCCTTCATACCGGCTGCCGCCGTGGAAGACCTGTCGTCGGGACTGCGTGTCGTGACCCGCGTGCCCGCCTGGGCACCTGAGTGTCCTTCCGCGGGCATACTGGCCTGGTCGGGACCCGCCAGTGCCCGTCGTGGTGACAGGAGCCGCCAGTGAGCCGACGCTTCGAGGAGCTCGCATGGGCGAGCACCCGGATCGGTGAGATCTCGCTGCGGCGACGCCTTGAGCCGGTGACCGGCCAGGAGGTCTTCGAGGTCAAGCTCGACGACGAGTTCCTCATGTCGAGCATGTTCACGGCGGCGGAGGAAGCCATGGCAGACCTCGCCCTCGACTGGCTCGCCACCGGGGAGGCCACGGTCCTTGTCGGAGGCCTCGGGTTGGGCTACACCGCGGTCGCGGCACTGCGCCACGCCGGCGTCACCAGGGTCGACGTGGTGGAGGCCCTGCAGCCGGTCATCGACTGGCACCGCGACGCGCTGCTTCCCTGCTCGGCCGAGCTGGTCGGCGACCCCCGCACCACGCTCGTGCCGGCCGACTTCTTCGCGCTGGTCGCCGGCACCGAGACCGCCCCAGCTCTGGCCCCGCCCTACGACTGCCTGCTGGTGGACATCGACCACGCGCCGGACCTCGTCCTGGACGCCAGCCACGAGGGGTTCTACTCCCCCGTCGGCCTCTCCCGCGTGCGTGGCCTGCTCAGCGACCACGGCGTGTTCGCCCTCTGGTCCGACCGCCCGCCCGAGCCCGCCTTCCTCCAGGTCCTCGGGAGCGTCTTCGCACACACGCGCGCCGAGGTGGTCCGTTTCGCCAACCCCCTCACGGGTGGCACCTCGACGAACACCGTCTACCTGGGCCTGGGCCGAACGCCCTGACCCGCCTCGGGGTGCCGTTGCTGGACTCACCGGGCCGGCATACCTGCCTGGTGTAGCGCGGCCTGTGGGCGCCTGGAGCCCCAGGGCACCGGTGTGGAACCGGAGCGGTTCTCCCGCAGGGCCTTCACGCCGGGGGCGTTGCGCGCGGCCACCCTAGCCATGAACGGAGCCAGGACCGACTGGAGGACGGCGCAGATCACGACCACGAGGAAGAAGGAGCTGAGGTCGATGGACATCTCGTCGACCAGCAGCTGGGCCACGAGCAGCCCGATCGCGGCTGAGGCGAGGAAGACCGCGACGCTGAGGAGGAATCGCACCATGTTGCGAACTGACGGCCGTCACGGGGTCGTGCGCCAGTGCCTGCTGGCCACAGACGGGGTCGACCTCAGCAGTGGCCCCCGTCCACCGAGGTGGTCGGGGGCCACTGCCCGTCCGTCAGAGGCGACGCCTGCCGCCGGTCAGTCGGCTCAACAGGCCGGTCACCCCGGCGGCTCCTCCGGTGCCCGTGCCGGTGCGGGGGGTGCCCCCGCCCGGCGCGCGCCGTCCGGTGCCCGTCACTCGATTCAGCAGTCCTGAGATGAGACTCATCGCTCCTCCTCGCGTTGTCGGTGATGTGACGCTAGCCGGGCCGACCGCGTCGCGCACGTCCAACCCACGACCCGTTCGACGCCCGGCGAACCTCTGTGCCAGGTTGGGACGATGCCCCAGTTCCGTCTGCCCCTGCGCCGCGACGGCGTGCGCCTGCGGTCCTGGGCGTCGCAGCACCCCCCACCCGCCGAGGTGGACGCGGCCGACCACGCCTGGTTCCTCACCGCCTCGCAGCGCGGCAACCCCGCCACCCGGGTCCGCGCCTGGACCCGCGGCAACCGGGTCGTGCCCCTCGTCCACGGCGCGACCTACTTCCCCGCCCTGCTCCGGGCGGTCCGGGGGACGCGCCCAGGGGACCGCGTCCTTGTCGCGGACTGGCGCGGTGACCCCGACGAGCTCCTCACCGAGGACGGGCCGACCGCAGCCGGGATGCTGTCCGAGGCCGCCCGGCGGGGTGTCCTCGTCAAGGGGCTGTTGTGGCGAAGCCACCTCGACCGGCTCCGCTTCTCCAGCGCCGAGAACCGCAACCTGTCCGAGGACGTGAACGACTCCGGTGGCGAGGTGCTCCTGGACCAGCGGGTCCGTCCGCTGGGAAGCCACCACCAGAAGTTCGTCGTGGTGCGCCACCCGGTCGACCCCTCGCGAGATGTGGCCTTCCTGGGGGGCATCGACCTGGCCCACAGCCGGCGCGACGACGCCGAGCACGGCGGGGACCCCCAGACACAGCCGTTCGCCTCACCGTACGGCGGCAGCCCTGCCTGGCACGACGTGCAGGTCGAGCTGCGCGGACCGGCCGTCGGCGATGTGGAGGCCGTCTTCCGCGAGCGCTGGGAGGACCCCGCGGCCCTGTCGCGGATGCCGTGGCACGTCGTTCCTGACCTGGTGCGCGGCACGGACCGGGCGCCCAGCGACCTCGGGCCCGCGCTGCCCGACCCGCCGCCCGCGGGGACCTGCGACGTCCAGCTGTTGGCGACCTACCCCAACCGCTGGCCCGGCTACCCTTTCGCGCCCGACGGCGAGCGCAGTGCCGCGCGCGGATATGCCAAGGCGATGAGACGTGCCCGCCGTCTGGTCTACATCGAGGACCAGTACCTGTGGTCCAACGACGTCGCTCGCGTGTTCGCGGCGGCGCTGCGTCGTGAGCCCGACCTGCACCTGGTGGCTGTCGTCCCCCGACACCCCAACCAGGACGGCCGGCTCAGCACCCCCGCAGCGCTCCTGGGCCATGCCCGCGCGCTCGAGCTCGTCCGGGAGGCGGGGGGCGACCGCGTCCAGGTGCTCGACGTGGAGAACCACGCGGGCGAGCCGGTCTACGTCCACGCGAAGGTCTGTGTCGTCGACGACGTGTGGGCCAGCGTGGGCAGCGACAACTTCAACCGCCGGTCCTGGACGCACGACTCCGAGCTCACCGCCGCGGTGCTCGACCAGGACCGCGACACCCGTGCCCCGGCCGACCCGGCCGGTCTCGGCGACGGCGCCAGGTCCTTCGCCCGGCGGCTTCGCCTGGAGCTCTGGCGCGAGCATCTGGACCGCAGCGACGACCACGGCCTGCTGCACCCCGAGGCCGCCGTCGAGGCCGTCCGCTCCAGTGCGGCGGCTCTGCAGGCGTGGCACGAGTCCGGTCGGCACGGACCTCGACCTCCGGGACGGCTGCGCCCCCATGCCGTGCGGGTGCCGCCGCGCTGGCAGCGGATGCTCGCCGGCCCGGCATACCGCACGGTCTTCGACCCGGACGGCCGACCGCCCCGGATGAAGCTCCACCGACGGCACTGACCGGGCTCAGCCGGGCTGGCTGTTGCGCAAGGCACCCGGAGCAAGGGCCCGGTGACACCGGACGATGCGCTCGACCTGCTCGTCCGCCTGCTCCTCCAGCCCCCGGAACTCCGCGGGATCCAGCCCCAGGGCAGGCGCGTGCGTGCCGAGCATCCGCCACAACCCTGACTTGCCGCTCACACCCGCCTGCAGCAGCTCCAGCTCCAGCAGCGGGGTGAGCGGGGAGCGCGAGGCCCACCGGCCGTTGCGCTTCAGCCGCCCGGCCACCTCCCCGATCCGGGCCAGCGCCTCCTTGGGCAGGCTGCGCTGCAGTCCGAGCGCGGCGATGACCTTGCTGAGCCGCCGACGCTCGGTCCGGACGTCTGCCCGCAGCCCCACGAGGTCGTCGTGCACCGGAAGGTCGCGGTAGGAGCCGACCATCATGTCCAGCCGCTGGAGCACGCCGGTCGCACCGGTCAGGTGGTCGTCAAGGTAGGTCCGCAGCAGCTCGCGGTCGATCTCAGGGCTGGTCTGGTCGTCGGGCACGGGGCACCTTTCGTCAGGGTGGTGGGCGTGGTCCACGCTAGGGAGTCCGGCGCGGGTGCGCACTCCCTCGCGCCACGCTGCAGGGTCGCGGCCGAGGTGGTGACACGCGGCACCGCGGCGTGGCGCCGTAGTCTCAGCCCGTTGACACGTCACTGAAGGAGCCACGATGTCGCAGCACACAGTCCACCCAGGCATGGGCTCCCTCCCGCACGCGGCGGGCACGGCGTTCCGGGTGTGGGCTCCCCACGCCGACACCGTGGTGGTGACCGGAGACTTCGACGGGTGGTCCGGGCAGGAGCACCCGCTGACCGACGAGGGCGACGGCTACTGGTACGGCGACGTGCCCGGAGCCCGACCGGGCCAGGAGTACAAGTTCCACCTCACCCGCGGCACCGACACGTTCGAGCGCATCGACCCCTACGCCCGCCAGGTGACCAACTCGGTGGGCAACGGCATCATCTACGACGTCGGTGCCTACGACTGGCAGGGTGACGACTTCAGCTGTCCCCCGCACGACGAGCTCGTCATCTACGAGACGCACGTCGGCTCGTTCGTCGGTGGCAAGGGCGGCCCCGGCAACCTCGACCTGGTCGCCGGCAAGCTCGGCTACCTGCGCGACCTCGGCATCAACGCCATCGAGCTGATGCCGCTGATGGAGTTCGCCGGTGAGTACTCGTGGGGCTACAACCCCGCCCACATCTTCGCGGTGGAGTCGGGCTACGGCGGCCCCGACGCGCTGAAGGACTTCGTCAAGGAGGCCCACCATCACGGCATCGCCGTGATCCTGGACGTCGTCTACAACCACTTCGGCCCCAGCGACCTGGCCCTGTGGCAGTTCGACGGATGGAGCGACAACAACCTCGGTGGCATCTACTTCTACAACGACCACCGTGCCCGCACCCCCTGGGGGGACACCCGGCCCGACTACGGCCGCGAGGCGGTGCGGCGCTACATCCACGACAACGCCATGATGTGGCTGCGCGACTTCCACATCGACGGGCTGCGCTTCGACATGACCCCCTACATGCGCAGCGTCGACGCCACGGGCAAGGACATCCCCGAGGGCTGGGAGCTGATGCGCTGGATCGCCCGCGACGTCCGCGACCAGTTCCCGGGACGGATCATGATCGCCGAGGACCTGCACGGGGACCCGGCGGTCACCTCCACGGGCGACGAGGGCGCCTGCTTCCACGCCCAGTGGGACACCCACTTCGTGCACCCGGTGCGCCGCGCGGTCATCGTCGCCGACGACGCCCACCGGTCCATGGATGAGGTCGCGCACGCGATCACCGTCGACTACGGGCACCCGTTCACACGCGTCATCTACACGGAGTCGCACGACGAGGTCGCCAACGGGTCGGCCCGCGTCCCGCACGAGATCAACGACAGCGAGTCCACCGGCTGGGCGGCCCAGAAGCGGGCCACCCTGGGGGCCGCGCTGGTGCTCACCGCGCCCGGCATCCCGATGATCTTCCAGGGCCAGGAGTTCCTGGAGGACGAGTGGTTCCGCGACAACGTCCCCCTCGACTGGCCCCGGGGTGAGCAGTTCGTCGACGTCGTGCGCCTCTTCCGCGACCTGATCTCGCTGCGGCGCAACCTGGAGGGGCACAGCGCCGGCCTCACCGGCCGGCACGTGCGCCTGCTGCATGTCGACGACAAGGCCAAGCTGGTCGCCTTCGCCCGGGCCACCGACCACGACGAGCATGTGGTCGTCGTCGCCAACTTCAGCGGGGAGCCCCTGAGCGGTCAGGAGATCGGTATGCCGCACGCCGGCACCTGGGCGCTGCGGCTGAACTCCGACGCGGCCACCTACAGCACGCTCTTCGGCGGCCACGTCGCGCATGACATCGAGGCCCACGAGCTCCTGGACCACACCCACCCGGCCTTCAGCTCGGTGGACATCGGCCCCTACACGGTGTTGGTCTACACCCCGGCCTGACCGGCGGCCCACAGGTCAGCGCCCCGGCTGGACGCCGCGCCCCTCAGTGGCGGGTCAACGGCGACTCCACCGGCATACCGGTCGCCTCCAACGGCATGCCGGTCGCGCTGACCTGGCCGGCGTCCAGCCGTCGTCGACGCCGCCGCAGCTCGACCAGGATCGACCGTTGCCGCACCCGCGGGCACTCCGACTGAGCGTTGCGGCCATCACCGCACTCGCACCTGTCCTGCCCCCGCAGCAGGTCCTCGATGCTCGCGAGCTCGAGGATCAGCTCCCTGATCGACCTGTCCGTCAGATCCACGCCATCACCCACCCTGCCCCCCGGCACGGCCCGAGGCTCCTCCATGGTGCGCCAGGTCGTGCCACGCGGCAACCCGAGTGGCTGCCGGCTGCGGGTCCATGGCGGCGACCCACCGCCGCATCCGCGACACTGTGGTGATGCCCGCGACACCAACACTGCAACCCATCGGGGTGCACCACCGCCGGGTCCAGCAGATCCTGTCGGTCCAGAACAACACGGCGCCCAACCCGCGACGTCTGCTCTTCGCCGAGGGACTGTGGGCTCATCGGCTGCTGCTCGAGCACGACGTGCACATCGACACGTTCTACTGGTGCCCGGAGGCGGCCTACGGTGACGAGGCACGCGCCAAGGCGGCCGAGCTCGCCGCGCGTGCCGACGACGCGTTCGAGATCTCGGCCAGGACCGCCGCCCGGGTGTCCGAGCGGGACCGGCCGGACGGGTTGATGTCGTTGGCCTACCTGCCGCAGTGGACTCAGGACGAGGTCACGCTGCCCCGAGACGCGCTCGTCATGGTCGTCGACGGGGTGGAGATCCCCGGCAACCTAGGCACCCTGATCCGCACGCTCGACGGCTGCGGTGCCGACTGTCTGCTGCTGACCAACCGTCGGACCCGGCTGACCCACCCCAAGGTCTTCCGGGCCAGCCAGGGAGCCATCCTGACGATGCCGACACTCGACCTGTCCTCCGTGCCCGACGCGGTCGGCTGGCTGCGTCGCCACCGGTTCGACATCCTGCTGGCCGACACCGACGACGCCGTCAACTACCGGCAGGTCCCCTACCGCGGGCGCCGGACCGCGCTGGTCGTCGGGGCGGAGAAGTACGGTCTGGACCGAGCCTGGTACGACACCGACGCCACCCGCATCTTCCTGCCCATGCTGGGGCACGCCGACTCGCTCAACGTGTCCGTCTCCGCCGCCGTGATGCTCTACGAGGCGCGTGCCCAGAAGGCCGGCTGGTAGCTCGCTGCCAGGCTCTCCGACCCGGGCGGGGCCGGCTCAGCCGAGGTCGTCCCCGGCGCTGGTGTCGGGGGTGTCCGGGACACTGTCGGCACCGCCGGCGGCCGTCTCCTCGTTCAGGCCAGCTGACCCGGCTTCGGAGACCTGACCACCGTCACCGGCGGGGTCCTTGCCGTCCTGCGCAGTGCGTTGACGGTCCCGCGCGTCATGGTGCTCGGCATCCTGCTCCGCACCGTGCTCGTCGGCGCGTCGGTCGTCGTCACCCTCACGCGGGTTCACCTGGGTCATGTGTCGACTCTAGGTGGGGGCGTCCGCTGGTGCGAGAGGCTGGACGCGCCCTCGGAACGGACCGGTTACTCACCTACCGCCGGACCACGGGCTCCACTACTGTGGAAAGGGCCCACAGGACCCCGGACTCGACCCGGGGGCCGGGCCCTGGGGGACCGCGCGGAAGACGTCCGCGTGCGCCGACCAGTGGGGAGTCAGCATGGTGCAGCAGGACCCGATGTCAGGACACATCAGCAGCGAACAGGTCGGCCCGGACGGCGCTCCCACCACAGGGAGGCTGATCGTGGTGTTCGCGGAGGACTCCGACCCCGGACCGCAGCTCTCCGACATCGCCGGCATCTCGGAGGTCGCCTCCTCCCGCGACTACTCCGGACAGGCCATGGACATGACCCAGGTGGACGACGCCGCGGGGGCGGTCTTCGACGAGCTCCACATGGCCGTGGTGACCGCCGACCCCTCGCAGCTCGCCTCGTTGCAGGAGTCCGCTGCCGACAGCGGAGGCGCGGTCCTGGCGGTGGTGCCCGAGCTGATCCACCACGTCATGGACCCCCCTGGCTACCTGGAGGGATACCGCGACGGTGTCAGTGACCTGGTGCGACGCCTCGGAGGTGAGGCCGACCAGGAGTCCACCCACGACGCCGACGCGGCCGACTTCGTCGACAACGACCAGCTCACCTGGGGCCTGCAGGCCGTCAACATCGCGGCAGCCGGCTACACCGGGTTGGGCGTCAGGGTGGCCGTGCTCGACACCGGCATGGACCTGGACCACCCGGACTTCGCCGGCCGCAGCATCACCTCGCGTTCGTTCGTCTCGGGCGAGACCGTGCAGGACGGCCACGGCCACGGCACGCACTGCATCGGCACCGCCTGTGGCGGCACGTCCCTGACGACCGGACGGCGCTACGGCGTGGCGAGCGAGGCCGAGATCTATGCCGGCAAGGTGCTGGGCAACGAAGGGTCGGGCTCCGACGCCGGCATCCTGGCCGGCATCAACTGGGCGGTCTCCACCGGTTGCGCCATCATCTCGATGTCGCTGGGCGCCGACGTGCAGGCCCCGCACCCTCCCTACACCTACGCCGGGATGCGGGCACTGGCGCGCGGGACGCTGATCATCGCCGCGGCGGGCAACAACGCCCGTCGGCCGAGCAACCCTGGCTTCGTCGGCGCCCCGGCCAACAGCCGCGACATCATGGCCGTCGCGGCGGTCGACTCCCGGCTGCGCATCGCACCCTTCTCGGCCCGCAGCCTGCCCGGCGTGGGTGGACAGGTCGACCTGGCCGGGCCGGGGGTCGGTGTCTACTCCTCCTGGCCGATGCCGACCCGCTACCGCAGCATCAGCGGCACGAGCATGGCCACCCCCCACGCGGCAGGCGTCGCCGCCCTGTGGGCCGAGGCCACCGGCCGGCGGGGGCTCGAGCTCTGGGCAACCCTGGACCAGGACAGCCGTCGGCTGGAGCTGGCGTCCGTGGACGTCGGAGCCGGGCTCGTGCAGGCGGCACCGTGATCGAGGAAGGGAGCAGCGCTCCCCTACCCAAGCACGTGGTCGTCAGCATCGACGAGGCCCACCTCGGCACCCTGCCGCAGGTCGCCGACTCCCTGCGACAGTGCGGCATGGTGGTGGAGGACGTGCTCGACGGGTTGGGTGTCATCACCGGCACCGTGCCGGACCAGGAGCACGCCACCCTGGCCAGCGCGGTCGAAGGTGTCGTGTCCGTGGACGAGGACCTCCAGCACCGTCTGCCTCCCCCCGACTCCCCCGTCCAGTAGTCACCCTCTGACCTGCGGGCGTGCTGGGTGGCCCTGCTGGGCATGCCGGTGGCCCGACCGGGGGCCGGGTGTGGGGCGGGGCGCGGCACTCCCCTCGGCTCGTCTTCGAACATACGTCTACTATGACACCCACCACCGACACCCCCCAGCGGCCATCCACGGGAAGCTGACTCGGCCGCAGGTCCAGTGACAGAGCAGCGGCACAGCGGCGAATCGCCGCGTTCACCTGCACCGATCACTGTCGAGCGGGCACTACCGTGGCGGGATGGCGACATCCCCCCGAGCCCTGATTGTGAGCACGGGGCGGGACCGTGGCGCCTTGGCGGGAGCCCGTGCCCTGCATGATGCCGGGTGGTCTGTCGGCGTGGGCACCCCTACCGGCACCGGCATGGTCGCCGCCTCCCGTGCCGTGATCCTGACGCACGTGGTCCCCCGTCCACGAGGGGACGGCTCTCGTTTCGTCGAGGGGGTTCGTGCAGCCGTCGACGCCGGCGCGTACGACGTGGTGCTCGGTGGTGGTGACGACTGGATGGCCGCACTGTCGGCATACCGTCACGAGGTCCCGACCACGGTGGCTCACCCCGACTTCGCTGCGGTGCGCAGAGCCCTGGACAAGGTCGACCTCGCCGAGGCAGCCCACCGGGTCGGCCTGGGCGCACCACATACCGTTCCCGCCACCGACGAGGCCCTCCAGGAGTGGTCTGGGCCCGTGGTGGTCAAGTGCCGCACCCACTGGGTGCCGGGCCAACGTCGCCGGCATCGCATCGACGCCCGGATCTTCGCCGACCGGGACGCCGCACGGCCACAGGTGGCGCACATCCGCAGGTCGGGTGGCGAGCCGGTGCTGCAGGAGCCCGTCGCCGGCGGTCTGGGGGCCGTGATCGGCGTGTTCGACCAGGGCAGGCTCCACGGGTGCCTCCAGCAGGTCAGCACCGGCCTGTGGCCGACCCCTTCCGGCATGTCGTCGCGGGCCCGGACCGTCGCCGTCGACCAGGACCTTGTGGCGCGAGCCGAGCGGCTCCTCACAGGCATCGGGTGGTGGGGCCTCGTCGAGCTGCAGTTCCTCACCGACTGCGCCGGAGAGCCACGACTCATCGACCTCAACGGCCGGTTCTTCGGTTCCCTCGCACTGACCAACGCCGCGCAACCCCGTCTCATTGACGTGTGGTGTCATGCCGCGCTGGGGCGCCCTCTCCCACCACTGCCGGATGCTGCGGAGGGCCACCGCTACTCCTGGCTGGCCGGCGACCTGCGACGCGCTCGTGCGGAGCGGCGCCACGGTCTGGCCGCCGACATCCTCGGCAGCCTCCACTGGGGATGGGGCGCCCGGCACAGCGTGTGGGACCCCGCCGACCCAGGCCCGACGATCCGCCTGGTCCGCGAGCGGCTTGCCGGCGACCGAGCCCACGACCAGGAGAGCCTCCCGGTCGACAGACCCACGACTGCAGGGCAGGATCTAGGGCGCTGAAGGGAGGGCCATGTACCTGGGTGTCGTGGTGATGGCCGTCGCCGCGGTCGTGCCCATCCTCGCGCTGTACGCCCTCCACCGCAGGACGTCGGTCACGCCTGATCCCTTGGCGGTGCTTCCGTTCGAGTCGGGCTGGACCCCGGAGCAGCACGCTTTGTCCCGCTACCACGTGCGGTGGTATCTGGCGACGCTGCTCTTCCTGGCCTTCGACGTCGAGATGCTGTTCATGTATCCCTGGGCCGTCGTCGTCGCCGAGATCGGGACTACTGCAGTTGTCGAGATGTTCCTCTTCCTTGCTGCGTTGTTCGTCGCCGTCCTCTGGGCGTGGCGGGAAGGTGCCCTGCGATGGGTGTGAGTGAGGGGACCTTGACGATCGCTGCCCGGCATGCCCACGCCCTGGTGGTCGAGGTGCCGGGATGGGGACGTACGCGGATGGTGATCGAGCGTGCGGTGCTTGCACGCGGATGGCAGCTGGCCCAGTCCCCGGCAGACGCTGACGTTCTCATCGTGTGCGGCACGCCCGGGCTTCGGCTCATCGAGGTCGTCGAGGTCATGTGGCACCAGATGCCGGGGCCGCGGGTGCGCGTCCAGGCCCGTGGGCACGACGACGTGGCGGGCGCGCTCGACGAGGCGCACGCCCTCCTTCTCGACCCCGCTCGCCACAGGCAGGACGCGCTCAAACGCCCCGGAGCAGACGACCTGCTCGCACGCCAGCCCCACCACTTCATGGCCGGGCATGACCAGGGTGGACACCACCACCACGGTGAGCCGGATGACGCGGGTCACCACGGAGACGGCCACGGCGCGCACCAAGGACACAGCGACCAGGGAGGGCACGAGGGGCACGAGGGGATGGACATGTCCCCGGGAGGGATCCCGCTGGCGGAGGGTGGCGAGGACCGCGACGGGCTGGAGATGGACGTCCTGAAGATCCGGCTGGGTCCGGTGCTTCCCCACTGGCCGGCGGGCCTGGTGCTGGACTGCTCGCTGCAGGGGGACCTCATCACGGAGGCCCGTGCCGAGGTGCTCAGCGCCGGGGACGCGAGCGGGGACGAGGCCGGGGCGCGTGCACGCCAGCTAGACAACCTCGTGTCCGTGCTCGCCCTGGCAGGGTGGGAGGACGCAGCGGCTCAGGCCCGGAAGGTCCGGGACGCAGCGTCAGGGACGGAGCACGGGCCGGCGGACGGGAACGGGCTCGGACGGCTACGGCGCCGGGTGCGTCGTTCATGGACGCTGCGCTGGTCGTTGCGGGGGTTGCGTCCACTGACCGAGGAGGAGGTCCGCCACCACGGGTTGCCCGTGGACGCCGTGGGCGACACCTACGACCGGGTGATCCGCATGGTGGACCGCGCGGCCGAGGCGACTCGGCACAGCGACCGCCCCGCTCTCCGGGCCGACCACCTGGCGCAGCTGCTCGTCGGACTTGACCTGGCAGCCGCGCGTCTGGTCCTGGCCAGCCTCGACCTCCGCGAGCTGCAGGCCGACCACGCCGAGCACGGGGTGGCCGATGGGTGAGCCGGTGCTGGTGCAGAGCCCGGGGGTGCCGGACTCGCCGGTGGTCACGGTGGCGCCCGGCTGGGCGTTCGCCGCGGTCACCGTTCTCGGGGTCCTCGTCGTGGTCGCCGCGATGCTCGATGGTGTCCTCTCCGCACGTTCCAGCGGCGGGCCGGGCGGTGGCACCGGCGCCGTGCGCCCCTTCGGCGAGGCCGCGCGGCTGATGCGGCAACGGCGTCGCACCACGGTGCAGGCCGACAGTTTGCTCTGGCGGGTCGGCGGGGCGGGGCTGTTGGTCACGGCTGCGCTGATGGTGACGGTCGTGCCGTTGGGCCGGTGGACGATCTTTGACCTTGACGTGGGCGTGATGTGGTTCAACGCTATGGACGTCATGGTCTGGGCCCTGGTGTGGCTGACGGGGTGGGGCGCCAACTCGGCCCACTCGCTGGTCGGGGGCTACCGGTTCCTGGCCCACGGGCTGGGCTACGAGCTGCCGCTCATGTTCGCGCTGGTCGCTCCGGCGATCGCCGCGGAGAGCCTGAACGTGGGCAGGGTCGCGGCGGCCCAGGAGGGACTGTGGTTCGTGGTGTGGATGCCGGTGGCCTTCGTCGTCTACCTGCTCGGGGTCTCGGCCTTCTCGGTGTGGGGGCCCTTTGCCCCGGCGCTGGGCAGCGACATCGCCGGCGGCGTGCGGGCAGAGCTGTCCGGCGTGGACCGGTTGGTCTTCGAGACGGGGCGCTACGCCCTGCTGGCGGCCGGTGCGGCGTTCGCGGTCCCGATGTTCCTCGGCGGAGGTGCAGGCCCGCTGCTGCCGGACTGGGTCTGGGTGCTGGTCAAGACCCTGGCCGTGCTGTCCCTGCTGGTCTGGCTGCGGCGGCGGTTGCCGGCCTTCCGGCCGGACAGGTTCATGGAGGTGGGCTGGATGGTGCTGCTCCCGGCCGTGCTGGTGCAGGACCTGTTCGTCGCCGTCATCGCCGTATGGAGGTCCTGACCGTGGTCGCAGACGTCGCCTTCTGGGGGCTGGGGCTGGTCGCGGTCCTCAGTGGCGCCGCGGTCTTCTACGTCGACTCGATGGCCAGGGCCACCTATGCGCTTGCGCTGTCCTTCGTCGCCGTCGGTCTTCAGGTGCTGTTCCTTCAGCAGAACTACGTCGGTGTGGTGACGATCCTGATGATGGTCATGGAGATGGCGATCATGGCCGTCTACATGGTCATGTTCATGGGCATGAACCCCGCCCTCATGCCGATGAGCATGGTGCACAGCAACAGGACTGCCGCCGCGACTGCGGTGGTCACCTTCCTGGTGCTGGCGGCGGGCACCCTGCTGGTGGACTGGCCCACGCGTCGCGGAAGCCCGCCACCGGACGTCACCGTCGCGCTGGGCGAGGCCTTGATGGGCCCGAAGATGCTCGTGATGGCGGTGATCAGTCCGGTCATGGTGGCCACCATCGTGGCCGGGGTCGTGCTGGCGGCTCACCGCACCCGGTACGACCGTTTTGGCGACGACCTGAAGCGGCGCACGCCTGAGGACCCCCAGCCCGGAGGTGTGGGCCGATGACCCTGGAGGCGACCCTGCTCATCGCCGCGGCGATCTTCTCCGTCGGTCTGTACGGCGCGATATCCCAGCAGGTCGTCGTCATGGTCATGATGGGCCTGGAGCTGATGGTCAACGCAGTCATCCTGGCCGCGGCGGGGTTCTGGTGGTTCCTGGCGCCGGCCCCGACCGGGCAGGTGCTGCTCCTGGTGGTCATCGCCGCGATGACCCTGGAGATGGCCATGGGTTTCGCGGTCGCCACCCTGTTGCACCGGGAACGGCAGTCCGACATGACCGACATGGCCACGGACCTGTCCCGATGAGCCAGAGCATGGCCCAGGCCGCGCTGTGGCTGCTCGTGCTGTTGCCCGCGGTCGTCGGGGGCGCGCTGGCACTCGTCGCGCCTCGAGCGTGCGGCGGTGCCCATCTCCCTGGCCACTGCCGGTCTCACCGCTACCTTGTCGGTGCTCGTCGCCGTGGCCGGACCGCAGGTGTCGGTGCCGTTCATGGCCGGCAGCGACCTGGCCCTGGGCGTGGACGCCCTGTCGGCCCTGGTCGTGCCGACCGTGGCGCTCGTGACCCTGCTTGTGCTCATCTTCTCCGCCGGTGAGATCCGGCAGTCGCGGGCACGGTTCCACGGGATCATGCTGATCTTCGCCTCCAGCGCGCTCCTGACCGCCACCGCGCAGACGCTGCCCGCCCTGCTCTTCGCCTGGGAGGTCATGGGGGCGACGTCGTTCGCGCTGATCGGCTTCTGGTGGCGCGAGCAGCACCGGGTCTCCGCCGGGATCACCGCCTTCGTGACCACCCGCGGAGCCGACGTCGGCCTCTACCTCGCGGCGGGGGCGGCCTTCGCCGGTGGCGGCGGGCTGGCGCTGGCCGACCTGCCCGCCGCCGACGACGGGTGGCGGCACGTCCTGGCAGCCGGTGTCCTCGTCGCGGCGCTCGGCAAGGCGGCCCAGCTGCCGTTCTCGTTCTGGCTGTCCCGGGCCATGGAGGGCCCCAGCCCGGTCAGTGCGCTGCTGCACTCGGCCGCGATGGTCGCCATGGGCGGCTACCTGCTGCTGCGCACCGAACCGCTGCTCACCGCCACCGGCTGGGCCGCTCCGGCCGCGGCCTGGACCGGCGCGCTGACCGCGCTGCTGCTGGGCGCCGTGGCCCTGGCCCAGCAGGACCTCAAGCAGCTGCTGGCGGCCTCCACCTCGGCCCAGCTGGGGTTCGTGGTGATGGGTGCCGGACTGGCCTCGGTCAGCGGAGGCGCGGCGCACCTCGTGGCGCACGCCTCGACCAAGGCGCTGCTGTTCCTCGCTGCCGGGGCGTGGCTCACCGCGCTCGGCACCAAGCAGCTCAGCGGCCTCCGCGGGGTTGCCCGGCGCTGGCCGATGGTGGGGTGGACCAGCACACTCGGGGTGCTGTCGCTGGCCGGGGTCGCGCCCCTGGCCCTGTGGGCGACCAAGGACGCGGTTCTTGCTGCGGCTCTGGTGAAGTCACCGTGGCTGTATGCCGTGGGCCTGGCCGCCGCCGGCCTGTCCGCGGCCTACGCCGGCAAGATCCTGGTCGTGCTGTGGCGCAGCGTCCCTACCGCGGAGCGAGCCCTGGTCGAGGGGCACCTCGACGAGGAGAAGCCGGGCACCGGCCATGTCGGAGTCCTCGCGCGCGCGCCGATGGTCGTGCTCGCCCTGGGCGCGCTGGCCCTGGGACTGCTCGCGCTGCCGCCGGTCGGCGACACGCTCGCCCACGCGCTCGGGGAGGAACCCGTGCACCCCACCCTCCTGGAGATGCTGGCCTCGGCGGGGATCGCGCTGGCCGTGCTCGCGCTCCTCTGGTGGCGTCCTGCGCCGCAGCCCCGGTGGGCACGCAGCTGGCTCGGTCTGGAACCGGCGGCGCGCACCCTCGTCGTCCGGCCGACCCTGGCGCTGGCCGAGGTGCTGGCGCGCTTCGACGACCGGGTCCTGGACCGGGTCGTGACCGCGACTGCGGCGGGCGCCCTCGGGATGGCGCAGCGGGCAGCGACGTTCGACGACCGTGTGCTCGACGGTGCCGTCGAGTCCAGCTCCCGGGCAACGGTGTGGATCGCGCAGCGCGCCGGCCGCGCGGACGACCGGTGGCTCGACGGCACCGTGGAGGAGCTCGCGTCACGGGTGCGCCGCCTCGGTCGGCTGGCGCGTCGCCCTCAGAGCGGCCAGCTGCACCACTACTACGTCCAGGCCGTCGTGGTCCTCGCGGTCGGCGTCCTGCTCCTCGTCACGGTGAGGTGAACGTGCTCAGTCTGATCGTCTTCCTGCCCATGGCCGCAGCCGCTGGCCTTGATGGCGCTGCCACGGCTGGGCGACGGGGCCGCGCGGTGGATCTGGGTGGTCGTCGCCGCCGGCGACCTGGCGCTCGTCGCTGCGCTGTGGCTGACCTACGAACCACCGGTGGCGGGTCAGCTGGCGTTCGAGGAACGGGCCGAGTGGATCCCCGGGGTGAACAGCAGCTACCACATCGGGGTGGACGGGCTGTCCCTGCCGCTGGTGGCGATGACGGCGGTCGTCTTCCTGGCCTGCGCGGTCTTCGCGCTCCGCAGCAGCGACCGGCCACGGACCCGGGCGGCGCTGTTCCTGTTCCTGCAGAGCGTGAGCCTGGGGCTGTTCGTCGCCGCCGACCTGATCCTGTTCTTCCTCTTCTTCGACCTGTCCATCGTCGGCATGTACTTCGTGATCGCCGGATGGGGCCACGGGGACGCCGGCCGGTCGGCGATGAAGTTCTTCCTCTACACCTTCCTGGGCTCCCTGGCCCTGCTCGCCGGTTTCATCGGGCTCTACATCGCCGCCGACCCGCACACCTTCGACATGGTCGAGCTGGCCGCGCAGACCCCGCTGGACGGGTCGTCGACGGCCGGAGCACTGGTCCTGGCTGCGATCATCGTGGGGCTGGCCGTCAAGACGCCGACAGTGCCGTTCCACACCTGGCTGCCCCCGGCGCACACCGACGCCCCCGCCATCGGCTCGGCTGTCCTGGCCGGTGTCCTGCTGAAGATGGGCACCTACGGGTTCGTCCGGATCGCGATGCCGATGCTGCCCGAGGCGTGGCGGGCCTGGGCCTGGGCGGTCGTCGTCGTCGGCATCGTCTCGGTCGTGTACGGCGCCCTCGTCGCGCTGGCCCAGACAGACTTCAAGCGCATGGTCGCCTACACCTCGGTCAACCACATGGGGTATGTCGTTCTGGCCGTCGGCGCCGCCGGGATCGTCGCCGACGACACCACGCAGGCGCGGGCCGTGGCGGTCACCGGTGCCGTCACCCAGATGGTCAGCCACGGCCTCATCACCGCTGCCCTGTTCCTCCTCGCAGGTGTGATGTGGGACCGGGCCGGCACCTACGACATGGGCTCCTACGGAGGTCTGGCCGGTCCGGCGCCCCAGGCTTGCGGCGCTGTTCGCCGTGGGTGCGTTCGCCTCGCTCGGTCTGCCCGGCCTGTCAGGCTTCATCGCTGAGTTCCAGATCTTCACCGGCAGCATCGCCGCGGCACCGGTCACCGCGGTTGCGCTGGTGGGCATCCTCCTCACCGCCGCACTGTTCCTGCGGGCGCTGCAGCGCATCTTCACCGGCCCCACGAGCGGCGCCTCCCTCGGGTTCGGCGACCTGCGGCCCGCCGAGCTGTGGGCCGTCGGTCCGCTGCTGGCACTCTCGCTGCTCATCGGGGTCCTGCCCCGCCCGCTGCTCGACGTGATCGAGCCCGCGGCGCGAGGTCGTCGTCCAGCTCGTCGGGAGGTAGGCGCAATGGAGTCCATGGCCATGCGGCCGGCCCTGCTCCTGCCCGAGATCGTGCTGTTCCTCGGCGGGCTCGCGGTGCTGATGGCCGGGTCCTTCCTGCCCGCGACCCGCCAGTGGCTCACCCGTGTCGTCGCCGCGACCGCCCTGGTCGCTGGCGGCCGCCCTGGCTGCGGTCGACCTGCCCGGTCCGGCGCAGATGGCGATGGAAGGCACCTTCACCGTCGACACCACCACCGGGGTCGCGCGGATCGTCGCCGCGCTCGGCACCCTGGTCGTGCTCGCGCTGGCCTCGGACGAGATCGCCGGCACCCCGCGGGAGAGCGAGACCTACGCGCTGCTGCTCTTCTCGACCACCGGCACCCTGATCCTGGCCGGTGCGAACGACCTGCTCGTCGTGACCGTCGGGTTCCTGCTGGCCAGCATCCCCCTCTACGGCCTGATCGGCGATCGCGCGCACACCCCTGGGCGCCGAGGCGGCGATGAAGACCTACCTGCTGGGTGCCCTCTTCGGCATCCTCCTGCTGGCCGGGGTCACGCTGCTCTACGGCGTGACAGCCACCACGTCCTACGCCGAGCTGACCGACCGGCTCGCCGACGCACCGGCCGGGGTGGTCGCCGCGGGCGTCGTGGCGGTGCTGGGCGGGCTGATGTTCAAGGCCGGCGGGGCCCCGGCGCACTTCTGGGTCCCCGACGCCGCGCAGGGTGCCGGCGGAGCCGTCGCGGCGTTCCTGACCACCGTGCCCAAGATCGGGGCGGTGATCGCCGCATACCGGCTCGTCGCGATGCTGCCCGACACCCTGGCATGGCCGGTGCTGGTCGCGCTGCTGGCCGTGGCCAGCATGACGCTGGGCAACCTCGCCGCCTACTGGCAGACCGACCCCCGGCGTCTGCTCGGCTGGTCCACGGTCAGCCAGGTGGGCTACCTGCTCGTGCCGGTCGCGGTCGCCGAGCGCAGCGACCTCGCGCTTCCCTCCCTGCTGCTGTACCTGGCCGGCTACACCGTCACCAACCTCTCGGCGTTCGCCGTCACGACCGCCTTCCCCGAGCGGCGCGAGCTGCGCTCCTACCGCGGCATGGGCAGAGACCATCCGTGGCTGGGCGCGGCCCTGGTCGTGGCCCTGCTCGGCCTCGTCGGCACCCCGCCCACCGTGGTCTTCGTCGGCAAGCTGACCACCACAGCCGCCGCGTGGGACGCCGGGTACGCATGGCTGGCCGTGCTCGTGTTCGTCAACACCGTGGTCAGCCTCTTCTACTACCTACGCTGGATCGCGCCTCTCTACGCCCGCCAGGAGACACCAGGGCACGACCAGGACGACGCCGGAACACCAGAGCGATGGTCACACTGGACGGCGATCGGCACCGCTGCCCTGACTCTCGTCCTCGGCATCGCGTCGGGTGCCCTCTGGGCCTCCGTCTCCTTGTGACGTCTCTGCTGCGCACCTCCTACCAGCCAGCCATACGCATTCTGGGTCCTGGTCGCCGGCGTCGATGGGATGGCCCTGAACAGCTCACGGAGCTGGCGGTCACGCTGACCCTGGTCGAAGGGGGCTGGACTCACGCCCGTGGCCCGTGGGCTGGTCTGGGTGGGACGCGAGAGCGCGGTGAGGATGTGGGCGTCCCCGCAGCTGAAGGACCCGTGCGTCGGAGGCGCAGGACGGTCGACCGGACGTGACGCGACCGGGCTCGCCCACGTGGCAACGGCGGTCGACCGCTCTTGGGGAAGGCGGGCCTGCGTGTCGTGTCCCGGGCGGCGCGCGTCGTCCAGGACGTTCAGCAGGAACGACGATCCACGGCTCGCCCGAGCCGCTGATCACCACTGGGGCGACCACTGCCGTCGCCACCAGGAACCTCGGCAGCGCCACCCACGTGGGCACCCGTCCACGACCCACCTTGACGGTCGACGAGGGATGCTAGGGCGTGTCTCTCAGGGTGCGTGAGCCAGATCGTGATCGCCCGCAGGTCGGCGGCGCCGCGGGAGACGATGGCGAGCTATGTCGTAGCGGGTGGCCAGTTGCGCCACTTCTTGACGGTGCAGACCTGCAACAGGTCGAGGTGGAGACCACGATGACCACGCCCGCCGTCGCGCGGTCTGACACCTGTTGCACAGCCGTCCCCTCCCGCCGGTTCGGTGCTACTGGCGCGCCATGGCGATGCGGATGTCGTTCTCGGTGTCGGGGATGAGCTCTCCGCTGGTGTCGATGGTGACCGACCTGAGTGTTCCGGTGAACGCGAAGTCGTCGCTGTAGGCGTCGGGTGCGACACGGCTTCCGCCGTCCCGCCCACAGGTCAGCCCCTCGGTGCCGAACATGATGGGAACGGTGTAGGGCATGTCGACCTCGCCGACCAGTGTGTCGTCGATGTAGAGCTGCCCACGTGCCGGGCATCCCTTACCGACGCTGAGGTCGGGTTCTCCGGTGGGCTCGAACTCGTAGCGAAGCGCGACGTCCCCGCTGGGGATGTCGGCGTTGGAGGTCACCGTGAACAGGTCACGGCCGAGGTAGTTGTGCACAAAGTGCAACCTCTGGTCCTTGGCGAAGAAGGCGTACCCGCCGGTGTTACCGCCTTGCGCGACCAGCACACCCTCGGCACCGCCCTCGGGGACCACCACGTGTGCGGTGATGCTGTACGGGCGGTTGTAGAGCTTGGGGGCGGCGGCGAACGGCACCATTGACCCATGGGGGTAGAACGTCACCGAGTCGCGCGGGGCGGCGATCGTCGGACGCTCCAGAGCAAGGCGCGTGCGGGCGTCGCCGTCCAGCGGCATCACTCCGTACTTCCCGGCCTCGGCCCACCAGCGGCCTACCATCTCGATCAGCCGGTCACGGTGCTCAGCCGCGATGTCGTGGGTCTCGGCCGCATCGGCGGACAGGTCGTAGAGCTCCCAGTCGTTGGCTTCGATGTCGGCCAGCACCTCAGGGGAGATCGGGCTGCTGAATGCCCTGCCCTTCTTGGCCGCCTCGGTGAAGCTGGGCCCGGGCCACGGACAGACCGCGCGCCAACCGTCGTGGTAGATGGAGCGGTGGCCGAACATCTCGAAGTACTGGGTGTGGTGCTTGGAGGCTGCGTCGCCGGCCTCGAAGGTATGCGCGAAGCTCACCCCTTCGATCGGAGCCTGGACCACGCCACGGATGGTCTTCGGGGCGTCGAGGTCCAGGGCATCGAGGATGGTGGGGACCATGTCGATGACGTGTGCGTACTGGGTGCGGGTCTCGCCGTGCGACGTGATCTTCTTCGGCCACGACACGATGAAGGGGTCGCTGACCCCACCTCGGTAGGTCTCGCGCTTCCACCGCCGGAACGGGGTGTTGCCCGCGTTCGTCCACCCCCACGGGTAGTGGTTGAACACCCTGGGGCCACCGAGGTCGTCGAGCTGGGCCAGGTTCTCCTCCAGTGTCTCGGCGACGTTGTTGAAGAAGAACATCTCGTTGACCGAACCCAACGGTCCGCCCTCGGAGCTGGCGCCGTTGTCCGAGACCACCATGATCAGGGTGTTGTCGAGCTCGCCGATCTCCTCCAGGAAGTCCAGGATCCGACCGAAGTGGTGGTCGGTGAAGCTGAGGAAGCCGGCGAAGACCTCCATCATCCGGGCATACAGACGCTGCTGGTCCGGGCTCAGGGTCTCCCACCGGGGGAAGTCGGGGTCGGGGTCGGAGAGTGCGGTGCCGGGCGGCAGGATGCCCATGTCGAGCTGACGCTGGTGGACCACCGTGCGGTACTCGTCCCACCCGCCGTCGAACTTCCCCGCGTAGCGGTCGGCCCACTCCTTGGGCACGTGGTGGGGGGCATGCCCGGCACCGGTGCAGTAGTGCAGGTAGAACGGCTTGTCCGGTGCGTTGACGTGTGCGTCCTTGACGAACTCGATTGCCTTGTCGGCCAGGTCGATGCTGAGGTGGTACCCCTCCTCAGGGGTGCTCGGCGCATCGGTGTAGTGGTTGTCGTAGACCAGCTCGGGATACCACTGGTTGGTGTCGCCACCCAGGAACCCGTAGTAGCGCTCGAACCCGCGGGCCAACGGCCAGCGGTCGTAGGGCCCGGCTGGGGTCTCGTGCTCGGGTGGGGTTAGGTGCCACTTGCCGACCATGAAGGTGTTGTACCCGTGCGGCAGCAGCATGTCGCCGAGCATGCCCTTGTCGAAGGGCAGGATCGCGTTGTAACCCGGATATCCGCTCGAGGTCTCGGAGATGGTCGCCAGGCCGATCGAGTGGTGGTTGCGCCCCGTCAGGATGGCGCCGCGCGACGGCGAGCACAGGGCAGTGGTGTGCATGTTCGTGTAGCGGAGGCCCTTGGCAGCCACGCCATCGAGCACCGGCGTCTCGACCAGGCCACCGAAGCACGACAGCTGGCCGAAGCCGACGTCATCGAGGACGAAGACAAGCACGTTGGGCGCGCCCTCCCGGGCTTTGGGGGGCGTGGGCCACGCCGGGCTCGACTCCGTCGTCGTGCGTCCGATCACCCCGGGAAACTGCTCCCCATCGTTGTACGTCACCAGGTCTGCCATGGAAGTACCTTTCTCGATGGCGGCACCATGCGCCGCACGCAGCCACTCTCGCTGGACCGTACGCAACATCGACCAGGTCACTGGCGTGCCGCGCGCTCAACGCTCGCAGCGGCGCCACACCCGCGCATCACCCGAAGCGGGCGATTCGTTCCCGCTCGGGTCTGAGTTGGCGTCAACCCACGCAGGCACGCGCCGAGCACCATGAGAATGGGGTAGCCCGAAGGGGGGTTGAAGCCGCTCGACCGGGCGTGCACCGCGCGTCCTCACCCCCCTGACGGGTCAGACGGCGAAGACTGCGGAGCGGCACCCCCAGGGGCGTCTGCAAGGCGGGTTGCGTCGGCTGACTACGGCCTGGGTGTCAGCCTCACTGGATGGTGGTGGCCACGCGGAACCCCAGGTTGCCCGTGCTGCTGTCCGGCGCGTTGGCGCTCCGGGCGTCGACCCGATAGCGCCAGCAATAGCTGTCGTGACAGAGGTAGGACCCTCCACGCATCACCCGGACCACTCCGTCGGCCGGCCCGCGAGGATCACGGCGGGGAGAGCGGCCATAGAACGTCGGGTCGAACCAGTCCGAACACCACTCCCACACGTTCCCGGTCACCTCGTGGATTCCCAGATCGTTGGCCGGGAAGGTGCCCACCGGGCAGGTGCCCACCCAGCCGTCGTCACCGGTGTCGTGCTGGGGGAACCTCCCCTGGTAGACGTTCATGCGGTGCTCGCCGTCAGGTTCGCGGGTGTCGCCCCACGGGAAGTGGCTACCCTCGCGCAGCCCGCGCGCCGCCCGTTCCCACTCTGCCTCGGTGGGAAGCCGGGTGCCACTCCAGGCGCAGAACGCCAGAGCGTCGAGCCAGCTCACGTGGACCACCGGATGGTCTCCTCGCCCGTCGACACGACTTTGCGGGCCCTCAGGGTGTCGCCAGTTCGCGCCGTCGACCTGGCGCCACCACGGCGCAGACTGAACACCGCGCGTCGGCGGGAACTCATCCGGAAGGAGACCGGCGAACACGAAGGAGTTGCCGTACTCCTCTGCCGTGGTGCGGTACCCGCTGGCCGAAACGAAGGCCGCGAACTCCTCGTTGGTCACGGTGTACCGCCCGATCCGGTAGCCGCCCAGCTCGACCGGGTGCGATGGACCCTCCCCGTCTGCGCGGTAGCCCCCGGGATCGTCCGTGCCCATCGTGAACTCACCCCCCGGCACGTCCACCAGAGATGGCGTTGGTCCTCGAGCATCGGGGGCAGCGGCCGCCGGCTCCCGATGTCCCGAGGACTCGGGACTGGATGCATCGGGCCGGGCTGGACTGCAGCAGTGGGACACGTCGGCACTATGCCCCCGGAAGCCATGGCCCGTCCACTCGGGGGTCGGCTCATTGAGAGCGGTGAGGCCCTGGACGTCCGTGCGATGGC
>CAVZNA010000006.1:0-460716 GCA_963776585.1 uncultured Actinomycetota bacterium
TGCCTATGTTCTACTCGTTCGTCGTCTTGCTGTCGTCACACAGCTCGTCCTCCGAGACGTTGACGGCAACGAGGAGGCAGCGAAAGCCATCATCGTCGAGCCTGCGTGAGCATGTCAGTCAACCTTGGCCAGACCACCGCTCTCCTCGCCAGAGAGCATATCGAGGCGCTCCGCCCAGCTGGAAAGCAAGCCAGGCTGAGGTCGAAGCCTCCAGCGCGAGCGGCGGATCAGACGCGGAATCAAACGTCGCAAGACTTCGCGCTCGTGAGGGACCGCCTGAAGGACCACGTCGGTCGCCCCGAGGATCTCGAGGATCTCCAAGAAGCTGGTCAGCTGCGTTGGCAGAGCTCCCGGGAAGAGCAGAGGATTACTCGACTCTCGCCGAAGGCGCGCCATGCTGGCTGACGACCTTGAAGGGGATGCCGCGTGGAGAGCGGCCTGATGGCCGGTGGCAAGGAAGCCATCGCCCTGTCGAGGAGGACTTCGTTGCGAACCTCGATGCCTTGAGCCGAGTCCGGACGACGGCACTGTGGAAGCGGCTGCTGCTGCGGCTCTCGGTGGGGAGCCACTGGAACAAGCCCGGGCAGACCGACTGCTCCATGCCCCGAGTGGACTCGGCTGGAGCACGCTCACCGCTCACAACCGTCGGCGCCCGCGCAGGCGAGAAGTGGGGGGAGGCGGAGCTGGCCGACATCCTCGAGCCATCGGCCCTGCCGCCAGCTCGACAACTGGAGGTCCGCCCAGCGGCTGCCATGGGAGCGTGCTGACCCTGGTCGTCTTTGGAGATCGCGGGCTTCATAGGGGCGCTCGCCAACCTGTCGCGCACGAGTCGATGCCCGGAGCCTCGAAGGCCTGTCCTCGGATGAAGGAGCGATACTAGTCAGCAGATGGGAACAGGATGCGAAGGGCATGCCCATCGACTGCATGGGCACCAAGTTCGGGGACCTTGCCCACCGGGGCCTGTCCGCCGGCCACGACATCGGCCGCTTCTTCACCGCCCTGAATCAGGTGCGCAACGGTGTCTTCGAGGGCACCTACTGGGAATACAGGCGAGCGCTTCGTCCGAGAGTCCGCGACGACTCCTTTCGGTAAAGCCTACGCACAGAATGAATGGACCCTTGCCCTGGCGCAGTTGCTCAGAGCACTGGGTGCAGCCGCTTCGTCACGCCCAGTGGAGTCTGCCGCTGCGGGCTGGACGCTGCTGCAGGGACATGCCCGATCGGGAGCTGCGCAGAGTTCGGACAAGGGGACGCGCGCGAGGCGACTTCGCGGGAGCAGTCTAATCTGCGCTCAGGCCTCCTCACGCCAGGGCCTCGGCATGGTCACCACAGAGGTCATCATCCGCACCCACGACGCATGTTGACGCTCTCCGCATGAAACGAGCAGTCAGACTGACCTCCGACAACGCGGCAAAGCAAACACCGAAATGTCTCGCCGCCGCACCACAGCCCAGGGGCGGTCAGCCTGTCGAAGACCACCCGGTAGCGGCAATCGCCAGCGAGACCATCGTCACAGCCAGCCACCTCAACGTTCCGGTGTCTCATGCGACTGGGGGTCTCGCGCGCACCTCAACTGCGCTCGCAGTCGGCGACTCGCACTCGCGGCCGGAGCCCCTGAGCTCGTACGCCTTGCTTGAGCAGGACCCTGTCGTCGGATGTGGTGAACACCAGCATGATGTTCTTACACTGCACGGGCGAGATCGACAATACTTTGAGATAACAATGACGACTGCTGAGATGTCCACCGATAATGGGGTCATGTCACCCTCGTGCGGACCAGCCGAAGCGGCGCGGCTCACCCCTGAGTTCAGGCGGCGATCCTGGCCAGTACGACGCGGCTGACCGTGGTAGACGGCGCCGTCCTGCGCCGGGAGGGCTGACAGTCGCCATCGTGGCGCAAGGCCGCGAGGCCGGTGCGCAATCCGGGCTCGGCGAGCAAGCCACGACCGGCGGAGCCGGGAGATCGCAGGCGCTGCGGGCCGGGCAGGAGAAGGCCGAGGCCGAGCGCCAGGCCCAAGGCTCGTCGACCTGGTGGGGAAGCACACGCGCCTGGAGACGCTCTCCGAAGACGCGGACACACCGCCGCCATCGCGGCGGTGATAACCCGGCCGTACGACATCGCCAGGCCACGTCGGCACCGCACGGGCATGCGCTTTGTTGGGCCGCTCCCGCGCCAGCCATTACGGCAAGCCGCCCCCGGCCCGCCAAGCCGCGTCCGCGGCCGGCGCCGTGGACAAGCTCACCGGGGCGAGCGGTCCCGCGTGCTGGCGGTGCTGACCAGTCGAGGAGATCGCGGGCAAGTCGGTCGCGCAGCCTGGGCAACCCTGCTGGAGGAGGGCACCTACCTGCTGATGTCCACGATGCCGGATCCTGCGCGAGCGACGCACCTGGCCGGGGAGCGTCACCGGCAGGCGGCCAGCCGCCAGGACGCGGCCGAGCTGGTCGCGACGGACCGGGGCAGGTGTGGAGCTGGACATCACCAAGCTCAGGCAGGACGCGGCATGTACTACGGACCTGTACTGTGGTGCTCGACTGCAACTTCTCATCGTCGCCTGGACCGTCGCCGCTTCGCGAGGACGCCGCACGTGCGCAGAACCTGCTCGAGCACGCGATGGGCATCCACGGCGTCCCCGGCGGTGCATGCGCGACGGCACCTCGATGACGTCCAAACTGGTCGCTCAGCTGCTCGTGGACCTGGGCGTGGCCCGTCCCATTCCCGCCCGCACGTGTCCAACGACAACCCCTACAGCGAGGCGGCGTTCAAGAAAAGACGATGAAGTACGCGCCGGTCTTCCCCGAGCGCTTCGGCTCGCTGGCCGACGCCCGCGCGTTCGGCAAGGCCTTCTTCTCCTACTACGAACCACGAGCACCGTCACTCCGGATGGCTGCACACCCCGGCCAGCGTCCACTTCGGCACCGCCGGCCAGGTGCACGCGCCCAGCGACAGGCCACCCTGGACGTGGCCTACGCCGCCCACCCCGACGCTTCGGCCACCGCAGACCCTGAGCCCCGAAACTCCCAGGCCGCTTTGGATCAAAACCAGCCCTCCCAGGAGGCCCTCATACAGACCGCCTGACGGAATCTGTCTCACCAGCCTTGACACCTTCCGGGATGCCACAACATGGACACTGCCTGACGCTGTCGACTCACCGAACTTCTCAGGATCCTTAGGCACGTCGTATCTCTTGGGGCTGATGCCGGGCACCGCACTATGCAACCGCTCATGGGGTGAGGAGAGGTCGCCGGCGGAGCTGAGTCTACCTTCGTTCGCGTGGCTCGCAGCACGCAGAGCGGCATTTCCGTGAGCTGTCGGCAGCGACGCTGTGAGCGAAGTGACTCGCTACCCCGCTTGGGGTGTGTCCAGTCGAGGCTACGCACCCGCTCGCGTGGGCGTCCGACAATCTCGGGAGGCCGAGATGCCAGCACCAGGGCCCCGCTATGGGGGAGTCGCCGGACGCTGCAACAAGTCGGTGAGCGGCCGGAGCGCTCTCAGGGCATAATCGTCCGGGGCCTCGGACCAGAGTTGCCTCGGATCTTGAAATGGGGATGCACGATGAGGATGTTCCGCAAGCCCGCTCTGATCCTCGCGGGCCCTATCGCCGCCCTCTTCTTTGTCAGTGGTTGCGGGGCCGAAGAATCGGCCACTCCGCCCGCGACATCCGTGGCGTCGGACACGTCGGAAGTCGACCAGCGGGTGGCGGAAGCGGAACAGCGAGCAGTCGAGGCAGAGGCCAAGGCGTCGGAAGCCGAAGCGAGGGCTGCTGAGGCCGAAGCCGAAGCCCAGGCCGCCGCCGAAGCACAAGCCGAGGCCGAGGCATCAGCCCAAGCAGCAGAGGCTGAGGCCGAGGCGTCGGCCGAAGCAGAAGCCGAGGAGTCAGCGGAAGCGGAAGCGGAGGAGTCAGCGGAAGCGATTGCGTCAGCAGAAGCCGAGGCGGCGGAAGCGGCCGAAGAGGCAGCAGCCGAGCAGGAGGCTGAACGGGGTCGCTGACGGTGGCGCAGGCGAACGCCGTTGAATCAGCGGAGTCGTACCTCGACTTCACAGCGTTCTCGCGGACCGGGTTGATCGAGCAGTTGGAGTTCGAGGGCTATTCGACCGATGACGCGACTTTTGCGGTCGACAGCCTTGACATCGACTACAAGGAGCAGGCCGCGAAGTCGGCCCGAGATTACCTCGACTTCACGTCTTTTTCTCGCTCAGGCCTCATCGAGCAGTTGATGTTCGAGGGCTACACTGAAGAGCAGGCAACCTATGGTGTCGACCAGGTCGGATTGTGAAGCCTGGGCAAAAGCGACACGCAATCCCCGTTGGAACACCTGCCTCCCTCCACCATGGCCTTGCGCCACGTCCCCGAGGCTACGGGTTCACTCGGGGCGTGATCCGTCACACTCCGTTGCTCTCGTCGCGGCAGTAGCGCGAGAGCTGTCGCTGGGAGGAACCCAACTGAAAGGCCGTTCTCGGGCCATTCGGCGGAGACGGCTCTTGGCTCAGCGGTGGATGAGCTCTTGGACTTGGCCCGGTTGCACCGCCAGCAAAGCGCTTGCAGATTCTCTGGTGTCGTTAGGCCGCCACGAGAAACGGGCAGGATGTGGTCCACCTCCAAGAGAAGGTGAGGCTCCACTGCTACAGAGACCGAGCACTGTTGACAGCTGTGCCCATCGCGTTCCTTGATGAAGTTTCGCAACTTTGTCGTCATCAGCGCCCGCTGCCCTGCGACGCTCTTCCGCCATCGGATTTTTTGAGAGAGCGTCTCGACAAGAGCATCGATGGTGGGGGTGTTCAAATTTATTGTCGTCTTCTGCCCGCTATTGCCACCCGCGCTAACGTACTCGAACTGGTATATTGGATACGGGACGGAGATCGGTGACAGCTTCACTCCCATCTGCTCCATAAACTCATTCATATAGTGCTTCTTAATGAATTTCGGGGGATCAATGGACCGCGTGATGGTCGCCTCCCGATCACGCAAGTTCTGCACAGCCTCCTCAAGCTGTGCGATGCTGGACCCCATCTCTTCAACCTGCGCGAGGGTCGGTTCGTCAGGCTTCACGTTGAAATACTTCATGAGGTACTTGATTGGGTCCGAACTAGCATTGCGGACCACTTGCAGCGAACAGTTGTGCACGTGAGGAGCCTGATACGTTGCGACGTTGCGATCCCGCTTGTAGTTGTACCTACTAGTGTTCTCGAAGGTTGCCAGGTGCGCATACGCACCGGTCGACGATGCTCCCAGGTCGTAGGAGCCTTTCGCGCGAATCTCGGCGACGTAGTTGGTCACATCGTTGTGTTCAGCCACAACCGAGGCGATCTCGGCCTTGCGCGCTCGGAACTCGTCACTGCCGAAGTAACGGGCTTTGCGGATGTAGCGAATGACGCTCGGCAGGAGTATGAGGACGAGGATGAAGAGCAAGAATTCGAGCATGACGGCGGGTTCCCCTTCTTCGCGGCCCTGATCGCGACAAAATATCAAACGCACGGACCTGACCGCCCCCCGGGGGGGTCAAGTGACGTGCCTTGCCTCCAGCCCTGGGCGCCGGCCCTACGAAGTTGATGGTGCTTGTACGCCTCCAGATCCCGATGCTCGACGCAGCAGACAGGAAAGGCTGCGGCTCAAGTTGGCGCCGGAGCGAGCACCCGCAACTCGGCAGAGTCGTGATGTCACGCACCTCGTCGGCTTCCGCGCCCTGGCGCTACTCGTGGGGTGGCCGGGCGAGGTCGGAGAGTTTCGCTGCGATCTCGGCGTCGCGGCCTTGGGCGGCGTGCTGGTAGCGCAGGGCGGCAGCCACGGTCGAGTGGCCGAGCCGGGCCTGCAGCTCGGCCAGCGTGGCGCCGGTCATGGCGGCCATGGTGGCGCCGGTGTGCCGCAGGTCGTGGATCCTCAGGTCCTCGCGGCCGGCAGCGGCTCGAGCCTTGCGCCAGGCGGTGTGCAGCACCGTCGGCTGCAGGTGGCGCTGGTGGTCGCGCGTGGACGGGAAGAGCAGCGCGTCCGCTCCGGGCCGCACGTGCTTCTCCAGGTGATGCTCCAGGGCGGGGACGATGTGCGGCGGCACGCTCACCTCACGGGTGCCGGCGGCCGACTTCGGCGTCCCGACGATCGGTTGGCCGCGGACCCAGGACACCGCCCGGGTGACCTTGACGACGCCGCGGTTCAGGTCGAGGTCGCGCCGGCGCAGCTCGAGCACCTCCCCCACCCGCAGCGCGCACCAGGCGCAGAGCAGGACGAGCGCGCCGAGGTGGTCCGGCATCTCCTTCACGAGCACGTCCAGCTCGGCCAGCGTCGCCGGGTGGATCTCCTTCTTCGTCGGAGGGTTGGAGGCGGCGCGGACGCGGCACGGGTTGCTGGCGAGGAGCTCGTCGGTCACCGCGGTGGTGAGGACGGCCCGCAGCAGCGCGTAGGCGCGGGCGTTGACCGTCGGGTGGTCCGGCGACAGGCCGGCCCACCACCGGCGCACGAGGGCCGGCGTGAGGTCGGAGACGAGCAGGTCGCCGAACTCCGGCTCGAGGTAGCGCCGCAGCAGGTGCTCGTAGCCCTCGCGGGTCCGCGGCTTGAGGGACCGGTCGGCGAGCCACTGGCGGGCGTACTCGCCGAACGTCGGCGGCGCCAGCCGCTCAGCGAGCTCCGCCCGCCGCTTCGGGGCGACCCAGTCGTCCCCGCTCACCAGCGCCCACTCCTGGGCCAGCCAGGCCTCGGCGTCAGCCTTGGCGGCGAAGGTGTGCGGAGCGGTGTGCCGCGCCAGGTCGGGACCGACGTAGGTCGCCTGCCACCGCTTGGACGGCAGCCGCCGCAGTGTCCCGAAGCCTCGTCTCGTCGCCATCACGCCCCCATTTCGTGCATCATACGTGCACAAGGGTGCCACTTCGTGCCTACTTCTGACAACGTGTGACCGCAGCCGGCAGAGGAGGTCGCGGCGACGTTTCCGCTGGTCAGAGGGATAAAATCGCTGTTCAGGAGGAGAGCTGGCGAGGGGACTCGAACCCCTAACCACCTGTTTACAAGACAGGTGCGCTACCGATTGCGCCACGCCAGCGAGCCCGGCCGCAACCATCGTCCGGCCGGGTGCCGATGTTACAGGCTGCTGGACCGCGTCAGACGGGTGTCGTCGACAGCACGCTGGTGCCGATGTAGCGACCCTCGCCGAGCTTGAGCCATCCGCTGACCAGGGTGCCGGTCACCGCGGTGCCACGCCGCTCAGTGCCGACGACGCGGTAGCCCGACCCCGGCCCGGAGCGCACGTAGGCCGCGCTGGCGGCGCTGACGTAGCGCGTCACCCCGCCGGCGGTCGGCGTCGACGACGGGGGCGCTGCGGCGGTGCCGCCGATCGGCGTGCTCGACAGCACGGCCGGGCCGATGAACCGGCCCTCACCGACCTTGAGCCATCCGTTGACCCAGCTGCCCGTCACGGTCGTGCCGCGGGCCACCGAGCCGACCACGGCATACCCGCCACCCGGTCCGGAGCGCACGTAGGCCGACGTGGAGGCGCTCACATAGCGCGTCACACTCCCCGTGCTCGGCGCGGGCGAGGGGGTCGCGGTCGAGCCCCCGCCCACCGGGCTGGTGGACAGCACCGTGGGACCGATGAACCGGCCGCTGCCGGTCTGCAGCCAGCCGTTGACGAACGTCCCGGTGACCTTCTCGCCCCGGGCGGCCTGCCCGACCACGGCATACCCCATGCCGGGGCCGGAGCGGACGTTGGCCGAGTCGCTCGCGCTGACGTAGCGGGTGACCGAGGTCGAGGGTGCGGGCGCAGGCGTGGTGCTCCCGCCCCCCACCGGCGAGGTCGAGAGCACGCCCGGCCCGAGGAACTGGCCGGTGCGCAGCTGCAGCCAGCCACCCACCAGGGCACCGGTGACCTTGGTGCCGCGGGCGGCCTGGCCGACCACGGAATATCCCGTGCCGGGGCCGGAGCGGATGTTGGCCGAGTCGGTGGCACTGACATAGCGCGTGACCGTGGCGCCCGTCGACGGCGCGGGAGCCGGCGTCGTGACGCCGCCGCCCACCGGTTGCGCACTGGGGTCGGCACCACCGTTGGTGCGGTTGAGCCCGGCACGGACCGAGCACACCGGCCAGGCGCCCGGCCCCTGGGTGTGCAGCACCCGGCGGGCGATGGCGATCTGCTGGGCCTTGCTCGCCTGGTGGGCGAACACGGCATACGCCCCGCCGCCGTAGCCGGTCCAGGTCGGCTGGTAGAACTGCAGACCGCCGTAGTAGCCGTTGCCGGTGTTGATGTCCCACCGCCCGCTGGACTCGCAGTCGGCGACCCGGTCCCACACGCCTTCGTCGTACTGGGCGTGGGCCGGGACGGCGCCCGCGGCGAAAGCCCCGACAGCCGTGGCACCCGCGGCGGTGACGGTCGTCATCCGCCGCAGGGTCGTGCCGGGGGTGCTCGGAGCACTGTGCTTGGCCGCAGAAGCCATCGGTCATCCTCCAGGGGAACGCATTAGCAGACTGCACTACCGTACGGGCTCATCACCACGCGTCAACCCCTGTCGCAAAGATCACTCCAGGCTCGTCAGCCCCAGCAGGTCGATCAGCGGCGGCCCCCCGCTCGTGTCCGGCCACCAGGAGACGTCCTGACCGACCAGGACCGACCACGCCCCGACCGCCACCGCGCCCACCGTCAGGAGGGCCACCACCACCTGCGTGGCGACGCCGGGAGGCAGCACGGACCGGACCATCGTGCGCGACCCGCGTCGCATCGACACCCCACCTGGCCCCCACCAGCTGGTGACCGCTCCGAGCGCGGTGCCGACCGCAACCGGCACCGGGTGCTCCACGGGCAGCTCGGCCACGCCCGCCAGGGAGAGCCCGTAGGAGGTGATCACCGCGGCCACCACCGCGAACCCCAGCGGCAGCAGCAGCGCCAGACCGGCACTCAGCACCGCGCCCAGCAGGTGCCACGGCGTCGCCAGCAGCATCATCGGCAGGTCGCTGCCTCGCGGGCCGGCCTCGTGGCGTCGCAGCACCAGCCCGGTCATCGCGCGGTCGACCCAGCGGCTCACCACCGACCAGGACGCCAGGAGGCCCCAGGCCACCAGCGGCACCACCGTCGACAGGGCGACGAGGACGAGCAGGAGCGAGGCCAGCGTGCCGGTGCGCATCGGGCGCCCGATGCGCGGGTCACCGGGCCGAGCCGGGTATGCCGTCGCGCCCGCTGGTCCGCCCGGCCCTGGCTGGGCGGGGGGCTGCGGGCGGCCCGAGGCCGCAGGCTGGGTCTGCGGCCAGCCCTGGCCCCCCGGCTGCTGCGGCCAGCTCTGACCTCCGGGCTGCTGCGGCCACCCACCCGGCGGTGGGGCAGTGCGGTAGTCGACCGGCTGCCGGCCGTCCCCGCGCTGGGGCGGCATCGGCTGCGGATAACGCGGCTGAGCAGGAGCGGGTGTCACCGCGGGCTGCACCGGCTGGGCTCGCGTCTGTTGCACCGGCTGCACCCGGGTGGCGTCGACCGCCTGGTGGACCTGGGTGTCGGCCGGCGCGGCCGCCGCCCACGGCTGGTCGGGGGTGGTGGGCCTGGGGGCCGCGGCCGGCACCCGCCGGGTCAGCGCCTCGGCGACCGGCCGGTTGTCCGCATACGCCTCCAGCGCCGCCATCACCTCGTCGGCGTCGGGGCGCTGCTCCGGGTCGGGGTCGAGCGCGGCGAGCAGCAGCGGCCGCAGGTCGGGGTCGACCGCGGCCAGCTGGGTGCGGCCGCGGATGACCCGGTCGAGCACGACGCTCATCGGGCCGCGGCCGAACGGGGGCTGCCCGCTGGCCGCGAACGACAAGGTCGCCGCCCAGCCCCACCAGTCGGTGGCCTCGGTGACCGACCCGCCCTCGACCACCTCCGGCGAGAGGTAGCCGGGCGTGCCCATCACCATCCCCGTCATCGTCAACCGCACGTCGTCGCTGACCTGGGCGATGCCGAAGTCGATGACCACCGGCTTGTCCCCCACCATCAGCACGTTGCCGGGCTTGAGGTCACGGTGCACGATGCCGACCTCGTGGATGGCGCCGAGCGCCTCGTAGAGACCCTGCCCCAGGCGCACCAGGGCGTCCGGCCCCAGCGGACCCTGCTCGCCGACGACGATGTCCAGTGGCGCACCGGGGACATACTCGGTCACCATATAAGGAGCAGGCCCGTCGACGTCGGCATCCAGCACGGCGGCCACGCTGGGGTGGTGCACCCGTTCCAGCGTGGCGACCTCACGGCGCAGCCGGGCACGCGCCGCCTCGTCGTGCGCGATGTGCGGCCGCAGCACCTTGATGGCGCAGTCGCGGCCGTCCGGCATGAACGCCCGATAGACGATGCCCATCCCGCCCTCGCCGATCCGCGGGCCGAGGTCGTAGGGGCCCAGACGGCGTGGCGCCTCAGCCTCCTCGGTGCGGGGCAGTTCGGTGGTCACGGACTCCACGGTATGCGGTCGCGCCTGAGAATGGCCTGTGCCGCCTGCCGATGGCGACCGAAGCGGCGGCTGTCGGGTGCCTGACATAGTGTCCAAGGACCGAGCAGGAGGAGATCTGCCCATGTCGTCCACCGGACACAGCGTCGACTTCGTCGTCGCGGCCAACCGTCTGCCCGTCGACCGCGTGGTCCACCCCGACGGCAGCGAGGAGTGGCGCACCAGCCCGGGGGGGCTGGTCACGGCCATGGAGTCGGTCATGCACGGCCGGGACGGCGTCTGGGTGGGGTGGGCCGGTGAGCCCGGTGAGGCACCTGAACCCTTCGAGACCGAGACAGGTCTGAGGCTGCAGCCCGTGGCCCTCGAGGCACACGAGGTGCGCGACTACTACGAGGGCTTCAGCAACGACACCCTCTGGCCCATCTACCACGACGTCATCGTCGAGCCCACCTTCCACCGCCGCTGGTGGGCGACCTACCGCACCGTCAACGAGCGTTTCGCCCACGCCATCGCCGAAGTCGCCGCCGAGGGCGCCACCGTCTGGGTGCACGACTACCAGCTCCAGCTCGTCCCCGCCCTGCTGCGGGACCTGCGCCCCGACCTGCGCATCGGCTGGTTCGACCACATCCCGTTCCCCCCGGTGGAGCTCTTCGCACAGCTGCCGTGGCGCAAGGACCTCCTGCGCGGGTTGCTCGGCGCCGACTTCCTCGGGTTCCAGCGCACCGCCGACGCCCGCAACTTCGTGCCGGGCCTGCCGGCAGCTGCTCGGAGCGACCAGCAAGGGCGACGTCGTCGCGTGGGAGGGCGCCGACGACGACCGGCTCGGCGCCGCGCCCCGGCTGGTGCGCGCTGCGGCGGTGCCCATCTCGATCGACTTCGCGGCTTCTGGAGGCGCTGGCCCGGACCCCCGAGGTGCAGGCCCGGGCCCAGGAGATCCGGGCCTCCCTCGGCGACCCGGACACGGTGGTCCTCGGCGTCGACCGGCTCGACTACACCAAGGGCATCCGGCACCGCCTGCGGGCCATCAGCGAGCTGCTCGAGGACGGCGACATCGGCCCTCCCGAGGTGACCTTCGTGCAGGTCGCGACCCCCTCCCGCGAGCGGGTCGCTGCCTACCGGAAGCTGCGCGAGCCCAGATCGAGGGCATGGTCGGGCGGATGAACGGCGACTTCTCCCAGGTCGGGCAGACCGCGGTGCACTACCTGCACCAGTCCTACCCCCGCGAGGAGATGGCGGCGATGTTCCAGGCCGCCGACGTGATGCTGGTGACGCCACTGCGCGACGGGATGAACCTCGTCGCCAAGGAGTACGTCACCTGCCGGCACGACCTGGGCGGCGCCCTGGTGCTCAGCGAGTTCACCGGGGCGGCGGCCGGAGCTCCGACAGGCCTACAGCTGCAACCCGCACGACATCATCGGGCTGAAGCAGACGATCCTGCGGGCGATGCGGGACAGCCCGTCCGAGAAGCGGCGCCGCATGCGTGCCCTGCGCCGTCGGGTGCGCACCAACGACGTGCAGACCTGGGCCAAGCGCTACCTGCAGGCGCTGGAGTTCGCCCCCGACAAACCACCGCGCCGCTGACCTCGGAGAGCTGACCATCGTGGACGACCGACTGCGCACGGCCCTGGACAACCTCGCTGCCCACCCCACCCTGCTCATCGGCGTGGACTTCGACGGCACCCTGGCCCCTCTCGGTGACGAACCGATGGAGGTGGCGCCCGTGCCCGGCGCGATGCCCGCGCTGCGGCGGCTGGCTGCCCTGCCCGGGGTCACCGTCGCCCTGGTCTCAGGGCGTGCCCTGGCGCCGCTGCGCCACCTCACCGGCGCCACCGACCCGCTGGTGCTCATCGGCAGCCACGGCGCGGAGTCTCTCGCTCGACGACGTCACCCACCGGCTGACCGACGCCGAGCGAGCGCGCTACGTGGCGCTCGACGACGACCTCGCCGTGCTGCTCGCCGAGCACCCGCGGGCCCGGCTGGAGCGCAAGCCGGCCGGCCTGGTGCTGCACACCCGGGGCCTGCCCAGCGGGGTGGCCGAGGCCGTGCTGCAGGCCGGCGCCGAGCTGGCCGGCCGTCACGACGGTGTCAGCGTGACCCCGGGCAAGGACGTGCTCGAGCTCGCCGTCAGCAGGGCCGGCAAGGGGCCTGCGCTGCTCGACCTGGCCGAGACGATCGGTGCTGACGCGATCCTCTATGCCGGGGACGACGTCACCGACGAGCGCGCCTTCTCGGCCCTGCGGCCCCAGGACGTGACGGTGAAGGTGGGCGAGGGTGAGACGGTCGCCGACCACCGCCTTGCCGACGAGCCGACGGTCGTGGAGATGCTGGAGCACCTGCGCGAGCGCCGGGAGCACACCACCGGCTGAGGGCCCGGCACCCTGCCGGCGTGGCGACCAGGGAGTGACACGGTAGGTCGGTCAGGTGGTAGGTCGGTCAGCCCGGGTGGTCACGTGGCGTGGTCAGCCCGGGTGGTCACGTGGCGTGGGTCAGGCCGGCCGAAGGCAGGGGCACCGCCGGGGGCGTCGGCGCCACCGCGGTCGAACGCCGCAGGATGAGCTCGGGGGCGAAGAGGTACTCCCGATGCTCCACGTGCTCGCCGGCGATCTCCTCCAGCAGCGCGGTGACCGCGGCCTCGGCCATCCCGGGCACGTCCTGGCGGATGGTGGTCAGCGGCGGGTCGGTGAAGCCGACCAGCGGGAAGTCGTCGGAGCCGATGACCGACAGGTCCTCGGGGACGCGCAGGCCGTGCTGACGGGCGGCCCGCACGACGCCCAGCGCCATCAGGTCGGAGCCGCAGACGACGCCGGTCACGCCCTTGGCCAGGAGGTAGCGCGCCGCGGTCACTCCGCCCTCGACGGAGAAGAGCGTCGTCTGGATCAGGCCGTCGACCTCCTGCGAGGTCGCCACGTCGGCCATGGCGGCCCGGAACCCCGCGATGCGTCGCTGCACCGGCACGTAGCGCGCGGGCCCGGTCGCGAACCCGATGCGGGTGTGCCCCATGTCGCGCAGGTGCTGCACCGCCATCTGCATGGAGGTGAAGTCGTCGTGCGAGATGAAGTGCGCCTCGATGCCCTCGCGGAAGCCGTTGACCAGCACGATCGGCAGGCGCTGGTCACGCAGCCGGACGTAGCGGTCGATGCCGGCCTTGGTGTCGGCGTGGTAGCCGGAGACGAAGATGATGCCCGCCACGCCGCGGTCCAGGAGCATCTGGACATACTCGTCCTCGTGCACCCCGCCGGGGGTCTGGGTGCACAGCACCGGGGTGTAGCCGGCCGCGGCCAGGTGGGTCTCCAAGGTCTGCGCCATGAGCGGGAAGAACGGGTTGGTCAGCTCCGGGGTGATCAGCCCGACCAGACCCGCAGAGTTGCGTCGCAGCTTGCTGGGCCGTTCGTAGCCGAGCACGTCGACAGCGGTCAGCACCGCCTGCCGGGTGCCCTTGGCGACGCCGGGCTTGTCGTTCAGCACCCGGCTGACCGTCGCCTCGCTGACACCCGCGTAGGCCGCGAGCTCGGAGAGCCTGCCCGTCATCATCCCTCACTCCTCACGTCACACGGCCCACTCGGGCACAGGCGCCGGCCACACCCACACACGCACCAGCGGGCCGGAGGCGTCCAGGGTCACGGTGTCGTCGGCGACGTCAGCCTCCGGGCCGACGACCGCGGATCCTGAGGCGAAGCCTGGCAGTGACGATAGCGGTAGCCGCACCGGCCCATGTGCCTGCCTGGCGATGTGCACCAGCGCCGTCTCCTCCGGCGCCTCGCGCAGGTAGACCATCGCCTCGCCCTCGGCGTGCACCCACCTCATCCCCCCGCTGTGCAGCGCGGGGTGCTCGCGGCGGGCCCGGATGAGGGCGCGGTAGGCGGCATACGTCGCCTCGTCCCAGCGCTCGGTGTCGACGCCGGCGGCCGACCAGGGCATCGGGCGGCGGCCTGCCTCGCCGAAGTCGCCCGGCATCCCGATCTCGTCGCCGTAGGTGACCATCGGGATGCCCGGCATGGTCAGGAGCAGACCGGCGGCGACCTGCACCTGCGCCGGGTCGCCGCCCACCAGGGTCGAGACCCGGGTGGTGTCGTGCGAGCCGACCAGCGTGAAGCTGTGGGCCAGCGTGCGCCACGGCACGATCGCCGAGAACTCGCGCATCGTCGCAGCGACCTGCCCGGCCTCCAGCCGGGGCACCCGCAGCGGAGACCCGAGGAACTTCGGAGCGAAGCCGGCGTGCCGCAGCCAGGTCCACACGGGGCGGGTGAAGCCGGAGTAGTTCATCACCCCGTGCCACCCGTCGCCCAGGGCGTCCGCGCTGTGGTCGTGCGTGTGCTCGGCGACCAGCAGGTGCTCCTGCCCGGACTGGGCGGCCACCTCGTCGACCGCGGCACGCACGCCGCGGGCGACGTCGTGGGCGATGTCGACCTCCTTGTAGCGTCCGGTCATGTTGGCCACGTCCACCCGCCAGGCGTCGATGCCCTTGCCAGGCCCCAGCCACCGGCGGATGACCGACCCGGGCGTCCCGTAGATCGCCTGGCCGACCGCCGGGTTGGTGTAGTCGAGCTTGGGCAGGGTGCCCACCCCCAGCCAGGAGATCCACTGCCCGTCGTCGCGGACATACCACGACGCGTGCTCGCCCTCGGGGTCGGCCAGCGCGGCCTGGAACCACTCGTGCGAGTCCCCGGTGTGGTTGGTGGTGATGTCTCCCATGACCCGCAGGCCACGGTCGTGGGCGTCCTCCTGCAGCCGCAGCAGGGCCTGGTGACCCCCCAGGACCGGGTCGACCGCGTCGAACGTCGACGCGTCGTAGCGATGGTTGGACCGGGCCGGGAAGAACGGCGTCAGGTAAAGCACCGTGGCCGCCGAGGTCGACCACGTGGTCCAGGTGCTCGCGGATGCCGTCGAGGGTGCCGCCGAACACCTGGCGAGGGCCGGTGTCACGGTGGATGTCCACCTCGGCGTCCCAGGCCGCCGGGACCGCCCACTCGGGCAGGTCGGTGCGCGGCGCCCCCGGCTCCCCCGGCGGCTCCACGGCGCTGTCGCGCGCGAACCGGTCGGGGAAGACCTGGTAGACGACCGCACCCGGGGTCCACCGCGGCGGCGCCGGGTAGGTGACGACCCGGAAGTCGTCGGCGTCGGGCACGTCGCGCAGGTGCAGGCCGGTGCCGTTGAGCCACCGGTATGCCGGGACGCCCGCCTGCTCGTCGCCACTGAGCAGGAACCGGTAGTGGGTGACCGGGTTGTGGCACCGCAGCTCGGCCTGCCACCAGCTCTCCAGGTCGTCCCTGGCCACCTCGCGGGCGGCCACGAACTCCTGCTCACCGTCCGGGGCGGTGCGCACATGGACCGCGCCGACCCCGGCCGGGTGCGGCACGCGCACCCGGACCGAGACGGTGTCCCCCGGACGGGGGTCCTGGGTCGAGACGTAGAGCGGTGAGCCGTCGTGATGAGGTGCCAGCAACAGCGCCGCCACCTGCCTACTTCACCGAGCCCTGGGTCAGACCGCCGATGAGCTGCTTCTGCAGCGCGAGGTAGACCAGCACCACCGGGATCGAGGCAAGGAGTGCCCCGGCCACGAACTGACCGAACAGGGCGTTGCGGTCTGCGATGGCCGTCGCATAGAGACCCACGGCGAGTGTCTGGTTGTCCGTCGAGACCAGGAAGATGCTGGCCAGCAGGAACTCGCCCCACAGCCCGACGAACGCCAGGATCGCGACCGTGGCCAGGATCGGCGTCACCAGCCGCAAGGTGATGGTGAAGAAGATCCGGGCGTGCGAGGAGCCGTCGATCTTGGCGGCCTCGTCGAGCTCACGCGGCACCGTGTCGAAGTAGCCCTTGAGCAGCCAGATGTTGGCCCCCATCGCTCCGCCCAGGTAGACGAGCAGCAGGCCGGCCAGGGTGTTGAGGCCGATCGCCGGCAGCACGTTGCCGACGTTGGCGAAGGTGATGTAGAGCGCGACGAAGGCGAGCAGGGCCGGGAACATCTGCACCAGCAGGATGAACAGCAGGCCGAACCGTCGCCCCGACCACCTCAGCCGGGAGAAGGAGTAGGCGGCACATGCACCCAGGAAGACGGTGGCCACGGTGGCCACGCCGCAGACGATGAGCGAGTTGCGGAACCACGTCCAGAACGGCCGCGCCGGGTCGTTGAAGAGGTCGACGAAGTTCTGCACCCCGGGCACGGTCGGGACCAGGGACGAGCTGGACAGCGTGCCCGCATTGTTGAACGCCGAGGACACGATGAACAGGATCGGGAAGAGCGCGAACGCCAGGGCCAGCAGCGCGAGGGCGTGCCGCCACCAGACACCGCCACCCGACGTGTTGCGCCGCGGGGCAGATGTCGGAGGTGCCTCGACCGGCGTGTCGGCCAGCGTGGTGTTCGTGGGGTCCGTGGGAGTCGAGCTCATGTCAGTTCACGTCCTCGAGGGCTGCCGTGCGCTTGAACCCTTGGTAGCTGATGAGCGCCACCAGGATGAAGATGAAGACCGAGATCGCCGAGGCGAACCCGAAGTTGGGGGTGGTGCCACCGATTGCCAGGCGGTAGGCGAGCGTGATGAGCAGGTCGGTGGACCCGATCTGGCTCTGGCCGCCCTCGAAGGGGCCGCCCTCGGTCATCAGGAAGATCAGCCCGAAGTTGTTGAAGTTGAACGCGAACGACGCGATCATCAGCGGGCCCACCGCCACCAGCAGCAGCGGCATGATGACCGACCACACTGTCCGGATCGGGCCGGCGCCGTCGATGGCGGCCGCCTCCTTGACGTCACCGGGGATGGCCTGCAGGGCCCCGGTGCACACGATGAACATGTAGGGGAAGCCCAGCCAGAGGTTGGTCACCAGGATCGCCACCTTGGCCCAGAACGGGTCACCAAGCCAGTTGATCGACAGGCCGGTCAGGTCGTTGATCAGGCCGAAGTCGGTGTTGAACATCGAGCCCCACACCAGGGCCGTCACGTAGATCGGCAGGGCGTAGGGCAGGATCAGGATGGACCGGTAGATCCCCTTGCCCTTGAGCTTCTCGTCGTTGAACAGCAGCGCCAGCAGCATGCCGAGCACGAACGTGCTCAGCACCGAGAAGGCGGCGAAGAAGAAGTTCCAGATGAGCACGCTGAACAGCCCGTTGCGCAGGGTGTCGTTGGTCAGGGCGTTGACGTAGTTGTCGAACCCGACGTTGACCCGCCAGCCCTGGGCCAGGGCTCTGCCCTCACCGTCCTGCGGCACGAAGTTGCCGATCTCGTCGTCGGCGACGTAGACCCGGCCGCTCGACGTGTCGGTGATGGAGTCGGTGGCCTCGTCGTAGACCAGCGTCGGCTCCCCGATGAAGGCCTCCGACAGCCCGATCTGTTTGATGCCCCCCTCGTCGGTCGGCACCGCAAAGTCGGCGAGGTCCTGCGACCGCTCGTTGACCTGCTGAGGGGTGAGCGTGACGTAGCCCTCCGCCGAGAGGATGCGGCCCGAGGGGTTGGTCTCGACGGTCTCGGCGTCGAGCTCCTCGACGCCGTCGATGTCGCCGGCCAGGAAGGTGCCCTCGGGGTCGGTCAGCAGGTAGGTGATGCTGCCGCTGAGAGGATCGGTGCCCTCGGGCACGGCGATGTTGAGCTGGTAGCGCGCGGACCCCTCGACCTGGCGGACCGAGTTGGCCTCCACCGCGGCGATGGCCTGGTCCTTGGTGCCCAGGTGCCCCGCCCCGTAGTTGGTGAAGGAGATCGACACCGTGTAGACGAGCGGCCAGATCTGCAGCGCCAGCATCAGCAGGACGCCGGGCAGGAGGTACTTGGCGGGGATGCGCCCCTGGCCGCCGTAGACCAGCAGCACGCACATGGCGATGAAGGCGGTGAGGATCACATAGATCGTCAGGTCGGCCTCGACCAACCGCCAGGAGATGTAGGCGAGGACGAGCACGGCGAGCGCGATCAGCGCCCACTTGAGGGCCACCACCCACAGCGGCGGCTTCTGTCGGAACTCGAGATGCTCGGGCTCCAGGGGGTTCTCGACGGCGGTGCGGACGTCAGGAGGCGTCTGGGACATCTTTGTCTCCGGGATCATGCGAGGCGGCGCGGGCGCCTGGATGGTGGGCGCCCGGCCGGCCACGACGCAGTCGCAGCCGGCCGGGCGGTCTACACGGCTGGTGGTCAGCCGATGTTGGCGACGATCTCCTCCTGGGCGGCCTGCATACGCGCGGCCGCCTCGTCACCCTGGATGATGTCGACCTCGGCCAGACCCAGCGGGCCCCAGACCGAGTTCATCGCCGGGATGTTCGGCATCGGCACGGCACCCTCGCCGGCCTCGGACCAGGCGGCGATGTCGGGGTTGTCGGCCGAGACTGCCTCCAGCGCCTCGACGAACGCCGGGGGACGCTGACCGGCCTCGAAGAGCGCCATCTGCATGTCCATGGTCGGGACGTACTGGTTGACGAACTCCTGGGCCAGGGTCGGGTTCTGCGCCCGCGAGGAGACGTAGAACATCTGCACGCCCAGGAAGGGCAGCGGGTCGCCGCCGTCCTCGAACGCCGGGATCGGGGTGATCTCGTAGTTGAGACCGGCACTCTGCACGGCCGGGATCGTCCACGGACCGGTGACCGCGAACGGCGCCCGCCCCTCGACGAACAGCGCCTCCATCGTGGTGCCGTCGACGCTGACGCTCATCGCGCCCTCCTCGCCCAGCCAGGCGATCTTCTCAGCGCCCTGGACGGTCTCCTCAGACGCGAGGATGACGTTGTCCTGGTCCCAGCCACCGTCGGCGTTGGTGCCGAAGATGCCGCCGCCGTAGGCCGAGAGGTAGGGGAAGGCGTGGTAGGCGTCACCGGGCTGGCCGACCGGGGTGACCATGGGCACCTCGACCTCGCCGGCGTCGACGAGCTCGTTGCCGGTGGCGACCAGCTCCTCCATGGTGGCGGGGGCCTCGGGCACCAGGTCGGTGTTGCGGACCAGGCCGATGTTCTCGGTGGCGTAGGGCACGCCGTAGATCTGGCCGTTGTACTGCGTGGCCCCGATCGACTCGGGGGTGAACAGCTCCTGGGTCTCGGCGGACATCTGGACCGGGTCGACGATGCCGTCCTGGACGAACTCACCGAGCCAGTCGTGGGCGCCGACGATGACGTCGGGCCCCTGCTCGACGTTGGTGGCGTCCTTGAACTGCTGGCGCACGTCGGTGGCCACCTGGACCTGCGTGGTGATGCCGTACTCCTCACCGAACTGCTCGGCATACTCGGTCAGGATCGGGGCGCGCACGTTGTCGGCCCAGATCACGAGCTCGGCGTTCTCGTCACGCACGGGGGCCTCGGTGGACTCCGCCATGTCACCGCCGGCAGCCTCCTCCTCGCCCTCGGCGGTCTCCTCCGCGGCGTCCTGCGTCTCCGCGGCACCGCCGCTGTCTGTCTCCTCGGCGTCGCCGCCGCAGGCGGTCAACAACAACGCCGCTATGCCGGTGACTGCCACCACACCACTGGTGCGCTTCATGGGCCGTTCTCCTTTGAACTGAGGGGTGCGCCCTTCGTGAGCGCGGGGAGGTGCTGTGCCGGAGTCAGAAACCCTGGACTCCGGGGGGAAGTGATGACACAGTATGGACACCGTTCCGACCGATCTGCAAGATCTTGCAGATTGCGGTACGGTAACGAACAGTCGCAGGCAGCGTCGCCGCGGACGGTCAGGCACCCCGCCGACACCGGCCACGGAGGTCCTCGCCTGAGGCGCCCCGGAGGGCGACCGTCCGCCGGGTCCTTTACAACGGATCGTCCGGCACGTTCCTGCCGGTGAAGGAGATTGGCCATGGCCTCTGTGACCTTTGACCACGCGACACGCATCTATCCCGGTGCCGACACCCCCTCGGTGGACAAGCTCAACATCGAGATCGCCGACGGCGAGTTCCTCGTCTTCGTCGGCCCCTCCGGCTGTGGCAAGTCCACCAGCCTCCGCATGCTGGCCGGCCTCGAAGAGGTCAACGAGGGCCGCATCCTGATCGGTGACCGCGACGTCACCTCGCTGCCCCCCAAGGACCGCGACGTCGCGATGGTGTTCCAGAACTACGCGCTCTACCCCCACATGACGGTCGCCGACAACATGGGCTTCGCGCTCAAGATCGCCGGCAAGCCCAAGGACGAGATCCGCACCCGCGTCGAGGAGGCCGCCAAGATCCTCGACCTGGAGGCCTACCTCGACCGCAAGCCGAAGGCCCTGTCCGGTGGCCAGCGTCAGCGCGTGGCCATGGGTCGTGCGATCGTGCGTCAGCCGCAGGTGTTCCTGATGGACGAGCCGCTGTCCAACCTCGACGCCAAGCTGCGCGTGCAGACCCGCACCCAGATCGCGTCGCTGCAGCGCCGCCTCGGGGTCACCACCGTCTACGTCACGCACGACCAGGTCGAGGCCATGACGATGGGCGACCGCGTGGCCGTGCTCAAGGACGGTCTGCTCATGCAGTGCGACTCGCCGCGCAAGCTGTACGACCACCCGGACAACGTGTTCGTCGCCGGCTTCATCGGCTCCCCCGCGATGAACCTCATGACGGTGCCGGTCACCGACGGCGGCATCAAGTTCGGTGACGCCGTCCACCCGGTGGAGCGCGAGTACCTGTCCCGCGCGGGCTCGGAGGTCATCGTCGGGGTCCGCCCCGAGGACGTCACCCTGGACGACTCCGGTCGTGGCCTGCCGGTCCTCATCGACGTGGTGGAGGAGCTCGGCGCGGACGCCTACATCTACGGCGAGCTGCCCGGCGCCAAGTCCTCGGACAAGCCGTTCATCGCCCGGGTCGACGGCCGCACGCCGCCTCGCAAGGGCGAGACGGTGCATTTCCTGCCCAAGTCCGACCACATCCACCTGTTCAAGGTGGACGACGGTGATCGGATCAGCTGACCACCGGACGCCACGACGAGGTATGCCGCCCGCTCACCGAGAGCGGGCGGCATACCCGTCTCCGGGACCCGCTGACGGCCGCCCGGCCCGATGCAAACGTTTCCACCCGCCCCGACCCGCGGAATAGAGTGCCCTCATGGCCTTGGACATCAGCGCCGCACGCCTCGACCCTGCGCTGCTCGACCTCCCCTGGGAGGTGCCCCTGGAGGAGTGGCCGCAGGACCACCTCGCTGCCCTCCCCCGCGGCATCTCGCGCCACGTGGTCCGCTTCGTCAAGCTCTCCGGCCAGGTCATCGCGGTCAAGGAGATCCACGAGCACCTGGCCCGCCGGGAGTACGACACGCTGCGGGTGCTCCGCCGGCTCGACCAGCCGGCGGTGGAGCCGCTGGCGGTCATCTCCGGCCGCACCACGACCGACGGCGAGGTGCTCGACGCCTGCCTGGTCACCCGGCACCTGCGGTTCTCCCTGCCCTACCGGGCCATCTTCAGCCAGCACCTGCGCCCCGACACCGGCCGCCGGGTCCTCGACGCCCTCGCGGTGCTGCTCGTCAGGCTGCACCTCAACGGGGTCTTCTGGGGCGACGTGTCGCTGTCCAACACGCTGTTCCGGCGCGACGCCGGAGACTTCGCGGCCTACCTCGTCGACGCCGAGACCGCCTCGGTCTATCCCCAGCTCAGCGACGGCCAGCGCGAGCACGACCTGACCATTGCGCACGGCAACATCGCCGGTGAGCTGATGGACCTGGAAGCCGGCGGCTTCCTCGACGAGAGCGCCGACCCCATCGAGATCGCCGACCGCATCATGCACCGCTACCAGCTGCTGTGGAAGGAGCTGACCGAGACCGAGCGTTTCGAGCGCGGCGACCGGTGGCGGGTGGAGGAGCGGATCCGCCGGCTCAACAACCTCGGCTTCGACGTGGACGAGCTCGAGATCAGCACCGACATCGACGGCGCCCAGATCCAGATCCGGCCCAAGATCGTGGACGCCGGCTACCACTCGCGCAGGCTGATGCACCTCACCGGGCTCGACGTCGAGGAGAACCAGGCCCGCCGGCTGCTGAACGACCTCGACTCCTTCCGCGCCGCGATGGACCGGCAGAACGACGACGAGGCGCAGGTCGCGCACGACTGGCTGGCCAACATCTACGAGCCGGTCACCCGCACGGTGCCGCCCGAGCTGCGCGCCAAGGTGGAGCCCGCCGAGCTCTTCCACGAGGTGCTCGAGCACCGGTGGTACCTGTCCGAGCGGGCCGGGCACGACATGAGCATCGAGGACGCCGTGCGCGACTACGTCCACGTGGTGCTCCCCGACAAGCCCGACGAGGCGGCGGTGCTGGGGGTCGACACCGAGGAGATCCCGATCCAGGCCAGCTCGATGACCTGACCCTGCTCACTGCTGGCTCAGGTCGACCCGGAAGATCCGGTCCCACTCCTTGCCGGTGACCAGGAAGGTGCCGTCAGCCTCGTCATAGGCCAGCCCGTTGAGCACGTGCTCAGGGTTGTCGGTGTCGATCTGGGCGGCCAGCTCGGACAGGTCGACACGTTGCCGGACCTCGCCCGAGGCAGGGTCGATGCGCACCACGTCGTTGCTGTGCCAGATGTTGGCCCACACCTGCCCGTCCACGCACTCGAGCTCGTTGAGCTGGGTGACCGGGGCGCCCCCGTCCTGCACCTCCACGACCTCGGAGACGGCCAGGTCGGCGGGGTCGAGCGCCTGCAGCCGTGCCGACCCGTCGGAGAGCCAGAGCACGTCGCGGCCGGTGTCGTGACACAGGCCCCAGCCCTGCCCCGGGATGCTCAGGTCGGCGCCTTCGGCGAGCGCCGGCAGCTGCCAGACGTGGACCACCCCCGACTGCCAGGTGAGCTGGTATGCCGTGCTGCCGTCACCCAGGACGGTGACGCCTTCGCCGAAGTGCTCCTCGGGCAGGTCCTGCTCCACCTCGGGGTCGGTCTCGCCCAGCGCGAAGATCTCGACCGCCGACTCGCCGAACAGACCCCGGCTGTGCAGGAGGCGACCGTCGTCGAGGATCTCCAGCCCCTGGGTGAAGCCCGGAGGGCGGGGGTAGACGGCGGTGACCTCCAGGGACGTCTCCGGCACCGGCAGCTGGTCAGGCTCCTGGGCACCTGCGCCGCTGTCCTGGGCACCGCCATCGCCGGCCGCGGAGGCGCACCCGCCGAGCACGAGCACCGACGCACCTGCGACGAGCAGCGGCCGGCCCACCCGGGCCGGCCGCCTGCGCTCGCGGGACGGCCTCACGAGCGCCGACGGGCGATCTCGTAGAGGGTGACCGCCGTGGCGATGCCCGCGTTGAGCGACTCGGTGACCCCCGACATCGGGATGGACACGATCTGGTCACACGTCTCCCGCACCAGCCGGGACAGTCCCTTGCCCTCGGAGCCGACGACGACGACGAGCGGCTGGTCGGCCAGCGCCAGGCCCGGCAGGTCCACGTCACCGTCGCTGTCGAGCCCGATCACGAAGAACCCGGCCTTGCGGTAGGCCTCCAGCGCACGGGTGAGGTTGGTCGCCTGGGCGACCGGGATGCGGGCGGCGGCACCGGCCGAGGTCTTCCACGCCGAGGCGGTCATGCCGACCGAGCGGCGGGCCGGCACCACCACACCGTGGCCGCCGAACGCCCCGACCGAGCGGATGATCGCCCCGAGGTTGCGCGGGTCGGTGATGCCGTCCAGGGCCACGATGAGCGGCGTGCCGGGCAGCTCCACGTCGAGCAGGTCGTCCGGGTGGGCGTACTCGTAGGGTGGCACCTGCAGCGCGAGCCCCTGGTGCACCGCACCGGCGGTGATCCGGTCGAGCTCCCCACGCGGAGTCTCCAGGATGGCGATGCCGCGCTCGGCCGCCAGCGAGATCGACTCCTTCACGCGGTCGTCGGAGTCGATCCGGGAGGCGACGTAGAGAGTGCTGGCCGGGATCCAGGTGCGCAGGGCCTCGACCACCGCGTTGCGCCCGGCCACGACCTCACTGCTGGTGCGCCCGGCCCGCCGGTCCTTGTCACGCTGGGCGTTCTGCTTGTCGGTCCGGGCAGACCTGCGGGCGGCGGGGTGGCCGGTGCGCTCCTCGGCCTTGGGGGTGGGCCCCCGGCCGACGAGCTGCTTGCGGCGCTGGCCACCGCTGCCGACCGTCGCGCCCTTCTTGTTGGTCTTGCGCACTGCGCCTCGGCGCTGTGAGTTGCCGGGCATGCCGGGCCTCTTCCTTCTCAGCGGGCGAGTGCCCAGCGGGCACCCGTCGGGGTGTCTTCGATGACGATGCCGAGCTCGCTCAGCTGGTCACGGATGGCGTCGGCCTCGGCGAAGTCGCGAGCCGCCCGGGCGGCAGCGCGAGCCTGCAGACGCTCGGTCACCAACCGGTCGAGCACGTCGTGCACCCGAGTCTCGGCCGCCGTGTCCGCGGCCCAGTGCGGGTCGAGCGGGTCGACGCCGAGCACCTCGGTCATGCCGACCACCTGCTCCAGGGTATGCCGGACCTCGGGCACCGTGGGCTCGGTCCCGGCCCGGGCTTCCAGTGCCCGGTTGCCCTCACGCACGGCGCCGAAGACGACCGCGAGAGCCTCCGGCACGTTGACGTCGTCGTCGAGCGCGGCGGCGAAGGCCTCCGGCAGGTCGACCGACGCCGCGGCGGACCGGACCTCGGCGGCCGGCACACCGCATACCTCCAGGGCGCGGGTGAGGAAGGACTCGATGCGCTCGACGGTCGCCTCGGCCTCGGCCAGGGACTCCTCGCCGAACTCGACGGTGGAGCGGTAGTGCGCGGCGCCCAGGTAGTAGCGCAGCACCAGCGGGCGCACCGTCCTGGTGATCTCGGAGACCACGAGGGAGTTGCCGAGCGACTTGCCCATCTTGGCGCCGCTGACGGTGACCCAGGCGTTGTGCAGCCAGTAGCGGGCGAACCCCAGCCCGGCGGCGCGCGACTGGGCCTGCTCGTTCTCATGGTGAGGGAAGCGCAGGTCGACGCCGCCGCCGTGGATGTCGAAGGTGTCACCGAGATACTTGCGGGCCATCGCCGAGCACTCCAGGTGCCAGCCGGGTCGACCTCGGCCGTAGGGGGTCGGCCAGCTCGCCGTGTCCGGCTCGTCGTCCTTGCGTCCCTTCCAGAGCGCGAAGTCGCGGGGGTCGCGCTTGCCTCGGGGGTCGGCGTCGGCAGCCGGCTCCATGTCCTCGATGCGCTGGCGGGTCAGCTCGCCGTAGCGGGGCCAGGACCGGACGTCGAAGTAGACGTCACCGCTGGAGTCCTCCGCGGCATACGCGTGACCGCGCTGGACCAGCAGGTCGACCAGCTCGACCATCTCGGTGATGTGGCCGGTGGCGCGCGGCTCGTAGGTGGCGGGCAGCACCCCCAGGGTGCGCAGGGCCTCGTCGGTGGCGCGCTCGTGCTCATAGCTCCACGCCCACCAGGGGCGGCCGTGCTCGGCCGCCTTCCGCAGGATCTTGTCGTCGATGTCGGTGACGTTGCGCACCAGCGTGACGTCGTAGCCGTGCCCGCGCACGAGCCAGCGGCGCAGGACGTCGAAGGCCACCGCAAAGCGGACGTGCCCGATGTGCGGAGCGCCCTGGGTCGTCAGACCACAGATGTAGATGCCGACCCGGCCCGGCTCGAGGGGTTCGAAGGGTCGGACCTCGCGGGTGGCGGTGTCGTACAGGCGCAAGCTCACCCGCACAGGCTACCTGCGAGGCGGCGTGGGCCCCTCCGGCTTGGCTAGCCTGGCCCGATGCAGACTGTCCACCAGACCGCGCATGCCCGCATCTCCTTGCTGACGCCCGCCCTGGTGCGCCTGGAGTGGTCACCCACCGGGGCGTTCGAGGACCGGCCCACCCTGATGGTCCTCGACCGCGACCTGGGGCCGGTGCAGGCCCAGGTCAGCGAGCACGCCCACGGGGTCGAGGTCGTGACCGACGGCTTCCACCTCAGCTATGACGGTCGCCCGTTCAGCCCGTCCGGTCTGTCGCTGCAGGTGCGCGGCGGAGTGAGCCACTACGACTCGGTGTGGCGCTACGGCGAGGCGCACGACCCGCTGCCGGGCACCGCCCGCACCCTCGACGAGGCCGACGGGCGCACCGAGCTCGAGCCCGGCGTGGTGTCGCGCAACGGCTTCGCCGACCTCGACGACTCCCGTGGGCTGGTGCGTGGCGATGACGGCACCCTGCACCCGAGGCCGGACGGCACGGTCGACCTCTACGTCTTCACCCACGGCCGCGACTACCGCGCTGCCCTACGCGACTTCCACCGGCTCACCGGCCCCGTGCCGCTGGTGCCGCGCTATGCCCTGGGCAACTGGTGGAGCCGCTACCACCCGTACTCGGCGCAGGAGTACTCCGCGCTCCTGGACCGGTTCGAGGCCGAGCGGATGCCCTTGTCCGTCGCGGTGCTCGACATGGACTGGCACCTGGTCGACGTCGACTCCCGCTACGGCAGCGGCTGGACGGGCTACAGCTGGAACCGCGAGCTCTTCGGCGACCCGACTTCCTTCCTGGCCGAGCTGCACGACCGCGGGCTGAAGGTGACCCTCAACGACCACCCCGCCGACGGGGTCCGCGCGTTCGAGGACGCCTACCCGCAGATGGCTCGGGCCCTCGGCGTCGACCCGGCGACCGAGGCGCCGCTGACCTTCGACGTGACGGACGAGGCCTACCTGGAGGCGTTCTTCAAGCACGTAGCCCACCCGATGGAGGACGACGGGGTCGACTTCTGGTGGATCGACTGGCAGCAGGGCCCCCACTCGCGGCAGCCCGGGCTGGACCCGCTGTGGGCCCTCAACGAGCGGCACTTCGCCGAGCTGGAGAGCACCGGCCGGCGGCCGATGGTCTTCTCGCGGTATGCCGGACCGGGCTCCCACCGCTATCCGATCGGCTTCTCCGGGGACACGGTCATCAGCTGGGACTCCCTGGCCTTCCAGCCGGAGTTCACGGCGAGCGCGGCCAACATCGGCTACGGCTGGTGGAGCCACGACATCGGCGGGCACATGTTCGGCGTCAAGGACGCCGAGCTCGCGGTGCGGTGGGTGCAGCTCGGCGTCTGGTCACCGATCCTGCGGCTGCACGCCGCGGCCGGCCCGTTCCAGTCCAAGGAGCCCTGGCGCTTCGGCCCGGCCGCGTCCCGGATCATGGCCGAGCAGCTGCGCCTGCGGCACCGGCTCGTGCCCTACCTCTACTCCATGGCGCAGCGGGCGAGCGACGGCATACCCCTGGTGGAGCCCGTCTACCACCGATACCCGCACGAGGAGGCCGCCTACGTCCACCGGAGGACCTTCTTCTTCGGCTCCGAGCTGCTCCTCGCCCCGGTGGTGCAGCCCCTCGACGCGCGGGCCCAGGTGGCCCGAGCCGACGTCTGGCTGCCGCCGGGCACCTGGTTCGACCTGGAGACCGGCCTGCGCTACTCCGGTGACCGGGTGCTCGCGGCCTACCGCGACCTGGAGCACACCCCGGTCTTCGCGAAGGCCGGGGCGATCGTGCCCCTGGTGGCGCAGGACGAGGTCGGTAACGGCACGCCGGTGCCCCAGCACCTGCACGTGCTCGTGTTCGCCGGGGCGGACGGGGAGTTCGTGCTCTACGAGGACGACGGTGCGCCGGTGGCCTCGCTGCGTGCGGCGCGCACGACGCTGCGCCTCGACTGGGCGACCCGCACCCTGACCGTCGGCCCGGCCGAGGGGGCCGCCGACGTGGTGCCACCGGCCCGGACCTGGACGGTCGAGATGGTGGGCCTGACCGGCGCCGAACCGGTCACCCTGGCGGACGTGCCGGTCGGGGAGGCGGTCACGGTGGCCCTGCCGGGAGAGCTCGCGGACAACCCGGTCGAGGACCTCGTCTTCGACTACCTGGACGCCGCGCACATCGAGCACACGACCAAGGACGAGGTCTGGCGGGTCGTCCGGTCCGGTGCGGCCCCGGCGGTGGTGGTGTCCGAGCTGCAGTCGATGGACCTCGACGCTGCCGTGCTCGGCCGGCTGTGCGAGCTCGTCACGGCGTCCTGAGCTGCCGCCGGCCTGGTCACGTCTGGTGCTGGTCGATCCACTCCTGACGGTGTGGTGCCTCGTCGGCGATGGTCGTCGAGTCACCGTGCCCGGTGCGCACCTCGGTGTCCGCCGGCAGCGTCAGCAGCCGGTCGGTGATCGAGGCGACGATCGTGTCGAAGTCGCTGAACGAGCGTCCCGTGGCCCCCGGCCCGCCGGCGAAGAGGGTGTCCCCGGTGAACACCGTGTCCAGCGCGGGCACGTGGAAGCAGCAGGCGCCCGGGGAGTGACCGGGAGTGTGCAGCACGTGCACCGTCACCCCGGCCACGTCGATCGTCATGCCGTCCGCGAGCGCCTGGTCCGGGGCGGTCGTGTGCACGCGGTCCCACAGCATCCGGTCGGCCGGGTGCAGGTAGGTCGGGGCGCCGGTCGCCTGCGCCAGCTCCCCCGCGGCGCTGATGTGGTCGTCGTGGGCGTGCGTGAGCAGGATGGCCCGCACGGTGCGGTGGCCGACCAGGCCGGCGATCACCCCGGCGTCGTGCGGGGCGTCGATGACCACGCACTCGGTGTCGTCGCCGACCACCCAGACGTTGTTGTCCACCTCCCAGGTGCCGCCGTCCAGGCTGAAGGTGCCCGAGGTGACCGCTCGTTCGACGGAGGCGGTCATCGGCCCATCACCACCACGGAGCGCAGCACGTCGCCCCTGTGCATCTTCTCGAAGGCCGCCTCCACGTCGCCCAGCCCGATCTCCTCGGACACGAACGCGTCCAGGTCGAAGCGGCCCTGCCGGTAGAGGTCGATCAGCATCGGGAAGTCCCGGGAGGGCAGACAGTCCCCGTACCAGCTGGACTTCAGCGCACCACCGCGGCCGAACACGTCGAGCAGGGGCAGCTCGATCGTCATGTCGGGAGTCGGCACCCCCACCAGCACCACGGTGCCGGCGAGGTCACGGGCGTAGAAGGCCTGCCGGTAGGTCTCGGGACGGCCGACGGCGTCGATCACCACGTCGGCACCGTGACCGCCGGTCAGCTCGCGCACCGTCTCGACGATGTCGTGCTGGCCTGCGTTGACGGTGTGCGTGGCGCCGAGCGCACGGGCGGCCTCGAGCTTGCGGTCATCGAGGTCGACGGCGATCACCGTGGTCGCTCCGGCCAGGACGGCACCGGCGATGGCGGCGTTGCCGACGCCGCCGCAGCCGATGACGGCCACGGAGTCACCGCGCCGCACCCCGCCGGTGTTGACCGCGGCCCCGAAGCCGGCCATCACACCGCAGCCGAGGAGCCCGGCCGCCACGGCCGAGGCCTCGCGGTGCACCTTGGTGCACTGGCCGGCGTGGACCAGGGTCTTCTCGATGAAGGCGCCGATGCCCAGGGCCGGGGCCAGCTCGGTGCCGTCGGTCAGCGTCATCTTCTGGGTCGCGTTGTGGGTGTTGAAGCAGTACCACGGCTCGCCCTTGGCACAGGCCCGGCACGTGCCGCAGACCGCCCGCCAGTTGAGGATCACGAAGTCGCCCGGCTCCACGTCCGTGACCCCCTCGCCGACGGCCTCGACCGTGCCTGCCGCCTCGTGGCCGAGCAGGAACGGGAAGTCGTCGTTGATGCCGCCCTCGCGGTAGTGCAGGTCGGTGTGGCACACCCCGCACGCCTCGATCCTCACCACGGCCTCACCGGGCCCGGGGTCGGGGACCACCACGTCCACGACCTCGACCTCGGCGTCCTTGCTGCGGGCGATGACGCCCTTGACGGTGCTCGGCATGCTGGTCCTCCTGGATCGGGTGCTGCTCACACCGTATGCCGTGCGGCCCGCCCCGCAACCCGCCCCTGCATGCTGGGTCTCGGGGCGGGCTGGACGTCGAGGCCCGCCGCCAAAGGCCCGGGCTCAGACGGGGACGACCAGGGCGGTGGCGATGGCGGCGACGCCCTCGCCGCGACCGGTGAGCCCGAGCCCGTCGGTCGTCGTCGCGCTGACCGACACCGAGGCGCCACCCAGGGCCGCTGACATGGCCGCCGCAGCCTCCTCGCGCCGCGGGCCGACCTTGGGGCGGTTGCCGATCACCTGCACCGAGACGTTGCCCACGGCCCAACCGGCGTCGGTCAACAGGCTGTGCACCTCGGCCAGCATGGCCGCCCCCGAGGCCCCGGCCATGTCCGGTCGGTCGGTGCCGAACACGCTGCCCAGGTCGCCCAGCGACGCCGCTGCCAGCAGCGCGTCACAGGTCGCGTGGGCAGCCACGTCCCCGTCGGAGTGCCCCTCGATGCCTCGCTCGTCCGGCCAGGTGAGGCAGGCCAGGTGCAGGGGGCGGTCGTCCTCGGCATACCGGTGGACGTCGGTGCCGATGCCCGACGCGAGGCAGCCCGCTCACAGGATCTCCTCGATGACATCCACGACCTCGGCGACGGACAGCGCGGAGGTGTCCACCTGTGCGTCCGCGTCCGGCCACGGGTCGGTGTCGGCCGATTCGACGTCCGGCCAGCCAGGCAGGCGATGGCCCGGGATGTCGGCGCTGCGCTGCTCGACCCGGCGTCGGTGCTCGTCCTCGTCGCTGCAGACCAGCTCGACCTGCACGACCCGGGCACCGGCGGCGCCGGCACTGCTCGCCCAGGCCCGGCGCATCACCTCGAGCCGCTGCGTGCCGTCGGCGACCACGTCGAGCCCCGACCTGAGCAGGTCCGCGGCCACCGCCTGCCCGGCCGCATAGCCCTCCGGCCCCATCACGGCATCGGCGCCCCGGGCCCGCTGGAGCGCCTGCTCCAGGGTGTCGACCCGCACGTGGGCCGCCGCCCGGCGCACCGCCAGCTCGCGGGCCACGCTGGTCTTGCCGACCCCCGGCGCACCGCCGAGCACGACCAGCACCGGCCGGTCAGCCCTGGCGGACCCGGGGCCGAGGAGCCACAGCGAGGCCACCTCGAGGTCGTGTGGCGTCGTGATCTTCATCGCCCGGGGGTCCCCCTCGACGACATGGACCCAGCCGCCGACCTGCTCCACCAGGGCGGCGTCGTCGGTCGCCGGGTCGTCCGCGTCCGCATGGGCCCGCTCCAGCGTCGCCCTCAGGAAGCCCTGCGGGGTCTGCACCGCGCGCAGCGACGACCGGTCCAGCGTGCCGGTCACCCGCAGGTCGCCACGATCGTCGGCAGCGACCGTCTTGATGGTGTCGGCCACCGGCAGCACCGGCACGACGGCCATGTGGCCCGATCGCACGGCATGCACGACACGGTCGAACACCTCGGCCGGCACGAGCGCACGGGCGGCGTCGTGCACCAGCACGATGCCGACCTCAGGGGGCAGGGCGGCCAGACCCCGCGCGACCGACTCGGCACGTTCGGCCCCACCCGGCACCACCGCGACGGAGCAGGCGGCCCCGGACGCGGCGATGGCACCCGCCACGAGCGCGTCGAACTCCTCGACGGCCTGTGGGGGTGCCACCACGACGACACTGCGGAGGTCCTGGCAAGCCAGGACACCCCGGAGTGCGTGTGTCACGATCGGCTCTCCGTGCAACGGCACCAGAGCCTTGGGTCGACCTGCTCCCAGTCGGCTGCCCTGGCCTGCTGCGACCAGGATGACGCCGACGCTCAGGAGGCGAGCACCTCGTCGAGGGTGGCTTCCGCCTTGTCCTCGTTGGTCTTCTCGGCCAGCGCGAGCTCGGAGACGAGGATCTGACGTGCCTTGTTGAGCAGGCGCTTCTCGCCGGTGGACAGCCCACGGTCCTTGTCACGCCGCCACAGGTCACGGACGACCTCGGCCACCTTGACGACGTCGCCGGAGGCGAGCTTCTCCAGGTTGGCCTTGTAGCGACGGGACCAGTTGGTGGGCTCTTCCGTGTGCTCGGCCCGCAGGACCTGGAAGACCTTGTCCAGACCCTCCTTGCCGACGACGTCACGGACGCCGACCAGATCGCAGTTGTCGGCGGGAACCTCGATGGTCAGATCTCCCTGAGCAACCTTCAGCTTGAGATAGATCTTCTCCTCGCCCTTGATGGTGCGCGTCTTCATTTCTTCGATGAGTGCTGCCCCGTGGTGCGGGTACACAACAGTCTCGCCGACCTTGAACGTCATCTTCAGTTAGCCCCTTTCGCGGACCCCCAGGATATCACGAGTGGCGTACGTCACTAAATGACACCGTTGATATTTGCGCAGGTCAGGGACCTACACCCGCGCTGACCTCGCAAACCGCTAGGCTACGCCTGTGACGACACGACCTGCCGCCCCGACCCCCAGGCGCCGTCTCGGTGCCGCCGCCGCCACCCTGGTCATGGCTCTCGGGCTGAGCGCCTGCCAGGTCGCCTCACCGGTCACCACGGACCTCAGCTACGACCCTGCCGACGGGTTGAGCCTGCAGGTGGGTGAGGTCGAGATCCTGGACGCGCTCGTCGTCAGCACCGGCCAGGGCGAGCCTGGAGTGATGGCCGGGTATGCCGTCAACCGAGCCTCAGAGCCCGCGGTGCTGGAGATCTCGCTGGAGACCGAGGACGGCGCGTCGGTCCCACTGACTCCCTCGCTGGAGGTCCCGGCCGGGGCGAGCCTTCGCATCGACGGCTACGACCCGGCCACCGGGGAGTTCACCGATCCCGTCGTCGTGCCGGAGGTGCCGGTCGGCGCCGGCCAGATGATCACGGTCCGGGTGGCCAGCGGCGACGGAGCCGTCTCCCGTCGGGTGCCCGTGCTGCTTCCGGACAGCCCTTATGCCGTCTACGACGAGGTCCTGCAGTCGCAGGGCTGAGCTTTCTCCCTGCCCCAGGTGCCACCGCGAGGTGCTGACGCGGTCTGACCGGCTCAGCCGCGGACCGGGGCGGTGCCGCGGGCGCTGTCGGCGGTGCGCTGCTCCAGGGCCTCGTCGAGGTCGACCTCGTCGTGCCACTCGCCGGTGACCAGGTAGACGACACGGTGGGCGACCGAGACCGCGTGGTCCCCGAAGCGCTCGTAGTAGCGGCTCAGCAACGTCGCGTCGACCGCAGCCTCGATGCCGCCGTCCCAGTCGTCGGACAGCAGGATCTTGAACACGTCGCGGTGCAGCTGGTCCATCCGGTCGTCGTCGTCCTTGAGGTGCGCGGCTCCCTGGAGGTCCTTGTTGGCGATGATCGAGCCGGTCGCGACCACCATCTGCTCGGCGATGCGGCCCATCTCGGAGAAGGTCGCGCGCAGCCGGGCCGGGATCGCCGACTCGGGGTAGCGCAGCCGGGTCACCTTCGCGACATGGCGGGCCAGGTCACCCATCCGTTCCAGGTCCGAGCTCATCCGCATCGACGTCACGAGGATGCGCAGGTCCGTGGCGACGGGCTGCTGCCGGGCCAGGATGTCGACGGCCCGGTTGTCCAGGTCGCGACGGATGGCGTCGATGTGCTCGTCGGCGGTGATCACGCTCTCGGCGAGCTCGAGATCGGCGTCCATCAGGGCCTGGGTGGCGCGGTTGAGCGCCGAGCCCGTGAGCCTGGTCATCTCGACCAGCTGCTCGGAGACGTAGGCCAGCTCCTCGTGAAATGCGGTGCGCATTCTGCTCCCTCCGGTGTCGTCGCAGGCACCGTCGCAGCCGTGTGTGAACGCCGTGCTGATGCCAAGTGAACACTGGGCGTCCGCAATACACCAGTTAGGCCCGACCGGACCGGCCCGCTCCCCCGTCCGTTCTACTGTGGGTCCATGACCTCCTGGACCGCCGCTGCCCTCGGGGTGCTCCTCGGGCTGATGCTGGCTGCTGTCCTGGTGCTGCTGCTGCGCGGGCGCACGTCCGGGGTCGAGCCGACGCCGGAGCCGGAGCCGCCGATGGCGCTCCCCCTGGGGGTCGCTGAGGTGCTCGCCGCGGTGCGCACCGGAGGCCTGGTCGTGGACCGGGCCGGCCGCGTCGTCACCACGACCTCCGCCGCGCCGGCGTTCGGGCTGGTGCGCGCCTCCGAGCTGGTCGACCCGCAGCTGCGGCACCTGGCCGCGCTGGTGCTCAAGGACAAGGTCATCCGGGAGACCGAGCTCGACCAGCCGACCGGGCCTTTCGGCACCGGCCGGATGCTGCTGGGGGTGCGGGTCGCGCCGATCCGGGAGGACCTGGCGATCATGATCATCGAGGACCGCACCCAGGCCAGGAGGGTCGAGGAGGTCCGGCGCGACTTCGTGGTCAACGTCAGCCACGAGCTCAAGACGCCGGTCAGTGGGCTGTCCCTGCTGGCCGAGGCGGTCGAGGACGCCGCCGACGACCCGGTGGCGGTGCGCCGCTTCGCCCGTCGGATGCAGCACGAGACGCACCGCCTCTCCCGGCTGGTCAGTGAGATCGTCGACCTGTCCCGTCTCCAGGCCACCGACCTGATGACCGAGCTGGTCATCGTCGACGTCCCACACTGCGCCCGGGAGGCCGTCGAGCACACCCGCCTCGTCGCGGGCCACCGCCGGGTGACCGCCTCGACGACGTCGCCCCAGGAGCAGCTCCGCGTCTACGGCGAGCCCGAGCTCATCACGACCGCGATCCGCAACCTGGTCACCAACGCCATCGCCTACTCCGACGACGGCACCTCGATCTCCGTCGTCACCCGGCGTAGCGGTGACGTCGTCGAGGTCGCCGTGACCGACCAGGGTCAGGGCATCCCGGCCACCGACCGCGAACGCATCTTCGAGCGCTTCTACCGTGTCGACCCGGCCCGCTCACGTGCCACCGGGGGCACCGGGCTGGGCCTGTCGATCGTCAAGCACGTCTGCGTCAACCATGGTGGCGAGGTCACCGTATGGAGCCACGAGGGCCACGGCTCGACGTTCACCATCCGGCTGCCCGGCATCGTCGACGACGACCGTCCCGTCGGCTCGTCCGCGCCCCCGGCGCACCGCCGTCCGGGGCCATTGACGGCACGCGACCGTGCCACCTCGCTACGCTCTGCTCCCGAGAGCACCCCCGCCCCGCCCAGCCCCGACGACCCTGGGCCCTCCCCTGCCCCGGGCCGACCCGATGACACACGAGAGGTGGCTCGATGACCCGGATCCTGCTGGTCGAGGACGAGGAGTCCCTGTCCGACCCGCTGTCCTACCTGCTGGAGAAGGAGGGCTACTCGGTCGCCGTGGCCGCCACCGGCCCGGAAGGGCTCGCGGAGTTCGACCGCGGCGGTGCCGACCTGGTGCTGCTGGACCTGATGCTGCCCGGCCTCAGCGGCATCGACGTCTGCCGGCAGCTCCGGCAGCGCTCGTCCGTGCCGGTGATCATGCTCACGGCCAAGGACAGCGAGGTCGACAAGGTCGTCGGCCTCGAGATCGGCGCCGACGACTACGTCACGAAGCCCTACTCCTCCCGTGAGCTGCTGGCCCGCATCAAGGCCGTGCTGCGCCGGCAGACCGAGCCGGAGGAGCTCGTGCCTGCCACCGTCGAGGCCGGGCCGGTGCGGATGGACGTCGAACGGCACCAGGTCACCGTCTCCGGCACCACGGTGTCCCTGCCGCTCAAGGAGTTCGAGCTGCTGGAGATGCTCCTGCGCAACGCCGGCCGGGTGCTCACCCGGGGCCAGCTGATCGACCGGGTCTGGGGGTCGGACTACGTCGGCGACACCAAGACCCTCGACGTGCACGTCAAGCGGCTGCGCGCCAAGGTCGAGCCGGACCCTTCGGCGCCTCGGCACATCGTGACCGTGCGTGGGCTGGGCTACAAGTTCGAGATCGACTGACCCGGCCGGCTCAGGTCCTACCCCCTGCGTGAGCACTCACACGGTCCTCACGCGCGCTCGCGGCATACCTCCATCACGCGCGCTCGCGGCATACCTCCTCCTGCGGGCGAGCAGTCAGACGGGCACAACCCACCCTCGCGGCCCCAGCGTGCGAGAAGACACCCCGAAGTGCCCGTTCGACTGCACGGGCAGGCTGCGGAAGACGCACATAGGGCCGTCGGGTGGGCCGGGCCACCCCCCACCCCACGGCATACCTCCTGCGTGCGAGCAGTCAGACGGGCACAACCCGCCCTCGCGGCCCCAGCGTGCGAGAAGACACCCCGAAGTGCCCGTTCGACTGCACGGTCGGGGCGTGCCGGGCCAGGTGGCACGGCGCCCGCGGACACGCCGAGGGCGGCACCGGTATGCGGTGCCGCCCTCGGTGGTCGGGCAGGGCCGGGTCGCCTCAGTGCTTGCCCTGGTTGGCGACCGCCTGGATGGCCTCGGCTGCGGCCTCGGAGTCGAGGTAGCGGCCACCCGGCTGGGTGGGCCGGAAGTCGCCGTCGAGCTCGTAGAGCAGCGGGATGCCGGTGGGGATGTTGAGCCCGACGATGTCGTCGTCGCTGATGCCGTCGAGGTGCTTGACCAGTGCCCGCAGGCTGTTGCCGTGGGCCGCGACCAGGACGGTCCTGCCGTCGGCGAGGTCGGGGGTGATGTCGGAGTCCCAGTAGGGCAGCATCCGGGCGATCACGTCCTTCAGGCACTCGGTGGCCGGCATGTCCGAGCCCAGGTCGGCATAGCGCGGGTCACCGGCCTGGGAGAACTCCGCGTCGTCCTCGATGGGCGGCGGCGGGGTGTCGAACGAGCGGCGCCAGAGCATGAACTGCTCCTCGCCGTACTTGTCGCGGGTGGCGGCCTTGTCCAGGCCTTGCAGTGCCCCGTAGTGCCGCTCGTTGAGCCGCCAGGACCGGCGGACGGGGATCCAGTGACGGTCGGCGACGTCGAGCGCCATGTTGGCGGTCGTGATCGCGCGGCGCAGCAGGGAGGTGTGCAGGACGTCAGGCAGCAGGCCCTCCTGGAGCAGCAGCTCGCCGCCGCGCCTGGCCTCGTCGCGCCCCCGGTCGGACAGGTCGACGTCGACCCAGCCGGTGAAGAGGTTCTCGGCGTTCCACAGGCTTTCGCCGTGACGGAGCAGGATCAGGGTGTGCGTCGTCATGCCGGAAGTCTAGTCAGGAGCCTCGTCCCGGAGCAGGTGGGCGAAGGCCTCGAGGTTGGCCGTCGACTCCCCCCGTGAGGTGCGCCAGGCCCACTCGGTGCGCATGGCCGACAGGAAGCCCAGCGCGAGCAGCTCGTTGAACGGCTCGTCACAGGCCACGAGCACCGCGCCCAGCAGCTCGTCCAGCGCTTCACGCCCCGCCGGCCCCTGCTCGAGCACGGCCAGCGGCAGCTGCCCGGCGACGTAGACGTCGCCGTCCCGGTCGATCGCGTAGGCCAGCCCCGGCAGCCGCAGGTTGCGACGCAGCAGGTAGGCATAGACCTCCTGGTGGTTCTCGTCCGGGTTGCGGATGACGAAGGCCCGCAGCCGCAGAGCCCGCTGGCGCACGAGCAGGGACACCACGGTGCGCAGCTTGCGTTCCCCCGGCAGGGTGGCGACGACCTCACCGGGCCGGGTCCCCTCCTCCCAGGCCACCCCGAGGGTGTCGAGGTGTCCGCGGACCAGGTCGAGCACGACGTCGCGGTCGGCGCTCACGGCACGACCGCGGTGGGTATGCCGCTGAGCATGCTCGCGTCGTCGATGGCCCTGATGTCCTGCTCCCCGCAGGCCAGGGAGTAGACGGCCTGCAGGTCGTCCACGGTGTGCTCCCAGCTGAACCGTGCCGCGTGCTCGGGCGCGCGTGCCGCGAGGGTGGCCAGCTGGGCCGGGTCCTGCAGCAGCCCGGTCATGACGTCGGCCCAGCGCCACGCCTCGTGTCCCTGCACGAGCACCCCCGCGTCGCCCACCGCGACCGGCAGGCCACCCACGTCGGCGGCCACCACCGGCGTGCCACTGGCCAGGGCCTCGATGGCCACCAGCCCGAACGACTCGCTGTGCGAGGGCACGGCCACGAGGTCGGCAGCGCGGTACCACTGGGCCAGCTCCGCACGGGACACCGGCGGCGCGAAGGTGACGAGGTCCTCCACGCCCACCTTGCGGGCCAGGTGCTGCAGCGCCTCGGGGGCTGCCAGGCCGCTGCCGGAGGGACCGCCGAGGACGGCGACGACCAGACGGTCCCGGCTCGAGGGGTCGCGGTGCACCATGTGCGCCACGGCCTTGATGAGCACGTCGGGGGCCTTCAACGGCTGGATGCGACCGACGAAGAGGAGCACCGTGGCGTCCTGACGCAGGCCCAGGGCTGCCCGGGCCGCCCGCCGGTCACCGGGCCGGAAGGTGTCCAGGTCGACCCCTGGGGTCACCACGTGGACCTTGTCGGGGTCGGCGTCGTAGAGGTCGACCAGCTGCGCGGCCTCCTCCTCGGTGTTGGCCACCAGCGAGGCCGCAGCCTGCACGACCTGCGCCTCGCCGATCTCGCGGCCGCGCGGCTCCGGGGTGTCGCCCTCGGCCAGCTGCGCGTTCTTGACCCGCGCCATCGTGTGCATGGTGTGCACCAGCGGCACGTTCCAGCGGTCGGCGGCCAGCCAGCCGACCTGGCCGGAGAGCCAGTAGTGGGAGTGGACCAGGTCGTACCAGTGCTCCGGTCGGGCCGCGGCGGTGCGCATCATGCCCGCAGCGAAGGCACACAGCTGGCCCGGCAGGTCTTCCTTGGACAGCCCCTCGAACGGCCCGGCGGGCACATGGTGGACCAGCACCCCCTCGGTGAGCTCCACCGTCTCGGCCTGGCTGCCGTCGGTGGCCCGGGTGAAGATCTCGACCTCGGTGCCGCGGCGGGCCAGGCGCCGGGCGGTCTCCACGACATACACGTTGAGGCCGCCGGCGTCGCCGGTCCCCGGGCGCTCCAACGGGGACGTGTGGACGCTCAGCATGGCGACCCGCCGGGGGCAGCCCAGTCCGTTCGCCTCGCTCACCGTGCTCATCCGGCAAGTTTCGCACGGCCTCACCCTGGGTCGGTGGGTCCGAGCGGCGCTGCCGGGCGAGCTCACCCCGGCCTGGTCGGCCGGGGCGCCGCGGACAGGGCCGCGCCCAGGACGGCCCCGACCGTGTTGGCGAGCACGTCGTCGACGTCGAAGACGCGATGGGCACAGTCGTAGACGAACCACACCCCGGTCAGCTGGGTGGTCTCGATGCCGAGCGAGACCAGGGCGCCGACCGCCGCCGACCGCCCCCAGGACAGACCCCACCACCGGTTCAGCAGCACCCCCAGCGGCACGAACAGCACGACGTTGAGCGCGACCTGGACCAGCACGTCCGTGACGGGGCCCCCGCCGGCGAGGCGGCTCACGACGTGGAACGGGAGCAGCTGCACCCGGGCACCCCCGTCGAGACACTGCTGGGTGCCCGGGCCCGGGAGCGGCACCAGCGTGGCGGCGGCCACCGCCGCGACATACCCGCAGACGAGTGCCCAGCGGATGGCCCGGTGACCGGCGGCCGGGCCGGGCTGCGGGTGCAGCACCACGAAGGGGACGACAGCGAGCCCGACCAGCGCGGCCACGACGAGCCCCACCGTGACGGGGACGACGAGGAGGCCGCTCATGGACGGACGGCGGAGGTCACCGGAGGGGCCGGCTGCGCCACCGGGGTCTCAGCCCCGGGCGTAGTCGTCCTCGAGGCGCTCGATGTCGTCCTCGTCGAAGTGGCCGAAGGCGACCTCCAGGATGCGCCCGGGCTCGGCACCGGAGTTGCCGATGCGATGCACCGCACCGCGGGCCACCCACACCAGCTCACCGGGGGCTGCCGACCAGTGCCGGTCGTCCACGGTGATGTCGAGAGGTCCGTCCAGCACCTGCCACAGCTCCGCGCGCGCGCCGTGCCGTTGCAGGGACAGGCGCTGGCCCGGGTCGACGGTGATCGTCTTGACGGTCACCGGCTCGTTGTGGGTGAACTGCTGGAAGCGCCCCCACGGGCGCTCGATGACGAACACGTCCGCGGCGCGGCCGGCGCTCTCACCGGTCGTCGTGGCGCCGGCGCTCCCGCCGTCGAGGGTGTCGCGGTCTTCGGTCATCGCAGGCTCCGTTACGTCACAGGTTCGGTGCGGGGCACGGACAGGAACCCCCCGACCAGGTCACGGACCCGGTCCCGATGCGCCCACATGATGCCACCCGGGGGCAGCACCTGCAGGTCTGCCCTGGTCAGCGAGGCTGCGACCGCTTCGGCTGCGGACACCGGATGGGCCGGGTCGTCCTCCTGGGCGAGCACGAGCACCTCCGCCGACACGGACGCCAGCCCGCTGCGGTCGGCCAGCGGCACCAGCTGCGGCACCACCTCCAGAGCCCGGGCCACGCCGCTGTCCGTCAGCAGCTGAGCCTGCCCGCGACACCAGGTGAGCACGCCGGGGTCGGTGCGCACCGTCTCGGGCTGCTCGGCGACCAGGTGCGCCGCGACGGCGTCGACATCGGCGGCCTCGACCAGCCTGGCCAGGGCAGCGAAGCGACGCATCGCCGCGTCGTCACGAGACCGGTCGAGCACCGCCGGGAGCACCAGCACGACCCGCTCGAAGCGGTGCGGGTCGCGGGCCAGCCCGGCACACAGCGCTCCGGCGCCCATGCTCACCCCCAGGGCGTGGGTCGCGCCGACCCGGTCGGCCACCGCCCACAGCTCGTCGGCCAGGGCGTCGTAGCCCCAGCCCACCGTGGCCGGCACGCTGGTGCGACCGTGTCCCCTGAAGTGCAGGAACGTGCGCCGCCCAGCCACCTTGGCGGCATACGGTCGGGTCGTCGGGATGGACCCGCCCAGGCCGTGGGCGAACACCGAGGACGGCTCGCCGCGACCGGTGGTGAGGATCTCGAGGTGACCGCCGTGAGGGCCTGGGACCAGCTCGGTGCGGGAGGCCCTCACCACGGCCCGTACGGGCCCATCTGGGTGCCACTGCCACCGCGGCCCCGCAGCGATCGCACGGCCGGACGCACGTCGGTCAGGTAGATCGCCGCCGCCACCAGCGAGATGAGCCCGAAGATCGACAGCACGTTGGGGAAGGTCACGAAGACCAGCGCCGCCGCCACCCCGGTGACGGCCACCCAGAAGCCCTTCGTGCGCTTGCCCGCCGCGACGAAGGCGTCGGACCGCGTGGTCGCGGCGTCGACGAGGGCCCACACCGTGATGCCGAGGGCCACCAGCCCCAGCGCGAACAGCACGAGGCCCTGCACCGATCCGAAGTTCATGGGGCCAGCCTACGTGTCGACGATGACGGTGAACGGACCGTCGTTGACCAGCTCGACCTGCATCTGCGCCCCGAACACACCCGTCGCGACCTCGATGCCACGCCCGCGCAGGTCGGCCACGACCGCCTCGACGAGCGGCTCGGCGACCGCGCCCGGGGCAGCCAGCCCCCAGGACGGACGGCGGCCCTTGGTCGTCTGGCCGTAGAGCGTGAACTGGCTGACCACCAGCACCGCAGCACCGACCTCGGCCACCGACGTCTCCCCGTCGAGGATGCGCAGCTCGGCGATCTTGCGCGCCGTGGTGGCGACGTCGGCGGCCGTGTCGTCGGCTGCGGCCGCCACCAGGGCCAGCAGACCGGGCCCGTGCGATCGCGCCGACGACCTCGCCCTCGACGACGACACGGGCCCGGGTCACCCGCTGCAGCACCGCACGCACGGCAGGCGCTCAGAACCCGACGGCCTCGACGGCACCGACCGGCTCCCCGTGCCCGAGCACCGGGACCTGCTCCAGGGCCGTCAGGGTCTCCTCGACGTCGGTCAGCCCCATGGCACGCAGCGCCGCCGCCGCGACGACGGCGCGAGGTCGCTGCGAGCCGTCGGTGATCTTCAGGGCGAGCCCGCGGCCGTCGGCCAGGCCCACGGCATAGACCGCCTCCGCGCCGTCCTTGGCGATGAGCCCCGGCACCCCCTGGATCAGCGCGGTGACGTCGCGGTCGGTGCCGCCGAGCCACTCGGGGTGCAGGCGGATCGCGTTGGCGACACGACCCTCCGGGGTCTGCGGTGCGGCGGCGGCGATCCGCCCGAACGCCCGGGCCAGAGCCAGGGTGCTGATCGCCATCACCGGGGCACCGCAGCCGTCGACGCCGACCGCGGCGACGCGCTCGCCGGCCAGCTCCTCCAGGGTGGCGGCCATGGCCTGCTGCAGGGGGTGGCGCGGGTCGCGGTAGGTCGCGGTGTCCCAGCCGTTGACGACACAGGTCGCCAGCATCGCCGCGTGCTTGCCCGAGCAGTTCTGACCCACCGAGGTGGGGGCCAGGCCCTGGCTCAGCCATCGCTCCCGCTCACCCTCGTGGATCGGGTGGTCGGCGGTGTTCTGCAGGTCGGCTTCGGTCAGCCCGGCCGAGGCCAGGATGCGGCGGGTGCCGTCGAGGTGGAACGGCTCGCCGCTGTGGCTGGCGCTGGCCAGCGCCAGCAGCTCGTCCTCGAGGTCCAGGCCCGCGCGCACCATCGCCACCGCCTGCATCGGCTTGTTGGACGACCGCGGGTAGATCGGGACCGTGACGTCACCGCGCTGGAGCACCGGAGCGCCGCCGGGGTCGGTGCTGACCACGATGCCGTGGTGCACCGACTCGACGAGTCCGGACCGGCTCACGGTGGCGACGACAGGCGCCTGACCCAGGATGCGGGTGAGGTCGCCGGCCGACGGCACGTTGGTGGGCAGGGGCTGGGCAGGAGTCGACTCGGGCACGCGGTCACTGTAGAGCAGCCTCGCGGGGGCCTCAGCGAGCGCGGCGCTCCTTGACCCCGAGCAGCTCTCGTGCCTGCGCCGTGCTCATGGCAGGGCGCTGCATGGTCCGGGCCAGCTCTGCGGCGCGGGTCACCAGCTCGGCGTTGTGCTGCACCGGCCGGCCTTTGGCCAGCATGAGGTTGTCCTCCATGCCGACCCGCAGGTGACCGCCCATCGCCAGGGCCGCTGCCGCCACCGGCAGGTGGGCCCGGCCGATGCCGGTCGCCGACCAGCTGGTGACCTCGTCCGGCAGCGCCTGCACACCGGCGACGAGCGCCTCGACCGTGCCGGGCATGCCCCCCGGCACACCGGTGACGAAGTCGACGTGCACCTTGCCGCCGTAGGGCGGCCCGTGCTGGTCCAGCAGCCGGCGCAGGGCGGCGACGTGGCCCAGGTCGAACAGCTCGAACTCCGGCACCACCTCGCGCTCCTGTGCCTGGACGTAGAGGCGGCTCATGAACGGGTAGGGGTTGAGGAAGACCTCGTCCCCGAAGTTGACGGACCCACAGGTCAGGCTGCAGGAGTCGGGCTCGGCGGCGAGCACCCCCAGGCGCTGCTCGAGCGGGTCGTGCACCGACCCGCCGGTGGACAGCTGGACCACCAGGTCGGTGGTCTCCCGCAGCGCTTGCACCGTGTCGCGCAACCGGGTGGGGTCCAGGCTGGGCCGGTGCTCCGCGTCGCGGATGTGCACGTGGACCAGGGCCGCCCCGGCCTGCTCGCAGCGGACCGCGGTCTCGACCAGCTCGTCCAGCGTCGTGGGCAGCTGCGGGACGTCGGCCTTCGCCGTCTCGGCACCCGTGGGTGCCACCGTGATCAAGGTCGATGCGGGCATGGGCCGCATCCTGCCACCCAGGGTCAGGGACTGACGACCACGGTCTGGGCGGCACTGGTGCTGCCGGCGCTGCAGCACCGCCTCAGGGTCGGCGTTGCGCTTGATGACGGCGAGCGCGATGGGCCCGTCGGTGTGGTGTCGCACGACGCTGGTGAGCCGGCCCACCACCCGGCCGTCCAGGGTGAGCTCGGCACCGGGCTCGGGCAGAGTGTGCCCCGACCCGTCCAGGTGCAGGAAGACCAGGCGACGCGGCGGCTTGCCCAGGTTGTGCACCCGCGCGACCGTCTCCTGCCCGCGGTAGCAGCCCTTGTGCAGGTGCACCGCCGTGCGCAGCCAGTCGAGCTCGTGCGGGATGGTGCGGTGGTCGGTCTCGGCGCCGACCCGCGGACGCCAGGCCTGCACGCGCAGCGCCTCGGCGGCCCACAGGCCGGCCAGCGGTCGCTCGCCGACCCCGGCGGCGAGCTCGCTGCGGGGCACCAGCAGCTCACGCCAGGCCCGTCCGTCGGCGGGGTGATCCACCGGACCGTATGCGGTGCTGTCGCCGACGATGCGCGGCCACGGGTCCACCCAGGCCAGTGGCTCCCCCGGCCCGGACTCCGCGCCGATCGGCTCACCGAGCACGGCGATGTCAGCGGTGCGGTCGGTCACCTCGACGCGCAGCATGAAGCGCATCGAGTCGAGCCAGCCCCGCACCGCGTCCGCGGCGTCCGGCTCGACAGTGACCCACGTGGTCTCCCCGTCGTCGACGAGGTGCAGGGAGTGCTCGACGTGCCCCTTCGGGGACAGGACCAGGCTCTCCACGGAGTGCCGGGGGGCCAGCCCGGTGAGCTGCTGGGTGGTCAGCGAGTGCAGCCAGGTGAGCCGGTCGGGCCCGGTGACGGTGAGCACCCCGCGGTGGGAGAGGTCCACGCAGGCCAGGCCCTCGTCGAGCAGGCGCTGCTCGCGGTGCGGGTCGCCGTAGTGCGCGGCGACCCCGGCGTCCCGGCCCGTCCCGGCGACGGCACCGGGGCGCTGGAGCAGGGGGCTGGGCGGGTGGGGCTGGGTCACAGGGTCCTCTTCGGATCGGGGGTCGGCTTGGCGTGGTGGTGCGGTGGTCCGTCCTCAGCATCAAAGCCGAGGGCGGTCAGGAGATTCCCCCGGCGCACCGGGCGCAGCGCCCGTGGATGGCCATGTGGGTCACTGCCGCGTCGAACCCGTGCACCGCGCGCAGGCTCTCGGCCAGGCCGGCGGCCAGCGCCGGGTCGGCCTCCAGCACCGCCCCGCACCCCCGGCATACCAGGTGCAGGTGGTCACCGTGCTCGGCGAGGTGATAGCTGGGGGCGCCGTGGTCGAGGTGGCTGTGCCGCACCACGTCGGCCGCCGCCAGCGACTCGAGGTTGCGATAGATCGTCGAGCCGGGCACCGGCCCGCCGCCGTCGGCCGACACCTCGGCCGCCAGCTCCTCGGGAGTCGCATGCCCGAGCCGGGCCAGCGCCGCGAGCACCCGGCGGCGGGGCGCGGTCAGCCGCAGGCCCGCCTGACGCAGATGCGTCTCGACGTCCTGCGCCACGGGCGGCGCGCCTGGGTGCTGGTCCACGTCAGCACCGTACCGAGGTTGTCGGCCCGCACCCAGCGGACTACCAGGGGTGCGGCCCTAGAATCGGCGTCATGACCACCGGCACCGAGCACGACGTCTTCGACGGGCCCACCACCCGTCGACCCCCGCGGCGGCGCCGCCGGTGGGGACGGGTGCTGGTCGTCGGCGTCGTCGTCCTCGCCCTGCTGGCCGTCGGCACCGTCGCGGGCTACTTCGCCTTCCTCAACTGGCAGGTCAACAGCAACCTGTCCTACAGCCAGCTGCTGCCCGACGAGGAGATCATCGGCGAGGACGAGGCGGTCGAGCCGGTGCCGGTCGACCGGCCCGCCACGGCCGGGGAGGCCCGCAACTTCCTGCTGATCGGGACCGACAGCCGTGACCTGGAGGTGGAGCGCGGACGCTCCGACGTCATCGTGCTGGTGCATGTGTCCGACGAGCGTGACCGGGTCGACCTGATCCACTTCCCGCGCGACTACTTCGTGGACATCCCGGGGTCGAGCCGCAAGAACAAGATCAACGCGTCCTACGCCTTCGGGGGGGCTCCGCTGCTGGTGGAGACGCTGCAGCCGATCGTCGGCGTGCCCATCGACGAGGTCGCCATCGCCAACTTCGACAGCTTCGAGGCGATGACCGACGCGATCGGTGGCGTCGAGGTCGACGTGGCCGAGGCCAGCCCGGGCTTCCCTGCCGGCACGATGGCCATGGACGGCGAGACCGGCCTGCGCTTCGTCCGGGAGCGCTACGCCCTGAGCCAGGGCGACATCTCCCGCGGCCAGCGGCAGCAGGCCTTCATCAAGGCGGTCATGCAGAAGGCGCTGTCCCGCGAGACGCTGACCAACCCCGCTCGCTTCGCCTCGTTCGTCGACGCCGCCACCACCAACCTCACCGTCGACGACGACCTCGACATGGGTGAGATGCGCTCGTTGGCGCTGTCGATGCGCAACGTGCGCGGCGACGACATCCACTTCGTGACCGCACCCTGGAGCGGCATCGGCTCCGACGACTGGGCGGGCTCCATCGTCAACCCCGCCTGGGACCAGATGGACGTGCTGGCCGAGCACCTGCAGGCCGACACGATGGAGGACTACTCCGACCCGGTGTCCCCGCAGTCGGGCTTCGGCGGCTGACCGACCGCCCGTGCCGCTCAGCCGACGCGCTTGAGCTCGGCCGAGACGTGGCTGGTCAGCGACTGGCCCACCGCGGCCATGTCCATCGCCCACATCAGGTTGGAGTTGACGTAGCCGTAGAGCCGGTGCGCGGCGGCATACTCCTTGGCATGCGGGCTGCGCAGCACCCCGTCGGTGCGCAGCTCCACCTTCGCCGGGCTCGTGCTGCCGTAGTAGAGCTCGACGATGCCGGTCGGGTGGGTGAGCAGCAGCTCCACCTCGCCCTCCGGCAGGGGACGCCAGAAGCCCAGCTCGACTGCTGACGGCGCGACCTGGTCACCGGCCTCGTCGAGCAGCCAGGTGCGTGAGCGCCACTGCAGGAACGGGCGCCCGTCGTGGGTGACCTCGAGCTCCTGCCCGAAGTTGGCCGACTCGATCGTCGGGTAGCCGACGACGCCGGCACCCTCCCAACGGCCGATCATCCAGGCCAGGGGGGCCAGGTCGGGGTGCATGGTGGGGTCGATCTCGATAGGCACGGCCTCATCGTATGCGGTGGGTCCGGTCGCGACGGGCCGTGACCGGGCGGGCTCCGCGGACAGGCAGGGGGCGCTACGCAGGCAGGGCGGCGGACAGCAGCCCGCTGGCCACGACATACGGCACGACTCCGACGACCAGCACGGAGGCGAGCGCCGCGACCAGGCGGGGCCGGGCGTGAGCCAGGGTGGGCAGCACCGCGAACACGGCCCGGACGGCGTGGCTCACCCCGCCGCAGGCGACCCCGACCAGGAGCAGCGCACTCCAGGTCTCGCCGCTGACGGCCGCCACCGCGACGGCGAAGAGCCCGCCGCCGACGAGCGCCAACGGAGGGGTCCACGGCCGCAGCGGCTCGTAGTGGCCGAGCAGGTCCGTCACCGCCGACACCGCAGCGGCGCCGACGCCGGCGATGATCAGCACCGCCCCGGCCTCGGTGCGCGACAGCGGGACCAGGAAGACCGCCGAGGTCAGCACCGCGAGGCCGAGCACCACCGAGCTCACCGACTCGGCGACGCGGGGCCGGCCGTCCCGGCGCAGCAGCTGGTGCAGGAAGGCGGCGATCATCGAGACCGCCAGCGCCGCGGGCAGCCAGGTGAGCCACGGCGACTCCTCGCGCAGGGCGACGCTGAGGAGCACGGCCGCGCCACCGGTCAGGAGCACCGCGACGGTGCCACGCGGGGTGGGCAGCCCCAGGGTGCCCGGCCAGCCCCAGGCGAGCACGACCGTCGCGCAGGCCAGGGCGAGGGCGAGCAGCGCCGGTCCGGCCATGCTGGTCAGGCCGATGACCCAGGCGGTGCCCAGCACGCCGACGACGACGTGCGAGGCGGCGGAGGTCAGGTCGCTGCGGGACGGCACGCGGCCCATTATCCCGACGCGGGCCCCGGGCGCGGCGCGGTCGCTCATGCTGGCGCGCCGAGCCGCCACGTCGAGCCGCCACTATCCTGAGGCCGTGGCCGAGATGGCACTACTCACCCCCGGCGGCTCCGACGGAGCCGTCATGCGTGTGCTCCCGGCCCTGCAGCTGCTGCCCCACCGGGTGCGCGCGTGTGCCATGGACGCGGGTGCCCTGCTCAGCGGCGTCGAGCCGGAGGTGGTGCTCGTCGACGCGACGACCGACCTGATGAGCGCCCGGTCGACGTTGCGCACGATCGACACGATGGGCAGCTGGGGCGCCGTGCTCGGGGTGTTCTCCGAGGCCGGGCTGACGGTCGTGGACGACCAGTGGCCGCTGCACGACCTCCTCCTGACCACCGCGGGGCCCGGCGAGATCGAGGCGCGGCTCCGCCTGGTGCGGCGACGGGCCGGTGCCGCCGCCGCTGCCGAGGTGCGCACCGGCCCCATCCGGGTCGCCGACGTCGTCGTCGACGAGGCGAGCTGGACGGTCCGGGCCGGCGGTCGCCCGCTGGACCTGACCTACAAGGAGTTCGAGCTCCTGAAGTATCTGGTGCAGCATCCGGGGCGGGTGGTGAGCCGTGAGCAGCTCCTCCAGGAGGTCTGGGGCATGGACTACTACGGTGGCACCCGCACGGTGGACGTGCACGTCCGGCGGCTCCGGGCCAAGCTCGGCCCGGAGCGGGAGTCGCTGATCGGCACGATCCGCAACGTGGGATACCGCTTCGCCGGAGCCCGCACCACCGACTGAGAGGACTCCCCCATGGACCTGACGATCGCGCACACCCTGCCTCCCCGCCAGGGCGCAGACGTGCTGGCCCTGGCGGTCCGCGCCTCGACGCACGACGGCGTCAAGCCGCTGTCGGAGCAGACCGTGATCGACGTGCGCCGGCTGGCGGAGCGTCCCCAGCCGGTGGCCGACACCACCCACCTGGTGGTGGTCGACCGGGCCGGCGAGATCAACGCCAAGGTGCTCGGCTACGCCCATGCCGACCACGGCCAGACCCCTGCGACCATCGAGCTGGTCGTGCATCCGGACCACCGGCGCGAGGGGGTCGCCACGCTGCTTGTCGAGGAGATCGTGCAGCGCTGGCCGGACAGTCGTGCCTGGTCGCACGGACACCTGCCGGCGGCCCAGGCCCTGGCCGACAAGCTCGGGCTGGCGGTGGTGCGCGAGCTGTGGCAGATGTCGCGGCCGCTGCAGGGCGAGTGGTCCGACCTGCCGGCCGCCGAGCTGCCCGAGGGCTTCGAGGTGCGCTCGTTCGAGGTCGGCCGGGACGAGCAGAGCTGGCTGGCGGTCAACGCCCGTGCCTTCGCCGGGCACGCCGAGCAGGGCCGGATGACGCTGTCCGACCTGCAGGACCGTCTCGGCGAGCCGTGGTTCGACCCGCACGGCTTCCTGCTGGTCGAGGACGTGCGCGACGACGGCCCGGCCCGCCTGGCCGGCTTCCACTGGACCAAGGTGGAGCCCGCCCAGCCCGGCTCGAGCACCCAGGCGGCCGGCGAGGTCTACGTCGTCGGGGTCGACCCCGACTACCAGGGCCAGGGCCTGGGTCGGGTCACCACCGTGCTCGGGTTGCGGCACCTGCGGGCCTGCGGCCTGCACAGCGCCACCCTCTATGTCGACGGCGACAACGCACCGGCCATCGCGACCTACCACCGCCTCGGCTTCGAGCGGTCGGCCGTTGATGTGATGTATGCCGCAGGGTCCGGCAGCGCGTCCTGACGCTGCACCGCCCTCCGATGGCAGGATGGGGTGATGAGCAGCCCCCAGACATCCGCCGGCCCCGCGGACGAGGTTGCGGAGCGCACCGTGCCGGAGGTCGTGGAGACCAACAGCGTGGTGCCGCTGCCGCAGATCAGGGCGCAGCACCCCCGCGGGGCGAACGGCCGTTTCATCCGACTGGAGCCCGACGAGGACGAGGCCGAGGCCGGCGACGAGCTGCCCGAGGGCCGGTTCCTGGACCGTGAGGTCTCCTGGCTGCAGTTCAACGAGCGGGTGCTCCAGCTGGCCGCCGACCCTGACGTGCCGCTGCTGGAGCGGGCCAGGTTCCTGGCGATCTTCGCCGGCAACCTCGACGAGTTCTTCATGGTCCGCGTCGCCGGGCTCAAGCGACGCATCGCGACCGGCATCGCCACCAGATCGGCCGCCGGCCTGGAGCCCCGCGAGGTGCTGGAGGAGATCTCCCTGGGCGCGCACGGCCTGATGACCCGACACGCCCAGCTGTTCGCCGACACGGTCGCCCCGGCCATGGCTGACGAGGGCATCACGATCTTCTCCTGGGACGAGCTGGGTGACCGAGAGCGGGACGAGCTCGGAGAGATGTTCCGCAGCACGGTCTACCCGGTGCTGACCCCGCTCGCGGTGGACCCGGCCCACCCCTTCCCCTACATCTCCGGCCTCTCGCTCAACCTCGCCGTGATCCTGACCAACCCACGCACCGGGCGCGAGCACTTCGCCCGGGTCAAGGTGCCTCCGCTGCTGCCGCGCTTCGTGCGGCTGTCGACCACCGACGGGCTCTACAGCGACCGTTTCGTGCTGCTGGAGCAGATCATCGCCGCCCACCTCGACCAGCTCTTCCCCGGCATGGAGGTGCAGGAGACCTTCACCTTCCGGGTCACCCGCAACGAGGACCTGGAGGTCGAGGAGGACGACGCCGAGAACCTGCTGACCGCCTTGGAGCGCGAGCTCACCCGGCGCCGGTTCGGGCCACCGGTGCGCCTGGAGGTGGTGGAGGACATGGACGACCACGTCCTCGACCTGCTTACCCGCGAGCTGCGGGTCAGCCCGGGCGAGGTCTACCGGCTGCCGGCACCGCTGGACCTGACCGCGCTGCATACCCTGGCCGACCTGGACCGCACCGAGCTGCGCTACCCCAACTTCGTGCCAAAGACCCACCCTCAGCTCGCCCCGGTGGAGAGCTCCAAGCCCAGCGACGTGCTGGGTGCGATGCGTCAGCGGGACATCCTGCTGCACCACCCCTACGACTCGTTCTCCACGTCGGTGCAGGCCTTCATCGAACAGGCCGCCGCCGACCCGCACGTCCTGGCGATCAAGCAGACGCTCTACCGCACCAGCGGCGACTCCCCCGTCATCGACGCCCTCATCGAGGCGGCCGCGGTCGGCAAGCAGGTGCTCGCCGTCGTCGAGATCAAGGCCCGGTTCGACGAGGAGAACAACATCACCTGGGCCCGCAAGCTGGAGGAGGCCGGCGTCCACGTCGTCTACGGCATGGTCGGGCTCAAGACCCACGCCAAGCTGGCGCTGGTGGTGCGACAGGAGGCCGGTGGGCTGCGCCGCTACTGCCACGTCGGCACCGGCAACTACAACCCCAAGACCGCGCGCCTCTACGAGGACCTGGGCCTGCTGACCTGTGACGAGACCATCGGTGAGGACCTCACCCGGCTGTTCAACCAGCTCTCCGGCATGGCCCCGAAGGCCAAGTTCAAGCGGCTGCTGGTCGCCCCCCGGTCGGTGCGCAGCGAGCTCATCGCGCTCATCGACGCCGAGGCAGCGCGGGGCAGCGAGGGGGTCATCCGGCTCAAGCTCAACTCCATCGTGGACGAGCAGGTCATCGACGCCCTCTACCGCGCCTCCCGTGCCGGGGCCCGGGTCGAGATCTGGGTGCGGGGCATCTGCGCCCTGCGCCCGGGTGTGCCCGGCCTGTCCGAGACGATCCAGGTGCGCTCGGTGCTGGGGCGCTTCCTGGAGCACTCGCGGGTGTTCGCGTTCGGGGCGCAGGGCGAGTCCGGGGTCTTCATCGGCTCGGCCGACATGATGCACCGCAACCTGGACCGTCGCGTCGAGGCCCTGGCGTCCATCAGCGACAGCGACCAGGTGCGGCAGATCGTCAAGCTGATGGACCGCGGCATGAGCGAGGACATCGGCAGCTGGCGGCTCGGCTCCGACGGCCAGTGGACCCGTCACCATCTCGGGGACGACGGCATGCCGCTGCCCGACCTGCAGACCGAGCTGATCGAGAGGTATGCCGCCCGCCGCCGCCCGGGGAGGCGCCGGTGAGCGCGGAGCCCCTGGAGGTGCCTGCTCCGGTGGCCCGCGCGGTGCGCCCGGGGGCACTGGTCGTCCGCGCCTCCGGCGTGGTGATCTGGCGCCGGAAGAAGGGCCGGCTCCAGGTGGCCATGGTGCATCGCCCGCGCTACGACGACTGGGCCTGGGCCAAGGGCAAGCTCGACCGTGGTGAGGACGTCGCGGCGGCAGCCGGACGCGAGGCGCTCGAGGAGACCGGCCTGGTGGTGCGGCTCGGCATGCCGTTGCCGACCTCGATCTACCCGCTGCCCAAGTCGGGTGACCGGGACGTCATCAAGCGGGTGGAGTACTGGGCGGCCACCGCCATCGGAGGCAACGGCAAGCTGGTCAACGAGATCGACAAGGTCGTCTGGCTCACCCCGAGCAAGGCCCGCGCCAAGCTGACCTACCAGCGTGACCTGGAGCAGCTGGAGACACTGGTCGGGCTCGACCTGGCCGACCGGCTGGAGACCTGGACGCTGCTCGTGGTCCGTCACGCCAAGGCGATGGCGCGCAAGGACTGGCCCAAGGCCGACCCGCTGCGCCCGCTGACCACCGTCGGCAGGCGACGGGCCCACCGGCTGGTCCCGATCCTGACGGCCTACGCCCCGGAGCAGGTGCTCAGCTCGACGTCGACCAGGTGTCACGACACCGTGGCACCGTTTGCGCAGGCGGCCGTGGTGCCGCTGCGGACCAAGCGCGGGCTGTCCGAGGAGGGCTACGAGGCGGCGCCCGACAAGGTGAAGAAACACCTGCGCCTGGCCTTCGAGCGCGGCCGCACCATCGCCGTCTGCACGCACGGGCCGGTGCTGACCGCGGTGCTCGACGACCTCAAGGCTCGCGCCGACGACCCCGCCCTGGCCCGTGCTCTGCAGCGGATGACGTCGACCAACATGGACAAGGGTGAGGTGCTGGCGTGCACCGTGCTGGGCAAGGGCCCGGGCGCCCGCATCGTCGCCGTGCACCGGCACCGCATCCCCCGCTGACGGTCACCCACCCCCGCGTGCCCTGCCCGACCTCGCGTGCTCGCGATCCCAGACATGAGGGGTCGGGAAGACGACCAGGGTCGGTCGACGGCCGCGACGATGTGACGGGCTGGGCGGCACCCTGGCCCCCAGCAGCTGACACGTGCCGGGCCGGGAGCGCCTCTCGGCGCGGGGCCGCTCGTAGCGGCAACAAGTGGAGCCCGGGGCTTCCGCGGCCCGGCACGTGGCCCCAGGATAACCCGCGCCTCAGACCAGGGCGCCGTTGCGCCACAGCCGAGCACACGCCTGGAGGTCCTCGGCGGTGGCCTGCATCCGGGCACCCTGCTGCAGCCGTTCCCGCGGCACCTCGTCGGCGCCGGCCGACGGGTCGGCCATCCCCACCGCGATGACGTGGCAGAACGCGGCAGCGCGCTCCAGCGCGACAGCCAGGTCACCGTCGAAGACACCCTGCAGGATGCGGCGGGTCAGGTCGACCAGGTCCTCCGGGCTCGGTGGCTCGGCGACGCCCGCGATCACCCGGTAGACGTCGGCGTGTGCCGCACCGGCACCGAACGCCCGGCCCACCTCGGCCGGGCTGCGTTGGGCCCACTCGTGCAGCAGGTAGAGCCGCCACAGGGCGCCGGGCAGCGACCGGGCCGGGCGTCCCGCCCACATCTCGGCCACCGTCGAGAGGCCCACCTCCCCGACCAGCCCGACCAGCCGGTCGGTCAGCGCGGGATCCTCGCCGGACCGTCCCCGACCCACGATCAGCGCAGCCGTGCGGTGCGCGGCCTCGACGATCTCCATCGGGTCGTTCTCGGAGGAGGCAGTGTCGATCTGCGCGGGGTCGGTGACGAGCGGCTTGTGGTGCTTCACCGGCTCCACGGTACGCCGCAGGTGCGGCTGCCACCTGCCCGAGGGCCTGCTGGTGCACCGCTGGGCTGTGACGTAGGTCACAGCCCAGCGCGGGTATCACCGTGCCTGCGGCGCCCTCCTGACGGGTGTGACATCGGGGGGAGGCCTCGGGTCGCCGCGCAGGGGGCGGCGACCCGGGGCCTGAGGGGGCTCAGCCCAGGACCAGCACGTCGTGTCCCGCGAGCACCACGTCGTCACCGGACACGTGCGCGGAGTCCCAGCGCGCGAGCACCTGCCGCCCGGCCACCCGCGAGGGCAGCGCGAGGCGCTGCCCTCCACCGGCCAGGTCGGCGACCACCGTGACGTGCCCACGTCCGAGGATGAGGGCACCGGTCGCCTCGTCGTGCTCCACCCAGCCGGCCCCCAGGGGGGTCTCCCGCAGCGCCGGCAGCTCGCGGCGCAGTCGCAGCAGCGTGCGATACCACTGCAGCATCCGGGCGTGCTGGGGCTGCTCGAGCTCGGACCAGTCGAGGGTCGAGGCCTCCACGGTGCTCAGCGCCTGCGGGTCCGGCACCGCGTCGGACCAGCCGTGCTCGGCGAACTCGCGTGCCCGGCCCTGCCGGATCGACTCCGCCAGCCACTCCTCGGAGTGTGCGGTGAAGTACTGCCAGGGGGTGCCGGCCGCCCACTCCTCGCCCATGAAGAGCATGGGCGTGTAGGGCGAGGTGAGCAGCAGGGCGGCACCGACGGCGGCCAGGCCCGTTGGCGCCAGGTGACACAGCCGGTCGCCCACGGCGCGGTTGCCGACCTGGTCATGGGTCTGCAGCGACGCGACGAACCGCCACCCGGGAGTGACCTCGGGGTCGACCACCTCACCGTGGGTGCGGCCACGGAAGCTGGAGAACGTGCCGTCGTGGAAGAACGGCGTGGTGCCGAGCACCTTGGCCAGCGCCCCGGGCGTGGCGAAGTCGGCGTAGTAGCCCTGCGACTCCCCCGTCAGCGCCACGTGCAAGGCGTGGTGCACGTCGTCGACCCACTGGCCGTGCAGCCCGACACCGCCACTGCCGCCGGGCCCGCGCGGGGCGACCGTGGCCGGGTCGTTGCGGTCGGACTCGGCGACCAGGTGGCGCGGCACCCCCGTCTCGTGGCTGATCTGGTCGGCGAGCTCGGCGAGCTCGTCCAGCAGGGTCACCGCCCGGTGGTCGTGCAGCTCGTGCACGGCGTCCAGGCGCAGCCCGTCGAGGTGGAAGTCGTGCATCCACATCCGGGCGTTGTCCAGCAGGTAGGACCGCACGTCGTCGCTGGCGACGTCGTCCAGGTTGACCGCCTTGCCCCACGGCGTGTGGTGCTTGGCCGTGAAGTAGGGCCCGAACGTCGCCAGGTAGTTGCCGCTGGGGCCGAAGTGGTTGTAGACGACATCCAGCCACACCGCGATCCCGCGGGCGTGGCAGGCGTCGACGAACCGCGCGAACGCCGCCGGCCCCCCGTAGGCCGGGTGCACCGCATACAGGCTGACCCCGTCGTAGCCCCACCCGTGGTCGCCGGGGAAGGCCGCCACCGGCATCACCTCGACGACGGTGACCCCCAGCGAGGCGAGGTGGTCGAGCCGCTGCACCGCACTGTCGAAGGTGCGGCCGGGGGTGAAGGTGCCGACGTGCATCTCGTAGACGACGGCCTCGGGCAACGACACCCCGGACCACTCCCGGTCGGTCCAGGGGAACGCCCCGGTGTCCACGAGCTGCGAGGCCCCGTGCACGCCGTCGGGCTGGCTGAGCGAGCGCGGGTCCGGTCGCGGGTCGCTGCCGTCGACGGAGAAGGCGTAGCGGCCGTCGCCGGGGTCGGCCTCGACCCGCCACCACCCGTCGTCGCCCCGCTGCATCGGGTATGCCGTGGGCTCGGCCGTGCCCACCAGCAGCCCGACCTCGGAGGCCTCGGGCGCCCAGACCTGGTAGGTGTGCCGGCTCATCGGGAGTCCTGCCGCACCAGAAGGGCCACCGGAGCCTCACTGAAGGCCTCGGCGACCTGCAGACCGTCGATGACCTCGACCGTGCGGCCGGTGAGCTCGTCATGCCACAGGCCAGGCGCCAGGTCGACCCTGTGCTCACCGAAGCCGTTGACGGCCAGGCTGTGCGGCGCACGGATGGCCAGCGCGGCGACCCGGTCCCCGCGCAGGTGCCCGAGCAGGTGCGGCCCACCCTCGAGCGGGCGGTAGGAGCCCTCCGGCCCGAAGGCCTCCGGCATCCGGGCCCGCAGCCGCAGGGTGCGGGCGACCACGAGCAGCTTCTCCTCGTCGAGGGTCTGCGGGTCGTGGCCCTCGTCGATGCGGCGCAGCGCCGCGCGGCGACGGGCGTAGTCGACCGGACGCCGGTTGTCGGGGTCGACCAGCGACAGGTCGACGACCTCGGTGCCCTGGTAGGTGTCGGGCACCCCCGGCAGGGTCAGCTGCAGCAGCTTCTGGGCCAGGATCACGGTGCGCATCGCCCGCCGGCTGCGCCACACGGCATCGGCGATCGCCTGGTGCAACGGGCCGGACCGCCGGGCCTCGTGGGCGATGCCGATGACCCGGGCCTCGTAGTCGGCGTGCGGCGCGATCCATGTGGTGTGCAGCTTGGCCTCCCGCAGCGCCTTGGTCAGGTAGGCCTCGATGCGCTCGTCGCTGATCTCACCGACCCCGATCAGCGTCTGCGCCACGAGCACGGCCGTCTGCGGGTCGGTCCAGTCCGCGGCCTCCACCGCGCGGCGGCAGACCTGGTCCCACGCCTGCGCGTCACCGGCCGCGGCGATGAGCCGGGCCCGGACGTCCTCGGACCGCTTGGTGTCGTGGGTGCTGAGGGTGGTCATCCCCCGCGGCCAGTGCGCTGCCTGGTGGCGTGCCCAGTCGTGCAGCGGCTGCGCGGAGGGCTGACGTCCCGCGGCCGGGTCGGCGCCGACCTCGTTGAGGGCACTGAGCCGGTGCCAGCGGTAGAAGGCGGTGTCCTCGATGCCCTTGGCCATCACCGGCCCGGTCGTCTGCTGGAAGCGGACCGCCAGGTCGTAGGCAGCCGCCGGGTCGTGGTTGCCCGCGTCGGGGTTGCCCAGCACCTCGCCGAGCGCACGGATGGTGTGCGCGAAGTCGGTCGCCGTCTCGCACGCGCGCTCGACCGCCTGAGCCAGCCGGTCGGCCGACTCCTGGGTGGGCCGGTGGCTCGGACGCAGGTAGGCGCGGTAGACGTCGACGGCCACGAGCAGCTCGGTGAGCGCCACCCGCAGTGCGTCAGGGTCCTCCCCCGGCAGCACCCTGCGGGCGAGCCGGTGCAGCCGGTTCACCTCCGGGGCGAGCATCTCCTCCACGGCGTCACGCTTGGCCATGTCGACGACGTCGGCCAGGTCGGGGGTCCCCCCGACCCACGCCCACGAGCGGCTGACCTCCTCGGCGCTGGCCGGGTCGACCAGTGCCGTCATCAGTGCGGAGTTGGCGTCATAGCCGGTGGTGCCCGCGCACGCCCAGGCCTGCGGCAGCTGCTCGTCGTGCTCGAGGATCTTCTCCACCCACACCGGGGTGCCGGGCCGCAGGTGGTCGGCCAGCATGGCCAGATATCCCTCCGGGTCGGCCAGCCCGTCGGGGTGGTCGACCCGCAGCCCGTCGATGACCCCGCCGTGGTGCAGCTCCAGGATCGTGCGGTGGGTGGCCTCGAAGACGTCGGACTCCTCGACACGGACCCCGACCAGACCGTCGACCTCGAAGAACCGCCGGTAGTTGAGCACCTCGTCGGCCTCCCGCCAGGAGGCCAGGCGGTAGTGCTGGCGCTCCAGCACCGCGGCGACGTCGGCGTCCTGGACCGAGCCCTGGATGCTGCCGGGCGCGACCGGCCACACATGCTCGTGGTAGCGCAGGACCGGCTGCCCGGACGCCGGACCCTCCTGAGCTGTGCCGGTGTCCAGGGTGATCTCCCCGGCGGCCAGCACCTCCGGCAGCGGCGCACCGAGGACGGGCAGGCCGAACCTGCCGTCGAGCGCGTCCCAGTCGACGTCGAACCAGTGCGCCCGGGCCGCGGACCTCCCGTCCCGCAGCACCTCCCACACCGGGGCGTTGCGCCACAGCGGGGCCACCAGCGCCATGTGGTTGGGCACGATGTCGACGACCAGACCCAGCCCGTGCCGGCGACACGCGGCCGCCAGGCGCAGCAGCCCCTCCCGGCCGCCGAGCTCGGGGTTGACCCGGGTGTGGTCGAGCACGTCGTAGCCGTGCACGGACCCCGGCACCGCGGTCAGGATCGGCGACAGGTAGACGTGGCTCACACCCAGGTCGGCCAGGTAGGGCACGACCTCGGCGGCGTGGTCGAAGGTGTGGCCGGCATGCAGCTGCAGCCGGTAGGTGGAGCTGAGCGGGCGGGCGTTGCGTGTGGCATCAGTCACGCGCGCCATTGTGCCAACCTTCGTGGTCGCGTGGGTGTTCGCGGCTCATCCGCCAGCGCTCAGGTCCGGTTCGCCGGTGGCAAAGCAGGTTCTGCGGCATGAGTGGTTCGGGCATGCGCCACGGCCGAACTATCCTCGGTGCGTGACCACTCCTGAGCGGACCGCAGCCCTGCGCGCCCTGGCCGCCGAGCGCATCATCGTGCTCGACGGCGCCTGGGGCTCCATGCTGCAGCAGGTCGAGCTCACCGAGGACGACTTCCGGCTGCCCGGCTGGGCCGGCAACGAGCACCGGCTGCGCGGCAACTTCGACCTGCTGCAGCTGACCCGGCCCGACGTCATCGCCGACGTGCACCGCGCCTACTTCGCGGCCGGCGCCGACATCACGAGCACCAACACCTTCTCCTCGACGAGGATCGCCCAGGCCGACTACGGCACCGAGGAGCTGGTGCGGCGACCTCAACCGGGCGGCGGCGCGGATCGCCCGCGAGGTGGCCGACGAGTGCGAGGCCGCGGACGGCCGGCCGCGGTTCGTGGCCGGTGCCATCGGCCCCACCAACCGCACGGCCTCGATGTCCCCGGACGTCGAGCGGCCCGAGTTTCGCGCCGTCACCTACGCCGAGCTGCGCCAGGCGTATGCCGAGCAGGCGCGCGGCCTCATGCAGGGCGGGGCCGACCTGCTGCTGGTGGAGACGGTCTTCGACACCCTGAACGCCAAGGCCGCGCTGCACGCCATCTCGGAGGTGCTGGCCGAGCTGGGCCAGCACGTGCCGGTGATGCTGTCCGGCACCGTCACCGACGCGTCCGGGCGCACCCTGTCGGGGCAGACCCCGGAGGCGTTCGCGATCTCCACCGAGCATGTCGACCTCTTCAGTGTCGGGCTCAACTGTGCGCTCGGGCCCGAGGCCATGCGACCCCACCTGCGCGACATCGCAGCGGCCTCGGACGCCCTCGTCTCGGTGCACCCCAACGCGGGGCTGCCGAACGCCTTCGGCGGCTACGACGAGACCCCCGAGCAGATGGCCGCCACGCTGGCCGACTTCGCCGAGCAGGGGCTGGTCAACGTGGTCGGGGGGTGCTGCGGCACGACGCCCGAGCACATCAGCGCCATCGCCGAGGCCGTCGCGGACCTGCGCCCCCGTGTGCCCGGCCGGCGCCCGGCATACCTGAGGGCAAGCGGGCTGGAGGCCTTCACGCTCACACCGGACACCAACTTCGTCAACGTCGGGGAGCGCACCAACGTGACCGGGTCGCCGAAGTTCAAGCGGGCCGTGACCGAGGGTGACTGGGACGGCGCGGTGCAGATCGCCCGGCAGCAGGTCGAGGCGGGAGCGCAGATCATCGACGTCAACGTCGACGAGGGCATGCTCGACGGCCCCGAGACGATGACCCACCTGCTCAACCTGCTCGCGGCCGAGCCCGACATCGCCCGGGTGCCGGTGATGGTCGACTCCTCGCGCTGGGAGGTGCTCGAGGCCGGGCTGCAGTGCCTGCAGGGCAAGGGGATCGTCAACTCGCTCTCGCTCAAGGACGGCGAGGAGGCGTTCGTCGAGCGAGCCTCGGTCGTCCGCCGCTACGGCGCCGCTGTCGTGGTGATGGCCTTCGACGAGCAGGGTCAGGCCGACGACCTCGCCCGACGCAAGGAGATCTGCCGACGCGCCTACGACCTGCTCACCGAGCGGGTGGGCTTCCCCGCACACGACATCATCTTCGACCCCAACGTGCTCACCGTCGCGACCGGCATGAGCGAGCACGACCGTTACGCGCTCGACTTCGTCGAGGCCACGGCCTGGGTCAAGGGCCACCTGCCGGGGGCCCTGGTCAGCGGCGGCATCTCCAACGTGTCGTTCTCGTTCCGCGGCAACAACGTGGTGCGCGAGGCGATGCACACGGTCTTCCTGTTCCACGCGATCCGTGCCGGGCTCGACATGGGCATCGTCAACGCCGGCATGCTCGGCGTCTACGAGGACATCGAGCCCGGCCTGCGTGAGGCCGTGGAGGACGTCATCCTGATGCGGCGGCCCGACGCGACCGACCGGCTCATCGAGCTGGCCGAGTCCTACAAGGGCGTCACCCGCGACGCCGCCCCCGGCCAGGCAGCGGTATGGCGTGAGGCGCCGGTCAGCGAGCGGCTGCGGCACGCCCTGGTGCACGGCATCAGCGACCACGTCGTCGAGGACGCCGAGGAGGCCTACCAGGAGCTGGGCTCGCCACTGGCGGTCATCGAGGGCCCGCTGATGGCCGGCATGGACGTCGTCGGTGACCTGTTCGGCAGCGGCAGGATGTTCCTGCCCCAGGTGGTGAAGTCGGCCCGGGTGATGAAGAAGGCGGTCGCCCACCTCACCCCCTACCTGGAGGCCGCCGCGGCCGAGACCGGGGGGCACACCAAGGGCAAGGTGCTGCTGGCCACGGTCAAGGGCGACGTGCACGACATCGGCAAGAACATCGTGGGCGTGGTGCTGGCCTGCAACGGCTACGACGTGCGCGACCTCGGGGTGATGGTGCCGGCCGAGCGCATCCTCGACACCGCGCGGGAGTGGGGCGCCGACGTCATCGGGGTGTCCGGGCTGATCACCCCGAGCCTGGACGAGATGGTGTCGCTGGCCGCGGAGATGAAGCGGCGGGGCCTGCGCACCCCGCTGCTCATCGGGGGCGCCACCACGAGCACCGCGCACACCGCCGTCAAGATCGACCCGGCCTACGACGGCACGACCGTGCACGTCATCGACGCGAGCCGGGCCGTCGGGGTGGTCGCCGACGCCCTCGGCCGTGAGGACGCCCTGCGGGCCAGGGTGGCCGGGCAGTACGACGAGCTGCGCCGCCGGCACGCCGACCGGGCCGTCAAGCTGGTGCCGCTGGAGCAGGCCCGGCAGGACTCGCGGGCGGTGGCCCACCCGGTGCCGGTGGCGCCGCGGCAGCCGGGGCGCCAGGTCGTCGAGCCGGCGCTGGCCGAGATCGCCGAGGTCATCGACTGGACACCGTTCTTCACGGCCTGGGAGATGCGTGGCTCCTACCCCCGCATCCTCGACGACCCGGGCCAGGGTGCGCACGCCCGCGAGCTGTTCACCGAGGGCCGGGCGCTGCTCGACGAGATCGTCGCCGGCGAGCTCTTCACCGCACGCGGGGTGCTCGGGCTGTGGCCCGCGCACCGGTGCGGTGACGACATCGTGCTCGACCTCCCCACGACCGATGTGCGCTCCCCGCGCGGCGTGTCGGGCCCACTCGGAGCGCACAACGGTCGTGTGCTGCACACCCTGCGTCAGCAGAAGACCCGACCTGGCGGGGGGTATGCCGCGCTCGCCGACTTCGTCGCCCCGCAGGACGACCACGTCGGCGGCTTCGCGGTGTGCATCCACGGGGCCGACGAGCTGGCCGCGCGGCACCGGGCCGAGCACGACGACTACACCGCGATCATGGTGCAGGTGCTGGCCGACCGTCTCGCCGAGGCCTTCGCGGAGTGGCTGCACCGGCACGTGCGCATCACGGCCTGGGGCTACGCCCCCGACGAGGCGCTGCCGGTGACCGACCTCATCCGCGAACGCTACGACGGCATCCGGCCGGCTCCCGGCTATCCCGCACAGCCCGACCACACCGAGAAGCGGCTGCTCCTGGAACTGCTGGGCGCCGACGAGATCGGCATGGGCCTGACCGAGTCGTGCGCGATGACCCCCGGGTCGGCCGTCTCGGGGCTCTACCTGGCACACCCGGAGTCGCGCTACTTCGCCCTCGGCCGCATCGGTCGCGACCAGGTCGAGGACTATGCCGCACGCAAGGGGATGTCGGTGGCCGAGACCGAGCGCTGGCTCGCCCCCCACCTGGCCTACACGCCGTGACCACGACAAGGGAGCACGTGACCCCCGCCCAGCCAGAGACCCCCGCGAGGACCGCGACCCGCGTCTCGGTCGAGCTCGTGCCGCGCAGCGTGCACTCCGTCCAGGCCGAGGTGTCGACCATCCGCGACCACCTACCCGACGTCGACACCGTCAACATCCCCGACCTGATGAAGTTCTCGCTGCGCAGCTGGGACGCGTGTGCCCTGGCCCGACAGGTGCCCACCGCCGCCGGGCACACGGCATACCGGGCGATCCCGCACCTGCGCGCCCAGGACCTCAACCCCGACGCCGCGCTGCCGATGGTGCGCGCGCTCGACGAGGCGGAGATCTCCGAGGTGCTCGTCGTCACCGGGGACGCGCCCACCGACTTCTCGGTGCGCACCTACGACGTGCAGACAGTCGACGCGATCCGCAGGCTGCGCAAGGAGCTGCCCGACCTGACCATCTACGCCGGGCTCGACCCCTACCGGCAGGCGATGATCAAGGAGCTCGACTATGCCCGGCGCAAGCTCGAGGCAGGAGCGGTCGGCTTCTTCACCCAGCCGTTCTTCGACACCGCCTTGATGCAGACCTGGTCCGGGCTGGTCTCCCCGGACATCCCGATGTGGTGGGGCGTGACCACGGTGACCTCACCCGGCTCGCACGCCTACTGGCGCAAGCGCAACCAGGTGGTCTTCCCCTCCGACTTCGAGCCCAGCCTGGCCTGGCACCGCGCCCTGGCCCGGCGCGCCGTCGACTTCGCCCGCGCCCACGAGGACAACGTCTACCTGATGCCGGTGCGGGTCGACGTGCGCGCCTACCTGGAGGGCATCGTCTGATGTCGTCGGCGCCCCGCCGGGTGCCGTGGTGGGCGTATGCCGGGCTCGCGGCCTACCTGGCCGCGCTCCTGGTGCTCGTGCTCTGGCCGGAGGGCTCGCGGCTCTTCCGAGTGCAGCTGCAGCTGGGCGAGTGGCTGTGGACCGTGGTGCCCTACTCGTGGATGCCCTTCGACCGGTTGTCCTTCGTGCTGAACGTGCTGGTGGCAGTGCCTGCCGCTGCGCTGGCCATGGTCGTCGTGCCACGCTCGCAGTGGTGGCACTGGGCCCTGCTCGCCGGGGTGCTCAGCCTGGGGGTGGAGCTGGTGCAGTGGCGCTATCTGCCGCAGCGTTCACCGGAGCTGGCCGACCTCGTGGCCAACACCCTCGGGGCCGGTGCCGGCGCGCTGCTCGGGCAGCGGTGGCGGCCCCGCATCCGTGGTCGGCCCGGGCCGCCCGACCACCCGAAGGGCACAGATCCATAACGATCTGTATCGCAGGGTCGGGTTTGCCGTCTTGAGTTGCTACCGTCGGGGAGTCTGACCTCGGCCGTGCCGAAAGCTGCGGTGCCTGTTGTCAACGATGCCGGACGCCCCAGGTGGTCGTCCGGAAGTGCTGGGCCGAGGAGCCAACCCGCTGTCGACCCAGGAGCACTGTGCCCGCTATCGAGGCCTCCGGGCTGTATAAGATCTTCGGCCGACGACCTGAGCGCGGGGTGCGCGCCCTCCAGGGTGGAGCAACCCGTGCCGACCTCCTCGAGGACGGCCTCACCCCGGCCGTCATCGACGCCAGCTTCGACGTGGCCCCCGGTGAGATCTTCGTGGTGATGGGCCTGTCCGGGTCCGGCAAGTCCACCCTCATCCGGATGGTGAACGGCCTGCTCGACACCACGGCAGGCTCGATCGAGATCGACGGTCACAACATCAGCACGCTGAGCGCCGAGGAGCTGCGCCACGTGCGCCGGCGCAAGATCAGCATGGTCTTCCAGCACTTCGCGCTGCTGCCGCACCGCACCGTCGGTGAGAACGCGGCATACGGGCTCATGGTGCAGGGCGTGAGCAAGGCGGACCGGGAGCGTGAGGCCGAGAAGGCCCTGGCCATGGTCGGCCTCGACGGCTGGGGCGACTCCATGCCCGGCCAGCTGTCCGGTGGCATGAAGCAGCGGGTGGGTCTGGCCCGCGCACTCGCCGCCGGCACCGACATCATGCTCATGGACGAGGCGTTCAGTGCGCTCGACCCCCTGATCCGCCGCGAGATGCAGGACCAGCTGGTCGAGCTGCAGCAACGCCTGGACAAGACCATCCTGTTCATCACCCACGACCTCAACGAGGCGATGCGCCTGGGCGACCGGATCGCGATGATGCGCGACGGGCGGATCGAGCAGATCGGCACCGCCGAGCAGATCCTCAACGACCCGGTCAACAACTACGTCGCCCAGTTCGTCCAGGACGTCGACCGCACCCGGGTGCTGACCGCCTCCTCGGTGATGGAGCCGCCGCCGGTCGTGCTCGGCGCCGAGATGGGGCCGCAGGCTGCTCACAAGTTGATGCGCGAGCACCAGGTGCCGTGGCTGCTCGTGCTCAACCGTGACCGCACCGTGCACGGCATCCTCTGGCAGGACGACGTCGCCGCGGCGGTGACCGAGGGCACCGGACGGCTGCCGCTGCACGACGGACAGATCGCCTTCACCGACGCCGACACCGCCCTGGCCGACCTCTTCCACGACTCGGCCCGGCACCGGGCACCAATCGTGGTCCTCGACGAGCGGCGGCGCTGCCTGGGGGTCATCCCCCGGGTCACGCTCCTCGCCGCGGTCGGTGCCCGGCAGGTCGAGCCCGAGCCCGAAGGAGCACTGGTATGAGCACGGCACCCACCATCCCCCGCATCTCGGTCGGCGAGTGGGTCGAGAACGGCATCGACTGGCTCAAAGCCACGTTCGACCCGGTCTTCGACCTGGTCAGCGACGTCCTCGACGCCACGTGGACGGCCCTGTCCGACCTGCTCCTCGCGCCACCGGCCCTGGTCCTCATCGTGCTGCTCGCCCTGCTCGGGGCCTGGCTGCGCTCCTGGCAGTTCGGCGTCGGCGCCCTCCTGTCGCTCACCCTCGTCGCGGCCATGGACATGTGGGTGCCGGCGATGTACACCCTCGCGCTGGTGCTCATCGCCACCCTGATCGGCATCGCGGTCGCCATCCCGGTGGGCATCCTGGCGGCGCGCCACCGCGCCGTGAGCAACGTGGTCAAGCCGGTCCTGGACTTCATGCAGACCATGCCGGCGTTCGTCTACCTCATCCCGGCGGTGGTGTTCTTCAGCATCGGCGTCGTGCCGGGGCTGATCTCCACCATCATCTTCGCCCTGCCCCCCGGCGTGCGGCTCACCGAGCTGGGCATCCGACAGGTGGACGCCGAGACCGTGGAGGCGGGCCAGGCCTTCGGCGCCACGCCCCGCCAGATCCTGCGCGGCATCCAGCTGCCCCTGGCCACACCCACGATCATGGCCGGTGTCAACCAGGTGATCATGCTGTCGCTGTCGATGGCCGTCATCGCCGGGCTGGTCGGGGCCGACGGCCTGGGCAAGGAGGTCGTCTCCTCCATCGCCACGCTCAACATCGGCCTCGGCGCCGAAGCGGGTCTGTCCGTGGTCATCCTGGCGATCTACCTCGACCGTCTCACCGCGGCCATCGGCGACTCCGGCAGCCACCCCCGCGCCCTGCGCACCCTGCTGCGCTCCGCCCGCAGCGACCGGCGCGACCGCGACGCCGCGAGCAGCGCCACGGCCGCGGACGAGACCCCCACCCCGGAGCGCGAGACCGCCCCGGTCTGACCCGCACCACCACCTGACGGATCCGCACCACGTCCGAGCAAGGCCGCCCACACCGGGCGGCTCCCAGAAGGAAGAAAGGCACGAATCCATGAAGCTGCACCGCACCCGCACCACGTCGACTCTCGCCGGGGTCCTCGCCCTGGGCCTCACCCTCTCCGCCTGCGGCGGCGAGAGCAGCGACGACACCACCGCCGAGGGGGGCGGTGAGACCGAGGCCGCGGGAGGCACCGTCACGCTGGGGTTCATCCCCTCGTGGACCGACGGCCTCAGCACCGCCTACCTGCTGGAGCACCTGATGACCGAGGAGGGCTACGAGGTCGAGATGGAGACCTTGAGCGAGCCCGCACCGCTCTACGCCGGACTGGCCGAGGGCGACGTGCACATCTACCCTTCGGCCTGGCCGGAGGTCACCCACGCCTCCTACATGGAGGAGTACGGCGACCGCATCGAGGACCTCGGCACCTACTACGCCAACGCCAAGCTCACCATGGCCGTGCCGGAGTATGTCGACATCGACTCGATCGCCGAGCTCGCCGACAACGCCGACATGTTCGACGGGCGGGTCGTCGGCATCGAGCCAGGCGCCGGGCTCACCCGGGCCACGCAGGAAAGCGTCTTCCCGACCTACGGCCTCGACGCCGACTACGAGCTGGTCACCTCCTCGACGACGGCGATGCTGGCCGAGCTGCAGTCGGCCACCGACGCCGAGGAGCCGATCGTCGTCACGCTGTGGCGTCCGTTCTGGGCCAACAGCGCCTTCCCCGTGAAGGACCTGGAGGACCCCGAGGGTGCGCTGGGCGAGGCCGAGGGCCTGCACTTCCTGGGCACCGACGGCTTCTCGGCGGAGTTCCCCGAGCTCGCCGAGATGATCGGTCAGATCGAGCTGTCGGACGAGGAGTACGGCGCGCTCGAGGACATGGTGGTCAACGAGTTCGGTGAGGGTCAGGAGTCCGAGGCCATCGACGCGTGGGTCGAGCAGTACCCCGACGCCCTGCCCAGCCGCTGACCCCCGGCGCACTCAGCCGCTGAACCCCGGGCGGCCCCAGCCGCCTCACGTCAGGCCCTTCCGCAGCACGCGGGAGGGCCTGACCTCGTCCTCACCCTGGTCCTGCCCCGAGGTGGGGCCGGGGTCACAGACCCGAGCCCTCGAAGCTCTCGGTCGTCTGCGACCCGTCGGACAGGAACGCCACACAGATGACCTCCCGGTCGCCGGCCTCCCAGCCCTCCTCCACGGGCGTGAGGTCCTGCAGCTCCAGCGCCGACTCCTCAAAGGACACCCCCACGAACTCCTCGAACCCGGCCAGGCAGCCGTCGACGACGATCTGCTCCCACTCGGCATCGTCGGGGTAGGCACCGTCCCGCGCCTGGAAGCTCGCCACCACCTGCGCGTCGTGGGCCTCGGAGCAGTCGACGGTGGGGATCTCCTCCACCTCACCCCCGGTGACCGACTCCGCCTGCAGGCACGCCCCGACCTCGGGTGACGGCGCGAGCTGGCTGCAGCCGGCGAGCAGCAGGAGCAGCGGGAGGCCGACGGCCAGGGACAGAGGACGAGACATGGCAGCTCCCGGATGGTGCGGACAGGTGGCAGCAACCTACGCCACCGGCCCCGGGTGCCGGTCCCGCGGAGGGTGAGGCCAGGCTGCTCGTCGCGCATTCAGACGGGCACAAGGCGGTGTCCACTCGGACGACGAGCCCAGGTATGCCCGTTGTGCTCGTCCGAATGCACGCTCTGACCTCGTGTGTCCCTCTGGAGGCCTCGCCAGACCGGCCCGTCAGAGGCGGCGCATGGCCACGGCCAGCAGCACCGGCTCACCGACCTCGTCGGAGGCGTCCAGGTCGCACTCGGCCTCGATGACCCAGTCCCGGTCGCCGGCCGGGTCGAGCAAGGTCTGGCGCACCCGCCATATCCGCCCGTGCGGTGTGATGGAGAGCAGCTGCGGGCCTCGGGCGTCCGGCCCGAGCCCGATCTCGTCGTGCTCGTCGTAGTAGGCCGCCAGCGCCGCGTCCCAGTCGTCGGGGCCCATCCGCACCTCGAGCGGGGCCTCCGGCAGCGCAGCCACCGCAGCCTCCAGCTCACCGAGGGTCCGCCACTCGTCACGCGCCGCGAGCTCGACGCGACGGAACATCGCGTTGCGCACCATCACCCGGAAGGCACGCTCGTTGCCGGTGATCGGCCGCGCGGGGGCGATCGGCACACCCTCGGCGGCCCGGGCGACCGCCGCGGCCACCGACTCCGGGTCGGTCAGCGCCTCCCACTCCTCCAGCAGCGAGGAGTCGGTCTGCCGGATGGTCTCGCCGAGCCAGTGCACCAGGTCGTCGAACGCCTCGGAGTGGGCCGATGCCGGCACGGTCTGCCGCAGCGTGCGGTAGCAGTCGGTGAGATAGCGCAGGACGACACCCTCGGAGCGGGCCAGCTGGTAGAAGCCGACGAACTCGGTGAAGCTCATCGCCCGCTCGTACATGTCGCGCACGACCGACTTCGGGCTCAGGGCGTCCTCATGCACCCACGGGTGGGTCTGCCGGTAGGTCAGCAGCGCCGCCTCCAGCAGCTCGGCGAGCGGCCGGGGCCAGGTGATCTCGTCGAGCACCGCCATGCGCTCGTCGTAGTCCAGGCCGTCGGCCTTCATCTGCGCGACGGCCTCACCCTTGGCCTTGGACCGCTGGGCGTAGAGCACCTGCCGCGGGTCGTCGAGCACGGCCTCGACCACCGACACGACGTCGAGGTGGTAGGTCGGCTCGTCGGGGTCGAGCAGGTCCATCGCGGCCAGGGCGAAGGGCGCCAGCGGCTGGTTGAGCGCAAAGTTGTCCTGGACCTCCGGTGTCATCACCACCCGCCGGCCTGACTCCTCGGGCTCCGGCAGCCGCTGGAGCACCCCGGAGTCCAGCAGCGAGCGGGACAGCTCGATCGCCCGCCGGGCCAGCCGGGTCTGCTGTCGAGGGTCCTCGTGGTTGTCGCGCACCAGGTCGCGCAGGTGGGCGAAGGGGTCGCCGCGGCGGGCCACCACGTTGAGGATCATCGAATGGTCGACCCGCATCCGCGAGAGCAGCTGCTCGGGCTCGGCGTTGACGAGCTTGTCATAGGTCTCCTCGGTCCAGCTCACGAAGCCGTCGGGGGCCTTTTTGCGCTGCACCTTGCGCAGCTTCTTGGGGTCGTCACCGGCCTTGGCCAGAGCCCGCGCGTTCTCGACCATGTGCTCCGGGGCCTGCACCACGACATACCCGCTCGTGTCGTAGCCTGCCCGGCCCGCCCGGCCGGCGATCTGGTGGAACTCCCGCGCCCGCAGGATGCGCTGCCGGGTCCCGTCAAACTTGGTCAGCCCGGTGAACAGCACCGTGCGGATCGGCACGTTGATGCCCACGCCGAGGGTGTCGGTGCCGCAGATGACCTTCAGCAGGCCGTCCTGGGCGAGCTGCTCGACGAGCCGGCGATACTTCGGCAGCATGCCGGCGTGGTGCACGCCGATGCCGTTGCGCACCAGCTTGCTCAGCGTCCTGCCGAAGCCGGCGGTGAACCGGAAGGCCCCCATCCGCTCGGCGATCGCGTCCTTCTCGGCACGGGTGGCGATCTTGAGCGACATCAGCGACTGGGCGCGCTCCAGGGCGTCCTTCTGGGTGAAGTGGACGATGTAGACCGGCGCCTGGTGGGTCTCCAGCAGCTCGGTGATCGTCTCGGTGATGGGCGTCATCGCCCAGCTGAACGACAGCGGCACCGGGCGCTCGGTGCCGGCGACCACCGCCGTCGGGCGGCCGGTGCGCCGGGTGAGGTCCTCGGTGAACCCGGAGACGTCGCCGAGCGTGGCCGACATGAGCAGGAACTGCGCCTGCGGCAGGGCCAGCAGCGGCACCTGCCAGGCCCAGCCGCGGTCGGGCTCGGAGTAGAAGTGGAACTCGTCCATGACCACCAGGCCGACGTCGGCGCGGTCGCCTTCGCGCAGCGCGATGTTGGCCAGGATCTCAGCCGTGCAGCAGATGATGGGGGCGTCGGCGTTGACCGAGGCGTCCCCGGTGACCATGCCCACGTTGTCCGCCCCGAAGATCTGGCACAGCGTGAAGAACTTCTCGCTGACCAGGGCCTTGATCGGTGCGGTGTAGAAGGACACCCGGTCCTCGGCGAGCGCCTGGAAGTGTGCCGCGGTGGCGACCAGGCTCTTGCCGGAGCCGGTGGGGGTGGACAGGATCACGTGGGCTCCGCCGAGCAGCTCGATGATCGCCTCGTCCTGGTGGGGGTAGAGGGTGGTCCCGCGCTCCTGCGCCCAGGTGCTGAAGACCTCGTAGAGCGCGTCGGGGTCGGCGGGTCCGGCAGGGATGAGGGCGTCGAGAGTGGGCATCACGCCCATCATCGCGTATGCCGTGCCCTGCCCGGGCGGGCTGCCGCACCTGGGCTGTCAGGCTCCCTGCGGCACCCGCACCACGTCCCCGACGGCGATGACGTTGGGGTTGGTGATCGTCAGCGGGTTGGCGGCGACCAGGCGGTGGTAGAGGTTGCCGTTGCCGTAGTAGCGCTGGGCCAGACCCCACAGCGTCTCACCCGCCTGGACCTCGTGCTCCAGGTATGCCGTGTAGCCGGGGGTGAGGAGCGACCCGAGGAGCACCGGCACGATGACCTTGTCCAGCTCCGCGCCGTCCTTGGGCGAGACGTGGAACACCTCGACGAACACCCGCTCCCGCGTGTAGGCGGCACCGGACACGTCGACGGCGACCTGGAACTGGCCGTGCCCGCCCACGCCGTCGCCGGCCATGAAGTGACCGGTCACCTCGTCGTGTCCTTCACTGATGCGATAGCTGAACGAGGCCTCGAAGGCCTCCCCGGCGACTCCGGCGACCTGCACGGTGCTGCCGACGATGTCGTAGGGACGAGGTTGCTGGACGTCGATGCTCATGGGAGCCCCCTTGGCGCTCGGCTGGTGTTGTCAACCCAGAGCCACCGGGGGCGTGCCTGATACCTCGCTCGCCTCCCGAGCGGCCGTCTCCACCCGGGCGCGGTAGTCGAGCCACCACTGGTCGTCGTGCTCCGGCAGGTTGGACACCGAGGCCCGGTGGCCGGCCTGCCCGTCGATGAGCTCGCGCAGGATGTCGGCGTGCCCGGCGTGCCGGTTGGTCTCGGCCACGACGTGCAGCAGCAGCAGCCGGACGCTCGGGTGCGACCGCTCCCCCCACCACGGCACGTGCCCGACGTCGTCAAGACCGAGCGCGCGAAGCGACTCGTCGGCGTGCGCCCAGGCCGCGCGGTAGAGGCCGACGACCTCCTCCCGTGACTCCTGGGCGGTCGCCCACATGTCTGCGTTGTCCTCCGCGTCCTCGGCATACCAGTCCAGGTCCAGGCCATGGGGTCGGCCGAGACACTCACCGAAGTAGCCGAGCTCCACCCCCGCCAGGTGCTTGACCAGCCCGAGCAGGTTGGTGCCGGTGGGTGTCAGCGGCCGCCGCACGTCGTAGTCGGACAGCCCTTCGAGCTTCCACAGCATCGCCTCCCGCGCGGACTGCAGGTAGTGCAGCAGCTCGGCGCGCGCCTCGTCCTCACCGGTCATCGTGCTCATGCGAGCCACTATGGCACCGGCCACCGACAGGCACACCTGCTGGTGGGGTCACACGCGGACGACCGTCATCCCGGCGGTCGTGGGCTCTCCGTCCATGGCCACCAGGGCCGCACCGGCCTCGGCCAGCCCGACCACTCGGCCCACCAGCAGCTCCGGTCGCAGCGTGCCGGCAGCGACCAGGTCGAGCATCCCGGCGTAGTCGGCGGCCGGCATGCCGTGCGACCCGTAGATCTCGAGCTCGTGCGCGACCACCAGGTCCATCGGCAGCGGCGGGGTGGACCGCTCCCCCAGCAGCAGCCCCACCTGCACGTGCCGCCCGCGGCGCCGCAGGCACCTGAGGGAGGCCACGGCCGTCTGCTCCGACCCCAGCGCGTCCAGCGAGACGTGGGCCCCGCCGAGGTCCTGCACGGTGGCGACCGGGTCGACGGCGGAGGCGTCGACGAGCACCTCGGCCCCGAGGGCAGCGGCATGCTCCAGCGCGCCCGCCGAGACGTCGACGGCGACGACGCGTGCACCCAGCGCGGCGCCGATGTGCACCGCGGACAGGCCCACCCCGCCGCACCCGTGCACGGCCAGCCACTGACCGCGGCGCACCTGGCCGTGCACGACCAGGGCGCGGTATGCCGTCGCGAACCGGCACCCCAGGGACGCGGCGGTCACCATGTCGACCCCTGTGGGCACGGCGACGAGGTTGGTGTCCGCGGCCCCGATCGCCACCAGGTCGGCGAACGACCCCGGGCCGGTGAAGCCCGGCTGCTGCTGGTCCGGGCACACCTGCGCCTCACCTGCCCGGCACCACGGGCACACCCCGCATCCGACGACGAAGGGGACGGTGACCCGGTCGCCCACCCGCCAGCGGGTCACCCGCGGCCCGACCTGCGCGACGGTGCCGGCCAGCTCGTGGCCGGGGACCATCGGCAGCGGCACCGGGTCGTGCCCCCGCCACGCGTGCCAGTCGGACCGGCACACCCCGGTGGCCGCCACGGAGACCAGCACCCCCGCCTCCGGGCACACCGGGGCGGGCATGTCGACGAGCTGCGGCATCACGCCATACGCCTCGTAGCGGACCGCTCTCACCGGACACCCACCGACTGCTCCGCCATGCACCTGAGTATGCCGCCACCCGCCCCACCTGCGGCGTCACCCCGGCGGCCGGGACAATAGGACGATGATCACCGTCGAGCTCGCCCGAGACCTGCACACCGCCGGCCTGAACTGGTCGCCCATGCCGGGCGACCGCTTCGTGGTGATCGCGCACGGGCATCCCGTCGAGGACGTCTTCTACCTCGCCGACATGACAGTCGAGGTGCACCAGTTCGTCGGCGGTTCGGTCATCGGCTTCAACGGTGTGGCCGAGTGGGCCCTCGACGCCGTCGACCTGGAGGAGACCCTGTGGCTGCCTCGCGAGGACCAGATGCGTGCCGTGCTCGGTGAGACGTTCGCCGGCATGGCGCGCACCAGTGGTCGGTATGTCGTGGTGGTCACCCTGGACGGCGCGCGCCGGCAGTTCGACCACCCCGACGCCGAGTGCGCCTACGCCGAGGCGCTCCTGGCGGTGCTGCGCGAGGGCTGACCCCCTCAGCCGTCGATGACCAGCTCGACCGCCTCCTGCGCGAGGTCCTCGAGCAGCAGCACCACCCCTGTGGCGGTGGTCCACACGGTGACCGGCCACCCCGCGACTCGCTCGACGATGCCGGGGCGGGTCACCGGTGTGAACACCATGGCCGCGCTGGCCGCCGTCGAGACCAGGCCGAGCACCCCGGTCACCGCGGAATGGCCGGGGCGGTGCCGTGCCAGGCCCACCGAGGCCACGAGCAGCATGAGGTTGCCGCCTCCGATCGCCCCCAGCGCACCCCAGTAGTGCAGGGCCCGGCCGCGGCGGCTGACCCCCGGCTCCGTGGGCTGCAGCCCGACGACCGCGACGCCCACCCCGTGCACCCCGGCGACGGCGAGCGCGGCCCGGCGCCACCGGGTGTCGGGCACATGCGGGGAGAAGAGGACGGCACCGGCGGTCGTCAGCACGCCCAGGGTGACGAAGCTGGCGTTCATGAGCGCGGCTCTCGGGGAGTGGACGTGTCGGCCCTCGTTGTAGCCGGAGGTGCGCGACCCCAGGTCGCTGACGTAGTGGCGGGCCCAGTCGTAGGGCGGGTCACGCCATGCCGATGCCGTCACCACCTCGGCCGCGAAATACTGCAGGCCACTGGCCCAGCACAGCGCGGCAACCCGCCGCCGAGTGACCCGAGGCACCCGCTCATCATTGCAGGACCAGCGGTGGCACTCCGTGCCCCGCAGGGACAGACTTCATGTCATGCGGACGCACTACTACACCGCCTCCAGCCTGGACGGCTTCATCGCCGACCCCGACCACTCCCTGTCGTGGCTGCTCACCCGGGACATCGACGACGCCGGTCCGATGTCCTACCCGAGCTTCATCTCCGGCATCGGGGCGCTGGTGATGGGCGCCACGACCTACGAGTGGGTCCACCGGCACGAAGGTGGGGCCTGGGCCTACGACGTGCCCTGCTGGGTGATGACCCACCGCGACCTGCCCCGGGTCGACGGCGAGGTGCACTTCACGGCCGACCCGGTGCCGCAGGTGCACGCTGCGATGGCCGAGGCAGCCCAGGGCCGTGACCTGTGGGTGGTGGGCGGTGGCGACCTTGCCGGACAGTTCGCCGATGCCGGGTTGCTCGACGAGGTCTGGGTCTCCTACGCCCCGGTGATGCTCGGCGCAGGGGCGCCGCTGCTCCCCCGCCGGCTGGAGCTGTCCCTGCTCGAGGTTGCCCGCAACGGGGACTTCGCCTGCGCGCGACTCGAAGTGGTGCGATGAGGGGGTAGCCGTGGAGGCGGGGCTGGACTACCTTCGGTAGGAGGAGAAGGAGGAGCCGCCATGACCGGTTCACGCAGCCTCGCAGGGGCTGCTGCGCTCGTCCTGCTGTTCGGGCTGGCCGCGTGCAGCGATGACGACGACCCGGCCGTCTCGGAGCCGACGGGCGCGGCCACCGTCACGGTCACCGAGACGGTGACGCCCGAGCCGACGGAGCCGGCGACCTCCTCCGACGACGACAGCTCGGCGACGTCGCCGGACGCGACGGGCACGAGCACCGCGACGAGCACCGCCGGTCCGGCCGAACCGGGTGTCGACGAGGCAGACCTGCCCCCGATGGGTCAAGGGGTCGCGGAGGCGGCCTTCGCCGGAGGCACCGACGGGCCGTTGCCCACCACCGTCCGCTTCGGTGAGCACCCCGGCTACGACCGGGTGGTCTTCGACTTCGACGGCGACGTCGTGCCCGGCTACCGGGTGGAGTATGTCCCTCAGGCTGTGCAGGACGGCAGCGGCAACGTCGTGGAGATCGACGGCGACGCCATCCTCCAGGTGCGGATGGAGGGCGTCCGGCTCCCCGAGCCGGGTGAGGCGGTGCCTGGGGGCCCCGGCACCTACGAGCCGGACGAGGACGAGGCCGTCAAGGAGGCACGGCTGGAGGGCACCTTCGAAGGCGTCGCGCTCGCGTGGATCGGTGTCGAGGACCGACAGCGCGACTACAGGGTCTTCACGCTGACCGACCCGGTGCGCCTGGTGGTCGACGTGTCCAGCCAGGGCTGAGCCGCAGGGGGGCTCAGCCCCGGTTCTCGCCCAGCCGAGGGACGTCCTTCTCGGGCCCAGGAGCTCCCGGCAGACTGCCGGCCACGTCGTCGACCTCCACCCCGTAGGTCGCGAGGGTCCCGGCGTCCTCGACACTGTCGAGCGTGTCCGGCAGCTCGGCCTCGGCCTGTGCCGCCCTCTCGGTGTCGCCGCGGGTGCGCAGGAAGTCGAGGACCTGGTCCTTGGAGATCTTCATGCCCTCGATGCTGCCAGGGCTCGCCTCTGCTGACCAGCGCAGCGGAGGCGGCCCACACCGGAGTGCCCCGGTGTGCGGACACCGGGGTGCCCCGGGGACGTCGGTCCCCGGGGCACCGGTCCCCGCTGCGAGCGTCAGCGCATCGCGGCCGCCAACGCGTCGGCCACAGCATCGGAGATGACCCCGAGCCCGCCGTAGACGTCCACCGTGACCACCGAGTCGTGGTCGCTGATGTAGGCCGCGGTGTAGGCGCTCAGCGAGTCCTGGTAGGTGAGCAGCATCGGCCAGTCCTGCGCCGCTGCGTCAGCACCTCCGGAGAGGGCGTCCGGGAAGTTCGCTCCCGAGGCCACACCGACCCCGAACGGGAACTCGAAGAACTCCGTGGCGACCCTCGCCGCCGTGTCGAACCGGTTGGCTCCGACGATCGCCTGTGCGGTGGGGTCGGCGGCTGCTGCCGGCCCACCCAGAGCGAAGGTCGAGACCTCGTGAGACGCCAGGTAGGCCGCCGACACCGCCGGCAGGACGCCGTCCTTGGTCAGGATGATGACGCCGTTCATGCGCGCTGCCGCCGGTCCGCCGGCCAGAGCGTCGGGGAAGTTGACCCCGGTGGCCAGCATGATGGACGCGGGGGCGCCCATGGCACCGATGGCCTCGGCGACCTCCACGGCCGTGGCGTAGCGGTCGGGGCCCGAGTAGCGCGAGACCTCGAAACCTGCGCCCACGTAGGCGGCCTCGATCGACTCGGGAAGCCCGGACGTCCCACCGACCAGGACGACCTTGCCGCCGTCGGGCAGCACCCGTTCCACCTCGTCCAGCACCTTGCCGTTGTGGATGGTGCTGGTGAGGAGCAGCGGAGCGTCCAGCTTCTTCGCCAGGGGCACAGCCGCCAGCCCGTCGGGGAACTCGTCCCCGCGCACGATGACTGCAGCACCGGCGGAGTCGTCCGCGAACCGCTGCTGTGACAGCAGGATCGCGGTGTCGTAGCGGTCCTGGCCGCCGGTCCGGATCACGGTCCCCTGGGCCTCGAGGTTCGCGAGCTGGTCCTCGGTCGTGTCCTCACCGATGACGTCGAAGTAGAAGCCCTCGATGACCTCGTTCGCGTGGTAGTACAGGATCACCGAGCGGACGTCGTCGGCGAGCTGGGCATAACCCAGCACCCCGGTGAGCTCGACGTCGTCGATGTCCTCCATCGCGGTGAGGTTCTGGAAGTCCACCACGTCCAGGATCCGGCTGACCTTCCACGTCAACGTCGGGACGTCCAGCCAGGTCACGCTGCCCTTGAAGAAGTCGGAGCGGGTGTAGCGGAAGTCGCTGAAGTCGACGAACTGCTCCGCCGGCGCGGGCACCGCGTCGGTGTCGTCGGGGTCGGCCGACTGCAGGAACGACATCGGCCAGTCCGCCGGCGGGCTGTAGCCGGTTGCCGGGAACGGGATGATGCGGTGGTAGTACTGCACCGTGTCAACGGTGATCGGCACCTCCTTGCCTGAGGCGGTGCCCATGGAGGCGGCAGCCAGCTTCCAGGCGTCGAACACACTGACCTGCGCAGGAGGTCCGGGCTCGACGTTCTCGTCGGTCCGGTCGGCCAACCCGGCCAGGGTGCCGTCCCGCATCAGGGTCTGGTAGATCGCGGCGTGCTCGGGGGACGCGTCGATCGGTGTCCCGTCCGTGGTGATGCGCCCGGCACCGTCGAGCGTGATAGCGCCGGCGGCAGCCAGCCGCGCGTTGACGACGGCGAGCTTGCTGGCAATGACGTCAGGCGACGTCCGCACCAGGTTGAGCCGCTCCAGCTCCACCTCCGAGACGAAGGCTGCATACTCCAGCTGCGGGTCGCACACCTCGACCTCCTCCACGTCGGTGGGGAGCTCGTCGAGCTCACCCATCAACGGGACCAGCCAGACCTCTCGCCCGTCCACGGGGTTCGTGGTGGACGACTCGATGCCCGGGATCTCGGCATACGAGATGGGCTGCACGCAGTACTCGTTCGTCAGCGTCCCCTCCACCTCGCCGGGCACCTCGAAGCTGGTGAGGATCGGGGTGCCGTCCACGTCTCGCAGGTTGACGACCAGGTCGGCGTAGAGGTCTCCGGTGCCACCGCCGCCTCCGCCTCCGCCGCCTCCGCCACCGCCGCCTCCGCCTTGGGCGAGTGCGGCTGAAGGCAGGACCAGCAGAGCGGCTGCGACAGCAGCAAGCACTCTGGCACCTCGACGTCGGGTTCTCATGACCACTCCGTTTCCGCGTCGACTTCGACGCTGCTCCCGTGGCGTGAGATCGGCGGGCAAGCTCATCCGGGGCCCCCGTTGTGCGGTCTCTCGTCCCTCCCAACGTAGGGAGGGCCGGGCCCGGGCAGGCAGGGCCGAACGGCATCCGCCGCATAGGACTTGGGTCCTGACGCGTCAGGACTTTGGACACTGTTGTCCGGACAGCACCCCTGACATCCTGCGCGCGACGTCCTGACTCGGCGTTGCGGCGAGACTGCTAGGGCGGTGGTTCGGGCCAGCGGTCCATCGGTCGTCGTGCGTGACGTGCGCGTCCGAGAGGTCCACACTGGAGAGGTCGTCCCTGTGGAAGAAGGTGGACGCCGTGCGAGGGAAGTGGTCCAGCGAGCCGACCTTGCGGGCGCTGCGCGACCTTCTCCACGTCGACGGACCCGGCTACGCCCTGCCTGACGCCTTCCTCCAGCAGCTGTGCGAGCTGCTCGAGTGCGACAGCATCGGTTTCAACCACCTCGACTCCACCGTGCAGACGCAGTACTTCAGCCAGGGGTATGCCGTGGACGTGGGACGGTCGCTGATCAAGGGCATGCCCTTCCCCGAACAGAGCGAGGACTGGTGGGCGAACTACTGGACCAGCACCTGCAGCTTTCCGGAACGCACCGGCACCTACCACCACGTGCAGATGGACTCCGACTTGTTGTCCACACAGCAGCGGAAGGCCCACCCGCTGACCGCCGAGGACGGTCCCGGGATGATGCTGGTGCTGCCCGACGGCGAGGGCCGGACCCTGCGCCTGATGGTGGGGCGTGACGACGGGCCGGAAATGACCGAGGACGACCGGTTCCTGTTGCTGCTCCTCATGCCGCACATCGAGCGCATGTACCGCACCCGGGAGCGGCAACGCGTCGGCCCCACCGTGCAGCTCACCCCCCGGCAGCGCCAGCTCGTGGAACAGCTGCGGCTCGGGCGCACCAACGCCCAGATCGCCCGACGTCTCGGCATCTCCGAGGGGACCGTGCGGTCCCACCTCGAGCACGTCTACGCACGCCTCGGGGTGACCAACCGGGTCGCGGCGGTGATCCGGGCCGAGCAGCTCGGGGACGACGCGGGCGCGCCGTCCACCACCATGCGCATGGTCTGACCTGTGGGGAAGCGTGAGCCTTCGCGCCCGCGGTCCGCACCGCCGGTATACGGAGTTCGTCGTACGTGACGCCCGGACCGGGCTACGCCCTGCCCGACGCCCTCGTCGAAGAGCTGGTCGGGCTCATGCAGTGCGACGGCATCGGCTTCCACCGCCTCGACTCCATCGCCCAGACGCAGTACTTCAACCAGGGGTATGCGGTCGACGAGGGCCACTGGTTGAACCACGACATGGCCTCCTTCGAGCCCGAGGAGCGGCGGCAGTGGTGGGCGCACTACTGGACCAGCGTCTGCAGCTTCCCCGATCGCACGGGCACCTACCACCACGTGCAGCTGGTCTCCGACTTCCTGAGCAAGGGGCAGCGGAAGGCCCACCCGCTGACCGCCTGCGACGGATCCGAGATGATGCTGGTGCTGCCCGACGGAGACGGCCGGACCCTGCGCATGCTGGTGGTGCGGGAGGAAGGTCCCGACTTCACCGAGGACGACCGGTTCCTGCTGTTGCTGCTCATGCCGCACATCGAACGGATCTACCGCAGCCGAGCTCGGCAACGCGCGGGCACTACTGTGGCGCTCACCCCACGGCAGCTCCAGCTCGTCGAACAGCTCCGGCTCGGGCACACCAACGCTCAGATCGCCCGACGTCTCGGCATCTCCGAGGGCACGGTCCGGACCCACCTCGAGCACGTCTACACCCGCCTCGGGGTCACCAACAGGGTCGCGGCCGTGATGCGAGCCGAGGAGATCGGCGAGGACGCTACGGCCGCGTCCCCGAGCATGCGCCTGGCCTGACATGCGGGAGGAGCAGGCCGTCCCCGGGCTGTCCCTGGCGTAGGGTTTGTGGCTGCGGCGAGGAGCGTCGCCCGGCGATGGTTGGGCACGATGCGCGCCCCGCGCTGGGCCTCTAGCTCAATGGTTAGAGCTGCGGACTTTTAATCCGTAGGTTGTGGGTTCGAGTCCCACGGGGCCCACTCCATGTTTGTGCTGGTCAGGCCCCTGACGCGGCTTTGGTTCGGTCAAGGGTCTACCTCGACGTGGTGTCCTTGGCCACCACGCGGCCACCGGGACGGAGCCAGGCGCTGCACTGGCGCGGGTCACGCGACGGGCATGCTGGCTGGTCACGAGCTCGGAGGGCAGTTGCGACCTGCAGATTGTGCGCCCGCGCTCCTCAGCGCCTGGCCGGGACCATGCATGCTCTCCTCGTGGTCGTCCTTCCGCCCGGTGGCCACCACCTGGGAGCGGGTCGCGTGGCTGCCTGCTGGCCGTTCTCAGGCGGGATCGTGCCGGAAGTGCACCCGGACGCCGCCGTGGTCGCCGGTCCCCCACTGCTTGTGGTCCTCGACGTTGAGGTGGTCGTTGCAGATCGCTGGCCCCTCCGTGCCGACGGGCTCGCGGTGGTGGCCCTCGAGGCGCCGCAGAAGACCGACGACGGCTGGCTGCTCGTCGTTGATGTGCGACCGCAGCAGCCGGTGGTCCTCGGCGCGTACCGCGTCGGACCCTTGCCCGACATGGTCGCCCTGACTCCCCGAGGCGACCGCGCCCTCGTCGCGAACGAGGGCGAACCGACGGACGACTACAGCCTCGACCCGGAGGGCTCGGTCTCCGTGGTCAGGCTGCCCCAGCAGCTGACCGACCGCGGCCGCTCGGCCCAGCACGGGACAGCCGCGATCACGCAGGACGCGGTGGCCACCGCCGACTTCCGTGCCTTCGAGGGGGCGACCTGCCCGAGGGCGTGCGCGTCTTCGGTGGGCGCGAGGACGCCGGCACCGCCATCCCCGCCTTCCCCGTCTCGGAGAACCTTGAGCCGGAGTACGTCACCGTCGCCGACCACGGTCGCACCGCCTGGGTGTCCCTGCAGGAGGCCAACGCGCTGGCCGTCCTGGACGTCCGGACCGCGACCGTGACCGATCTCCTGCCGTTGGGGACGGTGGACCGTAGGCAGGTCGCCTTCGACCCCTCCGACCGCGACGGCGGGATCCTCCTCGGGACCTGGCCGGTCCAGGGTTTCCGCCTGCCCGATGCCATCGACTCCGACCAGGTGCGCGGCACCGACTACATCGTTATCGCCAACGAGGGCGACGCCGCGACTACGGCGCCTACTCCGAGGAGTCGCGCGTCAAGGACCTGGGTCAGGACGGCATACCGCCCCTCTGCGGAGCCGTCGCTGACGAGGCGGGCCTGACCGTGGAGCAGCTGCAGGCCGACGAGAACCTCGGTCGCCTCAACATCACCCTGGCTCAGGGCCTCGACGAGCAGGCCGGTTGTTACACCGAGCTGTTCACCTACGGGACCCGCGGCTTCTCGATCGTCGACGGTGACGGCACCCTCGTCTTCGACTCCGGCTCGCAGTTCGAGGAGATCATCGCCGAGACGGTCCCAGACTTCTTCAACTCCAACCACTCCGAAAGCAACCTCGAGGGCCGCTCCGAGGACAAGGGCCCCGAGCCCGAGGGCGTCGTGCTCGGCGAGATTGACGCCCGGACCTGCGTTCATCGGCCTGGAGCGCATCGGCGGCATCATGGTCTACGACGTGACCCAGCCCGCGGGAGCGTTCTTCGTCACCTACGTGAACAACCGTGACTTCTCGGTGTCCGTCGAGGACGCCGAGGACATCGACCTGCGCGGAGCGGCCGGCTCAGTCGGCCGTTCGAGACCCCCTGTGCTGAAGGGCTACGTGTGCCACTGCCTCACCTCGGACCAGCTCGGGCTCGGTCCGAGGAGATGGTGTCGGCGACGTGTCTACCGAGCACCAGCGGCGTCCAGGGCCGACTGCAGCGACTGCGCGTAGGCCTCGCTGGTGTAGGTCGCGCTGCTCACGGAGTCGATCTGCGCGGACTGGACGTCGAGCGCCTCCTGGCGCAGCACCGGTGCTGCGCCAGCGCTGATTCGCCGCGACGTGCCGTCGACGTCGGTCAGCTGGAGCGCGACGACGTCTGTCAGCTGGCCGTTCTGGATGGTCACCTGCACCTGGACGTCGCCGTACCGGGTGGCCACGACAGCTCCGTCGACCGTTATCAGGGGCGGTGGTGTGCGTAGGGGAGGCGGGGTGGAGGGTTCCCTGCCGCCTGGTGGCGGGTCGGTGGGCGTGGGGCCGGGAGTGCCCGGCCCGGTGGCGTAGGGAGTGGAGTGGACGACTGTCCCGGTCGGGGTCGGGGTGGTGACGACCGCGGGGGTCACGCCGAGGTGCCACGCGGTGCTGAGGAGTGCGAGGGAGGCGAACGTCGTCGCGACCGCAGCCGGGACCCTCACCAGGAGAACCGTTCGTCGTGGACCTGTTCGGAGGGGACCCCGACGTGGCGCAGTGATCGTCTGACCAGGTCGGTCCAGGCGGGGGGCCCACAGAGGTACACGTCGTGCTCGCGGACATCGGGGACCAGCGCCTGCAGTTCTTTGGCGTCGCTGCCGCGGTTCGCAGTTGCGGGCAGCCACGACCCGGGCGCTCGGGGGCCGGCCGCGACCCAGAGCCTGAACCCGTGGGTCTGCTGCAGCTGCTCGATCTCGTCCTGCAGCGGGGCGGGGTGTGGTCCCGGGACCCGCAGCAGGACCGTGATGTGCCCGGGCGAGTGGTCGGGACCGGTCACCAGCTCCTGAAGGAGGGAGCGGACCGGTGTGACGCCGATGCCGGCCGCCAGCATCAGGACGCGTCGCCGGGTGCGACGCTCGGAGGTGAACGCGCCGTAGGGTCCCTCGATGAGCACTGCTGTTCCCGGTCGCATCCGAGTGAGCCGGGCGGAGTGGTCGCCAAGGTTCGTGGCGACGGTGATGCGCAGGTGGTGCCCGTCGGGGGTGGCCGAGATCGACCACGGGTGCGCGGAGGCCCACAGGCCTGGGGTGAGGAACCGCCAGTTCAGGTACTGCCCACCACGGAGCGGCAACCGGTCCAGCGCGCGACCGGTCATCGACGACAGACACCACGCCGTCCCCGAGGTCCTGGACGTGCTCCACGACCAGGCGGTGGCGCATCGAGCGCAGCAACGGCAGCAGCACCCGGAACAGCAGTGCAGCACCGGCCGTGCCGACGAATGCGGCGAGCCACACGGCCTGACTGAGCGGGCTTCCCGAGATGTCTGTGCCCGTGCTCAGCTGGTGCGGCACGGACAAGGCGACAGCGAGGTAGGCGCTCAGGTGCACGAGGTGCCACTCTCGTATCGGACCCGTCGGCGTGCGGCGCCGACCGAGGTCACGGCGACGGCGATGAGACCTACCATCGCCAGCGAGGCGGACACCATGTCGGGCAGGGCCCCGTGCCACAGCTGCCACAGCTCGATGACCCAGCCTGTTCCAGCGCCCAGACCGTCGCGCAGGGCATACCCCAGCACCAGCGCTGCGGCGTGGGCCAGGAGCATCGGCAGGGCGACGGTGCTGAGTCGGCGGTGCGCGGCCAGAGCCCGGTCCTGGCCGTAGGTGCGATCCACCCACGGAAGCCGGGCGGACAGCAGCAGCTGCAAGAGGAGGAGCATCGTGCCGACCAGGCCGGTGAGTCGCCCCAGGGCGATGAGGCCACCGGGCACGCCCCCGGTGAGGAGCTCGACACCGCCCCCACCCAGGAGGAACAGAGCCACGACGCTGACGAGGAGGAGGACGGCGACAGCCTCGAGCAGGTCGGCGCGCCCTGCCCGGCGTCGTCGGAGGCGGACGACGTGGTGACGTGTCTCGTAGTCAGCGGTAGCGGCGGTGGTGGTGCTGGTGGTGGTCATGGTCCTTCCCTGCGACGTCCAGAGGGGCGGGGGTGCCTGTCCAGAGTGACGCCGCTGTCTCAGAAGGTTCTTAGAGGACGTGCCATGATCACCTCGTGCCCACCGATCACGGCAGCGAGCAGGTGCCGCTGGCTGGTCCGTCGTTGCTCCGATCGAGGACGACCGGGCTCTGGCGGACATGCTGGCTGGGCTGCTGCGACAGGAGGGGTATGCCGTCGACGTGGCTCGGGACGGCCAGCGGGGGCTCCACCTGGGTCTGACGGGTGCGTACGAGGTGTTGGTCGTCGACCGTGGGTTGCCTGTGGTGGAGGGGCTGGACCTGGTGAGGCGGTTGCGCACGAAAGGGGTCGGTGCTCCTGTCCTCGTGCTGACGGCGCAGGGCACAGTGGCCGACAGGGTCGATGGTCTGGATGCCGGGGCCGAGGACTACCTGGTCAAGCCGTTCGACGTGGACGAGTTCCTGGCACGGTTGCGGGCGCTGCGCCGACGCCATGGTGACTCCGCCGAGGTGTTGCCCGCACCCGGCGGGAGGCTGGACATCGCGCGACGGCTGGTCGAACGGACCGACGGCAGCACGGTGGAGCTGTCGCGCACGGAGGCTGACCTGCTGGCCGTGCTGGCGCGGCGGCCGCGGCAGGTGTTCGAGCGCGACGACCTCCTGGCGCAGGTGTTCGGCGCTGCTGACTCACCGGGCTCGGTGGACACCTACGTGCACTACCTGCGTCGCAAGCTGGGCCGCGACGTCGTCCGCACCGTCCGTGGGGTCGGCTACCGGCTCGGTTCGCTGTGACCCGTCGGTCCGCTGCCGTGCGTGAGGACGACCGACGGTTGCTCAGACGGGCCGCCCGTGAGGTGGCGGTGCACATCGCCGTTGCTGTGGCTCTGGTGCTGGTCGTTGTCGGAGCGGTCGTCGTGCTGGTGGGCGATGCCCAGGAGACTCGCGCTGCGCGAGAGACCAGTCACGCCGTGTGGGAGTCCGCCGATGACGTGGGCGACCCGCCGCCGGGGACGTGGCTGGTCGTCGCCGGCCCGGAGGGCACCGACGTCACCCCTGGCGCTCCCGGACCGGTGGCACGGGTGGACCCCGAGGCGCTGCCCGACGGGCCCAGCGAACTGGGGTCTGAGGGAGGAGCGTTCGCCGTGTGGACGGGTGAGCGCGCGATCGGCCGGGTCAGCGCCGTGTACGACCTGGCACCGTTGGAGCTGCGTGAGCAGCGGGTCCGGGCCTCAGTCCTGGCCTCCGTCGTCCTCGGCGCCGGCGGGCGGCAGCCGTCGGGTCGCTCGTCGGGCGGCGAGCCGTCGGCCGCTAGGCGCCGCGCTCCTCCTGCAGCGACGCTTCGTCGCCGACGCCAGCCATGAGCTGCGCACGCCCCTCGCGGTGGTCTCGACCCGCGCCCAGCTCCTGCGCCGGAGGGCGGGCGCACGGCTGGACGAGGAGTCCTCTCGATGAGCTGGACCAGCTCATCCGGGACGCCAAGGCCATGGCAGACGTGGTCGACGACCTGCTCCTGGCGGCGCAGCTGGAAGGCTCGGCCGCAGCCACGCGGACGTCGACGTGGTCCCGCTGACCCAGGAGGTGGTGACCAGCCTGACGCCGCTGGCGCTCGAGCTCGGCCTGCGGCTGCGACTGGAGGACGAGGGCGGAGGTGGCCCGCTGGTGGTGACCGGATCGGCGACCGCGCTGCGTCGGGCGCTGACGGCTCTGGTGGACAACGCCCTGCGCCACGGGCCGCGCGGCAGCGAGGTTCTGCTCGACGGTCGTCGTCGACCCTGCGGCTGCGGGCGACCGGGCCGTGCGGCTCGTCGTGCAGGACTCCGGCGAAGGCATGGACCCTGAGGACCTCGCGCCGCTGCGCGAGCGCTTCGCCCGCGGGACGGCCGAGGGCGAGGGCAGCCGGTTCGGACTGGGACTCTCCCTGGTGGACGAGGTGGCGCGAGGTCACGGCGGGGACCTACGTGGCACGGCGCAGCGCCGGGGGCTCCGACTTCACCCTGCGGCTGCCGCTGGCCCGCAAGGAGTCACCATCCTCCCCGTCCCTCTGAGACTGCTCCGAAGAATGCCCCCGCACGCCGAGGCGTGACCGGTCGACTGTCCGGCGGACCGACTCATGCACCCTCTGGAGCAGCCATGTTCGACACCATCGCCGGACTCCCGATCCACCCGCTGGTCGTCCACGCCACCGTCGTGGTCGTGCCCGCTGCGGCGGTCGCGGTGCTGCTCGCCGCCCTGTGGCCACGATTCCGGCGGTGGGCGGGTTGGTTGCCGCTCGCGCTGTCGGCCGCATCCATCGCCCTCGTCCCGCTGTCCACGTCCTCCGGGGAGTCTCTGGAGGGACGGGTGGGCGGCGAGAAGCGCTGGTGGAACGACACGCCGAGCTGGGCGAGGGACTTCTTGTCTGGGTGATCATGCTGCTGCTGGCCGCTGTCGCCCTGCAGGTGCGCGACCGTCTGGCTGCTCAACACACCTCGACCCCCACAGGCGGCACAGCCGTGAGTCGGTGGCCGAGGGGCATCACCCGGCCGCAGCGCGGGCCTGCTCGCGTCGGTGACCGCAGCCGCCCTGCTCCTCGTGGCGATCGGGGTCGGCGGGACCGTGATATGAGACGTCCTGATCGGCCACAGCGGGGCGCAGGCCGCCTGGAGGCGACGTGGCCACCGCCCAGCCCGCCGGCGGCTGACGACGACACGGCTGAGGTCAGCCGACAACGCCGTCCACGTGCTGCACATCATGGGCCTACCGTTCAGCATCCACCTGCGCGGTCCCGGGGCGCATTCGGCCCGCCGACCGCACGGCTGCTCGAGCAGGGGCACGCGTAGACCTGCTCGCGAGCCGACCGAGGTGTTCAGCACCTACCGACCCGACAGCGACATCAGGCGCATCGACAGACGGCCGGCTCGAGGTCGCCGACGCCGATCCGGCCGTGGCCGCGGTATTGCGACTCGGGGAGCGGGCCCACCTCCGAGACGTCGAGGGTCGGTTCTCGGTCCACCTACCCGGGACCGGACGGAGCGCCCGAGGCTAGACCCGTCCGGAGTGGTCAAGGGCTGGGCGGCTCAACGCGCCTTCGACGACGCTTGACCATGATCGCCGGCGACATCGAGCGTCTGCCTGAATGCGGGCGGGGACGTCGTCGTAGGTACTGTCACCCCGGGGCAGTTGTGGCACGATCGCGCTCGAGGACCCAGAAGCAGCGGCGGACGTGCTGCGGCGTCGTCCGGATGAGGTCGGGAGCGGTCGCGACCTCGGGAACCCCAGCGCAGAGGCGAACACATCGTCGACCCGCGAGCGGCCGGCACTCCCCCGTGGGCTGAGGCAGGTCAGCGTGCACTGGGACCGACCCTGCTGTGGGCGGACATTCTCGCCACGGCCGCTTTCGTGGCCGAGCACGACGCCCTCGCGATCATGGTCGCAGGACACCCGGGCTACGAGGCGACAGTAGTGACCGCAGACGGACAGGTGCTTTCCACACCGGGCATGCCGCTGCAGCCCGTGTGACCGGTGACGACGAACCGCACCCGACAAGGCCACGATGGTGATGGTCATGGCGTGACCGATCAATGGAGGGCCTGTCGTTCATGGCCCGGGTGGAGGTTGAGCGGTCGCCCCGGCGTCGGTGAGCGAGCGTGCTGCATTGATCAGGCCGACGTGGCTGAAGGCCTGGAGGGGGTGTTGCCCGAGTTGAGCGCCGTGTGCGCGGGTCGTACTCCTCGCTGAGGAGGCCGACGTCATTGCGCAGTAACAGGAGTCGCTCGAAAAGCTCACGTGCCTCGCGGACGGAGCCGGCGGCACACAGTGCGTCGACCATCCAGAAGCTGCAGGCGAGGAAGGTGCCCTCGGTGCCCGGGAGCGCGTCCACACCTCCGTCGAGGTGGCGGGTCGTAGCGCAGGATCAGTCCGTCCACGCGGAGGTGCGTGTTGATGGCGCGCACCGTCCCCAGGACTCGCGGGTCGTGGGATGGAAGGAACCCCAGTCGGGGGATCTTCAGCAGGGCAGCATCCAGACCCTCTGACCCGTAGAACTGGGTGAACGTGCCGCGCTGGGGGTCGAAGCCTTCGCGGCAGACCTCGGCGTGGATGTCGGCCCTGCTGCGTCGCCAGCGGTCGACGGGGCCGGTGAGGCCGTAGCGTTCGACGGCAGTGACTGCCCGGTCCATGGCGACCCAGGCCATGATTTTGGAGTAGACGAACTGGCGCCTGGGCCCGCGTCCTTCCCAGATCCCGTTGTCGGGTTCTCGCCATGCTCCTTCGAGATGATCGAGGAGCGCGAGCTCGATCTCCCAGGCGTGCTGCTGCGGGGGGATGCCGTGAAGCCGGCTCAGGTGCATGCTGTCGATCACCTCACCCCAGACGTCGAGCTGCAGCTGCGTCGACGGCCTCGTTCCCTACCCGCACGGGTCGGGAGCTCTCGAACCCGGCCAACCACGCCAGTTCGAGCTCGGGGAGCTGACGGGCTCCGTCGACGGCGTACATGACCTGAAGCTGTGACGGGTCGCCCGCCACTGCCCGCAACAACCAGTCGCGCCACGCCACCGCTTCGGACAGGTAGCCGCAGTCCAGGAGAGCCTGCAGGGTGAAGGTGGCGTCCCGAAGCCAGCAGTAGCGGTAGTCCCAGTTCCGGGAACCGCCGATCTGCTCGGGCAACGAAGTGGTCACGGCCGCCGTGACCGCGCCGGTCGGCGCGTAGGTGAGCGCCTTGAGCACCACCAGCGAGTCCTGCACCTCCGTGGCCCAAGGACCCTCGATGGTGGCTTCGGCAGACCAGTCGTCCCAGAAACCCTGGGCGTCGAGCATCGCTTCTCCGGCGTCGACCTCACCGGGCTGGTCGAGGTACGAGGGTCCGTAGGTGAGCACGAACGGCACGGCCTCGCCGGCGCGGACGGTGAACTCGGCGACGGTGGACCGGTCCCTGCCACGCGTGCCGACCCGGGTGTGCAGCCACGCGGCATCTGGGCCGGCGATGGCCTCGAGCGCCCCGGAGTCGATCTGCCGCACCCAGGGAACCACCGCCCCGTAGCCGAACCGCAGCACCAGGTCCATCGACATCGCGACGCTTCCGGAGAGTCCTTCGACCAGACGGACGACGCGCACGGCGCTGGTCGTGTCTCGTCGCGGAGGCATCGAGTCGGTGACCCGCACCGTCCCGCTCCTGGTCGCCCAGGTGGTCTCCAGGACCAGGGAACCCTTGCGGTAGGCGCGGCTCGTGCAGCGACCCTCACCGGCGGGAGAGAGTCGCCAACGCCCGTTCTCCCGGGTCCCGACCAGGGCGGCGAAGCAGGCGGGCGAGTCGAACCGAGGCAGACACAGCCAGTCAATGGACCCGTCGGCACCCACCAGCGCAGCGGTGTGCAGGTCGCCGATCAGCGCGTAGTCCTCGATGCGGGACATCGGACCATCCCTGAGCGTGAGGTGGTGGCGGCGATGCCGCACGGTGGGACCCGGGATCGGGGTCCCGCTGACTCACCGTAGTCCCCGGGTCACGCTCAATCGGGGTGTGGTGGGGCGGCGCGGGTGGTCAGCGGACTGTCTCCGGGACGCCATGCGGTGGTCACCGACCCTCGACGGGCTGACCCGGACCACCTCCCCGCTGACGTCGCAGGCCGCGGCCAGGGTGTTGTAGATGGTGCCGAACTTCGCGAGGTTGCGGTGCATCAGCTCGATCCGCCGGTTGGACTCGGTCGTCGTCACGCGCAGCGTGTGGTGGATCGCGACGAACTGCGGGGGACTGTCCCGCCGTGTCGCGGTGACCTCCACCTCGGCGTTGGTGTAGTCGAAGCCCATCAGCACCCGAGCGCGGGCGAGGTTCTTCAGCAGGCACGCGGCGAAGGCGGTCACGAGGAGGTCGGCCGGTCCCGGCAGTCCGGCAAACGGCCGGCCCCAGTGGCGTCGACCCGGATGGTGCTGCCGGCGGCGGCGGCACTACCCCGGGCGCCCGGGGCGGACCGGGCGGTGATCCGGTAGTCGGTCGGGGCGGTGCCCGAGGCCCCCGGCTGCAGGGCGGTCCTGGTCGCAGTCATGTCTTGAGGGTGACTCATCGGGGCACCTGCCCTAGGGGCGAAAGTCCTGCCTTCCGCACACCGCGTGCGCAGCAGTGGGCGCTGTTAGCGTGCGAACGTGCAGACCCCCACCCCCTGCCACGTGGACGTCCTGGTCGTCGGCGGCGGCAAGGTCCAGGACGGTGTCGCCCGTGGCCACCATTTGGCCACCACAGCATCGCCCCGACCCACACTGGTTGCGTCAAGTACCGGGGCTTGCGCTGACTGCAGCAGGGCCCACATGCCTTGTACCGCAGTGCATCTGCCTTTTAATCCGTAGGTTGTGGGTTCGAGTCCCACGGGGCCCACTTCCAAGTTTCCGCTGGTCAAACGCCGTTCTGGCCTGTTGGTGAACCTCGTCGCGCACGCTCACCCCCGCCGCCAGGCCGTCACCTAGGCCGTCACAGCCCGTTAACCAGGTAGCCGTCGAGCTTTGCGGCGGCGCCGCTGGGCACGTGGTCGCCGACTTGTGCCGGAGGTCTGGGCAGACGGACCCCGTGCGCCGGGTTGACCGCCAGCCGCCGTTCGGCCACGGCCTGGTCGAGGATCAGGCTCAGCGTCCGGTGCACCTTGCGCGTCGTCGCCGGGGACCGTCGTGCTGCCAGGTGGCAGACGAACTCCTGGATCCGCGGCACCGTCAGCTTCTCGACCGGCACGTGGCCGAAGGCCGGCTTCAGATGCGTCCGCCAGTGCTGGCGGTAGCCCTGGATGGTGCGGGAGGCCGCCGGTCAGGTTGGCGAAGTAGCGCTCGGCAACCTCCGACGCGGGCACCTGGCTTGAGGAGAGGACGCCACATGAGAACGGCCGGGAGCTTTCCGCGCTTCACGTCGCGGTCAAGCGGATGAAGCTTGCCGTGACTATACCCTTCTCATGTCTGCAAGTGGGCCTCTGTAGGTATTTGGGAGGGGAAGCTGCACCATAGATGGATCTACTTGATAAGAATTCACCCGCTTCTTTACGCCTATCTACCCCTCCTAGGGTGTCACCTGACCACTCCTAATCACCATGTCCGTGAGACTTGGCTGCCAGAACGGGGAGCAAGAGAGCCACCGCCCTTCACGTTGCGATCCCTGCCTGGGGGGGGGGTAGTGTCCGAGCGCCAGCACATATCAACACCAACCTCAAGGAGAAGACCGGTGCGAACGAACAAAATCGTGGCATTCCTCGCGGCGTCGTGCATAGCGATGGGCGGTGCGGTTGCATGGGCAGGCACAAGCAATGTCAACTACAACACAACAGTTGGGCCCTTCAACGGAAGCGGCTACACGTCCTACCAGACAAAGGCCATCTCGGGGACAAACGGATACATGGGATCGGCTACGGTTGGCGGTTCGTACCGCGTGGATGCTCGAATGACGGGGGGCGGGTCTTGGACTCGTGACATCACCGACAACCGCAATTACTACCTGTACAACAACATTTCGAAGGGCGCCGGCACGCGTGTACAGTTCAGTAACGATGCCACCACTCCTGTCCATGTTCAGGTGACAGGCTACTGGCGTAGTAACTGAGCTGCCACGCACGTGTGGGTTGTGACCGGCGGGTCACAACCCACACGTGCGTGGCTTTCCGAAAGGATCGAGCAGTGCGGATGGAGTTAATGGATAGCGCCCGGTCGGTGTCTCGGTGGCTCTTGGCGACAGCGGTGGTCTTGTTGCCGTCGGCGTACGGGTTGGCCGTCCGGGACGAGTACGCGCTGGTGGATCCGGTTGACCTGTTCACGTTGATGTTGAGTGACGTGGTGCCGTTGACGTTCCCGTTGTGGGTGGTCTTCCTCTACCAGCCTCGGTTGCTGGACGAGTGGGCCAACGCGTTCAGCCGGGGCGTGCGCACGCGGATGCCAATGGGCCGGTATGTGGCGTCCCGCGCCACGGTCGCAGCGGTGTGGGCGGCCGGGGTCTTCGCCGCGATGGTCGCAGTGACCTGGGTCGTGGCCCATGTGACCTTCGGTGAGGGCTTCGCGCAGGCACAGCCAATGCCGGTGGCCGAGCGGTTCACGTTCTCGCAGGTCTATGCCGTCTCCCCCGGGTTGTTCGTGGTCGTGTTCGCTCTGTGGGTGGGGGTCAACGCGGCGGTGTACGGCGTCCTGGGCACGGCCGCGTCGGCGCTGGTGGGCAACCGTTTCCTGGCACTGCTGGCTCCGATGGCGGTGTACCTGGTGTCAGGCTTCGTGCTGGCCGTGCTGGGCGTGGAGTACCTGAGCCCGACGACGTCGGTGTTCCCGTTCGCGATCGTCCAGCAGCCCGTCGTGTTCGCGTTCGTGCCGCTGGTGGGTGCCGTCGCTGTCACGACGGTCGCGTTCGCGGTCGTGCGCCGTCAGGAGTACTTCTCGGCCGGTCTGGAACGGGTGTGAGCCGGGCGAGGTGGGCGGGGCTGGCTCTGCTCTATCTGGTCCCGCTGTCGCTGTACAGCAGCCTGGTCGTCTCCGCCTTCGAGGCACGCGCCGTGGAGCTGGGTCTGGCGGTGTCGTTCTGGGATGTGGTGTTCGTGGTCTTCAGACACCCGTTCACGCTGGTGTACTGGGTGCTGCCCGCGGCCCTGTGGGTAGTGCTGGTGCGAGTGACTCGAGGCCACTATGCCGAGCACCTGATCCGGCACCCCTCGCGCACGTCGTGGGTCGTCGCGCGCATGGTCGACGGTGCCGCCGCCGGCGGGCTCCTGCTCAGCGGCCTGGCGTTGGTCGCGGTGGTGCTGGCAGCCCCCTATCCCTTCCAGTGGTCGTGGTCGGCCGCGGCGGCGAGTGCCGAGCTCGCCGGCAGCTACGCGGAGCTCCTGCCCACGGCCGACCTGCCGGTCCTGGCGGCGGTCGTTCAGCTGGGCGCCGGCGTGCTGACCGTGACGGCTGCTGCCGGGCTCATCGCCGGCGTCTGTGTGCTGACCGGGGGCCGGGTGGGCTGGGTCGTGCTGACCGCCGTGGTGCTCATCGTCGGTGGTATCGCCTCGTTCCGCTGGTCCGGTGCCCTCAGCGCGTCCGTGGGGCCCGCCACCTACCTGGTCACCACGCAGGCCGAGCGGTACCTGCCGTGGGGGGCGGCCGGCCCGTTGCTGCTGCTGCCCGTGGCCATGGGGGTGGGTGTCGCAATCTCGGCGCATGTGGAGCGGCGCCGGGCGGCGGGGCGCCGGGCTCCGCGGCGCGAGGTCTGGCTGGGCGCGGTCGTGCTCGGCGGGTTCGCCTTGGCCGCGTGGTACGCACAGGCCTACGCCGACACCCCAACCGAGTTCTTCGCCGCGCTGCACGCCGGCCCCTCACCTCAGGGGCTGTCGCTCGTGCCGTTCCTCACCTGGACCCTCTTGACGCTGGGCCCGGTGCTGGTAGTCATGGCCGGGATCGCGGACCGTCTGGAGGGCACGGTGCACCAGGAGTTGATCCGTGCGGGCAGCCCCGTGCGGTGGTGGCGGCCCCTGGCGGTCCGGGTGGCGGGCTTCAACCTGGCGTACGTCGCGCTGGTGGCCCTGGCCACCGCGGCCCTGGCCACGCTGGCCTACCGGGACAACCCGCCGCCGTCGGCCACCGTGGTCGCCTACTTCATGGTCGCGGCTACAACTCAGATCACCGTGTACTGCGCCGTGCTGTTCCTGGCGCTGTGGGTCGCAGGGACGACGGCCGCCGCCGCTGCGCTCGGTGGCTGCCTGGTCCTGGCCCTGCCGCCCGTCCTGGCGCTGGGAGCCCTCCCCAGTGGCCTGTCCGCCCTCGGGGGGCCGGGTGCCCTGCCGACGGACTGGACCCCCGTGCTGGTCCTCACCGGGTGGCTCACCGTCCTCGTCGCCGCCACCCTCGTCATGCTGCACCTACGACCCGCCGCAGGCCGTTGAGCCCACCGTGCGCGAGACCAGCCGACAATGAACACCATGACCGGGAAGGACCTGTGATGACCGCAATCGCGTTGGAAGGTGTGGAGAAGGGCTTCCACGGCCGGGCCCTGTTCACCGACGTCTGGCTCGAGGTGCCACGTGGGTCCGTCGTCGGCATCCAAGGCCACAACGGCTCCGGCAAGTCGGTGCTGCTCAAGATCATCTGCCGGTTCATGCGACCCGACCACGGACAGGTCCACATCGCTTCGGACTACCTCAGCCCCGGGGCCACCTTCCCCCAGGAGTTCGGCGTGCTCATCGACCGCCCCGGCTACATCCCGCACCGCACCGGCATGGACAACCTCCGGGCCCTGGCCCGTATCCGCGGCTTGGTCGGCGACGAGCAGATCGCCGCGACATTGCGCCGGGTCGGTCTGGACCCCACCCTGCGCCAACAGGTGCGCCACTACTCGCTGGGCATGAAACAACGCCTGGCCATCGCCCAGGCCATCATGGAGGACCAGCAGGTGCTGGTCCTCGACGAACCCTTTAACGCCCTGGACGCCGACTCGGTCAACGACATGCGACAGCTCATCACCGAGCTCAACCAGCAGGGTCGCACCGTCATCATGACCAGCCACCAAGAGGCCGACATCAACGCTCTCTGCCACACTGTCCACCGTCTCCAGGGACAGTCACTCACCTCGGTTCGTTGATGGGTCATCGGAGGAACCCGCCGCCCACCGGTGTTCTGCATGTAGCGGTTTCCTCGAGCACAGCTCCGCCTCAACGACGCTTGACAGATGATGGGAGAGGCACGTCAGCGTGGCTGGGTCTGGCCGATCCGACGAGCGGTTCCGTAGGTCGTGGGTTCAAGTCCCACAAGGTCCACTCGCAAGTTCTCCCTGGTCAAAGGCCCATCCCGCCTGGTGGTGAACCCCGGCCGGGCACGCTCACCCCCGCCCGCAGGCGCTGTCACAGCCCGCCGTCCAGGTAGCCGTCGAGCTTCGCGGCCGCGCCGTCGAGCGCATCAGGCAGCAGGTGCGTGTACAGGTTGAGCGTCGTCGCCGGCGTGCTGTGACCGAGGATCCGCTGCACCTCCACCGGTGTCGCGCCCGCCTGGATCAGCAGGCTTGCGCAGGTATGTCGCAGGTCGTGGAACCGGATGCCGCCGCCCATGCTGTCGACGGCCTCGCTCCACCCTGACCAGCGCTTCCAGTTGGACGACCGGAGCCTCTCCCCCTCAGAGGAGGTGAACAGGACGGCTGAGGCCGGCCGCCCGCGCGTCTGCTCACCCAGCTCATCGACCAGCCGCCCAGGGATGGGCACACGGCGCTGCCCGTGCCGCGACTTCGGGGCCTTGATCTCGATCCGCCCCGAGACCTCGACCTGCGCGCGCTGGACCCGCAGACGCCGGGCATGCAGGTCGACGTCTCCGACCTGTAGTGCGGCCACCTCTCCCCAGCGCAGCCCGCAGTACGCCGCGACCCGCACCAGTGTGCCGTGGTGGTGGACGACGGCGGCCAACGCTTCGACCTGGTCGACGCTGAGCACGTGGTCGCCGAGCTGTGCCGGAAGGCTGGGCAGACGGACCCCGTGCGCCGGGTTGACCGCCAGCCGCCGTTCGGCCACGGCCTGGTCGAGGATCAGGCTCAGAGTCGGTGCACTTGCGCGTCGTCGCCGGGGACCGTCGTGCCGCGAGGTGAGACCTGAGTTTGGTCATTTCGTTAGTGCGTGAGTCAGCCGCGGTGGATGGCCTTGAGGATGGCTTGCTTGTCGGTGGGGATGTGGGGCGGGAAGGTCTGGGCGCTGGCGTTGATCGCGAGGGTGGCCGAGCGCAGTGGGCGGAGCTGGCGGACGACGTTGCGGATGGCCAGGCCGGTGCGGTTCTGGACCTCTCTGGACACGGCGAGGGCGGTGAAGACGATGGTCAGGTGGGCCTCGATCGCGTCGCGCTTTCTGGCGAACAGCGGCCGGGCCTTGAGGTCGGTCTTGGACATCCGGAACGAGGCTTCGACCTGCCACAGGGCGTGGTAGCAGGAGATGACCTCACCGGCCGGCATCACGGTGGCGGGGATGTTGGTGACGTAGCCCTTCAGGCCGACCAGGCGCCGGGCTCTGGCCAGGGACGTCTCGTCCAGCACGGTGGCCCCGCCGTTCTTCTTCACGAACCGTGGCGTGCGGGCGGCCTGCTCCCCGGCGATGACGGCCTTGGCCCGGTTCTCCTGCAGGGTGAGGGTCTTGTGGTCGCGCGCGGCGCGCTTGGCCGAGTAGGCCCACACCGCCCGCCACGACCCGGTGTGCTCGGCCCGGTCCCAGGTCGGCTCGGCACGGACCAACGACGTCGTTGTCGCTGTTGCGGCCGGTCCTGGGGGTGGTGGTGTCGATGACCTGGGCGTCGGTGAACGCGTCGCCGTGCCAGCGGAAGTGCGAGGCCAGGTCGATCGGTGCCTTGGTCACCCGGGAGCCGACGATGAACCGCAGGTTCGCCTCGTCCAGCTGGCGCAGGTTGGTCGCTGAGAGCATCCCGGCGTCGGCGACCACGACCATGTCCGCCAGGTCGTGCCGGGCCTGGAACGCCTGCACGATCGGCACGATGGTGGACGTCTCGGCCTTGTTGCCCTCGAAGCAGCCGATCTCCAGCGGGAAGCCGTTACGGTCGACCAGCAGCCCGACGACGATCTGGGGGTCGACCCGACGTTCCTTGGAGTAGCCGACCTTGCGCAGGTCGTCCTCCTTCTCGGCCTCGAAGTACAACGTGGTCACGTCGTACATGACCAGCGAGACATCACCGCTGGCCACCGCGTGCGCGAAGCAGGCCCTGGCGACCTGGTCGCGGTACCCGCGTTCCTGTGGCGCGGGCCAGGGTGCGACCCATCGTCTTGTAGCTGGCCGGCTCCTGACCCAGGTCGGTCAGCACCCGGGCGGTGTCCAGCAGCGAGGTCGGCTCCACGACGCGGGCCAGCACCAGAGCGGCGAACACCTCGTCGTCGAGCGCGTCGAATCCCAGCTGGGCGTACACCGCGGCGAGGGCTTCGAACAGGACCCGGCTGTCCGTACCGACGACCCGCCCCGGGCTACTGCGCACCGCCGGCGGCGCGGCGGGCACCGAGTCGAAGCAGCGTCGGCTCAGCAGTTGGCGCCACCAGCGCCGCCGTGGGCGGGGTCGGTTCCACACCCAGCTCCAGCACGCCTTGCTCGGGGTCCTCCAGCAGCTCACGAGCCCGCGGCCATCAGCACCCCGAGCTCGGCCTCGGTGTGCGCCGAACCGACGTGCTTGACGATCCGCTGACGCCCCGCCGACGTACTCGGCGATCTGCACGGCCGTCGCCCCCGACTTCGTCCGCACCCGCCTGATGAACGCCACCCAAGGAGGCTAGACGCACCCCGTTAGTGCGTGAAACCACGTCCTCAGCGACCGATCACCGCAGGTCAGCCGACCCGCCGCACCACAAATGACGCACTACCTGTCCAAAGTCAGGTCAGAGTCCGGTGCACCTTGCGCGTCGTCGCCGGGGACCGTCGTGCCGCGAGGTGAGAGACGAACTCCTGGATCCGCGGCACCGTCAGCTTCTCGACCGGCACGTGGCCGAAGGCCGGGCTCAGATGCGTCCGCCAGTGCTGGCGGTAGCCCTGGATGGTGCGGGAGGCCGCCGTTCCTGTCAGGTTGGCGAAGTATCGCTCGGCAACCTCCGAGAGGGGCACCCGGCTCGAGGAGACGACACCCGCCCGCCTGGCACGGGCCCGTTCGCGCTCGAAGTCGAGCGCCTCCCGCCTCGTGCCGAAGGTGCGGCTCCGCTCGCGCCGCCCACCGGCCGGTTCGGTCTCGTACCACCGGACGCGCCAGACGACCCGTCCGGTGATCTCTGACTGGCGACGGTCGATCACCGTCGGCCTTCCTCCTGCTGCTCCACCCACTCCATAACGCGCTCGGGGCGGTAACGGATCTGCTTGCCGAACCGCATGGCCGGCGGCCCCTCGCCCCTGGCGATCCAGGCGCGGACCGTCGCCGGACTGACCCGAAGCAGCTCCGCAACCTCCTGCACGGTCAGGAACATGGGCTCCGCGTGACCTCCCCCGAACCCGTCGGTCGGCACCGAGCCCTTCGTCGCGGCCTGCGCTGCGAGCCACCGGCTCCTGTGTTGGCTGTGCTCAACTGTCATGCTCACCACTTCCTTGGCTCCGCAGGCACTGCTTATGCCTGCTACCCCCTAAAGCGGACGAGGAGGCTCTGGGGACTCATCCAGAGGAGAATTTCTCAGAACTCGCGCGCTCGGACCTGCAGCGGAGAGATGGACCACGAGACCAGCATGACCCGTACGCAGATCTCGGGCTTCCGTTGTCCACAGGCAGAGCAACATGCTCGTCCTCGGCCTGTGACCTGGACAGCCGCACGTCATTCCTCCAGAAGCGCCCGCCGTACGCGACCTGAGCCCAGTCGGCCCCGCCACGCTCATCACCGACGAGTAGCCGCAGGACACCACCCGACGTCACCACCTCGACCCAGAGACGTCCGCCAACTTCGAGCTCGCTGCGAAGGAACACACCTGGTGCACTCGGTGAAATTTGTCGCAGTTGGGTGACCCCCTGAGGGCTGCTGCTCCGCATTGGGTAGGTGTGATGACGTTGCACAAGCTCGCCGCCGGGAGCGGGTACACGTACCTGACGAAGCAGGTCGCTGCCCACGACGCCACCGAGAAGCGGCAGGTCGGGCTCGCGCGCCTACTACGAGGAGAAGGGCGAGGCGCCCGGCCGGTGGCTGGGCACCGGCCTGGCCGGGCTGGACCTGGCCGTGGGGGAGGTGGTGACCGAGGAGCAGATGAAGCTGCTGTTCGGGCAGGGCCGCCACCCCCGCTCCGACGAACCCGACGCGCGCCGCGAACGGGTGGGGGGCGTTGGGGCGGGCGTTCCCGACGTTCGACGCGACGACCTTGCGGCAGGTGACGGCGCGGGCGTTCAGCGAGCACAACACCAGCCAGGGGTCTGGCGTGGAACCACCCGATCCCTGCGGAGGAGCGGGCCGCGATCCGCACCCAGGTCGCCCGGGAGGCGTTCGTGCAGCGGCACGGGCGGGCCCCGGTGGACGAGGCCGAGCTGACGAGGTTCGTCGCGTCGGCGTCGCGGCCGGCGCAGGTCCCGGTGGCGGGGTTCGACCTGACGTTCTCGCCGGTGAAGTCGGTCTCGGCCCTGTGGGCCCTGGCCCCGGCCGACGTCGCCCAGCAGGTGGAGGCCGCGCACCAGGACGCGGTCCGCGCGACCCTGGCGATGCTCGAGCGCGAGGTGGCGTTCACGCGGGTCGGCAAGGGCGGCATCCGGCAGGTCCCGGTGACCGGGTTGGTGGCGGCGGCGTTCGACCACCGTGACTCGCGCACCGGGGACCCGGACCTGCACACCCACGTCGTCGTGTCCAACAAGGTCCAGTCGTTGCCGGAGGAGGGCGGGCGGTGGTTGACGCTGGACGGGCGGATGCTGTTCAAGGCCAAGGTGATGGCCTCCGAGCACTACAACACCCACCTCGAAGCGGGCCTGGTCGACCGGCTCGGGGTCCGGTTCGTCGACCGTCCCGGCCCGCAGGGGCGCAGGCCGGTGCGGGAGATCGCCGGGATGGACGCCGGGCTGCTCGCGGTGTGGTCCAGCCGCCGGCATGCCATCGAGCTCCGCCAGCGCGAGCTGGTCGTCGGCGTTCCGGGCCGACCACGGCCGTGCCCCGACCGCGGTCGAGTCGTTGGCGTTGGCGCAGCAGGCGAACCTGGAGACCCGCCCGGCCAAGCACGAACCCCGCTGCGAGGCCGAGCAACGGCGCGAGTGGTGGGCCCAGGCCAGCGCCCTGTACGCCGGGGGCAGGGCCGGTGGGGACGTGGCCGTCGCCAAGCTGGTCGCCGCGGCGGTGGGGACGCACCAGGGACGCAACCGGGAACGCGGTGGGGACGGGGGCATCGCCGCAGGTCACCGGGTGGGGACGCTCCAGGGACGCGTCCGGGAGCGGCGGGGTGGGGACGTGCGTCCCCAGGTCGTCGCCGACCGCGTCCTGGAGGTGCTGGAGGGGTCGAGGGCGACGTGGCAGGTGTGGCACGTCCGGGCCGAGACCCTGCGTCAGGCCCGTGCCGCGGAGGTGCCCCTCGCCGAGCTCGAGGAGCTACGTGCGCGACGTCGAGCGACCGGGTGCTGACCGGCCTGTCCGTGCCCGGTCGGGGTGCCACCGGAGCTGGGTGAGCCGGAGGTGCTGCGCCGCCCGGACGGGCAGTCCGCCCACATCGTGCACGGCAGCCAGGCCTACACCTCCCGGGCGATCCTGGCCGCCGAGGAAGAGCTCCTCGCCCTGGGGTTGCGCCGCGACGGCCGCCAGGTGAGCCCCGCAGTGGTGGACGCCGTCCTGGTCGGCCAGGCCGGCACCGGGATCAGCCTGGACCGGTCCCAGGCGGCGATGGTCCGCACCCTGGCCACCAGCGGGTGCCGGGTCCAGGTCGCGCTCGCCCCGGCCGGGGCCGGCAAGACCGCCGCCCTGCGGGTGCTCGCCCGGGCGTGGGAGGCCTCCGGCGGCACCGTGGTCGGGCTGGCACCCACCGCGGTCGCGGCCGAGGAGCTCGGCCGCGCCACCGGCGTCCCCAGTGACACGCTCGCCAAGTACCTCCACCAGACCACCCGCAGCGCACGGACGCCTCGCCGGCGACGGGGCACGGCGCGGGTCCGAACGTCGGGCCGGGGACGTTGGTGGTGATCGACGAGGCCGGGATGGCCGGCACCCGCGACCTCGCCGCCGTGGTCCGGCACGTGGTCGACGCCGGTGGCAGCGTGCGGCTGGTCGGGGACGACCAGCAGCTGGCCGCCGTCGCCGCCGGCGGGGTCTTCGCTGACCTGGCCGAGCAGGGCCACGCGCACGGCACCACCGCCACGCTGACCGAGCTGCACCGGTTCACCGACCCCGCCGAAGGCGCCGCCACCCTCGCCATCCGCGACGGCGACCCCGCCGCCCTGGACCACTACCTCGACCACGGCCGGGTCCACACCGGCGACCTGGGCACCGCGACCGAGGCGGCGTACGCCGCCTGGAAGGCCGACCAGCAGGCCGGGCTGTCCAGCCTGCTGCTGGCCGCGACCCGGGACACCGTGCGCGAGCTCAACCAGCGCGCCCGGACCAGGACCGCCTCGACACCACCGGCCAGCCGCCTGGACGTGAGGTGGCCCTGGCCGACGGCACCCGGGCCAGCGCCGGGGACACCGTCATCACCCGCCGCAACGACCGCACCCTGCGGGCCGGGGACGGGTCCTGGGTCAAGAACGGCGACCGGTGGCACCTCCTGGACGTCCACCCCGACGGGGCCGTCTCGGTCGAACGCCACGACCACAGGACACGCGCTGGTGCCGCCTGCCGGGTCACGCTGCCTGCCGGGTACGTCGCCGAGCAGGTGCAGCTGGGGTATGCCAGCACGATCCACGGCGCCCAGGGCGCCACCGTCGACACCACCCACACCGTCCTCACCGGGGCTGAGACCCGCCAGGGGCTGTACGTGGCCCTCTCCCGCGGCCGGCAGACCAACCACCTCTACCTCGGCAACCCCACCGCCATCCCTGGACGGCGTCGGCCCCGAGGTCCACGAGGCACCGGCCGACCCGCGGGAGGTCCTCACCGACATCCTGGCCCGCGACGGCCGCGCCCTGTCGGCGACGACCGTCGAGCGCGGCGACGCCGCACGAGACCTGCGGCAGGCGGTGCTGGCCTACCAGGACGCCCTGCCCGTCCTGGCCCAGCAGCACCTCGGGCCCGAGCGGATGGCCGCCCTGGACGACGCCCTGGACCGGTGGATCCCCGGCCTCACGCAGCAACCGGCCTACCCGCACCTGCGCGGCCAGCTCGCGCTGCGCTGGGTCGACGGGACCCACCCGGAGACCGTGGTCGAGCAGGCCACCTGGTACCGCGGCACCCAGTCCCTCACCGAGGCCGAGGACCCTGCCGCCGCCCTCGCCTGGCGCATCGCCGGCACCACCCCACCGTCGCACCGGGACGCGCCCCTGCCCTGGCTGCCCGACATCCCACCCGCCCTACGGCAGGACGCCGGAGACGAGCGGACTACCTCGACCGGCTCACCCACCGGATCGACGACCTCAAGCAACGGGTCGCCGGCGAGGCCCAGCATGACCGGCGCCGCCGGACCGCACGCCCTGGCAGCGAGCGCTGCCGCCCGGACGTCGACGACCAGCTGATCGGCGACCTCGCCGTCTGGCGCGCCGCCCACGGCATCCCACCGACCGAGCCCAGCCCCACCGGTCCGCCCATGAAGGAACCCGACGCAGCCAGGCACCAGGCCCGACTCAACCGGCGACTCAGCGCGCCGTCTTCGGTCTTCGGCCGGCAGACGGCAGACGCTGAGCGGCGAGAGGCTACGAACCAGCCAGCGACAAGCTGAGCGTGACCGGCTCCACGAACGTCCCTCACACGACGTATCCGGCCCTTCGCGGTGACCGGAGTCGGCCAGCGCTGACCCCCGCGACACCGTGGTCGATACATCGCGGACAGGCCGAGGTGCGCGCACTCATCAGGGATATGTAGGTGATCGGCCCGCGCCGAGGGTCGTGACAGACCGGATCTGCCGATGAGCGGACGCACGGACAAGTCTTGCCGAGGGTGACGATAGAGCCCGATGGCAGGGGCCTCTCCAAGACCATCACCCGGGCGTGCGCAGAGAGGGCGACGTTTCCTCCGGGCTGGGTAGGTTGAGCGAGCCCCACTTATCCGGGCGAACTACGCTCGGGGGCCGCCGTCTATTTCTTCGGTGATTTCTCGCAGCCGCGCGGCTGCCTTTGCGAGTCGCTCAGGCGGTACCGCGCTGCCGTTCCCGTGCATCACTTGGTTCCGCAGATCTCGCATCGCATCCAGCTCTTCCAATTGCTGGTCAGATATTAGTCCTTGCCCGGCAAGCTCACGCAACCGCCTACCGATGGGCTGGGAACGCGCAGAGTCTTGGCCTGCAAGGTCCGTCAGCACTGCTTCTAGCAGTACCCAGGCAGAGACGAACTTACCGATGGCCATCGTGGTTGGTGAGTCCGCAGCTAGCCTCTCGAGAGTTGTGCGCCGGCGAGCCGACGGATGGCGCGAAGTTGATGTTGCCCGAAGGTAGGCTCGGTAGTGTGCCTCATTGCCCGACAACATAAAGTCGGCGAGCTGCGCGGCCACGGGCCGACGCTCGACGTTTTGCTCCAGCAACTCGAGATACTGTCCACCTGCCAGTGCGGTTGCCGAATTTTGTTCCGCAAGGTATTGAAACAGCACATCCACACGGCCTAAAGTGCCTTCGTTAAGGTCAATGCCTCGGCGGCCAGCCGTGTGCGGAGAAACTCCGCGAGCTCGTAGTGGTCACGAAATGGCGTCTCTGCGGCAGCAACCCTTGCATCGCCTGCCTGTTGCAGTTGCTCTAGCGCGATCTCACCAGCGAGGACTAGTCCGTTGAGCTGATCGAGAAGGGCGTACTCCGATGCCGACAGGAGTCCCTCGAGCGGCTTATAAACCAAGTCATGCTCCACCTCGGACCATGCATGCATCAGGACTGACGCTACTTGCACTTCGATGCGTGCCGCTGCGTAGCGTTTTTGATTTTCGTTGAGACGTGAATCTGGGATGTAAACCCGAAGGTGCCGAGCGCCGTATCCCGAGAAGCGTTGTCTATGATCGGTCGATGGACCCACACTCGTACTCGGCATCGACGCGTGCGGACCAGGCGCAGTTGTCTCAGCACCATTGGGGGCACCAGAGTCAGCCGGAAACCGCTTCACGACCCTCACGTCGAGCGTTTGCTCAATGATTCGCTCCACCTCGTCAATTTGGCCAGGGAAGTAGAGTGCGACGCGCACTCCTGCAAGATCGGGGATGTCTTCGCTTATTTGTTTCATGGAGCGGTACGGCGTCCTCCGGTCTCTCTGTCGCAACTTTTCAAGGAGTCGCTCTACAGACTTGGCTCGACTGGTCACGATGGCCCTTAGGCCGGCGCTATCCAGTTCCGCCTCAAGGATGCCGCGCGTCACTCGCGCCGATGCCTCCCAGTAATCGTATTGTCTCTCGTACTCACTCACGAAATCGTCAATGACGCCCATGCTGCCTACCCCGCTCAGACCAAACGATAGTGGAAGAGGAGTCTACGTCCCCATGCGCCAACAGCCCACCGCGTGCGCTGGGGGGCAGTTCTGCTGTTGCCGGACCTGGCAACATGGGTCCCCGAGGCCGTTCCACCGACGAGATTACACAGCGGAACGGAGCACGCGAAGGCGATGCACGCGCCGCAACGAGGACGCGTAAGGGCCGACCATTGCCACGGACCTGTAGCGGGCACCGTCGCCGCCGCGCCGCCGTCCAACAGCACCGTCACCGGTACAACTATTCCTAGTCCTGAGTCACGATCTGGGCACTGTCGAGACGACGGTGCAGCAGACTGACGAAGCCCAGGTATTCAAGGGCTTGCTGAGGGTCCGCCTCCGCAAATAGCTCGGTGGAGCCCCTGGGTTACGCATGCGCCAGCATTACACCGCGAAAGATCGCTTCAAAGCCTTGCCGCTCGTCCTCACCGCTTCTGCCAGAGTGCTTCGCAATATCGATCTTCGGCGCCGTGGCACGGAACGCGTCCAGCATGAGCCCGACACCGGACTTGTCGCTGCCTGTAATATCGCGAACTCGCACCTCGAGCGACTTGATCGCCTCTTGCACTGCTGCCTCATAGTGGCCGTCTGCGAACAAGTCTCCCGAAGTAGCTTGCACTCGAGCATGAAGGTTCTCGAACGTAACCGACGTATCGGGCGCCCGTCTTGGTGAGGAGGCCCTGCCCCAGATGACGTTGATATGGCTCACTGTTGGGGACCCCGAGTCGTTCACATCAACCCGAGCCGCGAGTCGACGTTCCACCGTCCGGGCCGCGCCGCGGGTCCTTGACCTCGACGGTGTCCCCTTCGAAGATCGGCGTCGCTAGATCGAAGAAGCCCGACTCGGCTTGGATGTGTGCCGCAAGCCTCGATAACCTCCTCATCATCGGTGCCTTCATGACGGATGATCTTGACAATCTCCGTCTTGAAACGCAGATGCCTCAGGAAGGGTCCCTTCACTGGGCCGGCAGAGGACTGAAAAGACGACATGGTGACCACTCTGCCAGTCACCGCCGACAACCACATGCCTGGGACTGCTGCGGGGGGCGGGGGGCCGGCCCAAGCAGGATCCAGGGGTCAGGGCGTGTTTCGAGCGCAAGGTAGCGGCGCCCTTGGGCGGGGCACCGAAGGCCTCGACCGTTCACTCTCATGCCGCGTTCGTCGCGCTCTGCTTGCTCGTGTCACTCCAGTATCAGCAGATAGCACTCCAACACTTCGGCCTCCGCATAAGGTCCATCACCATCCGCGTCGACTTGAGGAACGTCGAACCTGACCCACCAGGCACGTTCCGGGCCTTCTGTGGTGTCCCGCACCAGGTGGTCCTCACCAGTCCACCACTCCAAGACGGTTCCGGTCGGCTCCCCCGGCCACGGGCCAGGGCCGAACTCTGGATCTTGCATCACCTTCACCCGGGACCCGATCCCGACCCGTCCGGCCTGATTGCCGTCCGTACTACCAGTGCTCATCACCGAATTCTGCCCGACGCACCCAGACGACACACACGAAATGCTGCGCTTAGTCCGCGGTCACCCGAGGACGTGCTCGGGACCTAATGGTGCTGCAGACATGTCGGAGCTAGGCGACTTCTACCCTGGGGGCATGCTAAGCCCGCCGGCTTGATTTGGATGAGATCGCGACCGCGCTGTCCGACCAGAGCGATTACGACCATCGGTGGCTGATCGACCCCAGGTCGGGGCAGGTCGTCTTCTGGACCTCGACCCGGGCCTCGACGGACAGAACCCCATCGACCTAGAGGATCTTGACCTGACGCCGATCGATCCGATCCCGTCCCACGTCTGGTACCAAGACATGGTCGACTTCGCGGAACGGTTCAGCGACGACGCCGCAGGACGACGACTCACCAGAGCCATCCGGGCAAGGGCGCCTTCCAGCCGTTCAAGAACGCGCTGCACGAGGAGTCCCCGAGCTCCTACCGGCCTGGCACGCCTTCCGAGAGGCCCGTGCCAACAGGCGAGCGGTCGAATGGCTCGCGGATGAAGGCCTCCCCGAGGACGACGCTGACCAGTATCGACAGAACCACCCCGACCCGACCTGCCCTAACCACGGGCCAGTCAGCCTTGGGATGCACTCATCTGCCGCCGAGCGTGACGTGGCCCACCGGACTCGGTAGGCCAGGTGTCCGAATTCGGGCAGGGTCCCAAGTGACGCACCCGCAGTGTCCTATGCGCCCAAAGACTTGCGCCCTAGGGAGACTTCGGCGGTGATAATATCAACCTGTGACACGAGACCGCCCACCTGCGACCAAGGACGCCTCTCGTCCACTCGTGGGAACCTTCGGGCTCATCGTTGGCATCTTCAACCTGATCGCCAGTGCCCTTCAATGGCCACGGATCATCAGCGGCGACGCCGACTGGCGGGTTTGGCTCATGACGACCTGCGCGTTCGTTCTAGGCGTAGGGCTGCTTAGCGCCTACCGACTCGGACGACAGCCGCGGCGCGCCAACATGGTGGGCCGCAACCGGAATGCTTCCTCAGCCTGAGCGCTCACGCCTCACCGCCGACCTGAGCACCACGGCGTCCCACAAGCACTCGGTGATCATAGGTGGCCAAGGCGCCCGTGCCTCAACCATCCTGTACTGCCGCATGCTGCACGGTCGTGCTGGAGGGCATCTTCCTGAGGCCGGGTTTTCGTTATACGATTATGCCATGGCAGGTGACGACCAGGTGACGGACGAGCAGATCCAGAAGTGGGCTGAGAGGCCGAGGCTGGCTATGACGTCGAGGAGCTCAAACGCCGCGGCCGGGGCCATCCCGGGCGCGGGGCCGAACGAACGCAGGTGATCGCCGTGCGGCTCACGGCCAAGGAGATCGCAGCGCTCGACGCGTACGCCGCCCGGGAGCACCTGTCCCGCTCCGAGGCGATCCGACGTGCGCTGGCCGGCTACGCCGCGTGAAGGTCCACCGCAGCGCGCTCAAGCACGGGGTTGTTTCCCGAGGACGCGGTCCAGGCTGCGGACCTGTCGTTGTGGGTCGAGCCGCTGGAGGAAGACGAGTGGCCCCACCGCGAGCTGCGGCTCGGCTTCGACACTCAGGCACGGTTGCTGGAGACGGTCGTGCTCGTCTTCCGCAGCGGCGAGCAGATGGTCATCCACGCGATGCCGGCCCGTCGTCAGTTCTGGGACCTTCTGCCCTGAACCGAACGCACTCCTTTGAGTTCCTAAGGGAAGTCAAGCCACTTGGGGCGTCCTAGGGTGGGTGTTGGCGGGCCGGGTTGTTGGAGCGCTGTGCGACTCCTGTGACACCCGGCTCGTCCTGTGCTTGAGGCGGGCGGGGTTGCGGCCGCGGGCGTTCTTCTTGCGGATGGCGGGGTCGACCTGGTGGTGGATCTTGACGATCGCTCGGCCTTCGGCCTCGGTGATGGGTGTGCCGTCGACGTCGCGGATGACGTAGTCGGTCCCGGTGCGCAGGCAGGCGGCCAGGCGGGTGAGCAGGGTCGTGGCGACATGGCAGATCGCGGTGTCGTGGTGGCGACCGGCGTTCATCAGGCGCACGTAGGTCGAGGCGAGCTGGGGGTCGGCGCGGCGGGCCATGTCAGCGGCCATCCACAGCGACTGCCGCAGGAGGGGGTCGCCGGCCTTGGTGATGCCGCCGTGGTGCTCGGCCTGCCCGGACTGGGACACCTTGGGCACCAGGCCGGAGTAGGAGCGGATCGCGGCCAGGCTGGCGAACCGGTGCGGGTCGCCCAGGCGGGCGGTGATCGCCGCGCCCAGGACGGGCCCGACACCGGGCGCGGTCCGGGCGATCTGGCGGGGGTCCAGGGAGGTGTAGAGGCGGGCGATGCGGGTGTCGAGGTCGCGGACCTGGCCGGTGAGCATGAGGGCCTGCTCGGCCTCGATGGCCAGGTCGCGCCCGAGCTCGGCCAGGTCGATCCCGTCGCCGTCCCACAGGTCGAGCGAGGCGCGGGCGACCGACAGGAGGTGGTCGGCCTTGTCGTGGCGCCACTGGCCGTGGGAGTGGCGGATCAGGAACTGGCCCAACCGGTTCCGGCCCAGCCGCAGCAGGGCCCTCGGGTCGCCGTAGCGGGCGAGCAGATGCAGGGAGGCGTTGCCGTAGTCGGTGCCCAGCTCCTCGTACCAACCAGGGCCGAGCAGCTCCAGCAGCGCGTCGATCCGGGCGAAGATCGCCGAGCGGCGCTTCATGATCGAGGACCGCTGCTTGGTCGCGCGCCGCAACGGGTCACCCGGACCGTCACCAACGTGGGTGCGCAGCCCCTCGGGGTGCAGCAGCGGCAACCGGGCCAGGACGACGGAGTCCAGCCGGTCGTTCTTGGTGTGCTTGGAGTAGTAGTCGCGCAGGTCCGCCGACTGCGTCGTGGGCACCAGCACGACCTTGACGCCGCGTCGCTTGAACCAGGCCGCGACCGGGGCCCACGCGTTGCGGGTGGGCTCCATGACGACCGTCAGCTCGGCCGGGTCGCAGTCCAGGTCATCCCACAGGTCGCGCAGGTCGCCGGCTCTGGTCCAGAACGTGCGCCCGGACCAGACCAACCGGCCGGACGTGTCCGCCAGGCTCGCGACGTGCGGGGTGCGGCAGGCCAGGTCGATCCCCAGGGTCACACTCATCGTGACCACCTCTTTCCTCCTCGAACGGGTGATGGGCTGCTCGAGGGACAGGGACCGGCTGAGCCCAGACATTCTGCTAAGTAGGAGTCTCAGACGAGCTCCAAGTACCTGAACAGGGACACCGCCCCTTCCATCGGGCGTCCCCGCAGACGGCCCGTCAAAAGCAAGGGATCACCACGTGTCCCGGCCGCTTGGGTCAGACCGCCTACGGGAACACCATCGAACCTAAATGCCGCTGCGCGCGCATCGGTCCGGTTGACGCTCCGATGCAGCCGCGCCACAATTGTGGCCATGAGCATCGAGTCCCTGCGCGAGGTCCGCGATCACTTCAGCGACGTTGTCGACCGAGTGCAGCGCGAGCACGAGCGGGTCACGGTGACGCGTAACGGCAAGGCGTCAGCCGTCATTCTCAGCCCGGAAGACCTGGCCGAGCTCGAAGAGACCCTGGCCGTCCTCAGTGACCCTGAGGCGCTGGCCGACATCCGCGAAGCCGACCTCGCATACCAGGCAGGAGACGTGGTCCGCGGAGCAGATGCGGTCCGGGCATTGCTCCCGTGACGCACCCTTTCGAGCTTGTCCTGACCCCACCGGCTGCGCGGGCGATCCAGGGGCGTCTACCCGAGTCCGTGGCTGCGGCAGTCGTCGAGTTTCTCACCGGGGCCCTCATCGACAACCCCCATCGAGTGGGCAAGCCCCTTCGTGGCGAGCTCGCCGGCATCCGTTCCGCACGCCGGGGGACCTATCGAGTCCTTTACCGGATCAACGAGCAGGCTCACGAAGTCGTCGTGCTGCGGGTCGAGCACCGTCGCGACGTATACGGGTGCCACTGACCCGAGGCGCACGTTGCTGCGGATCGCTCGTCACCTTGGGTGGCGTGATCTGCGGAGCAGTCGGCCGCCCCCATTCACCGGGACGTCACAGAACTGCTCCTCGCCCGGGGTTAGGACACTTCAGGCGCTGATCGAGATCGTTCGAGAGCGCTTCGCGGACGACGGCGTCGGCCGACTGCCCATCTTTGGCGGCTCGCTCGTCGATGGCGTCCAGAGCCCCTCGGGCACCAGTTGAATCCTGTGCACGTGCAGATTCTGCTCGGACAGACTGGCCGACCGTGCCGATCTCCAGTGGTCTCGCGTATGCGTCCACACGACGTAGAGCCACCTGTCCGGCTGTAACCAGCCGCGCGAAACTCAAGGCCATGTGGTCGCTGGCGTAGGCCGTCAGTAGGCCGTCACAGGTTCAGAACATCGTGTTCCTGCTGCGCTAGTTGACGGCGTTTATGCAGGTCAGGGCCCTGCAGGTGTCGCGCACTCACCCCCTGGACGCCCTTTTAATCCGTAGGTTGTGGGTTCGAGTCCCACGGGGCCCACCATGTTTGTGCTGGTCAGCAGAGCGTAGGTCACGCATGCTGTTCGTACGCGAGTGCGGCCTGCTAACGATCTGCTACCTCAGGCTCCCCAGACGGCGCGGCTGAACGCGACGACGGTGCGCGAGCTGTCCTCGGGGATGTGGTGCGCGTAGGTGTTGAGCGTGACGGATGCGTCCCTGTGACCTAGGCGGTTGCTGACGACGTGCAGGGGCACGCCTTCGCGCAGCAGGATGCTGGCGTGGGTGTGCCGCATCTCGTGAAGAGTGATGCGCGGGACGTCAGCCGCTGCCTGCGATCGCATGAACTGCTTGGTGACGTAGTCCCCGAGCATGGGTCGTCCATCGGGCCAGGTGAAGACCAGTTCGGCGGTATCACGGTAGGTCTCTCCCCTCTCGAGGCGTTCGGCTACCTGCTGCCTGCGCCATGCCCTCAACACTGCCAGGGTGCGAGGATCGATGGTCACCTCGCGGCGTTCGTTGTTCTTCGTGGTGACGTAGTGCAGCGTCTTGCCGACCTGGGTGACGCTGCGTTGCACCACGATGGTGGCGGCGTCTAGGTCGACGTCGCTCCAGCGCAGGGCGAGCAGCTCCCCACGTCGCATGCCTGTTGCTGCCGCCAACGCCCACAACGGACCGAGCCGTTCTGCCTGCGTCGCCTCGAGGAACCGGCGGAGCTCCTGCGGAGTCCACACGGCGTGGTGAGGCTTGACGGTCTTGGGCCGCTTCGTCCCAATGACGGGGTTGACCTCGATGAGGCGTTCCATGACAGCGTCATCCATGGCCTTGCGGAGGACCGCGCGGGCAAACTCGACGGTTCGTGGGGACAGGCCTCGTCCGTTGTGCCCCCCTCTCTCGTAGAGCTCACGGAATAGCAGGGACAGCCGCGACGGAGACAGCGCCTGAACGCGCTCGTGGCCGATCCGAGGGGTGAGGTAGCGATCGGTGTTCCGTCGGTAGGACTCTGCCGTGGAGGGCTTGAGTCCCACGGCGTGCGCCTCGACCCACCTGCTCAGCCACTGTTCGATTGTCATGTCCTGGGGTGCGGCGTATGTGCCCGGTGGACCGCGTGTCGTGCCGCGTCCCGCGCCTTCTTGGCCTCCGCTCTCGTCGCGAAGCCACCGACCCATCGCGGTTTCGTGCCGCCGGTCCTGGGATCTCGCTCCCGCACGACGTAGGAGTAGGTGCTGCCACGCCGGATAATCCCATCCCGCATGCCGGGCTTACCCATCACCACCGCCTCTGCTCACCGGACCAGCGTCCAGGTCGATCGGCGTGCCGTCCGAGAGCTGCAACCGGTGCGCCTGGTCGCCAAGGCCAAGTCGGCGAGCCTCCTTGACCCACCAGTGGACCTTGGATGTCGGCACCACCCCGTCCCAGGCCTCGGACAGGTCGGTCGCGGGCTTCGTAGAGACAGCGTTGGCCGTGTTGAAGAGCAGGTAGACCACCACCGTCAACCTGTCCTCCTTGCAGGTGTCTCCCGCTAGGATGAAGCTCTTCCACGCACCAGCTGTTTCCTTCGGGTCGCGGGCGACCCACACGGTGGCGGAGCCGCTTTCCACTCATCCTCGGGGAACGGCGCGTCGGCCGTGTCCGTGGCGGGGGGTGGTCGACGGCGTGCTGTGAGTTGGTGTCGGCGGCGCTTGAAAACTGAGCAGGTTCGGCGCCGGAAAGTGAGCACTCTTCGACGATTGGAGTGTGATCACCATGGAGGACTGGGCGCTGATCAGGAGGCTGGCCGCCGACGGCGTGCCGAAGGCCGCTATCGCCAGGAGGTTGGGCATCGCCAGGAACACGGTCGCTGCGGCCGTCGCCTCTGACGGGCCACCGAAGTACGAACCCAAGCCGGGCCTGACGTCGTTCACGCCGTACGAGGCGCGGGTGCGTCAACTGCTGGCGGAAACCCCGGACATGCCCGCGACGGTGCTGGCCGAACGGGTCGGGTGGACCGGCTCGATCCGCTGGTTCCGCGACAACGTGAACAGGGTCCGGGCCGATCACCGCCCGATCGACCCGGCCGACCGGTTGACGTGGACGGCCAGGGATGTGGCGCAGTGCGACCTGTGGTTCCCGCCGCGCAAGATCCTGCTCGAGGACGGCTGCCGCACCCTTCTGCCGGTGCTGGTCATGACCTGCGGGTACTGAACCGTTCGGAAAGTCGCGCCGCATCGTTTCCGGTCAGGAAGGATGCAGTCATGCCGAAGGAATCTGAGCCGAGTCAGCAACGGCGACGTCGACCTGGGCGCGGAGAGGGCACCGCCAACGGTCGCACCACGGGCAGGAGCGCAGCCGGCTAGAGTCCACGGGCATGGGGCGTATCAAGGGCTACTACGAGTGGGACGACGACCAGCTCTCCCCTGGTCAGAAGAAGGAGGGGGGTCTTCACCAGAATCTCTTCGACAGCGGGGGAAGCTCAAAGGAAGCGCCCGGTTCGTCCCCGACGATGGTGACGACGAGCCACTGATCATCACTGACACGGTCTACCTCCCCTCCGAGGAGCGCCTCAGCGATGACGACTACGCGGACAGGGTCGCTGTCGTGTTGCGCCTGATCGAGATCGGCGTGGAGCAGCTTCCAGCGGCATTGCAGTGGTGGGAGAGCACTGGCCGCCCGGCGATGAGGGACGCCAGGCAGGCGGCTCGGCGCTTTCGTCAGTCCCACCTCAAGAAACGGAAGAAGGCCGAGACCGCGCATGACGTAGCTGTCCTGCCGGCCCACGAGCTGGCGGAGCCATCCGCCGCGGGGAGACCAAGCATGTCGCGCGCGGAGGCGCAGGCGCGATACCTCGCGGCCCTGGCCGCCCGGGCCTACAGCGACGGGCAGATCGACCTGCTGATGCGCAGTGACATCGCCGACATGAAGGGACTGCCAGAACTCGAGGAGTCGATCAAGCAACTGCCCCACGACCAGGTCCGGGGCCTGCTTGAGCAGATGGTCAGAAATCCCGGGATGCTCGCAGATGACACGTTGGCCGACCTTGCCAGTCTTCTGGGTGGGCGGTCCCAACTCGCTCCAGCACCGCTCCCGCGCGACGCCCGGCGGTAGGCCATCCACGCTGTCTTGCCGTCCTCCGATTGACGCGCGAGGGCGCGCACCTGGCAGCAGCACCTGACCGACACCAGCGTGCCGGAGGACCGTTTACTGACCTCAGGGCGGGAACGATTGGGCTGCTCGAACCCTCGGCTCACGACTGGGTGGGGACGATGAACCCAGGCACCCGAAGGAAGTCCGGCTGCTGCAAGCCGCCGACAGAAACCGCGAGATCGAATCGCCCTGGCTCCTGAGACGGTTCCGACGCATCCGACTCTGCCGCGGGTCGCTGGCTTCGGTCGGTGCGACTCTTCCGCGGAACCCTCCGCTGCGCTTCGCACCTCGACGCCATCGCACGGCTGGCTCGAGTACGACTTGCTGACCGGGGCCGGGGCCAGGACCACTCAGGCGGAATCGAGGTAGTTCGAGAGCGCTTCGCGGACGACGGCGTCAGGCGACTGCCCATCCTTCGCAGCTCTCTCGGCGATGGCTTCCAGCAGATCCTCGGGTACCAACTGGACCCGGTGGAAGTGCGGATTCTGCTCGGACGGGCGGGCGGTCAGGTCGTAGCCGGCCTCCGCCTCCTGGACCAGGTCGGTGACCTGCGCATCCGTGAGGCCGGGCACGCTATCAGTGATCTCGTAACTCATGCGTGCCCTCCTTTCGGGTAGTACCGCTTTCGCAACTTCATCGCGTGGATGACAACCTCCGCACCATCATCCCCTGCGACCGTGACGATCTCCAGTGGCCTGGCCGATGCGTCGACACCGACGTAGAGCCACCTGTCCGGGTCTTCACCGACCTGAGTGCGTTGCCAGGCAGTGGCGACGGCGTGCGCGATGTCCGCCGGCGTGCATCCGTGCTTCAGCGCCGATCGGAGGATCCTCACGAGATTGAGTCTGGCAGGAGCCACCGACACGGACGCACGCGCCCAAACGGCAGCTCGGATCCTTCGCGCTTCCACTCTCGGCGCCTTTGACGAGGCTGTAGCCAGCCGCGCGGATCTCCAGCGCCATGTGGTCGCTGGCGTAGGCCGTCAGTAGGCCGTCACAGGTTCAGAACATCGTGTCCTGGCTGCGCAAACTGATGACGTTTGTGCAGGTCAGCACCGTGTGGGTGGCATCGTCCCGCCCCTTGGACGCCCTTTTAGTCCGTAGGTTGTGGGTTCGAGTCCCGGGGGCCCCACTCTGTTTGTGCAGGTCAGGGCCCTGACGCGGCCGGAATTCGGTCACGGGTCCATCTTGACGTGGTGTCCTTGGCCACCTGCCGCAGCCCGATCTGCGCGTCGCCGGCGCCACGCGGTGGGCATCGTGACTGGTCACGAGCCCGGCGGGCCACCCTGACCTGCGGATTGTGCGGCGACGCTTCGGCGGCCTGTCGCGGCCGCGCAATCGTGCGTTCTCGGACGATCAACCCGATCAGGGTTTATAGTTCAGTGGATCTATAAGGACGTATCTTCTGCGCGGCGAGGAGCAGCTCTTGCAGCCGAGTCCCTACACGCCAGGTGAGACCGCTCGCGAGGTTCCCGGGCGCGAGACCCAGCTCACCGACATCACGGGCCTGCTGGGTCGGGTCGCCCTCGAGGGGCGCTTCGCCGGACGGGTGCGCGTGGAGGTTGGTCCCCGTGGTGTGGGCAAGACCAGCCTGCTGCGCCGTGCCCAACGCACTGCGCACGACCTCGGTCTGGCCTCGGTATTCGTCACAGCCGGCAACGGAGCCCTCACAGCAGTGATCGCCGATGAGGTTCACCAGCTCACCCGCGCCTGGGGACATGGTGACGTACTGGCCGGACGGGTCAGCCAGGTCAAGGTCTCGGCGGGGGTCCCCGGAGTCGGCCGCCTCGAGCTCACCGGCGCGAAGCGACCGGCCCCGGAGGCCACGCGCGCGTTCCGTGAGCTCATCGCCCATACCGCCCAGGCCGCGGCACAGGACACCGACCACCAGGGACTCGTTCTTCTCATCGACGAGCTGCAGGCCGCCGACCCCGACTCTCTGCGCACGATCGCCTACGCCTGGCAGGAGCTCCAAGCCTCCGACAGCCCCGTCCCGGCAGCACTCCTGGCCGCCGGGCTGTCCCACACCCCCGACGTCGTCACGCGCGCAGTCACCCACGCCGAGCGCTTCCAGTACCGCCCCATGCGCGATCTCGAGCCGCACGAGACCCGCCAGGCCCTCACCGCCCCCAGCACGGCCCTAGGAGTCTCCTGGGCCACCGACGCCCTCGAAGCAGTCGTCGAACGCGCCCAGGGATACCCCTACTTCGTCCAGATCTACGGGGACGAGGCATGGCACGCCGCCGGCAACCCCGACACCGGCAGCCGACTCGACCTCGACCACGTCAACGCCGCCCAGGAACGTGTCGAGGTCGACCTGACCGAGCTGTACCGCACCCGCTGGGCCAAAGCCACAGCCCGCGAACGCGACATCCTCACCGCCATGGCCAACCACCCCTACGGTCCCGTCCCACGCCGCGCCATCGCCGAACAGCTACGCGTAGAAACAACCGCCCTGTCCATGGCCCGACAGTCACTGCTCGACAAGGGCATCCTCGACGCGCCAGCCCACGGAATGCTCCAATTCACCGTCCCAGGCTTCGGCGCCTACGTCAGGTCCCTCACGACCAACTGAAGTGGGTGCGTACTGAACTGCTCGATTATGCGGTGCACCACGTCGTTATGTTGGCGGGGTCCACGCCCGCTCGGGTCGACGGCGCCCGGGGCACCGGCCCGGGGACGTGCGCTCAGGTCACTCGGCGGGTTCGACCAGCGGGTAGCCGAGCGCCTCGGCCAGCGCGTTGCCGATGCGGGAGGCGGGCGACGAGCACGGGCCGACGCCCGGGTTGTCGGGCACCGTGGCCCGGTCCTCGCTGCAGTCGGCTCCCGAGAAGATGTCGGCGTTGGCCATCACTACCATCGTGATGCCTTCTGGCTCGTTGTGCTGCACGTAGGTGTTGAACCCAGGCAGCTCTCCCTCGTGGCCGTACCAGTCGAGGGCGAGACCCAGCCCCAGGCCGTAGGCACGGGCCGGCGACTGCGGTGCCGAGGAGTCCGGACCCGTGTAGAGGGGGATGTCGAAGTCGAACGAGTTGAGGCGCTCGGCCTGCGTCTCCGGCGAGAGGATGCCCTCGCCCGTGCTGAGCGCCTCGCCCCACACCAGCATGTCGTCGAGGTCTGAGATCATCGCCCCGGCGGTCCACCCCCACGACGGGTTCCAATCGGTGGCGTCGGCGGGCTCGTCTCCGTCGACGCCCTGCATCGTGTAGCCCTGCGGGTGCGGATCGGGGTAGGCGCCGTCGGTTGGCATGAAGGTGTCGTCGAGGCCCAAGGGCTCGAGGATCTGCTCCTGCATCACGTCCTGGATGGGTGCGTCGGCGACCTGCTCGATGGCCATGCCGAGCAGCACGAGGTTGGTGTTCGAGTAGAAGGCCATGGTGCCGGGCTCGAACATGGGCTCCATGCCCTTCACCAGGTCGACCAGTTGCTGGGGCTCCCAGACCCGGTTCGGGTCGGAGAACAGGATCTCCTGGAAGCCCTCGTCGAAGGTGTAGCTGGGGATGCCGCTGCGCATGGCGGCTAGGTCGCCGAGCGTGGCATCGCCGTTCGGCATGCCCGGCACGTACTGCTCGATCGGGTCGTCGAGCGACAGTTCGCCCGCTTCGGCGAGCTGGAGCAGGGCGGTGACCGTGAACGTCTTGGTCACGCTACCGATGCGCTGGTTGATGTCGGCGGCCATCGGGACGGTCTCGTTCTCGTCCTGGTAGCCGGCCGTGGCCACCCAGTCGCCGTCCGCCGTCCGGATCGCCATGACGGCGCCGGGGGCGCTGGTCTCGGCGAAGGCCGTGCTGGCGGCCTCGGTCAAAGCGTCGGCGGTGGTGGCGTCGACGCCGGCCTCGACCACCGTGACCCCGCCAGCCTCGGCCGGCGACGAGACGTCGGTGGAATCGTCGGTCGACGCCGTGTCGTCGTCGCTGCTGCACGCCGTCACGCCGACCACGAGTGCTCCTGCGAGCACGGGGGCCAGGGCCCTCCGGGTCATCGAGCTGATCATCGTCTTCCTCCAGAGGTCTATCCCGTGCCGGGTGCCATGGGGTGCGGCTCAGCCTTCCCTCCTGGCTTGAGCCCATCTCTTCATGAGCGCCGCGTCCGGCGGAGAAGTCACCGCGACATTACCGCGACCTTCCCCGTCCTGATAGGTCCACGCCCCGTCAGGCGTGCTATTTCCCGTTCCGGCGTCGGCGAGGCAGATGTTTACGCCAAGAACCTGCTCGAGCATGAGGAAGGCGATCTCTTCCTCGCGGCTGGTCTTCGACCCGACTGCGTTACCCACCCCTGCGACGGTAGCTGATCACCGAGGTGACCATTCGGTCTCCCAGCGGTGGGCGCCGGGGTCTCGCAGGCATCCGACTCTCGGCAGAGTCTTGATGTCACGCACCTCGGCTGGTTGCAGCACGGTCAGCGATGTGCAGCGGACGCCGGGGACGGGCCGCCCGTTTGCGGAGGCTCGTGATGGCCGTCGACTATTCAACCAAGGATTAAACCAAGGATGCTGCCCCCCACGGTCCGGTCGCCGTCCACGGTGTCGCTCGAGTACGGGCAGAAGACCCCGGATGCCCTCCCACACCCGGGACTCGTGGTGTGGCCACGAAGCTGCGGTGGCCACACGCCAATGCTGCCGCAAGCCCTGGCGAAGGGGGCCCCACCCTGGCTCCCATGACGCAGGCGCGCCCCGTCGTCCTCGGCACAGCGTCCTGCGCGCTGGGATCAGTGGAGGGGTCGCACCTTGCTCTGGCATCGTGAGTGAATACGCCTGACCCGCTAATGAGAGGAGCTCCAGGACGGGGTTGCACGTGGCCACCATTTGGCCGCCACAGCATCGCCCCGACCGACACCGGGTGCGTCAAGAAACGTGGTTTGCGCCGACTGGAGCACGTTGTGCGCACACAGTCCGCAGAACCATCGGTAACGTCCGTTCCTCGTCGGTATGGTGTGAGCGCCTGATGAGGTGCTGTCCCCGGAGGCCAGCGTGCGTTCCGTCAACTCATCGCCCACACCGCCCAGACCGCGCGATCGGAAGCCGACCACCAGGGACTGGACCTGCACGTCGACGAGCCTCGAGCAGCTGACCCCAGCCTGGCCCGCAAGCACTATGCCTGGCAGGAGCTGCACGCCTGCGACAGCCCTTCGCGGAGGGTGAAGTCTGCCTGTTCTCTCTCGCTGTGCACGATGACGATGGTGGCGTCGACATCCACGACCCTTCGCCCCAGGTCCCCCCGACCACCTTGGAGCTGGCACCCCGGCCGGCTATGGCAGCCCCATACGGTGTAGTGGTTCGTTCTTGAGAGCAGCTCTGGATCCTGCTCCTTGGCCTCCTGCACCGGCCGGGTCGTCCGCTCCCGCAACTCCCGCGCGGGCTGCCTCGGTGCCGACATGACCTGATCCTCTCGACAAGACGGACCCTTTACGAGACCAGGGCGGTTCCTTCACCTACTCAAGCACGGCAACAGGACTACTCAGGCAGAGCCAGCCGCTCACCGTTGCATGGCGGCGCTCCGCCTCACTCGGCAGTATGGAAGGGCAGGAAAGGGGCCGCGTGACCGAGCCGGTCCAAGCAGTCGAGGAACGACAAAGGAGGAAGTGCCATGCGCAAGTCTGCTTCTGTCCTTGGGGCTTTGGCGCTCGTCATGACGATGTCGCCAGCCGCTCTGGCCAGCCCTGACAACAAGCCACAGGTAGTGGTGGACGACACGTTCGAGATCAGCATCACGTGGCCGATCGAGTTCGCACCCGGCGAGTTCGACCCGGGCCCATGTGACTTCGAAGGTCTCAACCTCTCGGACGTCGTCAAGGTGCGGGAGACCGAGTTCTACAACCCAGACGGCACCTTCAAGAAGGCAACGGTCCATTACAACGGCACCTCGGTGTGGACCGGGCCAGACGGGAAGACTGTCACCGCGCACTGGGCGTGGAACGGGACCACCGAGACCGAGTCGAGGGACGTGTGGGTCGAGACCGGCAACTTCTGGAACGAGCACCAACCAGGTAGTGGTGTCATCCTGAACGAGTCGGGCAGGCACATTCTCGTGGACGGTCCGGATGGCTTCACCCTTGAAGACACCAGTGGCCCGCATGAGGTGTATGAGGACGGTCTTGGTGCGCTGTGCTCTGCCGTGGCTCCTGACTAGGTCCACGCCACACGGGCCGACGAGGTCGTAGCTTCGGGCGGTTGGACGGCCCCGTGTTTGGTGGCTCTTCGAAGTTAGCCGGGCATTTCGGTGATGGTGGCTGTGGCCCGCCGGTGTTGGCGGGTGCATGCCCACCGTATGCGGCGGCGTTGGTTGTCGGTATTGCGGAAGCCGAACGCGTTGCGGCCTTGGTGCTTGGCCAGGCGGTTGTACCCCTCGGATCTGGCGTTGGAGTAGCCGGTGGTGATCGCGGCCTCGATGGCCGACCACCAGGCCTCGACGGTGGCCGCCAGGCGGTGGACCTCTGGTGAGCGGGACTCGGCTGCTTGGTCGTAGAAGCGCCACAGCCGGTGGGAGATGACCTCCCGGTCGGGGTGGGTCCCGGCCAGCGCGAGCAGCTGGCGCAGGTTCTCTTTCACCGTGTACGCGACCAGCACTTCCAGGCCGGGGTCGCCGGTGTCGATGAGCTGGTTCCACATCCGGGCGAACGAGCGGTCCGAGAGCCGTTCGTGGCCGGTGAGCAGCCGGCGGCGGACCACGGCGAGCAGGTAGATGATCGGCAGGGCCACCAGGCCGATGGACAGGATCTTCTGCCAGATCCGCGGGGCCTCGCCGTCGTAGTCGAGGCCGAAGGCCCCCGGCGGTGACTCCGTTGAGCAGTTGGGCGGTTTCCCCGAAGCCCAGCCCACTGCCGCCGTTGACCAGGACCACAACCGCGCTCTTCTTGGCGGGAGCCATGGTCGCGAGCGTCTCGATACCGGGAGTGGATCCGGGTGCCAGACGGTTCGCTGGCCTGAGTCGATGAACCAGCCAAGGCCGTAAGAGGGCGATGCCGCACTCGCCGGGCGCATCATCAGTGCTTTGCCTTCGGCGCTGAGTACATCGTCCTGACCGTTCATCATCATCTGCAGGTAGCGGGCCAGGTCGCTGGCGCTGGCGATGATCCCCCCCTGGGGAGCGGTTGCCCGGTCGGTGGTGTTCTCGGGCAACGGTCGTTTGGTGCCGAACCACGGCCGGTGACCCGTCGCCATGGCGTCATGGACCTCACCGTCGGCGACGAAACTGTGCTCCATGCACCACCGGCTCCAAGATCTGGGTGGTCACATACTGCTGGTACTCCTGCCCGCTGACGACCTCGATCAGGCGGCCCCTCGGTTCGAGGTACCGGTCAGGGCCCGACCTGGTGGATGGTCAGTCCCTGGAACTCGGCAGGGTCGCCGATCAACATGCCGTCGACGATGCTGAAGTCGGCCCAGGTCCGTATCTTCCAGGTCGTCCCGTCGGTGTCGGTCGCGAAGCCGTTGACGCCGTTGGAGTGCGCCTCGCCGCCGTCGGGGGCCACGCGGATGCGTTCCTTGAAGTTGGCCGTCCCGGTCGCGAAGGGTTCGGCCGGCTCGGTCAAGGGGTCGCCGTCGAACAGCAGCCCGCACGTCTCGTCGATGAACTCTGGGGCACCCAGCGGCGAGTGGTAGAGGAGGATCGGCATTTCCCGGGCGTTGACCTTGAGGTCGACGCTGCCGTCCTGCCGGGTGAACACGCGTGCCGAAACGGTCGGCTCGGGCTCCCCGTGGCAGAGGGCCTCGGGCTCGAGGCCCGTGAAGAGGAGAATGTCCTTCTCGAAGCTGCCGTAGAAGCGCACAGCCTCGTGGTCCTGCTCGTCGTAACCTTGCGGCGCGCCTTCGGAAGAGGCGGTCGCGGTCGCCACGGTCGGTGCCGCGATGAGGGCGGTGACGGTGGTAACTCCGGCAAGCGTTGCCAGCAGCTTGGTGCGCATGGTCTTCTCCCTTGGATCGGTTCTCGTCCTGTCGACCAAGCCGCAGCCTCCACGACGGCGAGGATGGATGGACGGACGGCGTTCGTCGGAGGCGTCCTCCCTTCCTATCCGGCTGTGATGCTGGAGACGATCTCGTCCGCGGGTGGCCGGCCAGTTGTGGAGTGCCTGTTCGGGTTTCGTGGGTGGGCTTAGCGACTGACCTTCGCCTTCCGGCAGCGCCGTCGACACGTATCCCACCCCGGCGTCCCCGGCACTTCGACCGTAGGGGACTTGATAGGGGGTTGGGATGCCAACATCCAAGATGAGTAGTGGCGGCGACGCTCATGAGTACCCGTCCCCCTGAGCAGTGGGACGGGTCGCCGGAAGCCTGGAGCAGGCAAGCGAAGGTAGAATCGGCGGATGACGAGGGCCCGAGGCTGAGCCAATGGGGGCGCGGGAGCCACAACTGATGGGGCGTACCGACATCGTCCTCGAACTCGCCAGCGCGGTCGCGTCCGGGAACTCGGTGCTGCTGACCGGCCCTGCTGGGATCGGGAAGACGCGACTGGCCCGCGAGCTATGTCGTCTTGAGGCGGCCGGTGGGGGCGTCACCGAGCGGGTCGTGGCGACCAGGGAGACCGCCGCACGTCGCCTCGGGACGCTCGCACCGCTCGGGGTTGTCGCCGAGGACGACGACTTCATGAGTGCCTTTGGAAGGATCCTTCGCGGATGGGCTGACCGCGGGCGTCCGGGCCGCCCGTTGCTCCTCTGGCTGGACGACGCGCATCACGCCGATCCGGCAACGGCGGCGCTCCTCCGGCACGGTGTCGTGGGCGGGTCCCTACGTCTCGTCGGTACCCACCGGGAGCACCTCGACCTGCCTCAGGATCTCGAGGCGCTTCTCACGGAGGGGCTCATCGAGCGGCGAGTGATCGGACCGCTAGAGGATCCTGACGCCATCCGGCTGGCCCAGGCCACTGCGGCGCCACACCGTTTGACGCGGGCGGAACGCCGGTCGATCGTGGAGCTCGCGGGAGGCAATCCGCTCTACATCCGGGAGCTCGCCCGCGCGACAGCTCACGGCGACCAAGACCTGGCCAGTGGGCCCGCGCTCGACCTGCTCGTCGGCCGGGCTGTGTTGGGGATGGACACCGCCGCCCGTCAGGTGCTTGACATGGTCGCCGTCGCCGAGCCTGCACCTTTGGCGCTGTTTCGGGATGCTCGCCAAGAGCTCGCCCGCCTACGGGCTGCCGGGCTCGTCGAACTACACGGTGACGAAGCGATCCGAACCGATCACCCGCTTCGGCGAGCGTGGCTTCTGCAGGAGCTCGGACCGCACCGGCGCGAGGTGCTAGGGGCTCTTCTGGACGAGGTGCACCGGTCACCTGATGACGCCCCTGACGCCCTCACCCTCCTCGGCTGGACCGACGGCGCACGGCGACCGGCTCAGCGCGACCTTCTCGAGCGGGCCGCACGGACAGCGGTCGCGCGCGGGCACCCAGCCGAGGCCGAGCGAGTCGCTGCCCGGCTCGACGGTGACCTGGGGACCCTCCTTCGAGCTCAGGCCAGAGTCACAGGCGGCGACGTGGACGGAGGTCTTGAGGCGCTCGACGACCTCGCCCTAAGCGCTAGGAGTCCGCTTCGGCTCGAGGCACTGTGGTGGTCGGTGCGCTACCACGGCCTGGTGTTCGGCCGCGTCGAGCAGGCCGAAGAGCTTCTCCAGTGCGTTGAGCAGGACGAACAGGGCCAGGGAGCCAAGCTGTCGCTTCTCCGCGCCCGTCTGTGGCTCTGGGCCTACCGTGGAGTCGCGCCGGACGCCGACCTGGACGCCGTGGCCCGGGAGGTGACCGCACTCAACGACGGTCCGGAGCGGTTCGAGATGCTCGCGGCACTCCTCGCCGTCATCGGCAACGCCCGAGGTCTGCGTTCCATCGATTTCCTGGTCGAAGAGGTCACCGCCGCTGACAAGCGATTCGGAGACTGGCCCTCGGAGCGGCTGAGGGGTCGGCTTGCCCTGGGATGGTTCCAGATGCTCGGGCTCCGCGGTGCGCTAGGAGCATCAACGCACACAGAGGCCTACCACGAGGCCCGACGGCAGCACGACTACGAGTGCGTGCTGGCTCTCGGGGGCAGCGCTGGGATGAGCCAGGCGCTCGTTGGACAGATCACAGCGGCCTTGGACAGCAGCGCAGCCCGTCCCAGCGACCCACAGGGGCGCGGGTGGATGCGGCTGGACGAGCTGCGCCGCGCGACCCACGCAGCGGCTCTCTGCTACTCCGGACAGTCCACCCGAGCCGCCGAAGAACTCGACACACTCGAGGAGAACGGGGCACGGGACGGCCCAGAGCCCATCACGATGCTGCTGCTGCGACTCGGCCGGCTCGTCGACGAGACCCACGGACGGAACGACAGGGCACGGGTGCTCGATGCGCTGGAGCGCACCAGCACCCGCCGCCAGCTGATCTACCTGACTCTTGTCTCCCTCGAGACCGTGGACCTCGCGGCCGGTGAAGACGCCATTGATGCGTTGGCAACAGAGCTCCCCGTGGGAGACTCCGGGCTCGTGGCCTTGGCCGGACGATGCTTCCGCGCTCGCCGCGACCATCGGGCAGCGCGGCTGCTCCATGACGGCCTACGGCTCGAGGCCGCTTCCCTCGTCGCGCCGGCCTTACGCGTGGTCGCCGACGCCGTGCGACTCGCGGGAGCCGACGAGAAGATCGTGACGCCGGGTCGGGCAGCCATCCTCCGCCTCCTCGCACACTGGGATGGAGTGGAGCCTTGGTGGCTCGACGAGGTGCCGACCCCGCGACAACGGGAGGTCGCAGCCGTACTCGCGCACGGGGCCAGCACGGGTGAACTCGCGGAGACCCTTGTCCTCTCCCGACGCACCGTCGAGAACCATGTCCAGCGCGTTTACGGCTACCTCGGAGTTCACTCGCGCCACGAGTTGGTCCACGCGCTCACCTGCCCGGCTACCAAGAGAGGGTCGCCCGCTGTGCGGACGGCCGGTTCAGCCCGAGATGGTGGCGCTCGACTGGTCTGATCACTGGGTCTCGACAAGGGACTGCTATGCGCCCATGGGCCATACCTCGTCGGCCAAACCTGCGCCTGCCTGTGTCAGGCTCCGAGCGCGCCGTTCAGCGGGTCTGGGCCAAGGGTACTCATAGGCGCCGCCGCCAGTACTCATCTTGGATGTTTGCAGCCCAAACCGGCTCTTCCCAGCTGCGGTGGGGGTCATAGGTTGAGTCCGCCGCCGATGAGGAGCATGCGCAGCCTGTAGTTGGAGCGGTTCTTGAAGCCGCGGGCGAGGCGGCGGTGGAGCTCGATGAGGCCGTTGATCGCCTCGGTGCCGCCGTTGGTCGCGCCGGTGGTGACGTAGGCCAGGAACGCGTCCTTCCAGGTGCGTAGGGTCCGGCCGAGGCGGGCGATCTCGGGGATGGGGCAGGTGGGGAACGAGTCCACGATCCGCTCGGCGATGCTCCTGCCCTTGGTCTTGTCGGGGTGCTTGTAAGCGGACCGGAGCTGCTGGGCGCACTGCCAGGCCAGGTCGACCTCGTCGTGGGCCTCGTGCGCGGCGAACGCCCGCTCGATCCGCCGGCGCTGCTTGTCGGTGAGGTTCTCCGCGCCGGCGCGCAGGATGGTCTGGATCCCGTACAACGGGTCGCCCTTACGACCACGGTGCCCGGTCGTTGACTGCTGGACCCGGCGCCTGACCTCGTCGACACACTTGGTGCCGAGCGCGACGACGTGGAAGACGTCCAACACGGCGGTCGCGTCCGCGAGCTCGTCGTCGATGGCGGCCTTGTACCCGTGGAACGGGTCGAGGGTGGCGACCTGCACCCCGGCGGTGAAGTCCTCGCCCCGTTCGGTGAGCCAGTCGGCGTAGGCCTTCTTGGACCGGCCCGGGACCAGGTCCAGCAGACGTGCCCTGACCCGCCCGTTCTCATCGACGGTGAGGTCGACCATGCCGGTCAGCTCCTTCGGGCCACGGCCCCCGTCCTCCGGTGCTTTGGTCGACACGTGGTGCCACACGTGTTCATCGACGCCCAGGCTGGTGACGCCGACGAACCTGCCCTCGTCGGCGGCGGCCGCGGCCAGGATCGGCTCGACCCCGGACCACAGGGTGTCCCACCCGATCCCGAGCTGACGGGCCAGGCCGTGCACGGTCGCGTGCTCACGTCGCAGCTGACCCACCGCCCAGGCCCGGGCCCGGGTCGTCCACGTCGACCGCGGCGGCGCGGGCTCCACGCTCACCACCAGCCCCTCGGGGCCACGCTCCACGGCCAGGACGTGATAGCCCTCCAGCCCGACAAGCAGCTCACAGTTGACGCAGTAGGCGCTGACCGAGCCGACGGCGCGGCAGCACGACATAGGGTGGTCCATCGTCGAGGTCCTCGAGGTTCTCGGAATGCTTGGTCGCTTCCGATCTTGAGGACCTCGACCCCCTCAGCCCGGCAACCGCACCGCTCGGCGCGTCACCCCCTGACCCCCACCGCAACTGGGAAGAGCCCGCAAACTCGCAAAAAGCGCTTCAGGCCAACCCAGGGCGGGTCAGTGCCAGGTCGCCGGAGTCGTCATGATGCGGGCCGCCTCCAGGGTTCGCGGCGGACCGATGATCTTGAGGCGGGCCGTGGCCCGGATGTCTTCGCTCGAGCCCCCGACACTCAAGGTGAACCATCCAGGCTCGATGAGGCGCCGGCCGTCGATTGCGGTGAACGACGTGCGCTCCGCGTGCACGGTGAACGACACCCGACGCGCCTGCTGCGCGGGGACAGGCACGCGAAGGTAGCCGACCAGCTCCCGCACCGGTCGAACAACCTGGGCGACCTCGTCGCTCAGGTAGACCTGGACGACCTCGTCGGCGTCGACAGCTCCGGTGTTGCGCACGGTGACCGACAGCTCGACCTGCCCCCGGGTGTCGATCTGTGCTGCGTCCAGATCGAGGTCGGCGTACGCGAAGCTCGTGTAAGTGATGCCGTGGCCGAACGGGAACAGCGGCCGCGGGTCGAGGTTCGAGACTCCTTCGTTGTAGCGGCCCAGAGGCGGGGCCAGATACGTGCCGGGCTGGCCGCCGGAGTGGGCGGGTATGCCGACAGGCAGCCGCCCGGCGGGGGTGACGCGCCCGGAGAGCACACCGGCCAGGGCAGGTCCCCCCTCTTCGCCGGGCATGAACGACTGGACGATGGCGCCACATCGGCTCGCGAAAGCACCCAAGGCGTACGGCCGTCCGGAGATCACGACGAGCACGACGGGCGTTCCGGTGCCCAGCACGGCCTCGACCAGCTCGGCCTGAAGACCCGGCAGCGACAAGTCCGGCGCGTCGCTGCCCTCGCCCGACGTGCCGGCACCGAACAGCCCGGCGAGGTCGCCCACCGCCACAATGCAGACGTCGGCGGCCTGCGCGGCGGCCACCGCCTCGGGCAGGCCGGAGGGGTCGGCGTCCATGATCGGCGCGCCGACCGTGTGCCGGAGGCGGGCCGCCGGCAGCTCGGTGCGTAGCGCATCCAGCATCGAGACAACGTCAACCCCGAGGCCCGCATCGGGGTATCGCAGCAGAACATGGTTGGGGAAGGAGTACGAGCCGAGGAACGTCCGCGAGTCTGCAGCGCTCGGACCGACGATTGCGATGCTCGCCTCCGTGGTCGGCGACAGGGGCAGCAGCCCGTTGTTGCTCAGCAGGACGACGGACGCCTCGGCGACTCTTCGAGCGATGGTGCGGTTGTGGGCGCTGTCGAGGTCGGTCGCGTCGTTGCCACCCTCGGGCAGCGGCGACCAGCCAGGGTCGAGCATGCCGAGAGCAACCTTTTGCCGCAGCACTCGCCGGAGGGCCCGGTCAACGACGGCCTCGTCCAGGTCACCGGACTCCACCAGGTCTGGGATCGCTGTGAAGGCATCGGTCTCCGGCAGCTCTATGTCGATGCCGGCGCTCAGCGCCAGTGCGCCCGACGACGCCCGGTCGGGCACCACCCGGTGCATCAGGTGCAGGAACGGGATGGCCCAGTAGTCGGAGACGACCGTGCCCTCGAAGCCCCACTGCTCACGCAGGACAGTCGTGAGCAAACGGGAGTCGGCAGCCGCGGGCACTCCGTCCACGTCGCTGTAGGAGTTCATCACCGACCCCACCTCGCCCAGCCGGACCGCCATCTCGAAGGGCGGGAGGATCACGTCGCTCAGCTCGCGCGCCCCCATGGATACCGGGGCGTGGTTGCGTCCCGCGCGTGAGGCTGAATAGCCGGCGAAGTGCTTGAGGGTGGCGATCACACCCGAGCCCTGCAAACCCTGGATGTAGGCGGTCGCCAGCGTTGCGACCAGATAGGGGTCCTCGGAGATGCTCTCCTCGACTCGCCCCCAGCGGTAGTCGCGCACCACGTCCAGCACCGGGGACAGGCCCTGGTGCACGCCGACCGCATGCATGTCGGCGCCGATGGCCCCGGCCATCTCGCGCACCAGTTGCGGATCGAAGGTCGCACCCCACGCGATGGCTGCGGGGTACACCGTGGCACCCAGAGTGGTGAACCCGGTCAAGCACTCCTCATGGACGATCACCGGGATGGCCAGCCGCGTTCGACCAGCGAGCTCCTGCACGCGTCGCACCTGCGCGACGCCTTCGCCGGGCTGCACCGGCGCGGTGCCGAACACGCGAGTGACGTGCCCCATACCGTGGGTGAGGGCCTCCTCGAGAGGGCGTCGCCCTACCTCGAACGCGTGCTCCATCGGCGCAGCCTCGCCCCCGTCGTGCTTGCCTGCATCGGACGTTGGCTGCGGCCAGTAGCTGCCCAACTGGGCTGCCTTCTCGAGAACAGTCATCTCCGAAAGCAGGGCCTCGACGCGGGCGTCCGTGCTCAGCGAGGGGTCACGCCACAGGGCGTCTGCACCAGGCATACCCCCGATGATGCCAGTCGCGCAGGTGGTCATCCTGTAGGGGCGGAGGCGTCGGCTCAGGGCTCAACCACGAGTAAGCCGCAGGCGACGCCCTCCTCGACGAAGTGGCGGAACACCGCCGGGCTGAGCCCAGAGGCCGGGGCAAGCGTCTGGCCGGGGCGCAGCATGTCGGGCTGCAGCCGCGGCATCCGGATCGCCGTGGTCTCGGCCAGCCGGAGTAGCCGTGCGGGTGACGGCATGCCGCCACCGTCGAAGTTGGCTGTGGAGTCTGGGGATCTTCAGCGCGCCTTCGGCGATCTCGCGCTCGATCCGCTCTCCGAGTCCGGCGGGACCACCGCGCAGCCCGGGCCGCGTGCGAGTCGATGGGGGCCGCCCGGGCGGTGGGGTAAGACTTCGGTCATCGGACGGTAATCGCGCCGTCATCGAGTGAGCGGTCCGTCGGCGGTTGATTAGAGGTGCGTCGCGAACGACGCGCCACCCACCCCGAGGGAGAAAACCCATGCGTCCCATCGCCCGACTCACCGTCTCGACTGCCGCCGCCCTGATGGCTGCTGCCGGTGCAGGAGCACCAGCCCTGGCCGCGCCCGCAGAGGGCGCCACGGTCGTCCGCGACCAGGCCTTCTACGTCGACGGCGCTACGTACCGCACCGTGCTGACCCCGCGTGACCTACCCGCCCGTGCCCCGGCGCACTCCTTCGACGTGCTCTACAGCTTCCAGGGCGCCCAGCCCGGGGTCGCCGAGGCCGCACCCGGGCAGCCCGGCTACAACGGGGGCCGGTGGATCGTCAACCTCGTCGACTACGCCCCAGGCTGGCAGATGTACGCCGACGGCACCAACGCCGACGGTGACCCGGTCTTCGTCAGTGACGAGGCCGTCGAAGCCGCCATCACCGCCGGGGTCCTCGACGTGACCTACGACGTGCGCCGCTTCGTCTGCCCGGTGATCAAGCTGTAGCCGGTCCCCACCGCCGCGGCCGGCCAACCAGCCGCCTCGCTGCTCAACCCAGGCCGGTCGCCATGGGTCGACCGATACCGGTCATCACCAAGGCCGGTCATCGCTGGCCAGGCGAGCGCCAAGTCCCAGGTGTCCAACCTCGCGCAGGCCGCGATGGTCATCCTGACGATGCTCTCCTCGCGCCCTTCTTCTCCGACCTCCCCGACGCAGTCCTGGGCGCCATCATCATCGAGGCCGTGACCAGGGGGATGATGAAGATGAACGTGCCCGAGCTCGGCCGCAAGCCGGACAGCGACACGTCCTTCGACCTGACGCAGCACCCCGACGGCAAGACCTACCCAGGCCCGACGGTGATGCGCTTCGACGGGGGATCTTCTTCGCCAACGCCGAGGTGCTGACCGACTCCCTCCGGGAGCTGCGGGTCCGCTCCGAACAGGAGGGCCACGGGCTCGCGGGCGTGGTGCTCAGCATGGAGGGGGTGAACTACATCGACACCGAGGGCGCCGACGTGGTGCGCCAGATCGCCGAGTTTGGTCGCGCCCGGGAGATCGACCTCCACCTGGAGGGCCCCGCCAGGCGAGCGGACCGCAGAAAACCATCCCCTACGGGTGACGCGCGACGAGCAGTCGCCAGGGAGAGTGGGTCTACAGCATTTGCCACCGAGGACCACGACGGGTCCGGCGAAGGGAGCGCCCGATGACTGGTGACGAGCAGGCGGACCGCGGGGCGAGGGGCGCGGCGGCCCGGAGCGCCCGGGCGCGCAAAATCGCCCACCTCACGCCGGAGGAGCGCTCGGCCCGAGGCAAGGCGGCGCGCAGCGAGGCCCCGCGATCCAGCCACGGAGACTGGCGGCCGGCGACGGACCGGCCCGACCCCGTCTCCCTGCTCGAGGAACAGGCGGCGAGCCGCGTCCCGGAGCTCGTGCCCATCCGCTACGGCCGGATGCTGGTGTCTCCCTTCACCTTCTACCGGGGCGCGGCCCTCATCATGGCCTCCGACCTGGCCCCCACCCCGAGGTCGGGCCTGAACGCCCAGATCTGCGGCGACGCGCACCTGTCGAACTTCGGTGTCTTCGCCTCCCCGGAGCGACAGCTGATGTTCGACATCAACGACTTCGACGAGACCCTTCCCGGCCCCTGGGAGTGGGACGTCAAGCGGCTCGCGGCGAGCTTCGAGATCGCCGGCCGCGACCGCGGCTTCGACGAGGAGACACGCCGGGCGGTGGTCTCCGCCGGGGTCGCGGAGTACCGAGTGCGGATGCACGAGCTGGCCGGGATGCGCAACCTGGACGTCTGGTACACCCGCGTCGACATCGAGGGGCTGGTCGAGGAGCTACAGACCCACGCCACCAAGAAGGAGCGGAAGAAGGCGAAGGCAAACCTGGCCAAGGCGCGGACCCGAGACAGTATGCAGGCCTTCTCCAAGCTCACCCACGTCGTCGACGGTCAGCGCCGGATCGTGGCCGACCCCCCTCTGATCGTCCCGGTCGAGGACCTGACGGACTCCGCAAACACCTCCTCCCCGGTGGACGTCGTCGACACCCTGCGCGTGCTCCTCCGCTCCTACCGGCGCACCCTGGAGACCGACCGCCGGGTTCTCCTGGAGCAGTTTCACTACGTCCACGCCGCCCGGAAGGTCGTTGGCGTCGGCAGTGTGGGCACCCGTGCCTGGATCCTGCTGATGCTCGGCCGCGACGGTGACGACCCGTTGTTCCTACAGGCCAAAGAAGCCCAGGAATCGGTGCTCGAGCGGTTCGTCGGCAGAAGCACCTACCGCAACAGCGGACAACGGGTCGTCGCCGGCCAGCGGCTGATGCAGGCCGCGAGCGACATCTTCCTCGGGTGGCAACGGGTCACCGGGCTCGACGGCCAGGACCGCGACTTCTACGTCCGCCAACTGCGGGACTGGAAGGGCTCGGCCGACGTGGACAGGATGAGCGCGTCCGTCATGACCCTCTACTCCAGAATCTGCGGCGCGACCCTGGCCCGGGCCCATGCACGCTCCGGGGACGAGGTCGCCATCGCCTCCTACCTGGGCAGCGGGGACGTCTTCGACCGGGCCGTCGCCTCGTTCGCCGCCGCGTACGCGGACCAGAACGAGCGTGACTTCCGCACCGTCGCCGAGGCCGTGAGGTCCGGCCGGCTCGAGGCGCAGACCGGACTGTGACCATGGATAGGGACCAGTCGCCGACTCGTCCCACCGGCTATCGGACGGGGCGACTGGAGGCGTTCAGCGATGGTGTCTTCGCGATCGCGATCACCCTGCTCGTGCTGGAGATCTCCGTGCCCCTCGGCTCTGAGGACGACCTCCTGGGGGCCCTGGGTGAGCAGTGGCCGTCCTACCTCGCGTACGTCGTCAGCTTCTCGACGATCGGAGCGGTGTGGCTGGCCCACACCGTCATCACCGAGTACCTCGACCACGCCGACTCGAGGATCCTCCGGTTGAACCTGCTCCTCCTACTCGTCGTGGCGTTCCTACCGTTCCCGACCACCCTGCTGGCCGAGTACGCCACCGAGGCGGACGCAGAACGGGTGGCGGCGACCCTCTACGGTGTCAACCTGCTCCTCACGATGGTCATGGTCTCCGTCCTCTGGCGCTACGCGGTTCGCCAGGGTCTCGTGCGACCCGACCTCGCCGACGACGACGTCAGGACCCTGACCACGCGGCTGACCCCAAGCCTGGGTGCGTATGTCCTGATGATCCTCGTGGGTCTCCTCCTGCCGACCGTCGCCGTGGCCGGCTATCTCCTCATCGCCCTGTTCATCCTCCTGCCGGTTGGCCGGCTGAGACACCGCTCGTCGCCGGACTGAACCGGTCGACCACACGTTGTATCGCCCCGGGTTTAGTGGAGGCTCCTGTGTGTGGCGAGCTCGGCTGAGCCAGCGTGGTGACTGGTCTCGTACTCCGCGGGTGGGATGCGTCCGAGCTCGCCGTGCAGGCGCCTGTTGTCGTGCCAGTCGACCCACTCCTTCGGGTTCGGCGCGGCCCTGGCTCACCTGCCGCAACCGGCCTGGTTCGTCCGGCACGCGGTCTCGGCCCAGGAAGACGAGGCTGACTCGACCCTGGAGATGTACCGCGCCGCCCTGCAGCTACGCCGCGAACTCCAGACCGGGGAGGAGCTCACCTGGCTCGAGACGGACCACCCTGACGTTCTGCACTTCACCCGCCCCAACGGCTGGTAGGTCATCACCAACTTCGGCACCGAGCCATACCCGCTGAGACATCGGAATGGGCCGGTACGGACCCGGTCGTGAGTGTCGCTGGCGCTGTCGGTGCCACGATGAGGAGGGACCGCATGTCCTTCCCCGACACGTGTCTGGCTGAGTCGCAGCACTCGGCAAGTCGGGCTTGGTGCGCCGGCGCTGGGAGCGGAGGTGCTGCTGTCGTCGCAGGTCGAGATCCCAAAGTGTTTGACCGTGGGTCGGCCCGATCGGTAGCGTCCTTGGTGTCGGGCCTTGCGAGATCGGTCACTGACTCGCAGCCCTCGGCCGAAGCGACACCCGGAAAGGCCGGTCGGGCCTCGGCTCTACTGCAGGGACGGGGGTCGCCATGCCAGGCCAATCGCGGCTTGCACAACGAAATGCGGAGTATGCGGTCGTGGATCCGCGGACGGGGCATGTGAGCGCACCGTATCCGACGATGTCGGATGAGGAGTTACGCGCGGCGATCGATCGCGCCGACGTGGCGTTCGGGGCATGGAGCGGCGTTGACGTGGGAGAACGCAGCAGGTTCTTGCGGCGGGTGGCCGACCTGTTCGATGCCCGCGCGCAGGAGCTTGTACGCATCCAGGCACGGGAGATGGGTGTCGCCGCAGCTGATGCCGAGTGGCAGCCCGGGATGGCCGCTTCGCATTTCCGCTTCTTCGCCGAGCACGGCGCGCGCTTCTTGGCTGACGAACCGATCGAGATTCCTGGGGGCCAGGCCGTGGTGGTGAAGCGGCCGCTTGGCGTCATTCTCGGGATCATCGCCTGGAATATGCCGTACCTCCTCTTTGCGCGCTTCGCAGCCCCAACCCTCATGATGGGCAACACGGCCCTCCTCAAGCCTGCACCGCAGTGTCCGCAGTCCGCGGCGGCAGTCCAGAGCCTCATGCGCGACGCGGGGGTGCCCGACGGGGTGGTCGAGGTCGTGTACTCCAGCCACGAGCAGACGGAGCTCATCCTGGGTGAGCCAGGGGTGCAGGGCGTGTCGTTCACCGGCTCGCGTGACGGCGGCGCCGTGGTGGCCAGCATTGCTGGCCGGCACCTCAAGCGCATCTCACTGGAGCTGGGAGGGTCGGATCCGTTCGTCGTGCTCAGCGGGGAGGATCTCGACGCAACGGTGCGCGACGCCGTTTCGCAGCGGCTGTTCAACGCCGGCCAGGTGTGCTCGGCGCCGAAGAGGTTCATCATCGCCGACGAGGTCTACGACAGTTTCGTGGATGGGTATGTGCGTGTGATGGGCGAGTTGGACCGGACCGGTGCCCCGCCCGCCGATGCGGCGCAGCCTCTGGCCTCCTCCACTGCGGCTGACCGGCTGGAACGGCAGCTTGCCCGCGCGGTGCGGCACGGGGCGACGCTGATCGGCGGGCGGCGGGTGGGAGACACGTTCGCTCCGGGACTGCTACTCGACATCCCGCCCGATGCCGACGTACACGACGAGGAGGTCTTCGGCCCGATCGGGCTGGCGTACCGCGCCAAGGACGAGGACGACGCGGTCGCGATCGCGAATCGCACCAGCTACGGCCTGGGCTCCTACATCTACACCCACGACACCGAGCAGGCGCGTCGAGTAGCCGAGCGCATCGAGGCAGGCATGACGTTCATCAACCGGGGAGGCGACGCCAGCCCGCAACTGCCGTTCGGTGGCGTCAAGGCGTCGGGGAATGGCCGCGCCGGTGGCAGGTGGGCGGCCGAGGAGTTCCTCAACCAGAAGACCATCGTGACGGCCTGAGACCACACGCGCGCACGGCCCTGGGTCGCGCTGCCGGCGTCGCAGCGGGCTGGTTGTTTGCGGCGGAACACCTGTCAGGAGCGGCGCCGCTCGCGCTGAGGAGCACCAACGGGGCTCTTCGAACTTCCGCCCGGGGCGGGCTCGTTCATGCTGCTGACCTGAGCCCTCGGGTGAGGGCGATGTGGGCCAGTATGCGTCGTCGGTAGTTCTCCATGTTGCGGTAACCGCAGCCGACTCTTGGTGTCCTTGATGATCCGGTTGAAGCCCTCGGTCCTGGCGTTGGTGACGTCTTCGGTCAGCGCGGTGAGGATGGCCGGCCACCAGGTGGCGATGGTCTTGGCCAGGCCGCTGCCTGTGGGTCCAGGTCCACTCGGCGGTGGTGCCGCGCCGGCCCAGACGTTCCCGGGCGAGGCGTTGGCGGACCTCGGTGACCATCTGGTTGGTCAGCGCGACCAGGTGCCACTTGTCGACCGCGATCCGCACCCCGGGTAGCCCGGCCCGCACCCCGTAGGCGTACGGGGCGGAGTGGTCGATCACGACCAGCTCGATACCGTTCACGGAACGCCGGTGACTGCTCGCTCAACCAGTCGACCACGCACGCCCCCGACCGGCCGCCTGTCCTTCACGATCACCGCCTACTCGAAGCCGGCGACCACCCTGGCCAGAGTGGCTGGACCGCTCGGCCGAACGGCACAGCTCGTGATGACCTGGCGTTACCTCAAGGCCATGGATCGCCGCTAGGAGCGTCCCGGCGAGACATCCGGTGTTGCCGCAAGTCGCGCGCTCACAACTGCAGATGGAGGCGCAGGGCTTCGTCGACCGCAGCCATGAAGCGAGGCGGAACCCGGCCTACGGCAGGACCGACACGCTCAACGGCGACCGAGCGCACCTGCTCAGCCTGGGCTTTTGAGTCCACCCGCAGTCCTGTCTCGTCCGCTGGCAGCAGCACCTGGAACGGAAAGACCCGCTGCACGTTGCTGATGACGGGCACCACGGTCACGACGCCCTGACCAAGCCGCTGGGCCATGGTGTTGGCCCGGTCGTTGCTGACAAGCACCGCGGGGCGACGCTTGTTGGCCTCACTCCCACGCACAGGGTCCAGATCGACAAGGCGGATCTCACCGCGCAGCATCGGTGAGCCCGTCCGAGGACGCTGCGGCCCACGCGTCCTCCTCCCCAGCGCCGGCCCACTCCCGCCAGGCGGAGGCATAGTCCGCCTCCAGCTGCGGATCCTGCAAGCGGCGGATGGCCTGCTGGACGCCAGCCGACCTCGACTCCAGACCCGCTTGCTCGACGTACCGGTCCAGGGCCGCGAGGTCCTCGCGGCTCAGACTCACGCTCAGCTTCATCACACCGATCCTACCTAGGTAGGACCTCCGTTGCTACCCTGGTAGCACCAGCCGCGAAGCATGCCGATCCTCCCCTTCCCCCTGGATGCGCGATGTCGGCGCACGGGGCGTGCTGGCGAGCGGCGTGGCACCAGGTCGACAGTCACGACTCACGTCCTGACCAAGGCGGGATCCTCGGCTCGTAGGCCGTCAGCAGGCCGTCACAGGTTTAGGCCACCGGCCAGTGAGCGGGACACGCGGCGGCCTGCTGACCGTTCTCAGGCGGGATCGTGCCGGAAATGCACCAGGACGACACCGTGGTCACCGGTCCCCCGCTCCTTGTGGTCCTCGACGTTGAGGTGGTCGTTGTAGATCGCCATCCCGTCGAACATCCAGAGCCTGCGGTAGGAGTGGTCGTAGAACTGCTCGGAGACCAGGACATGGTCCAGGGATTCGCGCACGTCCTGGAAGACGTGCGTGTAGTGGACGTCGCGGGTGTCGCGGTACTGCTGCAAGGTCTGCGCGGAGTACAGCGCGATGTCTCCCCCTCCACGCGCGCCTCCGACCAGGTAGCGCGGCTGCTCGGTCAGCACGTTCAGGGTGTTGGAGCCGTCTCCGTCGTTGAGGTCCCCCAGGACGATGACCGGGGTCACCGTGCCCTTCATCTCCTCGGTCAGCAGCACTCGCAGCGCCGCCGCCTCCGCCGTCCGCCGGATCGTGGACAGGGCAGCCCCGAGCGCGGTGGTATGGGGCTTGTAGCGCTCGCGGTCGGCGTTGTACCAGGGCTCCCGCCAGATCTGCGTCGGTGCCTTGGACTTGAAATGGCACACGTAGACCACCGTGGCCGGCTGGTCATCCCGCAACCGCACCTCGAATCGCAGCACGGGGCGGGAGAAGCCCGGGATCCGCACGTCGACCACCGGGGTCTGCGGGTCCTCCCCCGCAGACTCCAGGCGCAGGGCCTCCGGGAAGGTGCTGACCCATCGGGCGGACCCCGGCACGAGCAGGCCCTGGCGGACCAGGGCCGCGCACACGATCCTGCCTCCGGTCGCGGGGCCGGCCAGCACCTCATACTCCTCGGTCAGCCCGGCCTGCTCCACGACGGCGGCCAGCGCGTCGGCATGCCAGAGCTCCTGGACACCCAGCACGTCGGGCTGCACCTCACGCAGCATCCGGGCCGACCAGGCAACTTTGCGCTCGTACTCCTCGAGGTCCCAGCCCTCGGTGTCCCGATACATGGACACCCCGGGCAGGTTGAGGTTGTAGAGATTGAAGGTGGCCACCGAGAGTCTGTTGCGGTTCATACTCGTCTCCTCGAGAGGGTGCCTCCATCCTGGCAGGAAGGTGCGACGCTGCCAGGCCTGAGTGCCCGGAGTGACGTGTGACCACGCCCTTCCCACCCACCACCAGATGGACCCGTCCCGTTCACCCCGGTAGCACCCTGTGGCTGCGCACGCTTCTTAGCGTCCTGCCCGTGACCTCCACCTCGCGCAAGTCCCTCGAGGACAACGAGGTGTCGGGCACGACAGCCTTCTTCGAGGTGACCGGCCTGCGCTGGGAGGTCTGGACGGACGACGCTTCTCACCGGAGACCGTCGCGTCCCTCCTCGATCGCCGTTCCGGTCGACAGCTCAGCCGGGTGAACACGCTCGTCAGGGCGTGACCCGCGGCGCTGCCGACGGAGGCGAGGCCGACGCGCCCACCAGCGCGGCCATGCGCGGCGACGGCTCGACGCCGAGCTCGTGGGCCAGCAGCTCGCGGTACTCACAGAAGCAGCGGCGCGCCTCGCTCCAGTTGCCCTCCGCCAGATGCGCCTCGATGAGCGAGCGCCGTGAGCTCTCGCGCAGTGCATCGCCGTCGGTCGCGATCAGCGCCACCTCGACGGCCTCCGCGCAGCGACCCAGCCGGGTCAGCTCGAAGGCCAGACAGTCCAGCCCATGCAGGAGGCGCTGACGCACCCGCTCGCGCTCCAGCAACAGCCACTGGTCCTGCCACCCCGGCAGCACCTCCAGCCCCGCGAGGTCCCACGGGGTATGCCGGAGGTCGTCGACCTCCCGGTGCCCCGAGATCAGGCGAGCGGCCCAGTCCGCGAGCAGGCGCACGTCCACGAGCACCTCAGGGTGCAGCGAGACCGTGGACCGGCCGGCCTGCACCAGCTGGACAGGCAGGGCGTGGATCCGCCACAGCGCCGAGCGCAGGTTGCCCGCCGCGCGAGACGGGGCGACCTCGGGCCACAGGGCAGCGGCGATGGCGTCGCGGTCGCTGTCCCGGGGGCGCAGCGCCAAGAACGCCAACAGTCGGGCCTCGGCGGTGGCGACCTGCAGACCCGTGCCGGACCGCACCACCCGCACGGTGCCCAACAGCTCGAGCAGGGGTGCATCCGGGGCGCTTCGCGCCACCAGCGAGCCCACCAAGCCTGCCTGCATGGGCCGACCCCCTCTCATCTGCATGCTAGGGAGGTGGCCCGGGGTGTGCAACGGCCCTGGTCTGGGTCCGGTGGCGCTCCAGGGTGGTCCGGTCGTGACGCCGCCGTGACGCGACGGTGACGACGTGGCGATGGCCACGGCATACGGTGGCCGACCAGACCGCCCACGGGGGGCTGAACGCACACACCGGGACGGGCCGAGACGAGGAGCGACCGGTGAGCGACGACTGCTGCGGCGACGAAGGGCCCTACTACTTCGACGAGTCCGGTGAGCTGGTCGCCGACGGGACAGTGCCCGTCGGCGACGAGCAGCCCTTCCCTGAGCCACCACCGGACCGGCTGCAGCCGGTCCGGCCCCTCATCGGGGCGGCCCCGTGCTCCCTCAGCGTCGCCAACGGGTCATGGCTCGTCGCGCTCACGCCGCGCCGCCGTGTCCCGGTGCTGACCCACCAGCTGGTGCGCGGACCGATGCGCATCCAGGTGCAGGAGAGCTCGCTGCGGGTCAGCGGCGACATCTACGTGCGCCGCACGCTCGTGCTCGACCCGCGGCTGGACGAGGAGTATGCCGTGCCGGCGGCACCGCCCGAAGAGGCGGACGTCGCGGAGCAGGAGCCCGCCGACGCCGCGGAGGACCTCCTCATCTCCCCCGTCGGGCGCAACGGCGCACCCCGTGTCGCCTCCTATCCCCAGCTGCCCAAGAACGAGTACTCCTGGTACTTCCGGTCCACCGGCGCCAGCTATCGCAACGGGGTGCTGACCTTCGGCCTGGTGCGCCACCTGTGGGACCGCACCAGCCAGGACTTCGTGGCGACCGACACCGGCACGATGAGCCTGACCTGCCGCCGGAGCGCCCTCAGGCCGGTGCTGTCACCGGCCACGATGGAGGGCATCGCGACCGTCGGGGGCGCGACCTACGACGTGCGGGCGACCAAGACCGCCAACCTCTACCGCGGGTGCACCGTCGAGGTCGACGTGATGACCGGTCGCACGTGGCCTGCCAGAGCGCTCAACCGGGGGATGCGTCGGACCTTCCGCGGCGTCTACGCCTCGACCGGCTGGGACACCCGGGTCACTGTCGACGAGCTGGGGGTGCCCGAGGACGCCTCGCTCACCATGGCCGAGCTGCAGACCCTGCTGAGCACGCACCGGGGGCCCGTCGACCGCAACGCCTGGCATCTGTGGCTGCTGGTCGGCTCCCGGCAGGGCACCCTCTTCGGGATCATGTTCGACGACGACTCGGTGCCGCGCGAGGGCGCGGTCGGCTTCGCGGACGCGACCCTGGGCGGCCAGAGCTTTATCGAGGCGGCTGCCCGCAACCAGCCGCTCAACGCCGTGCCCGCCGCCTTCCTGCGCACGCTCATCCACGAGGCCGGGCACGCCTTCAACCTCTTCCACCCCAAACACGACGTGCACAGCCCGCCGATCGGCACCGAGATCATGAACCAGACCGGTGACGTGATGAGCTTCGCCTCGGCCCTCGACCCCTACCCGGGCAACGCCACCTTCGGCTTCGCCACCCACGACCGGGACTCCCTGGTCCACTCCCCCGACCCCCAGGTGCGGCCCGGATGGAAGAACTTCGGATGGGGCCACGGCAGTCTCTCCTCCGGCCTGCCGACCCCCGTCGACGCCGGAGGCCTGCTCAGCGGCGACGACGCCGAGGGGGTGACCCTGGAGGTCACCGTGCCCACCGAGGTGTTCGTCGGGGAGTACGTCACGGCGGAGGTCAGGCTCACCAACACCGGCCCGGACCCGCGCGAGATCACCGGACGGCTCAACCTGGCGGAGGGCTACCTGCGCTTCCAGCACATCCTGCCCAACGGTGCGATGGACCAGGTCCGCGACATCGTCGTGGCCTGCGGCCCGCGCGACGCGACGCTGCTGCGGGCCGGGGAGTCGCTGACCGCCCGGATGCAGCTCTTCTTCACCAGCGGGGGCATCACCTTCGCGCAGCCAGGCACGCACGTGCTGCGCGCGGAGTTCGACGTGGACATGTTCACCACGGTGCGCAGCCGGCGATGCACGGTCTATGTGCGCACGGCCGCGACCCAGACCGAGGCCGACATCTCCGCCCAGACGATGGACTCCGAGGTCGGGCGGGCCTTCGCCCTCGGTGACTTCGGCACGTGCGAGAGCGCCCGACGCCGCCTCGTCGCCGTCGCCGAGGCGCACCACGGCGTGGACACCGGGGCCGCCGCAGCGCTGGTCATGGCCAACTCCACGGCCCGTCCGCACACCGACTACGCCGCCGACCAGACCCGGGACACCGCCCCGGAGGAGTCCCAGCACTTCCTGGACCTGGCCATGCAAGGCCGCACAGCGCAGGAGATCACCTACCTGGCCGTGACGGTGGCCAGTCCGGTCGAGCCGGAGGCCCCTGTGGTCGCCGACTCGCTGGCCCGGGCCAAGCGGGCGCGCAAGGCCAAGGCGGACATGGCCGAGGCCGAGTCGATCATCGCGGACTTCGTGGCAACATCACCCTCATGAGCGACGCGCCGCTGCGGCTGACCCTGAGCGTGCCCGAGCGGTCCGGCACCGACGAGGTCCTGGTGGGGCTCGTGACCCTCGTCAACGACGGCGCCGACCCGGTCAGCGTCAACGCCCGGCTCAACCTGGCCGAGGGTGACCTGGGCGTGCTGGTGACCGGTCCTGCCGGCCCGGTGCAGGCCGGGTGGCCGTGGCCTGCGGACAGCGGACTGCGCGAGGTCACGCTGGGCCCGGGCGAAGCACTGGAGAGCGGGGTGCTCCTGTTGTCCACGGCCACCTCGCAGCCGCTGTTCCCCACGCCGGGCAGCTACACGCTCGTGGCCTCGTATGCCGTGTCGCCGACGCGGACCCTCACGTCACCGCCCGCGCTGGTCGTGCGGACGCCACCTGCCGCCGACAGCGCGGGGACCGCGACACGCAGCCTCGCCGACCGTGACGTCATCCAGTCAATAGCCGGTGCGGGCGCGCTGGGCACCGCCCGGCCGCGGCTCGAGGAGCTGGCCGGCATCGGCGGCGTGACCGCGGTGCTGGCCTCGCTCGCCCTCGGGGCCGACCAGGCCCTGGACAGCTCACCGGTCAGCCCGGTGTCAGCCTCCGCGGCCGCGAGCGCCGTGCTGCTCGAAGGGGACGAGCGACGCGAACGGGCAGCGTCCGCGGTGGCCGGCGACGCGCGCGCCTCGGCCATCCTCACGGGGGCTCCCCATGCGGTGGTCACCGACCCTCCGACGGGCTGACCCGGACCACCTCCCCGGTGACCTCGCAGGCTGCGGCCAGCGTGTTGTAGATGGTGCCGAACTTGGCGAGGTTGCGGTGCATCAGCTCGACCCTCCGGTTCGACTCGGTCGTCGTCACGCGCAGGGTGTAGTGGATCGACACGAACTGCGGGGGGCTGTCCTGCCGTGTCGCGGTGACCTCCACCTCGGCGTCGGTGTAGTCGAAACCCATCAGCACCCGGGCTCGGGCGAGGTTCTTCAGCAGGCAGGCGGCGAAGGCGGTCGCCAGCAGGTCGGCCGGTCCGGGCAGGCCGGCATACGGTCGGCCCCAGGTCGCATCGAAGGCGATGGTGCTGCCGGCGAGGGTGGCGCTGCCCCGGGCCCCGGGTGAGGACCGGGCCGTGATCCGGTAGTCGGTCGGGGGCGTGCCCGGCGCCCCCCGCTGCGAGGCCGTGCTGGTCGCGGTCATCTCTGGAGCGTGGCTCACCGGCGGCGGATGCCGTAGGGCCGAAAGTCCCGCCTTCGGTCCCCGCGTGGGTTCGGACCGGTGCTGTTAGCGTGCGACCGTGAACCCCTCCTTCCCTGAGCCCGAGCACGTGGACGTGCTGGTCGTCGGTGGCGGCAACGGAGGCATCTCGCTGGCAGCCCGGCTGCATCGCGACGGTTTCCGAGACATCGCAGTGGTCGAGCCCCAGGTGACGCATCACTTCCGCCCGCTGCTGTCGTATGTGGGGGCGGGACTGGCGACGGTGGAGGAGCTGAGCCGCAGCCAGGAGTCGGTGATGCCGAAGGGGGTCCGGTGGATCCAGGACACCGTGCAGGAGATCGACCCCGCAGGCAGCCGGGTGCGTCTGGGCAGCGGTGCCGAGATCACCTACACCGACGTGGTGCTCACCCCCGGCTCCGAGCCCGACTGGGACGCGGTGCCCGGGTCGGCCGAGGCGATGCTCAGCCCCGCCGGCTCCACCAACTACCTGGTCGACCTCGCACCCAAGACGTGGCAGCTCGTCCAGGCGATGCGCAGCGGTCGAGCCGTCTTCACCCTGCCCGACGGCCCTGCTCCCTGCGCGGGTGCGGGCCAGAAGATCCTCTACATGGCCTGCGACCACTGGCGGGACCAGGGCGTGCTCGACGACATCGAGGTCACCCTGGTGACCCCCGACCCCGAGGTCTCCCAGAACGACCGCATCGCCGGTGAGCTGCGTCGCTGGGTGGAGCGCTACGGCATCCGAGTGCGCACCGGCAGCCGCGTCGAGCGGGTCGACCCCGCGGAGCGCACGCTCCAGCTGGCCGGGGACGTCACCCTGCCCTACGACCTTCTGCACATGACCCCCGTGCACCGGGCCCCACGCTGGCTCGCCCGGGCCGGTCTCAGCTCGACCGCCGCCGGTGGTTTCGTCGACGTGGACCCGCTGACTCTGCGTCACCCGCGCTTCGGGTCGGTCTGGGCGTGCGGGGACGCCGCCGAGACAGGGGCCTCCCGGTCCGGCGGGGCCCTGCGCAAGCAGACCGAGGTGCTGGCCGCCAACCTGCTGGCCGCCAGGCGGGCCGAGGACCTGCCAAAGGCCTACGACGGCTACTCGGTGTGCCCCTACACGGTCTCCCGGTCCCAGGTGGTCTTCGCGGAGTTCGACCGCGACCACCGGCTCACGCCCACGGTGCCGATCCCCCGCCCGCAGCGCGCGCGCCGCACCGCGTTCTTCATGGACCGGCGTGTGCTGCCGCAGGTCTACTGGCGGCGCATCCTCAAGGGCCGGTGAGAGTGCCGCGCCCCGGGCTGCGGTATGCCGTCAGGAGGGCCCACCGTCGACGCGCACGATGCGCGCCCGCTCGGGCGTGAGACCGTGCTCCATCCCCCACAGCACCGCCTTGGTGCGGCTGTCGACGCCCATCTTGCGGTAGGCGGCCCGGATGTAGGACTTGACCGAGTTGATGCTGAGATAGCTGCGCTCGGCGATCTCCTGGTTGCTCACGCCTTGGGTGATCAGGGCCACGACCTCCGCCTCGCGCGCCGAGAGACCCTCCTGGCGCCCGGGCCAGTCGCCCGCCGTGATCTCGTGGGCAGGGTCGGGGTCGGGCCAGCTGCCCGTGACGTCATCGTCGGGGTTGCCGGTGAGCACCACGATCTCGCCCCGGTTGACCCGCTCCAGCGCCGTCGCGAGCTCCTCGCCGCTGAGCCGCTTGGACAGGTAGCCCGCGACCCCCTTGGACAGCGCCGTGGTGACCAGGTCCTGGTGCGTGTTCCAGGTGTAGACGACCACGCGGCCGGCCCACGAGCTCCGCAGCACCCGGTCGATGTCGTCGCCGTCGACCTGCGGCTGGGAGAACGTGTCGTAGAGCGTCACGTCGACCGGCTGGGCCACCGGCACGTTGACGTCCAGCTCGGTGACGGTGATGCGTCCGGCGTGCGGTGCCAGCATCTGCTCGAGGCCGCGCACGACGACCTCGTAGTCGTTGAGCAGCACCACGCTGACGGTCGGCTGCTGGTCCGCAACGGTCACCGGACCGGAAGCGAGGAGGGTCATGGCAGCAGGCTACTCACCTGGTCAGAGAAAACTCGTCGACGACCCGACCCGACTGGTCGACCGCCTGGACCTGCAGCCGGTCTCCCTCCACCCGCAGGTCCAGGTAGTGCAGCACCCTGCCCTGGTCGAGGGACATGAGGCCTGCGCTCCCCTGCCGGCCCGCGGGCGGCAGGGGCGTGTCAGCTGAAGGGGGCGCGGTGGTCCAGGCGCACGGACTGCCGGCCGGCCCAACGCCACAGGCGTGCCGCCGTGTCGCGGTCCTCGTCGGTGACGAGGTTGCCCATCCACCGCAGCGCCAGCGTCATCATCCAGGTCGACCGCATGCCGATCGGCCCCAGCGCCGGCAGCATCCGCGGCACCGTCACCACCCCGGCCAGGCGGCGGGCGATGGAGAACGCCTCGCCATAGTGCTCCGTCAGCACCCCCGGCCAGGTCGAGCCCAGCGGCAGGCCGGCGTCGATGGTCTCGGCGACCAGCCGACCGGTCTCCAGCCCGTAGTCGATGCCCTCACCGTTGAGCGGGTTCACACACCCGGCAGCGTCCCCGACCAGCGCCCAGTTGGGGCCGGAGACGCCGGAGACGGCGCCACCCATCGGCAGCATGGCCGACAGCGGCGCCTGCATCGGGCCAGTGAGCCCGAACTCCTCGGCGCGGGCGTCGGCATAGAACTGCATCAACGGCTTGAGCTGGAGGTGGGCGGGTCGCTTGAGGGTGGCCAGCGTGCCCACCCCGACGTTGACCTGCCCACCGCCGAGGGGGAAGATCCAGCCGTAGCCGGACAGGATCTCGCCGTGCATCCCCCGCAGCTCGAGGTGGGAGCTGATCCACGGGTCGGTGGACCGGGTGGAGTCGAGGTAGGACCGCGCCGCCACGCCGTAGACCGTGTCGCGGTGCCACTGCCGACCGAGGACCCGACCGAGCTGCGAGCGCACGCCGTCGGCGACGACGAGGTGACGGCAGCGGACCGTATGCGGGGCACCCTCGACGTCGAAGACGACCCCGGCGACGCGGGCGCCGTCCCACTCGACATCGACGGCCCGAGCCCCCTCGAGGCCCGTGGCACCGGTTTTGACCGCCGCGGTGCGCAGGTGGTCGTCGAGCTCGGCGCGCGGCACGGCCGAGCCGTGGTCGGGCAGCGACCCTCCCGGCCAGGGCAGCTCCAGGACCTGGCCGAAACCGTGGGCCCGCAGCCCCCGGTTGACCACGTGGGCGCGCACCCAGTCGCCCAGACCGAGCCGGTCGAGCTCGGCCACCGCACGCGGGGTGAGGCCGTCACCGCAGCTCTTGTCACGAGGGAAGACAGCGGCGTCGGCCAGCACGACGTCGTGTCCGAGACGGGCTGCCCAGGTCGCGGCGGCCGAGCCCGCAGGTCCGGCGCCGACGACGAGCACCTCGGTCTCAGCAGGAATGGGTGTGGTGCTCACACCCCAATTGTCCCAGGTCCGCGGAGTGCTCCTGCATCCGGGCGCGCGCTCAGCCCGGGCAGGTCGACCGGGCCGGTGCGCCGTCGAAACGGTCCTGGGTCCAGGCGAGCAGCTCGTCGACCAGGGCGGAGTCGTCGGCCACGACGCTGAGGTGGTCCTCGCCGGCATACGTGCGGTAGTCGAGCGCGTAGCCATCGGCACAACGCTGCTCGACATACGCCTGCTGGGCCGCGGGCAGCACCAGCGGGTCGGCCTCCCCCTGCGCCAGCAGCAGGGGTGCCTCGATGTCGCCGGAGGGCACGTTCTCGGCCAGCCGGGCACCGAACGGTCCGGTCTTGGCGTCATCGGTGAAGATCGTGTCGCCGAACAGGAAGGTCTCCACGACCGAGACCAGGGCACCGGGCTCGGCGAGGCAGCGCCCCGCGATCTCCTTGGCCTGCACCCTGGCCGCGGGGCGGACCACGTCGTCGAAGGACACGTCGTCGTAGGCCTGGCTGTAGGCCTCGACGATGTAGGAGGCGAAGAGCGTGCCGCCGGGGACGACATCGAGGTTGTCGACCAGGCCCGGCAGGTTGCTGGCCGGTGCCATCGCGGCCACGCCGACGACACCGGCGCCCGGGGCGTAGTCCGAGGCCAGCACTCCGGTCCACAGGGCCGCGTGCCCGCCCTGCGAGTGGCCCCAGACGACCGTGCGGTCCGCGAGCTCGACGTCCTGCAGCTGCCGGGAGGCGCGCACCGCGTCGAGCACGGACCGCCCCTCCCCCTGCCCGATCAGATAAGGGTGGGGGCTCTCGGTGCCCAGGCCCACGTAGTCGGTGGCGACCATGACCCAGCCGTTGTCGACCACCTGGGGCAGCGCCGGTGTCGCCCCGGCCTCGAACGGGGCCTCCAGCACCGAGGGGGCACACCCCGGCGACACCCCGGTCGTGCCGTGCGCCCACGCCACGACGGGTCGCGGGTCCGCCGACGCCCCCTCGGGCGCGACGACGATCGCGCTGGCCACGGCCGGCTGCCCCTCGTCACGTGTCGTCGTGTAGAGGATGCGCCAGGCCTGCGCCCCCTCGGGGACGTCCCGGGTGAACGGCTCGCTCGCCAGCAGCACGCCGGGCTCGGCCGGGACGTCGTCGGGCGGGTCGTAGAAGGCGTCGGGCACCGGCGCGCCCTGTCGCAGCACCATGCTCACCGCGAGAAGCAGCAGGGCTGCACCGAGCGCGAGGAGTGCGCCGACGGTCCGGGCCCAGCGTCGCGCCGTGCTGGTCGGACGTGGCTCGGCGTCGGCCTCACCCCGCAGCGCCTCCCAGGCCAGCGCCACCCCGGCAAACACGGTGCGCGCGCCGAAGACAACGGCGACGACGAACACGGTGATGTCCGGCCAGGCCAGTGCCAGCCCGCCGAGGACGACCCCGGCAGCGCCCAGGAGCACCGAGGCGGCCCGGGTGTCGACGGTGCCGCGCAGGCCCGCCACGACGCGCAGCACGCCGGCCACCACCATGCCGAGGCCGACGACGACCGCGAGCACGCGCACGGTCGGCCCGGGCCAGAGCACGACCACCAGGGCCGCTGCCAGCCACCCGAGCCCGGTGAGAAGGGCCAGGGTCGGTGAGTCCGCCCTGCGGTAGGTCGCCAGCTCCCCGGCCCCGGTCAGCGCCAGACCCACGACCACCAGCAGGACCAGGACAGCCAGCGAGGCGAACGGCGTCACCGTCAGGACGGCGCCGACCAGGACGAGCACGACCCCCAGCCCGAACCGGCCCCACCGCACGCTGCGCCGCCGGGTCGTGTCGGCGGTGACAGAGGTGGTCATGAGCGGGGCCCTCCCGATGTCGGGGTCAGGGTGTGATGCTGTGACGTAGTTCGAATTATGAACGATCGGCAGCCCTCGACGCCAGACCCCGGACGCCCCCATTGCCACCCCGAGCAGACCGGGACAGGATGACTATCCACAGCGTCACGGAGCGGCCCGCCAGACCCTCCTCGACCGACTCAGGAGGCAGCATGACGACCGTGCGAGCGGCCATCACCCAGACGAGCTGGACCGGTGACAAGGAGTCGATGCTCGACAAGCACGAGCGGTTCGCCCGGGACGCCAAGGACCAGGGCGCGCAGGTCGTCTGCTTCCAGGAGCTGTTCTACGGCCCCTACTTCGGCATCACCGAGGACGTGAAGTACTACGACTTCGCCGAGCCGGCCGACGGGCCGGTCGTGCAGCGCTTCGCGGCACTGGCCAGGGAGCTCGGCATGGTGATGGTCCTGCCGATCTACGAGGAGGAGCAGCCAGGCGTCTACTACAACACTGCCGTGGTCGTCGACGCGGACGGCACGGTCCTGGGGTCCTACCGCAAGCACCACATCCCGAACCTCGACAAGTTCTGGGAGAAGTTCTACTTCCGCCCCGGCAACCTGGGCTACCCGGTGTTCCAGACCGCGGTCGGCCCGATCGGGGTCTACATCTGCTACGACCGCCACTTCCCCGAGGGCTGGCGCGAGCTCGGCCTGGGCGGTGCGCAGATCGTGTTCAACCCCAATGCCACCAAGCCCGGCCTGTCCAACCGCCTGTGGGAGATCGAGCAACCCGCGGCCGCGGCCGCCAACGGCTACTTCGTCGCCGCCCCCAACCGCGTCGGCCGGGAGGACAACGAGTACGGCGACCTCGCCGTGACCTTCTACGGCAAGAGCCAGTTCTGCGACCCGCAGGGCAACCTCGTCGGCGACTACGGCTCGGGCGAGCACGAGGAGGTCGTGGTGCGCGACCTGGACCTGGACATGATCCGCCAGGTGCGCAACGCCTGGCAGTTCTACCGGGACCGTCGCCCCGAGTCCTACACGTCCATCCCGAAGCCGTAGATCCGCCTCCGACGAAAGGGCACCCATGGCCACCACTCTCATCACCGGCGGCACCGTCGTGAGCGCCACCGGCCGTGCTGCGGCCGACGTGCTGGTCGACGGCGAGACGGTCCGGGCACTGCTGCAGCCCGGGAGCCCGCTGCTGGGCGCGGACGTCGCGGCCGCTGTCGACCGCGTCATCGACGCGACCGGCAAGTACGTCATCCCCGGCGGCATCGACGGGCACACCCACATGCAGCTGCCCTTCGGCGGCACCGAGGCCTCCGACACCTTCGAGACCGGCACGCGCGCGGCAGCCTGGGGCGGCACGACGACGATCATCGACTACGCCGTGCAGACCTACGGCCAGCGCATCCAGGACGGCCTGGCCGCCTGGCACGAGAAGGCGGCCGGCAACTGCGCGGTCGACTACGGCTTCCACCAGATCGTCGGCGACGTGACACCCGAGTCGCTGAAGGCCATGCGGGACCTGCCAGACCAGGGCGTCACGAGCTTCAAGATGTTCATGGCCTACCCCGGGGTCTTCTACTCCGACGACGCGCAGGTCCTGCAGGCCATGCAGGTCTCCCGGGAGACCGGGATGCTCACGATGATGCACGCCGAGAACGGCCCGGCCATCGACGTCCTGGCCCAGCAGCTGGTCGACCAGGGCAAGACCGACCCCTACTTCCACGGGATCGCCCGGGCCTGGGAGATGGAGGAGGAGGCCACCCACCGCGCCATCATGCTCGCCAAGCTCACCGGCGCCCCCCTCTACGTCGTGCACATGTCGGCCAAACAGGCCGTCGCGCAGGTCGCCTGGGCCCGCGACCAGGGACAGAACGTCTTCGGCGAGACCTGCCCGCAGTACCTCTACCTCTCCCTGGAGGAGCAGCTGGGCGCCCCTGGCTTCGAGGGCGCCAAGTGGGTCTGCTCGACGCCGCTGCGCGCGCGGTCCGAGGGGCACCAGGACGCCATGTGGCAGGCCCTCCGCACCAACGACCTGCAGACCGTCGCCACCGACCACTGCCCGTTCTGCCTGAAGGACCAGAAGGAGCTCGGCCTGGGCGACTTCCGCAAGATCCCGAACGGGATCGGCTCGATCGAGCACCGCATGGACCTCATGTACCAGGGTGTCGTCGCCGGCCGGATCACGCTCGAGCGCTGGGTGGAGCTCACCAGCACCACGCCGGCCCGGATGTTCGGCCTCTACGGCACGAAGGGCGTCATCCAACCCGGTGCCGACGCCGACATCGTCGTCTACGACCCCGCCGGGCACACCTCGATCGGTTACGACAAGACGCACCACATGAACATGGACCACTCCGCGTGGGAGGGGTTCGAGATCGACGGGCACGTCGACACCGTGCTCTCCCGGGGCAAGGTGGTCGTCGACGGCAACGCCTATCTCGGCACCAAGGGTGACGGCCGGTTCCTCCGGCGCGACCTCAGCCAGTACCTCGTCTAGGAGAGCGGAGCACGCATGGAGTTCGGAGCGGTCCTGCAGACCAACCCCCCGGCGTCGCGCACCGTCCAGCTCGCGAAGCTCGCCGAGGTGCAGGGGTTCACCCACGTGTGGACGTTCGACTCGCACATCCTCTGGCAGGAGCCCTACGTCATCTACAGCCAGATCCTGGCGCAGACCCAGCGCATCAAGGTCGGGCCGTTCGTCACCAACCCCGCGACCCGAGACTGGACGGTCACGGCCTCGGTCTTCGCGACCCTCAACGAGATGTTCGGCAACCGCACTGTCTGCGGCATCGGCCGGGGGACTCGGCCGTGCGCGTCACCAACGGCAAGCCGACGACGCTCACCGAGCTGCGGGAGTCGATCCACGTCATCCGTGAGCTCGGCAACTCCCGGGCGGTCGACTACCGCGGCTCGACGATCCGGTTCCCGTGGAGCCGGGGCTCCGAGCTGGAGGTGTGGGTGGCCGCCTACGGTCCGATGGCGCTGAAGGTGGCCGGTGAGGTGGGCGACGGCTTCATCCTGCAGCTCGCCGACCTGGACATCGCCGAGTGGATGATCCGGACGGTGCGTCAGGCCGCCGAGGCTGCGGGTCGGGACCCGATGGCGGTGAAGTTCTGCGTGGCCGCGCCGATGTACATCGGGGACGACTGGGAGCACATGCGCGAGCAGTGCCGCTGGTTCGGGGGCATGGTCGGCAACCATGTCGCCGACATCGTCGCCAAGTACGGCGCCGACGGTGCGGTCCCGCAGGCGCTGACCGACTACATCCGCGGGCGGGAGGGCTACGACTACAACCTGCACGGCAAGGCCGGCAACACCCACGCCTCGTTCGTGCCCGACGACATCGTCGACCGCTTCTGTGTGCTCGGCTCGGCCGCCCAGCACATCGAGAAGCTCCAGCAGCTCGCCGGGCTGGGCGTCGACCAGTTCGCCGGCTACCTCCAGCACGACAACAAGGAGGAGACGCTCCGGGTCTACGGCGAGACGGTGATCCCCGCGCTCTCCGACCACGTCACGGCCACGGCGTGACCGACCTGAGCGTGCTCGACACCAGTCCGGCCACCGATGCTGTGCCGGGTGACGGTCCCTCGCCGCGGGGCCGCGGCCGCGCGGGCCGCGCCGCCCGCAGCGTCTCGGCCTGGGGCTGGGGCGTCGCGGGCATCCTCCTGGTAGCGCTGGTCTGGGAGACCTACAAGCTGCTGGCCCCGGCCGATGGCGTGGTCGTCGGCGGGACGCGCATCCTGCCGCGCACGACCGACCTGGCGATGCCGCACGTGTGGGACATGGTCGGCCGTCTGGCCGAACCCGTCACGGGCTCGCCCACGGCGGAGCCGCTCTGGACCGTCGTGGTGCTCGCAGCGCTCACGACCCTGGGCATCGCCGCTGCGGGGTGGGTCGTCGGGGTCATCGTGGGGGTCGGTCTGGCGCTGGTGATGCAGCGCTGGCGTCTGGCCGAGTGGGGTCTGCTCCCGTGGATCGTGCTGAGCCAGACCGTGCCGCTCATCGCCTTCGCGCCCGTCGTGCGCAGCTGGGGCTCCCGCGTCGAGATCGGCACCTTCGAGTGGCAGGACTGGATGTCGGTGGCGCTCATCGCGAGCTACCTGGCGTTCTTCCCCATCGCGATCGGAGCCCTCAAGGGGCTGCAGTCCCCCGACACGATGCACACCGAGCTGATGCACAGCTATGCCGCGGGCTACCGGCAGACCCTGCTGAAGCTCCGTCTCCCCGCCTCCGTGCCCTACCTCCTGCCGGCACTGCGGCTCGGTGCCGCCAACGCCGTCATCGGCGCGGTCGTCGCCGAGGTGTCCACCGGCCTGCAGGGGGGCATCGGCCGCATCCTGGTCCAGTTCGCGGGCCAGGCCTCGGGCGACCCGGCCAAGGCGTGGGGCCCCATCTTCGGGGCGGTGCTGCTGGGGCTGGTGGCTGCGGGGTCCGTCGCCGTGCTCGGCCTCCTGCTCAAGGACTACCGGCGCACCGAGGAGGCCGTATGACGTCCGACCCCGCCGCCTCCACCCCCGCCGCCGTCGAGGTGCGCGACGTCCACAAGGTCTTCGAGACCCGCACCGGGCAGGTGCACGCGCTGGAGGCCATCGACCTCACCGTCGCCGCCGGCGAGTTCGTCTCGCTGATCGGCCCGAGCGGGTGCGGCAAGTCGACCCTGCTACGCCTGGTCGCCGACCTCGACGAGGCCACCACCGGCAGCCTCACGGTCTTCGGCAAGACCGCGAAGCAGGCCCGGCTCGACCAGGACTACGGCATCGCCTTCCAGCACGCCGGGCTGCTCCCGTGGCGCACCGTCGCCACCAACGTGGCCCTCCCGCTGGAGCTGCACGGGGTGGGCTCGGCCGACCGCCGCACCCGGGTCGGGCACCTGCTCGACATGGTGGGTCTGGCCGACTTCGCCGACCGCTACCCCGACCAGCTCTCCGGCGGGATGCAGCAGCGCGTGGCGATCGCCCGGGCGCTGGCGGAGGAGCCACGGCTGCTGCTGATGGACGAGCCGTTCGGCGCCCTGGACGAGATGACCCGGGAGAAGATGCAGACCGAGCTGGTGCGCATCTCGGGCGAGACCGGCGCGGCGGTCGTGTTCGTCACGCACTCGATCCCGGAGGCCGTCTTCCTGTCCGACCGGGTCGTGGTCATGTCACCCCGACCCGGCCGCATCCAGGAGGTGGTGCCGATGCGCCTCGGCGCGGACGCCGCGCGCGAGGCCCGCACCGAGGAGCTCCGCGAGGAGCGGGGCTTCTTCGACATGGTCACCGCCGTGCGGGAGGCGCTGCACGGCGTGCCCGCCGGGTCGACGCCGCGCGGTGTGGAGACGCGCTGATGTCGACCGTGACCGCGACCCGCTGGAGTCCTCGCACCGAGGCCGCGCTCCGCGTCCTGGCGCCCGCCGCCGTCGGCCTCGTCGTGCTCGGCGTGTGGCAGTTCCTGGTGAGCGTCGTCGGCGTCTCCGACTACCTCCTGCCGAGTCCGGTGGCGATCGTCGGGCAGCTCGTCGAGTTCTGGCCCTCAGTCCTGTCCGCGACCGTCCTCACCGGCACCAACGCCCTCATCGGGCTGGTCACCGGAGCGCTGGCCGGCATCACACTCGCTGCCCTCGCGGCCCGCTGGCGCGTCGTCGACCGGATGAGCGCCCCGGTGGTCGCCTCGCTCGCGGTGATCCCGATTGTCGCGCTGGCGCCCGTGCTCAACTCGATGTTCGGCGCCGACAGCCAGTTCGGGCGGCGGGCCATCGCCGCCCTCGCCTCGTTCGTGCCGGTCTTCATCAACACGCTGCGCGGCTTCCGCCAGACCAGGCCGGTGCACCGCGACCTCATGAAGGCCTACGCCGCGAGCCCGCGCCAGGTCCTGCGCACGCTCACCCTGCCCACCGCGCGTCCGTTCGTGCTCACCGGCATCCGCATCGCCTCCTCCCTCGCGGTGATCTCTGCCCTGGTGGCGGAGTACTTCGGCGGACCCCGGGGCGGTCTCGGCGGACTCATCTCGACGTCTGCGGCCTCCAGCGCCTACGCGCGGGCGTGGGCGTATGTCGTGGCCTCGATCGTCCTCGGCCTGCTCTTCTACCTGGCGACGCTCGGCCTCGAGCGGCTAGTGCTGCGTCGCGCCCACTCCGGTGGTGCGCGCTGAGGCGCAGCACCGGCACCCTGCCCCACCCACCGCCCCGAAAGGACTGACATGCAGCACAGCACCCGCCGCGGACTCTCGGCCGGAGCCCTCGCCGTCTCGGTCGCGCTCCTCCTCTCCGCCTGCTCGGGCTCCGAGGAGGAGCCCCAGGACGGCGACGCCGCCTCGGGCGAGCTCACCCCCGTGCAGCTCCAGCTCCAGTGGCTCCCCCAGGGCCAGTTCGCCGGCTACTTCGCGGCCGTCGACCAGGGCTACTTCGAGGAGGAGGGCCTGCAGGTCGAGATCATCCCCTCCGGTGGCGACATCGTGCCGCAGGACGCCCTGGCCAACGGTGACGTCGACTACGCCATCGCCTGGGTGCCCAAGGTGCTCGGCTCCATCGAGCAGGGGGCCGAGCTCACCAACATCGCGCAGATCTTCCAGCGGTCGGGCACGCTGCAGGTCTCATGGGCCGACTCCAACATCGAGTCCGTCGCCGACTTCGAGGACAAGAAGATCGGCTCGTGGGGTTTCGGCAACGAGTGGGAGATCTTCGCGGCCATGGCCGCCGAGGGGCTGGACTCCTCCACCGTCGAGATCATCACCCAGGACTTCAACATGAACGCCTTCCTGCAGGGCGACATCGACGCTGCCCAGGCGATGACCTACAACGAGTACGCGCAGCTCCTCGAGACCGTCGACCCCGACACCGGGGAGCTCTACGTGCCCGAGGACTTCAACGTCATCAGCTACCAGGACACCGTGGGGGCCATGCTCCAGGACGCCATCTGGGCCGACGCGGGGCGGCTGGAGAGCGACGAGGCCTACCAGGAGACGACGGTCGCCTTCCTCAAGGCCGTCATCCGCGGCTGGGTCTATGCGGCCGAGAACCCCCAGGAGGCGTCCGACATCACGATCGAGGCCGGCTCCGGCTGGGGTCCGAGCCACGAGCTGTGGATGGTCAACGAGACCAACAAGCTCATCTGGCCGGCACCTGAGGGCATCGGGGTGATCGACGAGGCGGCCTGGCAGGCGACTGTCGACGGTGCGCTGAGCGCCGTGAACGAGTCCGGTGCCAGCCCGATCACCGAGGAGCCCCCGGCGACCGCCTGGACCAACGACTACATCGAGCAGGCGGTCTCCGAGCTCGAGGCCGACGGGGTGGACGTGACCGGCGAGGGCTTCGAGCCCATCGAGGTCGAGCTCGCCGAGGGCGGGGAGTAGGAAGGGAACATGACCATCGACCAGCCCACCCCGGACCTCGACGTCCGCGCCCGCCAGCTCGACGCGGCCCACGTGTTCCACTCGTGGTCGGCGCAGGGACAGCCACCCCAGCTCGTCGTGGCGTCCGGGCTCGGCGCGCGGGTGTGGGACCACGCCGGCCGCACCTACCTCGACTTCGCGAGCCAGCTCGTCAACGTCAACATCGGCCACCAGCACCCGGCCGTGGTCGCGGCGATCAAGGAGCAGGCCGACCTGCTCACCACGGTCGCGCCGGCGACCGTCAACCTGGCCCGGGGTGAGGCGGCCCGCCGCATCGTCGGTCACGCTCCGCCGGGTATGTCGAAGGTGTTCTTCACCAACGGCGGTGCCGACGCCGTCGAGAACGCGATCCGTCTGGCGCGCCTGCACACCGGGCGCGACACCGTGCTCTCGACCTACCGCTCCTACCACGGCAACACCGGTGCGGCCGTCGTGGCGACCGGTGACTGGCGCCGGGTGCCCAACCGCTACGCCCGCGGTCACGTCCATTTCTTCGGTCCGTACCTCTACCGCAGCGAGTTCTGGGCACGGACGCCACAGGAGGAGAGCGAGCGCGCCCTGCAGCACCTGCGCCGGGTCATCGAGTCGGAGGGCCCCACCTCGATCGCCGCGGTGCTCCTGGAGACCGTCCCCGGCACCGCTGGTGTGCTCGTGCCACCACCGGGCTATCTCGCGGGCGTCCGGGCGCTCTGCGACCAGCACGGCATCCTGCTCGTCCTGGACGAGGTGATGGCGGGCTTCGGCCGCACCGGGCGCTGGTTCGCCTTCGACGGTTACGACGTGCGGCCCGACCTCATCGCCTTCGCCAAGGGCGTCAACTCCGGCTACGTCCCCACCGGTGGGGTGGTGATGACCGACGAGATCGCGGCCGGCTTCGACACCCGCGTCTTCCCGGGTGGGCTGACCTACTCGGGCCACCCGCTCGCGATGGCCGCCGTCGTCGCGGCGCTCGACGCGATGGAGTCCGAGGGCATCGTCGAGCACGCCCGCGAGGTGGGTGAGCAGGCCATCGCCCCGGCGCTCGGCGAGCTCGCCGAGCGCCACGCCGTGATCGGGGAGGTGCGCGGCGAGGGGGTCTTCTGGGCCCTCGAGCTGGTCGCCGACCCGGCGACCCGTGCGCCGCTGCCCGCAGCCGAGATGGGCCGCATCAAGGCGGCCCTCGTCGAGCACGGGCTGCTGCCGTTCGTTGTCGACAACCGCATCCACGTGGTGCCGCCCTGCGTGGTCACCGCCGACGAGGTCGCCGAGGCGGCCGCCATCTACGACGCTGTGCTCAGCACCGTGACCCTGTGACGGGTGCCGCCGCATCCGCCTGACCGAGGAGGACCAGATCATGACCGACACCCAGACCGCCGGCGCCGACCGCCGTGCCAGCACCGGCGCGACCGTGGACCACTGGATCGACGGTGCGCCCGCCGCGGGGACCTCCGAGCGCACCGGGCCCGTCTACGACCCGGCGCTCGGGGTCGAGCAGAAACGTGTGCGCCTGGCCTCGACCGAGGACGTGGACGCCGCGGTGCGCGCCGCCGAGCGGGCCTTCCCGGGCTGGCGGGACAGCTCGATCGCGAAGCGACAGCAGGTGATGTTCGCCTTCCGCGAGCTGCTCAACGCGCGCACCGACGAGCTGGCCGCGATCCTGACCAGCGAGCACGGCAAGGTCCTGGGTGACGCCGCGGGCGAGGTCGCTCGCGGGCTCGAGGTGGTGGAGCTGGCCTGCGCGATGCCCGGCTACACCAAGGGCGAGTACTCCGAGAACGTGTCCACGGGCGTCGACGTCTACACCCTCAAGCAGCCCGTGGGGGTCGTGGGCATCATCAGCCCGTTCAACTTCCCGGCCATGGTGCCGCTGTGGTTCTTCCCGCTCGCCATCGCAGCCGGCAACACGGTCGTGCTCAAGCCCTCGGAGAAGGACCCGTCCGCGGCGGTCTGGCTGGCCAGGCTGCTGCAGGAGGCCGGCCTTCCGGACGGCGTGTTCAACGTCCTGCACGGAGACAAGGTCGCGGTCGACGGCCTGCTCGACCACCCGGTCGTGCGCTCGATCTCCTTCGTCGGTTCGACCCCCGTCGCTCACTACATCTACGCCACCGCGACGGCCAACGGCAAGCGGGTGCAGGCCCTCGGCGGGGCCAAGAACCACATGCTCGTCCTGCCCGACGCCGACCTCGACCTGGCCGCCGACGCCGCGGTCAACGCCGGCTTCGGCTCCGCCGGCGAGCGCTGCATGGCGATCTCGGCCGTGCTCGCCGTCGAGTCGATCGCCGACGAGCTGGTCGTCAAGATCCGCGAGCGGATGGCGCAGCTGCGCACCGGCGACGGCACCCGTGGCTGCGATATGGGGCCCCTGATCACCCGGGAGCACTGTGACAAGGTCGCGGGCTACCTGGACGTCGCAGCCTCCGACGGCGCGACCGTCGTGGTCGACGGCCGCGACCCGGAGGTGAACGGGTCCCCGGACGGGTTCTGGCTCGGCCCCACGCTGCTCGACCAGGTGCCCACGTCGTCGTCGGTCTACCAGGACGAGATCTTCGGCCCGGTGCTGTCGGTGGTGCGCGTCGACGGCTACGAGGAGGGCCTGGGCATCATCAACGCCTCGCGCTACGGCAACGGCACGGCGATCTTCACGAACGACGGCGGGGCCGCCCGGCGGTTCCAGCGTGAGGTGACGGTCGGCATGGTCGGCATCAACGTGCCGATCCCGGTGCCGGTGGCCTACCACTCCTTCGGCGGCTGGAAGGGGTCGCTCTTCGGCGACGCCAAGGCCTACGGCCCCCACGGCTTCGAGTTCTTCACCCAGGAGAAGGCCGTCACCTCACGCTGGCTCGACCCCAGCCACGGCGGCCTCAACCTGGGCTTCCCCCAGCACGACTAGAGCGGCTCAGGCGCGGGCCTCCCCGGACGTCGCCTCGTTGCCGACGACCCGGATGATGTTGAGCAGGGCCGAGACGAGCGTGCCGTAGACCGGCCACATGAGGTCGGGCACGCGGCGCTCGGCCATCTCCCGCGCGAAGTCCTGCACGTCGTCGACCAATGCTTCGAGGTCGGCGCCGGGGTCCTCGATGCGCTTGCCCACCTCGTCGAGCAGGTCGACCCAGCGGTCCCGGAAGAACGGGTCCCACTCCACCGCGTCGCGCACCGACTCGTGGATGAGCCGCACCATGCTGCGGGTCTGCGCGATGCCTTCCTCGAGCCGCACCAGGTTGAGCTCGTACTGCGCCGGGTCGGGGATCGCCTTGCGCGAGATGTGCCGGCGGGGGTTCCAGCGCACACTCTCCTTGGCCTCGCGCACCAGACCCCACGCGTTCTCCAGGTCGTCGTCCAGGGTGCGGGTGCGGTCGACCCACACCTCCGAGTCGTCGGCCGTCCACGGTCTGCGGGCGTCCTCGGCCATGTCCTGCAGCAGCCGGCCGAGCCCACGGTCGACGCTGTCGACATACTGCTCGGCCATCTCCGTGTTGAGCGGCGGGACAATGAGGATGTTGACGATCACCCCGATCGCTACCCCCGTGAGGGTGTCGAGCACCCGGTCCGTCAGCATCCTCTCCTGCACCTGCCAGCTCGACGTCAGCACGAAGAGCGCGGTGGTGGCCACGATGACGCCCTCGTCGCGGATGAACGCGATCCGGGACAGCAGCAGCCCGAGCAGCATGGTGACGCCCAGGGTGACCACGCCCATCCCGAGCGCCAGCGGCACCAGGTAGGCCAGGAACACCCCGATGAGCGTGGCCACGACGATCTGCAGGCCCCGGTTGAGGCTGCGGTGGATGGTCGCGTGCACGGTCACGAGCGCGGTCCAGGGCGCGAGGAACGGCGTCTGGAGCTGGAAGACGTTGACCGCCAGGAGCCAGGCAACCATGGCGGCGGTCACGGCCTTGAGGATCTGCAGCAGGTCGGCCTGCGTGGACTGTCGGCTGAGCGCGTCGTGCACCCGCTGCCACGTCGACCGCGCCGAGGTGGTGCGGATGGTCACCGGGTCACCTTCACCCAGCCGGGTATGCCGTGGCAAATGCCGCTCGGTGGGCGGGGCTCCCCGTGTGCTGTCAGCAGGCTGTGCTGGGATCACCGGCATGGAAGAGCGCAGCTCCGTGGTCGACTGGATGTTCCGCAGCAGGCAGGACGGTCGGATCACGGTGGGTCAGTTCCCCAACGCCGCCATGTGGGTCTTCCTCGCCGCCACGGTCACCGGCTGGCTCGTGCCGGAACCGTCGACCGTCTACACCGCGGTGCGGGTGGTCGCCACCGCGGCGCTGACGTGGTGGGCGGCCGACGAGCTCGTGCGCGGCTGCAACCCCTTCCGCCGTCTCCTGGGCGCCGGGGCGCTGGTGTGGGTGCTGACCGGGCTGCTGGGGGTGCGCTGAGCTCAGGGTCGGGGGTGTGCGCCAGGTGCCACGACCGGAGGCCCTGACATCATCGACGGATGCAGCGTGCGAGTGCCGGCCGCAGACTGGGCGCAGCCGCAGGCCTCGTCCTCGTGCTTCTGGGCGTGCCCGTGCTTTCCGGCTGGGTGGTCGCCGACGAGGCCGGCGCCTCGAGCGCCGGCCTCGGTGCAGTCTTCACGACGCTGCTCATGCTGCGCACCGGCACGCGAGTGGCTCAGCGCACCGTGCCGCTCCTCCTGCTCGTCATCGCGGCGTCTGCACTCGTCGCTGGGACCTGGTGGTGGGTGGCCCTTCTCGCCGCCATCGGTGTCGTGGCCGGCCTGGGCTCGCCCCGAGGGCTGGTCGTGCCGGTGGCCCTGTGCGGTGTGCTCGCGGCGTCGACACCGGCGCTGGCCCCGGGCGAGGGTCTTGTCGCCAGGCTGGTCGTCGCCGGCGTGGCGTGCGGGTATGCCGTGCTCGTCGGCCACCTGGCCGGCCTGCCCGACGAGGTTCCCGTCCTGAGTGCGCCCCCGGGCGCGGGCCCCCCGGTCGGGCTCGTGCTGGGCACGGTGGCCGGTGTCGCCGGCGCCCTGGCGCTGCTGTCCGCGCAGCAGCACGGGCACTGGATCCCGGTGACGGTCTTCCTCGTGTCCATGCCCACGCCGGGGGTCCGTCTCTACCGCGCAGCGCGCTCACGTCTGCTGGGCACCGCGGTCGGCCTGGTCGTCGTGCCCCCCGTGGTCCTCCTGGACCTGCCGGCCCCGGTGCGTCTGGGTCTCGCGATGCTGCTGGTCGTGGTGCTGGCCGCCTACCCCCGGCCGCTCTGGCTCAGCTCGGCGGTGAGCACCGCCGTCATCGTGCTGGTGCTCGCCGCTCCGTCCGCCGCGTGGGGCCTGGGCGCGTTGAGGGTGGTCGACATCGCCGTCGCGACGCTCCTGGTGCTGGTCGGGGCGCTGGCGCTCATGGTGTGGGCCCGTCGCTACCCGCTCGCTGCGGCGCAGAGCTCTGTCACCGGCGACCCGGTCGCAGACCAGCGCAACGTCGGCCCCGGGCTCTAGGCTGGCCGACACCACCGCACCCGTTTCCCGCACCGTCCAGCCCGAAGGGACCTCGATGAGCGAGCAGACCGACCAGACCTCCCGTGACCGCGAGTGGTGGAAGGCCGCCGTGGTCTACCAGATCTACCCCCGCTCCTTCGCCGACTCCGACGGTGACGGGATCGGTGACCTGCGCGGCATCCTCGGCAGGCTCGACTACCTGCAGCACCTCGGGGTCGACGTGGTGTGGCTCTCGCCGGTCTACTCCTCGCCGCAGGACGACAACGGCTACGACATCAGTGACTACCAGGCCATCGACCCGACGTTCGGCACCCTGGAGGACCTGGACGCCCTCATCGCGGGGCTGCACGAGCGGGGCATCAAGCTGGTGATGGACCTCGTGGTCAACCACACCTCCGACGAGCACCCCTGGTTCGTCGAGAGCCGCTCCAGCCGCGACAACCCCAAGCGCGACTGGTACTGGTGGCGCCCGGCCCGGCCCGGCCACGAGCCCGGCACCCCCGGAGCCGAGCCCACCAACTGGGAGTCCTTCTTCAGCGAGCCTGCCTGGGAGCTGGACCCCGCGACCGGCGACTACTACCTGCACCTGTTCTCCCGCAAGCAGCCCGACCTCAACTGGGAGAACCCCGAGGTCAGGCACGCCGTCTACGACATGATGCGGTGGTGGCTCGACCGCGGCGTCGACGGCTTCCGGATGGACGTCATCAACCTCATCTCCAAGGCGGTCCACCCCGACGGCAGCCTGCCGGACGGCCGGAGCATCCCCGGCACCGCGCTGGGCGACGGCTCGCAGTTCTACTCCAACGGGCCCCGGGTCCACGAGTTCCTGCAGGAGATGCACCGCGAGGTGCTGGCAGGGCGGCACCTGATCACCGTCGGAGAGACACCCGGGGTGACCATCGACGACGCGGTGCTCTACACCGACCCCGAGCGCGGCGAGGTCGACATGGTCTTCACCTTCGAGCACATGGGCCTGGACGTGGGCCGCACCGGCAGCAAGTGGGACGTGGCTCCCCTGCGGCTCACCGACCTCAAGGCCAACCTCACCCTCTGGCAGGAGGGGCTGGCCCGGACCGGGTGGAACTCGCTCTACTGGAACAACCACGACCAGCCGCGGGCGGTGTCCCGGTTCGGCGACGACGGCCGGCACCGGGTCGCGTCGGCCAAGACCCTGCTGACCGTGCTCCACCTGCTGCGCGGCACGCCCTACGTCTACCAGGGTGAAGAGCTCGGCATGACCAACGCGCCGTTCACCACGGTGGAGGAGTACGAGGACATCGAGTCGCTCAACTGGGCTCGGGCTGCCCGTGAACAGGGGCTGGGCACGGGTCAGATCACCCACGCGCTGGCGCTGAAGAGCCGGGACCACGCCCGCACCCCGATGCAGTGGGACGAGAGCACCCACGCAGGTTTCACCAGCGGCACCCCGTGGCTGCCGGTCAGCCCCAACCACACCGAGATCAACGCTGCTGCGGCCCTGGCGAACCCCGACTCGGTGCTGCACCACCTGCGCCGGCTCGTCGAGCTGCGGCACACCCGCGACGTCGTGGTGCACGGCGACTACCACCTGCTGCTTCCGGCCGACGCGCAGGTCTACGCCTACACCCGCACCCTCGGGCACCAGACCCTGCTCGTGGTCGCCAACATGTCCAGCGTCCCCGCGACCCCCGACCTGGGCGAGCACGCCGCGCTGCTCGAGGGCGAGGTGCTCGTGACCACCCACCCTGTGACAAACCCCGGTGCGCCCCCGGTGCTGGCCCCCTGGGAGTCCCGCGCCGTCCTGTCCGGCTGAGCGTGCGAGCAGCTGCTGCACCGAGGCCGAGGTGTGTGTGAGCACGCCCACCCACATCGGGGCACGGAGGTCATTGCCAGCGGCTGCGCCGGGTAGCAAGGTGGGAGGTACAGGCCGACCACGAGGAGTGCCATGCCCGACCAGCCGTCCACACCAGGCGTCTACGTCGAGGAGCTGCCCGACGCGCCCCACTGGATCCGAGCCGTCGACACCTCGACGACCGCGTTCGTGGACTTCTTCCCCCGTGGCCCGCTGGACCACCCGCTGGTGGTGGGGAGCTTTCCCGAGTTCCTGGCCTCCTACGGTGGCCTCGACGGGCGGAGCCAGGCGAGCTACGGCATCTGGCAGTTCTTCCAGCACGGAGGTCGTCGGGCCGTGGTGCTCCGAGCCAGCGCCACGGGCCAGGGGCGGGCGACCCCTGCCGCCGTCACCCTCACCGACGGGACGCAGCCGTTGCTCACGGTGCAGGCGCTCAGCGCCGGGCACTGGGGCAACGAGCTGCAGGTGGGGGTGGAGGTCGCCACCACCGAGGACCGGTTCGCCCTCGTGGTGCGTCAGGTGGCCGAGGTCTCCGGCACGCTGCGCGTGGTCGAGTCGGAGACCCACGACGACCTGAGCATGGACCAGGACGACCCGCGCTATGCCTTGACTACCGTGACCAACGCCTCGGAGCTGGTGCGGCTGGTCGACCACGGGCTTCAGCAGGGCCGCACCGACCGCCCGCTGCCCGAGCTCACCGCGGCCACGGTCTCGGACCCCGTGACGCTGCGCGACCCTGCGACACCAGGGTTCCTGGCGCTCAGCGGCGGCAGCGACGGTGCCCGCCCCCGGGCGCTGGACCTGGCCCAGGCGATGCCTCTGCTCGACCACGCCGACGAGACGATCGGCCTCGTCTGCATCCCGGCCATGGCCGAGCTGGAGGTCGGCTACGACACGGTGGCGGGGGCCGCGCTGGCCTACTGCCGGCAGCGCCGGGCCTTCCTGCTGCTCGACCTGCCGCTGGAGGTCACCCGCAGCGCTGACGCCGCCGCGTGGGCCGACCAGCATGGGGCCCTGCGCGACCCGAACACCGCCTACTACTTCCCCGCGCTGGTCGTCGACGACCCCGCCGAGGCCGGCGCAGCGCGGGACATCGCGCCCAGCGGGGCCGTCGCCGGGCTGTGCGCGAGCACCGACGCCGACCGTGGCGTGTGGAAGGCCCCGGCCGGCCTGGACGCGGAGATCGTCGGCGCCCGCGCAGCCGTGCCGCTGGCCGACGCCGACAGCGAGCTGCTCAACCCGTTGGGCATCAACGCGATCCGCACCTTCCCCGGGCGGGGGCCCGTCGTGTGGGGCGCCAGAACCTCCGTCGGGCTCGACGACCGGGTCAGCGAGTGGCGCTACGTGTCGGTGCGGCGGCTGGCGCTGATGGTCGAGGAGAGCCTCGTGCAGGGCCTGCAGTGGGCGGTGTTCGAGCAGAACGACGAACGGCTGTGGTCACGTCTGCGCGGCGACGTCGAGGTCTTCCTGCACGACCTCTTCCGCCAGGGTGCCTTCATCGGCGCCTCGGCCCGGGAGGCGTTCTTCGTGACCTGTGACGCCACGACGACGACCCAGGGCGACATCGCCGACGGGGTCGTCAACATGGTGGTCGGCATCGCGCCGAGCCGCCCCAACGAGTTCGTGGTGGTGCACCTGCGGCTGCGCGCCGGCCACTCCCTCCACTGAGCCGGGGTCACAGCATCGTGAAGTCGGCGGTCTGCGGGTCGGGGAACATGCGGTCGTCGGAGTCCAGCGCCGTGATCGCCGCCATCTCGGTGTCGCTGAGCTCGAAGCCGAACAGGTCGATGTTGGAGCGGATGCGCTCCGGGGTGACCGACTTCGGGATGACGACCGTGCCGTTCTGCACGTGCCAGCGCAGCACGACCTGGCCGGCGGTGACGCCGTGGGCCTCGGCCGCGGCGGTCACTGCGTGCTGGTCGAGGTCCTTGGCCTGGCCCAGCGGGGCGTAGGCCTCGACGGCGATGCCGTGGGCGAGGCCGGCCTGCTGCGTCGGCAGCTGCTGGAAGCTCGGGTGCAGCTCGATCTGGTTGACGGCCGGGGTGACCTCAGCTTGCTCCATCAGCGTCGCGAGGTGTGCGGGCAGGAAGTTGGAGACGCCGATGGCACGCACCGCTCCGTCGGCGTGCAGCTTCTCCATCGCCTTCCAGGTCTCGACATACTTGCCCCAGACGGGCACCGGCCAGTGGATGAGGTAGAGGTCGACCACGTCGAGGCCCAGCCGCCGGCAGCTGTCGTCATAGGCCCGCAGCGTGGCCTGGGCGCCCTGCTCACCGTTGCGAAGCTTGGTGGTCACGAAGATGTCCTCGCGCGGCACTCCGCTGGCCTTGATCGCCGCCCCGACCCCGGCCTCGTTGCCGTAGGCAGCAGCGGTGTCGATGTGGCGGTAGCCGGCCGCGAGCGCGTGCTCGACCGCCTCCTGCGTCTGGTCGTCGGGGATCTGGAAGACCCCGAAGCCGACCTGCGGGATGTGGACGCCGTTGTTGAGTGCGATGGGGGGAACGGTCATGACAGGCAGCAGCGCGTCGTGTCCCCGGGCTATTCCACGCCACACCCGAAGACCGATAACCTCAGGCCGTGCCGAGCCCCGAGAGCGACCCGGTGACCACGCCGTCACCCTTCCCCCACGACGGGAAGGCCGCCTGCGACTTCTGTGGCGCACCACCCGACCCGGACCGGGCGCTCGAGATCGCCGTCCGGCCTGGGCGCGAGGACGCTGGCAGCCCACGCGCTGTGGCCCTGAGGTTCTGCGACAGCGGCCATGCGGCAGGCTTCTTCGCCCAGGGCCGTCTGACCGAGGTGCGGGTCCCTGAGACCTGGCCCACTCCCGCACCCCCGCACCGCGGTGTCGACCTGGTGCTGGTCGCCCTGGTCGCGGCGTTCCTGGTGTCACTGACGCTGATCCTCATCGGGTGCTGGCAGGTGGCCCAGTGGGTGCTGGCCTGAGTCGTACGGCCCAGCAGGTCACGTGACCGCCTGAGCCAGTGCGAGGGCACCGGGCGCGGCCCACCAGGACACGTGACCGCCTGAGCCAGTGCGGGGGCACCGGCATGCCGCCACATCCGTCCGCTGCCTGACGGGAAGTGGCTCCCCGAGAGGGCGTCCCGCACACTGGGCGTATGGAGTGGGCGCTCGCCGTCGTGGCCCTCGCCCTGGCCGCGGGGCTGGGGTGGCAGCGGGCTGCCCGCCGCACCCCCGACGTGCCACGGCTGACCCCCCGGACGCGCGCCGCCCAGGGCCGCCCCGACCCCGCCGACCCCCCGGTGAGCCCCGACGACGAGATGGACCTGGAGCGGATCTTCGCCGAGGTGGACCGGGAGGAGGCTGCACACCTGATGCGGCTCCTCGAGCTGCGGATGGGCGATGTGATCCGCCGCCAGGTGCCGGTCCGAGCGATCCGCCAGGCACCGGCGCGCACCGTCGCCCGGATCTGCTTCTCCAACGGCGTCATCGTGCTGGCGACCACCATGAAGGCCGGTGACCTGGTGCACATGGCCTCGGCCATGCTGACCACCTCGGTGACCCTGGACGAGCTCTCGCACACCCCCGAGGGGCCGGTGCTGCGGTTCGTCTGGCGAGGAGGTGGTCGCATCGAGGTGCTGGCCGTCGGGCTCGACCAGGCGGACTGACCGGCCTGTGCGCCACCTGGGCTCCGTCAGCCGAGGCGTGCCGAGCACGCGGGTCGTGGTCCGCCCCGGCACTCAGCCCGGCTCGACGAACGCGGCCACCGAGGCCCCGGCGAGGGCCGTGGCCAGCGACCGCGCCTTGGTGAGCGTCTCGGCATACTCCTCGTGCGGGTCCGACAGGGCCGTCACCGCGCCGCCGACCCCGAAGCTCGCCCGTCCGTCGACGACGGTGGCGGTCCGGATCACGATCGAGGTGTCCATCGCACCGTTCAGCCCGATCCAGCCGACGGCACCGGAGTAGACGCCTCGCGGCCCTCCCTCCAGCCCGTCGAGGATCTCCATGGTGCGCACCTTGGGTGCGCCCGTCATCGAGCCGCCCGGGAAGCACGAGCGCAGCACGTCGGTGGGGCCCATCCCGTCGGCCAGGCGCCCCTGGACGGTCGACACGAGCTGGTGCACGGTGGCATAGGTCTCGACCTCGAACAGCTCCGGCACGTGCACGCTCCCGGACCGGCAGACCCGGTGCAGGTCGTGCCGCAGCAGGTCGACGATCATGAGGTTCTCGGCGCGGTCCTTGACCTGGCTCGCCAGGTCGGCGGCAAGGGCCGCATCCCGCACCGGGTCGACGTCGCGCGCCCGCGTGCCCTTGATGGGTCTGGCCTCCACCACGCCGCCGGCCGACACCGAGACGAACCGCTCGGGCGAGGCGCCGACCACCGCCAGGCCCGGCAGCCGCAGCCAGGTCGCGCACGGCACCGGGCTGACCTGCCGCAGCAGCCGGTGCAGCCGTGCCGGGTCGACCGGTTCGGGCCAGTGCACCTGGTTCGTCAGGCAGATCTCGTAGGACTCCCCGGCCGCGATCTGGCGTCGGCAGGCAGCCACCAGACCCAGATAGGCGGCTTCGGTATGCCGGGCGAAGGCGCGGACATCGGGTGCCGGGCCGGCCGGGACCGGCACCGGCGAGGGCACCTGGCCGCGCAGGTCCTGCACGGCGTCGACCACGTGCCTCAGCCAGGCTCGCTGCTCGGTGCCCACCGTGTCGTCGACCAGCGCCAGCGCGTGGACATCGCCGCTGGAGTGGTCGAGGACCACCATCCGGTCACTGAGCACCATCCAGGCGTCGGGATGCGGCGAGGTGTGTGCCGACGCGCCCGACGTCTCGGCCTTGACCTCGTAGCCGAGGTAGCCGACAAGCCCGGGACGCACGTCAAAGGGCAGGTCGGGCTCCGAGACGAGGCGGTAGCGCCCCAGCACCGCGTCGACCGTGTCGAGGACACTCATCCGGCCCAGACCGGCGGACCCCGGCGGCAGCCTCACCCCGGTCACCTCCGAGCCCATGCCCACCCGATGCGTGAGGGTCAGGGCCAGCGGCCCGTCCGCGAGCGCGATGACCGAGACCCCCCGACCGTCGGAGGCATCGAGCCAGCACGACACGTCCGTGCCGGCGGTGAGCCGTTCGTGCAGCAGCCACGGGTCCACGGGGCCGGGCACCCGGCATACCTCGAGCTCGACCTCGCGTGCCTCGTCGGTGGGCAGCGGGCGCGGCCGGGGTGCGTCGCCCACCGCGACGGCTCCGTGGGCGTCGTCCGCCCCGAGCTCGACACCTGCCAGGCGCAGGAAGTTGGCGACGATCTGCTCACCGTGCTCCGAGAGCACCGACTCGGGGTGGAACTGCACCCCCCAGCGCCTGCGAGCCGGGTCGGCGAGCGCCATGAGACACCCGTCGTCGAGGGCCCAAGCGACCGGTGACAGCGGCGAGTCGTCGTCGAGGCGCACCTGGAGGGAGTGGTAGCGCACCACCCGGAAGGGCGAGGGCACCCCGACGAAGATCCCGGTGCCGTCGTGCTGCACCGCCGAGACGATGCCGTGTCGGGGGACGTCCATCTGCACCACGGCGTCACCGGCGAGGTGGGCCAGCCCCTGGTGGCCGAGACACACGCCGAGCACCGGGACGCCGGTCTGGCGCAGCGCCACGTCCGACAGCCCCATGTCGGCCGGCACCTGGGGGCGGCCCGGGCCCGGGCCCACCACCACGGCGTCGAAGGCCAGGAGGTCCTCGGCCGTGGCGGCGTGCCTGTTGTGCCACACCGTCGGCGCCTCCCCCAGCACCCGGTGCAGCAGGTCGGCGACGTTGAAGGTGAAGCTGTCGACGTTGTCGATGAGCAGCACGCGCCGTTGCACCACGAATCACGACTGTACCTGTCGCCCTGGACGCCTGCTCGACAGCTGTGCGCAGGGGGTATCACCAGGTCAGCGGCCCGCCTCCTGCTGTCCAACGCACCGGCGGCCCGGCCGCCCCCGACTCGGAGGACCCACCATGAGCCCACGCACGTTCGCCTTCCTCGTCCACCCGCGCGCCCGGCTCAGCGAGGACATCGCCCGGGTGTGGGCACCGCTCGGGGCGGTGCCGGAGCGGATGTACGACACCGCCTTGCGCCGGCTGCCGCTGCCCCCGGTCACGATGGCCTCCGTCATCATCGCCGAGCAGCAGGTCGGCCACATCCTCATGGTGCCCTTCGGCGCTCGCCACCTGCTCAGCGAGCCGGGCCGGGGGCGTCGCATGGTCGACCGTGCCGCGGACCGCGCGGTCCGCCTGGGCGCCGACGTCGTCGGGCTGGGCGCGCTCACCGCCACGGTCACCGGTGGCGGTGCGGCCCTACGCTGGCGCACAGACATCGGTGTCACCAACGGCAACGCGTTCACGGCAGCCACCGTGGACACCCAGGCCCGGCAGCTGCTCGAGGTGTGCTCCGGGGCCCACGTCGCGGTGGTCGGCGCCACCGGCAGCGTCGGGAGCGCGGTCACCGCGCTGCTCGCCCGGGACGGTGGGGTCGACCGGCTGACCCTGGTGGCCCGTTCGGTGCCTCGGCTGACAGCACTCGCCGACAGGGTCGGGGACAAGGTGGCGACCAGAGTCTCGGCCGCGATGGGCGACGTCGTCGACGCCGACCTGGTCGTGCTGCTGACCGCGTCGGCCGACGCCCTGCTCCGACCGGAGCACCTCGGCCCGGGGGCGGTCGTGCTCGACGCGACCCAGCCCCGCAACACCTCCCCCATGCTCACGACGCAGCGGCCCGACGTGCTCGTGGTCGACGGTGGGGTGGTCGACGTCCCCTCGCTCCGGCTCGTCGGCGGCGACATCGGTCTGCCGACCGGGCACGCCTACGCCTGCTTCGCCGAGACCGCTCTGCTGGCGCTGTCCGGCCACCAGGGACACTTCGCCATCGGCACCCCCACCCTGGCCCAGGTCGACCACACCAGAGCCCTCGCGGCCGACCTGTCCCACCTCGGCTTCACCCCGGCTGCGCCCACCTCCTTCGGCCGCCCGGTGCCGATGGCCGGCTCCCCCGCCGGAGCCGTCGCGTGAGCGCCCGGGTCGTCCTTCTCGGTGGTGGCTACGTCACTCTCCACGCGTATGCGGCGCTGGCCCGGCGGCGGCGGGGCGACCTGCGCCGCGGCCGGCTCGAGATCGTCGTCATCAGCGCCGACGCCGCGCACAGCTTCCACGGCTTCACCGGAGAGGTGGTCGCCGGGCACCTGCCCTTCGAGCGCACCCGCACCCCTCTCACCACCGCCTGCCCCCTGGCCCGCGTGGTGCAGGCGCGGGCCACGTCGGTGGACCCCGCCAGGCGCACCGTCACCTACCAGCTGCCTGACGGTCGCCGTGGCACCCTGGCCTACACGCACCTGGTCGTCGGCACCGGAGGCGCCGAGCCGACCAGCCAGGTGCCTGGCCTGGCCGACCACGGGTGCACGCTGCGAGGCGCCGGTGACATCGAGGCGCTGGTGCAGCGCACACGCTCAGCGCTGACGGCGCCTGCCGACGACCCGGCAGCACGCTCGTTCGTCGTGGCCGGGGGTGGCATGGCGGGCGTCGAGCTCGCGGCCGCGCTGGCCGACGCCGGCCGCGGCGCCCTGACGGTCACGCTCGTCGACCGCGGCCCGGCCCTCCTGCCGCAGCTGCGCCGAGAGCACCCGCGCCTCGCCGAGCGCGCCCAGATGGAGCTGGAACGCGCGGGAGTGCGCCTGCTCCTGAGCACCCGGGTGGCCCGCGTGACGCCCACCGGCGCCTGGCTCGACGACGGGTCCTTCGTGCCCGCGAGCACGGTGCTGGGCACGGTCGGGCAGCAGCCCGTGCAGCTCCCCGGCCTGGGCTCCGGGCTGCGTGACGACCGCGGCCGGCTGGTCACGGCCGACGACCTGTCCGTGACACCGGGGGTCTGGTCGGCCGGTGACGCAGCGCGGGTGCTGCACGCGGGCACCGGCTGCCCGGTGCCCGCCAACGCCCTGTGGGCGATCAAGGGCGGTGGCCACGTCGGGGCCAACATCGCCCGGGTGCTGCAGGACCGTCCGACCCGGACGTTCGGCTTTCGCGGGCTCGGTCAGGCCGCATCCTTCGGGCTGGGCCGCTCGGTCGTCGAGATCTACGGTGTGGAGCTGACCGGAGCCACGGCCTGGCTGGTGCGACTGGCGTTCTTCCTGCGCTTCATGCCCTCCCGCCGCACGGCCGCCGCGACGCTGTCCGACCTCGGGCGGGTGCTGTTCAGCAGCAGCGTCACGGACCGGCCAACGGTAGCCCCGGCCGGGGCGGTGAGCTGCTCCACTACGCTCGCTGCGTGACCCGGCCCACCGAACCCGCTCAGGCGTTCCTCCGGGCGTGGCGCGCGGCCGGCCTCGAGCCCCGCATCGTGCAGTTCGACGAGCCGGTGCCGACCGCCGCCGCCGCAGCGCAGCAGCTCGGCTGCGAGGTCGGCGCCATCGCCAACTCCCTCGTCTTCGACGCTGCGGGGGAGCCGGTGCTGGTGCTGGCCAGCGGCGCCCACCGCGTCGACACGGCCAAGGTGGCTGCCGACCTGGGGCTGCCCCGGCTGCGCCGGGCGAGCCCGGACTTCGTGCTGCAGCACACCGGCCAGGTGGTCGGAGGCGTCGGGCCGACCGGTCACCCCGGTCCGTTGAGAACGGTCATCGATGCCGACCTCGCCGCCTTCGACCGGTTGTGGGCCGGGGCCGGTGACCCGCACTCGATGGTGGCCACCACGGTGGACGAGCTGGTGCTGCTCACCGGCGGCGTGGTGCAGCCCGTCTGCTGATCAGCAGCGCTGGGTCCCCGCGCTGAGCGCCAGGACCGACGTGCCACCCAGCAGCGTGTGCAGGGTGGTGCCCAGGGCCGTGCCGGTGTCGTGGACCACCGGGGGCTGGCACTGCTGGCGGGTGAGCAGCAGCGGAGCGTCCTGGTCGTCGGCGAGCTGGGTCCCGGCCACGGCGTCGATCGCCGCGGTGCCGTTGGCGAGCAGTGCGCTGCGGGCCCCGGGCCACGCCTCCTGGGCGACGAGTGCCGAGGTCGCATACCGGTCCGCTCCGGCCAGCCGGTCGAGCCGCACCTGCGGCAGCAGGTCGACCAGCTCGCCCTCGACGGTGGCGCCGATGCGCGTGGCTCCGCCCAGGAGCACCACCCGTGTCGGTGCCAGGCGCACCAGCTCGGCGCGCACGGAGGGTGCGAGCCGCGTGCCGTCGGTGAGCAGCAGGGGCACGTCCCGGTGCGCCGCGGCGGCCCCACCGGACAACGCGTCGGCCGGCTCCACCCCGGACGCCAGATAGACGGTCTGGGCACCGTCCCAGGCCTGGGAGAGGCGCGAGGCTGTCGCGTAGCGGTCGGCACCGGCCACCCTGGTCACCGGATACCCGGTCGCGACCAGCTGGTCCCGGACCGCGTCCGAGACCACGCCGGTGCCGCCCACGACCACGACACGGCTGGGCGCGAGCCGGGACAGGGCCGCCATGGTGGCCGCCGGCACGCTCGTCGGGCCAGTCAGCAGGACGGCGCTGTCGTCGCGCCCCGCTGAGGGACCCAGCGCCAGCACGTCGGGCAGGGCGCTGCCCTGGGCGAGGTAGACCGTGGCCGCCCCGAACGGGTGAGACGCTTCGGCCAGCTCGGCCGCGGTCTCGTAGCGGTCGGCTCCGGCGATGCTCTGCACGGCTGTGGGGTCGAGTGCCTGGTAGGCGGCGACGCGGGTGCCGAACTCTGCGAACCGGGTGGCGAACAGCCGGCCCGGGCAGAGCGTGGCGTTGACGTCACCATGCATGTGGACGCGGCCCAGGGTGCGGGTCCAGCCCTGGCCGGCGTTGGTGAAGGTGAACGTGTCGGCCCCGTCGAGACCGTGGGCCCCGAGCTTCCACGCCGTGACCGCGGCCATGGCCTCGAACGCTGCCTCCGGCACGGCCGCCTCGTCATGGTTGCCCAGCAGCGAGATGCCGGCCGAGTCGTCGTTCATGCCGAGCGCGTGCGCACCGCGCAGCGACCTGTGCGGACCGCCGCGGCGCCCCTCCCAGGCCCGTCCGAACTTGTCGACGAAGAGGTGGTAGCCGACGTCGCCCCAGCCGAGGGTCACCGCGTGGTAGTGGTAGATCCCCCGCAGGATCGCCGGCACCTGGTCGGCCGTGTAGTCGTTGCTGCCTGCCGTGTGGTGGATCGTGACCCCCCGGGTCGACGGCACGTAGTGGGGGCTGAACGCGCGCACCGACTCGTCGGCGCCCCAGTCCTGTCGCGTGCCGATGACAGGACCGCCGGGCGTGGTCGCGGCGAGCACGGCCTGCGGCTCGATGGCCGTCGTGGAGTCGGCGGAGAGCCCGTCGACACGCGGCAGCGTGTCGGGGTGGTCCTCGGGGCGGGCCGGCACCTGCCAGATGTCCAGGACCGCGCCCGCGACGGCCGAGCGCACCTGCACCTCCTCGACGTCGATGACCACGTCGCCCGTGCTGCCGCTCACCTCCGGACCGGTCTCGACCTCCAGCGCGCGCCACGTCGACCACGCCCCCGCGCGCCGCGTGCGCATGCTGACCTCGCCGTCGTCCGGACCGGGCCAGGTGACACCGACCACGCTGACCCCGGGAGCCACTGCGGCGGCGGCTGCACCCACCCAGCCGCTCGTGCCGCTGGTCACGTCCAGGTCGGCCGGCGCCTCCAGCCCGACGCGCTGCCGCTCTGGGGCGCCGTGCCCCGGTGGTGCGGTCTGCGCGACGACCGGGGCCAGACCGACACCCAGCGTCAGGAGTGCGACCGACAACAACCGCAGGACAGTCCCCATGCACGTCTCCCCCCGAACGTGTCAGCCTGTGAGGGGGATCACACTAGCGAGGGGACCGTCGCGTGGGAAGGGGTCCGTGCCGTGCCGCCTCTGCCATGCTGGCGAGGTGGAAGCGGCGGACGAGGCGGACCTGCAACGCCTGTCGATGACGGTGCTGATGACCCCCGACATGGCCAACTTCCAGGGCAACGTGCACGGCGGCACCTTGCTCAAGCTGCTCGACCAGGTCGCCTACACCTGCGCCAGCCGCTACGCCCGGGCGTATGCCGTGACCCTCTCGGTGGACCGTGTGGTCTTCCGCGAGCCGGTGCACGTGGGCGAGCTCGTCACCTTCCTGGCCAGCGTGAACTACACCGGGCTCACCTCCATGGAGATCGGCATCCGGGTCACCACCGAGGACCTGCTCGACCGCACGGTGCGGCATACCAACAGCTCCTACTTCACGATGGTGGCGCTGGACGGCGACCGCCGGCCGGTGCCGGTGCCGGTGTGGCAGCCGGTCACCGACGTGCAGCGTCGACGGCACGCTGCGGCTCAGCGGCGTCGAGAGCTGCGGCGCGAGCTGGAGCGGCGCGAGGCCGACATCCGTCGTGAGACCGGCATCCCGCGGGAGACCGACATCCGCACCGGCTGAGCTCGCCCGGCGTGGCTCAGCCGCGCGGACGCAGCTGCACGCCGGGCAGCTCGGGAGCGGGCAGCCTCTCACCGGGGTAGTCGAAGAGCCCGAACCGCACTGCCTCGGCTCCGCCCAGCTCGGCCTGCCACTGGGCCCGGGCCGCCGCCACGTCGTCGTGAGAGCGGCCGATGAAGTTCCACCACATGACGATCTGTTCCCCGAAGGGCTCCCCACCCAGCAGCACCACCCGTCCGCCGTGCTCGCCGGCGATGATCTCGAGCCGGTCACGGCCGGCTGCCACGAACGCCAGCTCGGCGCGGTCGGTCTGCTGACCCGCCACGAGCACGGGTCCGCCGTCCACGAGCACCCCGTGCTCGAAGTTCGGGTCGACCGCCAGGGTGAGACGGCCACCGGGGGGAAGGGTCACCTCGGCGCCCAGCAGGGGTGACCGCGTCGTCACCGGCGAGACCAGCGCCTCGTCCCGGCCCTCGACCCGCAGCGAGCCGATGAACACCGACACCGTGGCTCCCTCGACGGCGACCGGCTCCGCCGCGTAGCGCTCGAACTCCGGCGCGGTCCCGGCGAAGGCCGAGGGCAGCGCGACCCACAGCTGCACCCCGTGAAGGGTCGTCGTGCCCGGGGTCGACACCTCCGAGTGGCTGATCCCGTGACCAGCGGTCATCAGGTTGAGCTCACCGGGACGGACCACGGCGTGCGTGCCGAGGGAGTCGCGGTGCTCCACCTCGCCGGTGAACAGCCACGAGACGGTCTGCAGGCCGGTGTGCGGGTGCGGCGGCACCACCATGCCGCCGGTCTCGGCGACCTCGTCCGGGCCGTAGTGGTCGGCGAAGCACCAGGCCCCGACCATGGTGCGGCGACGCGAGGGCAAGGTCCGGCGCACCGTCATCGCGCGGGGGCCGCCCAGAGGCACCTCGCGCGGGGTGATGACCTCGACGCCGGCACCCGGGGTGTCCTCCTCGCCGCAGGTGGTCTCGACGGGTGAGGTCTCCACGTTGCTCATGCCCCCATCGTCCTTCTCTCATCGGGTCGGCCGCGCCGGGGCCGTCTGATCGGGACCCGGCGAGGCCGCCGCCGGCGCGAGCTGGCGCGCACCTCGGCGCGGGCGGGGTGGTGCGGCTGCTCCGGCGGCGGCACGTCGAGGTCCACCCGGGCCACCCGCTCCAGCCGCGGGTGCTCGTGGTCTCCACCGTCGATCTCCCCGGTCCACCAGCTGACCTGCATCTGCTCCTCGTGGAGCTCCATGATCGCGATGTTGTTGTCATACCAGGGCCCGGCGAGGGTGTCCCACTTGAACGGTCGTGGCGGCACGTCCGCTCGACCCGCCATCGGACCCCCGATCACCTCCGCGATCCGGTGCGAGGCCACCACGTTGGCGGCCCGCAACGGCCGGGGCAGCGGGTTGCGGATCGGCGAGCAGACGAACTGCAGGATGCGGGTGCCGCCGGGACGGCGGACCTCGGAGATGTAGGAGTGGTGCACGTCCCCGGACAGGAACGTCACCGACGACGGTGCCGCGCCCCGGCGGCCCTGGGCGACCTCGTCCACCATGCGGCACACCTCCCGGAAGCCCTCCTGGAAGGCCGCCCAGTGCTCCAGGTCGATGGCCTGACGCACCCGCTCGGCGATGCGGGCCGCCCGTGGCCCCCACGCACCCTCGACCACCGCCTCGTTCCACGACTCGAGGTGGTGCAGGCCAGTCGGCAGCAGGAAGGGCAGGGAGGTGCCGATGAGCAGGTGCGAGCAGTCGCCGCGCAGCTGGCCGTCGAGCCACTCCATCTCCTCGGGGTCGAGCATCGACCGGTGCCCGTCCTCCAGCACGCGTCCTGCCCGCGAGTCGGCCACCACCAGCCGGGCACCGCCGAAGTCACGGGCGTAGGACCAGCGGTAGGTGGTCGGCTCCTGGTCGACGCGCGCGGCGAAGGCGTCGAGCACCTCGGTGAGGTCGACCTCGGCGCCCGTCCCGTCGAGCTCACGCCGTCGCACCAGCTCGCGCCAGATCTCGTCCTGGGCCCGTTCCTCGACCGACAGGTTGCCCAGGTGCTGGTAGACCCAGTAGGACGCCAGCGCCGCCACGATGCGGCCGTGCCACCACGACGTGGCCTCCATCTGCTGACGCCACTGCCAGGAGGTGTTCCAGTCGTCGCGCACGTCGTGGTCGTCGAAGATCATCATGGTCGGCAGGCAGGACAGCACCCAGCGCACCCACGGCTCACCCCACGCCACGGCATACAGGTGGGCGTACTCGTCGTAGTCCTTCAGCTCAGCGCCAGGAGGCTCGTCCAGGGAGCGCCGGGAGGAGATGAACTCCTCCATCTCCTTGCTGAGGTCGTCGGCATACACCTGGTCGCCCAGCAGCAGCATCGCGTCGGGCCACGGCGGCACGCCCTCGTCGCCGCCGGCCAGCGCCATGCCATAGCTGCGCAGCGAGTCGACCCCGTGGGTGAGGTGGCCCCGGGCGTCGTGCGGCACGCTGGTGCGGCACGACCCGAACGCCAGCCGAGGCACCCGGTCCTCCGGCGGGGTCCGCAGCCGGCAGCCGGGACGCTCGTCGTCGGGCTGCGGCCACGCGTGCACCCCGTCCACCGCGACCGTGTATGCCGTCTCCAGGCCCGGCCTCAGACCGGTCACCTCGACCAGGGCGTAATGGTGACCGTGCACGCCGAACGTGGCTGCGCTCCATACCCGATCGTCGTCCTCCAGCCGGACCGTGACGGTGGCCGGACGCACCGTCTGCACCCACACCGCCGCGCTGGTCGGGTCCACGTGTCGCAACAACGGTCCCAGCACCAGGTCAGCTCCCATGGGCCCAGTCTGCCTCGTCCCGGCGGGCAGGTGCAGCACCGGCGGGGGGAACGTCCAGGGGCCTCACGACGTCACACCGCTGTGCCACACTCGCGGCACGCGGCCGGGCACCGGGCGCAGGCGACGGATGAGGGGATGGTCGTGAGCAGCAGACCGGAAGATGTCATGAGTGCGGCCCGACAGGCGGTCGGGGAGTTCCAGGACCACCGCAACCAGGCCCGGGGCGGCCGCGAACAAGGCGGTGACTTCGCCCTCTCCCCCCGTGACTTCCCCGCAGCGCGTGACCAGGGGCAGGCAGCGGGCACCCGCATCCAGTCCGAGACCTGCTCGCTCAACGACGCCGCCGAGAAGCTCAGCCGCAGCTACTACGAGCAGGGGCAGCAGGGGCCCGTGCACGTGATCACCCCGATGGTCATGCCGCGAGGTCGCACCCTGCGCACGGTGTTCCCGGCCGTGCTGCTCATCCTCGTCGGCATCGGCGGCACGCTGGTGCTGTGGCCCTTCGACCTGGCCGGGACCGTCTTCGGCCCGCACTACTGGCTGCTGGTCGCCCTGACCGCGGTGTTCCTGTGGTGGCGACAGGGCATGGTGATGGTGCCCGAAGGCTGCGTGGCGCTGATCTCCCGCTTCGGCAAGGTCGAGGCGGAGGTGGGTCCCGGGCTGGTCACCTTGCTCAACCCGTGGAAGCGCGTGTCCTACATCGTCAACGTGACGCGGGAGTACCCGTTCAACGCCCCCATCCGGCAGGCTCCCACGAAGTCAGGCGTCCAAGCCTCGGTCGACCTCTTCCTGCAGTTCCGCATCGTCAACGCCCGGGAGTTCGTCTTCGTGCTCGGCGCCGTGCAGGGATTCCAGGACAAGCTCAACAACGCCATCTCCGAGACCACCCGCTCGCTGATCTACGAGCAGGAGGCCTCCGGCATCTACGACCTGGTGGGCGAGAGCACAGGCCGGCTGCTGGAGCAGCTCAACGCCCAGTTCGCCCCGGCGGTCGAGCTCACCACGGCCAACATCACCCACGCCGAGCCGGCCAACCAGGAGTACCGGATGGACCTGGCCGCCCCGGAGATGGTGCGGGTCGCCAAGGAGGCCTACACCTACGAGTACGAGCTGCAGCTGCGCAAGGAGCAGAACGACGGCGACCTCAACAAGGACCTGGCCTCCCTCAACGAGACCCTGTCCTCGATCCAGGCCGACATCGCGCGCTACCAGGCGCAGATGGACACGGCGCTGGAGCGGGAGACCAACCGCGCCGAGGCGATGGCCCGGCAGCGCTTCGTCGAGGCCGAGTCGAGCGCCAACGCCAACGCCGCCCTGCTCGAAGCCCAGGCGCTCGACATCCGCGCCGTGAGCGCGGCGATGGCTCCGGAGATCCTGGACTACCGCTACCAGCGCGACATGCTCGACCAGCTGGAGTCGCTGGCCTCCTCCCTGCCCCAGATCGTCCGCGTGGGAGCCGACTCCGAGGGGGTCGACTTCCTCCGGATCGCGCGTCAGCTCGTGGGCGACTCCGACACCCCCCTGTTCAGCCCCGAGGACATGCAGGCCATCCGGGCCAGGCAGGGCGACATCGCTGACCGGGTCGCCGCGCGGGAGTCCGAGATCGAGCACCTCCTCGAGCCGCCCGAGGCGACGCAGGTCGAGCTCGTCGCTGAGTCCGAGAGCGTCGGCGACGGGGCGGCACAGGAGCGCATGGAGCAGATCAGGCGCTCGGTGAGCGCACCCGACCTCGCGCAGACCCAGGCCGAGCAGACCGGCAGCACCGCATCCGAGGAGCAGGACGATGAGTGAGCAGGGACAGGTGGCGCCAAGGCGTCAGGGCACGTCGTCGATCAAGGAGGCGCTGGCGGGCTGGGGCGACGTCGCCGCCTTGCTGCGCGGGGGTGACCAGGGCGCGATCGTGCCCGTCGTCATCCCCAAGGACTCCCGGGGGATGCGCTGGCTCTCCCTCGTCTTCCTTGCCGTGTGGGCGGGGGTCACGGCCGTCCTGCTGTTCGCCGACGACAGGGGCGGGTTCGGGCTGCCGGCCGCAGTCGTGGCCGTCGCGTTCCTGCTGTTGGCCGGGCTGTGGTGGTGGCGCTCGTCGATCGTCGAGATCGAGGAGGGCACCATCGGGGTCCTGACGACCTTCGGCGCCATCAGCGGTCCGGGTCTGCCACCTGGTCGGCACTATCTGTGGCACCCCTGGGCGCGGGTCGCCTACGTCGTGGACGTCACGACCGAGATCCCGTATGCCGCCCCGGTGCTGTCCAGCCCCACGCACGAGAACGTCCCGCTGAAGTCCATCGAGTTCTTCCTGCGCTTCCGCATCGTCGACGCCATCCGGTTCGTGCAGACGATCGGGGCCGGCAACTTCGACCTCGTCCTGTCCAACTCGGTGCAGGACGCCATCCGGCAGCGCAGCCGGCAGGTGCGCACCGAGCGGGCCTACGACCTGCGCGGCTCCGACGTCAAGGACATGCAGGACCTGCTCAACCGTCAGCTGACCCGCTACGGCGTGCAGATCATGGGCTGCAACATCCCCGACGTGCAGCTGCCCGACCAGTACCGCGAGCACCTGTCCACCCGTGAGCGGGTCTCCAAGGAGCTCTCGGCCTACGAGAAGGAGTGGGAGCTCACCCGCAAGCGCCGCATCGACACCCTGCTGATGGAGATCGAGCGGTCCAAGAAGGTGCGCGACGCCAAGATCATCGAGGTCAAGGCTGCCGTCAACAAGGCGCGCAAGGACGTCGCCCAGATGCTGGAGGAGCGGGAGACCGAGGCCCAGCGGGTGAAGTACCAGATCGAGACCCGGGCGCGCACCAACCTGGTGACGGCCCAGGGCGAGGCCAAGGCCCAGGCCCAGCTCGCCACGGCCTACCGGGACAACCGCGCGGTGCTCGGCTACGAGCTGGCCCGGCGCCGCCTCGACGTCGGCGCGCACCTGGCCAAGGAGGCCCCCCGCCCCGTGGTCGTGCACACCGACGCGCAGGCGGGCGACACCTCGGCCCTGTCGACCTTGCTGCTGGCGCAGATCCTGCCCGAGCTGAGCACCCGCAGCTCGAGCAACGGCGTCGTCGTGGACGAGGCCGGCTAACCACCCGGGCCGTCATGTGATGACGGCATAGACCCATCGTTGTGAGGGGAAGACGCACCGCTTCGCAAGGCACGGCTGGCTCAGGGTTCGCGCCGCATAGGCAGGTGCAGGATGCCGTCCTCGAGATAGTCCTCGCCGCTGCGGACGAACCCGAACCGCCCGTACCAGGCCTCCAGGTAGGCCTGGGCGCCGATCTCGACCGGCTCGTCCCCGATCCGCCTGATCGCCTCCTGCATGAGCCTCGCGGCATACCCCCTGCCGCGATGAGCCTGCGCGGTGGCGACCCGGCCGATGTGCCGGCAGCCGTCACCGGCGAGCACCCGCACCGTCGCCGCCACGTCGCCGTCGACGTCGACCCACAGATGCTCCGTCTCCGGCTCGGTGTCGCGGCCGTCGAGCTCGGGGTAGGGGCAGTCCTGCTCGACCACGAAGACGTCGACCCGCAGCCGCAGCAGGTCGTAGAGCCGGCGTGGGGTCAGGTCGTCGAAGAGGCTCACGCCGACCACCGGATCACTCATGCCCCACACCGTAGGCGGTGCCACGGCGCTGGCGTAGTTTCGTCAGGCATGAGCATCGAACCCGTCGACGCGCTGCGCCGCATCGCCTTCCTGCTCGAGCGCAGCCGTGCCTCGACCTACCGGGTCAAGGCCTACCGGGAGGCGGCCGGCACCCTGCTGGGTCTGCCGGAGCGGGAGGTCCACGACCGGGTCAGGGCCGGCACGCTGCGTGAGCTGCCCGGCATCGGGTCGTCCACCGCTGCGGTCATCGAGCAGGCCGTGGCCGGCCGGGTGCCCGACAAGCTCGCCGAGCTCGAGGCCAGTGCCGGCGGCCCGCTGGCCCACGGCGGCGAGGAGCTGCAGGCCGCGCTGCGCGGCGACCTGCACAGCCACTCCGACTGGTCCGACGGGGGCTCACCCATCCAGGAGATGGTGGCCTCGGCCCTGGAGATCGGCCACGACTACCTGGCACTGACCGACCACTCCCCCCGGCTCACCGTCGCCAACGGGCTGACCGCAGCCCGGCTGGCCAAGCAGCTCACCGTCGTCGACAGCATCAACGCGGCCCTGGGGGACCGCTTCCGGCTGCTCAAGGCGATCGAGGTCGACATCCTCGACGACGGCACGCTGGACCAGAGCGAGGAGATGCTCGACCGGCTCGACGTCCGGGTGGCCTCCGTGCACTCCAAGCTGCGGATGGACGCCCCGTCGATGACCCGCCGCATGGTCGCGGCGGTGCGTGACCGGCATACCACCATCCTGGGGCACTGCACCGGGCGCCTGGTGACGGGTGGCCGGGGCACCCGCCCCCAGAGCTCGTTCGACGCCCAGGCGGTGTTCGCGGCCTGCGTCGAGTCGGGCACCGCGGTCGAGATCAACTCGCGACCCGAGCGCATGGACCCCCCGGACGACCTGCTCACCCAGGCCCTGGAGGCCGGGTGCCTCTTCGCGATCGACACCGACGCCCACGCCCCCGGGCAGCTCGACTTCCAGGCCTACGGCTGCGAGCGCGCGCAGCGTCTCGGAGTGCCCCCTGACCGGGTGGTCAACACCTGGCCCCTGGACCGGCTGCTGGACTGGGCGACCCCACGCTGACCAGCCGTTCTCCGGTGGCCTCGGGGTCGGTAGGGTCGTGCCGTGGACCACGACCACCGTGAGCTCCTCGAGCGGTATGCGCCGATCGTGCGTTTCAACGAGGGTGAGTACTTCCTGCCGGCCTCGGTCGAGGCCTTCGTCGAGCGCGCCGAGCTGTGGGAGCGCACCGGCCCCTCCGAGAGGACCCTCGTGGCACCGGCGGGCACCCTCGACCTGGATGCTCTGGTGTCCGCTACGAAGGGCCAGCATGCGCGGCACTACCTGCGCCTGGTCACCAAGGCCCTGCCCCAGGCCGACCTGGTCGCCTGGCGGCTGCGGCGGGACCGTCCGCGCTTCCGCTCCTACAGCCGGCTGGGCCGGGTCGGCGTCCTGGGCCGGTTCATCGACGTGGGCGGCCGGGTCTCGCTGTTGCTGCGCGGCAACGTGCCGACCGGCGCCCAGACGGCCGCCGCGCTCCTCGACCGCGACCGACCCGACCACGGGGACCACCCCTACTACGGCCGGGTGCTGCGCAGCGCAGGCTACGTCGTGCTGCAGTACTGGTTCTTCTTCTTCTTCAACGACTGGCGCTCCCGCGCGCACGGGGTCAACGACCACGAGGGCGACTGGGAGCAGGTGACGATCATGCTCGTGGAGCACCCGGACGAGCTGTGGCCACGGCCGGCCTGGGTGGCGTTCTCCGCGCACGAGGAGGTGGGGGCAGACCTGCGCCGCCGCTGGGACGACCCCGACCTCACGGTGGTCGACGGCCACCCGGTCGTGCATGCCGGTCTGGGGTCGCATGCCGGCAGCTACCTGCCCGGGGAGTACCTCATCTCGGTGCATGACACCCGCTTCGCGCAGATGGTCCAGTCCGTCCGCAGCGTCACACGGTTCCTGTTCCCGCTGACCCGGCGGGAGCGCGAGGACGGTGTCGGCATCCCGTATGTCGAGTACCAGCGGGGCGACGGCGTCGCCATCGGCCCCGGGCAGGAACGGCAGTGGCGACCGGTGGTCGTCGACGACGACACCGGCTGGGTCCGCGGCTACACCGGGCTGTGGGGTGACGACACCAACGACCCGTTCGGCGGTGAGCGGGGGCCGGCAGGTCCGCGCTACCACCGGGACGGCAGCGTGCGTCACGCGTGGCGAGACCCGATCGGCTGGGCGGCGCTGGACATCGTGGTGCCTGACGAGGCAGAGCGCGAGCAGCTCATCGTCACCCGCATCGACGAGCTCGGGCGCGAGATCGAGGAGATCGCCGAGGCCCGGTCGCAGGAGCGTGCCCGGCTGCGCGCCGCCGTCATCGGCGGTGCCACCGACACCGCTGCCGAGGAGGAGCGGCTCGCTGACCTGGCGCAACGGCTGACCGCACGGCGCGACGAACGGCGCCGCCTGGAGGAGCTGCTGGCCGCACCGCCCCCGCCGGAGCACCCGCACGCGCACCTGCGCCACCGTCAGGTGCCGCTGCCCGACGCGAGCACCGGGCGAGCCCGGCTGCTCGGCGTGTGGTCCCGGATCAGCACCCCGCTCATCCTGCTCCTGCTCGCCGTGCTCGTGTCGCCGACCCAGGCGTCGAACCCGTGGGCGGCCCTGGCTGCCCTGCTCGCCATCCTGCTGGTCGAGGCCGTCGCGCAGAAGCGGCTCGTGGCGTTCGCGCTCGGCCTGCTGATCCTCGTGGTCTCGGTCGTCCTGCTGGCGGCCCTGGCCACCGGTCTCATCTCGTCGTGGCGGATCGTCCTGTCAGCCCTGCTGACCATCGCCGGCCTGACCCTGCTGGTGTTGCATCTGCAGGAGATGCGACGCACCTGACAGCGGTGGAGAGTCGGCTTTGGAAAATCGCCGAGGCCTCCCGTATGCTTCCGAACGTCCTCGACGGATCCGAGCTCCGCTTGGCGGCGAGGGACCGTGCAGGACAGGTCCCCATCGTCTAGTGGCCTAGGACTCCGCCCTTTCACGGCGGCAACACGGGTTCGAATCCCGTTGGGGATGCTGGTGTGCAGCAATGCACGGCAGATCTGGTTTACTACGCAAGGCCTACCAAGGCCCCGTGGCGCAGTTGGTTAGCGCGCCGCCCTGTCACGGCGGAGGTCGCGGGTTCGAGTCCCGTCGGGGTCGCAGTGCACGCCGCTGCTTCGCACATCGTCACGATGTCGGAGCGGCGGCTGTTCACTACGGCCAGGTAGCTCAGTTGGTACGAGCGTCCGACTGAAAATCGGAAGGTCGGCGGTTCGACCCCGCCCCTGGCCACGCACGAGAGCCGCAGGTCAGCCCCCTGACGCACCTGCGGCTCTCGTTATTACTCGGCGAACGCGCGCCGCGAGATGTATCAGTGCGCTGGCTCGCCCCTCTGGTCTATCGTTGGATCGTGGGTCTCGTGACACCTGCACTTTGGGGGACCCGTTGACGTGGATCACTGTACGGTCACCTCCGGTCACCGGCAGTGCTGTGCTGGGCTGGGAGTAGCACGTGGACGACGAAGTGACGATCAAGCTTTTCGGGCGCAGCGCAGTGATGCGACAGGACGAGGTGCTGCCGTTTGACGCTCTCGGCGGCGCCAAGCTGCGCCGCATCCTCGAGGTGCTCGCCCTCAACGTCGGTGAGCCGGTCAGCAAGGACCGTCTCGCCGACCTGGTCTGGGAGGACCACCCGCCCGCGTCCTACAAGGCAGCGCTGGAAAGCTACGTCTGTGTGCTGCGCCGCAAGGCACGGTTGGGCAGTGGTCGCACCTCGGTCATCGCCACGACGTCGCAGGGATACCTCCTGGACGGTGAGCGCGCGGCGGTCGACTCGCACCAGTTCCTGTCCCTCGCCACGCGCGCACGGTCCCAGACCAGCACGGAGGCGCTCGCCACAGCGCAGCGCGCGCTCGCGCTCAAGGACGGCCCGCTCCTGGCCGCCGAGCCGTATGCGGAGTGGGCGGAGCAGGCCCGGGAGTGCTGCCGCCGGGAGGAGTCACACCTGTGCATGCTCGCGGCACGCTCCGCGCTGGTGCTGGGGTATGCCGACCAGTCCGTGCAGCTCGCACGCCGCGCCGTGGAGCTGAGCCCGGTGTCCGACGAGGCCACGCAGCACCTGATGCGGGCACTGTGGCTCTCGGGCCGACGCGCTGATGCGCTGCGGGCCTACCTCGACCTGCGGGCCGGGACGCTGGACGAGCTGGGTGAGGAGCCTGGGCGCGACACCCACGAGCTCTATCTGGCGATCCTGCGCCAGGACGGCGGCGCGGACGCCACGGACTCTCGTCAGGACCTGCGTATCCTGCTGGAGCTGCTGCGGCAGACCCTCGACGTCACTCCCGGAGCGCGAGCCCCGGCGCTCGACGCCGAGCTGGCCGCGTCGGCCATGGCCGCCCTCAACCGGACCCCCCGGATGCCGAGCGTGCCCGCCCGCCCGCTCGCCCGCTCCGGTGGGTGACCGGCCCGCCATGACCCGGCAGCGGGTGCTGGTGGTCGACGACCACCGCATCTTTGGACAGCTCCTCGCCTCCGCGCTGTCCAGGGAGACCGACCTGGAGTGCGTCGGCACCGCCCACGACACGAGCTCGGCCATGACCATGACGGCCGAGCTGGCCCCCGACATCGTGGTGATGGACGTCCGCTTGGGAGACGGCGACGGCATCGCTGCCGCCGACATCCTCACCCGTTCCTTCCCCGCACTGCGGGTCGTGGTGCTGACCGCCTTCGCGGACACCAGGCTCGCCCAGCGGGCCGCCGAGGCCGGGGCCAGTGCCCTGGTCGCCAAGGACGGGGAGCTGGGCAACCTGCTCCGGGCCATCCGCACCTGCAGCCGCGGCACCTTCACGGTGCAGGAAGACCTGCTGGGGCCCAAGCCCGAGCATGCCGCCACCCCCGGACCACCGGCACTCAGCGACCGCCACCGGGCGGCGCTTCGCCTGCTCGCCGCCGGCTTCGACGCACCCGCCATCGCCCGCGAGCTGGGAGTGCCGACGGCGGAGGCCACGGCGCTGCTGGACGAGATCGTGGTCGCCTTGGGGGTCCAGACGCGGCTCGAAGCCGTGGCCCTCGCCATCAGCACAGGACTGCTCCGTGTCTCCCCCGCCTGAAGCGCCGGCTGCCCGCACCACCGGCCCCAGCACCGTCGTCCGTGACGCCATGGTGCGCTTCGCGACGTTCAGCGTCGTCGCTCTCGTCGTGCTGGGAGTCAGCACCTTCGCCTTCGCCCACGCCATCGCTCGGGAGACCGCCCTGCGGGAGGCCAAGCTCCGCACCGCGTCCTACGCCCAGGACGTCATCGGGCCGCTCGTGGACAGCGAGGTCCGGCAGGGCGTCGGACCCGGGGGCGTGGCCCTGGACGCCACCCTCAGTGCACGTCTGCAGGACGGCACGCTGACCCACGTGCTGGTCTGGGCCCAGGACGGCCGCATCATCTGGGCCGACGACCCCGCGGTGACCGGGGAGGTCCTGGAGGTGGAGGAGGACTGGGCCTACCTCTTCGGCACCGAGGAGGTGGTCGCCGAGTACACCACTGGGCCCGAGCACGGTGCCTTCGCCGACGCCGGTGACGAGCAGGTGGTCGAGGTGTATGCCGGGGCGTTGGACGCGGACGGCGCGCCGGTGGTCCTGGAGTGGTACTGGTCGACGACGGACCTGGCCGCAGCCGAGGACGTCCTGCTCAGCCGGCTTCTGCCGCTCACCCTGGGCTCTTTGGTCCTCTTCCAGCTGGCCGTCCTGCCGCTGGCCCTCTCTCTCGCCCGGAGGGTGCAGTCCGAGCGCACCAGGCTGCTCCGCCATGCCCTGGCGGCGCAGGATCTCGAGCGCCGTCGCATCACCCAGGACCTGCACGACGGTGTCGTGCAGGACCTCACCGGCGTGGGCTACATCCTGCCCACGCTGGGGACTGGGCTCGCCGATGGACCCCGTCGCCTGCTCGACCAGGTCACCGGCATGGTGCAGCGAGACATCGCTGCCCTGCGGGTCCTCATCACCGACCTGTACCCGCCCGACCTCTCCGGGGCAGGGCTGTCCAGCGCCGTCGAGGCGCTGGCGCGCCGCGCCGGTGAGTCCGGCGTGCAGGTGTCGGTCTCCGTCGACGACGACCTCGGTGCCACCACTCCCGGCGGGCGGGCGCTGGCCTACCGCACGGTGCGCGAAGGGCTGCGCAACGTCGTCAAGCACTCTCAGGCGCAGCACGCCGAGGTCAGCATCCGCCTCCACGACGGCGACGTCGTGGTCTCCGTTGTCGACGACGGTGTCGGGCCGGGCGGCGACAGTCTCGACGGGTCGTCACGCAGCACCGAAGACGGCCACGTCGGGCTCCGCATCCTGGCCGACAGCGTGGCGGAGACCGGCGGAAGGCTGACGCTCCGGCCCGGACACCCCAGCGGCACCGAGCTCGTCGTGGTCTTTCCCCTGTCCTTGGCCGTGTGAGATGAGGCAGACTGAACACGAGGAGATCAAGGTTTTCTCAAGTCGGCAGATCTAGCCTCGGATCTACCACCGACACCCTGTCGAGGAGGCACTGTGATCCGCATCCTGGTCATCGACGACCACGAGATGATCCGCATGGGCCTGAGCGGCATCCTGTCCGCCCAGCCCGACCTGCTGGTCTGCGGCGCGGCTGCTGACGGGTCGAGCGGTGTGTCCCTCGCCGAGAGCGAGCTCCCGGACGTGGTCCTGATGGACCTGAGCATGCCGGGCATCGACGGGATCGAGGCCACCCGGCGCATCATGGCGCAGAGCCCCGAGGCGAGGGTCCTGATGCTCACCTGGCACTCGGACGGCGCATCCGTCCGCGCCGCCATGGACGCCGGAGCCTGCGGCTACCTGCTCAAGGAGGCCACGCCGGACGCGCTCATCGAGGCCGTGCGCGCGGCGCACCGGGGTGAGCGCCCACTGGCCGAGGCGGCCGAAGAGGCCTTAGGCGCGTCCTGAGCACTCGTCGTTCCACCACACCGTGCCTCAACCTCTCTGACACCTCCGCCCGGGCACGCCACACCGCCCGGCTCCGAGGGGAGGGAGCCGGGCGGTGCAATCGTGGGAGGGGGAACCTTACCGGCGGGTGAAGGGCACGCCGGTGAGCTCACCCCCACGGCTGGACTCGACGACCAGCCGGGTCACACCGGCAGGCGGGAGGACGCCGCCCCGGGCCCGGACCGACCAGTCACCCACCGTGGCCGGAGCCACCGGGGCAGCGACCGGGCCAGAGCCGACCACCGCTCCCTTGGTGCCGTCGGCGTTCTGCAGGTAGACGGTCACGGTGTTGGTCTGCGTGACACTGGCCGTGCCCGAGATGCGCCATTCCCGCTTGTCAGCCCGGAACTGCGCCGAGGTGACGGTGAGCTCGTCCACCACCGGCGTGACCGAGACAGTGACCGGATCGGACGTGCCTCCGGCTGCCGAGGCCACCGTGAGCTGGAACGTCAGCGGCTCGGCGGTCTGCGGCATCGGGAAGGTGAACGAGGAGGCGGTGGCGTCGAACTGCACCGTGGTCCCTCCGGTCTGGCTCCAGCTGTAAGTCTCCGCTCCGGTGCTGTCCGCTGCGGACACCGTGACCTGCTGACCGGCCAGTGCGCTGGACGGGCTGGCCGTGGCGACCGCGACCGGTGTGGCCGGCGGCGGGGGCGGAGGCAGCTCGCTGAGCACGCTCACCGTGAACGGGGCGCTGGTGTGGGTGCCACCAGGGCCTGTCGCGGTCAAGGTGAAGGTCAGCTCCTCTGCGGTGTCAGGAGCCGTGAAGGTCACCGACCCGGTGGTCTGCCCACTCACGGCGACGTCGGTGCCACCGGTCTGCGCCCAGGTCACGCTGTCGCTGTTCAGTGAGGCATTCGTGAGGGTGACCTGCGAACCCGTCGTCACGACGGTGTCGCCGGTGATGACCGCAGTCGTCGGTGCGGGCGTCGACAGCTCACCACCGGTCGCGGTGACGGGTGCGCTGTCCGACCCGCCGCCCGACGAGGAGACGGTGACGGTGGCGGGAGGAGAGCCCATCGGCACCGTCACGGTGCCGTCGGTGAGGGTGACGGTGGCCCCGGTGCTGTCGGTGAGACCGTCCAGCGTCAGGACCGGAGGGTCCACCTCGTCCGTGGAGGTGGCCACGACCGTGAGCTCCTGCGCTGTGGTGTCGTAGACCGCGCTGCCGACGACGACCCCGTCGGTCACAGGCACCGTCTTGGAGGCGATCGGGCGGTCGCTCTCGTTCGTCACGGTGACCTCCGCCGGCGAAGCGGCTCCGAGCGGGATGCGGGCGAAGTAGCGACCACTGTCCGCCTTGAGGGTGGTCTTGACGACACCCGCGCCTTCCACGCTCAGGGACTCACCCGGGTCGGTGTGGGCGAAGACGTCGAGGAACCGCTCGGAGCCGCTCTCGGTGAGCACCGCCTTGTCCGGGGCCACACCCGAGTTCGTCGAGACCTTGCCCATCAGCGAGAACAGGTCCGTCTCGGCGACCACTGAGCGCGTGCCGTCACCCGCGACACTGAGGATCCGGAAGACGTTGGTGTCGTGCGGGCTACCGGTGACCCGGGTCGGGACCGCGGGGTCTCCGACATACTTGTTGCCGTCCGGCGTCTCGATGAGCCCGCCCTCGCGGATCAGGAACGGGTTGATCCGTGACTTCAGGGCCAGCGCGAAGTTGCCGGGGGCCGGCGTGATGTCCTCGACGTAACGGAAGTCGTCGGCCTCGCCGTCGGTCACCGTGAAGGTGTCCACTCCGTAGGGGTGGACCACCTCGTAGGTGCCGCCGGCGGGGAAGTCGATGTCGAAGCGCAGCCGCCCGAACACCACCTGGTCACCGTCGACAGTGGCCTCGTTGGCCATGGTCGCCTCGAGTCCGTTGACGAGCACCGCCCGGCCACCGCCGGGCATGTCCATGTCGGCGCCGGCCTGGAAGTAGAACGACTCCAGCGGCCAGTTGTCGGGGAAGCTGATCGGCGCGTCGGGGTTGGGCATCTCACCCATCAGGAACGCCGGGTCGCAGTAGGGGTCCTGTAGGTCGAGGCACTGCTCCAGGCGCAGGTTGTTGCTGTCCTGGTACCACACCGGGTAGCCGTGCTCGCTGCTCGCGGGCCCCACCGCCTGGAGCGTTTCGGGGTTGGGCGTGGTCACCTCGGCGATGGCCGCCGTGGCTCCGGCTGCGAGCAGTGCGACCGTGGCCAGGGTGGCCACGGACCGGCGGGGTCGTCGAGCTCGTCGGAGAAGTCCTGATGTCGCCCCTCGGGAACTGCTGCCCCGGTGGGCCCCCCTGCCCTGCTGGATCTGATCTGTGCTCATGACAACTCTCTCGGTGAAGTGCCGACCTTGGTGTGCCGGCCACGGGTGGTGGTGCTCTGTTTCGGGTGCTGCTGTCAGCTGGTGCGCTGACGGGGGGTCGTGCTCTCGATGGGTGGTGGGGTCGGCAGGGCCGGCCCCGGCTAGTGGCCCAGGACGCGGCCGATGACGTCCTCCAACGGCACCGGGCCGTAGTCACGGGAGTCGATGGAGACGAAGCGGTTGTCGCCGAGGACGAACACGTGGCCCTGCGGCACCATCTCCGGGCCGTAGAAGATCCCGTCGAGGGCGTCCGGGTCGACGTAGGGCTCGGTCACCGGGTCACCGTTGACGTGCAGCACGGCGTCGAGGATCTCGACCCGGTCTCCCGCCAGGGCCACCACCCGCTTGAGGTTGACCCCTTCGGGGCTGTCGAAGACGACGAGCTGGCCGCGCTGCAGGTCGGTGATGCGGTGGGTGACCTTGTCGACGTAGACGGTCTGGCCCTCGCTGATCGTCGGGGTCATGGAGTCGGAGTGCACCTCGTAGGGCTCGAGGACGCCGGCCCGGGTGACCATCACGAGGAACAGCGTGAGCACCGTCAGGACGGCGAACCGGCGCCACCACAGGGCGGTGCGGACCGTCGATGACGCCACCTGGCCGTCCGGGAGCTGGGTCGTCGTCATGCGTCTGCCGGGAGGTCGTCCCAGGTCGGGTAGGCGGCGTGGACGGGGTCGTGGGGGTCGGGCTCGCCGGGCTTCACGCCGACGGTGAACTGTTGCATCATGTCGTGGTCCTCGTGCGGCAGGTTGTGGCAGTGGACCATGTAGCGGCCCTTGCGGTGCTCGAACTTCATCAGCACGCGCACGGTCTCGTCGGGGCCGACGTAGGCCACGTCCTTGGGTCCGCGTTCGTAGTCGAAGGGGGCCCGGCCGTTGCGGGAGACGATCTGGAAGTCGATGAGGTGGATGTGCAGGGGGTGGAACCACCCGCCGGAGCGGGTCTCCAGGTCCCACATCTCCACGTCGTCCAGGCCGGGGTCGGCCAGCGAGATCTGGTAGTCGCTGTCGATGACGTCCTGCCAGGTCTTGCCGTCGATGTTCCACAGGTTGGTCTCATCGTCCCGGTTGAGCCGGAAGTGGCGGGTCTTGACGGCCTGGGACGGCTTGAGCGACATGGTCGCCGAGGACGCCAGGGTCTGCGGGATGCTGCGCCAGGTCGGGTCGGTGGTCTGGACCGGGGCGTCGGTGACCTGGAAGGCCATGATCTTGTTGGTGTGGTCGAAGTCGACGTTCTTGGGGTTGCTGGCGTTCAGCAGCCGCACCTGGGTGCCGGGGGCGTACCGGGAGAAGTCGATGAGGAACTCATACCGTTCGGCCGGCGCGTGCCGCCAGGAGGAGACCTGACGGGACTGCGGCATCAGCCCACCGTCGGTGGCGACCATGGTCACCGGGTCACCGGTGGACAGGTAGGGCCGGTAGGAACGGGAGATGGAGGCGTTGAGCAACCGGAACCGGTAGACCCGACGCTGGACCTGCATCACCGGCCAGGGCCGGCCGTTGACGAAGACCACGTCTCCCCACAGGCCCGAGTGCGACTTGTCGTCGAAGGCGGCGCTGCCGTCAGCGGCGAACATCATGTCGTTCAAGGTCAGCGGCACGTCGAAGTCACCCTGGGGCAGCAACGCCCGCTCGGTCTCATCGTGCAACAGGTACTGCGCGGCCAGGCCGCCGTACACGTTCTGCCCGGTCACGTGCCGGGCATGGTCGTGGTACCAGATGCTGCGCGCGGGCTGGAAGTTGTCGTACACGTAGTCCTTGTAGTACCCCACCGGGGTCAGGTCGTCGGCATACCCGTCGAACTCCGGCAGCGAGGCATGCCCGTGCAGGTGCGTGGACGTGGCGAACCCCTGCTCCTCATGCCCGGGATGCCCACCAGCAGGCAGCTGGTTACGCACCCGCAACACCACCCTGGTGCCCTGGTCCACCGAGATCGTCGGACCCGGCACCATCCCGTTGTACCCGACCACCGGCGTCGTCAACCCCGGGACCAGACTGGCATAACCCGCCTTCTCGGTCACCGAGAAATGCGCCACCGAAACCCCGTCCCCATCGACATACGTCCTCGACGGCACCAACCGCGGCAACGGCTGGAACACCGACCGGAACGGCCTGGGCATCAACCGGTCCGGCAGGTCGCTCGCCGACTTGGTGAGCACGCCGTTGCCCAACGGCGACGTCAGACCCATGAAGCCCAAGGCTCCGAGCCCACCGGCTGCTAGCACTGACCTGCGAGTGACCTCCATGGCCGTCCTCCTGATGCTGTGTTGCGTCCCCATGCCCCTCACGGGGGCCTGAGAGACACCGTGCACGGCGGTCCTTGCAAAAACCTTGATCCCCGAAAGGGAGGAACTTGACCATCCCTTGACCTCAGCGAGCGGTGCGGCATACCTCGCCCGCTCAGCACCCTCCCCGAGGCGTGCCGGCGTCGGCGTCGGATGACAGACTGAGGAGGCAGAGGCACCGGCGCCGTGCCCACTCACCGGCGTCGGCCCCGACACCCGAGGAGGCAGCACGCACATGGGCACCCTGACCGTCACGAGCGGGACCGAGCCGATCGACCTGGAGGTGCAGGACACCGGCGGCACCGGCCGCCCGGTCGTCCTGATCCACGGCTGGCCGCTGACCCACGAAGCCTGGAGCGAGCAGGTCCCCGCCCTGCGAGACGCGGGCTACCGCGTCGTGGCCTACGACCGACGAGGCTTCGGCAGCTCGGCCAAGCCGACGACCGGCTACGACTACGACACCTTGGCCGACGACCTGCACGGCATCCTGGAGGCCCTCGACCTCACCGACGTCACCCTCGTCGGGTTCTCGATGGGCGGTGGTGAGGTGGCCCGGTATGTCGCACGTCACGGCGAGGAACGCCTGCACAGCGTGGTCTTCGCCGGAGCGGTCCCGCCCTTCATGCTGCACTCCGAGGACAACCCGGAGGGTCCGCTCAACCCGGATGCGGCCGCTGAGATGGAGGCCGGGCTGCGAGCCAACCGGGAGGAGTTCTTCCCAGGCTTCGTGCAGGGCTTCTACTCCGTCGACGGGGTCTGCGTGGCACCCCCGGAGCTCGTGAGCAAGAGCATCGAGATGTGCCTGCAGTCGGACCAGGGCGCCGCGCTCGGCTGCATGGAGGCGTTCGGCACCACCGACTTCCGTGAGGACCTCACGGCGGTGACAGTGCCGACGCTGGTGCTCCACGGCGACTCCGACGCCATCGTCCCGTTCGAGGCGTCCGGCCAGCGCACGGCGGCCGTGGTGCCGGGCGCGATGACCGCCATCGTCAACGGGGGTCCGCACGGCTTCAACGCGACCCACGCCCAGGAGTTCAACGCCGACCTGCTGGACTTCCTGCAGCGCTGAGGCACCACGAAACCCCCGGGACCCGATGGGGGCGGGTCCCGGGGGTTCCCCGGGTCAGGGGTCGGCGTCCGTGGGAGAGGACCACCGTGACTGGTCCTCTCCCGCCACCGACGGTGTAGGCGCCGCCACCGGTTGGGGACGCATCACTCGGGCGCTGGCTACAGGTCCTGACCTGCACGACGCTAGGGCGCCCGGGTGAGAAACGGGTGAGAGAAAGATGAAACTCCTCTCACAATCCGGTGGACACCTGGCGCGGGAGCTCTGCCCGTCCCGTCAGGCGGTGGGTCAGTCGGAGTGGCCGAGAGCGTGCCGGATCAGTGAGTGCAGCGTCGTCAGACCGTCCCGGGACAGCACCGACTCGGCATGACCCTGGATGCTGGCGACCTTGTCACCGCGCAGGCCGACGACAGCGTCATGGGTCGGGTCGACGGCCACGTCGAGCACCCGACCCCCCGCCAGCTCGGCCACTCCGGGGCGAGCCACGAAGGTGTTGTAGAAGCCGATCCGCGCCTGCCGGCCCCACAGCTCCACCGGGATCTGCACACCCTGGTGGGGGCGGTCCAGCTTGCTGACCTGCAGACCCGCCAGGCCGGCCAGCACCTGGTGGCTCAGACAGACCGCCAGCACCGGGGCGTCGGCCTCGAGCCGGGCCCGCAGCAGCGAGCGCAGGTGGACCATGCGGTCGTCGTCGACGTCACCGGGGTCCCCCGGGCCGGGGCCGAAGAGCACGAGGTCGAAGTCGGTGAGGTCAGCGGCCTCAACCGTCTCCCACCGCCGGACCACGGCGGTCATGCCGAAGTGGCGCACCTGGTGGGCGATCATCTGCGTCCACATGTCCTCGGCGTCGACGACCAGGACCCGGCGGTTGAGCAGGTCGGGGTCGGGCCGGGGCTCCTGCGGCGAGAGCCAGAACGGGGACAGCGAGTCGTTGCGCGCCTCGAGCGTCGCGGCGACGTCCGGCAGGTCCGCCAGCTGCACGGCATACCTGACCTCACGCCGTGGGCGCAGCCCGAGCGCGGCGAGCATGCCGCTCGCCTTGGCGGTCGTCTCCGCGACCTCCGAGACAGGGTCGCTGTGCCGCACCAGCGTCGCTCCCGCGCTGATGCGCACGGTGCCGTCATCGGTCAGGTGGGCGGTGCGGATGAGGATCGGGGCGTCCAGGTGCTCCGCCCCGTCGCCGTCGCGCTCGACCAGCGCGAGGACACCGGCGTAGTAGCGGCGGCCCTCAGGCTCATGTCGCTTGATGACCGTGCACGCGTTCTCCATCGGCGAGCCGGTGACCGTCGGCGCAAACATGGTCAGCCGCAGCACGTCCCGCGGGTCGTCCTCGGACTGGCCGTCGAGGAGATACTCCGTGTGGGTGAGGTGTGCCATCTGCTTGAGGTAGGGGCCGGTGATCCGCCCACCATGGGTGCAGATCTGGGCCATCATCTTCATCTCCTCGTCCACCACCATGAAGAGCTCCTCGGTCTCCTTGGTGTCCTTGATGAAGGCTTCGAAGGCCGGGACGACGTCCTCGCGTTCGTCGCGCGGGTGGCGGAACGTGCCGGAGATCGGGTTCATCCGCACCCGGCCGTCCTGCACGCTCACGTGCCGCTCCGGGGTGGCCCCGACGAGGGTGTGACCGGGGGTGCTGACGGCGAAGGTCCAGTAGGCCCCGCGCTCGTCCCGCAGCAAGGTCCCCAGCCAGGTCAGGGCAGCCGTCGCGGGAGGGGTGTCCGTGTGGGCGACGATGTCGCGGCGGATGACGAAGTTGGCTCCCTCGCCGTTGCCGATCTCGTCCTCGATCACCCGCTCGACGATCGCCGCATAGTCACCGTCGGAGACGCTGAACCGCTCGTCGGTCACCTCCACCGTGGCCTGCGGGAGCCGTTCGGTGAGCACCTCCACGGGCACCCGCTCGTATGCGGTCGCGCACAGCGCCCGTAGCGGGGTGCCGTCGTCGTGCGCGTCGAAGCCGCGCTCGGTGATCTGGCGGAAGGGCACGAGGGTCAGCACGGGCAGACCCACCTCGGCCGAGGGGATCTGCGCGAGGAGGTCGAGGTCCCGCACCTCGCCGACGATGACCTCGGCAGCGTCCTGGCCCTCGCGCACCAGCACGGCCCAGGCCTGGCCGCCGGGGTCGGCGAGGACGCGGTCGAGCACGGGATAGGCCTCGGGCATGAGGCAGCAGTCTGTCATCACCCGTTGCCAGGGGTTCGACACCCACCCCAACCCAGTTGCCAGGGGTTCGACACCCACCCCAACCCAGTTGCCAGGGGTTCGACACCCCGGCAACGTGACTTGCGAGTGATTGCGCACCCGGAGGGCCGTTCTGCCAGGGTTCTGGCAGCGGCCCTTCCCCTGGCAACGCGGGTGACGAGGGTGCCGAACCCCTGGCAACGGGTCAGAGCAGGATGAGACCTGCGGCAGTCGGCTGGAAGCCGCACACCCGCTCGTAGAAGTCGGCGGCCTCGGGCTCGTAGTCGACGTGGAGGTACTGACAGCCCAGGCTGCGGGCCTCCTCGATGGCCCGCCTCACCAGCGCCGTGCCGATGCCCTGGCGCTGCAGGCTCGGGAGCACGACGGTGTCCAGCAGCACGGCATGGGCGCCGCCGTCACCGATCAGGTTGACGAACCCGACGAGCTCGGCGCCTCGGTGGGCGGTGACCCAGCAGATGCTGTGCCGCTGGAGCCGCTTGGACCACGGGACGAACCCGTGGCCGCTGGCTCGGAACGCCCGCTCGTGGAGCGTGGTCAGCTCCTCGTCGTCGACCGGACCGTCCACCCGGAATGTGGTGGTCTTCACCGTGGTCATGCTCGCGTCCCGCGCCTCTCCCTGGGTGACGGCCGACCGCAGGGGCCGGCGCCATGTGTCTGTGCCAAGCACACCACGTCGAACCGGCGAGTGCGCGAGCATGGACTGTACCGTCGGCGCGTTGCGGCGGATCCGCCGGTGGGCAGCCTCACGAGCGGCAGACTCACCACCCCCCGCGATGGGTCAGTGCGTGACGGCCCCCTGAGCCGCGGACCCCACGAGGCGGGCATACTTCGCCAGCACACCCCGGCGGGCACGCTCCGGTGGCTCCGGCGCCGTCCACGCCGTGCGCCGGGTGGCGATCTCGTCCGCGTCGACCAGCAGGTCCAGTGTGCCGGCGGCGACGTCGAGCTCGATGGCGTCGCCGTCCTGCACCAGCCCGATCGGGCCGCCGTCGACCGACTCCGGCGCGATGTGACCCACGCACAGCCCCGTCGTGCCGCCGGAGAAGCGGCCGTCGGTGATGAGCAGCACGTCCTTGCCCAGCCCGGCACCCTTGATCGCACCGGTGATGGCGAGCATCTCGCGCATGCCGGGCCCACCCCGGGGGCCCTCCTGCCGGATCACGACGACGTCGCCGGCGGCGATGGTGCCGTCCTCGAGGGCGTCCATCGCCGCCCGCTCCCCCTCGAAGACCCGAGCGGTGCCGCGGAAGACGTCGGAGTCGAAGCCGGCCGACTTCACCACCGCGCCCTCCGGTGCCAGCGACCCGTGCAGGATCGTCAGGCCGCCGGTGGCGTGGATCGGGTTGCTCATCTGGCGCAGCACGGTCCCGTCCAGCTGCGGCGGGTCGAGCTCGGCGAGGTTCTCGGCCAGCGTCCGACCCGTCACCGTCATCGCCTCGCCGTGCAGCAGCCCGGCGTCGAGCAGCGCCTGCATGACGACCGGGATGCCGCCGATGCGGTCGATGTCGGTCATCACATGGCTGCCGAACGGCTTGACGTCGGCCAGGTGCGGCACCGTGGCGCCCACCCGTGCGAAGTCGTCCAGGCTCAGCTCGACCTCGGCCTCGTGGGCGATCGCGAGCAGGTGCAGCACGGCGTTGGTGGACCCACCCAGCGCCATGACCACGGCGATCGCGTTCTCGAACGCCTCCCGGGTGAGGATCTGCCGTGCGGTGAGCCCGGTGCGCAGCATGCCGACCACCGCCTGACCGGAGCGCCGGGCGATGCCGTCGCGACGCCGGTCGGTCGCCGGCGGTGCCGCCGACCCCGGCAGCGCCATGCCCAGCGCCTCGGCAGCCGCGGCCATGGTGTTGGCGGTGTACATCCCGCCGCACGCCCCTTCACCGGGGCAGATGGCCCGCTCGATCGCGTCGACGTCCTCCCGGGACATCAGCCCGCGGGCGCAGGCACCCACGGCCTCGAACGCGTCGATGATCGTCACCTCGCGGCTGGTCCCGTCGGACAGGCGCGCCCGTCCGGGCAGGATCGACCCGGCATACACGAACACCGAGGCAAGGTCGAGGCGAGCCGCGGCCATGAGCATGCCCGGCAGCGACTTGTCGCAGCCGGCCAGCAGCACGGAGCCGTCGAGCCGCTCGGCGCACATCACGGTCTCGACCGAGTCGGCGATGACCTCACGGGAGACGAGGGAGAAGTGCATGCCCTCGTGCCCCATGGAGATCCCGTCGGAGACCGAGATGGTGCCGAACTCCAGCGGGTAGCCACCCGCGGCGTGCACGCCGTCCTTGACCGCCTTGGCCAGGCGGTCCAGCGGCAGGTTGCACGGGGTGATCTCGTTCCAGGAGCTGCCGACGCCGATCTGCGGCTTCTCCCAGTCCTCGTCGCCCATCCCGACGGCCCGGAGCATGCCCCGGGCCGCGGCCCGCTCCAGGCCGTCGGTGACGTCGCGGCTGCGCGGCTTGATGTCGGTCATCGGGCGGCGGAGCCCTCGGTGTAGTCGTCGTCGCCGGAGCGCACCCAGGCCATCATGCCGCGCAGCTCGCGACCGACGGCCTCGATCGGGTGCGCGGCACCCTTCTCGCGCAGGGCCGTGAACTCGGGGGCACCGGCGTCCTGGTCGTCGATGAAGCGCTGGGCGAAGGTGCCGTTCTGCACGTCGGTGAGGACCGCCCTCATGTTGTCCTTGACCCGGTCGTCGATGATCCGCGGGCCGGAGACGTAGTCGCCGTACTCCGCGGTGTCGGAGACCGACCAACGCTGCTTGGCGATCCCCCCCTCATACATCAGGTCGACGATGAGCTTGAGCTCGTGCAGGCACTCGAAGTAGGCGACCTCGGGCTGGTAGCCCGCCTCGGTCAGGGTCTCGAAGCCCTTCATGATCAGCTCGGAGACACCACCGCACAGCACGGCCTGCTCGCCGAACAGGTCGGTCTCGGTCTCCTCGGTGAAGGTCGTCTTGATGCCGCCCGCGCGCAGGCCGCCGATCGCTGAGGCGTAGGACAGCGCCAGGTCCCACGCGTGGCCGGAGGCGTCCTGCTCCACGGCGACCAGGACGGGCACGCCGCGCCCGTCGACATACTCCCGGCGCACCAGGTGGCCGGGCCCCTTGGGCGCGACCATGCACACGTCCACACCTTCGGGCGGGGTGATGTAGCCGAACCGGATGTTGAAGCCGTGGCTGAAGAACAGCGCGTCACCGTCCTCGAGGTGAGGCTCGATGGCGTCCGCGTAGAGCCCGCGCTGCAGGTGGTCGGGCACGAGCACCATGATCAGGTCGGCCTCAGCGCACGCCACCTCAGGGGTGACGACCCGCAGGCCCTCGGCCTCGGCCTTGGCGCGTGAGGCGCTGCCTTCCTTGAGGCCGACGCGGACGTCGACGCCGGAGTCGCGCAGGGACAGTGCGTGGGCGTGGCCCTGGCTGCCGTAGCCGAGGACGGCGACCGCCCTGTCCTGGATGAGGCTCAGGTCGGCGTCGGCGTCGTAGTACATCGTGGCCATGGTCAGGTGTGCTCCTCGAGTCGGTGGCGCGGCGGGTGTGCGGTCGTGCGGGTGCAGCGGTCGTGCGGGGCGCGTGGTGAGGCTGCCCACCGGGTGTCCCCGGCGGACAGCCTAGGGGGGTGGTCAGCCCCAGGCAGCGGCCATCGCGCCCACCGGGCGCGGACCGTTGTCGTTGATCTCCCACAGCTGGGCGCGGATCGCTGCCGCGTCGTCGAGCTCCTCGATGTGGATGACCTCGATCAGCTTGTCGAGCTGGCTGGTGACCTTGTGCAGCTGCTCACTGGAGACGTTGACCAGGATGGTCATCCGGGAGACCTTCGGGTCCTCGGTGGGCCCGACCACGAGGTGGTCGATGTTGAAGCTGCGGCGGGCGAAGAGGACCGACACGCGGGCCAGGACTCCGGGGTTGTTCTCGACCAGGACGGACAGTGCGTGGCGGCTCATGGTGCTCACCTTTCGGGTGGTGGTGGTGCTCGGGTATGCAGTGGTGCGTCGTGCTCGTGCGGGGTGCGGTGGCGAGGGGCGTCATGGCATCACTCGTCCTCGTCGAAGTCCGGGGCCAGGTCGCGGGCATACTGGATCGCGTCGTTGCTGGTGCCGGCCGGGACCATCGGCCAGACCATGGCGTCCTTGTGCACCCGGAAGTCCACGACGACGGGCTGGTCGTCGACGGCCATGGCCGCCTCGATCGTCGCGTCGACGTCGGCCGGGCTGTCGCAGCGCAGCCCCACACAGCCGTAGGCCTGAGCCAGCATCACGAAGTCGGGCACCTGTGCCGTCGGGGCTCCGGAGTTGCTGTAGCGCTCGGAGTAGAAGAGCGTCTGCCACTGCCGGACCATGCCCAGGGCGGCGTTGTTGATGACGGCCACCTTGATGGGGATGCCCTCGACGGCGCAGGTGGCGAGCTCCTGGTTGGTCATCTGGAAGCAGCCGTCGCCGTCGATCGCCCACACGGTGGTGTCGGGGCAGCCGATCTTGGCGCCCATCGCCGCCGGCACCGCATACCCCATCGTGCCCAGGCCACCGGAGTTGAGCCAGGCGTTCGGGCGCTCGTAGCCGATGAACTGGCTGGCCCACATCTGGTGCTGGCCGACCCCGGAGGTGTAGATCGCCTCGGGTCCGGCGATCTGCCCGATGCGCTGGATGACGTGCTGCGGGGCCAGGGAGCCGTCGGCCGGCTCGTCGTAGCCCAGCGGGTAGCGGCTCTTCCACATCAGACAGCGGGTGACCCAGGCGGCGTAGTCGGGCTCGGCCCCCTGCGCCGTGCGCATGGTGAACTCGGTGACGAGCTGCTCGACGATCGTCCGCGCATCCCCCAGCAGGCCGACGTCCACCGGTCGGTTCTTGCCGATCTCGGCGGGGTCGATGTCGGCGTGGATGACCTTGGCGTGCGGGGCGAAGGAGTCGCGTGCGCCCGTGACCCGGTCGTCGAAGCGGGCGCCCAGGCTGATGATCAGGTCCGACTTCTGCAGCGCGGCCACCGCCGAGACGGTGCCGTGCATGCCTGGCATCCCCATGTGCTGGGGGTGGCTGTCCGGGAAGGCACCGCGTGCCATCAGCGTCGTGACCACGGGGATGCCGGTCAGCTCGGCCAGCGCGCGGACCTGGGCGTGCGCACCGGACCGCACGGTGCCGCCGCCGACGTAGAGCACCGGCCGGCGCGAGCTGAGCATGAGCTCCACAGCGTCGCGGACCGACTCCGGTGTGGGGTCCGTCTGCGGGTGGTAGCCCGGCAGCACCAGCTCACCCCGGCCCTGCTGGGTGACCAGCGCGGCGAGGGCGTCCTTGGACACGTCGACCAGCACGGGTCCCGGTCGACCACTGGCTGCCAGGTGGAACGCGCTGGCGACCGTGTCGGCGATCTGGTTGGGGTCGGTCACCAGGAAGGAGTGCTTGGTGACCGGCATCGCGATGCTGCGGATGTCGGCCTCCTGGAAGGCGTCCGAGCCCATCGCGGCGCTCGGCACGTTGCCGGTGATCGCGACGATCGGCACGGAGTCCATGTTGGCGTCGGCCAGCGGGCGTGACCAGGTTGGTCGCACCGGGGCCGCTGGTGGCCATGCACACGCCCACGCGGCCGGTGGCTGCGGCATACCCCTGGGCCGCGTGCCCCGCGCCCTGCTCGTGCCGCACCAGGATGTGCCGCAGGCCCTCGGCACCGTAGAGCGCGTCGTAGAGCGGCAGCACGGCGCCCCCGGGGAGTCCGAAGATGTGCTCGACGCCGACGCGCTGGAGCGTGTCGACGAGGGTCTCCGCACCCGTGCGGGGCGCGGGGCGAGCGGGGCCTGCGGCAGCGGCGGTAGCGGTGACCGTGCTCATGGATGCGGTGTCCTGTCGAGTCTGGTGGTGCGTCGGGTCGGGCAACAAAAAACCCCTCGGTCCGTGAGGACGAACGAGGGGAGGACGCGATCGGCTGCGGTCAGCGCGATACGCGTCCTGTCGGAATAAGTACGAGAGCGAGGTGCATGGCCTCAACCATGAACCATGATTGCCGCGACGTCAACCCCCGCTCTCACGACTCCTGCAGCGGCACGAAGCTGTACCACCCCTCCTGTTCGGTGCTGACCTGCCCGTCGTGGAGGTGGGCGGTCAGCAGCCGGCCGTTGACCGGGATGACCATCCGGCCACCCTCGGCGAGCTGGTCGAGGAGTGCCTGCGGCACGTCATGGGCCTCGGCACTGACCAGGATGCGGTCGTAGGGCGCGCGCTCGGGCCAGCCCAGCACGCCGCGGACCGCCTGCTCGACGGTGGCTGCGGTGACCCCGTGCGCCACCAGCGCTCGGCGGCTCCGCTCGACCAGGGCAGGTTCGATCTCCACTCCCAGCACCCACCCGTCCGGCGCGACCAGCGACGCCAGCATCGCGGTGGTCCAGCCGGAGCCGGAGCCGACGTCGAGCACCCGGTGACCGGGCTGGGCGTCCAGCAGCTCGAGCAGCCGCACCACCGTGCTGGGCTGCGAGCACGTCGAGCCGTGGCCGATGCCCAGCGCCCGGTCGGCCCCTGCCCAGGCCTGCTGGTCCGCCGGCAGGAAGCCCCGCCGGGGCACTGCCTTCATCACCTTCCGGATCCGGTCGGCCATCACACCATTCTCCTGTGCTCGACCACGGTCCTGCCCAGGGGCCACAGCCGGGGCCTGCGCGCACACCGGGGCTTCGGCATACTGAGCCCATGGCCGATCACTATGACGTTGTTGTCCTGGGCGCTGGCCCCGGTGGGTATGTCGCGGCGATCCGCGCATCGCAGCTGGGCAAGAAGGTGGCCGTCGTCGAGAAGAAGTACTGGGGCGGGGTGTGCCTCAACGTCGGCTGCATCCCGAGCAAGGCTCTGCTGCGCAACGCCGAGCTGTCGCACCTCCTGCAGCACGAGAAGGCCAAGTTCGGCATCGAGGGCGAGGCATCGATGTCGTTCGGCCCGACCCACAAGCGCAGCCGCCAGGTGTCCGACGGCATCGTCAAGGGCGTGCACTACCTGATGAAGAAGAACAAGATCACCGAGGTCGACGGCTGGGGCACCCTGACCTCGCCGACCTCGGTCGACGTCGAGCTCAACGACGGCGGCACCACCCAGCTGACCTGCGACGACCTCATCATCGCCACTGGCGCCGAGACCCGCCTCATCCCCGGCACGGAGCTGTCCGAGCGCGTCGTGACCTACGAGGAGCAGATCCTCACCGACGAGCTGCCGGGCAGCATCGTCATCGCCGGCTCGGGCGCCATCGGCGTCGAGTTCGCCTACGTCCTGGCCAACTTCGGCGTCGACGTCACCATCGTGGAGTTCCTCGACCGGATGGTGCCCACCGAGGACCCCGAGGTCTCCAAGGAGCTCGCCAAGCACTACAAGAAGCTCGGCGTGAAGGTGATGACCTCGACCAAGGTCGAGTCGATCGACGACAGCGGTGACAAGGTCAAGGTGACCGTCAGCCCGGCCTCGGGGGGTGACTCGCAGGTCATCGAGACGGACAAGGTCATGCAGGCCATCGGCTTCGCTCCGCGGCTCAAGGGCTACGGCCTGGAGGCCCTCGACGTCGAGCTCACCGATCGCGGCGCGATCAAGATCGACGGCCGGGGCCGCACCAACGTCGAGCACGTCTACGCCATCGGCGACGTGACGGCCAAGCTCATGCTGGCGCACACCGCCGAGGCCATGGGGGTCGTGGCGGCCGAGACCATCGCGGGTGCCGAGACGATGGAGCTCGACTACGACTTCATCCCGCGGGCGACCTACTGCCAGCCGCAGATCGCGTCCTTCGGCTACACCGAGGAGCAGGCCAAGGACAAGGGCTACGACGTCACGACGGCGAAGTTCCCGTTCAGCGCCAACGGCAAGGCTGCCGGGCTGGGCGACACGGTCGGCTTCGTCAAGATCGTCGCCGACTCCGAGCACCACGAGATCATCGGTGCCCACATGATCGGCCCCGACGTGACCGAGCTGCTGCCGGTGCTGACCCTGGCGCAGCGCTGGGACCTCACCGCTGACGAGGTCGCCCGCAACGTGTTCGCCCACCCCACGCTCGGTGAGTCGGTCAAGGAGGCCATCGAGGGCATCGCCGGGCACATGATCAACCTCTGACGCACTCTCCGGCGCGCTTCGGGTGTGCAGATGTGGCTCTCGCCGGCCAGATCTGCACACCCGAACGTGGATGCGGCCCGGGTCAGAGCAGCCGGCGGTCCATCGCCCAGGCGGTCAGCTCGTGCCGCGACGACAGCTGCAGCTTGCGCAGCACCGACGACACGTGGGTCTCGACGGTCTTGACGGAGATGAAGAGCTCCTTGGCCACCTCCTTGTACTGGTAGCCACGGGCGATCAGCCGCATCACCTCGCGCTCCCGGGCACTGAGGCGGTCGAGCTCCTCGTCGACCTCAGCGATCTCGCCTGCCGCCGCACCGAAGGCGTCCAGCACGAAGCCGGCCAGCCGCGGGCTGAACACGGCGTCCCCGTCGGCCACCCGCACGGTCGCCGAGGCCAGGTCGCTGCCGCTGATCGTCTTGGTGACGTAGCCCCGGGCGCCGGCCCGGATGACCGCGATGACGTCGTCGGCGGCGTCCGACACCGACAGCGCCAGGAAGCGCAACGGTGCCCCCGCCTCGGTCGTCAGGCCCGCGCAGCCCCGGATGACGTCGCCCCCACCGCGGCCGTCGCCACCGGGCAGGTGCACGTCGAGCAGCACGACATCGGGACGGGTGCGCCGGATCTCCTGCACCGCCGCGTCGACCGTGCCTGCCTCGGCCACGACGTCGAGCTGTGGTGCGACCTCGGCCAGCTCGGCTCGCACGCCGGCACGGAAGATGCGGTGGTCGTCCACGAGCACCACGCGCACCGGTCGGGGTGGGTTCATGACGGGTCTCCTTCGGGTCGCTCACTGCCGGCTCCCGGCTCGTCCGCGGAGTCCAGCGGCAGGCTCAGGCTGATCTCGGTGCCGTCGTCGAGCACGCGCACCCGCGCCGAGCCACCGTGGCGGTCCATCCGCCCGATGATCGACTCTCGCACGCCGAGCCGGTCCGAGGGCACCGCCTCCGGGTCGAAGCCGGGCCCGTGGTCGCGCACGAAGGCCTCGACCCGCCCCTGCCCCACCTCGACGTAGGCGGTGATCGGCGGGGCGCCGTGCTGGGCCGCGTTGACCAGGGCCTCCCGCAGTGCCGACACCAGCGCCGAGCCGCGCTCACCGATGACGTGGTCACCGGTGACGACGATCTCGATCGGTATGCCGTGCCGGTCCTCCACCTCGTGCGCGACGTCGGCCACCGCGGAGGCGAGGGTGAGAGGCGCACCGGGAGGTCCGGCATACAGCCACTGGCGCAGCTCGCGCTCCTGTGCCCTCGCCAGGCGGGTGACCTGTGGGTCGTCGGAGCTGCGCTGGATGAGGGCCAGCGTCTGCAGCACGGAGTCGTGCAGGTGCGCGGCGATGTCGGCGCGCTCGGTCGCGCGGATGCGGGCCGCCTGCTCGCTGCGCAGGTCACCCCACAGGCGGGTGGCATAGGGCGCCGCGATGACGGCGACGCCGACCAGCACCACCAGCACCGCGACGACGACGTCCCAGAGCAGGGTCAACCCCAGGCCCCGGGTGGCCAGCAGCACCAGCCCGACCACGGCCAGCACCACCCCGGCGACGGTGCGCAGGACGGCGCCGCGAGCCGACTCGGGCCCACCGGGGGCCCAGCGGCCGGTGGTCCGACGGTCCAGCTGTGACCAGGCGAACACCGCACCTGCCGTGACCAGCAGCAGCGGCACCCAGCCGGAGACGTCGACGCTCGCCCCGGACAGGACGGCGATGCCCGCCGCCAGCAGCACGACGCCGAGCACCACCACCCAGGCGGCCCGGGAGGACCGTTGGCCCCGGGGCGCACTGATCGCCGCGGCACCCTCGACCTCCTCTTCGGGGACGAAGATCCAGAGGAAGCCGTAGAGCACGACCCCAGCGCCACCCGCAGCCGCCAGCACCAGCAGCACCACGCGCACCACGTTCGAGGACATCCCCAGGTGGGCTGCCAGACCTTGTGCCACCCCCGCGAGCACCCGACCGTGCACCGGCCGCACCATGGGGGGCCGGTGATGGTGGGGGTGGGACGCGGGGGCGTCTGCGGTCTGCACTCCTCCATCCTGGCCCACCCCGAGCCCGCGGCACACCCTTGACCAGGGGTGGCAGGGGTAGGACCAGGGTCGGGTCAGGGTCGACCCTCATGGTGGCCGAGCCACAGCGGCGACACGCTGGAGCCATGACCGAACACCCCACTGAGAGCACCCCCGGCGGGCAGCCCCCGACCGGACACCCACCGACCGAGCCGCCACCGCCCCCGGGCAGCGGCCCCACCCCTCCCGGCAGCGCCGGGAGTGACCGGACGCCTCCCGGGAGCGGGACCTACCCCGGCTCCGTGCCCCCCGGCGCCGGGACCTACGGCAGCTCCGTGCCTCCCGGCGGCGGGGCCTACAGCGGCACCACACCGCCCCCGGGGTCCGGCACCGACCGCTTCTTCGCCAGCCTGCGCGGCGTCGATGTGCGCCGCACCGACGACGGCTGGATCGGCGGCGTCTGCGCCGGCCTGGCCCACCGGCTCGGCCTGGACCCCGTCGTCATCCGTGCCGGAGCAGTCGTGCTCGGCATCTTCTTCGGCCTGGGCCTCGGCCTCTACCTGTTGGCCTGGCTGCTGGTCCCGGACACCCGCGAGCGGACCATGCTCGAGCGGGGGATGCGCGGCGGCGAGGCCGGGCCCATCGTGCTCCTGGTCGTGACCGCGGTCGTGCTGCTCGGCTCCCTGCCCTGGTGGGGTCTGATGACCTTCGACGAGCCGGGCTCGGCGATCGTGTCGATCCTGGTCATCGGCGCACTCGGCTGGGCCTTGTGGACTGCGTGGCAGCGACGGGCCGCCCCGGGCGAGGTGGGCCGCACCGGCACCGTCGCGATGGCGGCCATGGCCGGGTCCGCGGCCGGCGCTGCGGGCACCGGAGGGGCGTATGCCGCCACGGCCACGCCCCCTCCCCCGCCGGGGGCAGCTGCAGGACCCCGTCCTGCCGACCCGGCCGCGAGCGGGCACCCCTCGGTCCCCTCGGCACCGGGGACCTACCCTCCTGCGGCCTATCCCGGCCAGGGGTACCCCCCGGGCAGCACGCCGCCTCCCGGAGCACCGCCTCAGGCGTGGGGTCCGCCTCCGCCACCCCAGCCGCCGAAGCCACGGCGCCTGCGCCGGCTCAGCCCCGGACCGGTCGGTGCCCTCATCGTCAGCGGGCTGCTGCTGATGGTGGTGGGTGGGCTCATCTGGGCCGGTGACGGCCTCGGCATCCCTGGCAACACCGTGGCCGTCGCGCTGGCAGCGGGTCTGGCCATGCTGGGTGCGGTGCTCGTCGCCCTCGGCTTCCTGGGCCGCCGGGCCGGGTTCGTCGCCTTCCTCGCCTGGGTCACGCTCGTGGCCACTGCGGTGACCGCCCCGTTGCCCACCGAGATCAGCTGGCCGGACGGTGACCGCGACGTCGTGTGGAACCCCACCACCGTGACCGAGCTGCGCGACTTCGACCTGGGGGCCGGCACCGCCGAGCTGACCCTGCAGAACCTTGACCCGGCGGGACTGAACGGTCAGACCGTCGAGGTCGACCTGGGTGCCGGCGAGCTGCGCATCGTGGTGCCGCAAGGCCTCGACGTGACCGTCAACTCCGAGGTCGGCGCGGGCGACATCACCGTGGAGCGAGACGGCAGTGGCAGCAGCACCGAGGGTGGTCTCGGCGTCAGCGAGCAGACCGTCATCGGAGACCGTCCCAGCCAGCTCGAGATCGACGCCAACGTCGGCCTCGGCCAGATCACGATCGTGCAGGAGTGAACGCCATGACCACCACACCCGACCCCACCGACCCCGGTCACCGCCGCGACGAGACCGTACGGCACGCGGCCGTCGGTGACGGGCCCCGTGACGACACGGACCGCTATGACACCAGCCGCTACGACAGCACCCGGTACGACACCGGTCGCTACGACACGCCCACCTCCGAGACCAGCAGCCCGGAGCCGACCCGGCCGACCGGCCCGTCCTGGCCCACCATCGCCCTGGGCGTGCTCGCCCTGGTGGTCTCGGGTATGGCGCTGACCTACCAGCTCGTGGACCTCGACGTCGACTGGACGTTGGCCACCCCGGTGGCCATCGTCAGCGCCGGGGCCCTGCTGGTGCTGCTCGGCCTCGTCGGTCTGCTGGGCAACCGGGGCGAGGAGGAGCCCCGCTGAGCTATCTGGGGTCGGGCTCCTCCGCCCTTCGGGGCCCGGCGCCAGGTCGAAGTTTTCCGCCGCACGGTCAACGACCGTGCGGCGGACGTCTGTGCCAAACGCCACGTCGGTCGCACACACTCCGAAGATAAGAGAGATATCACTCTTTGCTGCCGTAGAATCTGCGCAGAGGTACATCTGGACAAGGTCTCTGTCGCATTGACTTCGGCAAGGCCGGGATGCTACACATTCTCCAGCATGAGGTCATGAGTCCCAGCCAGAGGCCCCGGCCGGCTGGGCGGCAACCCTCCACTCGCGGTGGGGTGCCCCGGGTGATGACCAGGTGTCCGGACACACCGGGCACAAGCGCGGGCTTCTCGACCGAGGGGCCCAGCCGACGCCGACTATCCAGGAGCGCCGCTGTGACCCGTCGAATGTGTCGCTGCTGAGTCCATTCGCAGCCGCCCGTCGACCCGACATCGCCGGCCGCCGTGGTGGGAGCGACCTCCCGCGCGGCAGCACGGCATACCCCGCTGCGGACTCGGCAGGCCCCGAGCAGTCCTTCCCCGAGCCACCCGCCCGCACCACCCTGGAGCCCCTCATGAGCTGGTCCTTCGCCACCCGTCAGATCCACGCCGGTCAGACTCCTGACCCGACCACCGGCGCCCGCGCGCTCCCCATCTACCAGAGCACCTCCTTCGTCTTCGACGACGCCGACCAGGCCGCCAACCGCTTCGCGCTGGCCGAGCTCGGCCCCATCTACACCCGCATCGGCAACCCCACCAACGAGGTCATCGAGGCGCGCGTCGCCGATCTCGAGGGTGGCGTCGGCGCTCTGCTGGTCGCCTCAGGCCAGTCGGCCGTGACCCTGTCGGTCCTCAACGTCGCCGAGGCCGGCGACCACATCGTCGCCTCGCCCAGCCTCTACGGCGGCACCCAGAACCTGTTCCAGCACTCGCTGCCCAAGCTCGGTGTCGACGTCACGTTCGTCGAGGACCCGACCGACCCGGAGTCGTGGCGCGCCGCAGCCAACGAGCGCACCAAGGCCTTCTTCGGGGAGACGATCGCCAACCCGAGCAGCGACGTGCTGGACACCGAGGCCGTCGCCCGGGTCGCCCACGAGGTGGGGGTGCCGCTCATCGTCGACAACACCGTCGCGACGCCCTACCTCACGCGCCCCATCGAGCACGGTGCCGACGTCGTGGTGCACTCGGCGACGAAGTATCTCGGCGGCCACGGCACCGCCATCGCGGGGGTGATCGTGGACAGCGGTCGCTTCGACTACGCGCAGCACCCCGAACGCTTCCCCGGCTTCAACACCCCGGACGCCAGCTACAACGGCCTCGTCTACGCCCGGGACCTCGGGGTGGACGGAGCGCTCGGGGCCAACCTCGCCTACATCCTCAAGGCGCGGGTCCAGCTGCTGCGCGACCTGGGGCCGGCGGCCTCACCGTTCAACGCCTTCCTCATCGCCCAGGGGCTGGAGACCCTGTCGCTGCGCATCGAGCGGCACGTGGCCAACGCGGCGGCGGTGGCCCAGTGGCTGCTGGAGCGTGACCAGGTGCTGTCGGTCTCGTATGCCGGACTGCCCGGACACCCGTCCTACGCCCGCGCCCAGAAGTACCTGCCGCAGGGCGCCGGTGCGGTGCTGGCCTTCGAGATCGAGGGTGGCGCCGAAGCGGGCCGCCGGTTCGTCTCGGCCCTGCAGCTGCACTCCCACGTGGCCAACATCGGCGACGTCCGGTCCCTCGTCATCCACCCGGCCTCGACCACCCACTCGCAGCTGACCGAGGAGGCCCAGCGGGCCGCCGGGGTCACACCGGGGCTGGTGCGGCTGGCAGTCGGGCTGGAGCACATCGACGACATCGTGGCCGACCTGGAGGCCGGCTTCATCGCCGCCAAGGGCCTGTGATGTCCGAGCCGGCCCGACCCCTGGAGGGACCCGCCTCGCGACGCCAGTCACTGGTCGTGGGTGGGCTCGACACCGACGGCGGCGAGCACCTGCCCGAGGTGCGCATGTCCGTCCAGACGTGGGGCCGGCTCAACAAGGCCCGCGACAACGCGGTCCTGGTCCTGCACGCCCTCACCGGCGACACGCATGTCGTCGGTGAGGCGGGGCCGGGCCAGCCCACCCCTGGGTGGTGGCCGGGCCTGATCGGACCCGGGTGCCCGCTGGACACCGACGAGCTGTATGTCGTGGCGCCCAACGTGCTCGGCGGGTGCCGAGGGAGCACCGGGCCGAGCACGCCGGCGCCCGACGGTCGCCCCTACGGCTCCAGCTTCCCCACCCTGACCATCCGTGACCAGGTGCGCGCCGAGGCGCTGTTGGCCGACGCGCTCGGCATCCGTTCCTTCGCGGCTGTCATCGGCGGCTCGATGGGCGGCATGCGGGCTCTGGAGTGGGCGGTGTCCTACCCCGGACGGGTCCGCCGCTGCGTGGCCATCGCCACGTGCGCCATCTCCAGTGCCGACCAGATCGCCTGGGCCACAGCACAGCTGCACGCCATCCGCGGCGACGCCGGCTTCGTCGGCGGCGACTACTACCCCGGGCCGGGGCCCCGAGCGGGCCTCGAGGTCGCGCGGATGATCGCGCACACCACCTACCGCGCGGCCGGTGACCTGCAGGACCGCTTCGGCGCCGCCCCGCAGCTGGGCGAGGAGCCGCTGCGCGGTGGCAGGTATGCGGTGCAGTCCTACCTGCAGCACCACGGTCGCAAGCTGGTGCGCCGGTTCGACGCCAACTCCTACCTCGTCCTCACCGAGGCGATGAACAGCCACGACATCGGCCGGGGGCGCGGCGGCGTCGAGGCGGCGCTGCGACGCATCACCGCCGAGCTGACCGTGGTGGTCGTGGACAGCGACCGGCTCTTCACGCCGGCTGACGGCGCCGTCATCGCGGGCGCCCCCGCCTGCCGGGAGCTGACCACCATCGCGTCGCCGTTCGGCCACGACGCCTTCCTCATCGAGACCGAGCAGGTCTTCGACATCGTCCGCCGGGCCCTCGGCGAGGCGCCGCCGGTGCCCCGCCCGTCGCTGTCCGGCCGCCTGCACCCCTCCGGCCTCTGGTGAGCCGTCACGGTCGACCTGCCGCTCCGCCGGACACCTGATCCGTTGACCGGCGCCGCTGCCACCTACGATGGAAGGGGCAGACGGCGAAGGAGGCGGGATGGACTGGTTGCGAGAGACCCAGTGGCTCTGGTGGGTCGGGGCGGCCCTCGTGCTGGGTCTGATCGAGATCGCCTCGCTCGACCTGGTCTTCACGATGCTGGCGCTGGCCGCCCTGGTGGCGGCGGCTGCTGCGGCCCTCGGGCTCGGCTTCCCGGCGCAGGTCATCGTCTTCGTCGTCACCTCGGGGCTGCTGCTCTTCCTGCTGCGCCCCTGGGCACTGCGCCGGCTCGGCCTGGACACCCCCGCCGTGCACACCAACGCCGACGCCAACGTCGGCCAGGAGGCTCTTGTGCTCACCCTGGTCACCGACCGCAGCGGCATGGTCAAGCTGCGCGGTGAGGAGTGGAGCGCTCGCACCGACACCCCGGGCATGGAGATCGCGCCCGGGCAGCTCGTCACGGTGGTGCGGATCGACGGCGCCACCGCCGTCGTGACCTCGCCCTGACCACCTCTATCGACGAAAGGCACCCTCATGCCGGAACCGCAGACCATCGCCCTCTATGTCGTCCTCCTGCTGCTCGTCCTGTTCACGGCCACGGCCATCGCCAAGGCGGTCCGCATCGTGCCCCAGGCGACGGCGGTCATCGTCGAGCGGCTCGGGCGCTACAGCCGCACGCTCGACGCGGGCCTGCACATCCTGATCCCGTTCGTCGACAAGGTGCGGGCCAACGTCGACCTCCGCGAGCAGGTCGTCTCGTTCCCGCCGCAGCCGGTGATCACCAGCGACAACCTGGTGGTCTCGATCGACACCGTCATCTACTTCCAGCCCACCGACCCCAAGGCGGCGACCTACGAGATCGCCAACTACATCCAGGGCATCGAACAGCTCACCGTCACCACGTTGCGGAACGTGATCGGCTCGCTCGACCTGGAGCAGACGCTGACCAGCCGCGACCAGATCAACGGCCAGCTGCGCGGCGTGCTCGACGACGCCACCGGGCGGTGGGGCATCCGCGTCAACCGGGTCGAGCTCAAGGCCATCGACCCGCCGGCCAGCGTGCAGGACTCGATGGAGAAGCAGATGCGCGCCGAGCGCGACCGCCGCGCCACCATCCTGAATGCCGAGGGCGTCAAGCAGTCGCAGATCCTCACCGCAGAGGGTGAGAAGCAGGCCCAGATCCTGCGGGCCGAGGGCACCGCCCAGGCCGCGATCCTCGAGGCACAGGGTGAGGCCCGCGCGATCCTGCAGGTCTTCGACGCCATTCATAAGGGCAACCCGGACAGCAAGCTGCTGGCCTACCAGTACCTGCAGATGCTGCCGCAGATCGCCCAGGGCGAGTCCAACAAGATGTGGATCGTGCCGACAGAGCTCACCAAGGCCCTCAGCGGCATCGGCAACGCCCTCGGCGGGGACACCCAGCAGGGCTCGGCACTGGACGGACCCGCGGGCAGCGTCAGCGACGACGCGCGCAACACCGACACCGGCTCCGACCTGGACATCAAGGTCGACGAGCCGACACTGGAGGACCCCCACGAGGCGCTGCGCCGGGCGCGTGAGGAGGCTGCTGCCGCAGGTGCAGAGGCGGAGGCCTCGACCCAGACCAGCCGTGGGCGTCCCAGGTCGACAGACTGACCGCTCTGCCGCATGGGGAGCCGCCTCGGCATCTCGGCATACCGGCCCAGGCGGTCACCTGACCTTTTGAGCCGCCCGACACCCCGGCGTCCGGGCCTAGGCGGTCACCTGACCTTCTGAGCTGCCGGAACGGCACGTGCCCGGCCGGCTGGGCACGTCGGACGGCTCAGGGCAGGTCGAGCTGGGCGGTGACCACCCGGGCGATGCGCTCGGGTGGGTTGGCGACGTCCTGCACCATGCCGTCCTCGTCGGGTTGCAGCGCCTCAAGGGTGTCGAGCTGTGACTCGAGCAGGGACGGCGGCATGAAGTGCTCGCGTCCCTGCATCCGCGACATCAGGAGGTTCTTGTCGCCGGTCAGGTGCACGAAGAACGTGCGCTCCCCTCCGCCGCGCAGGATGTCGCGGTAGGCGCGTCGCAGCGCCGAGCAGCTCAGGATCGTCGACTCCCCGCGCGCGTCGCGCTCCGCCGTCCAGTCGGCGAGGAGCTGCAGCCAGGGCCACCGGTCCTCGTCGACCAACGGCCGTCCGTCGGCCATCTTGTCGAGGTTGGCCTGCGGGTGGAAGTCGTCACCCTCGGCGAACTCCCAGCCCAGACGGTCCTGGATGCTGCGCGCGGCGGTGCTCTTGCCCGACCCGGCCACACCCATCACCACGATATGGATCGGTGGGTCGGGGACATGCGCCGGGTGGGTCATGTCGTTCATGGCACCACGAACCACAGCACCAGGGCAACGCCGAAGATCGCCAGGCCCAGCGTCGTCTCCATGATCGTCCACGTCTTCAGGGTCGTCTTGACGTCCATCCCGAAGAACCGGCTGACCAGCCAGAACCCGGAGTCGTTGACGTGGGAGAGCACCGTGGCACCTGCGGCGATGGCCAGCACCAGGCAGACGACCTTGAGGTCGGAGAGGTCGGCCGCGGCAACCCCTGCCGACAGCAGCCCGGCCGTCGTGACCAGCGCCACTGTGGCCGATCCTTGAGCGACGCGCAGGATCGTGGCGATGAGGAACGCCGAGACGATGAGGGGCAGGCCCAGGTCGGACAGGCTCGACTCGAGGGCGGCGCCGATGCCGCTCTGCCGGAGCACCCCACCGAACATGCCGCCTGCCCCGGTGATGAGGATGACGGCGCAGATCGGCGCGAGAGCATCGTTGAGGATGCCCTCGATCGTGGCCAGCGAGCGTCCCTTGGTGCCGAGGGTGTAGCTGGCCACCAGGACGGTGATCAGCAGCGCCACCGGCGTCTGCCCGATGAGGATGACCAGGTCGGCCCATCCGGCGTCCTCGGGCACGGTGCCGACCGTGCGGAGCGTGGTCAGCGTGGTGTTCAGGCCGATGAGCACCAGCGGCAGCAGCAGGATGCCCAGCACGGAGCCGAAGCTCGGCTTGGCCGCCTGACCCGGCTGGCCGTCCGGCCCGTCGTCGAGCTCGACCGGGTCGCCGGTCGACATCCCGACCAGCATGCTCTCCCGGATCGGCACGTCGATGTTCTTGGCGTAGACCATGGTGAAGAGGTAGACCCCGACATACCAGCTGATGAAGGCCGCCGGCACGCCCACCAGCAAGGTCAGGCCCACGCTGCCGCCCAGCTCGGTGGCCGCGGTGACGGGGCCCGGGTGCGGCGGGACGATGGCGTGCATCGCGGCGAACGCACCCGCCGCCGGCAGTGCGTAGAGCAGCAGGGAGCCACCGAAGCGCCGTGCCACCGAGAAGATGATGGGCAGGAAGACGACCAGGCCTGCGTCGAAGAAGATCGGGAAGCCGAAGAGCAGCGCTGCAATGCCGAGCGCCAGCGGCGCCCGGTGCTCACCGAACCGGCCGATGAGCGTGTCCGCCAGCACCTGCGCACCGCCGGTGACCTCGAGCAGCCGACCGATCATGGCGCCGAGACCGACCAGCAGGGCCACCTGGCCCAGCGTGCCGCTGAAGGCGGTCACCGCCACCGCGGGCACGTCGCCCAGGGGTATGCCGGCCGCGACCGCGGTCAGCAGGCTGATGAGGATCAGAGCGACGAACGCGTGCATCTTGAGCTTGATGATCAGGAAGAGCAGGGTCGCGACGGCGACGCCCGCGATCGTGAGCAGCACGCCTGCCGAGTAGGCCGGCTCCATGGTCTCCATCACAGTCCCCTCGTCTCGCCGTCGTCGTCGACCGCGCGTGCGGCCAACCTAACGGCGCACGGCCGGACCCGCCAGACGAGCTCAGCCCAGGGCCGGCAAGGCCTCGACCCACTCCTGCCAGTCGGTCTGCAGCTGTTCGGTGGTCAGCCCGGTGTGCTCGGCCAGCACCTCGTCGATGTGGTCCGCGGACCGGTACCCCTCCTGGCGGTGCAGGTCCGCGCCGACGGCCAGAGCGATGTCGGCCCCGAAGCGCTCCGCCAGGTGCACGAACACCAGCCCGGCGTCGGTGTAGTGCCGGTCGACCAGGTCGAGGTCGTCGGGGAAGAAGCCCGCCACGTCGGCCGGTGGCCAGGCCGGGGCGAGACCAACGTCCTCGGTCAGGACCTGCGACCACCACAACAGGTCCTCACGGGCCGCAGCGTCGGCCTCCGACTCCCACCACGTGGCCAGGCCCTCCACTCCCCATACCGGCCCACCCAGCTCGCCCAGCTCCAGCAGCAGCGACAGGTGCGCCGTCTCGTGCCGCATCACGGGGCTGCCCCCGGTGGCGGCCCCCTCGAGGTAGTCCCACTCGTCCACCGCGTACGCAGCGTCCAGGACGACCCGGCCGGTCACGGCCAACGGCTCGCGGGGGTCGCCCACCTGCCCCGGGTCGGCCTCGGGAGCCGCCCAGGCCGTGGTGACGAAGCCCGCGACGTCGGCGACGTCCACCCGGCTGCCGAACAGCTCCTCCAGGTGTTCGGCATGCGCAAGGGTGACGACCACCCGGTCCACGCCCTCGACCGGGAGCGCCGCCAGGGTCTCGGCAGCGGCCTCGTCGAGGCTCGGCACGAGATCGCCGACCTCGGGCCACAGGTCGGCCGGGGCGAGCAGCACCAGCGAGTCGGACTCGTGGACGTGCACCTCGGTGAGGTCCCACAGCTGCGGGTGGGCGGCGTTGAAGCCCCCGGCGCCGGTCGCCTCCACCACCGTGGGCGGGGCCCCCTCGCCGTCGCGGTGCACGGTCCACCGGTAGTACTCCAGGGAGGGGTCCACGTCTGCGCCACTGACCTGGTGACGGAAGGCGACCTGCACCTTCTGCCCACGCTGCGGGTCGACCCCCAGCACCGAGCTCACCACCAGCTCCCGGACCTCCATCGGCACGTCCTGCACCGCAGCGAACCAGTGACGCTGCTGCTGGGTCGCCTCCTCGTCGAGGTCGAAGTGGCTGAGCCAGGCCTCGACGTCGTTGCCGGCCAGGGCCTGGTTGAGGGCAGCGACCAGGTCGAGGACGTCAGCCTCCTCCACACCGGCGTGGGGGCCACGGCCGTCAGTCTCATCCGCGGTCGCCGTGGCCGGCTCGGCGCTGCCGACGACCGGGGCCGGCACCACGGTGGGCGGCACCGAGGCGCACCCGGTGAGACACACGGTGACGGCGGTCACGACGAGGATGGCGGCTCTGTTTCCGGACAGGGCTCGTCCGCCCCCTACGCTGTGCACAGGCAGATCGTAGGGGTGTTCACCCGCACTGCCGTAGTCTCGCTGCCGAGATCGCCTGTCACCCGCCCAGGAGAGCCATGACCGCCCCCACCACAGATCCCGACTTCGACGTCGTCCTGCTCGGCACCGATATCGGCATCTACGCCCTCGCCCGGGCCTTCCACGAGCGCTACGGCCTGACGAGCACCGTCATCTCCCGAGTCGTGGCAGGTCCGATCAACTGGTCCTCGTTCATCGAGACGGTCGAGCTGGGGGAGGACGCCCAGCGGGCGGACACCCTGGCCGCCTTGGAGCGGGTCGGCACGGAGCGTAAGGCTGCGGGCCGCACCACCCTGCTGCTGTCCAACGCCGACTCGTTCAGCCGCATGCTCAGCGAGCAGGCCGAGTGGTTGTCGCAGTGGTATGTCGTGCCCGCGGTCGACGGCCCGGTGCTGGACATGATCGCCGACAAGATCGAGTTCGCCCGCGTCTGCCAGGAGCTGGGCATCCCCGTCCCGCGCACCCTGGTGCAGGACTTCAGCACGGCCGACGACCCAGGCTGGACCCCCGAGACCGTGGACCTCACGTTCCCGGTCGTCGCCAAGCCGGCAGTGGGTGCGGCCTACGAGGGCCTGCGCTTCGAGGGCAAGAACAAGATCTACAAGGTCGACAGCCCCGAGGAGCTGCTGGACATCTTCGGGCGGGTGCGCGGTGCAGGGTTCCGGGACCGCTTCGTGGTGCAGGAGCTCATCCCCGGTGACGACACCGCGATGCGCAGCATCACCGCCTATGTCGACCAGCAGGGCGAGGTCACCCTCCTGGCCACGGCCCAGGTGCTGCTCCAGGAGCACCAGCCCCTGGCGATCGGCAACCCCGCCGCGATGGTGACGACCCCCTACCCCGACCTGATGGAGCAGGCGGAGCGCCTCCTCAAGCACGTCGGCTACCGGGGCTTCGCCAACTTCGACGTCAAGGTCGACCCGCGTGACGGGGTCGCCAAGTTCTTCGAGGTCAACCCGCGCATCGGGCGCAACAACTACTACGTGACCGCGGCCGGCGCCAACGTGGCCGAGGTCATCACCGGCGACCTCATCGAGGGCCGGGAGCTGGACCAGGTCGTGGTGCGCAACGAGATCCTCTACTCGGTGCTGCCGATGTTCCTGCTGCGCCGCTATCTCAGCCCCGAGCTGAAGGCGCTGGTCAAGAAGGTCACCCGCAAGGGCGTCTTCCACCCGCTGGTCACCCACGACTCGCTCAAGCGGAAGGCCTACGTCGTTGCGGCGAAGGCCAACTACGTGAAGAAGTACGCGAAGTACTACCCGCGTCCCACCGACTCCGGCTTCTGATCAGCCCGGCAGGTCCACCCAGGCGCTGCCGGTGACCGCCCAGCGCGCCTGGCCCGAGGTCAGGGCCGCCACGGCGGCTGCGACGTCGTCGAGGTATGCCGGTGGCACGGCCAGCCGCAGCGTCACCTCCGCCGCGTAGTCGACGTCGCGCACGGTGACACCCCGGGCACGCAGGTCGTGCTCAAGTCTCCCGGCGATCTCGTGGCCGACCACCGCCTCGGCCAGTGCCACCGGCGTGCGCTGCACGAAGGCGGCCTGCTGGACCGCGGTCGCCACCACACCGCTGTAGGCGCGCACCAGCCCGCCCGTGCCCAGGAGCACCCCGCCGAACCACCGGGAGACGACCGCCACCACGTCGCTCACACCGGCCCCCGACAGCACCTCGAGCATCGGCATACCCGCGGTGCCACTGGGCTCGCCGTCGTCGCTGGAGCGTCGGACGGCACCGCCCGGACCGATCAGGAAGGCCGAGCAGTGGTGCCCGGCGTCCCCGTGCCGGGTCCGCGCGGCGCCGACGGCGGCCCGCGCCGCCTCCTCGTCGCGGACCGGCTCCAGCCGGCACAGGAAGACGGAGCGTCGCTCCTCGGTGCGCACCTCGACCGGGCGGGCCACGGCGCGATAGCTCTCGGGGCCCATCCGGGCAGCCTACGGCGCGTCCCTAGACTGGGGGTATGTCGTCCGTCGTCGCGCGTTCCCCGGTGCCGTACGCCGGGTGGCGCCGTGTGCTGTCCGTCCTCGCATCCTTGGCGCTCGCCCTGGGAGCACTGCTCGTGGCGCCCTCGGCGGCACTGGCCCATGATGAGCTGGTCGGCTCCCAGCCGGAGGACGGCGACACCCTGGAGGCCCCGCCGGAGGAGATCACGCTGACCTTCTCGGGTGCGATCGCCTCGCTGGGTGCTCAGGTCGTCGTCACCGGGCCCGAGGGTGAGGTGGCCGCGGGTGACCCCCGCGTCGAGGGGGTCGAGGTGGTGCAGGCCGTGGCCCCTGATGCCCCGGCCGGTGACTACACGGTCGTCTGGCGGGTCACCTCCCAGGACGGGCACCCGATCTCCGGAGAGTTCGACTACGAGGTGACCGCGGCTGCTCCCGCCCCGGCCTCGGACGACGCCGTCCAGACCTCGGACGAGCCGGCGGATGACGCTGCCGTCACCTCCGCAGCCCCTGACGCCACGGTGGACGCGGAGCGGGCCGCCAGCACGGACGCCGTGGTGCCACCGGCGACCGAGCCCGACGACACCGGCGGCACCCCGGCCTGGGTCTGGGTGGTGCTGGCCGGTGCCCTTGCGGCTCTCGCCGCGGTGGGTGCGGTCGCGGTCCGCCGTCGCTGAGTCGCGGCTCCGGTGCACGGGCACCTCTGGGGCTCATGTACCGTTACGCCTACGAGAAATACACATTCCCGGGCCGGCTCCGCTCAACGATCAGTGCTCAGCACCGATCGACAGGTGATGCCGCCCCGGCAGACGCACGAGGGGGTCACGCCATGGGGCGCGGCCGAGCCAAAGCCAAGCAGACGAAGGTTGCTCGGAGACTGAAGTACTACTCTCCGGACACCGACCTGACCGCACTGGAGCGCGAGCTACGAGCGCGCGAGAGTGCCGACCCGACCTACGTGGTCCCCGAGGACCCCGTGGACGAGTCGGACGAGCCAGGTGACGATGACGACGACACCTCGGGCCCCTGGGCCGCAGAAGGTCGTTGACCGTCCACTGAGACGCGACATCCCGGGGCGGGACCGCCCCGGGATTTCTCGCGCCCAGGCCCTGGCCGCCTAGACTCCGGGGATGGATGCCGACCCGGGTGAGACCGTGCGGCCCAGCGACCCGCGTCCGGGTCGACCCGAAGGCCCGGCACGCCAGCCGACGGTCCCCGGCTGGGTGTGGCTGGTCCTGATCATCGTGGGCTTCGGTCTGCTCGTCACGAGCCAGTGGACGCGATTCGACGAGCGCGAGATCACGATCGACGCCTGGGCCTGCTCCAGCACCCCGACCGCCGAGCAGTCGTGGTCCGCGCTGCAGCAGGCTGGTTGTGAGCCCGCCGACCTCGAGGCCGAGATCGCGCTGCTCCAGTCGGTGAGCCCGGTCACCGACGGCACCGGAGGAGACCCGCTCACGGTGCCCTCCGTCGACGGCGAGGCGGTCGACCTGAGCCTGAGCGTGCGCCTGACCACCCCTGCCACCGCCATCCTGCTCATCGACGCCTCCACTGAGCCGCCCACCCCGGGCCGGGCGATGAGCGCCGACACGGCCAGGCTGAGGTGGACCGCGCCGTTCGACCCCGCCGAGAGCGAGGACTTCGTCCTCCTGGTCGGTCCACGGCCCGGCGCCAACTGACGCTTCGCCAGGACGCTGCGTGGTCGAGGCAGCGTCCCGCGGTCGAGGCAAAGCGGCGCCTCGAGACATGCCCTCGCGGTCCCCTCTCGACCGCACATCTCGGTCTCGCCCGCATCACTCCGGGTCTACCGCGCACCTCAGGGTCGACCGCGACATCGTGTCGTCCGCGCTGCTGTGTGCCGACCGCGACGCTGCGCGCCGCCGCATACGGCTGCTCGGGTCTCGCCCTCAGGCGTGGGCACCGACCAGACGCACGGCGCCGCCGTCGACGCCCTTGGCCCCGTGCACGACGCCGCCGTGCACGACGTCGGACTCGTCGACGTCCGTGGCCAGTCCGACCTCCCCGAGCGCCCAGGCCGGCACTCCGAGCTCCACGCAGCGCCGGAGCGCCGCGTCGGCCTGCTCGGCGGGCAGCACCACGACGAACCCGACACCCATGTTGAGGGTGCCCTCGAGGTCCTGCTGCGGCACCCGCCCCCACCGCTGCACCGCGGAGAAGACCGGCGGTGGGCTCCAGGTCGACCGGTCCACGGTGGCGAGCGCACCCGCCGGCAGCACCCGGGCCAGGTTGGCGGCCAGCCCGCCACCCGTGACGTGGGACAGCGCGTGCACGTCGACCCCTTCGGTGCGGATGAGGTCGAGCAGCATCCGGGTGTAGATGCGTGTCGGCGTCAGCGCCTCCTCACCCAGGGTGCGGCCGAAGTCCGGGATGTGTGCGTCCCAGCCGAGCCCTGCTGCGGCGACCACCCGGCGCACCAGGGAGTAGCCGTTGGAGTGCAGCCCCGACGACGCCAGCGCCACCACGGCGTCACCCTGCCGCACCCGCTGCGGGCCGAGCACGTCGTCGTGCTCCACGACCCCGGTGGCGGCACCGGCCAGGTCGTACTCGTCGGGGTCGAGCAGGCCGGGGTGCTCCGCGGTCTCCCCGCCCACCAGCGCCACCCCGGCCAGCTCGCAGCCGCGCGCGATGCCACTGACGACCGCGGCGATCCGCTCGGGGACCACCTTGCCGCACGCGATGTAGTCGGTCATGAAGAGCGGCTCCGCACCGCACACCACGATGTCGTCGACCACCATGCCGACCAGGTCGATGCCGATGGTGTCGTGCACGTCCATGGCCTGGGCGATGGCCACCTTGGTGCCGACCCCGTCCGTGCTGGTCGCCAGGACCGGACGCTGCATCCCCTTCAGCGCCGAGGCGTCGAACAGGCCGGCGAAACCACCCAGACCGCCCATCACCTCGGGGCGCTGGGCCCTGCGGACGGCGTCCTTCATCAGCTCGACCGCGCGGTCACCGGCCTCGACGTCGACGCCTGCTGCGGCATACGTGATCGGTTCGTCGCTCATCAGGTCCTCGGTTCAGGGGCGGCGGAGGGCTCAGGGCCGGCGGAGGGCGTCGGCGGCGCCGGTCGGGGCACCCACCGGCACACCGTCGGCGTCGACCGCGGCCCGCGGCCCGCCCCCGGGGAACTCCAGCTCCAGGACGTCCTTGCCGAGCCGGTCTCCCCGGGGCAGCTCGATGGGGTAGACGCCGGAGAAGCACGCCGTGCACAGCTGGTCGGCCGGCTGGTCGGTGGCCGCGACCATCGACTCCTCGCTGATGTAGCCCAGCGAGTCGGCCCCGACCGAGGCGCGGATCTCGTCGGTGCCCAGGCCGGTGGCGATCAGCTCGGCCCGGGTCGCGAAGTCGATGCCGTAGAAGCACGGCCAGCGCACCGGAGGCGAGGAGATGCGCACGTGCACCTCGGCGGCCCCGGCCTCGCGCAGCATACGCACCAGCGCGCGCTGCGTGTTGCCGCGCACGATCGAGTCGTCGACGACGACGAGCCGCTTGCCGCGGATCACCTCGCGCAGCGGGTTGAGCTTGAGCCGGATGCCGAGCTGACGGATGGTCTGGCTGGGCGCGATGAAGGTGCGCCCGACATAGGCGTTCTTGACCAGGCCCTGCCCGTAGGGGATCCCGCTGGCCTCGGCATACCCGATGGCTGCGGGAGTCCCCGACTCCGGCGTGGGCATGACCATGTCGGCCTCGACCGGGTGCTCGCGGGCCAGCCGCCGGCCCATCTCGACCCGTGACTCGTAGACCGAGCGGCCGGCGAGCTTGGTGTCGGGGCGGGCGAGGTAGACGTACTCGAACACGCAGCCCTTGCGCGCCGGCTCGGCGAACCGCTGGCTGCGCAGGCCGTTCTCGTCGACGGCGATGAACTCGCCGGGCTCGACGTCGCGCACCACGCTGGCACCGACGATGTCGAGGGCTGCGGTCTCCGAGGCGACCACCCAGCCGCGCTCGAGCCGGCCCAGCACCAGGGGACGCACCCCCTGCGGGTCGCGAGCGGCATACAGGGTCTGCTCGTCGCAGAAGACCAGGGAGAAGGCGCCGCGCAGCAGGGGAAGCACCTCCATGGCGGAGGCTTCCAGCGACCGGTCGGGGTCGGCGGTCAGCAGCCCGGTCACCACGGCGGTGTCGGTGGTGTTGCCCCGCCCCATCTCACCGGGCACGTCGCGCTTGTCGCCACCGTGCAGGTCGATGAGGGTGTCGCGCAGCTCGTGCGTGTTGATCAGGTTGCCGTTGTGCGCCAGCGCGACCGTGCCACCGGTGGTGCCACCCAGCGTCGGCTGGGCGTTCTCCCACGAGTTGCGGCCGGTCGTGGAGTAGCGGCAGTGCCCGACCGCGATGTGCCCACGCAGCGAGGCCAGGCTCGACTCGTCGAAGACCTGGGACACCAGACCGACGTCCTTGTAGACCAGCAGCGAGCGGCCGTCGCTCGTCGCGATGCCGGCCGCCTCCTGGCCGCGGTGCTGCAAGGCGTAGAGGCCGAAGTAGGTGAGCTTGGCGACCTCGTCGCCGGGGGCCCACACACCGAAGACGCCGCAGGCGTCCTGTGGGAGGGCCTCGTCGGGGAGCAGATCGTGGGAGAGGCGTCCATCGGGTCGAGCCACGGTGCCCAGTCTCGCACAGTCGGGTCAGCGCAACGTGGTCCACTCGACGACGAGGAAGACCACCGCCCCGGCCAGGCCTCCCAGCAGCGCGCCGGTGAGCCCCAGCAGCACGATCTCCTGCCCGTCGGAGGCGACCGGCGAGGAGGGGCCGAGCAGGGCCAGCACGAGGCCGGCCAGCAGGCCCACGATGGCACCGGTGGCCAGGAACGGGATGAGCCGGGGGGTGCGCGGCCCGTCGTGGGGCGCCGAGCGCATCTGCTGCCGGCTGTCGTCGCGAGGCTGGTCAGGGCGCTGGTCGGTCACCCTCCCAGGGTACGCCGCAGCGCGTCAGACGCGGTCCAGGGCGTCCAACAGCGCGCGGTGCTCCTCGTCGCTGAGCCCCGACCGCGGTGGCGGTCCGTCGAGCGTGGACAGCTCGTCGGCGAAGGTCTGCGCCAGCGGGCGCGTGACCAGGCCATGGCTGCGGGCGCGGCTGCAGTCACGCTGCATCATGGGGTATGCCGTGGAGTCGCCGCCCAGCCACAGCGGCAGCGAACGGGGGCCGGCCCAGGGCGCCACACCCTGGTCGAGCAGCCACGCCGACGGTGCGGTGGCCAGTGGCCCCTCGTGCCCGGCCACCGCGCGGGCGACCTCGAGCACGTCGGTGAGCCGCAGCTCGGGCCCGGTGGCATCGATGCCACCACACACCCGGCGGCCGGCCGCGGTGACGATCCACCCGGCGAGGTCACGGACGTCCACCATCTGGACCGGCTGGTCCCCGACGTCGGGCACCAGGACGCAGCCGTCGGCCGTCCCGGGGTGGGCGAGCCGCCAGGGCCAGTAGCCGCTGCGCCCGCTGCGGTCCCCCGGCCCGGCGATCAGCCCCGCCCGCACCAGCAGGCTGCGCTCGGGACCGAAGGCGGTGACGACATGCTGCTCCGCCGCGACCTTGGCAGCCCCGTAGTCCTCGGGGGTCCGCATCGCGTCGGCCTCCAAGGCCGCCAGCAGCGGCGTGTCGTCCTCGTCGTGGCCACCGGACCCCTCGGCGTAGGCGCTGATGGAGGACACGAAGACGTAGTGGTCGGCCACCGGCACGAGGTCCCGCACCGCCCTGCGCACGTGCCCCGGCTGGTGGGCGACGTCGACGACGGCGTCCCAGCGGCCGGTCCGCACCGGCGCGAGGGCGTCGTCGCCGTCCCGGTCGGCCGGCACCCAGCGCACTCCCTCGGGCGCGGGCCCGGACTCGCCCCGGGCCAGAGCGGTCACGTCGTGGCCGGCCTCGCGGGCGGCCCGGCATACGGCTGCGCCGAGGAAGGCGGTGCCACCGAGGACGAGAAGGTGCATGTCAGGGCTCCAGCTCGATGTGGTCGAGGACCGAGGGGTCGGCACGGTAGGGGTCGGAAGGGCGGGGCCAGTGCACGATGACGTCGGTGAACCCGAGCTCCCGGGCACGCCCCACCTGGTCCTCGAAGAACCCCGGGCTGCGCAGGGCGGGGACGCCGGCGGAGTCCAACGACAGGTAGCGCGCGGGCCAGTGTCCACCGGCGCGATGACCGTCGGCCACGGACTGCTCCACCGCGACGCTGAACCGCTCGGACAGCTCGGTGACCCCCGACCACCAGGCGTCGACGCCCGCGGTGTCGGAGGGGTCGTCGGCATGGCCGGCGGGTCCGGTGGTGAGCCACCCCTGGCCCTGCCGGGCGGCCAGCGCCATGGCCTTCGGCCCGTTGGCGGCGACGACGAAGGGCACCCGGGGGCGCTGCACGCAGCCGGGCAGGTTGCGGGCGTCGACCGCCCCGTAGAACTCGCCTCGATGGTCGACGTGGTCGGTGGTCAGGGTGCGGTCGAGCAGGTCGACGAACTCGGCGAAGCGGCGGGTGCGCTCTCCCCGGCTCAGGCGCAGCCCCAGGATCTGCGCATCGCGTTCGCCTCCGGCGCCGAGCCCCAGGACGACCCGGCCCCGGCTGATGTCCTCCAGGGTCACCACGTCGCGGGTGAACGTCACCGGATGGCGATAGTTGGGTGAGGCGACGAAGGTGCCCAGGTGGATGCGCTCGGTGACCATCGCCGCGGCGGTGAGCGTCGCCACGGTCGAGTGCCACGGGGCGTCCGGGAGCCCGCTCCAGACGAGGTGGTCGTAGGTCCAGGCATGGTCGAAGCCACGCTCCTCGGCATGCCGCCAGAGGGGTTCGGCCTCACGCCAGGGGTGCTCGGGAAGGATGCAGATGCCGTAGCGCACGACGCTCATCTTTGCGCGTCCGCGGCTCCCGCGCACCACTGGGCCCGCATTCCCCCCGGCAGGAATGCGGGCCCAGCGGGTCCGGACGGCGAGTCGCAGGTCAGGCTCGCTGCATCGCCTCGGTGTCGTAGGCGGCGACCATCTCCTGCGAGACCCGCGAGGCGACATACGCCACGGCGAGCAGACAGACCACCGTGGTGCCGACGAAGACGGTCGGCAGACCCCACACCTCGGCCACCTGACCACCGACCAGCGCACCCACCGGCATCAACCCGAAGGCGATGGTGCGGCCGGCGCCGCCCACCCGGCCGAGCAGCTCGCCGGGCACCAGCCGCTGCCGGACGGTCTGGCCGATCACGTTGCCCACCGTGTTGGTCAGACCGAGCACGAGGAAGGCCGCCGCGATCGGCACCGGCTGTGGCCACAGCACCGGCACCAGCAGCGTCACCGAGTTGATGGCCCAGCAGGTGAACATCAGCGGCATCTCGGCCCACCGCCGCACCAGCACCTCGGACAGGAACGAGCCGATCACCGCGCCCACTGCCAGCAGGGCGATGAGCAGCGGGTAGTGCTCGGGCGACAGCCCCACCCGCGAGCCGTCACCGACGACCCACAGCACGAACACCGCCATGTAGGCCGTCATCACCATGTTGAGCACCGAACCGCTGAGCAGGATCGGGCGCAGCACGCGGTGCCCGAAGAGGAAGCGTGCCCCCTCGGTGACCTCCGCCCAGCCGGTGGCCGTGCCGGTGCGCTCGACCGTGTAGTCGCCGCGCATTCCCACACCGATGAGCACCAGGAACAGCACGCCCATCGCTGCGGGCACTCCCGCCGCCCAGCCCGCTCCCAGCACGAGCAGGGCCCCGCCGATGGGGGCGCCGACAAACGTGTTGCCGACCTGCTGCACCGCCATCACCCGGCCGTTGGCGGCTGCCAGCCGCGAGCGCGGTGCGATGGTGGGCACGATCGAGGACGCTGCCAGGTCGACGAAGACGTCCGTGGCGCCGTAGCCGAAGGCCAAAGCGATCAGCAACGGCATCGTCAGCTGGTCGGTCACGAGCAGGGCGGCCAGGGTGAATAGCAGCACCACCCTGGCCGCCATCGCGACCAGCTGGGTGCGCCGACGGTCGGCTCGGTCGACGAGCACCCCGGCGAGGATGCCGAACAGGAGCCACGGCAGCCAGATGGCCACGGTGATCAGCGACACCAGCAGTGGTGAGCGGGTGAGCGTGACGGCGATCAGTGGCACTGCCGCGGCGACGATGCCGTCGGCCACGTTGGCCAGGCCGACCCCGGCGAGGTGGGTGTGGAAGATCCGTCCCAGCGGCTCCTTGGCCGGGGTGGCAGATGCTCCTGGGACGGTGCTGCTGGTGGTGGTTTCGGCGGTCATGGTCTCTCCCGTAGGCTGTGTAGAGGAACATCTGCAAAGACTTCTCTGCAAAGGTATCTCTGGATATGACGGATGGCAAGCCCCAGGAGCGTGTGCTCGACACGAGCGCGATGAAGGCCTTCGCACACCCGCTACGGATGGCCATGTACAACTACCTGACCGACCACGGCTCCGCGACGGCGACGATGCTGGCCCAGCACCTCGACGAGAGCACCGGGCAGACGAGCTACCACCTGCGCCAGCTCGAACGCCACGGGTTCGTCGAGGAGGACACCGGGCGCGGGTCCGGCCGGGAGCGCTGGTGGAAGCCGGTGAGCTACACCCTGCGCGGCACCGAGGTGCGCGACGACCCCGCGGCCGAGATGCCGGTCCGGATGATGCTGCAGGGCACCATCGACCATCGGGTGGCCACGATGAGCCGATGGCTCGAGCATGCCCTGGACGAGCCCCAGGAGTGGGTGGACGCCACCGTCAACACCTCCGCCACCGCCCCCATGACGCTGGCGGAGGCCACCGCCATGCGCGACGAGGTGTTCGACGTGCTGGTCCGGCACCTGACGGCGGCCCGGGACGCCCACCCCGACCCCGACGACCCCACGACGCGGCGGATCCGGGTCTACTTCGACTCGTTCCCGCTCAGCCCCTGATCAGGGCCACAAGGGCAGGTATGCGGTGAGGTCGGCGCGGCTGCCGCTGGCCCGCACCGCCCCGCTCCCCCGTGCCTCGCCCCAGGCGAGCTCCCCGGTCGCCAGCGAGAGCCAGGTCAGGCCATCGGTCTCGACCACGTTGGTCGGGGTGCCCCGGCTGTGCCGTGGCCCCTCGACGCACTGCACCGCTGCGTGCGGGGGCACCCGCACCTCCACCGACCGGCCCGGCACCCGGGTGGCCAGCTCCTCCAGGGTGTAGCGCACCGCCGTGGCGACCACGGGTCGCGGCACCTGGGAGCGGTCGGCTGCGGCCCGGCATACGGCCAGGGCCTGCTCGCCGTCCGCCACCGACACCCTGCGACGCGGCGGCACCTCAGTCGAGGCGGTCGCGCTCGATGGGGCAGGACATGCAGCGCGGCCCGCCGCGACCACGGCCGAGCTCCCCGCCGGAGATCTCCAGGACCTCGATCCCCTGGCCCCGGAGGTAGTCGTTGGTCACCGTGTTGCGCTGGTAGGCCACGACCACCCCCGGCTCCAGCGCGAGCACGTTGCAGCCGTCGTCCCACTGCTCCCGCGCGGCGGCCCGGGGGTCCTGCTCGGCCGCGAGCACACGGAGCTTGTCCAGGCCCAGGCTGCGGGCGATGACCTGCTCCATCTGCTCGGCAGGGTGCGGCTCGACGACGACCTCGACCACGCCGTCGTGCTCGTCGCCGGCGGTCAGGGTCCAGGACTTCAGGTCGGGCAGCTGGGTGTAGCGGGTGAAGCTCTCCTGGTCGAGCATCGTCATCACGGTGTCCAGGTGCATCGCCGAACGCGACTTGGGCATGTCGACCGCGATGATGCGCTCGATCTCGCCGCCGCCGAGCATGCGCCGGGCCAGCCGCTCGACGCCCTGCGCCGTCGTGCGCTCGCTCAGACCGATCAGCACCGTGCCGTTGCCGGGCACCAGGATGTCGCCACCCTCGGCGGTGGCCGGCCCACCGTCCAGGCCCTCGGACCACCACTTCGCGTCGGAGTCGGCGAACAGGGGGTGGTAGGAGTAGATCGCCTCGTAGTGCAGCGTCTCGCGGCGCCTGGCCTTCTTGTGCATCGAGTTGACCGCGACGCCGTCGTAGACCCAGGCGGAGGTGTCCCGGGTGAACAGGTGGTTGGGCAGGGGAGCCAGCAGCGACTCGTGCTCGTCGAGCTGAGCGATGCTCACCGACGGCGGGCCCGAGATCCTGTCGAGGATCTCCGCCTTCGTGATGCCCGCGATGAGGTAGGTCGCCAGCTCGGTGTCGCTCATGCCGTCGAACATGTGCCACAGCTGCTCGGCAGCCAGCGGGCCGACGTGCCGCTCGTCCAGCGACACCTCCAGCACGTGCTTGCGGGCCTCGGGGACGGCCAGCGTCTCGGTCAGCAGCTGGTCGAAGTGGTGCACGGTCACCCCCCGCTCCTCCATGACCCGGGTGAAGCCGTCGTGCTCCTCCTGGGCCCGTTCGACCCACAGGATCTCGTCGAAGAGATAGCGCTCCTTGTTGTCCGGAGTCAGCCGAGCCATCTCCAGACCGGGCCGGTGCACGATCACCTGGCGCAGTCGACCTACCTCGGAGCCCACGTGCAGAGTCATGACGTTCCCTTCGTATGCCGTGCGATGGGACTCATCCTGTCACTGCCCGGTGGCAGGATGGCAGGCATGAAGGCCACCATCTTGCACGCTCCCGGGGACATCCGCATCGAGCAGGTGCCCGAGCCGTCGCTGGCCCTGCCGACGGACGCACTGGTCCGGGTCACCGCGAGCTGCGTCTGCGGCTCCGACCTGTGGCCCTACCGGGGCATCAGCCCGGTGAGCGGGCCGCGCCGCATCGGCCACGAGTTCGTCGGCATCGTGGAGGACGTGGGGTCCGAGGTCGGCACGCTGCGGGTCGGTGACTTCGTGATCGCTCCGTTCACCTACTCCGACAGCACCTGCCCGCACTGCCTGGCCGGGGTGCACACCGCCTGCAGCCACGGCGGCGGCTGGGGCAGCCCTGACGAAGACGGTCACATGGTCGACGGCGGGCAGGGCGAGTGGGTGCGTGTGCCGCATGCCGACGGCACCCTGGTGGCCACTCCCGAGGTGCCCGACGACGCCATGCTGCCCTCGATGCTCGCCCTCAGCGATGTGATGGGCACCGGGTGGCACGCCGCCGTCTCCGCCAAGGTCGCACGCGGTGACACCGTCGTGGTCGTCGGCGACGGCGCCGTGGGGCTGTGCGGGGTGCTCGCGGCCGTGCGGCTGGGCGCCGATCGGGTCATCGCGATGTCGCGCCACGCTTCCCGGCAGGCCGTGGCCCGCGACTTCGGGGCTGCCGAGATCGTGTCGGAGCGGGGCGAGGAGGGCGTGGCCAAGGTCATGGAGCTGACCGGCGGCGTGGGGGCAGACGCCGTGCTCGAGTGCGTCGGCACCGGCGAGTCGATGCAGCAGGCGTTCGACAGCCTGCGCCCGGGTGGCACCGTGGGCTACGTCGGGGTGCCGCACGGGGTCGAGGTGCCGATCCGCCAGATGTTCGGCCGCAACCTCAACCTGGCCGGAGGCGTCGCACCGGTCCGCCACTACCTCGAGCAGCTGCGCGACGACGTGCTCTCCGGAGCCATCGAGCCGGGCGCGGTCTTCGACCTGACGCTGCCGCTCGATGACGTCGCCGAGGCCTATGCCGCGATGGACGAGCGCCGGGCGATCAAGGTCATGCTGCGCCCCTGAGGACAGTCAGGACCCCCCGCGCACCTGGAAGAGCTCACCTGCCCTTGCTGCATTCCTGCCCTGGGGGAGTTCAGTGAGGTACCACCACGCGGGGGGCCGGGCAGCAGTCTACGCACGGCCCAGGCGAGGGTGAAACCGGCACGATTTCGGCGCCGGCACGGCTCTCGGGTAGCCTCTCCGGCGGAGGATTCGCATAGTGGCCTAGTGCGCACGATTGGAAATCGTGTTGGGGATGAAACCCCTCGCGGGTTCAAATCCCGCATCCTCCGCCACCCGATGTCGCAGGACATCCCCGACAGCCCGGACCAACGGTCCGGGCTGTTCTGTCGGGCCGGCGGTCGGGATGTTCGGTCGGCCTCCGCGGTCCGGGCTCTTCCGTCGGGCCGATGGTCCGGGCTCCTACGTGGGGCTTGGCGGTCGGGATGTTCGGTGTCGGAGCGGGGACGTGACGGGGGCTGAGAAGCTCGGCCGCGTCCGGGTTGTCGACCCCAGGGCCGGGATATATGTGCGCCCTGGCACCAACTTCCCGGCCATGCCTGAGGTTCCCGGCCATGCCTGCCGTTTGGCCATGCGTGTGCTCTCCGGGGCAGCCTCTCCGGAGCCACGCGTCGCCCCCTCCAGCATTGCCCCCGGATGTGGGGCAGCCGAACCCGGCCCCGGATGCGGGGCAGCCGAACGCGCACCCGGCGATGGAGCCCCGATGCTGCAAAGCTCGGCCATGGCCGGGTTGTCGACCCCAGGGCGAGGTTGTCGACCCCAGGGCGGGGATATATATGCGCCCTGGCCCGAACTTGCTGGCCACACTCGAACTTCCCTGCCCTCGCTCGCCTCCGCCGGCGCAGGGTCGAGGGAACGACTCAGCTGCAGCGGACTCCGAGGCCCTCATCCACAGCGGACTCCGAGGCCCGTCGGCCTGCGGCGTCCAGGCAACCGCCCGCGCAGCTCAGCGACGGCGGCCGGTGCCGAAGATGCTGCGGGTGATCTCGCGGCCGATGACGGTGCCGGCCGAGCGGAGCATCGACTTCACGGCCGACGACTGGAGCGCCTTCTCGATCATGGAGTCCTGCTCGGGCTCGGCCTCGCGGGTGGGCGTCGGCTCGTGCTCGGCCCATCGCCCCTCTCGGGCAGCCTGCTCGAGCTCGGCGTCGGCGGCCTCGGTGGGCGGGGCGTCGGCAGCCTCAGCTCCCTGAGCCAGCTTGGCGGCCAGCTTCTCGTAGGCCGACTCGCGGTCGAGCGCCTCGGCATACGTAGGCAGGAGGGCGGAGGCCCCGACGATGCCGGCCACCACGGCTTCGTCCGCAGGACCCATCGTCGACTGTGGAGCCCGCAGCATCGTCCAGGCCACGGGTGTGGGTGCGCCGCGCTCGGACAGCACGGTGACCACGGCCTCGCCCGTGCCGAGCTGGGTCAGCACCTGGCCGAGGTCGTAGTCACTGGTGGGGAAGGTCGACACCGTCGCCTTGAGGGCCTTGGCGTCCTTGGGCGTGAAGGCCCGCAGCGCGTGCTGCACCCGGTTGCCCAGCTGGGCGAGCACCCCGTCAGGCACATCGCTGGGGGTCTGCGTCACGAAGAACACGCCGACACCCTTGGACCGGATCAACCGCACGGCCTGCTCCACCGAGTCGAGGAAGGCCTTCGACGCGTCGTCGAAGAGCAGATGCGCCTCGTCGAAGAAGAACACCAGCTTGGGCTTGTCGGGGTTGCCGACCTCGGGCAGCTCCTGGAAGAGCTCGGCCAGCAGCCACATGAGGAACGTGGAGAACACCACCGGCTTGTCCCGCACGCTCGGCAGCTCCAGGCAGGTGATGATCCCGAGCCCGTGCTCGTCGACCCGCACCAGGTCGGCCGGGTCGAACTCCGGCTCGCCGAAGAACACGTCGGCACCCTGGCTGACGAAGGTGATCAGCTCGCGCAGGATGACCCCTGCGGTGGACGTCGCCAGCCCGCCGAGGCTCTTGAGCTCGGCCTTGCCCTCGTCGGACAGCAGATGCTGCACGACGGCCTGCAGATCCTTGAGGTCGAGCAGCGGCAGACCCTGCTTGTCGGCGTAGTAGAAGATCAGCCCCAGGCTGGACTCCTGGGTCTCGTTGAGTCCAAGCACCTTGCTCAGCAGCAGCGGCCCGAAAGAGCTCACTGTGGCACGCACCGGCACCCCGGTGCCGGTGGCGGTGCCGGTGGCGCCCAGGGTCAGGAACTCGACCGGGTATGCCGTGGGGGTCCACTCCTGCGCCATGCCCTGCATGCGCTCGTCGACCTTCGGGTGGCCGGGGCCGGCGACGGCCAGCCCGGACAGGTCCCCCTTGATGTCGGCGAGGAAGACCGGCACACCGGCGGCCGACAGCTGCTCGGCCATGAGCTGCAGGGTCACCGTCTTGCCGGTGCCTGTTGCGCCGGCGACCAGGCCGTGCTTGTTCATCGAGGCCAGCGGCAGCCGCACGACGGCCTCGGGCACGCTGGCCCCGTCGTGCACGGCCGCGCCGAGGACGATGCTGGGCTCCTCGAACGAGTAGCCGGCGGTGATGGACTCGATCTGGGACGGGGAGTCGTCGCTCACCCGCCCGACTCTAACCGCCACGGCAGACGATCGGGCGGCGTGAGAGCCCCCGTCATACACTGCCGCCGTGATCTTCAAGGCCGTGGGCGACGGGCGTCCCTACCCCGACCACGGCCTCGAGGACCCCAAGGACTGGGCCCACCTGCCACCCCGGATGATCCGGCTGGAGGAGCTCATCACCGTCCGTGCTGCGCTGGACCTGCGCGCGCTGCTGGCCGCCGACTCCACCTTCTACGGCGACATCTTCTGTCATGTCGTCGAGTGGCGCGGCGACCTCTACCTCGAGGACGGCCTGCACCGGGCGCTCCGGGCGGCGCTCCAGGGTCGCCCGGTGGTGCACGGGCGTGTCCTGACTCTGGACTGAGCGGACCGGCGGTTACGGTGGTCGATCATGGGCTATGTGCGCACAGGCGGGATGTCAACCGCTGCCAGGAGGCGACGGCGGCGCACGGCTCTCGTGCTGACCGCCCTCGCGCTGTTGCTGCTGGCGGTCTTCGCCTATGCCGGGGCCTACTACCAGGGGTGGATCAGCGGCCCCGAGGACAGTGCTGAGACCACGAGCTCTCCGACGGCCACGGAGGACGCCCTGCTGCCCGCGGACGTGGTGGTGAACGTGTACAACGCCAGCGGCGTGCCGGGGCTGGCCGGGCGCACCGCCGAGGCCGTCGCGGCCCGCGGCTTCTCCGTCGACGCGGTGGACAACGACCCGGAGAACGCCACGATCGAGCACGGCGCCGACATCCGCTTCGGCCCGGCCGGCGAAGCGGGTGCGCTGCTGCTGCAGGAGCAGGTGCCCGGCGCCGAGCTCGCACCCGACGAGCGCGAGACCGCAGAGGTCGACCTGGTGCTCGGCGACGCCTTCGAGGAGCTGCCGGCGGCTCCGGCCGACGACAGCGAGGCGACCGAGCAGCCGGAGGGATGAGCGGTGCGCATCGTCTCGCTCCTGCCCTCGGCGACCGAGATCCTGTATGCCGTGGGCGCCGGACCCGACGTGGTCGGGGTGACCTTCGAGTGCGACGAGCCGGCCCGGGCCCGCACCGACGCCAGGATCGTCTCGACGAGCTCGCTGCCCACGGCTGTGGAGGGGTCCGCACCCACGCCGGCCGAGATCGACGCCGCGGTGCGCGCCAGGCTGGCGGCCGGCGAGGATCTCTACCACCTCGACCGTGACGCGCTGGCCACGCTGGACGCCGACCTCGTCATCACCCAGGACCTGTGCGCCGTCTGCGCGGTGGACGTCGGCGAGGTGCGCGACGCGCTCGACTACCTCGGGTGCACCGCCGAGGTGCTCACCGCCGACCCGCACACGATCGGGCAGATCCTCGACAGCATCCTGGCGATCGGCGCCGCCTGCGGCCGGGAGCGGTCGGCCGCCGGCCTGGTCGAGGGCTTGCGCGCCCGGCTGGCCGTCCTGCCCGGAGCTCCCGTGCCCGAAGGACCTCGGGTCGCGGTGCTCGAGTGGACCGACCCACCCTTTGCCCCCGGCCACTGGGTGCCCGAGATGGTCGAGGTCGCCGGTGGCACCAGCGTGATCGGTTCTGCCGGGGCGAGGTCGCTGGCGACGACCTGGCCCGACATCGCGGCCGCCCGGCCCGAGATCGTCGTGGTCGCGCCCTGCGGGTTCGACCTGGCGACCTCCGCCCGGCTCACCGGCGAGCTCCTCGACGGGCCGCTGGCCGACATACCGGGTGTCGAACAGGTGTGGGCGGTCGATGCCAACGCCTCCTACGCCCGACCGGGGCCGCGCATCATCGACGGCACCGAGGCGCTGGCCTCGGTCGTCGACCCCCGCCGGTGGGGACCACCGGACCCCGCGCTCGCCCGGCGCTGCCGGTGAGGGTGCCTACACTCGACACCGGCCTGCATCCGACCGAGGAGCCTCCATGAGCACGCACAGCCTCACCCTCCACCGCACCGTTCACGCGCCGGTGCACCAGGTGTGGGCCGTGCTGACCGACCTCGACCACGCCCAGGAGCGCCTCTCCGGCGTCACCCGGGTGCAGATCCTCACCGACGGGCCGTATGCCGTGGGCACCCGCTGGCGAGAGACCCGCCGGATGTTCGGGTCCGAGGCGACCGAGGAGATGTGGGTGGCCGACAACGACCCGCTGCGCAGCACCGTCATCGAGGCGTCCTCCGGCGGCACCGTCTATCGGACCACGTTCACGCTCACGCCGGTCGAGGCCTACCGGACCGAGCTCACGATGACGTTCACCGCCGAAGGGCCGCAGACCACGGGGGCCCGTCGCGTGGTGAGCAGGCTCCTGGGTGGCCTCGGCCTGCGCGCCACCCGCTCAATGATGGAGCGCGACCTCGACGACATCGCGGCCGCAGCCGTCGCCACTGTCTGACTGGGGCCGGCAGCCCCCCGCGCCGCGCCCCCGTGCCCGATGTGCGCTCCGGTGGCGGCCACGAAGGCGCCACCGGAGCGCGGATCGGGCACCCGGCGGATCGGGCACCCGGCGGACTCTGCACCGCGCGGGTCAGCGGCCGGCCGGCACCTCCACCCGGTCCTGGCCCCCGACCCCGACGGAGAGCAGGCTCTCCCCGGTCAGCGGCAGCACACCCTGGGTCGTCGCCCGGACGTCGGAGAGCTCGCCGGTCAGGTCTGCCGGGAAGCCGCCGTCGTCCAGCTGCACACCGACCAGCCAGTCGACCGAGGGCTGCACATCCTCCCCCAGGGCCGCGAGCGCTGACGCGACGAGCCCGGTCGTGTTGACCGGTGAGAAGCCCGGCCAGGAGCCGTCGTCGGCCATCGCCCCGGACAGGTAGTCCCGAGCGGCGACGACCGCGTCGACGGCACCGTCCTGGTCGAGCACACCGCTGAGCGCGGAGACCGCCAGAGCTGTCGAGTCGAGGTCGGCGACATACTCCCCCTCGTTCTCGAAGCCGAACGACCCGGTTGCGGCGTCCTGCAGGGAGACCAGGTTGTCGACCGCCGACGGGGGCACGTCGACCTCGGCCCGCACCAGACCGAGCACGCACAGCGACTGGGTGTAGGCACCGGCCAGCTCACCGCACTGGCCGGACTCGTCGATGGCAGCGGTGACGCCGTCGACGAGGTCGACGCCCCCGAAGTCGGTCGGGTCCTCACCGGCCGCGGCCGCCGCGACCGCCAGGTTGCCGGCCGCCGGGCCGTTGCCCTCGGTGTAGGTCGGCGCCTGCTCGGCGAGCCAGCCGGCCATCTCCGCGACCTCGGCGTCGTAGCCCCCGACGGCGACCAGCGCGAGCAGGCCGTCGACGGTCAGGCTGCCCTCGTCGTCGGGGAAGTGGGAGCCGTCCTCGAGCTGGCCGACGAGGTAGTCGGCAGCAGCCTGGGCGGGGTCGTCGCCGGCGGTCATGTCTGCCGCGTCGCCGGCCTCCGAGGTCTCGGTGGCCTCGTCGGCCGAGGGCTCGGTGGCGTCGCCGGCCGAGGGCTCGGCCGAGGAGGAGGCGGTGCTGTCGGACACGGCCGAGTCGGTCTCGGTCGTCGAGTCCTCGGCACAGGCTGCGGTGCCGAGGGTGAGCAAGAGCGCCACGGCGAGGGCCGGGCGGCGCAGGGATGAGGACATGAAGGACCTTTCGGAGAAAGGGTCCAGGTTCCGTCGACCGAGGCATGACCGGACACGAAGACACCGGCACACCCTGGGCTCGGACCCGCAGACCACGACGGGATGGTTCGAGCCAAGACCCCCTCGGGCACTCCGGCTCGGCGCCACCGTCGTATGCCGTGGGCACGGCAGGCGCGATGGTCGCCTCACGGTTGCGGGTCAGCGCCGGAGTTGCACCGGTCTTCCCCCGATGAAGGCTTGTCCGAGGATCGTAGCGGAGCCCCGGGCCCCGTCCGACACCCCGAACCCGTCCGACGCGCCGAACCGTCCGACACGTCGGCACGCGCCGGACCCGCCGGCAACCGCTAGCGTCGACCAGGTGCGGCTGACCACCTGGAACACCTTCCACGGCGTCCCCGGCGACGGAGGTCCGCCGAGCACCGCGTTGCTGCGAGACTCCGCTGCCGCACTGAGAGCCGACGTGCTGGCCCTGCAGGAGGTCGACCGGGGCCAGCCCCGGTCCGGGTTCGCCGACCAGGCCGCCGAGATGGCCGAGCAGGTGGGCGCGGTGGCCTGGCGTTTCGTGCCCACGGTCTACGGCACGCCGCCGCGACGCTGGCGTGCTGCCTCTGCGGCAGCAGACGAGGACGACGCATCGGCATACGGCGTCGCACTCCTCTCGCGGCACCCCGTGCTGTCCTGGCACGTCCTGCGGCTGCGGCCCAGCCCGTTCCGCATGCCGGTGCGCTCCGAGGACGGCGTCACCTGGCAGGGTGACGAGCCGCGCGTGGCCGTCGGGGCGGTCGTCCAGGCGCCGGCGGGGGTGATGACGGTGGTCTGCACCCACCTGTCGTTCGTGCCGGGCGCCAACGTGGCTCAGCTCCGGCGGGTCTCTTCGTGGGCACGCGCGCTGCCGGGGCCACGGGTCGTGCTCGGCGACCTCAACCTGCCCGCTGCCGTGGCGGGCAGGGGGTCCGGCTTCGAGGTGCTGGCCAGGGCACGCACCTACCCCGCGGGCCGCCCTCGGCTGCAGCTCGACCACGCCCTCGGCCACGGCGGCCTGCCCCCGCGCCGGCACGTCGAGACACGCGCCCTGCCCGTGTCGGACCACCTGGCGCTCTCGGTCGACCTCTGACCAGCCACGCACGAGGCGGTGCCGACCGACGAAGCCCCCGAGCGCACGCTCGGGGGCTTCGGTCCCTGCGACAGGGCAGCGGCGGTGGCGGTGGGATTTGAACCCACGGAGGACTTGCGCCCTCACACGCTTTCGAGGCGTGCTCCTTAGGCCGCTCGGACACGCCACCGCAGAGCAGGCTACCCGAGGCGCTGCGCCTCGAAAAATCGCAGCAGGAGTGCCGAGCAGTCCTCTTCCAGCACCCCACCGACCACCTCGGGGCGGTGCAGGGCCCGGCGGTCACGCGGCAGGTCCCACACCGAACCGCAGCCCCCGGCCTTGGGGTCGAAGGCCCCGAAGACGATGCGGTCGACCCGCGCCAGCATCGCCGCAGCGGCACACATCGGGCACGGCTCCAGGGTCACCACCAGCGTGCACCCCTCCAGCCGCCAGCTCCCGAGCGTGGTCCCGGCCGCCCGCAGCGCCACCACCTCGGCGTGACCGGTCGGGTCGTGGAGCTCCTCCCGCACGTTGCGCGCCCGGCTCACCTCGGCTCCGTCCCGGTCGACCACCACGGCCCCGACCGGGACGTCACCGCCGGCGGCGGCACCGGTGGCCACCTCGAGCGCCGTCCGGACCCACCCGGCATACCCCTGCCCACTCCAGCCGGGCAGGCTGGAGCCAGACGGTGGCGGTGTGCCGGGGTCGCTCACGTGTGTAAGTTTCCCGTATGCGCGTCCACGTTGCCGACCACCCGCTGATCGCCCACAAGCTGACCTACCTGCGGGACAAGCGGACGGACACCCCGACGTTCCGGCGGCTGGCCGACGAGCTGGTCACGCTGCTGGCCTACGAGGCCACCCGTGAGGTGCGGGTCGCGCCCTTCGACATCGAGACGCCGGTCGCCCCGACCACCGGGATCCACCTGGCGAGCCCCAAGCCGCTGGTCGTGCCCATCCTGCGCGCCGGCCTGGGCATGCTCGACGGCATGATGCGCATGCTGCCCACCGCCGAGGTGGGCTTCCTGGGCATGGTCCGCAACGAGGAGACCCTGGAGGCGCACACCTACGCCAACCGGCTGCCCGACGACCTCGACAAGCGCCAGTGCTACCTGCTCGACCCGATGCTGGCGACCGGGGGCACCCTGGCCGCGGCCATCCACTACCTCGTCGACCTCGGCGCCGACGACATCACCGCGATCACCCTGCTCTCCGCGCCGGAGGGCATCGAGCGGCTGCACGAGGCCGGTCAAGGACATCCAGCCGCCCATCACGCTGGTCACCGGCGCCCTCGACGAGCGGCTCAACGACCAGGGCTACATCGTGCCCGGGCTGGGCGACGCGGGCGACCGCCTCTACGGCGTCGTCTGAGCAGCAGCACGTCCGTGCCCGCGTCGCAACGATCGCAGATCGAGCCCTTCCATGTGATGGAGGTGCTCAAGGCCGGTGCCGAGCGGCAGCGCACCCACGGCGACGTGCTCATGCTGTGCGCCGGGCAGCCCTCGACCCCGGCGCCTGCTGCGGTGCGCGAGGCGGCGGCGCGCGCCCTGGAGGGCCAGGTCCTCGGCTACACCGAGTCGACGGGCATCCTGCTGCTGCGCGAGGCCATCGCGGCCCATCACCGCGCGTGGTACGGCGATCGACGTCACGGCCGACGACGTCGTGGTGACCACGGGCTCCTCCGGGGCGTTCTCGACGCTCTTCCTGGCGGCCTTCGACGTCGGTGACACCGTCGCGATGACCCGTCCGGGCTACCCGGCCTACCGCAACACCCTGTCCGCCCTCGGCTGCCGGGTGCTCGAGCTCGACTGCGGTGCGCAGACGCGCTACCAGCCCACCGTGGCGATGCTGGAGGCCCTGCCCGAACCGCCGGCCGGGCTCATCGTGGCCAGCCCCGCCAACCCCACCGGCACGGTCATCGACCCCGCCGAGCTCGCCGCCATCGCCCGCTGGTGCGAGCAGCACGGGTGCCTGCTCATCAGCGACGAGATCTACCACGGCCTGACCTACGGCCGGGACGCCGCGAGCGCCTGGCAGACCTCTCGCAGCGCGGTCGTGGTCGGGTCGGTGAGCAAGTACTTCTCGATGACCGGCTGGCGGCTGGGCTGGGCCCTGGTGCCACCGGGCCTGCGTCGCCCGCTGGAGGTGCTCGCGCAGAACCTCACCATCTGCCCCCCGGCGATCGCCCAGTATGCCGCGGTGGCTGCCTTCGGACCTGACGCCCGGACCGAGCTCACCGGGCACGTGCGCCGGTATGCCGACAACCGGGAGCTGCTCCTGCGCCGGCTGCCCGAGCTGGGCCTCGGCTCCTACGCACCGCCGGACGGCGCGTTCTACGCCTGGTGCGACATCAGCCACCTCACCGACGACGCGGTCACCTGGTGCCGCCATCTGCTGGACGCCACCGGGGTGGCGCTGACCCCCGGGGTGGACTTCGACCTCGTGCACGGCCGGCGGATGATGCGGCTGAGCTTCGCCGGGTCGACCGCCGAGGTCGACGAGGCGCTCGACCGCATGGCCGCGTCGCCGCTGCTGGGGTGAGGAGCGCATCGTCACTCCCGCCCGTCCTGCACCATCGGCCACGGCGTGGCAACGGCGTGTGGTGTCGCAGCCCTGCCATGATGTGCGGGACGTGTGACCACCCGCTACGAGGAGCCCGGCATGCCCAAGACGATCAAGCAGATCCTGTTGTGGCTGCTGTTCGGCTTCCTGGTCTACGCCATCGTGACCAGCCCGGACCGGGCTGCTGACATCATCGAGGCCATCTGGGACGTCATCGCCCAGGGCTTCCAGAGCATCGGGCAGTTCTTCCAAGCCTTGATGGGGTGAGGCGGTGCGCGGGTCGGCCATCACTGCCTCCGGGATCAAGCTCAGCAGCCGCCTCCTGGACCGCTACCTGCTGCGCGGCGAAGAGGTCGTGGTGGCCACCCGGCACCACTGGGCCAAGCTCGTGGAGCCGGCGCTCACCGTCCTGGTCGGCTTCGTGGCGATCGCCTGGCTCGGCGGGGTGCTCGAACGGTCCACCGGACAGCCGGCCCTGTGGCTGTGGTGGATGTGGTTCGCGCTGGTGGCGCGCCTGGGGTGGATGCTGCTGGAGTGGCGCAACGAGTGGTTCGTCGCCACCGACAAGCGGCTGCTCAAGACCTACGGCCTGATCACGCACAAGGTCGCGATGATGCCGCTGGGCAAGGTGACCGACATGAACTACGGCCGGTCCATCACCGGCCGCTTCGTCGGCTACGGCACCTTCCTGATGGAGTCGGCCGGCCAGGACCAGGCCCTGCGCGAGATCACCTGGGTGCCCGACCCCGACAACACCTACCGCGCCATCTGCGACATCATCTTCGGCCCCGGGATGGCCGGGCGGCGCTTCGACAGCGACGACCAGCTGGGGCGGGACCGGGCCGACCCGCGGCTGGACGACCTCTGGGACGAGGAGCCGGACGACGCCCCCGGGTGGGAGGTCTCCCCCGGTGAGGACGCTGCCTACACCCCGGTCCGGGTGCGTCGGGGGCGCCCGCCGGTCGCCGCGGACGACGACATCACCGGGCCGCTGCCTCCCCTGTAGACCCGCCGGCGCGGTCGAGGTCCAGGGCCCACTGGTCGCCCTCCCGCTGGAAGCCGAGGTGGGCGTAGTAGGGCGAGACCATGCCCGAGGGCGTCAGCACCCTGCGGTAGCCGCGAGAGGTGAACACCGCAGAGGTGCGGTAGACGAACTCCCCCGGGGAGAGGTCGCGGAACCGTGGGGTCACATAGTCGAGGACGACCTGGGCCACTCCGTCGCCACCGTCGCGCACCAGCACCACGCCGACGGTCTCGTCACCGCGGGCGACGAGGAAGGCCGCCTGGTCCGAGGAGGGGTCGTGGGTGAAGCCCGGGTTGTGCCGGGCGATGTCGGGCCCGTGCACCGACAGCACGTGCTGCAGGTAGCGGTCGTCCGGCTCGACCTCGATCACCGTGTAGGACCCGTCGTCGTGGCGCGTGCTCAGCATGCGCCACAGGTAGACCACGTTGATCACCGCCAGGACCACGTTGAGACCGACCATCGGCCAGACCTCGACGACCCCGTTGTAGCCGATGAGGATCAGGCACCCGACGAGGTTGATCAGGCGCAGCCGGACCACGCGCGTCTGCAGCAGCGAGACGACGAGCACCGCCGAGCCGACCCATCCGATGATCTCGATCACGTCCATGGGGACGAGGGTATGCCGGGCTTCTCCCAGGTGGTGTCCCGCACCCTAGACTCGTGCGGCACCTTCACGACACGACGAGGAGTTGACGTGGCAGTCCGCGACATCACGGTCATCGGTCACCGCGCCCTGCACCAGCCGACCAAGAAGGTCCGTGAGGTGACCGACGAGATCCGCACCCTGGTCGCCGACATGTTCGACACCATGGAGGCCGCCGAGGGCGTGGGTCTGGCCGCCAACCAGGTCGGCGTGCGGTGGCGCATCTTCGTCTACGACTGCCCCGTGCCGGAGGGTCCCCCCGCGAGGGGCGTCGTGGTCAACCCCGTGCTCGAGCGCCTCGGCGCTCCCGAGCCGCTGGACGAGGAGGAGGACGGCGAGGGGTGCCTGTCCGTGCCGGGCGAGTGGTTCCCGCTGGCCCGCTTCCCCCGCGCCCGGGTCACCGGCACCGACCTGGACGGCCACGAGGTCGTGGTCGAGGGCGACGGCCTGCTGGCCCGCTGCCTGCAGCACGAGACCGACCACCTCGACGGCTACCTCTACGTCGACCGGCTGACCGGCCCGTGGAAGCGGGTCGCCCGGGAGGCCGTCAAGGACCGCGGCTGGGCCGAGGGCGGCGTGACCAGGTGGACGCCGGGCACGGTCAAGGCCGAGGACGTCTGACCCGCCGGCCTCCCGCACGCACCTGCGCACGGACGCCGGCAGACCCCTCAGCTCGCGTCGTCGGGGGCCGGGACGACGTGGGCGCGGACCGGGCCGGGCACGTCGACGGCGCCGGGGCCTCCGGCCTGCAGGTAGCCGGCCAGGGCAGCCGTGGGCGCGGGGCCGGCCAGCTGGGACAGCCACACCGGGCCGGCCCCGGTCCCGCGGCACGCCGAGGACGGTCGCACCACGAGCACGTCCGACTCGCACACGTCGAGGCACTCGACCTCGGTCAGCCGGGCCAGCCCGGCCGCCGCCAGCGCGCGGACCCTGGCCCGCTGGCCCCCCAGGTGGTCGTCGGACGCACCGAGGGTGTCGCCGGCGCACAGCGCACACATCGTGAGGTCCGGGAGGTCGGGGGAGGCTGTCGACACGGGCGTCGATGCTACGCCCCCCGCCCCCGACGGGTCACATGTCCTCGAGCTCCTTCCCCTTGGTCTCGGGCACGAACTTGAGGACGAACACCAGCGACAGCACTGCCGCAGTCGTATAGAAGCCGTAGGCGAAACCGAGCCCGATGTTGGCCATCGCGGGGAAGGCGGTCGAGATCGCGAAGTTGGACAGCCACTGCGCGGCGGCGGCGATGCCGATCGCCGTGCCCCGGATCTTGTTGTTGAACATCTCGCCCAGCAGCACCCAGACGCCCGGGCCCCACGACATACCGAAGAACACCACGAAGGCGTTGGCGGCGATCAGCGCGGCGATGCCCTGCTGGTCGGTGAGCACCGGCACGATGTTGCCGTCGGCGTTGGTCTCGGTGGCCGCGTTGGCGAAGACGTAGGCCATGGTGCCCAGGCTCAGTGCCATGCCCGTCGAGCCGATGGTGAGCAGCTTGCGCCGGCCGATCTTGTCGATGAGGGCGATGGCCACGATGGTCACCACGATGTTGGTCACCGAGGTGATCACGGTCTGGGTCAGCGCATCCTCCTCACTGAACCCGACGGACTGCCAGAGCGTGGAGGAGTAGTAGAAGATCACGTTGATGCCGACGAACTGCTGGAAGACCGACAGCGCGATGCCGATCCAGACGATGGGCAGCAGGTTGCCGCCGCTGGGCTTGACCAGGTCGCGCAGCGAGGCCTTCTCGTCCCGCATGACTGTGCGCTTGATCTCCTTGATGCGCTCGTCGACGCCGGTCTTCATGACACTGCGCAGCACCTCACGGGCGGTGCGCTCGTCGTGGTTGGCGACCAGGAAGCGCGGCGACTCCGGGATGGTCAGGGCGAAGACGCCGTAGGCCAGGGCGGGCACGACCTCGGCGATGAACATCCAGCGCCACGCGACCAGGCCCCACAGCGGCTCACCGGAGCCGCCGGCGGTCGTGGCCAGGAAGTAGTCGGAGAGCAGGGCGACGAAGATGCCGGTGACGATCGCCAGCTGCTGCAGCGACCCCAGCCTGCCGCGGATGGAGGCCGGTGAGATCTCGGCGATGTAGGCCGGTGCGATGACCGAGGCTGCCCCCACCCCGAGCCCACCGACCACGCGCCAGAGGATCAGGTCGTAGGGGCTGAACGCCAGACCGGAGCCGATGGCGCTGACCAGGAAGAGCCCGGCGGCGATGACCATGACCCGGGTGCGGCCGATCCGGTCGGCGAGGCGCCCGGCACCGTAGGCACCGGCCACACAGCCGAGCAGCGCCGAGGACACCACGAAGCCGATCAGGCCGGCGCCGATCTCGAACTCGTCCTGCACCGCGCTGACCGCGCCGTTGACGACCGCGGTGTCGAAACCGAACAGGAAGCCGCCGAGCGCGGCGACCGAGGCCAGGTGGATCGCCTTGCCGAGGTAGTAGTCGTCCCGCCCCTCGGCGACCTCGCGAGCAACGTTCGCCATGTCTGGCACCTCCCCAGGGGCAGCACCGCCCCGTTGCGGTCACCGGGCGGAGTCGCGCCGGATCGCCCGCCAGTATGTCCCTGATCGCCCGATTCGGCAGGTCGAGCACGTCGTCGCAGGTGAGCTGCGCCCCTGGGCTCACTAGGGTGGGCGGAGCCACACCGGGAGGACGCATGGAGACCAGCGACACCACACGCGTGCTGGTGACCGGGCGCATCCCGGAGCCGGCGCTGCGGGCCCTCCGAGCCAGGCACGACGTCGACCTGTGGGACAGCGACGACGTGATGCCCCGCGCCGAGCTGCTCCGCCGCGTCGCGGGGGCGCACGGCCTCGTGACCCTGCTCACCGAGCGTGTGGACGCCGAGCTGCTCGACGCGGCCGGGCCGCAGCTCCGGGTCGTCGCCAACGTCGCGGTGGGCTTCGACAACATCGACGTGCCCGTATGCCGCGAGCGCGGCGTGGTCGCCACCAACACCCCGGGGGTGCTCACCGAGGCGACCGCCGACCTCGCGTTCGCCCTGGTGCTGATGACGACCCGCCGACTCGTCGAGGGCGACCGGCTGGTCCGCTCGGGCGAGCCGTGGCGATGGGGCATGTTCCACCTGCTGGGAGCGGGGCTACAGGGGCGCACCCTCGGGGTGGTGGGCCTCGGCGACATCGGCCGCGCGACGGCCCGCCGGGCCCGCGCCTTCGGTATGCAGGTCGCCTACAGCTCGCGCACCCCCGCCGACCCCGGGGTCGTCGCCGAGCTCGACGCGCAGCGCCTCGCGCTGGACGACCTGCTCGCAGAGGCCGACGTGGTGTCCCTGCACTGCCCGCTCACCCCGGCCACCCACCACCTCGTCGAGGCGCAGCGGCTCGCCCGCATGAAGCCCACCGCATACCTCGTGAACACCGCTCGCGGCCCCGTGGTCGACGAGGCCGCGCTGGTGCAGGCGCTGCGCGAGGGCACGATCGCCGGTGCGGGGCTCGACGTCTTCGAGGACGAGCCGGACGTGCATCCGGGCCTGCGCGAGCTCGACAACGTCGTGCTGCTGCCCCACCTCGGCTCAGCGACCGTGCAGACCCGCACGGCGATGGCCGACCTGGCAGCCGGCAACGTCCTGGCCGTCCTGCGCGGTGACCCGGCCCCCACCCCGCTGACCTGACCTGACCTGCTCCGTTGCGCGGGAGCAGACGGGCGACGTCGTTGACACCCCACCCGGGGGACGCGAGGCTGGTGACCCCCGCCGCCTCGCAGAAGGACCAGCACCGTGTGGCACACCGACACCCCGTCCCAGACCGAGCTCCGCAGCCTGGCCACGCTGCGTGAGCCCGCCGTCGTCTCCATCTACCTCCCGACCACCACCGTCGCGACCGACGACCGTGACCAGCTGACCCTGCGCAACCTCGTCGACGAGGCGGTGACCCAGCTCCGCGAGACCGAGACCCTGGACAAGGCAGACGTCCTGGAGGTCGAGGAAGAGCTGTACGACCTGGTCGAGGACGGGATGTTCTGGACCTACCAGGGCCATGGGCTGGCGGTCTTCGCCACCCCGGGGCGCAGGACGGTCTACCGGCTGCCGCTCGAGGTCGAAGAGCGGGTCCAGGTCTCCGACCGGGCCTTCCTCAAGCCGCTGGTCTCGGTGCTCAGCCACCTGAGCACGTGCTATGTGCTCGCCCTCTCGGAGAACGTCGTCCGGCTCGTCGAGGTGAGCAGTGACCTCAGCCCCGCCACGACCACCGTCCCCGGGCTGCCCGAGGACGCCGCCTCGGCGGTGGGCAGGTCGAGCATCAAGGACCGCTCCCACCGTGGTCGGCTCGTCGGGTCGGAGGGCAAGCGGGTCCATCTGCGTGCCTACGCCCGGCAGGTGGACGCTGCCCTGAGGCCGGTGCTGTCCGGCACTGACGTGCCCCTCGTGCTCGCTGCCGTCGAGCCGATGCGCTCGATCTACCGCTCGGTCAGCTCCTCCCCGCAGCTTGCCGACGCCGCGATCGAGACCAGCCCCGACCGGCTCTCCGACCACCAGCTCGCCGAGGAGGCCCGCGGGGTGCTGGACGAGCTCTTCCGGGCGCGCATGCACGAGCTCGCCGACCTCTTCGACACCCGACGGTCGGAGGGAAGGGCGGTCACCGACATCGCCGACGCCGCCCGAGCCGCCACGGCCGGGGCGGTCGAGACACTCGTGGTCGACCGGTCGGCGTCGTTCCTGGGCAGCGTGGCCGACGACGGCACCGTGGCGTTCGACGAGGGCACCGACGACGGCACCGCGTACGGCGTGGTCGACGAGGTGGTGCGTCGCGTGCTGCTCACCGGCGGCGACGTCGTCAGTGTCGACGCCGCGCTGGTGCCCGGTGGTCAGCCGGTTGCCGCGATCCTGCGCTGGGCACCCTGACCCTCGGCGGCCACACCAGCAGCGGCACCGCCGCCCCTCCCCGCGGGCGCCCGGTCGCTGGTTGACCAGGGACAACGCGCGCCGCTAGCGTCGTCAGCAGCACCGGGATGCCGGTGCTCCACTGCGGCATCGGGGAGACCACATGACCACGACCGACCACGCCGCCGACCCCCGGGGCGTCCAGGACCTGCCCGGGTGGGTGCGAGCCAGCTGGGTGACCATGCTCGTGCTCGGGCTGCTCATGCTCGGGCTGGGCGTGCTGCTGCTCTTCAACCTCGCCGCCAGCGTCAACACCCTGCGCTGGCTCGTCGTCATCTCCCTCGTGCTGGCGGCGGTGGAGGCGTTCGGCACCGCGTCGCTACGCCAGCACCGCTGGGTCGGCTGGCTGGTCGGTCTGGCCTATGTCGCGGGCGCGGTCGTCGCCGTCGTCTGGCCGGGCGTGACGCTGTTCGCCCTGGTGCTGACGGTCGGCATCTCACTCCTGGCCGGTGGCCTGGTCCAGGCCGTCATGGCGTGGCGCGCCAAGGGTGTCGCCACCGGGTGGGGCTGGAGCTTCGCGATGGGCCTGCTGTCGGTGGTGGGCGGTCTGATCTTCCTCTTCGGCAGCCCGGCGATCTCGGTGGCCGTGCTCGCGATCGTGCTGGCCGTGCACGTGCTGATGACAGGGGCCACCCTGGTGGCGCTGTCCTTCGCGATCCGCAGCCTGGCCAAGGCCGTCTCGGCACCGCGCACGGCCTGAGGTCGGCCCAGCCCCGGGGGCTCAGCCTGGGGTGAGGCACACCACGCCTCAGCGGCCCTTCGGTGGGACCAACGGCCCTGTTGCTCGTGGCGCCCGCAGCGCAGGCTGGAGGGACCAAGGAGCGGAGGCCACCATGAGCACGACTCAGCACGCTGCCTACCCGCTGCGCCTCGAGGCCGCGGCCAGTCCCGACGCGTCGCGCGCCCTGTGGCTGGTCAAGTGGGTCCTGGCCATCCCGCACTACCTCGTGCTTGCCTTCCTGTGGGTCGTGTTCGTGGTGCTGACGGTGGCGGCCGGCGTGGCGATCCTGGTCACCGGGCGCTACCCGCGTGGTCTCTTCGAGGTCAACCTCGGGATCCTGCGCTGGTCGTGGCGGGTGGCCTACTACGCCTACGGGGTCATCGGCACCGACCGCTACCCTCCGTTCAGCCTGGAGGAGAACGCCGACTATCCCGCCCGGCTCGACATCGCCTACCCGGGGGAGCTGTCCCGCGGGCTGGTGCTGGTGAAGTGGTGGCTCCTGGCGCTGCCCCACTACCTCCTCATCCTCGTGCTGGTCGGCTCGTTCGGCTGGCTCTGGGACGCAGACGGGGTCGGCGGGCAGGTCAGCTTCGTCGTGAGCATCCTGGGGCTGCTGGTGCTGGTCACCGGGCTGGTGCTGCTGGTGCGGGGCCGCTATCCGCGCCCGCTCTACGACCTCCTGGTCGGCCTGCACCGATGGATGTTCCGGGTGGTGGCCTACGCGGGTCTGATGACCGACGACTACCCGCCCTTCCGGCTGGACCAGGGCCCGCAGGAGCCCGGCCCCCCACGGTGAGATGAAGACCGCCGAGCTCGCCCCGCCGGTGCAGCGGCCCGTCCGCGCAGCGCACCACGGGTGGCTTATGGCGCTCCTGCCCTTGTCGGGGCTGCTCCTGGGAGTCGGAGCCGGCATCGGCTACCCCTACCTGACCAAGGTCGGCTGGTCCGCGCTGTCCGTGCTGGGGGCCGCCTCTCTGCTGCTGGGTGGCCTGACGTTGGCCGTGGGCATGTGGTGGCTCGTGCGGGCGACGTCCCGCTGGGTGGCGGTGCTGCTGGTCCCACTGGCGCTGCTCCTCGTGGTGGTCCTGGCCTATGTCGTCGCGATCCCCCTGGCCGCCACGGTGGTCCCCCATCCCTCCGCCGGCGGGCGCACTCCGGCCGACGTGGGACTGGCCTACACCCAGGTGAGCATGAGGACTGCCGACGGGGAGACCCTCGCGGGCTGGCACGTCGAGTCCGCGAACGGCGCAGCGGTGGTGATCCTGCCCGGGTCGGGGTCGAGCAAGGCGGCCACGCTCGAGCACGCTGGGGTGCTCGCCGGGGCAGGCTACGGCGTGCTCATGGTGGACCCGCGCGGACATGGCGACAGCAGCGGCCGTGGCATGGACTGGGGCTGGCACGGCGACACCGACATCGCCGCCGCGGTCGACCTCCTGGTGTCCTCCCCGGACGTGGACGCGGGACGCATCGCGGTCGTGGGTCTCTCGGTCGGCGGCGAGGAGGCGCTGGGCGCCGCCGCCGGTGACCCGAGGATCGCTGCGGTGGTGGCCGAGGGCGTGACCGGACGGTCCGGGGAGGACCTCGGCTGGCTGTCCGAGGAGTACGGGTGGCGCGGCGCGGTGACCGAGGGGGTCCAGGACGTCCAGACCGCCCTGGTGTCCCTGCTCACCGACGCCCCGCGACCGGTGGCGCTGGTGGATGCCGTCTCGACGGCGCCCCAGCCGGCCCTGCTGGTCGTCGCCGGTGAGGTGGCTGACGAGCAGCACGCCGCCGAGCGTCTCCGGACAGCCGCACCCGACACGGTCGAAGTCTGGGTGGTGCCGGGCAGCGGTCACACCGCGGGGCTCCGCACCGATCCGCAGACCTGGGAGCGGACGGTCGTCGGCTTCCTCGACCGGGCGCTGCAGACACCGTGACCAGTGGTCCGGTGTCGCGTCACGGACCGCCGCAGGACCTCCGACCAGCCCTGACGTAACCTAGGAGCATGTGGAAGCCCACGAAGGTGTTGCTGACCATGGCCGTCGCTGCCGCCCTCACCACCGCTCCGGCGGCCGGCGCAGGCAAGCCCTTTCCTGACCTCGTCCCCCTCCCGGACGGTTGGCAGGCCGAGGGGGTCGCCGTCGGCTCGGGGACCTCGGTGTATGCCGGTTCGCTGGCCAGCGGCGCCGTCTGGAAGGCGGACCTGCGCACCGGGGCCGGTGAGGTGCTCGTGCAGCCCGTCGAGGGACGCATCGCCGTAGGGTTGAAGGAGTCTCGCGGGCTGCTCTTCGTCGCCGGCGGGCCGACCGGTCAGGCCTACGTCTACGACGCCGCCACCGGAGCGGAGGTGGAGTCCTACCAGCTCAGCGGCCCGGGGGCGTTCGTCAACGACGTCACGGTCACCCGCCAGGCGGCCTGGTTCACCGACTCCTTCCAGCCCACGCTCTACCGCCTGCCGCTACGCAACGGTGCGCCGGCCGGCGCACCCGTCGCGGTGCCGCTCGTCGGCGACTGGGAGCAGGGCACCGGGTTCAACGCGAACGGGATCGCCGCGACCTCCAACGGCTCGGTGCTGCTGGTCATCAACAGCGGCTCCGGCACGCTCTACCGCGTCGACCCGTCGACCGGCGAGGCCACGGCCGTCGAGACCGACGCCGCGCTCTCCGCCGGTGACGGCATCCTCCTGCAGGGCCGCGAGCTGTCGGTGGTGCGAAACCAGCGCAACGAGATCGCTGTGCTGAGGATGTCACCCGACCTGTCCTCCGCCACGCTCGTCGAGACGTTGACCGACCCCGACTTCGCGGTGCCGACGACCGTCGCCTCGTTCGGCTCGTCGCTGTATGCCGTGAACGCTCGCTTCGGCACCTCTGGTCCGGACGTGCCCTACGAGATCGTCCGGGTCGACGGGTCCTGAGGCTCCTGAGGCCTGCGGGCGACCCAGGTCGCCCGCAGCGTGTCGCGCCGGGCCGGCTCGTCGGTGTACTCGTCGGTGACCGCGGTCACCTCGAACCCGGCCGCGCCCAGCGCCTCGCGCAGCGTGGCCTCGTCGTGGAAGAACTGCCGGTGCGTCTCGCCGAAGGACTCACCGGCGCCGGACAGCTCGATCCGGGTCAGGCAGCTGCGGTCGCCGACGTCGACCTCGGTGGTGATCGCGAACGTGTGCTCCCCGTCGACTCCCTCGACGACCGGGTTGGCCAGGGTGAACTGCATCATCGCGTCGGTGTGCACGTCGAAGACCAGCCACCCCCCGGGACGCAGCCGCTCGGCGACCCCCGAGAGGGTGGCGCGGAGGTCACCGGGGCTCAGGTAGTTGAGGCTGTCGAACGTCGAGACGGCGGCGTCGAACGGACCGCCGACCACGAGGTCAGGAAGGTGGGCCTGCTCGAGGCTAGCCGACTCCCCGAGCCGCCTGCGGGCCACCTCCAGCATGGTGGCCGAGGAATCGACGCCGGTCACCGCATACCCGCGCAGCACGAGCTCGACGGCGAGCCGGCCGGTGCCACAGCAGACGTCGAGCACGGCGCGCACGCCGGTCGGGTCGGTGCCGAACAGCCGGTCGAGATGGTCGGCCCAGGACGGGTAGCAGGGGTCGACGACGAGCTCGTCGTAGACCCCTGCCAACAGGGTGTAGGGCTCGGCCTGGGTCACCCGGGCCACTCAGATGCCGAGGATCTTGGCCTTGGCCGCGGCGAACTCCGCGTCGGTGAGCACCCCTTGAGCGTGCAGCGCGCCGAGGTTCTGCAGCTGGACCGTGGCCTCGTCCTGCGCAGGCGGCGGGGCCTGCACAGGTGCGGGCTGCTCGGGCTGGGCGTACTGCTGCGGCGGTGCCTGGGCCACCGCCTCCTGCTGGTAGCGACCGGCCTGGCGGTGCGCGACGCGCCCGGAGACGGCGGTGGCGGTGCCGGCGACGACCGCGGTGCGTGCCGCCATACGAAGAAGTCCCATGGTGGTGCCTTTCGGAGGGTCGGTGGTCAGTAGGTCAGGGTGGACGAGGAGTCGCTGCCGAGGACGGCCTCGCCGATGTCGGAGGGGATCCGGATCTGGTCGATGACCACGGCGTCGGCAGCCCGGCAGGCGTCGACGAAGGAGGCGGCCCAGGTGTTCTCGAACGCGACCAGCAGGGCCGAGCTCTCCGGCGACAGGTCATCGCTGATCTCCTCGGCGTCCTCCACCCCGAGGGCACCGGGCTTGACCACCTCGATCGCCTGGTAGCCAGGGCCCTCGCCTGCCTCCAGGTCGGCGGCGTCGATGGTCGTGACCACCCCGTCGGCGCCCTTGCTCACGAAGAGCAGGTCGACCACTCGGATCGTGCCGCTGTCGACCAGGTCGAGGAGGGCCGGCGCGATGCGGCCGCTGAACTTGTTGCCCGGGAACCCGATGATCACTACGTCGATAGGCCCGACTGTCATGACGTCTCCTTCTGCGAGTGGTCCTCCGGCGCGGGACGTCCCCGGCCCCATCACTGGACCTGACCCCACCGTAGGACCAGTGGGGCCGGTAGCGCGACAGCCCGGCCCGGTCACCTCGCGCTGCGTCTCCCCAGCGCCTCGCCTGTGCCGTGGCTGTCGACCGGTGTGCTGCCGACCTCAGATGCCCAGCATCTTGGCCTTGGCGGCGGCGAACTCCTCGTCGGTGAGCACACCCTGGCTGTGCAGCCGGGCGAGGTTCTGCAGCTGGGCCATGGCGTCGTCCTCGGGCGCGGGTGGCGCCTGGGCATACGCCGGCTCCGGCGCCTGCTGGACGGGGGCGGGTGCCTGCTGCTGCGTCGCCTCCTCCTGGTAGCGGACGGCCTGGCGGTGGGCCACCCGTCCGGAGACGGCGGTGGCGGTGCCGGCGACGGCCGCGGTGCGAGCTGCCATACGAAGAAGTCCCATGATGTGCCTTTCGACAGGTGCGGTGCTCAGGAGGTGAGGCTGGTCGCGGAGTCGCCGACGACGGCGTCGACGACCTCCGCCGGGATCCGGATCTGGTCGATCATGATGCCGTCGGCGGCAAGCATGGCGTCAGCGATGGTGGCGGCCCACACGTTCTCGAACGCGATGAGCATCGCCGAACTGCGCAACGGCAGGTCGTCAGCCACCTCGTCGGCGTCCTCAGCACCCAGGGCTCCTGGCGCGTAGACGTCGATCTCCAGCAGTCCGGCACCATCCTGTCCCAGCTCGGCGGCCTCGATCGTCGTCACGACGCCGTCCTCGTCCTTGGACACGAAGAGCAGGTCGATGACCCGGATCGTGCCCTTGTCGACCTGCTCCATGATGGCCGGGGCGATGCGCCCGGTGAACCTGTTGCCAGGGAAGCCGATGATCATCACATCTACGGGTCCGACGCCCATGATGCCTCCTTCACGAGTGGTCCGAGGCAGGAGGTCCCCGACCGCGGGTGACCCCAGCCTCACGGCCGGCCGCGGTCACCACATCACCTTAACCGGGTGAAGCGGGCCCGCGGCGGACCGGGCAGGCTGGGGCCCAGGGACGGGGAGCGACCGGCAGCGGTGCCGGGCGACCCACCCGCGCACCCAAGGAGCCCCACGCATGTCCGACCTGGAGTTCGAGCGGAAGCAGCACCTCACCCGGGCCGAGGCCGCCGCATGGCTGCGGACGCTGGCCGACGCCTTCGCCGAGGGGGGCCACGCCACGCTGCCGATCGGGCCCGGCACCGTCAACGTCGAGCTGCCCGAGCACCTCGACGCGGAGATGGAGGTCGAGGTCGACGGCGACGAGATGCAGATCGAGATCGAGTTCACCTGGTCGCGCTCCCAGCTCCACGACGCCACCCCGGCAGCTGCCCACACCGACGACTGAGCCGCCGGCCCCGGGTCGAGGAGGAGGCGGAGGATGAGCGAGGGCCCCACCCCACTCTTCCGCCGACCCGCGCAGTCGACGTCGCCGCTGCGCTTCGTGCCCCTGCTCGAGGACGTCAGGAGCCTGACCCCGGGTGGGCTGCGCCCCGACGTCCTGGCCGGAGTGACGATCGCCGCGCTCGCGGTCCCCCAGGGGATGGCCTACGCGCAGACCGCCGGTCTGCCGGTGGTCGCCGGGCTCTACGGCCTCCTGCTCCCGGTCGTCGCCTACGCCGCGCTCGGATCCTCGCGGGTGCTGATGACCGGGCCCACCGCGACGGCGGCCCTGATGGTGCTGCCCGCGCTCGTCCTGGTGAGCCAGGACCCGGCGGACTACCCGGTGCTGGCCGCCATGCTCGCGCTGATGGTCGGGGCGGTCTTCCTGGTGGCGCGGGTGCTGCGGCTGGGCTGGATCTCCGACTACTTCTCCGCCGCTGTCCTCCTCGGGTTCCTGACCGGTCTCGCGCTGACGCTCATCGCCGGACAGGTGGGCGTGATCTTCGGGGTCGAGGTGGAGGGCGACACGCCGCTGCAGGAGTATGCGTTCTTCGCGGGCAACGCCTACGGCGCGGTCGACCTGCCCACGGCTGCGGTCGGGCTCAGCTGTCTGGTGGCGCTGGTCGTGGCCGGGCGGCTGTGGTCGGCCTTCCCCATGCTGCTGCTCGTCACCGTCGTGGCGATCGCGGTGTCCGCGTGGGCAGACCTGGGCTCTCTCGGCGTCGTGCTGGTCGGAGACATCCCGGCCGGGCTCCCGGACCTGAGCGTGCCCTCGGTGTCGCTGCTCGACATCCTTGCCCTCTTGCCGGCGGCGATCGGCATCGCCCTGGTGGGCTTCTCCGACGCGATCCTGACCGCCCGCAGCCTGGCCCGCCCCGACGACCGGCCGGTTGACCCGCACCAGGAGATGCTCGGACTGGCCGGGCTCAACCTGGTCGCCGGTCTCTCACAGTCGCTCCCCTTGGGGTCCAGCGGGTCTCGCAGCGCGGTGAACGTCCGGGTCGGCGGACACACCCAGGTCGTCGGGGTCGTCCAGGCTCTGACGGTGGCCCTGGTGCTCCTCTTCCTCACCGCCCCCCTGGCCCTGCTGCCCAAGGCGACCCTCGCGGCCGTGATCATCTTCGCGGCCATGGGTCTGGTCGACATCGGCGGCTGGAAGGCGCTCGTCCGCGGTTCTCGCGGCGAACTGACGGTCGCGGTCGTGACCGTGCTGGGGATGCTCACGGTCGGCCTCCTCCCGGCCCTGCTGCTCGCCATGCTGCTGTCGGTCCTCGACGTCGTGCGTCGCAGCGCCCAGCCTCGCGACGCGGTGCTGGGCTGGAGCGCCCGGCACCGGTCCTTCGTCGACGTGGAGCGCCACCGTGACGCGACGGTGGTCCCAGGGGTGGTGGTCTACCGCCTCGACGACCGGATCTTCTTCGCCAACGCCGGCTACTTCCAGTCCCGCGTGCGCGAGGCCGTGGCCGGCTCTCCACATCACGTCACCGCCTTCGTCTTCGACGCCGAGGCGGTCACCAGCCTGGACACCTCTGGGGCGCAGACGATCCGCGAGGTGGTCGACCAGCTGCGCGCCGAGGACATCGTGTTCGTCGTGGCTCGCGGCCGTGCGCTCTTCGTCGAGCAGATCGACCGGCTCGGCCTCGTCGACGTGCTACCCGAGACCGTGCGGTTCCGCACCGTGCGTGAGGCCGTCCAGTCGGTCGCAGGAGTCGACCTCGACAGACCCCAGCCCAGCAGCGAACAAGCCTGACCACCACGACGACGGGAACCACGATGACCCAACAAGAACAGGACCTGGCAGGGTGGGGGCTCCGCTTCACCCGGGCCCTCGCATGGCTGGTCTACGCCTACTTCGTTCTGGCCTCGACCATCCTGACCATCGCGTTCTTCCTGCTGCTCTTCAACGCGAGCACCACCGCCGACTTCACCCAGTGGGTCTATCGCAGCGCGGACCGCGTGCTGGAGCCCTTCCGAGGCATCTTCCCCACCGCGGTCGGCGAGAGCGGCGCAGTGCTCGACTTCGCGGTGTTGTTCGCGATCATCATGTACGGCATCCTCGCTGCAGCGGCGGGGGCCTTCCTCGCCTACCTCGACCGCAGGACCCAGGAGCACCGAGCGGCGCTGGCGCGGTCACAGGCCGAGCAACGGGAGCTGGGGCGCGGCCCGTCGTGAGTGCTGACACGACGGATCTGCGGTCCGTCATGCACACTGGCGGCGATGCCGTGCAACCGTGAGGGGCGCGATGGCCGAGGGTGAGGGGCGCGATGACCGACGACGACCGCAGGCAGCGCTACGCCCAGGTTCTGGGGGCGCCGCGGTGGAACCACGCTTCGGCGCACTGCGTGTGCGAGCGGGACGATCCGGACGGGCGAGGCCTGGTCACCACGATGTGCCGACGCAACCACGACCGTGCGGTGCGTGAGCGAGACCAGCGGCTCGACGCGCTGCTGGCCCTCGTCGACGCCGAGGTCGTGGCAGCCTCGCCGCGCACTCGGCGGCTGCCGTCGCTCGTGACGACCCACGCAGGGTGGCGTCGGCCCACCCTGACACGTCTGAGGCTGCCTCGGACCGGGTTGCCTGGCCTGCGCCTCTCCGGACCTGTGGCGCGCCTGCGCCTGACGCCGGCGTTGCCGTCGACCCGCGGCTGAGCCCGGCACCGGACAACAGTGAAGGCCCCCGACATCTCGGGGGCCTTCACCCACTGTCTCAACACAGTGCGCGCCCGAAGGGATTCGAACCCCTAACCTTCTGATCCGTAGTCAGATGCTCTATCCGTTGAGCTACGGGCGCAGTTCACGCTGCCTGGGCAACGACGCGTCACTTTACCGGATCACCGAAGGGCCGCGAAATCGGCTCCTTCGGTCAGGCCGGGACCACTCCGGCGGTGCCCCGCCGCTCGTCGTCGAGGCGCCTCATCACCGGCGTCGCCGCGATGCCGTGCACGACGACCGACAGCACGATGGTGAACGCCACGACCGACCACAGCTCCAGGCCCTCGGCGATGTACTCGCTGCTCAGGGCATAGGTCAGGTAGTAGATCGAGCCGATCCCGCGCACCCCGAAGCTCGCCACCGCCCAGCGCTCCCGGCCCTGGAGCTGCCCGACACCGGCAAGGGAGACCCAGCCGCTCAGCGGCCGGACCACGAAGACCAGGACGACGCCGAGCAGGACACCCGCCCAGCTGAGCCGCTCCAACAGCCCCGCGGTCAGTGCCGCCCCCAGCATCAGGAGCAGCACGAGGGTGAGGATGGTCTCCAGCTGGTGGATGAGCAGGTGCATGTCCCGGTGGTAGTCGTGCTTGCGCTCCACGCTGCGGATGGCCAGTGCCGCCGCGAACACGGCCAGGAAGCCGTAGCCCCCGACGAGCTCGGTGACGCCGTAGACCACGAAGGTGGCCGCGAGCGCCAGCAGCGGGTTGCCGGTGTCGGCCACCCGCAGCTCGGAGGTGCGGCTGCGGAAGGCCATCCGTCCGATCAGCAGGCCGAAGGCCCAGCCAAGGAGCGCTCCCACCACGATCTTGCCCACCAGGGTCCACAGCACCCACTCCAGACCCCACTCGGAGAAGGCGCCGCGACCCATCATGAACAGGCCGAGGTAGACGAACGGGAAGGCCAGGGCGTCGTTGAGGCCCGCCTCGCTGGTGAGCGTGAAGCGCACCTCGTCGTCCTCGACCTCGTCCATCCCGGAGACCACGGGCCCCTGGACCTGGACGTCGGAGGCGAGCACCGGGTCGGTCGGCGCGAGCACCGCCGCCAGCAGGACGGCGGCGGGCAGGGTCAGCCCCATCACGCCCCATCCGAGCGCGGCGACGCCCACCATGCACAACGGCATACCGATGGCCAGGAGCCGCCAGGTGGGGCGCCAGGTGCGCCAGTGCAGCGGGCGTTCCAGGGCCAGGCCCACACCCATCAGCGAGATGATCACGCAGGCCTCGGCCAGATGGGACGTGAAGGTGGCGTTGAGGATCGGGTCGACCTCCGCCTCCCCCGGGAGCAGCAGACCGGCGACGACACCGACGGCCAGCACGACGATGGGCGCCGAGAGCGCCCGGCCCTCCAGCGCCGAGGGCAGCACCGTGGCCAGCACGAGCCCGAGGCCGACCAAGAGGTACACGAACATGGGGTCCACCGGCCCAAGGTACGCCCTGGGGCAGGACCCCAAGGTCCACCGTGAGCAGGACCACACCGTTTCGGCTGTCCCCGGCAGCGCTTTCAGCAATACGTTGCAAGGACAACAAGCTGGCAAGGACGCCAGAAAGGGGCACACTTCCGTGTTGGAACAGATGACTGTCACCGGGGGCACCACACACCGCGAGCTCGACGCCTGGGTGCGTCGCACCGCCGAGCACACCCGCCCGGACGCCGTCATGTGGGTGACCGGCACCGAGGAGGAGGGGCTCGGCTGGAGGCCGAGCTGGTCGAGGCCGGCACCTTCCACCCGCTGGACCCCGACGTGCTGCCGCACTCCTTCCACGCCGCGTCCGACCCCGACGACGTCGCCCGGGTCGAGGACCGCACCTACATCTGCTCGGTCGAGCAGGCCGACGCCGGGCACACCAACAACTGGATGGACCCGCAGGAGATGAAGGACATCCTGGAGCCGCTGTTCGCCGGGAGCATGCGCGGCCGCACGATGTATGTCATCCCGTTCGTGATGGGACACCTCGAGGCGGACCAGCCGATGTTCGGCGTCGAGATCACCGACAGCCCCTACGTGGTGGCGTCCATGCGCATCATGGCGCGGGTCGGTGACCCGGTCCGGGAGCGGATGGAGGAGCTCGACGCCGCCTACGTCAAGGGCCTGCACTCCGTCGGCGCCCCACTGGAGCCGGGCGAGGCCGATGTCCCGTGGCCGTGCAACACCACGAAGTACATCGTGCACTTCCCCGAGGAGCGGGCGATCTGGTCCTACGGCTCGGGCTACGGCGGCAACGCCCTGCTCGGCAAGAAGTGCTACGCGCTGCGGATCGCCTCGGTGATCGGTCGCGACGAGGGGTGGATGGCCGAGCACATGCTCATCCTCAAGCTCACCTCGCCGCAGGGCTCGGTCCACTACGTCGCAGCCGCCTTCCCCTCGGCCTGCGGCAAGACCAACCTGGCCATGCTCTCGCCCACGCTCGAGGGCTGGAAGGCCGAGACGGTCGGTGACGACATCTCCTGGATGCGCTTCGGTGAGGACGGCCGCCTGTATGCCGTCAACCCCGAGTTCGGCCTCTTCGGCGTCGCGCCGGGCACGGGCTGGGGCACCAACCCCAACGCGATGCGCACCATCGAGCGCGGTCACTCGGTCTTCACCAACGTCGCCCGCACCGACGAGGGGGGTGTCTGGTGGGAGGGACATGACCGAGGAGGCTCCCGAGCACCTCATCGACTGGCACGGCAACGACTGGGCCCCTGAGTCGGACTCACCCAGCTCGCACCCCAACAGCCGGTTCTGCACCCCGATCGAGCAGCTGCCGACGCTGGCCCCGGAGTACTACGACCCCCGCGGCGTTCCCATCTCGGCGATCCTCTTCGGGGGGCGGCGCAAGACGACGGTGCCGCTCGTGACCCAGGCGCGCGACTGGCAGCACGGCACCTTCATGGGCGCGACCCTCTCCTCGGAGACCACCGCGGCTGCCACGGGCCAGGTCGGGGTGGTGCGTCGGGACCCGATGGCCATGCTGCCCTTCATCGGCTACAACGCCGGCCACTACCTGGACCACTGGCTCTCGATCGGCAAGCAGGCCGACGAGTCCCGGCTGCCGAAGATCTTCCTGGTCAACTGGTTCCGGAAGTCCGACGGCGGCTCCGGGTCCTTCCTGTGGCCGGGGTTCGGTGAGAACACCCGGGTCCTGAAGTGGGTCGTCGACCGCCTCGAAGGCACCGTCGGCGCCGACGAGTCGCCGGTCGGCCTGATCCCGCACGCCGACGACATCGACATCACGGGCCTGGACATGACGCCGGAGCAGGTGGCGGCTGCGCTGGCCTTCGACGTCGAGGAGTGGCGCGAGGAGCTGCCGTTGATCCGGGAGTGGTTCGACAAGTTCGGGGAGTCCCTCCCCGAGCAGATGGCGGTCGAGTTGGAGACACTGGAGCAACGGCTGGGCAGCTGAAGGGAGGCCCGGCGCACACCGTGAAGGAGACCACCATGGGCATCGAAGGCCCGCACAACAGCCCCGAGGGCGCCCCGGACACCGGGATCCTTGCCACCGAACCCCTGCCGCCGGGCGTCGACGACATCAGCCAGATCGTCGACTCCATCGACGAGCGGATCCGCGACATCGGCCTGGAGGACGTGGAGCAGGCCGACGAGGCTGCTGACGAGCAGGACGCCTCACCCGAGGGTGACGCGACGGACCAGGACTCCGAAGAGCAGCCGACGCAGGAGCCGACCGGCTGAGGGCGTTCCCGGCGACCCCAGGGCGCAGATCTTCGACCCGGGCACGACGTATATCCCGTGCCTGGCCCCCGTAGCCGCGCCCAGGTCGAGCATCTGTGCCCCGCTCGACCTGCCGCCCACGACGAAGCCCCCGGCCAGGCAGGTCCGGGGGCTTCGACATCGGCGGAGGCGGAGGGATTTGAACCCTCGATGGGGTTGTAGCCCCAAACCCGCTTAGCAGGCGGGCGCCATAGACCAGACTAGGCGACGCCTCCATGCCACGGCCCGAGCTCAGGACACGGTGGACCGGCCTCGGGACGGCGATCAGGCTACCTGCGACGTCCAGGGTTCTCCAAACAAGCGCACTATCCTGGCCTGTCGTACGTTCTCCATACGGCACAATGCGTCATGCCCCCCTGCCCGAAAGGTCGCCTCGATGCCACAGCCTCCGCGCCACGGCGATGTCGGCGACCAGTGGGAGTGGGGTGACGGGTACGACTTTCCGCAGACCCGCCGTGAGCACCGGCAGCGGCAGCACCGGGCCGCCGAGCCCCCGGTGTCCACGACGACGAGAGCGGCTCAGATGCGACGCGCCTACACCCTGACCGCGCTGGGGACGCTGCTCCCCGGTCTGGGCCTGACCCAGACGCGGCGCCGTCGGCTGGGGGTGGTGCTGCTTGCTCTGGCCCTGTTCATCCTGGTCGGGGTGGGGCTGTGGACCCTCACCAACGGCCTCGAGGAGACCGTGCTCGGGCTGGGTGCCCGGCCCGACCTGCTGCAGACGGTCGGCATCGTCGCCGCCGGCCTGGTCCTCGTCTGGATGGCCTCGGTGGCGATGACCGCGCTGCTGACCCGCCCGCGCCGGATGACCGGTGGTCAACGGCTGGGTCTCACCGTCTTCACCGGCCTCATGTGTGCGCTGCTGGCCGCCCCGGCCGCGATGGGGCTGCGCTACATCGACGCCCACTCCGACGCCGTCGACCAGATCTTCGTGGGTCGCGACGAGTCGGGCGACGGGGGCGGCTCCTCGCTGGCCGGCCCCGACCTGAACAGCAGCGACCCCTGGGGGGGCATCCCCCGGGTCAACGTGCTGATGCTCGGCTCCGATGCTGCCGACGAGCGCGAGGGCGTGCGCACCGACTCCATGATGGTCGCCAGCATCAACACCGTGACCGGTGACACCGTGCTGTTCGGCATCCCCCGCAACCTCGAGATGGTGCCCATCCCGGAGAGCAACCCGCTCAGCCAGGCGTGGCCGGAGGGCTACAACTGCGGTGACGCGTGCCTGATGAACGGCATCTGGACCGAGGCCCAGGTGCACGCCGAGAACAACCCCGAGCTCTACACCGACATCGAGAACCCCGGCCTGCGCGCCACCCAGGACGTCATCGGCGAGGTGCTGGGTCTGCCCATCGACTACTCCGTGCTGGTCAACCTCGAAGGCTTCCAGGACCTCATCGACGCCATGGGTGGTGTCGACATCAACGTCCAGGAGCGGCTGCCGATGGGCGGGCGCACCACCACGGACGCCAACGGTGCCCCCATGCTGGTGCCGGGCAGCGAGTCGGGATGGCTCGAGGTCGGCGAGCAGCACCTCAACGGCTACCAGGCCATGTGGTATTCCCGGTCGCGGATCACCACCGACGACTTCAGCCGGATGCGGCGTCAGCGCTGTGTCGTGGCTGCGGTCATCGACCAGGTCAACCCGCTGACGATGATCCAGCGCTACCCGCAGGTCGTGGGGGTAGCCGGCGACAACGTGCGCGTCGACGTCGCCCAGGACGAGCTGCCGGCCTGGGCCGACCTGGTGCTGCGTGTCCAGGACGGCAACATCCAGAGCCTGCCGTTCACCGTCAAGAACGTGGACGTGGTGGACCCTGACTTCGAGGCGATCCAGGCCGAGGTCCAGGAGGCCATCAACCCGGCTCCTGCGCCCAGCCCCACCGCCGAGCCGGCCGAGCCGACTACGACCGACTCCGAGCCCCCGGTGGTGGACGCGCCGACCGAGACCACCACCGACGAGGAGGCTCCGGCCACCCCGACCGAGGACGAGCTGGAGGACATCGGCGTCGTCTGCTGACGGCATACCGAGCCGGTGCCGGCACGACGAACAGGCCCCCCGGATCCGTAGGGATCCGGGGGGCCTGTCTGCTGAGACTCGCCGGGAGTCGCAGTCCTCTCAGAGGGGGCGGACGGCGTCAGCCTGCGGTCCCTTGGGGGACTGCGTGACCTCGAACTCGACGCGCTGCGCCTCGTCGAGGGACTTGTAGCCGTTGCTCTCGATCGCCGAGTAGTGGACGAACACGTCCGGGCCTCCGCCGTCCTGCGCGATGAAGCCGAAGCCCTTCTCCGCGTTGAACCACTTCACGGTTCCCTGTGCCATGGGAGATCTCTTTCTGCTGTGCGAATGCTTCCTCCCACAGGGCGTGGGAGGCGGGCTGAGGTGAAACCCCCCACTCGCCGGGACATGCCCGGTTGGTGCTGACGTGCCCGGCCGCGGCCGGATCGTACTTCACTGCGAGGAACTGCAACTACAACCGCCACAACCGTAGCAGGGATGTCCCTCCGCGCCACGCTGTGGCGGGTGCGATGATGGTCGCCGTGTCCGCGCCTCAGGCGCGGCCTGGAGGGTTCGCATAGTGGCCGAGTGCAGGCGCCTTGAAAGCGCCCGACGGAAACGTCCGTGGGTTCGAATCCCACACCCTCCGCCCCTCGTGACCTGCGGACACCACCCTGGCCGGCCACTCGGTGTGCTGCCGTGCGGTTGTCTGGCTAGGCTGCGGGGGAATACCGATGGACGACGATAGGAGTCACCATGCGCAAGCTCACACTGCTGATCGGGGTCGGCATCGGCTACATCCTCGGTGCCAAGGCCGGGCGGGAACGCTACGAGCAGCTCGCCGACCAGGCCGGCAAGGTCTGGTCCGACCCGCGGGTGCAGAGCAAGGTCGAGGAGGTCAAGGAGCAGGCTCCCGTGCTGGCCGGTAAGGCCAAGGAGCAGGCGAGCCATGCCGCTGAGACGGCCCGCTCGAGGGTCTCCGGCCACGAGACCACGGACCGTGACGGCACCTACGAGAACGAGACCGGTTCGGTCGACGGCGAGGGCCAGCTCACGGTCGACGAGACCGGCTTCGGCCCGGGTGGCGACCGGCTGCCCTGACGCCGGACCGCACCACGCAGCGACCCGCACCCCGGTCAGGGGTGCGGGTCGTCTGGTGTCTGCGGTGGAGCGGGTGGACTCAGGCAGCCTCAGATCCAGAGGGCCGGCTCGGCGTACAGGGCCTCGAGGGGGTCCTCCTGCGGCTGGGGCAGCCGGATGCGTGCCGGCACCCCGATGGCGACCGCGTGCGCGGGGACGTCCTTGACCACGACAGCATTGGCTCCGATCTGGGCCCCCTCGCCGATCACCACCGGACCGAGCACCCGAGCCCCGGCGCCCATGGTGACGCCGTCGCCCACGGTGGGGTGGCGCTTCACCCGCTCCATGGAACGCCCTCCCAGCGTGACACCGTGGTAGAGCATGACGTCGTCGCCGACCTCAGCGGTCTCACCGATGACCACACCCATCCCGTGGTCGATGAACAGGCGCCGGCCGATGCGGGCGCCAGGATGGATCTCGACGCCCGTCACGGATCGCGTGACCTGCGACAACACGCGTGCCGGGAGACGCACCCCCCGCCGCCACATGGCGTGCGAGAGCCGGTGTGCCCAGAGCGCGTGCAGGCCGGGCGAGGCCAGCACCATCTCCAGCCCGCTGGTGGTCGCCGGGTCGCGGTCCAGGGCCGCCGCGACGTCCTCCCGGACGCCCGCCCACCCCCGGCGCAGGGAGGCGAGCATCAGTCGGTCAGGCCCTGGAACAGCACCGTCGACAGGTAGCGCTCGCCGAAGTCGCACACGATGACCACGATCTTCTTGCCGGCGTTCTCCGGCCGCTTGGCGACCTGGAGGGCGGCCCAGACGTTAGCCCCCGTGGAGATGCCAGACAGGATGCCCTCCTGGGTCGCCAGGTCCTTGGCGGTGCGCAGGGCGTCGTCCAGCTCCACGTCGACGACCTCGTCGTAGAGCTCGGTGTCCAGGATCTCGGGGATGAAGTTGGCGCCCAGACCCTGGATCTTGTGCGGGCCGGGCTGTCCCCCGGTGAGGATCGGGCTGTCCGCGGGCTCGACGACCACCAGGCGGATGTCGGGGTTCTGCTCCTTGAGGAAGCCACCGGCCCCTGTGATGGTGCCTCCCGTGCCGACGCCGGCGACGAAGATGTCGACGGTGCCGTCGGTGTCCTCCCAGACCTCCGGGCCGGTGGTGGCGCGGTGCACGGCCACGTTGGCCGGGTTGGCGAACTGGCGGGCCCGGACGGCGCCGGTCTGCTCGGCGATCTCGTCGGCCTTGGCCACCGCGCCCTTCATCCCCTCGGGGCCGGGGGTGAGGACCAGCTCGGCACCGTAGGCACGCAGCAGCGCGCGGCGCTCCAGGCTCATCGTCTCCGGCATGGCCAGCACGACCTTGAAGCCGCGGGCGGCGCCGACCATGGCCAGCGCGATGCCGGTGTTGCCGGAGGTGCCTTCGACGATGGTGCCGCCGGGCTGGAGTGCACCCGAGGCCACGGCTGCGTCGATGATGGCGTTGCCGATGCGGTCCTTGACCGAGGCTGCGGGGTTCTGCGACTCCAGCTTGACGATGACCTCGGCGTCGATGCCCTCCGTGAGCCGGTTGAGGCGGACGAGCGGGGTCTTGCCGATCACCTGGGTGATGTCGTCGAGGACGGGCACGGGGTCTCCTTTGTCGGGGTCCAGGGGGCGCTAGGGACTAATACATCACCCAATGCACGGTTATTCCAGGGCCGACCGGCTGGGCAGTGCCACCGGCCAGCCCCGGCGGCACCCGCCATACGCTCCCATGACGTGGGTGCAGGGGGTCCGTAGGATTCGGGCATGTCACCGCTGCAAGTCGCCGCCGTCGTCGTCGGCCTGGGCGTCACCCTCGTGGCCGTCGCCCTGTTCGTCAGGACCATCTCCGCGTTCGTGGCGCGTTTCGCGGCCGGACAGCCGGCCCCCGGTCGCACCGACGAGCCCGGCGCGCGCAGCCTGACGCTCGTGCGGGAGGTGCTCGGTCACCAGCGGATGGCCCGCAAACCCGGTGTGGCCGTCGCGCACTGGGTGGTCATGGTCTCCTTCGGGGTCCTGTTCCTGACCCTGGTCAACGCCTACGGGCAGCTCTTCGACCCGCACTTCGACCTGTGGGGTCTGGCGCACTTCGCGCCGCTGGCCTGGCTCTTCGAGCTGCTCGGCTGGGGAGCCGTCGTCGGCATCGTCGCGCTCATCGTGGTGCGGCAACGCGAGCACCCTCGCGGCGGCGGGCGGCGGAGTCGCTTCTGGGGCTCCACCTTCTGGCAGGCGTATGTCGTGGAGGCCGTGATCCTGGGCGTGGGGGTCTGCATCGTGGCCCTGCGGTCGCTGGAGTACGCCCTGGGCCGAGCCGAGGGCGAGGCCTGGGCGACCTGGGTCACCTTCCCGCTGACATCGTGGCTCGGTGGCATGCTGGGTGGCCTGTCCGTCGGGGCCTTGGAGAGCTGGATCGTCGTCGTGGCACTCCTGAAGATCCTCATCTCGATGGCCTGGCTCATCACGATCGCGGTGACGCCGACGATGGGTGTGGCGTGGCACCGGTTCCTGGCCTTCCCCAACATCTGGCTCAAGCGTCATCCCGACGGCTCCACGGCCCTCGGCCCCGTCCAGCCGATCATGATCGGGGGCAAGCCCATCGACTTCGAGGAGATCGAGGAGCTCGACGAGGACGCCGCGCTGGGTGTGGGCAAGGTCGAGGACTTCACCTGGAAGGGCCTGCTCGACTTCTCGACCTGCACCGAGTGCGGCCGCTGCCAGGAGCAGTGCCCCGCCTGGCACACCGACAAGCCGCTGTCACCCAAGATGCTGGTGATGGCCCTGCGCAACCATCACCACGCGAAGGCCCCATGGCTCCTGGCCAGTGAGCAGGCGCGCTCCGGCGACGGCATGCCGGCGGCAGCACTGGCCGAGGCCGAGCGGCCACTGGTCGGACCGACCGAGGGCGACCCCACGGTGCCCAGCGGCGGTGGGGTGATCGACCCCGACGTGCTCTGGTCGTGCACCACCTGCGGAGCCTGCGTCGAACAGTGTCCGGTGGACATCGAGCACGTCGACGCCATCGTGGACATGCGGCGCTACCAGACCCTGATCGAGTCGGCCTTCCCCAGTGAGCTGGGCGGCCTGTTCAAGAACCTGGAGAACAAGCAGAACCCGTGGGGTATGTCGGCCCGGGCCCGGATGGACTGGGCCAAGGACCTCGACTTCGAGGTGCCCCTCGCCGGCGCCGACGTCGAGGACCTCGACGAGATGGACTACCTCTTCTGGGTGGGGTGCGCCGGCGCCTTCGAGGACCGCGCCAAGAAGACGACACGCGCGGTGGCCGAGCTGCTGCACATGGCCGACGTGACGTTCGCGGTGCTGGGGGACGGCGAGACCTGCACCGGTGACCCCGCGCGACGGGCTGGCAACGAGTTCCTCTTCCAGATGCTGGCCCAGCAGAACGTCGAGGTGCTCAACGAGCTGAAGGCCACCAAGATCGTGGTCACCTGCGCCCACTGCTTCAACACGATCAAGAACGAGTACCCCCAGCTAGGCGGGCGCTACGAGGTCGTGCACCACACCCAGCTGCTCAACCGGCTGGTGCGCGAGAAGAGGCTGACCCCGGTGGCGCGACCCGAGGATGCGGACAGCGCCGGTGCCGCCTCGACCGGGGAGACGGTGACCTACCACGACCCGTGCTACCTGGGTCGGCACAACGGGGTGTACGCCCCACCCCGCGAGCTGCTGGGCGCGCTGCCGGGTGTCGAGATGCGGGAGATGCCGCGGCACGGTCAAACCTCGTTCTGCTGCGGCGCCGGGGGCGCACGCATGTGGATGGAGGAGAAGCTCGGCACCCGGATCAACCTGAACCGCACCGAGGAGGCCTTGGCCACCGGTGCCGACCGGATCGCGATCGGCTGCCCGTTCTGCCGGGTCATGCTCTCCGACGGCCTGGCTCAGAAGCAGGGAGAAGGTGACGGCACCGACGGGGTCGGCGCCCGTCAGGAGGTCGAGGTGGTCGACGTGGCGCAGATGCTGCTGGCCGCTGTGCGTCGCTGACCGACGCTGGCAGGGGTTACCCATCCGCCCGTGGTGCCAGGGGTGACGCGGGGGCGTCACCCCTGGCAACGGCTCAGAGGCTGTCGACGTACTCCCGGGCGACGTCCGCGGGGTTGGCGCCGTCGACGACGACCTGGGACAGGGCGGCAGTCAGGTCCTCGGTCGTCAGCGAGGCCGAGAACTCGTTGAGAGCCTCGGCGATCGTGTCGTTGACCGCGTCCACGCGGATGAGAGGGACGACGTTCTGGGCGACGAAGAGGTTCTCAGGGTCCTCCAGGACGACGAAGTCGTTCTCGGGGATGGCCGGGTCGGTGGTGAAGATGTTGGCCGCGTCGATCTGGCCGTTGACCAGGGACTGGGCAGTCAGGTTGGAGCCGGCCGCCAGCGGACGGAAGGCGGAGAACTGCAGGCCATAGACGTCGCGCAGCCCCGGGACGCCGCTGAAGCGCTCCTCCCACTCGGGTGGGCCTCCGAGCACCAGCTCGCCGGCGACGGGCTCGAGGTCGGCGATCGAGGTCAGGCCGTACTCCTGCGCCGTCTCGCGGGTGACCACGACGGCGTCCTTGTCCTCGGCGTCGGAGGGCTCGAGCACGGTGAGGGCCTCAGGGAGGGCCCCCTGCAGCTCGGCGTAGACCGCATCGGGGTCGCCGGCCTCGAAGTCACCGGTGAGGTAGAGGGTCAGGGCGCCGGTGTACTCCGGGATGAGGTCGATCGAGCCGTCCTGGATGCCGGCGATGTAGGTCTCGCGGTTGCCGATGTTGAGGCGGGTGTCGACCTCGACCCCGGCGTCGGCGAGCACCGCGGCATACATCTCGGCGAGGAGCACGTTGCCGGGGAAGTTGGCCGAACCGACGGTCACGGCCCCGGCATCACCGGTCGCGGCGGTGTCCTCGGAGCCTGGGTCGGAGGTGTCCAAGGGGTCGTCGCTGCCACCGCAGGCGGACAGCGTGAGGCCCGTCACCAGGGCTAGTGCCAGAGCAGTCGTGCGGGTCATGAGGTCCTCCGGGAGGTGAGGTAGAGGCCTAGTCGACGCTGTCCAGGCCTGGCGACACGACGAGTCGCTGGGCCAAGCCAAACACGAAGTCGACGGTGAGTGCGAGTCCGGCCACCAGCAGCGCGCCGCCGGCCATCTCGGCGTAGTCCCTGGTGGCCTGTCCGTCGATCAGGAATCGGCCCAGCCCGCCGAGCCCGACCACGGCCGCGATGGTGGCGGTGGCGATGATCTGGAGCATCGCCGAGCGCAGCCCGGAGAAGATCAGCGGCATCGCGCAGGGGACCTCGACCCGGGCCAGCACCTGCGAGCCGGTCATGCCCATCCCGCGGGCGGCGTCCCGGGCAGCGGGGTCGACCTGCTGCACCCCGGCATACACCCCGGAGAGGATCGGAGGGACCGCCAGGATGACGAGCACGATGATGCTCGGCACCACGAAGGCCGCCTCCCCGGACAGGCGCGGCAGCAGCAGCAGCACCGCGATGAACAGCACCCCCAGCGAGGGGATGGCCCGGAAACCTCCCGCGAGGTTGACCGCCACCACCCGTCCACGTCCGGTGTGGCCGATGTAGAGCCCCAGCGGCACGGCGATGACGGCCGCCAGAAACAGGGCCAGCAGGGACAGCTGCAGGTGGGTGAGCAGCTGCGCCCAGATGCCTCGGTCGCCCGACCAGTTGGCCGGGTCGGTCAGCCATTCGCCGATCGAGGGGATCATGCGCTCCTCCCGGCTGTCTGCCACGGGGTCACGGCCCTGGTCACCGCCAGGATGACGACGTCGAACACGACGGCCAGCAGCACGCAGGCCAGGACACCGACCACGATCGGCCCCATCGCGTTGCGGTTGAAACCGTCGGTGAACAGGATGCCGAGCTGGGACACCCCCACCAGCGCGGCGACCGAGACGATCGACACGTTGCTCACCGCCGCCACCCGCAGGCCGGCCGAGATCACCGGGACGGCCAGCGGGAGCTCGACGGAGACGAGGCGCCGCACCGGGGAGTAGCCCATGGCCGTCGCCGCCTGCCGCACGTGGTCGGGCACCGAGGCCAGCCCGTCGGCCACGGTGCGGGTGAGCAGCGCGATCGTGTAGAGGGTCATCGCGACCAGCACGTTGACCGGGTCGAGGATCTGGGTGCCCAGGATGCCCGGCAGCAGGATGAACAGGGCCAGCGAGGGGATCGTGTAGAGCAGCCCGGTGCCGGCGATCAGCGGGGCGTAGAGCCACCGTCGCCGCAGCGCCAGCCACCCCAGCGGGATCGCCAGCAGCAGCCCGATGACCAGCGGCAGGCCGGCCAGGTAGATGTGGTCCAGGGTCAGACCCCACACCTCCCCGAGCGGCACACCCCAGAGGCTCACTCAGGCTCCCCGCTCGTCACGATGGTCTCCCCCGTCGGGCGTGGCGCCGCCTGGATGACCCGCAGCACCTCGTCGGGTCGCACGGTGCCGGCCAGGGTGCTGCCGTCGACCACCACGCCCCGGCCGCTCGGTGACGACAGCGCTGCGTCGAGGTAGCCACGCAGCGATCCTCCCAGTGAGGCCAGGGTGCCGCCGAGCTGCAGGTCCGAGGCGCTCAGCGCCCCGGACACGTCGTTGGCGTGCACCCAGCCCAACGGCGCTCCGGCGTCGTCGACGACCAGGCGCCACTCCTCACCGGCGCCGAGGCTGTCGCCCAGTCGCACCGCCGTCTCTGGGTGGATCGGGACCTCGGACTGTTTGAAGCTCAGCGCACGGTAGCCGCGGTCACGGCCGACGAAGGAGGCGACGAAGTCGTCGGCCGGGTGGGCGAGCAGGTCGTCGGGCGAGGAGAACTGCGCCAGGATGCCGCCTTGGCGCAGCACCGCGATGCGGTCGCCCAGCTTGATCGCCTCGTCGATGTCGTGGGTCACCAGCACGATCGTGGTGCCGAGGGACTCCTGCAGGTTGAGGAACTCGTCCTGCAGGACCTCTCGCACGACGGGGTCGATGGCACTGAAGGGCTCGTCCATGAGCATCACCTTCGGGTCGCCGGCCAAGGCGCGGGCGACGCCCACGCGCTGTTGCTGACCTCCGGAGAGCTGGCCTGGGTAGCGCTGGGCGTAGTCGCCGCCCAGCCCGACCAGCTCGAGCACCTCCCTCGCCCTGGCCTTCGCCCTCTCTTTGTCCCACTTCAACAACGACGGCACGGTCATCACGTTGGCCAGGACGGTGCGGTGCGGGAACAGCCCGGCGTGCTGGATGACATAGCCGATGCCGCGCCGCAGCTCGGCCGGGGGCAGCGAGGCGGTGTCGCGCCCGTCGATGAGGATCCGACCCTCGCTGGGCTCGATCATCCGGTTGATCATCCGCAGGGACGTGGTCTTGCCACACCCCGACGGCCCCACCAGCACGGTGATCTTGCCCGCGGGGGCCTCGAACGACAGGTCGTCGACAGCGACCGTCCCGTCGGGAAAACGCTTGGTCACGCCCTCGAAACGGATCATGCGCAAAGACCCTAGCCTGCACCCACGTCATACCGCCCGACCGGAGTGCCGGACACCTCGCGGCCGGGCCCGGCCGACGGCTCAGATGTGGGTGCGGTGGAAGTTGGACCAGGAGCGGCTGGCGGTCGGCCCCCGCTGGCCCTGGTAGTGCGAACCCTTGGCCTGGGTGCCGTAAGGGTGCTCGCTGGCCGAGGAGAGCTGGAAGAAGCACAGCTGCCCGATCTTCATGCCCGGGTGCAGCACGATGGGCAGGGTTGCGACGTTGCTCAGCTCCAAGGTCACGTGCCCGGTGAAACCGGGGTCGACGAAGCCCGCGGTGGCGTGTGTGAGCAGGCCCAGGCGACCCAGCGACGACTTGCCCTCGACCCGAGCCGCGACGTCGTCGGGCAGCGTGACCTGCTCGTACGTCGAGCCCAGCACGAACTCCCCCGGGTGCAGCACGAAGCTCTCGCCCCCCTCGACCTCGACCAGCCTGGTCAGGTCCGGCTGGTCCAGAGCGGGGTCGATCACCGGGTACTTGTGGTTGTCGAAGAGCCGGAAGTAGCGGTCCAGCCTGACGTCGACGCTGGAGGGCTGGACCATCTCCGGGTCCCAGGGCTCCAGGCGCACGCGCCCACTGTCGATCTGCGCGCGGATGTCGCGGTCGGAGAGCAGCACCGGGCCAGACTAACGGGCAGATTCCGGAGGGCCCAGGCGGTCGGTTACACTTCCGTGGCACGCCTCGCGGGCGTAGTTCAATGGTAGAACATCAGCTTCCCAAGCTGAATACGCGAGTTCGATTCTCGTCGCCCGCTCCACCGGCCTCATGGCCCACATCATCACTGCTCAGCGACCTGCGCACGCACCCACTCGGCATACGGCTCCAGTGCCTGTATGACCGGCACCGCCAGGATCTCCGGCACGTCGTAGGGGTGGCCGGCGACCACGACCTCCTGCACAGACGGCAGCGCGGCCTCGGTGGTCTTGGCGAGCAGCAGCCACTCCCGCTCCACCTGCACCACACCCTCCCAGCGGTAGACCGAGGTCACCGGGCCGAGGCACTGCACACAGGCCGCTGCCCCGGCCTCGACGAGGGCCTGCGCAAGAGCCAGCCCGGTGTCCTCGTCGGGGACGCTGACCCGGACCTCGACCAGGGCGCTGCTCATGAGGGCGTCGGAGGCGTGAAGCGGCCGTCGATGGCGGTCCAGCCCCCGTCGACGACGACCTGCGACCCGGTCACGAAGGTGCTGGCGTCGGAGGCGAGATAGAGCACGGCGCCGACCATCTCCGAGGGCTGCGCCCAACGGCCGAGGGCGCTCTTGCTGGCGTAGGCCTGCGCCCACTCGGGGTCCTGCTGGATCTGCGCGGTGAGCGGTGTGTCGACGACCCCGGGGGCGACGGTGTTGACCCGCACGCCCTGCGGGCCGAGCTCGGCAGCCAGCGTGCGCACGAGCTGCAGCATCCCCGCCTTCGTCGCGGCATACACGCCCTGACCCGGCTCGACCGTGACTGAGCGGATCGAGCCCAGCGCGACGATCGACCCCCGCCCCCGCTCGGCCATGCCGGGGGCGAAGGCCTGCATGGCGTTGAACGTGCCCCCCAGGTTGAGCCCGATGACCGCGGCGAACTCCTCGAGCGAGTAGTCGAGCAGCCGCTTGCGCACGTTGCGCCCCACCGTCAGCACCAGGACGTCGACGTCGCCGAGCGCCCTGGCCGCCTCGCCGAGGGCGACAGGGTCCAGCACGTCCACCGCGTATGCCGTGTGCTCACCCGGGGCGGTGGTGTGGGCGTGGTCAGTGGCCGACCGGGCGATCTCGAGGTCCTTGTCCAGGCAGGAGACGCGGGCGCCCTGCGCAGCCAGCCCGGCGGCGATCTCGTGGCCGATGCCTCCGCATCCCAGGACGACGGCGTGCCGGCCGTCGAGTCGGAACATCTGCGCGTAGTCCATGGGGCCTCCTCGTCGTCGAGCGTGTCGGGCCCAGTCTGCCCTGCCTCGTGTCCCGCCGACGGTCGCCGAGGCGATGTCGCATCACCGTCTCTGCCAAGGCCTGTTGTTGCGCACCGGACGCTGCCACACTCGGGGTGGATGACCCGAGTGCCCCGGTGGACGACGCCGGGGGCCCCGTAGCCCGAGAGGAGACCCGGCATGTTCGCCTCCCTGGTCCGTGGGTGTGCCGCAACCGCGCTGGTGCTGACCGCCTCGGTCAGCGCCGGCGTCCCGGCCCATGCCGTTCCCGCGCCGCCGGGCCCGGCGAGCGGAGCCTCCGGGACGTTCGGCGCCACCGTCGACTTCGAGTCCCTGCTGGCCGAGGACGTGCGCGGCAACAAGTGCGAGTTCACCGTCGACGGCACCCTGACCTTCAGCGGGACGGTCGAGGGGACGGCGACCGGCACGACCACGGCAGTGATCTTCGCGCCCTGCGCGGAGGCACTGGCCCTCCCACCGGGGAGCTTCTTCGACGTCTTCCGTTTCGAGGGCGAGTTCACCGGTGCGGTGGACGGCACGCCGGCAAGTGGAGAGCTCAGCTATGCGGGCGTCACCCGGGTCGGTGGTGGCATCGACGCTACGGTCATCCTCGATGCCGGCACCGCGCGCGCCGTGCTGCGAGCCGACGCGCAGGTCGCGGTCGGCGGCACCTACACCGGGGTAGCCAAGCCCGGCTGAGCAGGGAGACCTCAGCGGCCCTAGTCGAAGACGACGGTGCGCGAGCCGCGCAGGATGATGCGGTGCTCGGCGTGCCAGCGCACGGCCCGCGACAGCGCCATGGCCTCGAGCTCCTGCCCCACCCGCGCCAGCTCCGCCGGAGCCATCCGGTGCGTGACCCGCCGGAAGTCCTGCTCGATGATCGGCCCCTCGTCCAGGTCAGCGGTGACGTAGTGGGCGGTGGCGCCGATGACCTTCACCCCACGGTCGTGCGCCTGGGTGTAGGGCTTGGCGCCCTTGAAGCTGGGCAGCAGGGAGTGGTGGATGTTGATGATCCGGCCCGGCATGTCGGCGCACAGGCGCTCGGACAGCACCTGCATGTAGCGGGCGAGCACCACGGTGTCGATGCCCCGGTCTGCGATGAGGTCGCTGAGCTGGGCCTCGGCCTCGGGTTTGGTGTCCCTGGTGACGGGGATGTGGTGGAACTCGACGCCGTGCCACTCGGCGAGAGCGCGGAAGTCGTCGTGGTTGGACACGATGACCGGGATCTGGATCGGCAGCTGTCCGGTGCGCACCCGGAAGAGCAGGTCGTTGAGGCAGTGCCCCATGCGGCTGACCATCACCAGGACGCGGTGCGGCTGAGCCATGTCGTGCACCTGCCACTGCATGTCGAACTCGGCGGCGACCGGCGCGAACGTGGCCCTTAGCGCCTCGACGTCGAGCGGCGCCTCCCCCTCTCGCAGCAGGTGCATCCGCAGGTGGAACTCCCCGGAGACCGGGTCGCCGAACTGCTGGCTGTCCAGGATCGTGAGCTGCTCGCGCAGCATGGCACCCGAGACGGCGTGCACGATGCCGACCCGGTCGGGACAGGACACCGTCAGGACGAAGTCGCGACCGGTGGGCCGGTTGCTGGGGACGTGGTCGCTCATAGCCGCGTCAGCATAGTCGTCGCCACCGCTCACCTCACCCTTCACCTCTGGCCTGCGTATGCCAGCGCCGCAGGTCGCGCTCCGCACCCCGGAACGCCACCAGGTCGACCAGCTCGCCGTCGGTCAGCGCGAGGACCAGGCGCGGTGGCTCGGACCGGTCCGGGGAGCCGGACTCGATCCAGGCGATGCGGTCCCAGGCGATGTGGCGCGGCCGTCGGGGCAACGGGCTGAGCAGCACCAGATCCGCCGGGCGGGCGATGTAGCGGGAACGGCCCACCCAGACGAACACCCCGAGGAACAGCGCGGCGACCAGCACCCCGAGCAACGCCCACAGCCAGGCGCCCATGGTCACCGCGACGACGACGGAGACCAGCCCCCAGCCCAGGCCGAGCACCGCGTTGGCGATCCACATCAGGTGGCGGCGGGGGAACCACTGTGCTCGCCGCATCCGCTCCACACCTGCCAGTGTGCCTCGCCGTCCCGGGCACCCGCCGCTCGGCCCGGAGGGGCGGAGCAGGGGTGCGCGAAGGCCCCCGGCTTAGAATCGCCTGGTGATCGAGCTACGGACCCCGGCCGAGATCGAACAGATGCGTCCGGCAGGCCAGTTCGTCGCCGAGGTGCTGGCCACCCTGCAGGACGAGGTGACACCGGGCACCAACCTGCTGGACGTCGATGCTCGGGCGCACCGGATGATCCGGCAGCGGGGCGCGGTCTCCTGCTATGTGGACTACGCTCCGGCGTTCGGTCGTGGGCCTTTCGGGAAGGTCATCTGCACCTCGGTCAACGACGCGGTGCTGCACGGCCTCCCGCACGACTACGTCCTGGCCGCGGGTGACCTCCTGACGCTCGACTTCGCCGTCTCGGTCGACGGCTGGGTCGCCGACTCCGCGGTGAGCTTCGTGGTGGGGGGCGACGGCACCGCAGAGGACCGGCTGCTCATCGACACCACGCGGGACGCGCTGGAGGCGGCCATCGAGGTCGCCGTGGTCGGCAACCGGACCGGTGACATCTCGGCCACCATCGGGGCGGTGGCCCGGCAGGCCGGGTTCGGTGTCAACACCGACTTCGGGGGTCACGGCGTCGGCCGGACGATGCACGAGGAGCCGCACCTGCCCAACGACGGACGCCCGCACCGCGGGCTGCCGCTGCGGGCCGGTCTGGTGCTCGCGATCGAGCCGTGGCTGATGGCCGGCACCGACGAGCTCGTGGTGGACGACGACGGCTGGACGCTGCGCAGCGCCGACGGCAGCCGCACCGCGCACTGCGAGCACACGGTCGCCATCACCGACGACGGTCCGGTCGTCCTCACCGCCCGGTAGGGCCGGCGCGGCGGCCGTCGTCCTGCTCCGTGAGTCAGACCCGGTCGGTCTGCTCCGGGCCGGACTCCTCCGGGATGCCGCCGTCCAGCCGGGCCGGGGGGCCACCGGTGACCAGCTGCTCGTCGAGGTAGCACCATCGCCACCTCTCCCGCGGCTCGAAGGACTCGACGATGGGGTGCCCGGACTCCTGGAAGTGGGCGCTGGCGTGCCGGTGCTGTGAGTCGTCACAGCAGCCGACGTGGCCGCAGGTGGAGCACAGCCGCAGGTGCACCCAGGTGCTGCCCATGGCCAGGCACTCCTCGCAGCCGTCGGCGGTGTGGGGGGTGGTCGTCCGGATCAGGTCAAGGTGCTCACACATGGTGCCGGTCGTCTCCTCTCGGACATAGGTGAAGTCGCCACGGAAGAGCCGGTCCGGCAGGTAGCGGGCGACATACTGTGCGTTGCTGGCGGCGAGCGGGCTCACGATCGCCAGGATGAGGACGTAGAGCGCGACCAGGGAGCCGACCCGCCCGTCGAGACCCGCGGCGATCGCCAGCGTGGCCAGGATCAGCGAGAACTCCCCACGCCCCAGCAGGGTCAGCCCGATGTTGGCGGCGGCCCGCTGGTTGAGGTGGTACATGCGGGCCGCGACGATGCCGGCCACCAGGTTGAGCAGCACGGTCAGCAGCACCGCGAGCACGGCCGGCCCGGCCACCGCACCGAGGTCGCCGACGTCGATGCTCAGGCCGAAGGCGATGAAGAAGACTGCGGCGAACGCGTCGCGCAGCGGCAGCACGACGCGCTCCACCCGCCCTCGCAGCGAGGTCCGCGACACGACCAACCCGAGCATCAGCGCCCCGATGGCGTCCGAGACCCCCAGCTCCTCGGAGGTGCCGGCGACCAGCAGCAGCAGCCCGAGCACGGCGATCGTGAGCAGCTCCTCCTCCTCGCTGCGCAGCAGTGCGGTCACCAGGCGGGCCCCGAAGCGTGCGAGCACCAGCAGCACCAGCAGGAATCCGAAGCTCACGGCCAGGTCGAGCAGGAGCGCGGCCGGGCCCTCCGCGTCGCCCAGCACCGGCGCCAGCAGCGCCAGATAGAGCGCGAGGAAGATGTCCTCGACCACGATGATCCCCAGGACCAGCGGCGTCTCGGCATTGGTGAGCCGGCGCAGCTCGATGAGCAGCTTGGTCACGATCGCGCTCGAGGAGATGCCCAGGGCACCGGCGATGACCAGGGCCTCCGGCACACCCCAGCCCAGCAGGTAGCCGAGCACGAAGCCGCCGGTCACGTTGAGCCCGATGTAGACCCCGGCTGCCAGGAGCAACCGGCGGCCGGAGGCCACCACCTGCTCCAGCGGGAAGTCCACGCCGAGGTGGAACAGCAGCAGGATCAGACCCAGCGCGGCGAGGAGCTCGAGCTCGACGGGGTCCTCGAAGAGCACCGGCCCCGGCGTGCCCGGGCCGAGCAGGATGCCGGCGGCCATGAAGAACGGGATCGTGGGCAGGCCGAACCGGCGTCCCACCCGGGCCAGCAGTGCGGCGACCAGCAGGAGCCCGCCGACCGCCATCAGCTCGTTGAAGGGCACGCCGGCGACCGACCCGACGACCGCGTCCGCTGCGGGGACGTGCATCCGGGGGCCTGCTAGTCCACGACGTAGGAGCCGCTGAGCACCGCCCCGAGCAGGCGTGCGTGCTCCTCGCTGAGCTCGATGACCGCTGCCGGGTCGCTGCCGCCTTCTTCGAAGGCGTAGAGCTCGCGGTGCCCGTCCTTGAAGACGACCACGGACACCCGCTGCGGCACCCGCGACCCGGCCAGGTCGTAGCGCACCCCGATGCCGGGGAGCTGTTGCACCTTCACGTGTTGGCCCATCACTCGCTCCTCCGTTGTCCCGCGGGGCGACCCGCGGATGGACGCTGGTCAGAATCTAGCTGCCGAGGTCCGCCTCGGTCGATCCCCTGTCGCGCACGGCGGCGGCTTGATCGACCGGCCCACACGTCGCCCACGGCGAAGATGCCCGGACAGCTGGTGGCCAGGGAGGCCGGCGGTATGCCGTCGAGCCGGATGTCCGCCACCCAGGAGCAGTCCGGGTCGGCGCCCAGCAGCAGGAAGAGGCCACGGACGGGGTGCTCGGGGCGCCTGCCCGTGCCCGGCTCGATGGCGGTCAGCGGCCACCGGATGAAGAAGCGGGTGCAGAACCGGAGGGCCTGGGCCCCCACGGCCTCGCCCTCGAGCACGACGGTCTGCAGTCCTTTCGACGCGCCGTAGACGGCTGCGGGCTGTCCGCGGTGAACATGCGTGCCGGCATACCCATGCGGCAGAGGTCGTCGCCGATGGCGACGGCGCGGAACGCATTCTGAGCGCGCTGACCTGGCCCTCCCGCAGGCTACGACACTGCCCCCGATGCGGGGGCAGCCGTCATCGCACCCGGGAGCAGCAGTCATCGGACCCGGGAGCAGCGCCCGGGAGCAGCTGTCCTGCACTGGCCGCGGCCCTCCTGCACCGGGGGCGGCCTTCTTGCAGAGGGGGTAGCGCCGTCACACCCCCGCCCACGCGTCGGCCTCGCTGACTGACGCTCGTGACCGAGGGCTGACCGAGCGCGTGACCGATGCGCGCTCCGGTGCACCGCTGGCGGGGTGCACCGGAGCGCGGATCGGTCGCGAGGCCGCGAGTCGGTCACAGCGCCGCGGACCAGTGGGTACAGCGGCATCTGCCCCCGCATCGGGGGCAGATGCGTAGCCTCGGCAGAGAGGGCATGGCTCACCCATGGGATGGCTCGATGCAGGGCGGCCAGCCGTCAACCTCTCCACCAGTGCCTCGACCGAGGTGAAGCCCCGTCCGAGAGCAGGTCGGTGACCGCATGGTGAAACTTCTCGTCCCGCACCCCGCGGGGCAGCATCCGGCAGCCTCGAAGCTGCGATCGGCCAGGTCGCCCCGCAGCAGCGGCCCGTCAGTCTGCGAAGACGTCGGCAAGCACCACGCCCGGACTCCTCGACTCGGCCACGATGAGCGCGACCTGGCGGCCACCGGGCCGCCGCACCTCCTCCAGCACGGAGGTCACCGCCAGGGGGTCGGTCACGGTCCCAGGATATGGACGTGCTCGCCCCCGGCGGAGCACGCTCAGGCGGGCGCCCCTGCGGCCAGCCGCCCCAGGACGTCGACGGCGACCTGGGCATCGGCCACCGGCACGAACAGGTGGTCGTGGTGGTAGCCGGCCACGACGTTGCAGCTGATCCCGGCCCGGGTCAGCGCGGTGGACACGGCCGCCGTGAGCCCGACCGCCTCCAGCGCGGAGTGCACCTGCAGCGTGATCATCGCCGCCACGAACTCGTAGGGCAGGCCGAGACGGTCTGCCTGCGCCTGCTCGAGCACCACGGTGAGGCCTTCGCTCTCACGCACCGTCACGACCGGGTCGACGCCCGGCGGCAGGTGGGTCGTCGTGCAGTAGACGAAGTGAGCGGGGTGCACCCTCGGCTCCATCGTCGCGATCAGGGTGGCCAGGTCAGTCTCGCCGCTCATCGTCGAAGCATAGGAGGCCGGGCCGACACGATCCGGCTCGTGCTCACCCCGGGCGGAACGCCGAGCCGAAGGCATCGGGATAGCAGCGCCAGGTGCCCGCCGGGGTCGTGACGGTGCTCGCAGCCATCATGCCGCGCACGATCGCCCGGGTCACGACCTCCGCCGCCGCAGTGAGCATCTCGTGGAAGGCCTCGGGTGTCGGCACCCCTCGGCCGCCGGTGGCCAGGCCGAAGAGCGTGTCCCCGTCATACATGGTGTGGATCGGATGGATGGCCCGCGCCATGCCGTCGTGGCCGCTCGTGGCCAGGCGCGCGCACTGAGCCTTCGTGAGGGTCGCGTCGGTGGCGAGCACACCGATGGTCGTCGCGAGTGTCCGGGGGGCTCCGCCGGGTGGGTCCGCCTGCGCTGCCGCGAGCGCCGACTGCAGGTCCGCGCTGTCCGGTCTGCCGACCGCACCGACCGATGCCGGCAGCCCCAGGCCGGCCAGGTCCTCAGGCAGCAGATGTCGCGCCCCCCACAGCTCACCGGTGGCTGGGTCGACGGCGGAGCCGACCGCGTTGACCACCACCAGGGCCGCGACGGTGGTGCCGTCGGCCAGCACGGCACTGGCCGAGCCGACCCCGCCCTTGAGCCCCCCGCACTGCGCGCCCGCGCCACCGCCGACGAGGCCCAGCGCCGGCGCCTCGTCGGAGGCCGCGGCGTAGGCGGCCGCGCCGAACGAGGCGTCCGGGGCGGCCCCGAAGTCGCCGCCACGGCCGAGGTCGAAGATCACCGCACCGGGCACGATGGGCACGACCTCCCCGGGTGCCCCCATGGGAAACCCGACGCCGTCGGCATACAGGGCGCTCATCACCCCGTCGGCGGCAGCCAGGCCGAACGCGCTGCCACCCGACAGGGTGACCGCGTGCACGCGCTCCACGAGGTTGCGCGGGTCCAGCAGGTCGGTCTCCCGCGTGCCCGGGCCCCCGCCACGCACGTCGACACCACCCACGGCACCCTCTCGAGGCGCCAGGACGACGGTGGTGCCGGTCAGCCACCCGTCGCCGACCCGCTGGTGGTGCCCGACGCGCAGGCCGCTGACGTCGACGAGGGAGTTGGTCGGTCCGACGGTGGCCATGACGCCACCCTGGCACAGGGGGCGGGCAGGTCCGCCGGTCCGGGTCAGTCGCTGGAGTGCAGGTAGCGGTGCGCGGCACGCGCGTAGACCCGCGCGCAGCGCTCGATCTCGGCCACCTCGACGCGCTCGTCGGCCTGGTGCGCGATCCACTTGCCCCCCGGCCCGTAGACGACGGTGGGGATCCCTGCGTAGGCAGTCAGGATGGTGCCGTCGGTCGCGCCGGGCACTCCCCCGTAGGCCGCACGCTCGCCCGTGACGTCCTCATGCGCGGCCATGAGCGCCCGGACCATCGGGTGGTCCACCGAGGTCTGCACGGCCGGGCGGTCGTCGACCACCTCGACCGAGGCGTCGACGCCGGCGTCGGCTGCGGTGGTGGTGGCGAGGTCGGCGAGGCGCTGGACGAGAGCGGGATGGTCGACTCCAGGCACTGTCCGGATGTCCAGACAGACCACGGCACGAGCCGGGATCACGTTGATCTGGTCGACATCGCCACCGGAGACGACGGTCGGTGTGAGGTAGACCTCGCCGAGGTGTTCGTGCACCCCGTGCCGCTCCAGCAGCTCGGCCTGCACCCGCTCCAGGGCGAGCACGTAGCGCGCCGCCACCGGCAGCGGGTTGCGCGCCGTGCTGCGGCATCGCGCCGTGGGCCATGGCGCCGGTGAAGGTGACCGTGAGCCGGATCGCGCCTTTGGACACCGCGCACACCTCCCCGGCTTCGGGTTCGCAGCAGATGGCACCGTCGACCTGCGCCGCCAGCGGGGACGCGGCGAAGTGCTTGGCGCCCAGCATCAGCCCCTCCTCGTCGACCAGCGCCGCCACCACCAGCCGCCCGGGGAACGGGCCGGCGTCGACCACGGCCTTGGCGGCATACAGCATCGCGGCCAGGCCCGACTTCATGTCGGCGCTGCCGCGACCCCGCAGCCGGCCGTCGACGATGTCGCCGGCGTAGGGGTGGAACGACCAGGTGCCGGGGTCGCCCTCGGTCACGACGTCGGTGTGCCCCTCGAACATCAGCGTCGGCCCGGGTCCTCCCCCACCCTCGATGACCGCCACCACGTTGGGCCGGCCAGGCGCGACCTCCTCGACCTGGGGCTCCCAGCCGAAGTCACGCATCCGCCGCTCCACCAGCGCCGCGGCCTCGGCCTCGGTGCTGCCTGTCCTGGGCTCGTGCACCGAACGGATGCGCACCAGCGCCTGGGTGAGCGCCACCGCAGCCGCGGTGTCGACCTGCGGGTCACTTGTCCGGGGTTTGCGACCGTGCACCGGGCGATCGTAGAAGATCCGCCTGCCCGGGGCTCGCCCGGTGTGGTCGACCCTGCCCGCTGACCGGGTTCGCGCGGGCTTCGGGTCACCCTGCGGCGAGGGCCCGCACCGCGCGCTCGATCGCGGGGCGCAGGTGGAGCGTGGGGTCGACGGTGAGCCGGTGCAGGAGCAGTCCGTCGGCGAGCGCCATGAGGGCCCTCGTCGCCGGCACGGGGTCGGCGATGCCGACGGCGACCACCATGCGCTCGGTCCGCTGCTCGAGCTCGCGGCGCTGCCGCCGCAGCGGCTCCCCCAGCTCTGGGTCACCGGCGAGCTCGACGAAGAGGGCGTAGCGTGCGCGGGCGCGCGCGGCGAACGGCACGGTCTGCAGCTCGGCCATGGTGCACAGACCCTCGATCAGCTCCTCGGGCCCGGTGACCGCAGGGATCGCGGCCGGGTCGAAGTCGGCCCGCTCGCGCTCGGCGATCCAGTCGACGACGCCGCCGAGCAGCGCCCGGCGGGTGCGGAACCAGTTCGAGGCCGAGCCCGTACTTCACCGCGTGGAGAGCCGGCCTCCTCCGGTCAGAGGTCCGTGAGGAAGCCGAGCACGCGCTCGGTGAGCAGGGCTGCTGCGGTCACGTCGTAGGAGGGCAGCGAGGAGTCGGCGAACAGGTGCTCGTGGCCCGGGTAGAGGAAGAGCTCGGCGGCCTCGGTTGACGCAGCCAGCTCCCGGGCGGCGTCAAGATCACCCCCTTCTTCGGCGAAGTAGGGGTCGCCGTCCATGCCGTGCACCTGCACCGGGACCTCGGCCGGCCACCGCTGCCCGAACTCCGAGACCGGCAGGCAGGCGTGGAACAGCAACGCGCCACGCGCGCCGGCTCGCGTCTGCGCGAGCTGCTGGGCCGGCATCGCCCCGAGGGAGAAGCCGGCATAGACCGCACCCCCGGGGGCCAGGGCCTCAGCGGCAGCCACGCCACGCTCCAGAAGGGTCTCGAAGCCGACCTCGCCGGCGTAGGCCATGCCCTCCTCGATCGTGGCGAACGTGCGCCCCTCGAAGAGGTCCGGCATACCCACGCTGTGGCCTGCCCGACGGAGCTCGTCAGCGAAGGCCACCACCCCCGTGGTCAGCCCCTGGACGTGGTGGAACAGGACTACCTCGGCCATCGTCTCTCAACCCTCTCAGCGCGATTGATCCAACCAAATGGAACGTTCTATGACAGTAGTCTGTTCAGGTGATGTCCAGCAACCCCTCCCCACCTGACTACGAGCTGGCCGACCGGCTCGCCCTGACGACCCCGGCCCAGGTCCGCGCCCTGAGCAACCCTCTCCGGACGACGGTCCTGGGCCTGCTGCATGAGCGGGCAGCGACGGTGACCGAGCTGGCCGCGGCGGTGGCCCGCCCGAAGAGCACGGTCGCCCACCACGTCAAGGTGCTGGCCGAGGCCGGCTTGGTCCGTGTCGTCCGGACCCGCCGGGTGCGCGCGATCGAGGAGCGCTTCTACGGCCGCACTGCCCGCATGTTCTACGTCTCGGTCGAGTCCGGCACCGACGGAGAGGCGCTGCCGCTGGACTTCAACGACTTCGACGTGGCCGCCCGGGAGTCTGCACCGGCCTTCCTGCACGGGCGGCTGTGGGGCTTCATCCGCCATGCCCGCCTCTCCGAAGAACGGGCTGCGCAGTTCTGGGACGGCATCGCCGCGCTGGTGCGCGAGTTCGACCATCTGCCACGGTCCGGAGACACCGTGTACGGCTTCGCCGTCGGCATCTACCCCACCGACCATCCGCGGCTGCCGGACACCCAGGATCGTGAGGCCGCAGCCCAGGACCCAGGGCTCACTCCCACGGAGTCCGAGCCCACCGGGCTCCCGGACCCTCCTGGGCCACGGCCCTAGAGCTGCCGAGGTGTGGGCGCGCTGGCTGGACCTTGCCCGACACCACAACTCACTCCTGCCAGCGCACCGCGATGGGACGGTCGAGGTCTGGCAGGGGCAGAGCGGCCGCTTCCGCCTCGAGGGCCTGGCGTGCGCTGAGGAGCAGGGCTGTCCACGGTGTGAGGGTCACACTGTGAGCGGCCCGTCTCCAGGTGCCGACGATCTCGCCGTCCACCAGGACGGCCCCGGGCCACACACGCGAGGTCCACAGCTGCGATCGGCGAGCACCGTCGGGCACCAGGAGCTCTCGGTCGGCGCCCCACTGGAGGTAGTAGGCGTCGCCGCTGGGCAGGAGCCGGGCGGGCGCGGGCTCTGCCGCGGGCCGGCGCAGCTCCTCCTCGTCGGCTCGCAGGACCCAGCCGGGTCCCATCGGAGTGCGCACCGGGAGCAGGGAGCCTCGCAAGGCGTCGAAGGCCGGTGTGGCGCGACCCCGCGCCAGTCCTGCCCATTTCTCGAAGCCCTCTGGCGTCCCCGCCGCGAAGACGTGCAGGTAGCGTCGAGCAAGCTCGAGGCGGGCCTGGTCAGGATCGGTGTCGGGCCGGGCCACGGTCCATATCCGCGGACGGCCGGCCCCGTCCCACCGGAGCAGGACGCGGCCGGTCGGGGCGGCGTACCGCAGCTGGTTGGGGTCGACACCCAGGGCGCGACCGGCGTCGCGGTAGGACATGCGTCGTCCGTCCAGGTGCTTCTCCAACCGGTCTGCGAGGTCTTCGGCAAACCGCCGCCGCGCCGGATCGTCGGGCAGCCTGCCCAGTGTGAAGACGGCGTGGTCGTGCTTCGACACGACGTAGGCGCTGAACCGTGGCCCCCACACCTGCACCAGCGAGGGGTCCGTCCAGACGGTGGGCGACGTATGCCGCACCCGGGCATGGACCGACAGCAGTGCTGCGCGGGGCATGCTGTCCTGCAGCCCCGCCCATGCGGCCCGGCGCAGCGAAGACCCTCCCGACGCGAGCCGCTGGTCCAGCGCGCCCACGCGTCGCCGGAAGGCGAGGACCTGCTCTCTCGTGAGGTCCAGAGAAGCGGTCATCGTGGCACGATATCGGCGCGTGCGCGTCGAGCCTCCAGAGCGCGTCACGGTGAGGTCGGTCACCTCTGGGCGGGATGTCGGCGCGTCGGTTTGGGTGGCCACGCCCAGAGGCGGATAGTGGAGACAGTGAGTGAACCGAACCGTCTTCAGATCAACTGGGTCAATTCTGCAGGTGGCGCCCTGGGTGCTGTGTCTTCAGCCGTGCTCCTGTCCAGTCTCGGCGCAGCAGGCACCCTCGTGGGTGCCGCGCTGGGCAGCTTGTGCATCACGGTGGGGGGCGCTGTCTACTCCCACTACTTGGCGATGACAAAGGACCGCGTCGCAGAACAGGCCTTCGCAGCTCGACGCCCAAGCCGAGTGCGCGAGCTGGTGCCGGCTCAGGCAGGGGCAGCCGCGCAGACCGAGGAACACCCGCGCGCCGAGGATGCGGACCACACCGATCGACGCGCCGAGGGAAGGTCCGTCGGGCAGCTGCTGCAAGGCCTGCCCTGGAAGCGGATCGTGGCCCTCAGCGCTGCGCTCTTCGCGATGGCGATGGTCATCATCGTGGCCTTCGAGCTCTCGACCGGGCGCGCGGTGTCCACCTATACGGGCGGCACGAGCAACACGAGTGTCGGGACCTCGATCCCCGGCTGGAGCGGCACCGGGGAGGAGTCGCTCGACGTAGAGCTCGACGTGCCTGTGCCCGCTGACGTCCAGGACAGTGACGTCCAGGACGGTGACGTCCAGGACAGTGACGTGCCGCAGGAGCAGGCGCCTCAGGAGGACGCACCGGACGAGCAGGAGGCGCCGCAGGAGCAGGCCCCTCTGGAGGACGCACCGCAGCAGCCGGCGCCCGAGGACCCCGCCCCGTAGGACCTTGGTGTCGACGCCGTCCGTGGGGTGCGCGCGTTCTTCCTGAGAACAGGCCTGGTCACCCCGCTGGTCTCAGGCCAGGGCCCGGCAGCCGGCCTGGGAGCTGCGGGAAGCAGGGAGGGTTCACCAGCACCACGCTGTGCTGCTGGGACGTCTGCACGCCAGGCGAGTCCATACACTCCCGCCATGCACGACAGCGCGCGCCGATGACGCCACCCGGTCTGCCGGTCTCGGCCACCCCCACCTGGAACGACCCGCCCGGACCTCGTCCGCGCGTCGTCCGGTGGACGGTCGTGGTTGCAGCCGGCCTCACCGTGGCCGCGTCCGTCGCGACAGACCCCATGGTGTGCACCTCGGCTGCGCCATGCGAGGCGGCGTGGCTGTTCTCGGTCGTCGCGCCGATGCTTGTCGGGTCTGTCGTGCTCCTATGGCGATGGCCGCTCGTCGCGCTCCTCCTGGGCGTGGGCTACGGCATCGCGAGCATGCTGTGGGACCCCGCCTGGCTGGGACGGGTGGCCGCAGTCGGGTATGCCGTGCTGTGCGGTGTGTTCCTGCTCCGCCTCCTGTCCACCCGGCGGCGGCGTGCGGCCCAGCTGCGCTTGACGGCTGGGACGGTGAGCGTGCCGGACTGGGTCGGGCGGGCCGTGCGGGAGCTGGGCCCGCCGCCGCCGCCGCTGGGGTATGCCGTGGGCGCAGCGGGCGCGCTGGTGGCCGCCGTGGTGTGCGCCGGGCTGCTCGTGGGGTCGGTCTCGACGTATGCGGAGCGACTGGAGGGGGCGGTCGTGACCACCGCGACCGTGGTGGAGGTGGATCCCGAGGACCCCTTCTCCATCACCCTCGAAACCCCGGATGGCGGGCTGCGGGGCGACCTCTACACACTGGAGGAGCGTGCGCTCGGCGAGCGCGTCGAGGTCCGGACCGACCCGGCAGACCCTGAGTGGGTCGAGCTCACGGCCGAGCCGTGGGACGAGACGTTCTGGCTGAGCCTGGCCCTTGGGGCGCTCGGCCTCGCGGTGCTGCTCGGGATCGAGGTCGTCGGCCGGCGGCGCGGGCTGACCGCGCTGACCTCCGGCAGCCACCCGGCGGTGGAGGTGTGCGCCGCACCGGTGCCGGACCGGGAGCACCTCGTGGGGCTGGCTCACCTCGACGACCCGGCCCGTCGCGTCTTCGCGGTCGTCGACGGGCGGCTCGCGGTGCCGCGGGAGGACGCCGACGTGGGCGCCTCGCCGCACGGGCTGCACGGCCCGCCGAGCTTCGACCAGGAGGAACGCGAGGACCTGCGCTGGGCGCGGCCGACCCGTGCCGTGCTGCTCGGTGACCTCCGGGACGGTGGGCGGTGCGCGCTGCTGCTCGGGTCGCTGATGATCCTCAGCCCCGCCCTGTCAGAGCGGCCGCGCGGTGTCGTCGACCTGCCCGACCCCGCGGCCGGCCGAGCGTTGCCCGCCGACCTGGAGTCCGGCTCGACGACGGAGGAGGAGCTCACGCTCCTGCGGGCCGAGGTGTTCGGCGGGGCCGAGCACGTCGCGAGCACCGGCGTCCGTCCCCAGCTGCCGATCTCCGTCCCCGCAGTGGCCTGGCGCAGGGCAGTCGCAGCGGTGCAGGTCGTCGCCGGCATGGCCGCCGTGCCGGTCCTGCTCTGGATGCTGGGCGACCTCACCTGGTGGGAGGTGGCCGTGACGGCCTTCCTCGCCGGCTCCACCCTGCTCGACGGCGCCACGTGGCTGCGGCCGGCGCTGCGACTCACCGAGGAGGGGCTCGTGCATCCGGAGGGCCTGCGGTCGTGGGTGGTGCCGTGGCCGGGTGTGCGTCAGGCGATGGTGCGGGGCGACGTTCTCGTCCTCGAGCTCGACCCCGGGTCGGCCCCGGAGGAGGCGGCCGACCCATACGCGGACCTGACGTCGTTCGAGTCGCCGCGCCTCGCGTCGGCGCAGGTCGCCCGGACGACAGCGCAGTCCGTGGAAGCACTGCGCGGTCCGCGGCCGACGGACACCTTGACCACGGGCGAGCGGTCGCACCAGACCGGCGCGGTCACGGCATACCCCGGGGCCGGTCGGCCCGGCCCTCTCGCGGCGCCGGTCGTCGTCCTGCTCGGGGTGCATCTGCTGGTCAGCCTGCTGGTGCTCGGCTACGTGATCGGCCGCTGACCGGCGTCACCGGGGCCACTCGCAGCACGACATCTTCGGGGTCCACGGCAGAGCCGGCTCGAGGACCGGAGAGTCCGCCGACGTGTGGGGACGGGCTGTCATGTGCGGCGCGGTCGCCGTCGTGACAGCTAGCCTGGGTCGCATGAACACGGCGAGGGAGCCGGTGGCCTTCGAGGTCTACCAGACAGGTGTGTACCTGCACGGCACGAAGGGGGACCTTGCGGTCGGGGAGGTCCTGACGCCCGGCCGAGAGTCGAACTTCGAGGCCGGCCGCGTCATGAACTACGTCTACTTCACCGAGACTCTGGACGCGGCGACCTGGGGTGCCGAACTGTCTGCCGGTGCGGGCCGGGGCCGCATCTACGTCGTCGAGCCGATGGGTGGGTTCGAGGACGATCCCAACGTCACCGACAAGAAGTTCCCAGGCAACCCGACCCGGTCCTTCCGGTCCAGGGAGCCGTTGCGAGTGGTGGGTGAACTGGTCGGCTGGATCGGCCACCCTCCCGAGAAGCTGCAGGCCATGCGAGAGGGGCTCGCTGCCTTGCAGCGAGAGGGCAAGGCGCAGATCGACGACTGAGGGAGTGGAAGGCAGCAACCTTGCTGGCTCAAAGGCCGCACCAGTCGGGCTGCCGGCTCGAGTGAGCAGGGCGTGGGCGTGGGCCGCCTGGTTGACGTCGCTCGAGGTTCGGTCATACCCGTCCTGATCGCGTAGCCGATGGTGACGAAGTCGGCGATGGCCCCACCGTGCCACCGAGTCCAGCGCCACCACCACGTCCCTCGCAGAACCACCTGCGGCACTATGCAGTCGGCCAGGTCGAACGCGGTTGGCACGTCGTCAATCCGCTGGCGCCGGGCTCGTCCCAGGGTGGGCTCGGCGAGACCGAGGTCGGGCTGGACCGGGTGAATGTCGGCGACCGGGGTGCCAAACAGACGCGGAACCAGGCTGAGCATCACCCACGCTGCGGCAAGGGTGGTGGCCAGCGGGAACGACAGGCTGAACAGCCCGAAGACTCCCGACTTGGCGCGTATGTCTGCTCGGTAACGCCTCGGCGGTGACGCCGTGCGGAGCGGGGTCATCTCTCCAAACCTGTTCCGCTGCCGGCCTTGACCAGCACCACGACGCATGGCCCTGCCCGCTCACGACCTCGACCACGCGCCCGAAGATCTGGTGGGTCGTGTTCGAGTATTCCCACTCCTCGTCGGGGGCATGGGTTGGAGCGACGTGCGCGAGCTGGTCGACGCGGCACGCAAGCTCGTCCGTCCCGCCGGGGCTGTCCGTGTGGGGCTCGTTGCCCTGCCCGGTGGAGTAGCCGCTCGTGTGGCTAAGGAGCTGACGCGATGGTGATGTCGCCGGCGGCCCGGCCCGAGAAGCCCTCGAGACACTGGGACACCTCGGAGTCCAGCTGGACCTCGCCTGCCTCGACCAGCTGCATGACCGAGAGCGCCGTCAAGCTTGTGGAGATCGAGCCCGTGAGGAACGGGGTGTCCGGCGTGACGCGTGTCTCGCCGCCCAGCCAGGTGACACCTCGCCCACCGGCCGAGGTGATCTCGCCGTCGGTCACGACGGCGTACGCCAGTCCGGGCGCGTCCGAAGGAGGCATCTCTGTGTCAATGACATCTGGGGGGCTTCGCCCGGCGCGCTCATGGGCAGGGCGGTCATCACACCCAGGGCGATCGTTGCGATCACTGTCCGCACGCGTCCATCGTCTCCCGGCTTGTGCGCCCGTCGTGCTCGCTGGGGCGCTCGGCAGGTGCGCCCGGGGGCTTACGCCGGCCGGTGGCCACCAGCAGCAGCCAGACCGTGAAGCTCATCTCGCCGATCACTGATGGCACCGCGACGACAGCGAGGAACAGGTCGGCGGAGGCTTCGTAGTCGGCCAGCAGCAGGTGTGCGACCGTGTCGAGGATGTATGCCGCACCGGCGGCCAGCAGCAGCCAGCCGATCCACCGCGGGCCATGGGCCCGGAGCAGCAGCACGCCCAGCACCAGCAGGTGCGCGCCGAAGGCGGCCAGTCCCACGACCCAGGTGAAGTCGAAGGTCTGCAGCGCCAGCAGGATGACGTCGTCGTTCGCCTGCCCGAGGGCGCTGGGAGTCCCGGTCAGCCAGAGTGCTGCGTAGAGGAAGCCGAGCGCGCCGCCGAGCACGACGGTGTAGGTCAGCCGGAACCAGGCCGCGAGCAGCGACAGGTCGCGATGGACGGGGCGGAAGAGCACCCACAGGGCCCAGGCGACGACGACGTCGATCAGGAAGATGCCGAGGAAGGCCACGGCGCCGAGCCGGAAGGAGGTCTCCGACGCTTGAAGCGCGGCCGCGGTGCCGGCTGCGTCGCCCGGTTGGAGCACCGGGCTGAGCGCGAGGAAGTTGGCGAAGATGGCCAGGACGAAGATGGCGAAGTAGCCGCCGGCGGCCCAGCCGGCGGCGGTGCGGGGAGTAGTGGTTGCGGTTGCAGTCATGGGAGTGACTCCTCTCGGTCGGGTGTCGGGTGTTCCGGTCATGGCGTGACGGCGACCTTGCCGCGGGCGTGTCCGGCCGCGACGTGGTCGATCGCTTTGGCCGCCTCGTGCAGCGCATAGGTCCGTTCGAGCGCCGGTCGCACGCGACCTGCATCGACCAGCTGAGCCAGGGCGTCGAGGTCGCCGGCGTTCTCCTTGCTCAGCAAGGGGGTGAGCCGCTGGCGCACGAACGGTGAGAGCGCCAGTGCGGCGAGCTGGCGGTGGGTGCCGCCCAGCCAGCGGTCGCCTCCCTCACCGCCGATGATGACCAGGGTGCCGGTGTCGGTCAGGAGCCGGCGCAGGTGGCGGATCGGGCGGAGGCCGGCGATGTCGAGGACGACGTCGTAACGGGTGCCGTCGTCGAGGTCCTCACAGGAGTAGTCGATGGCACGGGTGGCCCCGAGGGAGCGAACCAGGTCGGCCTTGCCCCCGCTGGCCACGCCGGTGACCTGGGCGCCGTACGCGGCCGCGACCTGGACGGCGTAGGACCCGACACCTCCAGAGGCGCCGATGACCAGAACCTGGTCGCCGGGCCGGACCCGGCCGGCGTCGCGCACCGCCTGGAGGGCGGTGAGCCCGGAGACCGGCAGTGTGGCGGCCTCCTCGAAGGAGAGACTGGCCGGCTTGCGAGCCACGCGGCTCTCCGGCACCACAGCCAGCTCGGCGAAGGACCCGTCGGCGGTGCCGATCACCTCCTCCCCCAGGGCCACGGCGCTGACCTGGGAACCGACCTCGGCGACGACGCCGGCCACGTCGCGGCCCGGAACGGGGTGCTTGGGGCGGCGCAGCCCGAAGGCGAGGCGCACCGCGTAGGGGTGCCCGGCCATCAGGTGCCAGGTGCCGCGGTCAACGCCGGCTGCACGGACGCGCACGACCACGTCGTGCGGACCGGGTGTCGGGTCCGGCACCTCGGTCAGGGCCAGCTGCTCGCTGCCGCCGTACCGACGTTGGTGGATGGCTCGCATGACACTCCTTTATGTACGGTGTATGTTAATGAGCACAGTAAATGTACGGTGTATGTTTTGTCAACGGTCGCTGTAAACCCGACTGGACGACGACGAGCAAGGAGGACGAGATGGCAGGCAGGCCACGTTCGGGCGCTGAGCGGCTCACCCGCGCTGGCATCGTCGCGGCGGCCGTCGAGCTCGCCGACGCTGACGGGCTAGCAGCCCTGTCGATGCGGTCGGTGGCGCGGCGGCTGGGCGTGATGCCGATGTCGTTGTACAACCACGTCGCCAACAAGGAGGAGCTGCTCGACGCGATGGTCGACGCGGTGTTCGCCGAGTTCTACGCTCCCGTGCCCGGAGCCGAGTGGCGCAGCGAGCTGCGGCGACGCGCGCTGACCGCCCGCGAAGCGCTCAAGCGTCACCCATGGGCCGTCGGACTGATGGACTCTCGACGCAACGCCGGCTACGAGACCCTGGTCCATCACGACGCGGTGATCGGCTGCCTGCGCGAAGCAGGCTTCTCCCTGACCCTGACCGGGCACGCGTTCGCGGTCCTCGATGCCCATCTGTACGGCTTCCTTGTCCAGGAGCTGAGCATGCCGTTCCAGCCAGGGCAGGACCTCGCCGACCTCGGGCAGCAGATCATGGCTGCACTGCCCGATGGTCAGCTGCCCTACTTCCGCGAGTTCACCCTCGAGCACGCCCTCCGTCCGGGCTATGACTTCGGCGACGAGTTCGAGGTCGGGCTCGACCTTGTCCTCGAGGCGCTCGCCCACCAGCTGACCGAGACGGACACACCCGAGCATGCTGAACGAACGGACATGCCCTCGGAGGACAGCTGCCTCCCCTAGCCCGACCGACCGGACGGGCGCCACCCGGCCACCCTGGACCAGCGGCAAATGAGTGTGGTCCTTCGGCTCGGGATCACGCGGGGCGGAAGGGGGGTAGCGTCGTTGGCATGGCGACCACGGATCCCGGACCGACGACGATCAGGCCGCTGTCCGAGGAGACCTGGGGCCTGTTCGCAGCCCTCGTTGAGAGGCACAAGGGAATCTTTGGTGGGTGCTGGTGCATCTGGTTCCATCCCGACAGCGAAGAGCGCTGTTCGAGCTACGCGGGCAACCGAGCACTCAAGGAGCGGCTGGTCGAGCACGGGGCCGCGCACGCCGCGCTCGTCGTCCGGGACGGGGACGAGGGTCAGGAGGCGATCGCCTGGGCGGAGTACGGGACGCCGGCGGAGCTGCCGAACATCCACCACCGCAAGCAGTACCTGGCAGACCTCGAGGCAGCAGGAGAGGTCGAGCCGGACTACCGGATCACCTGCATCTTCGTCGACAAGCGCTTCCGCAGGCACGGGTTGGTGACGGTTGCGCTCGCGGGGGCACTTGATCTCATCGCGCAGGCAGGTGGCGGCCTCGTCGAGGGTTACCCGCACATCCCGGGAGAGAAGCGGCTGTCCTCGTCATTTCTGTACAACGGCACCCGCGCCGTCTACGAACGTGCCGGTTTCGACTTCGTCCGGCCCAAGGGCATGAAGAACACGGTGATGCGCCGCATCGTTGCCCCAGCCTGAGGCGGGAACCTTGATGGCCTCCAGCCTCGTCGAGGGACGTGCCAACCGCGGCATGTCAGTGCGTGAGGCGAGGAGTGGCCAGCCCCTGCCTCAGGTCTGCCGTGTAGAGGGCAGGTACGTGCACCTCAACCAGGTCCAGGGTCTCCTGGAGCAACGCAATGGCGACTTCGCACGCTGCGACTGGCTCTTCGACGCAAGCCTGCCGAAGCCGTTCGACGGAAGCGGCAGGGAGGCAGTCGAAGTTCACCATCACCCGGTGTGCCCATTTGAAGTGAGGGTGCTCGATGTACACCTTGTTCAGGCCGAACCAGAGGCCGAGTAGAGCGAGGAGCATGTCGTCGCAGACAAGACGCAGCGAGACCATGTCGCCACGAGATGCCAGTGCTGGAACGTGTCGCCACCTTGCCAGGGGGACACGCGTGAGGAAGTGACGCAGGGTTGTCAGGCGGACCTCGTCGGTGTACGTGCTTCGCGCCAGCCAGGTCCTCACAGTGTCCTGCCCCGTGACGACACGACCAGTGTGGATGGCTGACAACCGCATCTGGTCCAGGTGGGTGAACGTGTCCTGACGGCCCAAGACAGCTTCAATCTCTGAGCAGGTGAAGTTACTGACCGTGGTGGGGATGCCTTCGACGGTGAAGTCTTCGGACCACTCCGCGTCCTCAGGGTCGTAGTCCCACAGCGTCTTCAGGATCCCGCTGGACTCGCGGACGGCAGCGAGGCGGTCCTGGTCTGTGGGCGCACCGGCCCAGTAGACATCGACCTCTATGTCGGAGAACGCGTCATGGCGGCCGCGCCCCACGCTGCCGGCCACGACGGTGGCGCTCACTTCTGGGTTGTGCGCGTAGCTACTTGCCACTTGCTCGGCCAGGTTCCACAGATCCATGCTCGCGACCTTGCCATGTGAGCGAAGTTCTCGCCGACACCGGCCGCGGGGGCCGCCGCTGGAATGGCGACTGACATCCCCTGACCCACCCCTGCCACCGGCACCAACATCAAGTCGCAACCCGCGGCATGGTCGGGCGATCGTAGTCGCCTCGAAGCGTCAAGAGCGCGCGTTCGAGGACCGGCTGCCAGTCGACTCGGAGGACCTAGGATTCGGCTATGTCAGATGGCGCCGTGCACGGACTCGGGTTCCTTGGTGTACGGGTTGACGACCTCGCACGGTTCACGGCTGCCGTGTCGCTCTATCGCGACACGCTTGGCCTGGTCCCGTTTCGTGATGAGCCTGGCCGTTTGGCGTGGTTCCGTCTCGGCGACGGTACGGAGGTGCACCTGTACGGGCCGGAGGATGGTGACCACCTGGTCTTCGGCGATAGGCCGTGCGTGGGGCTGGTAGTCGAGGACGTGGAGGCGACGCGCCGCAAGATGGAGACCGCAGGCATCGAGTTCCTCTGGGAGACGCAGCGAGATGCCAGCCGGGCCTGGGCGCACTATCGCGGCCCAGACGGAGGTGTCTACGAGCTGATCGGTCCCAGCACGGCTTAGCTAGGCAGCCCGCTGGCCGTAGCGGGCGAGATAGTGCCAGACCCGCTTGAGGGCTTGCCCATCGTGGTCTGCTGACCTCGCGGCGGACCCGATCAGGTCGGGGGTGAGCCTTGCTCCGAGGGACTGGGCGAGTTCCACGTATTCAGCACCGCGATAGGTTTTGTCGAGTGAGGCAGTGCTTGCCGCGAAGCCGGGGTGCCATTCGACTGAGCACCCCAGGGTCGCAGCAATCTCTTCCACGTGTGTGCCCCGGTAGCAGGGATCGAGGACAACCGCTTCCACGTCGCCTCGGGCTCGAAGACGGAGTCCGGAAAGCAGAACGTGCACCGGTCGGTGACCTCCTCGCGCAGCCGCAGACATGCCGATCCGAACCGGACGGAGCCTCCGTAGGGGTTGTCATCGAAGTTCAAGGCGCCGTACACCGGCCGCCGGCTGTGGTCGGCACCGTCGTAGCGGCCACCGAAGAGGCGACTCTCCCACCGCCAGCGGTCCCCGCCCGCGTGTGCCGTCAGACCGCCATTGGAGGTTCCCGTCTCGAACTGACTCCGGTAGCGCCCATCCCTGGCGATCGCCTCGATGACCACACCGTCACCGAAGGGCCAGTCGGGATGGAACTGCAGCGTGACATGCACGTCGAGCATGCTGCCATCCTCGCGTTCTCTGACAGCCGCAGGATGGCAAGATCACGTGCATAACAAGCAGAGTCGGATGTGGGGGTCGTGAGGTTGTTGCCGCCTTTGCCTCCGCTACCGTCGGCGAGCACCGGTTCTCTGGTCGAGCACATGTGGCCTTGGCGACCTCGCGTTCTTTCCCGGGGTGGTGTCTTCCACCGGGGTGCCTACCGGGGACCAAGCCCGTGACCGGCGTCAGCACGGCGTCATCGGGTAGGCCGTCGTCAGCGGCGCGGACTTGTCGTCGGGCTGGTGCGACAGCCCGAAAGTCTGGAGCTCGGCGATCGCGGCCTGGTCCATGTGCTGGGCGTCAGACCAGCGGTGCGCCTCGGCGGCCGACGCACCGGCAACCCGGCGAGCACTGCCACGAGGCTCACAACGCCCAGGGCCAGCGCGCTGCCGCGTCGCAGGTGCGGCAGCGCGCCACTCCTGGCCTCATGGCGCGTCCGTTGAACACTGCCCTGGTGGGCGCACGGCCGAGCGACCTTGGTCGGCCGCGTACCGTGCCCGTACTGGTCGCCCGCACCGATGATGAGGTCCAGGAAGTACTGGCCGGTGCCTGGTTCGAGCTGGCTGGGCGCGTGGCCGTCGACGTACGGCGAGTCCTTGTTCGAACCCACCTCGACCGCGCCGCGCGGGGTCGGAACGCAGCCGGCGTTGTGGGCTGCGGCCGTGGCAGGCGTGAGGAGGACGGCCGCGGTGAGCGAGGCGGCGGCGACTGTGCCGTAGAGCTGTGACCTGCGCATCGGTGACTCCTTAGGAAGGCGGGCCTGGTCCGGCCCGTGCTTCCCAGGCTCCTCTGCGCGGGGTGTTGCGGCTATACGCCAATCGACCCATCACTGGTAGGGCCGTAGGGGGCTACTCTCGAAGGACGGGAAGGCAACCCATGGACGGTTCGGGCCACCTCAGGTATGACGACGGCGAACGCATGCTGCGGGTGATCGACGACGCCCGCCACGACCACGAGGGCCCGGTCGTGCCCGCGCGCTGCTGGACGGTCTGCGGACTCTGATGGGCTCCGGTGCCGATGCGACCTACCAGCTCTTTGACCCGTTCGCTCGGCTCACCGTGGACAACCAGTGCTGCGACGAGGACGGCCGGCTCGAGTACTGGCGCCTGGCCGAACACCCGCAGGTCTCGCAGGAGGATGACCGACCGTTCTTCGAGCTCTGGTGGGACGACGCCATGTGCAGCTATCCGCAGCGCACCGGCGACCTGGTGAGCGTGGTGACGACGGCCGACTTCTACCCCACGGTGCGGGAGGCCCAGAACACGCCGATGCGCCGTGATGTGGCCACCGACTGCTTCTCGGTCATGCTGATCTCGCTGCCCACGCAGCCGGGCCTGGTCCGGCGGATCGCGCTGGGGCGGGCAGGTCCGCCGAGGTTCAGCGAGCGCGACCGTCAGGTCGCCGCGCTGCTGCGGCCGCACATCCAGGAGGTCCTCGCGGACGCAGACCGCAGGCGCAGCGGTGCGCCGGACCTCACGCCGCGCGAGTGGCAGATCCTGGGCTTGGTCGCCCAGGACCTGACCCACGTCCAGGTCGCTCGCCGGCTGGGGGTGTCGGTCTTCACGGTGCACAAACATATGGAACACATCAGGGATCGGCTCGGGGTCCACTCCGCAGCCGGCGCGGTCGCATCGGCGATCCCCTTCGCGCCCACGCTGCCGTGGGCCTGGCGGGCACCGGAGGGGCCAGGCGGGCCCCGCTCGACGAGGCTGCCCCACGAACAGTCAGGCCGACAACAGAAACCCCTACCTGCTCCCCAACCCAGGGGCGACGGGGCACCCGCCGCCTAGGACGGGAGCATCGTCAACGCGGCAAACCCGTGCGTCTGTTGTTGCTCTGACGGGTGTGCTGAACCGAGTTCACGCGGTCATCGTAGGTCGGTTCGTGGTCGTGTCCGTGGGCGCCGTCGTGGGCACTGCCTGCACGCTCTTGCCGTAGGATCCGATCAGTTTGGGGGGGATCCGCAGCCCTATTCCCGGGCTCGACAGACTGAAGGTGGGCGCGTATGAGGCATCCGTTCGCGGGTTCGGCGTGACGTGAACGAACGGCTTGTGCGGTGGATTCACCAGAGGGCCGCGCGGGAGTTCCCGGACGACCTCGCCCTGGTGCTGCACTACGGCTCCTCGGCGACGGGCACGGCTGGTCCCAAGTCCGATGTGGACTGTTGCTTCGTTCCTCGGACGGAGGACGGTCTGCGGTTTGCCCGGACCTTTGTCATTGACGGGGTGGGCCACGACATTTTCCCGGTGTCCTGGCAGCGGCTGGAGCGCATCGCCGACCTTCGTGAGCCGCTCGAGCCGCTCGTGGGCGACTCGGTAGTGCTTCATGCCTCCGGAGGACAGGACAGGGAGAGGCTTGAGGACCTACGGCGGCGCTTGAGAGAGAACTTGGCAGAGCCAGGGCTCCGTCACGACCGCGCCGTAGCCGACCTTCGGGCTGCCGCGGCGAGGCTCAGCAGCGTGGCTGGATCGACCGACGGCGGCCGGATCCGGACGGCTGCTGGACTTGCCGGTACAGACCTTGCTCATGCCGTGGCCCTCGCGAACGGCACCTACTTCCATCACGGGCCGAAGGGCATGCTGCGCGAGCTGAACCTCATGACCCAGGCTCCCCGGAAGTTCGCTCCTTCGCTCATTGCTCTGCTGACCGCGGCCGAGCCCGAAAAGGCCAGTGCGCAAAGTATCCGTCTCCTGCATGCCACTGCGGCCTTTCTCGAGGTCCCAGCTCCACTCATCCTCCAGTCACCCGCCGTCACCATGGAACAGGCGCCCCGCAGGACGGGGGCGGTGGACCCCCATGCACTTGCCCGCCTGTACGAAGAAGTTTGCTCAAGTCTTGTCAAGACCAGAGAACACTGCGCATCCGGGAACTCCGTGCAAGCGGCCCTAGACGCACTCTTCCTCCAGCGGATCTTGGACGAGGAGGTCCCGCGCGAGGTCGGGCTCCCCCGTATGGTGGAGGCCGTGGGCTCCGCCGACCTGGACCGCCTTATGGCTCGAGCGGACACGATCGACAAGGCACTGCTACACGCCATCACGCAGGCGGGCGGACAGGTCGAACAGTACCCAGACCTCGACACCTTCCTGCGAGCCAACCCAGGCGTCACGGGCTGAGTGCCCGCTGGCAATCGAAGGACATTCGTGTTGCGGCAGGAGCGGATGGCCCGGGGCCGACGGAGTGGTGCGCACTCTGCGCATAGGCCAGTTGATCGCATTCATTCCAAGTCGCATGACGACGCCGGTCTCGGCGCTGATCGCGGTGGGCTCCGCCTTGCCGACGAGTCCCATGGGCGAGCCTCGTTGACGCTTGAGCGTGGGGACCTTCCTACGGACAGCGGCTGTGCAGGCCGCAGGGGACGATCCGAATGGCGCATTCTGGGAAGGAGTGGCCGCCTACGTGGCGCCTGCATGAGCCCCGCGGCTTGACATGGACTCGGAAGGCAGCATGTTCGCCGTCTACGGCAACCGAACGGACCTTGAGGAGTTGTGCGAGCTGCAGCGCGCTGGTCGACCAGCCCGGCGCGATGACAGGCTTGTTGCAGCGCGCCCCAGCGGACGGCGTGGTGCTTGAGGGGTACGGGCGATAAGCACAGGGCAATGGCAGGAAGCCCTCGAAGCGGCATGGTCGGCGCGTTCTCGAGCCTGCCCGGCGACCGGTTCGTAGGCTGGTCGCGATGAGACTCGGCCGCTCGTGCGGTCTTCGTTCTGGAGTCGTGACGGACAGCCGTCGCGGATAGCTGAAGGGGAACTGGGTGAGTGAGAGATCCGCCGTCTGGCAGGCCGTGCATGAGGAGCGACACCGACTGGTCTCTGATCTGGAGGGCCTAACTCTCGAGCAGTGGCAGACGCCTTCGTTGTGCCCCGGGTGGTCGGTCCACGACGTGGTGGCCCATCTCATCGACTCTGCGGTCACGACCCGGATCGGATTCGTGCGTCAGATGGTCACCGCTGGCTTCGACTTCGACCGCGCGAACGACCATGGAGTCGCGAAGCACAAAGCCATCGACCCCGTTGGAACGTTGAACGCGTTCCGTGCGGTGACAGACCGCACGGACACCCCGCCTGGCCCGTTGGCGACCCGTCTGGTGGAGGCGTACGTGCACGGTGAAGATGTCCGTCGTCCGCTGGGCATCCACGGCGACTATCCAAGCGAGCACGTGATGACGGCACTGGAGTACATGGCCCGTACCGGCACAGCTGTCGGGGGAGGCAGACAGCGTGTCCGCGGCCTTCGGCTCAGCCCGCTTCCCGACGGCCAAGCCATCGGCGAGGGCCCCGAGGTCCGCGGCAACCCCATCGCGCTGCTGCTCGCCGCCTCTGGAAGACCGACCCGTCCCGACGAGCTCGACGGGGACGGCGCTCAGATGCTCGCCGCCCGCGCCTGAGAGGAGATGGCATGACCGCGGAGGTGTGGGCGATGACCCACCAGGCCCGCCAGCAGCTGGCAGACGACCTGGCCACGATCGACGACGACGCGTGGCGTCGTCCGAGCCTGTGTCAGGGATGGGACGTCGAGCACGTCGTGGCGCATCTGACGGCGGCCGCGTCGGTAGGCCCGGCCGCGTGGGCGCGCAGCATCGTGCTGGCCGGCTTCCGGCCTTCGGTCCACAACGAGCGACGGCTCCGTGAGCACCTCGGGAGCACGCCCTCGGAGACCCTCTCCCAATACCGAGAGGTCATCTCGTGGACGGTCGCCCCGTCCAAGGACTTGCCTGCCTATCTCGGAGAGGTCCTCGTGCACAGCGAGGACATCCGCCACCCCCTCGGGCTCCCGAGCTCGCACGACGTAGCCGCCGCCACGGTCGTGGCGGAGTTCTACGCAACCCGCAACTTCACGGTGAGGAGCAAGGCGGTCGCCTCGGGACTCAGCCTGCGTGCCCAGGACGGTCCGTTCCAGGCCGGGCAAGGGCCCGAGGTCGCTGGGCCGACCCTGGCGCTGGTCATGACCATGGCAGGCCGACCCAGCCACCTCGACCAGCTCTCCGGACCCGGGGTGCCGCAACTGAGCGAACGGCTCGCCTGAACCCGCCTGTAGCCCCGGGCAAAGTCCTCAAGTCGGCAGAGTCGCGATGTCACGCACTTCTGGACTGAGGCCATGTCTCACCGACACACCACGACCTGCCCGGTCAGGGTGCCCACCGCCGGAGCCACCACGGCAGCTGCCGTTCGGGGCCGACGACCACCGCTGCCAACAGCACCACACGCATCCACCAGGCGCTCATGAGGCTCCCCCGGGGTCGTGCCCACTGGCACGGCGTTTCGGAGCCGACGTCGCCGAGCCCACGCCCCGTCACCGAGCCATGCCTCAGGCCTCCGGTGCCGCCTCGCGCACGGAGCGGGCCAGGTCGGCCGCGGCCCGGCCGGCCAGGGCCGCGTGCAGGTCGGGGATGGCCGAGACCAGCTGCTGGGTGTAAGGGTGGCGCGGGTCGGCATACAGCTGCTCTGTCGGGGCGACCTCCACGAACTCGCCCTGTCGCATCACCGCCACCCGGTCGCACACGTGGCGGACCACCGACAGGTCGTGGCTGACGAAGACCAACGTCAGGTCAAACCCGTCCACGACCTCGTCGATGAGGTTGAGCACCTGCGCCCGCACCGACACGTCGAGCGCGCTGACCGGTTCGTCGGCCACCAGGATGTCCGGTCCCGGGGCGAGCGCGCGGGCCACCGAGATGCGCTGCCGCTGCCCACCGGAGAACTGGTGCGGATAGCGGTCGGCCGCCTCCGCCGACAGGCCGACGGCCTCCAGCAGCTCGACCACCCGCGCCCGCCGCTGCGCGCTGGTCCCCTGCCGCTGGGCGACCAGCGGCTCGGCCACGATGTCACGCACCCGCATCCGCGGGTCCAGCGAGCTCATCGGGTCCTGGAAGATCAGCTGGAGCGTGTGCCGCAGCCACCCCAGCCGCTTGGCCGGCTGGTCGTGGATGGGCCGCCCCTCGATCTCGATGCTGCCGCTGCTGGGCTGGTCCAGCCCACAGACCAGCCGCAGCAGGGTCGACTTGCCCGAGCCCGACTCGCCGACGATGCCGAAACGCTCCCCGCGCGCGATGTCGAGGCTGACGCCGCGCACGGCGTGCACCACCGGTGGTGCCTGGGTCAGCGAGCGCCGTGGCCTGCGGAAGTCACGGCTCACGTCGACCATCCGGATCGCCGGGACCTCACTCACGAGTGCTCACCCCCTCAGGATGGAAGCAGGCGTAACCGTAGGCAGTGTCACCGGCGCTGTGCTCACCGCGCGGCGTCCACGGCGGTCGCTGCGCGCACACCTCGGTCGCTGCCGGGCACCGGTTGCGGAACACGCAGCCGTCCGGGAAGCGGCCGGCCGAGGGCACCGTGCCCGCGATGGTGGGCAGCCGGCTGCGCTCCCGACGGGCGCCGGCGGCGGTCAGGTCGGAGGCCGCCAGCAGGCCGGCGGTGTACTGGTGGCGCGGGTCGGTGAACACCGCACCCACCGGACCGGACTCGACGATGCGACCGCCATACATCACCAGCACCCGTTCGCACACGGTCGCCACGACGGCCAGGTCGTGCGTGATGAACAGCAGCGCGGCGTCCCGGGTCTGGACCCCGCTGACGATGAGGTCGAGCACCAGGGCCTGCACGGTCACGTCCAGGGCGGTCGTGGGCTCGTCGCACACCAGCAGGACGGGGTCGTTGGCCAGCGCGATCGCGGCGACCACCCGCTGGCGCTGACCACCGGAGAGCTGGTGGGGGTAGGACCGGGCGACGTGGCCGGGGTCGGGCAGCCCGACCTGGTCGAGCAGCTCGACGGCACGCTGCCGGGCCTGTGACCGGGACGCTGTGCCGTGCACCGTCATCACCTCGGCGACCTGCGCACCCACCCGCATCGTCGGGTTGAGCGCCGTCATCGGCTCCTGGAAGACCATGGCCATGTCGTTGCCGCGGATCCGCGCCAGGCTGCTCTCCGAGCGCTCCAGCAGGTTGCCGTCGTGCCCGGTCAGGCGCACCTCCCCGGTGGCCCTCAGCCCCTCACCCAGCAGTCCGAGCACGGCCAGGGCGGTCAGCGACTTGCCCGACCCCGACTCCCCGATGAGGCCGACCCGCTCACCGCGCCGGATGGTCAGGTCGACGTCGGACAGCAGCTCGGCCTGCCGGGTGCGCACGTCGAGACCCCGCACCCGCAGCACCGTCTCGTCGTCGGGGTGCCGGTCGTCGACGGCGGGCCCGTCCGCCATCGACGCGCTCATCGCCCCTCCAGCTTGGGGTCGAGGTAGTCGCGCAGCCCGTCGCCGAAGAGGTTGAAGCCCAGCACCGCCAGCGCGATCGCCGCACCGGGGACCAGCACCAGGTGCGGGGCACTGCGCAGCGTGGACTGCGCCTCGTAGAGCATGCGCCCCCAGGACGCCTGCCCGGTGGGCGTGCCCAGGCCGAGGTAGGCCAGAGCGGCCTCGGCCAGGATCGCGATGGCGAAGGCCACCGAGGCCTGGACGATGACCAGGCCGGCGACGTTGGGCAGCACGTGCCTCAGTGCGATCGCCGGCCTGCCGTGCCCTGCCGCCCGCGCCGCCGTGACGTAGTCGGTGCTCATCACCCCGAGCGCGCCGGCTCGGGTGATCCGCGCAAAGGACGGGATGGTGGCGATGCCGATCGCCACCATCGCGACCTGTGTGGACCCGCCGTAGAGCGCGGCGAACATGATCGCCAGCAGCAGTGCCGGGAAGGCCAGCAGGATGTCGTTGGCCCGCATCACCGTCTGCCCGAGCCACCCGTGGGACATCGCGGCCAGGATGCCCAGGGGAACTCCGACCAGGGCCGCGACCCCGACGGCCACCACCCCGACATACAGGGTGGTGCGGGCCCCGACGAGGATCTGGCTGAGCACGTCGCGGCGGAACCTGTCGGTGCCCAGCCAGAACTCGGCGTTGGGCCTCTGGTAGGCCGCGGTGTCCAGCACCCGCATCGGCGGGTAGGGGGTCCAGACGTAGGAGACCAGCGCCAGCCCGACGACGAGCAGCACCAGCCCGCCACCGATGAAGAGGGAGGGGTTGAGCCGCCGCCGACCTCCCCCGCCCAGCACGGGTCGTGAGCGGGCACCGGGGCACTGCCTGCGTCACTCATCGCGCTGTCCGCAGCCGTGGGTCGATCGCCAGGTAGAGCGCGTCGACGACGAAGTTGATGACCAGCACGGCCACCACCAGCACCATGACCACCGTCTGCACGGTCAGCAGCTCCCGCCCGGCGACGGAGTCGATGAGCAGCGAGCCCAGGCCGGGAATGACGAACACCCGCTCGATCACCACCGCACCGACCAGCAGCGTGGCGAGCTGCAGGCCGAGCACCGTCACGACCGGCACGGCTGCGTTGCGCAGACCGTGCTTGACCAGCGCCTCCGTCGGCCGCAGCCCCTTGGCCCGGGCCGTGCGCAGGTAGTCCTCCCGCAGCACGTCGAGCACCGCGGAGCGCACGTAGCGCGCCAGCACCGAGCCCTGCACCAGCGCCAGCGCCACCGCGGGCAGCACCAGCCGCCGGAGGAACTCCACCGGGTCCTGCGCCGGTGGCACCCAGCCGCCGGAGGGCAGCCAGCCCAGGCGCACCGCGAAGACGGAGATCAGCATGATGCCGGCCAGGAAGGCGGGGACGGCGACGCCGACCTGGGACACCCCGGACAGCGCGACACCGTCCAGGTTGCGGTGCCGCACGGCCATCCAGGTGCCCATCGGCACGGCGACGACGAAGGCCAGGATCATCGCCGCCAGCACCAGCCACAGCGTGACGCCGAGACGGTCGGCGATCTGCGGTCCGATGGGCGCCTTGGAGACATACTCCAGGCCGGGGTCGAGGGTGAGCATGCCGGCCACCCAGTCGAGGTACTGCACCACCAGCGGCCGGTCCAGGCCGTAGTCCGCGGTCATCTGTGCGACCGCGGCGTCGGAGGCGTTGACGCCCAGCGCCACCCGGGCAGGGTTGCCGGGCAGCACCTGCATGAAGCCGAAGACGACCAGCGAGCTCGCGACGAGGCTGAGAACGAGGATGCCGAAGCGGTGCGCCAGGCGCAGCAGCACGACGTCGTCCTCCTCGTCCTTGCCGGGTCGGCCGCAGCCGCAGCTGCCGTCAGCCCCGGCCGAGCTGGGCCAGGTCGAAGGACTCGCTGATGGCGTTCTCCGGCAGGCCGGTGATGCCCTCCTCGGCGACGATGAGGTTGGGCAGCAGGAAGAGGAAGTCGGCTGCCGCGTCCTGCGAGATCAGCGCCGCCGCGGCCTGCATGTTGCTGACCTGCTCGTCCACGGTGCCGGTGTCGGCAGCCTCGAGCAGGGCCATCAGCTCGGAGGTGCCGTAGTTGGTGTAGTAGTCGGGGTTGCCGAAGACGTTGCCGAGGTCGCGGGGCTCCACGTGCGCCACGATCGACATCTCGTAGTCCTTGGCGGTGAAGACGTCCTCGAGCCAGGTCGCCGGGAACTCCAGCTCGTCGACGGTGACCGCGAAGCCGGCGTCCTCGAGCATCGACTCCACCACCGTCCCGCACGCCACGGCATACGGCAGGGTCGGGACGCGCAGCCGGACCTCGACGCCCTCGGCGTCAGCCTCCGCGAGCAGCTCCCGGGCGCGCTCGACGTCGAACGGGTAGTCGCCGGTGCGGTCCTCGAACCACGGGTCGGTGGGGGGCACCATCGAGCCGATGAGGGTGCCGCGTCCGGCCCAGCACGTGTCCATCAGTGCCTGGTGGTCGATCGCATGCCGGGCCGCCTGACGCACCTGGAGGTCGTCGAACGGGTGCGCGCCGTTGTTGAAGGACAGCACCACCTCGCCGTTGGTCGTGCCTTCGATGACCTGGTAGTCGCCGCCCTCGAACTCGCCGAGGGACTCCGGCGCCTGGACCGTGCCGATGACGTCGATGGCGTCGGTCAGCAGCGCGTTGTTGAGCGCGTTGGGGTCGGCGAAGTACTGCAGCGTCACCTCGTCGAAGAACGGTGCGTCGCCGTGGTAGTCGGGGTTGGCGCTCGAGCGTCAGGGAGGTGCCGCGCTGCCACTCCGCGAAGGTGTAGGGACCGGTGCCGACGGGGTTGTTGGCGAGGTCGTCGACGCCGTTCTCGTCGAACATCGCGCCGATCCGGCTGGTCATGGCATAGAGCCAGGAGTTGCTCGGCTGGGCCAGGGTGACCGTCGAGCTCGTGCTCGCCGGTGGCCTCGACCGACTCCACGATGTCCATCTGGGCCGCGAGCGAGGTGGTCCAGGCGTCCGACTGCACCCGCTCGATCGAGAACACCGCGTCGTCGGCGGTGAACGGGTCACCGTCGGTGAACGTGGCGTCCTCGACCAGGGTGAAGGTGTAGGTCGTGTTGTCCTCGCTGACCTCCCACTCCGAGGCAAGGGCCGGCACGATCTGGCCGTCCTGGTCGAGCTTGACCAGCGTCTCGTAGACGTTGTAGAGCATCGCCTGTGGGATCGCGGCGCCGTCGGTGGTGGTGAAGTCGAGGCTGGCGGGCTCCGCGACGAGCCCGATCGTCACGGCCTCCGCGGCCTCCCCGCCCCCGGACGTCGCGTCGGCCTCGTCGTCGGTCCCCGAGCCGGCGTTGCAGGCGGTGAGCACGAGCGTGCCGCCCAGCGCCAGCGCCACGGTGCTGCGTTTCGTCACCATCGTTGTGCCTCCGTTGTGGTCCGGTCGTGCTCGCCACAGCGTATGCCGTGGGGCGGCGCGACGGCACACGCCCGCCCGGTGCGCGGTCGACCAGCTGCCGCGCGCCGCCGACCAGCCGGGGCTGCGGTGCTGCCATGATGTGGTCGTCCGATGACGTAGGAGGTGAGCCGATTGGCAGTCCCGGTGAGCGAGCGGTATGCCGTCCCCCGTGCCTTCATCCTGCTCGTCGGTCTCGCCGCAGCCCTGCTGCTGGTGGGGGCGATGCGCAGCCTGTCCGGGATCCTGGGGCCGGTGTTCTTCGCCCTCGTGCTGACCGTGGCCGCCTACCCGCTGCGCCAGTGGCTGGGACGAAGGGGTGTGCCGGGCTGGCTCGGCGGCCTGCTGTGCGTGGTCGTCGTCTACCTGGTGCTGGTCGGGGTGAGCGTGGCCTTCGTCATCTCCGGCGCCCGGTTCGCCGGGCTGCTGCCGGGCTATCGCGACGACGTGACCATCGTGGTGCAGGACGCGATCTCCTCGCTGGAGCGCTTCGGCATCACCCAGGACCAGATCGAGGGCTTCGCCTCCGGCATCGACCTGAACTACGTCGTCTCTCTCGTCACCAGCCTCGTCGGTGGCCTCACCGGCCTGCTCTCGAGCCTGGCCTTCGTGCTGACGCTGGTGCTGTTCATGACCCTCGACGCGGCCCACCTGCCGGCAAAGGTGCGCCGGCTGGCACCGGAGCGGACCCCTCTGGTGACCGCCTTCCTGGACTTCGCACACAGCACCCGCCGCTATCTGGTCGTGTCCACCGTGTTCGGGCTGATCGTGGCCGCGATCGACGTGCTGGCCCTACTGTGGATCGGCGTGCCGGTGGCCCTGCTATGGGGGCTGTTCGCCTTCATCACCAACTACATCCCCAACATCGGCTTCGTGCTCGGGGTGATCCCGCCGGCGGTGCTCGGCCTCCTCGAGGGCGGCTGGTCGATGATGGTGGCCGTCATCGTGGCCTACTCGGTGATCAACATCGTGATCCAGAGCGTCATCCAACCCAAGGTCGTCGGCGACGCAGTCGGCCTGGCGACCACCCTGTCGTTGTTCTCCGTGGTCTTCTGGACCTTCACCATGGGCGCCGTCGGCGCGATCATGGCCCTGCCGCTGACCCTGTTCTTCAAGGCTATCTTCATCGACTCCGACCCCCGGTCTGCCTGGGTCGGCGAGATCTTCTCGGCGGGCCCGGCCAAGCCACTGCCCGACCCCGAGCCCCCGTTGACCGAGACCCAGGTGTGAGCCGACCGCCGTTGCTCCTGGCCTGCCCGGACAAGTTCCGCGGGAGCCTGTCGGCCCCCGAGGTGGCAGCCGCTGTCTGTGACGCGGCGCAGACCCACGGCTGGGACTGCCGGTCGCTGCCCCTGGCCGACGGCGGGGAGGGCATCCTGGAGGCCTTCGGCGGTGCCAACCGCAGCACCGTGGTCACCGGCCCGGCGGGGCGCCCCGTCGAAGCGGGCTGGCGGCTCGACGACACCGGCACCGCCGTCATCGAGAGCGCTGCGGCCTCCGGGCTGGCATTGGCCGGGGGTGCCGAGCGCAACGACCCCATGGCGGCCACCAGCGCCGGCACCGGTGAGCTGGTCGTGCACGCCGTCACCGGCGGGGCCCGACGGGTGCTGGTCGGGCTGGGCGGGTCGGCGATGTCGGACGGCGGGGTCGGCGCGGTGGAGGCCGTGCTGGCCGGACTGGGCAGGACGCCGGCCGAGCTGGGCGTCGACCTCGTCGGTGCGTGCGACGTGCAGACGCCCTTCACCGAGGCCGCGCGGGTCTTCGGCCCGCAGAAGGGTGCGGACGCCGCGCAGGTCGTCGAGCTCAGCACCCGGCTGCGTCTCCTCGCCGAGCACTACCGCGACCGCCACGGCGTCGAGCTGGCCGAGGTCCCCGGGGCCGGGGCGGCCGGTGGGCTGGGCGGAGGGCTGGTGGTGCTGGGTGGGCGGCTCCAGCCGGGCTTCGACCTGGTGGCCGACCACCTCGGGCTCGACGAGGCCCTGGCCACGGCCGACCTCGTCGTCACCGGTGAGGGAGCCCTGGATGCCCAGAGCTTCCGCGGCAAGGTGGTCGGGGGCGTCGTCGACCGGGCCCGGCAGCGCACCATCCCGGTGCTGGTGCTGACCGGCACGGTGCGCGACGACGCGCCGGCCGGCCGGTTGGCCGACCTCGAGGTCGTCGACCTCAGCCGCACCTACGGCGCAGCGGCGTCGTGGCGGCATACGGCGCAGAGCATCACCCGCGCCGTGGCCGCACATCTGGCCACCCTCGGGCGGGCGTGAGCGAAGGCGGGCCCGCCGTTGAGCGGACCCGCCTCACCGTGAGGGAGCCTCCACCCGCACCGCTTTCCCCTGTCGGTGGCGGGCCGGAGGCTCCCGGACGGCTACTTCACCTCGCGGTGCAGCACCCGCCACACCCCGATGGCCATGGGCAGCACGACCCACACCGCCATCGAGACGGCGAACCGCGCCCACTCCTCGCCGGTGGGCGCCGACCCCATGAAGAACGGGATCGTGGTCTGGTTGATGTCGACCCAGGCCATCGCCTCGCGCCAGGACTCCACCAAGGCGGTGACCACGGACATCGCGGTCGGCAGGGCGAAGAAGGCGACGATGGCCGCGGGAGTGTTGAGCAGCGCCATGCCGAACGCCGACCCCTGCAGCAGGAAGACCGTCAGGACGATGACCGCGCCGCCGAGCACCCAGCCGGACACGCTCCAGTCGGCCTGCGCGCCCCGCAGGACGACACCGGCCAGCTGTGCCACGGCAGCGAGCGCGATGGCGACGACGAAGAGCAGCGCCCCGAGCAGCAGGCTGCTCAGCACCTTGGCCAGCACCACTCGGCCCCGGCGGGGCTCGAGGGTGAACGTGCTCATGGCGGTGCGCTGCGACCACTCCGAGGTGGCGGCCATGATGGCCAGCACCGGCAGCAGGATCTGCAGCGGGGTGACCGTGCCCTCGAAGTAGTCGGCGAACGTGCGCGAGCCGTCACCCGTCACCAGGAGGGTGACCAGCACCGCTGCGGTGATGACGCCGATGAGGACGAGGAACCAGCGACCGGCGCGGGTGTCGGCCTGCTTGCGCAGCTCGACCCGCAGCAGCCGCAGGAACGGCACGGCGGTGACCGGGCCGAGGTCCGCGCGCGAGGTGCGGCCCGGCTCCGGGGCGGCTCCGGGGTGGGGGGAGGTCATCGTCGGTGCGCTCATGCTGCGGTCTCCACTCGTGCGGTGTCGGCGGTCAAGGTCAGGAACATCTCCTCCAGGCCGCGGTTGTCCGCCGGCCGGAGCTCGAGGAGGGGTAGGCCGCGGCTGGCCGCCACCGCCCCGACGCGTCCGGGCTCGGTCTGCACCCGTAGGCCACCTCCGTCGACCTCGGTGTGCTCGAGCGACTCCTCGCCCAGCGCCCAGGCCAGGGCTGCGTCGTCGATGCTGCGCACGTAGGTGCCGGAGGGGCGCAGCAGGTCGTCCCGGGTGCCCTGGGCGACGATGCGCCCGTGGCCGATGACGAGGATGTCGTCGGCGATGCGCTCGATCTCGTTGAGCAGGTGGGACGACAGGAGGACCGTGCCGCCCTCGCGGGCGAACCCGCCGAGCAGGTCGCGCATCCAGCGGATGCCGGCCGGGTCCAGCCCGTTGGCCGGCTCGTCCAGGATGAGCACCTGCGGGTCGCCGAGCAGGGCGTTGGCGATGCCCAGGCGCTGCCGCATCCCCAGGGAGTAGTTGCCCACCCGGCGTCGGGACTCCTTCTTGGACAGGCCCACCAGGTCGAGCATCCGGTCGACGCGCCTGCTGTCCAGGCCCATAGTGAGGGCGCTGACGGCCAGCACCTCGCGGCCGGTGCGGCCGCTGTGCTGGGCGGAGGCGTCGAGCAGGACACCGACGTGACGGCCGGGGTTGGTCAGCTCGGCGAACGGCCGGTCCAGCACGTGGGCGGTGCCCGACGTCGCCGGGGTAAGACCGGTGAGGATGCGCATCGTGGTGGACTTGCCGGCACCGTTGGGTCCGAGGAAGCCGGTGACCCGGCCCGGTGCGGCGGTGAACGTGACGTCGTCGACGGCGGTGAAGTCGCCGTAGCGACGCACCAGGTTGGTCGTGGTGATCATGGTGTCCACTGTGGTCGCCGGCGAGGGCATGGCGCATCGGCCCGCGGTCTCGACTTCGGTCATCCTTCCGTCGCCGGGATGCCGGCTCGCCCCCTACTTCCGGTGGACGCGGCTCAGGGCCGTCCCGACATACAGTCAGGGTCGTGAGCCACTCGCTGCCCGCCACCAGCGTCTGGGGCGAGACCTGGCGTCTCGGGCTCGCCACCGCCGTGGGGGTGCTGTCCTTCGGGACCATCTGGGCGCTGGTGCGTTACGAGGACCTCGGTGACTTCCCGTCCTGGTGGCCGTGGGTCGACCCGCTGCTGGGCCTGAGCGCGGTCACCCTGCTGCTCTGGCGCCGCGCCCACCCGGTGCCGGTCGCCCTGGCCACCACCGTGTGCTCCATGCTGTCGCTGTCGGCGGTGCCGGCAGCGAGCCTGGCGGTCATCTCGCTGGCCACCCGGCGCAGCTGGCGCGAGCTCGCGCTCGTCGCACCGGTGTGGCTGCTCGCGGCGGTGCCGGTCGAGTGGTTCCTCCCGGCCGAGATGGAGAGCAGCCTGCTGACCGCGCTGACGACCCAGGCCGCCGTCTTCGCCGCGTGGGTGGGCATCGGGGTCGCCATCGGGTCGAGGCGCGACACGGTGGTGGCCCTGCGGGAGCGGGCCGAGACGGCCGAGCGCGAGCAGGCCGGGCGGATCGCGCAGGCCCAGGCCGCCGAACGGGCCCGGATCGCGCGGGAGATGCATGACGTGCTGGCGCACCGCATCTCGATGATCGCGATGCACGCCGGGGCCCTCGCCTACCGGGACGACCTGCCCCGGGAGCAGGTGCACCAGACGGCCGAGCTGCTGCGCGACAACGCCGACCGGGCCGTGACCGAGCTGCGCGAGGTGCTCGGTGTCCTGCGCGGCGAGGGTGAGCCGGAGCAGCCGACCGGGCCTCAGCCCGACCTGGCCGACCTGCCGGCCCTGGTGGAGGAGGCCCGTGACAACGGCACCGACGTCGGGCTGGAGATCGAGCTGCCCCCGGGGGTCGGGCTCACCGACGTGCCGGCTCGGGTGTCGCGGCATGCCTACCGGGTGGTGCAGGAGGCCTTGACCAACGCCCGCAAGCACGCCCCCGGTATGCCGGTCACGGTCGAGATCACCGGCGGCCCCGGCCAGGACCTGGGCTTCCTGGTGCTCAACGCTCCGGCGCCCTACGGTGGGACGGTGCCGGCCCCGGGGGTCTCCGGTGTCGGCCTCATCGGGCTGCACGAGCGGGTGACCCTGGCCGGCGGGCACCTGGCCTACGGTCCGGACCGGGCCGGACGGTTCGTCGTGCACGGCCGGATGCCATGGCGGGAGTGAGGTGGGCACCGTGGGTGTGATCGCGGTGGTGCTCGTCGACGACGATGCGCTGGTGCGCACCGGCCTGCGGCTGATCCTCGGCGGGTCGCCCGACATCGACGTGGTGGGCGAGGCCTCGGACGGGCTGGAGGGGGTCGCGACGGTCGAGCGTCACGCCCCCGACGTGGTGCTGATGGACATCCGGATGCCGCGGCTGGACGGCATCGCCGCGACCGAGCGGGTGCTGGCGCTGTCGGACCCGCCGCGGGTGATCGTGCTGACGACGTTCGACACCGACGAGATGGTCATCGACGCGCTGCGCGCAGGGGCCAGCGGCTTCCTGTTGAAGTCGACCCGCCCCGAGCGGCTGGTCGAGGCCATCCGGTCGGTGGCCGCGGGAGAGCCGATGTTGTCGCCGAGCGTCACCGCACAGCTGATCGGCCGGGTCACCTCGGACGCCCCGGCGACGGGAGCCGCGCAGGCCCGTCGGCAGGCCCTGGCCCGGCTGGCAGCGCTGACCGACCGGGAGCGCGAGGTGGCCGTCGCCCTCGGCCGCGGTGCCAGCAACGCCGAGATCGCACGGTCGCTCTACATGGGCCTGCCGACGGTCAAGACACACGTCTCCAGGGTGCTGACCAAGCTCGGCTTGGACAACCGCACCCAGGTCGCCCTGCTGGTCCACGACGCCGGGCTCACCTGAGCGGCGGCCCGACCCCGCGCGGGTCGGCCTCCCGACCCAGCGCCTACGACGCCCTTGCCAGCAGACGCCCTGGTGACGGACACTGTTACTCGACAGTAGGTACTGCAGGTATCGGACACATCGGAGTGCTGATGAGCCACTACAGAGCGAACGTACGCGACCTCGAGTTCAACCTCTTCGAGGTGCTGGGGAGGGACCGGGTGCTGGGTCAGCCGCCCTTCGAGGACATCGACGAGGAGACGGCACGCGAGATCCTGCACCAGGTGGCCCGGCTCGCGCAGGAGCGCATCGGCACCAGCCTGCTCGAGTCCGACCGCACCCCGCCGGTGTTCGACCCCGCCACCGGTGAGGTGACGATGCCCGAGTCGTTCGTGCGCTCCTACCGTGACTACGTCGACTCCGAGTGGTGGCGCCTGGAGCTCTCCCCCGAGCTCGGCGGGACGGCCGCGCCCCCGTCGCTGAGCTGGGCGGCGTTCGAGATGATCCTCGGGGCCAACCCCGCCGTGAAGATGTACTCCTCCGGCTACACCTTCGCCGAGGTGATGCACCGGCTCGGCACCCCTGACCAGCAGGCGCTGGCCAAGCTCATGGTCGACCGGGGCTGGGGCGCCACGATGGTGCTCACCGAGCCCGACGCGGGCTCCGACGTCGGGGCCGGGCGCACCAAGGCGGTCCAGGCCGAGGACGGCACCTGGCACATCACCGGGGTGAAGCGCTTCATCACCTCCGGCGTGGCACCGTTCTACGACAACGTCGTCCACTTCGTGCTCGCCCGACCGGACGGCGCCGGGCCGGGCACCAAGGGCCTGTCACTGTTCGTGGTGCCCAAGTTCCACTACGCAGCGGACGGCGAGCTCAGGGAGCGCAACGGGGTCGAGATCACCAACCTCGAGCACAAGATGGGCCTGAAGATCTCCACCACCTGCGAGGTCCGGTTCGGCGAGAAGGAGCCGGCGGTCGGCACCCTGCTCGGCGACGTGCACGACGGCATCGCGCAGATGTTCCGGATCATCGAGTACGCCCGGATGCTGGTCGGGACAAAGGCCATCGCCACCCTGTCCACCGGCTACCTGAACGCGCTGGAGTTTGCCAAGGAGCGGGTGCAGGGCGCCGACCTGACCCAGATGGCCGACAAGAGCGCACCGCGGGTGACGATCACCCACCACCCTGACGTGCGCCGCTCGCTGATGCTGCAGAAGGCGTATGCCGAGGGGCTGCGGGCGCTGGTGCTCTTCACCGCCTCGTTCCAGGACACCGTCCACGCCGCGCAGACAGTCTCCGGTCACGAGGGCCTGGAGCCCGGCAGCGACGCGCACCTGGCGCAGCGGGTCAACGACCTGCTGCTGCCGCTGGTCAAGGGCTGCGGCTCGGAGCGGGCCTGGGTGCTGCTGGGCACCGAGTCGCTGCAGACCTTCGGCGGCTCGGGGTTCCTGGAGGACTACCCCGTGGAACAGTACGTCCGCGACGCCAAGATCGACAGCCTCTACGAGGGCACGACGGCGATCCAGGGGCTCGACTTCTTCTTCCGCAAGATCGTCCGCGACCGCGGGGAGGCGCTGGGCTACCTCGCCCAGGAGATCATGACCCTGGTCAAGGGCGGCGACGGCCACGACCGGCTGGCCGCCGAACGCGCCCTCCTCGGCGCCGCGCTGCAGGACTTCCAGGGCATGGTCGAGTTCATGGTCGGCAAGACGATGGCCGCGCAGAGCGACCCCACCGCGGTGTATGCCGTGGGCCAGCAGTCCACCCGGCTGCTCCTGGCCGCCGGGGACGTCATCATCGGCTGGCTGCTGCTGCGCCAGGCCGAGGTGGCGCAGGCCGCGCTCGAGGCCGGGGCCGCAGGCTCCGACGTCGACTTCTACACCGGCAAGGTCGCGGCCGCCTCCTTCTTCGCGCGCACGGTGCTGCCCCGCCTGGCCTCCGACCGGGTCATCGTCAGCCAGACCGACAACGCCCTGATGGAGGTCCCCGAGTCGGCGTTCTGAGGCTCACGCCCGGACCAGGGGTTGGCCGCGCTCCACCCTTGCCGCAGGACCTAGGGCCCTGGTGGGCGCCCGCTGCCGGCCCTAGCGTGAGGGACCGGACAGCCCGGCATCCCGGCCGGAGCCCATACAGAAGAGGTGTCTCGCATGCGCGCCGTCCTGCTGCAACAGTGGAAGACCGACCCCGTCCTGACGCAGGTCCCCCAGCCCGAGCCCGGCCCCGGGGAGGTGCTGCTGAAGGTCGCCGGGTCCGGCTGCTGCCACTCCGACGTGCACCTGTATGCCGAGTTCGAGGCCGGAGCGGTGCCGTGGAACCCCCCGTTCGTGCTCGGCCACGAGAGCGCCGGGCATGTCCACGGCGTCGGCCCAGGCGTGACCGGCATCGAGGAGGGCGCGGCCTACCTCGTCTACGGCCCCACCGGCTGCGGCCTGTGCCCACCCTGCCTGGAGGGCATGGAGACCTACTGCGACAACGCCCTGGGCCGGCCCGCGGCGGTCGGGCTCGGCGCGGACGGCGGCATGGCCGACTACATGGTCGTGCCGGCCCGCCACCTGGTGCCGATCGGTGACCTGGACCCGGTCATGGCGGCGCCGCTGGCCGATGCCGGCCTGACGCCCTACCACGCCGTCAAGCGCGCCCTTCCCTACCTGGGAGCCGGCAGCAACGCGCTCGTCATCGGCCTGGGCGGTCTCGGTGCCGTCGGCGTGCAGGTCCTCGAGGCGCTCACCGGCGCCATGGTCATCGGGGTCGACCCGAAGGAGACGGCCCGCACCGCAGCGCTGGCGTCCGGGGCCGACCATGTGCTGGCCCCCGGCGACGACACAGCCGAGCAGGTCCGCGAGCTGACCGCCGGCGAGGGGTGCCACGCCGTGTTCGACTTCGTGGGCGCCACGCCGACCATGCAGCTGGCGGTGGCATCAGCGCGGCACCGGTCCGCCGTCTCGGTCGTCGGCATCGGCGGCGGCGAGCACACGGTGTCGTTCTTCTCGGTGCCCTACGAGTGCAACTTCGCCACGACCTACTGGGGGTCGCTGCCGGAGCTCACCGAGGTCGTCAGGATGGCTCAGCGCGGCCAGATCAGCGTCGCCGTCGAGCGGCACAGCCTGGACGACGCGGTCGCCGCCTACAAGAAGCTGGAGGCCGGTGAGGTCGTCGGCCGCGCGGTCGTCGTGCCCTGAGCCGCAGGGCTCACAGCCGACGGTCGGCCAGCACCGGGAAACGCTCGCGCCACGTGGCCACGTGACCGGGGTCGATCTCGACCGACAGCACCTCCTGGCCCTCCCCCGCCTCGGCCAGCACCTGGCCGGTCGGGTCGAGGACCGCACTGCGACCACCCATCGGCGTCCGGGCGTGGGTGCCTGCCGTGTTGCCTCCGATCACGAAGCACTGGTTCTCGATCGCTCGAGCGCGCAGCAGCACCCGCCAGTGCTCCACCCGTGCGGCGGGCCAGGCGGCGGGGATGACGAAGGCCTGTGCCCCCCGGTCGAGCTGGGCCCGGTAGAGCTCGGGGAAACGCAGGTCGTAGCAGGTGGACAAGCCCATGGTCAGGCCGTGGGCGGGCGCGGGCAGGTCGAGCACGGCCACGTCGGTGCCCGCCTCCATCAGTCTCGGCTCTCCCTCACCGAAGCCGAACCGGTGGATCTTGCGGTAGACGGCACACACCTGACCGTCCGGCCCAAGCACGACCGAGGTGTTCCACAGCCCTCGACCCTCCGGGCCCTGCTCGTCGCCCGGGCGTTCGGCAAGGGAGCCGGTGTGCAGCACGCACCCGATGTCCTGCGCGACCTCGGCCAGCGCGGCGGTCACCTCGCCGTCGACACGCTGCTCGCGGTGCGGCCACGCGCGGTAGTCGAAACCCCCGGCGCTCCACAGCTCAGGCAGCACGACGAGGTCGTGACCTCGCTGGGCGCGCACCAGGTCGACCACGCGCGCAGTGCGCTCGGCCACCGACTCGTCGTCGCCGTAGGACAGCTGGATCACCGCGACCTTCATGCCCGGCACCTTAGCCCCTGCTCAGCCTCGAGGCTCTCTGCCGGCCAGTGTCGCCAGCCGCGCGTTGTAGGCCGCGAGCTCGGCGTCGTCGTCCCGGTCGGCCTGCCGGTCGGACCGCCGCGCGTCACGCTCGTCACGTCGCACCCAGTCGAGGGTGACCAGCAGCGCGAGGACCAGCGTCGGGATCTCGCCGACACCCCAGGCGATGGTGCCGCCGAGCTGCTGGTCGGCCAGCAGGTCCTCCATCCAGGGCAGCTGCAGCCCCTTGAAGAAGCTGGGCGCGAGCAGCCAGGTGCCCGACATCAGGGCCAGACCGAAGAACGCGTGCGCCGCCAGCGTGCCCATGAGCACCATGAGCCGCATCGGCGCCGGCCACTTGGGCGGCCCGGGGTCGGTGCCGATCAGCGACCAGACGAAGGCATAGCCGGCCAGCATGAAGTGCACGGTCATGAACACGTGCCCGGAGTGCGTGCGCAGCGCCCACTCGAAGAGGTCTGTCCAGTAGAACGCGACCAGGCTGCCGAAGAAGATGACACCGGCCACGACCGGGTTGGCGATGACGGCGGCCCACCGCGAGTGCACGACGGCGAGCACCACCTCGCGCGGCCCTAGGGTGCGGTCCCGCCGGGCGGGCAGCGCCCGCAGGGCCAGGGTGACGGCCTGTCCGAGCACGAGGAAGATCGGGATGGCCATCATCAGCGCCATGTGCATGACCATGTGGATCGAGAAGGTCACCCGCCCGTAGACGCCCGGTGCCCCGTTGGTGACGTAGACGAACACCAGCCATCCGCACATCCACAGCAGGGTCGCCCCCACCGGCCACCGGTCACCGCGTCGCACCAGGCGCACCACGCCCGCGGCATACAGCCCCATCGCCAGCAGCGCCACGATCAGGAAGAGCCAGTTGACCTGCCACACCTGCACCCACGCCGCGGCGGTCAGGGGCGGCGGCGCCGGGAAGCCGGTGAGGGCGAAGGTGGGGTCGCTCGCGTCGGAGCCGGTGACCTCCGGCGGTGGCGTGCGCGCCAGGGTGACGGCCAGGCCGACTGCCGCGCCCATCACGGCCAGCTCCACGGTGGCCAGCCGGGCGAAGGCCCCGGGCCGGTCCAGCCCGCGGGCCAGCAGCCGGCGGCGGTGGAGGTAGCCGAAACCGCCCAGAGCGGCCAGGGCGACGACCTTGCCCCAGATGAGCAGCCAGTAGGCCGAGGTGAGGTCGCCCAGGTCGTCGGCCGAGAGCAACGAGAAGAGCAGGCCCGACAACGCCACCGTGACGAAGGCCCAGAGGGCGACGACGGAGTAGCGCTGCACGGTGACCGGCAGCGCCGCCCCCAGGGTCGGCCGCAGCACCATGACCGCCAGCAGCCCACCGAGCCAGGCGGTGACGCCCATCAGGTGCAGGCCCAGCGCCGTGACGGCAGTCTCGTGGCCGTCGGCACCACTGGAGTGCCCGGTGAAGGCGATCGGCATGAGCGTGCCGAGCGCCAGGGCGAAGGCCCAGGCCAGCCCGCCGCGGGTGCGCACCGAGAAGGCCACCAGGGCCAGGCCGGCGGCCATGACCACCTCGTAGGTCCACAGCCGCACCTGCTCCAGGCCGGTCAGGTTGGCCAGCAGGTCGGACACGAAGCCGGGGGACCCAACGGGCAGCCCGGCGATCTCGGCGAAGCCGAGGACGAGCAGCACCAGTGCGCTCACGGCCCACAGGCTCGCGGTCCACCCGGCGGTGACCGCCGCGACCTCGCGGCGACGCGTCTGACGGCCCTCGGGCACCAGGAAGGCGCCGACGAGCAGCAGCCCGACGGTCGCGGCCGCGGCCATGTCGTGGACGACCCCCACCAGAATGTGCCCCCAGCGCACCAGCGGGCCGGCGTCAGCGATGAGCAGCGGTGTCGTGGCCCCGCTCCAGGCCGCGGCGGGCACGGCGACGGCCAGCGCGGCCAGCACCAGCACCGCTGCGGGCACCCACCTGAGGCTCTCCGGCGGGGCGGTGCGGGGGTCTGTGGCTGTTCGGGTCGAGGACGACACCCCCACATGCTAGGTAGGGTTGCTGACATGCCGCTGCACCCCGCCGCCCCGGAAGAGCTCCCCGACCTGGTCGAGGGCTACCGGCAGGCCATGCGCTCACTCATCGACGTGGGCCGGTCCTGCCCCGAAGACCGCCTGGCCGACCCGACGCCGTGCCCTGGGTGGACCGTGCAGGACCATCTCGCGCACATCGCCGCGCTGGAGGCCTACCTCGACGGCGGTGACTACCCCGAGGTCGACCTGCCCGAGCGCGGTCACCTGCACCACGAGTTCGCCGTGTGGATGGAGCACGGCGTGCAGGTGCGCCGGGGGCGTCCGGTGGAGGAGGTCCTCGACGAGCTCGAGACCCTGCTGCACAACCGCCTCGCGACGCTGAGCAACCCCGACCTCACCCTGGAGACGGTCGTGCCCGGGCCGATGGGTCTGGAGATGCCGTTGTCCGAGCTGCTCGCCCGGCGCCTCACCGACATCTGGGTCCACGAGCAGGACATCCGCGAGACGATCGGGCGGATCGGCAACCTGGACAGCCCGGCGGCGGCGATGTTCGTGCACCGCATCGTCCAGGCCTTCCCGGTCGTGGTGCCGCGCCGGGTCGACCTGCCGGCAGGCCAGTCGGTCATCCTCGAGAGCACCGGACCGGTGACCGCCCGGGTCGGCGTGCGGATGGCCCACGGCGAGCACGAGGAGGTCGTCGCGCACCCCCTCTTCACCGGAGACTCCGAGACCGCGGCCAGCGACCACGCCGACCAGATCGGGCATCCTGAGGAGGAGGTCGCCACCACCTCCATCATGCTGTCCACCGATGCCCTGACCCGGCGGGCCGCGGGCCGCCGGAGCACCCTGGAGACCGCATACCGGGTGGTGGGTGACGAGGAGGTCGCCCGCGCCGTGCTGGACGCGCTCACCATCACCCCGTGACGCTCACGACGCCGCCCACCAGTGTGGCGAGCGTCTCGTCACTGCGGGTCGCGCCGTCGTCACGGTGTTGCACAATGGACGCCGGGGAGCCCACCGGGGGCACATCGAGGTGCCGCCCGGGCCGTGGAGCGCACCCCACCCACCCACGAACGAGGAGCACCAGCACCAGATGAAGAAGTCCACTGTGATCGCCCTGCTCGCGCTCAGCCTGTCTGCCGTGGCCTGCACGACCGAGGACCCGACCCCTCCCGGGAGCCCGACGGTCGACGCCGCCGAGTCGAGCGAGGAGGCGGGAGACGCCGCCGGCGAGACGGGTGATGCCGCCGGCATGACGGGAGACGCCGCCGGCGAGACGGGTGATGCTGCCGGCATGACGGGCGACGCGGCCGGCGAGACCGCGGCGATGGCTGACGAGGTGTGCGAGGAGGTCTTCGGGGGCAGCGCACCCCTGGCCGAGCGCGCCGACACCAACCGCGAGGTCATGACCTCCGCCGAGGAGCTCGACAAGGCGCAGTACGGCGAGATCAACCTGCTCAAGCAGCGCCTCGAGAGCGTGGCCGAGGAGGCCTCGCCCGAGCAGGGCCCACTGGTCGAGCGCGTCAACGCGCCGTTCGTCGCGGCGTCCGAGGCGGTGCAGAGTGGCGAGGTCACCCCCGACGAGGAGACCGGCGCGGTCACCCTGCCGGAGATCGACGTCGAGGACTCGGCCGCGGCTCAGGACGAGCTCGAGACCCTCTGCCAGGGCTGACCTGACCACCCGTCCACGAAGGGGCCGGCCCACGGGTCGGCCCCTTCGGTGCGTGCTGTCGGCCCTCGGGGCGTCGTTCCCACCTGGGCACGGGCCTCTCAGCCGCCGGCCGCGTGGCGCACCAGATCGCCGGCGGTCAGCTCGAGGGGGAGCTTCTCACACTGGGTGCCATCACGCGTGAGGATCACATGACTGGTCAGCCGCTCGCAGAGCTCGAAGCCGCGTCGTAGGGCGTCCGCGACGGCGTCGTCCAGCGAGATCTCACCCCGCAGGTGGCGGTCGGTGCTCTTCCGGCGGGGCGCATTTAGTCACCCCAGGGCGCAGATATGGCGCGTGCCCGGGTCGAACAACCCGGCCATGCCGCAGGAACATGGTCCCGGGGCCAACACCCCCGCCCCGTCCGAACCTCAGACGCACGGGGTCGACCACGGCGCCAAGAACGGCCGGGGCAGGGCGTCGATCCTCCGGCAGGACGCAGACATCTACCCCAGGGCGCAGATATAGCCCGTGCCCGGGTCGAACATCCCGGCCACGCCGCAGGATCGTGCGCCGGAGGCAGGGGAAGACGGCTGCCCGGCGTCGGGAAAGGCTGGCGGGGTCGGGGACGGCCGCGGGGCGTCAATGCCCAGGACACGCCAGCCCTTCGGTCGGACCCGCGGGCGGAGCGTCGTCAGGGTCGCGGCACCGGGAGCCCAGGCCGCGGTATGCGGTCAGGCAGCCCGGGAGGCCCGGTGGTAGAACCAGAGCCCACCGACGAAGGCCACGACCACGACCGTCGAGGCGCCGGCCACCCAGAGGCCGGCAGTCCAGTCGAGCAGCAGCGCCGCCAGCACGCCGAGACCGGCGAGCAGCAGAGCCACCTGCCCGGCCAGCCGGGTGGCCTGCATCTGTACCCCTCGCTCGCGCTCGTCGGCCTCCGTGCCGCTGAGCAGCCGGGCCCCCGGGGTGAGCCGACGGGAGACGTCCTGGAGCACGGCATACCCGACGAGCACCCCGGCACCGATGAAGGCCGCCCGCGGGTTGCCCCGGGACAGACCGATGACCAGCACCGCCACCGCCCCGACGACGCAGAGCAGCGAGAAGAGCCGGTCCTTCAGCGGCGCTCGGCGAGCACCGGCCACCTCAGCCCCAGACCAGCGCGCGGCTCGGGTCCTCGAGCAGCGCGGCCAGGTCGGCCAGGAAGCGCGAACCGAGCTCACCGTCGATGAGCCGGTGGTCGAACGACACCGCGAGCTGGGTGACCCAGCGAGGCACGATCTGCTCCTCACCGGCCGCGGTCGTCACCACCCAGGGCTGCCTGCGGATCGCTCCGAAGCACACGATGGCCGACTCCCCCGGGTTGATGATCGGGGTGCCCGTGTCGACACCGAAGACGCCGACGTTGGTGATCGTGATGGTGCCGCCGGACATCTGCGCCGGCTGGGTGCGGCCCGCCTTGGCCGTGTCGACCAGGTCACCGAGAGCCTCGGCGAGCTGGCGCAGGTCCATCAGGTCGGCGTCCTTGATGTTGGGCACGATCAGCCCGCGAGGGGTCGCCGCAGCGATGCCGAGGTTGACGTAGTGCCGCTGCACGATCTCCTGGGCCTGCTCGTCCCAGACCGCGATCATGCCGGGGTGGCGTCGCACCGCGATGGTGAGCGCCTTGGCCAGGATCAGCAGCGGGCTGACCTTGAGGCCACGGAACTCACGGTCGGCCTTGAGCCGGTCGACCAGCTCCATCGTCGCGCTGACGTCGACGGTGATCAGCTCGGTGACATGCGGCGCCGTGAACGACGAGCTCGTCATCGCCTGGGCCGTCATCTTGCGCACGCCCTTGATCGGGGTGCGGGTCTCCCGCTCGCCGGACCGGTCGAAGGACGGTGGGGAGTATGCCGTCGCGCTGCTCGAGGCCGCGGCAGCAGGGGGCTGGGCGGTCGGGGGGGTCGGTGTCGCGGCCTCCGGGGCTGCGGCGGTGACGCCCGCGGCCAGGTGCTGCTCCACGTCGGCCCGGCTGACCACGCCGTCGGGGCTGCTCGGCTGCACGGCGGTGATGTCGACACCGCGGTCCTTGGCGTACTTGCGCACTGGTGGCTTGGCCAGCGCGCGCACCGGCCGCGACGCAGCGGGCTCCTCAGCCGCAGCGGCCGCGGCACCGGAGCCCTTGCGGCGACGCCGGGTCGTCGAGCCCTCGGCCGCGCCGTAGCCGACCAGGATCGCCTCGCGCTGGCCGGACGGGTCGGCCTCGGGCACGAGGTTGTCGGTCTGGTCCGTCGCGCCCGACTCCACGTCCGCGACCGAGCCGGTCCGCTGGGCCGCCGGCACTCCCTCTGCCCTGGCGCCCCCGGCGTCGGGACGGGCGTCCCCGGGAGTGTCCTCGTCGGGACGGGCGTCCCCGGCAGTGTCCTCACCGGCGCCCTCGTCGGAGCCACCCCCGGAGCCGTCGTCGATGTCGATGATCGGCGAGCCGACCTCGACGGTGTCGCCCTCGTCGGCCAGGAGCGCCCGCACCACCCCGTCATACGGGATCGGGAGCTCGACCAGGGACTTGGCCGTCTCGACCTCCACCACGATGTCGTTGGTCTTGACGGTGTCCCCGACCTTGACCTTCCAGGTCACGATCTCGGCCTCGACCAGACCTTCACCCGGGTCCGGGAGCTTGAACTGCGGCACGGTGTCTCCTTGGGTCGGTCGGTCAGTGGGCGAGGGCAGCGTCGACCGCGTGCAGCACCCGGTCCAGGTCGGGCAGGAAGTGCTCCTCGTGCCGGCTCGGCGGGTAGGGGATGTTGTAGCCGCCGACCCGCAGCACCGGCGCCTCCAGGTGGTAGAAGCACTCCTGCTGCACCAGCGCCGCGAGCTCGGCACTCATGCCGAGGAAGGTCTGCGCCTCGTTGACCACCACGCACCGGCCGGTCTTGGCGACCGAGGCGGTGATGACGTCGACGTCCAGCGGCGACAGCGAGCGCAGGTCGACGACCTCGATGTCGGGGCCGTCCTCCATCTCGGCGGCCTGGGCTGCGGCCAGGCTGACCTTGAGCATGGGCCCGTAGGTGAGCACGGTGACGTCGTTGCCCTCACGGCGGACGACGGCCTCGTGCAGGTCATAGGGTGCGGCCTCGCCCAGCTCGATGAACCCGCGCTCGTGGTAGCGCCGCTTGGGCTCGTAGAACACGACCGGGTCGTCGCTGGCGACCGCCTGCTGCATCATCCAGTAGGCGTCCTCGGGCGTCGCACAGGTGACCACCCGCAGTCCGGCGGTGTGCGCGAAGTAGGCCTCGTTGGACTCGCTGTGGTGCTCGACCGCGCCGATGCCGCCGCCGTAGGGGATGCGGATGACCAACGGCAGCTTGATCTTGCCCAGCGACCGGTAGTGCATCTTGGCGACCTGGCTGATGATCTGGTCGAACGCGGGGTAGACGAAGCCGTCGAACTGGATCTCGACCACGGGCCGGTAGCCGCGCAGCGCCATGCCGATGGCGGTGCCCAGGATGCCGGACTCGGCCAGCGGGGTGTCCACGACGCGGTGCTCGCCGAAGTCCTTCTGCAGGTGCTCGGTGATGCGGAAGACGCCGCCGAGCTTGCCGACGTCCTCACCCATGAGCACGACCTTCGGGTCGTCCTCCATCGCCTTGCGCATGCCGGCGTTGAGCGCCTTGGCGATCGTCATCTTCTGTGTCGTCATGTCGGGCTCCCCTCAGTCCTCGTCGAAGCCGGCCATGTATGACGCGAACGCGGCGGCCTCACGCTCCACCAGGGGGTGCGGCTCGGCGTAGACGTGGTCGAACATCTCCTGGTGCGGCGGGTCGGGCATCTGCTGGCACTCCCGGCGGATCCGCGCGGCCAGGGCGTCGGCCTCGGTGTCGAGGTCGGCCAGCCACTGGTCGGAGGCCAGCTGCTGCTCCAGGAGGTGCTTGCGCAGCCGGTCGACCGGGTCCTTGGCCCGCCACGCGTCGACCTCGGCGGCGATGCGGTACTTCGTCGGGTCGTCCGACGTGGTGTGCGCTCCCATCCGGTAGGTGAAGGCCTCGATGAGGGTCGGCCCCTGGCCGGACCGGGCACGCTCGAGGGCAGCCCGCGTCACCGCATACGTCGCGAGCACGTCGTTGCCGTCGACCCGCACCCCCGGGAAGCCGAAGCCGCGAGCCCGCTGGTAGGGCGGGATGGTGAACTGCCGGTCGTTGGGCTCGGAGATCGCCCAGTGGTTGTTCTGGACGAAGAACACCACCGGGGCCTGGGCCACGGCGGCGAAGACGAGCGCCTCGTTGTAGTCGCCCTGCGCGGTGCCGCCGTCGCCGGTGAAGGCCATCACCGCGGTGTCGCGGTCGGGGTCCCCGGTGCCGACGTCGCCGTCGCGCTGCACGCCCATCGCGTAGCCGGTCGCGTGCAGCATCTGGTTGCCGATGACGATCGTGTAGAGGTGGAAGTTGTTCTCCGCCGAGTCCCAGCCACCGTGGTTGACCCCCCGGAACATGCCGAGCAGGTTGATCGGGTCGACCCCCTTGCACCAGGCGACGCCGTGCTCGCGGTAGCCGGGGAAGGCGTAGTCCTGGGCGCGCATCGCACGGCCGGCACCGACCTGCGCGGCCTCCTGGCCGAGCAGGCTGGGCCACAGCCCCAGCTCACCCTGGCGTTGCAGCGCGAAGCCCTCGGAGTCGACCCGGCGCACGAGCACCAGGTCGCGGTAGAGGCTGCGCAGCGTCTCGTCGTCGACGTCGTCCAGGTAGGCCGCATACGGCTCGCTGGCCGCGCTGGGCTGCACCCGCTGCCCGTCGGCGTCCAGGAACTGGACCATGTCCGGGCCGCCGTCGGTGATGTCCGTCTCCGGTGGCTCGTGGGCGGCAGGCGCGCTCGATGGCACCTGCGCGACGTCGTCGTCGCTCACTCAGGTTCTCCTTCTCCGGGCGGCCGGGAGGCCACGCGCTGGGTGTCGGATCACGTCGCACGCTACCGCAGCCAGGGGGGTCGCCGTCTTGACGTCGGGTCAGGGACGGGGATGCTCGGCCAGGAAGCGCCCGGCCACCTCGACGAGGCGGTCGTTGGCCTCGGTCTCACCGATCGAGCAGCGCGCGCCCTCGCCCGGGAAGGGCCGCACGACCAGCCCGGCGTCCTGGCACGCGGCGGCGAAGTCGAGGGTGTCCTCACCCAGCGGGAGCCACACGAAGTTGGCCTGGGTCTCGGGCACCGGCCAGCCCTGCTCGACGAGCGCGTCGTAGACCCGGGTGCGCTCGTCGATGAGTGCCTTGACCCGCACCTCCAGCTCGTCGAAGGCGTCCAGGCTCGCGATGGCGGCGTGCTGGGCGATGTCGCTGACCCCGAACGGGGTGGCGGCCTTGCGCAGGGCGGTGGCCACGGGCTCGGGCGCCACGGCATACCCCACCCGGAGGCCGGCCAGGCCGTACGCCTTGGAGAAGGTGCGCAGCACGGCGACGTTGGGGTAGTCACGGTAGATCGCGAGCGCGTCCGGGGCGTCCTGCGTGGTGTTGAACTCGAGGTAGGCCTCGTCGACGACGACCAGGGTGTCCCGGGGGACGCGGTCCAGGAACCGACGCAGCTCGTCGTCGCGCACGGCGGGCCCGGTCGGGTTGTTGGGGGTGCACACGAGCACGAGCCGGGTGCGGGCGCTGACGGCGTCGGCCATCGCGTCGAGGTCGTGCCGGGCGTCGGGGGTCAGCGGCACCTGGATGGACGTGGCCCCGGCCAGCGCCACGACGATGGGGTAGGCCTCGAACGAGCGCCACGCGTAGACGACCTCATCGCCGGGGTCGCAGGTGATGTTGACAAGCTGGCCCAGCACCCCGACGCTGCCGGTGCCGGTGGCGATGGTCTCCGGGGGCACCTCGAAGCGCTCGGCGATCGCCTCGGTGAGCACAGTGACCGCCATGTCGGGGTAACGGTTGACCGACTGCGCGGCCCGGGTGATCGCCTCGACGACCGACGGCAGCGGCGGGTAGGGGTTCTCGTTGGAGCTGATCTTGAAGGCCGTCACACCCTTCTTGGGCGCCGCGGGCCGGCCCGGCTTGTAGGCGGGGACGGCATGCAAGGTCCGACGCAGGCGGACCGGCGACTCCGGTGGCTGGCTCTGCTCACTCATGCCTGCAGGCTATCCCGAGCCTGTCGGGGTGGTGTCGGACTGCCGTGCAACGATGCCTGTATGGGTGCATTCCTCATCAGAGTCCTTGTGTTCTCCGTGGCGGTGTGGGTCGCCGCGTGGATCGTGCCGGGCATCGAGCTGATCAGTGGCGACGAGGTCGTGGAGCAGGTGCTCACCGCCGGTGCCGTGGGCCTGGTCTTCGCGGTGATCGACACGATCGTGCGGCCCATCCTGTTCGTCCTGTCGCTGCCGCTCATCCTGCTGACCCTGGGCCTGTTCGTCTTCGTGCTCAACGCCGTCATGCTCTGGTTCAGCGCCTGGGTCTCCCAGCAGCTGGGGCTGGAGTTCATCGTCCAGGAGTTCTGGTGGGACGCGGTCCTCGGCGCGCTGGTCATCACCGTGGTGTCGATGATCCTCAACCTGCTGCTGCCCGACGGGCGGGAGTGAGCGATGCCGGTCACACCCGTCCAGCACACGGTCACGACCCCCGACGGCCCGATGCCGGCGTTGCTCTGGCACCCCGACCCCGCCGTCCCGCGACCCGGGCTGGTGGTGGTGCAGGAGATCTTCGGCCTCAGCGACTACGTCGTGGAGCGCTGCGCGGCCCTGGCCGACCTGGGGTATGCCGTGCTGGCGCCGGAGATCTACTGGCGCGTCGGCGGCGAGGTCGTCCGGGACGACGACCCCGGCTTCCTCGACCGGGCGATGGGCCTGGTCCAGCGGCTCGACTGGGAGGCCGCGGTGCGCGACGGGGTCGCGGCCGTCGAGCAGCTCGACAACACCCTGGGCGTCACCGAGGTGGGGCTGGTCGGCTTCTGCTTCGGAGGCGGCTTGGCGTTCAACGTCGCCGCCGAGCTCGTGGGCAGCAGCAGCGCGCCCTCAGCGCTGGTCAGCTACTACGGGTCGGCCCTGCCCCAGCTCATCGACCTGGCTCCGGACGTGACCTGCCCGAGCCTGCACCACTTCGGCTCCGCCGACGCCTACATCCCGACGGACCAGGTCGAGCGCATCCGGGCGGCCGTCACCGACGGTGGGGCCCGCGACGACGTCGAGTTCCACCTCTACGACGGCGCCGGGCACGCCTTCGACAACCCCCACCCGCTGTTCCACCACGCCGCGGCTTCGGAGAAGGCCTGGGACCACACGGAGCGGTGGCTGCTGCGCCACCTGCCCGTCCCGAGCTGACCAGCGGCGCGGCTCACCGGCGACGCGAGGGTCAGCGGGCGGGGCGGTTGGCGATGATGCTGGTCAGCACCTCCAGGATCTGCGTGGCCTCGTCGACCTGACGGAACGTGCCCCCGACCGCGTCGGTGATCTGCTGCATCGGCTGGGCCCGCATCTGCGGCCCCATGCCGATGACGACCACGTCGACCGGTCGCTCCTGGTCGTCGGCCTCCCTCAGCCGGGCGACCAGCTCGTCCTGGGTGAGCCCGCCGTCGGGGTCGTCGTTGATGCCGTCGGTGAGCACGACCACGGAGTTGCGGTAGGCCGGGTCGTGGTCGGCCTGCAGGTGCCGGTAGGCCGCATAGAGCGAGTCGTGGAGACCGGTGTCACCGGTGGTGTGGTCGTCGTCGAGCTGGGTCGCCAGCTGCATCAGCCGCTCCCGATGGGAGACCCCGCCGCGCTGCTCATCCATCGAGGCCAGCGGCAGCTCCTGGACCCAGTCCTCGCCGTCCGGCCCGCGGTCGGTCGAGAACCACCACAGCCCGACCTGGCTGCGCGGCGGCAGGGCGGGCAGCGCCTGGGCGGCGGCAGCCATGGTGAGGTGGAACCGGGTCTGGCCGTCAGGGCCGACCACGGCATCCATCGAGCCGGACACGTCGATGAGCACGAGCATCCGTGACGGTGGGCTGACCCGCGCCCAGGTCTGCAGGAGTGCCCCGGCCAGGGCCGGGTCGGTCGCTGCGCCCTCCGGCGGGGCGCCCGGACGCAGGCCCGCCGCACGCCATACTCCGGCGGAAGCGTCGGACCGCAGAGCCTGGGCCAGCTCGTCGGCCTCGTCCGCACCGGGGCCGGTCTCGACCCACGGGAAGGTCACCGACCCGGCTCCGCCGGCAGGCACCAGGCTGGCCACACCGTCGGCCTGCAGCTGGCCGGCCTGCTGCTCGGTCACCGGCACGAGCACGTCGCTGCCGCCGCGGACAGCGTCGGCCGGTGTCTCCTGCAGCGACCGCTGCGCCAGCGTGACCAGCACCGCCTCCCGCTGGGACGCCGAGGCGTCGGTCTCCAGGACGGCCGCCACCGCGGTCAGCCCCGCCAACGATGCGGGGTCACCGCCGGGCTCGGCGACCTGCAGCGGCTGACCCTCCAGGCTCAGCAGCTCCGCCCAGCCGGTCGACCCGTCGTCCTGCGTCGTCCGAGCGCTCACCTGCTGCACGAAGTCGGCCGGCCCCGCCAGCACCACCGGTGTCGACGCCAGCACGGGGCCCGGTCGCACGCCGGCGGGCTCGCTCCAATGGGTGCCCTCCGGGATCCACACGTCAGGAGACTCTCCTGCGGCGATGCGGCGGCTCGCCTCCGCAGAGGGCAGGGCACTGACCTCGTAGGCCGTGCAGCCGTCCAGCCCGTCGGACACCTCGCTCACCACGGGCTCGACGGCCTCGGCGACCCAGACCGTCACCGTGACGGACCCGTCGGTGCAGTCCACCGGCGCGGCGACCGACGAGGTCGCCCCGGAGACGTCCTCGGAGGCGGTCTGCGCTGTGACGTCCTCGGGGCCCGTGGACGTGGCCGGCGGTGGGCCCGCGGTCGACGGACCGCCGTCCTGGTCCCGCACCAGCCACCAGCCCCCGGCCAGCGCCGCGCCGGTCACCGCCGCAGCGGTGACCCATGCGCCGGCCCGGATGCCGGCCTCGCGGCGATGGCGCGCCATAGCCGCATGCTAGGGGTCTCGGCGCCGTGATGGTGGGACGAAGCACCTCCCGCGCACGGTCAGGTGGCTTCCGCCGCACCGCCATCAGGGTCCCGCGCACCGCAGCCCGGAAGGAAGGCCGGCCCTCTGACCTCCGCGCAGGCCCCCGGGGACGAGCCCCGACCCCGCTGGCCACCGCCCAGCGAAGGGAGTTCACTGGGGCGATGGACTACCTTGACGCGATCCGTGCGGAGTCGGCCAGGTTCGGGGACCTCGTCCGCGGGCTCGACCCGGCGACACCGGTGCCGTCCTGCCCGGGCTGGACCGTGGCCGACCTGACCTACCACCTCGCCGAGGTGCAGCACCAGTGGGCCGGCATCGTCGAGGGCGCCGACGGCGACGACCTCGTCTCGTTGCCCCGCCCGGCGGAGGCCGACCTGCCGGCGACGTTCGACACCGCCTCGCAACGGCTCGTCGACGCGCTGGAGGGAGCAGACCCGAGCACGCCGTGCTGGTCGTGGCACCCGCAGGGGCACAGCGTGGGCTGGGTGCTCCGTCGCCAGGCACACGAGGCACTCATCCACCGGGTGGACGCCGAGCTGGCCGCCGGGCTGCAGCCCGCACCTCCGTCGCAGGCCGGGCTCGCCGCCGACGGTGTCGACGAGGTGCTCACCGTCATGCTGGACGGCATACCGCCGTGGGGCACCTTCACCCCCGACGGGCGGCTCGTCCGCATCCGGGGTGAGGAGTCACTGGTCGTGGCCGACCTGACCTTCCGGCTCGGCCGGTTCCGGGGCACCGGGCCCGAGAGCGGCACGCAGTGGGACCTGACCGCGGCGCAGAGCACCGACGAGGGGAGCGACGTCGACCGGGCTCCGCTGGTCGAGGGGCCCGCGTGGGGGCTCGACCTGTGGCTGTGGGGCCGCGGACCGCTGCCCGCCGAGGTGCACACCGAGGCCGACCCGGCGCTGGTCGAGGCCTTCCGACAGGTCGTGGCCGAGTCGACCCAGTGACCCGGGCCCGGCGCGCACGCCGGGCCGTGTCTCTCACCTGCGGGGCAGGCCGTCCTCCAGGTAGGCCGGGTGGTCGCCGGCGGCCAGCTGCTCGAGCAGGCGCGCGACATACGGGGCGACGTGGTCACGTGCCTGCGCCAGGTCGACCCAGTGCACTGCCGCGATCTCGGACCTCTGCAGCACGGCCTGCTCCCGCAGCTGCGGGTGCACACCGAGGTCGAAGACACACAGCAGCGCGTCGTCCCACTGCCGGTAGGGCGGCAGCCAGTCCACGGTGAGCAGCTCCCCCACCGTGACCGCGTGACCGAGCTCCTCGCCCACCTCGCGGGCCAGGGCATGGGCCGGCGACTCGTGGGGGTCGACGACGCCGCCTGGCAGGTCCCACTCCTGCTTGTAGGTGAGCTGACACAGCAGGAACCGGCCCGCACCGTCTCGGACCAGGCCCTGGGCGATGACCCGCTTCACGGCCAGGGTCGCGTTGAGCATCGCCAGGAACCCTGCGCGGCTGTCCGGCTCGGGGTCGTCGGCGAGCCGGGCCAGACGCATGGAGTCCGCCCTGGTGCCGTCCGGGGCGGCGATCCGTCCGCGCGAACGTCCCTCAGGCCTCAGCCCGGCCCGGTGCAGGGTGCGGCGCAGGGTGACGTCGTCCACCGCCACCTCGGCCTCGATGCGGCTGAGGCCGCTGCGGAAGCTTGCCTGCAGGTGCTCGCCCAGGGCCGCCGAGGCCTGCGGGTCGAGCCACCACGGGTCGGTGTCGTCCCAGGTCAGCAGGCCGATCCCGGGTCCGGTCTCCTCGATCTGCCAGAGCGCCACCGGGTCAGCCTGCCACAGGCTCTCAGACGTGCCGGCGGCTGGTGATGACCCGGAAGCGGCCGGACACGAACGCCGCGTCGGTGTAGGCGGAGTTGGCGGCCGGGTTGGCCCCGGTGCCGTGGTAGTCGCTGAACGCCGCGGTCTGGTTGACGAAGATCTGCCCGGTCAGGTTCTCCGACAGAGCGACACCGGCGTCGGCGGCGGCCTCGCGGGTCTGTGCGAGCACGGCCTCGTCGCTGGAGTAGACCGCTGCCGTCATGCCGCCGTGCTCGCGCACGGTGCGCCGGAAGAGGTCCAGCGACTGCTGGTGTCGACTCGGTGCGGATGACGAACGCCACCGGCCCGAAGCACTCCTGGGTGTAGGCCGCCTCGTTGCCCGCGTCGACCGCGATGAGGGCCGGGGTGCGCACCACCGCGTCGGGGTAGTGCGGGTGGGTGATCGCGCGCGAGTCGAGCAGCACCTCCCCACCGAGGCGCTCCGCCAGGGCCGGCACGTCGGTGGCCCGGCTGCGCACGTCGTCGTTGACCGTGGCACCCAGGATCTCCACCGCTTTGGCGTCGTCACCGGTGAACCGGGACAGGGCCCCGGCCAGGCGCTCGCCGACCTCGGCGAAGGAGAGGTCTCCCTGGTCGGTGCTGATGCCGCCGGTGGGGACGAAGACGTTCTGCGGGGCCGTGCACATCTGCCCGGAGTAGAGGGAGAACGAGAAGGCCAGGTTGCCCAGCATCCCCTTGAGGTTGTCGGTGGAGTCGACGACCACCGTGTTGAGCCCCGCCTTCTCGGTGTAGACCAGCTTGCCCGCCGCGACCCCCTCGGTCTCCAGCCAGGCGCCGAAACCGGGACCGCCCGTGTAGTCGATGATCGCCACCTCCGGCCGCAGGGCCAGGACGGCCGCGAGCCCGGTGCCGCCCGGCTCGAGGTCACCCTCGGGCGCCAGCTGCACGAGGGCCCGGTCGAAGCCCGCAGCCGCCAGCACGTCCCGGGCGATCGCCACGGTCAGCGCCAGCGGCAGCACCGCGCGGGGGTGCGGCTTGACCACGACGGGGTTGCCGGTGGCCAGCGAGGCGAACAGGCCCGGGTAGGAGTTCCAGGTGGGGAAGGTGTTGCACCCGATGACCAGCGAGACACCGCGCGGGACGATGCGGTAGTCCTTCTGCATCCGGATCGGGGCGTCGCGTCCGGGCTTCTCCCACACCACGCTGGCCGGGACGCGCTGCTGCTCGACGAGCGCGGCGACGACGGCCTCCAGCGCCCGGTCCTGGGCGTGCGGACCTCCGGCCTGGAAGCTCATCACGAACGGCTGGCCACTGGTGTGCATCACCGCGTGCGCCATCTCGTGCGAGCGCTTGTTGATCTGGTCGATGATCTCGACGCACACCGCGGCCCGGGTCTCGGCGCCGGCGTCACGCCAGGCGGGCATCGCCTCCAGCGCGGCGCTCCAGCCCGGCATCGAGGTCGAGCTCGGGGTAGCGGACCCCCAGCGGGGGGCCGTAGGGCGACACCTCGCCGCCCACGCTGCGACCCGTCGTCGGCTGGTCGGCCAGCGCCGAGAAGTCGGCGTTCTGCAGCGCCTCGAAGGCGAGCTCGCCGTCCTGCGGGGCCGTCTCGCCGTAGACCCTCGGCGAGGGCGACTCGGGGTAGCGGCTGTAGTAGCTGCGCTCGGCCAACGCTGTCGTCGCGGCCTCGAGGGTCTGCCGGTGGGTCTCGGTCAGGGGGTGCGTCGCCGTTGTCTGTGTCACGCAGGTCACCATAACTCTGCCTCCCCCAGGTGACCTGCGCGATGGTCGGTCGCCGCTGTCGGCCTCGGCCAGCTGGAACGCTCGCGCGAAGCACGGCTCGGCCTCGGCCGGGTCGTCGAAGTCCCACAGTCCTCACACGTCCACCATGCCGACCGCCTCCTCGTCGCTCGCCCACCTCACCCCAGCCTGGCCCTGAGTGGCACGATGCCTCCATGCCACCGACGCCGCCCGGGTCCGACCAGCCACGCCTTGCCGTCGCGGTCGTCGGCGCGGGCGCGATGGGGGCCGGGATCGCCCAGGTGGCGGCCCAGGCAGGGCACGAGGTGCATCTCGTCGACGCCCGCGCAGGGACCGCCGAGGCGGCCGTGACCACCCTGGCGGCCACGCTGCGCCGTCTGGCGGCCAAGGGCAAGGTGAGCGCCGACGCGGCCGAGCGCGCCATCGGCCGGCTGCGCCCTGCCGGCACCGACGTGTCGACCCTCCCGCCGGTGGGTCTGGCACTCGAGGCCGTGGTGGAGGACCTCGACGTCAAACGCCAGATCTTCGGCGCCCTGGCCCGGACCCAGAGCACCGACACGATCCTGGCCAGCAACACCTCGAGCCTGGACCTCTCGGCCATCGCGCACGGCCTGGACCACCCGGGCCGGGTCATCGGTCTCCACTTCTTCAACCCCCCGCCGCTGATGCGCCTGGTCGAGGTGGTCCGCGGTGTGCAGTCCGACCGCACGGTGCTCGACGCCGCTGCCCGGCTGGTGCGCTCCTGGGGCAAGAGCACCGTGGAGTGCACCTCGACTCCCGGCTTCATCGTCAACCGGGTCGCCCGGCCGTTCTACGGTGAGGCCCAGCGCATGGTCGCCGACGGCACCCTCGACGCCGCCAGCGTCGACCTGGCGCTGCGCGAGCACGCGGGTTTCCGGATGGGCCCCATGGAGCTCACCGACCTCATCGGGCAGGACGTCAACCTGGCCGTGGGCACCAGCGTCTGGGAGCAGACCGGCCACGACCCGCGCTACGCCCCGACCGACCTGCAGCGGTCCCTGGTGGCCCGCGGGCGGCTCGGGCGCAAGAGCGGCCACGGTGTCTTCCGCTACGACGAGCAGGGCAGGCCGGTCGACGCCGACCCCGACCCCGACCTCGTCGCGCGGCTGGTCGGCGGCCCGGTCGAGACCGACCCCGTCGCGCGCACCCTCGCGATGCTGGTCAACGAGGGCGTCGACCTGGTGCACCGCGGCGAGGCGACCGCCGCGGACGTCGACACCGCCATGCGGCTGGGCACCAACTACCCCCGCGGCCCGTTCGAGTGGCTCGACGAGATCGGCCCGGCGACAGTCCTCGCCCAGCTCCAGGCGCTCGACGCGGCGTTCCCCGGGGGCCGCTACCGGGTCAGCGACGGCCTGCTGGAGCATGCCCCGTGACCACCGACCTGACCCATGTGCGCGCCATGTGGGAGCAGGACACGGCCTCGGCGCACCTGGGCATCGAGTGCCTCGACGTCGGCGTGGCACCTCTGGGCCACGCCCGCACCCGGATGTCGGTCACCGCCTCCATGGTCAACGGCCACGGCATCTGCCACGGCGGCTACGTCTTCACCCTGGCCGACTCCACCTTCGCCCTGGCCTGCAACGCCACGGGCCGCCCGACGGTCGCCGCCGGCGCGGACATCACGTTCGTCGCCCCGGTGCGCGAGGGGGACGTGCTGCTGGCGCAGGCCCGCGAGCGCACCGCATACGGGCGCAACGGCATCACCGACGTGACGGTGACCCGGGAGCGCGACGGGGCCGTGGTCGCCGAGTTCCGGGGGCGGTCCCGGACCACCGGCCAGAGGGTCGTCAGCCCGTCGGAGGGCAGGGCCGGCCAGCCGGTGGACCCACGGTCGTGACCCGGCACGCCTGCGACCGTCGCACGCCCGGGCCCCACGCCGGGCGTCGCAGAATGTCGGTATGTCGTCGCTGGCTCTGATCCTGCGCCGCGTCCGCGCGCGGATCGGGCTGGTCGTGACGATCGCCGTGCTGGTCACCGCGACGACGTCCATCATCGCCGGGACGGTGGGCTACGCCCGGGCCGCTGCCACCACCGCCGCGCGGCAGGCCATCAGCGACACCCAGGAGCCGACCGAGGCAGGCATCCGGGTGCAGACCCGGCTGGCCGACGACTCCGAGACCCAGGACGCCACGGCGCGTCGGCTGATCGCCGACGCCTTCGCGCCGGCGTCGGTCGAGGTGCAGCGCAGCCTCGCCAGCGAGCCGCGCCCCGTGGCAGGGCGTGACGAGCGTCTGCATATCCTGGCCAGCGACTCCCTCGCGCCGGACGCCGCGGGGCCCGAGCTCGTCGAGGTCGTCGCCGGAGCGTGGCCCGACGGCGGCTCGCTCGACGGCCTGCTGCACGTCGCCGCCGCCGACCGCTGGGGTGTCGTGGTGGGCGAGCGCCTCGACCTCGGCGACGCGACGGTGCGGGTCAGCGGCCTGTGGCGGCCTACGGACGCCGACGCGGCCTTCTGGTTCGGCGACCCGCTGGCGGCCACCGGGGGCGCCGACGGTGCCGTGGGGCCGCTGCTCGTCGACCCGGCGGTCATCGGCGCGTTCGGCGACACGCCGTTCGTGCGGTGGACCGTGCAGCCCGACGCTGGTGCGCTCGAGCCCGACGACCTCACCCGTCTGGCCGACGCCGCCACCACCTTGCAGTCGACGCTGCGCACCCCCGAGGTCGAGGTGCGCGGGGTCACCGTCGACGGCGACCTGGCCCCCACCGCAGCGGCCGCGGCGCGCAACCTCGCGACCGCCCGCGCCCTCAACGTGGTGCCCCTGATGCTGCTGCTCGGGGTCTCGGCCGTGGCCGTGATGCAGCTCGCCCGGCTCCTGGCGGCGGCGCGGACCGGCGAGGTGGAGGTCTTCGTCGCTCGTGGCGCCTCCCGTCGCCAGGTCGTGCTGTGGACCGCGGTGGAGGCCGCCGGAGTCACACTGGTCGGCGCCGGAGCAGGGTCGCTGCTGGCGGTCGCGGTGCTGCAGGCCGTGCCGGCCGGCCCGGCGCAGGCCGCCGGTGCCGTGGCGACGGGCGCCCTCGTCGGGCTGGGGGTGCTGACCGCGCTCACCGGGGTGAGCATTCATCAGGTGCGTGTGGTCTCTGACCGCCGGGCCGTCGACCGGTCCGGCCGCACCCGCACCGTCGCCGCACTGGGCGCCCTCGTCCTCACGCTCGCGGCGGCCACGCTCGCCTGGTGGCAGCTGCGTCGCTACGGCTCGCCGCTGGTCACCGACCCCGACGGCACGCTGCGCAGTGACCTGCTCGCCGGGGCCGCGCCGACCCTCCTGCTCGCCGCCTGCGCCGTCGTGGCCACCGCCCTGCTGGGCCCGCTCAGCCGAGCGGTGGAGGGCCTGACCCGTCCCTCGCGCCGCCTCGTGGGGCACCTGTCGGCGGCGCAGGTCTCCCGGCACCTCGTCGTCTACGCCGTGCCGGTGGTGCTGACGGTGCTGGCCGTCGGCGCCACCACCCTGGCCGGCCTGTATGCCGCGACGTCGGCCGACCTGCGGGCGACCCTGGCCGACCTGGGCCAGGGCGCCGACGTGCGCGCCACGGTCGCGTCTCGGCCGGTGGCCGGGCAGGCGGGCGAGGTGGTCGGGCTCCCGCCCGTCGGCCAGGAACCGGCAGTGGCTGCGGTGGCCCCGGTGTGGCTCACCGACAGCCAGGTCGGGTCCGGCCGCGCCACCCTGATGCTGGCACCGCTCTCGGCGCTCGACGAGGTCGCGATCGTGCCTCGGGGCGCCGCAGACCCCGGCGACCTGGCACCGCTGCTGGGCTTGCAGGGCGGGGAGGGGGCCGTGCAGGTGCCGGCCGGCACCGCCGAGATCACGGTCGAGCTGGAGGTGACCGCATCACTGCCGGACGACGCGGTCACCGAGCTCGAGGAGACCATCGCCGACCTCGCCGAGCAGTTCGAGGAGGAACGGCGCAGCGACCCCGGCTCGCGGCCGGGGGATGCCGGCTCCGACCCCGCGGAGCTGGCGCGCCAGGTGGTGGTGTCGGACCTCGTCGAGGGACGCGAGGTGTCAGTGAGCCTGAGAGTGCTGGACCCGGCCACCGGCAGCTCCCAGACCGTGCAGGTCGGTGCTGTCGACCTCCCTCTGGACGTCAGCGCCGACGCCTCCGGCGTGGTGAGCCGTCCGGGCACGGCCGGTGCCACGTTCGTCGTCACCCTGCCGGCCGACGACGAGACTGCCTACCTGGTCACCGGTCTGGACGTCGAGCTCCCGCAGGCGTCCACGTCCTACCTGGCCGAGTCGGACGTCGCGGTGGTCGTGGGCGGGGCCCGCCTGCCGGAGGGTGCCGACGCCGACGCGTGGGCCGCCCGAGCCGGCTCCCCTCCGGACACGCAGGTCGGCGCGGCCGCCGGCGGCGGGCTCCGGGTCGTGGTGACCACGCCGCAGCTCAGCCGGTTCGTGGCCGCCGACAGGATCCTGGTGCCCGTGGGGCCTGCCACCCCGCAGGTCGCCCCGGTGCCCGTCGCGGTCACCCGCACGCTCGCGGAGGGCACGGACCTGTCCGTGGGCTCGCCCCTGACGCTGCAGGTCTTCGGCACCGAGGTCGGAGCCGAGGTGGCGGCTCTCGTCGACGCCGTGCCCGGCACGCTGCAGGCCCAGGCGGTGCTGGCCGACACCGGGGCGATGAGCGAGGCGCTGGGGGCCAGGTCACGCACCCTCGGGGACCCCACGGAGCTGTGGGTCGCCGCAGCAGACCCGGTCGCCGCGGTCGAACAGGTCTCGCAGGTGGCAGGCATCGCCGGGGTGTCCGGCCCGGGGTCGGTCTCGGTCACCGATGCCGCGTCCGCCGTCCGCCTGGTCTTCTGGGTCGCCTCCGCCGGTGCCGTGCTGCTCGCCGTCACCGGCATCGCAGCTGTGGCGGCCACGCTGCTGTCCGCCCGACGTCCGGAGGTCGCGGTGCTCCGCGCGCTCGGCATGCCACCGGCAGCCCAGGCCCGTGCCCGCGCCGCCGAGCTCGCCGGGGTGGTGCTTGCCTCGGTCGCGCTGGGCCTCGGGGCCGGCTGGCTCGTCGGCGCCGCAGTGGTGCCCGAGCTGGCCCGGTCCACCACCCTGGCCGGCAGTGTCGGGCTGCCCGCGGACCTGCAGGTCGAGACCGGTCTGTGGGCCGCCGTGATGACACTCGGTGGTGTCGCCGTCGCGGTCGTCCTGACGGTGCTGGCCCTGCGGGTGCGTGGTCAGGCCCTGGAGAGCACCTACCGGGAGGAGATCCGGTGAGCCGTCCGCTGCCCGGAGCCCCCGGCCTGGCCCGGCGGCAGCTGCGTGCCGACCCCTGGGTGTCCCTGGTCCTGGCGCTCCTCGTCGCCTCGGTCAGCTGCGTCGCGACGATCTGGCCGCGCGCGGTGCTCGACATGCAGACCCGGCAGGTGGACTACTCGCTGGGGGAGCTGTCGGCACTGCGACGTGACCTCTCGGCGACCTTCGTCGTGACGGGCGTGCCCGTGGCCGGCAGCGCCGGTGTGCCCGGGGTCTTCGACGAGCCGGAGGTCACCTGGGCCCCGCTGGTCGCCGGGCTGGAGCGGGTGCGCCAGGCCCAGCCCGAGCCGCTGCGCTCCCTGCTGCAGGAGGGCCGGTTCACCGTCGACCTCCCCGGCCTGCGGCGCGCACCCAGCGACCCGGACAGCGACATCCGCTTCATCGACCTGCAGTATCGCGTCGACCCCGCACTGCCCGAGCTCGTGACCCTCGTCGAGGGGGACTGGCCGGCGGCCACGGCACCCTGGGGCATCAGCGCGTCCGGTGAGCCCGTCGAACCGGCCGACCCTGCCCAGGAGGTCCTGCTCAGCGCCGACGCCGCGGACCAGCTGAGGTGGGAGGTCGGCGAGGAGCGGCAGGTCGCCAACGCACCGCTGACCCGCCTCACCGGCACCTACGAGCCGCTCGACCCCGACGACCCGCACTGGCAGCACACGCCGTACGGCGCCGAGCTGGCGACGTTCTTCGACGGCAACGTGGGCACCACCGCCCGCGCTGCGGCCTACCTCGCCCCAGGCAACCCCGGCAGCTTCCCCTCCGACAGCCGGCAGTTCCGGATGTGGTTCCCCCTGGCCGCCGCCGACGTGCCCGGTGACCAGGTGGGCGAGCTCACCGCGCAGCTCAACGGGCTCACCGCGGCCGAGACGACGGTCACGGCGGGGCCGGCCCCGCAGGACGCCCTGGTGCCCGAGCTCTCGGTGCGTTTCTCCAGCGAGGTCTTCGACACTCTCACCGACCTCGTCACCGCGCAGCGCGCCACGGCCTCTGTCCTGGCGGTCGTCGTCGCCGGACCGGTCGGTGTCGCGCTCGCGGTCTTCGCGCTGGGTGCGCGGCTCGTCGTGCAGCGGCGACGGAGCGCGCTGGCGCTCACCCTCGCCCGTGGTGGGTCGGAGCGCCAGGTGCGCACGGTGCTGGCCGCGGAGGGTGCGGCGCTCGGACTGCCCGCCGCCGCGCTCGGGTATGCCGGTGCCGCGCTGGTCCTGCCCGGCAGCACCGGGTGGGGTGAGGGGGTCCTCGCCCTGCTGGTCGCTCTGGTGCCGGCCGCGGCGCTGGCACTCAGCCCCACGTCATCCGGCCTGCGTCAGGAGCGCAGCGACCTCGGAACCACCGGGTCGCGGGTGCGCTGGATCGTCGAGGTTGCCGTCCTCGCGCTGGCCGCCCTGGCGGTGTGGCGTCTGCTCGACCGCGGGCTGGCTGGTGTCGGAGGCGACGGCGACACCGGGGTCGACCTGCTGGTGGCCGCGACGCCGGCGCTGCTGGCCCTGGCCGCGTGCGTGGTCACCCTGCGCCTCTACCCCCTGCCGGTGCGCGCGCTGGTCCGCCGCTACCGGGCCCGCCCGTCGCTGACGTCGTTCCTGGGTGCCGCACGGGCCGTGCGGGACCCGGCCGGGGGGCTGGTGCCGGCGCTCGCGGTCGTCCTCGGTGTCAGTGTCGCGATCGTCAGCACCGTCCTGGCGGGCACGATCAGCAACGGCGCCGAGCGGGCGGCCTGGGCGCAGACCGGCGCGCAGGTCCGGCTGACCGGGCCCCTGGTCACCGAGGAGCTCCTCGAGACCGTCGACGGCACCCCGGGGGTGGCTGCCGTGGCGCGGGTGACCGAGGCCGCCCGCACCGCCGACCTCACCGGTGACGTGACCGCCCAGGGCGTCACCGTCTACGTCGTCGACGACAGCCTCGCCGACGTGCATGCGCTCGCTCCTCGGGTCGAGCCCCTCCCCGACGCCCTGTATGCGCCGGCGTCACCGCCGGCGGTGATGACCGGGGGCGACGTCCCCTCCGACGGTGCGGCGGCCGTCGTGAGCGGGTTCGGCAGCGTGGGCGTGGTGGGGCACCTCGACGACCTGCCGGGCGTCAGCAGCGACCGCGAGTTCGTGGTGACGACGCGCGCTGCGTGGGAGGCCGCCGGTGGCACCGCGCCGGTCGGCACCGTGCTGCTGGTCGGGGTCGACAGCGCGGCCGAGGTCGACACCGTGGCCGGCGCCCTGTCCGTGGCCGTGCCCAACGCCCTGGTGGAGACCCCGCAGGAGCGGCTCGACGAGGTGCGCGCGGCTCCGGTCACCTCGGGCCTGACCTGGCTGCTGGTGACCGCTGCCGTGCTGACGTCGCTGCTGACCGTCATCGCGATCTTCGTGGTGCAGCTGATCGGTGCACCGGGCCGGGCCCGGGTGCTGGCTGTGCTGCGCACGATGGGTCTGCCCCGACGCTCGGGGCAGACCCTGACGGCGTGGGAGCTGGGGCCCCTGGTGGGCACCGCCCTCGTCGTCGGCGGCGTGCTCGGCCTGGTCGTGCCGTGGCTGGTCCTGCAGGCCGTCGACCTGCGTGGACTCACCGGGGGCCTGACCCAGCCCACCCTGCACCTCGACCCGGTCGCCCTCGGCCTGGTCACCCTCGGCGTGGTCGGCACCGTCGCCCTCGCCGTCACTGTCTCGGCCGCGATCGCCGGCCGCACCGATCTGGCGCAGCAGCTGCGCGCCGGCGAGGAGAGGTAGGACCAGATGACCAGCCCCACGACGACCCGCGACCGGCACGGGCCGGACATCCTGTGCGAGGACCTGGTGCGCATCTACGCCACCGACGGTGTCGAGGTGCAGGCGCTGCAGGGGCTGAACCTGCGCGTCGACCCCGGTGACGTCGTCGCCCTCGTCGGGGCCTCCGGGTCGGGCAAGTCGACCCTGCTCAACATCCTGTCGGGACTGGACACCCCCACCGGTGGCCGGGCCCGGGTGGCCGGGGTCGACCTCCTGTCGATGTCGCGACGGCAGCGGGTCGCCTACCAACGCCACACGGTCGGCTTCGTCTGGCAGCAGACGTCGCGCAACCTGATGCCGTTCCTGACGGCCGCCGAGAACATCGCTCTCCCCCTCGTCATCACCCGGGACAGCCACCGGGCGCGGCGGGTCGACGAGCTGCTGGAGCTGCTGGAGGTCGGCGACTGCCGGGACCGACGGCCCGGCGAGCTCTCCGGTGGGGAGCAGCAGCGCGTGGCGATCGCGACGGCCCTGGCCAACGCGCCGTCCGTGCTGCTGGCGGACGAGCCCACCGGCGAGCTCGACGACGTCATGTCGTCCGAGGTGCTCGAGGCGATGCGGGGGACCTCGGAGCAGCTGGGGGTGACAGTGCTGATCGTGACGCACGACCCGACCATCGCCGAACATGTGCGGCGCACCGTGCAGATCCGGGACGGGCGCACCTCCACCGAGGTGCTGCGCCGGGTGGAGGTGGACGAGCACGGACAGGAGCGGGCGGTGGCCGAGGAGTTCACGGTCATCGACCGGGCCGGGCGCCTGCAGCTGCCCAGCAGCCACGTGGAACGGCTGGCCCTGCGTGACCGGGTGCGGCTGCAGCTCGAGGCCGACCACGTCGGCGTCTGGCCGGACAGCAGCCGGACCACACCGGACCGAGGACCGGCGGAGCGACGCCGCGGACCCGCGCCCGGCGCCCGACGAGCCCCGGCCGCGCGCAGCGAGACCGGACGACGACGAGATGCCCTGGAGTGAGCGACGGTGAGCGAGCACACGACATACCTGCTGGCCGGTGAGGACCTGCACCGGACGTTCGGCACGGGAGCCAGCGAGGTGCACGCCCTGTCCGGGGTGAGCCTGGAGGTGCACCCCGGTGAGCTCACCGTCGTGCGGGGACCCTCCGGGTCGGGCAAGACGACGTTGCTCAACCTGCTGGGCGGCCTGGACCGGCCCACCGCGGGCAGGGTGCTGCTGGGCGACGGGCGGGTGCTCTCGGACCTGGCCGAGTCGGACGTCCTCTCGGTGCGGCGGGAGGGCATCGGCTACGTCTTCCAGTCCTTCGGGCTCATCCCGGTGCTGTCGGCGACCGAGAACGTCGAGGTGCCGTTGCGGCTGCTCCACACGCCGGTGCGGGAGCGGTCCGAGCGGGTGGAGGAGGCGCTGGCCCTGGTCGGGCTGGCGGCCCAGGGTCGGCAGCGGCCTTACGAGCTCAGCGGCGGGCAGCAGCAGCGGGTCGGCATCGCCCGGGCTCTGGTCGCCCGCCCGCAGATCCTGATCGCCGACGAGCCCACCGGCCAGCTGGACTCCGACACGGCGGCGACGATCATGGACCTGCTCGCCCGGCTGACGCACGAGCAGGGCATCGCCGCCGTGGTCTCCACCCACGACCCGCTGCTCGTGGAGCGCGCCGACCAGGTGGTCGACCTGCACGACGGCCGGCGTATGCCGAGGGATCCGACCGAGGGCCACTGAGCGCACCGCGCTGACCGCGGGCCCGACCCAGCGACTCTGTCCTCAGCAGCAGGGCAGGCAAGCCGCTCCGCGACCGACGGGTCAGCGTGCCATGTAGCCACCGTCGATGTAGAGCTCCAGCCCGGTGACGAAGACCGCGTCGTCACTCGCGAGGTAGGCGACACCGGCGGCGATGTCCTCCGGACGGCCCAGCCGACCCATCGGCGTCAAGGCGGTCATGCCGTCCCAGATGGGGGTGTCGCGGGCCGCCTCGAGGATCGGGGTGGCGATGAACCCGGGGTGGATGGAGTTCACGCGGATCCCCTCCGTGGCCCAGTGCAGGGCGATGTTCTTGGTCAGCGTGCGGACCGCCCCCTTGGCCGCGTGGTAGGCCGGGGAGGTGCCGAAGCCTCCACTGCTGCCGAAGATGGAGCTGATGTTGATGACGGAAGCGTGCTCGGACTGCTTCAGCAGCTCCGCCGGGACCTTCATGCCCAGGAACACGCCGGTCTGGTCGATGGCGACGGTGCGGTCCCACTCTTCCAGCGTCGTGTCCTCGATCGGCTTGATGTCACCCATGCCCGCGTTGTTGACCACGATGTCGAGGCCGCCGAACGCCTCGACCGCTGCCGCGCAGGCGGCCTGCCACTCCGTCTCGCTGGTGACGTCGTGCCGGAGGAAGGCGGCCTTGCCGCCGGTCTCGGTGATCCCCTGGACAGTCGCCTCACCTGCCTCGACCTGGATGTCGGTGACCAGCACCGCTGCGCCCTCCTGCGCCAGACGCTCTGCGGTCGCCTTCCCGATCCCGCTGGCAGCGCCCGTGACGAGTGCCACGCGACCTTCGAGTCTGTTCATGACCTGCTCCTCCGATGTCCGTCGCGGCCCGAGTGGGCCGTCCCGGCCAGTCTGGTCGCCCTGCCGTGAAACCGGTAGAGCGCATATAGGGAGGCCGGTGCTTCGACGCGGCGCTGACCGGTGAGCAGGGTTACGGTGCGGGCATGGCCCGTTACCAGGTCAACATGGCCGCCGTCGCCAAGGCCCGCGCGATGATCGCCGGCCGGCAGTACGTCCTCGACAGTGACTGGGGGCAGGTGCAGCCGTCGGCGGCGATGGGCACGGCCTACCTCGAGCGGCACTCCTGGGAGGAGTATGCCGCGTGGCACCTCGGTCTCACGGTCGGCGCGAACGACCACACCAAGGCGCGCTACGCCTTCGTCTACGGTGACTTCCGCCGGGTGCACCGCACGGCGCTCATCGCCTGCGTCTACCGCGCCGCCGAGTGGCGACACAAGAAGGTCGAGCTGGCGGCTCACGAGCTGCTGCAGGAGCTCGACCGCGTTGCCGGCATCGAGTGAAGGGGGCCTTGGCCTGACGCGCCGGTCACCAGTGGGCGCAGGTCCCCAGGAGCTGGGCGACCCGGTCAGCCCAGCTCGAACGTCGTGATCCCGAAGGTCCGGTCGAGCGGCAGGTCAGGTGCAGGGCCGCGGTACATCCGCGCGGTCTCGAACACCGGGGACAGGCCGTAGCGGGCCGCCAGCGCCAGGGCCCGGGCGTGCGGTTCCGGACAGTCCAGGAAGACCTCCGCTCCTCGGGCGCGGGCGGCGAGGGCCCGGAACAGCAGGTCGGCGCCGTCCTCGGAGTCAGCGAACAACGGGCCGACCTTGAACCCCTGCCGGCACTCCCGCAGCACTCCGTATCCGGTGACGCCGCCCTCCTCGACGAGAGCCAGCGCCACCCGCCGCCCTGGGTGCAGCCAGCACCTCAGGAACACGTCTCGCTCACCCGGGAAGAAGGCCCGGTCGTAGTCGACGACTGCCTCGACCAGGTCCGTCCCGACCTCCGCTAGCCCTGCGGAGCTCGGCGGGTCCGGGTCGACGCGCCCCCCGAACCGCACGTTGCGGTGGCTCAGGACGAACCCCGACCTGCGGTAGTTGTCCTGCTGGTCGACGACACCGTCCAGGCCGACGACCCGGCCGGCCAGCCGGTCCATGCCTGCTCTCCAGAGGCTCATCCCGTGCCCCAGACCTCGCAGCGGCGGCGTCACGATGTAGAAGCCGAGGAAGGCGAAGTCGCCGGGATAGGTCACCACGGAGATGCAGCCCACCGGCTCCTCGTCGATGCGGCCGACCAGGAAGCCCGAGGGGTCGGCGGCGAAGAAGCAGTCAGCGTCGTGCAGACCCGGGTTCCACCCCTCCTGGGCGGCCCAGTCCACGACAAGGTCGAGGTCGGCCCGCGAGGCGGTGTCGATGCGGAGCGCGCCGGGCATGGGACATGCTAGCGCCGCCGTCACGCACCACGCTGTCGTCGCAGCGTCGGTGCCTCACTCGTCAGGGCCTGGCCGCCGGCGAGCTGTCCCGCCACCAGGTCGGCAGATCGGCAATGGAGTCGAGCACCACCTCCGGGCGGGTGTCCCCGTCGAGGTCGGCCGGTGCGAACTTGCCGGTGCGCACCAGGGCTCCGGCCAGCCCCGCACGCTGCGCTCCGTCCACGTCCGAGCGGATGTCGTCACCGACCATGACGACCTCCCGGGGGTCGAGGCCGAGCTCGTCGACGGCAGCTCGGTAGAACACCGGGTCGGGCTTGCCCAGCACGACAGCGGGGCGGTCCACCGCATACTCCAGCGCTCGGACGAAGGGTCCCGCGTCGAGGCGCAGACCGTCCTCGGCCCGCCAGTATCGGGTGAGGCCGAGAGCGACGAGGGGCGGCCGGGCGCCGTCCATGAGCAGCCGGAACGCCCGGTTGAGGGTGCCGAAGTCCCACCCCACGCCAAGGTCGCCGACGACCACGGCGTCGGCCCCCTCGGTCGCGTCGCCAGGCAACGGCTGCAGGGCAGAGAACTCTCCGGCGGTGGCGTCGGGCACGAACAGCGCCGGACGCTGCGCGCCGTGCTGGCTCAGCCAGGCCACCGCAGCGACGGCCGGTGTCAGGATCTCCTCCGCGGACGCCTCGATGCCGAGGGCCTTCAGCCTGTCCACGATCGCGTGGCGGGGTCGCGACGAGGTGTTGGTCAGGTAGCGGAACGGGATGTCCTCGTCCTGGAGCCACGACACGGTGGCGACCGCCCCGGGCAGGGCGGTGTCGCCGACGTAGAGCACGCCGTCCAGATCGAGCAGGACCCCGCGCACGGCCTACGGCTCCAGTGAGCTCGGGTCGGCCGGGACGTCGACCGCGTGCTGCTGGAGCGCGGCCAGGGGCACCACCGTGAGCACGGCCTCGTGGGTCGCGGCGAGCACCACCGGGGCGGCGACGTCGTCGTGGTAGGCACGGGCCCAGTTGACCGCCGTCACGCACCACCGGTCTCCCGGGACCAGCCCGGGGAAGCGGTAGTGCGGCATCGGCGTCGACAGGTCGTTGCCGATGCTGCGCTGATGCTCCAGGAACTCGGCGGTGACGACGGCACAGATCGTGTGGCTGCCCAGGTCCTCCGGGCCGGTGCTGCAGCACCCGTCCCGGAAGAACCCGGTCATCGGGTCGGTGCCGCACGGCTCCAGCTCGCCACCGAGGACGTTGCGCTCCGTCATACCCTCCATCGGTCCAATATGGCACCTCGACGCTGCCCGCGGGTCGGCACCGCTGCCGGCACGACGCTTCGGTGCCGTGCTGTCTGACGGGTGCTGCGCTTCAGCACGGCACCTGTCGGACGAGGCGGCACCGGTCAGACGGCGCAGCGCAGGTCGCCCCGCCCGCATCAGACAAGGCGGCACCGGTCAGACGACGCAGCGCAGGTCGCCCCCCCGCCGCAGGCACGGTCGACCCGGCACGACCTGGCCGGGCGGTCAGCCCTGGTCGAACGCCGAGTCGAAGGCCGTCTGCGGCAGGTCGAGGTCGAAGCGCCGGAGGAACTCCAGGGCCTCGGGGGCGCCGCGCAGCCGGTCCATCCCGGCGTCCTCCCACTCCACCGAGATCGGTCCGCCGTATCCCGCGCGGGCCAGGGCCCGGAAGCAGTCCTCCCACGGCACGTCACCCCGGCCGACCGAGACGAAGTCCCAGCCGCGCCGCTGGTCGCCCCAGGGCAGGTGCGAGGAGAGCCGGCCGTTGCGACCGCCGCCGGTGCGCATCCGGGTGTCCTTGCAGTCCACGTGGTAGATCCGGTCGGCGAAGTCGGTGATGAAGGCGACCGGGTCGATCTCCTGCCAGACCATGTGGCTGGGGTCCCAGTTGAGCCCGAACGCTGCTCGGTGCCCGATCGCTTCCAGGGTGCGCACGGTCGACCAGTAGTCGTAGGCGATCTCGGAGGGGTGCACCTCATGGGCGAACCGCACCCCGCACTCGTCGAACACGTCGAGGATGGGGTGCCATCGGTCGGCGAAGTCCTGGTAGCCCGCCTCGATCGTGGCGGCCGGCACCGGCGGGAACATCGCCACATAGGGCCAGATGGAGGAGCCGGTGAAGCCGACCACGGTGTCGACGCCCAGGCGCTGGGCCAGCCGGGCAGTGTGCTGCAGCTCCTCGGCGGCCCGCTGCCGCACCCCCTCGGGGTCGCCGTCCCCCCAGACCCGAGGGCCGACGATGGAGCGGTGCCGCTCGTCGATCGGGTCGTCGCAGACGGCCTGACCCTTGAGGTGGTTCGAGATCGCCCACACCCCGAGTCCGTGCCGGCGCAGGATGTCCAGGCGCCCCTCGACATACTCGTCGTCGTCCCACCGCCAGGCGTCGAGGTGCTCACCCGAGACCGCGATCTCGAGACCGTCGTAGCCCCACCCGGCCGCCAGCTCGGCGACCTCCTCCAGGGTCAGGTCGGCCCACTGGCCGGTGAAGAGGGTGAACCGTCGTGCCATGTCAGCGTCTCCTTGTCAGGCTCGTGTATGCAGGGTGTCAGGTGGGCAGGTCGACGAGGCACCCGCCGCGGGCCGCGCTGTCCTCGACGGCGGCGAGCACGCGCTGGACCGCCAGACCGTCCTCGAACGAGGGCCGGGGCGGATGGCCGGTGGCGATCGCGGTGAGGAAGTCAGCGGCCTGGGAGGTGAAGGTGTGGTCCCAGCCCAGGGTGTGGCCCGGGGGCCACCAGGCGGACAGGTAGGCGTGCTCGGCCTCGGTGACAAGCACCCGGGTCGAGCCGGTCACCTGGGCCGGCCCCGTGGTGTCGCAGACCTGCAGCTCGTTGAGCCGCTCGAGGTCGAAGGCCACCGAGCCGGTGCTGCCGTAGACCTCGACCTGCAGGGCGTTCTTGCGCCCGGCGGCCACCCGCGAGACCTCCAGGCTGGCCACCACCCCGGACGGGGTATGCAGCGTGGCCCACGCGGCGTCGTCGACGGTGACCGGCTCCGGGCCGTCCGGCCCCGAACGCTCCGGCACGAAGGTGCGCACCGTGCCGCTCACGGCGCTGACCGGCTCGTCGAGCAGGAAGCGCAGCTGGTCGACGGCGTGCGAGCCGAGGTCGCCCAGCGCACCGGACCCGGCCGCCTCACGCCGCAGCCGCCAGGTCATCGGCGCCGCCGGGTCGGCCAGCCAGTCCTGCAGATAGCTCAGCCGCACCTCGCGCACGGTGCCGATGCGGCCCTGCCCGATGAGGGACCGGGCCAGCACCAGTGCCGGCACCCGGCGGTAGTTGAAGCCGACCATCGACTGCACGCCGAGCTCGCGGGCCCGGGCGGCCACGCGCACCATCTGCTCGGACTCGACGACCGTGTTGGCCAGCGGTTTCTCGACGATCACATGCTTGCCGGCCTGCAGTGCCGCCAGAGCGAGCTCGGCATGCAGGTGCCCCGGGGTGCAGATGTCGACGATGTGGACATCGTCGCGCTCGACCACGCCGCGCCAGTCGGTGGCGCTCTCGGCCCAGCCGTAGCGCGCGGCTGCCTCGGCGACCCCGGCCGGGTCGCGCCCGACGAGCACCTGCTGGCGCACCCCCGGCGCGTCGGGGTAGAAGGCGCCGACGTTGCGCCACGCGTTGGAGTGCGCCTTGCCCATGAAGGAGTAGCCGATGACGGCGACCCCCAGGGGGCCGGTGTCGGTCATCGGACGCCCTCCGCGACGGTGGTCAGGGACCGCAGGAAGGCCAGGCCGTCCCGGGCCAGGTCGTCCTGGGTGGGTGCCAGCGGCCGCCAGATGGAGGCGGCGGTGGCGATCGCGGCGTTGTCCGCGGTGAAGCTCTCGATGTTCAGGGGGCCGGCATAGCCGACCTCGTCGAGCGCGGCGACCAGGGCGGGCCAGTCGGTCTGGTCCCCGCCGGGCGCGCCCCGGTCGCTGCCGCAGACCTGCACATGCGCCAGGTGCGCCCCGGCCAGCCGCACGGCGGCGGCGCTGGAGCGTTGCTCGATGTTGAGGTGGTAGGTGTCCAACGCGAGGCCCAGTGCCGGGCCGAGCAGGCCGTCGAGCGCCTCCAGGGCCTGCTCGACCGTGTTGACCAGGGACGTCTCGTAGCGGTTGAGCGGCTCGATGCCGATGCGCACCCCGCGATCGGCGGCGTGCTCGACGACCGGTCTCAGGTGGTCGCGCCACTCGGCATACGTTGCCGTGCGTTCGGCTGCCGTCATCCGCCAGACCCGGCCGGTCGCGGCGTAGAACGGCCCGCAGACCGACGGCGCCCCGATCTCGTGGGCGAGGTCCACGCAGTCGCGCAGGTAGGCCTGGGTCTCGGCCACCATGTCGGGCGTGGCGCCGACCAGGTCACGGCCGGGTGCCATCGCCCCCACGACATACGGCTGGAGGCCGGTGCGCTCCAGCACCGGTCCGGCCACCGCGGCCGTGAGGTCACCGCTGCTCTCCACGGGCAGCTCGACGGCGTCGAAGCCGAGCTCGGCGACGTGCTCGAGCACCGGGCCGAGGTTCGTGTCGGTGAGGGGGGAGGTCCACACCCAGGTGTTGATGCCGATGGCTCGCACGCGAAGGCACTCCTGTCGTGAGGGGGGCGGGCCCGTCCGCCGGTGGTGCGCCGGACGGGCCCGCAGCCTGTGGGTGGGTGAGAGGTCCGCGGTCAGGGGATGATGCGGTCGGCCCACACGTCGGGGTAGCCCGGCAGGTCCTCACCACCGAACTTGGCGTAGTGCCCGTCGGGCATGCCCTCGTTGGCGGCGAGGAAGTCGGCCCGCTCGTCCTCGGTGATCGGCTCCTGCGGCAGCACCCACTCCGCGGGCACCTCCTCGCCGGCGAAGATCATCTCCAGCGCCAGCAGCGGGGTGCGCCACTGGAAGTTGGAGTAGACCGGGGCCAGACCGGTCAGACCGGTGTCCTCCCACTTGCGTAGGTAGCTCATCTCGTCCTCACCGGTCATCACCGGGTAGTCCTGGCCGGCGTCCTCGAACGCCTCGATGGCCGCGACGGCACCGTCGCCGGCGTCCATCCACACCCCGTCGACCTCCCCGGTGGCGAGCTCGTCGGAGATGATCGTCTTGATCTGGGTCGGGTCGGCACCGGTGAAGTAGTCGACCGCCTCGATGCCCGCCTCGTCGAAGATCACCTCGGCCGCGGCCCAGCGGTGCTCCAGCACGTCGACGCCGGGCAGGATGCGCAGCGCGACGACCTTGTCTCCCTCCTGCAGGTTCTCGGCCAGGAACTGGGCGGTGTCGATGCCCCAGGCGTAGCCGCCGATGGGATGGATGAACGTGGTGGCGCAGTCGGTGTCGACCCCACGGTCGAAGACGACGACCGGCTTGCCGGTCTCGCAGGCCCGCTCGACGGCCGGTGTCAGTGCCGCCGTGGAGTTGGGCGAGATGACGAACGCGTCACAGCCGCCCTCGGCGATGAAGTAGTCGATGTCGGCGATCTGCGTGTTGTCGTCGTCCTGGGCGTCGCGGGTCTCCATCTCGGAGATGACTCCGGACTCCTGCAGCACCTCGAGCTGCTGGTTCATGGTGATCCACCCGGTCTGGCGCCACGGGTTGCTGATCGAGGCGTTGGCGAAGCAGACCTTCTTGGCTCCGTCGGAGGCGAACTCCGAGGTGTCGGTCATGTCACCGGCGATGTACTGCAGGTGCGGCTGCTCCGGGTCGCCTTCGAAGGTGGCCGAGCGCTGCTCGAACTGCTCGTCGTAGTCGGCCTGGACGAACCACTCCTGGGTCGACTCCTCCTCGGCCCCGCCCTCGGCCCCGGCGTCCGCGGTGGCTGCCGCCGAGTCGGTGGGCGGGTCGTCGATCGAGGAGTCGGTGGTGCAGGCGGCCAGTAGGACCACCGCGGCCACGGCCGCGAGCGGCCCTCGGATCATCTTTCTGCGCATCAGTGCTCTCCTTGGATGGTGCCCGGGGTGGGCGCGGGTGGGGTGGGTCGGTCGGTGGGGACGTCGGTATGCCGTGCCTGCCCGGCTGCGCGGCGGGAGGGGCGTCGGCCGGCCTGCCAGGCCCGGCCGGCCAGGGCGACGGCGACGATGATGATCACGCCCTGGACGGTGTCGCGCCAGGTCGACTGGACACCGAGGAAGTTCAGCAGCGTGAAAAGCAGCTCGAGGGCGAAGGCGCCCGCGGCAGCCGACAGCACCCAGCCGCGGCCACCGCCCAGCACGACGCCGCCGAGGACGACCGCGGTGATGGCGGTGAACTCGTAGCCGCGGCCGACGGAGGGGTGCACCCCGGCATACCCGACCAGGATGATCCCGGCCACGGTGGCGGCGACCGAGGACAGCACGAACGCGCGGGTCTTGAGCCACCACAGCGGGGTGCCGGACAGGCGAGCGGCTTCGGGATTGTCACCCGCCGCGATGAGGGTGCGGCCGTAGGGGCGGCGCATGAGCACGAACGCGGCCACGGCGACGACCAGCAGGATGAGGGCGGGGTAGGGGATGATCTCCAGCACCGGCACGTCGCGGATGCCGCCGCGACCGATCTGCCGGAAGCTGTCGGCAGGGTTGCCCGTGGCCGCGCCGCCCGTCCACCACAGCACCAGGCCGGACAGCGCGAGCATGGTGCCGAGCGTGACGATGAAACTGGGCACCTTGAGCAGCGTGGTGAGCAGGCCGTTGAGCACGCCGATGAGGGCCCCGACGACGAGCAGCAGGACCAGCACCGGCACCACGCGGCTCTCGTCCTGGCCGACCAGCTGGCCCGCCATGACGACGGTGGCCGTGACGACGGCGCCCATCGACAGGTCGAACTCGCCGGAGACGATCACGAAGAACTGCCCGATGGCAGCGATCGCGATCGGGGCGGTGCGCCCCACGAAACGAACCAGCGACCCCGGCTCGCCGAACGAGGGGTTCGCGGCGACAACCGCCACCAGCAGCAGGGCGACCAGGACGAACACGCCGCCCCCGGGGGTGCCCGCGGCTCGCAGTGCGCGCTGGGCCAGGGTGCCGCGGTGCTCGGCGATGGGAGCGAGCCGGGGGCGTCGCTCGGCCACGGTGGTGGTGCTCATCGGGACTCCTGCAGGGCCACGTCGGTCTGGGACGGCTTGTCGAAGCGGGCGGGGCGTCGATGCGTGTCGCGCCGGGCGTAGACCGCGACGGCGACCACGATCACCACGCCGCGGATCACGTCCTTGAGGAACGGGTTGACCGACATGACGCTCATCACGTTGTCGAGCACGGCGAAGATCGCGACGCCGCCGAGCGTGCCGAGGACGTTGCCCTTGCCGCCGGACAGCAGGGTGCCGCCGAGCACCACGGCCGCGATGGACATCAGGTCGTAGCCGCCTTGGGAGCCGATGGTCGGGCTGCCCACACTCAGCCGGGCCAGCAGCAGCAGTCCGGCCAGCCCGGCGAGCACGGAGCACAGCACGTGCGCCACCACGACGGGCGTGGCGGTGCGCACCCCGGACATCCGGGCGACCTCGCGGCTGCCGCCCACGGCATACAGGTGTAGGCCGATGCGGGTGCGGCGCAGCCCCAGCATCACCAGGCCCGCGCAGGCGAGCATGATCAGCACCGAGACCGGCACGGGCCCGATGCCGGTCGCGCCGACCAGGCGGAACGAGCGCGGTGCCGAGCCGAAGCTGCCCTGGTAGTTGCTGGCGAGGTAGCCGCTGATGATGAGCCCCATCGCCGAGGGTGGCGATGAAGCCGTGCACGTCGAGCATGGTCACGACCAGGCCGTTGACCAGGCCGATGAGGGCGCTGACGGCCAGTGCCGCCACCACCCCGACCAGCACGTTGGAGGTCTGGCCGGCCATGATGCCGCCCGCGACCAGGCTGCTCAGGCTGGTCACGAACGGGACCGACAGGTCCAGGCTGCCGGCCAGGATGACCAGGGTCTGCCCGATCGCGATGAAGCCGAGCACGCTCATGCCGGTCAGCACCGCGGAGAGGTTGCCGGGGCTGAAGAAGTTGCGGCCGACGCTGGCGGTGAGCATCGCGCTGACCACCACGACGATGAGCAGCACGACCCAGACGATGCCGGTGGAGGTCACCGGGGTGCGCCAGCGGGTCGTCGTGCCGGTGGCGGCGGTCATGCGCTGCGCTCCTGCGTCGACGGCTCCGGTGGCGACCTGCGAGCACGTCCTCCTCGGTGGACCCGGCAGGCAGCTCGCCGACGAGGCGGCCGTCGCGCATGACGAGGATGCGGTCGGACATGCCGATCACCTCCGGCAGCTCGCTGGAGACCATGAGGATCGCCGACGCCGTCGGGCTGCCAGGTCGCGCATGAGCTCGTAGACCGCGTGCTTGGCCCCGACGTCGATGCCGCGGGTGGGCTCGTCCATCAGCACGACCTGCGGGTCGATGCTCAGCCACCGGGCCAGCACGACCTTCTGCTGGTTGCCGCCGGAGAGGAACTGCACCTCCTGGTCCATCGCGCGGGCCGCGACGGCCAGCGACGACAGCACACCGGGCATGGCCTGACGGGCCGGTCGGGTGCGACGCGGGAAGACGGCGCGGACCACGCTGAGCGCGTTGTCGAGGATGCTCTGGTTGAGGGCCAGGCCCTTGGCCTTGCGGTCCTCGGTGACCAGGGCCAGACGCCGCGGCGGATCGCCTGCGCGGGGCGAGCCGAGCCGCGCCGGTGTCGCCGTCGAGGTCGACCTCGCCGCGGGTGAACGGGTCGACGCCGAAGACGGCCTCGACGAGCTCGGTGCGCCCCGAGCCCTGCAGCCCGGCCAGCCCGACGATCTCACCGGCCCGCAGCCGCAGGTCGATGCCGTCGACGTAGCCGTTGCCGGCACCGCGGAGCACCGAGCCGATCGGCACCCACCGAGGTGCCCGGCGCCGGGCCGGGGAAGAAGGAGGAGATGGAGCGGCCGACCATCGCCCGCACCAGGGAGGCGTCGTCGAGCTCGGCCGCGGGCCGGCACGCGACGAGGCGCCCGTCCTTGAGGACGGTGATGGTGTCGCAGAGGTCGAAGATCTCCTTGAGCCGGTGCGACACGTAGAGGATGGCGACGTCGCGGCCTTGAGCCGCGCGGATGATGGCGTAGAGCAGCTCGACCTCGTGGTCGGCCAGGGCTGCGGTGGGCTCGTCCATGGAGATGATGCGCGCGTCGTAGCTGACCGCCTTGGCGATCTCCACGATCTGCTGCTCGGCGACCGAGAGCGAGCGCACCATCCGGGAGGGCTCCAGTCCGTCGACACCGAGGCTGGTCGAGCAGCTCGGCGGTGTCGCGCTGCATCTGGGCGGTGTCGACCAGCCCACGCCGCCGCGGCTCCCGGCCCAGGTAGACGTTCTCGGCGATCGTGCGGTCCGGCAGCAGGTTGAACTCCTGGAAGACGGTGGAGACTCCGGCCTGCTGGGCCTGGACGGGGTGGCTGAAGTCCCTGCGCTCCCCGTCGATCTCGATCGTGCCACCGTCCGGTTGGTGCACCCCGGCGAGCAGCTTCATCAGGGTCGACTTGCCCGCGCCGTTCTCCCCTACGAGCCCGTGGACCCGGCCCGGTCGGAGGACCAGGTCGACGTCCTCCAGCACGGCGTTGCCGAAGAACCGCTTGGTCAGCCCGGTCGCCACGAGCGCGGGCCGCTCGCCGGGGCCGAGCGCTGCGGCAGGGTCTCGGACTTCGGTGACGTCGTCGTCAGGATGCACCCGACGAGAGTGACACAGGACGGGCACTTCTGTCGAGAGTTTGGCAAAAGTTGATTACTGGACGTGCAAAGGGGGGCGTGGTTCACTTCGTGGGGTGCGGACCAGTGACGTCTTCGAGCTCCTGCGCGACGGTCGTCCCCGGACCCGCGCGGAGCTGGCGCAGTCCACCGGCATGGCCCGGTCCACCATCGCCGCGAAGGTCGACGTGCTGATGCGGCTGGGGCTGGTCGCCCCGTACGGCGGGGGCGTGTCCACCGGCGGCCGGCCGCCGTCGCTCTTCGCGCTCAACCCGGGGGCCCGCGTCGTCGTGGGGGTCGACATCGGCGCCACCCATGCCACCGCCGTGCTCGCCGACCTCTCCGGCACCGTGCTCGCCGAGGCCCGTGAGCAGCTCGACGTCGCCGACGGGCCCCACGTCGTGCTCGGCTGGGTCGTCGACGTCGTGGCGCGGCTGCTGGGCGACCAGGGACGCCCGGTCACCGAGCCTCGCCGCCGTCGGCATCGGCCTGCCCGGGCCCGTCGAGCACTCCACCGGCCGTCCCATCAACCCGCCGATCATGCCCGGCTGGGACCGCTACGACGTGCCGGGCCACCTCCAGCAGGCGTATGCGGTGCCGGTGCTCATCGACAACGACGTCAACATCATGGCTCTGGGCGAACAGCAGACCCAGTGGCCGGACGTCGACGACCTGGTGTTCATCAAGGTCGCCACCGGCATCGGGGCCGGCATCATCTCCGGCGGCCGGCTGCAGCGCGGCGCCCAGGGGACGGCCGGGGACCTCGGCCACGTCCGTGTGACCCGGGCCGAGGGTGTCCTGTGCCGGTGCGGCAACGACGGCTGTCTCGAGGCCATCGCGGCCGGGCCGGCCCTGGCCCAGCGGCTGCGCGAGGCCGGCATCAGCGCCCGCACCAGCCAGGACGTGGTCACCCTGGTGCGTGCCGGCGATGTGACCGCCGTGCAGGCCGTCCGCGAGGCCGGCCGTGACATCGGCGAGGTGGTGGCGACCCTGGTCAACCTCATCAACCCCTCCGTCGTGGTGATCGGTGGCCGCCTGGCCGAGGCGGGCGAGCACCTGCTGGCCGGGATCCGCGAGGTCGTCTACCGCCGGTCGCTGCCGCTGGCCACCGAGCACCTGCGCGTGGTGACCTCGGGGGCCGGCGACCGGGCCGGTGTGCTCGGGGCCGCGGCGCTGGCCATCGGCCACGTGCTCTCACCCGAGGCGATCGAGGCCGCGAGCCTGGCCGTCGCGGGCGACTGACCCTCCGGCACTTGCTCGGACACGGGCCAGGCATGACCGGCGCCGCCCCGGAGCGCGCCACCGGTCATGCCTGGCAAGGCGGGTGGCGGCCGAGGTTCCGCCACCCGCGACCCTCAGGGCGTGACGACCACCGCCCCCAGCAGCGTTCGGACGGCCTGCTCGAGCTCGGCAGAGACGGCGCCGGTTCCGCCCATGATGACGGCCCGCGCCGGGTTCAGCCGCTGGAGCTCGGCAGCCGTGCCCGCCGGCAGTGTGGTGGAGGTGCCGGGCACGAGCACCAGAGGCCTTGCTGTCGGAGCGACCGTCAGCGCATCCGGGAAGTTGAGCCCGGTTGCGAGGTAGACCGTTCCTCCGGTGTTGTCGGCGAAGGCATCCTGGTTGATCGCCACGGACGTGGCGTAGCGGTCCGGTCCGGAGATGCGCTGGACCGTCCCATAGCTGCCGAGCGCGGTGGCGGTGGCTTCGCTGATGGCGGCAGGGCCACCAAGCACCTTGATGGTGGTGACACCCAGCCTGGTGAGCTCGTTGGCCGTGGCGGTCGGAACGGCACCGTTGCCGACCAACAGGAGTGGTGCCCCGTTGGCGGCTGCTGCCGCACCGCCGGAGAGCGCGTCCGGGAAGGTCAGCCCTGAGGCGACGTATGCGGTGGTCGCGCCGTTGGGGAAGGCACGCAGGCTCAGCGCCGCCGCTGTCGCATAGCGGTCGCTTCCCGACACCCTGGTGACGTCACCGGAGGTGTAGCTCGCCAACGAGCTCGCGACCTGCGCGGACACGACGCCGGTGCCACCGAGCACGACGATCTGCGCGGGCTGCAGTCGGGTCAGCTCAGCGGCTGTCTCGGCAGGGATGCCAGAGCCGACCAGGAGCAGCGGCCCTCCCTCGACCGCGGCCGCAGGACCACCGGCCAGGGCGTCAGGGAAGTTCAGACCGCTGGCGACGTAGGCCACCGGCACCGGGCTGGGGAAGACCGACTGGCTCAGTGCCGCCGCCGTGGCGTAGCGGTTGGCGCCGGCGATACGCTCCACCACTGTCGTGGCCGGGGTGCCGACGGCCTCGCTCTTCAGCGTGAGGGTCGGGAAGCCACCGCCGGGCGGAATGTTGTTGATCGCCGGGTCGGAGTAGTCCCACACGTCGCCGACCGTGTTGGCGGCGTACACCTGGTACTCGTACACCGTGGTGGTCTCGCCGACGACATCGTTGAACGTCATCGCCCCGCCGGTGCTGGCCCCTGTCCCCGGGGTGTAGCCCAGACCGCCCAGGGTCTCGGACGCGACCGTCCCGACCTGGGTCCAGGCGTCCTGGGACCCAGCGACCCTGCGCTCGACCACAAACGCCGTCTCGTTCTTCGACGTGTCGACCCACGCGATGACGTTCGCCCTCTCCGCGCCGCTGCCGACGGTGCCCGTGATGGTGGGGCTGTCGGGTGGCGCCGGCTCCACACCCACGATCTGGGCGTGCATCATGTCCATCTCCTCGTGGCTGAGGATGTGGCAGTGGAGCACGTACTCCCAGCCGAAGTTGACGAAGTGGTTGACGACGTCGACCGGTTCGCCGTCAGGGTTGAAGGCGAAGATCGGCAGTCCCGCCGCTTCCTGGACCGGGGTCTCGAGGAAGGCACCCTCGGGCATGGATGGGTCGAGCAGCCTGATGCTGTTGGGCAGGCCGTTCCACCCGTCGGGGATCGGCGGGATGATCGCCCGCAGCGCCACGATGGTGTCCTCCAGCGGGCTGACCCGCACGGTGTCCTTCCAGCCGAGCTCGGTGGGGTCGGGCTTGCGGATGATCCCGTCCCAGCCCACCCGGTTGAGCAGCTGCACGTCATACAGGTGGAAGTGGATGGGGTGCGTGTCGACCCCGTTGTGCGTGAACTTCCAGATCTGTGTGCCGTCGTCCGCAGACGTGAGCGGTGTGGCCTCGACGCCCGGTGGCAGCTCTACCCCGTCGATGATCTCGGTCGGCGGGTAGGTGTAGGGACTCAGGATCATGTTCTGGTTGCCGGCCTGGGCGTTGGGTGTCTCGACCCCGAGGAAGCCGCTCATCCGGCCATACTCACGTTCGAACGCCTCGCCCATCTCGTCCTGGATCATCTTCGGCTTCATCGAGATGGTGAGCCGCTGGTCCGGGGTGGAGGTGGCGTACGGGGCCCCGGGGTCTCCGTCGTCGACCAGCCGGTCGAAGGTCAGCGAGGTGTCGAAGATCTGCGACAGGCCCGCGAACGGCCCAGTGTTCCTGAAGCTGGTGCCGTAGGCGCTGTTGTAGGCGCCCTGACCGACGATGATCGGCTTCTGGCTCTGTTCGAAGACGCCCATGCCGCCGTTGACCACAGACGCGAAGGCCGTCTGTAGCGCCGGCAGGTCGTACGCCGGCGCGGGAGCGGTGTCGGCCACCTTGATCTGCATCACGGTGCGGGTGTTGGGCCCGTAGCCGGCCAGCGTGGAGGGGGCTCCCCCGGAGTCACGCAGGTCGGCGTTGCCGGTGTAGTAGTCGTAGCGCGGGTCGCGCGCCGGGAACGCCGCCGGGGCGTCGTTGTAGAGGATGAGCGTCTGCCCGGCGTAGGCGGACAGGTCCACGACCACGTCGTGCCGCTCCGCGGGTGCCACCAGCAGCGAGTGCTGGTCGACGTTGCCCGCGTTGAACACGGTGGGGTCGTTGACCCAGGTGGTGGGCTGGGCCGGGATCTCGGTCGGGGTCGGCACGAAGCCGCCCTCGGTGCCGATGTGGATCCAGTCCGGGCCCTCCGTGCCGGCCACGGGCGTGGGGAACACGGTGGTGTCCTGCAGTGCTGCCGCGACCTCGTCGGGGTTGAGGGCGACCTCGGTGCAGGCCACCCCGGTCGACTCGGGCGCGGGGGCGGTGTTGGTCTCGTCGCAGGGAGCGCCGGTGGCGTCGACGGCCTGGTAGAGCGAGAGGTTGAAGAACCGGTCGTTGGCTGCGTTGAGCACCCGGAACCGGTAGGCCTTCGGGTCGACCTCCAGCGTCGGGTAGGCCGCACCGTTGACGACGGGGGTGTCGTTGAAGGACTCCATCCCCATCGACACGTAGGGGGTGCCGGGCATCAGCGGCGGCTCACACCACCCGAGATCGGAGTCACAGGCCTCGTCGTAGTACGGGTTGGCGACCGGGCCGTGGTCGATGCTGTTGGTCGGCGGCCAGAACCACGGGCCGTAGGCCCAGCGGCCGTAGGCGTTGACGCCGGAGACGTCACCGGGGTTCTGCGCCGGGGAGTAGACGTGGGGCACCCACAGGTCACCCTCGTCGCCCCACCGTGCGGTGTCCCAGGCCTCGTCCTGCAGGTCCAGCTGGGCCTGGTTCGGGACGAAGGTCTTGTCCTGGACCACCAGCTCGATCGTGTCCTCGGCCGGGGGCAGGACACCGCCGGCGACCAGCGCCTTCTCGGTGTCGTCGGTGATGATGTAGGGCGCTGCCTCACCGGCATACACGTTGAGCCGGGTGATGCCCCAGGCGTGGTCGTGGTAGAACATCAACCGCGCGCTCTGGGCGTTGGTGTAGAAGAACGTCTGCGCACCCGGACCGGGGTCTGGCATGTCCGGCACATTCTCCACGCTGACACCCTCGGGGTAGGCCGTGTCCTCCGCGGCGGGGGTGATCCACTGGTGCGGGGTGCCATCGGAGATCCACGGGGTGATGCCACCGTGCAGGTGGATGACCGCGCGGTTCTCCGCATAACACATGTCCATCGCCACGTGGTCGGCCTTGTCGACACCACTACAGGCCGGGTTCTGCGGGTCCGCCGTGGCCGGGTCCATCTCATGGCCATCGGCCGTCAGACCGGACCCCATCACGGTGGTGTCCGTCGGCAGGAACAGGTTGCCCTCGGCGCCGGTGGGCAGCAGGTTGCGGAAGAGGATCCGCACCGGCATGTCCTTGTCGGTGACGATCGCGGGGCCGAGATAGCTCGGCTGCGTCACGCCGACCGCCTGGTCGCCGTTCGGCAGCAGGATCGGGCTGCCGTCCAGGCCCACCAACGGCTCGCCGGCGCCTGAGGGGTCGAGCTGGACGTAGCCGCGCAGCTTCGTGGGGGGCAGGTCGGAGTGCATCTGCTGCTCGTACTCGACCAGCCCGATCTCGTAGTAGCTGGACCCCGGGTAGGTCGCCGTGTCAGGAACGGCGACGGGGACGTCCTGGCCCACCTGTGGAAGCGGGTCGACGAACTTGCGCAGCCCTCCCTCGACGCTCACCTGGTCGGCTCCCGCGAGCGTGGCGCCGAAGGAGTAGGTCCGGGACGAAGGCAGGACGGGGTAGGCAGAGCCACCCACCTGGATCGTCGCTCCCTGCAGCGGCGGCGTGGGGGCCGGGTAGCTCAGGACGTCCTCTCCACCGGCGGCGTCGACGGGGATGCCCTGGCCGTAGAAGGCCAGCACGTCACCGGACTGCACCGCGAGGTTCGCCACGCCATACGTGGCGAGCTCACTCACCGCCGCATCGGCGAGGTCGGGCACAGTCAGCTGGCCGGAGTCGAACACCACCGAGTACTCCCCAGCGGTGCCGGTCGGCCGGAGCACGTAGGCGTGGAAGACGTTGCCCGCGGACGGGAACGGGGCAGCCGCTCCGTCGGCCTGGTTCCAGCTCTGGAAGGAGGTCAGGACGCCGTCGGGCAGCGCCGTCGGCACGACGACGAAGACCGGAGCCAGCTCACCGACAGCGACGGGGTAGTCAGAGGCGTTGGCACGGTCCTGCAGCGGGTTGCCGACGAAGGTCACGTCCCCTGGGGTCGTCGTCTGGGTCGGCAGCGGGCTGTTGGCGTAGTTGGGGTGGCTGAAGTAGTGGGGGGCACCGTCGATGAGCGCCGCCGCCGTGGTCTCGACCATGAGGGGGTTGAGCGCACCCTCCTGGAGCGAACGAGCCGCGGCGGCATCCCGGTCCTCCTGCGTCACCCGCTTTTCGGCCTGCTCCTGGACCTGGTCTGCCTTCTTCTGGTATTTGTCCGGGTCTTCCGGGTCCGGCTGGGCGGCGGCAGCCTCGACGGGAGCGCTCGCAAGAGCTGTGGCGGCCCTGGGTGGGCCCGAGGCGACGGTCTGGCCCGTCGCGGCAAGAGGCGAGAGGGTCAGAGCCGTCACCGCCAGGAGACCCAGGCCGATGCCGACGCGGCGACGTCGGCGGACTCGGACCAGCACCACCGCCAGCAGGACGGCGATCAGCCCGCTCACGAGCAGCGCAAGGAAGGGTTCAGGATCTACAGCATTCATCGGTGAGGCCCCCGGTCACGCGGAGTGGATGTGATATTCGGCAGTTTGCTCCTACGTTGCGTAGTAGCGCAACCCTTTGCCTGTAGTGAGTTCTGATGACCCACAGGGTGATTCGTGAAGTGAACTATTGCTTCTTCAACTGTGACAACGCTTGCACCGCCGCTGACCTGGGCACACCTGGGTGCCGCGCCGCCGCGGCGGCGGTCCGAGCGAGAGCCGGGACGTTCGGCCCTGTCGCTGCCCGACGCCTGCGGGCGACGATGGACGGGCCACACCGAGCGACGAGGAGACCCGATGACCGCACCACACCGTGACCCCACCAGCGCCGCCTACGGTCGGATGCTGATCCAGATGTCCCTGGTGTGGGCGGCGACGATGCTCGGCACCGCCGTCGTCCACCGGGCGAGCGACGAGTTCGTCTACATCATCTTCGTGCTCATCGGCGGCTTCAGCCTGTCCAGCGCCGTGCTGGAGTCCGGGCGCCGGCGCATCCTGGACCGCGACCGGAGCTAGCCCAGTGCGGATCGCCGAGGCCCAGCGCGACGTGCGCGAGACCTACGCCGGGGGCTTCTACGGCCAGCTCGTGTCAGGGGTGGTCTGGCTGGTCGCCGCGGCCCTCGGCAGCTGGGTCTCCCCCGAGGCGGCCATCGTGGCCCTGCTCGCCGGCGGTGTCCTGATCTTCCCGCTCACAACGGCGGCGCTGTGGCTGGCGCGTCGCCCGGCCCGCCTCCCCCCCGGCCATCCGATGGCCCCGCTGGCCATGCAGGTGTCCTTCACGGTGCCGCTCGGCCTGCTGGTCGCCCTCGGCGCGACCGCCTACCGGCAGGACTGGTTCTTCCCCGCGAGCATGGTGATCGTGGGGGCGCACTACCTGCCGTTCGTCTTCCTCTACGGCATGCGGGCCTATGCCGTGCTCGCGGCCGTGCTCGTGGGGTCCGGGGTGGTCCTGGCACTGTGGCTGCCCGGCCCGTTCAGCACCGGGGGATGGCTGACCGGGTCGGTGCTGGTGCTGGCCGCCGTGGCGCTCCGCCGGGCCACGGCACGACCGGCGTCCCAACCGGGTGCACGTCCACCGGGGGGCAGCAGGACCCCGGCCAGGTCGTGACCGCTGCGCTCCAGCACCCATGAGACGAGAGAGTTGGAGTTCCACATCTCCCCGGCGCCCAGCTCGTCCCGACCCCAGGTCACCCTCGGGCACTCGGGCACCAGGTCGAGCACCCGGCGCGCGCGTCGGGGGTCACGGCTGAGCAGGTGGGGGCTCTGCACCGCCTCCGCCTCGTCCGGGATCACCCCGCCGGGCCAGCAGCGCACCTCGTAGCGGAAGAACCGCGACCGGCCCAGCCACGGCAGGCCCACCGGCCCCTCGCCCACGACCCCTCGGTCCACCGGGGGGTTGCCCCACACCGGGGTCATCTCGATGACGGACCGGACGCCGCCGAGGTGGACCACGAGGGCGGAGTGGTAGAGGTCGCGCCGAGGTCGCCGGCCGCGTGCGGCCACGAGCGCCTCGAAGATGTGGCCGTTCACCCGCACGCACCCCGTGGTGTCGCCGCCGCCCAGCGGCAGCCACCACAGTTCGACGCCACTGCGGTCCTGATGCCGGGACACCTCTCCAGCCTCCGGGCTACCTCGATCCGGTGTCAAGCGTGGGAGGCACCGGCAGGCGCGACGGCCTCCTGCGTGCGGTGCTCCAGGGGCAGGTGCACCGTAAAGCAGGTGCGCCCCGGTCGGGACTCCACCGTCGCCCGCCCACCGTGGGCCTGTGCCACGGCGGCGACGATCGCGAGCCCCAGACCGGTGCTCCCGGCTGCGCGGGACCTCGACCGGTCGCCGCGGGCGAACCGCTCGAAGACCTCGGGCAGCAGCTCCTCGGGGATGCCGGGCCCCCCGTCGACCACGGTGAGGACCGCCTCGGCCCGCCCCTGCGGTGACGCGACCGTGAGCGCGGCACTCACCGACGTGCCCGCAGGCGTGTGCACCCGGGCGTTCGCGAGCAGGTTGGCGACCAGCTGGTGAAGCCTCTGGGGGTCCCCGTCCATGACGACCGGGCGCTCGGGCAGGGTGAGGCTCCAGGCGTGGTCCGGCCCGGCCGCCTGGGCGTCGGCGAGGGCGTTCCGGACGATCTGGGACAGGTCGGTCGGGGACCGCTGCAGCCCCGGCGCCGCGTCCAGCCGGGCCAGCAGCAGCAGGTCGTCGACGAGGCTCGACATCCGCACCGCCTCCGACTCCACCCGCGACATGGCATGCAGCACGTCCGGGGGCAGGTCGTAGGGCGTGCGGCGGGTCAGCTCGGCATAACCCCGGATGGAGGCCAGTGGGGTGCGCAGCTCGTGGCTGGCGTCGGCGACGAACTGGCGCACCTTCGTCTCGCTGGCCTCCCGCGCGGTCAAAGCTGCCTCGACGTGGCCCAGCAGCCGGTTGAGCGCGGCGCCCACCTGGCCGACCTCGGTGCCAGGGTCGGTGTCGGCCTGCGGCACCCTCTCGGCGAGCGCCACCTCCCCGCGGTCCAGCGGCAGCTCCGAGACCCGGGTGGCCGTGGCCGCGACCCGGGCCAGTGGCCGCAAAGCGGACCGGACGACCGCGGCTCCGGCCACCCCTGCCACCACCAGGCCGAGCAACGCGACGGCCGTGATGACCAGCGCGAGGCGCGTGACCGTGCGTTGCACCTCGCCCAGCGCCAGACCGGTGACGAGGGTGGTGCCGTCCTCCCCTTCGACCGCGGCGACCCGATACGCCCCCGCGCCGGCGAGGTCGACCGTGTGGGGGGTGCCGTCCACGGGGATGCCGACCAGCACCTCGGCCTGTCCGGGCGTGAGCCCCTGGGCCGACCCGGTCGGGTCCAGCACGGCCGCCCCCGTCACGACACCGCCCTGGATGAGGGCCCCCAGGGTCTGCTCCGCCTGGCCGGGCACCATGAGGAAGGCCGGGCCCCGGCCGCGTCGTGCCCCTTCACCGGGCATGAGCATGCGGTCGGCCGCGTTCTGCGACCGCGCCACCGCCGCGGTGAGCTGCTCGTCGAGCCGCTCGGTGAGGAAGTCGTCCATCACCAGCACGCTGACCATCGCGATCACCGCTCCGACCGCGGTCAGCAGCGAGAGCACTCCCACCAGGAGGCGGCGTCGGAGAGTCCAGTGGGAGAGCACCGGCGGGCCTAGGGAGCCGGCTTCAGGACGTATCCGGCCCCGCGCAGGGTGTGGATCATCGGGTCGTGGCCGACGTCGATCTTCTTGCGCAGATAGGAGATGTAGAGCTCGACGATGTTGGCCTGACCGCCGAAGTCGTAGTGCCAGACCCGGTCGAGGATCTGCGCCTTGCTGAGCACGCGCCGCGGGTTGCGCATGAGGAAGCGCAGCAGCTCGAACTCGGTGGCCGTGAGCTCCACCGGGTCACCGCCACGCCATACCTCGTGGCTGTCCTCGTCGAGGACCAGGTCGCCCACCACCAGGCGGGGGTCGGGGCGCGAGGCGACGACGGCCCGGGTGCGCCGGATGAGTCCGCGCAACCGAGCGATGACCTCCTCCAGGCTGAACGGCTTGGTGACGTAGTCGTCCCCTCCGGAGGTGAGTCCTGCGATGCGGTCCTCGACCGCGTCCTTGGCGGTGAGGAAGAGCACCGGGACGTCGTCACCGGCGGCCCGGATGCGGTGGAGCACCTCCAGGCCGTCGATATCGGGCAGCATCACGTCGAGGACCACCACGTCAGGGTCGAAGGCGCGGGCGAGGTGGACTGCGCTCATGCCGGTGGCTGCGGTCTCCACCTCCCAGCCCTCGTAGCGCAGAGCCATCCGGAGCAGGTCTGTCAGCATCGGCTCGTCGTCCACCACCAGCACCCGCACCGCCGTGCCGTCCACCCGGGTGAGGTCGGCACCGAGTGAGGTCGCTCGTCCGCGGGGAGCCGTCCCGACCATGTGCATGCCCTCCACTGTCCACCCGCGCGCTGTGCTTGGAGTGGACGCTACCTGTGCGCCCCCTGTGACGGACAGACCGGAAGTCTCATCGCTGTGACAGGGCCGACACAGCACCCGGACAGGTTCGGGACCCAGCCTGGAAGTAGGCACCCAGGAGAGGCCTGGGGCCACCGTAAGGAGCACACCATGAAGATCACCCAGAGAGTCGCCGCCACGGGCCTGGCCGGGGTCCTGGCGCTCGGCGGGCTGGGCGTGGCCACCCTGGGTGGTCCGTTCGCCGCAGCCGTCCCGGCGTCGAGCACCGTCGCGGCGTCGAGCACCGTCGTGCCGCTGCAGGACGAGGGCACCAGCGACACCGACACCACCTGTGACGGACCAGGTATGCAGCGGGGCGAGGGCCGTGGCGGCGGTGCCCCGGGCATGGGCCTGGTCGGGGACGTGGCGCAGATCCTGGGCCTGAGCGAGGAGGCGCTGCGCGACGCGCTCGCCGAGCAGGATGCGACCCTGGCCGACCTCGCCGCGGAGCAGGGCATGACCTCCGACGAGCTCGTCGACGAGCTGGTGGCGGCGGCCACGGCACGCGTCGAGGAGGCGGTGACCGAGGGTCGGCTGAGCCGCGAGCAGGCCGACGAGCACCTTGCCGTGCTGCCGGACCGCATCACGACCATGGTCGAGGAGGGCCGGCCCGACCGGGACCGTGACCGTGACCGTGACGGTGCAGGTCCTGGCGGTCGGGGCCCCGGCGCTGGTCACGGCCACGGCGGGTGGGGTCACGGCCCGGCACCCGAGAGTGAGGAGGAGCCTGCCGACAACACCTGAGCCACCTCGCGGCGACACCACGCCTGGTCATCCGGAGGCGTGGTGTCGCTGCGTCATGCTGGGGTCTGTGGCAGCGCGATGGCGGGGTGAAATGTACGGACAGCCGAGTCTGTGGTTCACTGGACGTATACCCCCTAGGGTATTTCCCGCAACCCCGAAGGAGCAGTCACCGGTGACCACCACCCCCACCCCCACTCTCGTCAACCCCACCTGGCTGGCCGAGCGCCTCACCGGCGCCAGGAGCCCCCGCGTGCTGGACGTGCGGACACCCGCCGAGTTCGAGTCCGCCCACATCCGCGGCTCCTACAACGTCCCGTTGGACACGCTGCGTGAGCACCGCGACGAGATCGCCGGCCACCTCGACGAGGACGTCGTGCTCGTCTGCCGTTCGGGCCAACGGGCCCAGCAGGCCGAGCAAGCCCTGGCGGGCACCGCCCTCGACAACGTCAAGGTGCTGCACGGCGGCATCACGGCATGGCAGGGGGCCGGACACCCGGTCAAGGCGGGGCACCAGCGGTGGGACCTCGAGCGGCAGGTCCGACTGGTCGCCGGGTCCATCGTCCTCACCTCGATCGCCGCCAGCGCCGTGGCGCCGGCCGCCCGCTGGGTCGCCGGCGCCATCGGAGGCGGGCTGACCGTCGCCGCCCTGACCAACTCGTGCGCGATGGGCGCTCTGCTCTCCAGGCTTCCGTACAACCGCGCGACGTCCTGCGACCCGCAGTTCCTCGTCGACCAGCTCGCCGAGACCGCACCGGTCCGATGAGCATGCTCGCCCTCACCCTGGCGCTGGCGGTCGTCGTCGGCATGACGCTCGGCCTGCTCGGTGGCGGCGGCTCGATCCTGATGGTGCCCCTGCTGGTCTACGTCGCCGGCATGGACGCCAAGGAGGCCATCGCCACCTCGCTCCTGGTCGTGGGAGTGACCAGCGCGGTGGGGGCGGTCTCGCACGCACGGGCCGGCAGGGTGCAGTGGCGCACCGGCCTCATCTTCGGTGCGGCCGGCATGGCCGGAGCGTATGCCGGCGGACGCCTCGCCGAGTTCATCCCCGGGAGCGTCCTGCTCATCGGCTTCGCGCTGATGATGCTGGCCACCTCGGTCGCGATGCTGCGCGGCCGCAAGCCGGTCGACCCCCACCAGGTCCACGGCCGGTTGCCGGTGGGCAAGATCGTGCTCGAAGGTCTCGTCGTGGGCCTGGTGACCGGCATCGTCGGCGCCGGTGGCGGCTTCCTCGTGGTGCCGGCCCTGGCCCTGCTGGGTGGGCTGCCCATGCCGGTGGCGGTGGGCACCTCGCTGGTGGTCATCGCCATGAAGTCGATGGCAGGCCTGGCCGGATACCTGGCCTCCGTGCAGGTCGACTGGGGCACCGCGGGCCTGGTGACCCTGGCCGCCGTGGCGGGCGCCCTGGTCGGGGGCAGGTTCGCCGGCCGCATCGCGCCGGACACCCTGCGCCAGATCTTCGGCTGGTTCGTGCTGGTCATGGCGTTCTTCGTGGGCGCCCAGGAGGCCCCCGCCGCGTTCTGGGAGCTGCTGCCCCTGTGGGCCTGGTCGTCCCTGGCGGCGGTGGCCCTCGTCACCGTCGCCACGGTGCTGGTCTTGCGTCGGCGTCGCCGACCGGTCACGGTGGGGGAGCCCACCCCAGCCCTGCCGGAACAGCGTGAGGTCGAGCCATGAGCACTGACGCCTCGGACGTCCGACCCCTCGACCGCACCAGCCCGCTGCCCCTGTGGGCCCAGCTGCACGGTGAGCTGCTGCGACGTCTGGGCGCCGGGGAGTTCGACACGGAGTTCCCGGGGGAGCACGAGATCCAGCTGACCTACGACGTCTCTCGACACACCGTGCGGGAGGCCCTGCGCCGCATCCGCGACGCCGGCCTGGTCGAGTCCGGACGGGGCCGCACCAGCAAGGTGCGCTCGCCCGCGCTGGAGCTGGGCCTGGGCACGCTCTACTCGCTGTTCCGTGAGGTCGAGACGCTGGGCATGGAGCAGCGCAGCAGTGTGCTCACCGTGGAGCTGGCCACCAACGCGGCCGTCGCGCTGGAGCTCGAGGTGCCGGTCAGCGAGGTGCTGTTCCACCTGGAGCGGGTGCGCCTCGCCGACGGCACACCCCTGGCCCACGACCACGTGTGGCTGCCCGCCCGCATCGGCGAGCGTTTGCTCGGCAGCGACTTCGAGCATGCCTCGCTCTACGAGGAGCTGGAGCGCCTCGGCGGGCGCCGCCCGGACGGAGGCCGCGAGCGGATCACGGCCGTGGTGCTCGACGAGGCGATGAGCCGAGCCCTGGCGGCGCGCTCCGGCACCGCCGGCCTGCAGGTGCGTCGGCTGGGCCTGGTCGACGGCACCCCGGCGGAGTACCGCCTGACCACGGTGCGCGGCGACCGCTACGCCCTGGTGATGGAGTGCACCTCCCACGGCTGCCGGGTCGGTGCCAGCACCCACCTGCACCGCACGGGCTGAGCCCCGCAGGCGCATACTGGGTGACCATGCGCGTCCTGGTCACCGGAGGAGCCGGCTACATCGGCTCGCACACCGTCCTGCACCTCCTCGCCGCCGGGCATGAGGTCGTGGTCGTCGACGACTTCAGCAACGCCAAGCCGACCGTGGTCGGGCGACTGGAGGAGCTCGCCGGCCGGCACCTGCCGGTGCATGCCTTCGACCTGGCCGACGTGGACAAGCTCGACGCGCTGCTGGAGCAGGAGACGGTCGACGCGGTCGTGCACTTCGCGGGCTACAAGGCCGTCGGCCAGTCGGTGGCCGAGCCGCTGGACTACTACCGCAACAACCTCGGTGCCACGATCTCGCTGCTGCGTGCGATGCAGCGTCACCGGATCCGCCCGCTGGTGTTCTCCTCCTCCGCCACGGTCTACGGCCCGACGGCACCGGTGCCGATGACCGAGGACCTCCCGACCTCGGCGACCAACCCCTACGGCTGGACCAAGGTCATGATCGAGCAGATGCTGCGCGACCTCACCTCGGCCGAGCCGGCATGGCGGGTCGCCCTGCTGCGCTACTTCAACCCGGTGGGGGCGCACCCGTCCGGCCGCATCGGCGAGGACCCCTCCGACGTGCCCAACAACCTCATGCCGTATGTCGCGCAGGTCGCCGTCGGCCGCCGTGCCGAGCTGTCGGTGTTCGGCGACGACTACGACACCGTCGACGGCACCGGCGTCCGCGACTACATCCACGTCGACGACCTGGCTGCCGGACATGTCGCCGCGCTGGAGTGGATCACCAGGCACGACCGGCCGCTGTCGGTGTGGAACCTCGGCACCGGCCACGGGACGAGCGTGCTCGAGCTGGTCCGGGCGTTCGAGGAGGCCAGCGGCCGGGCGGTCCCCTACCGGGTCGTCGGCCGACGCGCCGGGGACATCGCGGCCTCGTTCGCCGACCCGGCCCTGGCCGAGTCCGAGCTCGGCTGGCGGGCCACCCGCACGGTGCACGACATGTGTCTGGACACCTGGCGCTGGCAGCAGGCCAACCCCGAGGGCTACCCCTCCTGAGGGACTATCATGGTGCGGTGCCCCACCGCTTCATCGGTCTCGGAGACCTCGAGCGGGCCGTGATGGATGCCCTCTGGGCCCGCGGCCCTCACCTGAGCGTGCGTGAGGTGCACGAGCAGCTGCACAGCCGGGAGCTCGCCTACACCACGGTGATGACGGTGCTCGACCGCCTCGAGAAGAAGGACCTCGTCACCCGCCGACGCGACGGGCGGGCGTGGCGCTACACGGCTGCCCACTCCCGCGAGGAGCTCACCGCCGTCTCGATGCGGGCCGGGCTCGAGTCGCTGGACACCCAGGACCGCCGCCAGGCCATGCTGCACTTCCTGGGCGGCGCGGGAGCGGAGGAGCTGGCCGACCTCAGAGCCGCCCTGGCCGAGGTCGAACGCAGGCACGCCTGAGCGCCGGCTGGCCCGTGCACCCCTTCGCTGTCGCCCTGCTGGTCGTGACTGCGGTGGTCATGGCGCTGCTGGTGCCGCAGGTGCTGCCCCGGTTCACCTCGCTGCGGCGCACTCCCGCACCGGCCCTGCTGCTGTGGCATGCGGTCGGTCTGGCCGCCGTGGCCGCAGCCCTGCTCGCCGCCCCGGTGGAGGCCGTCTCCCTGGGTCACGGGAGGCCGGCGCTGCTGGTGACCGCGGGCCTGGTCACTGCGACGATGCTGGCCTGGCTCCTGCTCACCGCCCACCGGGTCGGCACCGACCTGCGGCGGCTGCGCCGGGAGCACCGTGACCTGGTCGACCTGCTCGACGCCGGCTCACCGCTGGTGACCGGCACCCAGCGGGACGTCCGCGTGCTGGACCACGCCAACCCCACGGCATACTGCCTGCCCGGCCGGCAGGGCCGGATCGTCCTGAGCACCCGCACCCTGGCCGAGCTGGAGCCGGACGAGCTCGACGCCCTGATCGCCCACGAACGTGCTCACCTGCGCGCCCGGCACGACCTGCTCCTGGAGTTCTTCTCTGTGCTGCACCGCACGATGCCAGGCCCGGCCCGCAGCGACCGCGCGCTGGCCGAGGTGCAGCTCCTCGTCGAGGCCCTGGCCGACCGCCGGGCGATGCGGCAGGTCTCCCCCACGTCCCTGGCCCGCGCGCTCGTGGCCATCCACAGCGCCGGCCGCCCTGACGTGGCGCTGGGGGTGCGGGCCGTCCCCGCGCAGACCCGGGTGCGGCTCGAGCTGATCGCCGACGCCGCCACGCCACGGCCCCTGCAGACTGTGTCAGTCGTCACATCGGCGCTGGTCATCGCGCTGATCCCCTGGATCCTGACGGTGCTGGCCCTGTAGGGTCACGACATCGCGTAGGAGCGCACCCGACGGCTGCAGGAGCAACAGATGGAAGCACTAGAGCTGGCGCGGTGGCAGTTCGGCATCACCACCGTCTACCACTTCTTCTTCGTGCCGATCACGATCGGACTGTCCCTGCTGGTCGCGCTGATGCAGACGCAGTGGATGCGCACCCGCAACACCGAGTGGCTCCGGCTGACGAAGTTCTTCGGCAAGCTGTTCACGATCAACTTCGCGCTGGGGCTGGTGACCGGCATCGTGCAGGAGTTCCAGTTCGGGATGAACTGGTCGGACTACTCCCGCTTCGTCGGTGACATCTTCGGGGCGCCGCTGGCGATCGAGGCGCTGCTCGCGTTCTTCCTCGAGAGCGTCTTCCTGGGGCTGTGGATCTTCGGCTGGGGGCGCATCCCGGAGAGGCTGCACCTCGGCGCCATCTGGCTGGTCCACATCGGCACCCTGCTGTCGGCCTACTTCATCCTGTCCGCGAACTCGTTCATGCAGAACCCCGTGGGCTACACCAACAACCCCGAGACCGGCCGAGCCGAGCTCACCGACTTCTGGGCCGTGCTCACCAACCCTGTGCAGCTGGTGACCTTCCCGCACGTGATCGCCGCTGCCTGGATGACCGGCGGCGCGTTCGTGATGGCCATCGCGATGTGGCACGTGTGGCGCACTGCGACCCCCCGCGCGGAGAAGCCGATGTATCGCAAGGCCACCCGGATGGGCGCCGTGGCCGTGCTCGTCGGTGGTCTGGTCGTCTCGGTGACCGGTGACATCCAGGGCAAGATCATGACCGAGGTCCAGCCGATGAAGATGGCCGCCGCGGAGGGGCTCTACGAGACGTCGCCCCAGGGTGAGGGCGCACCGTTCTCGATCATCACGGTCGGCACCCTCGACGGCACCGAGGAGATCTGGGCGGTCACCGTGCCCAACCTGCTGTCCTACCTGGCCACCGGCACCTTCGACGGTGAGGTCCGCGGCATCAACCCGCTCCAGGAGGAATACCAGCTCGCCTACTCCGACGACGCCCGCACCGTCGCCGACGACTACCGCCCGATCATCCCGGTCACCTACTGGAGCTTCCGGCTGATGATCGGGCTCGGCATGGCCGGCATGGCGATCGCGGCCGCGGTCCTGTGGGCGATGCGCGGCGACCGGGAGCTGCGGCATCGCGGCTGGCTGTATGCCTCGGTCGTGGTCCTCTTCCTGCCGCTGTTCGCCAACTCCTTCGGGTGGATCTTCACCGAGATGGGCCGTCAGCCGTGGGTCGTCTTCGGCCTCATGACCACCGCGTCCGGGGTCAGTCCGGGGGTCAGCACGTTCGAGGTCGCGACCTCGCTGACCGTCTTCACCCTGCTCTACGGCGCGCTCGCGGTCGTCGAGGTCGGGCTGATCCTGCGCTACGCCAGGGTGGGCGCCGACCCCGCGCCGACGGAGTCCCTCGACCCGGCGGAGCGTGCCGACGACGCGCCCTTCGTCTTCACCTACTGAGCGCGCAGGAAGGAGACTGACATGGAGCTCAGCACCGTCTGGTTCATCCTCATCGCCGTCCTCTGGATCGGCTACTTCGTGCTCGAGGGCTTCGACTTCGGCGTCGGCATGCTCTTCCCGGTCCTCGGCAAGGGCGACGAGCAGCTCGACGGGGAGACCCGCAAACGGGTCATGCTCGGCACGATCGGCCCGGTCTGGGACGGCAACGAGGTGTGGCTGCTCACGGCCGGCGGGGCGACCTTCGCGGCGTTCCCGCACTGGTACGCCACCTTGTTCAGCGGGTTCTACCTCCCCCTGCTGCTGATCCTGGCAGCGCTCATCGTCCGGGCCCTCGGCTTCGACTACCGCGGCAAGGTCGACAGCACCATCTGGCGCCGCCGGTGGGACATGGCCATCTTCTGGGGCTCCCTGGTGCCCGCCCTGCTGTGGGGGGTGGCCTTCAGCAACATCGTGCGCGGGGTGCCGATCGACGCCGACAAGGAGTTCACCGGCAGCGTGTTCACGCTGCTCAACCCGGTGTCGCTGCTCGGCGGGCTGGTCACGGTCACCCTGTTCACGGCATACGGCGCGCTGTTCCTCGCGCTCAAGACCGAAGGACCCATCCGGTATGAGGCACGCGCCCTGGCCCTGAAGGTCGGGGTGGCCGCGGCGGCGCTGGCCGTCGTCTGGCTGGTGCTGCTGCACTCCGACACCGGCAACCCCGCGTCATGGGTGGTCGCCGCCCTGGCCGCCCTCTCGCTGGTGGCGGCCCTCGGCATCGCCACCACCGGCCGTGAGGGGTGGGCGTTCACCGGGGCGTTCCTGGCGATCGGCCTGGCCGTGGCCTCCCTGTTCGTCGCGCTCTTCCCCGAGGTCATGCCCAGCACGACCGACCCCGCGTTCTCGCTCACCACGACCAACGCCTCGTCGACCGACTACACCTTGACGATCATGACCTGGGTCGCGGTGATCTTCACGCCCATCGTGCTGCTCTACCAGTCCTGGACCTACTGGACCTTCCGCAAGCGCGTCTCAGGTCATCACATCCCCACGGAGGTGGCCGCCGGAGCGCGCACCGACGAGACGAGCACCGCGGCCTCCGGACACTGATGGCCCGGTTCGACCCCGCGTTGCTGCGGCGGCTGCCGGGCGCCCGAGGGCCGGTCCGCCTGCTGGCCGCAGTGGGGGTGGCCTCCGGTGGTGTCGCCCTGGCCCAGGCCGTCGTCCTGGCCTGGACGGTGACCGTCGTCGCCACCGGGGGCGACCTCGGCCTGCCGCTCGGTCTGCTGGTCGCCCTGGTCCTGCTGCGGGGGGTGCTGGCAGCCGCCTCGGAGGTCGTGGCCCGACGGGGCGGGCACACCGTCGCCTCCGCCCTGCGGCTGCAGGTGCTGCGCCGCTGGCTGCGGCTGCCCGAGGGAGGGCGCCCCACCGACGAGGAGGCGGTGACCCTGGCCGGGTCGGGAGTCGCCGCCGTCGAGCCGTATGTGGCGCGCTACCTGCCGGCGCTCGTCACCGGAGCGGTCGTGCCGGTGCTCGCCCTCCTCGTGCTGGTCGTGGTCGACCCGTGGAGCGCCCTCATCGTGGCCCTCACGCTGCCGCTGCTGCCGGTCTTCGCCGCCCTGATCGGGGTCCACACGCGCGACGAGACCGACCGCCGGTGGGCGGCGATGTCCCAGCTCGCGGGTCACTTCCTCGACGTGGTCAAGGGCCTGCCGACGCTGGTGTCCTACGGCCGGGCCGAGCCGCAGGTCGAGACGGTGCGCGCGGTCGGCGCCCGGCACCGTGACGCGACCGTGCGCACCCTGCGCACGGCCTTCATGTCGACCGCCGCCCTGGAGCTGCTGGCCACGATCTCGGTCGCGCTGGTCGCCGTCGCCGTGGGGCTGCGCCTGGCCTACGGCGCGATGGACCTGCAGGTCGGTCTGACGGCGATCCTGCTGGCCCCCGAGGCCTACTGGCCGGTGCGCCGGGTGGGCCAGGAGTTCCACAACGCCGCCGACGGCTCGGCCGCGCTCGAGCAGCTCCTCACCGAGGACGGATCTACCGTCGACCCGGAGCCGTCCGACGGCTCGCCCGTGCGGGTGGACCGCGTGCGCTACGCCCACTCCGGGCGCCCCGACACCCTCACCGACCTGACCCTGGTCACGCCCACGGGGCCGGGTCTGACCGTGCTCACCGGGCCCTCCGGGGCCGGCAAGACGACGTTGCTGGAGCTGCTGGCCGGGCTGCGCACGCCGCAGGCCGGCAGCGTCATCGCCCCGCCGTCACACCTGGCCACCCAGCGCCCGCTGGTGCTGCCCGGCTCGGTCCTTCAGACGCTGCGGCTGGCGGCCCCCGACGCCGAGGAGTCCGCCTGCCGGGAGGCTCTGGAGCGGGTGGGGCTGTGGACCGACCTGGCTGCCCGAGAGGGGCTCGGCACCGAGCTGGGTGACGACGGCTTCGGACTGTCGGCGGGCCAGCGCACCCGGCTGGCGCTGGCCCGGGCGCTGCTGGCGCCGCAACCGCTGGTGCTGCTCGACGAGCCGACGGCGCACGTCGCCGCGGCGGACGTCCCGGCGCTGCGGGGTGCGGTGACCGCGCTGGCAGCCACGCCGGCGCGTCGTCGTGGCCACCCATGACGGCGACCTCGTCGACCACGCCGACAGCCACTGGCCACTGCGACCGCTGACGGCCCCGGACCCGTCGGCGGCGCCGGCGGCAGCAGCGGCGGGGTCCCCGTCCCCCGACCCCGCTGCGCGGACCCCCGCCGGCCCGTCCGAGCCGTCCTCGGTCTGGCAGCGGAGCGCACCGCGCACCCGGCTCGCCGCGGCCTGCCTGCTGGGTGGCCTGTCGGTCGCCTCCGGGGTCGCCCTGACCGCAACCTCGGGCTGGCTGATCGTCCAGGCCTCGTTCCAGCCGGTGGTGCTGACCTTGCTGGTGGCCATCGTCGGAGTGCGTGCCTTCGGCCTGGCCCGACCCCTGCTGCGCTATGCCGAGCGCGTCGTCTCCCATGACGTGGCGCTGGCCGACCTGGCCGAGCGGCGCACCGAGGTCTACTCCCGACTGATCCCGCTCACCCCCGCACGGCTGGGGCGTCGGCACCGCGGGGACGTGCTGACCGCCGTCGTGCGCGACCTGGACGACGTGGTCGACGAGCAGGTGCGCGTGAGGGTGCCGTGGTGGTCGACCGTGATCGCCTCGTCGGTGGCGACCGGCATCCTGGTCGCGGTGCTGCCCTGGGCCGGGCTCGCCCTGGCCGCGGGTGTCCTCGCTGCGCTGGCCGTCGGGGCGCTGGGGCACCGGCTGGAGCTGGCGGCGCACGGGGTGGCGGTCGGCGCCCGCGGTGACGTGCTGCGGGCGACGACCGCAGTGACAAGCCGGCTGACCCAGGTGCAGGCAGTGACCGGCCGCGGGGTGACTGGGGGGCTGGTCCTCGACGGCATACGGCAGGCACAGCGAGCCCAGGGTGAGGCCGAGGACCGGCTGATCCGGGCTCGGGCGTCGGCCCTGGCCCTGGAGTGGGCGGTCGTCGCCGCGACCGTGGCCGTGGTCGCGTGGCTGGCCTGGACCGGCTACCGTTCCGGCGACCTGACCGCCCCGCTGGCTGCGCTGGTGGCCTTGACCCCGATGGCGCTCGCGGAGGCCTTCACCGGCCTGCCGGAGGTCGCGGGTGCCCGCGCCCGTGCGCGCGTGGCGGCGCACCGGCTCGACACCGTGCTCGACCAGGAGCCGGCCGTGGCCGGGCGCGGCACCGACCCGATGACGCAGCCCACCCCGGTCACCCTCGACGCGGTGGCCGCGTCGTGGACCGGCGAGCGCGCCGACCTGGCCCCGTTCACGCTCGAGGACCTCTCCCCCGGTGACCGGGTGCAGCTCACCGGCCCCAACGGCGCCGGCAAGTCGACGGTGCTGGCCGTCCTGGCGCGGCAGCTCGACCCCTCCGGCGGACGGCACACGATGGGTGGGCGCGACGTGCTGGGCCTGGACCTGGCGTCGACCCGCGCCGCAGTCGCCGTGGTCGACGACGAGCCGCACGCCTTCGCCGGCAGCGTCCGCGCCAACCTGGCGCTGGCGGCGCCCTCGGCCGGGGCGGCCGAGATGGTGCGCGCACTGCACGCGGTGGACCTGGGCGGATGGCTGTCCCGGCAGCCTGAGGGCCTGGCCACCCTGGTGACCGGGCTGAGCGGTGGCGAGCGCACCCGGCTGGCCATGGCGCGTGCCGTGCTGTCCGACCGCCCGCTGCTGTTGCTGGACGAGCCCACGGCCCACCTGGACGACGTCACGGCGGAACGTGCCATGGCTGGGGTGCTGGCGGCTGACGACAGTGACGGGGCTCGCCGGGCCGTGGTGGTCGTCAGCCACAGAAGTTTGGAAATCAGATGTTTAGACCATCGAGAAGTGGGTATCTACGAGTCAACGGACACCCCCGCGTTGGTCAACAAGCGGTAAAGAACGCCTGGCCGGACACCGACGCCTCGGGTGGGTGTCGCCCCAGCCACCAGCCAGGTCCTGCCCGTGACGCGACCTCTTGACAGGTCAACCGTAAGTCGCCACTATCGGTTAGTGAACACTAACTGATGGAGGAGCTGAGGTGCCATGACTGTGGACGCCTTCTCGCCGGTGACAAGGTCGGTGACCGTGCCGATCGGACCCGCACCAGCGTTCGTCCTGTTCACCCAGCAGATGGAGCACTGGTGGCCTCTGGAGACCCACTCCATCGCAGCCGACTCGCACGGAGGTCGGCTGCAGTCCCTCGGGCTGGTGCTCGAGGAGCGTGTCGGGGGCCGGCTCTACGAGCAGCTGTCGGACGGCTCTGAGGGTGACTGGGGTCGGGTCCTGGAGTGGGACCCGCCTCGGCACCTGGCCCTGTCGTGGAAGCCGAACCTCGTCGAAGGCCCCTTCACCCGCCTCGACGTGACCTTCACCGCCTCCGGCGACGGCACCCTCGTGGAGCTCGTGCACACGGGGTGGGAGGCCCTCGGCCGCCGGGCGGAGACGGCGCGCAGCGGCTACGACCAGGGGTGGCCGGGGGTCCTGGAGCTCTACCGCGCGCACACCACGGCCCTGTGACCGGGGAGGCGGCCGACCACGACCAGGTGCTGGACGCTCTGGGTGACCCGTCGCGGCGGGCGATCCTGCTGGCCCTGAAGCCGGGACCCCGCTCGGTCGCCGAGCTGGCCGCCGAGCTGCCGGTGACCAGGCCCGCGGTCTCCCAGCACCTGAAGGTGCTGCTCGCGGCCGGACTGGTCAGCTTCGAGCGGCAAGGCACCCGCAACCTCTACCGGTTGGACCACCACGGCATCGCGCCGGTCCGCGCCTGGGTCGACGAGCTCTGGGGCGAGGCGCTGCAGCGGTATGCCGCGCGCGCCGCGGAGATGGCCCGAGGTCAGGAGTGACCCCGTCCGAGGACAGGTCGCGGTGGGGTGGCACCGTCCTCCTGGCCGCCCCGGGACTGTCGGCCGGCTGGGGCTGCCGGTTGGGGTGGTGCGCCCCGGCGGCCGGGGCTGCCGGTTGGGGTGGTGCGCCCCGGCGGCCGGCACTACGTTGACCTGAGCCCTGTCACCGACCGAGGAGACCCTCATGCCCGACTATGTGCCGTGGCTCATCCTGGCAGCGGTCCTCCTGCTGGTCGTCCTCGTCATCGCCGCGGTGAGGCGCAACCGCCGGGCCAAGGAGGCCGCGCGGGTCGAGGCCGGGCGACTGCGCGAGCGTGCCGCTGCCGGTCATCACACGGTCGAGCAGGTGGAGACCTCCGCCCGGGACGCTCACACGGAGGCTGAGGTCGCTGCCGTCGAGGCGGAGCAGGCCGAGAGCGAGGCCCAGGCGGCTCAGGCTCGAGCCAGACTGGCCCGTCACGAGGCGGACGAGCTGCAGGCACGCGCCGACCGGGCCACGGAGCAGGCTCGCGACGAGCACGACCGCGTCACCGACGACTACCTGCGCGCCGACGAGGTCGACCCGGACACGCGCTGAGACCGCAGCGTGCCGGCAACGTGTTCCCCTCCTCGGCGCCTCAGACGACGGAGAACCCGGGAGGCAGGCTGGTCCTTCCGGTCAGCGCAGCCAGCACCGTGCCGCCGTCACCGCGCAGCTGAGCGATCCGGACGGCCAAGGACAGCGCCTCGTCGAGCACCTGCTGCGGCATCTCATACGGCACGCCCGTCGCGCGAGACAGGTCCTGGCCGTGCACGGCGAGCTCGAAGGTGCGCGTCGGGAGATAGCGGCTCAGCCGCATACCGCCGACCAGTGTCTCGATGACCGGGTCCTGGTCCGCGGCGTCAGCGACCGCGGCGAGCGCCTCGTCGACGAGACGGTGCACGGTGGCCGCCGGGTCACCGCCCAGGGCAGCACCGGCATCGCGCCCACGCTGGTCGACCGCACCGGGGTCGGCGCTGATGACCGCAGCGGCCCGCCGGTAGTAGTCCTCCGGCGAGAGGACGACCTCCTGCGTCGCGGGCCGGGCCAGGTAGGCCACCACCGTCACCAGGGACCGGCTGGTGTGCCCGGTGAGCGCTCGCACGTCCCAGACCCCCAGCCCGGGCTGGCTCCACCCGTGGTCGGGCAGCCGGTCGACGAGGGCGCTGAACGACCGTGCCGCGGCCGCGTAGGCCGACGCAGGCAAGGCCACCCCGCTCAGGCCGCCTCAGGGTCGGGCTGGTGCACCCCGAACGTGTTGCCCTCGGTGTCGAGGTAGTAGCCCTGCCAGGCCATGCCGACCAGGGCGGCCTTGGGCAGCGCGACCTGGCCCCCCGCGGCGAGGATGCGCCGCTCGGTCTCGTCGTAGTCGCCCACCCCGACCGTGCACACGAAGGCGTTGGTGCCGTGCTGCGCCGGCGGCGTGGCTGCCGGTCTCTGGAGCAGGCCACCGTTGATGCCGAGCTCGTCCTCCGGGCCGGTGACGATGCCCCAGTAGGGCGAACCCGTGAACTGGCTGTAGTCCTCGAACGACCAGCCGAACGCCGCGGCGTAGAACGCCTTGGCCCGCTCGATGTCGTCGACCTGGATCTCGAAGTGCACCACGCGTGACATGTCGTCCTCCCCGTCTGGTCCGTCCTGCCAGTGTGGCACCGGACACGGACACCGCGCTGCCAGACCGGTGCCGGGACCTCCGACCCTGGCCAACACCCCGGCCTCGGACGGACACTGGGCTCATGGCAGGGCTGCGCGTGCCCGCTGTGCGCTCGGGTGCACGTCTCGAGGCACGCACCGGCGCGCGGATCGGGCACCCGGCGACGCGACGACGCGTCCGGGTGGTGGCCGCCCTGGTCACGGCAGTCCTGACCGTCGGGGCCTGCGGTGCGCCGGCGACCCAGACACCGGTCCTCCCGGACGTGACGAGCACCAGCGCAACACCCACCAACGCAGCGCCCACCAACGACGGCCGGAGCGCGACGACGCCGGCGACCCACCGCAGAGCCGTCCGGCGTCCCGGAGGCATGGCGCGGGGTCGACGTCGAGTCCTTCGACACCTCCCGCAAGGTCGTCGCCCTCACCTTCGACGGCGGGGCCTCGGACGCGGCGGTGCGCTCGATCCTCGGCACGCTGGACCGCCTCGAGGTGCCGGCGACCTTCTTCGTGACCGGCCAGTTCGCCCGGGCCTACCCCGACAGCGTGCGGGCCATCGCCGACGCGGGCCACCCGGTCGGCAACCACAGCGACACCCATCCCTCGTTCCCGGACTCGACCACCGCGCAGATCCGGGCCGAGCTGGCCCGCGCCGACGCCTCGATCTCAGCGCTGACCGGCCAGGCGACCGGGCCCCTCTTCCGCTTCCCGTTCGGTGACCGCACCCCGCTGGACATCGAGGTCGTCAACGACGCCGGCTACATCCCGTTCCGGTGGTCGTCCGACACCCTGGGGTGGCAGGGCACCGACGCGGGCATCACGACCGCCACGGTGCGCGACCGGGTGCTCGACACGCTGCGCCCCGGGCACATCGTGCTCATGCACGTGGGTGCCCATCCCAGCGACGGCTCCACCCTCGACGCGGACGCGCTGCCGGGCATCATCGGAGACCTCCGGGACCGGGGCTACGACTTCGTCACCATCCCGGAGATGCTCGACTGAACGTGTCCAGGCACGCTACGACGCTGCTCACACGGCACCACACCGCTGGAGGTGCCAGGATGCCCGAATGTCACTCAGCGCCCGTCCCGTCCCGTACACCTCCTCGAGGTACATCCGCGCGAACCGGTGGGACCGCCGCAACCTGGACATCACAAGGGACTCCGTCGACCCACAGCCCGGAGAACGGCTGCTCGAGGTGGGATGCGGCCGCGGACACCTCGTCAAGGCGCTGCGGGACCAAGGGGTGGACGCCGAGGGGGTCGACCTCAACGGACACGTCATCGCGCACGGGGTGTCCATGGCGCTGCAGGCCGCGCCGGCACAGGACCTACCCTTCGACGACGGCCTCTTCGACGTCCTGGTCTCGTTCCACATGGTCGAACACGTCCCCGACATCGACGCAGTGCTCCGCGAGCTCGTCCGGGTGCTCAGACCCGGTGGGAGGATGCTGCTCGTCTATCCCGCGGAGCCGGTCCGCGGCGCGTATGCCGTCGGCGCCTCGTTCGTCATGTACGGCCACCCTTTTGCGGCTCGACGCATTCACCGCCACACCGTGCGACCGCATACCCTCGAGCCTCGGCTGGCGACGCTTGGCCTGCGCGCCCTGGACAGCCGGTTCCGGCTGCTGACCACCCCCCAGTTCCTCACCGTGGCCCATCGCCCGCTCGCCGGGGAGCTGGCCTAGGCGGTGGCCGAGGACGTCGGTGCCGTGGCGTCCACGACCACCGTCCCTCGGGGTCCGACACCCACTGCGGGCGCCGGCCTCTGGGAGGATGGGCGCATGGTCTCCCTCGCCGAGCTGTCCCCTCCTCCTGCCCTGGGCGCCCTGGACGGCCGCTACCGCGCGGCGGTCGCCCCGCTGGTCGACCACCTGTCCGAGGCCGCGCTGAACCGCCGGCGCCTGCACGTCGAGATCGAGTGGCTCATCCACCAGACGACCCACCAGGTCGTGCCCGGAGCGGGCCACCTCAGCGAGGACGAGCAGGACGAGCTGCGCGCCCTCGTCGACGAGTTCGACGAGGAGTCCATCGCCGAGCTGGCCGTGATCGAGGCCGAGACGGTGCACGACGTGAAGGCCATCGAGTACTTCCTGCGCCGCCGGCTCTCCGACCGTCTGCACGGCCGTGAGGACCTGGCCGAGCTGGTGCACTTCGCCTGCACCTCCGAGGACATCAACAACCTGTCCTACGCCCTGATGATCCGTGACGCCGTCACCCTGGTGTGGCTGCCGCGCGCTCGCGCCCTCGTCGAGCAGGTGAGCGTCATGGCCCATGAGCTGGCCGGCACCCCGCTGCTGGCCCACACGCACGGACAGCCCGCCACTCCCACGACGATGGGCAAGGAGCTCGCCGTGCTCGGGTGGCGTCTGGACCGCCAGGTGCGCCGCGTCGAGGGCGCCGACTACCTGGGCAAGTTCAACGGCGCCACCGGCACCTACGGCGCCCACCTCGCCGCCGTGCCGGACGCCGACTGGCAGCAGGTCAGCCGGACGTTCGTCGAGGGTCTCGGCCTGACCTGGAACCCGCTGACCACGCAGATCGAGAGCCACGACTGGCAGGCCGAGGTCTACGCCGACATCGCACGCTTCAACCGGGTGCTGCACAACCTGTGCACCGACCTCTGGTCCTACGTCTCGATGGGCTACTTCGCCCAGGTGCGCGGCCAGGGCACCGTCGGCTCCTCGACCATGCCGCACAAGGTCAACCCGATCCGCTTCGAGAACGCCGAGGCCAACCTCGAGGTCTCCAACGCCCTGCTCGACGTGCTGGCCTCCACCCTGGTGACCTCACGGCTGCAGCGTGACCTCACCGACTCCTCGATGCAGCGCAACGTGGGCACCGCGCTCGGCCACTCCCTGCTGGCCGTCGACAACGCCGGGCGCGGACTGGCCGGGCTCGACGCGGTCCCGGCCGCCATGGCCGCCGACCTCGACCGCAACTGGGAGGTGCTGGCCGAGCCGGTCCAGTCGGTCATGCGCGCCCTGGCGGCCCGGGGGGTCGAGGGCATGAGCAACCCCTACGAGCGGCTCAAGGAGCTCACCCGCGGCCGGCGCATCACGGGCGAGGACCTGCGCGAGTTCGTGCGGGGGCTCGGGCTGCCCGCCTCGGAGGAGGAGCGCCTGGTCGCCATGACCCCGGCCTCGTATGTCGGGCTGGCCCCCGATCTCGTCGCGCACCTGACCACGGGTGGCAGCGCCGAGGACCCGGCGCAGCCGTGACCGACTCGGTCTCGGCAGCGGTGCCCGAGCTCGCCGGCCACGGCGTGGTCTGGGCCGCGGAGTGGCAGGCTCCCTCGATCACCGCAGCACTGACCACCCGCGAGTGGGCTCTGGCCCAGTGCTGGAGCGAGATCGGCGCCGGAGCACGAGCCTCGCAGGCCGCCATCGCGAGGGCGCTGCGGCTGCCCGACCCGGCGGGGCGCAACCTCGACGCCCTGGCGGACGTGCTCACCGACCTGCCCCGCTACTGGCCCGGTCACGACAAGGTCGCCCTGCTGTGGCACGACGCCGACGTGCTGGAGACCACCGACCGCGCCGGCCACGACCGGCTCGTCGCCATCCTGCGGGCTGCCGCCGAGCGGCTGGGCTGCGACGTTCCCGGAGGCGGTCCGTCGATGTCCCTCGAGTCCGTGCTGTTCTCCCGAGAGGGTGCCGACCTGTGAGCCGCAGCGTCCCGACCTGGCTGGCCGGGCTCCTCATCGCCGCCCTGGCCGTCCTCGTCGTGACCGTCGGTGCAGGCTTCCTGGGGGGCCAGTCCGAGGGCAGCGGTGGGTCCGCGACGACGGCGCAGAGCCCCGACCGACCGCGCGAGGCAGACGGCATACCGGAGTGCGACCCTGGGGCTGTGCCGGCCACGACCCTGCCGGTCATCGACGACATCGAAGCAGGGGGGCCGTTCGACTACCCGCGCAACGACGGCGGCCGGTTCGGCAACTACGAGGGGATCCTGCCCGAGGCCGAGCTGGGCTACTACCGGGAGTACACCGTCCAGACCCCTGGCCTGGACCATCGCGGTGCGCGCCGCATCGTGACCGGCGGTGACGAGCCGGTCGACCCTGAGGTGTGGTTCTTCACCGACGACCACTACGAGAGCTTCTGCGAGCTGGACGCCGGCAGGTGACCCGGGAAATACCCATGGGGGGTATGATGTTGGCATGACTGTGAACGGCTACAGCGCCTCCAAGGAGGACTACCTCAAGCGCCTGGCTCGCATCGAGGGGCAGATCCGCGGCATCGCTCGCATGGTCGACAACGACACCTACTGCATCGACGTGCTGACCCAGGTCAGCGCGGCGACCAAGGCCCTGCAGGCGGTCAGCCTCGGGCTGCTGGAGGACCATATCGGCCACTGCGTCATCGACGCCGCCAAGGAGTCGGACGAGGCCGGGCAGGCCAAGGTCGTCGAGGCCTCCGCCGCGATCGCCCGGCTCGTCCGCAGCTGACCCCACCACCCCTTCCACCAGGAGAACCCATGCACACCACCACGATGACCGTCACCGGCATGACCTGCGGCCACTGCACCTCCTCCGTGACCGAGGAGCTCACCGAGATCGAGGGCGTGCGCGACGTGCGCATCGACCTCGTCGCCGGTGGCGACTCCCCCGTCGAGGTCGACTCCGAGGGCCCGCTGGACCCCGAGGCCATCCGCGCCGCCGTGGCCGAGGCCGGCTACGGCGTCACCCTCTGACGAGCCCCACCGCCTCCGTCCCTGCACGACCTCGAGGAGCCATGAGCACTTCCACCACCCAGACCCAGCATGTCGACCTGGCGATCACCGGGATGACCTGCGCGTCGTGCTCGTCGCGCATCGAGCGCAAGCTCAACAAGCTCGACGGTGTCGACGCCAGCGTCAACCTCGCCACCGAGAAGGCCAGCGTGACGTATGCCGCTCCGCTCACCGTGGAGGACCTGCTGGCCACGGTGAAGGCCACCGGCTACGGCGCCGAGCCGGTCAGCGACGAACCACAGGACCAGGGCCTCGACGAGCACCTGGGCGACGTCATCGGCGACCGGGCGCTGCGGCTGCGGGCCATCGTGGCGACCGCACTCGGTGTCGTCGTCTTCCTGCTGGCCATGGTGCCGCCGGTGCGTGACGCGGCCGGCGACGCCGGGCCATGGCTGCAGTGGGCGCTGACGACGCCCATCTATCTGTGGGCGGCGTGGCCGTTCCACCGAGCCGCCGCCGTCAACGCCCGGCACCTGGCCTCGACGATGGACACCCTGGTCTCGATCGGGGTCAGCGCGGCCTACTGGTTCTCCGTCGTCGCACTCCTCACCGGGTTCACCGACCACTTCTACTTCGAGGTCGCGGCGATCGTCACCTCGTTCCTGCTCATCGGGCGCTACATCGAGGCCCGGGCCAAGGCCTCGGGCAAGTCGGCGCTCACCGCGCTGCTGCACCTGGGCGCCAAGGACGTCGGCGTGCTGCGGCACGACCCTGCCAGCGGCGCCTGGACCGAGCAGCGCATCCCGACCGACCAGCTCGAGCACGGTATGCGGTTCGTGGTGCGGCCGGGTGAGAAGGTCGCCACCGACGGTGTGGTCGTCGACGGCGCCAGCAGCCTGGACACCTCGATGATCACGGGTGAGTCGATGCCGGTGGAGGTGTCGGCCGGCGACGAGGTGACCGGGGCCACCGTCAACGGCCACGGCCGGCTGATCGTCGAGGCCACCCGGGTCGGCAGTGAGACGACGCTGGCCCGCATCACCGCGCTGGTCGAGCAGGCGCAGACCGGCAAGGCCCCGGTGCAACGGCTGGCCGACCGGGTGTCCTCGGTCTTCGTCCCGGTCGTGCTGCTCATCGCGCTGGCCACGCTCGTGGTGTGGCTGCTGACCGGCGCCAGCCTCGCCGAGGCGCTCGTGCCGACCGTGTCCGTGCTGATCATCGCCTGCCCCTGCGCGCTCGGGCTCGCGACGCCCACCGCCCTGCTCACCGGCACCGGCCGTGGTGCCGAGCTGGGCATCCTGATCAAGGGTCCGGTCATCCTCGAGAGCACCCGGCGCGTCGACACCGTCGTGCTCGACAAGACCGGCACCGTCACCGTCGGCCGGCCCGTGCTGACCTCGGTGACCGTCGACGGGCGGCTGTCGCGGGAGGCCGCGCTCACCGCCGCCGCCGCGGTCGAGGCCGGCAGTGAGCACCCGATCGCCCAGGCCGTGCTGACCGCGGCCAAGGAGCAGGGGCTGAGCCTGCCGGACGTGCACGACTTCACCAACCTGCCCGGGCAGGGGGCGCGGGCCACGATCAAGGACACCGTGGTCACCGTGGGCAAGGCCGACCTGTTCGACACCGTGCCCGACGCGCTGACCGAGGCGCTGCGCGCTGAGGGCAGCACGGTCCTGGTCGGCTGGGGCGGCCGGGCCCAGGCCGCCCTGACCGTGGCCGACGAGGCACGCCCGTCCAGCGCCGAGGCGATCCAGCGGCTGCGCAGCCTGGGGCTGACGCCCTACCTGCTCACCGGGGACAACGAGCACACCGCGCGAGCCGTCGCCGCCCAGGTCGGCATCGACGTCGACAAGGTGCGCGCCGGCGTGCTGCCGCAGGACAAGCACGCCGAGGTCGAGCGGCTGCAGGCCGAGGGCAAGGTCGTGGCCATGGTCGGAGACGGCGTCAACGACGCCGCGGCACTGGCCCAGGCCGACCTGGGCATGGCGATGGGCTCGGGCACCGACGTCGCGATGGAGTCGGCCGACATCGTGCTGATGCGGCCCGACGTCGACACGGTGGCCAGTGCCATCGGCCTGTCCCGCGAGACGCTGAGGATCATCAAGCAGAACCTGGCCTGGGCGTTCGGCTACAACACGGCGGCGATCCCGCTGGCCGCCCTGGGTCTGCTCAGCCCGATGATCGCCGGCGGTGCCATGGCGGCCTCCAGCATCATCGTGGTCCTCAACAGCCTGCGGCTGCGGCGCTACGAGCGCTGAGACACCCCATACCTGACGGTGCGCACCCTCATCGGGTGCGCACCGTCGTCGCGTCCCCGCTCAGCCGTGCCGCCCAACGGAGACCTGTCCGTTCGGCTCGCACGCTCAGCCGTGCAGCCGAACGGGCACAACGCCACGTCCGCACCGCATCGCGGGAGTGGGTGGTCCGTTGTGCCCGTCTGACTGCGCGCGTATGCCGGAGGTCAGGGGCCGCGCCCGTGTGCGCCCCAGACCACCCCAGAGGTGGCGGGACCTACAACGGCCAGATGCGGGGCACCAGGAGCAGGGCCACGACCAGCCAGACCAGCATGATGGGCAGCCCCAGCCGCCAGTAGTCGCCGAAGCCGTAGCCCCCCGGGTTCATCACCATGGTGTTGGCCGGCGTGGCGATCGGGGTCAGGAAGGCAGCAGCCGCGGCGACGCAGACGACCATCAGCACCGGCTCGACGGCGATGCCCGCCTCCAGCGCCGAGGCGACCGCGATGGGGATGACGATCAGCGTCGTGGCGGCGTTGCTGATGATCTGGCTGAAGACGGCGGTGAGCGCGAAGAGCACCGCCAGCAGCAGGTAGGGGTTGTCGACCCCGACGGCACCGATGATGCGCCCGGCGACCAGGTCGGCAGCGCCGCTGCTCTGGATGGCGGCCGACATCGGGATCAGCCCACCGATGAGCACGATCGTCTGCCACGACACCGAGCGCAGCGCCTGCTCGGCGTTGACCACGCGCAGCAGCACCATCGCGGCAGCGGCGCCGAGCCCGGCGATCGCCGCGGGCACCAGACCGAGGGTGAGCACCACGATCATCGTCACCAGCACGGCGACCGCCACCGGGGCTCCCCGACCCAACGGCACGGCCTGGCGTCGCACCAGGTCGGGGGCGTCGACCATCAGCACCCGGCGGTTGTCGACCAGCTCCTCGATGGCGGTCCAGTCGCCCTGGAAGAGCACGGCGTCACCCTCGACGACGACCGTGCCCGTCGGGTCGGCGTCCCGGCCCTGCCGGCGCAGCGCCAGCATGACCAGGCCGGTGGGTCGCAGCATGCCGGCGAACACCGACTCCCCCACCAGGGTGGAGCCCGGTGGCACGACGACCTCGGCCAGCCCCTGGCGCTTGCCCAGCATGCGGGGGACGTCGTCGCGGGAGGCGTGGTAGGTGGTCTCGAGACCGTAGTGGGTGCCGAGCTCGGCCAGCACCGCGCTCGGACCCTCGAAGACCACGGTGTCGCCCTCGGCCACGGGGCGGCTCGGCGCCCACGGGGCGCTGCGACCGGTCTGCACCCCCATCAGCCGGGCACCGGCGAACCGGGACAGGTCCCACTCCTGAGGCACGGTCCCGACCAGGGGTGACCCCGCCGGCACCTGGAAGCGGAACAGGTGGGTGTGCAGGCCGTAGCGCTCCACCATCGTGGCCGCATACCTGCTGTAGTCGGGCAGCCCTGCCTGCGCGTCCCCGCGAGGCAGCAGGAACGGGCCGAGCAGCACGACCATCAGCACGGTGACGACCAGCAGCGGCAGCCCGATCAGGGCGAACTCGAAGAAGCCGAACGGGTCACCGCCCTCCTCGCGGATCGCCCCGTTGATGATGACGTTGACCGGTGACCCGGTGAGCGCGAGCAGCGACCCGGCGTGCGCCGCGAACGCCAGCGGGATGAGCATCTGCGACGGCGGCACCCCCATCCGGATCGCGACGACGACGACCATGGGCAGCAGCGCCGCGACCGAGCCGTTGGGGGTGATCAGCGCGGTGGTCACGGCACACAGCAGCATCACGGCCACGAGCACCCGGCCCCGGTCGCCCCCGGTCAGCCGCAGCACGCTCTGCCCGGCCCAGGTGGTCACGCCGGTGGAGTCGACCCCCTCGGCCACCACGAAGAGGGCCGCGATGAAGATGACGACCGGGTCACCGAAGCCGCCCAGGGCGGTCTCGAGGTCGACCAGGCCGGTGAGGTAGAGGGACAGCGCGGCCAGCACCGCGACGAGCCCGACCGGCAGCTTGTTCCAGATGAAGAGCGCCGTGACGACGCCGAGGATGAGCAGGCTGGTGGCGGCGGCGTCCATGGCCCGCGGGCTACGTCGTGGGGCTCAGATGCGGATGGGACCGTTGGCGGTCTGGAACGTGACCCACTGCAGCGCGGGCGGCTCGTCACCGAGGAACTCGAACTCCACGTCGCGCTCCCAGTCACGGGCGTCGTCGTCGAGCCCCAGCCACTCGCGCACCCGCTCGGCGTCACCGGCGATGTAGAGCGTGGCCAGCTTGACGTCGGACTCCTCCAGCGTCGACGGGTGGTGCTCCAGGGAGTCCCAGCGCAGGAAGAACGGCAGCTGCGGGTCGGCCATCAGCCCCTTGATGCCGATCTGGCGCCAGGTGAGGTCGACCCCCTCCGGCGTCACCCGGTGGCCCGGAGCCGCGTCCCGGCCCAGCCGCGCCTCGATGTCGCTGAGGTCCTCGACCGCGACGACCCAGGCCATCCACCCCCCACCGTGCTGCGACCTGGCCCGCACGGCCTGACCGAACGGCGCCTTGTCGGAGGCAGGGTGGTCGAGCACCTCGACGACCTCGACATACCGCTCGTCAGCCAGCGGCAGCACCATGTTGCGGGTGCCGAACCGTGGGTGGACCCCCCCGTCGTGCGGCGTCACCCCGAGCTGCTCGGCGAGGCGGTGAGCCGTCGCCTTCATCCCCTCCGGCCCCGCTGCGTAGACCACGTGATCGATGCGCATGCCGTCATCGTGACACAGGCCACAGGGAGCTCCGGCACCCACCCCTGGGCCTGTGACGCGTGGGGTTCACGGCGCTGACCGGGCACGCCGCTGCCGGACGGCCTCATAGAGGATGACCGCCGCCGACGTGGCCACGTTGAGGGAGTTGGCGCGCCCGACCATGGGGATCCGCACCCGGTGCGTGGCCGCCGCCAGGACCTGGGCGGACAGGCCCTCCTTCTCGGCCCCGACCGCGATGGCGGCCGGACCGGCATACGAGATGTCGGTGTGCTCGGTCGCGCTGTCGGGGGTGGCCGCCACCACCGGTATGCCGTGCGCGGCCAGCCACTGCAGCGTCACCGGGGTCGGGTCCTCGGCGACCGGCACGGAGAACACGGTGCCCTTGGACGCGCGGACCAGGTTGGGGTTGCCCCAGTCGGTGACCGGGTCGGCGGCCAGGACGGCGTCGACCCCGGCGGCGTCGGCGGTGCGCAGCATGGCGCCGAGGTTGCCGGGCTTCTCGACCCCCTCACAGACCAGCAGCAGCGCGTCGGCGGGCACCTGCAGGTCCGCGCAGTGTCGCGCCACGGACGGCACGACGGCCAGGAAGCCGTCTGGCCCCTCCCGGTAGGCCGCTCGCTCGAAGGCCACCCGGGCCACCTGCACGACCTCCCCGCCCAGCCCGGCGACGTGCTCGGCGATGTGCTGCTGGGCCGCCGGGTCGGCCATCAGCTCGGGGCAGACGTAGAGCGTGCGCGGCACGACACCGGCCTGCAGAGCCAGTGCCAGCTCCTCGTAGCCCTCGACGACCGTCAGGCGCTCGTCCTCGCGGACCCGTCGCCGGCGCAGGGCTGACAGCGCCTTGAGCCGGGGGTTGGCCGGGGACGTGATCACCAGCGGTGCGGTCACGCTGACCGGGCTCCGGCCCGCACCGCCACCAGCACGTCCTCCAGCAGCTGCGCGAGCCCGTCGTCCTCGACCGTGCCCGTGGTCTCGTCGGCCGCGTCGACGACCTCCTGCGGCGCCTGGCCCATGGCCACGCCCAGAGCGGCCCAGCGCAGCATCTCCAGGTCGTTGCGCTGGTCGCCGACCGCCACGGTGTCCATCGGCTCGACGCCGAGGAGCCGGCGCACCTGCTCCAGGGCCGAGGCCTTGGAGACCCCCTCGGGAGCGACGTCGAGCCAGGCGCTGAACCCGACGGCGTAGTTGACGCCGTGCAGACCGATGTCCTCCACGGCCTGCTCGAAGTCGGCCGAGCTCCCGTTGACGTCGCGGAACGTCACGCGGGTCGCCGGGTGCGCGACGAGCTCCTCCTCGCTGACCACTCGCTGCTCGCCGGTCAGCTCGGGCTCGGGGAAGAGCTCGCTGACCTTGAACCCGACGCCGACCTCCTCGACCGCGATGATGGCGTGGGGCAGCACCTTGCGCAGGGTCGCCACAGCGGGCCGCGGGTCGAAGGTCACGACGTCGTGCAGGCGGTAGCCCTCCGGGGCGGAGGAGTCCAGCACGATCGTCACGGCGCCGTTGGAGCACACGGCATACGTCCCGTCCTCGACGAGCCCGAGCTGGTGCAGCACCGGGAGCGTGGCGATCACGGACCTCCCGGTCGCGATCATCACGCAGGCGCCGGCAGCAGCCAGGTCGCGCACGGACTGCCGCACCCGGTCGGACAGATGCCCGTCGTGATGCAGGATCGTGCCGTCGACGTCGAGGGCGACCAGGGGTGTGCCCAGGAAGGACCGGGCGATGACATCCACCCTCCCAGCCTAGTTGTCACTCGCTCAGCGACAGCGCCTGCTTGAAGCCGACCCGGCCCTGCTGCAGCAGCGCCCGCCGGTAGAGCATCGCGCCGAACCTGATGGTCAGCCAGCTGAAGGCCACCGTCACGGCCAGCGCCACGACCGGCTCCCACCAGCTCGCCTCGCCTTCCAGGAGCCGGATGGGCATGAGGAAGGTCGACATGACCGGCACGTAGGAGCCGACGACCCGCCACAAGCCCTCGACGCTGGAGGCGACGATGAACACCGCGACCAGCACCAGCGTCAGCGGCATCGTGGTGGTCTGCAGGTCCTCCGACCGCGAGGCCATCGCGCCCGCGGCCGCCCAGATGCAGGCGAGCGCGACGAAGCCGGCGACGAAGAAGGGGAGATACCACAGCAGGGGCTCGGCCAGCATCGGCAGGAAGCTGTCGAACTCGGTGAAGCTCACCCCGACGAGGGCGACCCCGACGATGAGCACCATCTGGCCGAACGCCATGACCGTGTTGCCGAGCACCTTGCCGGCCAGCAGCTGCTGCACCGGGATGACGGCCGTGAGGATCTCCACGATCCGCGACTGCTTCTCCTCCACCACGCTCTGGGCGATGCTCAGGCCGAAGAGCAGGGACGCGACATAGAAGAGCATGCCGAACAGCAGCCCCGCGATGAAGACGACCAGGTCGCTCTCGCCGTCGTCCTCGGCGTAGTCCACGGTCGCGAGCTCGGTGCCGGCCAGCAGACTCTCCACCGTGGTCCCGACGGTCTCGGCGTTGGCGGCCAGGGCACGGGCCTGCACGGCCTCCTGGACCGCGCTGACGAGCTCGCCCGGCGGCGACCCGTCGGCGCCCAGGGTCCAGGTGCCGTCGGTCCGGGTGAGCACGGCGTCGGCGTCGCCGGCCTCCACCAGGGAGCGACCGGCCTCCTCGTCGGCGACCTCGACGGCCTCGACCGTGCCGTCCGGCATGTCCACCTGCAGGCTTGCCTCGGCCTGCTCGACCACGCTCACCCCCTCGGCGGCGGTGACCGCGACCCGGTGCTCGGGGGAGGAAGCCAGGCCGACGAAGAACGCCTGCACGCCGAAGACGGCCACGATGAGCACCAGGGTGAAGACCGTCGACAGGATGAAGTTGCGGTCGGTGAGCTTGACCCGGATCTCACGGCCGGCGACCAGCAGGAGCGGCCGGGTCGGCGGCTCCAGGGCCTCGGCCCGGTCGGTGGCCCGGTCGGTGGTCGGTGTCTGCTCGGTCGTGGTGCTCATGCCGCTACCTCCCGGTAGATCTCGCTGAGGGTGGGGACGATCTTGGAGAAGTCGTGCACGGTGCCGCGGCGCACGGCCTCGCCGAGCAGCTGCTGGGCGGCTGCCTCGTCGTGCGGCTGGACCACGGCGGTGCTCCCGTCGACGTCGACCGCGGCGATGCCCGGCATACTGCGCACCCAGCCGGCGTCACTGCCCAGGTGGAGCCGGTAGCGCAGCGGCCCGGTCGAGCGCAGCGACTCCGAGGTGCCGTCGGCGACCACCCTGCCGCCGTGCAGCACGACGATCGAGTCGCACAGCCGGTCGACGAGGTCGAGCTGGTGGGAGCTGAAGAGCACCGGCACCCCCCGGGAGGTGTGCTCCCGCAGCAGCTGGGACATGCCGTCCACCGCGGCGGGGTCGAGGCCGGAGAAGGGCTCGTCGAGGATCAGGGCCACGGGGTCGCCGAGGACGGCGGCGATGATCTGTCCGCGCTGCTGGTTGCCCAGCGACAGCGTCTCCACCTTGGCCCGGAGCCGGTCGCCGAGACCGAAGCGCTCCAGCAGCTCGGTGGCGCGCGTGCGCGCCGCGGCCGCCGACATGCCATGCAACCGGCCGAGGTAGACGAGCTGGTCCAGCACCGGCTGCTTGGGATACAGCCCACGCTCCTCGGGCATGTAGCCGAAGCGAGAGCGCAGGGCCGCGGTGACCGGTGCGCCGTCCCACCACACGTCGCCGGCGTCCTTGGCCAGCAGTCCCATGATCATGCGCATCGTCGTCGTCTTGCCTGCACCGTTGCCGCCGACGAAGCCGACCATGGCCCCGCGGGGCACGGTGAAGCTCACGTCGTCCACGGCCGTCACGTCACCGAAACGGCGACTCACCCCGTCCACCTGCAGCATCTCGCGCTCTCCCTCATCGGTGCTCGGGCCCACCGTGGGCCACCATGACGACGTTACGCACCACCCCGGTGCCGGCGCATCGGCCGCGTGGGTGAGGTCAGGCTCATCCCCATGACGGAGCGTGCCTCGACGCGGGTCAGACGCCGGGGCGCACCAGCCCGGCCTCGAACGCCACGATGACCGCCTGCACCCGGTCGCGCACCCCGAGCTTGCTCAGCACGTTGGAGACGTGCGTCTTGACCGTGGCTTCGCTGACCCACAGGTCTCGGGCGATCTCGGCGTTGCTCAGGCCTCGGGCCAGGCGCACCAGCACGTCGCGCTCGCGCTCGGTGAGCTGCTCGATCTCGGCCGTATGCCGTGCGGCGGCGCCGTCGGAGGGGTCCGGCCGGTCGGGGGCGCCCTCGGTCATCCGGCTGATGACCCGCTGGGTGACCTCGGGGGCCAGCAGCGCATGGCCACCGGCGACGGCTCGGATGGCGTCGAGCAGGTCATCGGTCTCGGCGTTCTTGAGCAGGAAGCCGCTGGCCCCGGCCCGGAGGGCGTCGAAGAGGTAGTCGTCACTGTCGAACGTGGTGAGGATGACGACCCTCGCGTCCGACTCGCTCACGACGACCTTCGTGGCCTCGATGCCGTCGAGGACCGGCATCTGCACGTCCATGAGCACCACGTGGGGATGCTGGTCCCGGACGGCGGTGATGGCCTGGAGCCCGTCGGTGACCTGACCGACGACCTCGATGTCGGGTTCGGTCGACAGGATGAGCGCGAATCCCGAGAGCAGGAGCGGCTGGTCGTCGACGAGCAGCACCCGGATCCTGCTCATCGGGCAGCCACGGCGCCGGGTCGGCCGCCGTCCCGCGCGACCCCGGTGATCGGGAACCAGACCCGCACCCGATAGCCCGTGGTGCTGCGAGGGCCGACCTCGACCCCACCGCCGAGGTGGTGCGCGCGCTCACGCATGCCCAGGTGCCCCAGCCCGGTGCCCGCGGTCCCCACCCGGGGCATCCCGTCGTCGACGACCTCCACCTCCACGGTGCCGCCGGCCTCGTCGACCCGCACGACGACCGAGGCGAGCCTGGCGGTCGAGTGACGGCGCACGTTGGCCAGCGCCTCCTGCACGACGCGATAGACGGAGAGCTGGACCGGCCCGGGCACCAGCGCGGTCAGGCCCGCCGTGGACTCGACCAGGGCGTAGTCGACGTCGCACATCGGCGTCCGCGACTGGGCGACCAGCTCAGGCAGGTCCGCCAGGCCCGGCTGGGGCATCCGGTCCAGCGACCCGCTCTCCGGCGGACCGCCGGCCTCGAGCTCGCCGCTGCGCAGGGTGCCGAGCAGGTCACGCATCTGGCCCACCGCGTCCCGCGAGGAGTGCTCGACGGCGGTCAGCGCGTCGGCTGCCGCCTGTGGGTTGCTCGTCAGCACCCGTCGCGCGGCGGCGGCCTGGACCCCCATCACCGAGACGTGGTGGGCCACCACGTCGTGCAGCTCGCGCGCGATCCGCAGCCGCTCGGCGACCACAGCCTGGTCGCGCAGCCGGGCGCTCTGCGCCTGGATCGTGCGGGCTTGGTCGACCACCTGAGCGGTGCGGAGCGCACCGCGCCAGGCGACCTGCCCCAGGACGATCGCCCCGACGAAGTAGACGAGGTTGGTCAGCAGCACCCAGGTCACCGCGGCCACCACCGGCGGGATCAGACCGGTGGCCTCCGGTGCCTCGTCCCCCAGGATCTCCTGCAGTCCCGAGGCGAGGGCCAGGAACCAGGTCACCCAGAGGAACATCGCGGCCAGGATCCCCAGCACCACATAGGGCACGGCGCGGCGCTCGCGGGCCCAGGCGACGCCGGAGTAGATCGCGAAGAAGTAGAGCACCTGCATCGGGAGCGAGGCGACGGCCAACGGCACGAGACTGCCCAGCACGAGCAGGTGTGCGCAGGCTCCGGCGGCCACCAGGAGCGGGTGCGAGCGGCGGAACACCAGCAGCACCGCCGCACTGGCCACAGCGGCATACTGCGCCAGCCGGTCGTCCTCCCGGTCCAGCCCGCCCATCGACAGGAGGGTCTCGAGCCCGAGCAGGCCCAGCACGAGGAAGGCCACAGCGATCCAGACGTCCTCGAGCCGCTGCGCCCGGGTGGGTGGGGGCCGTCGCCACTCCTCCTCCGCGCCCATCAGTCGTTCGATCGCCTGCACCGACCCAGGGTATGCCGCGCGCAGGGACGGTCTCCTCCCCCGGACGGCGGAGATCCGACGCCCGTGCCTCGGCCGCGCGGTCTACGCTGCCGGGGACAGCCCGACACCCGAGGAGAGCTCATGGCCCTGACCGTCACCGTCGTCGGAGCGGGCCGCGTGGGCCTGGCGCTCGGGCGCAACCTCCTCGGGCTCGGGCACACCGTGCGGTATGCCGTGCGCTCCAGCCGCGAGCATGCCCTGCCTCAAGGTGCCGTGGGTGTGCCGGTCTCCGGGGCGTCGGAGGGTGCCGACCTCACCATTCTGGCGGTGCCGCTGAGCACCGTCGGAGAGGTCGTGCTCGCGCTCCGGATGGCCCCCGGCGCGATCCTGGTCGATGCGACCAACCCCTTCGGCCAGCCGCTGCCCAGCGGTTTCCGCAGCGGCGCCCAGCTGGTGGACGACCTCACCGGGGGCAGGGTCCGGGTGGTGAAGGCCTTCAACGTCGTCGGCGCCGAGCACATGGCCAGCCCACCGCTGCCGGACGGACGTCGGCCCGTGCTCCCGGTCGCGGCCGACGACGCGCAGGCCAGGTCGTTTGTGGCCGAGCTGGCTCGCGACATGGGCTTCGACGCGGTCGAGGTCGGGGGGCTGGACAACGCCTCGATCCTGGAGGAGGCCGCCCGCTACTGGGGTCTGCTCGCCTTTACCGGCGGTCGGGGGCGCGGGGTCGTCCTGGTGGCTGACCAACGCCCCTGACGAGTGGTCGGCCACGGCTCACCAGCGCGTCGTCGTCCACTCGGGCCCCTCGACCTGCGTCGTCGAGTAGCGCTCCATCCACCAGCGAGGAGGTCTCCTCGTGCGTCGGACCCGCACGTGGGCCGGGAAACGTCGGCCCGCCCGGTCCCGAGCCACGAACTCGTGAGCGGCGAACTGCTCGGGCTGGGCCAGTTCGCTGACCTCTTCGCCCAACGGGGCCAGCGGGTCCACGTGCACGAGCGCCAGGCGATAGCCGGTGTCCTGCAACGCGCCGGCGAGCTCATGCAGCCGGAGGCTGCCGGCGCGACTCTCCAGTCGCCACTGGTGGCTCTTCGACCAGCCCCTCCACTGCGCGTAGTCCCGTTGAGACAGACCCGTCTCGCGCCGGTGAACCCGCAGTGCCAAGCCGACGGCACCGGGGAGGTCGAGACCCTCCCGGCCGGCGATCAGCTCCCGAGCGAACGTGGGCCGGAGCATGCCGGTCCCTCGGACGATCCGCGGTCCGCGTCGAGGAAACTGAGCCGGCATACGCCCAGCGTCGTGCACGACGAGCTGGCGTGTGCCGGTCTCCGGCGATGTGTGGACATCCGTGTGCTGTGGAGCGGGGTGGGGACACACGGCGCGCGGCGACCCCGCTCGCTGGAGGCTACGACACTGCCCCCAGGACGGGGGCAGCCTGCCCCCACACCCGGGGCAGATCCGTAGCCCGCCCCCGTCAGCACCGCGTCCGCACCGCTGCCCCCACACCCGGGGCAGATCCGTAGCCCCCGGCCGGCACCGCACCCGCACCGCTGCCCCCAGACCCGGGGCAGATCTGTAGCGTGCCGAGACACCCGGAGGGAGGTCGCCGGATCGCGGCGCCGCTGTCAGTCGGCGGTGACCGGCGAGAGCACGTCGGCACCCACATACGGGCGGAGCACGTCGGGGACGACGACGGACCCGTCGGCCTGCTGGTGGTTCTCCAACAGCGCGACGATCCAGCGGGTGGTGGCCATAGTCCCGTTGAGCGTGGCCACGGTGCGGGTGCCCGAACCGTGGGGGTCGCGCTCCCGGGTGCCCAGGCGGCGCGCCTGGAACGTCGTGCAGTTGGAGGTGGACGTCAGCTCACGATGGCGACCTTGGGTGGGGACCCACGCCTCGCAGTCGTACTTGCGCGCGGCCGGGCCACCCAGGTCCCCGGCGGCTGTGTCGATCACCCGGTAGGGCACCTCCATGCTGTCGAGCATCGCCCGCTCCAGCTGCAGCATGCGGGCGTGCTCGGCCTCGGCGTCCTCCACGCGCACGTAGGAGAACATCTCGACCTTCTGGAACTGGTGCACCCGGATGACGCCGCGGGTGTCCTTGCCGTGGCTGCCGGCCTCGCGACGGAAGCAGGTCGACAGCGCGGTGTATCGCTTGGGGCCGTCGGTCAGGTCGAGGATCTCGCCGGCGTGGAAGCCCGCGAGCGCTACCTCGGACGTGCCGGTGAGATAGAGGTCATCGGCCTCGAGGCGGTAGACCTCCTCGGCGTGCGCGTCCAGGAACCCCGCTCCTGCCATGGTCTCCGGTGTCACCAGGGTCGGCACGCTCAGTTGCTGGAAGCCGGCCTCAGCCGCCCGGTCCAGAGCCAGTCGCATCAGGGCGAACTCCAGCCGGGCACCGGGACCCACCAGGTAGTAGAACCTCGAACCCGACACCTTGGCGCCCCGGGCCATGTCGATGGCACCCAGCATCGTGCCCAGCTCGAGATGGTCGCGGGGCTCGAAGCCCTCAGCCGTGAAGTCCCGGGGGCGGCCGAACTCCCCTACGACGATGTAGTCGTCCTCGCCACCTGCGGGAACACCCTCCAGCACGACGTTGCCGATCCTGCGCAGCGCGGTGTCGCGCTCCGAGGCGGCCTCGGCGGCCAGCCGCTCCAGCTCCTTGACCCGCGCGGCCGTCTCCTTGACCTGGTCCAGGAGAGCCTGTTTGTCGGCACCCGAGGCCTGAGCCACCCGCTTGCCGAACACCTTCTGCTCGGCACGCAGGCTCTCGAAGTCGGACAGGGCGGCCCGATGGCGGGAGTCGGCCGACAGCACGAGGTCCACGAGGGTCTCGTCCTCACCGCGCGCGCGCTGGCTGGCGCGCACCCGGTCAGGCTCGTCACGAAGCAGGCGAATGTCGATCACGGCCCAACTGTATGCCGCGTGGCGTTCGCGACCCCGTCCCGGCAGTAACGTGCAGCCATGACGACTGAACCGAGCTGGGCGCTGTGGGGGCTTGCCCTGGCCCTGACCCTGGCCCTGCTGGGGGCGGTCATCGCCCTGACCCTGACGGAGGTCCGCGCGGTCGGCAAGCGCCTCGGCTCGCCGCCGGACTCCGCGGACACCGGCCGGGAGCGTGCGCCGCGCTCGGCCTTCGGCGGCGAGGCACCACGCCAGCAGCGGGCGGCTGTCATCGTCAACCCCACGAAGTTCGACGACGTCGACGAGGTCCGTGAGTCACTCACCCAGGTCTGCCTGGACCACGGCTGGGCCACTCCGCTGTGGCTGCCCACCACGGTCGAGGACCCCGGGACGGGCCAGACCCGGCAGGCGGTCGCGGAAGGCGTGGACCTGGTCTGTCCCCTGGGAGGCGACGGCACCGTCCGCACCGTGGGTGCGGCGCTGGCCGGCACCGGCGTGGCCATGGGACTGCTGCCCGGAGGCACCGGCAACCTCCTGGCCCGCAACCTGTCGCTGCCGATCGACTCGGTCACCAAGGCCCTGAAGGTCGCCCTGACCGGACGCAACGCCCGCATCGACACCTGCATGATGACCCTGACCCGACCCACGGCCCAAGAGGTCGAGGCCCGTCTGCGCGACGAGGACGACCCGTCGCAGGCGGTGGAGGACTCGGACGTCATCGGCCACGTCGACCCCGAGACCGGGGAGCGGACGCCCGAGACCGAGCAGGAGGCCTTCCTCGGTGATGGCCGGAGTCGGCTTCGACGCCGAGGTGATGGCCGGGGCTCCGGAGGACCTCAAGGCCAGGATGGGCTGGGCGGCCTACGTCGTGTCCGCGGCCCAGCACCTCAAGGGGCCGGAGTTCGTGGCCGACATCGGTCTCGAGGACGGCACGCAGGTCAAGCGGCACGTGCGCGGCGTGATCGTCGGCAACGTCGGCAAGCTGCAGGGCGGTGTCACGCTCATGCCGGGGGCCAAGTCGGACGACGGGGTCGTCGACGCCGTCGTCATCGCCCCGCACGGCATCGTCGGCTGGGGTGCCGTGGCCACCCAGGTGCTCACCCAGCAGCGCAAGGGGCACGGGCGGGTCGAGCACTTTGCCTCCTCGCGTGTGCGGCTGGACCTGTCCAAGCCGATCGAGGTGCAGGTGGACGGTGACACCCTGGGCACGGCCGTCAAGCTGGACATCGTCGTCGACGCCGGCAGCCTGATCGTGAGGCTGCCTCAAGGGTGACCCTTGTGGGTGGGGCTCGGCTGTCCATCGGAGCCCGGGACAACGCCTTCAACGAGGCGGTGGCGCACGAGGCGGCAGCCGCCTCGGACCAAGGCGGGACGCAAGGCTCTGCGCTCGACGACGTCCAAGGCGACCAGACGCACCTCCGAGCAGGTGCTCGACAAGATCGTCACGTCCGACGAGAGCGGCCGGTCGCGGATCGTGGACCAGCCGCCGCTGATGGAGCACGTCAGCAGTGCGACGGACGAGCGGGTCGAGATGCTGGTGTCGCGCTACCGGCAGACCCTGCGGCCCGACGTCGCGCTGCTGCTGTCGCAGTTCACCCTGCGCGACTACGTGCTACGGGTCGTCGGTGTCGGCAGCGTCGGCACACGAGGGCTTCCGCATCGTGTCCGGGCAGCGCATCCTCCAGGCGAGCTCGGACCCTTTCCTCGGCTGGATCCGTGCCGACGCGCCCCGAACGGCCGCACCTACGACTACTTCGTCCGCCAGTTCCGGGACATGAAGGGCTCAGTCGAGCAGGTCGAGGCTGACTTCGCGGCCGTCGAGCGGGCGGTGGAGGCGGGCCGGCTACCCATCAAGCGCGGCGCCTGAGCGGGCGACCGGCCCAGTCGGTCGGTAAGCCGGTCGGTCGGCCGAGCCAGTCAGTCGGCCCGGCCGGACCGGGCGGCGTCCACGGCGTGTCGCTCCTCCGGGCTCAGGGTGATGGCACTGTCCCCGCCGACGACACCCTTGGCATAGGTGCGGCTCTCACCCCGCGCGTGGATGGAGCTGATCACCATGCCGTCCCCCCGGTCGTCGACGACGGCCGCGCTGAAGGACATCCGGCCGCCCATGTCGCCGAACGCGTCGTAGCGCACCACCGCGACGTGCTGCAGCGTCTGGGCGAGGCCGGCCCGCAGGTCGACCAGCTCCTGGGTGACCCCGTCGAGCCGAGACGCCTCGCCGTCGATCCGCTGCGACTGGCGGGCCAGCACCGTCGCGACGTCGGCCGCACCGTCACCCCAGAGCACCTGGTAGCGCCGCTGCAGCGCGGCATACCTGCGTCGCTGGGCGAGGGTGAGGACCAGCGCGACGACCGCGACCAGGAGGGCCAGGGCCCCGAGGCCAAGGGTGAGCAGGTCGGTCTGGTCCACGCCCCGAGCGTATGCGGTGCGGACCCCGGCGGGGTGTCAGCCGAGCCGTCTAGGGTCGGCCCATGGACACCAGGGCGCGCCGGCAGGGGGCGGTGCTGCTCCTCGCCCTGACTGTTCTCGCGCTGGTCACGGCCGCCGTGCTGAGCGTGGTGCAGCGACCGGACACCCCGACCCCGCTGGAGGCGGAGCGCGTCGTGCTCGTCGGGGTGCCCGGGCTCGCCTGGTCACAGGTCGACGCCCAGATGCCGACCCTGCAACGCTGGGCTCAGGAGGGAGCCGCCGGCAACCTGGTGGTGCGCGGCGCCCGGCTGGTCACCTGCGACGCCGACGGCTGGCTGACGCTCGGGGCGGGTCAGCGTGCGGCGGCTGCCGGGCCGTCACCCAGCGACCCCGAGGGGTGCTGGAGCGACTACCGCCCGCAGACCGGTGCCGAGGGTGCGCCCCCCGGAGGAGCCGTCGTGCCGGAGCTGGGCGTCTGGCAGGAGGGTGCCGACGGCCGACCGCTGGATGCCCGGCTCGGCACGCTCGCCGAGACGCTGGGCGGAGCCGGAACGCCCGAGGGCACCGAGGGGGCCGACGAGCCCTGCGTGCTGATGGCCCACGGGCCCCTGGCCGCTCTCGGGGCCGCCGGACCCGACGGGGTGGTGGCCGCCTACCGGCCCGGAACCCTCACCGACCGGGCCGTCCCCTCGGGGTGCATGCTCGACCTGGTCGACAGCGGACCGTCCGCCACTCCGGCAGAGGTCGACGCGGCGCTGGCACGGTGGGAGGCAGACCTGCCCGACGGCACCCTCGTCGTCGTCGCCGGTCTGGCCGACAGCCAGGCCGAGGGTCGTGCCGCCACCCATCCGGTCGTGGTGCGCGAGACCGGGTCGACGCCATCTCCTGGGCTGCTGGTCTCGTCCACGACACGCCAGCCGGGTCTGGTGCAGACCGCCGACCTGACCGCGACGCTCCTGGACGTCCTCGGCCGTGACGTGCCCGACGCCGTGGCGGGACAGCCGGTCGGCGTGCGCCCTGCCGACGACGGACACCTCGACCGGCTGCGCGACGTCGGGGCCGCGGCCACCGGGGTCAGTGTCGTGCAGGGCTGGGTCTCCGCGGCCGTGCTCACGGCCCTGGTGCTGCTCCTGGTCGTCGGCCTCGCAATGGTGCGCCGTGACCCGACCCCGCAGCGGCGCATGATGGTGGCCGTGGTGGGCACGGCGGCCATGGCGGCGCCCGTAGCCGGTCACCTCTCCGCGCTGCTGCCGTGGTGGCGCGTCGGCATGGCTGACCTGCCCGGCGAGCGCAGCTGGTGGGGGCCGGGGATCGTGCTGACCCTGGCCGTCGTCGGGCTCGTCGCCGTCGTGCTCGCGCTGGCCTGGGGCGGGCCGTGGCGTCGCGACCCGCTGGGCCCGGTCGCGGTCATCGCTGCAGTCACGGTGGTAGCCCTGGGGGTCGACGTGATCGGCTCCGACGGCGACCACCTGTCGCTGACCTCGGTGGTCGGGGTCGCGCCGCTGCGGGCCGGCAGGTTCTACGGCATCGGCAACGTGGCGTTCGGCATCCTGTCGGCCTCGGGCCTCATCCTGGCCGGCTGCCTGGCCTCGTGGCTGCTGCCCCGGCGGTGGTGGGCGGCGGGCACGGTGGTCGTCGTGGGCCTCATGACGGCGGCGATCGGCGGGGTCCCGCTGTGGGGGGCCGACTTCGGGGGCATCCCGGCGATGGTCGCCGCGACCCTGGTCCTGGCGATGGCCGCGGCGGGGCTGCAGCTGACGCTGGTGCGGGTGCTGCTCATCGGTGTGACCGCCGTGGTGGTGTCGGCTGCGGTGATGGTGCTCGACTGGCTGCGCGGGCCGGGAGCCCGCACCCACCTCGGCGACTTCGTGCAGTCGGTGGTCGACGGCGAGGCCAGTGACATCGTGCTGCGCAAGCTCGACCAGAACGCCGGCATGCTCATCGCCTACCCGGCGTCGTGGATCGCCGTCGTGCTGCTCGGCCTCATCATCTGGGGGGTGGCCGTCCCCGGCTCGCCGCCCGGCCGCGCGATGGCGCCGCTGTGGCGGGTGCCCCTGATGCGGTCGACGGCGTGGGCGCTGCTGGTGTGCTGGGTGGTCGGCTGGGCCCTCAACGACTCCGGCATCGCCATCGTGGGGCTCGGTCTCACGGTGGCGGTGGGGGCCGCGATCAGCCTGCGCGCCAGGGTGCCCGACGCGCAGAGCCCGACGCCCGACCCTCGGACCGCCCGGCCCGACGCCGGGAGCGCAGGGCCCGGCGCACATCCCGATACTGCCGGGCACGGTGCAGCTGAGAGCGCCAGTCGCGTCCGGTGACCCGGTGCTGCAGGCTGCACGGCACCTCGAGCACCCGACCCCCCGAGCGCAGCACGTCGACGGTCAGGCCGACCTCGACACCCCACCCCCGGGCCAGCGGGGTCGCCGCGTCGAACGCGCCCCGGGTCAGGCACCGCATCCCGCTGAGGGGCTGTGCTGCCGTCCACCCGGTGAGCGCGTGGATGCCGTCCCGGGCCAGCCGCACTACCAGGCCGAAACCACCACCCCGGCGCTCCTGCGGCGGCAGCACCGCGATCGTCATGTCGGCCTCGCCGGCCAGCACCGGCCCGCAGAGCACCCCGAGCGCAGCGGCGCTGCCCTCCAGGTCGGCGTCGACGAAGAGCAGGGGTGCCCCGGGGTGAGCCGTCGCGGCGGCGTCGGCACCGGTCTGCATCGCCGCTGCCTTGCCGCGGTTGCGCGGATGGGTGCACACCTGTGCCCCCGTGGCCGCTGCCACGGCGGCGGTCTCGTCCGTGCTGCCGTCGTCGACGACCACGACGGCGATCACCTCCGGCACACCGGCCAGGGCCGCGAGGGTGGCTCCGAGCCGCTGCCCCTCGTCCTTGGCCGGCACGACCGCGACGACGCCGAGACGCTCGGCAGCAGGCCCTGGCGTCGGGTCCGACATCGTGGTCAGCGGAGGGTGACCTGGCGGCTGATGATGCCGTCGCGGGCCCGACGCTCGTCCGGGGTGAGGGCACCGTCCCTGGTCCTGGCCGCGTCATACCGCTCCTGCAGCGCGACCAGGGCCTCGACGTGGTCGGCGGGCTCGGTGTCGGCGGGCACCTCGAGCACGGGCACCAGCAGGCCGGCGGCGCGGAAGGCCCCCAGCAGCACCGAGTCTCCCCCGAGGGTGTGCTCACCGGCGGCCTGCAGGCGGGCCAACGCGGTGACCGCGTCGTCCTCGTCGTCGCCGAGGATCCAGCGGATGTAGGTGCGCTCGCCCATCTTGCACCAGTAGGCCGACGCGAGCTCCTCGATCTTGACCGTCGGGACGGCGGCGTCGTTGGTCTGCTCCAGGGCCGCCGCGACCTCGGGGGTCGCCTCGTCCTGCGCGACCCAGAACGAGAAGTCCTCGTGCACGGTCGGCTGGAGGCGCTGGCCGTCGGCGAGCAGGTCCTGCAGCCGGGGCGTGCCCATCGTGGCGGGGCGCACGGCGGCGACCGGGGTGCCCGGCTCGGCCGCGACGGCCGCGAGCAGCGCCTGGGCGATGTCGCGGCTGGCGTCACCGCTGGAGGTGCGTGACTGCAGGGCGACGAGCACCTCGCCGTCGCCGCGGTGCAGTGCAGGCATGGCACCTGGCAGCACCGTGGCCAGGGTGACCTCACGCTCGGTGCCGTCCGGCAGGGTGACGCTGACCTGCGCGGTGGCCGACGGCACGATCTCCCGCATCGCCACCCACTCCGTCTCGTCGGCGAGCCCCTGGAACGGACGAGCGACGAACGGCGCCCGCTGCTGCGCGGGGTCGGTGGTGGTGGCGCCGGAGGCGCGCTTGCGTCGAGATGCCTTGCCCATGGCGCGAGAGTCTACGTGCGTGGCTAGGGTCGACTGCTATGACTGGACCTGGCCCCACGGAGACCGTGCTGCACGAGGTGGTCGGCCCCCTCGGCCGGCTCACCCTCAACCGTCCCGGCGCCGTCAACGCCCTCGACGACGCGATGGTGGTGACCGCCCTGCACCGGTTGGAGGCCTGGGCCGTCAACCCGGAGGTCCGCGCGGTGTGGCTGGAAGGCGCCGGGGACAAGGGGCTGTGTGCCGGTGGCGACGTGCGGGCCCTGCGCTCGGCCATCCGTGACGGCGAGGTGCCCCGCGCCATGGAGTTCTGGGCCCATGAGTACGCGCTCAACGGTCTCATCGCGCGCTACCCCAAGCCGTATGTCGCGTGGATGGACGGCATCGTCATGGGCGGCGGGGTGGGGGTCTCGGCTCACGGCTCGCACCGCCTGGTCACCGAGCGCACGCGCCTGGCGATGCCGGAGACGATCATCGGCTTCTTCCCCGACGTCGGCGGGCTGTGGTTCCTGGCGCGCTCGCCGGGTGAGCTGGGCACCCACGTCGCGCTGACCGGGCTGCCGGTCAACGGCGCGGACGCGGTGCTGCTGGGCCTGGCCGACGTGCTGGTGCCTTCGAGCGCCAAGGAGGAGATCCTGGCCGACCTGGCCCGCGCGATGCTCGACGACGCCGACGGCCGTCGCGGGTGGAGCGTGCCCGACCTGCCTGACGCCGACCTGCCGGCACCGACCCTCGCCGAGCACCGCGACTGGATCGACGAGTGCTATGCCGGCGACGACGCCGCCGAGATCGTGGGGCGGCTGGCACGGCATACCCACCCCGCCGCCCGGCAGGCGGCCGAGACGATCGAGGAGCGTTCCCCGCACTCGGTGGTCATGACCTTGGAGGCCCTGCGCCGCGCGCGGTCCATGACGGTGCAGGAGGTGCTCGACCAGGACCGGATGCTGGGCCGGGCCTTCGTGAGGCACCCCGACTTCGACGAGGGGGTGCGGGCCCTGCTGGTCGACAAGGACGGCTCACCCCGGTGGGCCACCGCGCACGTGGACGACGTCAGCCGGGCTCAGGTGCTTGCGGCCTTCGACCCCGCTGACTGAGACGGAGCGCTGCCCTGGGGGCTCGGGAGCTCGCCGACCAGCCTGGCCCGCACCCGCAGCACCACCGCGACGGTCGGCGCCGCCAGGGTCGCTCCCAGGGCTCCGGCCAACGCGGCACCCACGATGGTCGAGCCCAGCGTCACGATCGGGTGGATGCTCAGGGCGTCGCTGGTGAGCTTGGTGAGCACCACCGTCTGCACGATGTTCTGCACGACGAGCACGACGACGAGCAGCACGAGCGTGGTCTGCAGGTCGGTCGACCCCAGGGCCACGAGCACCGCGAAGGCACCGGAGACGATGGCGCCGAGGTAGGGGATGTAGGACGTCACCAGGGTCACCACGGCGATGGTGAGCGCCAGCGGCACGTCGAGCAGCCACGCGGCACCACCGATGAGCACCGCCGTGAGCAAGGCGGAGAGGGTGAGACTGCCGAAGTACTGCCGGATGGAGGACACGGCGTCGTCGATCACGCCCGCCCCGGTGCCCTCCTCGAGACCGAGGTGGCCCCCGAGCCAGGCGGTGAGCCGGTGCCAGTCCACCAGGATGTAGAAGAACAGGAAGGCCCCGACCACGGAGCCGAGGACGAACGAGGCCAGGCTGGAGAAGACCCCCGGCAGGTAGGACGCCACCCCGCCCCACGACTCACCGGCCCACGTGCTGAGCTGGGTGCTCAGCGACTCGCCGCCACCGAGGTCGATCCCCCGGTCGGCCAGCCACGCCTCGACGGCCTCCAGACCGGCCAGCAGCCGTGACTGCACCTGCCCGCCCTGCCCGGTGACGCCGGCCAGGACCATCCACACCGACCCCAGCACCGTGACGACGAGGCCCAGCAGCATGATGACGGCGCCGAGCTGGCGCGGCAGGCCCCGTCCGTGGAGCCGGTCGACCGCCGGCACCAGCAGGGCTGCGACCACCGTGGCGACCACCAGAGGCACGACCAGGCCCGAGACCTGGGCCAGCAGCGATGCGACCGCTGCGGCGAAGAGGACCAGCCCCAGTGCCAGCCACGCCCGCAGACCCCAGGTCAGCAGCGCGGAGCGGCGTGGCTGGGCCAGAGCACCGGAGACAGGGTCGTGGTCCACCGCCGACCTCAGCCGTGGACCGGACGGGCTGCCAGCGCGGCCCGAGCCTGCGCCATCTCGTCCCAGGGGACCGGTCTCGGTGTCGCGCTCCATCGTCTCCTCGGGCCCCTTGCCGGCGAGCACGACCGTGTCGTCCGGGGCGGCCTCGGGCACGGCATGCCGGATGGCCTCGGTGCGGTCGCCGATCGAGACGTAGTTGCTCGCGTCCGGCCTCGCGGGCCCCGCGCTCCATCTCGGCCAGGATGTCGGCAGCGGGGTGTCGCGGTGGTCCTCCTCGGTGAAGACGACGTGGTCGGCGAGCTGGGTGGCGACCTCGCCCGAGCGGCGCCCGCTTCGAGGGGTCACGGGGGCCGCCGGCCGAGCCGAGCACCACCCACAGACGCCCCTGCGTGGTCACCCGCACGGTGTCCAGCGCCTTCTCCAGGCTCGGCGGCGTGTGGGCGAAGTCGACGATCACCCGCGGGGCTGCCCTGCCCGCGCTCGACCATCTCCATCCGCCCGGCACGCCGCCGAACGTGGCCAGCCCGGCGACCAGCGCCTCCAGCGGCAGCCCGGCCAGCCGCGTCCGGCAGCCATCGCGGCCAGCGCGTTGGCCACGTTGAACCGGCCGATCATCGGCAGCACGCGCCGCGACCTCGCCGTGCCGGGTGCGTGGACGGTGAAGCGTGAGGTCCTCGGCCCCCTCGACGCACGTCGGTGGCCACCCAGTCGGCCGGGCTGCCCTCGGCGCGAGTAGGTCGTCAGTGCGTCGGCGGTCGCCAGCGGCACGAGCTGGTCGACCCAGGGCCGGTCGTCGACGTTGAGCACGCTGTGCCGGGCGCGCTGCACCAGGCGGGCCTTGTCGGCGAAGTACTGCTCCATCGTCGCCGTGGAAGTCCAGGTGCTCCCCGGTGAGGTTGGTCCACACCGCGAGGTCGTAGTCGACGCCGCGCACCCGGTCCAGCGCCAGCGCGTGGCTGCGAGGTCTCGACGACGGCGGCCTGCGTCGCCGTCCGCCGCCATGGTCAGCCAGGATCTGCTGCACCTGCGGGGCCTCGGGGGTGGTGAAGTGCGGCGGCGGCTGGCGCAGCACCCCGTCGGGCAGCTCGTAGCCGATCGTGGAGAGCAGCCCGGTGCGCAGCCCGCCGGCGCGCAGCAGGTGCCGCGCCAGGCAGGAGGTCGTGGTCTTGCCGTCGGTGCCGGTGATCCCTATGACCCGTCAGGCCGGTCGCTGGGGCGCCCGGCGAGCGCGGTCGCGGCGTCGGCCAGCGCCGGTCGCGCGCGCCGCGGCACCACGCAGGTACGGCACCGGGCAGGCCGCTCCGTCCGGCAGGCCCTCGCCGAGCACGGCGACGGCCCCGGGCGCGACGGCCGGTCGATGAAGGAGTGACCGTCGAAGCGGGAGCCGGGGATCGCCACGAACGCGTCGCCCGGCCGGACCCAGTCGGCCTGGTGGGTGACCCCGGTGACCTCGACGTCGCCGTCAGCTCCGGTGGGGACGGTCAGGTCGAGGGCGGCAGCGAGGTCAGCCAGTCTCATGGTGGCCCAGCGTAGGGTCCACCGTGCCCGTCCGGGCAGCGTGCCGGTCGCCATACGGGGTGTCGCTGAGGTCGGCACTGCCCGGGTCGGCCCGCTGCACGGCCTCGGTCAGGTCGTCCAGCACCCGCACCACCAGGTCGAGCTCCTCGTCGCTGTAGGGCTCCAGCGCGCGGGCCATCTCCTCGCTCAGCGGCCGGAACATCCGACGGCTGACGCCGGTGGCCTGCTCGCTGACACCCAGCCGGACCCTGCGGCGGTCGCGCTCGTCCGGGTGGCGCTCGACGTGCCCGACCTTCTCCAGCCGGTCGACCAGTGCGGTGACGGCAGCAGCGGACAGGCTCATCTGGCGGGCGACGTCGCTGGGGCTCATCTTCTGCCCCCGCGTCGCGGCCTGGGAGATCAGGTTCATCGCGGTCAGGTCGCTACGGTGCAGACCGAGCTGGTGCCCTACGGTGTCGCTGTACTGCTGCATCCTGCTCACCAGGACGCGCATGGCAAAGGTCACCCGGCGCACGCCATCCCGCCCGGGCTGGCTGCCGGGTCCGTATGCCTGGCGTGGATCAGTCACGATCTCCTAGTAACCTTTAGATAGTCGAACCATTGACAACCCCAGCGTAGCGCCGATGAGGAGCAGAGTGAACATCTTGGCCAACCCAGCGGTGGTCTCCCGCTGATGCCGCGCCCTACTGTCGCCGTAGTCGGGTCGGGTGTCTCCGGCCTGACCGCCGCCCACCTGCTCAAGGACACCCACGACGTCACGCTGTATGAGGTGGAGTCCCGCCTGGGCGGGCACGTCCACACCCACGACGTGGTCGACCCCGACGGCACCCGGCACCCGGTGGACTCCGGGTTCATCGTGCACAACGACCGCACCTACCCGCTGCTGCGGCGGCTCTTCGCCGAGCTCGACATCGAGGTGCGACCCACCGAGATGAGCATGAGCATCAGCTGCGGGGGCTGTGGGCTGGAGTTCGCGGGCGGCCGCGGCGCCAAGGGGGTCCTGGCCAAGCCGGCCCAGCTCCGCGACCCCCGCTTCGTCCGGCTGCTGCTCGACGTCACCCGGTTCAACAAGCAGGCCAAGGCCTACCTCGAGGACAGCCCGGAGACCGACCTGACGCCGCTGGGCCAGTGGCTGACCGACCAGGGCTTCGACGACTACTTCACCCAGCACTACGCCGTCGCGGTGGTGTCCTGCGTCTGGAGCTCCGGCCACGAGACCGCGTTGCGCTACCCCGCGCGCTACCTCTTCCGCTTCCTGGACCACCACGGCCTGCTCCGGATCGGGGGCAGCCCGCAGTGGTACACCGTGGTGGGCGGGTCCCGGACGTATGTCGACGCGATCGCCGCCGCCCTGCCCGACGTCCGCACCGGTGACCCGGTCGTGGAGGTGACCCGCGGGGCCCGGGTGCAGGTGCGCACCGCCGGCGGCACCGTGGACACCTTCGACCAGGTCGTGCTCGCCACGCACGCCGACCAGGCGCTGGCGATGCTCGCCGACCCGACGCCGCAGGAGCAGCGCGTGCTGGGGGCGTTCGCCTACTCGGTCAACCGCACGCTGCTGCATACCGACTCAGCCCTGCTGCCGCGCGCCACCCGGGCCCGCGCGTCGTGGAACTACGCCATGAGCCACTGCGACGAGGAGGCCGGGTCCGCCCGGGTGACCTACTGGATGAACCGGCTGCAGGGCCACCGGTCCGAGCGCGACCTCCTGGTCACCCTCAACGCCGAGGAGCAGGTCGACCCCGGCACGGTGCTCGCCCGGATGGACTACACCCACCCCGTCTACACCTCCGAGTCGGTCGCGGCCCAGGGCGAGCTGCCCGCGATCAACAGCGACACCACGGCCTACGCCGGGGCCTACCACGGCTGGGGCTTCCACGAGGACGGGTGCCGCTCGGGTCACGCCGCCGCCGACTGGATCCGCGAGCGGGCCACGGCACCCACCCAGGCATGACCGCAGTCGAGCTGCCGACGCTGCCCGCCCTGGTCCCGGGCACCGTCCAGCACCAGCGCAAGGGGCCGATCGACCACCGGCTGCGCCATGACGTCTACCAGTGGCTGGTCGACCTCGAGGAGCTGCCTGTCCTGGACGGCCCGTTGCGGGCCGCGGCCGGCTTCCAGGCCGAGGACCACCTCGGCGACCCCGACCGCAGCATCCGGGCCAACGTCATCGCCTTCGCCCGCACCCACGGGGTCGACCTGCCCGAGGACACCCGGGTGGTGATGCTCGCCAACGCGCGCGTCCTCGGCTACGTCTTCAACCCGCTGACCGTGCACTGGTGTCTGGACCGCACCACCGGCGAGGTGCTCTGCGTGGTGGCCGAGGTGCACAACACCTACGGGGAGCGCCACGCCTACCTCCTGCGCACCGACGCGCGCGGGTCGGCGCTGACCGACAAGGCCTTCTACGTCTCCCCCTTCTACGACGTGAGCGGAAGATATCGGCTCACCTTCGGGTTGACCCCGCAGCGGGTCGCCGTCACGGTGACACTTCACCGCGACGGTGACACGGGGAGCAGGCCGGACTTCACGGCCTCGTTCCGCGGGACACCCGAGCCGGTGACCCGCAGGGCCCTGGTGGGCCAGGTGGCGCGCCGCCCGCTGATGTCCCAGCAGGTCAGCCTGTTGATCAAGGCGCACGGCATCTGGCTGTGGGCCCGTCGTCTGCCCTTGCAAGCCCGTCGCCCGCACCAACCTCCAGAAGGGGTCGTGATGACTCAGTCCCAGACCGCAGCCAGCGCCACCGACGACCTCGGGGAGGTCATGCCGCCGGTCAAGGAGGGCGGGGTGCGGGCCGCCATCGCCCGGCGCCTCTTCAGCTCCGCCCAGGACCAGGTGCGCGGCCGGGTGCTGTGGCCGGACGGCACCCTGACCGGCGGCGGAGGCCCGGAGTCACCCGTGTTCGAGCTGGTGCGCCCCGAGCAGTTCTTCGCCCGGGTCGCCAAGGACTTCAAGATCGGCTACGGCGAGGCCTACATGGCCGGTGACTGGAGGCCGGCCGCCGGGCACGACCTGGCCGACGTGCTCGAGCCGTGGGCCGAGCGGCTGACCGACCTGGTGCCCCGGTCGCTCCAGCGCTTCCGCAAGGTCGTGGACCTGACCGCCCCCCGGCAGCGGCGCAACACCCCCCAGGGCGCCCGGTCCAACATCGAGGCGCACTACGACCTGTCCAACGAGCTGTTCAGCCGCTTCCTCGACCCGTCGCTGACCTACTCCTCGGCCCTGTTCGCCCAGTCGGGGGCCCCGTTCAGCGGTGACCTCGAGGAGGCCCAGCACCGCAAGATCGACTCCATCCTCGACATGGCCGGCGTCGGCCAGGGCACCCGCATGCTCGAGATCGGCTCCGGCTGGGGCTCGCTGCTGCTGCGGGCCGCTCAGCGAGGCGCCGACGTCACCAGCATCACGCTCTCCTCCGAGCAGCTGGCCTTGGCGACCGAGCTGGTGCACCGGCACGGGCTGTCCGACCGGGTGGACCTACGGCTGCAGGACTACCGCGACGTGCGCGGCGAGTTCGACGCCGTCGTCAGCGTGGAGATGATCGAGGCCGTCGGCGCGGAGTACTGGCCGACCTACTTCCAGACCGTCGAGAAGCTGCTCGCTCCCGGTGGCACCGCCGCGATCCAGGCGATCACCATCGGTCACGAGCGGATGCTCGAGACGATGCGCTCGCACTCGTGGATCCTGAAGTACATCTTCCCCGGGGGCATGCTGCCCTCGCTGCAGGCGATCGACGAGGTGCTGGCCAAGCACACCCGGCTGCGGGTGACCCATGACCTCGGCTTCGGGCACCACTACGCCGAGACGCTGCACCGCTGGCGCACGCGCTTCGACGACAACTGGGACGAGATCAGCCAGCACGGCTTCGACGAGCGCTTCCGCCGGATGTGGGAGTTCTACCTGGGCTACTGCGAGGCCGGCTTCCGCACCGACTACATCGACGTGCACCAGCTGCAGCTGCGCCGCGGCTGAGTGCCCGGACCTCCGGCTGGAGCGGTCATCTGACCGCCAGCGCCGGGAGATGCCGCCGTGATCCGGCCCGGCAGGTCACGTGACCTGCCGGGCCGACGGCGTCCGGGTGGGGCGGCGGGTCAGCAGCGCCACCGTGTCGAGGGCCGGCCGGTCGGCACCGGGCACGTCACGCTCCCGGATCTCGCAGATCTCGAGCTCGACCGGCAGCTCCTCGGCGAGGGCCCGCACGTCAGCGGGGTCGAACAGGACCTCGGGGTCCTGCGGCCCGCCCACGCCGTGCCGCAGGTTGCGCGCGGCGTGGCCGATGACCAGCGTCGAGCCACCGGGGCAGGTCCGGTCGACGGCGCCACGCACCGCGGTCGCCCACGCCTGCGGCGGCAGGTGCAGATAGCACTGCAGCACCAGGTCGTATGCCGACCGCTCGGCCGGCAGGGCGGGTGCGGTGGCGTCGGCGACCCAGGCGTGCAGCCTGCCCTCGACGGTGTCGGCGTGCTCGCGGGCCCCGTCACGGATGCGGTCGACAGCGACCCGGGAGAAGTCGGTCGCGTCGACCTGCCACAGCTGCTCGGCGAGCCAGACGGCGTTGCGCCCCTCGCCCGCGGCCATGTCGAGCGCCCGTCCCGGCAGCAACGAGGGCACGATCTCGGCGACCCAGCGGTTCGGCGTGGCCGACCACACGCGGTCGGCGCCGGCATACCGCTCGTCCCACGCTGCAGCTGAGGAGTCCATGTCTGCGACGTTCTCACACCACGGACGCTTCGCGGCGCCCTCCCCCGCGGCTGCTTCGGCGGCCTGCCCTCCCGGCCCCCTTGGCGCCGGGTCGGTCAGCGGCTCATCAGGCGAGACAGGAAGCCACCCTGGGGGGCGGTCTCGACGTGGCCCTGGCAGCGGGCACCCGTCGGCACACCGCGCATGACCTGGTCGACGTGCTGGCCGCAGCCGGCCCACGTCGTCTTGCCACAGGTCTTGCAGTTCACGGCACGGCACATGGTTGAGCTCCTTCTCACGGTGATGATGTTCGCTCCAGTATACCCCCAGGGGTATCTAGCAGCGCAACAGGCGGATGGCGACCGTGTCCAGGGCGGCGTGCAGCCCCTCCGGAGTGGCCCCCTGGGCGAGCTGGTCGCGGACCACGGTCGGTGCCAGCGCCGCCAGCAGCAGGTCCGCCCAGTAGCCGGGGTCGGGGACCTGCTCGTGGCCGAGGGCCGCACACAGGGTGCGCAGGTGCAGGTGCCAGACCGTGTGCGGGCCCGCCCGGGTGCCCTCCCGACGCTCGACAGCCACGAGCAGCTCGATGTTGTCCAGCGTGCGGTCCAGCAGGGCGTGCAGGAAGGCCCGGACCCGCTGCTGGGGGTCGACCGGCTCGCCACCCCCTGGTCCCAACGGTGCCGGCCCGGACAGGAAGGCCTGCTGGAACTGTCGCTCCCCGTCGTCGAGCACCGCCAGCAACAGCCCCTGGCGGTCGCCGAACCGGCGATAGAGCGTGCCGACCCCCACCCCGGCCCGGCGGGCGACCTCCTGCATCGACACCTCGTCGGGGCCGTCGGTCATCAGCTGTCGGGCGGCCTCGAGGATCGCAGCCCGGTTGCGCGCAGCGTCGGCGCGCTCTCCGCGGGGCGGTCTCATCAGGGAGACCGGCTGCGGCTGGCTGGGCATGTCGGCTCCTCGGAGGTGGGGTCCGATCACTGTAGCGAGCGGGCCGCGCAAGCGGAGGGCCGTTCCCGTTGAGCCACGGCGCGTCGCGGTGACCGGCATCTGCTCGGCACCCGCTGCCAAGGGCCAGGGCGGGGTTCCTCAGCCATGGCGGAGATCTTCACCCCGGGGAGGGGCTATAGAGGGGGCCCGGGGTGATCTTCTCGACCACGCTTGATCTTCTCCGCCATGGCTGATGTTCTCCACCATGGTCAAGCGTCTCCGCCATGCCCGGTTCTCCGGCTCAGGCGCCTCGAGCCATCGACCGCGCGCAGGCAGCTCTGACCTTGGCCACGACGCGCTCGGGATGGGCCAGGTCACCCCAGGTCAGCCGCACCACCTCATACCCGAGCTCACGCAGCCGGTCCTCGCGGCGCTTCTCGGCCCGCAGGTCCGCGGGCGTGGCGTACTTCATCAGCCCGTCGAACTCGACGACCACCCCGGCCGTGCGCAGCAGGAAGTCGACCCGGGCGCGGAAGCCCCGCCCGTCCTCGATCCAGACCTGGGGCTCCAGGTCGTCGGCGAAACCGGCGCAGGTGAGGACCCAGCGGGTGCGTGACTCCCCGGCCGACTCCACCAGACCGTCGGCGAGGTCGACGACCACCCGGACATGGGCAGCCCCCCGCCCGAACCTTCCGACCTCCGCGGCGGCACGCAGCGACTCCTTGGTCATCCCGGAGCGGAGCACGGCGTCCGCACTCACCAGGCCGGCCTCGACTCCGAAGGCATCGGCGACCTGCAGGCAGGCGAGCTCGGGAGCCACGACAGGCAGGCCGTCGACCTCGGCCAGGAACGCCTGGGGGACGGCGGCGTGCCGGACCACGTCACCGCAGGCACGCCCTCGTCCACCGTCTCGGCGGACCACATGCACCCGGTCGTCGACCCCGTGCAACGGCAGGTCGTGCAGTGCCAGGGAGCTGTGGTGGCTGAGGGCGAGGCCTTCACCGAGCGCGCGGAGCACCGCCCTGGCCCGCAGCGCGTGCCGGTCCCACACGGCCGCTGCATCCCAGCGGTCGGCGTCCACCACGACGTCGCGGCGCAGGCGCAGCAGCTCGCCACCGGCGATGGCACGGTCCACAGCTCCCCGGCACCCCAGCAAACAGGCCAGCTCGGTCACACGTGCGACCCCCTTGTTGGCGTCGAGACGAGTCCTGATCGCCGGGTCCATGGGTCCACTGTGCCGTCTCCGGAGCAGCGGACCGTCGAGCTGTCCACAGGCACGGTCGGACTGGCCGCGACGACCGCGGTGGAGAAGATCGAGGGTGACCCGGAACATCGACCCAGGGCCGAGATATGTGGCGTGCCTGGGTTGAACTTCTGCGCCATGGCCGAGCTGCTGCGCCATCACCGCATGTCTGCGCCACGGCCGAGGTCGGTGGCACGGGTGATTCGGGCCCGAGCGGGACGTCAGCGACCGGAGGTCGGTGGCACGGGTGATTCGGGCCCGAGCGGGACGTCAGCGGTCCGAGGAGGGCTTCCAGAGGTTGATCCCGGCCTCGACCGCATGCTGGTCGATCGTGCCCAGCTCCTCATCGGTGAAGGCCAGGTTGTCCAGGGCCCCGAGGCTGTTGTCGAGCTGCCGCACGCTGCTGGCACCGACCAGCACGGAGGTGACCCGGTCGTCGCGCAGGGCCCAGGCCAGCGCCATCTGGGCCAGCGTCTGGCCGCGGCCCTGGGCGATCTCGTGCAAAGCCCGCACGTGTGTCAGGGAGCGCTCGTCGAGCAGAGCGGGGTCCAGGGACTTGCCCTGGGCTGCCCGCGATCCCTCGGGGATGCCGTCGAGGTACTTGTCCGTGAGCATGCCCTGGGCCAGCGGCGAGAACGCGATGCAGCCCACCCCGGTCTCCCCCAGCACGTCGAGCAGGTCCTCCTCGATCCACCGGTTGAGCATCGAGTAGGACGGCTGGTGGATGAGCAGCGGTGTGCCGAGCGCCCGCAGGATCTCGACCGCCTCGCGGGTGCGCGTGCCGGAATAGCTGGAGATGCCGACATACAGGGCCTTGCCCTGGCGGACGGCGGTGTCGAGCGCCCCCATCGTCTCCTCCAGCGGGGTCGTGTCGTCGAAGCGGTGGCTGTAGAAGATGTCGACGTAGTCGACGCCCATCCGGGCCAGCGACTGGTCGAGCGAGGCCAGGACATACTTGCGGGAGCCGCCGCCCTGGCCGTAGGGACCGGGCCACATGTCGTAGCCGGCCTTGCTGCTGAGGACCAGCTCGTCGCGGTAACGCCGGAAGTCCTGGGCGAAGATCGTGCCGAAGTTGCGTTCGGCCGAGCCGTAGGGCGGGCCGTAGTTGTTGGCCAGGTCGAAGTGCGTCACGCCACGGTCGAAGGCCCGACGCAGGATGGCGCGCTGGCGCTCCAGCGGCACGTCGTCGCCGAAGTTGTGCCACAGCCCCAGCGAGACCGCCGGCAGGTCGAGCCCGCTGCGGCCGGTGCGGCGGTAGGTCATCGCGTCGTAGCGGCCGGGGTCGGCCTGGTAGTCGTCGGCGTGGAGAGTCATGCGCCCATCATGCCGGTGACACCCGCCAGGGTCGGCCGGGCGGGCCCGAGGGCTGCGCAGGTCCGGTCAGCCGGTGGACAGGTCGACGGTGCCGGTGATGCGCACCCGCGTCGCGCCGCCCACCCACAGGTCGCTGCCGTGGGTCTCGACGTGGACGCGTCCGTGCCGGCCGAGCACCGTGCCCTGCGAGGCGACGTATGCCGGTGGGAGGAGCCCGGCGGTCGTCAGCCACATCGCCAGGCCCGCGTTGAGGCTGCCGGTGACCGGGTCCTCGCCCAACCCGAGCCCCGGGCAGAACGCCCGGACCTCGACGTCGGCCCGGCCACTGACCCCGTAGGGGCCGATCACCCCGACCTCCAGGTCACCGATGGCCGAGATCGCCGCGAGGTCGGGCCGCAGCCTCAGCACCGTGCCGGCGTCACGCACCAGGACCCCGAGCCAGCGCGGCCCGTTGACCACCCAGGAGGCATCCACGACGTCGCTCTCGCTCAGGCCCAGCGCGGCGACGACGTGCCGGCGGGTGTAGTCGTCAGGAGGCCCTGACCGGGTCAGCGGCGGTGCCGCGAACGCCAGGTGCCCCTCGCGCCTGCGCACCCGGATCAGCCCGGCAGCGCACTCCTGCACCACGACGTCCTCCCGGGCCGGCACGCCTCCGGCCTCCAGCCACGCCCGGGCACTGCCGAGCGTCGGGTGCCCGGCGAACGGCAGCTCACCGCCCGGGGTGAAGATGCGCAGCCGGTAGTCGGCTCCGGGGGAGGTCGCCGGCAGCAGGAACGTGGTCTCCGACAGGTTGGTCCAGCGTGCGAAGGCCTGCATCTGCCCGTCGTCCAGGGTGTCGTCAGCGTCGAGATGGACGACGGCGACGGGGTTGCCCCCGAAGGGCTCGCTGGAGAAGACGTCGACCTGGGTGAAGGTGTGCACCCCCCGAACGTACGCCCACCCTGACGACCGGTGTGCGCTCCACCTGGGCCCGGCTCGCCGCACCTCGGCCGCACAACGGTCGTCGGGGGCGTGCCAGGATGCGGGGATGGCTTCCCGCAGCACGGCATACCCCACCCGGGAGCAGATCACGGCAGCCCGGGCGCTGGTCGCCGAGCACGTGCGCTACACCCCGGTGCTGCAGGTCGAGCTCGACGACGGACGGCCGGTCACCCTCAAGCTCGAGCAGCTGCAGCACACCGGATCGTTCAAGCCCCGCGGCGCCTTCCACTCGGTGCTGTCGTCGGCGCGGCGGCCCGACCTGCTGGTGGCGGCGTCAGGGGGCAACCACGGGCTGGCGGTCGCGCACGTCGGGCGCAGCCTGAACATCCCGGTGCAGGTGTTCGTGCCCACGACTGCCCCGGCGGTCAAGGTGGCCCGGCTGCACGCCCTTGGCGCGCAGGTCCACCAGGTCGGCAACCGGTATGCCGAGGCGCTCGAGGCCAGCTCGGCGGCCGCAGCCGCTCCCGGCGCGCTGGCGGTGCACGCCTACGACGGGCTGCCGACGGTGACCGGCCAGGGCACCATCGCCGCCGAGCTCGAGGAGCAGACCGAGGCCGACACCGTGCTCGTCGCCGTCGGCGGAGGCGGGCTCGTCGGCGGGGTGGCCTCGTGGTTCGCCGGTGAGCGTCGCATCGTGGCCGTCGAGCCGCACGGCTGCCCCACGCTGCACACCGCGCTGGCGGCGGGGTGGCCGGTGCCGACCACGCCCTCCGGCCTGGCCGCCGACTCCCTCGGCGCCACCGTCATCGGGCAGGTCGGGCTCGCGGCGTGCCAGGCCGCCGACACCACCTCCGTGCTGGTGGGCGACGACGACATCACCCGGGCCAGGCAGTGGCTGTGGCGCACGGCCCGCGTCGCCAGCGAGCCCGGGGGTGCGACCGCCATGGCTGCGCTGCTCTCCGGCGCCTACCGCCCCGCGGACGACGAGCGCGTCTGCGTCATCGTCTGCGGCGCCAACGCGAACCCCGCCGACCTCACCGACACCGACGGGGCCACGCCATGACCTCGGGTCTGCGGTGGACCCGCAACCCGAGCGGCCGGCACCGCATACTGCCTGCATGACGATCACCGACGGGGACCTGCGCCACCTGCGCCGCTGTGTCGACCTGGCCCGCGAGGCGCTGGAGGACGGCGACGAGCCCTTCGGGTCCCTGCTCGTCGACCAGCACGGCACCGTGCGCTTCGAGGACCGCAACCGGGTCAAGGACGGCGACCACACCCGGCACCCCGAGCTGGCCGTCGCCCGGTGGTCCGCCGAGCACCTGAGCGAGGCGGAGCGCGCGGCCGCGACCGTCTACACCTCCGGCGAGCACTGCCCGATGTGCGCCGCCGCCCACGGGTGGGTGGGCCTGGGTCGCATCGTCTTCGCCACGTCGACTGGGCAGCTGACCGCCTGGAGGCAGGAGTGGGGCGTGGCGTCGGGCCGGGTGGCGCCGCTGCCGATCGCGGTGGTGGCACCCGGCGTGCCCACCGAGGGCCCCGTCGAGGAGCTCTGCGAGGAGGTGCGGTCGCTGCACCGCGCGGCGCTCGACGGCTGAACCCGCGAGGCCACAACGACGGCAGCTGCCGGCCGGTCAGACCGTGATGACGACCTTGCCGCGGGCCTGGCCGGACTCCAGATAACGGATCGCGGCGGCTGTCTCGGCCAGCGGGAAGGTGCGGTCGACCACCGGGGTGAGTATGCCGGCCTCGATGAGGTCGGCGATCGCCGACAGCGGGTGCTCGGTGGGCTTGACCGTCGGGGGGCTGAGCTGCTGGGTGACGAAGGGGGAGGTCACCGCCAGGCGGGCGAACCGGCGCAGGCTCTGACCGACCCACCGCCCGGACTCACCGAACCGGTCATGACCGATGAGCACGTAGGTGCCGGTCGGACGCAGCGCCCGCCGGATGTCGGAGACGGCATGGTTGCCCGGGATGTCGATGATCACGTCATAGCGACCACCGACCCGGGTGAAGTCCTGCAGGGTGTAGTCGACCACCCGGTCGGCTCCGACGGTGCGCACCAGGTCGAGCTTGTCGCCGTGGTCGACGCCGGTGACCCGCGCACCAGCGGCCAGGGCGAGCTGCACGGCATACAGCCCGACCCCGCCGGCGGCGCCGTTGACGAGCACCCGCTGCCCGGGCCCGACCCGGCCCTGGCTGTGCACGGCCTGGTAGGCGATCAGCGCGGAGGTGGGGACGGCCGCGGCCTGCTCGAAGGTCACCGAGGCCGGCTTGGCGACGAGGGCCTTCTCGGGCACGGCGACGAGCTCGGCATATGCCCCGCCGTGGTGCCACTGGTGCCCACGCACCGTCTCTCCGAAGACCGCGTCGCCCGGGGCGAACCGGGTGACGGCGGAGCCGACGGCCTCGACGACCCCCGCCATGTCGGTGCCCGGCACCACGGTGCGAGGCCTGCGCACCCCGGCCCCCATGACCCGCAGCATGTAGGGCCTGCCGCGCAGCACATGACTGACGTCGGGATGCACCGACGCGGCGCGCACCCGCACGAGCACCTCGCCACGACCGATCGTGGGTGCCTCGATCTCTTCGATCTGCAAGTCATCCGGCGAGCCGTAGGACTGCTGGACGATGGCCTTCAACCCTGGCCCCCTCTGGTGTTGCCGGCAGGAGTGGTCCTCATCCCCCAGCCTACGGCCCGGCGGGTGCCGGCACGGCCGGGTCCGGGCGGGTGGCTCGGATCACGGCCTTGCGCAGCTCGCTGACCCACAGCACCGAGCTGGCCATCGCCACGCACACCAGCCACTGCTCAAGCGTGAGCGGGGTGGTGGAGAAGGCCTCGCCCAGCAGCGGCACGTGCACGACGGCGACCTGCAGCGCCGCGGACAGACCGACCGCGCCCCACAGCCACGTGTTGCTGAACACCCGGTGGAACGCTGTGCCGGTCTCGGACCGGGCGTTGAACGCGTTGAACAGCTGCGCGAGGACGAGCACGGTGAAGCCCGCGGTCCGTGCCGTGTCGAGCGTCTCCGAGCCCTCGATGAGACCACCGGGCAGGTAGAGGTCGAGCGTGGCCAGCACCGCGACAGCCATGGTCAGGCCGACCAGGACCACCCCGACCCACATCCGCCCGTCGATGACCCGCTGGTGCGGTGAGCGTGGTGGGTCGCTCATCACGTCGTCGGTCTCGGGGTCGACCCCCATCGCCAGGGCCGGGGCGCTGTCGGTGAGCAGGTTGATCCACAGGATCTGGGTGGCCAGCAGCGGCAGGGCGATGCCACCGCCGTCCTCGGCGAGCCCGATCACCCCGGCCAGGACGACGCCGAAGAAGACGGTGAGGACCTCGCCCATGTTGGAGGACAGCAGGTAGCGCAGGAACTTCTTGATGTTGAGGAAGATGCCGCGGCCCTCGCGGATGGCGTGCACGATGGTGGCGAAGTCGTCGTCGGCGAGGATCATCTTCGCCGCCTCCTTGGTCACCTCGGTGCCGGTGCGGCCCATGGCGATGCCGATGTCGGCCGACTTCAGCGCCGGGGCGTCGTTGACCCCGTCGCCGGTCATCGCGACGACCTCGCGGTCGGCCTGGAGGGCGTCGACGATCCGCAGCTTGTGCTGCGGCGTCACCCGGGCGTAGACCGAGCGGCGCCGGACGGTCTCGCGGAAGTCCTCGTCGTCGAGCCGGTCGAGCTCCAGCCCGGAGACCGCCACCGGCTCGTGCTCGGTGATGCCCAGGTCGCGCGCGATGCGGGCTGCGGTGCGCGGGTGGTCGCCGGTGATCATCATGACCCGGACCCCGGCACGGTGCGCCTCCGCGATGGCCTCGGCCGCCTCCTGCCGTGGCGGGTCGATGATGCCGACCATGCCGGTGTAGACGAGGTCGTGCTCCATCGACTCGTCGACCTCCAGCGGCCCGGTGACCTCCAGCGGCCGGTAGGCCACGGCCAGGGTGCGGAACGCCTCGTCGGAGAGCCGCTCGACGTCGGCCAGGATGCGCGCCCGGGTCTGCTCGTCCAGCGGCACCAGGTCGTCACCGACCTGCACGTGCGAGCAGCGGCCGAGCAGCACGTCGGGGGCGCCCTTGGTGACGATGGCGAGCTTGCCGGAGCGGGCCGAGTCCGACTCCAGGCTGGTCATGATGCGCCGCTCGGAGGTGAACGGGATCTCGCCCACCCGCTGGAACCGGTCGGTCCTGCGGTCGCGGGTGCCGAGCTTGACCTCGGCCACCAGGAAGGCGGCCTCGGTGGGGTCGCCCTGGATCGACCACTCGTCGCCCTCCTGGCGCAGGGTGGCGTCGTTGGCCAGGCTGCCTCCGCCCAGCACCAGGGCGGTCTGGCGCCAGCGGAGGCTGTCCTCCTCCAGCCGCTGCCCGGCATACTCCACCTGCCCCTCGGGGCGGTAGCCGACCCCGGTCACGGTGACCTCGCCGGCGGCGGTGACCACGCGCCCGACCGTCATCTCGCCTCGGGTGAGGGTGCCGGTCTTGTCGGAGCAGACGACCGACGCCGAGCCGAGGGTCTCGACCGAGGAGAGCTTCTTGACGATGGCGTGGTGCGCGGCCATCCGTTGCACGCCCAGGGCCAGCACGACCGACAGGATCGTCGGCAGCCCCTCGGGCACCGCCGCGACGGCCAGGGAGACGCCGAGCAGCAGGGCGGTGACCACGTCGTCGGTGCTGTCCACCCCGAACACCGCAAACACGGTGAGCATCACCACGGCCGCGATCACCACCACCGCGATGCCGAGCATCCGGCCGACGAGCGCGATCTCCCGCTGCAGCGTCGTCGGGTCCTCCCGGGTGCCGTGCAGCAGGTCGGCGATCTGGCCCATCTCGGTGGCCATGCCGGTGCCGGTCACCACCGCCCGGCCCACGCCCTGCGCGACGGCGGTGCCGTTGTGCACCATGTTGAGCCGGTCGCCCAGGGCGACGTCCCCGGGCAGGGTGCGGGCGTCCTTGAGCACGGGCTCGCTCTCACCGGTGAGCGAGGCCTCGGAGACCTTGAGCGTCGCCGCCGACAGCAGCCGCGCGTCAGCGGCCACCGTGTCGCCCTCGCCGAGGGCGAGCAGGTCACCCGGCACGAGCTCGCGGGTCGGCACCCGCAGCGGTATGCCGTCGCGCACGACCGCAGCGGTGGCGGCGGTCATCTGCTGCAGGGCCTCGACGGCGTGCTCGGCCCGGGCCTGCTGCACGTAGCCCAGCACGGCGTTGAGCACGACGATCACCGCGATGACGACGGCGTCGTAGGGGATGCCGTCCGCGCCCTCGAGCCACCACGCGCCGAGCGAGACGACGATGGCCACCAGGAGCAGATAGATCAGCGGGTCACGGAAGTGCTCCAGGACCTTGCGCCAGGTGGGCACCGGCGGCTCGCCGATGATCTCGTTGGGCCCCACGGTCTCCAGCCGCCGGGCTGCCTCGGCTGCCGGCAGACCACGGGTCGGGTCGGTGCCCAGCCGCTGCGCCACGGCCGATGCGTCCAGGAGCCACGGGTGGGGCACAGCCTCAGCGGGCCGTCAGCCACATGGCCTGGTATGGCGTGAGCCGCAGGTCGTCGTACTCGGTCACCGGCGGCGCACCTCCGGTGAGGTGGTCGACGACGTCGCGCGGGTCCAGGCCCTGCGCGACCAGCCACCACGCCGGCACATACCGCTCGTGCTCGGTGACGTTGTAGAGCCCGACCATCGTGCCGACCGGGTGGTGTCGTGCCACGCCCAGGACACCCGGCGCGCTGGTCGGCAGGGGGTGGGCCAGGACGCTGGCGTGCAGGTGCGGCAGCGTCGCCCGAGCGGCGACCATGGTGCGCAGACCGCGCCACACCCGGGCCGCCGGTGAGTGGGGGTCCGCGGCGAGGCCGTCGACGACCGACCAGTCCAGCGCCGGCCGGTGCGCCCAGCGGTTGTCCTCGGCGTGCTCGGGGACCGCGTCCCAGTGCGGGTCGTTGAGCGTGGCGATCTCGTCGCCCGACCAGATGACCGGGATGCCGCCCCAGCCGAAGACCAGCGCGTGCCCGAGCAGCACCCGGCCGACTGCGTCGTCGAGCCGCCCCCGGTCACCGGAGCGCAGCGCCGAGCCGATGCCGGCCAGGCTGGCCGCGGACCCGCTGACCCGCATGTCGCCGGTGGCGACGTTGAACTGGAAGACCAGGCCGTCGGCGAACGACCCCTCGAAGTCCCCGGTGTAGAAGCGGGACAGGAACCCCCGGTGCTGGTATCCGTTGAGCTGCACCGCTGCCGCGTCACCGTCGTCGATGGCCCAGCCGATGTCGTCGTGGCAGCGCAGGTAGGTGATCCAGGCGGTCGAGGCCGGGATGGCCGGGATCCGGGCCAGTGCGTGGGCCGCGAGCGTGACGTCGCGGCTGGCCAGCATCGACCAGATCTGCACCATGAGGCTGTTGTGGTAGGCGAGGTCGCTGACCTTGCCGTGGTGCACCCCCCGGCCCAGGTAGTGGACGAGGTCGTCCGGGCCCACGATGGCCTCGGCCTTGAAGATCAGCGCGGGCGCCGCGATACGCGCCACGGCGCGCATCGCCTGGGTGAGCCGGTGCACCTCGGGCTGGTTCTGGCAGTTGGTGCCCTTGCGCTTCCAGGTGAAGGCGATGGCGTCCAGGCGCAGCACCTCCACGCCGTGGTTGGCGAGGTTGAGGATGACGTCGGCCATGTCGCAGAAGACGTCGGCGTTGGCCCAGTTGAGGTCCCACTGGTAGTCGTTGAACGTCGTCCACACCCACCCCTGCAGCTCGCGGTCCCAGGTGAAGTTGCCCGGCGCGAAGTCGGGGAAGACTTCCGGCAGGGTGGCCTCGTAGGAGTCGGGCTCGCCGCGGTCGTCGAAGACGTAGAAGTAGTCGCGGTAGTGCGGGTCGCCGGCCCGGGCCGCAGCCGCCCACTCGTGCTCCTTGGCGACGTGGTTGAGCACCAGGTCCAGACACAGGCTGATGCCGCTGTCGCGCAGCGTGGCCGCCAGCTGTTCCAGGTCGGTCATGGTGCCGAGGTCGGGGCGCACCGAGCGGTAGTCAGCCACGGCATACCCACCGTCGTTGGGCGCCGGGCGCGGCTTGAGCAGCGGCATGAGGTGGAGGTAGGTGACCCCGAGGTCGCGCAGGTGGTCGACCCGCTCGGCGACCCCGGCCAGGCCGGTGCCGGGCGCGGCGTAGCGCTCGGTGTAGGCCGCGTAGCCGACCATGTCGGGGCGCTGGAACCAGTCCGGCTCCAGCAGCCGGCGCTCGTCGAGCACGTGCAGGTCGTCGGCACGCTGGGCGTAGGCGGTGGCGGCCAGCTCCAGGACGCGGCCGGCGACGGTGTGCGGGTCGGCGTAGACCTCGAGCCCCTCGACCAGGTCGTCCCACCAGCGGCGGGCTCGCAGCCAGAAGGACGTGCGGCGGTGTTCGGGCAGGTCAGCGAGCTGTGCCGCCACGGCGCGTGCGCTGGCGACGGGCAGGTCGGGCAGCCTCACGGGCAGGGGTGCAACCGCTGTCACAGGGCCCATCCCACCACACTCACGCGGCCTGGACCAGCACGGACGGCGGCGCCCACCGGTCCCGACGGCCCCCACCCGGCCTGCCCGGGGGCCGGGCTCAGGTCAGCAGCGCCCAGAGGGCCGCGCTGCCGGGAAGCGCCAGCGCGAGGATGACCACCATGGCGATCACGCGCTGCCGGCGCGCACGGGAGGCGCGCATCTCATCGAGGTCGTCGTGCATGGCTGATGCCTCCAGGGTGGGACGGTGTTCGCGCGGCACTCTAACCCTCGTGCCTGGGCGAGACCTCTTGACCGTTCTCACGATGTCTAGTCTCCTGGCTAGAGTTGCCTAGCGAAGGGTAGCCGGGGCCGACCCGGCCTCCCCCAGGTCGCGCTGCATCCAGGCCACGTCGTGCCAGCGGCCGTGCTTGTAGCCGACCCGCCGGAAGGTCCCGATGGGCGCAAAGCCCATCCCCTGGTGCAGCCGGATGCTCGCGTCGTTGGGCAGCGTCGTCCCGGCCACCACCGTGCGGTAGCCCCGCTGCTCCAGCCGGTCCAGCAGAGCCTGGTAGAGCGTCCGCCCGTGCCCGTCACCCAGCCGTTCGCGGTCCAGGTAGACGCTGGTCTCGCACGACCAGCGGTAGGCCGCACGCGGCCGGTAGGCGCCGGCATACGCGTAGCCGACGACCCGGTCACCGATCTCGCCCACGAGCCAGGCGTGGGCCACCTGCGCTGCGGCGATGCGCTGCCGCAGGTCGCCGGCCGGCGGCGGCTCCAGCTCGAAGGTGATGCAGCTGTCCGTGACATACGGGGCGTAGATCGCCGCGCAGGCGGCCGCGTCGGCGGTGGTGGCGTCACGCACGTGCATGCCAGGAGTGTCCCACCGGCGAGGGGCGCCGGAGCGCGGGCGCGCCCGCCGGCGTCCGGACACCTCAGAAGGCGTGGGGACCGAACCGGCCCCAGGCGACGAACGCCGCCACCGCAGCCAGGGTCAGGTTGACGGCGATGAAGGGGGCCTCCCCGCGCCGGACGTGCACCACGGCAGCCAGGACCATCGTGATGGCCAGGCCGGTGGCGGCCAGCGGCACCAGCACCGGCGCGACGCCGGTCACCGCGGGCAGGATCAGGCCGAGGGCACCGGCCACCTCCAGCGTGCCGATGGCCTTGACCTGGCCTGCAGAGAAGTCCTCGGTCCAGGCCTGGCCGGAGGCGGCCAGCTTCTCCTTGGGCTGCAGGAGCTTGGCCAGGCCGGCGGCGAGGAAGACCGCGGCCAGCAGTCCGGCGGCGATCCAGAGCGCGAGGTTCACGAGGGCACGTCCTTTCAGTTGAATGTTCAAGTCAACGGTAGCGGCGATCACTTGAAGATTCAAGTGACGGCGGTAGGGTGGGGCCGTGGACCGGACCGACGACGTCTCGTGGCTCTCTCCGGCGCAGCTGCGGTCGTGGATGGCGCTCGTCGCGATGTGCGAGACGCTGCCGGCGGCACTGGAGACCCAGCTCAAGCGCGACGCCGGCGTCACGATCTTCGACTACCTCGTGCTCGCCGCCCTGTCCGAGGCCCCCGACCGCACGCTGCGGATGAGCCACCTCGCCGCCCTGGCCCAGGGCTCGCTGTCCCGTCTCTCGCACGCCGTGCGTCGCCTGGAGCGGGAGGGCTGGGTGGAGCGCCATGCCTGCCCCGGCGACGGCCGGCATACCGAGGCCCGGCTCACCCAGGCCGGGTGGAGCAAGGTCGTCCGCACGGCGCCGGAGCACGTGCGGGAGGCGCGGCGCCTCGTCGTCGACGTGCTGACCGCCGAGGAGCTCGACCAGCTCGGGCGCATCGCCCGCAAGGTGCTCGCGCAGACCGCACCCGAGACCGCACACCTGCTGGATGCCGCCGGGCGCGAGCGTCCTTGACCGCCGCCACAGGGTCGCTGGATGCTGGACCTCATGGATGACCTGCCTTTCGTCGACCAGGCAGACCGCGACCTCCCGGGCCGGCTCGAGCTCGGCGCCTTCTCGGTCTCGCTGTCGGTCGCGGACCTGGACGCATCGGCGGAGTTCTACCGCCGGCTCGGCTTCGTCATCAGTGGCGGTGATGCGTCGCAGGGGTGGCTGATCCTGCGCAACGGCGAGACGACGATCGGGCTGTTCCACGGGATGTTCGAAGGCAACCTGCTCACCTTCAACCCCGGCCTGACCAACCGGATGCAGCGCCTGCGGACCTATACCGACGTGCGGCAGGTGCAGGCCCGGCTCGAGGAGGAGGGCCTCGAGCTGACCACCCGCGCGGACCCCGAGAGCACCGGGGCGGCCTCGATCACTCTGGTGGACCCCGACGGCAACGCGATCCTGGTCGACCAGTTCTTCTGACCCGTCCATCTCACCAGAGGAGTCCGAGCCCTCAGGGGGCCACGACCCCTCTCGCGAGACCTCGCGCTCCACGTCCCCTTGCCCCGGCGGCCCTGTGCCGGGAAGGATGCGTGACGTGACTCCTTTCGCCGGCATCCTGCCGCCCCCGGCCTCCTGACCGGAGCGCCCCAGCCCTGATCGACCGGCCCCTGCGGCCGACCTCAGGCGTGCGCCCCGGACCTGACCTCCCCCGTCAGTCATCCCCCAGGAGCGCCGTCCATGTCAGTCACCCACACCACGGAGCACACCGATGCCGCCCGCCGGATCGGCCTCCTGCAGATCTGCGTCGCCGGAGCCCTGTGGGGCACCGGCGGCCTCGCGGTCGTCGTCCTGCGCGACCTGACCGACCTCAGCGTCCTGGTGATCAGCGCCTACCGCATGGCGATCGCCGCCGTCGTGCTGCTGCTCGTGGTCGCCTCCACCCGACGGCTCGGGCAGGTCCGCGCCGTCCTGGCCGAGCACCCCCGCCGCGTGTGCCTCGTCGGGCTCAGCACCGCGGCCTACCAGGCGCTCTACTTCTTCGCTGTCGTCAACGTCGGTGTCAGCGTCGCCACCGTCGTGGCCCTGGGTCTGGCGCCTGTGCTGGTCACCGTCTGGGAAAGCGTGCGGTCGCGCAGCCTGCCGGCCCCCGGCCACTACCCCGTGCTCGCGGCGGCGCTGACCGGTCTGGTGCTGGTCAGCATGTCCGAGGGCGCGACCTCCGGCCCACGGCCGCTGCTCGGCCTGGCCGCTGCCGTGGCCGCGGGCGTCGGGTATGCCGTGGCGACCGTGGTCGGCCGGGGCCTGGCTCAGGGCTCGCACGCGATCGTGCTGACGACCGCGGCGACCGGCGTGGGTGCGGCGGCGCTCGTGCCGCTGGGCATCGTCACCAGCTGGGGCAGCGCACCGCTGCTGACGACCGACGGGGCGGCCGTCGCCGTGCTGGTCTACCTCGGCGTGATGACGATGGCGCTGGCCTACGGGCTGTTGTATGCGGGGCTGCGCACCACCTCCGGTAGCGCCGCGGTCATCGCCACCCTGGTGGAGCCGGTGACCGCGGCCGCGCTGGCGGCCTGGCTGCTCGGCGAGCAGCTCGGCGTGTGGGGGGTCGTGGGCGCCGGGCTGATCCTGTCGGCCGTCGCCGGGCTGGCCCGCGCCCGCCCAGCGACCGATGTGCGCTCCGCCTGGGGGTGACTCGCCGCAGCGGCGAGCGCACGTCGGTCGTCAGGGGTCAGCGGTTGCGGCGGGTCACGATGTGTCCGACGACCGCCGGGATCCAGCCGGTCTCGCCGCGCATCCACCGCCCGGCGACCAGGTTGCTGGGCACGATGACGAAGTCGTGCTTGAAGCCTCCGGACACCGCCAGGTCGGTCCCGAACACGTCGGTGACCACCTTCCAGTCGAGGTCGGTGTGCCGGTGCAGGTGCTCGCCGATGCCCATCCCGTAGCGCTGCACGATGACCGCGTGGTCCTGCTTGCGGCCGCCGGCGTCCCAGGCCTGGTATGCCGCATCGAGGCCGGCGCCGATCGAGTGCAGGTCGTCGACGTCGACCCCTTCGGCCTCGAGCTCGGCGACCGCCTGCGCGATGCGGGCCTCGTCCTCAGCGGTGACCTTGGTGGCCTCCGGCTGGAGGACGCCGCCCTCGTCGCTGACGTCGTCGTCGGCCGACATCTCCAGGGTCGGGCCGCTGCTGACGGGCTCGACGTCGACGTCCTTCTTGCGGCTGAACCATCCCATCGAGCCAGAGTAGCGACCACACGCCGGGGACGTCAGTGCGCTGCGGCCGCCTGCTTCTTGCGCGGGACCAGGTGCATGACCGCCACCACAAGGGCACCGACGATGACACCGATGACGGCCGAGGCGAGCGTGTTGGTCAGCCAGGACAGCGCACCGGCGAACGCCGGCACCGCCTCGGCCACCCACTCCTCGGCGTGGTGCACGAGGTCGTAGGGCGCGGTGAAGCCGAGCTCGTCGGCTCCGACCAGCAGGATGTGGCCACCCACCCAGAGCATCGCGACGACGCCGATCACGGACAGGGCCGCCAGCAGCTTCGGCATACCCCGCACCATCAGCTCACCCAGCCGCTGGGCGGCCCCGGAGTCCCGCTCGGTCAGGTGCAGCCCGATGTCGTCCATCTTGACGATGAGACCGACGGCGCCGTAGACGAGGGCCGTGATGCCGATCGCGACGACGACGAGGATGGCCGCGCGGGAGAAGAACGCCTCGTCGGCGACCTCGTTGAGCGCGATGACCATGATCTCGGCGGAAAGGATGAAGTCGGTGCGCACGGCGCCCTTGACCACCTTGTCCTCGTGCTCCGGGTCGAGCGCGACGGCCGGGGTGTCCTGCTCCTCCGGGTGGTGGCCGCTGACCTTCTCCCAGATCTTCTCGGCGCCCTCGTAGCACAGGTAGGTGCCGCCGACCATGAGGATGGGCGTGAGGATCCACGGCAGGAACTGGCTGAGCACCAGGATCGCGGGCACGATGAAGACCAGCTTGTTGCGCAGCGAACCGATCGCGATGCGCTTGATGATCGGCAGCTCCCGCTTGGCCGCCAGACCTTGGACGTAGCGCGGTGTCACGGCGGCGTCGTCGACAACGACCCCGGCGGCCTTGGCGCTGGCTCGGCCCGCGGCGGCACCGACGTCGTCGATCGAGGCAGCAGCCAGCTTGGCCAGGGCAGCGATGTCGTCGAGCAGAGCGACGAGGCCGGCGCTCATGCGCGCCGCAGCTCAGAGGTGGTCAGCACAGGAGTCAGCGTAATCTCCGGACGGCCGATCCGGGACCTGCTCGGTGTCGCCCCAGGTCACCGGGTGGTCTCCGTCCTCCCGCCCCTAGGCTGGCAGGCGCAGACTTTCGGTCAACCGCGCCGGGCCACACGTGGGGGCATGGCGCAGTGCCGAGCAGGGCGCACATGTTGGGGCATGGCGCAGATATTCAAGGGTGGCCGGGACGATCGACCCAGGCACGACACATAACCCCTCCCCGGGTCGATCGTTGAGGCCACCCCCGACCGTCCAGGCCACCGCCGACCGTCCAGGCCACACCCCGAGGCTCACCACCCCGCCGCGGTGCCCCGGCGACGCCGGCGACAGCCGGTCAGGTGTGCGCCCGGAGATATCTGCCGAAGTGCGGCACGGTGAAGGCGATGCGGCCCCGCTCCCCCGAGTAGATCAGCCCCTTCTTCAGCAGCGCGTCGCGAGCCGGCGACAGCGACTGTGGCTTGCGGCTGAGGTAGGTCGCGACGTCGGAGGTCGCGACGGACTCCACGGCCTCGTCGGCCTGGTCGCCGGTGGGCTGGGCGCCGAGGTCGGCCATGGCGCGCAGATACTCCCGCTCCCCCGGGGTCGCCCGCTCGTAGCGCGAGCCGAAGAAGCCCACGGCCAGCTCGGCCTCGGCCTCGGGGGCACCGACCCGCACGTCCTCGGCGGTGATCGGCGAGTGCGGTGCCAGGTCCCACACCGCCTTGCCGTAGGCCTGGATGAAGTAGGGGTAGCCGCCGGTGGCCGCATACATCGCGCAGAGCGCCTCGGTGGTGAAGTCGGCGCCCTCGTCCTGGGCGGGGGTCTGCAGGGCTCGGGCGGCCTGCTCACGGTCGAGCCGGTCGATGCGGGAGTAGCGGAAGAGCCGCTCGGAGTAGGACTTGCTGGCCGACAGCACCGCCGGCAGGTGGGGCAGGCCGGCCCCGACGACGATGACCGGCAGCGCCGACTGGCTCAGCTCGTGACAGGCGGCGCACAGCGCGGAGACGTCCTCGGGGCCGAGGTCCTGCATCTCGTCGATGAAGACGGCGACCCCCTTGCCGACGTCGGCAGCCAGGCCACCGACGTCGGTCAGCAGCTCGACCAGGTCGATCTCGATGTCGCCGGAGTCGGCTCGTCCGGCCACGGCCGCCGCGTCGATGCCGGGGTTCCACCGGTCGCGCAGCTTGGCGCCAGGCGCCTCGCGCTGGGCGAACGCCTTGATCACCCCGAGCACGTGGTCGAGCTCCTCACCCCGGGGGTGGCCGAGCTCGCGGACCGCCATGTGCAGCGCGGCGGCCATCGGGCGGCGCAGCGGCTGGTCGGGGCGGGCCTCGAGCTTGCCGGTGCCCCACTTGGCCCGCACCGCGCTCGAGCGCAGCGCGTTGAGCAGCACGGTCTTGCCGACCCCGCGCAGGCCGGTCAGCACCATGGAGCGCTCCGGACGGCCGCGGGCGATGCGCTCGAGCACCACCTGGAAGGCCTCGATCTGTTCGTCTCGGCCGGCCAGCTCGGGCGGGCGCTGGCCGGCACCGGGGGCGTAGGGGTTGGTGATCGGATCCACGATCGGATCGTATGGTCCTCTCTAGGCCACGCCCGATATTTGCGGATAGTCCGCGAGTGTCGCGGCGCTACAGTCGCGGTGTGACTGCAGACAGACTCAGGAGTATGCCGCTGGGCACGCGGGTCGTGGTGCGTCACCTGATCGAGGGCGGGCAACGCGCGAGCGATGCGCTCGGTGAGCTCCTCGAGCGGGACGACACCACAGTGGTGGTGCAGACCCGCCGGGGCCCTGAGCGCATCGCTCTGGCGGACGTGCTGCTCAGCAAGCCGGTGCCACCGCCGCCTCCTCCGCGGCGCGGCGCCCGGCCCGCCGGCTGAGTTCAGATGACCTTGGGCTCCTCGTCGGTGTCGGACACCATCGGCTTGCCGGCCTCGGCCCAGGCCTTCATGCCGCCGACCACGTTGACAGGCTCGAAGCCCTCACGCTGCAGCCACTCGACCGCGCGGGAGGACCGGTGGCCGCTGCGGCAGATGACAGGGATCGTCTCCCCGTGCGGCACGTTGCCGAGGCTGGTGGGGAGGTCAGCCAGGGGGGAGTAGATGGCGTTCGGCGCACGGCCGGCGGCCCACTCGTCCTTCTCGCGGACGTCGAGCACGACAGCGTCGTCGGACAGGGTGGTCACGTCGATCTCGGGTACGTTGCTCATGGCCCCATCCTGCCAAACTTACGGACGGATTTCAGCCCGGCTGGTGGCACTCTGCTGCCACAACTCCGTAGCGAACCCCTGGCAACGGCGCCGATGGGGGTGCCGAACCCCTTGCAACCGGGCTGGTGGGGTGCCGAACCCCTGGCAACCGGGCTGGTGGGGTGGCCGAACCCCTGGCAACCGGGCTGGTGGGGTGGCCGAACCCCGAGCACTACTTGAGCAGCCGGGACATCCGGCGGTCGGCCAGCGGCTTGCCGCCGGTCTGGCAGGTCGGGCAGTACTGCAAGGCCGAGTCGGCGAAGCTCACCTCACGCACCGTGTCGCCGCACACCGGGCACGCCTGGCCGGTGCGACCGTGCACGGCCATCCCGGCGCGCTTGGCGTCCTTGAGCTCGGCGGCCGGCTTGCCACCGGCCACCGCGATCGCGTGCGCGAGCACGTCGCGCAACGCGGCATACACCGCGTCCACCTGCTCCTCGGTCAGCGTCGCGGCGAGAGCGAAGGGGGACAGCCTGGCGGCGTGCAGGATCTCGTCGGAGTAGGCGTTGCCGATGCCCGCGATGACGCTCTGGTCGCGCAGCAGGCCCTTGATCTGGGTGCGCCGGCCGGCCAGGATCGCCGCGAAGGCCTCACGGGTGAAGTCGTCGGCGAGCGGGTCGGGGCCCAGCGTGGCGATGCCCTTCACCTGGGCCGGGTCGGCCACCAGGTAGGCCGCCAGCCCCTTGCGGGTGCCGGCCTCGGTCAGGTCGAAGCCTGACCCGTCGTCGAAGCGCACCCGCAGCGCGATCGGCGACTTGCCGGGCCGGATGCGGGTGGTGGACAGCGCGTCGGACCATCTCAGCCAGCCGGCCCGGGCCAGGTGGAAGACCAGGTGCGTGCCGTCGACGTCGAGGTCGACGAACTTGCCGTGGCGGGCCACCCCGTCCACCGGGCGTCCGACGAGCGCGTCGGGCGGGGGGTCGAAGGTCTTGAGCACCGCGATGGAGCCGAGCTCCACGTCGGTGACGACCCGGCCGACCGCTCGTTCGGCGAGGAAGTCGGTCAACGCCTGGACCTCTGGCAGCTCGGGCACGGTGGCCTCCTACTCCTCCGCCTGCGGCACCCATGAGCTCGGCTGGAGCCTGCCCATCCGTTGGCGCGCGCTCTGCACCAGGGTATGCAGCGTGTAGCCGTCCGGCGCGCGGAGCATCGGCACCCCACCGTGCCGCTTGCCGAGCAGCTCGTCGGTCGCGATCGGCAGACCGTGCGAGAGCACCTGCTGGGCGGGGGTCAGCTGGCGGATGCCCACGGCCTCGACCTTGTCCGGGTGCTCCACGGCGAAGTCGCCGTAGATCTGCGGGTCGTGCTGGCCGTCGTCGCCGACCAGGATCCACCGGGCCTGCGGGAACTCCCGAGCCAGCCGCCCCAGCTGCTCGGCCTTGTGCTCGCGACCGCTGCGGAACCAGCCGGTGTTGGTCGGCCCCCAGTCGGTGAGCAGCAGCGGGCCGGGCGGGAACGCGTGCCGACGCAGGAAGCGGGTCAGGGTCGGGGCGGTGTTCCACGCTCCCGTCGACAGGTAGAAGATCGGGGTGTCCTCGACCTCGCTGAGGAACGAGCGATACATCGTCGCCATCCCGGGCACCTCCTCCCGCGCCTGCTCGGAGCGCACGAAGGTGTTCCACGCGGCGATCATCGGGCGCGGCAGGTGGGTGACCATGACGGTGTCGTCGATGTCGCTGACCACCCCGATCGGCAGGTCGGCGGGCACGACCAGCACCTGGGTGGTCAGCATGTCGCCACTGAGCACGGTCAGGTGCGCCTCGTGCCAGCCCGGCTGGAGCCCGTGGCCGGGCACGACGGCGTCGATGTAGCCGCCCCGGTCGGTGCGGGCGACCTGGGTCACCGCGCCCAGCCGGATGCGCACCGGGGCGTGGGCGGCCGGGGCAGTGAAGAAGGCCCGCCAGCCGCGTCGGGCCAGGTCGGCCTCCTCGATGGCCTGGCGCGAGCTGCGCGGCTCGGGGGCCTGCTTGGGGACGTCGACCTCCTCGCGGCTGAGCAGCACCCGGGCGAAGACCCGCGCCTGCCCGGGCGTGCCGTAGCCGGTGTAGCCGATGAGACGCTCCTGCCAGCCCCGCGAGCGCAGGACCGACTCGATGCTGCCGAAGAAGGCGTTCTCGAGGACGGCAGCGATATGGGGCCGGGCCATGCGCCCTACCCTAGGGGCGATTGGCCAAGCCGTCCGCGCCCCGGTTGACTGGGCGCATGAGCCACGCTGCGGGAGCACCCCCGCCGGAGGGCCGGATCGACCCTGACGCGTGGCGGCGCGGCTACCCTTACGACACCCGGATGCGGCGCCAGGACTACGAGACGGCCAAGCGCGCGCTGCAGGTGGAGCTGCTCAAGCTGCAGCACTGGGTGCGCAGCAGCGGGGCCAAGGTCCTGGTGGTCTGCGAGGGGCGCGACGCCGCCGGCAAGAGCGGGGCCATCCAGCGGTTCACCCAGCACCTCAACCCTCGGGGGGTGCGCGTGGTGGCGCTGGACCGGCCGACCCCGCAGGAGCAGACCCAGTGGTACTTCCAGCGTTATGTCACCCACCTGCCCTCCGGCGGCGAGATCGTGCTGATGGACCGCTCCTGGTACAACCGCGCCGGTGTCGAGCGGGTCATGGGCTACTGCACCCCGGTGCAGTACATGGAGTTCATGCGGTCGTGCCCGGAGTTCGAGCGGATGCTGGTCGACGCGGGCGTCTCGCTGACCAAGCTGTGGTTCTCGGTGGGCCGTGACGAACAGGCGCACCGCTTCGCCTCGCGGTCCTACGACCCGGTGCGCCAGCTCCGCCTCTCCGCCTCCGACCTCGTCAGCGTCGACCGGTGGGACGCCTACACCGAGGCCAAGGACGCGATGTTCTTCTACACGCACACCCCGCACGCGCCGTGGACGGTGGTCAGGTCCAACGACAAGAAGAGGGCACGGCTGGAGGCGATGCGTGCGGTGCTGACGCAGTTCGACTACCCGGACAAGGACGAGTGGGTGGTCGGTGCGGTCGACCCCAGGATCGTGTCCGAGGCACGGCCACGCCCGCTGCGGGAGCCGGTGCAGCGCAAGCGCCGGTAGGGCCTCAGTCGTCCTCGCCCGGCGCCGCCACGTTGCCGCCCCGCAGGTCGGCGACGACGATCTTGGGTGCGCCGACGCCCTGGTCGAGCGAGGCCCAGGTGGGCCCGTCGACGACACCGGTGGCCTCCAGGTCGGCCTGCTCCTGCGCCGCCTCGACGGCCGCCTCGGTCAGCGGGCCGAACTTGCCGTCGGTCTCCACGCCGAGCTGGGCCTGCAGGACGGCCACCGCCTGCCCCTCGTCGCCGACCTCGAGCTCCATCGCCCGGTAGGGCATGGTCGGGAAGTCGCGTGCCTCGAGCAGGTGCCAGAGCAGCGCGCTGGTCTCCTCCGAGGTGTGCAGCAACGGGTGCTCCTTGGTGAACTCCTTCAGCGCCTTGGCCGTCTTGGGGCCGAAGTCACCGTCGACGTCGGCGCCGATCGCCTGCTGGAGGATCTCGACGGCGGAGCCCTTGTCGCCCTCGGCGAGCCGGGCGCGGCGGTGCTCGGTGTAGATGGTCTCCATGTGCTCGGGCAACGGCACCGCGAGAGCGGCTTCGGGCAGCTCAGGCAGCTGCAGGTCGAGCGCGGCAGCGTAGGTGAGCTGGTCCAGGACGCCGGTCTGCGGCACCCCCTGCTCGGTCTGCCAGTCCATCAGCGCCACCCGGGTCTCCGGGTCGAGCACCCCCGTCTGCTCGACCTCCAGCAGCGGCTGCACCAGCTCCAGGCCGGGACCGGACTGGCCCGGCCGGATGTCGGAGTAGCCCGACCAGGCGACGGAGACCAGGCCCGGCTGGCACGGCTCGGTGCGGGCGCCCTGGGGCACGGCGGCATACGCGCCGGCGACGATGGAGCACGGGCCGTAGTCGGGGGCCTCGAGCGGCTCGCCGGTCCACCACGACGTGCGCATCATGGCGCCGTCCCAGGTGAACGAGAAGTGCACGTGGTCGGTGTGCGGCGACTGCCCGACATACCCCTTCCAGCCCGGGTCGGCGGCGTGCCAGGAGCGCTTGTTCCAGATGATCGACTGCAGACCGAAGCGCTTGGCCATCGCCCCGTCGTCGTCGGTCAGCCAGGTGACGACGGCATCGCCGATGCGGCGGTCGGCCGGGTCGTAGGCGTCGAGCTGCCAGTCGATGGCGCGGCCGTCGTAGTGCTCGGACTTCTGGTCGATGCAGGTGCGCGACGTGGTGTAGCCGGGGCGGCCGTAGTGCTCACCGATGAGGCTGCCGAACGCCTCGAGCCCCGGCTTGTCGACCGGGTCGCACACGACGTTGCCCTGCCAGGGCGGCACGACGTCGACCTCCTCGGGCAGGCCCTCGTGGACCGGGGGCTCGGGCACCGGGTATGCCGGGTCCGGCGGAAGGGTGACCAGCGGCGAGGGCCCGGTGGACCGGCCGCCGTACGAGCTGCCGCCGGTGCCGGAGCCCCCCGGCTCCGGCGGGTCGTCCGCCTGCGCCGCGACGGGCACCATCAGCAGACCGATCGACAGACCGGTCACCGCAGCCACGACCTGCGACCGCTGTCGACGGTGGCGCCCCCTCTTCGCGGACGCTCGGCGCCCACGCTGCCCTGCCATCACGCTGCTACCCCTTTGTCACGGAACTCGGTAGGACCACTCTCGGGCCGGCACCTTGCATAAACCTTGTGAGCCCACCTGAGGAGACTCTATGCCTGTCCGTCGCGCCCCGCTAGAGCCAAAGGTGCGACGGTGTGGTCTGGTGGAGCGCAACGGGTCCGCCGTGATACGGACCCAGCGGCAGAAGTGACAGATGTGACGGGAGTGACGTGAGGGCTACTGCCCCTCGGTCTCCTCGATCTTGGTCAGCTGGGCGTCGACCACGCTCGCCACGTCGGCCTCGGGCACCCCGGTGGCGAGCACCGCGACGACCGTGCTGCCGTCGGTGCGGCCGCCCATCGTCATCTCGAACTCCTGGTCGGCGGCGGCGATGGTCATCCGGGTGCCTTCGAGCTCCTCCAGCTCGGAGAACGACAGGGTCATGCTGACGCCCGACTCCTGCAGCTCCAGCTCGCCGCACTCCTCGTTGACGGCGGCCAGCGGCTCCAGCGGCGAGGTGCCGTCGGTGGTCGCGACGACCAGCTCAATCTGCTGCGGCAGCAGGGCACTGGTGTCGTCGCCGCTGAAGGTGACCGACGACTCGGCCGCCATCTCTCCCTCACCGAAGGAGGCCCCCTCCAGTGCGGTGCGGCAGGCCTCCGGCACGTCCTGGCCCTCGATGAGGGAGGCCAGGGTGTCCTCGGCCGCTGCGGTCTGCTCGGCGGCGTCGGCCTCCTGCTGGGTCACGGTGCCCCGGGTGAACCCCTCGAGGGGGAACTCCTCCTGGGTCAGCAGCACCTCGGCGGTCTGAGCCTGGGCGAGCGGGGTCGGGCCACTGTCGGACGCACCGTCCCCGTCCCCGCAGGCAGAGAGGACTAGGGCCGACAAGACTCCGGCGGTGGCAACCCTTGTGCAGCGGGCCATGACGAACTCTCCTAACGCGACGGCGGGGCCGCACACGGACCCCGGACGACACCGAGCCTAACCCGTTCCTGTCTACAGTCGTCGACCCTTGGAGCAGAACTCTCAGGTGATACTGCCCAGGGCTCGTTTCGTTGCCAGCGCTGAGTATGCGGTCCATAGCATTGCGAGGAGCCAGACTCCGCGTGCCCACCAATCAACGTACTGAATTGGAAGTTCGAATGCCACCGCGCTTGCGGTGGGATCAATGAGCGCCGACGGTATACACAAGGCCAGAGCCAGTACAGAGGCCCCTAGAAAGACCGCCCACATTGGTAGGCGCCACGCGAACAGCGCTTCTAGCCGGTCAGGACTTGACCGGATGAAAGATTCCCACAGCAGAACGTTGTCGACTGCGCCGCGGGGAGCCGTGGTATGGCTAAGGGCGGGCTCTGCGACGGGAGCGATGTAGTCGCCGATCCTGTGTATTACCCGGTGATGTATCGAATCCATTGATTACCGAATGCAGTCGAGACAATCGGGGATGATGAGGAGTAGTAGGGGGGAGATCGGCGCCTGAGACGACGATTCCGGCAATGGCGGGCCGCTGCGCTCAAGTTTGCAGTAAGAAGAGTCTGCTGCGCTGACGATCGTCGCCCGATCTCGTTGGCAAGGCGCTGCAGCTGCGAATTCAGCGTGTCTGCCCAAGCCTGATCCGCTTGGTCCCAGGCTCTCCGATGAGGTTCCGGCTTCAGTGCCGCTGGTTGCGCTTTCGCATTGCCGTGTCTCAGTCGCATACTGGGACCCTATCCGCGGTCACCGCTGCGTGGGTGTTGACGTCACCACCCGGGCGCAAACAATGACCGTCACTATCTCAGGAAGAGGCTCCATGAACCAGATTTGAACGTTCATATTCAGCGTTCGTGCCATAGTGGACCGGCCACGCACCGCTGTCAAGACTTCGAGACGACCTGGAGCGCCGATGACCCACCGCCAGCCCTGGTTGCACGACCTGCAGATCGCCGTCGACGGCCCGGCGACGGTCCTGAGCACCTGGAGCGGGGGCATGGGCGGGGGCGCGACCGGATGGATCGTCGACGACCGGCGGCTGCTGCGCAGCCTGCACGTCACGCTCTCGGGCCAGGCCCCAGAACCGGTGGCCGCCTCCAGCACCGGCGCGACCTCGCGCTTCTGGGGCGCAGCGCGGCACCTCGGCGACCCAGGCCCCGACCCCACTGTCGAGGTGCACCAGACGACGCGCGCGCGCGGTCATGAGCTCATCATCGAGCTCACCGTCGCCTCGCGCGCGTCGAGCGAGGTCGGGGCCCGGCTGGAGGTCGAGCTCGGCGCCGACGGCGTGGACGTGTCGGCGGTCAAGGCCGGCAGCGACCCCGGGCTCGCCCCGCAGGTCGAGGTCGAGGAGCTGATCTGGTGGGCCGACGAGCGGCACCGCACCACCCTGCATACGCACCCCGCGCCGTCGATGACCGAGCAGGCCGACGCCGGCAAGGTGCGGCTCACCTGGCCGCTGCGGGTGGCACCGGGCGAGCAGGTCGGCTTCACCTTGCGGCTGGTCGCGACCCGCACGAGCAGCTCGGCACATGACGCCGATGCCGGCTCGGACGCCTGTGACTGGGCCGACCTGCAGGTCACCGGGGACGACGCGTGGCGTGGCCTGGTGGACACCAACCTGACCGACCTGCGTCACCTGCTGCAGCGTGACCCGGTCGAGCACGAGGACATCTATGCCGCTGCCGGCACACCGTGGTATCTCACGCTGTTCGGCCGCGACGCGATCTGGGTGGCCCGGATGATGCTGCCCTACAGCCCGCGGCTGGCCGAGGGCACACTGCGCACCCTCGCCCGGCGCCAGGCGACGGCAGTCGACCGCGAGACCGCAGCCCAGCCGGGCAAGATCCTGCACGAGGTGCGCCGCAGCACGTATGCCGAGGGCGACATGGAGCTGCCGACCGTCTACTACGGCACGGTCGACGCCACGCCGCTGTGGGTCGTGCTGCTGCACGAGGCGTGGCAGGCCGGCATGCCGGTCGGCTCGGTGCGCGAGCTGCTGCCGCACCTGCAGGCCGCCCTGGGCTGGATGGCCTCGGCGGTGGAGCAGGCCCGCGACGGCTTGTTGCGGTATGTCGACGAGACCGGCCACGGCCTCAGCAACCAGGGCTGGAAGGACTCCGGCGACTCGATGCGCAACGCCGACGGCTCCATCGCCCCGGCCCCGATCGCCCTGGTGGAGGCGCAGGCGTATGCCGTGCAGGCGGCATACGGGGCGGCGGAGCTGCTCGCCGAGCTGGGTGAGCCGGGTGCGGACCGGTGGCGCGCCTGGGGCGCCGAGCTGGCGCAGCGGGTGCGCGAGCACTTCTGGGTGGGCGAGGGGGGCGACCGCTACCTGGCGATGGCGCTGGACGCCGACAGCCGGCCCATCGACGGGGTGGGCAGCAACATGGGCCACGCCCTGGGCACCGGGCTGCTGACCGAGCAGGAGGAGATCCTCGTCGTGGACCGGCTGATGCGCCCGGACCTGCTGCGTCACTTCGGCATCGGCACCCTGTCCGCGGACAACCCGGCCTACAACCCCACCGGCTATCACACCGGCTCGGTGTGGGTGCACGACACCGCGATCATCCTGCGTGGCATGGCGCAGGCGGGTTTCCACGAGGAGGCCGACCGGGTCTTCGACGCCCTGGTGCGGCTGAGCACCCGCAGCCAGCACCGCTTCCCCGAGCTGATCGCCGGCGAGCCGGTCGGCGCCGAGCCGGTGCCCTACCCGGCCTCGTGCCGGCCCCAGGCGTGGGCCGCCGCGAGCGCCGCCGTGCTGCTGCAGCATGCCGAGCGGCGCGGCTGACCGGGCCGTCTGCACAGCGCAGATGTGAGCCTTGTCACACAGCCTGCGCGGTGGGACTCTGAGACGGCGCCCACACCCGGGCGCCACTCTCCCCGTGGGAAGGGAACCACCGTGAACCAGCTGTCTGTCTCTGCCCGGCGTGCGCGCCGGGCCGTCGTTCCCCTGTTCGGTTCCGCGGCGTTGGTCGCCGCCATGCTCTCCGCCCCGAGCGCCACCGCCGACGAGCACCTCGACGTCGTCGCGACCGGTCTGGACAACCCCCGCCAGCTCTCCTTCGGCCCCAAGGGTGACCTCTACGTCGCCGAGGCCGGCCGCGGTGGCGACGGTCCGTGCGTGACCGGACCGGAGGGCGGCGCCGTCTGCTTCGGCAAGAGCGGCGCCATCACCCGGGTCACCGCCAAGGGCACGCAGAGCCGGGTGCTCAAGGGCCTGCCGTCGATCGCCGCCGAGGGCACCGGTGAGCAGGCCATCGGCCCCGCCGACGTGCTCGCCACCAGCTCCAAGAAGCTGACCTTCACCGTGGGCCTGGGGGCCGACCCGGCGGTGCGCACGGCCTACCCGGCGCTGTCGCAGATGGGCACCCTGCGGGAGGCCAGGATCGGCGCCAAGCGCACCAGCCTGGTCGCCGACATCGCCAAGCACGAGGCCCGCACGAACCCGATCGCCGACCCGGACAGCAACCCGGTGGGCTTCATCAAGAAGGGCTCGCGCTATGTCGTCGCCGACGCCGGCGGCAACACCCTGGTCGAGGCCTCCAAGTGGGGCCGGACGACGACGCTGGCCGTCTTCCAGGACCAGCTGGCCGTGGCACCGCCCTTCCTCATGCTGCCGCCCGGCACGATGATCCCGTCGCAGGCCGTGCCCACCTCGGTGGCCAAGGGCCCGGACGGGGCGATGTATGTGAGCCAGCTGACCGGCTTCCCGTTCGAGAAGGGGCTGGCCAACATCTACCGCGTCGACAAGCGCGGCCGGGTCACCGTCTACGCCAGCGGACTGACCAACGTCACCGACCTCGCGTTCGGCAAGCGGGGTGTGCTGTATGCCGTGCAGCTGACGACCGACGGCCTCCTCGGCGAGGGACCCTGGCTCCCTGGTCAGGATCCCGCGGGGCGGCGGCGCCACCCACACGGTCGTGGAGGGCGGGCTCTTCGCGCCCTACGGCGTCGCGATCAAGGGCCACACGGCCTACGTCACGACCGGCAGCATCGTCCCGGGAGGCGGACAGGTGGTGGCGATCCCGCTGAACTGACCGGGGCAGGGGCCTGGGCCCGGTCGCTGACCGGGTGCGGGCCCCTGCCGTGTCCAGGTCGCGGTGGTGCGACAAGGACGGCACAGCCCTGGTGTTCGTCGCAGCCCTCTGGCACGGTGACCCCAGCGGGGGTGGGCTTCGCTGACGCACACAACAGATGGGATCAGCCACGATGGCCAACGACCACAAGGGCTTCTTCGCGACCCTTTTTGACTTCTCCTTCACCAGCTTCCTGACCATCAAGTTCCTCAAGGTCATCTACGGCCTCCTCGTGGGCCTCATTGCCCTCGGTGCCTTGGTCTTCCTCGTCGTCGGCCTGTCCCAGGGTGGAGGCGAGGCGCTCGCGACGCTGATCGTGGTGCCGGCCGTGGCGTTCGTGTATCTGGTGATCGTGCGGATCTCGATGGAGGCCGTGGCGCTGTTCTTCCGCATCGGTGAGAACACCTCTGCGCTGGTGGCTGCGGCGGGCCTGCCGCCGTCCGGTGGCTACGGCCAGGTCGGCCCCGGGCACGGTGGCACTGGCCCGGCCGGGCACGCAGGAGCGTCCGAGCCCCCCGCCCGGCCGAGCGGCCCGACCGGAAGCGCCCAGGAGCCGACCCAGCAGTTCGGCTCCGGCAACGACCAGGAGCGGTGAGCGAGCCCGAACATCTGGTCAGCGCCGGAGGGCCGACTCCTGCTGCACCGCGTCGACCAGCCTGAGCAGGGCTGCGCTGAACCTCTCCTGGGAGAACGTCTCGACGTGCTCCTCGATCGCCTCGGTGTCCCAGTTGCGGGACCGGGCCCGGGCGATGGCAGCCCGGATCTGCTCGGGCGTGGCCTCGTCGAAGAACTCGCCGGTGCGACCCTCGACCACCGTGTCCAGGTAGCCACCGGCGCGCAGCGCGATGACCGGCTTGCCGAAGGCGCCGGCCTCCAGCGGGGTGAGCCCGAAGTCCTCGCGGCTCGGCGCGAGCAGCGCCGTGGCGTGGGCGTAGACCCAGCGCATCTGCGCGTCGGACAGGCCGTGCAGGAGCATCGCGTTGGGTGGAGCGACCTGCTGCAGCCGGGACAGCTCAGGCCCGCGCCCGACCACGACGAGCCGCTCCTCGGTGCCCTCGACGGCGCGCAGCACCTGGGCGATGTTCTTGTAGGGCAGCAGACGTGACACCACCAGGTGGTAGCCGAAGTCGGCCCACTCCCACAGCTCGTCGACCTCGGCCTGCCTGCCGATCGGGGTGACCCCCGCTGCCGGGTGCAGCAGGTCGGCCTTGATGCCGTAGGCGGCGTCGATGCGCTCGCGCACCACCGTGGAGTTGGACAGGTAGACGTCGGCGGTGTGCGCGGCCCGCTTGTCCCAGGCCGTCAGCGGTGCTCTCAGCGCGGCCACCGCGGCCCGCTTGACCTGCGCCATCCGACCCGAGCCGAGGTATTCGTCGGTCTGGTAGAGCCAGCGCGCGGGGTTGTGGCAGTAGACGATCTTGGCGCCGCCGGTGGAGAAGCCGTGGGCCCACCCGCTGCTGGAGACCATGACGACGTCGGCCTCGATCCGGATGCTGTGGGACGCCAGCGGCAGCAGCGGCAGCGCGAGCCGGTGGTGGCGTCGCAGCAACCCCACCCGGTTGAGCGGCGAGACGATGACGTCGAGGTCGCGAAACTCCGGGAACGTCCCGTCCGGGTCATAGAGCGTCGTGTAGATCGGGGCGCCGGGGAAGGTGCGGGCGATGTCCAGGACCACGCGCTCGGCACCACCGCGCTGCGTGAGGTAGTCGTGGGCGATCGCGACAGGCGGGCGTGACAGCGTGCGCTTCTGCCGAGCGCGGCTCATGCAGAGCTGTCCTCGTCCAGCAAGCGGGCCAGATAGGCGCCGTAGCCCGACTTGCGCAGCGCCTCGGCCCGGGTGCGCAGCTCGTCGTCGGTGAGGTAGCCCATCCGCCAGGCGATCTCCTCGGGGGCTCCGATCTTCTGCCCCTGACGTGCCTCCAGGGTGCGCACGTAGTTGGAGGCGTCGTTGAGGGAGTCGAAGGTGCCGGTGTCCAGCCAGGCGGTGCCGCGCGGCAGCACCTCCACGTGCAGCTGGCCCAGGTCGAGGTAGCGGCGGTTGAGGTCGGTGATCTCCAGCTCCCCCCGCGCCGACGGCTGCAGCTCGCGGGCGAACTCCACGGCCCGGTCGTCGTAGAAGTACAGCCCCGGCACGGCATACCGGCTGCGCGGCTGGGACGGCTTCTCCTGCAGCGACACCGCACGCTGGTGTTCGTCGAACTCGACCACCCCGTAGGCCGAGGGGTCGGCGACCTGGTAGGCGAAGATGCCCGGCGCCCTGCACGTCGGCGAACCGGCCGAGCTGGGTGCCCAGCCCAGGCCCGTAGAAGATGTTGTCGCCCAGCACCAGTGCGCTGGCCTGACCCGCGACGTGGTCGGCGCCGATGAGGAACGCCTGGGCCAAACCGTCGGGTGAAGGCTGGGTGGCGTAGGTGATGGTGATCCCGAACTGTGACCCGTCGCCCAGCAGCCGGGTGAACTGGTCGGCCTCGTGCGGGGTGGTGATGACCAGCACGTCCCGGATCCCCGCGAGCATCAGCGTCGACAGCGGGTAGTAGACCATCGGCTTGTCGTAGACCGGCACCAGCTGCTTGCTCACCCCCAGGGTGATCGGGTGCAGCCGCGAGCCGGTGCCGCCGGCCAGGAGGATGCCACGCATGGTGCACACCCTAGGCGTCGTCAGCCAGGTCAGAGTCAGCCGCAGGAAGGTGAAGACGCTGCAGGTATGCCGTGAGCGCAACGCCCTGGTCGGTGGGGGTGAACCCGGTCGCCTCGATCTTGCCCAACCTCAGGACCGACCGCGGGGGCCGCGGGGCCATGGGCGCCGCCGCTGCCTGGGCGTAGTCCTGCGTGGTGGTGTCGGTGACCTGGCCGGCGTCGTGGCCGGTCAGCGCGTAGACCTGACGCGCCAGGTCGGCCCACGACCCGGGCTCCCCGGCGCTGGTGACGTGGTAGGTGCCGAACTGCGCCCCGCTGCTGAGCAGGTGGGTGGTGGCCCGGGCGAGGTCGTCGGTGAAAGTGAGCCGGCCGACCTGGTCGGCGACCACCTTCGGCGCAATGCCACGGTTCGCCAGGTCGGCCATGGTGGCCACGAAGTTCTTGCCCTCCCCGACCACCCACGAGGTGCGGATCAGGTAGTGCCGGGGGACGACCGAGACCGCCAGGTCACCAGCGGCCTTCGACTGGCCGTACACCCCCAGCGGGCACAGTGGGGCGTCCTCGGCGTAGGCCTCCTGCGCGCCGTCGAAGACGTAGTCGCTGGAGTAGTGGACAAGGGTGAAGCCGTGCTGCACGGCGGCCCGGGCCAGGGCAGCGACCCCGGTCGCGTTCACCGCCCAGGCAGCCAGACGCCCCTCAGGGGTCTCGGCGGCGTCGACCGCGGTGAACGCGGCAGCGTTGATGACGACACCCACCCCGGTGAAGTCGAAGACCTCGACACTGTTCTGGTCGGCGAGATCCAGCTCGTCGCGGCCAAGACCATGGGCATCCGGCAGGGCCTGAAGCAGGGCCCGTCCGAGCTGCCCGTGGCGGCCGAGCACGAGCGTGCGCTGCGGGGCGACGGGCGTGACGTCCTCGAGCCCCGGGTGCGCCCGGTCCTTGTCCGAGATCTCAGCGTCGGACAACCGGATCGGCCAGTCGATGGCGACGGTCTCGTCGGCCAGGTTGAGCATCGTGTAGGACGCGTCGGGGCTCCAGTGGTCGTTGACCAGGTAGGAGTAGACCGTGTCGTCGACCAGGGTCTGGTAGGAGTTGCCCACGCCCCGTGGCACGAACACCGCCGTGTGCTCGTCGAGCTGCTCGGTGTGCACCGTCCCGAAGGTCGGGCCCTCCCGCAGGTCGACCCAGGCCCCGAAGGCTCTGCCGTGGACGATCGAGACCAGCTTGTCCCACGGCTCGGCGTGGATCCCGCGGGTCACCCCTGCCGACCCGTTGTGGGCGACCGAGTGTTGCACCGGCCCGAAGTCGGGCAGGCCCAGCGTCGTCATCTTGGCCCGCTGCCAGTTCTCCTTGAACCAGCCCCGGGCGTCCCCATGGACCTGCAGGTCGACCACGAGCAGGCCAGGGATCGGGCTGGTCCTCACCGCCAGGTCAGCCACGGGTCACTGGCCCTTCGCGGCGTAGGCCGCCTCGATCGCGGCCTTCTTCGGGCCGCCACCAGTCGGCGTGGGTCCGGTACCAGTCGATCGTCCTGTGCCAGCCCGTCCTCGAAGGAGGTGTACGCCGGCTGCCATCCCAGCTCGGTCCGCAGCTTGGTGGAGTCGATGGCGTAGCGCAGGTCGTGGCCGGCCCGGTCGGTGACGTGGTCGAAGTCGTCCGGGTCCAGACCCATCTGGTCCAGAATCAACCGCACGACCTCCAGGTTGGACTTCTCCCCGTCCGCACCGATCAGGTAGGTCTGCCCTATCCGGCCCTTCTCCAGGATGGTCCACACCGCGCTGGAGTGGTCGTCGGCGTGGATCCAGTCGCGCACGTTGGCACCGCTGCCGTAGAGCTTGACCCGCCCCCCGTCCAACAGGTTCGTGATCTGCCGGGGGATGAACTTCTCGACGTGCTGCCACGGCCCGTAGTTGTTGGAGCAGTTGCTCAACGTCGCCCGCACCCCGAAGGAGCGCACCCACGCCCGCACCAGGTGGTCCGCGCCCGCCTTGGATGCCGAGTAGGGGCTGGACGGGTTGTAGGCCGTGGCCTCGGTGAACCGCTCCGGGTCGTCCAGCGCCAGGTCGCCGTAGACCTCGTCGGTGCTGATGTGATGCATCCGCACCCCGTGCTTGCGGACCGCCTCCAACAGGGTGAACGTGCCCACGATGTTGGTCTGCACGAACGGGGCCGGTTCTCGTAAGGAGTTGTCGTTGTGCGACTCGGCCGCATAGTGCACCAACGCGTCACCCTCACCGGTGAGCTGACCGACCAAGCGGTCGACAAGGTCAGCGTCGGTGATGTCACCGACCACCAGCTCGACCCGCTCCCCTGGCAGCGCGTCCACCGCCTCCGGCGACGCCGCGTACGTCAGCTTGTCCAGCACCGTCACGCGAGCGTCAGTGTGCTCGGCCAAGAAGTGCACGAAGTTGGAGCCGATGAAGCCAGCCCCACCGGTCACGAGAAGGCGAGCGCATGCTCCTCACCCTAGGAGTCAGTGGCACTGCCGCCCGCTAGGTCAGCGTTGCGTCCCCCCACTCTGCCCAACACCTCCAGGTACACAGCCACGTACTGGTTCACCACCGACACCCATGTGTACGCAGGCACATTGGCGCGGCCGGCCTCCGACAGAGCGGTGGCGAGTTGCTCGTCTTCCAGCACCGTGCTGATCATCTGGGCCAACGCGTGCGCGTCAGCGGGATCCACCAGTAGCCCGTCCACCATGTGTTTGACGAAGTGGGCAGGCCCACACGTCGAGGTCGCGACGAGCGGCGTACCTACCGACCAAGCCTCCAGGGCGACGATCCCGAAGGCCTCCTTGCGGCTCGGAACCACGACCACCTCAGCTTCGGCCATGACACGCCTTGTGTCGGCGGACGAAAGCGCACCACAGAAGTGCACGCGGTCGCAGATACCGAGCCCCTCAGCCAAAGACTGCAGCTCCTCCCGTTGACGCCCGTCTCCGACGAGTACGAGGTCAGAGGCCTCTACGAGAGCCATCGCACGGATCAGGCGATCGAAGCCCTTGTTGTACTCCAGCCGGCCTACGCCGGCAACCCGTCCGCGACGCTGATCGACGTGGCCGATCTCCAGATCCGACACCCCGTTTGGAACGATGAGAACATCCTCGACGCCGTAGGTGTCCCTGAGGTCGGCTGCCACGCTAGCCGAACATGCCGTGACTCTCGCAGCTGATCCGATTGCTGCGCCCAAACCCGTCGGTAACAAGCGCGACGTCTGAAATATGCCGTTGTCATCTGCGTCCGTCTCCCCATGACTGCTCAGCACCAGCGGCGTGTGGGTGAGCTTGGACAAGGCGTGCGCATACAGGCCATTCGGTCCGAAACACTGGACATGCAGGATTTGCGGACGAAACGACCCCCAAGCCCTCAGCCAACGAAACGCCGCGCTGGGTACCGACGCAATGAAGCCTGCTGTGGCCTTGATACTGCGTGCTGGCAACGGCGCGGGAAGGTATCGGACCGTGGTTCCTTCGACCTCCCGGATCATGGCGACCCCGTTCCGGGCCACGGTCCACACCTCGACTTGATGTCCTCGTGCCCGCAGGTCTATCGCAACCTGTGCCGTATGCTGCTCGACACCCCCGGTGTAGGGGGCGAACGAACTCGCCACGAGGGCGATCCGGAGGGTCTCCACCCTGCCGAGCCTACGACCCTTGACCTCGATGAGGAGCGACACGGTGCAGCGCCTCATCCTCGCGACCGCCGCCAGTGCGATGCCCATGGGGGCGCAGGCCTACCAGGAAGCCATCGCTTCAAGAGCATCCCAAGCGTTGAACCGGCTTGCGCCGGCACAGGTCGATCGTGTCATCGTACGGTCCCTGCGATCTCCGCTGCCAGGGACGACCCGCCTTCCCATGGGCCTGCTCGGGCGAACGTCACCACGAACACGACAACTGATCGGAACGTCGATCTACGGCCGGCATGCACTGGTTCACCGGATGGATCTGGCGCTCCCCCCCGGACGAGGACCCGATGTCGTCACCCTTCACGACGTGGTCGCCTGGAGGTACCGGGACGAGTCGCCCTCCGTTGCCGCGGCGGAGCAGGAGTTGAAGTCTGCTGCAGCCGTCATCTGTGTCTCCGAGTTCACGGCCCGAGAGGCTCAGGAGACCCTCGGTCTCGACGAATGTCACGGTCGTGCACAACGGCGTCGACGAGCGGTACTTCAACCCCCCCTCGCTGGACGGCACGTGGCTGGCGAGACACGGCATCCCTGGCCCCTTCGTTCTTTATGCAGGCGGATCGTCTGCCCGCAAGAACCTGCCGGGTCTGTCTGCCGCGTGGAGACTGGCATCTCGTGGGCTGCCCGAGTGGCACCTCGTCCTGGCAGGACCGCGGTCGGACCGTCGAACAGCTCTGTTTGCGGGGTTACCCCGAGTCATCCACCTGGGACGCGTGGAGGACGCCGCCATGCCCTCACTCGTCGCCGCGGCAGGGTGCGTCGTCGTCCCATCTCACTACGAGGGGTTTGGACTCCCCGCGCTGGAGGGCATGGCCGCCGGGGTTCCTGTGGTGTCCAGCAACCGGTCGTCCCTGCCGGAGGTCGTCGGTGACGCCGGCATCCTCGTGGATCCCGATCCGAACACCTTGGCTGAGGGGCTGCTCGCGGTGGCCTCCTCGTCTGTGGACCTCGCCGCGATGAGGGAGCGAGGGCGACAAAGAGCCCATCTCTACACCTGGGAACGCGCTGCCGACGGCCACGCCGCGGTCTGGGCGAGCCTGCTCTAGCCGGTGGGCAAGGACCAAGCCTGGCCAAGCTCGAAGTCGAGGCGGGGGTCCATGCGTTTCAGGCCTCCCGCCGGGTAGACCGTCAACTCCCCGAAAACCACGACACCGTTCGTTTCGTACGGGTCGGCTCGGATTCGGACGAAGTCGTAAGGAGCCTCGAGGCGCTCAGCGGCAGCCAGCATGTCGCTGTAGTTCGCCGGCATGGGGAGCGAGTCAGCGAGCCCGTACCCACCGTCGCGGTAGTCCGTGGGCGTCCCAGCCCCGGTCGTACCAACGCGTGCGGCCAGGCTTCACGCTCGGGCAGTCGAACCTGCATACGTGGACCTTACCCCCGAACTCAAATGGACTTATGATCCGGATCGGCATCCAGTTGGGCTGAGCTGTTCCTCGACGATGAGGAAGTGACGCGTTCTGCCGTAGCCCCATTCACCGACGGTCGCCCGGTTCCTCTCCTCCATCCATGGCCCTGCCGCCTCGATTCGGGCATCACCATCCGGACGTCCCGAGCCGAAAACGATCTGCCCACTCGAGAAGTTTGGCTTCAAGACCCAGCCGCTTGGCATGGCTGACGTACACGAGGATGCGAACTCGGCAACGTGCGAGCCGATCCATAGTGTCTGGGGAACTCGCGCCCCCGTGAGGTGACGCATACTCCTTGGACCGAATCCTGTCGCACGCCATAGCGATGATCTCTCCGCGGTCCTGGACCATACATACCCTAGTTCGTCTTCTCAGTGAAGAGACGCGGATGTCGCAAGCGCAGCGGTCGGACTGATGCCCTAGGTAGAGCCAGTGGCGCCGCAATCCCGCAGGCATGGTGGCGCGGCGGAAGAGTAGAGAGTCCTGGTGTCGCTCCTCCTCACAGCCTGCTCAAGACTCTCAAGCGCCCTCACGGGCCCCCACATCCTTAAGCAATTCATTTAACTCGACATGCGTCCACCCCATGACATCGACTCAGCGCGGGACCTCAACGCTGCGCCTCGGTGCTGCGGCGAGCACGTGTGTCCAAATAGGAGCTCGCGCACGCCGCGAGCGCGTCGGATCGGTGGGGTCGACGTAGACCCCGTCGGGGCCAAGGTACTCGGGGATGCCTCCCCGCCGAGCACTGACAACCGGCAGTCCCGGAGCCATGGCCTCGGTGACGACCTGACCTGCCGGCTCGTCCCAGTCAAGCCGGCATGCAGAAGATCGTCGCCTCCCGAAACACTTGTGGGAGGTCCTCACGGTCAGTGAACGGAAGGAACGTCACCCGCTCCCCCAGCAGGCGGGCTAGTTCACGCAGCTGCAGCTCATAGGGAGTCAGATCGTCCCACTGGGACAGACCCCAGGAGCCTACGATGCGGACACGGAAGTCCATTCCGAGCTCCGCCAAGCGCGCCGCCGCGCGCAGGAGATGGTGCGCGCCCTTATGCGGCACCATGTTCCCAACATATAGAATCGTCGGCACACCGGGGCCAGCCTCCTGGTCCGGCTGGAACGTCTCGGTGTCGACGCCGTTACGCAGCACCTTGACCCACTCATGACCGATCCTGCGGTTGATGCCACTTGCAGTGAATTCGCTGACGGCCAACACGAGGTCGTACCAATGCGCCAGACGGGCCATCTCATGCCGGGACCAGTGCCGAAATACATCGCCCGAGATGGAGGACCGTCGCCCCAGCAAAGCCACGACGCCACGCTGTCGTGACCGCGGCCGGGCTGGTTGTAGACGACGACCGCCTCTGAGTCGCGAGGCACGGCTCGCAACGCCGGCTCGCAGTACCTGGCGGCCATCGGACGACGACCCACCAGAGCACCGAGGGCAGTGTCAACCCGCCGCTCGCGTGCCGTGAACCACTCCGGGGCCCTCGCGTCCCTCCGTGCTGAAGGTGCGTACGGTCCCGGCGGTGTAGTCCTAGACCGTTCGTCGTTGACGAGGACGTAGGTGGTGCCCCCTGATGCCTCGTGCGCCCGTGCATGCTCGTACACCTTGGTGATGAGGGCACTACCGGTCGCCGGCGAATCAGTGACTGTAAACACCGGGGATGTGGGTCAGAGGGCTGACAAGCGAGCGGGCGGGAGGCTTTTCGCCTGCGCTGTGGCGTCCGGGAGCCGACATGCGCCCAGCATGCCACCGTGGCTTCCCAGGAGCACCGTCTCTACGAAGCACACGCCGAACGGGCAGCAGGACGCTCCGCAACTCCGTCCCCCGTCGTGGGCCCGGCCCCGTCCAGGACGGCGAGTCCTCCTAGACTGTCGGAGAGGCGCGCGGCCGCCCCGACCTCCGCCATTGGCAGACACCCCAGACAGGCACATCTTGAGGTTTGATGAACATCGTTGAGACGGTGCGTGCGACGCGTCTCGTACTCGATCGACGGACCCGACGCACCCTCGCCTGGGCGACTGTCGCCACCGTGCTCATCTCGCTCCTCGACACCCTCGCCATCGCCATGGTCCTTCCGCTGGTGACCCTGGCTTCTGGAGGAAGCGACAGTTCGACGGTGGGCCGCCTGGTCGACCAGTTGCTCGGCAGCCCGGACCAGGACACACTCGTTGTCATTCTGGCGGCATCGGTCGTGGTTCTCTTTATCCTCAAGGACCTAGGCGCCATTGCCTATACGTGGTGGCTCACGGGCTTCAAAGTCCTAAAGCGTGTGGAACTCTCTACTCGGCGACTCCAAACATTCTCTGCGAACACCCTACACCGTTGTCTCACGACGCAGTTCCGCAGAACTCCTCCGCACGATGAATGACGCCGTCGTGCAGTTCTACGGCACAACCGTGTTCGGGCTGATGACCATGGTTGCGAACGTAGCCCGGCTTGGTAGCGATCGCCATCGCTTTGCTCATCTCGGCTCCCCTACCCAGCATCATCCTTGGTGCATACTTCTGGGCCGCTGCCATGTTCTGATCTTCACGTGATGAAACCCCGCTTCGCGTCAGCGGGTCAAATCGCCGCCGAGGCTTCCTCTGCAGCCTACAGGACCGCATTCGCTGCACTTGGAGGAATCAAGGAGACCAAACTGCGAGGGAGCCAGCCATTCTTCATCGATGCCTACAGGGAGGCATCCCTTCGGGGCGCCTACGCGGCGCGCACGGCAGGATTCATCTCAGCCGTTCCCCGCTATCTCCTCGAAATCCTCTTCATCCTGGCCGTGGGCGTCTCCTTGGTTGGAGCGGTGGTGATGTCCGAGACCGAGAGCAGTGTCGCATTCGGCCTGCTGGCACTCTTCATCGCTGCGGGTCTCCGTGCACTGCCGGCCGTCACGAGTTTGATGGCGCAGATCTCCAACCTGCGGTTCGGCGCTGGATTCCTGGATGTGATCATTGACGAGGTCAGGGCCGAGCGAGCGCAGGCCCTAGAACCCCCTCGCGACGGCGCGCAAGCCCTGAGGTTCACAGACAGATTGACTCTTGAGGATGTCAGTTTCACCTATCCTGAGACCGACGTCCCGGCAGTTCGCGGTGTGAACCTAGACATTCCTCACGGGACGAGCCTGGCTGTCGTCGGTGGCAGTGGTGCGGGCAAGACAACGCTCATCGACCTTGTCCTGGGGCTGCACCGCCCATCTCAAGGTCGTATCCTGGTTGACGGTCGAGATATTGAGGACAACATCTCGTCGTGGCAACAGACCGTAGGCTACGTCCCGCAGGAGGTGTTTCTGCGTGAGGCGTCTCTAGCCGAGAACATCGCCTTCGACCAGAACCCTGATCAAATCGACGGCGACCGGGTGAACGAGGCGATCGAACGTGCACAGTGTCTAGCCTGGTCGCGTCCCTTGAGGCGGGCCTCAAGACGCCCATCGGCGAGCGAGGGTCACGCCTATCCGGTGGACAGCGGCAGCGCATCGGGATTGCCCGCGCAATCTACCAGCAGCCCACGTTGCTTGTTCTCGATGAGGCCACCTCAGCACTCGACAACGAGACCGAGCACCGGGTCAGCGAGGCTATCCAGGAAATCCTTCACGGCCACATGACGCTGGTCATCGTTGCGCACCGTCTGTCCACAGTGCGCCATGTAGACACCGTCGTATTCATGCGGGAGGGCTACGTGGAGTCCATAGGATCTTTTCCGACGAGGTCCGTCGACTGAACCGTCACTTCGCTCACATGGTCCAGCTCGGGTCCCTCAGCTAAGCATCTCGTCGCGGCCCTGGGTGGGTATCGCAGCCAAGTTTCGTGGATCCTGCCGAAGACGGTTGAGGAAGGGATGCATCCGCCATCGCACGGGCGGGGGCACCAGGATGGACAGCCGTAGAAGCCAGGACTCGATGAAGTCACTACCTGCCGTAAATATCTGCACACTCTCGCGCATACGCCCTTGCCTGACCGCCTCCCAGAACCATCGGTGGACCTCGCCTGCATACTCGTCGGCGTAGTCGGCGATCCGGAGACCAGCAGGGCGACCCGCGTTCTCCCAGGCCAACGACCAGGCTCTCAACCTGTGCTGCCACTTCGGGAAGCTCGAGTCCGTTGTGAGCTGACTGGCGTGAACACGGTAGAAGAACCAACGGCCTGGGACCAGATGCCACTCCACATGGACCGCGATGTAGACAAAGAGGAGCCAATCCTCACCGGCTCGGAGATCGTCCGGGATGTCCTCTACCAGCGTTAGCAACTTTCGCCTGAACATCGTCGACGACGTCACTCCCGCGTTCTTGCGAAGCAGCGCAGGCAGACTCTTGCCCCTGATCTGGAGGTATGCGAAGTCGTTCAGGGGGACGGCGCGTCGGGCTGCCCGCTCAAGCTCTGGACGTTGGGCAGGGCCCGAGATCTCACTCCTAAACCCATTGAGCTCCGTGGCAGCACCGTACGAGAGAACTGCCAGAATGCAGATCGCACCGCAGAGCACGAGGGGTGCTCGCGAAGATACTCCGCGACATGCTCCTGCTTGTGGCTGTGCCAGATGTCGTCGTCATCGAGCAGACAGACCCATTCGGCCGTCACCGCCTTGAAGCCATCGAGTCTGGACCGCGCCGGACCCAGGGACGTCTCATGGATGACGAGGGTTGTATCCGGAAAGGCGTCCCGAACGGCGGCTGCGGAAGAGTCCGTGTCCCCATCGAGCACGACGATGACCTGGTCTGGCTGCAAAGTCTGGGCGTAGACACTTTCCAGTGCCGTCAACAGCATCTCGCGTCGGCCTCTGCTAGGAATGACGACGGCATAGCTCAGGGCTGCTGGCCCGTCAGGAGGATCCATGCCGAGAGCCTCCAGTTTGGGAACGCGTCGTAGCGATGACGCACGGCATAACTGGTGGACCGTTCCACGTCGCGGTGCCGGGGGCCGCGCGCCATGCTCCGGCGACCATCACCTCACTCCGAACGCCGCTACCGCGGCAGATCGCATTCGCCAGGTCATCCCGTCCCATCGGCCACCGATCTGCGCCATCTTCGGTCCAGCGCGTCACAGAGTACACCGCTCTGCCCACTGGAGACCTTCCTGCACAGGGCGGCACCAGAACTCAAGATCGCCTCGAGGTCACCGAGGTGAAGGTAGCGGCCCCCATCTGTGTTGGTGTCCCACCCGATGTACGTCAAGAGCATGTCAGATCGTGGCGTTTGCTCCCACGACAGAAGCGTCTGAAGCAGTGATTCGTCCGGAATCACGGTCCGGCGGTAGTGCCTCACTATGTCACTGCCGGACTGCAGAGCGTCAAGGAGGTGGTCGAGCAAACGCCGGTCGACGGCCAACATCTGCTGACCCTTGTATACCGGTCGCTCGCCAGTCCACGAGGCCCGACGCCGGATGCCCACGACTCGGCGTCCGGCACGCCGAACCACGCGGTAGGCCATGATGGGTTCCACCCGAAGAAAGAAGCCCTCGCGCGCCCTGGCCAGTAACCGGCGCAGGGCGACGATGGGGATTCTGTCGATGACAGTAGGCACATCCACCCAGCGATAGTGATAACGGTTCCAGTGGTCGTTGCCGATGCCACGGTGGTGCCCCCACCGAGGTGCGTACTCCAGCGGCGTGGCCGTGCCGACCCACCCACCGCCTCCCTCTAGGAATGTCGACTCCCACCGAGACAGGTCACCGCAGACGTATCCTGTCCCGAGGCAAGTGCGATCATGTCGGGGTCAGCCCAATCTCGAAGACGCCTGAGGCCGTCGATGGTGACCTGCACGAGTCCCCACGAACCCCAGTCCGTCTCCGAGCCGTGCACCCAGACCGGTATGCGCGGATGATAAAGACCGGAGGGCAACCGCACGGTCGTCATGTGCGATGAGGACTCTGGCCCCTGGGCTACGGCGCACGATCTCTTGAGCGAACCGTTGCACCTGTGCAATGTCGCAGTGGCTGAGAACGAGGTAGCCTGTTACAGGCATGGGTCCTCACGATGAGCGGACCAGGAGAGCTTCACGGATCCGGTCGGCGACGTCGTCTTGACGGATCGGGTCCGCGGCCTCAGCCGGGCCTGCCACGCAGCTGCACCGAAACCCCAAGCGAGCCCGAGAACGGTGACCCGAACCTCTCAGCCCTACGCCGCACACCCCGCGCGTCGCGGACATCGACGAGCTGATGGCGACCCACCGTCGGATCAATGGAGAACCGATGCCTGCGTGGCGGGCAAGAGACCATATGGTTTCGCCGGCCATACAACTTGTAGCGCGTGTCGAAGCGGCTCCCTTTCACATGGGGCGCCGGCAGGTGGTCTACAGCCGCGGCGGGATCATACAGGGCGACTCCGCCCAGACGTGCAATCCGCAGGAAGATATCAGTGTCCTCACGCAAGCTGTGCCTGGGTAGTCGTCGCGGAAGCCCCCGAGCCGCCTTAGAGTCGGCACGCGCAAAAGACATGTTCGCCCCGATTCCGTGCGTGACACGACACCTCGAATCCCTCGCTGCCGCAAAACCTGACGTCAAAGTACCTGCAAGTCGTCAGAGTCCCGATGGGTTCCTCGGTTCGTCCTCGCCTGGCGCCCGATTCAGCGTTCTTCCGGCAAGGGCGTCAATCTTTTCCTCTGCGAACGCAGTTCGAACCGCATCGGCCCATCCGGGATGAACAACGACGTCGTCATCTAGGAACGAGATCACATCCCTGATGCATAAAGGAGGCCTTCGTTTCGCGAGCTCGTCATGTGGCCAGCAAGCTGCGGGCGGTGAACATATGTAGCCGCTCCATAGGCCGAGGCAACGGCCTTGTGGTCATTCCGCTCGCTAGCATCCACCACAATCACTTGGCGAATACTTTCGTGTTGCTCCCACAATGAGGTCAGACATCTGGACAGAAATTGAGGTCGGCGATAGGTGACGATGATCACCGACAACGCCGGAAGATGATCGGGCTCATACTGCTCGAGGTTAGCATCGTCCTCAGGTCTGGCTCGACGGAGTCGGCAAGCATTCCTCGATCGCAGCAGGCCTTCGCCAACACGTGCTGACGACGTCATCGAGCGTCCCGCAGTCGCCGATGGCCCTGTCATTCGCGGACCAGGAGCCTTTCGAGAACGCCATCAGCGCTCGCAGGCGATTCGTCGGTGAAGTCCGCGGCGCGTTGAAGTGCCGAAGCACTGTGGCGACGATAGTCGCTCAGGAGGGTCTTGACCGCCTCAGCGACAGCGGGGGGATCCCAGGCGGAACGAGGGCGCCACAACCCGGCTGAAAGATCTCGCGGGGTCCTCCCTGGTTGGTGGCCACGACGGACACGCCGCGCCCAAAGCCTGCACGATCACTTGGCCAAAGGGCTCAGGAACAGTGGAACAGTGGACCAAGACGTCATGCGTTGCGAGAAGCCTGCTGACGTCGTCGACATGCCCGACGAGCCTCGCGTCGGGTTCTTGCGCCACAAGGTGCTCCACGCGCCTTGCGTACCGGTCCTCGCCGAAGTGGGCTGACCCCGCGATCGTCAGGGTCGCTTTGATGCCGAGATGACGCAGTGCCCTGAGCGCTCGTACCGCAACATCCGGCGCCTTCCACGGGGAGATCCGCCCGAGGAAGAGAAGCCGCACGGGAGCACTCGGCGACCCTCCTGGGCGGTCGGGCCAACGAGCCCGCTCCCACCCCGCACATGCTGTAGACAATATCCACGTCGTCGGGGGACAGATGCAGAGCTTCTCTGACGGTGCTTGCGGTCCACGCCGAGTTGGCGAGGTAGTGCGTCACGCGGTGAGCGGTGACAGTCTTCGTCAGAGCAGCGCAGCAGCGGACATGGCGCTGTCAGTTAGTCCGTCGCGAACCCAGTAGACGAGACGTGTGCGCCGTGGAGCGGCCGTGGCGCTGAGGAGCGCGGCGGCTCGCATCGAGTTCGCGACTACGAGCCCGCCCTCCTGAATGGCGGCTCGAAGGCGCCTCATGTCGGGGGCGTGGACCACTATCTGGTCCAGCCCTGCCACACTCCCCCCGACTGCATGGTCACGAGTCGAACGGGAAGACCGGTCGCCTCGAGATAGCGGCGAAGAGCCAGCTCGCCCCCTCCCGGCTTGTTGGTGTGCGAGACGAACGTGATCTCGGTCGAGCGGGTCATGCGGTGTGTCCACCGGCGACCGCTGAGACCACGTCCGCCATACAGTCGACGCGCGTCTGCCAGGACGGGATGTCCCGGGGGAGGTCCGCCTCCCACGGCGTGGGGTGGGCGATCGCCGCCCCCACCGCCTGAGGGAAGTCCGCTGGGTCGACGCATCGTCACCAACGGGTCAGGGGTGTCCACAAAGCCCGGCACCGGCGTCGACACCACCGGACGACGTGCCGCACGGTACTCATAGGCCTTGATCGGGTCGAGAGAGGCCGTGAACGGCGTGAGCACGTGTGGGACGAGCAGGACGTCCGCGTGCTGGAGGTAGGCCGGCACGTCCGCGCTCGGACGCGGACCGAGGACGTGGACACCGGCCCCACGGAGGGCTGACAGGTCACCCGGCGGCAAGGGGGTCGGGCCAATGAGCACCAGCGCAGCACCTGGCCGAGACGTAGCGGCAGCGGCGAGGTGGCGCGCCGTGGCGACACACAGGTCGACGCCACACGGTCGCGGTGGACCGTGCCGAGATAGAGCGCCACCGGACCCTCCGGCAGATCTGCGGGCCGAGGCGCGCGGGTGCGGTAGGCGTCGAGGTCGACGGCATTCGGAATGACGACCACACCCGCGCTGCGACGACTTCGCGCGCTGCAGGGCGGGAGAACACACCACCACCTCGTCGCAGGCCTCCAGCAGGTCCTGCTCCTGGCGCCGAACGCGGGCGAGCTCGGCCGCCGGGCGGTCGGCCTGGAGCCAGTCATCGGTGATGTCGTAGAGGGCCGGCCAGCCGGTCACCGAGAGCACTTCGGCGCCGCCGGGGTCGTTGACCCAAAGGACAGGGCTGCTCATGCCTAGCCGGCGGGCGGCGGATGCTACACGTCGGGCACGCCTGCGGTCTCCACGTGGGTCGACACGACGGGGCAGCAGCTTGCGGGGGCGGAGGGCCCACAACTGGCCTGGTGTGGTCCCCGGAAGGTCAACGCGCCGTAGTCCGACGTCCACCGATCGCGGCCGTCGACCGCTCCAAGGTCGTGCAGGGTGTCGATGGGTGGCTCGACGAAGAGGACCCGTCTGACCGCGCCAGTCCGGAGCAGACCCGAAACCAGGTGCTGGTTGCGACGCCAGACCTCGTCCCACACTTCGAGAGAGATCACCACCAGGTCCGTCACCGGAGCACCCCTCGGTAGACGGCCTCCGTGGCATCGGCCTGGGCCTCCGGGGTGAAGGTCGACCGTTGCACGCCTCTCAACTCAGCCCCGTACATCGCGCGGGCCTCGGGATCGGCGATCAGCTCCGAGAGCAGCGCACCAGCTTCTCGCCAGTCACCGGGGTCGAAGAGCCTGGCGTGAGGCGCCCTGCCGACCGTCTCTGGGTGGGCGCCGGCTCGGCTCGCCACGACGGGGAGTCCGTGCGCCATCGCCTCCAGGACGCTCAGTCCGAACCCTTCGACCGCGCACGGTGCCAACAACACCGCGGACGTGAGCAACGCGTCCGACACGTCGTCGCGAAACCCCAAGAACGACACCCGGGCGCTGATGCCCAGCTCGTCGGCGAGGCTCTGCAGCATGAGCATCTCCGGTCCTCGGCCGAGGACCTCCAGCGTCCAACCCTCAGGCGCCCCCTCAGCGAAGGCCCGAAGCGCTACGTCCGTGCTCTTCTCGGGCTGCAGCCGCTGGACGACCAAAACCACCGGGCGGCGAGTCACTGCGTCGCGATCGACCACCTCGATGCCGGGGTAGACGACCGCCGAAGGACCGTCGACGGCAGATGCGACGTAGTGGCTGATAGCAATCTGGGCCCGCACCCGGCGTCTGATCAGACGGCCCGCCATCCTGCCCGGGGCCGCGGCTCCGCGGCGGCGGGCGAAGTGCCTCGTGGCGACGATGGGGGCTCGCGTGGAGAGCACGGCTGTCAGCTCACCGGCAGTCATGTGGGCATGCACGATGTCCGCGTGCCGTGCGTGACGGCGGACCTGCCCCGCTGCCTCGGGCAGCGTGTCACCCGGCAGCGACCGAACCCCCGCGGAGGCTAGGACTGGGGCCATACGGGCCGGGTCACCACCAACGACCTGCACCTCGTGTCCCGCCGCAGCCTGGGCCTTGGCGAGGGTCGCCACGTGGCGTTCGACCCCGGCGAAGCCGTCCGACCGGATGACATGGGTAACCTTCACCTCGGCCTTCCTCGCGCCACGACCACGCGGTCGAACAGGTCCAGGTATGACACCGCGACGACATCCCACGTGCGCTGCGAGCGCGCGGGCCCTTGCCAGGTCCTGCACCTCCGGCCGGCGAAGATCGAGCCGTGCCAGAGCGGACAGTCCGGATCGCACGCCCTCAACGGTGCGTTCTACAACGCGAGAGACCGAGTCGTTGGCCAACATCTCAGGGATCGAACCCACCGGCGTCACGACCACCTGAAGACCGCAGGCGAGCGCCTCCAGCACGACGAGCGGGTTGGCCTCATAGGCGCTGGGCAGCACGAGGACGTCCGCAGCCGCCAGCGCCTCACGGGGGTCGGGGACGCGACCCAACCAGTGGACGCGGGCCGAGACGCCGCTGGTCAGCACAGTGCGCTGAGCCTCGATCTGGGCGGGGGTGCCGCCTACGACGATGACGTGGTGGTCGGGCAGGTCAGCCACCGCAGCCAGCAGGACGGGCAGACCTTTGCGGTCGAACTCGTGCCCGATGAACGCGGCCACCCGTCCATCCCGGGGGATCCCGAGTGCCTGTCGAGTGGAGGTGCGCTGCTCATCCGTGGCCGGCGTGAAGTGCTCCACGGGAACACCGTTGGGGATGACGACGGCCCTGCTGGGATCCAGCCGGTAGTCCCGAAGCAGCGTGAGCCGGTCGGCCTCGCTGAGGCTCACGACGGCCTGGTGCGTCGCGGATCGGTAGCGGTAGACGTCCCTGGAGGCGGTGAACAGGTGAAGGGGGTTGCGCACCATCCGCCACGCGTAGCCCCCCCGGGCCTTCATGGCGGAGGTCAGCACCCCGTGGTTGACGTAGACATCACCGGCGAGGGCGTCGTTGTGGCAGATCGAGACGGCCTCCAGCGGCAACCTCCGCACGGCGCGCCGAGCGCGGAACGTTCCGACGCTGGAGAACCAGACCACTCTGGCGGCGTGCTGCACCCGACCGCGCAGTCCGCCGGCCGAACCGTCGAGCCAGGCACATCCAGCCTCCTCGACGCCGAACCGTCGGACGTCGTGGCCCTTGGACAGCCACTCCTTCTCCAGGGCATAAGCAACACCCCCGACCCCCGTCCCTGGTGAGAACTCGGGGGAGATCTGCAGGATGATCACACGCTCACCAGGCGCTCGGAGGGTCGGGAAACGGTTGCCGTGCGATCCTGTGCCGCTCCGGCGGCACCGAGGCGCAGGTGGGCCGGGTTGTCCGTCAGCTTGGTGTTCACCTCGATGCCGGCGGCGTAGTCGCAGATCTTGTCGATCCCGTAGTTCTCGCTGGCGTACTTCAGGAAGTTCTCCTCCCGCCACCGCGACTTCAGCCAGGCCAGGATCTCCGCCGGGCACGCGTCAAAGTCCGAGGTCAGGATCTGCAGCGCGACCTTGCCGTGCTCGAACAAGGTGATCTGCCGGGCCTCGCCGTAGTCCTCGAGCTGAACTGTCTCCTCAGCCCAGGCGATCTGGCGGGCCCGGCCGCCGGAGGTGATCGTGGTGATGACCGGCAGCATGGCCGGGACGGCCAGCGGCGCCCGCCGGTAGGTCACCCAGTGCACCTTCTGCTCGCGGCAGTGCCGGAACACCTGCGCGTATGCCCCGCCGCGGTCGAACCCGAGCATGATCCTCGTCCCGGCCGGGACGGCCTTCTTCAGCCCCGCCAGCGCCTTGGGCAGCGTGACGCTCAGCCCGGACGGCTCCCCGGACACGAAGCACACCGCCCGCCCGTCATGCGCGGTCACGTGCGTATCCGCCCGGCCCCGCTCCGCCCGGCCCCGCTTGTTATTCCAGCCTTTCGCCACCGGCCGGGCGCCGGTGTACGGGACGAAGTGGTCATCGACGTAGTACACGCCGGAGGTCACCGGGTCCGCGGCCAGCATGGCGGAGGCGAACAGCTGCTGGATCTTCAGCGGGTCCGTCCCGTCGGCGATCGCGGCCAGCTTCGGCCGCAGGGTCCGCAGCTCCGGCAGCATCACCAGCCCGGCCAGCGGACCGGCCTCGGCCGCAGCCAGGTGCTTGACCTGCTCCGTCGTCACGGCCCCGAGCCCGAAGCAGGCGCTGACGGCCGCCAGCAACGCCACGCCAGCAGGCTCGCCGCCCGCCGCCGCGGCCAGGATCTGGCCGGCGTCCGCCTGCGCGGCGAACGCGTGCAGCAGCATCGCCCCCGCATACCGCGACCGCACCCGCCCCTCCGCGATCCCCCCGCCGAGACGCCGGCACCAGCCCGCCACCCCCGCCTCCGGCACCGCCCGCAGCCCCGGCCCCGGCGGCAGGAGCCGCGCCGCCACCACCAGCAGGAGGAGGAGGAGAGAAGAAGAAGAAGCGGGTTCGCCGGCAGGGCCGGGCTCGTCAGCGGTCCCGGCCTCATCCGCGGCAGCGGCCCGGACGTCTGCCTCGCTGATCAGCGGCTCACCCGGATCCTGCCGTGCGTCCCGTTCGCCCGCCCGCGGCTCCCCGGGCTGGTCCCGCGGCCCGAGCTGCCGCCCGACGGTGGTGCCCGCCACCCCCAGCCGCCGCCCGATCTCACTGTCGCTGACCCCGGCCGCCCGCCACGCCGCGGCCTGCTCCCGGTCCTCCCGGCCCAGCTTCAGCAGCAGGCCCGGCCCCGCATGCTGCACCAGCGCCGCCGACCCGTCCCGCCGCGCCGCCGCGTGCAGCGTCGACACATACGCCGCCGACAGGCCGAACACCTCCGCGACCCGCGTCCCGGGAAACCCGGCCCGCCGCACCACCGTCACGGCGAAGTTCCGCATCACCGCATCGGACTCGGCGTACTCCGCCAGCACCGCGGACCCCACCATCACCAGGCACCGGCCCCCGGACCGCTCCAGGTGAAGATTGCTGGGATCAGGCATGTCCTCCAGCATCGCCCGCGTCACTGCCCGCATGCCAGCACCCTACCAGGCATTTAACAATTTCGCAGAGCTTTTGCGCGGGAAAACCAGCACGTCACAGGACCTGCCGCTCGCACCTTCCGGAGATCTAAGTGGATGACGCCGGAAGTTCGTCGAGGGTCGTCACACCCAACAATCCTTGAGTTTCCGGGGCGGCTTCTCTCCCGTGTCGGCCCTGGACCTGGGTGTTCCGGCGTGACCGCAGGTAGGTTCTGTGGTTGAGCGTACTTCATGTTTCCTGAGGGCCTATCGTGTTTCTCGTTATTCTTTCGGGTCACATGAAACCAGGTGGTGCGGGGTGGCGCTTGCGGTCGTTCACGATCTGCGCGAGGCGCGCGCCCCGGCCGGGCCTGACGAGCTCGCCGCGTTCGAGACCGACACGCTGGCCGGGCTTGTCCTGGCGCGGGCCGCGGCGGGCCTGGCCGACAGCACCATCGCCGGCGAGGTGATCCACCTGGAGCAGGTCAGGACGTGGCTGGGCCGTCCGCTGTGGACGATGCAGCCCGCCGACGCAGACGCCTACTTCGGGCAGGTGCTGCGCGGCGCGGCCAGGGGCACCAGGCTGGCCCGGGCGCAGGCGCTGAAGACCTATTTCCTGTTCCTGGAACTGCGGCACAAGGTCGAGATCCACCAGATGACCGGACAGGTCGTGGCGTGCCCGGCCGATGAGGTGAACCGGCCGCGGGGCAGCCAGGACGCCGCGCTGCGGATCCCTCCCAGCCAGGCCCAGGCCGCGATGCTGATCGCCGGCTGGCGCGGCGAGCTCGCCCAATGCCGCAAAGCACTGCCCGCGCTGCTGGACTGGTCGGCGCGCTATCACCACCTCCGGGAGGTCACCCGTGACGACATCCAGGACCACGTGCGCCCCCTGCGCGGATCACAACGCCATAACACCCTGGTAGCCCTCCGCTCGCTGTTTAAGTTCTGCCTCTCGGCCGGCGTGATCTTCCGCAACCCCGCCCAGGGCATCAAGGTCGGCCGCCGGCTGTCCTCCACCGTGCTGCAGCCGCTGGGCCAGGACGACATCGACAACGCCGTCGCCGCTGCCGCTACCCCGGCCGCCCGGCTCATCGTGGCCCTGGCCGCCGTTCACGCGGCCCGCAGCAGCACGATCTGCGCCCTGCTCCTTCGCGACGCCGACCCCGGCAGCGGCCGGCTGCTCCTGAACGGCCGGCCCCGCCCCCTGGACGACCTCACCGCCCGCCTGCTCCGCACCTGGCTGGAGGTCCGCCGCGCCAGATGGCCCGTGACCGCCAACCCGCACCTGCTCATCAACGCCCAGACCGCCCTGGGCACCGGGCCGGCCAGCAGGACCTGGGTCAACTCCGCCCTGCGCGGCCACGCCGCCACCATCGAAGCGCTGCGCGCCGACCGCCAGCTCGAGGAAGCCCTGGCCACCGGCGCCGACCCGCTGCACCTGGCAGCCACCTTCGGCCTGGACCCCGGCACCGCCGTCCGCTACGCATCCAGCGCCCGGCAGCTCCTCCAGACCCCAGCCGAGCAGCCGAACCCGGCAGGAATCCCCCCGAACCCAAGGCCCGGAAGCGCTCACGAAGACTGAAGACCCCTCAGTTCCCGCCCGCAATCCCTCAGTCCGGCTGAACTCCGGGGAAAAAGCGGCCTCCGGTAGTTCGGCTGGTTGCGGAGCAGCGTGCTCATGGGCGCTGATCCGGTCGAGGAGCCGGGCCAGGTCTGCGGCGGTGAACTTCCAGTTGAACGGCCGGGCGGTCTGGTTGTAGCGGTCCACGAATGCGAGCAGGGTGCCGGCGAGTTCCTCCAGGCTGGCGAAGTCGCTGGATGTGAGGACTTTCTTCTGGATGATGGAGAAGAAGATTTCCGTTTGGTTCAGCCAGGAGGCGTGGACCGGGGTGTGGATCATGATGGCGTTCGGCCAGGCGTCGTGCAGCCGCTTGATGGCGGCCTGGCCGCGGTGGTCGGAGCCGTTGTCCACGATGACGAACACCCGGGGTGCATCCTTGTACTCCGGCAAGCTCATAACCTCCCCCATCAGGTCCGTGAACGGGGCAATCCCGGTGGCAGCCGAGGTGGCGGCGAACACGTTCCCGGTGTGCACGTCGAGCGCGGCCAGCAGGGCCAGGGCACCGTGCCGGACGTATTCGTGCTCGACCCGGACGGCCTTGCCGCGCGCAGCCGGGGCGGTGGGGTAGCAGCGGCCGCGGGCCTGGATGGACGGCTTGGCGTCCACGGACAGGATGCGGTCGGCGGGCCGCAGCCGCTTGCCCTGGTAAAACCCCTGGTACAGGTCCAAGATCACGGTCGCTTTCGCGGCGAAGTCCGGGGCGCGCGGGGAGATCCACGACTGGTACTGCCAGGGCTTGACCGGGTGCTCGGCCAGGATCCGCAGCACCGAGGACACCGACAGCTCACCGCACGCCCCGGCCTTGGTGATCTCGGCCAGCAGTTCCGGCCCGGTCCAGCGCGACAGCGGGATCCCGGTCGCGGCGGGCAGCTGGCAGGCCAGCGCGACCACCGCGGCCCGGGTCAGCTCACTGATCCGGCGCGGCCGCCCCGAGCGGGGCAGGTCAGCCAGCCCATCCAGGCCGCGGGCAGCGAACCGGCCCCGCCATTTGCGCACGGTGTCCACGCTGATCCGCAGGTCCGCGGCGATCCGGGCATTGTCCCGGCCGCGCGCCGCCGCCAGCACGATCTGCGCGCGTAGCCGGTCCCGGTAAGCGGTCTTCGCCCCCCGGACGCGCTTGTTCAAGGTCCTGCGCTCGCCGGCGCTCAGCACGACCGGCACAGCACCAGGCAGCGGCATGGCAGCCCCCAGGCCAGATCACAGCGACGTAATCCGCTCCCGGGCACGGGATCATAACCAGGACCGGTATCGCCGCGCGGCATGATGGGGCGCATGCCGCCATCCCGGAATCAACCCGCAGCTCAATCACCTTGCGGCTGCTGGATCACGCCGAAAAGAACTGGCCGCAGCTGGCCAGGGTCCGGGCCCGGTACCACGGCAGCTTCGCCTACATCACCGGCGTGCTCCGCGACGGCCAGCAGATCCCGCTGTTCCGGCTCCGCTACGGCGGCTCGGCCCACTCCTTCGGCTTTGCGATCTACTCAGCCGCCCACGACCGCTACCAAGACGCCGTGCTGCGCACCGGACTCCCGATCGGCACCCCTCAAGAGGCCCTCGATACCGCCTGCACCGTCCACCTCGCAGCGCCCGGACACAAACCCGAACCATGACCCCGACGAACTTACGGCGTCAGCCACTAAGCCACAGCGACCAAGATCCCGAACAGAGTCAAGATTAGGAGGGCGGTGACAGTCGTTCTGATTGATCGCCTCAAGCACGATCCAGCTCATAACGCCGTGCGTGACAATGCCACGCGGCTGCCCGAGCATTTGGGCATTAACGTGCCTCATGTACGATCTCTGCGCCCGGCTTCGGGAAAGGCTCGGTGGTCTGGCGGCGCAGCATCTCATCAACGAGGCTGGCCGAAACCAGCTCACGGATCCGGCGCAGGCGGACGAAGCGCGCGGACATAAAGTCGTCGTAGGTCAGGCCATGCCTGGCGTAGGCTCCGACGAGCTCGTTGACGCCGTCTCGCACCCTCCAGCGCAGGTTCAGATCGGGGAAGGTCCCGGCTAGCTTGGAGAAGTCGACGCGGTAGTTGCGCAGGTCCGGCCCGGCGTCTTCGGCGAGCGATACCCTTGAACCTGGCACCGCGTCGCGAACTAGGTCAGCGATGTCCTTGACCTGCACGTTGTCCTCGAGGCGGCCGACGTTGAACGCCTCGTCGTGTACCAGCTCACGCCGGGCCTCGAGTACGGCAAGGAACGCCCGGCTGATGTCTTCGATGTGCACTAGCGGCCGCCAGGGCGACCCGTCACTTTCCAGGCGCACCTGACCGGTGGTCATCGCGACGGCGGTGAGGTTGTTCACGACAATATCGAGGCGTAGCCGCGGGGAGGCGCCGAAGGCGGTGGCATTGCGAAGGTAGGTCGGGCTGAACGCGTCATCGGCCAGCAGCGACAGGTCACGCTCGGCCAGCACTTTGGTCTCGCCATAGGGCGTGACCGGAAACAGCTCCGCGTCTTCGGCCACAGCCTGCGAACCGGCCGCGCCATACAGGCTGCACGAGGACGCGAACAAGAAGCGCTCGACGCCGGCCTGCTTTGCGGCCCGGGCCAGGCGTAGCGTCCCCTCGTGATTGATCGAGTGCGTCGCCGCCGGGTTGAGGTGACCGACCGGGTCATTGGACAGCGCGGCCAGACAGATCACCGCATCGTAGTCGGCCAGCTGGCTCGCCTCGGCGTCCCTGATGTCGCGCGCCGGCCGCCCGTCGAGGCCCTCTGGCGCGGCTCCGAAGTCACACCCCTCATACAGGCCGACGTCGAGCCCGTCGACCTGGTGCCCGGCCCCGCGCAGGAACGGGACCATAACAGCTCCAATGTAGCCGCGATCACCCGCAACGAGGACCCTCATCGTCAGCTCCACAACTTTTTCGGAGACGAGATTGGACGCGGGCGGCGGCACTACCAACCCGACTAACATAGGAGTTACGACCGCTGACCTTGATACATCGCGAGACCGCCTTGGGCTTCGGCGCCGGGCTCGTCGGTGGTCTCGATGTGAGGATGGGTACCGTCCTAATCCGCGATCGTGTCCGATCGATTGCGCTGCGGCATCTCACGTCAGGCGGATTGCCCCCGAAGGGGGCCGCTCCTTTCGGGCGAAGTCCCGGACGGAGCGTAGCGACCCTTTGGGTGACGACTCCGACAGATGAGCTGAGTCTCTCAAATCGCGGCGGGCAGCCTGAAGTGGGCGATCCGTTCATCGATGCGGTGTTCGATTGTGCGCGCGGCACGCAATTGCTGCAGTCCTGCTAGGACTCTTGGTCCAGCGTCTGCTCCAGGGCGAGCCG